>NZ_CM173225.1:0-652500 GCF_057747805.1 Xylophilus sp. PBN-3R
TGCCGCACGATGGCATCGAACTGCTGTTCCAGGGACAACGTCACCGCATCGATCTTCATCACCTGTCGGGCGGCAAACGCGTGATGGTGTATGGCCAGACCGAAGTGACCCGCGACCTGATGGCCGCCCGCACCGAGGCCGGGCTCACCACCATCTACGAAGCCGCCGACGTCAGCCTGCACGGCTTCGACGGCCCGCATCCCGAGCTACGTTTCATGCAGGACGGTCGCCAGCAGGTGCTGCATTGCGATTTCATCGCCGGCTGCGACGGCTATCACGGCCCCAGCCGGCAGGCCGTGCCAGTGTCTGCCCTGCGCACCTATGAAAAGGTCTACCCCTTCGGCTGGCTGGGTGTGCTGGCCGACGTGCCGCCGGTGTCCGAAGAGCTGATCTACGCCAACACATCGCGCGGGTTTGCGCTGTGCAGCATGCGCAGCAAGACCCGTAGCCGTTATTACCTGCAGGTACCGGACGGCGAGAAGGCGGAGTCGTGGAGCGACGATGCCTTCTGGGCCGAACTGCGGCTACGGCTGGACCCGGAAGCGAGCGAGCGCCTGGTGACGGGTGCGTCGCTCGAGAAAAGCATCGCGCCATTGCGCAGTTTCGTGGCCGAGCCGATGCGTTTCGGCCGTTTGTTCCTGGCCGGCGATGCGGCGCACATCGTGCCACCGACGGGCGCCAAGGGCTTGAACCTGGCAGCGTCGGATGTGGGTTTTTTGTTCGACGCATTGACCGACCATTACCGCGAGAACAGCGCGGCCGGCATCGACCAGTATTCGCAGCGCTGCCTGCAGCGGGTGTGGCGGGCGGAGCGTTTCTCGTGGTGGTTCACCTCGCTGATGCACCGCTTTCCGGAAACCGGGGAGTTCGGCCAGAAGATGCAGGACGCCGAACTGGGCTATCTGGTCGGGTCGCAGGCCGCATCTGCCGCACTGGCCGAAAACTATGTCGGCCTGCCGATGGACCTGAAGGCCCTGCAGGCCGGGCTGGCGGCCCTGGCCTAGGCGAGGCTCTTGCGGAGCCAGTCGGCGAAGGCGGCGCATTCCCAGCGATCCATCGTGCCGGTGCGCCAGCACAGATGGTGGGCATGCGGGCTGGGCACGTCGAGGTCGAACAGGCGTTCCAGCGAACCGTTTTCCAGCCAGGGCGCACCCAGCTTGAGCCGCACCAGTGCCACGCCCAGCCCCTGGGCTGCGGCGTCGCAGATCAGGCCGATGTCGTTGAACGAAGACCCGTCGGTCGGCTCGGGCCAGTCGAGGCCCTGCACCGCGAACCAGGTGCGCCAGGGGTCCAGCGGAGAACGCAGCAGGATGGCTCGCTCCAGGTCGGCGGGGGTGTCGAAAGGGCCGTGCTCACGCAGGTAGGCAGGCGAGGCCAGCGGGGTGAGCACGTCACGCGCCAGGCATACATGCTCGACATCGGAATAACGGCCGGCGCCGAAACGCACCATCAGGTCGGCGTCTTCGGCGACCACGTCGAGCAGCGGAATGCTGACCTGCAGGGCCAGGTCGATTTCCGGATAGGCCTCGCCGAACTGGCGCAACCGCGGGATCAGCAACGAGCGTGCGAAGGTCGGTGTGACGGCGACCCGCACCTTGCGACGGCCGCCGACGCCGGCGCTGCCGTCCGGAAACCGCGACAGCGCCGCCAGCCCTTCACGCACCTGTCCCAGGTAATGGTTGCCGTCGGTGGTGAGCGAAAAATCGGCGCGGCCGAACAGCTTGGTGCCGATGATCTGTTCGAGTTGCCGCACCCGGTGGCTGACCGCGCTGGCGGTGACACACAGCTCTTCGGCCGCCTGGCTGACGCTGCGCAGCCGGGCCAGCGCCTCGAAGGTGAGCAGGCACTGGATCGGCGGAATGCGCCGGGCCGCGTTGCTCGCCGCCGTGTCCATGGGCTTACTTGAAGATGACCGTCTTGTGGCCGTTGAGCAGCACGCGGTGTTCGCTGTGCCATTTGACGGCACGCGCCAGCACCTGGCTTTCGGTGTCGCGCCCCTGGGCGGTGAAGTCTTCGACCGTCTTGCTGTGGTCGACCCGCGCCACGTCCTGTTCGATGATCGGACCTTCGTCCAGGTCGGCCGTCACGTAATGGGCGGTTGCGCCGATCAGTTTCACGCCGCGGTCATGCGCCTGGTAATAGGGCTTGGCGCCCTTGAAGCTGGGCAGGAAACTGTGGTGGATGTTGATCGCCCGCCCTGCCAGCTTGCGGCAAAGGTCGTCGGACAGCACCTGCATGTAGCGCGCCAGCACCACCAGCTCGGCACCTTCGGACTCGACGATCTCGAACAGCTTGGCCTCGGCCTGTGGCTTGGTGGCAGCCGTCACCGGGATATGGTGGAACGGCACGTTGTAGCTGGCCGCCAGCTGGTAGAAATCGCGGTGGTTGCTGACGATGGCGCGGATGTCGAGTGCGAGCAGGCCGCTCTTCCAGCGGAACAGCAGGTCGTTGAGGCAGTGCCCTTCCTTGCTGACCATCAGCACGGTTTTCACCGGCTCGGATTGCGCATGCAGGCTCCACGACATCTGAAGGCCGGCGGCAAAGGCACCGACCGCTTCCCGCAGCACCGCACCGTCGGATTCGGCCTGGAACTGCACCCGCATGAAGAACAGGCCGGTGGCATGGTCGTTGTACTGCGCGGCCTCCTCGATGTTGCTGCCGCGATCGAACAGGAATCCGGAGACGGCATGGACGATGCCCGGACGGTCGGGGCAGGACAGCGTGAGGATGTAGGCTTGATTCATAGCCTGTCGATTGTCGCAGGCCGCAGACGTCCGTTTCAGCGTCGGGATTTGTCCGCGCCCACCGGCATCTGCAGGGCGAGGGCCGCGCAGGGATCACTGGTCCTGGCAACAGGGGTAGCCCAGCTCGCATCGAAATGGCCGGACGGATGATCGCCTTGCGCCACCAGCGCGATGCTGCGCACCGTCAGTTCTGTCGGCAGATGCTGCAACACGCCCTGATCGCGATCGATATGGCCCGAGCCCGCCAGCAGCACCGCGGTGCGGCCGGCAACCGCCGACTCGGCCAGCGTGTGCGCCATGCTGCGGTCGCGGGCGATCTGGACCCGCACCATGGGTGCGATGCGGTTCTCGGGCATCAGGCCGCAGTGGCCTTCACGGATGGCAGTGGCCAGGCGGACGCGGGTGGCATCGTTCACCTGGGCGTCCAGCGATACATCGTCCATGGCTGTCCTGATCTGGTCCTGCGGCAGGTTGGCACCGACCACCGGCACGCCGGCAGATACGGCGACCCTGACGGGGCCTGCATATCGATCCCACGGCCAGGCCTTTTCGTTCCATGAAAGCGCCTTGCGGATGGCCGGAGCGTCGGCGTCGCGTGGCAGCGCGGCTGTAGTGGTTCCGGCCGGTGCCATTTCGATGGCCAGCGCGGCCAGCCAGCCCTGCGTCGAAAGGCGCGTCAGCTCTTCGGCCACCAGCTCCATCTGCCCCGGGGCGTCGTGTCGTTCGCCCAGCATCAGCACGTCCGGCGCCGCACTGCGCGTGTTTCCGGGCGGCTGCCCCGCGCATCCTGCCAGCAGCGCGGCGGACACGATGAGCGAAAGGCAGGGAAAGGTAAGTCGGCTTTTCATGACGCCACTATGCACAGCTTCACCATGGCTTCACGCCAGTGACCCCGACAAGAACCGGACTTTGAAAAGAAGACGCGCCGCCGGATTGCTCCGCGGCGCGTAACTCCAAAAGCCTGGCCGGACGTTCCAGCCCGGCAGGTGGTCAGTGGACGATGACCGGGTTCTGTGCCAGCCCGGCATAGCTGTCCAGCGTGTCCTCGACCTCTTCCTGGGTCGGCGTATTGCGCTGCCAGTCGAGGATTTTTTCCTGGAACATCTCGGCCCAGGATCCGTCGAGGTAGACCTCCTTGCCCGAACGTTTGTCGACGATCTCGAAGCCATGCCGTGCCAATTGCGGCGCTGTGGTTTCGGGTTGGGCCTCGTCGTCGTCGGGAGCCATGTGGACGACGACAAAACTCTCGGAGTCATAAAGCATCTGCATGGTGCTTGCCTTTCATCGGTCTCTGATAGTTAGCAACCTTGATGCCAGTTTCAAGGGGACCGCGTTTTTCGACCAGTCCCGCGGAGAGCATAACCGGGTAGGACAAGTCGCCGCCGCCATGTGGACATCCTTCAGGGCCGGTCTGCCGATTTCAGTGTCTGATCGATGAAATCGCCGCTTTGCTGGGTAATCCGCATGCGGACCGGCAGATAGCCGAGTGCTGGCGCAAACCAGACTTCGACCCGTGTATCGAACTCCTTGCGAGGTGCGCGGTCAAGCTTGACGGTGGCCTGGGTGCCGATGGGAAGGTCCAGGGTTTCCGGTCCGTCGACGACGAATGTCCAGTCGCCCAGGTCGCGCGGACCGGCGGTGGGGATGGCAATGGCAGTGCCAGGGGGATAACGCGACGGGTCGCCTGCGAGCTGCGAAGCGAGTTGCAGGAAAACGCCCAGGCGGTCCTGTGCGCCGGGTGGCAGGGGTACTTCGGGTGCGTTGGAACTGAAGACGATGCGCTGGTTGGCCCGGTCGAAATGGGTGGCCTGTTCGCCACGCCTGGCCTTGTCGCCGAACCGCTCGGGTTCCAGCCCGGCAGGACCGATGTTGCCTTCGCTGGTCTGTACACGCGAGCCGATGAGGAAGGCGCTGACTTCCATGCGGGCGGTGTAGCGGGCGCCGTCCTGCTGCCACAGCAGTTCGGCGTTGGCATGGTAGGTGAGTCCCTTGGAATTGCCGGTCATGCTGTAGCGCAGCACCACCGGTGCCGGCAACCCGATGGGCGGCGCCGGTACAGGTGCGGCGGGCGGCGGCGGCGGCTCGGCGGGCGAATGCGCCGGTGCACCCACGGGTTCGGTGCTGCCTGGGTCAGCGGTGGCGGTGGCGGTGGCACTTTCGGTGGGGGTTGCGGGATCGGTGTCGTCCGGTGCCGGTTCCGTCGTCCGGGCGGGCGCCGGATCGGCGGCAGGCGTTGCCGGACGAGGTGCGGGGCGAGGTCTTGGCGCCGGCGGCGGTGGCGGAGGAGGAGGCGGTGCGACCGGCACCACCCGCGTCACCAGGTGAATGGTTTTATCGTCCAGCGGATGACCGGTCGGCGACCCCATCGGCAACCATCCCAGCACCAGCACGTGTCCCAGCAGCACGGCGGCGACCAGCAGCGCGATGCGACCGCGCGGCAGTCGTGGTCCGGCAAAGGACGGTGGGACGGGAGAGGCGTTCGACGCGGCTCGGCGCATGGAGAAAGGCGTTCTGGAGAAGAGTGGGTCCAAGGACTGGCGGGAGGGCCGGCAGGGCAGGCGGCGGTGGCCTGAGGCGACAATCGAAAGATGAAACTCGCCACCTACCAAGACGGATCGCGCGACGGCCAACTGGTGGTCGTGTCGCGCGACCTGGCTTCGGCCCATTATGCGACCGGCATCAGCAGCCGCTTGCAGGCTGTGCTGGACGACTGGAACTTCCTTTCGCCCCAGTTGCAGGATCTGTACGACGACCTCAACGCCGGCCGTGTGCGCCACGGATTCGCCTTCGAACCCGAGCGCTGCATGGCACCCTTGCCACGCGCATTCGGCCAGGCCGAGGGCCACGCCTATGCCAACCATGACGGCATCCAGCACCTGGCGGCCAACAGCGAACCGGCCGTGGCCGCGGGTGCTGCGGAACCCTGGCTGCGGCGGCTAGGCGGCGCGGAGCTGCTGGGCGCGCACGACGCGGTGGGGCTGCCGGATGCCGATGCCGACTTCGAGTCCGGCCTGGCCGTGATCACCGGCGACATTCCGGTCGGCTGCGGCCCGGACCGTGCCGTCGAAGGCATACGGCTGCTGATGCTGGCCAATGGCATCGCCCTGCGGGCACCGAAGGACGCCTTCCATGCCCGGCCCGCCACGGCCTTCAGTCCGGTGGCCGTGACACCCGACGAACTGGGCCCTGCATGGAAGGGCGGACGTCTGGCGGGCACCTTGCAGACCACCTGGAACGGTCGCAAGGTCGGCATGTGCGATGCGGGCGTGGACATGGCTTTCCACTTCGGTGAACTCGTCGCCGCCATGGCCCGTGCGGGACGTGTGAGGGCCGGCACCATCGTGGGATCCGGTCCGGTAAGCAATGCAGGTACGCCGCGCGACACCTCCAAGGTCGGCCGGGGCGGGCGAAAGACCCAGGCCGCGGGTGAACTGGAATGGCCGCGGGGCTACGGCGCCATTGTCGAAAAACGGGCGATGGAAACGCTGCAGGACGGTGTTGCCAAAACCGGCTGGCTACAGGCCCATGACACCGTACGCACCGAAATGAAGGGCCGTGACGGCCAGTCGATCTTCGGCGCGATCGCGCACGAGATGCTGATGGTCGACTGAAGCCGGTTCAGCGTATCGCGGAGCGGCGTGCGGCTTCCTCCGGCAATTCGTCGTCGCGCAGCAGGCGGCCCCGGTTGTCGTAGACCGCCTCGGACTTGATGCGACCCAGTGGATCGAACTGCCGATGGGTGCCCACCGGCGTGGGTGCATAACGACCGGTGTCGATGTAGCTGCCTTCGGCTGCCAGGGTTCCGTTTTCATAATAGTCCTGCGTCTCCAGCCGGCGCCCGTTGCCGGTGCCGGTGTAACGCGCCTTGCTGCGCGGCAGGCCGTTGAGATAGAAGGTCTGTTCGCTGACCAGCTGGCCCTGGCTCCAGCGGCGCTCGCGGGTCAGCGTGCCCGACGATGCGAATTCCTGCTCGCGTTCCCGCACGCCCTGGCCGTCGTTGAGCGTCCAAAGCACCTCGCGGCGTCGCACGCCGTCGGCACCGAAGATGCGCTCGATACGGCCGACGGCCACCAGTTCTTCCTCGGTGGCCGGCAGGCCGTTGTCCTGGAAGGTTTCATAACGCGTGCGGCGGCCCGCCAAAAACGTCGCGCGTGCGCGCAAGGTGCCGTTTTCGGCAAGGAAGACCACCTGCGAGGGTTTGGCCTTGAAGCCGCAGAGGCTGGCGTCATCGACCGCCGGGACCAGCAGCGGCCGGTCTGCACAACGCAGGGAACGCAACTCGCCACGCCGGGTGAATTCGGCGTAAGCGACTTCGCCTTCGGCGGTGTAGAAACTGGCGCGCTGAAGGCGGCCGTCGGGGTGGAAACTGCGGGCCAGGCCGACCAGCGCCCCGTTGTCGTAGGTGCCTTCGCGGACCAGTTGGCCGAGCGGGCCGAATTCGCGGCTGCGTCCGGTGAGATTGCCCCGCTCGTTCAGGGTCTGCTCGCGGCTGAGCCGGCCGTGGCTGTAATACCGCACCGCTCCGACAAAACGCCCGTTCTGAACATCCTGCTCGCGTACCACGTCGTTGCTGTCGTGGTCGCGGCAGCGCAGCAATCCCGAACGTCCCTGCAAAGCGCCGCTGGCGGCAGCGTCGATGCGTGCGCCGCCGATTTCACAGTCCTGCTGCGCCGCTGCTGCCGCCGGTGCCGACAAACCCGCTACGCAGGCCGCCAGCGCAAGCCCGAACGCGTGGCCATGCCAGGTCGGTAGAGAACGGGCCCGCGTACTGTTTCGCATCTCCTGAGTCTTCGCCTTCGTTGCTTGCCGCCCGTTGCAGGTGAGCATGGGCTTCCATGCAGCTTATCAGCGGGCTTATGGCGATAGGCTGTCCGAACAAATCACGTTACATCAGGAGACAGATGTATACAACACGCGTTGACCTTCAAGAAACTTTACCAATAACTTGCCTGCTCTCATGTTCGCAAGGACCCGCGAAGCTTGCGGTAAGCTGATGCGGCACGGGCGGCTTGTGGACCGCCGGAGGCAAGAAACACCATGAGCGACAACAGCGCTTCCGGCTTCGGAGCATTCGTGCCGGGCTTCGACTTTCTGCAGGGGCTGGTGAAATCCGCCGCCCAGGGCGCCACTGGCGGTGTGCCGCAGGGTGCGCCCGACTGGTCCAAATGGGTGGCGCCCACCCTGCAGGCCGAAGAAATCGAAAAACGCATCGGGGAACTCAAGACGGTGCAGTTCTGGCTCGAACAGAATGCCCGCGCGCTCTCTGCCACCATCCAGGCACTGGAAGTCCAGAAGATGACGCTGGCCACCTTGCGTGGCATGAACGTCCAGGTCAACGACCTGGCCAGCGCATTCGGTTTCCATCGGGCTGGCATACCGCCAGCCGATCGCGGTGCCGGCTCTGGCTCTGGCCCGTACGACGACATGTACACCCGGCGAGACAGCACGGCGGCACCGGCTTCGTCGACTGCCATGCCGCCTGCACAGCCGGATGCACCGGCACCGGGCCAGACGGATGCGGCCGGCGCGGCGCCGCCCGCGGTGGATCCGCTGCAGTGGTGGAACGCATTGGCCGGCCAGTTCCAGCAGATCGCCGCGGGCGCGATGCAGGAGGCCGCCGAGCAGGCACGTGCCAACCCCGTCGGCCTGCACGAGGCCGCGCGGCAGGCTTTCGACGTTGCGGGTCGCATGGCGGCGGAGGTCGCCCAGGCGGCGGTGAAGGTTGTGCCACCAGCGCCGGCTACGGTTCGAAAGCGGGCTCCGGCCAAGACGGCCCGGAAGACAACAATGACGGCGGTCGCAAAAAAGACCGGGTCCGGCAAGTCGGCCGTTCCGCGGAAACCGGTCGCCAAGAAGGCCCCAGGCCGCACCCGCTGACACAGCAATCGAGGTTTCCAGGTCCTTCACGCATGCATCTTTTTCCCTGTGGCCACGCCACCCATCCCCAATGGCGTATGGCCACCGGCCTGGTGCTTGCGCAGTTGCGCGCCCAACTGGCATTGCCGGGCCATGCGCGCCACCCCACGCTGGGCCTGCTGTACATCACCGACCATTAC
This sequence comes from Xylophilus sp. PBN-3R, assembly GCF_057747805.1. Lineage (NCBI taxonomy): Bacteria > Pseudomonadati > Pseudomonadota > Betaproteobacteria > Burkholderiales > Xylophilus > Xylophilus sp. PBN-3R. The sequence continues at coordinate 8,801 of NZ_CM173225.1, forward strand.
GCCGAATCGGCCGAGGAGATCCTCGCCACGCTGAGTGCCGAGTTGCCCGAAATCACCGATTGGGCCGGGACCGTGGGTGTCGGTATTGCGGTCAACAATGCCGAATATCTGGATGAGCCGGCCCTGTGCTTGATGTTGTGCGAACTGCCGCCGGACCAGTACCGGGTGTTCTCCGGCGTAGCGCCGCTCGGCTCGCTGGCCACGGGTAGTTTCGACGCCCACACCGCCTTGCTGCATGCCGACGCGCAGATGCCCGACATCGCCGAACTGGTGACTGAGATGGCCGATCGCACGGCGACCGGTTTCCTGTTCGGTGGCCTGGCGTCAAGCCGCAACAGGGCGGTGCAGTTCGCGGTCGGCGGCAACGGCAATATCCGCGGACAGGGCGCGGCCAGCGGTGTGTTCGTCGGAGGACTTTCGGGTGTCGCTTTCGGTGAAGCCGTGGCATTGAAGTCGCGCGTCACGCAGGGCTGCCAGCCGATCGGCCGGGCCCACACTGTGACCGAGGCCGACGAACATGTACTGCTCAAGCTCGACGGGGAACCCGCCTTGCAGACTCTGCTGGCCGAGGCCGCCATCAGCCTCGACGACCCGCAGGAGGCCCTGGCGGTGGTGCGTCGCACGCTGGTCGGAATGCTCGATCCGGTCGACGGTGCCGCCATGGAACTGATCGGCCGTGCCGGTCATCTTGGCGTGGATACCTGGGTGCGCCACATCATCGGACTGGACACCGCTCGCGAAGGCATCGCGGTGGCGGAAAAGGTGCGCAAGGGCATGCAGATCGCCTTCTGCCGGCGTGACCCGGTCGCGGCCCGCGCAGACCTGCTGCGGGTCTGCGCCGAGATCCGCGAAGAACTGGAACCGGAGGAACTTCCCGTAGCGGGCGCAGGCCTGGCCTATCCGCTGCCGACGACCGGCGGACGCCATATCGCCGGTGCCATCTATGTCAGTTGCGCCGGTCGGGGAGGCCCGCATTTCGGCGCGCCCAATGCCGAAATGCAGCTGATCCGGCATGCTTTGGGTGATGTGCCGCTGGTGGGGTTTTTTGCAGGCGGAGAAATCGCCCGCCACCACATCTATGGCTACACCGGCGTGTTGACCGTTTTCATCACCGAAGCCTGAGAGCCGTTCCCGGGTTCAATAACGGCGCGGGTCGTTTGGACGGTGATCACGGCGGTTGGGTACGCCGTCGCCGTCGCGGTCCCAGCCGCCGCGCCGCATCTCCCAGCGTTCGCCGCGCTGTTCCCACGCCGGTGCGCGATAGGCGTAGCCCGGGCGGGCGCGAAGATAGTTGCCGTTGATCCACACATGGCGGTTGCCGCGCCATTCCCAGCGGCCCGGAGCCCACACATAACCGCGGCGCGGCGGCGGCACACGTTCATAACGCGGCGGCGGCGGGGCCAACTGCACGAAGACCTGTGCCTGCGCGGCAGTCGGCACCGTAGCCAGCGTCCCGAGGGACAGCAGCGCGATGGTTGCGGCAAGAGTGGTTCGACGGATGTTCATGATCTTGGCTCTTTGTTGAACAGGGCCTCATGCTGTCCGGCTTTTGTAAAGCCGGTGTAGGTTCGCTGCCAAGTTTTGTGTAACCGTGTATCGACGGCGGACGCTACAGGCAGGTGCCGGCGCCGGGCACAATCTTTCGGCGGCCGCGCCCGGCTGCGCAGGAGACTTCCCCGCCATGACCGTCGACACAGCCCCCAACCAGTTCGCCTTGCTTCGCCAGCGGCGCTTCGCGCCTTTCTTCTGGACCCAGTTCGCAGGCGCGGCGAACGACAACCTTTTCAAGTTCGCTTTCACCGTCATGGTGACCTATCAGTTGTCGGTTTCGTGGTTGCCGCCTGCGCTGGCCGGGCTGGTGATCGGCGCGCTGTTCGTGCTGCCCTTCCTGTTGTTCTCGGCCACCGCAGGCCAGTTCGCCGACAAGATCGACAAGACCGCGCTGATGCGCATGGTGAAGAACCTCGAGATCGCCATCATGCTGCTGGCCGGTTTCGGTTTCTGGGCAGGTCACGCGGCGGTCCTGCTGGGCTGCGTGTTCCTGATGGGCCTGCATTCCACGATCTTCGGCCCGGTCAAGTACGCCTACCTTCCGCAGGTGCTGCAGCCGCGTGAACTCACCGGCGGCAACGGCATGGTCGAGATGGGCACCTTCGTCGCCATCCTGCTCGGCAACCTGGCCGGCGGCGTGCTGGTGGCCTTGCCCGCAATCGGCCACGCCACCGTGGCGGTCGCCTGCGTGGCGCTGGCGGTGGCGGGCCGGCTGACGGCGCAACGCATTCCACCGACCGGACCCACCGACGCCGGCCTGAAGATCAACTGGAACCCCGCCACCGAAACCTGGCGCAACCTCAGGCTCGCCTGGGGCAATCCAGTGGTGTTCCGTTCCTTGCTGGGCATCAGCTGGATGTGGTTCTTCGGCGCCGTCTTCCTCAGCCAGTTCCCTAGCTTCGCCAAGGAAGTGCTGCACGGCGATGCCCATGTGGCGTCGCTGCTGCTGGTGCTTTTCTCCATCGGCATCGGCACCGGTTCGCTACTTTGCGAGGTACTCAGCCGGAGACAGGTCGAGATCGGGCTGGTGCCGCTGGGCGCCATCGGAATGAGTGTGTTTGCCATCGACCTCTACTTCGCTTCGCGTTCGCTGCCGGGCTCCGATTTGCTTGGTCTGGCAGCCTTCGTCTCGCGGCCCGCGCACTGGCGGGTGATGGCCGACCTGGCCTTGCTGTCGCTGTTCGCCGGCCTGTACAGCGTGCCCATGTATGCGCTGATCCAGATGCGCAGCCAACCGACCCACCGGGCCCGCATCATCGCGGCCAACAACATCCTCAACTCGCTGTTCATGATCGTCAGCGCGTTGCTGGCGGGGGCCTTGCTGGGCGCCGGTTTCAGCGTGCCCCAGGTGTTTTTGTTCACCGGCATCGCTAATGCGCTGGTGGCGGGTTACGTGTTCTGGCTGGTGCCTGAATACCTGCTGCGTTTCCTGGCCTGGGTGGTGTCCAACCTGGTGTACCGGTTCCGGGTCGAAGGCAACCGGAACATACCGTCCGAAGGCGCGGCGCTGCTCGTCTGCAACCACGTCAGCCTGGCCGATCCGGTGCTGCTGTTGGGCGCCAGTCCGCGCCCCATCCATTTCGTGATGGACCACCGCATCTTCGCGGCGCCGGTAATCGGCGGGGTTTTCCGGCTGGCACGTGCCATACCGGTGGCTTCGCGCAACGAAGACCCGGCAATCTACGAAGCCGCCTTCGTCCATGCGGCCGAGGTGCTGCGGCGCGGCGACCTGCTGGCCATCTTTCCAGAAGGCGGGCTGACCACCGACGGCGAGTTGCAAGCCTTCCAGCCGGGGCTGATGAAGATCCTGGCGCAGGCGCAGGCCGATGGCATCGACCTGCCAGTGGTGCCGATGGCGCTGTCCGGGCTCTGGGGTTCGTTCTTCAGCCGTATCGAACGGCGCGATGGCAAACCCCGCGCCATGGCCAGGCCCTTCCGCCGCGGGATATTCAACCGCGTCACCCTGCGTATCGGTCAGCCCGTCCAGGCCGCCGATGTACAGCCGGAAACGCTGAAAACCCAGGTGAAGGCGATGCTGGTCGCCCCCTGAATCCCTCTTGAACCATTCCCAGCGCCATGTCCCGCAGCCGTGCCAAAACCGACTTTCCCATCGCCCAGGCACGTCGGTTCCTGGAGCCCGGCCCGGTCATCCTGCTGACATCGGCCTGGAAGGGCGAACAGGACGTGATGACGCTGGGCTGGCACACGGTGATGGAGTTCACGCCCTCGTTCGTCGGCTGTGTCATTGCACGCGGCAACCACAGCCACAAGCTGGTGGCTGGCAGCGGCGAATGCGCCATCAACCTGCCCACACAGGAGCTGCTGGACGCGGTGGTGCGCATCGGCAACTGCTCGGGCTCGGAAGTCGACAAGTTCACCACTTTCGGGCTGACCGCGGAGCCTGCGCAGCACATCGGTGCGCCGCTCATCCGGGAATGCCATGCGCAGTTCGAGTGCCGTGTGGCCGACAGGCGGCTGGTGAAGGACTACGACTTCTTCGTGCTCGAGGTGCTGCGCGCACGCGCCGCCGCCAGCCCGCGCAATCCGCGCACCCTGCATTACCAGGGCGATGGACGATTCATGGTGGCGGGCGACAGCGTCAGCCGTCGCAGGCTTTTCAGCGCCGACAAACTCTAGGAAACCGAGCAGACCATGAGCAAATCCCTGCGCCTGTCCGAAAAGTGGTTCAACCGTGGCCTGTGGCTGATCGCGCTGGTGTTCGCCTGCTTCCTGACGGGGCTGGGCAGCGCGGTCGTTGGCGACCTGCCGCAAGTGGAACGTTCGCTGACACTGGAGCGTTTCATGGATCCGGCCGCCACCGCCCGTGCGCGCGACGTGCTCACCCGTGCCAACGAAGCCCAGGCACGGGCCCAGGCGGCGTCCGAGCAGGCCGAACTCAAGCGCGAGGTGGCAAGCAAGGCCAGCCAGTCCCGACGTGAGACCTTCGGCAACTGGCTGGCCACGCGGCAGAGCACCCAGCGGCCGGACCAGGACAGCGAGCTCATCGCCCGCACCCGCGAGCTCGACGAACTGAAAAACAGCGAGATCGCCGCGCAGAAGGAAGTCGACACCCAGGCCCAGGCGCTGCTCGACGCGCAGCAGTCGGCCGCAACCGCGCAGGAGCAGATCGACGCGCTGGAACGCGGCGCACAACAACGGCTGGATGTCGCCGCCCGCAGCGCCGAGCTGCGGGTTTTCGGTTATCGCCTGGCCCTGACCTTGCCCTTGCTGGCGGTCGCCGGCTGGTTGTTCGTGCGCAAACGCAAGAGCGTCTGGTGGCCTTTCGTCTGGGGTTTCATCTTCTTCGCACTGTTCGCCTTTTTCGTCGAGCTGGTGCCCTACCTGCCGAGCTACGGCGGCTATGTGCGATACGCGGTCGGCATCGTGCTGACCATCGCCGTCGGGCGTTATGCGGTGCAGGCGCTGGCCCGATACCGAGAAAGGCAGCTGCTGGCGGAACAGCAACCCGAGACCTTGCGCCGCGACGAACTGAGCTACGACAGCGCCCTGGCGCGGCTGGACAAGGGTGTGTGCCCGGGCTGCGAACGCCCGGTGAACCTCAAGGATCCGGACATCGATTTCTGCCCGCACTGCGGCATCGGCCTCTTCGACCACTGCCAGCGCTGTACCGCCCGGAAAAGCACGTTCTCACGTTTCTGCCACGCATGCGGTGCGCCCGGCCGACTGCTGCCGGACATCGCCACTGCCGCTTCATGACACCGGCTGCGTCTGCATCCATGTCTGTGTCTGCGCCTGTGCCGCCTGGCGCAGGCACTGCACCAGCATGCCCGCGGCCGGCGACAGGCGGGCGCCGCGCCGGGTGACGATGCCGTACGGCTCGTGACGCGACTTGATCGCCAGCGGCAGGCGCACGGCGATCTGGTGTTCCTCGCAGAAATCCATCGTGCCGGACGACATCAGCGCCACCATCTGCGGGTCCTGTTTCAGCATCAGCATGGTGACCAGCGACGACGCCGTTTCGGTCGGGTAGGGCGGCAGCGGCAGGTCGGCTTCACGAAACTCTCGCTCCAGCAGCTTGCGCAAGGGCATGGAGCCCGGATAGAAGATCCAGTGGCACTCGGCCAGCTGCGCCCAGCTCACTTTCCTGGCACGGGCCAGCGGGTGGTTCGGCCCGACCGCCACCGCCACTTCTTCTTCCAGCAGGGGTTCGTAGTCGAACTGCTCGGCCTGGCTGGTGACGGTTGTGCGGCAGATCGCCAGGTCCAGCCGGCCCTCTTTCACCTGGTTCAGCAGGTCCAGGCTGATGCTTTCGCGCACATCGACCGACAGCGCCGGCTGCAAGGCCCGCAGCTGCGACAGCGCAGTCACCAGCACCGAATGCAGCGCGCCGGTGATGGCACCGACCGCCACCCGGCCGCCGCTGCCGCGCATCACGCCGTCGATCTCTTCGCGCAGATGACCCAAGTCGGTGTCGATCAGGCGTGCATAACGAATGATGCAGTCGCCCAGCTCATTGGGATAAACCCCTTGTTTGGAGCGCACGAAAAGCTCGGCGCCGAACGTGGCTTCGATCTCGCGCAAGGCCTTGGTCAGGCCCGGTTGGGTCATGCCCAGGCGCTCCGCTGCCCGGTGAAGCGAGCCATGCTCCTCCAGTGCGACCAGGATGGACAGCTGCCGAAAACGCAGCCTCGATGTGATGGATGACAGGCTCGGGACCACGGTGATTCCTGCAAGTTATTACCCGATAGACAGGTCTCACTATGCAGCACCGCCACGCGCTTCGAGAATCCCGGTCCACAAGGAGACAAGGAATGAAGTTATTGCGTTATGGCCTTCCGGGCCAGGAGAAACCCGGCCTGCTCGATGCATCGGGCACCCTGCGCGACCTGTCGGCCCATGTGGCCGACATCCACGGCGCCACGCTCGATGCGGCCACCCTGGACCGCCTGAAAAAGCTCGACACGTCCACGCTGCCCGAGGTCGAGGGCTCGCCCCGCATCGGCGCCTGCGTCGGCAACATCGGCAAGTTCGTCTGCATCGGCCTGAACTACGCCGACCATGCCGCCGAATCCAACATGCCGGTGCCGGCGGAACCGGTGATCTTCAACAAATGGACCTCGGCCGTCTGCGGCCCGAACGACGACGTGAAGATCCCGCGCGGATCGCAAAAGACCGACTGGGAAGTCGAGCTCGGTGTGGTGATCGGCACGGCCGCCAGCTACGTCGAGGAAGCCGACGCGATGAAACACGTCGCCGGGTATTGCGTCATCAACGACGTCTCCGAGCGCAACTACCAGTTGGAGCGCGGCGGCACCTGGGACAAGGGCAAGGGCTGCGACACCTTCGGCCCGACCGGCCCCTGGCTGGTCACCGCCGACGAGATCGCCAATCCGCACGACCTCGACATGTGGCTCGAAGTCGACGGCCACCGCTACCAGAACGGCAGCACCCGCACGATGGTTTTCCAGGTGCCGCAGCTCATCGCCTACCTCAGCCGTTTCATGACCCTGATGCCGGGCGACGTGATCTCCACCGGCACGCCGCCGGGTGTCGGCATGGGTGTCAAGCCCGATGCCGTCTACCTGCGGCCCGGACAGGTGATGCGGCTCGGCATCGCCGGCCTGGGTGAACAACAACAGCGCACCGTCGCGGCCTGAGGAAAAAATGACAACTACAGCTCAATACGAAGGCCAGGTCGCGGTCATCACCGGCGGTGCGCAAGGCATCGGTTTCGCCGTTGCACAGCGCCTGCTGGCGGGCGGTGCGAAGGTGTGCCTGTGGGATGCCGATGCCGCCGCACTGAAGGTTGCGGTGGAGCAGCTCGAGGGCCAGCCGGTGCAGACCGTGCAGGTCGACATCACCGACCTGCCCGCGGTCGAGGCGGCGGTCGAGGCAACCGAATCCGGCAGCGGTCCCATCGCCATCCTGGTCAATAGCGCCGGCATCGCCGGTGCCAACGTCCCGCTGGCCGACTATCCGCAGGCCGAGTGGCAGCGGGTGATCAACATCAACCTGCACGGCACCTTCCACGTCAACCGTGCGGTGGTGGCGGGCATGGTGGAGCGGAAATACGGCCGCATCGTCAACGTGGCATCCATCGCCGGCAAGGAAGGCAATCCGAATGCGTCTGCCTACAGCGCGTCGAAGGCGGCGGTCATCGCATTGACCAAGAGCCTCGGCAAGGAGACGGCAGCACTGGACATCGCGGTCAACGCCATCACGCCGGCGGCGGCGCGCACCCGGATCTTCGAGCAGATGTCGCAGACCCACATCGACTACATGCTGTCGAAGATTCCCCGCGGCCGTTTCGTGGAGGTGGACGAAATCGCATCCATGGTCGGTTGGCTGGTGTCGAAGGAAAACTCCTTCACCACCGGCGCGGTGTTCGACCTTTCGGGCGGGCGTGCGACTTATTGATCGCCGGCCGGGTCGGTTCGATATTTTTTATAAAACACAGAGACAAGACATGAAGACAACCCAACTCCGCAGGCGCCAGCTGATCGCGTCGGCCGGTGCCCTGGCACTGGCCGGTTTTTCGGTAGTCGCGCAGGCCAGCGACTATCCCAACAAACCTATCGAGGTGATCGTGCCTGTGGCTGCCGGCGGCGGCACCGACCTGGTCGGCCGCGCCTTCGCCGAATCGGCCAAGAAGTACCTTCCGCAGCAGCCGATGATCGTGGTCAACAAGCCGGGCGCCAGCGGTGCCATCGGCACCGCCGAACTGATCAACGCCAAGCCGGACGGCTACAAGATCGGCATCATCATCTGCGAGATCACCATCATCCCGAACATGGGGATCACCAAGTACACCGCGGCCGACCTGAAGCCCATCGCACGGCTCAACGCCGACCCGTCGGCGATCACGGTGCGGGCCGATGCGCCGTGGCAGAACATCGAGGAATTCATGGCCGACGCCCGCAAGCGGTCGAGCCCCATGGCCATCGCCAACGCTGGCGCCGGCTCCATCTGGCACATGGCCGCCGCGGCCTTCGCCGAGAAGACCGGCCTGCAGGTCAACCACGTGCCTTTCCTGGGCGCCGCTCCCGCCGTCGTGGCGCTGCTGGGCGGCCACGTGGACGCCATCACCGTCAGCCCGGGTGAGGTCGCGCAGCATGTGGCGGCCGGCAAGCTGCGCACACTGGCGGTGATGTCCGACCAGCGCGTCGCAGGCATGTTCGAGAAGGTGCCGACATTGAAGGAACGCGGCGTTGATTTGTCGGTGGGCGTGTGGCGCGGCCTGGCGGTGCCCAAGACCACGCCGCCGGATGTGGTCGCGCTGCTGGGCGACGTGGCCCGCAAGGCCGCCGACGATGCGGTGTTCAGGGATGCCCTGACCAAGGCCAGCCTGGGCTGGGCCTATGCCGACGCAGCGGCCTTCCAGACCGTCATCGACAAGGACCGTGTTTTCTACGCGGAACTGGTGCCCAAGCTCAACCTGAGCAAGTAGACCCCGAGGCCTGCGCGCAGCGACGCAGAGGCATGTTCACCGCGACGGCGTGACGGTCAGACGCCTCGCGCCCGTTCGGCTTTGAATTTGGCGCGGAAAGCGGTGAACGCCCCCGCATCCAGCGCTTCGCGGATCTCGCGCATCAGGTTCAGGTAGTAGTGCAGGTTGTGCACCGTGGTCAGCATGGGGCCGAGCATTTCGCCGCAACGGTCGAGGTGGTGCAGGTAGGCGCGCGAGAAACCCTCGCGGCCGCCGTCGTCCCACGACACGCCGCTGGTGCCGGCACAGGCATGGCAGGTGCAGCTGGTGTCGAGCGGCTGGTGGTCGGTCTTATGGCGGGCGTTTCGGATCTTCAGGTCGCCGAAACGGGTGAACAGCGTGCCGTTGCGGGCATTGCGGGTCGGCATCACGCAGTCGAACATGTCGACGCCCTGCACCACGCCCTCGACCAGGTCTTCGGGCGTGCCGACGCCCATCAGGTAACGCGGCTTGTGGGCGGGAAGCCTGTGCGGCGTGTGCGCCATGATGCGCAGCATTTCGTCCTTGGGTTCACCGACGCTGACGCCGCCGACGGCATAACCGGGGAAGTCCATGTCGACCAGCTGGTCGAGCGACTCCTGGCGCAGATTCTCGAACATGCCGCCCTGCACGATGCCGAACAGCGCGTTGGGGTTTTCGAGCCGGGCGAACTCCGCCTGGCAGCGTTTGGCCCAGCGCAGGCTGAGCTCCATCGACTTGCGGGCCTCGGCCTCGGTGGTGATGTGGCCATTGGTGTCGTATGGCGTGCATTCGTCGAACTGCATGGCGATGTCGCTGTTGAGCACCGTCTGGATCTGCATCGAGACCTCGGGCGTCAGCAGCAGCTTGTCGCCATTGACGGGCGAGGCGAAACGTACGCCTTCCTCGCTGATCTTTCGCATGGCGCCGAGCGACCAGACCTGGAAACCGCCGGAGTCGGTGAGGATGGGTTTTTTCCACTGCTCGAAGCCGTGCAGGCCGCCGAAGGACTGCAGCACTTCGAGGCTGGGGCGCATCCACAGGTGGAAGGTGTTGCCCAGGATGATCTGCGCGCCCATTTCTTCGAGCGAGCGGGGCATCACGCCCTTGACGGTGCCGTAGGTGCCGACGGGCATGAAGACGGGCGTCTGGACCGGGCCGTGGTTCAGGGTGAGGGTGCCGCGCCGGGCATGGCTGTCGGCGTCGGTCTTGAGTAGGTCGAACTGGAGCATGGTGGGAATTGTCGGTGACTGACGCCCGGGACGCGATCCGGACGAAATGAGAAAATGTGAGTGATGACTCACATGAAAATCAGGAGATGGCGGAGATTCGGAGCGGTTTTGCTGCCTGTCGTCCTGGTGCATCTGTGGATTTTCTGGTCCTCGAACGGATGGTCGGCTCGCCGGCCGAGGGCCTCCGCATCCATTCAGTGGGTTGAGGCAAGACGCATCGTCACGCCCGCAAGCAATGCCCTGGTACCCGCGGTGCCGGTCGCACCACGACGTAAGCCGGCTTCCGGCGTCTCCGCTGCTGCAGCGGTTCCAGGCGTCATCCGGACTGCTCCGACGGCAGAGCCTGCGGCACCTGCAGCCACCGCCCGACCGCTCGACCTGAGTCCGGAAACGCTTGGAAGATTATTGGGCGGCGATCCCCGCATCGGGACGACTCGTGTGCCAGCCCATGCATGGAAAGCAGTCCCGCAGGACATGGGGGCCGCGGTCAGGCTGACCGAAACCATCGGTGCCAGCGGCAGCCTGGTGACCCGTGTCGAAGGGCCGCTGGGCACCTATTGCATCCGTTCGCCGCAACCGGGGAGGCCTCCGCCCTCTGGCGCAGGGCCTGATTTGGCGCTTCCGACCAACTGTCCGTGATCGGTTTCAGGCTTTCCGCTGCAGCAGCATCGAGTCGCCATAACTGAAGAAACGGTAGCCCTGCGCCACCGCGTGGCGGTACAGGCCCATCACGTGCTCGTAGCCGGCCAGGGCGCTGACCAGCATCATCAGGGTCGACTTGGGCAGATGGAAGTTGGTGATCAGCACATCGACCACCTGGAATTCGAAACCCGGCGTGATGAAGATGTCGGTGTCGCCACTGGCCTGTCCGGTACGCGCCCAGCTTTCCAGCGTGCGCACGCTGGTGGTGCCGACCGCGACGACCCGGCCGCCACGGGCCCGGGTGTCGGCGACGGCCTGCTGCGTGGCTTCGGGCACGTCGTAGCGCTCGTGGTGCATGTGGTGGTCGGCGATGCGCTCGACCTTCACCGGCTGGAAAGTGCCAGCGCCGACGTGCAGGGTGACGGCGGCGCGGTGGATGCCCCGCGCTTCCAGGATGGCCAGCAGTTCCTCGTCGAAATGCAGGGCGGCGGTGGGTGCGGCCACCGCGCCGGGCACGCGGGCGAAGACGGTCTGGTAACGCTGTTCGTCCTCGGCCGAATCGCCATGTTCGATGTAGGGCGGCAGCGGCACATGGCCATGGCGTTCCATCAGGTCGTAGGGCGTGTCGTCGGGGCCGCCTTCGAAACGGAACTTGAACAGCGGGCCCTCGGCATTGGGCCAGCGTCCCAGCAGCACGGCGCTGAATCCCCCTGCCATGCGCAGCACCGCGCCCACTTGCGGTCTTTTGCTGACCCGCATGTGGCAGGCCACGTCGCCGTCGGGCAGCACCCGTTCGACCAGCAGTTCGAGCTTGCCGCCACTGGCCTTTTCGCCGAACAGGCGGGCCTTGACGACACGGGTGTCGTTGAAAACCAGCAGGTCGCCGGGCTGCAGCAGGTCGGGCAGGGTGTCGAAGAAACGGTCGACCGGTGTCGCTTCCCGGCCGTCCAGCAGACGCGAGCCGGTGCGGCGGGCAGCGGGGTGCTGGGCGATGAGTTCGGGCGGGAGGTCGAAGTCGAAATCGGCGACGGTGAAGTCGCGCGTGGAATCAGGTGACATGTGCTTGAGGACGGGACACGTCCGTGCCAAGAAAGTTGAAAAGGGAAGGCAGAATTCTCCCATGTCCGTTTCCACCGCTCCCGCACGCAAGACGCTCAGCCCGGCCCAGCTGGCGCTGCGCAAGCTGGGACTGGTGCGCGACATCGACCTGGCCCTCCATCTGCCGCTGCGTTATGAGGACGAGACCCGCATCCTGCGCATCGCCGACACCCGCAACGGCGACACCGCCCAGGTGCAGGGCACGGTGGTGCACTGCGATGTGCTGCTGCAGGGCCGGCGCCAGCTGAAGGTGCTGATCGACGATGGCAGCGACACGCTCGAGCTGCGTTTCTTCACCTTCTATCCGTCGCACCAGAAATCGCTGGCCGAAGGCAACACGGTGCGGGTGCGGGGCGAGGTGCGCGGCGGTTTCATCGGCCGCACCATGCTGCATCCGCACTTCACCTCGGTCGATGCACCGCTGCCCGAGGCCCTGACGCCGGTGTACCCGGCCAGCGCGCAGTTGCCGCAGGCGTATGTCAGGCGCGCGGTGCAGTCGGGCCTGCAGCGGGCCGATCTTTCGGAGACACTCCCGCGCCGTGCCGATCCCTATCCGCACGGCGCCGGCCCGTACACGCCGCCGTGGACGCTGGCCGACGCGCTGTGGTTCCTCCACCATCCCACCGCCGACGTGGCGCTGGCTACGCTCGAAGACCGCAGCCATCCGGCCTGGCGCCGCCTGAAAGCCGAAGAACTGCTGGCGCAGCAGCTGTCGCAACTCGAAGCCCGGCGCGCCCGCGACGGCCTGCGCGCGCCACGTCTCGAAGCACCGACGACGGCCGACGCGCTGCCGTCCCGATTGCTCGCCGCCCTGCCTTTCGACCTTACCCAGGCACAGCGCCGGGTGGTCGAAGAGATCGCCGCCGACATGGCCGTGCCCACCGACGACGGCCATGCCAACCCGATGCACCGCCTGTTGCAGGGCGACGTCGGTGCGGGCAAGACGGTGGTCGCCGCATTGGCGGCCTGCATCTGCATCGAGGCCGGCCACCAGTGCGCTTTGATGGCGCCGACCGAGATCCTGGCGTCCCAGCATTTCGAGAAGCTGGTCGGCTGGCTGCAGCCCTTGCTGACGGCGCGCGGCAAGCAGGTCGCATGGCTGACCGGCGGGCAGAAGAAAAAAGACCGGACCGCCGCCCTGGCGCTGGTCGCCAGCGGCGAAGCGGCGCTGGTGGTGGGCACCCACGCGGTCATCCAGGGGCCGGTGGTGTTCAGCAGCCTGGCGCTGGCGGTGATCGACGAACAGCATCGTTTCGGTGTCGCGCAACGCCTGGCGCTGCGCGAAAAGGCGGGTGGAGATCTGGGTGGCGCGCCCCGCGAGCCGCATCTGCTGATGATGACCGCCACGCCGATTCCACGCACCCTGGCCATGAGTTATTACGCCGACCTGGACGTTTCGACGCTCGACGAACTGCCACCCGGCCGCACGCCGGTCGTCACCAAGCTGGTGGCCGACAGCCGGCGTGACGAAGTCGTGGCACGAATCTCGTCCCAGCTGGCCCAGGGCCGGCAGGTCTACTGGGTCTGCCCCCTGATCGAGGAAAGCGAGGCGGTCGACCTGGTCAACGCAACCCAGACCCACGCCGACCTGCAGGAAGCCCTGCCCGGGACCGTGATCGGCCTGCTGCATTCGCGCATGCCGCCGGCCGACAAGAAGGCGGTGATGGCCGAGTTCACCGCCGGGCGCATGGGCGTGCTGGTCAGCACCACCGTCATCGAGGTGGGTGTGGACGTGCCCAATGCCTCGCTGATGGTGATAGAGCATGCCGAGCGTTTCGGCCTGTCGCAACTGCACCAGCTGCGCGGGCGGGTCGGGCGCGGCGCTGCGGCATCGGCCTGCGTGCTGCTGTATGCGCCCAACGAAGGCGGCCGGGTCAGCGAGTCGGCACGCGAGCGACTGCGCGCCATGGCCGAGACGTCGGATGGTTTCGAAATCGCCCGCCGCGACCTTGAGATCCGCGGGCCGGGCGAGTTCCTGGGAGCCCGCCAGTCGGGCGCCGCGCTGCTGCGTTTTGCCGACCTTGAAGAAGACTCCGACCTGCTGGAATGGGCAAGGGACCTGGCGCCGAAGATGCTGCACCACGACCCGGCGCTGGCGGCTCGCCACATGGCCCGTTGGCTGGGTACCAAGGCCGAATACCTCAAGGCCTGAACCGCGCCCGCATCTTCATAATCCGCCCGGGATTCCAAAACATCACAACCCAGAGACAGACCCATGAAAACTCGACATCTTCCCCTCGTGGCGGCCGTGGCAACCGCCTTTGCCGCCGGCCTGTTCAGCGCCCGCTGGATGCCGGCCGCCGAGGCTCAGGCCGACGTGCCGCTGGTGCCCGCCATCATCCACCTGGGCCAGATGACCGATGCCGAGATCGGCCCTTCCCGTGCGGACATGGACTTCCGTTCCCGCACCTATGTCAGCAAGCCCGGCGCCACCGTCGGTGTGCAGGCCGGCAACATCTTCAAGCACTACCACCGCGATGCCGACGAAGTGCAATACATCATCGAGGGCAGCGGCAAGTTCTGGCTGGGCGACAAGCAGCAGGACATCGGCCCGGGCGACCTGATCATCATCCCCAAGGGCACGGCGCATGCGGGTTCGATGGCCACTTCCGGCCGGTTCAAGGCCATCGCCATCAAGACGCCGCCGCAGGCCGCAGACGACACCCATCGCCTGGATTGACGACCCGCGGCGGTTACATCGGCGGTGGGGCCTGCGTATGATCCGCGCCAACCATGACGCTCACCGAACTCAAATACATCGTTGCCGTGGCCCGCGAAAAGCACTTCGGCAAGGCCGCGGAAGCCTGCTACGTTTCGCAGCCCACGCTGTCGGTCGCCATCCGAAAACTCGAGGATGAACTCGAAGTCAAACTCTTCGAGCGCAGCGCCAACGAGGTCGCCGTGACCTCGCTCGGCGAAGAAATCGTGCGACAGGCACAGGGCGTGCTGGAACAGGCCGCCGGCATCAAGGAAATTGCCAAGCGCGGCAAGGACCCGCTGGCCGGCGCGCTGACGCTGGGCATCATCTACACCATCGGGCCCTACCTGCTGCCCGACTTGGTGCGCCAGTCGCTCAGCCGCACACCGCAGATGCCGCTGATGCTGCAGGAAAACTTCACCGTCAAGCTGCTCGAGATGCTGCGCACCGGCGAGATCGACTGCGCCATCGTGGCCGAGCCCTTTCCCGATACCGGCCTGGCTACCGCCGCGCTGTACGACGAGCCCTTCTGGGCCGCGGTGCCCAGCACCCACCACATGGCCAACCGCGAAAGCGTCACTGCCGAGGAAATGAAGGGCGAGACCATGCTGCTGCTGGGCACGGGTCACTGTTTCCGTGACCACGTGCTGGAGGTCTGCCCCGAATTCGCGCGTTTCTCCAGCAACGCCGAAGGCATCCGCAAGAGCTTCGAGGGATCGTCGCTGGAGACCATCAAACACATGGTGGCGGCCGGCATGGGCGTAACCCTGGTTCCGCGCCTGTCGGTGCCCAAGACGGCATTCGCGCCCAAGTCGGCCAAGCGCCGCGCCGACGACGACGCGCCCCATGTGCGCTACATCCCGTTTTCCGGTGTGCCGCCGACGCGGCGGGTGTCCCTGGCCTGGCGCCGGAGTTTTACCCGCTACGAAGCCATCGCCGCGCTGCGCAACGCGATCTATGCATGCGAGCTTCCAGGCGTGACGCGGCTGTCTTGAGTCACCAATCGCAGGCATAGTTCCTGGCTGTTGGCGACCACGGCAAGGCTCGGTAAAGTGCCTGCCAGCGTGGGTCCAGAACCCTTCGTCATTGCATTCATCGTCATCGGGAGATTCGACATGGCCACCAAGTCCAAGAACGTCAAGAAACTCAGCGCACCCGTCGTGGCTGCCACACCTTCGGTCGGCAAGGTGCCCAACAAGGGCGGTTTGTCTGTCGCGCCCTCGTCCGGCAGCGCACGGGCGCCGGTCATCAACATCGGCATCGCCGACGCTGACCGCGCCTCCATCGCCGAAGGCCTGTCGCGGGTGCTGGCTGACACCTACACGCTGTACCTGACCACCCACAATTTCCACTGGAACGTCACCGGCCCGCACTTCAATTCGCTGCACGCCATGTTCATGGACCAGTACACCGAACTGTGGAATTCGACCGACGTGATCGCCGAACGCATCCGGTCGCTGGGCCACTATGCGCCGGGCTCTTACGCCGAATTCAGCAAGATCGCCACCGTGCCCGATGTGCCCGCACAGCCGCCCAAGGCGATGCAGATGGTCGCCATCCTGGTACAGGGCCACGAGACGGTTTCGCGTATCGCGCGCAGCTTCATCGCGGTGGCCGAGGCGGCCAACGATGCGCCGACGGCCGACATGCTGACGGCACGCTGCACGGTGCACGACCAGACGGCGTGGATGCTGCGTTCGCTGCTCGAGGACTGATCAGGCGATTTCCGAAAAACGGAGCGGCACAATGGCCGCTCAGTTTTTTTCGTCTCGGGTTTTTCATGTCTGCTGGCCGACCGTCCCGCCTGTCCCTCTATCTCGACCTGATCCGCTGGAACCGGCCGGCCGGATGGCTGCTGCTGCTGTGGCCCACGCTGGTGGCCTTGTGGGTAGCGGCTGACGGTTTCCCGGGCTGGCATCTGCTGCTGGTCTTCATCGCCGGCACGGTGCTGATGCGCAGTGCGGGTTGCTGTGTGAACGACGTGGCGGACCGTGACTTCGACCGGCATGTCAAACGCACCGCCAACCGGCCGGTGACCAGCGGCGCCGTCAGCACACGCGAGGCGCTGGTGTTCGGCGCGGTGCTGGCCGTGCTGGCCTTCGGATTGGTGCTGACCACCAACACTCTGACTGTCATGTGGTCCTTCGGTGCGCTGGCCGTCACGCTGTTCTATCCCTACGCCAAACGCTGGGTGTCGATGCCGCAGGCAGTGCTGGGCGTCGCTTTCAGTTTCGGCATCCCCATGGCGTTCACCGCCATCCAGGCGCGGGTGCCGATGGTGGCCGTGCTGCTGGTGATCGCCAACCTGTGCTGGGTGCTGGCCTACGACACCGAATACGCGATGGTCGACCGCGACGACGACCTGAAGATCGGCATGAAGACGTCCGCCATCACACTCGGCCGTTTCGATGTGGCGGCGGTGATGGGCTTCTACGCCGTGGCCATCGTGCTGCAGATCGTCGCCCTCGAGGATGCGGGCCTGGGCTGGCCGTTCTGGCTGGCGATGGCGGCCGCGGCAGGCCAGGCGCTGTGGCACTGGCGGCTGATCCGCGACCGCAGCCGTGAAGGCTGCTTCAAGGCCTTCCGGCTGAACCACTGGCTGGGCGCCACGGTGTTCGCCGGGGTGGTGCTGGGGTATTGCCTGCGCTAGGTGCAGGCCGGGTCGACGCTACGGATCAGCGACCGAATTCCTCGCCCAGTTCATGGGCGCGTTTCTCGGCGGCGTGGAGGGCTGATACGAAACTGTCCTTCATGCCCGCGCTTTCCATGGCCGTCAGTGCCGCGTAGGTGGTGCCACCCTTGGACGTGACGCGCTGGCGCATTTCTTCGAGCGGATCGGCGGATGCCGCCGCCAGGTGCGAGGCGCCCTGGAAGGTGGCGATGGACAGTTCACGCGCCTGCCCTGCAGACAACCCCATTTCGAGTCCGGCCTTGACCATCGACTCCAGGAAATAGAAGACGTAAGCCGGGCCGGAGCCCGACAGGGCCGTGACCGCGTCGAGCTGCTGCTCGGCGTTCACCCACAGCGTGCGGCCGGTCGGGCGCAGCATGGTTGTGATGAGTTCGCGGTCGGCCTCGTTGACCTCCGTTCGGGCGAACAGTCCGGTCATGCCCTGGCCGACCAGTGCCGGGGTATTGGGCATGGCGCGCACGACACGGCCGGTGTCCAGCCAGCGGGCGATGCTTTCAGTGGGAATGCCGGCGGCCACGCTCAGGTGCAAGGCCTTGGGGGCATGCGGCGCGACGGCTGCGGCGGCCTCGCGGAAGGTCTGGGGTTTGACAGCCCACACCACCACGGCGGCGCGCGACAGGAATGGGCCAGCCTCGGCCTGTGCGGTGATGGCGAACTGTTGTGCCAGTCGGGCGCGGGCTTCTTCGAAGGGTTCGACCACTTCGATGCGGGTGGCGTCCAGGCCCTGGCGGATCAGCCCGCCGATGATGGCGCTGGCCATGTTGCCGCCGCCGATGAAGGCCACGGGAAGATCAAGTACGGGAATTTCTCGGATGTCGTTCATGCCCGGGATTTTCAACCAGCCGTGGTCTGCCTGACGGCGTGTTCCCACTGTTGCATTCGTTCGTCCGCCTGAGACCGGTCGATGGCGGGCTCGAACCGTCGTTCGGCTTGCCACAGCGCCGACAACTCGTCGGTGCCGGCGAATACGCCCGACGACAGTCCAGCCAGATAGGCAGCGCCCAGCGCAGTGGTTTCGATGACCGCCGGCCTCACGACCGGAATACCCAGCAGGTCGGCCTGGAACTGCATCAGCAGGTCGTTGACGCATGCACCGCCATCGACCCGTAACTCGCGCATCGGCGCAACGCCCGCGGCAGCCGCATCACGCTGCATCGCGATGAGCAATGCAGCGCTCTGGAATGCGATGCTTTCCAGCGCCGCGCGGGCGATGTGGGCCATGGTGGTGCCGCGAGTCAGGCCGGTGAGCGTGCCGCGCGCGTCGGGTTGCCAATAAGGCGCGCCCAGGCCGGTGAAGGCCGGCACCAGCACCACGCCGCCGGCGTCGGGCACGCTGTTGGCCAGGGCCTCGACCTCGCCGCTGGTGCCGATGGCGCGCAGGCCGTCGCGCATCCACTGCACCACAGCGCCGCCGACGAACACACTGCCTTCCAGCGCGAATTCGGGTTGTGTGCCGGCTTGTGCGGCGCTGGTGGTGACCAGTCCGTTCTGCGAGGTCTGGAAACGTTTGCCGGTATGCATGAGCATGAAACAACCGGTGCCGTAGGTGTTCTTGGCCATGCCTTCGCTGAAGCAGGCCTGGCCGAAAGTGGCGGACTGCTGGTCACCCGCGACGCCGCCGATACGCACCGGGCTGCCCAGCAGATCGGGCAGCGTGGTGCCGAAATCGGCGGCCGACGGCAACACCTTCGGCATCATCTTCGGCGGTATGTCGAGGGCCTGGAGCAGCTCGGCGTCCCAGGCGTTTTCATGCACGTTGAACAGCATGGTGCGTGATGCATTGGTAACGTCGGTCACATGCACCGCGCCGCCGGTCAGCTGCCAGATCAGCCAGCTGTCCACGGTGCCGAAAGCCAGTTCGCCGCGCTCTGCGCGAGCCCGGGCGTCCGGCACGTTGTCGAGGATCCACTTGAGTTTGGTGCCCGAGAAATACGCGTCGATGCGCAGTCCGGTCTTCTTCTGCACACGCGCCTCCCAGCCTTCGTCGCGCAGCCGGGCGCATTCGGGTTCGGCCCGCCGGTCCTGCCAGACGATCGCGTGGTGCACCGGTTCGCCGGTCTTGCGGTCCCACACCACGGTGGTTTCGCGCTGGTTGGTGATGCCGATGCTGCGGATGGCCGAAGCCTCGATGCCGGCGGTTTTCAGCACTTCGCGTGCGGTGTCCAGCTGGGTCTGCCAGATCTGCCGCGGATCGTGTTCGACCCAGCCTGGCCGCGGATAGCACTGCGGCAGTTCGCGCTGGGCTTGCGCCACGATGCGGCCGCGTTCGTCGAAAACGATGCTGCGGGAGCTGGAGGTGCCCTGGTCGAGCGCAAGAAGGTAGGTCATGGCGTGAAAGGAAAAGAGGTCAGTCCGTGGCGACGTCGAGCTGCACGCCGGCTTCGGCCAGCAGGACGGGAAAGGGCTCGGGCGGCATCCGGTCGGTGAACAGGCGCTGGATCTGCGGCAGCGTGGCCGCCTCGACCATGGCGTGGCGGTTGAACTTGCTGGCGTCGGCGGCCAGCCACACCTCGCGCGAGTGCCGGATGATGGTTTGCGCCACCTTCACCTCGCGGTAGTCGAAGTCGCGCAGCGTGCCGTCGACCTCGATGCCGGAAATGCCGATCAGCGCGATGTCGACCTTGAACTGCGCGATGAAGTCGACCGCCGCCTCGCCGACGATGCCCAGGTCGCGCGGCCGCACCACGCCGCCGGCCACGATCACCTCGCAGCCGGGGCTTTCGCTCAGGATGGTCGCCACGTTGAGGTTGTTGGTGATGACCCGCAGTCCCTTGTGCTGCAGCAGCTCGCGCGCTATGGCTTCGGTGGTGGTGCCGATGTTGAGCATCAGCGAGCAGTCGTTGGGTACACGGCGTGCCACGGCACGGGCGATGCGCGCCTTGCCCTCGGCATTCAGCACCGCGCGTTGCCGGTGGCCCAGGTTCTCGGTGGTCGACTGGGCAATGCGCACACCGCCGTGGAAACGCGCCAGCGATCCGGCGTCGGCCAGCCGCTGCACGTCGCGGCGCACGGTCTGCAGGGTGACGCCCAGCATCTCGGCGAGGGTTTCGACCGTCATGGAGCCGCGGGCCCGCACGGCGGCCAGTAGTTTCAGTTGTCGTGGGTTGGTGTTCAAAACGGACGCGAATGCTGGCAAAAGAAAAAGAGCAATGTTCGCAAAGTTGATCCGCACTGTAAAACGAACAAAAACGAAAGAGATCCGGGTAAGTACCAGCGATTGGCGATCAGAAAAGAACAAAAATGAAAGCATCTGAACAGTAACGAAAGGGCGTCATGAGATTGACGCTGGAAAAAGTCGGCAAGACGGTAGGCGCGGAAACCTGGCTGCGTGACATCGATCTGGCGCTGCAACCCGATGCCGTCACCGTGCTGCTGGGCGTGACCCAGGCCGGCAAGACCAGCCTCATGCGCCTGATGGCCGGGCTGGACACCCCGACCACCGGCCGGGTGCGGGTCGACGGCAAGGACGTGACCGGTGTGCCGGTGCGCGAACGTAACGTGTCGATGGTCTACCAGCAGTTCATCAACTACCCGTCGTTGAAGGTTTTCGACAACATCGCATCGCCGCTCAAGCTGCGCGGCGACCGCAACATTGCAGAACGGGTGAAGGCGCTGGCCGAAAAGCTGCACATCGGCGCATTCCTAGACCGTTATCCGGCCGAGCTTTCGGGCGGCCAGCAACAGCGTGTGGCGCTCGCCCGGGCGCTGGCCAAGGGTGCACCGCTGATGCTGCTGGACGAACCACTGGTCAACCTCGACTACAAGCTGCGCGAGGGCCTGCGCGAAGAGCTGTCGCAACTGTTCGCAGCCGGTGAATCGACGGTGGTCTATGCCACCACCGAGCCGGCCGAGGCATTGCTGCTGGGCGGCTATACCGCGGTGATGGAAAAGGGCGAGGTGCTGCAGTACGGTCCCACCGCAGAAGTGTTCCACGCACCCGCCTCGCTGCGGGTGGCGCGGGCCTTCAGCGATCCGCCGATGAACCTGCTGGCCGGCCATTCCGCGAGCGGCATGCTCCAGCTGTCGGGCGGCCTGCAACTGCCCTTGCCGCCAGCGATGAGGCAATCCGGTGGTTCGCTGACCCTGGGGGTCCGGGCGGCCGCCCTGCGCACCACCGCAAGGCCTGGCGACCTGGCCTTGCCGGGTGTCGTCGAGCTGACCGAAATCTCAGGTTCCGACACCTACGTCCACATATCCACGCCCGCCGGCGAAATGGTGGCGCAGTTCACCGGCGTGCACCACTTCGCGCTGGGCGCGTCGCTGACGCTGTACCTGCATCCGGCCCACGTCTATCTGTTCGATGCCGGCGGCGCACTGCTGTCGGCGCCCGAACGAATCTCCTACCTCTGAGGCACGAACAGATGGCACGCATCGACCTCGACCTGGCGCACGCCTACCGCGCCGATCCGCAGCAGGACAGTGACTACGCGCTGCTGCCGCTGAAGATGACCTTCCGCGACGGCGGCGCCTATGCGCTGCTCGGGCCCTCGGGCTGCGGCAAGACCACCATGCTGAACATCATCTCGGGGCTGGTGACGCCTTCGCAGGGCACGGTGATGTTCGACGGCCGTGACGTGACAGACGCCACGCCGCAGCAACGCAACATCGCCCAGGTGTTCCAGTTCCCGGTCATCTACGACACCATGACCGTGGCCCAGAACCTGGCGTTCCCGCTGCGCAACCGCAAGGTCGCGGCGGCCCAGATCAAGGAACGTGTCGGCCGCATCGCCGAGATGCTAGACCTGAGCGGCCAACTGGACCAGCGCGCCGCCAACCTGGCAGCGGACGCGAAGCAGAAGATCTCGCTGGGCCGTGGGCTGGTGCGGCCGGATGTGTCGGCGGTGTTGTTCGACGAGCCGCTGACGGTGATCGATCCGCACCTGAAATGGCAGCTGCGCCGCAAGCTCAAGCAGATTCACCAGGAGCTGAAACTGACGCTGGTCTATGTCACCCACGACCAGGTGGAGGCGCTGACCTTTGCCGAAGAGGTGGTGGTGATGACCCGGGGCCGGGCCGTGCAGGTCGGCTCGGCCGAAGCGTTGTTCGAAAGGCCGCAACACACCTTCGTCGGGCACTTCATCGGCTCGCCGGGCATGAACTTCCTGTCGGCGGAGTCGGACGGCCGGAACGGCCTGCGGCTGGGCGCGCAGAGCCTCTCGCGGCCTGGCCAGGGCAGCCTGCCGGCAGGTGCGGTGACGGTCGGCATCCGGCCCGAATACCTGCGGCTGGTGCCGGTAGGCAGCCCGGGCGCGGTGACGGCACGCATCGAGCGTGTGCAGGACATCGGCACCTACCTGTTGGTGGCGGTGGACATCGGCGGCCAGCCCGCCAGGCTGCGACTGGGCATGGGCCAGGACGTGCCGAAGGTGGGTGACACCGTCGGCCTGCAGGTGCTGGGCGACCACACCTGTTTCTATCAAAACGAGGAGCTTGTCGCATGAGCGTGACAACCAAGCCGGTCAACCAGAAAGCCTGGTTCCTGATCCTGCCGGTGCTGGTCTGCGTGGCCTTCTCGGCCATCCTGCCGCTGATGACGGTGGTGAACTATTCGGTGCAGGACATCATCTCGCCCGAACGCCGCGTCTTCGTCGGCACCGAGTGGTTCGCGGCGGTGATGCGCGACGGCGAACTGCACGATGCGCTGCTGCGCCAGCTCGTGTTTTCGGTGTCGGTGCTGCTGGTGGAAATCCCGCTGGGCATCGCCCTGGCGCTGTCGATGCCGGCGCAGGGCTGGAAGTCGTCCCTGGTGCTGGTGCTGGTGGCGCTTTCGCTGCTGATTCCATGGAACGTGGTGGGCACCATCTGGCAGATATTCGGCCGGCCCGACATCGGCCTGCTGGGCCGCACGCTGGTGTCGCTGGGCATCGACTACAACTACACCGGCAATGCGACGGATGCCTGGCTGACGGTGCTGGCGATGGACGTCTGGCACTGGACATCGCTGGTGGCGCTGCTGGCCTTTGCCGGCCTGCGTTCGATACCCGACGCCTACTACCAGGCCGCGCAGATCGACGGCGCCAGCAAGTTCGCCGTGTTCCGCTACATCCAGCTGCCGAAGATGCGCGGTGTGCTGATGATCGCGGTGCTGCTGCGTTTCATGGACAGTTTCATGATCTACACCGAGCCCTTCGTGCTCACCGGCGGCGGACCGGGCAATGCCACCACCTTCCTGTCGCAGTACCTCACGCAGAAGGCGGTCGGGCAGTTCGACCTGGGGCCGGCGGCGGCGTTCTCGCTGATCTATTTCTTCATCATCCTGCTGCTGTGTTTCATCCTCTACACCTGGATGCAACGCGTCGGCACCGCGCAGCCGGAGGACGCTGGCCATGACTGACCAAAGACGTTTCCGCAAACGCAGCATCTTCCTGGTGGCCTACCTGGTGTTCGCGCTGCTGCCGATCTACTGGATGCTCAACATGAGCTTCAAGACCAACACCGAGATCCTGTCCGGCTTCTCGCTGTGGCCGTCGAACTTCACCTGGGCGAACTACCACACCATCCTGACCGATCCGTCGTGGTACCAGGGCTATCTGAACTCGATGCTCTACGTGGCCATGAACATGGTCGTATCGCTGGCGGTGGCGCTGCCCGCGGCCTATGCGTTTTCACGCTACAGCTTCCTGGGCGACAAGCATGTCTTCTTCTGGTTGCTGACCAACCGCATGACACCGCCGGCGGTGTTTCTGCTGCCCTTCTTCCAGCTGTACACCACGCTGGGACTGATGGACACCCACATCGCGGTGGCGCTGGCGCACCTGCTGTTCAACGTGCCGCTGGCGGTGTGGATCCTGGAAGGTTTCATGAGCGGAATCCCGCGCGAGATCGACGAGACGGCCTACATCGACGGCTATTCGTTTCCGAAGTTCTTCATCACCGTGTTCCTGCCGCTGATCAAGGCCGGCGTGGGTGTGGCGGCCTTCTTCTGTTTCATGTTTAGCTGGGTCGAACTGCTGCTGGCGCGCACGCTGACCAGCGTCAATGCCAAGCCGATCGTGGCCACCATGACCCGCACCGTTTCGGCCTCCGGCATGGACTGGGCGACGCTGGCCGCGGCCGGCGTGCTGACCATCGTGCCGGGCGCCATCGTCATCTGGTTCGTGCGCCACTACATCGCCAAGGGATTCGCGATGGGTCGCGTCTGACATCGCCACCGTTTCAAGGAAAAACCACCATGTTCAACTGGATGGCCTGGACCACACCCGTGGCCGTGTTCTTCGTGTGCATCGCGCTGATGCTGGCCGGCATGACCGTGTGGGAGTTGAAGTCGCCAACGGTCGAACGACGCGGCTGGCTGCCCATCTCGACCACCCGTGGCGACCGGCTTTTCATCGGCCTGCTGGCGGCTGCCTACGTCAACCTGATCTGGGTCGGGATGGGCGGGCAGATGGTGCAGTGGTTCGGCCTGCAGGAAGAGCCCACCGTGTGGATCAGTTTCGTGGCTTCGATGCTGCTGCTGGGGCTTGTCATGCGCAAGGGCTGACCCCGAGTTTTACCGCCACGCGGTGCCCTCGAACTCCCCCGGGGCACCGCTTGTGTTCGAGCAAGTCGCAGGGGGCGAGTCATCAATACATCACGACATCACAACAGGAGACAGACATGAAGATGCGCTACACGGTTCTGGCCATGGCTGCGGCGATGGCGATAGGCCATGCGGGAGCCGGGGAGGCCGACGCCAAGAAATGGATCGACAGCGAGTTCCAGCCGTCTACGCTGAGCAAGGACCAGCAGACCGCCGAGATGAAATGGTTCATCGACGCCGCCAAGAAGCTGCAGGCCAAGGGCGTGAAGGAAATCTCGGTGGTGTCCGAGACCCTGACCACCCACGAATACGAGTCGAAGACGCTGGCCAAGGCGTTCAGCGAAATCACCGGCATCAAGGTGACCCACGATCTGATCCAGGAAGGCGACGTGGTCGAGAAACTGCAGACTTCCATGCAGTCGGGCAAGTCGATCTATGACGGCTGGATCAGCGATTCAGACCTGATCGGCACCCACTACCGCTACGGCAAGATCCTGTCGCTGACCGAATACATGGCGGGCGCCGGCAAGGAATGGACCAACCCGGGCCTGGACGTCAACGACTTCATCGGAAAGAGTTTCACCACCGCGCCGGACGGTCAGATGTACCAGCTGCCCGACCAGCAGTTCGCCAACCTGTACTGGTTCCGCGCCGACCTGTTCGCCCGCAAGGACCTGCAGGACAAGTTCAAGGCCAAGTACGGCTATGAGCTAGGCGTGCCGCAGAACTGGAGCGCCTATGAAGATATCGCCGAGTTCTTCAGCAACGATGTCAAGCAGATCGACGGCAAGCCGATCTACGGCCACATGGACTACGGCAAGAAGGACCCGTCGCTGGGCTGGCGTTTCACCGATGCCTGGCTGTCGATGGCCGGTGCAGCCGACAAGGGCATCCCCAACGGATTGCCGGTCGACGAATGGGGCATCCGCGTGGCCGACGACAAGTGCACGCCGGTCGGTGCCAGTGTGTCCCGCGGCGGTGCGACCAACTCGCCCGCAGCCGTCTATGCGCTCACCAAGTACATCGACTGGATGAAAAAGTACGCGCCCAAGGAAGCCATGGGCATGACCTTCGGCGAGTCCGGCCCGGTGCCGGCCCAGGGCCACATCGCGCAGCAGATCTTCTGGTACACCGCGTTCACCGCCGACATGACCAAACCCGGCCTTCCGGTGGTCAATGCCGATGGCACACCCAAGTGGCGCATGGCGCCCGGCCCGAATGGTCCGTACTGGAAACCCGGCATGCAGAACGGCTATCAGGACGTCGGTTCCTGGAGTTTCTTCAAGGACCACGACCCCAGCAAGGTCGCCGCTGCCTGGCTGTACGCACAGTTCGTGACTGCCAAGACGACATCGCTCAAGAAGACGCTGGTCGGCCTGACGCCCATCCGAGAGTCCGACATCCGCTCCAAGGCGATGACCGACGCGGCGCCCAAGCTGGGCGGCCTGGTCGAGTTCTATCGCAGCCCGGCGCGGGTGGCGTGGACACCGACCGGCAACAACGTGCCCGACTACCCGAAGCTGGCGCAGCTCTGGTGGAAGAACGTGGCGACGGCGGTCACTGGCGAAAAGACACCGCAGCTCGCCATGGACAATCTGGCCGAAGAAATGGACCAGGTGATGTCCCGCCTGCAACGTGCCGGCATGGCCCGCTGCGCGCCCAAGCTCAATCCGAAAAGCGACAACGCGAAGTGGCTGGGCACGACCGGCGGCGCACCGTGGGCCAAGCTGGCCAACGAGAAGCCCAAGGGCGAGACCGTGGCCTACGACAAGCTGCTGCAAGCCTGGAAGGACGGCAAGGTCCGTTGAAAATACCCCCCGTACCATCTGCATCCACATGACATCCATTCCATCGCCTCTTCCGACCGTTCGCGCCGACCTCATGGCGCAGTTAGCCCAGGACCGTTCCTACGACCTGGCCGTGGTAGGGGGCGGGGCGACCGGCCTGGGTGTCGCGCTGGATGCAGTCGCGCGGGGTTTTTCCGTGGTGCTGCTCGAGGCGAACGATTTCGCCAAGGGCTCGTCTTCGCGCGCCACCAAACTCGTGCACGGCGGTGTCCGTTACCTGGCGCAGGGCAACCTGAGCCTGGTGCGGGAGGCGCTGCATGAACGGGCGGTTCTGCTGTCGAATGCGCCGCATCTGGCGCAACCCCTGCCTTTTGTCATGCCGGCCTACCGTTGGTGGGAGGCGCCTTTTTATGGTCTGGGGCTGGCTGCGTACGACCTGCTGGCCGGACGCTCGGGCCTCGGGCGCACCGAACTCATGGGGCGCGAAAAGACGCTCAAACGTCTGCCGGGTGCGTCGCCCGCCGGACTCAAGGGCGGCGTGCAGTATTGGGACGGCCAGTTCGACGACGCCCGCCTGGCGCTGGCACTGGCACGCACTGCAGCGACCCGTGGCGCACTGCTGGTCAACCATTGCCCGGTCGAAACACTTCTATATGACGGCGGCAAGGTTTCCGGCCTGGTCTGCCGCGATGCCGAGACCTCGCAGGCGTTCACCATCCGTGCACGTTGTGTCGTCAATGCGACCGGTGTCTGGGTCGATACGCTGCGCGCCCAGGACTCCGCTGCCAGCGGGCAGCCTGCCGAGCCCCTGGTGTCACCCAGCCAGGGGGTGCACCTTGTCGTCGACGCCGAATTCATGCCGGGTGCCCATGCACTGCTGGTCCCACGCACCGCCGACGGCCGCGTGCTGTTCGCCGTGCCGTGGCTGGGCAAGGTGGTGTTGGGCACCACCGATACACCCCGTACCGACACCGCATCCGAACCGAAGCCCTTTCAATCCGAAATCGATTTCATCCTGGGCGAGTCGGCGCGTTACCTGCGCCGTGCGCCCAAGGCCGCCGATGTCCGCAGCACCTGGGTGGGGCTGCGCCCGCTTGTGCGCCCGCAGTCGCAGCAGGGTGGTGCTGCCGCCACCAAGAAGATCAGCCGTGAACACACGGTGATGAGCGGTCCGGGCGGACTGGTCACCGTCACAGGCGGCAAATGGACCACCTACCGCGCCATGGCCGAGGACGTGCTGCAGCACTGCGCCGACGAAGGGCTGCTGCCCGCCAGGCAGGCGGGCGCTACCAATCACCTGCCGCTGGTGGGTTCGCCTGCAGATGGCAAGGCCGCGCAGTCTATCGGGCATGCGCCCGGTCCGCATCTTTACGGAAGCGAGGCAGCACTGTTGCAATCGTTACCGGGGGCGAATCACTGGCTGGCCCCGGGCCTGTCGGAAGCGATGGTGCGGTTTGCGGTCCGCAACGAATACGCGCGTACGGTGGAGGACGTACTGGCACGCCGCAGCCGTCTGCTTTTCCTGGATGCGGCAGCGGCGGGATCGCTGGCCGGCCGGGTGGCGCAATTGCTGCTGGAAGAAGGCGTTTCCCAACCCAACCTGGCGGGCTTCGATGTGTTGTGGCGTCAATTCGACGCAACTGCCCGCCAGAGCGCTTGACCGGTCGCCTGCTTTTTGCGATAGTCGAGGGCTTCGCCTCCTAGAGGTGAAATATCTGCCCAATAAGAAGCTCCGCAAAATGGTTTTGCGGGGTGGACGACGGGCCCAAGACTGACCTGAACTGCTATGCCGAGGGGCCGACCCCCAAGGGTGGCTGATCGGTACAAGTTGGGAATATTGCAATGATCCAGACAGAAACCCGGTTGGAAGTCGCCGACAACACAGGCGCGAAGTCCGTGCTGTGCATCAAGGTGCTCGGCGGCTCGAAGCGTCGCTACGCCAGCGTTGGCGACATCATCAAGGTCAGCATCAAAGAAGCTGCTCCTCGTGGTCGCGTCAAAAAAGGCGAGATCTACAGTGCAGTGGTCGTGCGCACCGCCAAGGGCATCCGCCGTGGCGATGGTTCGCTCGTCAAGTTCGACGGCAATGCCGCCGTTCTGCTGAACGCCAAGCTGGAGCCGATTGGCACCCGCATCTTCGGACCGGTGACGCGTGAACTGCGCACCGAGAAGTTCATGAAGATCGTGTCCCTGGCTCCCGAAGTTCTTTAATTTCCAGGACACGACATGAACAAGATTCGCAAGGGCGACGAAGTCATCGTGCTGACCGGCCGTGACAAGGGCAAGCGTGGCACCGTCACGCTGCGCTCGGATGATGCTCACCTCGTCATCGAAGGCATCAACGTGGTCAAGAAGCACGCCAAGCCAAACCCCATGAAGGGCACGACCGGCGGCATCGTCGAGAAGTCGATGCCGATTCACCAGTCCAACGTGGCAATCTTCAATGCCGCCACCGGCAAGGGTGATCGCGTGGGCATCAAGCTGCTGGCCGACGGAAAGCGCGTTCGCGTTTTCAAGTCCAGCGGTGAACAAATCCAGGCTGCCTGAGGGTTAACGACATGGCTCGTCTCCAACAACAATACCGCGAAAAAATCGCACCCGAACTGATCAAGCAGTTCGGCTACACCTCGCCGATGCAGGTCCCGCGCCTGACCAAGATCACCCTGAACATGGGTGTGTCGGAAGCGGTTTCCGACAAGAAGGTCATGGACAACGCTGTCGCCGACCTGACCAAGATCGCCGGCCAGAAGCCCGTCGTGACCAAGGCCAAGAAGGCTATCGCCGGTTTCAAGATCCGCGAACAGCAACCCATCGGCTGCATGGTCACCCTGCGTGGCGTTCAGATGTATGAGTTCCTGGACCGTTTCGTCACCGTGGCCCTGCCCCGTGTACGTGACTTCCGTGGTATCTCCGGTCGTGCCTTCGACGGCCGCGGCAACTACAACATCGGTGTCAAGGAACAGATCATTTTCCCTGAGATCGAGTATGACAAGGTCGACGCACTGCGCGGCCTGAACATCAGCATCACCACGACGGCCAAGACCGACGCAGAAGCCAAGGCGCTTCTCGCTGGCTTCCGCTTCCCGTTCAAGAACTGAGGTCAGCTGTGGCTAAACAAGCTCTCATCCAGCGCGAACTCAAGCGCGAAAAACTGGCAGCCAAATACGCTGCCAAGTACACGGAACTCAAGGCAATCGCCTCGGATTCCAAGAAGAGCGACGGCGAGCGCGAGGCTGCACGCCTCGGCTTGCAAAAGCTCCCGCGTAACGCGAACCCCACGCGTCAACGCAATCGTTGCGAAATCACCGGTCGTCCACGCGGTACTTTCCGCCAGTTCGGCCTGGCTCGCGCCAAGATCCGTGAACTGGCCTTCGCAGGCGACATTCCCGGTATCACCAAGGCCAGCTGGTAAGTCGGCAGGAGAGATTCAACATGAGCATGAGTGATCCCATCGCCGATCTGCTGACCCGTATTCGCAATGCGCAGATGGTGGCAAAAGCTACCGTCTCGGTGCCTTCTTCCAAAGTGAAGATTGCCATCACGCAAGTGCTGAAGGACGAAGGCTACATCGACGGCTTCGAAGTCAAGACCGAGGACAACAAGTCCCAGATCGTGATTGCCCTGAAGTACTACGCCGGTCGCCCGGTCATCGAGCGTATCGAGCGCGTCAGCCGTCCTGGCCTGCGTGTGTACAAAGGCCGTGATTCCATCCCCCAAGTCATGAACGGCTTGGGCGTCGCAATCGTCACCACCCCGCAAGGCGTGATGACGGATCGCAAGGCACGTGCTACCGGTATCGGTGGCGAAGTGCTCTGCTACGTCGCCTAAGCGGGCATCGAGGAGTAAACGAAATGTCCCGCGTAGGAAAAATGCCGGTCGCTATCCCGCAAGGCGTGGATGTCGCGATCAAAGACGATCAGATCAATGTGAAGGGCACCGGCGGCACGCTGTCGCTGGCTCTGCATGCATTGGTCAAGGTCGTGAACCAGGACGGCAAACTGACTTTCACCCCGGCCAACGAGTCGCGTGAAGCCAATGCCATGAGCGGTACGCTGCGTCAGCTGGTCAACAACATGGTTCTCGGCGTCAGCAAGGGCTTCGAAAAGAAGCTGAGCCTGGTCGGCGTCGGTTACAAGGCTGCTGCCCAAGGCGCCAAGCTGAACCTGGCTGTTGGCTACTCGCACCCGGTGAACGTGGAAATGCCCGCTGGCATTACCGTGGCCACCCCCACCCCGACTGAAGTCGTGATCAAGGGCGCCGACCGCCAACGCGTCGGTCAGATTGCTGCGGAAATCCGCGCGATCCGTCCTCCCGAGCCTTACAAGGGCAAGGGCATCCGTTACTCGGATGAAAAGATCACGATCAAAGAGACCAAGAAGAAGTAAGGAGTCGCAGCATGTCTTTGACCAAGAAAGAGCAGCGTCTTCGTCGTTCGCGCCAAACCCGGATTCGCATCGCGAACCAGGGCGTGGCCCGTCTGAGCGTGAACCGCACCAACCTGCACATCTACGCTACCGTGATCTCCGGCGACGGCACCAAGGTTCTGGCTTCGGCCTCTACCGCGGAAGCCGAAGTCCGTGCGGAACTCGGCGGTTCCGGCAAGGGTGGCAATGCCGCCGCTGCTGCAGCCATCGGCAAACGCATCGCTGAGAAGGCCAAGGCCGCCGGCGTTGAAAAGGTCGCTTTCGACCGTGCCGGTTTCGCCTACCACGGCCGCGTCAAGGCGCTGGCTGACGCTGCCCGCGAAGCGGGTCTGCAGTTCTAAGCAGGACGACTAAATCATGGCTAAGTTTCAACCTAAAGTGCAGACCGAGGCACAGGACGACGGTCTCAAGGAGAAGATGATTGCGGTCAACCGCGTCACCAAGGTCGTCAAAGGCGGCCGTATCCTTGGTTTCGCAGCCCTGACCGTGGTCGGCGACGGCGACGGTAAGGTCGGCATGGGCAAGGGCAAGTCGAAAGAAGTGCCTGCAGCAGTGCAAAAGGCGATGGAAGAAGCCCGTCGCAACCTGAAGAGCGTCTCGCTGAAGAACGGCACGCTGCATCACGCAGTGACCGGTCACCACGGTGCAGCCTTTGTGATGATGGCACCGGCCCCCAAAGGTACCGGCATCATCGCTGGCGGCCCGATGCGCGCCGTCTTCGAAGTGCTGGGCGTGACGGACATCGTGGCCAAGAGCCATGGTTCGTCCAACCCTTACAACATGGTTCGCGCCACGTTCGACGCTCTGACGAAGTCCACGACTCCCGGCCAGATCGCTTCCAAGCGCGGCAAGTCGGTTGAAGAAATCTTCACCGCCTGATCGGAGCAACGAAATGACTACCGAACAAACCGTCAAGGTTCAACTGGTTCGCAGCCCCATCGGCACCAAGGAATCGCATCGTGCGACCGTCCGTGGTCTGGGTCTGCGCAAGCTGAACAGCGTCAGCGAACTGCAGGACACCCCGGCAGTGCGCGGCATGATCAACAAGATCGCCTACCTGGTCCGCGTGCTGTAAAGCGCGTAGACCTGTATGTAGAACAGAGGCTCACATGGAACTCAACAGCATCAAGCCGGCCGCCGGCGCCAAGCACGCCAAGCGTCGCGTTGGCCGCGGTATCGGCTCTGGCCTGGGCAAGACCGCAGGTCGTGGCCACAAGGGCCAGAAGTCCCGCTCGGGTGGCTACCACAAGGTCGGTTTCGAAGGCGGTCAAATGCCTCTGCAGCGTCGCCTGCCGAAGCGTGGCTTCAAGTCGCAAACGCTCAAGTTCAACGCCGAAGTCACGCTGGCCGCTCTCGAGCAGCTGGGCCTGGCCGAAGTCGATGTCCTGGCGCTGAAGCAAGCGGGCCTGGTGGGCCAGCTCGCCAAGGTGGTGAAGATCATCAATACGGGCGCCATCGCCCGTTCGGTGAAACTCACTGGTGTCGGCGCGACGGCAGCTGCGAAGGCAGCAATCGAAGCCGCTGGCGGCAGCCTGGTCTAAGTACCAAGCCAGCAGAAGTATCAGTTCGTCCAGCAGTTCAGTTGAAAGAGCATCCACGTGGCTACTAGCGCAGCAAATCTAGCTAAGACCGGCAAGTTCGGCGACCTCCGTCGTCGGCTCGTGTTCTTGCTGCTCGCGTTGGTGGTCTATCGGATTGGCGCGCATATTCCGGTGCCGGGTATCGACCCGGCCCAGTTGCAGCAACTCTTCAACAGCCAGTCGGGCGGCATCCTGAACCTGTTCAACATGTTCTCCGGCGGTGCATTGTCACGGTTCACCGTGTTCGCGCTGGGGATCATGCCGTACATCTCCGCCTCGATCATCATGCAGCTGCTGGGCTACGTTCTGCCCAGCTTCGAGCAGATGAAGAAGGAGGGTGAAGCAGGTCGCCGCAAGATCACGCAGTACACCCGCTACGGCACTTTGGGTCTCGCCCTGTTCCAGTCTTTCGGCATCGCCGTCGCTCTGGAAAGCTCGGCGGGCCTGGTGCTCAGCCCCGGTTTCGGATTCCGCATGACCGCCGTTGTCAGCCTCACGGCCGGCACCATGTTCCTGATGTGGCTGGGTGAACAAATCACCGAGCGTGGTCTTGGAAACGGCATCTCGATCCTGATCTTCGGTGGTATCGCAGCGGGCTTGCCCAATGCGGTGGGCGGTCTTTTCGAACTGGTTCGTACCGGGGCGATGAGTGTGCTGGTGGCGCTGTTCATGCTGGTGGTCGTGGCTTTGGTAACCTACTTCGTCGTTTTCGTCGAACGGGGCCAACGCAAGATCCTGGTGAACTACGCACGGCGTCAGGTCGGCAACAAGGTCTACGGTGGGCAATCGTCCCACCTGCCCCTCAAGCTGAACATGGCCGGTGTGATTCCCCCGATCTTCGCTTCGTCGATCATCCTGCTGCCGGCGACGGTGGTGAACTGGTTCAGTGCCGGCGACTCCATGCGCTGGCTCAAGGACATCGCAGGTGCCCTGACGCCCGGCCAGCCCATCTATGTGCTGCTGTACGTCATCGCCATCGTGTTCTTCTGCTTCTTCTACACGGCGCTGGTTTTCAACAGCCGTGAAACCGCGGACAACCTCAAGAAGAGCGGCGCCTTCATCCCCGGGATTCGTCCTGGCGATCAGACCGCGCGTTACATCGACAGGATCCTTCTGCGGCTGACGCTGGCTGGCGCGGTGTACATCACCTTTGTCTGTCTGCTGCCCGAGTTTTTGATTCTGAAATACAACGTGCCGTTCTACTTCGGTGGAACCTCTCTGCTGATCATCGTGGTCGTCACGATGGACTTCATGGCCCAGGTCCAAAACTACCTGATGAGCCAGCAGTACGAGTCGTTGTTGAAGAAGGCCAATTTCAAGCGTTCCCCGGGTTGAACGATTCGCCGCAAGGCGGGTGGTGTGATCCAGGGGGCGGTAGTGCAAACCTGCCCAGCGCAACTGTTGCGCGAAGCTAATCGTGTTCCGGGTTCTTCAAAAGAAGAGCAGCGGGGCAGGGAAAAGAGTTTTAGGAGAAAGCAATGAGAGTCTCGGCTTCGGTCAAGAAAATCTGCCGCAATTGCAAGATCATCCGCCGCAAGGGTGTGGTGCGTGTGATCTGTATCGACCAGCGCCACAAACAGCGCCAGGGTTAAGAGTTTTAGAGGACGAACATGGCACGTATCGCTGGCATCAATATTCCGCCGCACAAGCATGCTGAGATTGGCCTTACCGCCATCTTCGGCATCGGTCGCACCCGCGCACGTCAGATCTGCGAAGCAGCTGGTGTCGCCTTCTCCAAGAAGATCAAGGATCTCACGGACGGCGACCTGGAAAAGCTTCGCGACCAGATCGCAGCGTTCACCATCGAAGGTGACCTGCGCCGCGAAACCACGATGAACATCAAGCGTTTGATGGACATCGGCTGCTATCGCGGTTTCCGCCACCGCCGTGGCCTGCCGATGCGCGGTCAGCGCACCCGCACCAATGCACGTACCCGCAAGGGTCCGCGCAAGGGCGCAGCGGCTCTGAAGAAATAAAAGGCTGAAAGAACATCATGGCCAAGTCTCCCGCCAATAACGCAGCGCAGCGCGTGCGCAAGAAGGTCCGCAAGAACGTCTCTGACGGTGTGGCCCACGTACACGCTTCGTTCAACAACACCATCATCACGATCACCGATCGCCAGGGCAATGCCCTGTCGTGGGCTTCGTCAGGTGGCCAAGGCTTCAAGGGCTCGCGCAAGTCGACCCCCTTCGCAGCTCAGGTCGCTTCCGAAGTCGCCGGCCGTGCCGCGATGGAACAAGGTATCAAGAACCTCGACGTCGAGATCAAGGGCCCAGGTCCTGGTCGTGAATCGTCGGTGCGCGCCCTCGGCGCCCTGGGTATCCGTATCACGTCCATCGCCGACGTGACCCCGGTGCCGCACAACGGTTGCCGCCCCCAGAAGCGTCGTCGTATCTAATGCGACACGCCCCGTTGTAAAGCTTCGGCTTTACAACGGTTGCAGCCTGCGGTTAGAATCGCAGGCTTTTCGTTTTTTGCCGGCTTTCTAAAACCGGCCAAGCCCACCGCCTGCGGATCTGGTTGTCGTCCTGTACGGTCGGCGCTTCCTCGCAGGCTCCCGTACGAACCACATGGGTGGTTATGCGGCAGCTGATCAAAGAAGGACACTCAAGTGGCACGTTACCTCGGCCCCAAGGCCAAACTTTCCCGCCGTGAAGGCACCGACCTTTTCCTGAAGAGCGCACGTCGCTCCATCGCGGACAAGGCCAAGTTCGACTCCAAGCCAGGTCAACACGGCCGTACCTCGGGTCAACGCACCTCCGACTTCGGCTTGCAACTGCGTGAAAAGCAGAAGGTCAAGCGCATGTACGGCGTGCTGGAAAAGCAATTCCGCCGTTACTTCGAAGAAGCCGATCGCCGCAAGGGCAACACCGGCGCCAACTTGCTGTTCCTGCTGGAATCCCGCCTGGACAACGTTGTCTACCGCATGGGTTTCGGTTCGACCCGCGCTGAAGCGCGTCAGCTGGTTTCGCACAAGGCGATCGAAGTCAACGGCAAGTCCGTGAACATCGCTTCGTACATGGTCAAGGTCGGCGACGTGGTTTCCATTCGCGAAAAGTCGAAGAACCAGGCTCGTATCGCCGAAGCCCTGCAATTGGCAGCCCAGGTCGGCATGCCTGCATGGGTCGAAGTCGAAGCCGCAAAGGCTACCGGCGTCTTCAAGAAGGTGCCGGATCGTGACGAATTCGGCGCCGACATCAACGAATCGTTGATCGTCGAACTTTACTCGCGTTGATTCTCGCGAGTCCGTTTTCGTCGAGGCGCCTCTGGGCGCCTCTTTTCGATTGTTTTTACTCCTTGGCGCACGGGGCACCGTGCGACAGGGCTTCGCAGCCTTACCGGTGTAACGAGCTGGGGGTATTGAGAGGAAGTCCATGCAAACAAACCTGCTGAAACCTAAAGCGATCAACGTCGAGCAACTGGGCCTGAACCGGGCCAAGGTCGCTCTGGAGCCGTTCGAGCGTGGCTACGGCCATACGCTGGGCAACGCCATCCGTCGCGTCCTGCTGTCTTCCATGGTCGGCTACGCCGCCACCGAAGTCACCATCGCTGGCGTGTTGCACGAGTACTCGTCGATCGATGGTGTGCAGGAAGACGTCGTCAACATCCTGTTGAACCTCAAGGGTGTGGTGTTCAAGCTCCACAACCGTGATGAAGTGACCCTGTCCCTGCGCAAGGATGGCGAAGGCGTCGTCACTGCCGCCGACATCCAGACGCCGCACGACGTCGAGATCATCAATCCCGAGCATGTCATCGCCCACCTGTCGGCCGGCGGCAAGCTGGACATGCAGATCAAGGTCGAAAAGGGCCGTGGCTATGTGCCGGGCACCATGCGCCGTTATGCAGACGAATCGACCAAGTCGATCGGCCGCATCGTGCTGGACGCCTCGTTCTCGCCGGTCAAACGCGTCAGCTACACCGTCGAAAGCGCCCGCGTCGAGCAGCGTACCGACCTGGACAAGCTGGTTGTCGAGATCGAAACCAACGGCGCCATTTCCGCTGAAGACGCAGTTCGCGCATCCGCCAAGATCCTCGTCGAACAACTGGCTGTGTTCGCACAGCTGGAAGGTGGCGAACTGGCTGCGTTCGATGCTCCGGCACCGCGTGGTGGCAATACGCCTTTCGACCCGATTCTCCTGCGTCCGGTCGACGAACTCGAACTGACGGTGCGTTCGGCCAACTGCCTGAAGGCCGAAAACATCTATTACATCGGTGACCTGATCCAGCGTACCGAGAACGAACTGCTGAAGACCCCCAACCTGGGTCGCAAGTCGCTCAACGAAATCAAGGAAGTGCTGGCCTCGCGCGGCCTGACCCTGGGCATGAAGCTGGAAAGCTGGCCGCCTGCAGGTCTGGACAAGCGCTGAGTTTCAGCCTGAGTCTTTAAAAGAATTCGGCCCATGGGGGGCCGGTGCCCGGGCAGTACCTGATACGGCTGCCTGTTTAACAAAGAAGGAAAAGCACCATGCGCCACGGACACGGTCTCCGTAAACTCAATCGCACCACTTCGCACCGCCTGGCGATGCTTCAGAACATGATGAATTCCCTCATCGAACATGAAGCCATCAAGACCACGCTGCCGAAGGCAAAAGAACTGCGTCGCGTCATCGAACCGATGATCACGCTGGCCAAGGAAGACACCGTGGCAAACCGCCGCCTGGCTTTCGACCGCCTGCGCGATCGCGATTCGGTCACCAAGCTGTTCAACGTTCTGGGCCCGCTGTTCAATGCGCGTCCGGGCGGCTACACCCGTATCCTGAAGATGGGCTTCCGTGTTGGCGACAACGCGCCGATGGCCTATGTGGAACTGGTCGAGCGTTCGGCACAGGTTTCTGAAGAAACTTCCGCCGAAGTTGCCAAGTAAG
This sequence comes from Xylophilus sp. PBN-3R, assembly GCF_057747805.1. Classification (NCBI taxonomy): domain Bacteria; kingdom Pseudomonadati; phylum Pseudomonadota; class Betaproteobacteria; order Burkholderiales; genus Xylophilus; species Xylophilus sp. PBN-3R. The sequence goes on from NZ_CM173225.1 coordinate 46,294, forward strand.
CGAAAAACAAGCTATACTCTAATTCTGCCGCGCGGTGGAGCAGTCTGGTAGCTCGTTGGGCTCATAACCCAAAGGTCGGAGGTTCAAATCCTCCCCGCGCAACCAATATGAGGCAACTTAAGTTGCTGGCAGGTGTGACCAGTTTCATGTCTGCAGAAAGCGAGTCGAAAGACTCGCTTTTTTTTCGTCTGCACGATCTCAAATGGTCGGGATCCTCACGAAGTCTCCGTGACATTACTGCCGTCTTCAGTTCAGTGCCTGGGCAGCAAACCCCTGTCGAAACAGGTCCAGCCAGGCCACTATCCGAAGTTCTCGTGAATTGCGCGATGGTTTCAGTGGAAATCACTGGAAGGAAGGTCATAGACTTTCTTTTTATTCGGTGATCCGGGCGTTTCATGAAAGTCATCATTCTCGGAGGCGGTGTGGTTGGTGTGACCACCGCTTATTACCTCGCGCGCGCCGGTGTACAGGTCACCGTTATCGACCGCCAACCCGGCACGGCGCTCGAAACGAGTTTTGCGAATGCAGGCCAGATATCTCCCGGTTACTCGACGCCCTGGGCCGCTCCGGGCATCCCGTTCAAGGCCTTGAAATGGATGTTCCAGAAAAAACACGCGCCGTTGGCCATCCGCGCGGATGGCAGCCTGTGGCAATTGCAGTGGATGGTCAGGCTGCTGCGCAACTGTTCGGCGTCGCGATACTCCGAGAACAAGGAGCGCATGTTGCGGATCGCCGAATACAGCCGCAGCTGCCTCCAGCAGTTGCGGGTGGAAACCGGTATCCAGTACGAGCAGCGCACCGGTGGAACGCTGCAACTCTTCCGTACCCAGGCCCAGGTCGACGCGGTCCAGCGCGACATCTCCGTCCTGCAAGAGTGCGGCATCCCCTATCGACTGCTGGAGCGGGATGCGCTGACCCAGGTCGAACCGGCATTGAGGCAGGCAAGGGATCGCCTTGCAGGCGGTCTTCAGCTGCCTGCCGACGAAACCGGCGATTGCCACATGTTCACACGCGCCCTGACTTCGCTTGCACAAGAGCTGGGTGTGGAATTCCGCTTCGATCAGCAGGTCGAGCGCCTGGCGTTCGAGGGCGACCAGGTGACGGGTGTTCGGGTTGCCGGAAAACTGTTTCAGGCGGACCGTTATGTCATGGCCCTGGGCAGCTATTCGCGGGCGATGCTGGCACCACTGGGTGTCGACGTGCCCGTCTATCCGGTCAAGGGTTACTCGCTGACGGTGCCGCTGGTCGATGAGGACCTTGCGCCGCAATCGACCGTGCTCGACGAGACGTACAAGATCGCGGTGACCCGCTTCGACAAACGTATCCGCGTGGGTGGCATGGCCGAACTGGCGGGTTTCGACGCGCGGCTCGACCCACGCCGGCGTGCCACGCTGGAGATGGTGGTGCAGGACCTGTTCCCCGGTGGCGACGTGAAGAAGGCGTGTTTCTGGACCGGTTTCCGCCCGATGACACCCGACAGCACGCCGATCATCGGTGCGACCCGGTACCGCAACCTGGTGCTCAATACCGGCCACGGCACGCTCGGCTGGACCATGGCTTGCGGATCCGCCCGGGTAGTGGCCGATATGGTCACCGGCACCCGACCCGGAGTCGATATCGCCGGCCTGGGGATCGAGCGTTACCTCAAAGGCTCAGACCGCTGATACGTTGCCATCCGCGCATGCCGCGTCCAGCACCGGTGGCGCGGTGACGATGGACTGCAGCGAGGGTTGCGCGAACAGCAGGCCGGCGACATCCGGGCGCGGCCGGCGCAGCGCGGGCGATGCCGCAAATGCCTGTTCCATGGCATGGCCTGCGCCCAGGGTGAAGCGATCGGCACGGAAACGCCCGACGACCTGTAATCCGAACGGCATGCCGGCGTGATCGCTCCCGCAAGGCAGCGCCAGCGAAGGATGGGTGGTAAGTGTGGTCACGTAGGTGAGCGACAGCCAGCGGTAGTAGTTCTCTTGCTGCTCACCGTTGATGGTGGCTGCATGCGGCTGCACCCACGGGAAAGGCGATACCGGCGTGGTGGGCGCCAGGATGATGTCGAATTCGCGGTAAGCCTGCTGGAACCGCGCGAGGATGCGGGTCTGTTCGGCCTGTGCCCAGGCGCAGTCGACCAGGCGCATGGCGGCGCCCATCTCGTAATTGGCGCGCGGGTTGGGGCCCAGGCTGCCGGGGTCGCGTTCATAGGCTTCGCGCATGCCGGCCACGAAGGCTTCGGCCCGCAGCACGTCGAAGCAGCGGTGCACCTCGCCCAGATCCAGGGCGACCGGTTCGCAGCTGCGGAACCAATGTTTCATTGCGGCGATCTTTTCGCGGAAGACCGCGCGGATGCCGTCGTCCACCGCACACGCGCCGAAGTCTTCGGTATAGCCCACACGCAGGCTGCCCAGGTCGACATGTTCGGGCAGCAGGAAAGTCAGCGGGTCGAGCGGATAACTCAGCGGATCGCCGGCCGACATGCCGGCGCTTGCTGCCAGTTGCAGGCACGCGTCGGCTACGGTGCGGCCCATGGGACCGACCACCGAAATAGGTGTCCAGCCCAGCGGCTTACGGGCGCTGGGCACAACGCCCGGCGACGGCCGAAAACCGACGACGCCGCATTTGGCCGCTGGAATGCGCAGGGAGCCGCCGGTGTCGGAGCCGGTGCAGACCGGCAGCATATCGAGCGCCAGCGCGGCGGCGGAACCACCGGAAGATCCGCCTGCATTCAGGTTGGGGTTGAAGGGATTGCCGGTGGCGCCCCACACCGGATTGAAGCTGTTGGCACCGGCGCCCATCTCGGGGACATTGGTCTTGCCGGTCACGATGGCCCCGGCCGCGCGCAGGCGTGCCACCAGTTCGTTGTCGGCTGCGGGCACGTTGGCGCGATAGATGGGCGAGCCGAACGTGGTGAGCAAACCCTGTGTGTTCTCGAGGTCCTTCACGCCCAGCGGCAGCCCGTGCAGAAGGCCCAGCGGCCGACCTGAAAGCACAGCGGCCTCTGCGGCGCGGGCCTCGATACGCGCGCGGTCGAAGCAGGTGGCGGTGACCGCGTTGACGTAAGGATTCGTCTGCTCGATGCGGGCGATGCAGGCGTCCAGCAGCTCGACCGGCGAGAGCTGGCGTGCACCGATCATGCGGCGCATTTCGGTGGCGGGAAGGGAGACGATGTCTTCGTTTTGCATGGGCGGGGACAGGCGGGGGCAGGCGGATTCGAAAAGCGGATTCAGCGGCTCAGGCCGCGGGCTGAAACAGGCCATACGCATTCGACCACGCCCTGGCGCAGGCCGATGATCTCGTCGTGCAGGTTGAGTGTCGGATCGCAATGGCCGGGCACCAGCAACAGCTGCGCGCCGAGTTCCGGCAAGGGTCCGCCGGTGGTTTCGACGACACCGTGTTCGTCGCTGGCCTGCCGGTAATGCAGAGGCTGTCGCGGCCCGGCTGGCCAGACGGAGGGAAGCCCCGAATCGATCGTCAGGGACTTCAGCCCGGCGTCGACCACCACATGGGCGGAAGCCGCCGTGCTCATCACCGTGCAGGCCAGGAACATGGCGTGCTCGAAGCCCAGGGCGCCGCCGTATTCGTTGTCGGCGTAATCGCGGTCCATGAAGGCATACGAGCCCGCCTGGACTTCGGTGAAGACACCGCTGGCGAAGTCGAATTCGGCGCTGCCGCTGCCGCCGCCGGTGACCTCGGCGCAATGTACGCCGGCGGCCTTCAGTGCAGCGACCACCTTGGCGGCACTGGCTGCGGCACGGGCGGATTTGTCGCGCCGTTCCTCGAACGAACGAAGGTGCTGCAAGGTGCCGTGATAGGCCTGCACACCGCGGAATTCAAGGCGTGGATGTCGGCGGATCGCCTCGACCAGCGGCAGTACGGCGGCGGCACCGCTGACACCGCAGCGGCCGTGGCCGATGTCGATCTCGACGAACACGCCGAGGCGGCTTTGGGCTTCCTCGACCGCCGACCCCAGCATCTCGACCTGGCGCAGGTCGTCCACGCAGACGGACATGGTCGTGGACAGCGCGGCCTGCGCCAGCAGCGCGGCCTTGCGCGGCGTGGCGATCTCGTTGCTGATGTGGATGTCGGTGACACCGGCCGCGATGAAAGGCAATGCCTCGCTGACCTTCTGGCAGCAGATGCCGACCGCGCCGCGGGCGATTTGAGCCAGTGCCACGGCCGGAGTCTTGTGCGCCTTGCCGTGGGGCCGCAGCTTGACCCCCGCAGCGTCGGCCGCGGACTGCAGGCGGTCCAGGTTGCGCTCGAAGGCGTCCAGGTCCAGCAGCAGGGCGGGGGTGTCGATTTCGTGCCGGGACATGCCCGGGACGGCGGCGGGGGGCAGCAGCAGGGGATTCATTCAGGCCGGATGTTGGCGCGGATTGCGATGGCACGCATCAGCGGCAGTTCCTTTTCGATCTGCGCTGCGGTGGCGGCGCCATTCTGCCAGTCGGGTTCGAGGCCGCTGGCAGTGAGTTTTTCGCGCATTTCCTGCGAGGCGACCACTTCGCCCAGAGCCTTTTCCAGACGCGCCCGCACGTCCGGCGGCAGGCCGCGCGGTGCCACCACGGCGACCCAGGTATCGGCGTCCAGGTCGAAACCGCTTTCGGCAAAGGTCGGCACGTCGGGCAGCAGGGCGGCACGTTTGCGGGTCGTCACAGCGATCGCCTTGATCTTGCCGCTCTTGAGTTGCGGGATGGCGGCAGTCACCGTGTCCACCGAGAAAGGCACCTGGCCGCCCATCAGGTCGGTCATGGCCGGCGCGCTGCCTTTGTAAGGCACGTGGACCATCTTGGTGCCGGTGGCGCGAAGCATCAGTTCACCGGTGAACTGGGAGGTGGTGCCGGTGCCGAAGGATGCGTAGCTGTACTTGTCCGGCGAAGCCTTCACCAGCGCCACGAATTCCTTGGGATTGCCGACCGGCACGTCCTTGTTGGCCAGCAGGATCAGGCCGGTGCGGGCCACCGTGCCGATGGGCTCGAAGCTCTTGACGGGGTCGTAGGGCAGCTTGGGCTGGATGGCCGGATTGACGGTGAAGGTGGTGCCCGAACTGATCAGCAGCGTATAGCCGTCCGGTGCCGCCTTGGCCGTGTAGGCCGCGCCGATGATGGTGCCGGCGCCGGCGCGGTTGTCGATGACGACCGGCTGGCCGAGCTTGTCGCCCAGCGCCTTGCCCACCAGCCGGCCGACGACGTCGGTCGAACCGCCCGGCGGGAACGGGATCACCAGGGTGACGGGTCGCGACGGAAACGTATCGGCGAATACGGCGGGCGTCATCAGGGAGGCGAGTGCCGCGATGGCGCAGGCGAGCAGGCGGTTGGTTTTCATGATGGCGAGTGGTAGGTTGGGGAAGGCGGACTGACGGATCAGGCGGAAACAGCGGCGTGGACCTGGGCTGCAGTGGCGCCGCGGCTGTGAAAACGGGCGTATTCCTCGTCGGGCACGAACAGCCCGCCGGTGGTCCACACGATGTGGGTCGACTGCGCCATGTGGCCGTCCAGCCCCTGGCGCTTCAGATAGGCACGGCCGGCATCGCTGCCCAGCAACATGCCGGGTCCCGACAAACCGGCGGCTGCCGACGGCTCGATGCGGAGGTTTGCGGTGCGCGCCGCCATGTGCAGGTGTTCGAACAGCGTTTCGTCGGCCACCGTGTAGACGCCGCCCAGGAAGGGCCTGACGACGGCAGCCGCCAGTTCGGACGCGCGCGGCACCGCCAGGCCGTCGGCCTCGGTCCGGTTGTCCTGGCCCACGTCGTAGACGGACGGGTTGTTGCCCAGGTGCGCCAGCAGTGGTGTGCGGCTGAGCATTTCGACCAGGAAACACGGCGAACGCGTGGGCTCGGCAAAAAAACAGTGCACGAACGGGCCATAGATCTGCGCCAGGCCGAAGGCAATGCCACCCGGCGCGCCGCCGACGCCGCAGGGCAGGTAGACGAACAGCGGGTGTTCGGCATCGACCGTGCGGCCGGCCTCCGCCAGTTGGCGTTCCAGGTGCGGCGCGGCAGCCGAATAGCCCAGCAGCAGGGACAAGGACTGTTCGTCGTCCACGAAGTGGCAGCGCGAGTCGGCATCGGCCGCGCGACGGCCGGCGGCGACCGCTTCGGCATAGTCGCCCACGTGTTCGACCACCTCCACGCCGCGTTGCCGCAGCCGGTCTTTCTTCCACTGCTTGGCGTCGGCCGACATGTGCACAACGGCCTGGAAACCCAGGGCCGACGCCATCACCCCGATCGCCAGGCCCAGGTTGCCGGTGGATCCCACGGCGACCTTGTGGCCGGCGAACACCGAGCGCGCAGCGGGTGTGTCCAGCAGGCGGTAGTCGCTTTCGAGGCCGTCGGGCAACAGGCCGTTGTCCAGGGCCACGGCTTCGGCGTGTTCCAGCACTTCGTGGATGCCGCCGCGGGCCTTGATCGAGCCGGCTACCGGCAGGGCGTGGTCGGCCTTGACCAGCAAGGTTCCGAATCCGGCAGGCAGGCCGAGTGCCTGCTGCAATTGCGGCACCGGCAACAGGGCGGATTCGATACTGCCCCGGCTCTCATCCAGTTCGGGAAACAGTTTCATCAGCAGTGGGGCGAAGCGGCGCAGCCGTGCCACGGTGGTGTCGACATCAGCCCGGCTAATGCCGTCGCTGGCGGTCCCGGCGGCTGCGGAGCGGTCTTCTTCCGACGCCCACAGGACCGGCAGGCCGGCCTGGAGGGATTCGAGGGTGAGCGGTGCGGGCGAAGAGATCATGCGAAGGAAAGGAATCGATCAAATTCCATTGTTCTTCCCGCGGCCCGGCGCGCACAAGGCATTTATAGTTCGGTCGGTATTAGTCATACTGATCCCTAAAATGGCAATCCGACTCACGCCGTCCCTTCTTGCATGGTTACGGTGCTTCGAGGCCACTGCACGGTGCCGAAGTTTCACCAGGGCTGCATCGGAACTGTGCATCACCCAGGGCGCGGTCAGCCAGCAGGTGAAGCTGCTCGAGGAATGGTTGCAGCGGCCGCTGTTTCTGCGCACCCCGCGCGCGCTCATGGCGACTCCGGAAGGGCAGTGGCTATCGGTCGTCCTGCGCGAATCCTTCCAGGCCATCGAGGGCACGCTCGACCAGTTGCGCACCGTGCCGGACGACCGACCGACCACACTCAGCTGCGCGCCGTCCTTCGCCATGGGCTGGCTGACCCCGCGGCTGGGAGACCTTTTCCGGGCGCATCCTCAGGTCGGCCTGCGGGTGGTGGGCGAATTCCACGCGCTGGATCGTGAACGCATGGAAAACGACGAAGTTGCCGCCGCGGTGCGTTTCGACCTCGGCGAATACCGCGACCTGCTGGCCACCGAGTTCCTCGACGAATGGCTGCTGCCGGTGGCCAGCCCCGGTTTCATGGCGGCGCACCCCGGACTGCAGCAGAACCCCGCGGCCCTGCACGCCGGCCAGCTGCTGCACGACACCAGCCCATGGGCGGGCGCCGGCCCGTTCGAGGAATGGACGCTCTGGCTGCATCGGTCCGGACTGCCGGCGGTGACCGACATGTCCGCCGGTCACCATTTCAACCTGTCGCAGATGGCGGTGGGCGCGGCACTGGCCGGGCAGGGAATTGCGATGGGCCGCGCCGCGCTGGTGCTCGACGACCTCATCGCAGGTCGGCTGGTCGCGCCGTTCGGCCGTCCGGTGCGTTCGCGGGCTTCCTATTACTTCGTCACCCGCATGGCGCCATCGCCTCGGACTTCGCTGGTGCAAGGCTGGATCACCACCGAAGCCGGCCGCTTCCGCCAGCAGCGCGACCAGTGGCTGAAACTGCCGCCTGTTTACCCCGCCGTCGAAAACGGATAAATTACATGGCTTGTCATTTATTGATTTGCAAATAGATCATTCGATGCCCCATTTGAACGAACACGACACGCGGCGGTTCTCGACCCTGCAGTCGCAGAACACGCGACAGTGGCGCAAGGCCGTCAACGAGACGCTGAAACCCCGCGGCCTCACCGAAGCCACCTGGCTGCCCCTGCTGCACCTCGGCCGCGCTGCCCGGCCGCTGCTGCAAAAGGAACTCGCCCAGCTCATGACGCTGGACAGTTCATCGGTCGTCCGCCTGCTCGATGGCCTCGAAGCCGCCGGCCTGGTCGAGCGGGCCACCGCCGAAGATCGCCGCGCGAAGGCGTTGCGCCTCACCGCTGCAGGCTACGAGACCGTCGAGCAGGTCGAGCAGGTGGTGAATGAAGCCCGCCGCCGCTACCTGGCGGATGTCACGCCGGAAGAGTTGGCGGTGGCACTGCGGGTACTCGAAAAAGTGGCGGCTGCATTGGCGGCAGGCACCGGCGAGACCGCGGACGCCGATGCCGCCCTGACGGAGAAATCCGCATGACGGCTCCCGTCATCGACGCGGTGCCGGTTGCCCGGCCGCCAGTGCCCGTCTGGCTGCTGGTGCTGATCACGCTCAGCGGCACCCTGGCCATGCACATGTTCGTGCCGGCGCTGCCGCTGGCCGCGGCCCAGTTGGGCACCACCCCGCAGGCGATGCAGATGACCATCAGCCTGTACATCGCGGGGCTGGCGGTCGGCCAGCTGATCTACGGTCCGCTGTCGGATGCCTTCGGGCGCCGGCCGCTTCTGCTGGGGGGCCTGGCGCTGTACACCGCGGCAGGACTGGTGGCCGGCCTGTCGAGCGGCATTCATGCGCTAGTGGCCGCACGGCTGCTGCAGGCGCTGGGCGGCAGTGCCGGGCTGGTGCTGGGCCGCGCCATCGTGCGCGACACGGTCCGCAGCGACGATGCGGTGCGCAAGCTGGCGATGCTCAACCTGATGATGGTGATCGGCCCCGGACTGGCGCCGATCGTCGGCGGCGCGATCGTCGGGCATGCGGGGTGGCGTGTCATCTTCGTGCTGTTGGCGCTCATGGGTGCGCTGGCCTTTGCCTGCACCGCCAAGCTGTTGCCGGAAACCGGCCGGCCCACCGGCACCATCAGTCCCCGCAGCCTACTGCGCGACTACCGCGAACTGCTGGCCTCGCGGGTGTTCGTCGGTTACGCCATTGGCGGCGCTTGTTCGACCACCGCCTTCTATGCGTTCCTGGCGGCGGCCCCGTTCGTGTTTGCCAACGAGCTGCACCGCCCTCCGACCGAACTGGGTTTCTACCTGGCGATGATGATGGCCGGCTTCTCGCTGGGCAACGCCCTCACCGGCCGGCTGATGCGCAGCCTGTCGGGCGAAAGGGTGCTGTTCGGTGCGAACCTCGTGAGCCTGGTCAGCGCTGCCGTGCTGCTGTTGCTGGTCGCCACCGAACACATGAGCGTGGTGGCCGTGGTCGGCCTGCTGTTCCTGTTCACCGTCGGAGCGGGCGCAGCCAGCCCGGTGTCGATGGTCAAGGCCATCAGCGTTGCGCCGCGGCTGACCGGATCGGCTGCCGGCCTTTACGGTTTCGGGCAGATGGCGGTCGGCGCGATCTGCACTGCGCTGGTCAGCCTGGGCCGCGACCCGGCTTTGACGTCTGCCGTGGTGCTGACCGCGATGGCGGCCCTGGCGCGTGGTGCCTACGTCGTCGCCACACGGCACGAACAGCACCGGCTGGCGAAGGTCTCCTAATCCTCGTTGGCGATCCGGGCAGCCGGCGCCTTCACCCGGTTCGAAACACCGCGCAGCAGCGGCTCCAGCGACAGGACACCCACCGCCAGCGCGGTGCTGAGCACCGCGGTCATCTCGCGTCCCAGCCCGGCCGCCATGCCAATGGCGGCAGTCAGCCAGATGCCGGCGGCGGTGGTGAGCCCGCGCACATGGGCACTGCCGCTGTCCTTCAGGATGGTGCCGGCACCCAGGAAACCCACGCCAGCGATGATGCCCTGCGCCACGCGGCTGATGTCGGTCTGGATGACCCCGCTCTGCTGCGACACCAGCACGAACAGCGCAGAACCCATGCTGACCAGCATGTGGGTGCGGATGCCGGCTTCCTTGCCGCTGCGTTCCCGTTCGAAACCCAGCAAGCCGCCGAGCAGGCCGGCGATCAGCAGCCGCAGGATGATGGTCACCGCCTGCTCCATGTCCGCCACATCGGAGAACTCCTTGCGGAAGACATTGCCTACTGCAGCCCAGGTCGAATCCATCGCGTCATTTCTTTCGCCAAAAAACAGAAGGCCGCCATGCGTGACATGGCGGCCTTTTCAGGGGTGTTTGAGAGGGGCGGTCAGTGCGCCGTCGCCGAGCGTTGCAGTTTGCCATGCGGCACCGTGGCCAGTCGCTTGAACATGCGCCGGCAGTAACCGGATATTGCAAGGCAGTTGTTGATTTCTTCGACCGGCAGCGGACCGGACACCACTACCAGATCATTGGCCGCAGCCTGGTCTCCGGCCAGCCGCAGGCGGCGGCGATGGCCCAGCGCCCAGTTCAGAATCCGTTGCGGCGTGCCGTGCTGGTGCAGCGCGCCGGTGCTCACGTCGAATGCCAGCGCGACATCGTCGGTCTTCAATTTGAAACGACGTTCACCGGTCACCTTGCTCGGTGTTTCTTGCAGGTCGTACAGGTAATAACTGCCGGCCTTGAGCTGATATTGCAGGTCCATGGCGAAAACTCCTCGGGGCCGATTGTCCTTTGCGCGGCGCTGCAAGGGGAAAATTCGAGCCTGGGAAAACAGGGGGATTCAGCGTGTTTTTTGAAGCTTATAGCGGCTGACTATCCAAGGCAACGGTTCGAAAGTACCCACCCGCTGTGGGAATCGGCCTCGCCCGGGTGTCCACCCATAATGACGCGCAGCCCCATCGAACACCCGCCAGCGCGGCCTACGACACAGTGACAAACACCAAACCCAGCGCCCGCGGGCCGCGCCGCGGAAGTGGCGGCATCACCCTCGACGACGTTTCCAAGATCGCCGGCGTGTCGGCCATCACCGTCTCACGTGCGCTCAATACACCCGACCGCGTCACACCCGAAACCCGAGAAAAAGTGCGGCTGGCGGTCGAAAGCACCGGCTACGTGCCCAACCTGCTGGCGGGTGGCCTGGCTTCCAACCGCAGCCGCCTGGTGGCCGCGCTGGTGCCCACCATCGCCGGCCCGGTTTTCCTGGAGACCATCCAGGCGCTGACCGAAGCCCTGGCCGGGCGCGGCTACCAGCTCATGCTGGGCCAGAGCGGTTATGGCGAATCGCGCGAAGACGCGCTCATCGACGCCCTCGTCGGCCGCCGTCCGGACGGCATCGTGCTGACCGGCATCATGCGGTCCGCAGCGGGGCGCCAGCGCCTCATCGCGTCCGGCATTCCGGTGGTCGAGACCTGGGACCTGACATCCACGCCGGTCGACATGCTGGTCGGCTTCTCGCACGAACAGGCGGGTGCTGCGGCCGCCGACTACCTGTTCTCGAAAGGTTATCGCCACCCCGCGGCAGTGACCGGCGACGACCATCGCGCCAACCAGCGCCGCGTCGGTTTCGAGCGCCGCATGGCCGCGCTCGGTGTGGCCGACGTGAAGATATTCACCGTGCCCGCGCCGACCACGCTGGCCGGCGGGCGAGAAGCCCTGGCCTGGCTCCGGCAGCGCCATCCGCAGGTCGACGCGCTGGCCTGCAGTTCCGACGTGCTGGCCCACGGCTCCATCATCGAGGCGCAATCCCGCGGGCTGCAGGTGCCGAGGGACATCGCGGTAATGGGTTTCGGCGACCTGTCGTTCGCCCGCCATGCCTGGCCGGCCATCACCACCGTGCGTATCGACGGCACCGGCATCGGGCGGCAATCGGCCGCTTTCATCGCGGACAGGGCGGAAGGCAAGGTGGTGGCGCAGCCGGTGGTGGATATCGGGTTTTCGTTGATCGGGCGGGAGAGCGCGTAGCCGGACGCACGGACTCCCGGATACCGGGATGCAAGTCCCATGAAATGGGGACGGATGTCAAACCTCCGGCAGCATCCAGTCTTCCGGCCGGGCCAGAGATCCGCTGTCGCCCAGCTTGCGCAGCGCCACGTCCGCCACCCATCCCATGCGGTCGACCAGGTACTGCATCAGTTGCAGACGCTGTTCGAGGTTCTCGATGGAGGCACATTCCTCTGGCCGGTCGCGTGTCAGGCCGATGGCGGCGCTGGCCAGGCCGCAGAGATTTTTCAGGACCCGCTGGGCGTCCTCTATGTCTGACGGGGAAACGGTGGTTTGCGGCTGCTCGTTCTTCATGCTGGCCTCCTGACGGTTAGGCGCTGCAATGGGAGATGGAGTCGCCGCCCCTTCGACTCTGGGAAGAAGGGGCGGCGGCCCGAGCGAGTTGACGTACCGGACCAAGGCCTACGGCAAAAACCGGCAGGGCGCGAACCCTCCCACTCGAGCCGCCAAAACGGTTCGAATAGAAAAGGCCGCATTACCTTGCGGTGCGTCGGCCTTAGCCGTACGCCTTGGATTTCAGGACGTCAATCCCGATCGCGCCTTCCGGCGCGACGGCGAACTTTATCCGAGAAACGGCCGCATCCAGCCCGCCGGTACGCCCCGTCGAAAACCAGATCGAACCGCGGGAATTCCCGCATCCACAAGCGTTGACCCGCCACTGCCCGGCTGTCTATCATCCTATGACAGCGCTAACATCCGAATCGAGACAACCATGTCGTCCCCCGAAAACAAGAATCCAAAACGCAAGACTCCCGAAGAACTCCGCTCGCACCGCTGGTACGGCGCCAAGGACCTGCGGTCGTTCGGCCACCGCTCGCGCACTGCCCAGATGGGTTTCAGCCGCGACGATTACCTGGGCAAACCGGTCATCGGCATCCTCAACACCTGGAGCGACATGAACTCCTGCCACACGCACTTCAAGCAGCGGGTGGAAGAGGTGAAGCGCGGCGTCTGGCAGGCGGGCGGTTTCCCGGTCGAGATCCCGGCCATGAGCCTGGGCGAGGCTTTCCAGAAGCCCACCACCATGCTCTACCGCAACCTGCTGGCGATGGAGGCCGAGGAACTCATCCGCAGCTATCCCTGCGACGGCGTGGTGCTGATGGGCGGCTGCGACAAGACCACGCCCGGCCTGGTGATGGGCGCGCTGGCCAACGACCTGCCGACCATCTTCGTGCCCGCCGGCCCCATGCTGCGCGGCGACTACAAGGGCAAGGTGCTGGGCTCGGGTTCGGACACCTGGAAATACTGGGCCGAACTGCGCGCCGGCAACATCACCGAAGACGACTGGCAGGACGTCGAAGACGGCATCGCCCGTTCGCCCGGCACCTGCATGACCATGGGCACCGCCAGCACCATGACCAGCGCCACCGAGACCTTGGGACTGACGCTGCCCGGCGCATCGTCCATCCCCGCGCCCGATTCGCGCCATTCGATGATGGCCACGGCCACCGGCAAACGCATCGTCGAGATGGTCTGGGAAGACCTGAAGCCGTCGGACATCCTCACGCCCGCATCGTTCGACAACGCGGTGACTGCGGTGCTCGGCCTGGGCGGATCGACCAACGCCATCGTCCACCTGATCGCCATGGCGCGTCGCGCCGGCGTGGCGCTCGACCTGGCGCGTTTCGACGAACTCGCACGGCAGACGCCGGTCATCGCCAACCTGCGCCCGGGCGGCCAGTACCTGATGGAAGACTTCTATTACGCCGGCGGCCTGCGGGCGTTCCTGAAGGAAATGGGCGGCCATATCGACGGCAGCCAGAAGACCGTCAACGGCAGGACGCTGGCCGAGAACATCGCCGACGCCGAGGTCTACAACCACGACGTGATCCTGCCGCTGGCCGCGCCCAAGCTGGAAAGCGGCGGCCTGGCCGTGCTGCGCGGCAACCTGGCCCCTGACGGCGCCGTCATCAAGCCGGCGGCGATGGAACAGCACCTGCGCAAACACACCGGTCCGGCGGTGGTCTTCAAGGACTACAACGACATGGCCGCGCGCATCGACGACCCGGCGCTGCCGGTGACCAAGGACAGCGTCATCGTGCTGCAGAGCGCCGGCCCGCAAGGCGCGCCCGGCATGCCCGAATGGGGCCAGCTGCCCATCCCGCAGAAGCTGCTGAAGGAAGGCGTGCGCGACATGGTGCGCATCAGCGACGCACGCATGAGCGGCACCAGCTACGGCGCCTGCGTGCTGCATGTCACCCCTGAATCGCATGTCGGCGGACCGCTGGCGCTGGTGCGCGACGGCGACCTGGTGACGCTGGACGTCGATGCCCGCCGCATCGCCATGGAAGTGAGCGATGAAGAGATCGCCCGTCGCCGCGCCGAATGGAAAGCCCCCGTGCCCAAGTTCAGCCGGGGTTTCGGGGTGATGTTCCTCAAGCATGTGCAGCAGGCCGACACCGGCTGCGATTTCGATTTCCTGGCGCCGGACTATGTGGATCCGGCGTCCGCCGCGGCTAGGTCGGCCAGCGGGGAGCCCGAGATCCACTGAACTTCCGCCCATCCGATACCAGCCCGCAGAGGCATCAGAGAAAAGAGACAAAGACATGAACAAGAGAACCCTGCTCGGCGCTGCCGCTGCCCTGGCCCTGGCAGCCCCGCTGGGCGCCTTCGCCCAGGCGCCTGCGCCGTATCCCGGCCGCACGGTGACGATCATCGTGCCCTTCGCACCCGGCGGCGGCACCGACATCGGCGCCCGCCTGCTGGCGGTGAAACTGGGCCAGAAATGGGGCCAGTCGGTGGTGGTGGAGAACCGCACCGGCGCGGGCGGCCTGATCGGCGCCGAGGCGGTCGCCAAGGCCCGGCCCGACGGCTACACCCTGCTCATCGGCAACGTCGGCACCCAGTCGATCAACCCCTCGCTCTACAAGATGCCTTACGACGCCGACAAGGCGTTCACGCCCATCTCGCTTTTCGCCGAACTGCCCTTCGCGTTTGTCATCAACCCCGGCATCAAGGCGACGACACCGAAGGAACTGGTCGCGCTGGCCAAGGCCGAGCCTGGCAAGCTGACCTATGCCAGTTCGGGTGCCGGCGGTTCGCCGCACCTGACGGCGGAGATCTTCCAGCAGGCCACCGGAACCAAATTCACCCACGTGCCGTACAAGGGCGGCGGCCCGGCCATGGCCGACCTGATGGCCGGCCACGTGGACATGCTGTTCGCCTCCATCCTGGAAACCGCGGGTTATGTGAAAGCCGGCAAGTTGCGCGCCCTGGCCGTCACCAGCCCGCAGCGTTCACCGGCCATGCCCGATGTGCCGACGCTGGCCGAACTGGGTGTGAACAACGCCGAATCCGGATCCTGGGTAGCGCTGCTGGGCCCGGCCGGCATGGCGCCGGCCCTGGCCGAGAAGATCGCCGCCGACGTGCGCGAGATCGTGGCCGCGCCGGACACCAGAACGGCCCTCATCGCCCAGGGCGCGACACCGCGCGGCAGCACGCCCGCCGAGTTGCAGAAGGTCATCGACGCCGACAAGGAGCGCTACGGCAAGGTCATCAAGGCCGGCGGCATCCGCATCGACTGAGATTCATCCAGAACAAGAGAGACAAACACCATGACGAACGCCTTCACCCCGCGCCGCCGCACCCTGTTGCAGGCGACGAGCGCCTTCGCCTTGCCCGCCGGGCTCTTCGGCGCCGGCACGGCTTCGGCCCAGGACGGCTGGCCCGCCCGCCCCATCACCTACGTCGTTCCCTTCACGCCGGGCGGTTCCACCGACGTGATCGGCCGTGTCATTGCGCAGAAGCTCACCGAGACCCTCGGCCAGCCGGTGGTGGTGGACAACCGCCCGGGCGCCGCCGGCGCGGTCGGCGCCACCTACGTGGCCAAGTCCAGGCCCGACGGCTACACCCTGTTCGGCGGCACCATCAGCACCCACGCCATCAACGCCAGCCTGTACAAGAACCTGCCCTACGACCCGGTGAAGGACTTCGAGCCGATCTCGCTCGTGGCCTTCCTGCCGAACGTGCTGATGGTGTCGCCGCAGCTGGGCGTCAATTCGCTGGCCGAGCTGGTGGCGCTGCTGAAGAAGGACCCTTCCAAACGTACCTTCGCGTCTTCCGGCGCCGGCACTTCCACCCATCTGGCGGGTGAACTCATGGCCGACCTGATCGGCGTGCCGCTGACCCATGTGCCCTACAAGGGAACACCGCCGGCCATGCTCGACGTGTCGTCCGGCCAGGTCACCTTCATGTTCGACCAGTTCACCGCCGCGCTGCCGCTGGTGCAGTCCGGCAAGCTGAAGCTGCTGGCCGTGACCACCGGCAGGCGCGCCGCCATCGCGCCGCAATTGCCGACGATGGCCGAGGCCGGTGTGCCCGGTTTCGAGATGGCTTCGTGGCAGGCCGTCTACGCGCCCAGGGGCACACCCAAGGCCATCGTCGACCGGCTTTCCACCGAGATCGCCAAGGCTCTCAAGACCCCGGAAATCAACGACAAGCTCACCACGCAGTTCGGCATGGAAGTGGCGGCCGGTTCGCCCGCCGAACTGGCTGCGCTGATGCAGAAGGAAATCCCGCGCTGGGCCGAACTCGTCAAGAAATCCGGCGCCTCGGTCTGACCTGGATTCCCCTTTATCGATCGCTCCTGAACATGACACAAACCACACCTCCCATCCTCTCCGACGAAACCCGGGAGTTGCTGCGCCACGTCAGCGTCGCCACGCTCTGCACCCAGCTCTTCAAGCGCGGTTTCCGCAACGTGTTCCTGCAAGGCGTCGGCCGCCTCACCACGCCCAGCGGCGGCAACCTGGTCGGCCCGGCCTACACCATGCGCAACATCCCGGCGCGTGAAGACATCGACCAGATCAGCGCCTTCGACGATCCGGACCATCCGCAGCGCCGCGGCATCGAAAGCGTGCCGCCCGGCCATGTGCTGGTGATCGACTGCCGGGGCGAGAAACGGGTCGCTTCCGGCGGCGGCATCCTGACCACCCGGCTGAAGGTGCGCGGCGCCGCGGGCCTGGTCTCCGACGGCCCGGTGCGCGACAGCGGCCAGATCGGCAAGATGGACTTTCCCGTCTACTGCTCGGGTGGCAGCGCACCGCTGAACCTCATCCACCACCATGCCATCGACCTCAACGTGCCCATCGGCTGCGGCGGCGTGGCGGTGTACCCCGGCGACGTGGTGGTGGGCGACGAAGAAGGTGTGGTCATCGTGCCGGCGCACCTGGCCGAAGAGATCGCCCGCGACGCCACCGAACAGGAAAAGATGGAAGCCTTCATCCTCGAAAAGATCGAGGGCGGCGTGAAGCTCGGCGGCACCTATCCGCCGAACGAAGCGACCAGGGCCGAATACGCGGTGTGGCGCCAGAAAAAGGGCGTCTGACGCCCAAGGTTCTTCAGAAAACAAAGAGACAAAAACCATGCAACGCCGCCTCGCCACCATCGCCGCCGCCACGCTCCTGGGCGCGGCGGCCCTGCCTGCCATCGCCCAGCCCGCCGCCTGGCCGAACAAGCAGATCACCATCGTCGTGCCGGCCTCGCCGGGCGGCGCCATCGACCTGCTGGCCCGGCTCATCGGCAACAAGATGACGGCCGACTGGGGCCAGCCGGTGGTCGTCGACAACCGCACCGGCGCCACCGGCATCATCGGCACCGACCTGGTCGCCAAGAGCCTGCCCGACGGCTACAACCTGGTGCTGGTCGCCAGCAGCCACGCCATCAATCCGAGCATGGTGAAAAAGCTCCCCTTCGACACGGTGAAGAGCTTCGAGCCGGTGGTGCTGACCCATGTGGTGCCGCTGGTGCTGGTCACCGCGCCCAACTTCCCGGCGAAGACGGTGAAGGACATCGTGGCCTACGGCAAGGCCCATCCCGGCGAACTGAGCTTCGCGTCGAGCGGCAGCGGCGGCGCGCCCCATTTCTCGGGCGAGCTGTTCAAGAGCCTGGCCAGCCTCGACATGACCCACATCCCCTACAAGGGCAGCACGCTGGCACACCCCGACCTGATCAGCGGCCGGGTGTCGCTGATGTTCGACACGGTGGCCGCCACCAACGTGCAGATCAAGGCCGGCCGCCTGAAGGCCTATGCGGTGACCACCGACAAACGTTCGTCGACCCTGCCCGACGTTCCCACCATGCAGGAAGCCGGCATCGCCGGCTACGACACCAGCACCTGGGGCGGCCTGCTGGCCCCGGCGGGCACTCCCAGGGCGGTGGTCGACAAGATCAACGCCGAGGTCATCCGCATACTCGCCATGCCCGACGTCCGCAAGACCCTGCAGGACAACGGCATCGAGCCCGGCGGCGGCAGCCCGGCCCAGTTCGGCAGCTTCATCCAGACCGAAATGGTCAAGTGGGGCAAGGTCGCCAAGGACGCGGGCATCCAGCCGGAGTGAGCCGGAGTCACCTCGCTTGCGGCACACTCTTTTTCTTCTCATCGACACATTTTTCCGACCTCCATGCGCCAACGTCTCCTGATCCAGCAGGGTGCCCTGCTGCCCGCACTCGAAGCCCGCCTCACCGACCGATACGACGTGCAGCTGCTGCCGGCCGCCGGGCCGGAGCGTGATGCCTTCCTGGCCGCCGGCGGCAAGGGCGTCGAAGCCTTCGCCACCTCGGCGCGTTTCGGCATCGACGCCCGGACCATCGCGGCGCTGCCCGACCTGAAGATGGTTTCCAGCTTCGGTGTCGGACTCGACACCATCGACCTGGCCGCCGCCAAGGCGCGTGGCCTGCAGGTCGGCTACACACCCGACGTGCTCAACGACTGCGTGGCCGATACCGCCTTCGCGCTGCTGATGGACGTGTCGCGCCGCATCACCGAAGCCGACCGTTTCGTGCGGCGCGGCGACTGGCAGAAGGGCCAGTTCACGCTGGCCACCAAGGTCTCGGGCAAACGCCTGGGCATCCTGGGCCTGGGCCGCATCGGCTCGGCCATCGCCAAACGGGCGTCGGGTTTCGACATGGAAGTGAAATACCACAACCGCAAGCCGGTCGAGGGCTCTGCTTACGGGTACGTCGGCTCGCTGAAGGAACTGGCCGAATGGGCCGACTTCCTGGTCATCGCCAGTGCAGGCGGGGCGGAAACCCGCGGCTTGGTGTCCGCCGAGATCATCGACGCGCTGGGCCCCAAGGGCTACCTGATCAACATCTCGCGCGGCACCGTCGTCGACGAGTCCGCGCTGGTCAAGGCGCTGGTCGAGAAGCGCCTCGGCGGCGCGGGACTGGATGTCTTCGAGTCCGAACCCAAGGTGCCGGCCGAACTGCTGGCGCTGGACAACGTGGTGCTCCTGCCCCACCTGGCCAGCAATACCCACGAGACCCGGGGCGACATGGCGCAGCGTGTGGAAGACAACCTGACCGCGTTCTTCGCTGGCAAGCCGTTGGTAAGCGCTGCCTTCTGAAGGCCGGTTTGCATGCATTCGAAAAATGCATGACAGGACCGTCATGAAAGCGCGGGCGCACCGCTAGCATTGCGTTCGCCGGCCCTTTCAGGGCCGGCGCCCAAACGTTGATCTACGCAGGAGCCTGACGCATGTACCTTTCCCCCCGTTACCGCAGCCTCGTCACCGGCGCCGCGCTCGTGGCCCTTTCGGCCGCATCCGGTTTCGCATCGGCCCAGACCGCACCCGCGGCCAAACCCAACGTGGTGATCCTGGCCACCGGCGGCACCATCGCAGGCGCCGGCGCCAGCACCGTCAACAGCGCCAGTTATGCGGCCGCCAAGGTCGCGGTCGACAAACTCATCCTCGGCCTGCCCGAACTGCAGAACGTGGCCAATGTGCGCGGTGAACAAACCTTCCAGATCGCCTCGGAAAGCTTCACCAACGACAACCTGCTGGTGCTCGCCCGCCGTGTCTCGGCCCTGGCCAAGGACCCGGCCGTGAACGGCATCGTCGTCACCCACGGCACCGACACGCTGGAGGAAACCGCGTACTTCCTGAACCTGGTGGTGCACACCGCCAAACCCATCGTGGTGGTCGGCTCCATGCGCCCGGGCACCGCCCTTTCGGCCGACGGCGCGCTCAACCTGTACGACGCCGTCAGCGTGGCCGCATCGGCCGATTCCGCCGGCAAGGGTGTGCTGGTCACCATGAACGACGAAATCAACTCGGGCCGCGACGTCGCCAAGCTGATCAACATCAAGACCGAGGCCTTCAAGAGCCAGTGGGGCCCGCTGGGCATGGTGGTCGAGGGCAAGAACTACTGGTTCCGTGCACCGGTCAAGACCCATACGATGCAGAGCGAATTCAACATCGACAACATCCAGTCGCTGCCGGTCGTCGAGATCGTCTACGGCTACGGCAACGTGCCGCGTTCGGCTGTCGATGCGATCGGCGCGACACCCGGCCTGCAGGCCATCGTGCATGCCGGCACCGGCAACGGTTCGGTCGCCGACCGTGTGGTTCCCGCGCTGCAGGATCTGCGTTCCAAGGGCATCAACGTGATCCGTTCCAGCCGTGTGCCGGCCGGTTTCGTTCTGCGTAACGCAGAGCAGCCGGACGACAAGTACGACTGGGTCGTGGCACATGACCTGAACCCGCAGAAGGCCCGCATCCTGGCGATGGTCGCCCTCACGAAGACTCGCGACCCCAAGGAGCTCCAGCGAATCTTCTGGAGCTACTAAGAGCCCTCGGCTTCCCGGGCCGCTGAACGCGGCCGGTAGTCGCCATTCCCCTTAGGGGGATGGCTTCGCCGGGTCCAGGAGACCCTGGCCCGGTCCTACCGGTGAATACGGGTTTTGTCGCCTCGCTGAAGCACGTGCGCAGCGCCGACGGTGAGCAGCATCCAGGTGAGCCCCGAACACAGGCCGGCGGCCACGTCGCTCGCGTAGTGCACCTGCAGCACGACGCGGCTTAACGCCACCAGGGTGACGATCGCCAGCGCGGCGACCGTCGCGGGCCACCGCCAGCGCGGTGCCAATTTCCAAACCAGCCAGGCCAGCATTCCGTAGGCGACGAGAGATGCGGAGCTGTGTCCGCTGGGAAAACTGAAACCGTGCTCAGGCCCGGGCAATCCGTCGATCAACGGACGGGCACGGACGAAAAAAGCTTTCAGGCCCCGATTCAGCAGACCGTTGCCGAGCAGGGCCACGACCCATGTCGCGGCGAAGGCGTGGTGTTTTCCTGCGATCAGGCCGGCAGCCGCCAGCGCGCCGACGGCCCAAAGCCATGGCGGATCACCCAGATGGGTCAGCACGGCGAACATCTCGCGCAACTCGGGCGGCGTATGGATGCCGACGGCATGGCTCAGGGACTCGTCCCAGACCTGCAGCGGGCTGCCCGCACCCAGATGCGTCGCCAGCAGCGCAAAGACGCCGGCCGGCAGAAGGGCCAACCAACCGGCCCTCATGCCAGCTTCAGCGCTTCGGTATGCGCAAGGCGGAAGCGGGTCGACTCGCTGTCGTAGTCCCAGCGTTCGACGCTACAGCCGCGGCGGCCGTCGACGAATTCACGCCGCAACAGGTTGACCGAATTGGCCGTGCCGCCCCGCACCCGCGACGAGACCGCGGTGCCGGCCTGCACCGCCCAAAGGCGCGCGCCGTCTTCGCCGGTCGTCTGCAGCGGCAGCACGCAGGGCAGATGGATATGCCCGCCCAGCACCATGTCCGCGCCGGCTTCGGCCCATCGGGCGGTCGCGGCGCGGGCGCCGTGCAGCAGGTTCTTGGTGTCGGTCGAGGTGGGCGACGCCACCGGCTGGTGCACCACCAGCACACGCAGTTGTCCGGGCCTCGCCTTCAGCAGACGCTGGGCGGTGCGCTCGATCTGTGCGCCCGAAACCTCGCCGTCCTCATGGCGCCAGCGGCGGGTGGTCTTGTGGGAGATCACCAGCCAATCGTCGGTTTCGACGGCCGGCGCGAGTTCGGCGCCGAAGGCCCGGCGATAACGGCGGTAGGGGTCGAGCAAGCGGAGCGGCAGGTTGAACAGGGGAATGTCGTGGTTGCCCGGTATGACGATCCAGCGGGGGATCTGCAACCGGTCCATGAAGGTCCGGGCGGCCATGAACTGCTTCGCCGTGGCGCGTTGGGTGACGTCGCCGGACAGCACCGCCAGGCCGGGTTCCTGCTCCGCGACCAGCTGTTCCAGGGCAGCGACCACCGGCGCCTGTTCGGTACCGAAATGGGTGTCGGAAAGGTGCAGCAGCGTATTGCTCATGGTGCAGGCTTGATCAGCCAGAGCGGCTCGGGCGCGACCCGGAAATGCAGCGGCATGTCCATGCGTTCGATCTCGCCGTCGGCCGCCACCTTGACGCTGTGGCGGCGCGATCCGCGGGTTGGTTCGGCGGTCAGCGAACGGAACGACAGGGTCTGCACATCGTCGTCCCGGTCGAGCTTGCGCAGAAAGCCGTTCAGCACCAGTCCGAGTTGCGACAGCACGCCGCGGGGCCGCACCAGCACGCCGGCCAGGGCACCCCGATCCAGCGCCTCGCCGTCGCTCACGCCGATGTCCTCGAACTGCAGCGCGTTGTTGCCGACGAAAAGCGAGGAGGTCGACACGACCTGCTCGCCATCGCGTGTCGACAGCTTCAGGGTCCAGGGCCGATGCCGGCGGGTGAGGGTCCAGAAGGCGGCGCAGAGGGCCATCCACCGGCTGCGGCCGTAGCGCGACTTGAACGTTTCGCGGTCTTCCAGCAGGGTGGCGTACAGCCCCATGCTGGCATTGACCAGGAACACCCGGTCGTTCACCAGGCCCACCTGCACGGCTACCGGCGCGTGGGACAGCAGCGACTTCACGGCTTCTTCCGTCTCCGTCGGAATGCCGTGGTTGCGGCCGAAGTAGTTGAACGTGCCCTGCGGCAGCACACCGAAGGCGCATCCGCTGCCCAGCACCGCCTGCGCCACCGCGTTGATGGTGCCGTCGCCGCCGGCCACGACGACGATGCCGCCGGTCTGCCGGGCGGCTGCCACCGCGGCCCGGGCCTGGTCCTGCGGCGGATGGGCCGGGTCGATCGCGAAGCCGTGCAGCGTCCGCCTGGCGCCGTCGCATTCGCGCTGCAATGCGGCCAGCGCCTGGCCGGCCTGCCCCTTGCCGGAACCGGGGTTGTGCACCAGGTACAGCGGTGCGTCGGGGGCGGGTGTGGGGCGGGGCGTCATGCACGGCAGTATTCACCGTGGCAGGCCTCGTCCGCCGGCCGCACGGCGCGTTCGTCTGTGGGAGAAAACCGCGACGGGCCATCCGCCTAAAATAGGCGGTTCCGCCAGGCCGGCTCCGCGCCTGCCCTGGCGCCACTTTTATGCCCCTATCCGCCCGATCGGTGGGCCACACCGCATGTTGACCTTCCAGCAGATCATTCTGAAACTCCAGTCCTACTGGGCCGAACACGGCTGCGCCCTGCTGCAGCCCTACGACATGGAAGTCGGTGCCGGCACTTCGCACACCGCCACCTTCCTGCGTGCCATCGGCCCCGAGCCGTGGAAGGCCGCCTATGTGCAGCCCAGCCGCCGCCCCAAGGACGGCCGCTATGGCGAGAACCCGAACCGCCTGCAGCACTATTACCAGTTCCAGGTGGTGCTCAAGCCAGCGCCGTCGAACATCCTGGAGCTCTACCTGGGCTCGCTCGAAGCGCTGGGTTTCGACCTCAGGAAGAACGACATCCGTTTCGTGGAAGACGACTGGGAGAACCCCACGCTCGGCGCCTGGGGCCTGGGCTGGGAGGTCTGGCTGAACGGCATGGAAGTAACCCAGTTCACCTATTTCCAGCAGGTCGGCGGCATCGACTGCAAGCCCATCACCGGCGAGATCACCTACGGCCTTGAGCGCCTGGCGATGTACCTGCAGGGCGTGGACAACGTCTACAACCTGACCTGGACCGAAGGCCTCAGCTACGGCGACGTCTACAAGCAGAACGAGGTCGAGCAGTCGACCTACAACTTCGAGCACAGCGATGCCGACTTCCTGTTCTCGGCCTTCAATGCGCACGAAAAACAGGCGAAACACCTGATGGAAAACCAGCTGGCGCTGCCGGCCTACGAACAGGTGCTGAAGGGCGCGCACAGCTTCAACCTGCTGGACGCGCGCGGCGCCATCAGCGTGACCGAACGGGCGGCCTACATCGGCCGCATCCGCAACCTGGCGCGCGCGGTGGCGCAGAGTTATTACGAAAGCCGGGAGCGCCTCGGCTTCCCGATGGCGCCGCGTGAATGGGTGGCGCAGATCCCGAAGAAGGCAGCGTGAGCGAGATGACGATGACCACCCAGAACCTGCTTGTCGAACTGTTCGTCGAGGAACTTCCCCCCAAGGCGCTGAAGAAGCTGGGCGATGCTTTCGCCAGCGTGCTGGCCGACCAGCTGCGTGCCCAGGGCCTGGCCAAGGCCGATGCCAAGGTCACCGCCTTTGCGTCGCCGCGCCGGCTCGCCGTGCATGTCACCGACGTCGCCTCTCAGGCAGCGCTGCGAACCCTTTCGCAGAAGCTGATGCCCGCCAGCGTCGGGTTCGATGCCAACGGCAACCCGACGCCCGCCCTGCTCAAGAAACTCGCCGCGCTGGGTGCCGACCCTCTGGCCTTTCTGAGCCTGCGGCGCGTAACCGACGGCAAGGCCGAAGTGTTGTTCCACGACAGCACCGCGCCCGGCGCGACGCTGGCCGAAGGCTTGCAGAAAGCCATCGCCGAAGCCATCGCCAGGCTGCCCATTCCCAAGGTGATGGGCTACCAGCTCGAAACCAACTGCGACCTGCCCGGCTGGAGCACGGTGAGTTTTGTGCGGCCTGCGCACGGACTGGTCGCGTTGCACGGCGGCGACATCGTGCCGGTCGAGGCGCTGGGCCTGAAGGCCGGCCGCGTCACCCACGGCCACCGTTTCGAAGCGTCGGTCGATCCGGTCATCCTGGAAGATGCCGACCATTATTCGCAGCAGCTGCGCGAACAGGGTGCGGTCATCGCATCCTTCGCCGAGCGCCGCGCGGAGATCGTGCGCCAGCTGCAAGCGGCAGCCGGCAAGGTCGGCGGTGGTGCGAGACCCATCGACGACGACGCCCTGCTGGACGAAGTCACCGCGCTGGTCGAACGTCCCAATGTGCTGGTCTGCGAGTTCGAGACCGAGTTCCTGGCGGTGCCGCAGGAATGCCTGATCCTCACCATGAAGGCCAACCAGAAGTACTTTCCGCTGCTGGATGCGGAAGGCAACCTGAGCCATCGTTTCCTGGTGGTCAGCAACATCGCGCCGGCCGACGCCAGCGCGGTCGTCGGCGGCAACGAACGGGTGGTGCGGCCGCGCCTGGCCGACGCCAAGTTCTTCTTCGACCAGGACCGTAAAAAGACACTGCTGTCGCGTATCCCCGCGCTTGCCAAGGTGGTCTATCACAACAAGCTCGGCACCCAGGGCGAACGCTCGGCGCGGGTCGCCCATATCGCGCAGGCCGTCCTGATGCAGCTGCAGGCAGCCGGCGTGAACGATCTCGAGGGCGGCACGGTGGCCCTGGCCGCCGAACAGGCCAAGACCGACCTGCTGACCGACATGGTCGGCGAGTTCCCCGAATTGCAAGGCACCATGGGCCGTTACTACGCGCTCAACGACGGCATGCCGGAAGCAGTTGCCGACGCCATCGAGGACCATTACAAACCCCGCTTCGCCGGCGACACCCTGCCGCGCAACAACGTCGGTGTCGTGGTGGCCCTGGCCGACAAGCTGGAAACCCTGGTCGGCATGTTCGGCATCGGCAACCTGCCGACCGGCGACCGCGACCCGTTCGCGCTGCGCCGCCATGCCTTGGGCGTGCTGCGGTTGCTGTCAGAAAAGCAGCTGCCGCTGTCGCTCGGTGCGCTGGTGGCCGCTGCGCTGCCGGCCTTTGGCAGCCTGATCACCGACCCCACGGTGGCGCTGAACGACTTCATCTACGACCGCCTGGCCGGCAGCCTGCGCGAGCAGGGCTACACCGCGCAGGAGGTCGATGCCGTGGTGTCGCAGCGCCCGCAGCGCCTGGCCGAAGTGGGCCAGCGGCTGGAGGCGGTCCGTGCCTTCGCCAAGCTGCCGGAGGCGGAAGCCCTGGCCGCCGCCAACAAACGCATCGGCAACATCCTGAAGAAGGCGGCCGCTACAGGCGTGGACGCGCATGTCAGCGAATTGCTGCTGCGCGAACCCGCCGAAAAGGCATTGTTCGAAGCCATGCGCAACACGCTGCCACAAGCCGGCAGGCAGTTCGACGCCGGTGACTACACCGCCTCGCTGCAGACGCTGGCGGTGCTGCGTGCGCCGGTCGACGCCTTCTTCGACGGCGTCATGGTCAACGCCGAAGAAGAAGACCTGCGGCTGAACCGCCAGGGCCTGCTGGCGGAGTTGCACCGCGCGATGAACCGCGTGGCCGACCTGTCCCGGCTCGCTTCCTAGAGATCCCCTATGAAACTCGTCATCCTCGACCGAGACGGCACCATCAACGAGGGACGCAGCGAATTCGTTTCCAGTCCCGAGGAATGGGTGCCGCTGCCCGGCGCGCTGGAAGCCATTGCGCGGCTGAACCACGCCGGGTTTCATGTGGTGGTGGTGTCCAACCAGCCAGGGCTGGGGCGCGGGCTGTTCGACGTGTCCACGCTCAACGCCATGCACACCAAGATGCACAAGGCGCTGGCGGCGGTCGGTGGACGGGTCGACGTGATCTTCTATTGCCCGCACGGCCCGGAAGAAAAATGCAACTGCCGCATGCCGGCACCCGGGCTGTTCGAGCAGATCAGCGACCGTTTCGGCATGTCGCTGGTCGGCGTGCCGGTGGTCGGCGACCGGGTGCGCGACCTGCAGGCAGGCGTGGCCACCGGCTGCGAGCCGCATCTGGTGCTGACCGGTGCCTACGCTGCCGGGGTGGCCGACCCGCTGCCGCCCGAGTTCCCCGCAGGCACACAAGTGCATGCCGATCTTGCCGCCTTCGCGGCTTTCCTGGTCGAGCGCGATGCGCTCGCCGTACCGGCGCCGACGCGGCGCGCGGGAGTCTGATTCGATGGCCTTTCTGCGTTCGGTCCTGCATCTCTTGTGGATGGTGGTGACGGTGATTCCCTATGCGCTGGCGATTCTGCTGGCGGCGCCTTTCGCCAAGGCCGACACCCTTTACTGGATGGCCGCTCAATGGCTGGGCCTGGCCGCCGGCCCGGTCGGCCGGGCCATCCTGGGCATCCGCCTTGAACTGCTCGGCATGGAAAACCTGCCGCAAGGCGAGAAGGCCGGCCTGATCCTGCTGGTCAAGCACCAGTCCACGTTCGAGACCTTCCTGATGCCCGCGCTGATGCCGCATCCGCTGGCCTTCGTGTTCAAGAAGGAACTGCTGAAGGTACCGTTCTTCGGCTGGGCCATGGGCAGGCTGGACATGATCCACATCGATCGCGAACAGCGCGCGCGTGCCTTCGTCAAGGTGGTGCAGCAGGGCCGCAAGCTGCTGGCGCGAGGCGTGTGGGTGATCATGTTTCCAGAAGGCACACGCATCCCGCGCGGCCAGCGCGGCAGCTACAAGAGCGGCGGCACCCGGCTGGCCATCGAGACCGGCGTGCCGGTGCTGCCGGTGGCCGTCACCTCGGCACGCGTGTGGCCGCGCAAGGGTTTCATCAAGCACCCGGGCACTGTCGTGGTGTCGATCGGCAAGCCCATCGCCAGCGTCGAACGCAAGCCCGACGAGCTGATGCGTGAGGTCGAGGAGTGGATCGAATCCGAAATGCAGCGCCTCGACCCGGAGGCCTACCGCTGAGGCGGGCAGGGCACGCATGGCCGGCCTGCTGCAACTTGCGCTCGACTTCCTGGGCCTGGCCGGGCCGGGCGTTCCCGGTGTGCCCGACGGCGGGGCCATGCCTCCGTCGACCCGGCGCGGTCCGCGTTCGGCCCGTCCCGGCACCGCGCCGCCGCGCGCCCGGCGTCCGCGTGTGGACCTGACGCCCGAACTCGACGGCATGGCCTCGCTGCCACGCCATCCGCAGGCCAACCGCGAAGCCCTGCTGATGGGCCGGCAGGTCATGTATCGGCTGGATCGCGGCCGCCGCCGCACCGTCGGTTTCACCGTCGGCGCCGACGGCCTCTCGGTCCGTGCGCCGGGCTGGTTGCCGGTGCATCAGGTCGAAGCGGCGCTGCAGGAAAAAGCCGACTGGATCCTGCGCAAGCTGGCGGATGCCGAGCAGCGGCGTGGCCGCCAGGAAGCCGCACGTATCGTGTGGGCCGATGGCGCGCTGTTCGCGCTGCATGGCCGGCAGACGGCGGTACGCCTGGGTGCGCGGCGCGGCAGCGACGGACTGCGGCCGGATGCGGAGACCGGCATTCCGGTCCTGTGGCTGGCACTGTCGGTCGATGCCGCGCCCGAGAAGATCGGCGATGCCGTCCGCGCCTGGATGCGGCGCGAGGCCAAGGCCGATTTCACCGCCAGGCTCGAGCGTTATGCGCCGCTGCTCGGCGTGAAATGGGCGCGGCTTTCATTGACCGACGCCCGCACCCGCTGGGGCAGCGCCAGCGTCAGCGGCGCCATCCGGCTGCACTGGCGGCTGATGCATTTCCGCCCCGAGGTGATCGACTACGTGGTCGCCCATGAACTGGCCCACCTGCGCCACATGGACCACAGTCCGCGTTTCTGGGCGGTGGTGGCCTCGGTGCTGCCCGATTACCAGGTCCTGCGCGCCGAACTCAGGGCCGATTCTTCGCCGCGCTGGTAGCTGCGCCCGGTTTGTCCGCTCAGGCCGGTTGCGGGTCGAAGGCTGCCGGGGTCGGCGCCGCACCCTCGCCGAAACGCCAGCTGGACGCGGTGACGCCGCCGAATACGTGGGCGTCGTGATAGACCAGGGTCGAGGGGTCGTCGCCCGCCGCGCCGGCCGCTACCATCAGGGGCACCAGATGGTCTTCCTGCGGATGGGCCAGCCGGGCGGCCGGTGCCTGGCTCCAGCTCCGCAGCGATGCGGCGCGTGCCTCGGCGGATGCCGGTTTCAGCACCTCCCGCAGCCACGCATCGAATGCCGCGGAAGGCGCTCGTGCCGACGGCCCGAAGTTGCGCAGGTTGTGATAACTCAGGCCGCTGCCGACGATCAGGATTCCTTCGTCGCGCAGGGGCGCCAGCGCGCGGCCGGCGGCCAGGTGGGCGTCGACGTCGTAGCCGTGTTTGAGGGACAGCTGCAATACCGGCACCTCGGCCTGCGGGTACATCACCGCCAGGGGCGAGAAGGTGCCGTGGTCGAAACCCTGCCGGGTGTCGATGCCGGCGGGTATGCCCGCACCCTCCAGCAACTGCCTGACGCGCCCGGCCACGTCCGGTGCGCCGGGTGCGTCGTAGTGGATCGAATAGGTGTGGGGCGGAAAACCGGAGTAGTCGTAGACCATCGGTGGTCTTGCCGTGCCCATGACCAGGAATTCCTCGGCCTCCCAGTGACCCGATATGACCAGGACGGCACGCGGCCTGCGGCCGATCTGGCGGGGCATGTCGGCCAGCGAGGCTTCCAGGGTTGCCAGCCGTGACCGCATCTCCGGAATCCAGGGCCACGGGCCGCCGCCGTGGGAGATGAAATACACCGGCATTCGGCCGACGGCAGGAGTGGTGGTGGCTTGCATCCGGCCATCCTATCCAGCGCTGGCGAGGCTTGCAGGGCCGCTGGCAAAATGCCCCGCATGACCGACACCAACATTCCCGACTCCGCTTTCTCGAACCTCGGTTATGCCGGCGACGTGACACCGCAGCAGGCCTGGGACTGGGTTTCGTCCGGCCAGGCCGTGCTGGTCGATGTCCGCACCGACGCCGAACGCGACTGGGTCGGCGGCGTGCCCGGCGCCGTGCCGCTGGCCTGGAAACAATGGCCGGGCATGGCGATCAACCCTGGCTTCGACCCGGGTGTGGTCGCCGCGTCGGCCGGCCGAAAGGTGGTGCTGCTTTGCCGCAGCGGCGTGCGTTCGGTGGCCGCTGCAAAGCGGGCGACGCAGCTGGGCGTCGAGGCCTACAACATCCTCGAAGGTTTCGAGGGAGACGCCGACGCCGACAAACACCGCGGCAACCTCGGCGGCTGGCGTTTTCGCGGCCTGCCCTGGCAGCAAGGCTGACAGCCGGTGCGGGCTCGCCGCAATTGACGTTGACGTCAACGTCAGATGTAATCCCGCCACCCCAGGAAGCTGTACCTGCACCCGGAAACCGTTTTGCCCCACACCGAAAAAGCAGCCGCGCAGACCTTCGGCATCGGCCAGCTGGCCCAGGAATTCGACCTCACCACGCGTGCCATCCGGTTCTACGAGGACATGGGCCTGCTGCAGCCGCAGCGCCAGGGCGCAGGCGGTCGGGTGCGGGTCTACAGCAGCCGTGACCGCGCCCGGCTGATGCTCACCCTGCGGGCCAAACGCATGGGCCTGAGCCTGATCGAGGCGCGCGAACTGCTCGACATGTACGACGGTCCGCAGGACACCGAGCCCCAGTTGCGACGCCTGCTCGAACTGCTGGCGCGGCAACGCAGCGAACTCGAATCGCGCATCGCCGAAATGCAGGCCAGCCTGGACGAGGTGAAAACCCGTGAACGCAAGGCCAGATCGCAATTGACCAAGAGCTCTTCCAAAACTTCTACCATCGAGCCATGAACGCATCCATCGAAACCAACGAACCGACCACCACGATCGCCCCCACGGTCGATGACCTCTTCGCGCACAACCGCCAATGGGCGGCGCAGATGGAAAAAGAGCGGCCTGGCTTCTTCACCGGACTGGTCAAGCAGCAGACGCCGAAGTACATGTGGATCGGTTGTTCCGACAGCCGCGTGCCGGCCAACCAGATCACCGGCCTGGAGCCGGGCGAGGTGTTCGTGCACCGCAACGTGGCCAATATCGTCGTGCATTCCGACCTGAACGCGCTGTCTGCCATCCAGTTCGCGGTCGAGCGGCTGAAGGTCGAACACATCATGGTCGTCGGCCACTACGGCTGCTCGGGTGTGCAGGCCGCTCTGGAAGGCGCACGTATCGGCCTGGCCGACAACTGGCTGCAGCACATCAAGAGCACCCGCGAACGCCATCGCACCCTCATCGAAGGCTTGCCGCAAGAGCAGCGTGCCGACACGCTATGCGACCTGAACGTGATCGAACAGGTCGTCAATGTCTGTGTCAGCACCGTGATGCTCGACGCCTGGGCGCGCGGCCAGAAGGTCACCGTGCACGGCTGGGCGTTCGGTGTGCACGACGGCCTGCTGCAGGACCTGGGCTTGCGTGTCTCGGGTGGCGATTCGCTCGACGGCCTGTACCTGGCGGCACTCGAACGCATCGCCCTGAAACGCCGGTCGAACTGACCGGCGGCGCGGCGGATTTCAGAAGAAGAAGGAGACAAAAAAATGCAGAACGAAGATCCGGTCGTCATCGTCGGCGCCGCACGCACGCCCATGGGCGGTTTCCAGGGCGATTTTTCCAGCCTGGCGGCGCATGACCTAGGCGGTGTGGCCATCGCCGCCGCCGTCGAACGCGCGGGCATCGATCCGCGGATCGTCGGCGAAGTGCTGTTCGGCAACTGCCTGATGGCAGGGCAGGGCCAGGCCCCCGCGCGGCAGGCGGCCTTCAAGGGCGGACTGCCGGAAAGCGCCGGTGCGGTCACGCTCAGCAAGATGTGCGGTTCGGGCATGAAGGCCGCCATGCTGGCCCACGACATGCTGCTGGCCGGCACCCACGAGGTGATGGTGGCGGGTGGCATGGAAAGCATGACCAACGCGCCGCACCTGCTGCCCAAGGGCCGCAGCGGCATCCGCATCGGCGGCGGCCAGATCTACGACCACATGATGCTGGACGGCCTCGAAGACGCCTACCAGGCCGGCCGCTCGATGGGCACCTTCGGTGAGGACTGCGCATCGCGCTACGGTTTCACCCGCGAGGCGCAGGACGCCTTCGCCACCGCCAGCGTGCAGCGCGCCCACCAGGCCACGCTGGACGGCACTTTTGCCGCCGAGATCGCGCCGGTCACCGTCAAGGGGCGCAACGGCGAGACGCTGGTCGGCATCGACGAAGGCCCCGGCAAGATCAAACTCGACAAGATCCCCACCCTGAAACCGGCCTTCAGGAAGGACGGCACCATCACCGCCGCTTCCAGTTCGTCCATCAATGACGGCGCGGCGGCGCTGGTGCTGATGCGGGCCTCGACCGCGCAGACGCTGGGCGTGAAACCCATCGCCCGCATCGTGTCGCATGCCACCCATGCGCAGGCGCCTGAATGGTTCAGCACCGCGCCGGTCGGCGCCACCCAGAAGGCGCTGCTGAAGGCCGGATGGGATGTGAGCGACGTCGACCTGTGGGAGATCAACGAAGCCTTCGCGGTGGTGCCGATGGCACTGATGCACGAGCTCGGCGTCGGGCACGACATCGTCAACGTGAACGGCGGTGCCTGTGCGCTGGGCCATCCCATCGGCGCCTCGGGCGCCCGCATCCTGGTCACCCTGCTGCATGCGCTGAAAGCCCGGGGCGGCAAACGCGGCCTCGCCACCCTGTGCATCGGCGGCGGCGAGGCGACCGCGATGGCGGTGGAGCTGGTTTAAGCGGCGGCCCGCGTCGTGCCTTTTTCCAGCGCCGGATAGTCGGTGTAGCCGGCGGCACCGTCGGTGTAGAAGGTGTCGCCGTTCCAGGCATTCAACGGCGCGCCTCTGGCAAACCTGGCGGGCAGGTCGGGGTTGGCGATGAAAAGCTTGCCGTAGGCGACGGCATCGGCTTCACCGTGCTGCAGCAGCGACTCGCCGCTGGCCTGGTCGAAGCCTTCGTTGGCGATGTAGACACCACCGAACGCCGCCTTGAGTCGCGGGCCCAGCCGGGCGCTCGCGGCCGACTCCCTTGCGGCGATGAACGCGATCTTCCGCCTGCCGAGTTCGGTGGCCACATGGCCGAAGGTGGCCGGCAGGTCGGAGTCGCCCATGTCGAGCAGGTCGGCGCGCGGCGCCAGATGCATGCCGACCCTGTCGGCACCCCAGATGCCGATGGCGGCGTCGGTCACCCGCAACATCAGCCGGGCCCGGTTCTCCAGCGATCCGCCATATGCGTCGGTGCGTTGGTTGCTGCCGTCCTGCAGAAACTGGTCGAGCAGATAGCCGTTGGCGCCATGGATCTGCACGCCATCGAAACCGGCTTGCTGCGCATGCAGGGCGCCGAGCCGGAAGTCATCCACCACACCGTCGATTTCGGCAAGCGTCAGCGCACGTGGCACCACGTATTCCTGCAGCGGGCGTATCAGGCTGACATGGCCGCGCGCAGCGATGGCGCTGGGTGCGACCGGCGGGCGGCCGCCCAGGTAGTCGGGGCTGGAGATGCGGCCCACATGCCAGAGCTGCAGCACGATACGGCCACCGGCCCGGTGTACCGCCGTCGTGATGTCGCGCCAGCCGGCCACCTGTTCGTCCGACCAGATGCCGGGCGTGCGTGGGTAACCCACTCCCAGGGGCGTGACGGCGGTGGCCTCGCTGATGATCAGGCCGGCCGATGCCCGCTGCACGTAGTAGTCGCGCATCAGGGCATTGGGCACCCGACCGTCGCCGCTGGCGCGGGTGCGGGTGAGGGGCGCCATCACGATGCGGTTGGGCAGGCTGAACGCGCCGGCCTGGAGAGGGGTGAAAAGAGTGGTCATGGTCAGAGGTTTCGGTGGAGGCGGATGTCGGTGCAGCAGTCAGGCCTCAGGGCAGTTTCGGCAGCACCGAGGCGTGGTCGACCAGGTATTGCCAGCCGGTCGGCGTCTTGCGGGCCATGTCGGAGAACCGGCCCTTCACGACGACGGTTTCACCGCCTTCGCGAGGTTTCAGTTCCAGCACGAACAGGCCCCAGGACACCATCAGGTTTCCGGTCCGGAGATAGTGGCCGTCCTGGATGGTGGCGTGCGCGCGGTACTTGGCGAACATGCCCCGATAGGCCTCGACCATGGCGAGCCCGTCGACCTGGTTGTCGGTCGCCGGGAAACCGGTCATGGCCTTGGGATGCATGCGGATGATGGCGTCGATGTCGGCGCTCTCCACCGATTCGACCCATGCGCGGGTGACCTCGCTGATGCCGTTCCGCACTGGCTGCGCGTTTGCGGCACTGGCGAATGCAGCACCCAGCGCCAGAATGGAAAGAGGCGCCGACAAGGTGCGGCGGAGCAGGGGACGGTTCATGGTGAAGGGTCGGCAAGAGCATTGGGGCTGCTCAGTGTCGATGTGTACCGCCATTCCATGAAGACCGAAAACTAGAATAGACGACATTCCATTCTTGAATGGGTGGGCGCTGTTCCAGGAGGGCGGATGAACCAGATCAAGGCCATGCAGGTGTTCGTGCGCTGCGTCGAACGCGGCAGTTTCTCGGCGGTGGCGCGCGAGTTCGACACCACCCAGCCCAGCATCAGCAAACTCATCGCCGCACTCGAAAAGCACCTCGGCGGCGCCCTGCTGGAACGCGGCACCCGCGGTGTGCGGCTCACCGCGCAGGGGCAACAGTTCTTCGAACGCAGCAAGGACATCGTCGATGCGGTGGCGGCGGCCGAGCAGGGTTTCGGCGAACTGCGCGACCGTGTTTCCGGCAGTGTGCGCATCTCGGCCTCGCTGCCTTTCGGCCGCCTGCAGCTCATGCCGCACCTGCCCGCGCTGATGCGCCTGTATCCGCAGCTGGAAATCGATCTGCAGCTGAACGACCGCATCGTCGACCTGGTCGCCGACGGCATCGACCTGGCGTTTCGTTTCGGTCCCCTGCGCGACAGCGAACTGATGGCCCGCCTCGTCGGCAGCAGCCGTCGTGTGACCGTGGCGTCGCCCGCCTATCTGCGTCGGCATCCGGCGCCACGGCAGCCACAGGATCTGGCGCTGCGTGAATGCATCCGTTTCGCCGCAGGTGAGACCGGTCCGGTCTGGGCTTATCAGCCGGCGGCGGATGCGCCCATCTCGCTGCGCCCGGTGCGGGTGAATGTGCAGGGGAAAATCCGCACCAACGGACCTGAAGCGGCACATGCCGCCGTGATGGCCGGCCTGGGCATCGCGCAGCTGTCGCAGTGGATGATCGGTGCCGACCTGAAGGCCGGAAAACTCGTGCCGCTGCTGCAGGACTACCGCTTGCGCGAAACGCCGATCCATGCGGTTTCGCTCCGCAGCGCCCGCCAGGCGGCCAAGGTGCGAGCCGTCGTCGATTTCTTCGAGGACGTCTTCCGGACGGACCGCCTGGTCAGTCCGCAGGCGCAAACCCAGACGTAGCTGCAGCTGAATAGGCAGAAACCATGAATCCATCGTCCACCTGCCCCTGCGGCCGTACCGAAGCACGCGGCAAGCCGATGTCGTATGCCGCCTGCTGCGGCCGCTGGCTGGACCATTTCGACACCGCGGCCGCACCCGATGCGGAACAGCTGATGCGATCGCGGTACAGCGCCTTCGTGCTGGAGCGCCGCGAATACCTGCTGGCGACCTGGCATCCGTCCTCGCGCCCTGAATCGATCGATTTCGACCCGGGCACCCGCTGGCTGGGACTGGAAGTACGCAGCTTTCGCGCCATCGATGCGACACATGCCGAAGTGAGTTTCGTCGCCCGCCAGCGCGACGCCGGAGGCCGGGCGCATCGCCTGGCGGAAACCAGCCGGTTCGTGCAGGAAAACGGCCGCTGGTATTACCTCGACGGCGACTACAGGTAGGTTGGGCGCCGGCCGTACAGCACGTCGGCCGACACGTTCACCCGCACCAGCCGGTCGGGCACCGTCTTGACGATGGTGTGCAGGGGCAGTGCGGTGTTGCGGCGCAGCGGCTGCATCAGCGCCTCGCCGGCGCGGTTGATGATCACGGCCACCTGCGGTGTCCGGGCGGTCTCGCCCACGTGTGTGACCACGGCTGTCTCGCCGCTGGCGAGCAGCACGAAACAACCGGGCGGGTAGATGCCGAGTTCCTTGATGAGGATGTTGGCGAACGGGTCGTTGCGGCTCTGCAGGAACAGCTCGCGCGCTGCCTGATGGGCCGGCAACGGGCCGCGCCCGGTCCGCGGGCTGTGTTTGGCGGTGAAGATGTCGACCAGCCGCAGCAATTGCGACATGTCGGTCGGTCCGTCGACCTTGCGCGGATAACCGGTGCCGCCATTGACCTCGTGATGCTGCTCCACCGCCATCAGCCATTCGTTGTCGGTCAGGCCGGCGGCGCGCAGCATGCGGGCGCTGACCAGCGGATGCTGTTCGATCTGCTCGCGTTCGGCGCCGCTCGGCGTATCGCCGTTCGATGCAAGCCGGCCCTGCAGATCGACGATCGAGATGTTCATGGTCAGCGCTGCGCCCACCAGGCTGACGCAGCGGCTTCCGCTCCAGCCCATGCGGTGCGCCAGCAGCGCGCACAGGGCGGCGCAGTGCAGGGCGTGGGCCACGCCGTAGTTCTGCAGGCGGCTGTGGTCGTGGCGCAGGATGAGGTAGACCAGTTCGTCCGAATGCTGCTGCGCAGTCGCCGCCACGCTGGCCAGGGTGCGGCGCAGGCGGGGCAGGAATAGGCTGTCGTGCGGGCTGCGCAGCAGGCCGCCCAGGCGGGCTTCCAGGGTCACCCACTGATTGGGCAGGCTGTCGTCCTGGTTGTCGTCCTGTTCGTCGACCAGGCCCTGGCCGGGCGGCGTGATGTCGACGAAGGCACCGCGCGACTGCAGCGCATCGGCCATGGAAACGTCGCGCACCAATTGGCCCCGGGCCAGCAGAAGCTCACCGCTGGCGGTACGAACGTCCCAGGGAATAGCCTCGCCGGCTACGACCTGAAGCCGGACTTCATCGAAGGGAATGAGCTGCATCGAAACACCTTGGGGCGGCGTTTCGAACACCGCGCGCGACTGAAATTAACTGCCTGAATGTTATGACCCACAGGAAAAGCGTCAATGGCAAGAAGCTGTGTATTTATGCCTTTCTTTGGGCTTTCTTCCCATGAGCGGAAAATCCCGGCATGCCCAAAACCTCTGCACCCTTGTCCACTTCTTCCATCCACCACTCCACGACCGAGTTCGCCTTCGACGCCGTGCTGTTCGATTGCGACGGCGTCCTGGTCGATTCCGAACCCATCACCAACCGTGTGCTGCGAGACATGCTCGAAGAGCGCGGCTGGAAGCTCAGCGTCGAGGAAAGCATGCGCATCTTCATCGGCAAGGCGGTGAAGGACGAATCGGCATTGATCGAGGCCCGCACCGGACAGCCGGTCACGCACGAATGGCTGCAGTCCTTCTGGATGCGCCGCAACCAGCGCCTGCAGGAAGAACTGGTCGCCATTCCCGGCGCACCTGAAGCGGTGCGCAGGATTTTTTCGGCCTACGGCGGCCGCATCGCCTGCGCGTCGGGTGCCGACCGCGGCAAGATCGAACTGCAGTTGCGCAAGGTCGGCCTGTACGACTGCTTCGAAGGCCGGTATTTCAGCGGCCACGACCAGCCGCGCAGCAAACCGTTTCCCGATGTCTACCTGCATGCCGCCGCGGCATTGGGCGCCGACCCGAAACGCTGCGCCGTGGTCGAGGACACGGTGACCGGCGCCACCGCCGGCGTCGCGGCCGGTGCCACCGTGTTCGGCTACAACCCCGGCGGCCCGGGCCACAGCGGCACCGCGGACCTGCTGGCCGTGGGCGTGCATCGCGTGGCCAGCAGCATGGCCGAACTGGCGGAGTGGTTGACCGCCGATCGCAGCTGACCTTTGCGCACTACAGGTTCTTTGGCGGGGTCGAAAGGACTAGTGGGCGGTTACCTCCGGGCGGGCGCGGTGAATACATTGTTTTCTCCGGATCCATCCATCACCGCCGAAAGTCCGCCATGAAAGCTGCTTCTCTTTTCCTGTTCGTCATCCTGGCAGCGACGGCAGGAGCGCAGGCTTCGCCGACCTCGCCTGTGCCGACATCGGCCCGGCCCGACGCCGCCATGGTGCAGACGGGTTTCCCGGCGACCCGCTGCAAGAACATCCGGTTGTCCGAAACACAGCGCCGGCATTGCGACAAGGCGATGAAGAAGGCGGCGAGCAAGGGCCTGACCCGCGGCGTTTGACTGCGTCGCCCGAGCGCCCCTAGAATCCGCCCCGCTCCGGGGTGCATGGTTCGACATGCTGAGACGGCAATATTCTTGCCGGACCCGCGAACTTGAACCGGCTAGTACCGGCGTAAGAAGAGCTGCAGTTTCTCCAGTCCCCAGGCGACACCCGAAAACCGGAATCCAAAACCGGCTCGGGTCCGCGCCCGGTGCGCACCGGCCGGAACGATTTGCGGAGCACCCACCGTCCCCACGACAACCGGAGTGCTCCCATGAATGCCCCCCACGAATTCGCCCACCAGGCCGCCGACGACTTCTCGCGTTTGCTGGCGCTGACGCGCGAACCCTTTCCCGCGTCCACCAAGGGCCGCATCGTCGGCAGCCGGCCCGACCTGAGCGTGCCGGTGCGCGATGTCGCCCTGACCAACGGCGAGGTCGCATCGCTTTACGACACCTCCGGCCCCTACACCGATCCGGCAGTCGACATCGACGTGCGGCGCGGCCTGGCCGACGTACGTGGCGCCTGGATCGCGGAACGCGGCGACACCGAAAGTTATGCCGGCCGGCTGGCGCAGATCCTCGACGACGGCGGCAGACACGAGAGCCGCGACCAGCAGCGCATCGACCGGCTCCGGGCGGAAGCGGCGGCCCTGCAACGCACCCCACGCCGCGCCAGGAGCGGCGGCAATGTCACCCAGATGCACTATGCCCGGCGCGGCATCGTCACGCCCGAAATGGAATACGTCGCCCTGCGCGAGAACGGCCGGCAGGCCTGGATGGCCGAATACCTGGCCGACGAAGGCCGCGCCCGGCGGGTGATGGGTAATCCGATGGGGGCGAACATCCCGCAAGTCATCACGCCGGAATTCGTGCGCGACGAAGTGGCGCGGGGCCGCGCCATCATCCCCGCGAACATCAACCATCCGGAGGTCGAGCCGATGGCGATCGGCCGCAACTTCAAGGTGAAGATCAACGCCAACATCGGCAACTCGGCGGTCACCAGCAGCATCGAGGAAGAGGTGGAAAAGCTGGTCTGGGCGATCCGCTGGGGCGCCGACAACGTGATGGACCTTTCGACCGGCCGCAACATCCACACCACCCGCGACTGGATCGTGCGCAACAGCCCGGTTCCCATCGGCACCGTGCCCATCTATCAGGCACTCGAAAAAGTCGGCGGCGTCGCGGAGGACCTGACCTGGGAGCTGTACCGCGACACGCTGATCGAACAGGCCGAACAGGGCGTGGACTATTTCACCATCCACGCCGGCCTGCGGCTGCCGTTCATCCACCTGACCGCCAACCGCATGACCGGCATCGTGTCGCGCGGCGGCTCGATCATGGCGAAGTGGTGCATCGCCCACCACCGGGAGAGTTTTCTCTACACCCACTTCGAGGACATCTGCGACATCATGAAGCAGTACGACGTGAGTTTTTCGCTCGGCGACGGACTGCGGCCGGGCTCCGGCGCGGACGCCAACGACGAAGCCCAGTTCGCCGAATTGCGCACGCTCGGCGAGCTGACGCAGGTGGCCTGGAAACACGATGTCCAGACCATGATCGAAGGCCCCGGCCATGTGCCGATGCACATGATCCAGGCCAACATGGACGAGCAGCTGCGGCTGTGCCACGAGGCGCCGTTCTATACGCTGGGCCCCTTGACCATCGACATCGCGCCGGGATACGACCACATCGCATCGGCCATCGGAGCGGCCATGATCGGATGGGCCGGCACGGCGATGCTCTGCTACGTCACACCCAAGGAACACCTGGGCCTGCCGGATCGCGACGACGTGAAGCAGGGAATCATGGCCTACCGCATCGCCGCCCATGCGGCCGATGTCGCCAAGGGCCACCCCGGCGCGCGGGCGCGGGACGACGCACTCAGCAAGGCGCGTTTCGAGTTCCGCTGGCAGGACCAGTTCAACCTGGGCC
Organism: Xylophilus sp. PBN-3R; assembly: GCF_057747805.1. Lineage (NCBI taxonomy): Bacteria > Pseudomonadati > Pseudomonadota > Betaproteobacteria > Burkholderiales > Xylophilus > Xylophilus sp. PBN-3R. The sequence continues at coordinate 85,842 of NZ_CM173225.1, forward strand.
TCGACCCGGACACCGCGCGCGATTTCCACGACGAGACACTGCCCAAGGACGTCTCCAAGACCGCGCACTTCTGTTCGATGTGCGGCCCCAAGTTCTGCTCGATGAAGATCTCGCAGGAGGTGCGCGAATTCGCTGCACAGCGCGGTGTCGGCGAGCAGGACGCACTGGCTGCCGGGATGGCCGAGAAGTCGGCCGAGTTCCGCGCCGCCGGAGGCGACTTCTACATCCCCATCCAGGCTGCCTGAAGTGGCTGCCATCGCGATTGCCGGCGCCGGCCTGCTGGGACGGTTGCTGGCCTGGCGGTTGGGGCATCTCGGCCACGACGTGCATGTCTTTGACCCGGCAGAGGGGCCGCAGCCGGCCTTCGACGGCGAGGGCGCAGCCGGTTTCAGCGCCGCCGGCATGCTGAGTCCGACAGCCGAACTGGACCGGGCCGACCACCGCATCGCGCTGTTGGGCTGGCGGTCCATCGACCTGTGGGCCGGCATCGTCGAAGACCTCCGCCGGCCCGGGCTGTTGAGCCGGCGGGGCAGCCTGTTGCTGGCCCATCGCAGCGACCTCGGGAGTGCCGAACGGGGCCTGGCGAACCTGCGGCTCGGCGAACGCCCGCCGCAGCCGCTGAGCGCCGAGACGCTGTTGCAGCAGGAGCCCGCCCTGCAGGGCGCGGCCCATGCATGGCTGCTCCCCGGCGAGGCACAGATCGACCCGGTAGCGACCCTCGAACGTCTGCATGCCATGTCGGCTCGGTCGGTGCGCTGGCACTGGCGCACACCCGTTGCCCACACCATGGCCGGAGCGGTGCTGACGGCAGCCGGCGACTGCCTGCGTTTCGACCAGGTGTGGGATGTGCGGGGTCTCGGAGGCCGGTCTCATCAGGCCATGGCCGACCTGCGCGGCGTGCGCGGCGAAACCGTCTGGCTGCATGCGCCGGCCCACGGCCTGACCCGCCCGGTGCGCCTCCTGCATCCCCGCAATCCGGTGTATCTGCTGCCACGCGGAGCCGACCGCCTGTTCGTCGGCGCCAGCGAGATCGAGTCGGAAGACCGTTCGCCCGTCTCCCTGCGCAGCGCCGTCGAACTGATGGCCGCCGCCCACAGCGTGATGCCGGGCCTGGCCGAGGCGCGCATCGAAAGACTGGACCGCAACCTGCGGCCGGCCTTGCCCGACCACCAGCCGCGGATCGAGATGAACGACAACCTGGTGCGGATCAACGGCCTGTTCCGCCACGGCTGGCTGCTGGCGCCGGCCCTGGTCGAAGATGCGCTGGCAATGGCCGGCCGGCCGGAGGCACTGCATGCCTGACATCGTCATACAGCTGGGCGGCCGATCCCGTGCGGTACCCGCCGACATCAACCTGGCCGACCTGGTCGCCACACTGGGCCATGCCCAGGACGGGGTCGCGACCGGCCTCAACGGCGACTTCGTGCGCCGCGACCTGCGGGCCGACACGCGGCTGACGGCGGGCGACCAGGTACTGATCTTCCAACCCATCGTCGGCGGCTGAGGCAGCCCGGAACATGAACCCTATTTCCCCATCCCCGGCGTCATTTCATGAGGGCTGGTCGGTCGGCGGCGTGCCGATGAGCAGCCGCTTCCTGCTGGGCACCGCCGGTTATCCGTCGCCTGAAGAACTGGCGAAAGCCATCGCCGCCGCCGCGCCCGCAGCCGTCACCGTCGGCCTGAAACGAAGCCTCGCGGCAGGGGCGGACAACGGTTTCATCGGCAGCGTGCACAAGGCGGCGCATGCAGCCGGCGCGCACCTGCTGCCCAACACCGCGGGCTGCCGCACCGCCCGCGAAGCCATCGCCCTGGCCCAGATGGCGCGCGAGCTGTACGGCACCCGCTGGATCAAGCTCGAAGTGGTCGGCGACGAGCACACTTTGCAGCCGGATCCGGTCGAACTGGTGGCGGCCGCGTCGGTGCTGGCGCGCGACGGTTTTGTCGTCTGGCCTTACTGCACCGACGATCTGGTCACCTGTCGCCGCCTGCTCGATGCCGGCTGCCCGCTGCTGATGCCCTGGGGCGCACCCATCGGCTCGGGCCAGGGACTGCTCAACCCCTTTGCCCTGCGCACCCTGCGCGAACGGCTGCCCGATGCCACGCTGATCGTCGATGCCGGCATCGGTGCACCGTCGCATGCGGCGCAGGCGATGGAGATGGGTTTCGACGCGGTGCTGCTGAATTCGGCGGTGGCCCACGCTCGTGCGCCCGCCGCCATGGCCCGCGCGTTCCGGCTTGCGGTCGAGGCCGGCCGGGCGGCGTGGGGCGCAGGGGTCATCGCCCGGCAGGACTTCGCCACGGCCACCACACCCGTGGGAGGCGAAGCCTTCCTGATCGGCTCCGCATGACCCCCGTTGCATTGCCCGTCGTCTGGACCATCGCCGGCACCGACAGTTCCGGTGGCGCCGGCATCGCCGCCGACCAGCGTGCGGCCGATGCCTGCGGTGTTCATGTGTGTCCTGTGGTGGCCGCGGTCACGGCGCAGAACTCGCTGGCCGTCAGCCGCATCGACGCACTGCCGGTCGAGGTCATCGACGCCCAGATGAACGCCCTCGAAACCGACCTGCCGCCCGCCGCCGTCAAGACCGGCCTGCTCGGCGGCGCCGAGCAGGTGGCCTGTGTCGCCCGCTGGATCGATCGCCTGCGCCGGCGCGGGCCGGTCGCCCTGGTGGTCGACCCGGTGCTGGGCGCAAGCACCGGAGCGTCGTTCGCCGATGCCGCGACGCTGGCCGCCTATCGCGACATGCTGCTGCCCCGCGCCACGCTCGTCACACCCAACCGGCTCGAAGCCGCCCGACTGTCCGGCATGGCACCTGCCGACCTGCCGGCCATCGCAGCACGCCTGCGGGCCATGGGCGCCGGGGCCGTCTGCATCACCGGCGGCGACGACGCGACACAGGCCGGCCTGGCGCTGGACTGGATCGACACGCCCCACGCGGCCGGCTGGCTGGCGCTGCCGCGCATCGAAACGCCGCACGGGCACGGCACCGGCTGCACCTTCGCCATGTCGTCCGCGGCTGCGATGGCGCGGGATTTTGTCGAAGCCGATGCGCTGGTGCTGGCCAAGATGGCGACCGCCGGCGCCCTGCTGGCCGGTGCGGCGGCGGGGCAGGGCGCGGGCCCGGTGCGGGCGCAGCCGGGGTTCGCCCACGATCCGTCGCTGATGCCGCAGATGTCGTGGAGCGCCGTGCCCCGGTTCGCTCCGTTCGGCGACATGCGACAGGCCGAAACGCCGCTCGGCCTGTACGCCATCGTGGACAGCGCCGAGCGGGTCGGGCAGATGGTCGAAGCCGGTGTGCGCACGGTGCAGCTGCGCATCAAGACACCGGCACGACCCGATGCCGCCTGGGCTGCCGATGTGCGTCTGCAGGTCACCGTCGCAGTCGCCCGTTGCCGTGCGGCCGGCGCGCTGCTGTTCATCAACGACCACCACGCCCTGGCCGTCGATTCGGGCGCGGCCGGCATCCACCTCGGGCAGGAAGACCTGCTCGCCATGACCGACGCCGAGCGTGACCGCCTGGCCCGGCCGGGCGGGCCGGCCCTGGGCATCAGTTCTCACAGCCTGTGGGAACTGGCGCGGGCGCGATCGCTGGCCCCGCGGTACATCGCCTGCGGCCCGGTGTGGCCGACCCTGACCAAGGCGATGCCGTGGAACGCACAGGGCTTGGGCAACCTGGCCTGGTGGGTGGCGATGGCCGGTGCCCCGGTGGTGGCCATCGGCGGCATCCTGGCGGCAGAGCAGGCCGAGGCGGCAGGGCGCTGCGGCGCCGACGCGGTCTGTGTGGTGCGGGCGCTGGGCGACAGCCCCGCGAAGACGGCGGCGGCGTTCGGCAAACACTGGCAGCAGGGCCGGCAGGCGCGGAACCTGCCCGTGCCGGACTGGCCCACACCGAGCCTGTGCCGGTGAAGGCAGGCACCGCGGATCCGGCGCCTGCTGGAACCGCCCGGCGCCGGGCCGGTGTCTGCCTCATGCCGCGATTCGAGCAACAAGGTCTCGATCTGCGCCCTGATCCGGCCCATCGCCAGCGCCTGTCACCGCGGCCAGCAACTGACGGCACATGGCCAGCACCCGGGGGTCGCGCCGGGCGCTTGAACCCTGCTCGCCGAGCGCGCCGGCCCAGAAGGCGCGGGCGAGTGCGGCCACCGTCCGGTCCTGCGTGGCGTCGGACGAGTCCTGGCTTGCATCCAGCAGCGTCTGGAAAGCCGCAAGCCCGCGCTCTGCCTGAGCGAGTCGCGCGTCGATCGCGGCAATGGCGTTGATGAATGCCGGCAGGCGTGCTTTCCAGGCAGGCACGAAGTCCAGTCAGGCAACGGCGGCGCCCAACTCGATTCGCCAGGCCGCCCGTTCGCCGGCCGGCAGGCGCAGCAAGCATGGCTTTGCCTTGTTCGTGAAAGGCTCGATGCCATGCTGTATGGCGCTGGCGAACCGGCGCCTGGTCCACATCCGCCGTTGTTCCACCATTCCGACGCCGCGTTTGGCGGTTTTTGCTTTTGCAAACTTCTTGCGCATCTGGTTTCGCAAAACGTGTACGCCGAATGAATTTGCAAGGTTAGTCTCCACTCTCGAAATCTTGGAGGCAATCGAATGGCGGAGAAAATTCCTTATTGGAAATCCAATCGGTTTCTGGGCGCCTTTGTAAGAAAAGAGGGCGATGACGGGTGTGTGGTCTGCACGGATGAAAAGATAAGACTGTCACTGGATCGGCGCCCGCCACCGTTGAGGCATCAGCCGCCGGTACCCAGGCCGGTGGTGGAGAAAAAGAAAAGGATGGCGACGAGTTTCTGATGAATGTCATCGGGGGCATTCACAAGGTGGTGGATGTCAAAAGGAAGTTCGGTGCATGGATGGATAGGCCTACCATACCTGCGCCGGTGAAGAACCTTGAGATCGCCGCCTCCAAGCGGATCGCAGAATCTGTCTGTTTTGACTTGCAGGATATTCCGGGAACAATCGGTAGGCTAGGTATGCCCAAAGCCGCAGCAATGTTCGACAAGTGGTTTGCGGGGGAGTTGAATTACTCGCCCACTGCAGAAGATTCCAGGCGTGAATTAAATCAGCATGGTTTGGCATATTCCGGCGCGATGGTTGACAAGAAGTCCGTTTCGCTCGGCTGGGTTCTAGGGTTCCGTCGTGCTAAAACGGCGTTTGATGCGCTTTGCTGCGATGAGAATCTAGTCACCCCGAAGTCGTTACAGGTACTCAAGAAGATTTTGAATGAGCATGCTGGAAGATATGAAGTTCGAACGGATGCCTAATGTCAAGGCGACATTCAGCTGATTCACAAAGGCTTTCAATTCCAGCTCGCCATGGTGGAGGGATCCTGGGGGCAGAAAATCGACCAGTTCATGATGCGCGAAGTGCTTTTTCGCGGAATCCCGGATGAATTAACTTTGATTCTCGGTTCGTTTAATTTGTATGCCGCAATCTCTCGCATGGTCTTTGGTAACGACGTGGGCGGAAAATTTGGGATGATCACGCATATTTATATATATGCGAAAGACGGCTTCACATTTACCGATGCGGAAGGAGAGGCATCTCAGTATTTAGGTCACTGGAACAAAAAAAGCATTGCGGTGGTTCCGTTGCAGGAAGCGTTGCTTGTGACGGCTAAAAAAGGCTGGATCGATCACCCTGTATTTCAAGACCCCTTGAGGGGTGATTTCAGTATCCTTTATCCAGTGAAAAATAGTGATTTTAGAGCGTGGCAGTTGGCGCATCAGCAAGGGGGTGATTTTATTATCTATACGGATAAGATTGGTGTGGATCTGGCACAGCCTATAAAGGTTTATTTATGATGTCTTGGCGCGACATGATCCGTGCTGCTTTTAGTCTTGCATGCGGAGGTTTTCTTGTGGCGAGTTTGGTTGTGATTGCGAGTTACGGCTCGGATGTGATTTACAGAAATAGCGCGAAGCACTGGTTTGAAGAGTTGTCGGACGTGGATGGCGGGCTTTACACCGCGAGGTATTCTTATCTCGGTCGCGGATGGATTTTGCTCAGACTATATAAAACCGGTGACGCTGAGGTGCTGGCTGAACGTACTTACCAATATGGCGATAGCGCGAAGATAGTTTGGGCCGACGATGCGGTCGTTTACGATGCGTCCGGGAATGGCATTCTGCATGACGGCGCCGTAAGCCTGCCGCCAACTTGGCTTGATGGTGTGTTGGCTAAACTTCCGTGATGGATGCCGATGAACCCGTTCGCCTATTATTTCAGCCGGTGCCTCTGCTGAAAATCGTACTGGCTCGCCCTGGCGTTCAATACAGCACCATGACGGTTCATTGTTTTATGAGGGTGTCATCGATCTGCCGCCCAATCGAATAGACCGGCTGCTGGTGCACCTGCAATAAACTTCCTGTTTGCCCGGTGGTTACAGCCTGGCGCCGCGATCAATCCGGCAATTGCCCCCGCCAAACCCCGGGCGCCACCCCCGTCCAGCCCCTAAACGCCCGCGCAAAACTCTTCTCGTTGCGGAAACCCGTCGCCAGCGCCACCTGTTTCAGCGGCCTGTCCGTCGTGCGCAGCAGGGCCATGGCCCGGGTTTGCCGTGACCCGTCCTTCAGCGACTGCAGGCTGGCGCCTTCCTCCAGCAGTTGCCGGTGCAGGGTCCGGACCGACATCGCCAGCGCGCTGGCCAGGGTTTCGGCGGTGGCGCCCGGGTTGTCGCGCAGCAGGCTGTCCACACGGTCGACCAGCAGCCGGTCGCGGCGGTAAAGGCGCACCGTGAGCTGCAGCGCCCGCTGCAGCATGGCGCGGGTGGCGGTCTCGTCGCGCACCAGGGGCAGGGCCAGGTAACGGGCATCGAAGTCCATGCGGGTGACGGCAGCATCGAACACCGGTCTGCGGCCGAACAGCAGCGGGTAGACAGCCGCATGCGCCGGCGCCGGCTGGGCGAACGAGAGCCCCGTCAGCGCGATGCGCGAATCGATGGCCCAGCTGGCGAAGCCATGCACATAACGCAGCAGAGTGACCAGGCAAAGCTCGCGCACCGCGGCTCTGGGTGGCAACCGTTCTTCCAGCCACAGGCTGGCGCGTTCGCCGTCGATCTCCAGGTGCAGCAGCACATCGTCGGTCAGCAGCCGGTGGTGGCGGCACCAGCGTTTCAGCGCCACCGCCAGCGTCGGTGCGGTGACGGACGCCCGCATCAGCAGGCCGTAGCTGCCCCAGGGCAGGCGGCGCGAGAACCAGCCCAGGCCTTCGTCGTCCATTTCCTGCATGGCGTGCGCCGACAGGAGTTCGAACTGGCCGGCGGTGATGCGCGCCGTGTTGTCCGCCAGAAGCGACGGCGCGATTTGTGCCTGCCGCAAGGCGGCGGCGGCGTCCAGGCCGTAGCCTTCATAGGCTGCCACGATGGCGCGAACAAAAGCCATGGGTGTGGCGGCGGCTAGGGGTTTGCGTGTAGTCGTCATGGGGTTGGCAGCATTTGCACCCATTGTGGCGACAAATGCGGTGCGCATCGGCGTAGGCTGCGGCGCAAACAGGAGACAAGACATGCTGCTTCCCGGACTGGACTTCGCCTTGGGTGAAACGGTGGACGCCCTGCGCGACGCCGTCGCCGATTTCGCCGCGACCGAGATCGCACCGCGCGCCGCCGCCATCGACCGCGACAACCTCTTCCCGGCCGACCTGTGGCAGAAACTGGGCGCGCTCGGCCTCCACGGCATGACGGTGTCAGAGGAATACGGCGGCACGCAGATGGGTTACCTGGCGCATCTGGTGGCGCTCGAAGAAGTGTCGCGGGCATCGGCCTCGGTCGGCCTTTCGTACGGCGCGCACAGCAACCTGTGCGTCAACCAGATCCACCGCAACGGCAGCGCCGGACAGAAGACGAAATACCTGCCGAAACTGGTCAGCGGCGAACATGTCGGCGCCCTCGCCATGAGCGAACCCAATGCAGGTTCCGACGTCGTCGGCATGCAGCTGCGCGCCGACCGCAAGGGCGACCGTTATGTGCTCAACGGCGGCAAGATGTGGATCACCAACGGCGGTGATGCAGACACCCTTGTCATCTATGCCAAGACCGAGCCGGCGGCAGGTTCCAAGGGCATGACGGCCTTCATCGTCGAGAAAGGATTCAAGGGTTTCAGCGCCGGCACCAAGCTCGACAAGCTGGGCATGCGCGGGTCCAACACCTATCCGCTGTTCTTCGACGACTGCGAAGTGCCGGCCGAAAACGTGCTGGGCGGCGAAGGCCAGGGCGTCAAGGTGCTGATGAGCGGCCTGGACTACGAACGCGCGGTGCTGTCCGGCGGCCCGCTGGGCATCATGGCCGCCTGCATGGACGCGGTGCTGCCTTATGTGCACCAGCGCAGGCAATTCGGCCAGGCCATCGGCGAATTCCAGCTGATGCAGGGCAAGCTGGCCGACCTGTACACCACCTGGCAGGCCACCCGCGCCTATGTGTATGCACTGGGCAAGGCCTGCGACCGCGGCGACCATGCCCGCAGCATTCGCAAGGATGCCGCCGGCGCCATTCTGTATTCGGCCGAGAAAGCCACCTGGATGGCCGGCGAAGCCATCCAGGCCCTCGGCGGGGTGGGCTACACCAAGGACTTCCCGGTGGAGCGGCTGTGGCGCGACGCCAAACTCTACGAGATCGGTGCCGGCACCAGCGAGATCCGCCGCATGCTGGTCGGCCGCGAACTGTTCGCCGAAACCGCTTGAGAGGCCGCGCATGACCGCAGCACGCCTTGCCGAAAGCCAGGATCGCGGCGCCACCGATGTGCCGCTGATCGAGGAAACCATCGGAGATTTCTTCCTGTCGATGGCACAGCGCCAGCCGGAGCGCGAGGCGCTGGTCTGCGTGCACCAGGGCTTGCGGTTCACCTATGCCGAACTGGCTGAGCAAGCCGACCGGCTGGCCAGCGCGCTGCTACGCCAGGGTCTGGTCACCGGCGACCGTGTCGGCATCTGGTCGCACAACAATGCCGAATGGGTGCTGATGCAGCTGGCGACCGCGCGGGTGGGGCTGGTGCTGGTCAACATCAATCCGGCGTACCGGGTCGCCGAGGTCGAATACGCGCTGAACAAGGTGGGCTGCAAGGCGCTGGTCACCATGGCCCGGTTCCGCACCAGCGACTACCTGGCGATGTTGCGTGAACTGGCGCCCGAACTGGCTTCGGCCGAGCCCGGGAAACTGCGATCGGCCCAGCTGCCGTCGCTGCGTCTGGTGGCCTGGATCGACGTGGCCGGGCAGGGCGACGAACAGCCCGGCATGGCCAGGTTCTCGGACCTGATGGCGCAGGGCGATGTGCAGGACCCGCAGGTGCCGGCAGCGGCCGCCCGGCTGCGTGCCACCGACCCCATCAACATCCAGTTCACCAGCGGCACCACCGGTTTCCCCAAGGGCGCCACGCTGACCCATCGCAACATCCTCAACAACGGTTTCTTCATCGGCGAATGCATGCGTCTGACGGCGCGCGACCGGCTATGCATTCCGGTGCCGCTGTACCACTGTTTCGGCATGGTGCTGGGCAACCTGGCGTGTTTCACGCATGGCAGCTGCATCGTCTATCCCAACGACGGTTTCGAGCCGCTGAGCGTGCTGCAGGCGGTGCAGGACGAACGCTGCACCGGCCTGCACGGCGTGCCCACCATGTTCATCGCCGAACTGGACCATCCGCGGTTCGCGGAGTTCGACCTTTCCACCCTGCGCACCGGCATCATGGCCGGCTCTCCGTGCCCCATCGAGGTCATGAAACGGGTGGTCGGGCAAATGCACCTCGCCGAGATCACCATCGCCTACGGCATGACCGAAACCAGCCCGGTCAGCTGCCAGAGCGATGCCGACACCCCGCTGGACCAACGGGTCGCCAGCGTCGGCAAGGTGCAGCCGCACCTCGAGGTGAAAATCGTCGACAACGACGGCGCGCCGGTGCCCTGCGGCCAGACCGGCGAGCTGTGCACCCGTGGTTATTCGGTCATGCACGGCTACTGGGACGACCCGGTCAAAACCGCCGAAGTCATCGACGCCGAAGGTTGGATGCACACCGGCGACCTGGCGACGATGGACGCCGAGGGCTATGTCAACATCGTCGGCCGCATCAAGGACATGGTGATCCGCGGCGGCGAGAACGTGTACCCGCGCGAGATCGAGGAATTCCTCTACCGCCACCCGGGCATCCAGGACGTGCAGGTCGTCGGCGTGCCCGACGCCCGCTACGGCGAAGAGCTGTGCGCATGGGTCGTCGCCAAATCCGGTGTGACGCTGACCGAAGAGGCGGTGCGTGACTTCTGCAAGGGTCGGATCGCCCATTACAAGGTGCCGCGTTATGTGCGTTTCGTGCCCGGTTTCCCGATGACGGTGACGGGCAAGATCCAGAAATTCCGCATCCGGGACGCCATGCGCGAAGAGCTCGGCCTGAACGAACACAAGACGGCCTGAAGCCGCCGGAGAAAGCAGCCATGTCCCATCTCGAATCCCGTCTCAACCCGCGTTCTGCCGAGTTCCAGGCCAATGCCACCGCCATGCGTGCGCAGGTCGACGACCTGCATCGGCAGATCGAGCGCATCTCCCAGGGCGGGGGCGAAGTCACCCGTGCCAAACATGTGGCGCGCGGCAAGCTGCTGCCGCGCGAACGGGTCGAACGCCTGCTCGACCCGGGCACGCCGTTCCTCGAACTGGCACCGCTGGCGGCCTACGGCATGTACGACGGCGCGGCACCCGGCGCGGGCATCATCACCGGCATCGGCCGGGTGTCGGGCCGCGACTGCGTCATCGTCTGCAACGACGCCACGGTGAAGGGCGGGACCTATTTCCCGATGACGGTGAAAAAGCACCTGCGCGCCCAGGAAATCGCCGAACAGAACGGCCTGCCCTGCATCTACCTGGTCGACTCCGGCGGTGCCAACCTGCCCCAGCAGGACGAGGTCTTTCCCGACCGCGACCACTTCGGCCGCATCTTCTACAACCAGGCGCAGATGAGCGCGCAGGGCATTGCGCAGATCGCGGTGGTGATGGGCAGTTGCACCGCGGGCGGCGCCTATGTGCCGGCCATGAGCGACGAATCCATCATCGTCAAGGAACAGGGCACCATCTTCCTCGGCGGCCCGCCGCTGGTGAAGGCCGCCACCGGCGAAGTGGTCACCGCCGAAGACCTGGGCGGCGGCGATGTGCACACCCGGCTGTCGGGTGTGGCCGACCACCTGGCGCTGAACGACCTGCATGCGCTGGTGCTGGCGCGCTCGGCCGTCGCGCACACCGCGCCGCAGCAGGCCTTCGTGCCGCCGCAGCCGGCCCGTCCGCCGCGCTTCGATGCGAGCGAGTTGTACGGCGTCATACCGGCCGACACCCGCAAGCCCTTCGACGTGCGGGAGATCATCGCGCGCATCGTGGACGACAGCGAGTTCCATGAATTCAAGGCCCGTTTCGGTGCCACGCTGGTCTGCGGATTCGCCCATATCGAGGGCCAGCCGGTCGGCATCGTCGCCAACAACGGCATCCTGTTCTCGGAATCGGCGCAGAAGGGCGCGCACTTCATCGAACTGTGCTGCCAGCGCGGAACACCGCTGGTTTTCCTGCAGAACATCACCGGTTTCATGGTCGGCCGCAAATACGAGAACGAGGGCATCGCCCGCCACGGCGCCAAGATGGTGACGGCGGTGGCGACCGCCAACGTGCCCAAGTTCACCGTGATCATCGGAGGCAGCTTCGGCGCCGGCAACTACGGCATGTGCGGCCGCGCCTTCAGCCCGCGTTTTCTCTGGATGTGGCCGAACGCACGCATCAGCGTGATGGGCGGCGAACAGGCCGCCAGCGTGCTGGCGACGGTCAGGCGCGACGGCATCGAGGGCAAGGGCGGGCAGTGGTCGGCGGCCGAGGAAGAAGCCTTCAAATCGCCCATCCGCCAGCAGTACGAGGTGCAGGGCCATCCCTATTACGCCAGCGCGCGGCTGTGGGACGACGGTGTCATCGACCCTGCGGATACCCGGCGGGTGCTGGCACTCGGGCTGGCGGCGTCGCGCCACAAGGCGGTGCCGCCGGTGAAGTTCGGCGTGTTCCGCATGTGAGTCGGCGCGATGTTCGGCAGATTGATCGTCCCATCCATCGAGGCTCTCAGGCTCGGTCTTCCGCGCAAATGGTTCGCCGCCTATCGCGATGCCGGCCGCACCGACGGCCACCAGTGCTTCACCCGCTCCGGCCCCTCGTGCCAACCGGTGGTCGGCCAATTCCTCGACACCCACGAATTCCCTTCGGTGACATACCCATGAGCCTGCTGACGATCGAAACAGACGGCCCGGTCGGCCGCATCACCCTGACCCGTCCGCAGATGCGCAACGCCTTCGACGACCAGGTGATCACCGAACTGGACGCCGCCTTTGGAGGGCTGGCGGCGCGTGACGATGTGCGCTGCATCGTGCTGGCGGCCGAGGGTCCGGCATTCTGTGCCGGCGCCGACCTGAACTGGATGCGGCGCATGGCCGACTATTCCCGCGACGAGAACATCGCCGATGCCGGAACCCTGGCGCACATGTTGCGGACCATCGCTTCTTGCCCGCAGCCGGTAGTGGCGCGGGTGCAGGGCGATGTCTACGCCGGTGGCGTGGGACTGGTGGCTGCCTGCGACATGGCGGTGGCGGTCGATACAGCGGGTTTCTGCCTGAGCGAGGTTCGTATCGGCCTGGTGCCGGCGACCATCAGTCCCTATGTGCTGCGGGCCATCGGGCGGCGGGCTTCGCAGCGCTACTTCCTGACGGCCGAACGTTTTGCGGCGGCCGAGGCGCATCGACTGGGCCTGGTGCACCAGGTGGTCGATTCCGTCGGAGCGCTGGATGTCGCCGTGGCCAGCCTGGTGAAGGCGCTTTGCCAGGCTTCGCCGGCGGCGGTGCGGGCTTGCAAACGCCTGATCGACGAAGTGGACGGGCGGGTTCTGGACGATGCGCTGGTGGCTGCGACTGTCGAGTCGATCGCCGATATCCGGGCCAGTGCCGAGGGGCGGGAGGGAGTGCAGGCGTTCCTGGCCAAACGGAAGCCTTTCTGGCTTTTGGCGTGACCGTCCCGGGCCGCCGCTGCATTCGGTCCGCGACCCATTGAAAGGAGACAAGAATGTTCAAGAAGATCCTGATAGCCAACCGGGGCGAAATCGCCTGCCGGGTGGCCGCCACGGCCAGAAAACTCGGCATCAAGACGGTTGCCGTCTACTCGCATGCGGACCAGTTCGCGCAACACGTCGAGGCCGCCGACGAAGCCGTCGCCCTGGGCGGCAACACCCCGCAGGAAAGCTACCTGCAGTGGCAAAAGATCATAGAAGCAGCCAAACGGACGAACGCCGAAGCCATCCACCCCGGCTACGGTTTCCTGAGTGAAAACGAAGACTTCGCCAAGGCCTGCGCTGCAGAAGGCCTGGCCTTCATCGGCCCGCCCCCGGCAGCCATCAGGGCGATGGGCCTGAAGGCCGAATCCAAGCAGCTGATGGAGAAAGCCGGCGTCCCCCTGGTCCCCGGTTATCACGGCCAGAACCAGGACGACCACCTGCTGCAGACCCAGGCCGCAAGCATCGGCTACCCGGTCCTCATCAAGGCGAGCGCGGGCGGCGGCGGCAAGGGCATGCGGATCGTCGAAAGGACGGACGACTTCCAGGCCGCCCTCGCCTCGTGCCGGCGAGAAGCCGCCAGCAGCTTCGGCAACGACGCAGTGCTCATCGAGAAATACGTGCAGCGCCCCCGCCACATCGAGATGCAGGTCTTCGGCGACCAGCACGGCAACTGCCTGCACCTGTTCGAACGCGACTGCTCGGTGCAGCGCCGCCACCAGAAAGTGCTCGAGGAAGCCCCGGCTCCCGGCATGACAACCGCCATGCGCAAGGCCATGGGCGATGCCGCCGTGGCGGCGGCCCGGGCCGTGAACTATGTCGGCGCCGGCACCGTCGAGTTCATCGTCGAACAGCGCGACGACGGCTCCATGGACTTTTTCTTCATGGAGATGAACACCCGCCTGCAGGTCGAACACCCGGTCACCGAAGCCATCACCGGCCTGGACCTGGTGGAATGGCAGCTGCGTGTCGCCTCGGGCGAGCCGCTGCCGCTACGGCAGGAGGACATCGTCATTCGCGGCCATGCCATCGAGGCGCGCCTCTGCGCCGAGAACCCCGACAAGCAGTTTTTGCCGACCACCGGCACCCTGGCCGTGTACCGCATGCCCGACGCGACCCGATTCACCCAGGGCACCGTGCGGATCGACGGCGGTGTGCGCCAGGGCGACACCATCAGTCCGTTCTACGACTCGATGATCGCCAAACTCATCGTCTACGGCGACGACCGCGAGCAGGCGCTGGCCCGGCTCGACGCGGCGCTGGCCACGATCCGCATCGTCGGCCTGCCGACCAACGTGCAGTTCCTGCGCCGGGTGGTCAACAGCGATTCGTTCGCCCATGCCCGCCTGGATACCGCACTGATCGAGCGCGAACGCGCCGTGCTGTTCGACCACGACGCCCTGGGCCGGCCCCTGACGGTGGCCGCTGCGGTGGTGCAGCAGCTGGAGGAGGAAACCCGGACCGAGGCCGGCGGCGATCCGTTTGCGCGCCGCGACGGCTGGCGTTCGCACGGCCCCATGAACCGGCCCTTTGCCTTCGAGGTGCGCGGCGAACCGGTGCAGGCGCTGCTGTCACGCGAGCGTGACGGCAGCCTGGCGTTGACGGTGGACGGCGCCACGCAGCCGTTGTCGTGGCGACCGGCGGCCGACGGCGCGGTCGACCTGCGGCTGGGCGGCGACCGCATCACCGCGTTCGTGCATCTGCATGCCGGCAGCGTCACCGTGTTTGCCGACCGCGGAGCCGCCAGTGCCATGGTGATCGATCCGCTGGCCCATGCCGGCGAGGCGCAGGCCGAAGGCGGCCGCCTCACAGCACCCATGCCCGGCAAGGTGGTTTCGTTCGCGGTGAAGGCGGGCGACAAGGTGACACGCGGCCAGCCGCTGGCGGTGATGGAAGCCATGAAAATGGAACACACCATCGCCGCGCCGGCCGACGGTGTGGTGGACGAACTGCTCTATGCCCCGGGCGACCAGGTCGGCGAAGGTGCCGAACTGCTGCGCCTGGTGGTCTGACGTTCAGCCGGGCGCCTGTCCCCGGGCTTGGCGCAACAGCTCGTCGTGGCGTCGGTCGAAGGGCGGCTGGAACGCCGTCGGCAAGGCGTCGTACAGGCGCCGGACGCCCTGCAACAGCGTGTTGTATTGCCCGGTCCGGCTCAAGTCCAGCAGCTGCAGCATGGTCAGCAAGGCCTCGATGGGCGCGGCGCGGTGATCCGGCGGCAAGCCGGCGCATGCATCCAGCAGCTGCCGCATCGGTGGCAGGTCGTTCGCGCAATTTTTGATGGCGAACGTCGACAAAAGAGCCGTCAGGCAGCGGGCGCTGTCGGCCGCAGGCAACTGCCGAACCCGCTCGATCAACTGGCATTGCTGGCGTTTGTCCAGCCAACCCACGCGCAGGTCGACCAGAGCGACGATGGCGCGTGGATCGAAGGGAAGCCGGGGGTCAAGGAGCCGGTCCACGAGTGCCGATGCCGGTGCGCGCTTCACGTTCAGGTCGCTGCAATAAGTGCCGAAACCGATTCGGGCGATGGCCAGCCGCAGCGTCAGGGCCTGCCGGCGTTCGCTGTCCGCGCGTGCAATGCCCTGCGCATAGAAGGATTCCAGCTTCAGGTGGTGGATACCTTCATAGGAGATCGTGGCTTCGAGTACGTCGTCCTGCTCCGGTGTGCCGATGGAGGCCTCGACGATGTTGTGCAGGAACCCGGCGCTGGCACCGAGGTCACTCGGCCGTGACTGCAATTCGCCGTAGCACGCGAAGATATTCACCAGCGTGGTCGCGGAAACGCTGCCGATCCGGGCCGTGAGAAACGGTACGATTTCGTCGGTATCCAGCGGCGACTGGTTGATCCGGACCAACTGCAGTTGACGCTCCGGATCGAGTTGCGCGAAGAAGGTGCGGTACAGCGAACGGCAGCCGGGGAAAATCCGCATCTGCATGCACCAGGACCTGCTGAGCCGGCGCAATTGCCAGTGCCGGTCGGGGTCGCCTGCGACGTGCGCCGCGTCCACCTCCTTCATCTGTCTGGCCATTTTCTCGGCCTGCGGCGTTTTGTTCGCCTCGCGGCCCGATGCGAAGAAGTCGAACACCTTGTTCAGCCGCCCCTGCAAGGCCAGCGGCGTCACGGGAATCACGCGCTGGCGCAGATCGGAGGCGTCGTCGCCGTCGATCGCGGGATGCCGCAGGTGGTCGACCAGCCAGCGCACCATCATGTCCTCCAGCGGCGCGCTGACCGGTGCGTCATGGGCCATCAGACTCAGGATCTTTTCCAGGTTGGTGGACACGACAAAACTCAGCGGCTCGGGCCGGATGCTCTCGGCCAGGGCCATCACCACCGCATCACGCGGGCTGTCCGCTGCGCTGGCATCGTGCCGGTTGGCGGGCGGCAGCAGCGACCGAACCTGCTTCCACAGAGCGTCGGGCACCTTGTCGCCTGAACCAAGTTTCGGCATCAGTCGAATGGCAGCGATCAGGCATTCGTGCCGGTACCGCGGGAAAACTTTTCCGACTTCGGCCAGAGCTTCGCACAGGCTCCGGAAATTTCTCGCCGCGTGGATCTTGCGGAGTACCGAATCGGCATGCAGCTGGGCGCTCAATACTGTCCGCAGCCTGGGCGTGCAGGCCAGGCTGGAGACCTGGTTCTGCGGGTTGTCCACTGCCGCCTGGAACACATGGTCGGCGATGTCGTGCACGATCTCGTTCGGCAGATCGTCGAAGCAAGTGGGCGCCGCGCGCTCCGCAGGCGCCCGGGTTTGCGGCGATGCCGGCAAGGTCGGCGAGGGCGCCGAGTGCAGTGGAGGCGGCGCGAGGACAGTGGATTTCCTGGCGGATACGAGCGAATGGATCATGGTTGCGGAACCGGTGGTGGATGTGCCCGGCCAGTCTGTTTTCCGGCGAACGACACGGGCGCGTTTCACACGAACCGTCGCCCCGACCACCGAACCCGGTGGGCGAGGCGGGTCTGTGTTCAAGCGGGCGCCTGCTCCCGGGCCTGCCGCAGCACCTTGTCATGCCGTGCGTTGAACGGCGGGAGCAGGGTGGTCGGCAACGCGTCGTACAGGCGCCTGGTCCCCTGGAGCAGGGCCATGTCTTCCTGCGGGGCGTCGCCGTGCACTTTGCTGATCATCTCCAGCAAGGCTGCAACCGGTCGGGTCCGGTATTCCGGTGGCAGGGCGGCACACACGTCCACCATCAGTTTCGAGGGCGGCCAGTGTTTCGCGGAGCGGCTATTGGCCAGGTCGGACAGGACGATCGTCAGGCAGCGGGCGCTTTCGGCCGGCGGCAGGCGCCGGATCCGTTCGAGCAGCCGGCCGCACTGCCCTTCGTCGAGCCAGGCGACCCGCAGTTCGACCAGTGTGACGATGGCATTCGAGTCGAGGGGACGGCTGCTGTCCAGCAGCTTGTCCACCATCCTGGAAACCGGTGCGCGCCTTGCGGCCAGATTGTATGAAAATTCGCCACAACCCACATCGGCCAGGGCCAGGCGCAGCTTCAGCGCCGGCTGCAGTTTCTCGTCCGCCTGTGCGACCCGCTGCTCGAAAAACGAAAGCAGCGGACTGAAGAAAATGTGTGCGCTGGAGATGGCGGTTCCCAGCACGTCGTCTTGCTGCGGCGTATCGATGGCCGAACGGGTGATGCTGCGCAACAGTTCGGTGCGGCAAGCCGAGTCCACCATGTCCGGTCCAGGTCCGTCGTAGTTTGCAACGGCCTGCAGAAGCGTGGTTCCCGGAACCTTGCCGATCATGCTGACGAGGTACCGTTCGATTTCACCCGGTCTCAGCGGCGACTGGCCCCACTGCACCAGCAGCAGTTGCCGCGCCGGATCGAGCTGATCGAAGAATGCCCTGAACAGCAGGGCGCATTCGGGCAGCCTGCGTGCCAGCGTGCACCAGGTCCTGCTGGCACTGCGAAGCTGCCAGGCCGCGTCGGGGTCGCCGGCGGCATGCGCGGTTGCTATTTCCTTCATCTGCCGGGCGATGGTGCCTGCAGAGTGCGATGACTTCGCGGCCTGGACGGACTCGAAAAAATCGAACACCTTGGTCAGGCGTGCCTGCATTGCCGGCGGCGCCAGGGACAGCCAGTGCTGGCGCCGCTGCAG
This sequence comes from Xylophilus sp. PBN-3R, assembly GCF_057747805.1. Lineage (NCBI taxonomy): Bacteria > Pseudomonadati > Pseudomonadota > Betaproteobacteria > Burkholderiales > Xylophilus > Xylophilus sp. PBN-3R. Next base: position 103,969 of record NZ_CM173225.1, read on the forward strand.
GCTTGCCGTCAAGTTGAAGACGGGGTTCCGGAGATGATCGACGACCTGTCGCAGCAGCGCGGCTTCAAGTTGCTGACCCGGCGGCGCGCCGGGGTTGACCATGCCCAGGATCTTTTCGAATCTTGCCACCGGAATAAGGGGCGAAGGCGTCAACCGGCTGCCCTCGACCAGGGCGAGCAGCACCGCATCTCGCGGGTCTTCGTCGCTGCCGCCAGGGCCGGCCTGCCATGCCGGCAGGTGCGGCAGCAGCGACTGGATCCGCGACACCAGGGCGTCGGCCTCCGCGCCGCGCGGACTCAGCTTGGGCATCAGGCGGGCCGCCGCAATCAGGCAGCCCTGACGGTAGGTGGGAAACACATTCCGGACCTCGGCCAGGGCGCTGGTGAGCGCCGGAAAATCGCGCGCTGCGTGGATTCTTTCAAGCACCTTGCCTGCATGCAGTTCATCGCTCAGCACGGCCTGCAGCAGCGGCGTGCACGCCAGGCTGGAAACCGTGTTCCGCTCGTCGTATACCGCCGCCTGAAAAACATGTCCGGCGATGCCACAGACGATTTCGTGCGGCAGGTTGTCGAAGCAGCCAGGGGCAGAGCGATGCTGGGTCCGGGCGACTGCGGTCCGCGCTTGCGTCGAAAGGCTGGCGGGCGGTGGACGCAGGGCGCGAGCGCTTGTTTTTGTGGCGGAGACTTGAGGGCTGAACATGGCTGCGGGACCTGTGGTGTAAACCGGACCATTCTGTTTTCGGTTCGTCCGCACGGTGCGGCTTGAGGCGAAGCTTGTCCCCCGGCAGCGAACGTATCGGACTTGCGAGGAAAATGGCGGCAGCGCCGCAGAACCCGATGGCGCGATACCCCATCCGGAGACACCATGCCCCTGCCTACCAAGGTCAAGATCGTCGATGTCGGCCCGCGCGACGGCCTGCAGAACGAGAAACAGGCGGTCGCCGCCGCCACCAAGATCGAGCTGGTGCACCGCCTGCAGGCGGCCGGCCTGAAGGACATCGAAGTCACCAGTTTCGTCAGCCCCAGGTGGGTTCCGCAGATGGCCGACAACGCCGAGGTGATGGCCGGCATCCATCGGCAGCCGGGGGTGGTCTATTCGGTGCTGACACCGAACCTCAAGGGCTACGAGGCGGCGGTCGGTTCGCGGCCGGACGAGATCGTGGTGTTCGGTGCGGCCAGCGAAGCCTTCAGCCAGCGCAACATCAACTGCAGCATCGAGGAAAGCATCGAACGTTTCCGGCCGGTCGCAGAGGCCGCGCTGGCCGCCGGCATCCGCGTGCGAGGCGCGATTTCCTGCACCGTCGGCTGCCCCTACGAAGGCGACATCGCGCCCGAGCGGGTGGAGATGGTGGCTCGCCTCATGAAGGGCATCGGCGTGCAGCACATCGGCGTGGCGGACACCATCGGCGTCGGCACACCACTGAAGACCCGGCGCGCACTCGAGGCGGCGTTCAAACATTACCCGCCGGACGATGTCTCCGGCCATTACCACGACACCTACGGCCAGGCCCTGGCCAACACCCTGGCGGCTCTGCAGATGGGCGTGTGGCAGTTCGACACCTCCGTCGCCGGCCTGGGCGGCTGCCCCTACGCCAGGGGCGCCACCGGCAATGTGGCGACCGAAGACGTGGTGTTCATGCTGCAGGGCATGGACATCGAGACCGGCATCGACCTGAACGCCGTGGCAGACACGGGCGCCTGGATCAGCGGCGTGCTGGGCCGCCCCACCCAGTCGCGCGTCGGCAAGGCATTGCTTGCCAAGCGCGAGGCGGCCGCCTGATGGACGACATCCTTGCGCCGCTGAAACCCGAGCCGCATTCTGCGCAGGCGCTGGCCTTGCTGGCAGCGCGCGTGCCTTCCGCCTTCGACGAAACCGTCGAACCGGTCCCGTCGCCCTGCATTTCCATCTGCAGGATGAACGAGGACCGCAGCCTGTGCCTGGGCTGCTACCGTTCCATCGACGAGATCCGTGCCTGGTCGCGCGCCGACGGCGAAGCGCGCCGCGCCATCTGGCGCCTGCTGCTGTCGCGTGCCGGCATCGCCGCCTGAGAAAGCTCGCCATGCAGTCCTTTGCCTTTCATCTGGACTTCGTTTCGCCGTACGCGTTCCTCGCCTTCGAGCATTTGCCGGTGGCGCTGGAAGGAGTGAGTTATGCGGCCGAATACCGGCCGCTGCTGCTGGGTGCGGTGTTCAGGCAATACGGTCATTCGGGGCCTCACGGCATCGCACCGAAGTACGACTGGGTGCTGCGGCAGTCGGCCTGGCTCGCCAGGACGCACGGCATCGGTTTCACCATGCCCGCGCAACATCCCTTCGACCCCTTGCCCCTGCTTCGGCTGGCGCTGGCGTGTTCGCAGGACGGCAGCATCAGCCGCCATGTGGCGGGCCGCATCTTCCGTCATGTGTGGCAGGGCGACGGCGGCGACGCCAACGATGGCGGGCGGCTGGCGGCCCTCACCACGGCCTTGTCTCCGGCGCGGGATCCGGCCGGCCCGGAAGTGAAGGCGCTGCTGCGAGCCAACACCGCTGCGGCGGTCGAAGGAGGCGTGTTCGGCGTACCGTCCTATGTGGTCGGGTCCGACGTGTTGTGGGGTTTCGAAGCCTTGCCGATGCTGCGCGAACGACTGCTCCAAAACCCTGAACCGGGCCGATTTTCCGAATGCTGAAACCGGGCTTGCGGGTTTCCCCGCGAGTTGTCAGAGAAGGGTCAGTTTCGCGTCAGAGCAGGGTCAGTAGGGCTTCCAAGAATGGGGGCATACCTACAGGAGACCTGCATCATGTCCAGCACCTACGTCCCCGGGCGGCCGCAGCCCACGCCCACGCCGGTTCCCCGGCCCATGTCGTCGGAAGAGAAGAAGGTGATCTTCGCCTCGTCCCTCGGCACGGTTTTCGAGTGGTACGACTTCTATCTCTACGGCTCGCTCGCGGCCATCATCGCCAAGCAGTTCTTCAGCGGCCTGGATGCGGGCTCGGCCTTCATCTTCGCGCTGCTCGCCTTCGCGGCCGGTTTCCTGGTGCGGCCTTTCGGCGCCATCGTGTTCGGCCGGCTGGGCGACATGATCGGCCGCAAGTACACCTTCCTGGTGACCATCCTGATCATGGGCCTGTCGACCTTCATCGTCGGCATATTGCCCAGCTACGCCTCCATCGGCGTGGCCGCTCCGGTGATCCTCATCGCCCTGCGCATGCTGCAGGGCCTGGCGCTCGGCGGTGAATACGGCGGTGCCGCCACCTACGTGGCCGAACACGCGCCGCACGGCAAACGCGGCGCCTACACCTCCTGGATCCAGACCACCGCGACGCTGGGCCTGTTCCTGTCGCTGGTGGTGATCCTGGGCGTGCGCACCGTGGTGGGCGAGGCCGACTTCGCCGACTGGGGCTGGCGCATCCCGTTCGCCGTGTCGATCCTGCTGCTGGGCGTGTCGGTGTGGATCCGCATGACGCTGCACGAATCGCCGGCCTTCGTCCGCATGAAGGCAGAGGGCAAGACCTCCAAGGCCCCGCTGAAGGAATCGTTCGGCGAATGGAAGAACCTGAAGATCGTCATCCTGGCACTGGTCGGCCTGACCGCGGGCCAGGCCGTCGTCTGGTACACCGGCCAGTTCTATTCGCTGTTCTTCCTGACGCAGCAGCTGAAGGTCGACGCCATCACCGCCAATCTGATGATCGCCGGCGCATTGCTCATCGGCACGCCGTTCTTCGTGATCTTCGGTTCGCTGTCGGACAAGATCGGCCGCAAGCCCATCATCATGGCCGGCTGCCTGCTGGCCGCGGTGACCTATTTCCCGGTATTCAAGGCACTGACCTCGGCCGCCAATCCAGACCTGGCAGCCGCCCAGGCCAGCGCGCAGGTCACCGTCACCGCCGATCCTTCCACCTGCTCATTCCAGGGCAACCCGGTGGCTCGTGAAATCGACTTCAGCAGCAGCTGCGACATCGCCAAGCGTTACCTGGTGCAGAACTCGGTGTCTTACGACAACATCGCCGGCCCGGCCGGTTCGGCCGCCGTGGTCAAGATCGGCGACAAGGTGGTGACGGCACCGGTGGGCAACGTCGTCAACCTGAAGTTCGACGAGGCATCCGCCAAGAGCATCGCCGCCTTCAAGAAGGAACTGGCTGACGACTTCAAGGCGGCCGGCTACCCCGCCAAGGCCGACCCCGCCAAGATGAACAAGCCGGTGATGATCGCGCTGCTGGCCTGGCTGGTGATACTGGTGACCATGGTCTACGGCCCCATCGCCGCCATGCTGGTCGAGATGTTCCCGACCCGCATCCGCTACACCTCGATGAGCCTGCCATACCACATCGGCAACGGCTGGTTCGGCGGCCTGCTGCCGACCACCTCGTTCGCCATCGTGGCCAGCTCGGGCAACATGTACAACGGCCTCTGGTACCCGATCATCATCGCCTGCGTGACGCTGGTGGTGGGCACTCTGTTCATCAAGGAAACGAAGGACGTCGACATCTACGCCAACGACTGAAAAACGCGTCCGGATCCGGATAGAGAAAGCCCGGCACTGCCGGGCTTTTTCCATGCGGCATCTTGTTGCAGTGCAGCGAGCGGTTGCGGCCATCATTTCGGCAATGCGCCCAACCGCTTTTCTTCTTCTTCTTCTGCCGATCGCCTTGTCGCTGGCCCTGCCGGCCCGCGCCCAACCGGCCTGGGCCGGTCGGCTGGAATCCGCGCTGGCCGAGATCGAAGGTCGCAAGGGACCGCAGATCGGTGTGTATGTGCGCGACCTGGATACCGGCGAATCGGCCGGCTGGCGCACCGACGAACGCTGGTATCTGGCGTCGACCGTCAAGGTACCCATCGCTATCGCGGTGATGCGCGGCGTGGAACGCGGGGCCTGGACACTGGACACTCCCGTCACCCTGCACGGCAACGACTACGTCGACGGCGCCGGCAGCACCAACCGCCAGCCCGCCGGCGCCCGGATTCCGGTGCGCACGCTGATGGAGCAAATGATCATCCACAGCGACAACACCGCCAGCGACCTGCTGATCGGCCTGGCCGGCATCGACGCGGTGAACGGGGTGGTGAAGTCGCTGGTGCCCCAGGGTTTCGGCACCATCACCCGGCTGGCAGATGTGCGCCATGCGGTGTACGGCGGCCTGGCGCCGGAAGCCGGACAACTGGCCGGCCGCAGCTGGTTGCAGTTGAATGCGCTGCCCGGAGATGCGGCGCGCCTGAGGCAGTTTTCCATGCTGACCGGTGTGCCCGAGACCCGCTTCCGCCTGCCGACGCTGGACGCCGCCTATGACCGTTATTACGCCAGCGGACTCAACTCTGCCCGACTTCAGTCCTATGCCGACCTGCTGCAGGCGCTGGCCGAAGGCCGTGCGCTGGATGCGGCTTCCACTCAGTACCTGCTGGGCCTGATGCAGCGGGTGGCCACCGGCCGGCACCGTGTCACCGACGGCCTGCCGCCGACGGTGAACTTCGCCCACAAGACCGGCACCCAGCGGCGGCGCATCTGTGATTCGGGCATCGTCAGCGTGGCGCGCGACGGTGCCGCACCGCAGCGGGTGGTGCTGGTCGCCTGTGCTCGCGACGAGCCGTCATTGCCGCGCGCCGAGCGTGCCCTGAGCCAGGTCGCCGCCGCCTTGTGCCGTTCCGGATTGATCACCAAGGGAGTCCCCGATGCACCGACCTGCCAAGCCGACGCGGGCACTGGCCGCCTGCCTGCTTCTTCTCAGCGCGCTGTGCGCTGAAACCGTCGCCGCGGCCGACTGGCCGCAGGCACTGCGACAGGAAATCGAGAAGATCGACAAGGGATCGCCCGGCTCGCTGGGAGTGTTCGTCAAACGCCTGGACACGGGCGAAAGCTTCAGCTACGGCGCGGACCGGCGCTGGTATCTGGCTTCCACCGTCAAGGTCGCCATCGCCATCGCCTTGCTGCAGCAGGTCGACGCCGGCAGGCTGAAACTGAACCAGCAGCTCGTGCTGGAGGAAAACGACAAGGTCGACGGCTCCGGCCAGGTGGTGTGGACGGCTGCGGGCACCCGCTACACCCTCGATTCCCTGCTCGATCGAATGCTGGGCGTGAGCGACAACACGGCGGCCAACATGCTGATCCGCGCCATTGGCGAAGACACGCTGAACGACAGCGCGCAGGCATCGATGGGCAAGGGCAACATGGGCCGGCTGACCACCTTCACCGAGGTTCGGCGCGAGGTGTATTCGGAACTCAACGAAAAAGGCGCCGACAAGCTCAGCAACCGGCAGCTGGTGGAAATCGCCGGTGCGCCCATGGGGCCGAAACGGGTCGATGCTGCAAAGCGCGCAATGGACGTGAAAGACGCCGACCTCCAGGCCCGCACCATCGACGAAGCCTATGCCCGTTATTACGCGGACGGCGACAACTCGGCCACGTTGGCGGCCTACGGCGCCATGCTGGAAAAGCTGGTGCAGGGCAAGCTGCTGTCGCCACAGAGCACGCAGCGTTTGTTCAAGGGCATGAAACTCGGCAAGCCGGGCGACTACCGGCTTGAAGCGGGCCTGCCCAGAACGGTACAGCGCATCCACAAGACCGGCACGCAATATCGCCGCGCCTGCCATGTTGCGGTGGTCGACCCGCAGGACGGCGGCGCGCATGCGGTGGTGATCGCATCCTGTGCGGCCGATCTCGACGACCAGACCGAGGCCGGCGGCGTTTTCCGGCAGGTGGGCAGCGCGGTGACCCGCACCGCGCTGGCGGCCGGAGCGAAATAGGGCGGCTCGTCAGGCGTTGCCGGTGGCGATGGCCGCGCCGGGCCGGGCGCTGTATTCGCTCCACGACCCGGGGTACAGGGCAGCGCCCTTCAGGCCCGCGATTTCCATCGCCAGCAAGTTGTGGCAGGCGGTCACGCCCGAGCCGCACTGGTTGATCAGTTCGGCGGCGGGCCGTCCGCCGGTGATGGCGTCGAACTCCGCTTTCAGTTGTGCCGCCGGCTTGAAACGGCCGTCGGCGTCCAGGTTGTCCTTGAACAGGCGATTCCGCGCGCCCGGGATATGGCCGCCGATCCTGTCCATGGTTTCGTTCTCGCCCCGGAAACGGTCGGGCGCACGGGCGTCCAGCACCAGCTTCTCGGGCCTTTCGACATTGGCCTGAATGTCGGCGAAGTCCAGCGTGGTGACGAGTGACTGGCGCAGGCTGAAATTGCCGGCGGCCAGCGGTGCGGGTGTGGCGGCCGACAGCGGCTGGCCGGCCGCTTCCCAGGCGCCGATGCCGCCGTCCAGCACCGCCACCGCACCGTGCCCAGCCCAGCGCAGCATCCACCAAAGACGCGCCGCGTACATGCCGCCGGCGTTGTCGTAGGCGATGACGTGGGTGTCGTCGCTCACGCCCAGCGCGGCCATCGATCGGGCGAACGTCTCGCGGCTGGGCAGGGGATGGCGGCCGTTGAGGCCGGTCTTGGGGGCGCTCAGCACCTGATCCAGGTGCAGGTAGAACGCGCCGGGCACATGGCCGGCGTCGTAGGCCTGCCGGCCCGCATCCGGATCGGCGAGTTCGAAACTGCAGTCGAACACCAGCGGTGCGGGGCTGGTCTCGAGTGCTGCAGCCAAGGTTTCGGCGGAAACAATCGTCTGATGGGTCATGTCGTGTCTCGGGTCGTTTTCACGGGTTTTGAATATATCCACCCCGCAAGTCCGGGTCATCCACCGCGGGCAAACCTAAAATCGGGCCAGCATGTCCACATCCGACCCCCCACGCGACCCCCCACGCGACCCCCCACGCTTTCGCCGCGCCGCGCCCGCCGCCACTCCGTCCGGCGCACCACCCGAGCCGATGCGCCTCAACAAACGCATGGCCGAGCAGGGCATCTGTTCGCGCCGCGAAGCGGACGACTGGATCGACCGCGGCTGGGTGCGGGTCAACGGCCAGCCGGCCGTCATGGGCCAGAAGGTGCTGCCATCCGACAAGGTGACGGTCGACCGCCGAGCGGAGGACGCCCAGCAGCAGCAGGTCACCATCCTGCTGCACAAGCCCATGGGTTACGTGAGCGGCCAGGCCGAGGACGGCCATGAGCCGGCAGCGGTGCTGTTCCAGCCCCAGGCACGCTGGGACCAGGACCGTTCGCCGCACCGTTTTTCGCCGCAGCAGTTCCGTGGACTGGCACCCGCCGGCCGGCTGGACATCGACTCTGTCGGCCTGCTGGTGCTGACGCAGGACGGCCGGGTGGCCCGCCAGCTGATCGGCGAGGACTCCGGCATCGAGAAGGAATACCTGGTGCGGGTGACCTGGGGCGACGAATCGCGCGACGTGCAGTCGGTGTTTCCGCGCAGCGAACTGGCGCGCCTGCGCCATGGCCTGTCGCTTGACGGCCAGCCACTGAAACCGGCGCAGGTCGAGTGGCAGAACCCCGAACAGCTGCGGTTCGTGCTGCGCGAAGGCAAGAAACGCCAGATCCGTCGCATGTGCGAGCAGGTCGGGCTGCATGTGGTGGGCCTGAAGCGCATCCGCATCGGCAAGGTGGTGCTGGGAAACCTGCCGGTAGGCCAGTGGCGTTACCTGGAGCCGCACGAATCGTTCTAGGACGCTTGAAGGGCTGAAGATACGCCCCAATATCGGCCCGGTCCGGCTCGTTTCGGCCTGCCGATCCATCGAAATCCATCCAAAAAAGAGCTTCTCTTCATGAGCAAACAAACCCTGTCGTTCCAGGCCGAAGTGGCCCAGCTGCTGCACCTGGTCACCCATGCGCTGTATTCCAACAAGGAGATCTTTCTCCGAGAGCTGATCTCCAATGCGTCCGACGCCTGCGACAAGCTCCGTTTCGAGGCCATCAACCATCCCTCGCTTTACGAAGACAAACCCAACCTCGAAGTGCGTGTTTCCTTCGACAAGGAAAACAAGACGCTGACCATCGCCGACAACGGCATCGGCCTGTCGCAGCAGGAAGCCATCGACAACCTGGGCACCATCGCCAAGTCGGGCACCAAGGACTTCATGAGCAAGCTGTCGGGCGACGACAAGTCGAACGCGCAGCTCATCGGCCAGTTCGGCGTGGGTTTCTATTCGGGCTTCATCGTCGCCGACAAGATCAGCGTCGAATCGCGCCGCGCCGGCCTGCCGGCCACCGAAGGCGTGCGCTGGACCAGCGGCGGCTCGGGTGATTTCGAGGTCGAGCAGATCGACCGCAACCAGCGCGGCACCGCGGTCATCCTGCACCTGCGCGACGACGCCACCGAATACCTGAACGCCTGGAAACTCAAGCAGATCATCGGCAAGTATTCCGACCACATCAGCCTGCCCATCCTGATGGAAAAGGAAGAGTGGAAGGAAGGCGAGAACGACCAGCCGGGCGACATGGTCAAGACCGGCGAGTGGGAAGCGGTCAACAAGGCCAGCGCGCTGTGGGCCCGCAACCGCAAGGAAATCACCGACGAGCAATACGCCGATTTCTACCAGCAGATCAGCCACGACAACGAGCCGCCGCTGGCCTGGAGCCATAACCGGGTCGAAGGCAGCACCGAGTACACACAACTGCTCTACATCCCGGCCAAGGCGCCGATGGACCTGTGGAACCGCGATGCCAAGGCCGGCGTCAAGCTGTACGTCAAACGTGTCTTCATCATGGACGACGCCGAAGCCCTGCTGCCCAGCTACCTGCGTTTCGTGCGTGGCGTGATCGACTCCGCCGACCTGCCGCTGAACGTCAGCCGCGAACTGCTGCAGGAAAGCCGCGACGTGCGTGCCATCCGCGAAGGCAGCACCAAACGTGTGTTGTCCATGCTGGAAGACCTGGCGAAAAAGCAGAAGACCGCGCCCGAAAGCGCCGAAGGCAAGATCGACGTGGGTTCGGGCGAGGCAGTGCCCGCGCCGGAACCCACCGAGGTCACCGACGTCGAGGACAAGAACGCCGTCACGCCGGCCGCCGAAGCGGCGGTTGCGCACGCCGATGAAAGCGGCAAGTACGCGAAGTTCTATGCCGAATTCGGCTCGGTGCTGAAGGAAGGCCTGGGCGAAGACTTCGGCAATCGCGAACGCATCGCCAAGCTGCTGCGCTTCGCGTCCACCACCAACGACGTGGCCGATGTGTCCTTCGCCGACTACAAGAGCCGCATGAAGGATGGTCAGGACGCCATCTATTACATTACGGCCGACTCGCTGGCAGCCGCCAAGAACAGCCCCCAACTCGAGGTCTTCCGCAAGAAGGGCATCGAAGTGCTGCTGATGACCGACCGCGTGGACGAGTGGGCGCTCAATTACCTGACCGACTTCGACGGCACGCCGCTGCAATCGGTGGCCAAGGGCGCGGTCGACCTGGGCAAGCTGCAGGACGAAGCCGAGAAGAAGGCCGCCGAAGAAGCCGCAGAAGGTTTCAAGCCGCTGCTGGCCCGTCTGAAGGACGCGCTGAAGGACAAGGCCGAAGACGTGCGTGTGACCACTCGCCTGGTCGACTCTCCGGCCTGCCTGGTGGTGCAGGAAGACGGCATGAGCACCCAGCTGGCTCGCATGCTCAGGCAGGCCGGCCAGAAGGCGCCGGAAGTCAAGCCGGTGCTGGAGGTGAACCCCGAACATCCGCTGGTGAAAAAGCTCGAAGCCAGCGCGCATTTCGAGGACCTGGCCAACATCCTGTTCGACCAGGCGCTGCTGGCCGAAGGCGGCCTGCCAGCCGATCCGGCGGCTTATGTGCGGCGCGTCAACGCGCTGCTGGCCTGAAGTCGCAACAGGGGCCGACATGGCGGATTCGACCGATGACACCGACCCGGCGCCCGGGTTGCCGAAACCGTCACAGCAGGCCCGAAACCCTCTGCACGGCCTGACGCTGGAGACCATCGTCACCGCCCTGGCCGATCACTACGGCTGGGAGCAGCTGGGCGACATGGTGCCGGTGCGCTGCTTCACGCACGACCCCAGCGTGGGATCGAGCCTGAAGTTCCTGCGCAAGACGCCCTGGGCGCGGGAGAAGGTGGAAAGTCTCTACCTCTTCATGTTGCGCGACATCCGGCGCGGCCGGGGCTGACGCGTCGACCACCATCTGCCGGTCGCGCTGCCTTTCCAGCGCGGCCAGGCGGACCACCATCTTGTGATTGAGCGGTGTCGACACGCCCCAGTCGCGGCCCAACCGGACGATGGCGGTGTTCAGCACCCCGATCTCGGTCTGGACACCGGCTTCGAAGGCCCGCCGCATCGATGTCGGGTGCCGCGGGCTATGGGCCATCAGGGCGTACATGGCGGCGAGGATGTCGTCGTTGTGCGCCATGCGTATGCCCTGCGCCGCGCTCACCCGGCAGGTTTCCAGCGCCAGGCCTTCCAGTTCGTAGCGCACCTGCCGGTCGTCGGCCGCGCGGGCCAGCAGTTCACCGAGGTCCAGCCCGTGCACCGTGGCACTGACGTTGACTGCGCAATTGATGGCGACCTTCTCGTATTGCGCCGCACGGATGTCCCTGACCGCCTGCAGGCGGAAGAAACCCTGATCGTGGAATATGCGGTGGAAAGCGTCCAGGCAAGAATCCTTTTCGTCGACCAATAATATGCCGCCGGGCACGACGGTAATGCCCTCGCCATATTGCCGGGTCGAGGTTATCTTGCTGACCAGCGTATGGCTGTGAATCATCCGGGCGGATTTCTCGATGCTGTGGCTGGGTATGCCGTTCTGCGAATACGCCACATGGCAACCCGGCGGTGTCCTTGCAATGCTTTCGCTCAGAGCCGCAACCGTGCCGGGGTCTATCACGAGGGTTCGAGCGGGATCGATGTTTATCGCACCATGCCGACGGCGAATGCCGGATTGCTCCCGGATATTCACCGATTGCGTGCCGCATCGAACCCGGCAATATCCCTGGTGGGAGAATTCATTCCGGCAATGCAGCGTAAGTTCGTAAGCGCCTGCTGGCTGGTTGAGCATGGCCTGTGCAGAGAATGCCGCGCCTTGTGAACCATTGGCGGCATAGATGACGACATGATCGGGAAACAAATTTTTTGTGCGGAACATGCTGTGGGTAGGTTTCGATTTCAGCTGTTTTTCGCATTTTTTGGCAATGTATGGTTATTAATTTGCGAAAATTTGCGAATCGGTACGAATGAGATGATAAAAATAGACGGCGGGGGTTTATATATCTGCGATGAAGATGCCGAAATCTGCATTTAATATGCGCGTACACATTTTTAGGTGCGGTCGATCTTCAAAACGCAAACTTCCGCGTGATAGCCTTTCTGCCCCAAAATGCAGGGTTATCCGAATATGGAATTGCGTCAGTTCAAGTATTTCCTGGTGATCGTCGACAGCGGCAGCCTCTCGCGGGCCGCCCAGCATTTGTTCATCGCCCAATCGGCACTCAGCAAACAAATGGCCGACCTCGAGGTCGAACTGGGTGTGCAGTTGCTGGTGCGCAGCCGCACCGGCGTGGTGGTGACAGATGCGGGTCAGGTTTTCTATGAATATGCGCAGGGCATCACCAAGCAGATCGGCGATGCACGGTGCGCGGTCCAATCGACCGCTGCGTCGCTGGTGGGCGAGGTCAAGGTGGCGCTTCCGCAAAGCACCTCGGGGGCGGTCGCGCTGCCGCTGATGAGGGCGGCAGCCCACCGGTATCCGGACATCCGGCTGCGGGTCAACGAAGAACTCACCGGCAACATGGCCGACCAGCTGCTGCGCGGCCGGATCGACATCGCCGTCTTCACGCAGGGCATGGCGCCCGACGACGTGCTGTTCACGCCGTTGGTGGAAGAAGACTTCGTGCTGTTGTGCTCCGCGCAGGATCCGCAGGCGCCGCCGCCCGGGGCGGTCAGCCTGCGGAGGGCCATCGACCGGCCGATGGTGCTGCCCGACCAGGCGCACGGCCATTGCACCCGCTTGCTGGTGGAAGCCGCACTGTCAGCCGAAGGCGTCGCCATCCAGCAGGTGTCGGCCGAGATCAATTCGGTCCACATCCTGAAGAGCGCGGTCCAGGCCGGACTGGGCTCGACGATCATGCCGTACGCCCTGGCTCAGCAGGAGATCGGCGACGGCCGCATCAGTGCCCACGGCATCAACGCACAGGGAATGGTGCGCACGCTGGGCCTGTGTGTATCGCGCCATGTACCGGCCAGCAATGCGCGGCGGGCCATCTGCGACCTTATCGGCGAGGTGTTCCGCGAACTCTGCGACACCGGTCACTGGCCGGGGGCACGCGCCATCGCGCCCCGGCCGGTAGCCGAAGAAACCTTGCCGCTTCAGTAGCTGTAGACGCCCGATTTGGTCTTGCGTCCCAGGCGACCGGCCGCGACCATCTCACGCAGCAGCGGGCAGGGGCGGTACTTGGGGTCGCCGAACTGATCGAGGTAGACCTGCATCACGGCCAGGCAGACGTCCAGGCCGATCATGTCCGCCAGGGCGAGCGGGCCGATGGGCTGGTTGCATCCGAGTTTCATGCCTTCGTCGATGTCCTCGGCGGTGGCGGTGCCTTCGGCCAGCACAAAAAACGCTTCGTTGATCATCGGGATCAAGATGCGGTTGACCACGAAACCGGGCGCGTTCTTCACGCTGATCGGCGTCTTGCCCAGGCGCTGCGCCAGGGCCTTCACCGCGTCGTGCGTGGCGGCGCTGGTCTGCAGGCCGGTGATCACTTCGACCAGCGCCATCATCGGCACCGGGTTGAAGAAATGCATGCCGATGAAACGGTCTGCGCGTTTCGTGGCGGCGGCCAGCTGGGTGATGGAGATCGACGAGGTGTTGGTCGCCACGATGGTTTCGGCCGGCAGCAACGCGTCGGCCTGCTGCAGGATCTTGATCTTCAGCGCCTGGTTCTCGGTGGCGGCTTCGATCACCAGCTGGGCCGCGGTCAGGTCTTCGTAACGCGTCGAGGTCTTGATCAGGGCCAGCGCCTTTTCCTTGTCGGCGGCGCTGATCTTTTCCTTCTTGATGAGCCGGTCGAGGCTGCCGGCGATGGTGGCCAGGCCTTTTTGAACCGCTTCTTCCGAGATGTCGACCATGACGACCGGAATGCCCACGACTGCACAGGCCTGTGCAATGCCGTTGCCCATGGTGCCGGCGCCGATGATGCCTACCGTCTGGATGTCCATGCGAGAAAACTCCTGAGATTGAGAAAGAGGGGAAAGCCGATGCTCAAGCCTTGAATCGTTTGCGGGTGAGGGCGAGGGCGATCCAGAAGGCGGCCACCGCGTAGGCGACCAGCACCAGCGCGTGGCGCAGGGCGTCGTCCGGCCAGCGGTCCATGAACAGCGGCCGTACCAGCGCCACCGCGTTGGTCAGCGGCAGCCAGGCCGAAACCGCCTGCACTGCGTGCGGCAGCTGTTCCAGCGGGAAGAACACACCCGACAGAAACATCATCGGTGTCATGAACAGCGTGAAGTAGTAGGTGAAGAAGTCGTAACCCTTGGCGAGGGCGTTGAACACCAGCGCGATGGATGCGAACACCACGCCGGTGCAGGCCAGCACCGGCCAGGCCAGCAGCAGCTTGGGGCTGTGGCTGATCTGAAGCGCCAGCATCACCAGCAGGATGGCGGTGATGGTGAAAAAGGATTTGAAACCGGCCCACAGCATCTCGGCGAACACGATGTCGTCCAGGCCGACCGGCGCGTTCATGATGCCGTCCCAGGTGCGCTGCACGGACATCCGCGAAAAGGCCGAATACAGCGCCTCGAACGAAGCCGCCTGCATGGCGCTCATGCAGATGGAACCGCTGGCCAGGAACAGGATGTAGGGCACGGTCACCGCGCCGTCGCCGGTGGCCACCGTCACCTTGCCGACCAGTGCACCCATGCCGTAGCCGAAAGCCACCAGCCAGATCAGCGGTTCTGCGATGTTGCCGATGAGGCTGGGGATGGCCAGCTTCTTCCACACCAGGAAGTTGCGCAAGAAAACCGGCCACCAGCGCATGGTGAGGTGGGGCGGTGCCCAGTTGGAGTTGATCTGCGACATCAGGCGCCTTCCCGGATCTGGCGTCCGGTGAGTTTCAAAAAGAGGTCTTCCAAGTTGGCCGGCCGGTGCAGCGTGCGCTGCTGCGGATGGCGGTGCAGTGCTTCGGTCAGGGCGTTGGCGTCCTGGGTGTAGAAGAAAACGGTCTCGCCGCTGACTTCGGTGCGGCTGGCCAGCGCGGTCAGCGCCGGGTCTTTGGCAAGATCTGCCGCACCCGCGCCGAAAACCTCGACCACGTCGGGTTCGAGATGTTCGCGGATCAGTTCACGAGGTGTGCCCTCGGTGATCTTGCGGCCGTGGTCCAGCACCAGCAGGCGTGAACACAGCCGTTCGGCCTCGTCCATGAAGTGGGTGGTCAGCAGGATGGACTTGCCTTGCTGCAGCAGCATCTGCAGCCGTTCCCACATCAGGTGGCGGGCTTGCGGGTCCAGTCCGGTGGTGGGTTCGTCCAGCAGCAGCAGGTCTGGGTCGTTGACCAGCGCGCGGGCCAGCGACAGGCGGCGTTTCATGCCGCCCGACAGCTGGCCGGGCTTGGCGTCAGCCTTTTGTGTGAGGGCGGCGAATTCGAGCAGGCGCGGAATG
Organism: Xylophilus sp. PBN-3R; assembly: GCF_057747805.1. Lineage (NCBI taxonomy): Bacteria > Pseudomonadati > Pseudomonadota > Betaproteobacteria > Burkholderiales > Xylophilus > Xylophilus sp. PBN-3R. The sequence goes on from NZ_CM173225.1 coordinate 119,397, forward strand.
CGTTGCCGCATCTCGGCCCGGCCGATGCCGAAATAGCGGCCGTAGACCTCCAGGTTCTCGGCGCAGGTGAAGTCCGGGTCGAGTGTGTCGAACTGGCTGACCACCCCGAGCCGGGCCTTCACCGCGCGGGCGTCTGCGGGCATGCGCAGGGCGTCGAAGCACACGATCTCGCCTTCGTCCGGCGCGGTCAGGCCGAGCAGCAGGCGGATGGTGGTGGTCTTGCCGGCGCCGTTGGGGCCGATGACCCCCAGGCATTCGCCGGGCGCGATGGAAAAGGACAGGTCCTGCACGACGGTGTTGTCTCCGTACCGTTTGGTCAGGCCGCGTGCTTCGAGCAGGGTTGGGGGCATCGCGGCATTGTCGTGCAGCCCGCGTGTAATAAAGTTGCGGGCTGTCTCCACACCCATCCCCATCGCAGGACCCGATTCCATGAGCTCTCCCACCCTCGGCACGCCGCTGTCTCCATCCGCCACCCGCGTCATGCTGCTGGGATCCGGCGAACTGGGCAAGGAGGTGCTGATCGCATTGCAGCGCCTGGGCGTCGAGACCATCGCGGTCGATCGTTATGCCGATGCGCCGGGCCAGCAGGTGGCGCACCACGCGCACACCATCGCCATGAGCGATCCGGCGCAGCTCAAGGCGTTGATCGAAGCCGAGCGGCCGATGCTGGTGGTGCCCGAAATCGAGGCGATCGCCACGCCGATGCTGCAGGAGCTGGAAGACGCCGGGGTCGTGCAGGTGATACCGACCGCCCGCGCCGCCCGACTCACCATGGACCGCGAAGGCATCCGCCGCCTGGCCGCGGAAACCCTGCGGGTGCCGACCAGCCCGTACCAGTTCTGCGATTCGCTCGAAGAACTGCAGGCCGCCATCGACGGCGTGGGTGGCAAGGGCATCGGCTACCCCTGCGTCGTCAAGCCGGTGATGAGCAGTTCCGGCAAGGGGCAAAGCAAGATCGACGGTCCCGCGGACGTCCGGAAGGCCTGGGACTACGCCATGGCCGGCGGCCGGGTCAGCCACGGCCGGGTCATCGTCGAGGGTTTCATCGATTTCGAATACGAGATCACGCTGCTGACGGTGCGCGCACGCGATTCGGCCGGCGAGATCCGCACGCATTTCTGCGAACCCATCGGCCATGTGCAGGTCAGCGGCGACTATGTCGAAAGCTGGCAACCCCAGCCGATGGCCACCCGGGCCCTGCAGCGCGCCCAGGACATCGCCCTGGCGGTGACAGGCAACCTGGGCGGACAGGGCCTGTTCGGTGTCGAACTGTTCGTGAAGGGCGACGAGGTCTGGTTCAGCGAAGTCAGCCCGCGCCCGCACGACACCGGCATGGTGACCATGGTCACCCAGTGGCAGAACGAATTCGAACTGCATGCCCGCGCCATCCTCGGCCTGCCGGTCGACACCAGCCTGAAGAGCCCGGGCGCCAGCGCGGTGATCTACGGCGGCGTGGACGCGCAAGGCATCGTGTTCGATGGCGTGGCCGAAGCGCTTGCCGTGCCGGGCACCGACATCCGCCTGTTCGGCAAACCCGAGAGTTTCGTCAAGCGCCGCATGGGCGTGGCGCTTGCGCATGCTGCCAATGTGGACGCTGCCCGTTCCAAGGCCAAGCAGGCGGCGGCCAGCGTCAAGCCCCGCACGGCCTAAGGCGGCGGCCCGTCAGGCGGTCGCTTCGGCGGCGGCGCGGCGGCTTGATTTCCGAGTGGAGCTTCTGGCGATAAGCCGGCCTTCGAGCACCACGCAACGCGCCGGCCGCGTCGGCTCTTCCAGCCGTTGGAGCAGCAGTTCGGCGGCCGTGCGGCCGATGTCGTAAGTGGGTTGCTCCACCACCGTCACATCCACCGCCGGCAGGGTGGTCCAGTCGTTGTTATCGAAACCGGCCAGGCCGATGTCGTCGGGCATCCGGAGTCCGGCGGATTGCACCGCCTGGGCGGCGCCCAGCAGCAGCAGGCCGTTGGTCGCCAATACCGCGTCCGGGCGGCCATCGCCCTTGAGCAGTTCGGCCGTGGCGGCCCGGCCAGAATCGACCGTGGGCTGCAGCCAGCTGGTCTGCGGCTCCACGCCGTGCGCCTGCATGGCCTGCAGGTAACCGGCATGGCGGTCACGGCCGGTGCTGCTGCGGGCGCCGGCCAGCACGGCGATGCGGCGGTAACCGGCGTCCAGCAGGTGTTCGGTCAGCTTTCGGGCCGCCTGGGTGTTGTCCAGCAGCACCCGGTCGGCCGGCGTATCGGCTTCTGCACGGTCGACCATCACCAGCGGAAATGGCCAATGGTTGGCCCGGTAGCGCCGCAGGCCCTCCAGCGTGGGGGAAATGATCACACCGCTGGCCTGCTCGTCGGCCATCAGCTGCAGATAGGACTGCTCCTTGGCCGGGTCTTCGTCGGTGTTGCACAGGATGAGCCGCAAGCCGTGGCGGTAGGCCACGTCTTCCACCGCACGGCCGATGTCGGTGAAGAAGGGGCTGCGGATGTCCGACACGATCAGCCCGATCAGCGACGCCCGTTGCTGCCGCAGCCGCCGCGCCGCGAGGTTGGGCCGGTAGGCCAGTGCGGCGATGGCGGCCTCGACCCGCTGACGCAAGGCGGGGCGTACCGCGTCGGGGGTGGACAACACGCGTGAAACGGTGGTGGTGGATACACCGGCCTGCAAGGCGACGTCTTTGATGCTTGCCACGAAAACTTCCCGCTAAATTTGGTATCGATACCTTTTCAGGTCGGATTTTCACACCGAATCCCTGAATTATCGAGTCGCCGACCTGGGGTTTTCCCTTGGTTTTATAGAGTGGATGACTGCTTTTGGTTGCATGCGGAATTTGAGCCATCGGATAATTTGTTTTTGGAATCGATACCAAGAATCTTCAGGAGACTCCCCCATGACTATTCCGGTTGAAGTCCGGCTCGGCCTCGCGCCGACCAGTCGCGAAGACGCCGTGCGCATCGCCGGAGCCTTGCTGGCCGAGGCCGGCCACGCGCTGCCGGCCTACACCGAAAGCCTGCTTCGGCGCGAAGAGGTCGAAAACACCTTCCTGGGTCAGGGCGTGGCCATTCCGCACGGCATGGTGCAGGACAAGCACCTGGTGCAGCGCACCGGTCTGGCGGTGCTGCAGGTGCCGGCAGGCGTGGCCTGGGGCGACGAATCACGGCGGGCCAGCCTGGTCGTGGCCATCGCCGCCGCGTCCGACCAGCACATCGCCGTGCTGCGCCGGCTTACCCGCCTGATGCGCGACGAGGCGCTGATGGCCCGCCTAGCGGCCACACGTGATGCGGGCGAGATCGTCCGCGCGCTGACCGGTGACGAACCGGCCGCGCCGGTTTTGACGCTGGAATCCTTCCTGCTGGCCGTCGACCTGCAACTGGCCTATCCCAACGGCCTGCATGCCCGGCCCGCAGCGCAGTGGGCGCAGGTGGCACGTCGTTTCAAGGCCGACCTGCGGGTGGCTTTCGGCGACACGGTGGTAGACGCCAAAAGCCTGCCCGCGCTGCTGAGCCTGGGGGCGGGCCGTGGTGCGGAACTGCGTCTTTCGGCGCAAGGCCCGGATGCGCACGCCGCCCTGGCGGCCCTGCGCGACACCGTGCTGCGCCTGGGCGACGAGGAAAAACGCCAGGCCGACCAGGCTGCGACACGCCAGGCGCAGGCCCAGGGCCTGGGCCGGGAACTCGGCGACTGGATGCCCGAGGCCCGCCATGCCTTCACCGGTATCGCCGCCAGTCCCGGTCTGGTGATCGGCACGCTGGTACTGGCCGACAGCGGCGAAACCGAGGTCGAAGACCTGCCCGCCTCGCCAGCTGCCGACGCCCGCACGCTGGACCGCAGCCTGGCTGCCGCGCTGGCCCAACTGAAGGCCCTGGCCGACGCCGCCACGGCCGGTGCGAAGGCCGAGCAGGCCGCCATCTTCAAGGCCCACGCCGACCTGCTGCAAGACCCCGAACTGCTGCTGGCGACCAGCCGCAACGTGGTCGAGGGTCACGGCGTGGCCTGGTCGTGGCGCCAGGCCGTGGCCGCCGGTGTCGCCCGGCAACGCGCCCTGGCCGACACCACCCTGGCCGCCCGCGCCGCCGACCTGCACGACGTCGGCGAACGGGTGTTGCGTCACATGTTGGGCCGCGGCGATGAAGCCGATGGCGCGTCGGCAGCCTGGCCCGCCGACGCCATCCTGCTGGCCGACGACCTGTCGCCGTCGGTCACAGCGCAGATCGACACCAGCCGGGTGCGCGGCTTCTGCACCGCACGCGGCGGGCCGACCGCCCATACGGCCATCCTGGCGCGGGCGTCTGGGCTGCCGGCGGTGGTCGCCGCGGGTATGGGTGTGCTCGAAACATCGGCCCTGAACGGCGCTGTCGCCATCCTCGACGGCTACCGCGGAATGCTGTTCGTCGCACCCACCGAAACCGCGCTGGATGAAGCCCGTCAGCGCATCCGGCGCCTGCAGCAACGCCAGCAGGCCGAGGCGCAGGACCGCCAGCTGCCGGCCATCACGCTGGACGGCCACACGGTCGAAATCGCCGCCAACGCCAATCGTGCGGACCAGGCCGTCAAGGCGCTGGCAGCCGGCGCCGAAGGTGTGGGCCTGATGCGCACCGAGTTCCTGTTCCTGGAGCGCGACGAGGTGCCGGACGAGGAAACCCAGTACCAGGCCTACCGGGCCATGGTCGAGGCCCTGGCCGGCCGGCCGCTGGTGGTGCGCACGCTGGACATCGGCGGCGACAAGCAGGTGCCCCACCTCGACCTGCCGCACGAGGACAACCCCTTCCTGGGGATTCGCGGCGCCCGCCTCTGCCTGCGTCGCGACGACCTGCTGGTGCCGCAACTGCGGGCGCTGTACCGCGCGGCGAAACACGGGCCCTTGTCGGTCATGTTCCCGATGATCAGCACCGTCGAAGAGGTGCAGCAACTGCAGCAGCGCATGGAAGCGATCCGGCAGGAACTGGACGCGCCCCGGGTGCCGGTCGGCATCATGATCGAGGTGCCTTCGGCCGCGCTGATGGCCGACCGGCTGGCAGCGCATGTGGACTTCTTTTCCATCGGCACCAACGACCTCACGCAATACACGCTGGCGGTCGACCGCCAGCACCCCGAGCTGGCCGGCATGGCCGACAGCCTGCATCCTTCGGTGCTGCGCCTGATCGAGCGCACGGTGGCCGGCGCGCGGCGTCATGGCCGCTGGGTGGGCGTGTGCGGCGGCCTGGCCGGCGAACCCCTGGGCGCGGCCCTGCTGGCGGGCCTGGGCGTGAACGAACTCAGCATGAGCAGCGGCGACATCGGTGCGGTGAAGGCATTGCTGCGCCGCCATTCGATGACCGAACTGCAGGACATGGCCCGCCGTGCGCTCGACGTCGATACCGGCGACGAAGTGCGCGCCATCGGTGCCGCGCTGCGGTCCGCCGCGGCATCCGAACCCACGCTCGAAGGAGCCCTGCCATGAGCCGCATCTTCACCGTCACGCTGAACCCTGCCATCGACCAGACGGTGCGCATCGCCCACCTGGTGCCGGGCGCTGTGCACCGCGCGATGGGCCAGCAGGTCGAGGCCGGTGGCAAGGGCGTGGGCGTGGCGGCAGTGGCTGCGGCGCTGGGCGTCCCGGTCACGGCCACGGGGTGGCTGGGGGCGGACAACGACGCGGTCTTCGTGTCGGCCTTTGCGGAACGCGGCATCAGCGACGGCATGCACCGCCTGCCCGGCAGCACCCGCACCAACATCAAGCTGGCCGATGCCGAGCGTGGCGATTCGACCGACATCAACCTGCCCGGCCTGCCACTGGATACCGCGACGCTGAACCAGGCGACCCAGGCCTTGCTCGCCGCGCTGGAGCAGCAGGTGCAATACGGCGACTGGGTCGAACTGGCCGGCAGCCTACCGCCGGGCGCATCGGTCACCGTCTGGGAAAAACTGGCGCGTGCCCTGGCTGCGCGCGGTGCCCATATCGTCATCGACACCGGAGGCGCGGTCCTGCTCGAACTGCTGCGCCGTCTGTCCGACAGCCAGGCCGGACCGGTGGTGCCGGTGGCCTTCATCAAGCCCAACCGGGCCGAACTCGAAGAACTGGCCGGCCGGCCGCTGCCCACGCTGATGGGCGTGGCGGATGCCGCGTCGGCGCTGTGCCGCAGTCATGGCGTGCGGCACGTCGTCGTCTCGCTGGGCGTCGAGGGTGCGGTGATGGCCACGCCGGACGGCCGCTGGTATGCAGCCGCACCGCAGGTGGAGGTGGCGACCACCGTGGGCGCGGGCGATGCGCTGGTGGCCGGCACCCTGAGCGCGCTGGTGCAGGGCCGGGTTTTCCCGGCCGCCGCCGTGTTCGGCATGGCCTGTGCGGCCGCGCGTATCCAGCGCATCGCGCCCGGCCTGCCGCCGCGTGGCGAGGTCGACGCCATCGCCGCTTTCATCGTGCCCCAGCCGCTTTGACGCGGCTTCCGTAATTCAGGAGACATTCTTCATGGCACGACTCATCGCCATCGCCGCCAGCAGTGACGGCCCGGCTCACAGCTTCATGACCGGCGAGGCCCTGCGCGCCGCCGCTGAAAAACTCGGCCACCAGATCGTGCTGCGGGTGCACAGCAGCCTGGGTGAGCCCGCTGCCTTTGCTGCGGCGGAACTCGCCGGGACCGAAGCTGTCATCGTGGCCGCCGATACGGCAATCGACCTGGGCGGCATTCCCGCCGCATTGCGCCAGCACCGGACCCAGCCGGCCGCCGTGCTGGCCGATGCCGCAGCGGTGGTGCGTGCTGCTTTGTCGGGTGCCGGCATCGGAGTTGGCGCCGCCCCCGCCGCTGCCGACCGTCCCGTGCGCATCGTCGCCGTCACCTCCTGCCCGACCGGCGTGGCCCACACCTTCATGGCGGCAGAGGCGCTGGAGCAGGGCGGCCTGGCGGCGGGTTACCGGATCAAGGTCGAGACCCAGGGATCCGTCGGCGCGCAGAACGCCCTGACGCCCGCAGAAATCGCCGACGCCGACTTCGTGTTGATCGCGGCCGACACCCAGGTCGACCGTGCGCGTTTCGTCGGCAAGCGCCTTTACGCCACCAGCACCAAGGCGGCCATCCACAATGCGGCGGCGGTGTTCGCCAAGGCCGGCGCAGAAGCCGAGACCTGGGGCGATGCGCCTGTCACGGAGGCCGCGGCGACCCCGGCGAAACGCAGCTCCGCCGGCCCCTACAAACACCTGATGACCGGTGTGTCCTTCATGCTGCCCTTCGTGGTCGCAGGCGGCCTGCTGATCGCGCTGGCCTTCGCGTTGGGCGGCATCTATGTCTACGACGATGCCCATCAGGGCACGCTCGGCTGGACGCTTTTCCAGATCGGCGCCAAGGCCGGTTTCACGCTGATGCTGCCGGCGCTGGCAGGCTATATCGCGTTCTCCATCGCCGATCGGCCGGGCATCGCGCCCGGCATGATCGGCGGCCTGCTGGCCGGCACCGTGGGTGCGGGTTTCCTGGGTGCCATCGCGGCCGGTTTCATCGCCGGATATTCGGTCTGGTGGATGAGCCGGCTGATCCGGCTGCCGCGCACGCTGGACGGCCTGAAACCGGTGCTGCTGCTGCCCCTGCTGGGCACGGTGGTGGTCGGCGTGCTGATGATGATGGTCATCGGCAAACCCATCGCCGGGGTCATGGCCGCGCTGACCGAATTCCTGAAGGGCCTGCAGACCGGCAGCGCTGTGCTGCTCGGCGTGATCCTGGGCGCGATGATGGCTTTCGACATGGGCGGGCCGGTGAACAAGGCGGCCTATGTTTTCTCGACCACCCTCATCGCCAGCGGTGTCGCCAATCCGATGGCCGCCACCATGGCGGCCGGCATGGTGCCGCCGCTGGGCATCGCGCTGGCCTGCTGGGTTTTCCGCAGCCGCTTCACCAACGAGGAACGCGAGGCATCGAAGGCGGTGTCGGTGCTGGGCCTGGCCTTCATCACCGAAGGGGCGATTCCGTTTGTCGCCCGTGACCCCCTTCGGGTGATTCCCGCCAGCATGGCCGGCGCGGCCGTCACCGGCGGCCTGTCGATGATGTGGAACATCGGCCTGCAGGCACCGCATGGCGGCGTCTTCGTGCTGGCCATTCCCAACGCGGTGAACCATGTGGTGCTGTATGCCGCCGCCATCGTGGCCGGTACGCTGGTCACCTGCCTGGCGCTGGGTCTGCTGAAGAAACGCCTGCCGGCGACCGTCGCCGATGCTTCGGTGGTCGTCGCGGCATGACGGCGCGCATCAACAAGGACACCCGGCTGTGCATGTCGCTGGCGGCGCGGCCGAGCAACATCGGCACGCGTTTCCACAACTACCTGTACGAGAAGCTGGGGCTGGACTACGTCTACAAGGCCTTCACCACCAGCGACCTGCCCGGCGCCATCGGTGGCGTGCGGGCGCTGGGGGTGCGGGGCTGCGCCGTTTCGATGCCTTTCAAGGAGGCGGTGATTCCGCTGCTGGACCGGCTGGATGCATCGGCCGAACGTCTGCAGTCGGTCAACACCATCGTCAACGACGATGGTGTGCTGACCGGCTACAACACCGATTACCTGGCGGTGCGGCAGTTGCTGGAGCGGCATGGCCTGCCGCGCGGTCTGCGGGTGGCCTTGCGTGGCAGCGGCGGGATGGCGCGGGCCGTGCTGGCGGCGCTTGTGGACTTCGGGCTGCCCGACGGGACCGTCATTGCGCGCAATGCCGTGGCGGGGCAGGCGCTGGCGCGTTTGCATGGCTGGCATTGGCAGCCCGATGTGGACGGCATCCAGGCCGGGTTGATCGTGAATGTCACGCCAGTCGGCATGGCGGGTTCGACCGACGCGGATGTGCTGGCTTTCAGCCCGTCGCAGATTGCAGCTGCCGCTCATGTCTTCGATGTGGTGGCAATGCCGGTCGAGACGCCTTTGATCGTCAAGGCGCGCCGCCTCGGAAGGCCCGTCATCACGGGCGGCGAGGTGATCGCCTTGCAGGCGGCCGCCCAGTTTTATCTCTACACCGGGGCGGCCGTTTCCGATTCGCTGGTTTCGGAGGCTTCCGAATATTCCCGGGCCTGATTACTGAAAGGCAACTTCGGCAAAAGACCGAAGTTTCCGGCTGTGCAGCCGATCCACGCCGCCGGACCGCAGGATATCGATAGCCCGGATCCCGATCCGCAAATGCTGATCCACCCGCTCGCGGTAGAAGTGATTGGCCATCCCCGGCAATTTGATCTCCCCGTGCAGGGGTTTGTCGCTCACACAAAGCAAGGTCCCATAGGGCACGCGGAACCGGAAGCCGTTCGCGGCAATGGTCGCGCTCTCCATGTCGAGCGCCACAGCCCGGCTTTGGGAGAACCGGCGCTGCGGCTCATTCTCCGGCAACAGCTCCCAATTCCGGTTGTCGGTACTCGCCACCGTTCCGGTACGCATCACCCGCTTGAGGGAAGCTCCCTCGAGCCCGGTCACGTCCGCCACGGCGGATTCAAGCGCCAGCTGAATCTCGGCCAATGCGGGGATCGGCACCCATAAGGGCAGCTCTTCATCCAGCACGTGGTCTTCGCGCACATAACCGTGCGCCAGAACATAGTCCCCCAGTTGCTGGCTGTTGCGCAGGCCGGCGCAATGGCCCAGCATCATCCAGGCATGCGGCCGAAGCACCGCGATATGGTCGGTAATCGTCTTGGCATTACTCGGGCCTACGCCGATATTCACCATCGTGATGCCGCTGTGGTCCGCCCGCACCAGATGGTAGGCCGGCATCTGCGGAAGCCGCGGCGGCGCGGCGCCCAGCTCGTCGCCGGCCTTGGCAGCCAGGCCCACCCGCCGGGTAACGACATTACCCGGCTCGATAAAGGCGATGTATTCGCTGTTCTCGTCGGCCATCGCCGCATGCCCCAGCCGCACGAATTCGTCGATGTAGAACTGGTAATTGGTGAACAGCACGAAGTTCTGGAACCAGTCCGGCGCGGTGCCCGTGTAATGCCGCAGGCGGTGCAGTGAATAGTCGATACGAGGCGCGGTGAAAAGGGACAAGGGCAGTGCGGCGCCGGGCTGGGCCTTCTGGGTGCCGTTGGCGATGCCGTCATCCATGGCGGCCAGGTCGGGCAGGTCGAATACGTCACGCATGCGCATGCGGCGATCCGGCGTCAGGTTGCCCTCGATATGGTCGTTCTCCACAAAGGAAAAATGCACCGGGATCGGCTGCGCACTGACGCCGACCTCGATCTCCACTCCGTGGCTGCGGCCCAGCAGGCGAAACTGCTCGGTCAGGTAACGGGTGAAAAGGTCGGGCCGGGTGATGGTGGTTTCGTAGGTGCCAGGGCCTTCCACGAAACCGTAGGCAAGCGCCGAGTCCGCGCGAACCACGGTTTCAGTATGTACACGCACAAACGGATAGCAGGCCCGTACATGGCCGGGAAGTTCTTCACCTGCCACGAAGCGCTGCATCGCGCCGCGCAGGTGGGCGAGGCTCGCGTTGTAGATGGCCTTCACCTGGGCCAGGGCGGCCTGGGGGTCGGAGAACGATTGGCTGGCGATGGGCGGTGGCATGTAGGGCATGCGTCCATTGTGCCGAAGCCGTGCCGTCATTTGTTACACGTTGGCAGGAGACAAATTCCTACAAGTCCAGGCGTCCGGTCCTGACTCGACCTCCCCTGGCCCCTGCTTACATTCAATTCCAACGCATCTGCGTACATACGTTACGTCACCGAATTCAACCGCGGACTGCTCCGCAACCAGACAAGAAGGTACGCCGACATGAGCACCAATACCAATAGCAGCACCATCGCCGCGAACCCTTTCGCACTGATGATGAACCCCGAAGCCGTCCTCATGGCGATGGAGCATTCCGATGCGCTGCGCGGCCTGAAACTGCGCCGCATCCAGCCCCTGGACGAGTTGCCGCCGATGCGCAAGGGCGCTCCGGTCGTGACCGTCGAAAAAGAGATCGACGAATCCAGCTATCCGCTGTGGCGCGACCTGATCAGCAGCAGCGACCCGAACTTCATTCCCCAGCTGTTCAGCTGATTTGGTTTCCCGATCGGTGATGGCGCCGGAAGAAGCGCCACACCGATCGGGGGAAGATTAAAGAAGTAGAGGGCGGGGAGACAAACAACCGCCTTGGTTTCAGTCGTCCACTGCCGGTTCGCGCAGCGTGACGAACTCTTCGGCCAGTGTGGGATGCACACCGATCGTGGTGTCGAACAGGGCTTTGGTCGCACCGGCCCGCATGGCCACCGCAAACCCCTGGACCACTTCGCCCGCATCCGGGCCGACCATGTGCAGGCCCAACACGCGGTCGGTGGATTTCTGCACCACCAGCTTCACGAAACTTCGTTCGTCGCTACCCGACAGCATGTGGCGCAACGAGCGGAAATCGGCTCGATATATCTCGACATCCTCGGTACGCATGTCCTGCCGCGCCTGCTCTTCGGTGAGGCCCACGGTACCGATGTTGGGGTGGGTGAAAACGGCGGTCGGCACCATGTCGTAATCCACCTTGCGTTTGCCGTCGCCGAACAGGGAATCGACCAGAGCCATCGCCTCGGCCAGCGCCACCGGGGTCAGCTGTTTGGTGGACGAGATGTCGCCGATGGCGAAGATGGACCGCACGCTGCTGCGATAGCCGGCGTCGACCTCGACGGCACCACGTTCGTCCAGTTTCACGCCAACGGTTTCCAGCCCCAGGCCCTGGGTGAGCGGTTTGCGGCCGGTCGCGTACAGCACCACGTCCGCATCGCAGATGGCACCGTGGGCACTGGTCACGCAGAAGCTGCCGTTGTCGCGTTTGCTGATGCCCTCGACCTGCCAATTGAGCTTGATCTCGACGCCGGCGCGGCCCATTTCCGATGCGATGAAGCGCCTCACCTCGCCGTCGAAGCCTGCCAGCAGCGCGCCGCCACGTTGCAGAAGGGTCACCTCGGCACCCAGGCCGTGGAAGATGGACGCCATTTCGCAGGCGATGTACCCGCCGCCCACCACCGCCAGCTTCTTGGGGAAGGGCTTCAGGTCGAACATCTGTTCGGAGGTCACGGCGTATTCGCGTCCGGGCACGTCCGGAACATGGGGCATGCCGCCGGTGCACAGCACGATGTGGCGGGCGCTGTGGTGTTTGCCGTCGACGGAAGCGGTGTGCGCGCCCTCGAGTTTTGCCCAGCCCTGGATGACGGTGACGCCGGCCGCCTTGAGCAGCTGGGCATATACGCCGTTGAGACGGCTGATTTCCTTGGCGCGGTTCTTCTTCAGGGCTTCCCAGTCCAGCGTGGGCGCTTCGCCACGCCAGCCGTAACCGGCCGATTCGGCGAAACCTTCGCCGTAGCCGGCCGCATAGCTGTAGAGTTTTTTGGGAATGCAGCCCGCGTTGACGCAGGTCCCGCCGAGCGCGGCGGCCTCGATCAGCGCAACCCTGGCCCCCCGCTGTGCCGCCATGCGGGCGCATCGCACGCCGGCACTGCCGCCTCCGATGACAAGGAGGTCGAAATCGTGGCGTTCGGTCATGTTGGTCCGGGAGTTGTCAGTCAGGCCGCCAAGGTTAACGGTTGCAGAAGGCGGCCTTGCAACCCTCCATTAACATCCCCGCCGATCAGGCTCAGGACACAGGAAAACGAAATGCTGGCATTGCTGCAGCGGGTGCGCGAAGCGCGGGTGGACATCGCAGGCGAGACGGTGGGTGCCATCCGGCAAGGCCTGATGGTGCTGGTCTGCGCCGAGAAGGGTGACACCGAAGCCGAGGCCGCGCGGCTGCTGGCCCGCGTGCTCAAGCTCCGCATCTTTTCAGACCCGCAGGGCAAGATGAATCTCAGTCTGCAGGACGTGGCCGGCGGCCTGTTGCTGGTCAGCCAGTTCACCCTGGCGGCGGACACCCGCAGCGGCAACCGGCCGGGTTTCAGCGCTGCAGCATCGCCTGACGATGGCCGGCGGCTTTACGACCATCTGGTTGAAATCGCCCGCGCCGCGCATCCGGTGGTGGCCACCGGGCGTTTCGGCGCGGACATGCAGGTATCGCTGGTCAACGACGGACCGGTGACGATTCCGCTGACCGTGCGTCCACCGGCAGCAGCCTGATTCAGGCGGCGCGCGCCGAAGGCATGGTGGACAGCATTTCGCCGATCCACCCGCACCAGACCGCGACAGCCCGGTCGCAGGCCGGCCGGTCCGCCGACGCATCGACCAGCGCCGGCCAGCGCTGCAGGATGTCGCTGCGGATGCTGCCCAACTGCCACAGGGCTTCACGCCCCAGCGCCAGGGCGTCTGCCACATGCAGTTCGTCGCCCGCCGCATGGGCCAGCAAAAAGTTGGGTTCTTCGGGCGGGCCGCCCGCCTCGGTGAGCGACTGCCGCAAACCCGCCATGCGCGACTTCAGCCAGACGCAGGCAGCGCCGGTCGGCCGGCCGGGCGGCAGGGCTGCCTGCAGTTCGGCCCATTGTTCGAAGGCGCCGGCGATGCCGCCGAACTTCCGTGCGGCGGTCTCGGCCTGCAAGGCCGACGGCATCGGTTCGCCCTGCAGCGCGGACAACACCTGCGCGATCAGCGCGACCGGAAATGCCCGGCGGTTCAGTCTCAGCACCAGGCCCAGCCGATGGGGCGACGCGTCACCGAACTTCTGACCCAGCGCAGCCACCAGTTCGGCCAGCAGCAAAATCTTGCCCAGCGGCGAAATGTCGGACTCGCGTACGCCGCGCGGGTATCCGCTGCCGTCCAGCCTCTCGTGGTGTTCGAAGACGGCGGTGGCCACTTCGTCCGGATACCCGCCCTGCGTGCGTATCAGCAGCATCGAGGTGATGGGATGGGCATGCAGGTGGCGCCGCTCGGCCGCGCTCATCTGGCGGTGCGGCACCAGCCATGTCGGATCCATGTGCAGCATGCCGATGTCGCGCAACAGGGCTGCGGCAGCCAGGGCGCTGCGTTGCGCGGCGGGCAGTTCGAGCCGGTCGGCCAGGAACAGCGACACCAGCATCGTGCCGAGTGCCTGCCGCAGCAGGCCCGGGTAACGGTCGCGCATCAGCGTCAGCTTGAGGGCGATGGGTCCGGGCAAGGCGACATCCCTCAGAGGTTCCAGCATGGCCGCATGCCCGCCCAGCGCGGCGGCCAGCAGCCGCGGCACGGTGCTGGTCTCGATCAGTTCCTGCGCCAGCAGCAACAGATTGTCGAGGCTGACCATGCCCTCGACACCGATCTGCTGGTCGATCGGGTCGCGCAACCGGTGTCTGACCAGCCGCGCATACAGGGCGCGGTCGATGCGCGAACCCTTCTCGATCAGCTTGGCGCCGTTCTCGGCATAGATGGCGTTGCTGGCGCTGACAACGGCGTCTTCGCACAGGGCCGCGAACGCCTGGCGGTAGTGGGCGTCGTCCAGCGCACCCGCCACGGCTGTCGCGTGCGCGGAGTCGGCCGGTTCAGTCGGCAATTCGGTTTCGGGCATGCGTGCGGGAAAGCAGAAACAGTGCCCGGCGCGGGCACACGCGTGTGGACGCCGCCGGTTCAGTACGGGTTCGGCAAGCCGAGGCCGGCCAGGATCTCGATCTCGCGGGCTTCCATTTCCTCGGCGTCTTCATCACCGGTTTCGTGGTCCCAGCCCTGGGCATGCAGCGTGCCGTGCACCAGCAGATGGGCATAGTGGGCGGCCAGGGTCTTGCCCTGCTCCCGTGCTTCGCGGGCGATGACCGGCGCGCATAGCACCAGGTCGGCCATCACCACCGGTTCCTGGGCGTAGTCGAAGGTCAGGACATTGGTGGCGTAGTCCTTCTGCCGGTAGTCGCGGTTGAGGGCCTGGCCCTCTTCGGCATCGACGATACGCACGGTGATCTCGCCGGGCAGGTCCAGCGAATGGCGGATCCAGCGGGTGACCTGGCCGCGGGGCAGGGCGGCGCGGTGTTCGGCGGCTTCTGAAAAACGGGCGAATTGCAGGGACAGGGTGAGTTCGGGAAGCGCCATGTTCAGGCCTCGGTTGCCACGGACGAACGGCTGGCGACGTCGTAGGCGTCGACGATGCGCGCCACCAGCGGATGGCGCACCACGTCGGCGCTGGTGAAACGCGTCATGGCGATGCCCTTGACCCGCTTCAGCACCCGTTCGGCGTCGATCAGGCCGCTGGGCGAACCCTTGGGCAGGTCGATCTGGGTGACGTCGCCGGTGATGACCGCACGGCTGCCGAAACCGATGCGGGTGAGGAACATCTTCATCTGTTCGGGGGTGGTGTTCTGGGCCTCGTCGAGGATGACGAATGCGTTGTTGAGGGTGCGGCCGCGCATGAAGGCCAGCGGCGCGACCTCGAGCTGGTTGCGCTCGAAGGCCTTGATCACCTTGTCGTAGCCCATCAGGTCATACAGCGCGTCGTACAGCGGGCGCAGGTAGGGGTCGATCTTCTGGGTCAGGTCGCCGGGCAGGTAACCCAGGCGCTCGCCGGCCTCCACCGCCGGCCGGGTGAGGATGACCCGCTGCACCGCGCTGCGTTCGATGGCGTCCACCGCGCAGGCCACTGCGAGGTAGGTCTTGCCGGTGCCGGCCGGGCCGATGCCGAATGTGATGTCGTGGCTGGCGATGTTGTCCAGGTACAGGCCCTGCACCGGCGTGCGTGCGGCGAGGTGGCTGCGGCGGGTCATCAGGGCCGAGTTGCCGGCGGTGATCTCGCCCAGGTCGGGGTCGCCGGCCAGCATCAGTTGCAGAACGTCGCGGGGAATGGGGCGCTCGGCCATCTGGTAGAGCGCCTGCAGCATTTCCATCGCCTTGGTGGCCTTGGCCTTGGGGCCGTCGACCTTGAACTGCTCGTGGCGGTGGGCGATGGAGACCTCGAGCGCGATCTCGATGGTGCGGAGGTTCTCGTCCGTCGGGCCGCACAGGTGGGACAGCCGGGTGTTGTTGTGGGGGGTGAAGGTGTGACGGACGATCATGTTCGGGGCGCCGAAGGGGCGCTTATTGTCGCCTCGTTTGAAGAGGTTGCTAAATTCTGAAGAAACATCGCAACATAAGTTTTGCAACGGTCGGCGGTGAGGATGTTTGCGTATGCTGACTTTCTATATGGTTCTGATTATCTGCAAAGAACAGGGCGTGTTATGCAGGACCAGAATTCAATAAGTGGCTGGCAACCAAGGAAAGGGGCGGCCTTATGTCTGCTGCGCAAGCTCATCTGTCTGCTGCTTCTGGATATGCAACTTTTGCACTTGCCGAACATGTGGAGTTTGTCGTCACAAGCCATTTTTGGGATGCCAATTTCTACTTGCTAGGAAATGTCAACTGCCAGCCGCAAAAAACCAAAAACGCTTTTTGCGCGCAAATCAAACCATGTGTTTATGCCCGGTTTGTTAATCCGTACACATATTGCCAGACGAACAAGGATGGCCGGATTTTGGATATTTGCCGTGATTCTGCGGATTCGTCCCTGCCATTCCCATTTGTGTTCCCGATGTGCAAGTGCGGGCCAAAAGATCCTCTGCCTGATCGCTCTCCGGAAACGAGCGCAGGAGGTTTATCTTCGGCGTTGTCATTGCGTGACAAAATCGAGGCGATTGAACTGGTTGGGAAACCCTTGTCCGGAGAGTAGAAGAATGCGTTCTCGTAGAAAGCCAAAGCATTGCGGGCTACTCTTTTGGTTGATTTGGCTGACAAGGTGGCGCAACAAGATTCAAGCGATTTGATGATGGCTGCTATTCATTGCAGCGCAAGGCGCCTTCCTGAAGACTTTCATATCGTTGGCGAGAAAACCCAGTCCATGACCTTCAACGCCAACCTCCGCCTGCGACGGTTCATGCAATACAGCGCAGCCCGGTCCGGCAGCGTCACCAGCATGCCTGACCACGATACCTGCGAGTAGCCGCACTCCGAGCCGTTAGCATCGCCCGCATGATCGGAAGACTCCAGGGCCTGTTGGCCGAAAAGAACCCACCCCAGGTGATGGTCGATTGCCACGGCGTCGGCTACGAGGTGGATGTGCCGATGAGCACCTTCTACAACCTGCCTGCGCTGGGTGAAAAAATCACGCTGCTGACCCATTTCGTGGTGCGCGAAGACGCCCAGCTGCTCTACGGTTTCGCCACCCACGAGGAACGCGAGGCATTCCGCCAGCTGGTGAAGATTTCAGGCATCGGCCCGCGCATGGCGCTGTCGGTGCTGTCGGGCATGAGTGTGGGTGAACTGGCCCAGGTCGTCACCCTGCAAGAGGCCGGCCGGCTGGTGAAGGTGCCCGGCATCGGCAAGAAGACCGCCGAGCGCCTGCTGCTGGAGCTGAAGGGCAAGCTGGGCGCGGACATGGGCGCCCGCGCCAATGTGTCGAGCGAGGCCCAGGCCGACATCCTGCAGGCGCTGATCGCGCTGGGCTACAACGACAAGGAAGCCGCCGCCGCGCTGAAAGTGCTGCCGGCCGAGGTGGGCGTCAGCGAGGGCATCAAGCTCTCGCTGAAAGCGCTGGCCAGATAGCACCGGACGACCGGCTTCAAACCGCCCGGCCTTGTTTATTTCAGCGATGCGCGGTAGGCCAGGGCGTAGGCCAGCTTGCCGGGTTTGGCTTCCGTCGTCGCCACGTTGAGGGTGGCGAACTCGGTTTCGACAAAGGCCGGCAGCTTGCCCATGGCGACGGCGCTCAGGCCGGACGATCCGATGACGGTGCCGTCGGCCGTGCTGCTCATCGCCGTGGCCGCCTTGCGGATCGCCGACAGGTAGCTGGTGGCATCGGTCAGGACGTAGGCCGACAGGTCAACGCTCTGCGGTGTGGCCTTCAGCCATTCGGTCCAGTAGAACTCCAGGAACTCGGTGGCATTGGCCGGCTGGGTGTAGCCGATGTCGCGGGTGAAATACACCAGTGAACGGTACGGGTCGTCCTGCAGGCCGTTGCCGATGCCCAGCTGGGTGGGCAGTTCGGCCGGGGTGGTGGCGCTGCCGTCCGGGTTCTTCAACCACACGGTTCTGGCGGCGCGCATCTTGCGCCAGAACGTGGCGTTGTTGTCGGCGCTGTAGTTGCCCTTCATCACGACCGGCACCTTGACGGCCGGGCCGCCGCCGTCCGGTGCATGCCAGAAACCGGTGAAGGCGTGATGGCCGTCGGTCAGGTAGAGCAGGCCCTTGGGGCCGACGACGGCCGACTTCATGTTGGCGGTGTCGAGTGCGGTGGTCGAGCCGGAGCAGGTGAAGCTGGTGGGGTCGGTCAGCTTCGAAGTGCCCAGGACCACCGATTTGCTCTTGGAATCCACCAGGCCGCTGGCTTCGCAGAAGTCGTCGAATTCCTTGCGATATTGGGTGGAGCCGTTTGCGGTGTTGCGATAGCGGCCCTGTTTGTAATAGACCTGGTCGTAGCCGATGGCCGGCTGGGTGGGGCGTGCATCGCCCAGGGTGACCGTCATGACGGCGGTGCCGGTGGTCGGCGCAGCCGAGTAGGTGGTGACGGCAACCTGCTCGGGCAGCTTGTGGCACACACCCGACAGCGATGCTGCCGTGGTCGTCGTGGTGCCGGTGTTGCCGACGTAATAGGCGGTATTGGCAGACAGCGGCAGCAGCGCGCGGGCGCCGGTCCTGGTGTCAGCCCACGCGCCGGTGAACAGTCCGGCCAGGCCGCCGCCGTTGGCGCTCAGGCCGATGTCGGTGTCGATGGTGTCGGTCTGCAGCAGGCCGCCGGACACGCTCACGTAGTTGCGCTGGTTGCGTCCCGACGGCAGGCCGGTCGCCGAAGTGATCTCGGGCTGGGCGCACAGCCATTCACCGTCCAGTGCGGTCGCGGTGGCGGCCACGGCGGCACCCTGCATCACCCAGGTGCCGGTGGTGGTGCCGTTGTCGGCGGCGGTGGCGTAAGCGTCGACGGCCAGGGTCGGCGCAGCGCTGCGGGCGGCCACCATCACACGGCCGACACGCGTGCCGGCCAGGGTCAGGGCCAGTGCGCCGGGGTACTTTGCCTGGTCGGTTTCCGACGCCATCGTGCCGGTGACACCGCCGCTGCAGGTGTCGCTGTAGACGGCGCTGTCGCAGACCCGCACGCTGCCGTCGGCCGACAGCTTCAGCTGGCCGTAGGCGACGGCGGTCGGGGTCGCGACGCTGCCGTCGGCCTTGTAGCCGGTGGACTGGCGGACGAAGCTGTACACACCCGCGATGGTCGACAGGTTGGCCGCGCCCAGGTTGGAGGCGACGATCTCGCCCTGCAGCAGCGCGCCGTCGGTGCGCTTGAGGTTGGGCAGTTTTTCGATGCTGCCGGTGATCAGGTTGGTTTCGCCGTGAAGGCGCAGCTGGATGGCGGCCAGCAGCTTGGCGGTGAGCCCGGGCGGCACACCGGACGATGCGACGGCGGTGAAACCCCTGGCCAGCCATGAACCGTCGGCCTGAACGGTGTAGGGGCTGACGATGGATCCTGCCAGGCCGAAACGCGAGTCGACGAAGTTCAGGGTGACGGTGAGCGCGGTGGTGTCGACCGACAGGCCGACGGTGTCGCCGAAACTCAGGGTTCCGGTGTAGTTGCTGCCACCGGCCAGCGGGGCCAGCGCGACGGCAGGCGCAGGCGTGACCGTGACCGGCGGGGTCGTGGCCGGTGTGGCGGGCGATGCCGTGACGATGGGGTCGTTGCCACCACCGCAAGCGGCCAGCACGGCACAGGTCAGGACGGTGAGGGCAGCGGGCATGCGGCGGCTAAAGGATTGCATCATCGGTGAACGTCGGTTGGATACGGGGCGCAGCCGCGGATTCTGTGAACAAGCGATGACGATGGCGTGACACGCCCGGCCGTGGAAGGCTCAGCCGATGGGGCGCAGGTCCAGTAGCGCCTGCCGGGCGCGGGCGATGAAGGCGTCCTTTTCCTCCCCCGGCTGCAGCCGCACCGCTTCGCCATAGGTGACGGTGCATTTGCGCGGCACCGGCAGATACGCGCCCTTGGGCAGTACCTCGCGGATGCCGTCGATCCAGGCCGGCACGAAACGCACCCGCGGGCAGGCTTCGGCCACATGGAACAGACCGCTTCGGAACGGCATCAGCACCTCGTTGCCGATGTTCCGGGTACCTTCGGGAAAGAAGATCAGCGAACTGCCCTCATTCAGCGCCTCGACGATCTGGTCCACCGGCGAGGGGCCGGGCTGGGACGAATCGCGCCGGATCATCACCGCGCAGAACACCTTCTCGCCGACGAAACGCCGTAGCCGCGACACCAGCCAGTAGTCGCGGCCTGCGACCGGCCTCGTCTGGCGGCGTAGCGGCGGTGGCAAGGTCGCCCACAGCAATACGAAGTCACCGTGGCTGGAGTGGTTGGCGTAGTAGAGCGTCAGTTCGTCACGCGGTTCGCCGGGAGGGCGGCGGGCGGTGACACGGGTGAACAGCCGCGCCACCAGCAGGATGGCGTCGCGCAGGGTGCCGGCGGCCCAGTGGGTCAGGGCGCTGCTCAAGGTGACTCTTTCATCCGCCGGATTCTCGCCGCTGCTTTGGGCACAATTGAAAGGCTCTGTTGCGGCACCCCATCTGATGACCATCCATACCGACGATTTCGCTCCATCCCCTTCACCGGCCCGGGTGATTTCTGCCGCACCGGCCTCGCCGCAGGAAGAGGCCATCGAGCGGGCCCTCCGGCCCAAGCTGCTCGACGAATATATCGGCCAGGCCAAGGCGCGCGAACAGCTCGAGATCTTCATCGGCGCCGCCCGCAAACGCGGCGAGGCACTCGACCATGTGCTGCTGTTCGGCCCGCCCGGCCTGGGCAAGACGACGCTCAGTCACATTATCGCGGCCGAACTGGGCGTCAACCTGCGCCAGACCAGCGGCCCGGTGCTCGAGAAACCCAAGGACCTGGCGGCGCTGCTGACCAACCTCGAAAAGAACGACGTGCTGTTCATCGACGAGATCCACCGCCTGAGCCCGGTGGTCGAAGAAATCCTGTACCCGGCGCTGGAGGATTACCAGATCGACATCATGATCGGCGAAGGCCCGGCGGCCCGCAGCATCAAGCTCGACCTGCAGCCGTTCACCCTGGTGGGCGCCACCACCCGCGCCGGCATGCTGACCAATCCGTTGCGCGACCGCTTCGGCATCGTCGCGCGGCTGGAGTTCTACAACGCCGAAGAACTGGCGCGCATCGTGCGCCGCAGCGCCGGCCTGCTGAACGTGCCGATGGACGAAGAAGGCGGTTTCGAGATCGCCCGACGTTCGCGTGGCACGCCGCGTATCGCCAACCGGCTGCTGCGCCGTGTGCGCGACTATGCCGACGTGAAGGGCGACGGCCGCATCACCAGGGACATCGCGGACCGGGCGCTGAAGATGCTGGACGTCGATCCGCAAGGCTTCGACGTGATGGACCGCAAGTTGCTGGAAGCGCTGATCCACCGATTCGACGGCGGGCCGGTCGGGCTGGACAACATCGCGGCATCCATCGGCGAGGAGTCCGGCACCATCGAGGACGTAATCGAGCCGTATCTCATCCAGCAGGGTTACCTGCAGCGCACGCCCCGGGGCCGCATCGCCACGTTGGCGGCGTACAAACACCTGGGGGTGGTGCCACCACAGGCGGGCGGCGGGCTGTTCTAGAAGCGTGGGCTAGGCCACGGTCTGGTCGTCGAGCGTGCCGGGGTCGAGATGGGCATCGTCGGCCCAGCCGACCAGCGTGACCGATTCCGGTGTCCACAGCAGCCGGTTGATGACCGCATTGCCGGTCTTCCAGGTGCGAGGCGCCTGCAACTCCTGGCCGGTCGCGGCGCGGTAAAGCACATCCATCACGCCGCCGTGCGCCACCAGCACGATCTGCTCACCGGGGTGGCGGGCCGCCAGGGCGTCGAGCGTGTCCAGCACCCGCTGGCGGAATTCGATGAGCGATTCGCCGCCTTCGGGTGCGAAGTCGGGTACCCGCGTGCGCCACTGATGGGCCTGTTCGGGCAACTGCGCTTCGATATCCTGGAAGGTGAGCCCTTCGAAACTGCCGAAACCGCGTTCGCGCAAACCGATATCGGGCTGGACCGCCAGGCCGCCCACTGCATCCGCCACATGTTCAGCGGTGCGGTGCGCGCGTTTCAGGTCGCTGGCATAGACCGCGCTGATCGGCTCCGACGCCAGCACCTGCCCCAGGCGGCGCGCCTGCCATTCGCCGGTTTCGTTCAGCGGGATGTCGAGCTGGCCCTGGATCCGGGTGTCGACATTCCAGGCGGTTTCACCGTGGCGGATGGCGATGATGCGGGTGGCGTCCATGCTTATTGGGCGGTGACGCGCGGAATCTCGACGTTGACCCGGCGAACGCCGGCCGGCGCCTGCGGGAAACCATAAAGGGCGGAATCCAGCATGACCGTCAGCACCTGGGCATCGGCTGGCTGCAGGCTGTCGTGGGCGGCGTGGGTTTCATAGACGATCTTGCCGGTGGCGATCTCTCGCACCGTCAGGCCGACCTGCTGGGCATACAGCACGCGGTCGGGGAAACGGCCGAAACCGGCACCGTAGTAACCGCCGTAATAGCCGCCGCGGCGCCAGCCCGGGCCGCCGTAGAAACCACCGAAGCCGGGGCCGAAACCCGGGCCGAAGGGATCGTATTCAACCCGGCGCTGGGCCTGCAGCCCCACCTGAACGCTGTAGATCGCCTTGCTTTCGTCATGCACCAGGCCGACCCGGCCGAGCGATTGCTGGGCCACGGTCTCGATCATGTTCTGCTGCACCGGCATGGTCTGCTGCGATGGCAGTCGTTCGAACCGGTAACTGGCGCCGGACGGAATCGCCGGCAGGCTGGAAAACGATTGCACGTTGCTGTCGACCAGCCGGGTGGTCGAGCAACCCGCCAGCGTGGCCGCTGCGGCGATGAGAAACACGGCGGCAATACGTTTCATGGCTGTCTCCTGTGGTGCCTGCTAACCGGCAAGGCGATGGGGAACGGAAAGACTCAGATGGACACGATATTCAGGCCGGGCGGAGAAGGTGCAACAAAACTTTCGGAATCGAAGGCCTTGTCGCCGGATTCGTCCGCCACGCCCGTGGGCTTGAGACTCCTGAAATCGTGCAGGGTTCCATCCAGCAGATGCGATGGAACCACGTTCTGCAGGGCCGAGAACATGTTTTCGATGCGACCGGGGAAGCGCTTTTCCCAGTCTCGGAGCATTTCACCCACCTGGACGCGCTGCAGGTTGGTCTGGCTGCCGCACAGATTGCAGGGAATGATGGGGAATTCACGATGCGCAGCCCAGCGCACCAGGTCTTTTTCGGCCACGTAGGCCATGGGGCGGATGACCACGTGTTTGCCGTCGTCACTGACCAGCTTGGGCGGCATGGTCTTTAGTTTGGCACCGAAGAACATGTTGAGGAACAGGGTCTGCAGGATGTCGTCGCGGTGGTGGCCCAAGGCGACCTTGGTGGCGCCCAGTTCGTCGGCCACCCGGTAGAGAATGCCGCGCCGCAGCCGGCTGCACAGGCCGCAGGTGGTCTTGCCGTCCTCGATCACCCGCTTGACGATGCTGTACGTATCCTCGTTCTCGATGTGGAACGGTACCCCGGTCTTGGCCAGGTATTCGGGCAGAACGTGTTCGGGGAAGCCGGGCTGTTTCTGGTCGAGGTTGACGGCGATCAGCTCGAATTTGATGGGCGCGCGCTGCTGCAGTTTCTGCAGGATGTCGAGCATGCCGTAGCTGTCCTTCCCGCCGGACATGCAGACCATCACCCGGTCGCCTTCCTCGATCATGTTGTAGTCGACGATGGCCCGGCCGACTTCACGGCACAGGCGCTTTTCGAGCTTGTGGGTCTCGCGTTCGATCTTCAGGCGCTGGGGGGCGGAGTCGGGGGATGCAGGCGGAGAGGTGGGTTCGGTTTCGGTCCAGACGGCGCTCATGGCGGTCTCCGCATCAGGGGTTGAGGGCGAGCCTATGCTCGGGGGTGTAAGCCCAGACGGGGCTGGCGTCGAAGTCCCGCAAGTTGCGGGTGACGATCGCGGTGGAAGTCGGGGGCGAATCATCTCCATCCGCCTGCGATGCGGCTTCATGTCGGTGACCCGCGAGCGAAGCGAAGTAGTCGGCCACGAATTGCGCAAGCGCGCGCCCATAAGGGGCTGCATGCGCCTTTGCGTCCTTGATGAGGTGTTCACCCAGTCGCAAGGTGAGCTTGGTTTGCATGGTGGTGGCTTACAAGGGGCGTCGATTGTACGCCGGGGTCGGTTCACAGCCTTCGAATGGTCCGCCGCCGGTGGTTCGCAACAGCGGCGAACGCGGCATCGCGGTGATGTTCGCGGATGCCGCCACGGGCACGGCTGCGGCGATGCGCCAAGCCACCGCAGCCATGGTGCGCAGCGCAGAAAGCGGAACACTGGCGGGTAGTTCGGGCGCGGGTCTGCTGGGCGTGCTGGCGGCCGGCATGGCGGCTTGGCCGGCCTTGGCGGATGCCGAACTGTTGGAGCCGTCGAAGCCGGCATCGAGCGTCCTGCCGATGTTCGCCGGTTCGGCCTTGTTCAATGGCGATCTCCCGGCCTGCTCGGCGCCTATCGGCTCGTCCTGCTGCAGGACCCGGTTCTGTTGTCGGCCCAACGTGCCTACGATGCCGCGCAGGAACGCCTGCCGCAGGCGCGTGCGGGGCTCCTGCCTACCGTGGGCCTGACCGGGGATTCGGGAGGGCAGTCGGGCCGCAGTTCTTTCGAGCAGTCACCCTTCGTGAGACGCGCTTTGCCGAACTCGAACGCAGCATCGGAAAGCTGCCCGCCGCCCTGGCGACGCTGGCATACGGAAGCGACCTGCCTTTGCCTGAGGGGGACGCAGGCACCTGGGCGGAACGGGCGCGGCTGCAGCATCCGGCGGTGCGGATCCAGGAGGCCGCACTGGCCGTCGCGAGTTACGGGCGCAATTTCGCTTCCGGCAGCATGGGCTCGCCAGCCGATGTTTCCAGCCGGGTCAATGCAGCGCAGGTGGGCCTGAATCTCCACATTCCCCTGTTTGCGGGCGGAGCGGTGTCGGCCCGGGAGCCAGAGCGCGGTCGAGGACAACAAGATCGGCTATCGCATCGGCACCCGTATCAACATCGACGTGTTGAACGCCGAACAGCAGTTGTACGCGGCCCAGCGGGACCTGTTCAAGGTGCGGGTGGAAACCTTGATGCAGGCGCTGCGGCTCAAGGCTTCGGGCGGGCTGCTGGATGAAAACGATCTGGTGGCGGTCAATCGTTTGCTGGTCGTGCCGGGTTGATCATTCGCAGGCGATCGGGTTACCAGGCGCCCGTCTCCACCCGGATCGCCACCTCGCAGTCGTCGAAGATTTCCAGCTTGGCGATCTTCACCCGCACGCCCAGCACGCCCGGCAGTTGCAGCAGGCGCAGGGCGACCTTGCCGATCAGGCTTTCGAGCAGGTTCACATGCTCTGCGGTGCACTCGTCGATGATGATTCGGCGGACCTTCCGGTAGTCGAGCACATGCAGGATGTCGTCGTCGTGCGGCAGCAGTTCCTGGGGGCCCAGGTTGAGTTCTGCGTCGACGCGGATCGGTTGCGGCGCGGTTTTCTCGTGGTCGAGAATGCCCAGGTTGGCGTCGAAAAGCAGGCCGGTGAGGGTCAGGATCTGCTGGCCTTGGGTCGGGGTCATGGGAGAAATCTCGGTTCGGTCGGCAAACTACATGAGCGAAAAATCGCGCTCGAATTTCATCAGGTGCTGTCCGCCGTCGACCAGCAGGGTGGTGCCGGTCATGGAGCGGTTTTCCAGTGCAAAACGCACCGTCGCGGCGACGTCTTCGGGTGTCGATGAACGGCCCAGGGGCGACAGCGCATGCAGCTTCTGGAAGGTGGCATCGTCCAGCAGATGGCTGGTCAGCGTCAGGCCGGGCGCCACGCCGACCACCCGCACCTGCGGCGCCAGGGCCAGCGCCAGCATGGTGTTGGCGGCTTCCAGGGCGGCTTTCGACAGGGTGTAGCTCAGGAAATCGGGGTTCTGGTTCCACAGCTTCTGGTCCAGCAGGTTGACCACGGCGGCCTCGCCGGCAGCGCCGTTGCGGGCCGCGACATGCTCGGCCAGCGCCTGCGCCAGCAGGATCGGCGCTGCCGTGTTGCTGCGCATGTGGCGTTCCAGCGAGGCGAAGCTGAAGTCCGCCGCGCTGTCCTGCTGGAACAGCGATGCGTTGTTGACCACCGCGTCGAGCCGGCCTAAATGCGCCACCACCTGCGGCACCAGTCCGCGCACCGAAGTTTCATCGGACAGGTCTGCCTCGAAGGCCGAGGCCGCATCATCGCGGCCCGCCAGCAAGCGGCAGTCGCGCACGGTCTCGGCGGATTCGTCGCGCGACCGCAGGAAGTGGACCGCCACCCGCCAGCCGTTCTGCGCCAGGCCGAGCGCGATCTGCCGGCCCAGCCGGCGGCCGGCCCCGGTGACGAGTACCGTGCGGGTGGGCGATGGCGTCGGCGCCGTGGTGGATGTGTCGGAAGTGGACAAGGCGGGCATCGGGGACAATCCCGGAAAGCAGATGTTTGGCAGTTCTATGGCAGTTTTTTCCAGTGTACCGGCCCCATCCACGGGCTCCGAGGCAGGCGGCGACCTGCAAGACCTCGTCCTGGCCGAGATCGCCAGCGCGGGCGGCTGGATCGGTTTCGACCGTTTCATGGGGCTGGCGCTGTACGCTCCCGGCCTGGGTTACTACACGCGCGGCGCGTCCCAGTTCGGCACCATGCCGGCAGGCGTGAAGGACGGCGGCGGCGATTTCGTCACCGCGCCGGTGCTGTCGCCGCTGTTCGGCCGCTCGCTCGCCGTGCAGGTGGCCGACGCGCTGGAAGCCTCGGGCACCGACGAGGTGTGGGAATTCGGAGCCGGCACCGGCGCTCTGGCGGCACAGATGCTCGAGGCCCTGGGCGACCGGGTGCGGCGCTACACCATCGTCGATGTATCGGGCAGCCTGCGGGCGCGCCAGCAGCAGACGCTGGCGGCGTTCGGCGACCGTGTGGCCTGGGCCGATCGCCTTCCGGAAAGCCTGCGTGGCGTGGTGGTCGGCAACGAGGTGCTCGACGCCATGCCGGTACAGCTGCTGGCGCGTGTCGGCGGTGCGTGGCACGAGCGCGGCGTGGTGGCCGACGGCAGCGGCGGTTTTGCCTGGAGCGACCGGCCGACCGACCTGCGCCCGCCGGTCGGTATCGACGGCCCGCACGACTACCTGACCGAGATCCATCCACAGGGCCGGGCCTTCGTCTCCACCCTGGCCGACCGGCTGGCGCAGGGTGCGGTCTTCCTCATCGACTACGGTTTTCCCGAGGCCGAGTACTACCACCCGCAGCGTCACATGGGCACGGTGATGTGTCATCGCGAGCACCGTGCGGACGGCGATCCCCTGGCGGATGTGGGCGTGAAGGACATCACCGCGCACGTCGACTTCACCGGCATCGCGGTGGCCGCGCAGGACGCCGGCCTCGAAGTGCTGGGCTACACCAGCCAGGCCCACTTTCTCTACAACTGCGGGTTTGCGCAGATGCTCGACACGCTGGCACCCGCCCAGCGCGGCCAGCCGCTCCTGCTCGTGCACGAACACGAGATGGGCGAACTGTTCAAGGCCATCGCGCTGGGGCGTGGTGTGCCGGCCGACTGGACGCCGGTGGGTTTCCGGCAGGGCGACCGCAGTCACCGGTTGTGAAAGGCATGTCGTGATCCGCCTCTACATCGTCGTGTTCCTGGTGCTGATCCTGCTGAGCTGGGCAGCCCCCTGGCTGAGCCGTTTTGGCCTGGGACGTCTGCCGGGCGACCTGCGCTGGCGCTGGCGCGGACGCGAGTGGAGCCTGCCGGTCACCAGCACCATCCTGGCGGGCATGGTGGCCGCCGGGATTGCCAAGCTGATCTAGCGGCGGCTCAGCCGGCATCGGCTTACATGGCGGCGAGGCCTGCGCTCCTAAACTGTCGGTATCAGCAAAACAGAAGGACAGCCACCCATGCGAGTCTGTGTCGATATCGGAGGCACCAAGGTCGCGGTCAGCCTCTCGCCGCCCGGCAGCCAGGACCTCCTCCATCGCCGTAGCGAACCGACGGCCAAACAGGGCCAGTCGGACGCCGTCGCACAACAGATCCTCCGGCTGATCGACCAGGCCTGCGCAGAAGCCAATGTGGATGTTGCCACGCTGGAACGCGTGGGTGTCTCGTCCACCGGTCCATTCGTGCTGGTGGACGGCCTGGTCGAACTGGCCACGCCCAACATCTGCGGCGGCTTGGCCGGGCCGGGCGGCAAGATCCCCAACGACTGGCGAACCGTGCCCCTGGAGGCTCCGTTGCGCAGGCGTTTCCAGCATGTGCGGGTAGAAAACGACGCGGTCGCCGCACTGGAGGCCGAACGCCGCTGGGGTGCCTTGCAGGGCGTGGACGATTGCGCTTACGTCACCTGGAGCACCGGTGTCGGCATGGGCCTGTGCGTCAACGGACGGGTGTTGCGCGGCAAAAACGGCAATGCGGGCCACGGCGGTCATACTTTTGTGAGCGACGACGACCGCCATGCCGTCTGCGGCTGCGGCAACCATGGCGACCTGGAGTCGCTGGTGGCGGGCATCGCCATCGGTCGACGGTTTGCCGACCGGGGTTTTGCGGGGGCGGAAGAACTGCTCGAGGCGGCTCGTACCGGGCATGCCGATGCGGTCGGCATCGTCGACGCGCTGTGCCGCACCATGGGCCGGGGCATCTACAACATCGTGGTGCTGATGGACCTGCAACGCATCAGCCTGGGTGGCAGCGTGTTCTGGCACCACCGCGACCTGCTGCTGCCCAAGCTGCAGGCCTATGTGGCCGGGCACCTGCCGGCGCTGACCGCCGGTGTCGAACTGGTGCCGGCCGGGCTGGCCGACAAGGTCGGCGACTATGCGGCCCTGGCCCTGGTCGACTGATGCCGGTCAGCGGATCGGAGTGACCACCGCGCCACCGGATTCCACCGGAGCGGGTGCCGGCGCTGCGACCGGCGCCGGGGCGGTCGCGGGCGTTCCCGCGGATGGCGCCTGCTGGCGGCCGATGTCGGCGAGTTCCTGTTCGCTGACCAGTTCGTACACCCGCACCACCTTTACGACGCCAGCCACGCCGCGGGCGATCTCTGCCGTGCGGTCGGCTTCGCGTTTGCTGACCCGGCCCATCAGGTAGACCACACCACGTTCGGTGGTCACCTTGAAGGCGTTGGAATAGATGTCCTTGGCGTCGACGAAACTGGCTTTCACCTTGCCGGTGGTCAGGGTGTCCTGGGAACGCTGCGAGAAACCGGTGTTGGGCATCACGTCCAGCGCGTTGACCACGCCGCGCACGTTTTCCACGCGGGCGACGTATTGCTCGATGCTCGCCTTGTCCTGCGCGGTGGGCGCTTCGCCGGTCAGCAGCACCTGGCGGTTGTAGCTGGTGATGTTGACGTGGGCACGTTCGCCGAAATTGGTGCGCACCGCATTGGCTGCGCGTTGTTCGATGGACTCGTCTTCGAGCTGGGTTCCGGCGGTACGGCGATCGGTCACCACCAGGCCCGTGCCGGCCATGGCGGCACCGCCGACCACCAGCGGCACGCAGCCGCTCATGGCCGAAGCCAGCACGGCAACGGCGATCAGTGCCAGGGGCAGGCGGGCGGAAGAAACGGAAAGGCTGCTGGTCATGTCAGGACTCCTGGTCACCGAGAAGTTGCGCATCCACGCCGTCGTAGATGCAATGGAGGGCCAAGAGGTGGACCTCGTGGACACGCGCGGTACGGTCGTGCGGCACGCTGATGAAGATGTCGGTCTCGCGCAGCATGCCGGCGATGCGACCGCCGTGACGGCCGGTCATGGCGACCACCGTCATGTCGCGTTCGTGTGCGGCGGCGATGGCGGCGATCACGTTGCTGCAGTTGCCACCCGGCGAAAGTGCGACGAGCACATCGCCCGCGTGGCCCAGCGCGCGCACCTGCCGGGCAAACACGGCGGTGATGTCGGGATCCAGGCCGGGCGCGGTGAGCAGGGAGCCGTCGATGGTGAGGGCGATGGCGGCGAGCTCGGGGCGCTCGCGCTCGAAACCGCCGACGAAGGCTGCGCTGAGCGTCTGCGCCAGCAGGGCCGATGCGCCGTTGCCGCAGGCCAGTGTCTTGCCGCCACCGGTCACGCAGGCGACGATGGCCTGCACCGCGAGGGCGATGGGCACCCCCAGCGCCTCGGACGACTGGTACTTGAGGTCGGCGCTGTCGATGAAATGCTGCTGGATGCGTTGTTCAAGCATGGGCCGGGATGATACCGGCCGCAAGATGGCATCGATAAGACAATGTGCAGCAAAGAGTTGCCGCGGTTTCTTGAGCCTGTTTCAGGGACGCTTCATTTCTTGGGCAAGGGTTCCCACTGGCTGATGTCGACGGTGACCGTCGTCACGCCGGCGTCCCGCAACATGCCGAGACCGGATCTCGGATTGACGAAGCAGCGGGGTTCCGGGCCGCGGACCCGGGCCAGCATGGCGTCCTGGCCGCTCTGGGTGGCGATTTCCACATAGAAGTTGTCACCCTGCGCGCGCAGGGTGATGCCGGCAACGCCGCCGGCACTCACTGCGGCACGCAGTTGGTCGAGGTTCATGCTGTGCATGTGCATAGGTTCGTTCGGTTGAGCTGGAAAAGGCTCGCGAATCCTAGAAATCCCGGTCAATCCGGGTCGGACTTTGCGATGAAACCCCGGTTTCGTCCGACGAAGCCGGCGGGAAACCGGACGAAAGCTGTTTGCACTCCGGCTTCAGTGCTGTACCAGCGCCACCACCGCGGAGAACGACACAAACGCCAGGGTGGTCGACACCATGATGATCCGGGCGATGCGCCCGTTGTGCGCCCCGAAACGTTCCGCCAGCACCGCGACATTGCTGGCCGACGGCAGGGCGGCCACCAGCACCATGGCGCCCAGCGCCACTGGCGGCAGGGGCGCCCCCGCCCGCGCCGCCAGC
Source organism: Xylophilus sp. PBN-3R (assembly GCF_057747805.1). NCBI lineage: Bacteria > Pseudomonadati > Pseudomonadota > Betaproteobacteria > Burkholderiales > Xylophilus > Xylophilus sp. PBN-3R. The sequence goes on from NZ_CM173225.1 coordinate 150,099, forward strand.
CATCCACCGGCAAATACCAGCGACGGGTGGAGCACCAGTTTCGCCAACGCCAGCGGCAGGTAGGACGGCCAGCTGACGGCACTGTCGTGGCCCATCTGGGAGCGCGCCAGCACGGCACCGATGGTGACCAGCGCGACCGGCGGCGCTGCCTCGCCCAGCAGCGCGATGGTCTGTTCGACCGGCGCCGGGAAGCGCATGCCCAGGCCCGATGCCAGCGCGCCGAGCGCGATCGACCACGGCAGGGGATTGACCAGCATGCCGCGCAGCGCCTGCCGCAAGGCCTTCGCCACACCGTGCGCGCCGGCGCCGTCGAGGCGCGAAAGCGCGATGCAGAGGGAACTGGTGATCACCATGTCGATGGCCATGGTCTGCACCACCGGGCCGGCGGCGGCACCGCCTAGCAGGGTGCCGACAAGGGGTACGCCCATGAAGCCGGTGTTGGGAAAGGCGGTGACGAGGGCGCCGAAGGCCGCGTCGTTCCAGCCCCATCCGCCGCGGCGCGCCACCAGCAGTGCCAGGGCCACCATCACCAGTCCGGCGCCCAGGTAGACCGCGGCCGACAAGGGGTTCAGCAATTGCGACAGCGGTGACCGCGCGCCGAAGCGGTACAGCATGCAGGGCAGGGCGAAATACAGCACGAAGCCGTTCAGCCCCGGAATGGCCGTGATGGGCAGCAGGCCGCGCCGGGCTGCCAGGTAGCCGATCAGCACCAGGGCGAAGAAAGGGAAGGTGACGGCAAAGACGGATGACACGGGCGGCATTCTCGCAGCGTCCCCAAAAAAGCCGCAGGACCGTCGGCCGGTATCATCCGCGGCCTTCCACCCTGCGTCTCCGCTCCCGCACCCCGCTCCCATGTCCGCCGGTCTCAATCCTGCCCAGCTCGAAGCCGTCAATTACCTGAACGGTCCCAGCCTCGTCCTGGCGGGTGCCGGCTCGGGCAAGACGCGGGTGATCACGATGAAGATCGGACGGCTGATCGAGGCCGGGCTCGAACCCGGACGCATCGCCGCCATCACCTTCACCAACAAGGCGGCCAGCGAAATGCGCGAGCGCGCCAAACACATCATCGGCCGCAAGGCCAAGGAAGTAGCCGTCTGCACCTTCCACGCACTGGGTGTGCGGCTGATGCGCGAAGACGGCGCCGTGCTGGGCCTGAAACCCCAGTTCAGCATCCTGGATTCGGATGACGTGGTCGGCATCATCAAGGACGCTGCCGGCGGCACGGTGGATGCCGCCACCGCCCGCATCTGGCAGTGGACCATCAGCAAGTGGAAGAACATGGGCCTCGACAGCGGGGATGCCCAGAAGGCCGCGGCCGACGACAACGAGAAGATCATCGCCAAGGTGATGGAGCGTTATGAAGAGCGCCTTGCCGCCTACCAGAGCGTCGACTTCGACGACCTGATCGGCATGCCGCTCAAGCTGCTGCGCGACTTCCCGGAAGTGCGCGGCAAATGGCAGAAGGCGCTGGGCCATGTGCTGGTCGACGAATACCAGGACACCAACGCCACCCAGTACGAACTGCTGAAGCTGCTGGTGGGCGAACGCGGCCGGTTCACCGCGGTGGGCGACGACGACCAGTCCATCTACGGCTGGCGAGGCGCCACGCTCGACAACCTGCGCAAGCTGCCGATCGACTATCCGGAACTGAAGGTCATCAAACTCGAGCAGAACTACCGCTCGACCAGCGCGATCCTGCGCGCCGCCAACAACGTGATCGGGCCCAATCCCAAACTGTTCCCCAAGACCCTGTTCTCTGAGCTCGGCGAAGGCGAACCGGTGCGGGTGGTCGACGCCGACAGCGAGGAACACGAGGCCGACCGTGCCGTGGCGCGCATCCAGAGCCTGCGCGAAACCTCGCAGCACAAGGAATGGCGATCGTTCGCCATCCTCTACCGGGCCAACCACATGGCCAAGCCTTTCGAGAAGGCGCTGCGCAGGGCCAACATTCCTTACAAGGTCTCGGGCGGCACCGGTTTCTTCGACCGGGCCGAGATCCGCGACCTCTGCGCCTGGCTTCGTCTCTGGGTCAACAACGACGACGATCCGGCGTTCCTGCGCGCGGTGACCACACCCAAACGCGGCATCGGCCACACCACGCTTGGCAAGCTCGGCGAATACGGCACCAAATACAGGCTCAGCCTGTTCGGCTCGCTGTTCTCGTCCTCATTGGCGTCGCTCATGCCCGAGCGGGCGATGGATCAGCTGCTGGAATTCGGCCGCTACATCAACGACCTCGAATACCGCGCCCGCCACACCACCGGCGCCGAGGACGCCAAGGCCTTCCTGCTCGAATGGGCCAAGGAAATCGGCTACGAGCAACACCTGCTGGACGGTGAGGACAGCGACAAGGTGGCCGCCGCCCGCTGGACCAACGTGCTCGACTTCATCGACTGGATGGCGCAGCGCTGCGGCGGCATCATCGACGACGCGTCGGGTGCCAACATCGCCAGCGAGAAGAAGACACTGCTGGAAGTGGTGCAGACGGTGTCGCTGCTGTCCACGATCAGCGAACGCGAGAAGGACCAGGACGTTGTCACCCTGTCCACCCTGCATGCCTCCAAGGGCCTGGAGTGGCCGCATGTGATGCTCATCGGTGTCACCGAAGGCCTGCTACCCTTCAAGCTCGACGACGACGGCGGCCGGCAGTTGGTGGTCAGCGAGGAGACCACCCAGCGCCTGCAGGAAGAGCGCCGGCTGATGTACGTGGGCATCACCCGAGCCCAGCGCAGCCTGGCGGTCAGCTGGACCAAACGCCGCAAGAAGGGCCGCGAGATGGTGGCGGCCAAACCCAGCCGTTTCATTGCCGAAATGGCTCTGCATGTCGGCACCACCCGGGAGGACCCGCGCGAGAAACTGCGGGCCCTGCGTGCCGAGTTCGCCAGGAAGGCCGAGGCTTCGGCGGCGATCAACAAGGGCCTTTGACCGCGTGATCGGCCGCATGATGAGGCGGTTTCTGACATGTAAGCGCTGCAACGAGCGCTAACATTCAGGGTACGGCGTCTTGCGCCTTCCATGTCTCGCTGCCCGCCCCGGGCTTCCATCCCCGAAAGCCAGAACGATGCCTTCCAAAAGGAATCCGTCGCACATCCGCCTCGTTGCCTGCGCCAGCATGCTGCTTGCAGCCTCCGCCGCCCAGGCACAGACCGCCGCCACCACCAGAAAGCCGGCTCCGTCCAAACCTGCGCCCGTGGTGAAGATGACACCGCAGCGCACCGCCGCCGTCACGGCCTGGCAGCAATGCCAGGCGCTCAGCTCGGACAAGGAACGCCTCGGTTGTTTCGACCAATGGGCTTCTGCGCAAAAAGTGCTCGTAGAAGAAGTCCAGCAGCGCTCGATCGACGCCCAGGCGTCGCCCACCAGCACACCGCCACCGGGGGCTTCCGCGTCGGCCCTGAAGGCCGATGTGACCGCCGCCCTGGCCTCGACCCAGCCGGCGGTCGCAGCGGGCGGCGCAACCACTCCGACCGCTTCCACCGGCATCATCGGCGTCGGACTCGAGCAGGGCTGCAAGGACCGCCAGTTCTCCGACCTGTCGCGTTTCTGGGAACTCGAGTCGGGCAGCACCTGCCCGACCTTCAGCCTGCGCGGTTTCCGGCCCAACAGCCTGTCGGTTATCGGCTCCAATTCGGTCAACCAGATGCCGACTTCCGGCAACCCGGCCAACAGCGCGACCACCACCACCGACTACCGCAAGGAAGAACTGCGTTTGCAGCTGTCGGTGCGTACCAAACTTGCCAGCGGCATCCTGACACCGGCCGATTCGCCGCTGCGGGACTCCTTGTGGCTGGCCTACAGCCAGCAGTCGTACTGGCAGTTCTTCAATAGCGGCCTGTCGCGGCCGTTCCGCAGCACCGACTACGAACCGGAAGCCATCTACGTCTATCCGACCACCGCCGACCTGCCTTTCGGCTGGAAATGGCGCTACAGCGGCGCCGGCCTGGTGCACCAGTCCAACGGCCAGAGCGACCCGCTGTCGCGCAGCTGGAACCGCTTCTACCTGATGACCGGTTTCGAGAAAGACAACAACTTTTCCGTCACCGGCCGGGTATGGAAACGCCTGAGCGAGTCGGCGCTGAAGGACAACAATCCGGATATTTCCAACTTCATCGGTCGTGGCGAGGTTTCGGCAGCCTGGAACCCGAGCACCCGCAACACTTTCATCGGCACCCTGCGCGGCACGCCGGGTGGAGACGCCAAGGGTTCGGTGCGGCTCGAATGGCTCCGTTCGCTGGGCGACGGCAAGGGCAACAGCTACAGCGGTCTGCGGTTCCACACCCAGCTGTTCAGCGGTTACGGCGACAGCCTGATCGACTACAACCGCAAGCGCACCGTCTTGAGCGTCGGTTTCTCCATCGTCGATTTCTAAGAGGACGCCCGACAAAAAAGCCCCTGCCGGTTCGATCCGGCGGGGGCTTTTTTTCAACCGACCGGCGGATCAGCCGAGACGCTTGAGCAGCGAAGAGGTGTCCCAGCGGGTGCCGCCCATCAGCTGCACATCGCCGTAGAACTGATCGACCAGCGCGGTCACGGGTACACGGGCGCCGTTGCGGCGGGCTTCGTCCAGCACCAGGCCCAGGTCCTTGCGCATCCAGTCCACCGCGAAACCGAAGTCGAACTTTCCGTCGACCATGGTCTTGCCCCGGTTGTCCATCTGCCAGCTTTGCGCGGCACCCTTGCCGATGACGTCGAGCGCCTGTTTCATGTCCAGCCCGGCGCGTTGCCCGAAGGCGATGGCTTCGGACAGGCCCTGCACGATGCCGGCGATGCAGATCTGGTTGCACATCTTGGTCAGCTGGCCGGCACCGGCCTCGCCCATCAGCGTGAAAGCGCGGGCAAAGGCAGCGGCCACCGGTTCGACGGCGGCGAAGGCATCGGCGTCGCCGCCGCACATCACTGTGAGGGCGCCGTTCTGGGCGCCGGCCTGGCCGCCGGAGACGGGGGCGTCGATGAAAGGCAGGCCGAGCGCCTTGGCGGCGGCGTACAACTCGCGTGCCACGTCGGCCGAAGCGGTAGTGTGGTCCACGAAGATGGCGCCGGGTTTCATGCCCGCCAGCGCGCCGTCGTCGTTGCGGCCACCAGTGCTGTCGGTGGTTCCCAGCACGACCGAACGCAGGTCGTCGTCGTTGCCGACGCAGCAGAACACGATGTCGGCTCCAGCCACCGCTTCACGCGGCGTGGGTGCATGTTTGCCGCCGAATTCGGCCGCCCAGTCGGCAGCCTTGGAAGCGGTGCGGTTGAAGACGGTGACCTGGTGCCCGGCCAGCGCCAGGTGGCCGGCCATCGGGCCGCCCATCACACCCAGGCCCAAAAAGGCGACAGTGCGGGAAGGCGTGGCGGAATAGGTTTTGGGGTTGAGTGTGCTCATCCCGCAAGCTTAAACAATCTCGAAATGTTCCGTCCCGCTCGAGAGATCCTGGTTTTCCTTCGCCCGCTGGCTGTTCAGCTTCACCTGCAGCCTCAGGTCGTTCAGCGAATCCGCGTTGCGCAGCGCGTCTTCATAGGTGATCAGGTGTTTCTCGTACATGTCGAAAAGCGCCTGGTCGAATGTCTGCATGCCCAGGTTGCGGCTCTTCTTCATGATTTCCTTGATCTCGGAAACCTCGCCCTTGAAGATCAGGTCGGCGATCAGCGGCGTGTTGAGCATGACCTCGACCGCGGCGGCGCGGCCCTTGCCGTCCTGCACCGGCACCAGGCGCTGCGAGATCATCGCCCGCAGGTTGAGAGACAGGTCCATCAGCAACTGGTGGCGCCGCTCTTCCGGGAAGAAGTTGACGATGCGGTCGAGTGCCTGGTTGGCGCTGTTGGCATGCAGCGTGGCCAGGCACAGATGGCCGGTTTCGCTGAAGGCGATGGCGTGTTCCATGGTTTCGCGGTCGCGCACCTCGCCCATCAGGATGACGTCCGGCGCCTGCCGAAGCGTGTTCTTGAGCGCGATTTCCCAGTTGTCGGTATCCAGGCCGACCTCGCGCTGCGTCACCACGCAGTTCTTGTGCGGATGCACGAACTCCACCGGATCTTCGATGGTGATGATGTGGCCGTAAGAGTGTTCGTTGCGCCAGTCGACCATGGCCGCCAGCGTGGTCGACTTGCCGGAGCCGGTGGAGCCGACCAGGATGCAGAGGCCGCGTTTGGCCATCACCACATCCTTCAGCACCTCGGGCACCTTCAGGCCGTCGATGGTCGGGATGGTGGTCGGGATGAGCCGCAGCACCATGCCGACCTTGCCCTGCTGAACGAAGGCGTTGACCCGGAAACGCCCCACGCTGGCCGGCGAAATGGCGAAGTTGCATTCCTTGGTGCGCTCGAATTCCGCCGCCTGGCGGTCGTTCATGATCGACCGCGCCAGCGCCAGCGTGTGGCCGGGGCCAAGCGGCTGGGGCGACACCTTGGTGAGCTTGCCGTCGACCTTCATGGCGGGCGGAAAATCCGCCGTGATGAACATGTCGCTGCCGCCCCGGCTGATCATCAGCTTGAGCAGGTCATTGATGAATTTACTGGCCTGATCGCGTTCCATGAAAGAAATCCTTGCGCGGCGAGGCCAGCCAAACGGCTTGGCGGCTTCGTCCGGTTATTTGTTTTCGCCCAGACTGGCACTGACCATCCGCAGCCGCAGCGACAGCTTGCGTGCCAGCAGCGCCACCAGGTGGCAGGCCGTGTAGGCCTCGGCGTCCATCATTTCGTCCATCGCTTCGGCGCTGAGCACCGCGATGTCGCAGTCGGTCAGCGTGGTGCAGCTCGAGAACCGGATGCCGCTGTCCAGCAGCGACATCTCGCCCAGGATATCGCCGGGCCGGGTTTCGGCCAGCCGCAGGCGCTCGCCCCAGGGCTGGGTGCGGTCGACCGAGATGGTGCCGTCCAGTAGCACCAGCATGAAGTTGCCGTATTCCTCCTGGCGGATCACTTCGCGGCCCGCCGGGATGGTGGCGAACTGGAAGAAGCGCTCCAGGCTGGCGATGCGTTCCGGCTCCAGCGTGCACATGTGTTTGTCGCGTGCCCACAGGTTCTGCAGGTACTTGACACCGCGTGCAGCAGTCAGCCGCAGCGCGCCGATCTCGACTGCACGGGCTTCCCAGGGCACCAGCATCGAAGCATCGACGCCCTGGTCGGCGAAGGCAGTTGAAAACAGGACCGAATCGCTGGCGTCACCGTTCGCCGCCACGCGTTTCGGAGACCTGCTGCGCAGCAGTCCGAGGATGCCTTTCATGCACTTTTCTCCAACGGGCCATGAGGCCTTGTTTCATTCATGAAAAATCAGGATCAGCCCGGGAAGTTCTCGGGCATCTTGGCCTTGCCGCGAGCTTCGGCCGGGGAGATGATGTTTCGCCGGACCAGGTCGGTGAGGTTCTGGTCGAGCGTCTGCATGCCGAAGTTGTTGCCGGTCTGGATGGCCGAATACATCTGCGCCACCTTGGCCTCGCGGATCAGGTTGCGGATGGCCGACGTGCCCAGCATGATCTCGTGCGCCGCCACCCGGCCGCTGCCGTCCTTGGTCTTGCACAGGGTCTGGGAGATGACGGCCTGCAGCGACTCCGACAGCATGGCGCGGATCATGTCCTTCTCTTCGGCCGGGAACACGTCGATGATCCGGTCGATGGTCTTGGCAGCCGACGACGTGTGAAGCGTGCCGAACACCAGGTGGCCGGTTTCCGCGGCGGTCATGGCCAGCCGGATGGTTTCCAGGTCACGCATTTCGCCGACCAGGATGGCGTCCGGATCTTCCCGCAGGGCGGAACGCAGCGCGGCGGCAAAACTCCGGGTGTGCGGGCCGACCTCGCGCTGGTTGATCAGGCACTTCTTGGATTCGTGCACGAACTCGATAGGGTCCTCGACCGTGAGGATGTGGCCGTATTCGTTTTCGTTGAGGTAGTTGACCATCGCCGCCAGCGTGGTCGACTTGCCGGAGCCGGTCGGGCCGGTGACCAGCACCATGCCGCGGGGTTTCAGGGCGAGCTCGGAGAAGATCTTCGGCGCGTTCAGCTGCTCCAGCGTCAGGATCTTCGAGGGAATGGTGCGGAACACCGCGCCGGCGCCGCGTTCCTGGTTGAAGGCGTTGACACGGAAACGCGCCAGGCCTTCGATCTCGAAAGAGAAGTCGATCTCCAGGAACTCTTCATAGATCTTGCGCTGGCCGTCGCTCATGATGTCGTAGACCATGGCGTGCACCGCCTTGTGGTCCAGCGCGTCGACGTTGATGCGGCGCACGTCTCCATGCACCCGGATCATGGGAGGCAGTCCTGCTGAAAGGTGCAGGTCGGAGGCCTTGTTCTTGACACTGAAGGCCAGCAGTTGGGTGATATCCACGCAAGGTTCCTGAATTTCCCGGATCGTTTTGCTACGCTCCAGGCCATTATGACAACGATCTGTAACAACCTCGAAGCCGTTCGGACACGAATCGACGCGGCCTGTGCTGCTGTCGGCCGCAATCCGGTCGAGGTGAGGCTGCTGGCTGTTTCCAAGACCTTCGACGCCAACGCCGTGAAGCAGGCGCTGGCTTCCGGCCAGCATGCCTTCGGTGAAAACTATCTGCAAGAGGCCGCCGGGAAGATCGACATCCTGGCGGGTCACGGCATCGAATGGCATTGCATCGGTCCGATCCAGTCCAACAAGACGCGCCTTGCCGCAGAGAAGTTCGACTGGGTGCATTCGGTCGACCGTCTGAAGATCGCCGAGCGGCTTTCGGCCCAGCGTCCGGCGCACCTGCCGCCGCTCGACATCTGCCTGCAGGTCAACATCGACGGCGGTGAAAACAAGTCGGGCGTGGTGCCCGGCGAAACCGCTGCGCTGGCGCGGGCGGTGGCAGCGTTGCCGGCGCTGCGGCTGCGCGGCATCATGACCATTCCCGAACCTGCCGAAGGCTTCGAGGCGCAGCGCGCGGTACATCTGCAGGCGCGGAGACTTTTCGACGACCTGGTGGCGCAAGGGCTCGCGCTGGACACCTTGTCGATGGGCATGTCGGGGGACCTGGAAGCCGCCGTCGCGGCCGGCAGCACCATGGTGCGGGTCGGCTCGGCGATCTTCGGCGGCAGGCCGGCCAAGCCCTGAAGTCCGCAAGCCCGGAGACCCCGGCCTGGATCAGGCGGTGCGGGCCGACACCGCCGGCTGCGGCTTTTCGCCGTATGCCTGCACCCGCGCCACCCACCACATCGCCAGGCAGATGGCGCCCACCGATACCCAGCCGTTGATTCCGTAACCCGAGATGTGGCCGCCGGGGGAGGTGGTGAGCATCAGGCCGCCGACCCAGGCGCCGGTGCCGGTGGCGATCTGCTGAACCGCCGAATTCACGCTCATGAAGGCGCCGCGCCGGTGCGGCTCGGGCACCGTGGTCAGCAACGCCTGCATCGGGATCATGCGGGCGTTGGTGGTCACCATGAAGAACGGGAAGAACACGATCAGCGCCCACAGCGGCAGCTGCGGCAGGTGGGTCATGAACAGCACCGGCAATATCGACGCCAGCGCAGCGGCGCGGAACACCTTCCGTTTGCCGAAGCGGTCCGCAAGCCGACCGACCGCCCGCGAGGTGAAAAAGGTCGCGCAGCCGCCCGCCAGGTAAATCAGCGAGATGTTTTCCGGTTCGATGCCGAGATTGCCGACGAAGTTGGGCGAGATGAAGGGCACGATCAGCATGTGCGCGCCCATCACCAGGGCAGTCAGTGCAAATCCGCGCAGGTGGCTGGGCTGCCGGATGAGCGCCCAGAGATCGGGAAGGGTGCGCGACAGCGGCACCGGCGGCACCAGGATGTGGGCGGTCAGCGAAGGCAGCACCTTCCAGGCGCCGACCAGGATGGCGATCGACAGAACCACCAGTTCGAAGAACACCGAACTCCATCCCAGGTGCGCGCCGAGCACGATACCCAGCGGAACCCCGGCGATGGCTGCCAGCGAAAAGGAGGTCATCACCAGACCCATCGCCGCGCCGCGCCTCTGCGCCGGAATGACGTCGCCGATGATGGCCAGCACCAGCGATCCCAGCACGCCGCCGGTCAGGCCGGCAAAGGCGCGGGACAGCAGCAGTGCGTGGTAGTTGGTGGCGAGCGCGCAAATCAGGTTGGACAGCGCGAACAGTGCGTAGACCACCAGCAGCATCTTGCGGCGGTCGAAGCGGTCGATATAGGTGGCGGCGAGCAGCCCGGAAACGCCGGCGCACCATGAATAGGCCGACACGGCGGCGGCGAAGGCGGCCGGGCCGATGCTGAAAGCCTGCATGATCTGCGGACCCAGCGGCATCATCACCATGAAGTCCACCACGATGGTGAACTGCGTCAGGGCCAGCAGCCAAAGCAGGGCTTTTTCACGCCCCGGTGCCAGAAGGGGAGCGGTGATGGGAGAAGAAGACATGCGGGGCCGACTCGACGTAAGTTAGCCCTCCAGCCTAGCAGCGATGCCGCCGCTGCATGCATCTGGCCGGCGATGGCCGAGCGGCCTGGTGCACTTCTGTTGAGTCCCGGCTCGTCTAGAGCGTGCTTTGCCCGAACAGGCTCTGCAGCAGTTCGACCGCCACTTCGGCCGTGCGGTTGCGGACGTCGAGCGCCGGATTCAGTTCGACCACGTCCAGCGAACACAGGCGGCCGGTGTCGGCAATCATCTCCATGCACAGCTGCATTTCGCGATAGGTCGGGCCGCCGCGCACTGCGGTCCCCACCCCGGGAGCGTCCGAGGGATCCAGGCAATCGACATCGAAACTCACATGCAGATGGGTGTTGTCGTCGACCTCCATCAGCGCTTCGGTCATGGCTGCGCGCATGCCGTGTTCGTCGATGAAACGCATGTCGTAGACCGACAGTCCGAATTCGCGGATGGCCAGCCGTTCGCCCGGGTCCACGCTGCGGATGCCGAGAAAGTCGAGGTCCTGCGCGGTGATCGCCTGCGCCGCGCCGCTCCAGCCGGTCAGGGCGGCCGGTCCGCGGCCCAGCAGGCAGGCGACCGGCATGCCGTGCAGGTTGCCGCTGGGGCTGGTGGCCTCGGTGTTGACGTCCGAATGCGCATCCAGCCACAGCACCCGCAGGGCGCGGCCCTGGCGCCTGCAGTGCGCCGCGACCGCGCTGATGGAACCGATGGCCAGGCAATGGTCGCCGCCCATCGTCAGCGGTATGTCGCCCTGGTCCAGCGCCTGCCCGACGGCGTCGAACAAGGCCCGGTTCCAGGCCACCACTTCGTCCAGGTGGCGGTGCGGACCCTGGCGAGGATCGTCGCGCGGGGTGATGGGCCCGGCCAGGTTGCCGCTGTCGGTCACTGTCAATCCGAGGCCGCGCAATGCCGGAACGATGCCCGCGACCCGCAGCGCCTCCGGGCCCATGCTGCAGCCGCGAACGCTGGCGCCGGCGTCGGTCGGTGCGCCGATCAGCTGGATTCGGGAACTCATCTGCAAACCTTTTTCGGGGGTCGGGACAGACATTCTGCGGGGTTGGGCTGGCCCTGGTGTGACCAATGGATGCACCTGATTTTTGAATCTTTTAGTTACACGCCCTCAGATTTATTACTAACGCTGGTTAGCGCTCGCGTTCGGGTCTGTCTTCGAATAATGGACGCATCACACCAGGGAGGAACGGATCCATGTCCACATCTCAGTCCAATGCCATTGCTTCCTATGCCGAACCGCTCGATCTGACAGAGCCGTCGTATGTCGATGCCGGACCGCTGGTCATCTTCAAGGGCGACAGCGCAGCCTGGCCTGATCGTCCGCGTGAACACGCGGTGCTGCAATGGGCCGATGTGGCCCGGCTCGGCCGGGAGCCGGCGGGTTTCTACCTGGGGCGCGGCCTGAAGGTTTCGGACACCGACGCGTTGCTGGACCGCATCCGCCGTTCGCAGTGGTGGTACCTGCCGGTGCTGGCGGCTTCCGGCAAGACCTCGCCGCTGCTGGCCGACGGCGCGGTCGATGTCGGCGACGCCCTGGAGATCTGCGATACGGCGCAGCGGGCGCGCGATGACCTGGCGCTGGACACCACCGCGCTGCCGCTGGTGGAGCGCATCCTGTATTTCCTGCAGGTGCGCGAGGGCGCGGTGCTGTATCCGGAGCGCGACCGCCGCCACAAGATGCTCTACCGCTATCCGCTGGCGGACGCCCTGGCCACCGTGCACGACGATGTCGGCACCTGCCTTGCCACTCTTCAGCGGCGCGGCCTGCTGGAACCCGCGCATCTCATCGACCGCACGCGCCACTGCCGCCGCTGCAACAGCGCCCATCTGCATTTCGTCGATGTGTGCCCGTTGTGCAGCGGCCTGGACATCCGCCAGACCGCGGCGCTGCCCTGCCTGGACTGCGGCTATCTGGCGCCCGAAGGCGACTTCCAGCGACGCGACGGCCTGCTGTGCCCACGCTGCGGCGCGGCAGAGCAGCAGATCGGTTCGGACCGGTCGCCGCCGATGATGCAGCGCGTCTGCTCAGACTGCCAGAGCGCTTTTGTCGATGCGGCGGTGCAGGTGCATTGCCTGGATTGCGCCCACATCGGCATCCCCGAGGAACTGGAAGTACGCGATATCGCGCCCCTGCGGCTCACCGCTGCCGGCCGTGCCTACCTGCGCACCGGCTCGCGCCATGACCCGCTGGCCGCTTTCGACACTTTGAACGCGGTGGTACCGCGGGACTTTCTGCACACCCTGGACTGGGCACTGGCTGCGCCTTCGAGGCGTACCGAAATGGACTTCGGCCTGCTGCTCATCGCCCTGCACGACACCACCGTGCTGGGCGACGGCAGTCCGCTGGCGCTGCGGCTTGCAGGGCATCTGAGCGAGCTGGCCCGGCAGTTGCGCAGCATCATCCGCAGCTCGGACATCAGCACCCGGATCGATCGCGAGAAGATCTGGTTCTACCTGCCGTTTTCCGACGTGCTGGGCGCTCGCAGGCGGGTCGATTCGCTTCTGATGCAGGCGGAGTTCAAGGAACTGGTGCAAGAACTGCGCATCGACGTCAGCAGCATGCAACTGCCGGAGCGTCAGCGTCCCGGCGAGGATGCGCAGGCCCTGATGAAACGCCTGGGCGGATGAACGGCCGGCCGCGGAATCAGCCCCGAAGCCAGCAACACCCGCAGTCCCAGGGACGCACCTGAAATGCACACGCAGCGCCGATGCCGCGCGGGGTGGCGCCCGACAGGAGCCACGCGCCGTCCAACCTTGTGTATCGGTTTGTATCTTCAGCGCTGCAGCATGGCAAAAAGCGGCGCGGAGCCGGTCACACCGCCAACGGCCTCCGCAACAAGCCGACACCGGGTCCGGAAGTGGCAGTCCGAGCGTGCGCGACACGGCTTCGCCGATCGACCCTGAGCACTTCCAACGGGTTGTCCCGCCTTCAGAAACGCGGCAGGTCCGCGTGTTTGAAGACACCGCCGCGCACCACCTCGCGGCCGTATTCGGCGCAGCGCTGCAGCGTGGGGATCACCTTGCCCGGGTTGAGCATGCCGGCCGGATCGAAGGCGGCCTTGAGGCCCAGCATCTGCCGGTTTTCGGCAGCGCTGAACTGCACGCACATGCTGTTGAGTTTCTCGACTCCCACGCCGTGCTCGCCCGACACCGTGCCGCCCATCGCCACGCTGGTCTCCAGGATGTCCGCGCCGAACAGCTCGCAGCGGTGCAGCTGGTCCGGATCGTTGGCATCGAACAGCACCAGCGGATGCAGGTTGCCGTCGCCGGCATGGAACACGTTGCAGCAGCGCAGGTCGTATTTCTTTTCCATCTGCTGGATGGCCAGCAGGATGTCGGCCAGGCGTTTGCGCGGGATGGTCGAGTCCAGGCACATGTAGTCGGGGCTGATGCGGCCCGACGCCGGGAAGGCGTTCTTGCGGCCGCTCCAGAAACGCAGCCGTTCGGCCTCGTCTGCGCTGCAGGTGATGGCGGTGGCGCCGCAGCCGCGCAGCACGGCCGTCATGCGGCCGATTTCTTCTTCGACCTCTTCGGGCGTGCCGTCGGATTCGCACAGCAATATCGCCTCGGCTTCCAGGTCGTAGCCGGCGTGTACGAAGTCTTCCACCGCAATGGTCATGGGTTTGTCCATCATCTCCAGCCCGGCCGGGATGATGCCGGCGGCGATGACCGCGGCCACCGCGTCACCGGCCTTCCGGATGTCGTCGAAGCTGGCCATGATGCAGCGCGCCAGCTGCGGCCGCGGCACCAGTTTCACCGTCACCTCGGTGGTGATGGCCAGCATGCCTTCGCTGCCGACCAGCACCGCCAGCAGGTCCAGGCCGGCGGCATCGAGTGCCTCGGAGCCGAACTCGACCGGTTCGCCGTCGGCGGTGAAACCCCGCACCCGCAACACGTTGTGGATGGTCAGGCCGTATTTCAGGCAATGCACCCCGCCCGAGTTTTCGGCGACGTTGCCGCCGATGGTGCAGGCGATCTGGCTGGACGGGTCGGGCGCGTAATACAGGCCGTGCGGTGCGGCGGCCTCGCTGATGGCGAGGTTGCGTACGCCGCACTGCACCGTGGCGGTACGCGCCCGGGCGTCGATCTCCAGAATCCTGTTGAAGCGCGCCAGCGACAGGGTGACGCCTCTTTCATGCGGAAGCGCGCCGCCCGAGAGGCCGGTTCCGGCACCGCGCGCCACTACCGGGACACCCAGGCGATGGCAGGTCTTCAGCACCGCCTGCACCTGGTCCTCGGTTTCGGGCAGCGCGACCGCCATCGGTCGCTGGCGATAGGCGGTGAGGCCGTCGCATTCGTAGGGTGTGGTGTCTTCCTGGTGCCACAGAAGGGCGTGGCGGGGAAGGACTTCTTGCAGTGCGGCGACGACTGGATTCATCGACCGGATTCTGGCGCGATGGGCGTGCCCGGTGTGTGAAATTTATGGTGGCGCGGGATGAAACCAATCAACTGCGCAGCAGGTCGCGCACTCGCACGAATGCGTTCCAGAAGGCCGCGTCCTGTGTCGTCGCGAAGTTGATGCGCATCAGCGTGCTGGGCTGCCGGCTGGCGTGGAACAGTGCGCCGGGTGCCAACAGGTAACCCTCGTCCAGCATGCGCTGGGCCAGGAGGTCGGTGTCGACGTAGGTGTCGACCCAGCCGAACAGGCCGGCCGGCTCGGACACGAAAAGGCAGCCCGCCGCCCGCGCCAGCTTTACGCTGCGGCTGCGCGCCGCGTCGAGCCGGATGCGCACCCGCTCCGAATGCCGGCGCAACTGCCCCTGCTCGATGCACAGGCCCAGCGCCTGTTCCAGCAGGGTCGGTGTGGTCAGGGTTGCCAGCAGCTTGGTGTCGAGCAGGCGTTCCACCAGCGGCAGCGGTGCGGCCAGGTAACCCACACGCCAGTTGGGCGCCAGGATCTTGGCGAAACCACCCACGTAGATGGTCCGCTGCAGGCCGTCCAGCGCGGTCAGCCGGGTGGCGTGTTCGGGGGCGATGTGGCTGTAGGTGTCGTCCTCTACGATATGGAAATCGTGGGCCTGCGCCAGCTGCAGCAGCCGGTGCGCCGCGCCCGGCGCCAGGCTGTAGCCGGTGGGGTTGTGCAGCACGCTCACGCTGATGAAGAGCCGGGGTGAATGGGTTTCGCACAGCCGCTGCATCACTGCCAGGTCGGGACCGTCGGCGCGGCGCGGCACCGGCAGCAGGCGCATGCCCAGCGCCTCCAGGCGGGCGAACTCGACCGACCAGCCGGGTTCTTCCACCAGCACCGGATCGCCCGCCTTCAGCAGGGTGCGGCTGACGATGTCCAGTGCATGGGTTGCGCCGACGGTGGTGATGATCTGTTCCGGTGGCGCCGGCACATGCATGCCCGCCAGCCGGTGCGACAGCAATGCCCGCAGGCCGGCGTCGCCCATCGGCTCGCCGTACTGCAGCGAAGCCTTCGCCCATGCCTTGCTCGACGCCACCTTGCGCACTGCGGCCGGCAGCGCGGGCAGGTCGATCCAGTCCGGCGGCATGACACCCGAACCCGGCTGCGCCCGCGACGACGGATGGTGGAACATGCCGCGGATCAGCGCAGTCGCATGGATGCGAGAACCGGCGGGCAGCGGGCTGCTGTCGGGCAGCGTGTCGGTGGGCGACGGCGTGGACGCCCGCGGCTGGCCGCCCTGTGTGTCGCGCACGAAGAAGCCGCGCTGGCGCCGTGCTTCCACCAGGCCCTGCGCCAGCAGCACGTCGTAGGCCGCGACAACGGTGTGCGGACTCACGCCGTTCTGCCGTGCGCATTCGCGTACCGAAGGCAGGCGCGCGCCGGGCGCCAGCAGGCGGGCGCGGATACGTTCGGCGAAACGGCCGGATAGCTGTTCGGTCAGGGTCTGCGAGGCGGTGCGGGTGAGCATGAATGGCGATGAAGCGGAAAGACGCATGTGCCGCGCGGCGGGCGAGGCCCCCATTCTTGACCATGCGCCGCATGACGGCACGGATGGCACGCTGCAGGTTTGTCCCACAATCGCCAACCCTGCATTCACGGCAGCAAAAAAAGAAACCGGACATGAATCGAGACGATGGGACAGACATGGTGGTGCTGCGCGGAATTTCCTCGATGGCCACCCGGCCGTTGCTGGCGGCGCTGGCGGCGGCCTGGGAAGCGAAGTCGGGCACCCCGGTGGACATCGAGTCGGTCGGCGGTATCGACGCCGCCCGTCGCATCGACGGCGGCGAGGCGTTTGACGTGGTCGTGCTGGCGGCCGAAACCATGGCCCGGCTGCTGGATGTCGGACGGCTGGTCGAAGGCAGCGTGCGGCCCATCGCGGTGTCGGACATCGCTGTGGCCCTGCCGGCGTTTGCCGACGTCGCTTCGGTGTCCAGTCGGCAGGCCCTGATCGCAACCCTGCGTGCCGCGCCGTCCATCGGGCATTCCACCGGTCCCGGTGGCAAGGCCGTGCTGGCCCTGCTGGACGGCTGGGGCCTGCGGGACGAACTCAAGGGCCGCCTGGTCGAGGCGCGGCCCGGCATGGTCGGCAACCTGGTGGCGGAAGGCGGCGCCGCCATCGGTTTCCAGCAGCGCAGCGAACTGATCCACCGGCCGGGCATCACGGTGGCGTCCATGCCGACCGGCGCGCAGATCAGCACCGTGTTTTCGGCCGGCATCTGCCGCGGTGCCGGCCACCTGCAGGCGGCTGGTGCCTTCATCGATTACCTGGCCTCGCGCGGCGCCGACGAATTCCGGCGGCGCGAGGGACTCTCGGCGCCCTGAACGCCGCGGGCGCCTGGCCCGGGCCTACCAGCTGTAGCGCGCTGACAGCAGGGCGTTGCGTTCGTCGCCGTAGAAACACGCGTAGCTGCAGGACGCCAGATAGGTCCTGTTGGCCAGGTTCTTGATGTTGAGCGCAAAACGCCAGTGGTCGATCTCGTATCGGATGGCGGCATCGACGACGGTGAAGGCCGGCGTGTTCAGGCTGGCCGTGGCGGCCTGCACACCGACACGCCGCACGCCGACACCTGCCGACAGGCCCGGCAGCGCCTGGAAACGCCAGTCGGCCCAGAGAGACGCCTGGTTGCGTGGCACCGAGGTGGGCCGGGCTCCGACGTTGGCGGCCACGGTGCTGCGGGTGGTCTTGGCATCCACCGTGTTCAGCGCTCCGACCAGTTCGAGCTGGCTGCCGACCTTGCCCCGGCCTTCGACCTCGATGCCGCGCGAGCGCACTTCACCGGTCTGGATCGAGAAACCGGTGTGTAGCGGGTCGGCGGTCAGCACGTTCTGCTGGGTGAGCTGGTAGGCGGCCACGGTCAGCTCGGCGTTCCAGCCGGTCGGCGCGATCTTCACGCCCGCTTCGTGCTGTTCGCCGGTGGTCGGCTTGAAGGACTGCAGGTTGAAGTCGCTGCCGGACGATGGCTGGAAACTCTTGCTGTAGCTGTAATAGGGTGCCACGCCGTTGTCGAACAGGTACATCAGGCCGGCGCGCGGGCTGAAGGCGTGTGATTTCTCGTTGACCGTGGTGGCCGCGCCGGCCACCGTCACGTTGGTGGTTTCGTTGCGGGCCTCGTCGTAACGGCCGCCCAGAAGGGCCACCCAGTGCGGCCCGAACTTCAGCTGGTCCTGCAGGTAGATTCCGGTCTGTTTCTGGTTCTGCAGCGCGCGGGTGGGGCCGGCCAGCGTGACGGCGCCACCGTAGACCGGGTTGTAGAGGTCGAGCGTAGTGCCGCTGCCGGTGCGCTGGTTGCGATGGAAGTCACGGTTGCTCCAGTCGACGCCGAACAGCAGCGTGTGGTCGATTGCGCCGGTCGCCAAACGGCCGACCAGCTGGTTGTCCAGGCTCAGGCCGCGGTCGGTGTCGTAACGTGCGAAGGCGCTGCGCGCGATGGTGCGCTGGCTGGCGCCGGTGACGCGCTGCGGAATGCTCAGGAACGCGTTGTCGCTGGTGAAGTCGAAGCCCAGCAGGTTCTGCCTGAATGCCCAGCCATCGGCGAACCGGTGTTCGAAAAGATAGCCCAGAGTGGAACCCTCGGTGTCGAACTTGTCGAAGCCCGGCTCGCCCACGAACAGCTTGCGCGAGATGCCGCCGTTGGCGTTGGGCAGCAGCGTTCCGTCCAAGGGCTTGCCGTAGTCGTAGACGCTCCTGCCCTTGTTGTAGCCCGCCAGCACCGTCAGGTCGGTGTCGCGACCGATCTTCCAGCCGAGCGCGGCATTCACCAGGGTGCGGTCGTCCGGTATCGCACGGATCATCGCGTCGCTGTCGCGTTTGAGCGCGGTCAGGCGATAGCTGAACCGGCCGTCGGCGGTCAGCGCACCGCCCAGGTCGGTGGCGACCTGCCTGCGGCCCCAGCTGCCGGCCTGGACCTCGACCTCGCGCAAGGGCTCGGTGGTCGGCCGTTTGCTCACCAGGTTGATCAGCCCGCCCGGCGCGGCCTGGCCGTAGAGGATGGAGGCCGGTCCCTTCAGCAGTTCGATGCGTTCGAAGGCGTACGGCTCCATGGTTCCGCTGAGCGAGTTGATGGGGAACCGGCTCCCGTTCAGGTAGAGCGGTGCCGAGCCGGTGACGTTGAACCCGCGGATGGTGAAGCCGGTGGCGGTGCGCCGCTGCACGCCGCCGCTGAGCGGCATGATGCCTGCCGTGTATTCGAATGCCTGGTCCAGCGAGTCGGAGGCGGTGGCTTCGAGCTGCTGGCGTGTGACTACTGAGACCGACTGGGGTGTCTCGTGGAGCGGGGTATCGGTCTTGGTGCCGGCGGTGGCGCGCCGGGCCCGGAAACCGGTGGTCGGCCCGGTGGAGGAGTCCTGCTGTCCGCTGACCTGAACTTCGGGCAAGGTGGCGGTGGTCTGGGCCGCGGCGGGTGCGGCCAGCAGGCAGGGCATGGCGGCGGCAAGGGCATGCGGGAGCCACGGGCGGGCGGCCCGTCGGAACGGATGGTGGGTCATGGCAATCGTCGTCAGCAGGGAAGGGGCCGGTCCACGTGATGGAGGGACCGGATCTTTTCGGTGGCTGGCGACCGCATCGCGCGTCGGCTGGCGTCCGTTTTGTCGCAGCGCGGATTGTAGATGGATGACAACGGTTCTCATCTGCGCGACGCAGGTTGAATTCGTCAGCGGTAACAATCACCGCCATGAAAAGGACCGACGCATGCTGAAATTCCTGCACACCGCCGACTGGCAGATCGGCCGGGTGTTCGCCCAGTTCGACGAGGACGACGCCGCAGCGCTGTTCGAGGCGCGTTTCAAGGTGATCGAACGCATCGCCGCCATCGCCACGCAGGAGTCGGTCGATGCGGTGCTGGTGGCCGGCGACGTGTTCGACGCGCAGACCGTGGCCGACAAGACCATCCGCCGCATGTTCCTGGCGATGGCAGGCTACACCGGGCCGTGGGTGATGATCCCCGGCAACCACGACGCCGCCCTTGCCGAATCGGTCTGGGAACGTGCCCGGCGGCTGCAGGCGGTGCCCGCCAACGTGGTCGCCTGCCTGACCGCGACGCCCCATGTGATGCCCGGCAAATGCGTGCTGCTGCCGGCCCCGCTGACCCAGCGCCATACCCACCACGACCTCACCGCCTGGTTCGACGGCGCGCCGACCGAAGCCGGCCTGCCGCGCATCGGCCTGGCGCACGGCAGCGTCACCGGCATCCTGGCCGAGGACATCGACTCGTCCAACCCCATCGCCGCCGACCGGGTGGCGACCGCCCGGCTGGACTACCTGGCGCTGGGCGACTGGCACGGCGCAAAACGGGTCGATGCCCGCACCTGGTACGCCGGCACGCCCGAGACCGACCGCTTCAAGGGCAACGATTCCGGCCAGGCGCTGCTGGTCGACATCGCCGCCGTGGGCGCCGAGCCGCAGGTGCGGATGCTGCCCACCGGCGACTACCGATGGGGCAGCCGCGACATCGTGCTGGCCGGGCCGAGCGATGTCGAACTGGTGCTGGCCGAACTGGCCGCGCTGGGCCGGCAGGACGTGGTGCAGATGCGCCTGAGCGGCAGCACCGACCTGGCCGGCCATCGCCGGCTGCGTGACGCCTCGGCCGCCGCTGCCGCCCAGGTGCGGGCGCTGCTGTGGGACGACGAGGCGCTGCGTCTGGAACCCACCGACGACGACATCGCGGCGCTCGACGCCAGCGGCTACGTGGGCGAGGTGCTGGCCGTGTTGCGGGCCGAACAGGCGGGTGGCGCGGGTGGCATGGCCGATGCGGACATCGCCCGCGACGCCTTGCTGGCCCTGGCGCGGGTGCTGGACGACAGCGGTCGGGTGGCGGCATGAACCGCGCGAACCACATGACCATGAAGATCCAGCGCCTGCGAATCGAGTCCTTCAGGCGTTTCCGCAAACCGCTCGAGATCGACGGTTTCACCGACGGCCTGAACCTGTTCGCCGCGCCCAACGAATCCGGCAAGTCGACCGTCGCCGATGCCATCCGCGCCGCCTTCCTGGAGCGCCACCGGTCCAGCGCGGTCGACTACCTGCGGCCCTGGGGCGAGGGTTCGGCATCGCCGTCGGTCGACATCGCCTTCACCCTGGGCGACCGCAACTGCCGGCTGACCAAGGTGTTCCTCGGCAAGAAACGCTGCGACCTGACCATCGACGGCGAGACCTTCACCGGCAATGCGGCCGAAGACCACCTGGCCGGGCTGCTGGGATTCCGTTTTGCCAGCCGGGGCGCCAGCGCGGCGCAGGACATGGGGGTGCCGGGCCTGCTGTGGATTGCCCAGGGAACATCGCACCAGATCACCGAAGCCGCCACCCATGCCGGCGACCATCTGCGCAGCGCGCTGGGCAGCTCGCTCGGCGACCTGGCCAGCACACGGGGCGACGATGTTCTGCTGGCGGTGGAAACCCGGCGCAACGCCCTGCTGCACGCCGGCAACGGCTCTCCCAAGGGCGACTACGCGGCGGCCCTGAAACGGCAGGAAGAACTGGGCGCCGAACTCGCGGCGATGCTGGCACGGGTCGCCGAATACCGTGAAGCGGTCGACCGGCTGGCCACCCTTCGCGCCGAACACATGCGGCAGGAGGCCGCGCGTCCCTGGGAAACCGCTGGCCGTTCGCTGGCCGAAGCGCAGGTCCGCCTGGCCGCCGCGGCCAGCCTGGAAACCCGGAAGCTGGACGCCGAACAGGGCCTGCGCCGGGTGACCTCCCAGGCCGATGCCTTGCGCCAGAAGCTCGCGTCCTTCGACAAGGACGAGCAGGACCACCAGGCGCGGCGCAGCGCGCTCGACGCAGCCGGGCCGCTGGCGGTTTCGGCGCGGGAAGCCGTGACCGCCCGCGAGCCCCGCCATGCCCAAGCCGTGGCGGCCGACCGCCTTGCGCGGCAGGTGCAGACCCAGGTCCGCAGCGCCGAGGCGCGCGCCCTGAAGGCCGGCGCCCTGGTCGCCGCCGACGAAGCCGTGGCGGCTGCAGCCGATGCGCTGGAACGCGCACGGCAGGCCCAGTCGGCGCACGGCAGACTGACCGCCGAGATGGCGGCGCTGCGGATCGACGAAACCGCCGTCCGCAAGCTGCGCAAGGCCGCGGATGCGGCACGCGATGCCGCTACCCGGCTGGAGGTCGCGGCCACCACGGTCGGCTTCGAGCTGCTGCCGGCGGCAAGCATCACGGTCGGGAACGAAGCCCTCACCGGCAGCGGCAGTCGCACGCTGATGGCGCGCACCGCGATCGAACTGCCGGGCATCGGGCGGCTGGAAATCTCGCCCGGCGGCGCCGGCATCGACGCACTGGCCGCGGAACATGAACGCTGCGCCGCGGAACTCGCGGCCCAGCTGCGTTCGCTCAACGTCGCCGGCGTCCACGAGGCGGACGAACGCCTGCAGCAGTTCAACCGCCGCAGCGCCGACGTCGCCGCCGCGGCCGCGGTGCTGAAGGCCCATGCACCGGCCGGTACCGGCGTACTGGAGACGTCGCTGGCCACGGCCACCGGCCAGCAGGCTGCCGCCCGGTCGGCACTGGAGTCCGACGGCGCGGCCCCGTCGGCAGACCCGGCCGGACAGCCCAGCCTGGCCGAAGCCGACCGCGAGGCCGACCGTGCCCGCGCAGCGCTCGATGCTTCCGGCGACACCCTGAACGCCGAACGCCTGCGGGTCGTCAAGGCCGAAGCCGACCTTGCCAACGCCCGCACCGAATGGCAGGCCAGCGCCGACCGGCTGGCCGATCCGGCCTGGCAAAAAGGTCGCGAGCAGGCGTCGGCCGATCTGCTCGAAACCCGTGCCCAGGAAGACGCCGCCCGCAGCACGCTCGACGGCCTGCTGGCCCTGATCCGCGACGCGCGGCCCGACCTGCTGCGCCAGGATGTGGAGCGTTTCGAAGCCAGCGTCCGCCAGACCCAGGCGGCGCACGCCAGCCGCGCGGTCGATATCACACGCCTGACGGCCACGCTGGAAACCACCGGCGCGCTGGGGTTGGAAGAGGCCGCAGCGGAACACCGGCGTGCGCTGGACCAGGTGGGCCGCCGGGTCGACGACCTGCGCCGCCGCGCCCGCGCGCTCGACCACCTGCTGCGGCTGCTGCGGCAGAAACGCGCGGCCCTGGCGCAGCGGTTGCGGGCACCGCTGCAGGTGCATCTGAACCATTACCTGCAGATATTGTTCCCGGGCGCCAGCGTGGAGATCGGCGACAACCTGGTGCCTTCGGCCATCACCCGCCAGGGCGCCAACGGCGGCGAGAGCGGTGCCTTCGACGACCTCAGCATGGGCGCCCGCGAACAAATGGGCATCGTCGCCCGGCTGGCCTATGCCGACCTCATGGCGGCGGCCGGCAAACCGACGCTGCTGATCCTCGACGACGCCCTGGTGCATTCCGACGATGACCGCCTGGAGCAGATGAAACGGGTGCTCTACGACGCCGCCAAAAGGCACCAGCTGCTGGTGTTCACCTGCCATCCGGAAGCCTGGAACGACATGGGTGTGGCGGTGCGCACGCTTCCATGAGCATGGATTGAGGTTCCGGAGTAGTAAGTGCTTGTGTCGGTGGTACGCGGCTTGCTTTAATGCCCTCCTTGCCGTTACGACTCCGCGTGCGGCTGGTTTTTGGGATCCCACTTTCGTGCCTAACGTGCCTTCCGCCGCGCCCCCGCTGCTCTCCGTCCAGGGGCTTTCCGTCGAGTTCGACACACCGAACGGCGTGTTCCGTGCGGTCGACGACCTGAGTTTCGACGTGGCGCCGGGCCGCACGCTGGCCATCGTCGGCGAGTCGGGTTCGGGCAAGTCGGTCACCTCGATGGCGATCATGCGGCTGACCGATTTCTCGCGCGGCCGCATCGCCCGGGGCCGCATGCTGTTCCAGCCACGTGCCGGCGCCGAAGTCGACCTGGCCAAAGCCGGCACCGACATGCTGTCGCAGATCCGCGGCAACCAGATCGCGATGATTTTCCAGGAGCCGATGACGTCGCTCAACCCGGTGTTCACCGTAGGCAACCAGATCGTCGAGGCCCTGGTGCTGCACCAGCGTCTGTCGCCGCGCGAGGCCCGCGCCCAGGCGCTGGCGCTGCTGCAGAAGGTGCGGCTGGCCGATGCCGAACGCCTGCTGGACGCCTATCCGCACCAGCTTTCGGGCGGCATGCGGCAGCGGGTGATGATCGCCATGGCGCTGTCGTGCCGGCCGGCGCTGCTGATCGCCGACGAACCCACCACCGCGCTCGACGTGACCATCCAGGCGCAGATCCTCAACACCATCCGCGAGCTGCAGCGCGACTTCGGCACGGCGGTCATCTTCATCACCCACGACATGGGGGTGGTCGCCGAAATGGCCGACGACGTGGTGGTGATGTGGCGGGGCCGCAAGGTCGAGCAGGGCGCGGTGGAGCAGATCTTCAACGCGCCGCAGCATCCGTATACCCAGACCCTGCTGGCAGCCGTGCCCCGCCTGGGCAGCCTGCGCGGGCAGCCCCTGCCGCTGCGCCAGCCGCTGGAAGTGCTGGAAGACGGCGTGCGCCGCGTCGTCGGCACGACGCAGGTGCAGGACACCGCGCGATACGACAAACCGCTGCTGCAGGTCGAGAAACTGACCACCCGTTTCGATGTCAAACGCGACTTCCTGGGGCGGGTCACCCACCGGGTGCATGCGGTCGAAAGCGTCAGCCTCGACATCTGGCCGGGCGAGACGCTGGCGCTGGTCGGTGAATCCGGCAGCGGAAAGTCGACCATCGGCAAGACGCTGCAGCAACTGGTCGATCCGACCTCGGGCTCCATCCGTTTCGACGGCCGCGAACTGGCCAGCCTGGACGCCGCCGGCAGACACCGGCTGCGGCAGGACATCCAGTACATCTTCCAGGATCCTTACGCCTCGCTGGATCCGCGCAAGACGGTGGGTTTCAGCATCGCCGAACCCATCCGCACTCATGGGCTGCTGAACGCCGACGAGGCCATCGACGAACGGGTGGCCGAACTGCTGGTGAGCGTCGGCCTGAAACCCGAGCACGCAAAACGGTTTCCCCACGAGTTCTCGGGTGGCCAGCGCCAGCGGGTGTGCATCGCCCGTGCGCTGTCGTGCAACCCGCGGCTGATCATCGCGGACGAATCCGTGTCGGCCCTCGACGTGTCGATCCAGGCGCAGATCATCGACCTGCTGATGCAGTTGCAGGCCGAGCGCGGGCTGGCTTTCCTGTTCATCACCCACGACATGGCGGTGGTCGAGAAGATCAGCCACCGGGTGGCGGTGATGTACCTCGGCCAGATCGTGGAGATGGGCACCCGGCAGGCGATCTTCGAGACGCCGACCCATCCGTACACCCAGAAGCTGCTGGCGGCGGTGCCAGTGGCCGAGCCCGGCCGGCACAAGAACCTGGCGCTGATCGAGGGCGAGATCCCCAGCCCGATGCGGCGTGTCGGCGACGAGCCGGCCATCCTGCAACTGGTCGATGTCGGCGTCGGCCACCAGGCCGCGGTGACTGCCGCGACGGCCTGAAATCCTTTCGAATTTTTCCCTGTTTCATCCACCAAGGACACCCCATGCGGACCTTCAAGAAAACCCTTCTGGCCGCCAGCCTGGCCATTGCCTCGCTGTGCAGCCCCCTGGCCATGACCAGCGCCCACGCCGCGGGCACGCTCACCGTCGCCCTGCACCAGGACCCGGGCAACTGGGACCCCATCGCCACCTTCCTGGTCGCCTGGGGCGCCGTGGGCGGCCAGGTCTTCGACGGCCTGATCATGCGCACCCCCGAGATGAAACTGGTGCCCGGCCTGGCCACCAAATGGGAGTTCATGGACAAGAACACCAAGATCCGTTTCACCCTCCGGCCCGGCGTCAAGTTCCACAACGGCGAACCCTTCGACGCCGAAGCCGTCAAGTTCACCTTCGACCGCCTGCTGGGCGAAGAAGGCAAGAAGGGCCCGCAGCAGAGCAACTATGCGGCCATCGACAAGGTGGTGGTGGTCAACCCGATGACGGTCGACATGCTGCTGAAGTCCCCCGACCCGGTGCTGCTGACCAAACTCGCCGGCTACGGCGCGATGATCGTGCCACCCAAATACATCAAGGAAAAAGGCAGCGAGTATTTCGGCATGAACCCCGTCGGCACCGGCCCCTTCAGGTTCACCGAATACAAACCCAAGGTGTCGCTGAGCTTCGCCCGCAACACCGACTACTGGGGCGGTGCGCCGAAGGTCGACAACGTCGTCTACCGTTTCATCGCCGAGCCGGCCACCCAGGCCGCCGAACTGCAGGCCGGCCGTGTCGACGTTGCCAACCAGGTGCCGCTGGCCATGCTCGAAACCCTGAAGAAGGACCCCAAGCTGGCGGTCGTCAGCATGGGCGGGCCGGTCGCCCTGGCCCTGCGCTACAACACCCAGCGCGGCATCATGAAGGACCGCGAGGTGCGGCGCGCGCTGATCATGGCGGTCGATCGCGACGCCATCATCAAGACCATCCTGCTGGGCCAGGCCAAACCCATCGCCAGCTTCCAGGGCGAGCTGTCGTTCGGCTACGACCCGTCGCTGAAACCGCTGCCTTTCAACCCGGTCCAGGCCAAGGCGATGCTGGCCAAGGCGGGCGTGAAACCCGGCACGCAGGTCCAGCTCGACTTCCGCGGTCCGGACAGCAACTTCCGCGAGGTTTCGCAGGCCGTGGCCGCCTACCTGCAGGGCGTGGGCATCAATGTTTCGCTCAAGCCTTACGAGACCAACGTGCTGCTGAACGACATCATCCCCAACGGCAAGACCGGCGAGATGTGGCAGAACCAGTGGGGCGGCTGGACCTTCGACTACGACAACACCGCGTACTCGATGTACTACACCAAACAGCGCTGGAACCCGTTCGACGACGACACCAAGCTGAACGCGTTGCTGCACACCCAGCGCAACAGCTGGGACCAGCCGGAACGCGAGAAGACGCTGCGTGAAATCGGCCGCTACGTGGCCGACCAGGCGCTGGAAATGCCGCTGTACAGCCTGAACACCGTGTACGGCGTCAACAAGCGCGCCAAGAATCTGGCGCTGCCGGCGGACGGCCGTTTCCGTTTCGTCGAAGCCACCGTCGAATAAGCGCCGAGCGCTGAAAGTAGCACCGCACCATGATCGGTTTTTTTGTCAAACGTTTGCTGCAGGCCGTGTTCGTGGTGCTGGTGGTGACCTTGTTCGTCTCCTACGCGGTGCGCCTTTCGGGCGACCCGGCGATCATGCTGGCGCAGGGCGCCGGCAGTGTCACCGAGGAGGACCTGCGCAACATCCGCATCGGACTGGGGCTGGACCGGCCCTTTCCGGTGCAGTACTTCGAGTTCGTCAAGGGCATGCTGGTCGGCGACTTCGGCCGCAGCTTTCTGGGCGGCACGCCGGTGTCGCGCCTGCTGGCCGATGCGCTGCCGGCCACGCTGTCGCTGGCGGCGTGTTCGCTGCTGCTGTCGCTGCTGATCTCCATCCCGCTGGGCATCCAGGCGGCGGTGCACCAGGGCGGCCCTATCGACCAGGTGATACGCATCGGCTCGCTGGTGGGCTTGTCTTTCCCCAACTTCTGGCTGGCCATCATGCTGGTGCTGCTGCTGTCCATCACCTTCCCGATCTTGCCGCCCTCGGGCTGGGACGGGCCGGTGAGCCTGATCATGCCGACGCTGACCATGGCCATCATCTTCTCGGCCACCAACATCCGGCTGGTGCGCACCTCGATGCTGGAAACGCTGTCCGCGCAATACATCATGGTGGCGCGCGCCAAGGGCCTGAAAAACCGCGTGGTGCTCTACAAACACGCGCTGCGCAACTGCGCCATTCCGCTCATCACCTACATCGGGCTGCAGTTCGGCAAGATGATCGGCGGCCTGGTGGTGGTCGAGAAAGTCTTCAACTGGCCCGGCATGGGCACGCTGGCCTTCGACGCCATTTCGGCACGTGACTACCCGGTGCTGCAGGCCTCGGTGACGGTGCTGGCGCTGCTGGTGGTCACCGCCAACCTGCTGGTGGACGTGGCTTACGGGCTGGTCGATCCCCGCATCCGCAACCGCTGAGATCGGCGTACTTCCTCATGTCCAACGTCGCCACTCCTGTCGTTTCCGCCACGCCGCGCTCGCTGCGCTGGCGCCATCTGCGCTCGCTCGAATTCGTCGTCGGCGTGCTGCTCACCCTCACCATGATCCTGCTGGCGCTGCTGTCGCCGCTGATCTTTCCCGACCAGGGCACCCGCATGGACCTGGCCGCCCGCCTGGTGCCGCCGCTGACCCAGTGGGCCCATCCGATGGGCACCGATCCGCTGGGCCGCGACGTGCTGGAACGGGTGCTGCTGGGCGGCCGCATCTCCTTGTTCGTGGGTTTCGTGTCGGTCGCCGGATCGGTCATCGTCGGTGTGGCCGTTGGCCTGATCGCCGGTTTCTATCGCGGTTTCTGGGACATGTTCCTGATGCGCTGCGTCGATGTGCAACTGGCCCTGCCCTTCATCCTGATCGCGCTGACCTTCATCTCGATCCTGGGCGGCGGCATCGGCAACATCATCCTGTTCATGGTGCTGTCGCAGTGGGTGCAATACGCCCGTCTGGTGCGCGGCCTGGTGCTGTCGCTGCGCGAGCGTGAATTCGTGCAGGCGGCGCGGGCCTTCGGCGTGCGCGACTTCTCCATGATCCGCCACCACATCGTGCCCAACGTGCTGGGGCCGGTGGTCATCCTCATGACCTTGAACGTTGCGGAAAATATCCTGCTGGAAAGCAGCCTGACCTTCCTCGGCCTGGGCGTGGATCCGCAAACTCCCAGCTGGGGTGGCATGCTGGCCGACGGCCGCACCTACCTGCAGACCGCCTGGTGGGTGAGCGTGATTCCCGGCCTGGCCATCATGCTGACCGTGCTCGGCCTGAACCTGCTGGGCGACTGGCTGCGCGACCGGCTCGATCCCCTGGGGCGACCATGAACATCCTGCTTGAACTGACTCTCCCGCGCACCCTCGACACCTGGGTGGCCGAACTGCTGGCGCATCGCCCGCACGGCACGGTCGAAGGCTGGTTGTTCGAAGGGCCGGCGGCCCGCCGCGCAGCCGAACGACGGCTGGCCGAAGCGGGCGTCAAGGCGCGTTTCTTCAGTGCCTACAAACCGCTGGTGTTCCATTTCCTGGAACAGGTCGACATGCCGGGCCTGAAGCGGGCGACGGTGCGTTATCCGCTGCATCCCAAGGCCTCGCCGCGGCGTTTTGCGCTGGAAGCCTACCCGCTCGCTGACATGCTCGCGGGCGTCGAGTTCTCGCTGCTGCCGCAGCCGCTGCCTACCGAAAAAGCCATCTACGAAGTCGAGCTCGAATGGCTCGACGGCCGGCACCGCAGCGACCATGTGTTCGCGCCCAACCACCTGCACCTGGACCCCATCGGCGAGACCTTGCTGTCACCCACCGCCTGGCTGCAGGACCTGCCGCGGGATTCCGACTACCAGGAGGTCTTCCGGCGCATCGTCGACTGCGTGCAGCAGCACGAATGGCCGACTGCCGAGCCGTATTTCGAGCGCCTCGACCTGCAGGTCGAGATGCCCGGCATCCAGCACCATCCGGACGCTGAAACCGGCTGGATCGACAGCCACGAGGCACTGCACGAAGACCTGTATTTCTCGCTGCTGGAAGTCTTTCAGCGGCGCAGCGGCCGCCCCACGGGCGACCGCCGGCTGCAGCCCGGGCAGATCGTGCCGGACGTTCGCGGCAGCGACGGCACGGTGCACCTGCGGGTGTCGACGCGGCCCTATGCGGCGGTGCCGGCGTTGCTGCCTTCCACCGGCGCCGAGCCGCTGGCCCAGGCCCTTGCGCCGTTGTCCGCCGAACGCATCGCACAGGCCTTCGAACGCATCGACGGACAACGTTTCCAGGCCGCCAGCCGGCAGGGCCGTACGGTGCTGGGCGTGTACCGCCGGGGTTCGGATCCGGCGGTCATCATCAGCGGCGGCCAGCATGCCAACGAGACGTCGGGTGTGGTGGGTGTGTTGCGGGCGACCGAGGCGCTGGCCGCCCGGCCCGGCAGCCATTTCGCGCTGATCCCCCTCGAGAACCCCGACGGCCATGCGCTGCACCACGAGTTGTGCGAACACGCGCCGCGACACATGCACCACGCGGCCCGCTACACCGCGCTGGGCGACGACCTGGAGTTCCGCGAAGCGGCGCCTTTCTACGAACGCGAGGCGCGGCACCAGGCGCTGGCGCTGACGGGTGCCACGCTGCACATCAACCTGCACGGTTATCCGGCGCATGAATGGACCCGGCCGATGTCCGGCTACATCCCGCGCGGCTTCGACCTCTGGACCGTGCCGAAGGGCTTCTTCCTGATCGTGCGGCACCACGCCGGCTGGGGCGAGAAAGCCCGAAAGCTGCTGGACCAGGTGTGTTTTGCGCTGAGCGAAATGCCCGAACTGATGGCGTTCAACGAAAGGCAGCGGGCGGTCTATCGCAAGCACGCCGGTGAACTCGGCTTCGAGATCATCCACGGCACCGCCTGCACCGTCAGCGAGGTCGACCGGCCGGGCGCGCCCATGACACTCATCACCGAATATCCGGATGAAACCGTCTACGGCGAGCCCTTCCGGCTGGCCCATGACACACAGACCGCCACCGTGCTGGCGGCGGTCGAGGCGCTCAGGACGCTTTGAGCGCCAGCGGTCTCAACGTGTCGCGGTCAGGCCGCGTTTGCCTCGGTGGCCCTGCTGGCCGGCCGAGCGGGCCTTGCTGATATTCTGCTGCTTGAGCATCTGGTTGACCAGCAGCGAAGCCTCGATGGCCATCTCGACCGCGGCCGGGCCTTCCGGGAAGGATTCGGGCATGCGGTAGGCCAGCCAGGCGTAGGCCGAATAGATCTTGCAGGCGTCTTCGGCGTCCTGCAGCGAACTGCGGCCCTGGCGCAATCCAACGGCTTGGATACGCGAAGGTTTTTTCGTTTCGACGCCTTTCGCCCAACCCCAGAGCTGATCCTGGAACTTCGGCAGCCGGGTCGACAGAGGCACCAGCGAAAAGTGGAAACGCTCGTCGAGCGACATCTTCATGCCGTCCAGCCACTTGGCCCGGTCCAACTGCTCCGTCAGCGAGGTCGGCACGAAGAACACGTCGTTCACGTCGATGTTGCGGCGGAACAGGGTGAGCAGTTCGAACAACCGCTGTTCGCCGGTCACCAGGGCGATCTGCTTCAGGTGTTCCTGCGACGGCGCGACATAGAAACCGGTGCGCGGAATGGGTTCCAGCGGCGCCGACAACTGCTTGCGGATACCTTTGTGCACCGGCCCGCCCAGGCCCAGCACGGTGCCGGTCTCGGCCATGCCGAAACGGCCGGCGCGGCCGCCGATCTGCTGCACCAGCCAGGCCGGGATGGGTCCTTCCTCCACGCCGTCGTACTTGCTGTCGGTGGTGAAGATCACGCGCGAGATCGGCAGGTTCAGGCCCATGCCGATGGCGTCGGTGGCCACCAGTACCTGCGCCTGGCCGCAGCGGAAGGCCTCGGCCTGCGCCTGGCGCACTTCGGGCGACAGGTTGCCGTAGATGGTGGCTACCGAAAAACCGGCCTGCGACACCTGCTCGGCCAGTTGCAGCACCTCGCGGCGCGAGAAGGCGATGACCGCGTCGCCGGCTTTCAGCTGGCGCAGCGATTCGAGCGGCTTCTCGCCCATCGCCAGCTTGGACTTGCGTTGCAGTTCGCGCACTTCGCATTCGCAGCCCAGGCGTTTGGCCAGCGATTCGATGGCGGCGCGGGCCGACGCCGAGCCCACCAGGTAGATGGTGCTGGCCGGCACGCCGCAGACAGCGGCGGTCCAGGCGGCGCCGCGGTCGGTGTCGCCCAGCATCTGGATCTCGTCGATGACGGCGACCTCGACCTGCGTCTGGGTATCCAGCATCTCGACGGTGCTCGCCACGTGGGTGGCGCCCGGCTGCATGCGGCGTTCTTCGCCGGTGATCAGGTTCACCGGCACCTGCACGCTGCGCATGCGTTCGTAATTCTCGAGCGCCAGCAGCCGCAGCGGTGCCAGGTAGACGCCCGACTTGGCGCTCTGCAGCGCCAGCATGGCTTCGTGGGTCTTGCCGGAATTGGTCGGGCCGAGCAGCGCGATGATCTTGCGGCGCATGCCGGCGGCGGTGCGGAAGGTGTCCGGAAACTGCGCCAGGTTGATCGACTGGCGGGTTCGGTCGGCGGCCAGCTCGGCCTTCTTTTCGACCGCGCGGGCGTCGATGCGGTCCATCGCCAGCTGGAAGGCGATGTCGGCGCGTTCGCGGGGCCGCGTAAGTGCGTCCCAGCAGTAGGCGCCGGTATCCACGCCGATGTCGGCGGCGCGGCGCAGCGCATTCATGACGAAGGTGGTGACCTCGCGTTCGAAGTCCTGCGCAGTACGCTCGTCCAGGCGGCTGGCCAGCAGCGCCACCTGTTTGTACGGTGCCAGTTTGACCCAGCGGCTCAGCTGCGACAGGACTCCGCCGACCGGTATGAGCGCGTATTCGACGGTGTGGCCGGCCACGCTGACGCTGCCCTTCACGCTGAAGGCGACGGCGGTGTCGGTCTTGACCAGGGTGGCCTGGGTCCTGGCCAGCAGTGCGTTGAGTTCGCGGACCTGGGCGGCGAGCGCTTCGGCGCTGGGTTCGTGCGCGTCGGCAGGGGCGTGCGGCACGGCGGAAGATGCCGCGTGGGCGGTGTTGGATTCTTTGTTCACGGAGGGTGTTCGGCCCTGAGACGGGCAGGGTGGGCGGGGCGTCGAGGCGGCCCGCAGAGCCCTATAGGGTAACCCCCTCCTGTGCCAATCGCGCAATCGACACAGTTCTGGCGTTTGTCGGGCGATCTGTACTGGTACTGTGATGGTCGCTCACTTTAAAGTAGAGCCCCTGTCACGGCCAGCCAAGAAAACGCTGGCCGCACCCCGTATTCCTGAGGATTTCCCGATGACCTGGACCCTGGCGGCACGTACCCGCAAGATGACGTCTTCCGCGATCCGCGACCTGCTCAAACTGACCGAGCGGCCCGGCATCATCAGTTTCGCCGGCGGCCTGCCGTCGCCCGAAGCCTTCCCGGTCGACGCCTTCGCCGCGGCCTGCGACAAGGTGCTCACCTCGTCCGACGCCCGCAGCTCGCTGCAATACGCCACCACCGAAGGCCTGCCCGCGCTGCGCGAAGCCGTTGCGGCTTCGCTGCCCTGGAAGGTCGACCCGGCCAACGTGCTGATCACCACCGGCTCGCAGCAGGGGCTGGACCTGGCCGCCAAGGTGCTGATCGATCCGGGCAGCAACATCCTGGTCGAGTCGCCCACCTACCTCGGCGCGCTTCAGGCCTTCCAGCCGATGGAGCCGAACGTGGTGAGCGTCGACTGCGACGACCACGGCGTGATCGTCGACGACCTGGTGGCCAAGGCGCCGGGTGCCCGTTTCCTCTATGCCTTGCCCAACTTCCAGAACCCCACCGGCCGCACCATGGACGAGGCCCGCCGCGCGGCGGTGTCCGAAGCCGCCCAGCGTGCCGGCGTGCCCATCCTCGAAGACAACCCGTACGGCGAACTCTGGTTCGACGCGCCTCCGCCGCTGCCGATGTCGGCCCGCACACCCGAAAACTGCCTGTACATGGGTTCGTTCTCCAAGGTGCTGGCGCCCGGCCTGCGCCTGGGTTTCCTGGTCGCTCCGACCGACATCCACTACCGCCTGACGATGGCCAAGCAGGCCGCCGACCTGCACAGCCCGAGCTTCAACCAGCGGGTGGTCGCCGAAGTGCTGAAAGACGGCTTCCTGGACCGCCACGTGCCCACCATCCGCGCGCTTTACAAGGGCAAACGCGATGCCATGCTGGCCGCGCTGTCGCGGGAGATGCAGGGCCTGGGCGCGCAGTGGAACAGCCCGGCGGGCGGCATGTTCCTGTGGGCCCGGCTGCCGGCCGGCCTGTCGGCCACCGCGCTGTTGCCGCGTGCGGTCGAAAAGGGCGTGGCCTTCGTGCCGGGCGAACCTTTCTACGCCGGCCATTCCGACAGCCGCACCCTGCGCCTGTCCTTCGTGACGGCCACCACCGAGCAGATCGACCGCGGCGTCGCCGCGCTGGCTGCCGCGGTGCGCGAGGCGCTCGACGCCCTGCCGCGCGCCGAGCGCGAAGCCGCGCTGGCCGAAGCCTGAGGACCGACGCCATGCTGCATCTCTGGGGACGCATGTCCTCCATCAACGTGCGCAAGGTGGTATGGGCGGTGCAGGAGCTCGAGCAGCCGATGCAACGTACCGACGCCGGTGGCCAGTTCGGCCTGGTGCGCGAGTCCGACTTCCTGGAACGCAACCCGAACGGCCTGGTTCCGCTGCTGGAAGACGGCGAGGTGCGGCTCTGGGAATCCAACGTCATCGTGCGTTACCTGTGCGCCCGGTACTCGCCGGGCCTGCTCTACCCCGAGCCGTTGCCTGCGCGCTTCGACGCCGAGCGCTGGATGGACTGGCAGCAGACCACACTCAACGCAGCCGGCAGGCATGCCTTCCTGCAGCTTTTCCGCACGCCGGCCGAACAGCGCGACGACTCGGTCATCGCCGAATCGATCCTTGCGATGGAGCCGCTGCTGGCACTGCTCGACAGCCATCTGGCCACCCGTGCCTACCTGACCGGCGACGAATTCACCATGGCCGACATTCCGGTGGCCTGCGAAATCCATCGCTGGTTCGCGCTGCCCTTCGAACGCAGCAGCTGGCCGGACCTCGAACGCTGGTTCCGGCAACTGGCCGACCGGCCGGGCGCGCGCGGCATTCTCGACATCACGCTGAGCTGAGCCGATGGTCGCCACCCGCCAGCGTGCGTTTCGCCAGGTCGATGTCTTCACCGACCAGGCCGGCTGGGGCAATCCGCTGGCGGTGGTGCTCGACGGCACCGGCCTGGACGACGCGGCCCTGCAGCGTTTCGCGCGCTGGACCAACCTGTCCGAAACCACCTTCGTCCTGCCGCCCACCCGGCCCGACTGCGACTACCGGGTGCGCATCTTCACGCCGGGCGGCGAACTGCCTTTCGCCGGGCATCCGACGCTGGGCACCTGCCATAGCTGGCTGACGGCGGGCGGCAAGGCCCGCAACCCGCGCTGCATCTTGCAGGAGTGCGGCGCCGGGCCGGTGCGTATCCGCAATACCGGCGGCCGGCTGGCGTTTGCCGCACCCGAATGCCGTCGCAGTGCCCCCGCGCCCTCGCAGCTGGCGCAGGTGGCCCGAGCGCTGGGCCTGGCACCACAGCAGATCAGCGTGGCCCAGCTGCTGGACAACGGCCCGGTGTGGCTCGGGCTGGTGGTCGACAGCCGCAGCACCGTGCTGGCGCTGGAACCCGACCACGCACGGCTCAAACAGCTGGGCGTGAAGGTCGGAGTGGCCCATGTGCCGGCGGATACCGCGGCCGACATGCTCACCGTGCGTGCTTTCGCAGCCCCCATCGGCGTGACCGAAGACCCGGTCACCGGCAGCCTCAATGCCAGCCTGGCGCAATGGCTGATCGCCGATGGCCTGGTGCCGCCGAGTTATGTCGCAAGCCAGGGCGAATGCCTGGGCCGCGCCGGCCGGGTGTTCATCGAACGCGACGCTGACGGCCAGTTGTGGGTCGGCGGCGACGTGGCCGACTGCATTTCCGGCACCGCGCTGCTTTAGCTCAGGTCGCCGGGCCGGAAATCTCTTCCAGCGACTTGCGTTCGGCATCCACGCCGTAGCGCCAGGCCAGCAAACCGGCTGCCATCGCCATGGCCGCGCCCACTGCATAACCGACGGCGACGGCGCCCCGGTTGCCGGTCTCGATCAGCAGGCCGAAAATCCACGGCGCGGCGAAGCCGCCGGCACCGGTGCCGACGGCATAGAAGAGCGAGATCGCCAGCGCCCGCATCTGCAACGGAAACACTTCGCTCACCGTGAGATAGGCCGAGCTGGCGGCAGCCGATGCCAGGAAGAACACACCCGACCAGGCCAGCGCCTGGGTCGTCGCATTCAGGTAACCGGCCATGAAGGCCCAGCCCGTCAGCGCCAGCCCCAGGCCCGACAACACATAGGTCAGCCCGATCATGCGGCGTCGTCCCCAGCTGTCGAACAGCGGGCCCAGCAACAACGGCCCCAGCACATTGCCCAGCGCGAACGGGAAGATGTAGAGCGCCACCCGGCCTTCCGGGACATGGTGGAAGCGGGTCAGCACCAGCGAATAGGTGAAGAAGATGGCGTTGTAGAAAAACGCCTGCGACACCATGAGGGCCAGCGCCACCACGCTCCGGCGGCGATAGCGGTGCAGCAGTGTGTGGGCGACCTGCCGGAAGGTGGGCGAGGCGGTGCCGGAGGGCGCAGCGCCCGCCGGCATTTTTG
Organism: Xylophilus sp. PBN-3R; assembly: GCF_057747805.1. Classification (NCBI taxonomy): domain Bacteria; kingdom Pseudomonadati; phylum Pseudomonadota; class Betaproteobacteria; order Burkholderiales; genus Xylophilus; species Xylophilus sp. PBN-3R. The sequence goes on from NZ_CM173225.1 coordinate 186,110, forward strand.
CCAGCGGCCCCGTTTCGCGGGACACCTCGGCCTCGATCCGATCCAGGATGGCCCGTGCTTCGTCAAGCCGGCCGTGGGCAGCCAGCCAGCGCGGGCTTTCCGGCACATCGCGGCGCACCAGCAGCACGGCCACCGCCAGCACCGCGCCCAGCCCGAAACCGACCCGCCAGCCGAGCACCGGCCCCAGCACACGCGGGTCGAGCAGGACCAGCGCCAGGCCCGCGCCGAGTGCAGCGCCCAGCCAGAAGCTGCCGTTGATCGCCAGGTTGACCCGGCCGCGGACCCTGGCCGGAATCAGTTCGTCGATGGCCGAGTTGATCGCCGCATATTCCCCGCCGATGCCCAGCCCGGTCAGGAAGCGGCACACCGCAAAAAACGCGAAACCGGGCGACAACGCGGTCGCCAGGGTGGCCGCGGTGTAGACCAGCAGCGTGAGGATAAACAGGCGTTTGCGACCCAGCCGGTCGGCCAGCCGACCGAAGACCAATGCGCCGGCCACCGCGCCGCCAATGTAGAGCGAGCCCGAAGCGCCGACCTGAGCAGCGCTCAGGCCCAGCGTGTCGCCGCGCTCCAGCACCGAGCCGATCGAGCCGACCAAAGTGACTTCCAGCCCGTCCAGCACCCAGGCCACGCCGAGGGCGATGACGACACGCCAGTGCCAGCGGGACCACGGAAGGCGGTCGAGGCGCGCAGGAATGTCGTCGGCGGGGTTCTCGGCGGCTGGGGCGGCGATTGTCATGCCGCCATTTTTCGGGAGGCCTCTGCCGGCCGTGTCAGAACCTGTTCGGTGGATCAGGAGCCGAACGCCTGCGATGCCAACACCGCGCTGCGGCGACGGCGGCTCCAGCCCCACACCAGCCCGCCGGCCACGGCCAGGGCCAGCAGCACCATCGCGCCAGTGGACGGGTCGATGGCGGAAAGCCTCTTCAGCAAGGCTTCGACTTCCTTGCCGAAGATGGCGCCCAGGCCCATGAATGCCAGCGTCCAGACCAGCCCGGACACCACCTCGGCCACTACGAAACGTTTGAGTGTCATGCCCATCGCGCCGGCCATCGGCGGCGCCACCGTCGACACACCCGGCACGAACTTGGCAGCCAGCAGTGCGCCGGCGCCCCAGCGGTTCATGGTGCGGGCACCGCGTTCGGCGCAACGGTCGTCCGCCTTGCCGCCGCATACCAGTTTCATGACACGGGCGCCGTGGCGGCGACCGGCCCAGAACCACACACCGTCACCCAGCACATTGGCCAGCACCGACAGTGCCACCAGCAACACCACGAAGGCCGGCGACCAGTGGCCGGCGGCGGCCATCGCGCCGGCGGCCATCAACAGCGCCGATGCCGGAACCGGCACGCCGATGCGCGCGGCCACCGTCACACCCAGCACCAGCAGGGGGCCGTTCTGCTGGAGGAGTGCGGGGAGGGCGGCGGCGGTCATGGTGTTTTCCGATGAGGGTTCAGGCAGGGCGGGTGGATTTACTGGGCCTTGGACGACGAGCCGTCGCTGTCGCCGACCACGGTGTTGGCCTGGCCGTTGCGGATGGCGCGGATGGTGTCTTCACGCACTTCGGCGCGGCTCAGGGTGCTGGACGCCTTGGCGGCCGCTGCCTGGATCTGGCTGCGGCCTGCTTCCTGTGCCGTCGCGGGCACGGCGGAAACGGTGCCGATGAAGGCGACGGCTGCGGCGGCGAAAGCGTTGCGGGCGTAGAGGGTGCGGGTGTTGTTCATGGCGGTCATTCTGGTGCGGTGCCGGGCTGGCGATGGATGAACTTTATTGTCCGGAGGCGAAGAGATAAACCACCTGATCTGAATAAGATCGTCAACGGATTGGAGACAATCCGCCGCATGGATGCACTCGACGACATGAAGATCTTCGTGGCCACGGTGGACGCCGGCGGTTTCACACCGGCCTCTGCGCGGCTGGGGCTTTCCAAACAATTCGTCAGCCGTCGGGTGGGTGCGCTGGAAGAACGTCTCGGCGTGCGCCTGCTGCTGCGCACCACACGCCGGCTGAGCGTGACCGACCTGGGCCGGGCCTATTACGAACGGGCGGTGAAGATCGTCGAGGACGTGGCCGACGCGGAGGGCCTGGTCAGCAACCTGGGCGGCCCTCCGCGCGGAGTGCTGCGCATATCGGCGCCCATGTCCTTCGGCACCCTGCACCTGGGGCCGGTGGTGGGCCGGTTCCTGGCAACCCATCCGCACATGCGGCTGGAGGTCTCGCTGAACGACCGCATGGTCGACATCATCGGCGAGGGTTTCGACATGGCGCTGCGCATCGGCGTGCTGCCGGATTCTTCCCTGGTGGCCCGCGCCATCGGTCAGACGCGCCTGGTGGTGTGCGGCAGCCCGGATTACTTCGAGGCCCGGGGCACGCCCGAGGCACCGGACGACCTCTGCGGCCACGACTGCCTGCTGTACGGCCACACCCGCAGCGTCGACTGGGGGTTCGTGGTGGACGGTCGGCCGCACCATGTCTCGCTGACCGGGCGGCTGCTGGCCAACAACGGCGAAATGGCGCTGGCTTCGGCGCTGCAGGGCATGGGCATCGTCATGTTGCCGCGTTTCATCCTGGGCGACGCGCTGGAGCGCGGCCTGCTGGTGCCGGTGCTCACCGGGTTCACGCCGCCACCGATCACCATCTATGCGGTCTACCCGCAGCACCGCCAAAGCTCGCGGGCCATCCAGGTTTTTGTCGATTCACTGAAGTCTGCTTTCAAGGGCGAGGAATGGCACCTGGGGCCGGGCGCCTGAAAGATAAGATCGCCGCGATGAACGCACAGCCCCTCCCCAGTCGCTACTGGCAAGACCTGAAGACCACGGACTTCCAGCGCCTGGCGCAGGACGGCATGCTGCAGCGAACCGTGGCGGTGCTCCCGGTTGCGGCCATCGAACAGCACGGCCCGCACCTGCCGTTGGGGGTGGACACGCTGCTGCTCGAAGCGGTGCTGGCGCAGGCGCTCGAACAGCTGCCGGCGGAGCTGCCCGTTCTGGTGCTGCCCATCCAGGCCGTCGGTTTCAGCCCCGAACACACAGCCTTTGCCGGCACGCTGACCTTCAGCTCCGAGACCCTGATCCGGATCTGGACCGAGATCGGCGAGGCGGTCGCCCGCACCGGCGTGCGCCATCTGCTGCTGCTCAACGGCCACGGCGGGCAGGTCGGCGTGATGGACATCGTCGGCCGCGACCTGCGCGCCCGGCTGGGGCTGACGGTGTGGTCGTCCAGCTGGTTCTCCCTGCCGCAGCCGCCGGCCGTGGCCGCTTTGTTTCCCCCGCGCGAACACCGCTACGGCATCCATGCTGGCGACACCGAAACCTCGATGGTGCTGGCCTTGCGCCCGGATCTGGTCGACATGTCGGCCGCCCGCGATTTCGCATCCGCCTCCGAGGCCCGGGCCGGCAGGTACACCCTGTTGGCGGACGGTCGCAGCGCCAAGCTTTCGTGGGCCATGCAGGACTACAACGCAGATGGAGCGGTCGGCAATGCAGCCGCCGCGTCGCCGGAAAAAGGCCGCGCGGTGATCGATGCCGCCGCCGCGCAACTGGCCCTGCTCATTGAAGAGGTCGCGGCCCAGGCGCTCTGAGTGAAACGTAACAGTCGCTTCAACCCTTGACTGAAAGCGCTCTCAGGCACAGCGGTTGCTATATCACGGCATGCCCGCGCCCCCGCATGTTTCCACTCCCTCCTTGCCAACGCAGGGGCCGCCGGCCCGAGTGGCTGCCGAATTACGCGACAGCTTCGGTTCGCTGCTGGTCGACCTGAGACTCGAACTGGTATGGCTCGATCAACGCCTGGCCGAACAGGCCGCGAGCAGCGGAGACGCGGTTCACACCCTGCGGATGGAAATGCGCATGCGCTGCGACAGCATGGCCGAGCAGATCGACCGGGCGGTGCACCGACTGGAACGCATGGCGGGCGAGCAGGGCGGCGCATAGAATCCCGGCCATTGCCGCCGTTCCCAGCAGCGGTGGTCGCAGCATCAACCGGATTCTTGCCCTTGCACCCACGCCTGCCCGTCCTGCCGCAATACGCGCTGCCCAAGAAGGCCCTGACCCGTTTCGCCGGCCGTGTGGCCGGAGACCAGGGCGGCGCCCGCACCACACGGCTGATCCGCTGGTTCATCCGCAAGTACGGCGTGGACATGTCCGAGGCCGCCGACCCGAATCCGTCGCACTACGCCAGCTTCAACGAATTCTTCACCCGCGCCCTGCGCGACGGCGTGCGCCCCATCGCATCGGCCGACCTGGTGAGCCCGGTCGACGGCGCCATCAGCCAGTTCGGCGCCATCAGCCACGACCAGATCTTCCAGGCGAAGGGGCATCGCTACTCGACCACCGCGCTGGTTGGCGGTGACGAAGTGCTGGCCAAACGTTTCGAGAACGGCCACTTCGCCACCATCTACCTCAGCCCGCGTGACTACCACCGCATCCACATGCCCTGCGACGGCATGCTGCGCCGCATGGTCTATGTGCCCGGCGACCTATTTTCGGTGAACCCCGTCACGGCGCGCGGCGTGCCGGGGCTGTTCGCCCGCAACGAGCGGGTGGTGTGCTTGTTCGACGGACCCTCCGGCCCGTTCGTGCTGGCGCTGGTCGGCGCCACCATCGTCGGCAGCATGGCCACCGTATGGCACGGCACCGTCAACCCGCCGCGCGGCACCGAGGTCAAGACCTGGAACTACGCCGACGGCGAAGTCAGCCTGAAGAAGGGCCAGGAGATGGGCCGTTTCATGCTGGGCTCCACCGTGGTGCTGCTGTTCCCGCAGGCCGGCCTGCAGTTCGAGCCCGGCTGGGTGCCGGCCGGCGCGGTGCGGCTGGGCGAGCCGATGGCCGACTGGCCCGCGAACTGAGCTCGGGCGCCGCAGGGCCGTCCCGCGGTCTCAGATCGCGCCGACGCTGCCGGTCACGGGCAGCACGATCCCGGTGATGTAGCTCGAACAGGCCGGAGCCGCCAGGAACACATAGGCCGGCGCCAGCTCTTCCGGCTGTGCGACCCTGCCGATATCGGTCTCCTTGCCGAACTTCTTCACGTCCGCCGGCTTCTTGTCGGCCGGGTTCAGCGGTGTCCATACCGGGCCCGGCGCAACTGCGTTCACTCTGATACCGCGCTTGATCAGGTTCGACGCCAGTGCCTTGGTGAAGGCGTGGATGGCGCCCTTGGTGGCGGAATAGTCCAGCAGGTTGGCGCTGCCCTTCAGACCGGTGGTCGAACCCGTGTTGATGATGCTGGCGTTCTTGCCCAGGTGCGGCAGGGCTGCCTGGACCATGTGGAAATAGCCGTGCACATTGGTGCGCAGCGTCAGGTCCAACTGCTTTTCGCTGATGTCCCCGATGTCGTCGGCATGCGACTGGAAGGCCGCGTTGTTGACCAGCACGTCGAGCCGGCCGAAAGCCTTCACCGCCCTGGCGACCGCCCGCTTGCAGAAGGCGGCGCTCTTCACGTCGCCGGGAATCAGCACGCAGCGACGGCCCTCGGCCTCGACGTGGCGGGCGGTTTCCTCGGCGTCGGCATGCTCGTTCAGGTAGACGATCGCCACGTCTGCGCCTTCCCGTGCGAACAGCACCGCCACCGCGCGGCCGATGCCGGAATCGCCGCCGGTGATGACGGCGCCCATGCCCTCCAGCTTGCCGCTGCCGAGATAACCGGGCGCGGTGAAACGTGGCCGCAGGGCCATGTCCGCCTCGCGGCCGGGCTTGGACAGCCGGCGGGCCGGCAGCGGTGCTTCCGGTTGTTTCGTGAGTCCGGCCTGCAGCGGCTTGCTGGCCGCAGCAGTGCCGGACGACGCGGCGTCGCGCCGTACCTGGGCGCGTTGCACCTTGCGCTGGCTGTCGACCAGCGTGCGGACCTCCGCAGAGTCCTTGACGGCTGAGGCCTTGCGGCCGGTTTTGGGGGAAGCAGTTGCGCGGGCCATGGTTGAATCCTTTCAGAAAGCTGACGACCCATGCTAGAGGTGGCGATCACTTCCCCTGTAACCGATGCCTGCATCGTCTCGGTGCATATCCAAATTAGGTGTTTACACCCTCCTTGAGACGATAAGCATATGAATATCATCGGCGCCCATTTGCACGTCCTTTCCACCTCTCTTGCCGCGCGCGAGGAACCCTTTCCATGCAAAAGCTTTTCTCCATTTCCGCCATCGCCGCGGTGACCGCACTGGTGTCTGTCGGTGCCCAGGCCCAGGAATTCCCGGCCGCCGGCCGCACCATCACCATCGTGGTGCCCTTCACCGCCGGCGGCCCGACCGACCGCGTGGCCCGTGACCTGGCCCAGGCGCTGATCAAGCCGCTGGGCGGCGTCACCATCGTCGTGGACAACACCGCCGGCGCCGGCAGTTCCATCGGCACCGCCAAGGTGGCCCGTGCCAATCCGGATGGCTACACCCTGCTGCTGAACCACATCGGCATGGCCACCATGCCCGGCCTGTACCGCAAGCTGCCTTTCAGCGTCGAGAACGACTTCGCCTACCTGGGCGTGATCAACGACGTGCCCATGACCCTCATCGGCAAGCCTTCCCTGCCTGCCAACACCTACAAGGAACTGACCAGCTACATTGCCGCCAACAAGGCGACGATCAACCTGGCCAACGCCGGCATCGGTTCGGCTTCGCACCTGTGCGGCCTGCTGTTCCAGAGCGCCATCAAGACCGAACTGACCGGCGTGCCGTACAAGGGCGCTGCCCCCGCCATCGCCGACCTGATGGGCAACCAGGTCGACCTGCTGTGCGACCAGACCACCAACACCAGCCAGCAGATCGAGGGCAAGAAGGTCAAGGCCTATGCCGTCACCACTGCCAAGCGCCTGACCACGCCCGGACTGAAGGACCTGCCGACCATGCAGGAAGTGGGCGTTGCCAACTTCGAAGTGACCATCTGGCACGGCCTGTATGCCCCCAAGGGCACTCCGGCGGCAGTCGTCAAGAAGCTCAACGACGCACTGAAGGTCGCGTTGAAGGATCCCGCGTTCGTGAAGAACGAGGAAGGTCTGGGCGCCGTGGTGGCCACCGATAAACGTATCGAGCCGGAAGAACACAAGAAATTCGTCGCCGCCGAGATCGCCAAGTGGACGCCGATCATCAAGGCTGCCGGCGTGTACGCCGACTGAACCGGCTGACCGGTTTTGACCAGACCGCCCGCGCCGCAAGGCCGGGCGGTTTTTTCATGCCGCCGCCAGCAGGCGGCGGTTGCGCTGGCCCATCACGCGGCGGCGGCGCAGCAGCCAGGTGAGGCGGTCGGCCATGGCGGCCACGCCGACTGCCGATACCCAGCCGATGGCCGCACCGACCACCACGTCACGCGGGAAATGCACACCCAGGTAGATGCGGCTCCAGGCGATGGCCAGTGCCAGCACCAGGCCGATCAGTCCCAAGGACGGGCGCACCCGCAATCCCGGCGAGATGGCCAGCCCGGCCCAGCAGGCGAGTGCGCCGGCAGCATGGTGGCTGGGGAAACCCGAGCTGCTGCTGTGCTGCATCCACTGCCAGCCCATCTTCAGGGCGGCCGGGCGTGGCATCGGGAAGCCGCGGCGCAGTGCCGACACGACCATCCACGAAAGCATCATGCCCAGCAGGCAGCGCACGACCGTCCTGCGTGCTGCCGGACCGCCGACCACCGCAGCGACCAGCAGACCGATGCCAGCCAGGTTGGGTGCGACGTCTGACATGAAGGTCGCGAAATACAGCATCGCGACATGTGGAGAGGGACCGGCGTTCAGCCAGAGGAAGAGGGTGTTGTCGAAACTGTTCAAGAGAATGTGTCCTGCTGGCAGACTCTTGCCACCAAGGCGGTATTCTGCTTCGTACTGGAAAACTGTAGGCGAAGGCTGACAATTTTTGACGAAAAAGCCTTACCCGGCGCCCGTTGTATCAGCGCCTTCTTTCAGCTTCGTGACACCTTTCCCGAACGCGGCTCAGTCGCGCGACGGTCGCCCGGTCTTGATGATGGGCACCTGGGCCAGCATCGTCAGCAGCGCCTTGTCGTTCAGCGCCTTCAGGGCCTGGATGCCGGCGCGCAGCACTTCGCTCTTCTTGGCCGGCTGGCCCAGGGCGGCGGCGCGTGCCTTGAGTTCCTGCAGCAGCGAGTATTCGGCGCGCGGGATGGTGAAGCTGTCACGCACCAGTTTCTCGGCTTTGGCGGGCTTGGCCGTCTTTTCAGCTTTTTCGATCTTCTCGCTCTTTTCTGCCTTCGGCGCCTTCACCGCCTTCGCGGCTTTTTCGACAGGCCCGGCACCGGCTTTTGCGACCGGCCTGGCGACCGTCTTCGCCGCAAAGGGAGCCTTGGCCGGAGCTGTTTTCCTTGCCGGTGATGCCTTCGCAGGGGCTGCGGTCTTGGCTGGAATTGCGGTGGCCGCCGGTGCGGCAGCCTGGGTCTTCTCGACGATGACGGGATCCATGGAAACTCCTTAAACGATATAAACAGTTTATACCGTTTAGCGGGGCTTCCTCGAAGCGGCGTCCTCAGTAGGTCTGCGGCACGATCATCGAAGCCGCCGGCGGATGGCGCAGGTAATCCGGATTGCGCACCCGGGCCGGCAGTTCGACCGGCGCGTGTTCCACCGCGTGGTAGGGCATCTGGCCCAGCAGGTGCGAAATGCAGTTCAGCCGCGCCTTCTTCTTGTCGTCGGCCGGCACCAGCCACCAGGGCGCTTCGGTGATGTGGGTGCGTTCGAGCATGGTTTCCTTGGCCTTGGTGTAGGCCTCCCAGCGGCGGCGGCTTTCGAGGTCCATCGGACTCAGTTTCCACTGCTTCAGCGGGTCGTGGATGCGGCCCAGGAAACGCAGATGCTGCTCTTCGTCGGTGATCGAGAACCAGTACTTCACCAGCTTGATGCCAGAACGCACCAGCATGCGCTCGAAGTCGGGCACGGTGCGGAAGAATTCCTCGTATTCGGCGTCGTCGCAGAAACCCATGACCCGCTCGACCCCGGCACGGTTGTACCAGCTGCGGTCGAACAGCACCATCTCGCCGGCCGCCGGGAGATGCGCGACATAACGCTGGAAATACCATTGCGTGCGTTCGCGGTCGTTGGGTGCCGGCAGCGCCGCCACGCGGGCCACACGCGGGTTCAGCCGCTGGGTGATGCGTTTGATGACACCGCCCTTGCCGGCTGCATCGCGTCCCTCGAACAGGATCACGACCTTCTGGCCGGTGTTCTGTACCCAGTCCTGCAACTTGACCAGTTCGCCCTGCAGGCGGAACAGCTCGCGGAAATACGCCTGGCGTGCAGCCTTGTCGCCGACGTCGCCGTCCAGCACGCGGTCGTCGAATTCCAGTTCCAGCTCTTCGTCGTAGCTGTCCACCAGGTCGCGCGACATGCGGCGCAACATATCCTGGTTGGCGGAGGTTTCTTGCAGGGACATCGGCTGGCTTTCTTCGGTTGGCCCGCCATGTTCTGCGTTGCCCGTGACCGGCATGTGACGCCGGTCACAAGGCGGGTCAGCCCTGCGTGTCGAGATTGGCCTGCACCTTGCGCAGCAGGCGCGCCAGCTGTTCACGCTCGGCCGTGCTGAAACCAGCCACCGCATCGCCGCCCAGCTGAAGAGCGCGTTCGCGCAACGATGCATGCAACGCCTCGCCGTCGGCGGTCAGGGCCAGGCGCACGTTGCGGCGGTCTTCCTCGTCGGCGGTCGCGGCCAGCAGCCCACGGTCGCGCAGGCCCTTCACAAGCCGCGCCAGCTGTGCCTTGTCGCGCCCGCTGTGGGCTGCCAAGTCGCTCTGCGTGGCTCCGGGATGACGGCCGAAATAGCCGAGCACCCGGCTGTCCATGTGCGTGATGTCGTGCGGTCCGTCGCGCAAATGCCGGTACTGCAGGGACCGCACCTGGTGCATCACGGTGTGCACGAGGTCGAGCACATCATCGCCGGAATGGTTGACAATATCAATTGCTTTGGTCATTATGGATGACATTGTCAACTACATGGCGGCAACACGCCACCACTTTCATCATGGCTTCCCTTCCCGAATCCGAATCCTTTCCGTCGCCGCGCCGGGTGCAGCGTGTGCGCCACGAGATCGTGCGCCGCCAGTTGCAGGTGCTGAACGTCGAGGACATCAGCCCGAGCTTCCGCCGGGTCACCCTCGGCGGCCCCGAACTGGCCGGTTTTGTCAGCGCATCGTTCGACGATCACCTGAAGTTCATCACCGATCCGGGCACCGGCACGCAGGCCATGCGCGACTACACCCCGCGCCATTACGACCCGGCGGCCAACGAACTGGTGCTCGAGTTCGTGCGCCATGGCGACGGGCCCGCCGCCACCTGGGCCGAGCGGGCGCAGGTCGGCCAGACGGCCACCATCGCCGGCCCGCGCGGCTCGACCGTGGTGCCGACCGACTTCGCCTGGCACCTCCTGGCAGGCGACGCTACCGCCCTGCCGGCCATCGCCCGCCGGCTGGAAGAACTGCCCGCGGGTTGCCGCGCCATCGCCGTCATCGCGGTGCCGCAGATCGAAGACCGCAGGACGCTGAGCAGCCGGGCCGACCTGGACGTGACCTGGGTCGACGGCAACGACGCGCTGGTCGCCGCCGTCCGCGCCCTGACGCTGCCGGCCGGTGACGGCTATGCCTGGTGTGCCGGCGAAGGCCATGCATCGGCTCTGCTGCGTTCGGTGCTGGTCGAGGAAAAAGGCCACGACCGTTACGCGATCACCGCCGCCGCGTACTGGAAGCTGGGCGAAGCGGGCCACGAACCGCGACGTGGCGGCTAAGCTTCGCGCCCCATGCCTTTCATCGTGACCGAGCCCTGCATCCGCTGCAAATACACCGACTGCGTCGAAGTCTGCCCGATGGACTGTTTTGTCGAGGGACCCAACTTCCTGGCCATCGACCCCGACGGCTGTATCGACTGTTCGGTATGCGTGGGCGAATGCCCGGTAGGCGCCATCGTCAATGCGGCGGAGGCCACCGAGGCGCAGCGACCTTTCATCGAGATCAATGCCCGACTGGCGCGCGACCCTCGCTGGACACCCATCCGGCGCCGCAAGCCGCCGCTGCCCGACCATGGCGACTGGCACGACGTGCCCGACAAGTTGCAGCTGCTGGAAGGTGCCGAATAAGCCCATCAGCCTACGGACGGCGACCCGGCCGTCCGACGTAGCTGTGGCGGGGCGGGCGCATCATCGGGTTTCTACCAAATCTTCAGGGGAACACGATGTCCGTCCACACTCTCCGCCGCGGTGGCTCGCTGGCTTCCCAGACCGCCGAACTGGCCTTCGCCGTACCGCAGGTGGTGGCGCACCGCATGGCCCGAATGGCGTTGGCGGGCTTGTCACCATCCAAGATCGACCAAGCCGAATTCAAGCTGATGAGCGATGAGAAATTCGCTGCCTTCCAGGAATCCTGGATTGCCATGGCCGGCCAGGTGATGCAGGTGCAGCAACAGGCGATGCTGCAGATGATGAAGGCGTTCTTCACGCCCACGGGCTGGAAGGCGCCCAGCTATCGCTCGATGGAACGCCAATGGAGCAATGCTTCCATCTCGGTGCTGGGCAAGGGCCTGGAGCCGATCAGCCGACGGGCCGTAGCCAACGCCAAGCGACTCGGCAGCATTTAAGGCGTCCCTGCGCTTTCCGGGCCGCTTTCAGGGCCGCTTTCCCAGCCGCCTCCCAGTGCCATGAACAGGTTGATCTGGTCGTCGGCAAGCTGCGCGTCGGAAGCGGCCAGGGCAGCTTCGCTGGCGGCCAGGACGCGCTGCGCATCCAGTGCTTCCAGGGAACCGGTCCGGCCGTTCAGATACAGCTGGCGCGCCTGCCCTGCCACGATGGAAGTCTGGTCGCGCGCTGCCTGCAGAGCGGCGCGTCGGTCGAGCTCACGGGCGTAGACGGTGAGTGCGGTCTCGGTCTCGCGCAATGCGGTCAGCACCACGCCGTCGAACTTTGCCACCGCGGCGCGGGTACCTGCTTCCGCCTCGCGGATGCGGGCATGGGCCGCGCCGGTGTTCGGAATGGTCCAGGAGATCAAGGGACCGAGGCTGTAGTTGAAGGTGTCCGAGCCGCCGAAGTCCTTCATCTTCCCGGCGCTGACAGCGCTGATGCCCAGCGATACCTTGGGGTACAGGTCGGCAGTGGCCACGCCGATACGGGCCGTCGCTGCGGCGATGTTGCGTTCAGCCTGCCGCACGTCGGGCCGCCGGCGCAGCAGCGCGGCGCCGTCGCCGACCGGGATGGCACCGGCCACGCGCGGCGGTGTGGCGCAGTCGGCGACCTCTGGCGGAAACTCGCGCGGCGGCGATCCGGTCAGGGTGGACAGCCTGAAAAGCGCACTCTGGCGCAGGGCCTGCAGCGGCGGCAGCGAGGCTCGCAGCTGTTCCAGCTGGCCACGCGCCCGGGCGGCATCGATGGCGCCGACCCGGCCGGCCTTCTGCAGCCGGTCCGACAGCTCGACGGTTTCCTGCTGCAGTCGCACCGAGGTGTTGGCGCTCTGCAGTCGCAGGCCGCTGGAGCAGACGTCGGCATAGGCATGAGCGGTGCCGGCTGCGACATTCACCTTCACCAGGTCGACGGCGGCCTGGGCCGATGCGGTGCCGGCTTCCGACGCCTCGATGGCGCGCCGGATCTGGCCGAAAAGGTCGAGCTGGTAGGACAGCCCGGCGGACACACCGTAGTTGAAGGTGCTCGGCGGTTCGTAGCCCGGCTTCACCAGGTCGATGCCCGACTTGTGCCCGAAGGCCGGGCCGCCGCTGACGCTTGCCGTCGGGTATTGGGCGCCACGCACCTCGTCGTCGACCGCTTGTTCGCGTTCGAGGTTGGCGACCGCCTGGCGCAGGTCGGTGTTGTGGTCCAGCGCCCGTTGCACCAGGGTGTCGAGTTCGGGGTTCCGGTACAGCCGCCACCAGTGCGCGGGCAGCGGGTCGGCCGATGCGGTGGTCGTTTCGGCCGATATGAAACGACCTGCCGACGAGGCGTGTTCGGGTGCCAGTACCGGCGGTGCCCGGTAGTGCGGCCCTACCGGCGGGGTGGTGCAGCCGGCCATCAGCATCGCCAGGGCCAGGGTGCCGATTACGGCGGTTTTCATGGCGTCACCACTTTCTCGATGGCGGGATGCCCGCCGGCCTCCAGCACTGCCACGGTAACCGTCTGGCCGGCGACCAGGCGTGTGTCGGCCGGCAGCGGGTCGAGTTTCACCCGCACCGGGATGCGCTGCGCCAGCCGAACCCAGTTGAAGGTCGGGTTCACGCTCGGCAGCAGGTTGCTGCTGGTGCTGCGGTCATGGTCGGCGATGCCGGCGGCGATGCTTTCGACCGTGCCCATGAGGTCGCTGCCGCCCATCGGTTTGACCCGAACCCGGTCGCCGATGTGGATGCGTGGCAGCTTGGTTTCCTCGAAGTAGCCTTCGACGTAGACCGAAGCGGTGTCGACCAGCGCCAGCACTGGATGGCCGGCGGCGGCATAGCTGCCCTGGCGCAGGTCCAGGTTGGTGATGCGGCCGTCGATGGGTGCGTGCACCGAGGCACGTTCCAGGTTCAGTTTCGCGCCGTCGAGCGTGACCAGCGCCTGCGTCAGGTTGGCCTGGGCGACATCCACCCGCACACGGGTCTGTTCGCGCACTTCCTGCGACACCAGGTTGCCGAGGTCGACGTTGCGGGCGTTCTCGCGTTGCGCCTGCGAAACCGCCACTTTCAGCGCGCCGATGTTGACTTCGGCCTGCCGCACCGCCAGGCCGTAGCGGGCGTGGTCCACCTCGAAAAGCAGGGCGCCGGCCTTCACTGCCTGGTTGTCCTGGATGGGGACCGAGGTGACCAGCCCGGCGACATCCGGTGCGATCTGGACCACGTTGGCGCGCACCCGGCCGTCGCGGGTCCAGGGGGCGAGTTCGTAGTGGTCCCACAGTTGCAATGCAGCCCAGACGGCGGCCAGCACGACGATCACGGTGAGGGCCACCCGGGCGAGCCGGGTCAGCCAGGTTTGCAGGAAGGGGCGGGAGTTTGCGGGGGCGGTCATCGCGGTCTCGGTACTTCTAGAATTTCAAACTTCACAAGGGGGCGACGGCTGGGGCGGTAAGCCGCACCAGGCCGTACAGCAGCAGGACGAAAAGACCCAGGTCGAACAGCGCCGGATGCCAAACCCAGCGATAGACGCCGGCCGCGGCGAGCAGCCGCCGCAGCAGCCAGTTGACGCCCAGCGCCACGCCGCACAGCAGCATCAGCCAGGGCAGATAGAGGCCATAGAAGCTGGCTTCGCCGATCATGGATTCGTCACTCCGGAAATAGCGGAAACAAGCGCGGCGGGCGCTTGCGGAAACAGGTTGCGGCGCAGGCCGACCAGGGAGGAAACCGCCTTGCGCGGGTCGCCGGCCGCATCGCCCGTTTCCCGCAGGGCGGCGCCCAGCATGCGGTCGAGTTCGGCGAGCAGAGGCGGCACGGTGGCGGGGGCGGCGCCCATGTCATCGTCACGCCCGGCGATGCGTTCGCGAAAGATGCCGCCCACGCCCGTCAGCAGCCCGGCGATGCTGGCGTGCGGCAGCCGGGTACGCACCTGCTGCAGCAGGGCGATGTCGTCGCCCACCCGCAGGTCGCGCAAGGCGCGCTGGGTGCGCGGCGAATCCGGCGCCGAGGCTCCCTGCGCCACCCGCGGCGCCAGCAGCGACAGGCGGTCGAGCATGCGGGCCGCATAGGCGTCGCGCCGAACCTCGCCGCGCCGCGCCTGCGCCATGCCTGCCAGGTCGACCCAGGTCGCGCGGCGGATGCGTTCGGCGGTCCAGTCGGCGCCCACCGAGCGGATCAGCCGGGTGACCCGCGCGGCCACCACGATGCCGACGATCTGCGCCAGGTTGGTGTTGAGGAAGGTGGCGATGTCGGCGGTGGCGGTGTCGTGCAGCGCCAGCGATCCCGATATGCCCATGATCATTCCCAGGCCGAGCAGCATGCTGGCCGGCCGGCTGGCATAACAGCCCAGCACCAGGAAGACCGGTGCGCACAGCAGCACCAGCATGCCGAAGTCGTGGATCAGCGGAAGCCCGACCAGCACGTAGATCGCAGCGATGGGGATCGACCACAGCGTGGCGATCAAAAAGCCGTGGATCGCCGGCACCGGGTCGTCCATGGTCGCGAAGAAGCTGCAGAAGACGCCGGCCATCATGGCCGCGACCGAACCGCTGGGCCAGCCGGTGGCGATCCAGAAAACGCAGCAAAGGCCGACCGCCACGATGGCCGCGAAGGCCGACAGCAGTGCCATGCCGGCATCGCGGTGCAGCACCCGCCGGCCGAGTGCGGCCGACCGGCGCAGCGGTGCGGCGCTGCCGGCCAGGCCGGCCTCGATGTCACGGCGCAACGCGGCGCAGGCGCGCCAGCCCGCGAACAGGTCGTCCAGGCGGATGGCCAGGTCGATGCGCAAGGCGCGGACCCAGGGTGCGGGTTGCGCCGGTACGGCCCCGGCCGCCTCTGCCAGTGCATTGGTGGCGGTGCGCAGGGCCGGCAGCCCGGCCGGATCGCCGCCGGCTTCCAGCCATTCGGACGCCTGCGCCAGCACCGCGATCACGTCCGGCGGCAGGCCGCCTTCGGCCTGTTCCATGGCATTCAGCCGATCCTCCACCGACGACAGGATGGGCGTCAAAGCGGCGATCCTGTCCTGCATCTCGCGGATGGCGCCGGCAGTCCAGCGCACATGGCTGGTGTCGAAGGGGATGTGGGTGGAAAGAATGCGCAACTGCGTGATGTCCAGCGCCAGCCGGCGCCGGTCCACCGCCAGCGCCTGTCGCCGGTCGGCCGCGCCGGCACCCAGCAGGTCGGCCAGCCAGCGGCGGGCGTCGCCGGTGGCGCGGTCCAGCATCGAGATCAGGGTCGGTCCCAGGCCCACGGGCAGCACGATGCTGTGGACCACGCTCGCACAGATGATGCCCAGGCCGATTTCGGTCACCCGGGCGCTGGCGGTGTCGAACAGCCGCGTCGGCGCTTCCACCGAAGGGAACCCGATCAGGCAGGCGGTGTAGCCCGCCAGCATGAAGACGTACGAACGCGGCGTGCGGTCGAGCAGCGACATGAAAAGGCAGAGGCCGAGCCACAGGCACAGGCACAGCGACAGCAGTTCGGGGGAGTTGGCCAGTGCCGGCACGATGAACAGGGTGGCGGTGCAACCCAGCAACGTGCCCAGGAAGCGGAACAAAGCCTTGGACCGGGTTGCGCCGGCCAGCGGATTGGCCACGATATACGCGGCCGTCATCGCCCAGAAAGGGCGCGGCAGGCCGGCCCGGCTGGCGATGTACATGGCCAGCATCGCGGCGGTGAAAGCCTTGACCGAAAACAGCCATTCCGCGCGGTTGAAGCGCAGGAAGGGCGGCAGCATAGTCGCGTTCATGCCGATGCGGCTCCCTTGCCGACGCGAGATTCGAGCACCGCGAGCACCCGCAGGCAGGCGGCCAGGTCGCCGTCTTCCACACCCTCGAACAGGTCGGCGCGCAACACATGGAGCGCCTTCTCGATCTTGCTGGTGGCCTCTTGCCCCGCAGCGGTCATGTAGAGGCCCTTGGCGCGGCGGTCCGACGTTTCTTCGCGGCGTTCGACCAGGCCGGCATCGACCAGCTGGTCGAGCGGGCGCACCAGCGACGCGCCCTCGATGTTCAGCAACTCGGCCAGCGCGCCGGCCCGAACACCGTCGCCCATGCGGCCGATCATCACCAGCGGCCAGGCCATCGCCTGAGACACACCGACATGGGCCACCGCCTTGTCGGCCGCGGCGCGGTAGCCGCGCTGGAGCACGGCCAGCAGGGTGGTCAGCGCCATCAGCGAGGCAGCGCGGTTCCTGGTGTCGGCGGATCTGGTCATGGGGTTTCTACCAATTTAAATTAGTTAGCTTGCTATCTATTTTAGGGGGAAATGGGCCAATAGACTTCACGTTGTTGTTTTTCCCCTGATCGCCGTGACCCTTTCCGACCCACCTGCCAGCCTCATCCGCCAGTGTTTCCGCCAGCCCGGGCTGCCCGCCGCACACGCTGCGGACGAGCTCCGCACCCTGCGGCTGCTGCTGGCCCAGGACGGTTCCACCACCCGCCTGTGCGAAACGGTGGCCGGCGGCCCGGTACAGCTTTATGTGCCGCACCAGATCGTCACCGGCGACGTGCCGGAGATCGTGCGCCAGCGCCTGCCGGGCCGCCGTTTCATCGAACGCCGCGTCTGCCTGGCGGCGCACGGCCAGGCGCTGATGGACAACCTCAGCTACATCGCCCTGGACGGACTGCCGCCCGACATGCGCCGCGACCTGGAAGCCGGCAGCGCGCCCATCGGCCATCTGCTGGAGCGGCTATGGGTTCGGCGGGTCTTCGATGCGGTCGGAGACGAAAGCGCCGAAGCGCTGCGGCGGAAGCTATGGCTGGCTTGCGGCCAGCCGGACCCCGAGGCCACCCGCACGCACACGCTGCACACGCCCGACGGCCCGCTGATGCTGATCACCGAAACCTGGCGGCGCGGCATGCTGTTTGCGAGGCCGTGACACTCGCACGAACACACCGGTAGACTGGCCGCACAGCCGGCCCGCCGGTGACAGGAACCCCGCATGACTTCCCCAGCCACCCTTCAGGCCGATCTGCCGGCCATCATCGCGTTGCGACGCGACATCCACGCCCACCCCGAGCTCGGTTTCGAAGAGATCCGCACCTCGAACCTGGTCGCCGAAAAACTCCAGTCCTGGGGCATCCCGGTGCACCGCGACATCGGCAGGACCGGCCTGGTCGGTGTCATCCGCGGCCAGCGCGACACCGGCAAACGCACCATCGGCATCCGCGCCGACATGGATGCGCTGCCGATCCAGGAAAAAAACACTTTCGGCCATGCCAGCCTCAACCCCGGCCGCATGCATGCCTGCGGCCACGACGGCCACACCGCGATCCTGCTGGCCGCAGCCCAGCATCTGGCGAAGAACCGCGACTTCGACGGCACCGTGCACCTGATCTTCCAGCCCGCCGAAGAAGGCGGAGGCGGCGGCCGGCTGATGGTCGAGGAAGGCCTGTTCGAACGTTTTCCGTGCGAAGCCGTGTTCGGCCTGCACAACTGGCCCGGCATGAAGGCCGGCCAGATGGCGGTGAGCGCCGGGCCGGTGATGGCGTCGTCCAATGAATTCAAGATTGTCATCCGCGGCAAGGGCTGCCACGCCGCCATGCCCAACATGGGCATCGATCCGGTGCCGGTCGCCTGCCAGATGGTGCAGGGTTTCCAGAACATCATCAGCCGCAACAAGAAGCCGCTGGATGCGGGTGTCATCTCGGTGACCATGATCCATACCGGCGAAGCCACCAACGTGGTGCCCGACACCTGCGTGATCGAAGGCACGGTGCGCACCTTCAGCATCGAGGTGCTCGACCTGATCGAACGCCGCATGCGCCAGGTGGCCGAACACACCTGCGCCGCCTTCGAGGCCAGCTGCGAATTCATTTTCGACCGCAACTATCCGCCGACCATCAACCACGCACATGAAGCCGACTTCCTGCGCGGCGTGGCGCAGCGGGTGCTGGGCGTCGAAAACGTGCCCGAGCAGGAACCCACCATGGGCGCCGAAGACTTCTCGTACATGCTGATGGCCAAACCCGGCGCCTATGCCTTCCTGGCCAACGGCGACGGTGGCCACCGCGACGCCGGCCACGGTCTGGGACCGTGCATGCTGCACAACCCGAGCTACGACTTCAACGACGAACTCATTCCGGTCGGCGCCAGCTGCTGGGTCGAACTGGTGAAGAGCTGGTTCGCGGCACCGGCGCCACAGCGCTGACTCAGGCCGGCGCCAGCGCCTGCAGCGCGGCAAGGCGCTCGGCCGCGGGCAATGCAGACAGTCGCCTGACCTCCGCATAGAACAGCGGCCACGCCTGCTGCGGCGTCGGGGCCTCGGCCGCCACCCTCGCGAACAGCGCCTCGAAGGCCGGCACCAGGGTGTCGTAGGCCGCCAATGCGCCGAACGACGCGTTGTTGGCTTCGGCCACCCAACGGTCGTATCCCGCCACGCCGGCCCCATCGCCTCCCCATTTTTCACGCAGCACCGCGTATCGCGCGCGGAAGTCGGCCATGACCCGCTGTTTCTGTTCGGTCTTTTCGGCAGCGGGTGCGTCGTCGGCGCGGTACACGTCTTCCAGCGCTCGCCGGGTGTCGCGGGTCAGGTCGCGGAAATCGTGTTGCCGGCCGGCGAAACGTGTGTAGACCGCCCGCGCTTCGGGCGAGGCTTCGCTGGCCAGCCAGCGGTCGCGGCCCAGCTGTTCGACCGCGGTGGCGAAGGACTCGTTGAAGGTGGTGTCGCCCTCGGCATAGACCACCTGGTGTGCCAGTTCATGGAAGACCATGCGGGCCAGTTCGCCCTCCGGGTAGCCGATGAAGGTGCTCAGCAACGGGTCTCCGCCGGCCCAGTTCAGCCAGCCCAGCGTCGAATAGGCCGGTACACCGTAAACCGACACTTCCAGCCCCTGGCCCGCCAGCCCGGCGGCTTCTTCGCGTGCGGTCGCCTCGCTGTAGTAGCCGCGATAGCCGATGCATCCGGTGATCGGGAAACACCAGGTCTCCAGCTTCAGCGACAGCGGCGGCGCGGCCACCACGTTCCAGACGGCGGCCGTGCGGTGAAGGTCGGCATACCGGCGATAGCTCGGGTTGTCGGGCAGGCCCAGCTCACGCGAGGCGAAGGCGCGGATGCGCTGCGACAGGCGCAAGCGGTCTTTCAGCGCGTTGCTGGTGCTGGCATCGTTCAGCCAGTCGTCCACCGGCCGTGCGGATCGCATCAGCTGCAGATGGCCGCTGAAGGATTGCCAGTAATAACCCACGCCACTGCCGCCAGGGCCGGCGCAACCGGCCAGTACCCCCAATGACGCAGCAAAGACCAACGGCCGTGAAAACTTCGAAATGAATGCCATGGACATGAATTTAAAAGCGAGTTGAAAGCCAGGTGGATGCCGATTGAAAGTGTTTCGAAAGATTCGGCATTTCTTAAAGTTCCGAGCTGATCTGGAGAGGGAAGTTGCGCATTTGTCTGACATGCAGGCTGTTGACGTTTCTTAACACCAGTAGAAAAATTTATCCCATGCATGCTTTCCAACGACAGATCGAGGAACGGCTGCGGCGACTTCCGGTAAGTGTCGCGCTGCAGCTACCCGGCGGTGAACGTCTCGGCCCGGCGCAAGCCGCGGTCATGCTCCGCATCGGTGACATGACGACCCTGGCCCGCCTGGTGGCTGGACAGATCGGCAGCCTGGCCGAGGCGGTGGTCGAAGGCCGGGTCGAGATCCAGGGCCGCATGCGCGACCTGATGCAGGTCGCGGCCGGCCTGCTGACCGGCGATCCCACACAGGACGACCGGCGATGGTGGTCACCCATTCTCCGCAAGGCCCGCTCCCTGGCGGCCCATACCAGGGAACGCGATGCTGCGCAGATCGAGTTCCACTACGATGTTTCAGACGACTTCTATGCGTTGTGGCTCGACCCGCGCCGTGTCTATTCGTGCGCCTATTACCGCGACACCGACATGACCCTGGCGCAGGCCCAGGAAGCCAAGCTCGACCACATCTGCCGCAAGCTCGACCTGCAGCCCGGCGAGCGTTACCTGGACGTCGGTTGCGGCTGGGGCGCGCTGCTGCTGTGGGCTGCCGAGCATTACGGTGTGAATGCCACCGGGATCACGCTGTCGCGCAACCAGCATGCCCATGTGCAGAGGCTCATCGAAGAGCGCGGGCTGGGTAGCCGGGTGCAGGTCAGGCTGTGCGACTACCGCGACCTGCCGACGGAACAACCGTTCCAGAAGATATCGTCGGTCGGCATGTTCGAACACGTGGGCCGTGCACGCATGGTCGAATATTTCGGCCAGCTGATGCGCCTGCTGCAACCCGGCGGCATGGTGCTGAACCACGGAATCACCGCTGGCGGGCTGGACAACCAGCAGCTCGGCGCGGGCATGGGCGACTTCATCGAGAAATACATTTTTCCCGGCGGCGAACTCATCCACATCAGCAATGTGCTGCACGACATGGCCGAAGCCGGCCTGGAGTCGGTCGACGTCGAAAGCCTGCGGCCGCATTACGCCCGCACGCTGTGGGCCTGGTCGGATGCGCTGGAAGCCCGGCTCGACCCGGCGCGCGAAGTGCTGACCGCCGCCGGCGGCGCCGAGCGGGCGGAGAAGGTGCTGCGCGCCTACCGGCTCTACCTGTCGGGTTGCGCCATGGGTTTCGAACGCAACTGGATCTCCCTGCACCAGATTCTGGCGACCCGTCCCGACGGCAACCTACATACAGGGCGTCTGCCCGGCGCACAATCGGTGTATCCCTTCGAGAGGGGATACATCTACACAGAAGAAAGGAAGGTCGCATGCTGAAGTTCAAGTCACGCGCCACGGCAGAAGTCATCTTGCTCGAAACGAGCGCACAGCAGGTCCTGCGCATCATCGGCAAGGATCCCGGCCCCCAGGGCATCATCACCGTGGACCAGATTCCCGACGCTGTCGCCGCACTGCGCAAGGCGGTCGCCGAGCACGATGCGCAGCCCGACGTTGCCGAATCCATCGGCGACCACCACCAGGGCGACGACCACATTCACACCGAAGGCAATATCAGCCTGCGCCGCCGGGTGGCTCCGTTCATCGACATGCTGACCCGCAGCCATGCCGAACACCAGGACGTCGTCTGGGGCGTCTGACACCCCTCCGGCGTCGCGCCTGAGACACAGTGGCACGCAGGGCCGGCACCGCAAGGTGGCCGGCCTTTTTTGATTCGCGTGCCGCGCGCTGCACAATGAATCCACGGCACACAGATGCCGGTCTGGAGACAAGCAGCGTGGATGAATTCACCTTCGACTACATCGTCATCGGTGCCGGCACCGCCGGCGCCCTCATGGCCAACCGCCTGTCGGCCGATTCGCAGAAGCGAGTCCTCCTCATAGAGGCCGGCCGGAAGGACGACTATCACTGGATCCACATTCCGGTCGGTTACCTCTACTGCATCGGCAATCCGCGTACCGACTGGCTCTACAACACCGAGGCCGAGGCCGGACTCAACGGCCGTGTGCTGCGTTACCCACGCGGCAAGACGCTCGGCGGCTCGTCCAGCATCAACGGCATGATCTACATGCGCGGCCAGGCGCGTGACTACGACGGCTGGGCCCGCATCACCGGCGACGACACCTGGCGCTGGCAGAACGTGCTGCCGGCCTTCAAGAAACACGAAGACCATTACCTCGGCGCCAACGAAATGCATGGCGCCGGCGGCGAATGGCGGGTCGACAAACAAAGGTTGCGCTGGGACATCCTCGACGCCTTCGCCCAGGCCGCGCAGCAGGCCGGCATCCCGCACAGCACCGACTTCAACCAGGGCGACAACGAAGGTGTGGGCTACTTCCAGGTCAACCAGAAGAACGGCCTGCGCTGGAACAGTGCCAAGGCATTTCTGCGGCCGATCTGTTACGGCCGCCCCAACTTCGAGCTGTGGACCAATGCGCAGGTGATGCGCCTGCTGATCGAGCCGCAGGCCGACGGTAGCCAGCGATGCGCCGGCGCCGAGGTGTGGACCGGCCACGAGGCCGTCACCGTGCATGCCGGGGGCGAGGTCATCCTGTGCGCCGGCGCCATCGGCTCGCCGCAGCTGCTGCAGCTGTCCGGCATCGGCCCCGGTGCCTTGCTGCAGCAGCACGGCATCGGCGTGACGGCCGACCTGCCCGGCGTCGGCGCCAACCTGCAGGACCATCTGCAGATCCGCGCGGTCTACAGGATCGAGGGCGCGCCCACCCTCAACATCCTGGCCTCGTCGTGGTGGGGCAAGGCGCGCATCGGCATGGAATACCTGCTGTCGCGCACCGGCCCGATGAGCATGGCGCCCTCGCAGCTGGGCGCCTTCACCCGCAGTTCGCCCGACCGGCCCTGGCCCAACATCGAATACCACGTGCAGCCGCTGTCGCTGGAAGCGTTCGGCGACCCGCTGCATGCCTTCGGCGCGTTCACCGCCAGCGTGTGCAACCTCAACCCGACCAGCCGCGGCAGGGTCGCCATCAAGGGCCCGGGCTGGGCCGATGCGCCGGCTATCGCACCCAACTACCTGTCGACCGCGGAAGACCGCCAGGTGGCGTCCGATTCCCTGCGGGTGACGCGCCGCATCGTCGCGCAGGAGGCACTGGCGCAATACCAGCCGCAGGAGTTCAAGCCCGGCATCCAGTACCAGAGCGACGAAGACCTGGCACGCCTGGCCGGTGAAATCGCCACCACCATCTTCCACCCGGTCGGCACGGCGGCCATGGGTGCCGACGGCGACCCGATGGCGGTGCTGGACGCCCGCATGCGGGTGCGTGACGGCAAGGGCGGTGTCATCGGCGGCCTGCGTGTGGTGGACGCCAGCGCCATGCCCACCATCACCAGCGGCAACACCAACAGCCCGACGCTGATGCTGGCCGAAAAGGCCGCCGAATGGGTGCGCGCCGACGCCCTGCGACGCGGCTGAACTATCCTTTTGCCTCCGCGCACGCTGCGCCCAGAAACGCCATGCCATCCATGAAGATCGTCTTCCTCGACCGCGACACGCTTTCACCGCAAACCGTGCTGCGCGCCGCCGCCTTCGAACACGAACTGCAGGTGTTCCACCGCACCGACCCCGGGCAGGTCGCCGAACGTATCGCCGATGCCGACATCGTCATCGTCAACAAGGTCAGGCTGGGCGCCGATGCCCTGGCAGCGGCGCCGAAACTGCGCATGGTGGCCGTGGCCGCCACCGGCACCGACAACCTGGACATCGCCGCCTGCGCCGCGCGCGGTATCGTGGTCAGCAACATCCGCGACTACGCCCGGAATGCGGTGCCCGAACACACCTTCGCGCTGATCTTCGCCCTTCGCCGCAGCATCGTGGCGTACCGCGACTCGGTGCGCGCGGGGCGCTGGCAGGCATCTCGACAGTTCTGTTTCTTCGATCATCCCATCCGCGACCTGGCCGGCTCCACGCTGGGCATCGTCGGCGATGGCGCATTGGGCAATGCAGTCGCCGACATCGGCCGCGCCCTGGGCATGAAAGTCCTGTTTTCAGCGCACAAGGGGCGCAGCGGCCAGGGTTCGCTCTACACACCGTTCGAGGAAGTTCTGGCGCGCTCCGACGTCATCACGCTGCACTGCCCGCTGCGGCCGTCCACCCGCGGCATGATCGGCGCGCCGGAGTTCGCGTCGATGGCCAGGAAACCGCTGCTGATCAACACCGGGCGCGGCGGACTGGTCGACGAATCGGCAGTCGGCCCGGCGCTGGAAGCCGGGCAGATATCAGGCGCCGGTTTCGACGTGGTCAGCGTCGAGCCACCGCCGATGGATCACCCCTTCATGGCGCTGCTCGACCGCCCCGATTTCATCCTCACGCCGCATGTGGCGTGGGCCAGCGACGAGGCGGTGCAGGCCCTTGCCGACCAGCTGATCGACAACATCGAAGGCTTCGTGCGCGGTCAGCCGGCCAACATGGTGAAACCCGCATGAACCCCTCCGTCGACCCGCGTGCGCTGTTGCGCCAGCTTTACGACGCCGCCGTGCAGCGCGCCCAGCCTTCGCACACCGTGCCTGCGTTCCTGCCGCCGCCACCGAAGGGCCGCACCGTGGTGATCGGCGCCGGCAAGGCGGGCGCCGCCATGGCGCAGGCGGTCGAGGCGCTGTGGCCTGCCGATGCACCGATGTCCGGCCTGGTGGTCACCCGCTACGGCCATGTTCCGCCTCGGCCGGCCGGGCTCGCCGAACGTATCGAGGTGGTCGAGGCGTCGCATCCGGTACCCGACGAAGCCGGGCAGCGCGCCGCGCAACGCATGCTGGACGTGGTCGCCGACCTGACCGCCGACGACCTGGTGCTGTGCCTGATTTCCGGCGGCGGTTCGGCCCTGCTCACGCTGCCCTGCGACGGCCTGACGCTGGCCGACAAACAGCGTATCAACCGTGAACTGCTGCTGTCAGGCGCCCACATCGGCGAGATGAACTGCGTGCGCAAACACCTGTCGCGCATCAAGGGCGGCAGGCTGGCGGCTGCATGCGGCCCGGCGAGGCTGGTGACTCTGGTGATCAGCGATGTGCCGGGTGACGATCCGGCGGTGATCGCCAGCGGCCCTACGGTGGCCGACCCCGGCACCTGCGCCGACGCCTTGCAGGTATTGCAGCGCTACGGCATCGACATTCCGCCAGCAGTGCATGCCGCGCTGGCATCGGGTTCGCTGGAGACCCCCAAACCCGGCGACGCGGTGTTCGACCGCAGCGAGGTACGGATGATCGCCGCGCCGCAGCAATCCCTCGAAGCCGCGGCCAGCGCTGCGCGCGTGATGGGTTTTGACGCCCACATCCTGAGCGATGAGATCGAAGGTGAATCGCGTGAAGTCGGCAAGGTTCATGCGGCGCTGGCGCGTGCGGTGGCGCGGCGCGGCGCGCCCTTCCGGGCACCCTGCGTGATTCTCTCGGGTGGCGAAACCACGGTGACCGTGAAGCCTCGACCCGCTGGCATGCCCAAGGGCAGGGGCGGTCGGGCCGGGGAGTTCTGCCTGGGCCTCGTGCAAGCCCTGCAGGGCGAACCCGGAATCTGGGCCATCGCCGCCGACACCGATGGCATTGACGGCATCGAGGACAACGCCGGCGCATTCGTCACGCCCGACACCCTGGAGCGGGCCGCCGCCGCAGGTCTTTCGGTCGCGGCCCACCTGGACCGCAACGACGCCCATGGGTATTTCGACACCCTGGATGACCTGGTCGTCACCGGCCCGACCCACACCAACGTCAACGACTTCCGCTGCCTGCTGGTGCTGGCGCGGCCGAGCGCGGGGTGATCACTCGCCCGATTTCTCCAGCACGTCGAGGAAGGTGCGCCGCCACCAGTGCACGTCGTACTGGCGGATGCCGGCCAGCAGTTTCTGATGGCGCTGCTGGCGTTCTTCCAGAGGCATGCGCAGGGCGCGCTGCAGGCTTTCCGCGGTGCCTTGCGTGTCGTACGGATTGACCAGCAGGGCTTCCTTCATCTGCTCGGCAGCACCGGCAAAACGCGACAGCACCAATACGCCCGGGTCGGCCGGATCCTGCGCCGCCACGTATTCCTTGGCCACCAGGTTCATGCCGTCGCGCAGCGGCGTGACCAGTCCGACCGCAGCCGCGCGGCAGAGCCCCGGAATCCGTTTGCGGGCCACCATCCGGTGGATGTACCGGATGGGCATCCAGTCCAGTTCGCCATAGTCGCCGTTGATGGCGCCGCACAGGCCTTCCAGCTCGACCCGGATGTCGTTGTAGGCATCCACGCTCTCACGGGTCGGCGATGCGATCTGGATCAGCGTTGCGCTGTCGCGGTTCTCGGGGTACTGCTTCAGCAGTTCACGGAAGGCCCGCACCCGGTGCGGAATGCCTTTCGAATAATCCAGCCGGTCGATGCCCAGCAGCAGCCGGCGTTTGGCGTATTCCTCCTTCATGCGGACGTAGGTGTCGCGGCCCTCCTTGGCATGGGTCAGGGCGGCGAACTCATCCACGTCGATGCCGATCGGGAAGGCCTGGCAGGTGATCGTGCGGCCGAAGGCCCTGAAGCGGTGGTTTCCCAGCGGTTCGGCACCCATCTCCGCTTCGGCATATCGGCTGAAGTGGGTCGCGTCGGCTTCGCTCTGCAGGCCTACCACGTCGTACGCGAACAGTGAACGCATCAGCCACTCATGCTGCGGAATGGCAGCCAGGATCAGCTGCGGCGGCAGCGGGATGTGCAGGAAGAAACCGATCTTCTGTTTGCAGCCCATGGCGCGCAGTTCGGCGGCCAGGGGGATCAGGTGGTAGTCGTGCACCCAGATCGTGTCGTCTTCCTTCAGCAGCGACATCAGCTTGCGCGCGAACAGCTGGTTGACCCGCCGATAACCGCCGATGTGGTCGGCATCGAAATGCGCCAGGTCGAGGCGGTAATGGAAAACCGGCCACAGAACGCCGTTGCTGTAGCCCAGGTAATAACTGTCGTGGTCTTCGCGGCACAGGTCGACGGTGGCGAGCTTGACCGGGCCGGCCTGCTGCTGGTGCAGCTCGCCTTCGCCGGGTGTGCCGCCTTCGACGATGTTGCCGCTCCAGCCGAACCACATGCCACCGGTCTTGTTGAGGGCTTCACCCAGGGCCACTGCCAGGCCGCCCGCAGCTTGTTTGCGCGGATCCGCCACGCGGTTGGATACGACGACTAATCTACTCATGCATGCACTTTCTCTAGATCACGCTGTCCCAGGGAGCGGACAGGCGCATGGCGGCATTGATGATGCCGACCATCGAATACGTCTGCGGGAAATTGCCCCACATCTCGCCCGTCTCCGGGTGGGTGTCCTCGCTCATGATGCCCACGTGGTTGCGGGCGGCGAGCATGGTCTCGAAGATGCTGCGGGCTTCTTCCTTGCGGCCGATGCGGGTGAGGGCGTCGATCAGCCAGAAGGTGCAGATGTTGAATGCGGTCTCCGGTTTGCCGAAGTCGTCCGGTGCCTCGTAACGGCGCATGTACGGGCCGTCGCACAGGCTCTTCTGCATGGCCTCTACCGTGGCGATGAAACGCGGGTCCTTCGGATCGATGAAACCCACCTCGGCCATCAGCAGCACACTGGCGTCGAGGTCACGGCCGCCGAAGCTTTCGGCGAATGCCTGGCGCTCCTCGCTCCACGATTTGGCGATGATCTCTTCCTGCATGCGTCTGGCATGGCCGTGCCAGTAGGCCGCGCGTTCGGGCAGCTTCAGGTGGTCGGCGATCTTGGCGATGCGGTCGCAGGCGGCCCAGCTCATCAGGGCCGACGAGGTGTGGATGCGGGCGCGGGTGCGCAGTTCCCACATGCCGGCGTCGGGCGTGCCGTAGACGGCAATGGCCTTTTCACCGATGTCTTCCAGCTGGTAGAACTCGGCCTTGCCGGCACGGTGAAGCAGGCGCTGGTCGTGGAAGGCCTGGGCTGCGCCCAGCACGATGTTGCCGTATACGTCGTGCTGGAAATGCTCCTGCGCCTGGTTGCCCACACGCACCGGACCCATGCCGCGATAACCGGCCAGATGGTCGACGAAGGATTCAGGCAGGTTCTGCTCCATGCCGATGCCGTACAGCGGCTGCACATGGCCGCCGCGCGCCGACACCACCACGTTGCCCAGCCAGCGCAGGTAGTCTTCCATGGTGCCGAGTTCGCTCAGGCTGTTGAGCGCCCGCACCACGAAGAAGGCGTCGCGCAGCCAGCAGAAACGGTAGTCCCAGTTGCGCTGGCTGCCCGGCGCTTCCGGAATGCTGGTGGTCATGGCCGCAACGATGGCGCCGGTCTCTTCGTAGAGCGACATCTTCAGGGTGATGGCGGCGCGGATCACCGCGTCCTGCCACTCCAGCGGCAGGTGCAGCCGCTGGGTCCACTTCTGCCAGTATGCGATGGTCTCGCGCTCGAAATTGCGGGCCGTCTCGGAGATGCCGTCGTGCAGCGTTTCATCCGCGCCCAGCATGAAATGCAGGTCCTGCGTCAGCATGAAAGGTGTCTTCGACAGGATGTGCGACACCGGTGCGTCGGTGTTCAGCCGCAGCGTCATGTCCTGCCCGACGAACCGGATGTGGTTGCTGCCGCGGGTGATCTTGGGAGTCTCGCGGCCCCAGTCGAAACGCAGGTCGAGGTTGACGCGGATGCGCGGAGAACCGTGCAGCGCCCGCACGCGGCGCACCAGCATCTGAGGGCGGAAGAAACGCTGGCGCGCGAAGAAGCGCGGCGCGAAGTCGATCACCTCGATGGCATGGCCCGACTTGTCGTACAGCCGGGTGCGTAGCACGGCGGTGTTGGGTTCGTAGTTCTGTTCGCTGCGGTCGAAATCCTCGATCTCGATGGCGAAGGCGGTGCCGTCGGTGCCCGGTTGCAGCAGGGCGTTGAAGACCGGGTCGCCGTCGAAGCGCGGCATGCATGACCAGACGATGCGGCCGCGGATGTCGACCAGCGCGCTCAGGCCGCAGTTGCCGATCATGCCGACCCGCAGGGACGGCGCAGCCGGCGGGCCGAAGCCGACGACCTGGGCGGATTCACGGGCGGCCTGACCGGCGATCTCGCCGGCCGACGCCGCCGCGCTGGTGGGGGTTTCGGGAAGGCTCATTCGGCAGTTCCTTTGCCAGACTCTGGATGGGATGGCGTGCCGGGCAAATCGCCCCAGCCGCCGGATTCGGCCAGCGGTGCCAGCGTGGTGCGGGCATTGGCCAGCCAGCCGCGCAAGGCGGCCGAACTGAGGCAGCGGTGCAGCGCCTGGCTGGCGCCTTCGCCGATCTTGATGCCGCGACCGCCCAGCTGCTGCACGGCGGCAAAACCGGATTCGTCGGTCACGTCGTCACCCGCGAAAATGGGCACCCGGCCGGCGAAAGGCGCGGCGGACATGAAGACGCCGATCGCCTGCCCCTTGTGAACACCGGCCGGTTTGACCTCGACCACGCACTTGCCGTAGAGCAGTTCGACGCCAGGCTTGCCGGCCACGATTTTCTGCATGCTGGAGCGGCACAGTGCTTCCAGGTCTGGCGCGTGGCGGTAGTGCAGGGCGACCGAATGCGACTTGCGTTCGACCAGCAGTCCGGCGTGCTGCCCGGCCATGGCGTTCATGGCCACTACCGCTTCTTCCAGCGGAGGCTGGTCGATGGCGGGGCTGCTGCCGTCCGCCATGCGGTATTGCGCGCCGTGCTCGCCCGCGATGGGCAACTGCAGCGGGTGCAGGAAGTGGTCGATATCGGCGATGGGTCGACCGGTAACAATGGCCAGCGCACCCCCGAGCTGCCTGTGCAGGGCGGCGAGGGTGGACACCAGTCCGCCCGGCACCTTGACGGCATCGGGCGTCGGCGCGATGTCGGCGAGAGTGCCGTCGAAGTCGAGAAAAAGGGCGGAGTCGGGGAGGACGGTAGGCAGCAATAACATCGTCCAGGACCTTACCAAAGGGCGGTGACGCCTTGCGTAGGCGAATTTCGCCGGTGCCGTCACCTGGGCGCCATCGGCAGGATTCAGCCCGTAAAGCCCCCGTAAAACCGGGTCGTCGCTGGGCGGCGCCTGCCAGCTGTCCGCGTAACATTCCGTTGTCACGCCCCACCCCAGCAAGCGCCCATGTCTTCACCCCTGCCACCCGAGTCTCCCCAACCCGTGCCCGCCCGCCCCACGCTCCGCCGCCGTCGATCGGGTGCCGGCTGGGCCTGGCTCGCGGTCATCGTGGCGCTGGCCGCGGGCGGCGGCTGGTACTGGAAACATCAGCGCGATGCCAAGGCCGCAGCGGCGGCGGTCCCCGGTTCGGTGCCCGGGCCGGGCATGTCGCAGGGGCCGGGTGGCATCGGCGGGCCGGGTGCACGGCGTTTCGCGCCCGGTGCGGCACAGCCGGTATCGGTCGGTGTGGTGCGGCGGCAGGACGTCCGGGTGCTGCTGCAGGCCATTGGCACCGTCACCGCGCAGAACACGGCGGTGGTGCGCACCAAGGTCGATGGGGAACTGAAGGCCATCCGTTTCCGCGAGGGCGACACCGTCAAGGCCGGCGCCTTGCTGGCCGAGATCGACCCGCGCAGCTACCAGGCCGCGCTGGCCCAGGTGGCGGGCGGGCTGGCGCGTGACCAGGCGCAACTGAAAAACGCGCAGATCGACCTGCAACGCTACCAGGACCTGCTCGGCCAGGATTCCATCGCCAAACAGCAGGTCGACACCCAGGAAGCCCTGGTGCGCCAGCTTCAGGGCACGGTGCAGGTCGATCAGGCACAGGTCGACGCAGCGAAACTCAACCTCGGCTACACCAGGGTCACCGCGCCGATCTCGGGCCGGCTGGGGCTCAAGCAGGCCGACCTGGGCAATGTGGTGCATGCGTCCGACACCACCGGCATCGTCACCATCACCCAGACGCAGCCGATCAACGTCATCTTTTCCATCCCCGAGGCCAGCCTGCCGCGCGTGACCGGCCCGCTGCGGGCCGGCCAGTCGCTGGCGGTCGAAGCCTGGGACCGCGACCGCCGCAACAGGCTGGCCACCGGCCAGGTCGACTTCATCGACAACACCATCGACAACACCACCGGCACCATCAAGGTCAAGGCGGTGTTCGCCAATGCCGACGCCCGGCTGTACCCCAACCAGTTCGTCAACATGGCGCTGCAGACCGATGTGCTGAAGGACACGCTGGTCGTGCCCAGCGCGGCCGTGCAGCGGGGCACGCAGGGCACCTATGTATACGCGGTGGACGATGCCGGCAAGGTGGCGGTGCGCAAGGTCACCCTGGGCCCGGTCGAGAACGACCGCACCAGCGTGACAGGCGACCTGCACGAGGGCGAGAAGGTCGTCACCGACGGCGCCGACCGTCTGCGTGAAGGCGCTCAGGTCGAGGTGATCGCCGCCAATGCCGCGGCTGCAGCCGACGCGGCCGCCGCGCAGCCCCGCCAGCGCAGCCTGGACCGGCTGCCGCCCGATGTACGCGCCAAGGTGCTGGCCATGCCGCCCGAAGAACGACGCGCCTATCTGCAGAAACTGCGTGAACAGCGCGGCGGCGCGCCAGCGGGTGCGAGGCCCAACACGCCCAACGCGTCCAACGCGGGGCCGGCCAGCGCCCCGGTCAGCCCCACGCCGCCGCCCGCAGCCGCCGCGCGCTGATCTTCAACGTCGGCCGCCGCGCCTCGCGCCATGAACCTGTCCCGCCTTTTCATCCTGCGGCCCATCGCCACCTCGCTGCTGATGGTGGCCGTGCTCATCGCCGGCCTGCTGGCCTGGCGTCAGCTGCCGCTGTCGGCGCTGCCGGAGGTCGACTACCCGACCATCCAGGTCACCACGCTCTACCCCGGCGCCAGCCCGGACGTGATGACCTCGGCCGTCACCGCGCCGCTGGAACGCCAGTTCGGCCAGATGCCCGGCCTGTCGCAGATGTCGTCCACCAGTTCGGGCGGCGCATCGGTCATCACCCTGCGTTTTGCGCTCGACCTGGGCCTGGACGTGGCCGAACAGCAGGTGCAGGCGGCCATCAACGCCGGCGGCAACCTGTTGCCCGCCGACCTGCCGATGCCACCCATCTACAGCAAGGTGAATCCCGCCGATGCGCCGGTGCTGACCCTGGCCATCACCTCGCCGTCGCTGCCGGTGATCAAGGTGCACGATCTGGTCGAGAACCGCATTGCGCCGCGTATCTCGCAGGTGGCGGGCGTCGGGCTGGTGGCCATCGCCGGTGGACGCCGGCCGGCGGTGCGTATCCGGGCCAACCCCGGCGCCCTGGCCGCCGCAGGCATGACGCTGGAAGACGTGCGCACCGTCATCGCGGCGGCCAACGTCAAGCAGGCCAAGGGCAGCTTCGACGGCCCGCTGCGTGCGTCCACCATCGACGCCAACGACCAGCTGCAGTCGGCCGCCGAATACCAGTCGCTGATCCTGGCCTTCAAGAACGGCAACCCGATCCGCCTGGCCGACGTCGCCGAGATCGTCGACGAGGCCGAGAACACCCGGCTGGCCGCCTGGGCGGGCACCACCGAATCGGGCATGAAGGCGGGAGTCATCTTGAATATCCAGCGTCAGCCCGGCGCCAACGTCATCGAGACGGTCGACCGGGTGATGGCGCTGCTGCCGCAGCTCAAGTCCACCCTGCCAGCATCGCTGGACGTGCAGGTGCTGACCGACCGCACCACCACCATCCGCGCATCTGTCTTCGACACCCAGCTCGAACTGCTGCTGGCGGTGGTGCTGGTGGTGGCGGTCATCTTCGTCTTCCTGCGCAGCGTGCGGGCCACGCTCATCCCCGCGCTGGCGGTGCCGCTTTCGCTCATCGGCACGCTGGGCGTGATGTATCTGCTGGGCTTTTCCATCAACAACCTGACGCTGATGGCGCTGACCATCTCGACCGGTTTCGTGGTGGACGACGCCATCGTGATGATCGAGAACATCGCACGTTACGTAGAGCAGGGCGAGACGCCGATGCAGGCCGCATTGAAGGGCGCGAAACAGATCGGTTTCACCATCATCTCCTTGACCATCTCGCTCATCGCGGTGCTGATTCCGCTGCTGTTCATGGGCGACGTGGTGGGCCGGCTGTTCCATGAATTCGCCATCACCATGGTGATCGCCATCCTGATTTCGGCTGTCGTGTCGCTGACGCTCACCCCGATGCTCAGCGCCCGCCTGCTGCGCCACGAGGAAAACGAAAGGCACGGCCGGCTGTATCACGCGGTCGGCAACTTTTTCGACCGCACCATCGCCGGCTACGGCCGCCTGCTCGACAAGGTCATCGACCACGGCGTGCTGACCATGCTGGTGTTCGCCGCCACGCTGGCGTTGACCGTGCTGCTGTACTTCGTCGTGCCCAAGGGTTTCTTCCCGGTGCAGGACACCGGCGCCATCCAGGCGACCACCGAGGCCGCGCAATCGGTCTCCTTCGCCGCCATGTCGGAACGCCAGCAGGCACTGGCAGACAAGGTGCTGGCCGACCCGGCGGTGGCCAGCGTGTCGTCCTTCATCGGTGTCGACGGTGCCAACGCCACCCTCAATACCGGCCGGCTGCTGATCGGCCTGAAACCCAAGGACCAGCGCGGCAGCATGTCCGAAGTGCTGGCCCGGCTGACCGAAATGACCCGCGATGTGCCCGGCATCCAGCTGTATCCGCAGCCGGTGCAGGACCTCACCATCGAGGACCGGGTGGCGCGCACGCAGTACCAGTTCCTGCTGTCGTCGCCGGACACGGCCGAACTGCGCACGGTGACCAGCGGCCTGCTGGAACGCCTGCGCGGCATTCCGGAGATCACCGACGTCGCCAGCGACCTGCAGGACCGGGGCCTGCAGGCCTGGGTGGAGATCGACCGGGCCGAGGCCAGCCGGCTGGGCGTGACGGTGGCGGCCATCGACACCGCCTTGTACGACGCCTTCGGCCAGCGGCTCATATCGACCATCTTCACCCAGTCGAACCAGTACCGGGTGGTGCTGGAGGTGGGGTCGCAGTTCCGGCTGGGTCCGGAAGCGCTGGCGTCGATGTACGTGCCCAGCACGACGGCCGCGATGCCGATTCCGCTGTCTGTCGTCGCGCGGGTCAGTGAGCGGCCTACCGCGCTGGCGGTGAACCATGTGGGGCAGTTGCCGGCGGCGACGATTTCCTTCAATGCGGCGCCAGGGGTGTCGCTGGGCGATGCGGTGAAGGCGATCCAGCGGGAGCAGGCGGCGATGAACCTGCCGATCAGCGTGGCGACGAGTTTCCAGGGGGCCGCGCTGGCGTTCCAGGCGTCGCTGGGCAACACGCTGCTGCTGATCCTGGCGGCCGTGGTGACGATGTACATCGTGCTGGGAGTGCTCTATGAAAGCACCATTCATCCGGTGACGATTCTCTCGACCCTGCCTTCGGCGGGGCTGGGGGCCTTGCTGGCCCTGCTGGTGGGCAGGCTCGACCTGGACATCATCGCCATCATCGGCATCGTGCTGCTGATCGGCATCGTCAAGAAGAACGCGATCATGATGATCGACTTCGCGCTGGATGCCGAACGGGAGCAGGGGTTGACGCCCCGGGAGGCGATCCGGCAGGCCTGCCTGCTGCGGTTCCGGCCTATCCTGATGACCACCCTCGCGGCGCTGCTCGGGGCCTTGCCGTTGATGCTGGGGTCCGGGGTCGGGAGTGAGTTGCGACACCCGCTGGGGGTGACGATGGTGGGGGGGCTGATCGTCAGTCAGCTGCTGACCCTGTTTACCACGCCGGTTATCTATCTGGCGTTCGAGGGGGTGGCCCGGCGGTGGCGTTCTTCTTCTTCTGCTTCTTCTGCTTCCGAGGTCGCTCATGGGGAGTGACGGTTTTCTGCGCTTCGCTCTGATGTTTCTTCTGCTACGCCGCAGGGGTGAGCCGCTTGCGCGCGGGGCGGTCACTTTCTTTTCTGGCAAAAAAGAGAGTGACCAAAGAAAGTTGCCTCGGGAGCGGGGAGTAGCTGGACGCTACATCGGACGTTTGTTCCACTTCGCTTCGCTCGTTCCCTCTCGGCCTCGCCAAAAGCTTCACGCTCCGCCGTCGGACTCGTTTGATCAACCACCGCCGTACGACCTGGTTGAAAACACGGCTCGGAGCGTGATCAAGCGCACTGCCGATTTGCGCGCAGAGCGTGCGACGGTCAGGCCGCCGGCCAGGCGTGGCGGGCGCATCCACCCAGGTGCATGTTCTGGCGCCAAGCTGAATTGCCAACAAACCGTACGGCGGTGGTCGGTCAGACCGAGCGAAGCGAAGAGCAGGACGAGCAGAACGGCGCCCTCCGCCCAGGGAGAGCGTCGGTGAACCTGTCAGAACCCTTCATCAGACGCCCCATAGCCACCACCCTGCTCACGCTGGGCATCGCCATGGCCGGCGTCATAGCCTTCCTGCTCCTGCCGGTCGCCCCGCTACCCCAGGTCGACTACCCGGCGATAACCGTCTCGGCCAGCCTGCCCGGCGCCAGCCCCGACACGATGG
Source organism: Xylophilus sp. PBN-3R (assembly GCF_057747805.1). Classification (NCBI taxonomy): domain Bacteria; kingdom Pseudomonadati; phylum Pseudomonadota; class Betaproteobacteria; order Burkholderiales; genus Xylophilus; species Xylophilus sp. PBN-3R. Next base: position 221,391 of record NZ_CM173225.1, read on the forward strand.
CGGCAACCGTGGCGACCCCGCTGGAAAGAGCCCTGGGCGCCATCGCAGGGGTCAACGAAATGACCTCGAGCTCTTCCCTGGGCAACACCCGGGTCAACCTCCAGTTCGACCTGGACCGCGACATCGACGGTGCGGCAAGAGACGTGCAGGCCGCCATCAACGCAGCCAGGGCCCTGCTGCCCACCGGCATGCCCAGCAATCCGACCTACCGGAAAGCCAACCCGGCCGACACTCCGATCCTGATCCTCGCGCTCACGTCGAAGACCATGACGCGCGGCCAGATGTACGACGCCGCCTCGACCGTGCTGTCGCAAAGCATCGCCCAGGTCGAAGGCGTGGGCAACGTGCAGATCGCCGGCGGCGCATTGCCCGCCGTGCGGGTCGAACTGGATCCGACCCGGCTCGCAGCCAATGGCATCGCCCTGGAAGACGTCCGCTCCGCCATCACCAACACCAACGCCAACCGGCCCCTGGGTTCGGTCGAGAAGGGCGAGCGCTATTGGCAGGTCGGCACCAATGACCAGGCCCGCAGCGCATCGGAATACGCGCCGCTGGTCATCCGTTACCAGAACGGCAATGCGGTCCGGCTGCAGGACGTCGCCGAGGTGGTCGACTCGGTGCAGGACGTGCAGAACTACGGCGCCACCGACGGCCAGCCGTCCATCCTGCTGCAGGTCTACAAACAGCCCAACGCCAACATCATCCGCGCCGTCGGCGAGATCAAGGCGATGCTGCCGCGGTTGCAGGCGTCGATCCCGCAGGCCATCGATCTCACCGTTGTCAGCGACCGCATTCCCACGCTGCGCGCCTCGCTGCAGGAGGTGGAAAGCGCGCTGGCCATCGCGGTCGGCCTGGTGGTGCTGGTGGTGTTTTTGTTCCTGCGCGATCGCCGCGCCGCGCTCATCCCCAGCGTGGCGGTGCCGGTGTCGCTGGCCGGCACTTTCGGCGTGATGTACCTCTGCGGGTACACGCTGGACAACCTGTCGCTGATGGCGCTGACGGTCGCCACCGGTTTCGTGGTCGACGACGCCATCGTAGTGCTGGAGAACATCACCCGCCACATGGAGCGCGGCAAGAGCGCGCTGCAGGCCGCGCTCGACGGCGCGCGCGAGATCGGCTTCACCGTGGTGTCCATCAGCCTGTCGCTGATAGCGGTGTTCATTCCCATCCTGCTGATGGGCGGCATCGTCGGCCGGCTGTTCCGCGAGTTCGCGGTGGTGCTGACATCGGCCATCCTGGTGTCGATGGTGGTGTCGTTGACCACCACACCCATGATGTGCGCCACGCTGCTGCGCCACCCGCCGACAGCGCGTCGGCCGCCCGGCCGGCTGGCCCGCGGCTGGGCTGCCTTCACCCATCGCCTGCAGTTGGCGACCGGCCGCACCTATCGCCGTTCGCTGGCCTGGAGCCTGCGCCACCAGCCGGTCACGCTGCTGGCGCTGGCGGCGGTGATCGGGCTCAACGTCTACCTCTACGGTGTCATCGAGAAAGGCTTCTTCCCGCAGCAGGACACCGGCCGGCTGAACGGTTTCATCCGCGCCGACCAGGCCACTTCGTTCCAGGCCATGCAGCAGCGGCTGCAGCGTTTCATGACGGTGGTGAAGGACGATCCGGCGGTGGCGCACGTGGCCGGTTTCACCGGTGGCGGGCAGCGCAATACCGCCTATATGTTCATGACCCTGAAGCCGCTTTCGGAGCGCACCGAAAACGCCGAACAGGTGCTGACGCGTTTGCGCGAGAAGCTGGCGCACGAACCCGGTGCGCGCTCCTTCATGAGCGCCCAGCAGGACATCCGCATCGGCGCGCGTGGCTCCAACGCGGCCTATGAATACACCCTTCAGGCCGACAGCAACGAGGAGCTGCGCACCTGGGAGCCGCGCATCCGCGCGGTGCTTTCGGCGCTTCCCGAAATCACCGACGTCAGCAGCGACCAGCAGGACAACGGCCTGCAGACCTCGCTGGTGCTGGACCGCGACGCCATCGCGCGCCTGGGGCTGTCGGTGCGGGTGGTCGACGCCACGCTGGGCGATGCCTTCGGGCAGAAGCAGGTCGGTGTGATCTACAACCCGCTCAACCAGTACCGGGTGGTGATGGAGGCGGCGCCGCGTTTCCTGCAGAGCCCGGAGACGCTGCGCGGCTTCTTCTTCATCAACAACGTCGGCCAGCAGATTCCGCTGTCGGCCTTTGCACGGCTGGAGCTGACCAATACGCCGCTGTCGGTCAGCCACGACCGGGGCACACCGGCCAGCACCATCAGTTTCAACCTGCCGGAGGGCGGAACGCTTTCGGCCGCATCCGATGCGGTGACCAGTGCGGTCGCCGAACTGGGCGTGCCGGTGGCGATCCGCGGCAGCTTCGGCGGCACGGCGGGTGCCTTCAAGGATTCGTTGTCGAGCCAGCCGTTGCTGATACTGGCTGCGCTGGTCGCCATCTACCTGGTGCTGGGTGTGCTGTACGAGAACCTGGTGCACCCGATCACCATCCTGTCGACACTGCCGTCGGCGGGCGTGGGTGCGCTGCTGGCGCTGATGCTGTTCGGCATCGAGTTCTCGCTGATCGCGCTCATCGGCATCATTCTGCTGATCGGCATCGTCAAGAAGAACGCCATCATGATGATCGACTTCGCCATCGTGCGGCAGGCTGCCGGCATGAACGCGCCGCAGGCGATCTTCCGCGCCGCCCACCTGCGGCTGCGGCCCATTTTGATGACCACCATCGCCGCGCTGTTCGGCGCCTTGCCGTTGGCGCTGGGCCACGGCGACGGTGCCGAACTGCGCAAGCCGCTGGGCATCGCCATCGTCGGCGGCCTGGTGCTGAGTCAGCTGCTCACCCTTTACACCACGCCGGTGGTTTTTGTGCTGCTCGACCGCCTTGCCCGGCGCGTCAAGGGCAGCGCCGCACGCCTGCCGCGCCTGATGCGGCAGAGCCGCCCCCCTGAGGAAACACCGAATGCGCCAGATGCCGTCTGAGCACCGCCACCTTCCTGTCCATCGCTGCGCCGTGCTGCTGGCAGCCGCCTTGCTGCTGGCCGGCTGCAAGATGGCGCCGACCTATGTCGTGCCACCCGTCGACATGCCGGCCAACTACAAGGAAACCGGCATTTGGCGGCAAGCCGACCCGGCAGCGGTGCCCGACCCGGCGGCGGTGCCCGAGGCCTGGTGGACGCTGTTCAACGATCCCGAGCTGAACCGGCTGCAGGACGAGGCGGTCGCCGGCAACCAGACCCTGGCCTCGACCATCGCGCAGCTGCGGGTCGCACAGGCCGCGCTGGACACCAGCCGAGCGCCCCTGCTGCCAACGCTGGGCCTGAACGCAGGCGGCACACGCAGCAAGACCGGCGGTGCGTCCAGCGGCACGGTGGATGCCAACGGCAACGTGGTCGGCAGCACGGCCAGCCGGCCGCGCAACCTCTACACCCTGCAGGCCAGCGCCAGTTGGGAACTCGACCTGTGGGGCCGGTTGTCGTCTGCGGTCGATGTGGCGGCCGCCCGGGCGCAGGCCAGCGTGGACGACCTTGCCGCGGCCCGGCTGTCCCTGCAGGCCAGCGTGGCGCAGACGTATTTCGCAGTGCGGGCGGCGGACGCCCAGCTGGCGGTGCTGGACGAGAACCTGACGGCCTACCAACGGTCACTGGACCTGACCCGCAACCGGTATCGGGCGGGAGTGGCGAGTGCGGCGGACGTGGCGCAGGCCGAGTCGCAGCTGTATTCCACCCGGGCGCAGCGGCTGGAACAGGTGGCCAGCCGGGCGCAGCTGGAGCATGCGTTGGCAGCCTTGCTGGGGCGGGTTCCGTCGGCGTTTTCTCTTGCGGTGACGGGCGTCCTGCCGGACGCGCCGGCCGTGCCTGTTTCCCTGCCTGCCACGCTGCTGCAGCGCCGGCCGGACATTGCGGCGGCCGAGCGGCGGGTGGCGGCGGCCAATGCGCAGATCGGTGTAGCGAAGGCCGCCTTCTTTCCGGCGCTGACCTTGTCTTCTGCGGTCGGGTATCGCAGTTCCACGGTCAACGACATCGTGAGTGCGCCCAACCTTTTCTGGTCCATCGGGCCGGCGTTGGCCTTGACCGCCTTCGACAACGGAGCGCGGCGGGCGGCTGTGGATTCGGCCACCTTTGCCCGCGATCAGGCGGCGGCTGTCTACCGGCAGGCGGTGATTACCGCCTTGCAGGAGGTTGAAGACAATCTGGTCGCCGCTGCGGTGCTGCAGGACGAACTGGTGGTCCAGCAGCAGGCCCTGGTTGCGTCTCGCAAGGCGCTCGAGGTTGCCAACAATCAATACCGGGCGGGAATCGTTTCGTACCTGAACGTGGTCACGGCGCAGGCGTCTGTCCTGTCGGCGCAGCGCTCGGTTCTGGATGTTTCCAATCGGCGGTTGGTGGCGGTCAATATTCTCCTGAAGAACATCGGCGGGCGTTGGGGGTAAAACAACCTCACAGAACTGTCACGAACGTATGTAAGAATAAAAATAGAAACCTCATACAACATTAAGTGAAGCTCCGTCCCTTCCTGCTAAGGCTCCTCTTGATCGCGGTGTTCTTCACCGGGTCGGCAGGCACGCCACTGCACGAAGCCGCGCACCTCCGTCAGCTGGCCGACGTCATCCGGCAGGCCGCCATGGCGCAGCATCCGGAAAACGAAGGCGGCGAGCCGCCCGCACAGGAAGCCGACGCACCCTGTGCCTGGTGCCTGGCCAGCTCCGTCGCAGCACTCGCGACACCCGCTCAGAACACCGCAGCGGCGACGCCCGAGACCCGCGGGTTGCCTGCAACCCCACGCAAGACGGCGTTCATCGTGTCCTCCGGCCGTTGGCGTTTCGCCTCCCGGGACCCGCCCGCCAGCAGCTGAAAGCCCCACCACCCGTGGTGGCGCGGTCGCAGAACGACCGCTCCGTTTTCAAAAATACCTCTCTCCGGCCGGGCCGCTGAACACCGCCCCGGCGGAGCGTTCCTGTCTGGCATTCCATGAAATTCCCTTCCGAGAACAAGCGGCCGTCTGCCCGCGTTCCCATCGCACTGGCGGCGGCTTTCTGCGCTTCACCGCTTCAGGCGCAAACCGAACTCTCCACCGTCCACGTCAAGGCAAACGCAGACACTCCGGCGTACCACGCCGAAGAAATCTCCGGCGCCAAGACCGAACTCCCGCAGCGCGAACTGCCACAGGCGGTCAAGGTTCTCAACCGCCAGGCCATCGACGACCTCGGCGCCACGCGGCTTGACGAAGTGCTCGACTACGCCAGCGGTGTCAGCCGGCAGAACACCGTCGGCGGGCTGACGGACGCCATCGCCATCCGCGGTCTGCCGGGCAATGAAGACACGGGCATGAACATGCTGCTCAACGGCTTCGCCGCCGCCCGTGGCTACAACGCTCCGCGCGACCTGGCCGGTGTGGAAAGGGTCGAGTTCCTCAAAGGACCGGCCGCAGCCCTGTACGGGAGCAGCGAACCCGGCGGCACCCTCAACATCGTTTCCAAACGCCCGTTGTGGGCCAACTACAGGTCGGTGCAGGTGCAGGGCGGCAACCAGGGCCTGCGGCGTGCGTCGGTCGATCTGAGCGGGCCGGTCAGCGACAACTTCGCGTACCGCCTGAACCTGGCGGCCGAGAAACGCAATGGTTTCCGCGACTACACAGGCTCCGAACGCGAGGTGGCGGCCCCGGCGTTCACCTGGAAGATCAACCGCGACACGGCGCTGGAATATGCCGGTGAATACCTGCGCCACTCGGCCCCGTTCGACCGTGGTGTGGTGGCCGTCAACAACCAGCTGGGCGCGCTGCCCGTCAGCCGTTTTCTGGGCGAGCCCGCCGACGGCGACGCCACCGCGCTCAACCAGAGCCACCAGTTCATCCTGTCGCATGACTGGAACGCCGACTGGCGCAGCCGGGTGTCGCTGTCGCAGCGCGAGGCTTCCATCAAGGGGTTCTCGACCGAAGCCACCGCGTTGCAGGCCGGCGGCCTGCTGACCCGCCAGCGGCGCTATCGCGACTACGGTTCGGACGACACCGCGATCCAGGCCGAACTGCAGGGCAAACTGAAAACCGGCGGCATCGAACATGAACTGCTGTTCGGCCTGGAGAGCTACCGCTTCAAGCTCAACACCTATCTGCTGCGGGCCAACCCTACGGCGGCCGCGCCTTACGGCATCGACATCTACCACCCGGTCTACGGCCAGGCGCAGCCCGACCCGCCGCTCAACACCAACACCCGCGAACTGCAGCGCAACACCGCCTTCTACGTGCAGGACGTGCTGAAGCTGTCGCCGCAATGGCGGCTGATGGCCGGCCTGCGGCTGGACCGGTACGAACAGACGCTGCTCAACCGCCGAACCAGCGGCAGCACACACCAGGAGCCATCTTCCACTTCGCCACGCATCGGCCTGAGCTGGCTGCCGACCGACCAGTGGACGGTGTATGCCAACGCCGGCAAGTCATTCCGCCCCAACAGCGGAACCGACGCGGCGGGCAACGGTTTCGACCCCGAGACCGGCCGGGCGATGGAATTGGGTGCCAAGTGGGAAAACGCCGAAAAGACGCTGGGTGCCAACGCCGCGTTGTTCGACATCCGCAAACAGAACGTGGTGACAGGTGACCCGGCCAACCCGGGCTTCTCGGCCGCTGCGGGTGAAGTCAAGAGCCGGGGTGCCGAGTTGGACCTGTCCGGCCAGGTCGGCCGTCACTGGCGCATCAACGCCGCGCTGGCATACACCGACGTGACCGTCGCCCGCGACAACACGCTGCAGGTCGGCGGCCGCCTGCTGAACGCGCCGCGTGTCAACGGCAGCCTGCTGGCGCTGTATGAAAACGCCCTGGCCGACGGCCGGCGCTACAGCTTCGGCGGCGGCGTCACCCATGTCGGCAAACGCCTGGGGGCCGCGCGCACCCAGGCCGAGGCCAATGCCGGCACACCGGCCTTCGAGCTGCCGGGCTACACCACGGCCAAGCTGGTGGCGTGGTGGCAGGTGTCGCCCAAGGTGCGCCTGACATTCGACGTGGACAACCTGTTCAACCAGACCTATTACGCCAGCTCCTACAGCCGGGTGTGGGTGGCCCCGGGCACCGCCCGGCTGGTCACCGCCGGGCTGCGGGCGCAGTTCTGACCGATGCCTGAAATGACCCTGACCGATCGCTCCGGACGACGTTTCCCCATCTCCCGCCGCCATGCGCTGCAGGCCGCCGTGGCCGGGCTGGCGACCGGCTCGCTGCGGGTTGCCGCGCAGCCCCCGGCCGCCGAACCCCGGCCGCTGCAGATCGTCGGTTCCTGGGAGATCACCGGCCTGGCGCCGGCCAACAGCGGCTACATGTTCACGCGACTGCAGGTGACCGAAACGCTGATGGGCGCCGCCGACGACGGCACGCCCGAGGCGGCCCTGGCCGAGCGCTGGGCCGTGTCGGCGGACGGCCTGGTATGGCGTTTCTTCCTGCGGCCGAAAGCCCGTTTTCACGACGGCACGCCCGTCACCGCAGCGGCGGCGGTGCGCTGCCTGCAGACCGCCCGCGTGGCACCTTCGCTGCTCAGCATCGCACCCATCCAGGCGGTGGAGGCCGAGGGCGACGGCACGGTGGTTTTCAGGCTCGGGTCAGCTTACGCCGGCCTGCCGTCGTTGCTGGCGCACAGCAGCACCATGGTGCTGGCGCCTTCGAGCTACGAACCCGGTGGCAAGGTGCGGCGCGTCATCGGCAGCGGGCCTTACCGCATCGAGACGCTGGCCCCGCCGCAGTCGGTGGAGACGGTGGTTTTCGATGGTTACGACGGTCCGCTTCCGGCTGTCCGGCGGGTGCGTTACCTGACGGTCAGCCGGGCCGAGACCCGCGCCCTGATGGCCGAGAGCGGCCAGGCCGACCTGGCCTGGGCCATCGACCCGGTCAGCATGACGCGGCTGAAGAAACGGGCCTCGGCGCACATCGAGGTGGCGACCCTGCCGCGCACCGCCGCCCTCAAGCTGAACGCCGGCCATCCGGCCATGAAGGATGTGCGGGTGCGCCGTGCGCTCAGCCTGGCCATCGACCGTGCCGGCATCGCCAGGGCCCTGCTGCGCGACCCGGAGCTGGCGGCCGGCCAGCTGTTCCCGCCCACCCTGAAGGGCTGGCATGACCCGAGCCTGCCGCCGCTGGTTCATGACCCCGCAAAGGCGGTGCACCTGCTGGCCGAGGCCGGCTGGAAACACGGCCCGGACGGCCTGCACGATGACCGGGGCCGTCCGCTGCGCCTGGTCATGCGCACCTTCGTCGACCGGCCCGAACTGCCCGTCCTGGCGTCGGCCCTCCAGGAGCAGTTCCGGCAGGTCGGCATCGCGGTGCAGGTGGCCGTCGGCAATTCGGGCGACGTGCCGCTGGGCCACCGCGACGGCAGCCTGGAACTCGCCCTCATCGCCCGCAACTACGCCACCGTGCCCGACCCCACCGGCACGCTGCTGCAGGACTTCGGCCCCGGGGGCGGCGACTGGGGTGCGATGGGCTGGTCCAGCCCGGCGCTGCAACAGGCGCTGACCGAACTGGCGCACGGCACGGCCGGCGCCGACCGCATGCTGGCCCGGCGCAGCCAGGTCGCCCGTGTGCTGCAGGACGAACTGCCCATCATCCCCGTCGCCTGGTACCGCCAGCAGGTGGCGGTCAGCCCGCGCCTGATGGGCGTGCAGCTGGACCCGCTCGAACGTTCCTATCGACTGACCCGCATGGCGTGGCAAGCATGAAATCCTCAAGTTCCGCCTGGACCACGCTGCTGCTGCAGCGGGCTTTCCAGATCGTGGCGCTGGCCTTCCTGGTCGGCACCCTGTGTTTTTTCATGGCGCGTTCGCTGCCCGGCGACATGGCGACCCGCATCGCCGCCGGTCGTTACGGTTACGACCTCGTCAACAACGCCGCCGCCGACGCGGTACGGCTCGAACTGGGACTCGACCGGCCGCTGTGGCTGGCGCTGCTGCATTGGTGGGGCGAGATCGCCCGGCTGGACCTGGGCCTGTCGGTGGTCTCCGGCAACACGGTCTGGGCCGAGGTGCTGCACCAGCTGGGCACGACACTCGAACTGTCGGTCGCCTCGCTGCTGGTCGCGGCGGCGGTCGGCCTGCCGCTGGGTGTGTGGTCGGGCCTGCACATCGGTGGCTGGGTCGACCGCGCCACGCTCGCCCTGGCGGTGCTGCTGCGCGCCATGCCACCCTTCCTGCTGGCAGTGCTGCTGATGGTGTTGCTGGCAGTGCAGCTGGACATGGTGCCGGTGGCTGGCGACGACCACCACGGCAGCGTGCTGCTGCCGGCGCTCACGCTGGGCCTGGGCCTGGCTGCCGGGCTGGCGCGGGTCACCCGTGCGGCCATGCGCGATGCGGCGGCCTCGCCTTCGTTCGAATTCGCCCGCATCAAGGGGCTGACCGACCGGCAGGCGCTGCTGAGGCACGGTTTGCGGCAGGCGGCGGTGCCGGTGATCGCCTACCTGGGCGTGCATGCGGTGTTCCTGGTCGAAGGCGCCGTGGTGGTCGAAACCCTGTTCGCCTGGCCCGGCATCGGCCACGCGCTGGTGCATGCGGTGTTCGGCCGCGACGTACCGATGATCCAGGGCACGGCGCTCTGCATGGGCCTGCTGTTCGTGTTGTTCAACCTGCTGGTCGATGCGGCCTGTCTGGCGCTCGACCCGCGCCGCCGGACGGGAGCCTCGTCATGAGCGCCGTGCTGGACATTCCGGAAGTGACGCACCGCCTGCGCCGCCGCCATTCGCTGCGCCGGCGCGCCGGACTGGTGCTGCTGACGGTGGTGGCGCTGTTCTCGTGGTTCGGCCCGTGGCTGATCGGCATCGATCCGCGGGTGCAGACCCTGGCCGACAGCCTGTCTCCGCCCGGTGCCACGTACTGGCTGGGCACCGATGTGCTGGGCCGCAGCGTGCTGGCGCGGCTGGCGGCTGCCGCGCAGCTGTCGCTGGGCCTGGCGCTGCTGGCGGCGCTCACCGCGGCTGTGCCCGGCGTGCTGCTCGGCGTGACGGCCGCCTGGCGCGGCGGGCGTGTGGAACGTGCGCTGGTCATGCTGTCCGACGCGGTGCTTTCGGTGCCCGGCCTGCTGCTGGTGCTGCTGTTCGCCGCTCTGGCACCGGGCCGGCACTGGGCGCTGTATGTCGGCCTGTCGCTTTCGCTGTGGGTCGAATATTTCCGGGTCAGCCGTGCGGCCGCACGGCCGGTGCTGGCGGGGGATGCGGTGCAGGCATCGCGCCTGCTGGGTTTCGGGTCCGGTCACCTGCTGCGCCGACACCTGCTGCCGGCCCTCGCGCCGGTGCTGGCCACCTTGCTGGCCTTCAGCGCCGCACAGGCCGTGCTGGCGCTGGCCGCGCTGGGTTTCGTGGGCGTCGGCCTGCAGCCCCCCACACCCGAGCTGGGCTTGATGATGATCGAATTCCTACCCCACTACGAAGAAGCACCGTGGCTGATAGCCGCCCCGGTCGCGCTGCTGATGCTGCTGGTGCTGGGCATGATGCTGCTGGCCGGCGACGGAGAAGAAACATGAGCGCCGCATCCGTCGATTCGGCCCTGCTGGCGGTCGAAGGCCTCAGCGTACGCATCGGGTCGCGTCACCTGCTGCGCGAACTGTCTTTCACCCTGCGCCCCGGAGAGGCGCTGACCCTGCTGGGCGAGAGCGGCGCCGGCAAATCGCTGCTGGCCGAGGCGGTGATGGGCAGCCTGCCCGACGCGCTGCAGGCCGGCGGTTCGGTGGTGATGGAAGGCCGCCGCAGCCGTGCCGACGACCAGCGGGCGCGCCGGTCCCTTTGGGGCCGCACGGTGGCGCTGCTGCCGCAGGAGCCGGCCATCGCGCTCGATCCGCTGATGCGCATCGCGCCGCAGTGGGCCGAGACCGGACGGCTGGTGCGTGGCCTGCCGGCGGCAGCCGCCGGAGCGGCGGCCCGGGCCGGGCTGGCCGGTGCGGGCCTGGCCGGTTCGGACGACAAGTTCCCCTGGCAACTTTCCGGCGGCATGGCGCAGCGCGCGGCGGCCGGCATCGCCATGGCGGGCGGTGCCCGGATCCTGCTGGCCGACGAACCCACCAAGGGCCTGGACGCCCACTGGCGCGACCGCACCGTCGACCTGCTGCGTTCGGTGCAGCAGGCCGGCGGTTGTGTCGTGGTCATCACGCACGACCTGCGTGTGGCGCAGGCGCTGGGCGGCCAGCTGATGGTGCTGCGCCAGGGCGAAGTGGTGGAGCAGGGCGACGCCCACACCATCCTGGCCCGGCCCGTCCATGCCTTCACCCGGCAGCTGATCGCGGCCGACCCGGCCCGCTGGCCGCGGCGGACGGCACCCAGGCAGGGCTCGCTGCTGCTGGATGCGCAAGGCCTGGGCAGGAGCTTCGGCGACAACATGCTGTTCGACGGCATCGACCTGCAGCTGTCTGCCGGCGACAGGCTGGTGGTGCAGGGTTCCAGCGGCTCCGGCAAAAGTTCGCTGGGCAATGCCCTGCTGGGGCTGCTGCCGCTCGATCGGGGCACGGTGAAACGCAGCGCCGGCGTGTCGGCCACCAGCTTCCAGAAGCTCTACCAGGACCCCGCCGCTTCCTTTCCGCCCAGGGTCAGCCTGGGCACCGCCCTGCGTGATGCCGCACGGCTGCACGGCACGGCCTGGTCGTCGGTGGAAGACCGGCTGGGCAGGCTCGGCGTGGCGGGCGACCTGCTGGCGCGGCGGCCTGCGCAGGTGTCCGGCGGCGAACTGCAACGCATCGCTCTGGCCCGGGTGCTGACCGCCCGACCGGCGCTGCTGTTCGCCGACGAACCGACCTCCCGGCTCGACCCGGTCACCCAGCAGCAGGGCGTGGCCGTGCTGCTGGACGCGCTGGACGAAACCGGCGCCGCCTTGCTGCTGGTCACCCACGACGACGACATCGCGCAGTCGGTGGGCACGAAATTCCTGCGCCTGGGGCGCATGCTTGCATGAGATTGCCTGCCCGGCCTCGGCCGTCAGCTGGCGCCCATCGCTCAGGATGTCGACCGAACCCGGCAGCGGCATCTGCACCAGGAAGAAATCGTCGAACGCACCGGAGTTGATCTCGACCTTGGGGCCGTAGTGCAGGATCATCATCTTGGCCCTGCGTGAATGGGCGATGTGCAGGCTGTAGTCGATGTCGCCCGCGCCGCAGCGCAACCGGTGCTCCGACAACTCGTGCCCCAGCTGGCGGCAGAAATCGTGGATGCTGGTGGTGCGGAACACCGGGCTGCGGTAGACCCGGGACAAATCCATGGCGTGGGGAACACGCTCATATCGGCCTCGTCGATGGGCTGTTTTGTGGAAGGGTTCAAGCAACATGCATGCCGATGGCGCGGCGGATCCCCTGATGCGATTTCTGGCCAGCAGACGCCATTTCCGGCTAGCGCGAGCTGGTGAATCCGTGTCTCATGCCACCATCGCACCCCACCCAGAAATTCAGTAACCCATGCATTCCACCTTGACCGTCACCGCCCTGGATGGCACCGGAATTTTCTCTGCCCACATCGCCTTCCCGGCCTCCGGCCGTGGCCCCGGCGTGGTCATCTGCCAGGAGATCTTCGGCGTCAACGCCGACATGCGCGCAGTGGCCGCGCAGTACGCCGAAGAAGGCTACGTGGCCATCGTGCCCGACCTGTTCTGGCGCGAGAAACCCGGCATCGAACTGGGCTTCGGCCCGGCCGATTTCGAGCAGGCCGTCGGCCATCTGCAGAAGTTCGACCTGGACAAGGGCATCGAGGACATCCAGGCCTGCCTGAACCTGCTGCGCACCCTGCCCGAGGTGGACACCACCGTGGGCCAGGGCCTGGTCGGCTTCTGCCTGGGCGGCCGGCTGGCCTACTTCGCCGCCTGCCGCACCGACGCGGCCGTGTGTGTCGGCTACTACGGCATGGGCATCGAAAACGCACTGCCGGAAGCGGTCAACATCGAGGGCCGGCTGGTGCTGCATTTCGCCGAGCTGGACCACTACTGCACGGCCGACGCGCGGGCGCAGGTCGCCGCCGCCATCGGCGGCATGAAAGGCGTGGAGATCTACACCTACCCCGGCGTGGACCATGCCTTCGCGCGCGCCGGTGGTGCGCACTTCGACAAACTCGCGTCGGCGATGGCGCACCAGCGCACCATCGCCGCGCTGAAACGCGAGATCGGCCCCGAGTTCGACCTGTCGGCCCTGTGGGAAAAACATTGCGAATACGAGTTCGGCACCCGCAATGTCGAAGACACCATGGCGACCATGGTGGCCGAGCCTTACGTCAACCACATCCCCACCATGACCGGCGGCGTGGGTTACCGCCAGCTCTACCGTTTCTACAAGCACCACTTCGTGCACGGCAACCCGCCGGACATGGCCATCAAGCCCCTGTCGCGCACCATCGGCGCCAATCAGATCGTGGACGAATTCATCATGGAATTCACCCACAGCACCGAGGTCGACTGGATGCTGCCCGGCCTGGCGCCGACCGGCCGCAAGGTGGCGATTCCCATGCTGGGAGTCATCCGTTTCATAGGCGACAAGCTGAGCCACGAACACATCTACTGGGACCAGGCAAGTGTGCTGGTGCAGATCGGCATGCTGAACCCGGCCGGGTTGCCGGTGGCGGGTGCCGAGACCGCGCACAAGCTGCTCGACGAAACCCTGCCGTCGAACACGCTGATGGCGCGCTGGAGCGGCAGCGAATCGCTCTGACCCAGGCATCCAGAAGCGGACAGCCGTCGGCTGTAAACGGATAGCGGCGGCGGGCGGCGGTTCCTAGACTGACTGCATGGAAACCACCGCCACCCACCGCATCCACCTGTTGCCCAGCGGCCTGGGCTTCGACTGCGGCGCAGAAGAACTCCTCCTCGACGCCGCGCTGCGCCAGGGCGTGCTGCTGCCGCACCAGTGCAAGACCGGCAGCTGCCGCAGTTGCCGGGCAACCGATACCGCGGACGGCAGCCCGCTGCTGTTGTGCCAGGTACGTCCGTCATGTGACATGCGCCTGAATGCCACCGTGCTGGCCGAGGGCCAGGTGGTCCGCAAGCTGCCGGTGCGGGTGCAACAGCTGCAACGCCTGGCAGACGACGTGGCGGTGCTTTTCCTTCAGCCGCCCGAGGGCCAGGAACTGGCCTTCCAGCCCGGCCAGTATGTCGACGTGCTGCTGCCCCGCGGCCTGCGCCGCAGCTATTCGCTGGCCGCCCGGCCCGGCGCCGGCCCGGTGCTGGAGCTGCATGTGCGGCATCGGCCCGGCGGCACCTTCACCGAACAGGTCTTCGGGCGTCTGAAGGAACGCGACGTGCTGCGTCTGGAAGGCCCTTACGGCGCCTGCGGGCTGCAGGTCGAGGGCGAAAGCCCGCTGCTGCTGCTGGCGACCGGAACCGGTTTCGCGCCGGTGAAAGCCATCGTCGAACACGCCATCGCCACCGGCAGCGAGCGGCCGATGACGCTCTACTGGGGCGGCCGTACCCCGGCCGACCTCTATCACCATGCGCTTTGCAAGGCCTGGGCGGCGGCGCATCCGTGGCTGGTCTATCGTCCGGTGCTGAGCCGGGCATCGCCCGAACACGCCTGGGGCGGCCGCACCGGGCGCATCCACGACGCGGTGATGGCCGATTTCCTGGACCTGTCGGCCTATGCGGTCTATGCCTGCGGTTCCCCGGCGATGGTGGACGAGGCCCGCTCCACGCTGTGCAGCCAGCGCGGGCTGCCGGCCGATGCTTTCCATGCCGACGCCTTCACCAGCGCGGCGGCGCCGGCCGCGGTCGCCTGAAGGCGCTCAGGCGTCGATCACCTTGCGGGTGAACAGCGTCAGGTAGTCCATCAGCTGGTTGGCGCCCTCGGCCGCCTCGGGGCCGTCGCCGCGGGCGATGCTCTCGGCCATGATCAGGTGGGCCTCAGCGCCTCGCACGATCTCTCCCTCGTGCTGGTAGGCGTACCAGAAACGTCGGCACTGCACGGTCAGCGGCACCACCGCGTTGACGGCGGCGAGGTTGTTGCAGGCCTGGTGGTTGACATGGTCGAGGTCCTGGTCGGCGGCCATGTAGTCGTCGAGGTTGCCGCGCTCGGCGGCCTTGACCATCTTTTGGGCGCAGGCCACCAGGGCCTTGCGCTGCACCGGGCTGGCGCGGCGTGCCGAATAGCTGGCGATGAGGCGTTCCAGCACCCGGCGGGTCTCGATCACGTCGAGGTGGTCGGCCACGTCGATGTTGGATACCAGCAGGCCGCGCCGGGGCTGCTGCACCACCAGGCCGATGGACACCATGCGCATCAGGGCCTCGCGCACGGGGGTGCGGCCCAGGCCGGTGAGTCCGGCCAGTTCGGCTTCGACGACGGGGCTGCCCGGCTCGATCTGCAGCTTGCAGATGTACGACTCGATCTTGTCGTAGGCCAGGTCGGCGGCGCGACGTTTGGGTTCGCGTTTGACGATGCTTACGGGCATGGAGAGTCGTGGAAAGAAGACAGTTGGAGATTATCCGGCCAGGGCCGGGCACCCCTGCCGGACGGTCACGCAGGTTTACAGCGTGGCGCCGACGGTGCGCAGTTCGGCGATGGCCGGTGCCTTGGGCAGCCAGGCCTTGTCGAAGGCCTCGATGGCGGGTTTGGTGTCGAAGCTCGACAGGTCGCGGAACACGATGGGCGTCTGCTTGAACTTCTCGATCAGGCCGGCCTCGGTGGTCACGATGTCGTTGATCTGCAGGTCCAGCGCCTGGCCGGTCAGCTGGCGGATCAGGTCGCGGTCCCTGACGTCCAGCGTGGCCCACACCCGGCCGGAGAAAAGCGGTGCGAAGGGCATGAACAGCGCGTTCATCGGCATCAGCACCTTGGACACCTTGTCGAAACGCTGGTTCCACGACAGTTCGACGTCGGCTTCCAGGCCATCGACCTGGCCGTTGGTCATGGCGTCGAACACACCCGGCGTGGGGATGGGCGTGGGCGCCGCACCGAAATATTGGTAGAAGTCGCGGTACACCGGCGTGGGGTTGATGCGCAGCTTCAGGCCCTTCAGGTCGTTGGGTGTCTTGATGTCCTTGGTGGACAGCACGATACGCATGCCGGTGATGCCCCAGCCCAGGCCGACGCAGCCGGTTTCGCGCGGCAGGACGTCGAGCAGCCTGACGGCGGCGGGGGTCTTCACCAGTTTGGCGACGGCCGGCGTGGAACGCACCAGGTAGGGCGCGTTGATGGCCGCCACGGACGATACCCGCGAGCCCAGTTCGGCCGCCTGGATCCAGCCCATGTCGAGGGCGCCTGACTGCATCTGCTGCATCATCACCGACTCGTTGCCGAGCTGGCCCGAGTGGAAGACGGTGACCGTCAGCCGGCCGTCGGTGGCCTTGGCCAGCGCCTCGCCGAACTGCAGCGCGGCCCGGTTCCACGAATGCCCGGCGGGCGTGATGATGCCCAGGCGAAGCTCCCTGGCGGCGGCCGCGCGCGACGGCGTGACGAAGGCCAGCGGCGATGCCGCGGCGGCAGTTGCGGCGGTGGTCTGCAGGAAATGACGACGGTTCAGGGTCATGGAAAAAGCTCCGTGAAGAACGATGGGTGGCGAGGACGGGAAACGGGCGAAGCCGGCGGTCAGAGCAGGCCCAGCGAGAGGCCAGGGAACAGCGACAGCATCACCAGCGCGACGCAGCTGATGACGAAGAAGGGAAGGGTGACGATGAACATCTTTCCGGGCTTGGCGCCGGTCACCGCGGCGGCTACGAAGAAGCTCAGGCCGACCGGCGGGGTCATGAGCCCGAGCACCAGGTTGATGACGATCACCACGCCGAAGTGGCGCGGGTCGATGTGATAGACCTCGGTGGCGATGGGCAGCAAGATCGGTGCGGTCATGATCAGCCCCGGAATGCCGTCGATGACGGTGCCGATGACCAGCAATATGACGTTGACCAGCAGCAGGAAGGTGACCGGGTCGTGCGCCACGGTCTGCACCCACGCGGCCACCATCTGCGGCACCTTGCCGTAGATCAGCAGCCATGAAAACACCGAAGCGGCCGCCACCAGGAACAGCACGATGGCCGAATAGATGGCCGAACGCAGCATGATCCCGCCGAGGTCCGAAAACCTGAATTCGCGGGTGACATAACGGCCCACCAGCACCGCGCTGACGGCACCGACGGCCGCCGCTTCGGTGGGATTGGCCAGGCCGGTCAGGATGGAGCCGACGATGACCAGGGGAATCAGCAGCGTGGGGCTGGACACCAGCACCGTATGGGCCCGCTGGCGCAGGGTGCGTTTCTCGCTGCGCGGATAGTTGTAGACCATGCCCATGCAGGCGATGACCACGAAGAAGAGCGCAGTCAGCAGAAAGCCGGGGAGGATGCCGGCGATCAGCATGTCGCCCACGGCCACCTGGGCCAGCACGCTGTAGACCACGAACATGACCGACGGCGGGATGATCGGGCCGAGCATGCCGCCGTACACGGTCAGGCCGGCGGCGAAGGTCTTGTCGTAGCCCTGCTTTTCCATCTCCGGAACCATCACCTGCGACATGATCGCCACCTGTGCGGTGGCCGATCCGATGATGGAAGACACCAGCATGTTCGCCAGGATGTTGACGTACGCCAGGCCGCCCTTGACCGAGCCCACGAAGGCCATCGACAGGTCGACCAGCCGGCGGGTGATGCCACCGCTGTTCATCACCTCGCCGATGAGGATGAACAGCGGGATGGCGATCAGGCCGTAGCTGTCCACACCCGCGAACATCTGGGTGGCATACGACTGCAGCAGCACCGGGTTGCCGGTGGCGTAGATGTAGAAGATGCCCGACAGGCAGAGGCACAGGCCGATGGGCACACCCACCAGCATGATCACGACGAAGAAGATCGAGGTCAGCATGTCAGTTCACCGCTTCGGGGTTGGCCGCGGCGAACGCGGGGTGCTTGCGCTGGGGTGCCAGCCGCAGGTCTTCGAGCAGGTTGGCCAGGGCGTGCAGGCTCATGCACAGGGCGAAGATCGGCATGATCAGCTGGAGCATCCACACCGGCCATTCGAGTGTCTGGGTGCGTTCGGTGTAGAGGAAGTTGAAGGAATCCGCCGCGTATTCCTTCGCATCGAAACCCTTGCGGGCGATGCCCACCGGGTCCATCCAGATCCAGCACATGGCCAGCAGCGCCAGCGCGAAGATCAGCACGCCGGCAGTGGCGACGATCTTGGCGATGCGGGCGTTTTTCTCGCCCAGCTTGTCGGTCACCATGGTCACCGCGAAGTCGAGCCGCAGCCGGGTCATGGCGGAGGCTCCGACGAAGGTCAGCCATACCACCGCGTACACCGACGCCTCGTCCACCCAGTAGAGCGGGAAACCGCTGTAGCGGGTGACCACGTTGAGCAGGATCAGCGCGGTCAGCAGCGACATCAGGAAGGTGAGCAGCCAGCGCTCCAGCCGCAGCAGGGCGTCGGAGGCGTTCAGTACCCAGCGCACGGGTGCCGGGGGCGGGCGTAGCGAGACGTTCGAGCTTGCGGTTTCGGCCATGTGCTTCTTCTGGACTGCGTGTTGTAGGAGCGGCTGGTGACTGCGGTCGTGGTCTGAAAATACCGTCGATATATTTTCGATATCCGATGAGAGGCCCAAGCAAATTGGATGCCCGGGGCCGCCTGCGGCGGGCGGTGTCAGGCCACCGACTGGTAGCGGGCCGGCCGGGTTTCCAGCGCCTTGCGTACCACGGCCTCGACGTAGGCGCGTTCGTCACCCACCAGCGGCAGGCGGGGGCGGCGGCAATGCTCGGTGCCCACGCCGACCAGTGCGTCGATCAGCTTCAGGTTCTGTACCAGCTTGGTCGACACGTCGAGGTGCAGCATCGGAGTCATCCACTGATACAGCTTCAGGGCTTCGGTGTAGTCGCCGGCCTTCATCAGGTCGTACAGGGCCACCGTCTCGCGCGGGAAGGCGCAACCGACGCCGGCCAGCAGGCCGTCGCAGCCCAGGGCCAGGCCTTCGAAGGCCAGGTCGTCCACGCCCAGGAACAGCTGGTAGCGGTCGCCCACGGTGTTGCGCAGGTCGGTTATGCGCCGGATGTTGTCGGTGCTTTCCTTGATGGCGACGATCCATTCGCAGTCGGCGAGTTCGACCATGTGTTCGGGCTTCAGGTCGACCCGGTAAGCCACGGGATTGTTGTAGACCATGATGGGTTGCTGCGCGGCCTCGGCCATGGTGCGAACGTTCAGCATGGCTTCACGGGCATCGGCCACGTAGATCACCGAGGGCATGACCATGAAGCCGTTCACGCCCAGCTTGTTGGCACCGTCGATGTAGCGCAGGGCTTCGGTGGTGCGGGTCTCGGACACGTTGGCCAGCACCGGGATGCGGCCGGCCGAAGCCTCGATGGCGATTTTTGCGACCTGCAGTTTTTCTTCCAGCGACAGGGTGCTGGCCTCGCCCAGCGAACCGCAGGTGACCAGGCCGTGGATGCCGTTGCGGATCTGGAAGTCGATGTGCCGCGCGGTGCCTTCGGCGTCGATGCTTTCGTCCGCATGGAACTTGGTGGTGATGGCGGGGAAGATGCCGGTCCAGGGCTTGGTCGTCATGGTCTGTGGTGCTCCGTTGAAAGTGCCGTTGGAAATACTGCAAATATATTTACAGTATGTTGACGACGTATCAGCACAAACCATGCCCGGCTTTTCCGGGTTTTCGGCAGTTTTCGGGCACCGGCCCGGGGCAGCACGATCCGTGGCGGTGCGCCGGGCGACTCAGCGGCGTGGAGTCCTCAGGGTGTGACCCAGCGGTCGGCCGCCGCACGGATGTGCGAACGCATGGCAGCTTCGGACGCCAGCGGGTCGCGCGACTGCAGGCAACGGAAGATGGCCTCGTGTTCGGCCAGGGCTGCATGCCAGGTGGGCTGGTCTTCCAGGCGTATGCGCATGTGGCTGGCCAGCGGACCGCTGCGTTCGTCGAAGAGGGTGCCCACCAGGGTCACCAGCACCGAATTTCCACTCATCTCGGCGATGCGGACATGGAATTCCCGGTCGTGTTCCATCACGTCCCGACCGGCCGCGATGTCGGCCCGCATGGCCTCGATGCTTTCCTGGATGCGGGCAAGTCCCTTGGCAGTGGCGTTGACGCAGGCCAGCACGATGACCGCGCCCTCGACCGCCGCCCGCGCCTGCATCAACTCGGCCGGGCTTTCGCCCATCGACGTCGGGAGCGCGCTGCGCCGTGTCGGCCGGTTGCAGACATAGACACCCGAACCCATGCGGATCTCGACGCTGCCTTCGATCTCCAGCGCGATCAGCGCCTCTCGCAACGATGGCCGAGACACCCCCAGTTGCTGTGCCAGGTCGCGTTCGGGCGGTAGCCGGCTGCCTTCCCGGTAGTCGCCCTGCTGGATCAGCAAACGCATCTTGTCGGCGATCTGGTGGTAGAGGCGGCGGGTGGGATCGTCCATCGGGATTGAGAAGAAAGGGAATTGGTCGACCGGATTGGCCTGACCAGACAGCCGGTCGATGGGTGATTGTCCGGTCGTTTTGCCGGTGTCTGGGCGGAATACTGCGAAATCCGGGTAAACACGGTAAGGCCAATTTTGATATTGGCTTCAAATTGGCCTGACCAAGAAACACGCCACAACA
The DNA here is from genome assembly GCF_057747805.1 of Xylophilus sp. PBN-3R. NCBI lineage: Bacteria > Pseudomonadati > Pseudomonadota > Betaproteobacteria > Burkholderiales > Xylophilus > Xylophilus sp. PBN-3R. The sequence continues at coordinate 241,868 of NZ_CM173225.1, forward strand.
CGCCACAAACGCGCAGCCCCGGCTGCCGTCCTTGCCGGGCCCCGCCTTGAAATATTCCTTCGACTTCTCCGCACCGCTGGCCTATTGGCCCGACCTGCTGGCCGGTGCGTGGACCACCCTCACGCTGTCGCTGGCCGCCACCTTCTTCGGGTTCCTGCTGGGGGTGTTCTGCGCGCTGGCCACCACCGGCCGCGCGAAGTGGGCGGCGCGGGTCGCCACCGTCTATATCGAGCTGATCCGCAACACGCCGCTGCTGGTGCAGGTCTTCATCGTCTACTTCGGCCTGTCGTCGCTGGGGTTTCAGGTGGGCGCGTTCACCGCCGCCACGGTGGCGCTGGTGGTCAACGTCGGCGCCTACACCAGCGAGATCGTGCGGGCCGGCATCGAGTCCATTCCCAAGGCGCAACTCGAAGCCGCCGACTGCCTGGGCCTCAGCCGCTGGCAAATGCTGCGCCACGTGGTGCTGCCGCCGGCCATCGAGAGGGTGTTTCCGGCGCTCACCAGCCAGTACGTGCTGCTGATGCTGGCGTCTTCCATCTGTTCGCAGATCTCGGCGGAAGAGCTCACCGCAGTCGCCAACCGCATCCAGTCGGACACCTTCCGGTCGGTCGAGACCTATGTGCTGGTGGCGGTGGCCTACCTGTTCATGTCGCTGGTGATGCGCGGCATTTTCTGGCTGGTGGCCATGGTCGCGTTCCCGCGGCTGCGCCGTCTCGGCACCGCGTTGTAAGGCGAAGACACCATGGGTTTCCTCTCCTTCCTGACCGCCGCGCACCTGAAGTTCCTGGTCGACGGCCTGCTGTGGACCGTCGGACTTTCGCTGATCGCCTTCGTCGGCGGCGGACTGCTGGGTTTCCTGGTGGCGCTGGGTTCTTCCTACGGCCCGCGCTGGTCGCGTTTCGCGGTATCCATCTACATCAAGCTGATCCAGGGCACGCCGCTGCTGGTGCTGCTGCCGCTGGTGTATTTCGGCCTGCCTTCGCTGGGCTTCAACATCGCGCCGCTGGCGGCTGCGGGCATCGCCTTGTCGATCTATGTGTCGGCCTACCTCGGCGAAATCTGGCGCGGCTGCATCGCCTCGGTGCCGCTCACGCAGTCCGAAGCCGCCGAATGCCTGGCGCTGCGCTGGCACCACCGCGTGCTGTTCGTGCTGCTGCCGCAGGCCGTGAAGATCGCCACGCCGCCGACCGTGGGTTTCATGGTGCAGATCGTCAAGAACACCTCGCTGGCTTCGGCCATCGGTTTCGTGGAGCTCGCCCGCGCGGGGCAGATCATCAACAACTCCACCTTCGAGCCCTTCGTCATCTTCGTGATCGTGGCGGCCCTGTATTTCGCCCTGTGTTATCCGCTGTCGGTGCTGAGCCGTCGCCTGGAGAGGAGTTTCCATGTCGCCCATCGTTGAAATCCGGAACATCTCGAAGTGCTTCGGCACCAACCGGGTGCTGGAGGACGTTTCCTTCACCGTGAAGAAGGGCTCGGTCGTGGCCATCATCGGCCAGAGCGGCTCGGGCAAGAGCACCGCGCTGCGCTGCATCGACCGGCTGGAAACCGTGGACAACGGCCACATCAGGGTCTGCGGCCACGAGGTCACGTCGGACAAGCTCGACCTGCACCAGCTGCGGCGCGACGTCGGCATCGTGTTCCAGAGCTACAACCTGTTCCCGCACCTGACGGTCGAGCAGAACATCATGCTGGCGCCCCGGCTGGTGAAGAAGACCGGCAAGGCCGAAGCCCGCCAGCGCGCCCTGGCCGTGCTGACCCAGGTCGGCCTGGCCGAAAAGGCCGACAGCTATCCGTCGCAACTGTCCGGCGGCCAGCAGCAGCGGGTGGCCATCGCCCGTTCGCTGGCCATGCAGCCGCAGCTGATGCTGTTCGACGAAGTGACTTCGGCGCTGGACCCGCAACTCACCGGCGAGGTGCTGCGGGTGATGGAAAAACTGGCGGCCGACGGCATGACCATGATCCTGGTCACCCATGAAATGGCCTTCGCCCGCAAGGTCGCGGACGAGGTGATCTTCATGCACAAGGGCCGCGTGTGGGAACACGGGCCTGCTTCCATCCTCGACCAGCCGGCGACCGTCGAGCTGCGGGATTTCGTCGGCAACGGGCTCTGAACCGGCCCCATTTTTCAATCAAAAAACGGAGACCACCATGACCAAGACATCCATTCGTTTCGCCAGCCTCGTCGCCGCATCGGCCTTCCTGATGCTGGGCGCCGGCGCGGCCCACGCCGACCTGCTGAAAGACATCCGCGACGCGAAGAAGATCCGCATTGCGCTCGACACTGGATCGCCACCCTACGGTTTTGTGAACGACGCCATGAAACCCGTCGGCTCGGACGTGGAAACCGCCCAGATGCTGGCGCAGGACCTGGGCGTGGCGCTGGAGATCGTGCAGACCACCAGCCCCAACCGCATCCCTTTCCTGCAGACCGGCAAGGCCGACATCGTGGTGGCTTCGTTGTCGGTGACGCCCGACCGTGAAAAGGTCATCGACTTCTCGACGCCCTATGCGCAGATCCTCGCGGTGGTGGCCGGCCCCAAGGCAATGCAGATCACCGGCTTCGACGACCTGAAGGGCAAGAAAGTCGCCACCACCCGCGGTTCGAACAACGACAAGGTGGTGACCACCGGCGCCAAGGACGCGCAGATCGTGCGTTACGACGACGACGCCACCCTGGTGACCGCCGCCGTGAGCGGCCAGGCCGACATCATCGCCACCTCGCCGGCCATCGTCAGCACCGTGCTGCAGAAGGCACCGCAGAAGGACATGGTCACCAAATTCACCATGTCGACCGTGCCGCTGGGCATCGGCCTGCGCAAGAACGAGCCCGAACTGAAGGCCTGGATCAACGACTGGGTGGTGAAAAACACCGCCAACGGCAAGCTGACCGCCATCTACAAGAAATACCACGGCAACTGAGCCGAGGCTCGCCCGTCGTCCCCACATCTTTTTTCCCCCTGGACACACCATGCTGACCGTCATCTGTGAAACCCCCGGCACCCTGCGGGCCGAACAACGCGAGCGCCCGGTGCGCGGTGACGGCGAAGTGCTGCTGCGGGTGAAGCGTGTGGGTGTGTGCGGCACCGACCTGCACATCTTCACCGGCAACCAGCCCTTCCTGCAGTACCCGCGGGTAATGGGCCACGAGCTGTCCGGTGTCATCGAGGAAGGCGTTCCGGGCGGCCGCCTGCAGGCCGGCGACGTCTGTTATGTGATGCCCTACCTGTCGTGCGGCAAATGCGTCGCCTGCCGCCAGGGCAAGACCAACTGCTGCGTGAACATCCAGGTGCTGGGCGTGCACCGCGACGGCGCCTTCACCGAATACCTGTCGCTGCCGGAAGCCTTCGTCCACAAGGCCGAAGGCGTGTCGCTGGACCAGGCGGCGATGGTCGAATTCCTGGCCATCGGCGCCCACGGCGTGCGGCGTGCGGACGTCAGGCCCGGCCAGCGTGTGCTGGTCGTCGGCGCCGGTCCCATCGGCATGGCGGCGATGATCTTCGCCAAGGCACGCGGCGGCATCGTCACCGCCATCGACGGCCGGCAGGACCGGGTCGATTTCTGCCAGCGCGAACTGGGCGTCACCCACGCCGTGGCGCTGGGCGAAGGTGATGTCGAGAAACTCTCGGCCGTGACCGACGGCGAGTTCTTCGACGTGGTGTTCGACGCCACAGGCAACGGCAAGGCCATCGAGCGCGGTTTCGGTTTCGTCGCCCACGGCGGCACCTATGTGCTGATCTCGGTGGTGCGGGACACCATCAGTTTCTCGGACCCCGAATTCCACAAGCGCGAGACCACGCTGCTGGGCAGCCGCAACGCCACGACGGAAGATTTCGAGACGGTGATCGCCGCCATGCGTGACGGCCTGGTGCCGACCGCGGCGCTCAACACCCACCGCATGGCGCTGGCCGACGTGCCGACCGATTTCCAGCAACTGCTGGACCCGGCACGCGGTGTCGTGAAGGCCATCGTCGAGGTCTGAAATTCGTATGGCGCAACCCATTCTCCAGTTCGGCACCAGCCGCTTCTTGCAGGCCCACGTAGACCTGTTCGTGTCCGAGGCGCTGGCAGGCGCGCCGGGCGCCGGCGATGCGCTCGGCGGCATCACGGTGGTGCAGACCACCGACCGGCCGGACGGTGCCGCGCGCATCGCCGCGCTGGCGGCTGGCGGCGGTTATCCGGTGCGCATCCGCGGGCTGGCCGGCGGTGAACGCATCGACCACACGGTGACCTGTTCGGCGGTGCGCGAGGCCTGGCAGGCCGGCGCGCAATGGCCGGCAGTGCGTGCCGCGGTGGCGGGCGAGGTGCAGGTCATCGTCTCCAATACGGCGGACAAGGGTTACCTGCTGGACGACCGCGACGGCCCTGCCGCGCTGGTGGATGGCAGCCCGGCGCCGCACAGTTTCCCGGCCAAGCTGCTGGTGCTGCTGTTCGGCCGCTGGCAGGCCGCGCCCACTTCGCCGCTGACGCTGCTGCCCTGCGAACTGGTGGAGAACAACGGCGATGTGCTGCGAGAGGTGGTCACCGGATTGGCCCGGCAATGGGGCCTGCCTGCCGAGTTCATCGAATGGCAGCGCGGCTTCTGCGTGTGGGGCAATTCGCTGGTCGATCGCATCGTGTCCGAAGCCATCGAACCGGTAGGCGCCGTGGCCGAGCCCTATGCCGTCTGGGTCATCCAGCGGCAGGACCGGCTGGTGCTGCCCTGCCGGCATCCTTCCGTCCTGCTGACCAACGACCTGGCCTTCTACGAGCGCCTGAAGCTGTTCCTGCTGAACGCCGGCCACACCTGGCTGGCCGACCGCTGGTTGAACGACGGACTGGCCCCCGGCCTCACCGTGCGTGAAGCCATGGCCGACCCCGTTCTGCGCGCCGGCCTTGAAGCGCTGTGGGCGGACGAAATTTTGCCGGTGTTCGGTGCCCTGAGCCCGGCCGCGCGGGTGCAGGCCGAGGCTTATCTGGTCGATGTGCGCGAGCGTTTCAGCAACCCCTTCCTGGACCACCGTATCGCCGACATCGCACAGAACCACGCGCAGAAGAAACAGCGCCGTTTCGGCCCCATCGTGGCGCTGGCGGCCGAACACGCGCCGCAGCTGTCCCAGCCGGTGCTGAAGGCGGCCCTGGCGACTGCCTGAGCCGATAAAGACATGAACATCCCCGTGAACTCTGCGCCGCTGGCCCTGCAATTGGGCGTGACCGACAACGTGGCCGTGGCCCGGCAAGACCTGGCGGCCGGCACGGTGCTGATGGTCGGCGGCCACACCGTCAGCCTGCTCCAGGACATCGCCTCCGGACACAAGCTGGCGTTGACGCCCATCGCGGCCGGCGCGCCGGTGCTGAAGTACCAGCAGAGCATCGGCATCGCGACCGCCGACATCGCGGCCGGCGAGCATGTGCACGTCCACAACGTCGGCATGGCCGAGTCGACCCACCAGCACAGCTTCGGCGCTGGCTACCGGGCCACGGTGGCGGTGGCCGAGCCGCTCACCTTCGAGGGTTATGTGCGCGACGACGGCCGGGTGGCCACCCGCAACTACCTGGGTGTGATTTCCAGCGTCAACTGCTCCGCCACCGTCTGCCGCCACATCGCCGATGCCTTCCGGGGCGAGGCGCTGGCCGACTGGCCGCATGTCGACGGCGTGGTCGCCATCACACACGGCAGCGGCTGCGGCATGGGCGGCAACGGCGAAGGCCTGGAATTGCTGCAGCGCACCCTGCGCGGTTATGCCAACCACCCCAATTTCGCCGGTGTGCTGGTGATCGGCCTGGGCTGCGAGGTCAACCAGATCGCGCCCCTGGTCGAGACGCTGACGGCCCGCGCGCCGGGCATGTTCGCCACCCTCACGATCCAGGAAGAAGGCGGCACCCGCGAGACCATCGCGCAGGGCAAGGAAATCATCCGGGACATGCTGGGCCAGGCCGAACAGGCACGCCGCCGGACGGTGCCGCTGAGCCACCTGGCGGTCGGGCTGCAATGCGGCGGTTCCGACGGTTATTCGGGCATCAGCGCCAACCCGGCGCTGGGTGCGGCGGTCGATCTGCTCGTGCAGCACGGCGGCACCGCCATCCTGTCGGAAACACCTGAAATCTATGGGGCCGAACACCTGCTCACCTACCGGGCGGCATCGCCCGCGGTGGCGGACAAGCTGTTGAAACGGCTGCGCTGGTGGGAAGGCTATGCCGAGATGCACGGCGGCGACCTCAACAACAATCCGTCGCCCGGCAACAAGGCCGGCGGCATCACCACCATTCTTGAAAAGTCGCTGGGCGCGGTCGCCAAGGCGGGCACCAGCGGGCTGATGGAAGTGCTCGAATATGCCGAGCCGATACGTGCCCACGGCCTGGTGTTCATGGATACCCCGGGCTACGACCCGGTGTCGGCCACCGGGCAGGTGGCGGGCGGCGCCAACCTCATCTGCTTCACCACCGGCCGCGGTTCGACCTACGGATGCAAACCCACGCCGTCGCTGAAGCTGGCCACCAATTCGGCCATGTTCAACCGCATGCGGCTGGACATGGATTTCGACGCCGGCGCCATCGTCGAAGGCAGGCAAAGCATCGCCGAGGCCGGCGCCGCCCTGCTTCAGCTGATGATCGCCACGGCCTCCGGCCAGGCCAGCAAAAGCGAGGAGAACGGCCTGGGCGACAACGAGTTCTTGCCGTGGCAACTCGGCGCGGTGATGTGATGGCGAGCGTGGAATCCGGTTCTCTCGACGTGCTGACCGTCGGCGAACCCATGGCCATCTTCATGGCCCATGCGCCGGGCGAGCTGCATGCCGTCGAACACTTCCAGCGGGGTGCCGCCGGAGCAGAACTGAACGTGGCGACCGGCCTCGCCCGGCTGGGGCTGCGCACCGGCTACATCACCCGGCTGGGCCACGATTCCTTCGGCCGTTTCCTGCAGGACCACCTGGCGCGCGAGAGCATCGATGGCCGTTATGTCGGTTTCGATGACAGCCGGCCGACCGGTTTCATGCTGAAGACCCGTGCGCACGATGGCAGCGATCCGCAGATCGAATATTTCCGCAAGGGTTCCGCCGCCAGCCAACTGGCGGTGCACCATGCGCCCGAAGGAACCGGTTTCCCGGCGCGCCACCTGCATCTGACCGGCATCACGCCCGCGCTTTCGGACAGCTCGCGTGAACTGGTGCTGCATCTGGCGCAACGTGCCCGCGACGCGGGTGCCGGCATCTCCTTCGACCCCAACCTGCGGCCACGGCTGTGGCCTTCCCGGGCGGCGATGGTCGAATGCATGAACGACCTGGCAAGCCGTGCCGACACCGTCCTGCCCGGCCTGGCCGAGGGCACGCTGCTGACGGGTGAAACCACGCCCGAGGGCATCGCCGATTTCTACCTGTCGCGTGGCGCCCGCCAGGTGGTCGTCAAGCTGGGGCCGCAGGGTGCGTTCTTCGCGCGCGAAGATGGCCTGCGGGGCATGGCGCCGGGCGTGCGTGTCGAACAGGTGGTCGACACCGTGGGTGCAGGTGACGGTTTTGCGGTGGGGATTGTCAGCGGCCTGCTGGAAGGGCTGGACCTGGCCGATGCCGTCGCCAGAGGCAACGCCATCGGCGCGCGGGTGGTCCAGTTCGCGGGCGATTCAGAAGGCTTGCCGAGGCGCCACGAACTGGGGTGAACCGGCGGCGGATGAGGGGCTGCACGAGGGTGTGGACGATACAATGCAATGAGATTCATTCTCATGACCGTGACCTCCTTCACCCCACTTGCTCCCGAAGACGCGCAACAGGCGCGCGACCTGTTCGTCGACCACCAGCCCTGGTTGCTGGGCCGGCTGCAGCAGCGGCTGCGGGACCACGCACATGCCGAGGACATGACCTCGGAAACCTTCGTCAAGGTCATCGCCCATCGCGGGCTGGACAGCATCCGCGAGCCGCGTGCTTTCCTGACGACGGTGGCAAAACGGGTGTTGTACGAGTTCTGGCGGCGGCGTGACCTGGAGCAGGCTTACATCGACGCATGCGCCCATCTGCCGAAGGCCGTGGCGCCATCCCCGGAAGATCGTGCGCTGCTGCTCGAATCGTTGTCCCAGGTGGCAGAGGCGCTCGACGGCCTGAGCGACAGGGCGCGCCAGGCCTTTCTGCTGAGCCAGCTCGACGGCCTGACCTATGCCGAGATCGCGGAACGCACGGGCGTGTCGGCCAGCATGGTGCGCAAGTACATGGTGCAGGGCTGGCGCGCCTGCGCTCTGGCCACCGGCGAGGCGGCTTGAGCATGTTGCTGGACACGGTCGTCGAACAGGCCATCGACTGGCTGGTGCTGATGCGTTCGGGCGAGGCGACGGCGGAAGACCGGCACGAACTCGAACATTGGCTGGGCCGGGCGCCGGCGCATCGCCAGGCCTGGGCGCGTCTGACCGGGCCGGTCGATGCCGCTTTTTCTGCGGCGCGGCAGGTCAACCAGCGGCATCCGGGACAGGCCGAACTGATCCATGCGACGGTGGCCGGCAGCGCAGCACATGCCGGCCGCCGCAGACGTTTGTTGCGTGGCGCGCTGGCCGTGGGCGGCGTGGGTGTGGCGACCGGCCTGCTGGTCGATCGCCAGATGCCTTTGCAGGAACTGCTGGCCGAATGGCGCACCGGCACCGCCGAGCGGCGTGTGGTGCGCCTGGCCGACGGCAGCAGCCTGCTGCTGGATGCGCGGTCCGCTGCGGACGATGCCACGACAGCGGTGCAGCGTGGCGTGCGTTTGCGCAGCGGCCAGGCCATCGTCGAAGCGGTTTCCGGACGGCAGCCTCTGGTGCTCTCCGGCTGGCACGGAAGCCTGTCCGCGGCAGGCGGGCAGGGCGCGCGTTTCCTGCTGCGCCAGGAAGAAGGGCGCAGCCTGGCGGTGGCCTTGCATCAGCCCTTGCGGATGGCTTCGGTCAACGGGCTGAACCGCAGGTTGTCCGAGGGCGAGGCGGCCTGGTTCGGCCCATCCGGCATCGAGTCGGCACCCGACATGGCAATGACCGCCGCCGCCTGGGAACACGGTCAGCTGGAGGTTCACGACCGGCCGTTGGGTGAGGTCGTCGCGGCGCTGCGAACGTATCGTCGCGGGTTCATCCGCATCAGTCCGGAGGCGGCGCGGCTGCGGGTGTATGGCAGCTATCCGCTGGACGACCCGGACCGCGCGTTGACGGCCATCGGCGAGACGCTGCCGGTGGCGATGCACCGCCATTCGGGCGGCTGGCTGGTGCGCATCGACGTCGCCTGAAGTTTTTTCAGGCGAATCGCTGACGCTTTTTCCGGCTGGCAACACATGCCAGTTGAGGAACCTGATTTCTCGCCAACCGGAAACCCTTTCTTCCCATGCACCGAGTCCCCGTTTTCCCTTTCCGTGGTCGCCTGCTGGCGGCGAGCATCGCCCTGGCCTTGCTGCACGCCACGGCCTCCCTGGCACAGCCCGCCGTTGCCACCGCTGCGCGTGCCTACGACATCCCCGCCCAGCCCCTGGGTGCGACGCTGGCGCGCATCGCCACCGAAGGCGGGCGGCCTATCTCCATCGACGCTGCGCTGGTGCAGGGGCTGTCGGCACCGGCCGTGCGTGGCCAGTTGAACGTCGAAGAGGCGGCGCAGCGGGCGCTAGACGGGAGTGGGCTGCAACTGGCGCGCACCCCCAGCGGAGCCCTGACCTTGCAGCGCGCTGCGGCGGCCGTGCCGGTGGCCACCTCCGTCACGCCGTCCCGGGAGGCGAACGCCGCCTATTCGCTGCGTGAAGTGCGGGTGGCCGGAAAACGCGAAGGCGAGACAGAAGGCACCGGCTCGTACACCAGCGACGGCATCACCATCGGCAAGACGGCCCAGGCCATGCGCGAGATTCCGCAGTCGGTCTCGGTGATGACCCGGCAGCGCATCGAGGACCAGAACGTCACCGACCTGGGCAAGGCGGCCGAACAGATCGTCGGCCTGACGGTGCAGGATTCGGGCCACCGGGTGACGGACATCTACTCGCGCGGCTTCGCCATCAACAGCGTGCAGATCGATGGTGGCGCGCCGATGTCGACCGACAACTACGCCTTCGTGTCCTACGACATGACCGAGTACGACCGGGTGGAGGTGCTGCGTGGCGCCACCGGCCTGGTCAACGGCACCGGCAACCCGGGCGGCGCGGTGAACCTGGTGCGCAAGATGCCCACGGCCACGCCGCAGTTCAAGTTCACCGCCAGCGCCGGCCGCTGGGACAACTACCGCACCGAGTTCGATGCCTCGGGTCCGCTGGCCTTCGACGGCAAGGTGCGCGGGCGGGCGGTGGTCTCGTATGAGAACCGTCATTACTTCACCGACCGACGTTCCACCGAGAAACCCACGCTCTACGGCGTGATCGAAGCCGACATCGGGCCGAGGGCCGTGCTGACGGTCGGCGGCCGCGACCAGGTGATCCACGAGAACGGCACGCCGCAGGGCTTTCCGCGCTACAGCAACGGCGCCGACCTGCGCCTGCCGCGCAACACCGCGCTGACGGCGCCCTGGGCCTACCAGGACAGCACCTCGCGCGAGATCTTCGCCAAGCTCAACTGGCGCCTGGCCGACCGCTGGACCCTGCGCGCCAACGCCACCCGTACCCAGGAGAAAGGCGACATCGACGGCGGTTACGTGTCGGGCGCGGTCAACCCGATCACGCTGGCCGGCTCCCGCTGGGTAGGGTCGGACGTGGCCTTCCAGAACGAACAGACGCTGCTGGACGTCAACCTGAGCGGTGCCTTCGACCTGCTGGGCCGCACCCATGAAGTGCTGGTCGGCGCCGACATGCAGGACATCGGCAGCCGCTGGCAGAGTTTCGTGGTGGCGCGGACCACCGGGCAGGCGGCCAACCTGTTCGACATCGGCAGCACGCCCTATGTGTCGGGCAACCTGGCGCGCGGCCAGATGTTCCGCAGCTACGACCCCAACGGCACCAGGCAGTACGGCGCGTACGGCACGCTGCGGCTGGACGTGGCCGACGGCACCAGGGTCATCGTCGGCGCGCGGGCCAACAAGTACAAATACAACCAGGTCTACGGCACCTACCTGAACAGCAGCTGGGTGATGACCGACACCTGGAGCGTGGCCAGCGCCACCCAGTACACCGAGCCCACGAAGATCGTGCCCTTCGCCGGGGTCATCCAGGACATCACGCCGGAGTGGTCGGCCTACGCGAGTCATGCGGAGATCTTCAATCCGCAGGCGTACTACAAGTCGGGCCCCGCGCCGGGTGTCGGCCTGGACCCGATGCACGGCAGCAATACCGAGTTGGGCGTCAAGGGCGAACTGCTGGACGGCAAACTGAACACCTCCCTCGCCCTGTACCGCGTGGTGCAGAAGGACCGGGCGGTGCAGGACGGCCGTTACCCGACGTCGGAGACGCTCTACGCCGGCTCGTGCTGTTACCTCAACGCCGGAAAGGTGGTGAGCCAGGGCGTTGACATGGAGGTCAACGGCGAGGTGGCGCGGGGGGTGAACCTGTATGCGGGCTACACCTTCAACAGCAACCACGACAAGACCGAGAACGCGGTCTTCAGCACCATCACCCCGAAGCACCTGCTGAAGTTCTTCGGCACCTGGCAACTGCCGGGCGTGGCATCGGCCTGGAAGGTGGGCGGCGGGGCGACCGTCAACAGCAGCCAGTATGTGAAGGGCACGGCGGTGAGCTGGAACGCCAGCACCCAGAGCTGGACCGGGCCGTCGGTGCCGTATTCGTACACCCAGCCGGGTTATGCGGTATGGAACTTCATGTCCGAATACCGCGTCGACCCGCGCTGGACGGTGTCGCTCAACCTCAACAACGTGTTCGACAAGTGGTACTACCGCACGGTGGGGAGTTCGGTGCTGAACAACTACTACGGTGACCCGCGCAACCTGGTGGTGACGCTGCGTGGGAAGTTCTGACTGCGGCGCGGACGGGCATCCCTGCCCATGCTGCCGCAGGCGTCAATCCAGGCCCGCGTCGATGCCTGGCCGAAGCCACCGGCCCAAATCCTTTTGCTGACCGATAGCATCGGCGTGTGCATCACCTGACTTTCCATCACTGGCTGTTCTCCGCCGCCCTGATCGCCGTGCACGGCGTGGCCGCTGCCCAACTCGACCTGGCGCGCGACAACGGCTGCCTCGTCTGCCATTCGATAGAAAAGAAGGTGATCGGCCCGGCCTGGCGGGACGTGGCACTCCGCAACGCGGGCCGCCGCGATGCCGAAGACGCCTTGCTGGCAGCCATCCTGCGCGGCAGTGTCGGCCGCTGGGGCACCGCGCCGATGCCGCCGAACCCGGATGTCGGCGAAGCCGATGCCCGCCAGCTGGCCCGCTGGATATTGGCTTTGCCTCCTTCCTGACTGAATCGTCGGGGAACCGCGCCTGGCGGCATGGCCGGTGGCGGCGCGGGCTGTCCGGAAATTGCGGGCGGTCGCGGCGCCGACCGACTGGCCCCGTTGCGGGCGGCCGGCGGACTTTTTTCAAAGTATTTTCAGGCGGGCTTTGACAAACGCCAAAAACATTGCATAATACGAGTCTTGGCGGCTGTAGCTCAGTTGGATAGAGTACTTGGCTACGAACCAAGGGGTCGTGGGTTCAATTCCTGCCAGCCGCACCAAAAATGAGATGCCCTGAAGTGGAAACGCTTCAGGGCTTTTTCATTTGTGCCGCCCGGTTCTTGCGCACGAGCGAAGTCACCCGGGAAACATCACACCGGCGCCAGGCTGGCTTCCTTCATCGTCCGCAGCACGAAGTGCGATTTGCTGTGGCGGATGCCCGGAATCTTGTAGAGCCGCTCCCGCAGCAGCCTCTCGTAGTCGCGGGTGTCGCGTACCGCCAGGCGGATGTAGTAGTCGTAGTCACCCGACACCAGGTAAGCCTCCATCACTTCCGGGATCTCCGCCAGGATGCGCCCGAATTCATACAGCGTTTCGTCGGTATGGCTCTCCAGGGTGAGCTGCACGATGACCGAATCGCGGTAGCCCAGCCGAGCCGGGTTCACGTCCACCGTGTAGCGGCGGATCACACCCTCTGTCTCCAGTCGTTTGATGCGGGTCCAGCAGGCGGTGGACGACAAACCCACATCCGCACCGATTTCGTTCAGCGTCTTGCGGCTGTCCTGCATCAGCAGCCGCAAAATGGCCATGTCGAGTTTGTCGAATGATTTTTCGGTCGAATCGCCCGATGATGGTTTGATTTTCGGCATGGCTGGCTAATTGGCTGAAAAAGACGAAGCATATTCCGGTCGTTCTCCGGAAAAATCTCCAGATGGAAAAAGTTCTGGAACGACCTCTCGGATTGCCCGCGCTGCCCGCGCTGGTTGCACCCCTCAACGGCGCGCAGACCTTGCTGGGCGCGCTGGTCGAAGCCGGCGTCGACACACTCTTCGGTTACCCCGGCGGCGCGGCCTTGCCGCTGTACGACGCCCTGCACGGCGAACCCCGCCTGCGCCACGTGCTGGTGCGCCATGAACAGGCGGCGGTCCACGCGGCCGAGGGTTACGCCCGCAGCACCGGGCGGGTCGGCGTCGTGCTGGTCACCTCCGGCCCGGGTGTGGCGAACACCATCTCGGGCCTGCTCGACGCCATCAGCGATTCGGTGCCCCTGCTGTGCATCAGCGGACAGGTGGCGACGGCGGTGATCGGCACCCAGGCCTTCCAGGAAAGCGATGCGCTCGGCATGTCCCGCCCGGTGACCAAGTGGAACCACCAACTGCGTTGCGCCGACGATGCGGCCGCCATGGTGGCCAAGGCGCTGGCCGTGGCGGCCGACGGCCGGCCGGGGCCGGTTCTGCTGGACGTGCCCAAGGACGTGCAACTGGACCTGGTCCGCCACACGCCCGTACCGTCGCAACACTGGAAACGCGCAGAGCCGGAACCCCCGTCACCGGCCAGCATCCAGCGAGCGGCGGAACTCATCGCCAGCGCTCGCCGGCCGGTGTTCTACGGCGGTGGCGGTTTGGTCAACGCCGGTCCCGAGGCCTGTGCCGATTTCACCGAACTGGTCCACCGCCTGGGCGCGCCCTGCACCCTGACGCTGATGGGCCTGGGCGCCTTTCCCGCTTCCGACCCGGCCTTTGTCGGCATGCTGGGCATGCACGGCACGGTCGAGGCCAACCTGGCGATGCACGAGGCCGACCTGGTGATCAACATCGGCGCGCGTTTCGACGACCGTGTCACCGGCAGGCTGGCCGACTTCTGCCCGCAGGCCCGCAAGATCCATGTCGACATCGACCCGGCCAGCATCCATCGCACGGTGAAGGTCGACGTGCCGGTGGTGGCCGATTGCGGCAGTGCGCTGAAGGCGCTGCTGGCCGAACCCGCGCTCGCTGCCGGCCAGCACGACCCGGCGCGGCTGACGCCATGGTGGGCCCGTATCGAAGCCTGGCGCAGCCGCGACTGCCTGGGCTTCACGCCGCGCAGCGATGCCATCCTGCCGCAGCAATTGATGGCCGCGCTGCAGCAGTCCCTCGCGGGGCACGATGCGTCGGTGTCGACCGATGTCGGCCAGCACCAGATGTGGGCGGCTCAATACCTGCGGTTCGACCGGCCGCGGCGCTGGCTGACTTCGGGCGGAGCCGGCACCATGGGTTACGGGCTGCCGGCGGCCATCGGCGCGCAGGTGGCTTTCCCCGAACGGACGGTGGTGTGTGTCAGCGGCGATGCGTCCATCCTGATGAACATCCAGGAGCTGTCCACGGCGGTGCAGCATGCCGCGCCGGTGAAGGTGGTGCTGTCGAACAACGGCTACATGGGCATGGTGCGGCAGTGGCAGGAGCTGAACCACGGCAACCGTCTGAGCCACAGCTGGAACGCGGCCCTGCCCGATTTCGTGGCCCTGGCAAAAGCGTTCGGATGGGGCGCGCGGCGGGTGGACGACCCGGCCGAACTGCGGGCCGCGCTGGACGAGTGCCTGGCGTATCCCGGTCCGTTCTTCCTCGACGTCCGGGTAGCGGCACAGGAGAACTGTTACCCGATGATCCCGGCCGGCTGTGGCCACCACCAGATCATGCTGGCCGGAGGTGTGTGGATGGAGCCAGAACCGCCTGTCAGTCCCGCGTGACGCGCAGCACTTCTTCGGGTGAGGTGATGCCTTCTGCCACCAGCCGTTCGCCGTCCTGGCGCATCAGCTGCATGCCGTTGGCCAGTGCGGTTTCGCGGATCTTGGCTTCGGCCGCCTGGCCGTGGATCTGCTCGCGGATGGCGTCGTCCACCACCAGCAGTTCGAACACGCCGGTGCGGCCGCGGTAACCGCTGACCTCGCCCGGGTCGAGCTTGCGCACCAGCCGCTGGGCCAGCACGCCCAGCAGCGAGCTGGACAACAGGAAGGGCTCGACCCCCATGTCGATCAGCCGGGTGACGGCGCTGGCGGCATCGTTGGTGTGCAGCGTGGCCAGCACCAGATGGCCGGTGAGGGACGCCTGGATGGCGATCTGCGCGGTCTCGAAATCGCGGATCTCGCCGATCATCACGATGTCCGGATCCTGCCGCAGGATGGCCCGCAGGGCGCGCGCGAAGTCCAGGTCGATCTTGTTGTTGACCTGGGTCTGGCCGACGCCGGGCAGCTCGTATTCGATCGGGTCCTCGACCGTCATGATGTTGTTCTGCGTGGCGTCCAGCCGCGCCAGCGACGCATACAGCGTGGTGGTCTTGCCCGAGCCGGTGGGGCCGGTCACCAGCACGATGCCGTGCGGCTGGCCGATGAGCTTCTGGAACCTGTGCAGCACCTCGCCCTGCATGCCGACCGACTCCAGGCTGATCTTGCTTTCGCTCTTGTCCAGCAGCCGCAGCACCGCACGTTCGCCGTAGGCCGAAGGCAGGGTGGACACCCGCACGTCGACCGCCCGGGTGCCGATGCGCAGCGAGATGCGGCCGTCCTGCGGCAAGCGTTTTTCGGAGATGTCCAGGTCGGCCATGATCTTCAGGCGCGAGATCAGGGCGGCATGCAGGGCCCGGTTGGGCTGCACCACTTCACGCAGCGCGCCATCGACCCGGAAACGCACGCTGGAATGGCGTTCATAGGGTTCGATGTGGATGTCGCTGGCGCCGTCGCGCGCGGCCTGGGTGAGCAGGGCGTTGAGCATGCGGATGATGGGTGCGTCGTCGGCGGTTTCGAGCAAGTCCTCGATCGCCGGCAGCTCCTGCATCATCCGCGACAGGTCGGCGTCGCTCTCGACCTCGCTGACGACCGTGGCGGCGCTGGATTCGCCCTGGGCATAGGCGGCGCTGATGCGCTGGGCCAGTGCAGGGGCGTCGATGCGCTGCAGTGAACGCACCGCATGGCGGCGGAGCACCTCACCGCAGGCAGAAGCGTCGGGCGCCGGGCCGTGCCACAGCGTCAGTTCGCCGTCGGTGTCTTCCAGCAGCAGCTGGTGCGCGCGGGCAAAACCGTAGGGCAGTGGATAGCGGGTCACTGGGTTTCCTGGCGGGACAGCGGGTCGGCGGTGGGGGCCAGGACACCACGGCGCGGCGGGCCCGAAGGGGCGGTGACGGTCGGCGGCATCGGCGGTGGTACCAGCGTGGTGCCGGTGATGGAGTCGTCGCCGCGGGCGCGCGAGTTGCCCGCGGGCTGCGGAAACACCGGCAGCACCGGCGCGGCGTTGATGCTGTTCAAGACCGGGCTCGGCGCGGGTTGCACGTTCTGCTGGAGTGTGCGGATGGCGTCGTAGCGGTCCTGGGTGAGCGCATCGCTTTCGGATGCGTCACGCACCACCACCGGCCGCAGGAAAACCATCAGGTTGCTCTTGTTGCGGGTGCGTTTCTCGCTGCGGAACAGGGCCCCGAAAACCGGCACGTCACCGAGGCCGGGAACCTTGTCCTGGCTGAGTGAGTAGTCATCGGCCAGCAGGCCGCCGAGCACGACGATGCTGCCGTCCTCGACCAGCACGTTGGATTCGATGGAGCGTTTGGTGGTGGTCGGTCCGTTGGTATTGGTGAGCGTGGCCGAGTCGACGCTGGAGACTTCCTGGAAGATCGCCATCTTCACCGTGCCGTTGGCGTTGATCTGCGGTTTGACCCGCAGCGTCAGGCCGACGTCCTTGCGCTCCACCGAGGTGTAGGGGCTGGTGGTGGCACCCGACGTCAGGATGGTCGAACCGGTGACGAAGGGGACGTTCTGGCCGATGACGATCTTGGCTTCCTCGTTGTCGAGCGTCAGCAGGTTGGGTGTCGACAGGATGTTGGCATCGCCAGTGTTCTGCAGGAAGGTGGCCAGCGCACCCAGGTAGTACTTGCCATTGATGCGGGGAACGATGGCCGCGTTGAAGCCGTTGCCCAGGCCGGACGCAGCCGATGCCAGGGCGGTGGTGCCGCTGGCGGCGGCCACGGCCGCGCTGATGATGTTGGTGCCGGCCACACTGGAGTTGGTGCCCAGCACGCCGATGGTGCTGCCCGAGTTACCCAGCACGCTCTGCCACTGGATGCCGAAGTCGGCCACCTTGTTGGCGTTGACTTCCACGATCAGGCTTTCGACCAGCACCTGTGCGCGGCGGCCGTCGAGCTTCTCGATGACGGCGCGCAACTGGCGATATTGCGGTTCGGTGGCCGTGATGATCAGCGAGTTGGTGGCCGGGTCCGCCTGGATGCTCCCGCCGGTGGACGGCATGGCGCTGTTGGCAAAGTTGCCCGATGCGCTGCTGCCCAGGGTCGAGCTGTTGCTGCTGGAGTTGCTGCTGCCGCTCAGGTTGGTGAGTGCGGTCGGCAGCGCGGTGGTGCCGGTCGACGCGGTGGGCGTCGACTGCGTGGCACCGCTGGTGCCAGCGGTGCCGCTGCCGGCCGTCAGCGAAGCCAGCGCCGCCCGCAGGGCAACCGCGATGCGCGTGGCTTCGGCGTTCTTCAGGTAGACGACATAGATGTTGCCGGCATCGCCGTTCGGGCCGAGCGCGGTCGGTGCGTCGAGCCTTGCCACCAGCGAACGCACCAGCGCCAGCCGTGCCGGGTTGGCGCTGCGCACGATGAGGGCATTGCTGCGCGGTTCGGCGATCAGCGTGGTGCGGTAGCTGTTGTCGCTCTGGCCGCCCGCGGCAGCGCCGCCGGGGGCCGCGCCTGCAGCGGCGGTAGACGTCGAGCCGGTGCCTTCGATCAGCCGCGACACCAGCGGCACCACATCGACCGCATTGGCATAACGCAGCGGAATCACCTCGACATCGGTGGCGTTGGACACGTCCATCGACGCGATGATCCGCGCCAGCCGCTGCAGGTTGTCGGCGTAGTCGGTGATGACCAGCGAGTTGTTGCCCGGGTTGACGTTGATGGTGTTGTTGGGGCTGATCAGCGGGCGCAGCACCGGCACCAGGTTGGCTGCGTTCTCGAAGTTCAGCCGGAAGATCTGGGTGACCACCTGGTTGCCGCCGGTGCGCGGTCCGTTGCCCACCGTCACCGATCCGCCCTGCAGCTTGGCGTCGGCCTCGGGCACCACCTTGTACAGGCCGGCGGATTCGACCACCGTGAAACCCTGCAGGCGCAGGGCGGCCAAGAACTGGTCGAAAGCGATGTTGGGCGGCACCGGCCGCTCGGTCATCAGCGACATGGTGCCCTTCACCCGCGGGTCGACCACCATGTTGCGGCCGGTGATGGTCGACAGCGTACGCGCCACCGCCTCGATTTCGGCATTGGTGAAATTGAGGGTGACCGGTTCACGCGAACCGACCACCGAAGGCAGCGCGCCGCGTGCGACCTGGGCGAACACCGCGCCCGGCTGGGCCAGCAGGATGGACAGCAGCGCGGCCATGGAGGCACGGGCAAAAGGCGCCGGACGGAACGAGGAGGGCGGGAAAGATGGCATGGCGTTAGCCCAAGGTGATGACGGAGGTTGCGCCGACGCGGCGCCCCAGGAGATTCAGGAGGACGGAGAGCGCGGCTTCGCGCTCCGGCAGGGCCCGTGCCTCGCCGATGAACCGCAGGCGGTTGCCGACCCACTGGCCGGTGCCCGAAAGCCGCAGCGGGCCGTCGAGTGTGCTGAGGTCCAGCCCCGGCACGTTGCCGCCCTGCACCGACAGCCGGTAGCTGCCCAGCGGGCGCAGCGGCGACAGGCTGGAGGCCATGTCGCGCAGGTTGAAGTCGGCACGGCCGGCGACCGACAGGCGTCCGGCGGCCAGGTGCAAGGCCAGTCCGCTGGTGCTGAGCGCCAGCGTGCCTTCGGGTTGCAGCGTGTTGAAAGGCGTGCCCAGGCCGCTGAGCAGGGCGGCGGGCCAGGACGACTGGCCGTTGTCGACGCGGATGCGGACGCCGTCGAAACCGGCATCGGCATGCAGCACCAGCGGCTGTGCCGTGCAGCAGGCGGCACGCAGGTGCAGCCGCAGGCCGGCGAGGGCCGGGCGCAACTGCCATTCGATGCGGTCGGGCAGGGCCGCGGCGTCGGTGCTGCCGCTGCCGCCGGCCAGCACCATCTGGGCCGAGCCGTTCCAGACGGTGCCGCGGGCATCGGTGAACAGCAGGTGGCCATTGCTGACGGAAGCGGCGGTCTGCGCCAGCCAGCGGGCAGGCGCGAACAGCACCAGCGCCAGCACGGCGCCCAGCACCGCGCCGATCAGCCCCGCGACGGTGATGGGCGTGCGGCGGCGCGCGGTGCGCGGCACCTCGCTGCGGATGTGGGCGGAGCGGCGGACCATCGGGCGGATCAGGAAGCCGGCAGGGCCAGAACCACCGTGCCGTCCCAGCGGGCGTCGTTGACGACGGCCGGGGCGGGTGCAGCGACTGCCGGCGGCACGTTCTGCATGAGCTCGGCCGCGGGTTGGCCACCCGGTGCGGCGGCGGCCGGGACATTGGGGCGTGCCGGCGGAGTGCCACGGCTGCCGGCCGTGGCCGACGTACGCACCGGGCTGCGCACCAGCCGGACCTCGACCGGAATGGCGCGTGCGTCGGTGCGGGCCTGGCCGAGCCATGCGGCAACGCTGGCGGCCGGCACGTTCTGCAGGGTGACGATGGCCCGTTCGCCGCTCGACTGCATCTGGGCGCCGGTGCCCAGTGCGGCGACCGATTCGCGCAGCGCCTTCTGCGCGGCGTCGCGGCCGATCTTCGGCTGAGCGGCCAGTTGCCTGGCTTCGGCCTGCAGCGCCAGCATCTGCTGCATCTGGCCGTCGAGCACCACCCGTTGGGCCTGGCTCTTCTGCAGCGACTTGAGGGCCGGTGCCAGCGCGATGGCCCACACCAGCAGGATGCCGACGGCCGATGCGGCGAGGGTGCTGAGATACCGCTCGCGCGGCGACATCAATGCCCAGCGGGCACGTAGTGGTGCCAGGGCGGCGTCGGCTCGGGCGGCCAGAGGCGACGTTGCGGTCGGGCGTTTCATGGCGCGGTCTCGGTGTGCAGCATCAGGGCTTCGCCCTCGGTGCGGGCGGCGATGCCGCGGGTGCGCAGGGCGCTGATCAGGTTGCCGGCTTCTTCGCCCTGCAGTTGCAGGCCGACCAGGCGGAGTTCGGTGCCCGAATATTCGAGCGCAGTGGCGCTGTGGCCGGCGGGCAATGCCGCGCCGACGGTCGCCAGCAGGGCTTCGGCGCCGGATGCCGAAGCGGCGCCGCTGGCCTGGCGCAGGTTCACCAGTTCGCGTTCCATCTGGACCGGAGCATCGACCACCACCCGCACGTTCGGGAAAGTGGTGGTGAGCAGTCCGCGCACCATGGCGTCCTGGGCCTGCACCGCGTTGTTTTCCTTCCAGGCCCAGGCGTTCAACCCGACGACCTGCGCGGCCACCAGCAGGCCGGCGCCCCAGCGGGCGGCACGCCATTGCGGGGCGCGCATCAGTTCGCCCATCAGGGCTCCGGCACGTTTGACGACACGGGTGCGGCCGCTGCTGGCCAGGTCGAATTGCGCCAGGTCCCATCGGCCTCGGGCGGCGGACAGCCAGCGGGCGGCGGGCGTTTCGAGTTGCGCGGGCCGGCCGGCGCAGGTTTCGGCCAATACGGCGATGGCGGGTTCTGCCAGCAGGGGCGCGGCGGCGACATCCAATGGCAGGATGGCCAGCGAACTGGCGGCCAGCGGCATCAACGACAGCGCGCCGCCGGGTGGCATGCCGGTGGCCAGCAGCCAGGCTTCGTCTGGTGTGCCGAAGGCGTGCAGCAGGGTTTCGTCTCCGCCCGGCGCCCATTCGGGCACCACGCGCGCGGCGGGGTGGCCGGCGGCCTCGAGCGTCAGCAGTGCGTTGCGCAGCCAGGCGCGGTTGCAGACGGCGATCCAGGCGGCTTCGCCCGCCGAAAGGTCGGGTGCCAGTGCGAAATGCAGCTGGGCCGGGTCATCGAGCAGGTGTTCTTCGAGCAGGCCGTCGAGCACGGCCCGCAGGCGTGGTGCCCCGTTGCCGCGCGATGTCGGCCGCACGCCCGGCGGCAGGGTGATGCGGTGCCACGACAGCGCGCGGACGGGCACCACTGCGACGGTCTCCCCGGCGCGGCCGGTGTGGGGCAGCAGGGCGGCGGGGGCGGCGGACTGCTGCAGTACCGAAACACCGTCGCCGGTCAGCACATAGGAGAAGTCCGCACTGCTGGGCGAGACGCCATCGGCCGCCGGCAGGGGAATGGAAACAATCAGTGTGCTCATGGGAAGTGCGCGCGATTGTAGAGAGGGCCTGTGACAGTCCGCCAGGCAGAAATGCGGTTCATCGCGCGACCGCCGGCAGGCTTTGCAAGCCCAGCGCGGCCCGTTCGCGCCAGATGATGCTCAGGGTATTGCCGTCGCGTCGCACCAGCGAACGTTCTTCGACGACGGCCTGCTGCAGGCGCAGCCGCCCCCGGACCTCGAAATAATGGGTGACGGTGGCGGTCTGGTCAGCCGTCGTGACGGGTTCGACATTGGCTACCTTCAGCGCTGCATCCACGCTCTTGAAAGGCGCATTGGTGCGTGCCGTCACCAGTCGCTGCGCCACCGACATGCCGGTTCCCAGCACCGCGGCCAGCACCGGCGCGGGCGCGGTGTTGAGGTTGATGGCGGTGTTGCGTTCGGGGAGGATGGTGGCGTAGGGTTTCAGTGCCTCGATGGTCGCAGGTGAAACGCCCAGCCAGCTCAGTTCCTGCAGCCGCTCGGGCATCAGCGGAGCGTCGGTCGATTCTCCCGCCAGGGCCGAAGCCAGGCCGCGGGCAATCAGTTGCGCCTGCTGTTCGGGAAGGTTGAGCTTGCTGAACAGCTGCAGCAGGACGGTCAGCCAGGTTTCGTCGACGACGTTCTTGACGTTGACCAGGTTGCGAAGATTGAACAGGGCCTGCGCATCGGAAATGGTGCCCGACAGGAACACGTCGTCGTCGCTGCCGTCGCCGGTGTCGTTCTGGTCGGCCGCCAGGAAGCTGGACAGGCGGGCCTCCTGGAGCGGCACCGCCCAGGGTTCGGTCAGGTCGTCCGACTGCGCGGTATTGGCAGCCACCGCCCGCACATCCTCGCGCAGGATCAGCCGCGACCAGTCGAGCGCGCCGCCCAGCATCCAGGCCGCCTGCACCCGGGCGCGTTCGGAAGTTTCGATTTCAACGTCGCGCCACTGCTGCCATAGCGCCGATGCCGCCAGCGTGGCGACCAGGGTGACGGTCAGCATGGCGGCCAGCAAGGCGGCGCCGTGCTGGCTTCGGAATGGTCGGCGGCGCGGTTTCATTGCTGCGACGGCGTGACGGTGGGAGCGACCCAGTCGCGGGTGAGGTTGCCCGAAAAGGCCTGTCCGGGCGACAGCGAAAGCACCAGCCGGACGCCGTCGGGAATGCTGGACGAAGTGACGGCGGTCGTGCTCCCGATGGACTGGGCGACCGCGGTCAGGTTGGCGGAATCATCCGAGGACAGCGGATTCGACCAGGCGTTGTTGCGGTAATAGAAAAGCTGCCAATTGTCGGCGCGCGCCACCGGCACCTCGCGCAGGCGCTCGGCTTCGCCCGGGTTCTGGGCCCACAGCGCCGCCTGGTTCCATGCCTGGCTCCACTGCGCGACCGAGACCAGGGGGCCGGAATCCCAGCGCAGCCACCAGCTGTTGCCGTCCGCCAGAGTGCGGCGCGACCAGGCGGCCACCCGCAGGCCGTCGGTGGGGTCGCCGTTGCCGCGGCGGGTGATGCGCAGCGCACGGCCGTCCCAGTCGATGGGCCTGGTGTGGGGGCGCTCGGTGATGGCGTCCAGGTCGACGCCCCATTGCGACAGTCCGGCCTGCAGCGCCAGCACTTCGTCGCCCCGCACGCGGGCCTGTTCGCGGGCGCGGGACAGCCCGTCGATTCCGCGCCAGCTCAGCACGGCCAGCAATGCCATCACCGCGATGGCGACCAGCACCTCGATCAGGGTGAAGCCCTGGGAGCGTCGTCTCGAACCCATCAATAGCGGCCCACCACGGTGGAAATGCGCAGGATCGGGAAACGCCCGTCGTCCACGTTGGCGTCGACCCTGCGGAAGCTGGGGTTGGGCGTGGGGCGGACCGACAGCCGCACATGCAGCACCCGGCCGGCCTGTTCGCAGTTGACGTCGTTGTCGCCGATGCCTGGCCACTGGCGCGCCAGACGGATGCGCGTGAGTTCGTTGCCGGCGCACAACTGGGCCAGCACCACTTCGGACTGCCGCTGTGCATTGCGGGTGAGCGCGCTGGTCGCCTGCAGTCCGGCGATGAGGGCGATCGACACGATGGCCAGCGCCACCAGCACTTCGATCAGGGTGAAACCGGCTTCGGCGCGGTCGGTGGGAGGGTGTTTCACGGAGCGGGTGTCAGCACGGTGAAAGGCCGTAGCCCGTCGGTGGCGATGCGCAGCACCCGCTCGGGTTTGGCCAGCACGGCGATGGTGATCTCCTGTCTTCCGATCAGCGGGTCGGGGCCCAGGCGGAGGACCGGATTGGCGCTGACGGTGCCGGTGCCGGACTCCAGCCAGCGGGTTGGCAGTGTGCCGGCCGGAAGCCCGTCGAACGCGAAACCTTCAGGCGTGGCGCGCCACACCACCGGAATGCCACTGGCGCGCGACTGTCCGCGCGCCGATTCCAGCAGGGCGGCAAGCCGGCTGGCCTCCCGCTCGAGACGGGTCTCGGAAGGATCGCGCATCGACAGCGCCACGCCGGCCGTGCCGAAGGCGATGATGGCCAGAACAACCAGCAGTTCGAGAAGGGTGAAGCCGGCGTCGCGGCGCTTGCCACTCGGTGGCGATGGAGGTGGGAGGCAGGACACACAGCCGCCCTAGGAATCGGTCGCCGTGCGGCCGCCGCCGGGCCGCCCCAGGGCGAGCCGCGCCGTCCCCACGGGGGATGGCGAATGACACGAAGTGAAGAGCCGGAGGGCCACTTTTATTGCCAGCTGCCGATATCCGCATTCTTCCCCTCGCCGCCCGACTGCCCGTCGGCACCGAAGGACATCACATCGACCTCGGCCTTCACACCGGGGTTGAGGTACTGGTAGGCGCGGCCCCAGGGGTCGTTGGGCAGCTTGTCCAGATAGGGTTTCCAGTTGGCCGGCACCGGTGCGCTGGTGGGCCGGGCGATGAGTGCCTGCAAGCCCTGCTCGGCGCTGGGGTAGCGCTGGTTGTCGAGGCGGTACAGCTTCAGCGCCTGGACCAGATTGTTGACGTCGGTGCGGGCGGCGGTCACGCGGGCGTCATCGGCGCGGTCGAGCACGTTGGGCACGATCAGCGCTGCCAGCACGCCGATGATGACCAGCACCACCATCAGTTCGATCAGGGTGAAACCCGCTTGCAGGCGTTTCGGAAGGCGTCGGAAGGTGCGTGAATTGAGGCGGGACATATGTCGGGAATGTGACGATGAAGCCGGGCACGAAAAGGATCGGCCGGGGCCGTCGCACCATGATAATCCCGTCATGCGACAGATCTTCCCCTCCCGTTTCGTGCCTCCGCTTACCACCACCGCCTTGTGGGCGCTGGCTTTCGGCAGTTGCGTGTTCTGGGGGCTGCGCCTTTCGGCGCCTGCGGCAGGCTCGCCGTATCCGCCTGCCGCGCGGTCGTCGGTGCCGGCGCCGGATACGAATGCACTCGCCCGCACGCTGGGTGCCTTGCCCGATGCCGGGCCCGCGGCTGCAGCGCCCGCCGCCAGCCGTTTCGTATTGCTCGGCGTGCTGGCCGGCAGCAGCCACGGCGGTGCTGCGCTGATGGCGGTTGACGGGCAGCCGGCCAAGACCTATCGGGTCGGCAGCACGGTGGTGCAGGGTTTCGTGCTGGAATCTGTCTCGCCGCGCCGTGTGGTGCTGGGGACCGATGGCAATGCTTCCGGCGGCCGCAGCCTGACGGTCGACATGCCCGCCCTGCGCTGAATCAGCAGTTCAGGCCGACCGATCAAGTTCCGGCAACCGCAGCCTGATCCAGCTGCCGAAGGCGATGGCCTGTGACGGCCAGTCTTCGGCCGACCTGATCTGCCGGCGGCCAGATGCGATGAGTCCGGCCGCGCGCACCACACCCGCATGGGTGATCCATACGGTGTCGCCTTCCGGCACCTCGTCCATCGCTGCCGCGACCCTGCCGATGAAGCCGCGCACCGTCTCGCCGCCTCCGGGCGCGTGATCGGCGAAGTCCGCAGTCCAGGCGTCGAGTGCGGCTGCGCCGATGTCCTGCCAGCTGCGACCTTCCCAGCTTCCGAAATGCATCTCCGCCAGTCTCGGATCGTGTCGGACCGGCATTGCGTTTTGGCGACTGGCCCACACGGTCGCCAGTTGCCGGCAACGCTGCAGAGGGGATGAAACCAGCATCGCGCCGGGCGGAAGCGCCAGGTCCAGGGCATCGGCGACGGTCGAGGTGTCTGCTGCATCGGCCGCGACGTCGAGGCTTCCGTAACAGGTTCCAGGCTCGATCAACGGCGTCGCATGACGCACCAGCCAGAGTGTGCGCATGCCGTGGATCAACGCAGGGCCGCAGCGGCCCCGGCATAGAAGGCGATCTCGCAGACCTGCTGCGCGGCGCCGAGGCAATCCCCGGTGAAGCCGCCCAACCGCCGCAGGAAGATGCGCCGCAGATGCCAGAGCGCGGCCACGGCGAAGACCAGGCCCAGCGCCACGAATGCCAGTCCCTGGCAGGCCGGCAGAACGACGAGAACCGGCAGGCACCAGAGCGCCGCGACGGTCAGCGTGTTGCGACTGATGCGGTCGGCCAGCGGCTTGCTCTTGGAGCGCGCGGTGTCGCCCACATGCGCCATCGAGCGCACCAGCAACAAGGGCAGAAAACGTGAGAAAACGTGGCCCCCGGCCAGCGCCGCCAGCACCGGACCCGGGCCGTGCCCGCCCAGCACGGCCAGCAGCGAAACCTTGGCTGCGATCGCCAGCACCAGGGCCAGCGTGCCGTAGGCGCCGATACGCGAGTCCTTCATGATGTCCAGCGCCCGTTCGCGGCCGGCGCTTCCACCCAGTCCGTCGGCTACGTCGGCCAGACCGTCTTCATGGAAGGCGCCGGTCATCAGCGCGGTCACGACGGTGCAGGCGACTGCCGCAGCCATCGGCACCGCCGGACCGCTGCCCCACAGCCACCAGGCTGCCGCGTAGGCAGCGCAGGCGCACATCGCCACGAGCCAGCCGACACCCGGGAAGTGCCCAGCCGCCGCCCGCAATCCTTGCGGCGTGAAACCGGCCCAGTCCGCCAGTGCACCCGTGACCGGAATGCGGGTGAAGAACTGCAGCGCCAGCAGGTAATGCCGCAGGGCTTCGGTCAGCATGGCGTATCAGTCCCGCAAGAACAGGCGGTAGGCGGGGTTGTCTGTCTCTTCGACCCAGGGGTAGCCGAGCGTGCCGAGGAAATCGGCAAACGCCGCGTCCTCCCCTTGCGGCACCTGCATGCCGACGAGGATGCGGCCATAGTCGGCGCCCTGGTTGCGGTAGTGGAAGAGGCTGATGTTCCAGCTTGGCTGCATCAGGCTCAAGAACTTGAGCAGTGCGCCCGGGCGTTCCGGGAAAACGATGCGCAGAAGTCGTTCGGGTGCACCGCTGTCGGCACCCAGCCGTCCGCCGACCAGGTGGCGCAGGTGTTCCTTGGCGATCTCGTTGTGAGTCAGGTCCAGCGTGGGGAAACCCAATCCGCCGAAATGCGCGGCGATGCTGGCCGATTCGCCGCGGGCGGCGGTGGTCAGCCCGACGAACACCTGGGCTTCGCGGGCATCGGCGCTGTCGCGCATGCGGTAATTGAATTCGGTCACGTTGCGCGGGCCGCCTGGCAGTTCTCCGATGGATTCGCAGAATCGACGGAAGCTGCCGCGTTCTTCCGGCACCGTCACCGCGAACAGGGCCTCGCGCTCTTCCCCGACCTCCGCCCGCTCGGCGACGAAACGCAGGCGGTCGAAGTTCATGTTGGCGCCGCAGAGGATGGCTGCATACGTCTCCCCCTGCGTGCCGTTGCGCGCGGCATATTGCTTGATGGCCGCAACCGCCAGCGCGCCGGCCGGCTCGACGATGCTGCGGGTGTCGACGAAGACATCCTTGATGGCGGCGCAGACAGCGTCGGTGTCGACCGTCATGAATTCGTCCACCAGGTCGCTGGCGATGCGGAAGGTTTCTTCACCGACCAGCTTGACTGCGGTGCCGTCCGAAAACAGGCCGACGTCGGCCAGCGTCACCCGCCGGTGCGCCGCCACCGACTGCATCATGGCGTCCGAGTCGTTCATCTGGACGCCGATCACCTTCACGCCCGGTCGCACCGCCTTGATGTAGTTGGCGACACCCGAGATGAGGCCGCCGCCGCCGATGGCGACGAACACCGCGTCGAGCCGGTCCGAACCCGGGCCCTGGCCGATGCCCTGCACCTGCCGCAGCACTTCCATGGCGATGGTGCCCTGGCCGGCGATCACGTCCGGGTCGTCGAAGGGGTGGACGAAAGTCAGGCCCTGGGCCTTTTCGAGCTCGACCGAATGCACATAGGCGTCTGAATAGCTGTCGCCGAACAACACGACTTCGCCGCCCAGCGCGCGCACCGCGTCGACCTTGAGTTGCGGCGTGGTGGTCGGCATGACGATCACCGCACGGGCGCCGAGCTTGCGGGCGCTCATGGCGACACCCTGAGCGTGGTTGCCCGCTGATGCGCAGATCACGCCGCGTGCCAACTGATCGGCTGAAAGGTGCGCCATCTTGTTGTAGGCGCCCCGCAGCTTGAAGCTGAACACCGGCTGCTGGTCCTCGCGCTTGAGCAGCACGGTGTTGCCGATGCGCTCGCTGAGATTGCGGGCGCGCTCCAGCGGAGTCTCGACAGCGACGTCGTAGACGCGCGCGTTGAGGATGCGGGTGAGATATTGGGCAGGGGTGAGCGGCAGCGGAGTCGGCGTTGACATGGCGAACGTATAAGCGCGGCGGTACGGCGACCGCCAGAGGCGCGAATGATAGGCGGCCAAGAAAAAAGCCCCGAGTTTTGCAACTCGGGGCTAAATCCACCAAAGGAGGAGGTGGAGGAGACAACTGGTGCGGCGCCGAATTTCCGGGCTCGTTTCCTGTTAGGGAAAGCACATCGGGAAAATCCTGATGGGCGCTGCGATGGTGTGAAGTATAGCGGTGTCTTGCTGCGACGCAACAACCCCCGAACCCATATGTAGGCGAAATGCCACAAAAGCGACAATGGCGTCTCCAAAGGTCGGAAGGAACTCAAACGATGGAATGCACAGTGAGCTGGACAGGCGGAGCGGGAACCCGTTCGCCGATGGGCTTTGCCGCCGAGACCGGCAGCGGCCATGTGATCAACATGGACGGCGCACCCGACGAGGCGCGCCCGGAAAACGGCGGCCGGAACCTTGCGCCGCGACCGATGGAGTTGCTGCTTGCAGGCACGGGTGGATGCACCGCCTATGACGTCGTGTTGATCCTCAAGCGTGGTCGCCACGATGTGCGCGGCTGCAATGTGCACCTGAGCAGCGAGCGCGCGACGGTCGATCCCAAGATATTCACCAGGATCCACATGCGCTTCGTGGTGACCGGTAAGGGAATTCCAGCCGGCGCAGTCGAGCGCGCGATCGCGTTGAGCCACGAAAAATATTGCTCGGCCAGCATCATGCTGGGCCAGATGGCCGAAATCACGACCAGCTTCGAACTCGTCGAAGCCGATTGAGAGCGAGGCCGGCCCGGAAGTCGTCAGATGTGGTGTGCCGTAGTCGTCATGACACGCGCCGCTCCGCGCATCAGCAACTTCACCGGGCCGGGCAGTTCGATCCCGCCAGCGCGCCGTGCCTCCTGGGCATGCTCTTCCTCGTCGAACTTCATCTGCGCGACGACGGCGCGTGACGCGAGGTCGTTGGCCGGCAGCTGTTTAAGGTGTTTGCCGAGATGCTCGCTGACCTGGTCTTCGGTCTCGGCGACAAAACCGAGGCTTACCCGGTCGCTGATCTTGCCGGCCACGAGACCCAGCGCAAATGCGCCCGCGTACCACAGCGGATTCAGCAGGCTGGGCCGCGAGCCCAGTGCGTCCAGCCGCTGCCGCGTCCAGGCAAGGTGATCGGTTTCTTCACGGGCCGCGGCTTCGAGCTGCTCGCGAAGGGCGGCATTGCGGGTCACGGCGGCCTGGGCGGTATAGAGCGCCTGGGCGCATATCTCGCCGACATGGTTGACCCGCATGAAACCTGCCGAGAGTTTCTTCTCTTCGGTGCTCAATTCGCCGGCACTCTGAGCCGAAGGTGGGGTCGGGCGGGCAGCCCGGTGCTCGGCAAACAGGGTGCGCAACGCCGCATCGGCGGTCACGAGGATTTTTTCCATGGTCTATTTCTCCGGTTCGGCTCAAGCATAGGCGCACTGCGGAGCCGGCCGGTTTCAGAGGAAATCGGTCCGTATCGCTCCACATCGGCAACAGCCTTTGTCGCTCACAAGCAACCGGGTTTGACGGCGTTGCCATTCACTCTGTAGGAGTCCTCCCACATGGCTGTCGGCGGTTGCCGATGGCTTGGTTTATCCGTTGTTGTGATGCAACGAAACCACGCTTTGTGACTGTTTCGCCTCACAAATGCTTTGCGCCACATCGGTCGGTCTGGTGGAATACGCCCAACTTCCGAAGAGGAGGTTGGCCCGGGGAACCGGTGGGAACATGGATGCGCGAAACAGCGCACGAGTGCTTCCTTCGATCCGGCGCCCTCTGTTTAACCTTGGAGAAACTCGCAATGAAAAAATCTCTGATCGCCCTGGCTGTGCTGGCTGCTTCCGGCGCCGCAATGGCTCAATCGTCGGTGACCCTGTTCGGTATTATTGACGCTGGCGTCGGCTACGTTAAGAACGAAGGCGCTGGCCACACCACCGGCCTGCTGAACGGCGGCAACGGCACCAGCCGTCTCGGCTTCCGCGGCACCGAAGACCTCGGTGGCGGCCTGGCTGCCAGCTTCTGGCTGGAAGGCGCTCTGAACAACGACGTCGGCGGTGGCGCTTCGCAAACCACCGGTTTCGACTTCCAACGTCGTTCGACCGTCAGCCTGTCTGGCACCTTCGGTGAAATCCGTCTGGGTCGTGACTTCGCTGCCACCTACCTGCCGTCCATCTCGTATGACGTGTCGGGCCAGCGCGGCTTCGAACAGATCGAACAGTACGGTGTTGCAGGTTCCGGTGTTACCGGCCTGAACGGCGCTACCCGCGTCAACAACTCCATCGCTTACTTCCTGCCCGCAACCCTGGGTGGCTTCTACGGTAACGTGCAGTACGCCTTCGGCGAACGTAACTCGACCACCACGGCTGTCACCCTGCCGAACGGCCTGAGCACCACCGCTGCTAACGCAATCACCGACAAGACCGGTAACTTCATCGGTGGTCGCCTGGGTTACGCAAACGGCCCGCTGGACGTGTCCGGTTCTTACGGTTCTTTCTCTGACGCAGTGCGCACCGTTGGTGCCGCTTCGTACGCAGAAGACTACAAGATCGCCAACATCGGCGCTTCGTACGACTTCGGTGTTGTCAAGCCCATGATCTTCGTCCAGCAAGACAAGATCGACGGCCGCGCAACGGTTGCTGATTACAAGCTGAACACCTACGCCATCGGCGCTACCGCTCCCCTGGGTGCTGGTGTCCTGCGTGCACAAGTTTCGCGTTACGACGTGAAGAACAGCAACAACGACGCTAACAAGTTCTCGCTGGGCTACGTGTACAACCTGTCCAAGCGCACCGCTGTGTACGCTGACGTTGCTCGTATCAACAACAAGGGCGGCGCTACGTACAACTTCGCCGGCGTGGGCGGCCTGGCAACGGCTAACCCCGTCGCTGGCGGCAACGCTACCGCTTTCGCTGTCGGCGTGAAGCACTCCTTCTAATCAAACGCTGGCCTTGTGCCAGTGTCTGTATAGAAACAAAAGCCCCCGGCGAAAGCCGGGGGCTTTTTTCATGGTTCATCCTTTTCTGGCTGGGGGAGGTAGACCAATCGGAGGGGATAAGACGCCAGGCCGCGTCGGCAGCGATTAAGCTTCCATCCCATGCCCCTGTATGAACGTACTGGCCTTGCTTTCCTGCCTGCTCTCTTATGCGCTGCTGCCCTTGCAGGTTGTGCATTCCATATGCCTGACCAGGTTTCAAGCGAGCCCGAAGAAACGGCCGAGCCGGCGCGTGTGCAGCCGGTTGCGATCACACCGGAAGAGCGCTCCTGGGGGCGTTCCCTGGGCAACGTCGCAGGCCGGATGCAGGCCTTGCCGGTTTGGGAGCATTACCGGCTTCCTGGCAAGGAAGCGACCCGATACGCCTTCGTTCGGGGTGACGGGCCCGAAGGCCGCGTGGCGGTACAGGCTTCCGCTGCCTCTTCCGCCAGCATGTTGCGCGCCGCCATGGCAGTCACTCCCGAGCAGATGGGGCAATTTCATTTTTCCTGGAAGGTCAGTTCGCTGATCGAAGGGGCCGACCTGGGCGCCCGTGAGTCCGATGACGCGCCTGCCCGGGTGGTGCTGGCTTTCGACGGTGATCGCAGCCGGTTTACCGCACGTGAATGGGCGATGGCCGAACTGGCACGCACGCTGACAGGCGAAGAGATGCCCTATGCCACGCTGATGTATGTCTGGTGCAACCAGCGTCCGGTCGGCACGGTGATCGTGCATCCGCGCAGTTCGAGGGTGCGCGCGATCGTCGTGGAATCCGGTCCCTCCCGCCTAGGCCAGTGGACGCTGTACCAACGCGATGTCAAAGCCGATTTCGAGCGTGCATTCGGCGAAACGCCGTCCAGGCTGACCGGCGTTGCGCTGATGACCGACAGCGACAACACCCGAACCAAGGCGCAGGCCTGGTACGGACCGTTGCGTTTCGATGTGGCTGCCGTGGCGCGCTGAAGCCCGGGGCTAGAAAAAATAGACCAGCACCGTGGTCATGATCAGGTAACGCAGAAACTTGCCGATCAGCATATAGGCGAGGCAGGGCCAGAACGGCAACCTCAGCCATCCGGCAACCGCACATAGCGGGTCGCCCACCAGCGGCAGCCAACTCAGCAGGCAGGCCTTCGGGCCCATCCTTTTCAGCCAGTCGATCACCCTTGTGTGATGTTTTGAGTGGCTGTATCGGTCGGTCACCTTGTGGGCTCCGTAGCCCATCCACCAGTCGAGCGCGCCCCCCAGCGTATTGCCTGCGGTGGCCACCAGAATGGCTGACCAGAACAGGTCGGGATTCAGATGAAGCAGGCCATACAACACTGGTTCCGAGCCGATGGGCAACAAAGTCGCCGAAATGAACGACGCGATGAAAAGTGTGCTCAACCCGAACTGAGGCAGTGCGAGGAACGAAAGGAGGGTGTCTAGCCAGGATTGCATGTGCTTGCCAGTATCGCAGCGGGTGTCCGAGCGCTGTAACGGCATTTGGTTTGCTGAAGTTTTAGGCAGCTAGAATCACGCCCTTCGCCCGCCGCGACCCCCTTTCGTTTTTCTGCTTTGCACCCTGTCCGCGCCATGCAAATAGGCCCCATCAAACTCACGAACCGTCTGTTCGTCGCTCCCATGGCGGGTGTGACGGATCGGCCGTTCCGGCAGTTGTGCAAGTCGCTGGGAGCCGGTTATGCGGTCAGCGAGATGGTGACTTCACGGCGTGATCTGTGGAACACCCTGAAGACTTCCCGACGGGCCAACCACGAAGGCGAGACGACGCCGATCTCCGTCCAGATCGCCGGCACCGATGCAGCCATGATGGCCGAGGCCACGGCCTACAACATCGACCGCGGTGCGCAGATCATCGACATCAACATGGGTTGTCCGGCTAAGAAGGTCTGCAACAAATGGGCGGGTTCGGCGCTGATGCAGGACGAACCCCTTGCGCTGTCGATCGTCGAGGCGGTGGTGGCGGCGGCGGCTCCGCACGGCGTCCCGGTGACCCTCAAGATGCGCACCGGCTGGGACGACGCACACCGGAATGCGGTGTCCATTGCCCGTGCGGCCGAGTCGGCCGGCGTGCAGATGCTGACCATCCACGGACGCACGCGCGAGCAGGCCTATCGCGGCCATGCCGAATACGAAACCGTGACCGCGGTCAAGAACGCGGTGCGTATTCCGGTGGTCGCCAACGGTGACATCAGCACGCCCGAACGCGCCCGCGACGTCTTTGCCGCGACCGGCTGCGACGCGGTGATGGTCGGCCGCGCAGCCCAGGGCCGTCCGTGGATCTTTCGCGAGATCGCGCATTTCCTGGAAACCGGGGAACACCTTGCCCAGCCACTGGTCATCGAGGTGCGCCGCCTGCTGCTGGATCACCTCGAAGACCACTACGCGTTATATGGCGAACTGACCGGTGTGCGCAGTGCCCGCAAGCATATCGGCTGGTACGTGCGCGGCTTGCCGGACGGCGACGAGCTTCGCCACCGCATCAACCGCATCGAGGACTGCCGCCTGCAATCCCTGGCCGTGGCCGATTATTTCGATGGCCTGGGCACTGTGTCCGACCGGCTGCCGGCGCCGCTGGCCACCGGCGACCCCGAAGAAGAATCCGTGCCCGCCGACAGCTGCGGCTAGCCGGTCGCGCACGGGCTGCCGGGCGCGGCGGCCGATACGAACACAAGAACATAAAGAGCACACAAGAGAAGAGCATGAGCAAGCAAATGATCGAAACCTGCATACGCGACAGCCTGCAGGGATATTTTCGGGATCTCGGCGGCGAACAGCCGCATGGCATGTACGACATGTTGATCCAGGTGATGGAACGCCCGCTGCTGGAAGTGGTGATGGCCGAAGCTGCGCAGAACCAGTCGCGCGCCGCCGACTGGCTGGGCCTCAACCGCAACACCCTGCGCAAGAAGCTCGTCGAACACAAACTCATCAAATAAGAAACCCGTCCTCATGAACGCACTGCTTTCCGTATCCGACAAGACCGGCATCGTCGACTTCGCCCGGGGCCTGCACGCCCTGGGCATCCGCCTGCTGTCCACCGGCGGCACTGCCGCGCTGCTGGCCAAGGAAGGCCTGCCGGTCACCGAGGTCGCCGAAGTCACCGGTTTCCCCGAGATGCTCGACGGCCGGGTCAAGACCTTGCATCCGATGGTGCACGGCGGCCTGCTGGCACGACGTGATCTACCCGAGCACATGGCTGCGCTGAAAGAACACGGTATCGCCACCATCGACCTGCTGGTGGTCAACCTGTACCCGTTCGAAGCCACCGTGGCCCGTCCCGGCTGCACGCTGGAAGACGCCATCGAGAACATCGACATCGGCGGCCCGGCCATGGTGCGCAGCGCCGCCAAGAACTGGAAGGACGTCGGTGTGGTGACCGACGCTTCGCAATACGCTGAGGTGCTGGCCGAACTGCAGGCCGGCGAGTTGTCGAAGAAAACCCGTTTCGCCCTGTCGGTGGCCGCGTTCAACCGCATCAGCCAATACGACGGCGCGATCAGCGACTACCTGTCGCGCATCCAGGACGACGACAGCCATGCGCTGTTTCCCGGCCAGTCCAACGGTCGATTCATCAAGCTGCAGGACCTGCGCTACGGCGAGAACCCGCATCAGCAGGCTGCGTACTACCGCGACCTGTACCCTGCGCCCGGCTCGCTGGTCACCGGCCAGCAGCTGCAGGGCAAGGAACTCAGCTACAACAACATCGCCGACGCCGATGCCGCATGGGAATGCGTCAAGAGCTTCGAACAACCGGCCTGCGTGATCGTCAAGCATGCCAACCCCTGCGGCGTGGCCGTCGGCCGCGATGCGCTCGACGCCTATTCGAAGGCCTTCAAGACCGACCCGACCTCGGCCTTCGGCGGCATCATCGCCTTCAACCAGCCGGTGGATGCCGCCGCCGCGCAGGCTGTTTCCAGGCAGTTCGTCGAAGTGCTGATGGCGCCTTCGTTCTCGCCGGAAGCGCTGGAGATCTTCAAGGCCAAGGCCAACGTGCGCCTGATGCAGATCGCGCTGCCGCCGGGCGGCGACACCGCCTGGTCGCAAGGCCGCAACGCCATGGACGTCAAACGCATCGGCTCCGGCATCCTCATGCAGACCGCCGACAACCGCGAACTGACCCTGGCCGAACTGAAGGTCGTCACCAAGGTGCAACCCACGCCGCAGCAACTGCAGGACCTGCTGTTCGCCTGGAAGGTCGCGAAGTACGTCAAGAGCAATGCCATCGTGTTCTGCAAGGACGGCATGACCATGGGTGTCGGCGCCGGACAGATGAGCCGCCTCGATTCCGCCCGCATCGCCAGCATCAAGGCCGAACACGCCGGCCTGGCGTTGAGCGGCACGGTGGTCGCGAGCGACGCGTTCTTCCCGTTCCGCGACGGCCTCGACGTGGTGGTGGATGCCGGCGCCAGCTGCGTCATCCAGCCGGGCGGCAGCATGCGCGACCCCGAAGTCATCGCCGCAGCCGACGAGCGTGGCGTGGCCATGGTGTTCTCCGGCGTGCGGCACTTCCGCCATTGATGCGGCTGCGCGAACTGCCGCTGCTGGCGTTTTCGCTTTGCAGCCTTTCCGCATTCGCCCAGGCGACTGCGGATACATTGCCCGTCGTCGAGGTCGAAAGCAGCGGCGCTGCCCAGCGGCGTTTCGATTCGGCGGCCAGCCAGACCAGCGTCGCGGTCGATGGTTTCCGGTCTGCGTCGCCGCTGGTGAACCTTTCCGAACTGCTGATCGGCCAGCCCGGCGTGGTGGTGATGGACCGCCAGAACTATGCGCAGGATCTGCAGATCGCGGTGCGCGGTTTCGGTTCGCGTTCCACCTTCGGTGTGCGTGGCGTGCGGATCCTGGTCGACGGCATTCCCGCCACCTCGCCGGACGGCCAGGGCCAGGCTGCGACGGCCCAACTGGCGTCCGCGGCGCGTGTAGACGTGTTGCGCGGCCCGCTTGCGCAGCAATATGGCAATTCAGCCGGCGGTGTGGTGCAGGTCTTCACACGCGACCCCAAGCCGGGCGGCGGTGCCAGCGCCTCGTTCTCGGCCGGCGCTTATGGTCTGCGGGCTGGTGATGTATCGGTCGACTTCGGCGACCGCACCCTCGGCGGCCTGCTCGACATATCGCACATGGAAACCGACGGCTGGCGCGATCACAGCGCCGCCGAGCGCACCCAGATCAACGGCAAGCTGGTGGCCCGCCCCAGCAGCGACACCAAAGTCACCGCGCTGGTGAACCTGTTCGACTCGCCCAAGGCGCAAGACCCGCTGGGACTGACCGCGGCACAGCTGCGCGCCAATCCACGGCAGGTGACGTCGGTGGCCAACACCTTCGACACCCGCAAGACCATCGGCCAGAACCAGCTCGGCCTGGTGATCGAGCAGAAGATCGGCGCGCAGGACCGTATCGAGGGCCGCATCTATGGCGGCACCCGCGATGTCACCCAATATCTTTCGATGAACGGCGCGGCCCTGACCAGCGCCGGCGGCGTGGTCGACCTGCAGCGGCGATACGGCGGCGTCGGCCTGCAATGGACCCATGACCTGCGCACCGCCGCCGGCCTGCCGCTGTCGGTCACCGCGGGTGTCAGCGTCGACCGGCAGCGCGAACGGCGCCAGGGTTTCGTCAACAACAACGGGATCCCGGGTGCCTTGCGTCGAGACGAGATCGACCGCGCCGGCAACAACGACCTGTTCGCCCAGATCGACTGGCAGGCCACGCCCGACTGGCGTTTCATCGGCGGCCTGCGCAACAGCCGGGTGCGGCTGTCGGTGGACGACCACTACGTCACCGCCGTCAATCCGAACGACAGTGGCTCACGCGATTACCGGCAGACCAGCCCGGTGCTGGGGGTCGTGTGGAGCGCGGCCGACAACCTGAACCTTTACGCCAACGCCGGCCAGGGTTTCGAGACACCGACGTTGGCCGAACTCGCCTACAGCGCCAACAACACCGGTCCCAATTTCGGGTTGAACGCTGCCAAGAGCCGGCAGCTCGAAATCGGAGCCAAGTGGCAGCAGCCGCGGTTCAACCTGGAAGCCGCGCTGTTCAACGCCCGCAGCCGCGACGAGATCGTGCCGGCCGCCACCGTCAATGGCCGCACGGTGTACCAGAACGCGGATTCGGTGGTGCGGCGCGGAGCCGAACTGGCGGTGACCGGCAAACCGATGGGCCGTTGGCAGGTCGCACCGCGGCTGGCCTATACCCGCCTGGACGCCTTCTTCGACAGCGCATATGCCAACGCTGCGGGCACCACCATCCGGCGCGGCAACCGGCTGCCCGGCACCGCGCGCGACACGGCGCAGCTGATCGTCGATGCCGCACCCGGCTTCGGCTGGAAGCTGGGCGCCGAGCTGCAGATGTCGGCCAAGGCTTTCGCCGACGACCTGAACAGCGAGGCGGCTGCCGGCTACGGCGTGCTCGCCCTGCGCGCCGGCAAGGAATTCAAGTCGGGCGGCATCGCCTGGTATGCCTGGGGCCGCATCGACAACGTGTTCGACCGCGGTTATGCGGGATCGCTGATCGTCAACGACGGCAACAGCCGTTTCTATGAATCCGCCCCCGGCCGCCGCCTCACCGTGGGGCTGCGCGGCCGGTTCGATTAGGACGTGTCAAAGGCCGGCGAAAACCTCGCCGGCTGCCGCCACCGTCTGGTCGATGTCGGCATCGGTGTGGGCGCCGCTGACAAACCCGGCTTCATACAGCGCCGGTGCGATATACACGCCACGGTCCAGAAGGCCGTGGAAGAGGCGGCCGAACCTGGCCGTGTCGGTGGTCATCACCTGCGTGTAGTGGCTGGGCAGGCTGTCCAGCAGGAAGAATCCGAACATGCCGCCCTGGCTGTCCTTGGAGAAGGGCAGGCCGGCCTTGGCGGCCTCGGCGGCCAGGCCGTCCACCAGGCGTGTGGTGCGGGACGAAAGCGCCTCGAAAAACCCGGGCTTGCTGATTTCGTTCAGCGTGGCCAGTCCGCAGGCGGTCGCCACCGGATTGCCCGACAGGGTGCCGGCCTGGTAGACCGGCCCCAGCGGCGCCAGGTGTTCCATGATGGCCTTCGATGCACCGAAGGCCGCCAGCGGCATGCCGCCGCCGATCACCTTGCCCAGCACGGTGATGTCGGGGCGGATGCCCATCACGCCCTGCGCGCTGTTCAGGCCCACCCGCAGGCCGGTCATCACTTCGTCGAAGATCAGCATCGCGCCGTGACGGGTGCACAGGTCGCGCGCGGCCTGGGCGAACGCCGGGCTGGCGCGTACGAAGTTCATGTTGCCGGCGATCGGCTCCAGGATCACGCAGGCGATGTCCACGCCGTATTCGGTGAAGGCCTGTTCGAGTTGTTCGACGTTGTTGAACTCCAGCACCAGCGTGTGCTGCACCACTTCCGGCGGCACGCCGGCCGAGGTGGGATGGCCGAAGGTAGCCATGCCCGAACCGCCCTTGACCAGCAGCGCATCGGCGTGCCCGTGGTAGCAGCCTTCGAACTTGATGATGGTCTTTCGGTTGGTCACGCCGCGCGCCAGGCGGATGGCGCTCATGCCGGCTTCGGTGCCCGAACTCACCAGGCGCACCATTTCCACCGAAGGCACCAGCTCGATGATCTTCTCGGCCAGTTCGATCTCGCGTTCGGTCGGCGCGCCGAACGAAAATCCGTCCAGCGCCGCCTTCTGCACGGCCTCGAGTACGGCCGGGTGGCCGTGGCCCAGGATCATCGGGCCCCAGGAGCCGATGTAGTCGATGAAACGCTGGTCGTTGGCATCCCAGAAATACGCGCCCTGCGCACGTTTCACGAATCGCGGCGTGCCGCCCACGGCCTTGAAGGCGCGGACCGGCGAATTGACGCCGCCGGGAATCACCGTGCGGGCGCGTTCGAAGAGGGGAAGGTTGCGGTCTTCTGAAGTCATGGCGATGGAAAAGGCAAAAGAGTTTCGGTGGCGGGTCAGTGTTTGGTGTCGGGCAGCGGCATCACGAAGCTTTCGAGCGCCTTGGTGACGTCCGAAGATGCAGCTTCTTCGGCCTCTTCGTCCTCGTCCGGCTGCGCCCAGAACAGGCGGTCGGGCAGCACGTTGCCCATGCCGGGGCGGAAACCTCCGTCCAGGCTGCGGTCCAGGTAATGCAGGGCTTCGCCGACGGCCTCGACCAGGTCGCTGCCGTTGGCGACCAGCGCCACCAGTGCGGCTGAAAGCGTATCGCCAGCTCCGGAGAACACGGCGTCGAAGAGTTCGAACTTCGCCGTGGCCATCACTGCGGTAGGCGATGCCAGCGTGTTCTCGACGAATTGTTCCGGCAGGGGAATACCGGTCACCAGGGTGTAGGGCACGCCCGATTCGCCGGCGGCGCGGGCGATGTCGCGGGCGGTGGGCGCACGCTGGTTCGACCAGTCCGGCAGCAGCCAGCGCCACAGCGTGCCGTGATTGCCGATGAGGACGGTGGTCTGGGGCAGCAGCAGTTCGCGGAAGGCGTCGTGATAGGCGTCGATCTCGTCTTCGGTCCACCACGACAGGTCGGGCATGTAGGCGATCAGCGGCAGGTCGTCGTAGTCGGTGGCGATCTCGGCGATGGCACCCAGGTTGGCCGGCGTGCCGGCAAAACCCACCTTGATGGCGTCGACAGGAACGTCTTCGAGCACCACCCGCGCCTGTTCGGAAACGGCTTCCTCGTCCAGCGGGAAGTGTTCGAAGATCTTCGCGCTGTCGCGGGCGTAGGCGCCGGTGGCCACCGCCAGGGCGTGGCCGCCGACCGAGGCGATCGCCAGCATGTCGCCCGACAGGCCTCCGGCTCCGCTCGGGTCGTTGGCGTTGAACACCAGCACGCAGGCCGGGCGGCCGTCGTCTTCGTCGTCCTGGAGTTCGTCGGGGGAGAGGTCGGGAGCGGAGGAGGGCGGCAGGGGCATGGGTCGGTGCGGGTGGAGCGCGTGAGGCACGTGGAGTACGTGAATGGGCAACCGGGTAGCAGGCTTCCATTGTGCAACGTGTCGCTTCGAGGCCGGTTCCAGCGCAGCGAGTTTGGTAAGCAGGCTGCAACGTCGGAACCAGTCGATACAATCGTTGCTTCGAATGTGAACGACCTATAAGCTGTGACTGACCCCAAAACCTGGATGTGCTTGATTTGCGGATGGATCTACGACGAGTCCGCCGGCGTACCCGACGACGGTATCGCACCCGGCACGCCGTGGGATCAGGTCCCGATGAACTGGACCTGCCCGGAGTGCGGGGCTCGCAAGGAAGATTTCGAGATGGTGCAGATCTAAACCGGTCTTCTTGCGCGAAGCCGGGCCTTTCCTTTCTGCAGACAGGAGCAGCTGTGAGCACAAGCGCAAGACGTTGCCGCGTTCTGGTGGTGGACGACAGCAACACCATCCGCCGTAGCGCCGAGATATTCCTGAAACAGGGCGGGCATGAAGTATTGCTGGCCGACGACGGCTTCGATGCGCTGGCCAAGGTCAACGACTACGAGCCCGAGCTGATCTTCTGCGACATCCTCATGCCCAAACTCGACGGCTACCAGACTTGCGCGATCATCAAACGCAACCCGCGTTTCGCCGCTACTCCCCTGGTCATGTTGTCCTCCAAGGACGGTGTGTTCGACAAGGCTCGCGGCCGCATGGTCGGCTGCCAGGACTACCTGACCAAGCCCTTTACCAAAGACCAGTTGCTCACGGTGGTGCAGCAGCTGGCGCCATCGCAGCCAGGAGTCCTCTGATGCCTATCCAGAAGGTGCTTGTCGTCGACGACTCCAAGACCGAACTGATGTTTCTCACCGACCTGCTGCAGAAAAACGGCATGGCGGTGCGCACCGCCGAAAACGCCGAGCAGGCCTTGAGCCGGCTGGCCGAGGAAAAGCCCGACCTCATCCTGATGGACGTGGTCATGCCCGGCCAGAGCGGTTTCCAGCTCACGCGCACCATCACCCGCAATCCGGCCTATGCCGACGTGCCGGTCTTCATGTGCACCAGCAAGAACCAGCAGACCGACAAGGTGTGGGGCATGCGCCAGGGCGCGCGCGCCTATCTCACCAAGCCGGTCGATCCGGCGGAGCTCAAGGCCCGCATCGCCGAGCTCGGCTGAGCCCCATGGCCAACCGCCAGGCGCTGCGCGAACTCCAGAGCCGCCTGGCCAGCCGTCTCCAGGCTGCACGCGACGAAGGCCCGTCGGTCGCCTGGCTGGCCGCGGAAGCCGGCGGCGCCGGTTACCTGTTCCCGCTGGCGCAGGCCGGTGAAATCCTTCCGTGGACGGCGGTCCAGCCGGTGCCCTATACCCGACCCTGGTTCCTGGGCGTGGCCAACCTGCGCGGCAACCTGTCCGGCGTGATCGACCTGGCTCAGTTCCTGTCCGCCGTGGCGGCGCCTTCCGGCAAAGCCGCGCCGCTCCGACCGGCAGAGGCACTGCGGGCCGATTCGAGCCTGCTCACCTTCAATGCCGCGCTCGGCGTGCAATGCGCGCTGGTGGTCGACCGGCTGGCCGGCCTGCGCGGCGGCGAGGCATTCGTGTCCGTTTCGCCGCGTGCGGACGAAGCGCACGACTGGCACGGCTCTGTCTACACCGATCCGCAGCAACGCAGCTGGCAGGAAATCGACCTGCAGGCACTTGCTGAATTCCCGCGTTTTCTCGACATCGCACTCGGCCTCGAAGGCTGAGCACGTCACCGTTCATTTCCGCCACATTTCCGCCAGGACCGCCATCCATGTCCGTCGCCGACAAACTCGGAAAAATCTTCGCCCGCAAACGGGGTCGGCCCGAAAGCGCCGGCACCGCCGGAATCGCCCGAGCCCGGGCCGGCGGTTTCGACCTGCCGCGCGGCGCTGCGGCTCCGCCGGCGGTCGCCGCCAGCGCACCGGCTGCACACGCCCCACACGCTGTCGACGCCGACGCCGCCTTCCAGCCCACCCGCATGGTCGAAGCCGGCACTTTCGAAGACTCCGAACTGGTCGCCTTGCCCGGCCTGGGTCTGGCTTCCATCAACCGGCACCAGCGGGTGCTATACCTCATGCTGGCCGCGTCCGTGCTGGCGCTGGTCGGCCTGGCGGCCTATGCCCTGCGCCAGGCCAACACCAACGCACAGCAACTGGCGGCTACCGGCCAGGCGCTGATGCAGTCGCAACGGCTGGCCAAGTCGGTCTCGCAGGCCATCGTCGGCAGCCAGCAGGCTTTCCCGGACGTGGCCGACAGCGCCGCCACGCTCGACCGCATCGGCACCGCGCTGCAGGAGGGCGACAGCGAACTGCGCATCGCCCCGGTGGCCTCGGGCTACAGCGAAGAACTCGAAGCCGCCGAGCCGCTCATCGCGCGCGCCGCCCGCAATGCCCAGGTGGTGATGAAGCAGGAAAAGACGCTGACCCAGGTCGGCTCGGCCCTGCGCGCCATCAACGGCCAATCGGCCGACCTGCTGGAGATCGCCGAGAACATCGCATCGCTGAAACTGCAGCAGAACGCATCCGACGGCGATGTGTCCGCCGCCGGCCAGCTGGTCATGCTGACC
Source organism: Xylophilus sp. PBN-3R (assembly GCF_057747805.1). Taxonomy (NCBI): domain Bacteria; kingdom Pseudomonadati; phylum Pseudomonadota; class Betaproteobacteria; order Burkholderiales; genus Xylophilus; species Xylophilus sp. PBN-3R. Next base: position 284,421 of record NZ_CM173225.1, read on the forward strand.
CAGCGGATCGGCAAGTCGGCCAACCAGTTCCAGACGGCGGAAGGTGTCAGTCCCGAAGCGGTTTTCCTGCTCGGCAAGGACCTGAATTCCTTCCGCGAGATCGCCCAGGGACTGCTCGACGGCAGCGTCGACCTGCGGCTGGCCGCCACCCGCGACCCGCAGACCCGCGAACAGCTGCAGGCGCTGCTGACGCAGTACCGCGAGACCCGCAGCCAGGCAGCCACCATCCTCGGCAACCTGCAGGGCCAGGTGTCCGCCCGCGAGGCGCAGGTCGCCATCGTGGCGGACAGCGAACCGCTGCGCCGCGCGCTCGAGGCTTTGCAATCGCACCTGTCGCGTGAAGCCGGCCTGAGCCTGCCGGTGCTGCTGGCCATGTTGCTGGCGCTGCTGGTGCTGCTCACCTCGGCCTTCGGCCTTTCGCGTGTGCTGCTGCTGGACAGCCGGGCGCGCCAGACGGCTTCGGACCAGCGCCGTGTCTCCGCCGAAGCCCAGCAGGTCCAGGCCGAGCAGATGCAGCAGGAAGCACGGCGGGTGAACGACGCCAACCAGGCCGCCATTCTTCGCCTGATGAACGAGCTTCAGGCCGTCGCCGAGGGCGACCTGACCCAGCAGGCGACGGTGACCGAAGACATCACCGGCGCCATCGCCGACTCGGTCAACTACACCGTCGAGGAATTGCGCGCCCTGGTCTCCGCGGTGCAGAACACCGCGGCCCGCGTGGCGCAGACCACCTCCCAGGTCGACAGCACCTCGAGCGACCTGTTGAACTCGTCCACCGAACAGCTGCGCGAAATCCGCGAGACCGGCAAGTCGGTGCTCGACCTGGCCGGCCGCATCACCGACGTGTCGACCCAGGCGCAGGAATCCGCCTCGGTGGCCCGCCAGTCTCTGCAGGCGGCCGACTCGGGCCTGCAGGCGGTGCAGAACGCCATCGGCGGCATGAATGCCATCCGCGACCAGATCCAGGACACCTCCAAACGCATCAAGCGCCTGGGCGAGTCTTCGCAGGAAATCGGCGAAATCACCGAACTCATCTCGGACATCACCGAGCAGACCAACGTGCTGGCGCTCAACGCCGCCATCCAGGCCGCATCGGCTGGCGAGGCCGGTCGGGGGTTTTCGGTGGTGGCCGAAGAAGTGCAGCGGCTGGCCGAACGTTCGGGTGACGCCACCCGGCAGATCTCGGCGCTGGTGCGCACCATCCAGACCGACACCCAGGACGCGGTGGCCGCGATGGAGCGCTCAACCCAGGGTGTGGTCGAGGGCGCCCGGCTGTCCGACAGTGCCGGCACCGCACTCAGCGAAATCGACCGCGTGTCGCGCCGGCTGGCCGACCTCATCGAGGCCATCTCGTCGTCCGCATCGCAGGAAGCCCGCCTGGCCAACGGCGTGGCCGACAACATCCAGCACATCTTCGCGGTGACCGAACAGACCGGCGAGGGCACACGTTCCACCGCGCTGCAGGTGCGTGAACTGTCCCGCATGGCCGACGAACTGCGCCAGTCCGTCGCCCGCTTCAAGATCGTCTGAACGACAGAACGGTAGCCTCGCCATGGCCATCAGCCACGAAACCCCGCCCCGGGCCGCCATGCCGGCGCGTCCCGACCTGGACATGGCGCCGCTGGCGTGGATCGAGGCGGAACTGCGGCGCCAGCTCGACTCGGCACTGAAGGGCCTGCGCCGCTATCTGCTCGACACCGGCCGGGCCGACGACCCCGATGCTCCCGGTCCGGACGAAACGCTGCTGCGGTCCGCGCGCCAGCATCTTCATCAGGCATCGGGTGCGCTCGAGATGATCGGACTGCGACCGCTGGCGCGCCTGCCGATTGCCATGGAAGCGGTGGTGCAACGTTTCATCGACCAGCCCGAAAGCTGCAATCCGGCAGCGGTCGGCATGGTCGAGCGCGCCATCTTCGCCATCGGCGAATACCTCGATGCGCTGCTGGCCGGCAAACACCATTCGGCGGTCGGGCTGTTTCCGCAATACCGTGAACTGCAGGCCCTGGCCGGCGTCGACAAGGTGCATCCGGCCGAGCTGTGGCTGGCAGATGCCGCGCCCGCCACGCCGGCGCTGATCGGCGAGCCCGCGCCGCTGGCCTACGGACCGGCCGCGCGCAGCCAGTTCGACCAGAAGGTGCTGAGTGTCGTCAAGACCGGCGACAGCGCCGCGGCCCGCACGCTGTCTGACCTGTCCCTGCGCCTGGCGGCCGGCCTGCCGGCCGGGGATGCGCGTGTGTTCTGGCAGGTCTGCGGCGGTTTCTTCGAAGCCCAGGCGCTCGACCTGCTGCCACACGACCTGCATGCCAAGCGGGTCGCATCGCGGGTGCTGATGCAGTACAGCGGCCTGGCCCGCGGCGACGCCGGGGTTCAGCCGCAACTGTTGCAGGACATGTTGTTCTTCTGCGCCCACGCACGGCCGGCGCCGGCCGGCGCGGCTCCGGCGCTGGCAGCGGTGCGGCATGCCTGGTCGATGCCGGCCGATGCGCCGTCGGACTATGAACGCCGCCGTTTCGGTCGCTTCGAGCCGGCCCTGCTGGCCCAGGCCAGAAAACGGATCCATACCGCCGCCGAAACCTGGTCGGCGCTGGCCGGCGGCGACCGCGCCCGGTTGCAGGCCGCGGCCGACCAGTTCGGCCTGGTCGCCGATTCGCTGCGCCGCCTGCATGCGCAGGACAGCCCGCTGGCCGACGCCCTGACCCGCGCGCTGGACACGGTGGTGCGGCGCGGCGAAGCACCCGGCACCGCCCTGGCGATGGAAGTGGCCACCTCGGTGCTGTACCTGCAGGCCGCCTACGAGGCCCTCGACACGCCCGAAGAAGTGATGGCCGAACGCGCTGTACTGCTGGCCCGCCGGCTGGACCGCGCCAGCGCGCCGGCCGCTGCGCCCGAAGCGCTCGACGCCTGGATGGAGGCGCTTTACCACCGCGTCAGCGACCGCCAGACGATGGGCAGCGTGGTGGACGAACTGCGTTCCACGCTGCAGCAGGCCGAACAGTCCCTCGATGCGTTCTTCCGTGCGCCCGACAACACCGCGCCGCTGGGACCGGTGCCCGGCCACATGGCGCAGATGCGGGGTGTGCTGTCGGTGCTGGGCCTGGACCAGGCGGTGCTGGCCGTGGTGCAGATGCGCGAACAGGTCGAACACCTGCTGGCGGGCGAACCGGCGGATGCCGGGGCGCGGGCCGGGGTTTTCGAAGCCCTGGGCAGCAGCATCGGTGCGCTGGGTTTCCTGATCGACATGCTGGCCTACCAGCCGATGCTGGCGCGGCGGCTTTTCGTGTACGACGAAAAGCAGGGAATATTGCGGGTGGTGATGGCGCAACCGACCGCAGCCGAACCCCTTGCCGAGCCGGAACCCGAACCGCAACCCGCGCCCGAAACCTCCGCCCCCGCCGCCGCCCTGGACAAGGACGAGGACGAGGACGAGGAATTCGACCTGCGCGAGGTCTTTCTGGAAGAAGCCCGCGAAGTCATCGCCGCCGGCCTGGAAGCGCTGGACGCACTTGATCGCCATGCCGAGGGCCTGAGCGAGCAGACCGCGCTGCGCCGGGTTTTCCACACCCTGAAGGGCAGTGCCCGCATGGTGGAACTGAACGATTTCGCCGAGGCCGCCTGGGCGATGGAGCAACTGCTCAACGTCTGGCTGGCCGAACAGAAGCCGATACCCGAGCCGCACCGTGTCCTGTCGCGCCAGACCCTGCTGGACCTGCGCCGCTGGGCGGACGACATCGAGCAGGGCACCGACGCCGGCTGGGATCCGCAGCCCTTCCGCGCCGCCGCCGATGCGCTGCGCACCGGCGTCGAACTTGCCGAGGCCGCAGCGCCGGTGGCCGGCGCGGACCGAACGGACGATCCGGACTTCCCCGCGCTGCCCGAGCTCGCGCCTTCGATGCCGCCCGCCGACGAGGACGAGGACGAGGAGTACGGGCCGGAACTGCCCGTGCTGGATGAAGTCGTCGAATGGCCGGAGCCGGAGCCGGAGCCCGTGCCGGAAGAAACGCACGAAGACGAGACCAAGGTCATCGGCGACTTGCGTATCTCCATTCCGCTCTACAACGTCTACCTCAACGAAGCCGACGAATGGTCGCGCCGGCTGCTAACCGAACTCGGCGAATGGTCGCTGGAACTGCACCGCCCGGTGCCTCCGACCGCCAGTCCGCTGGCGCATTCGCTGGCCGGCAGTTCGGCCACCGTCGGGTTCGAGCCACTGTCCGCACTGGCACGCCTGTTGGAGCTGGCGCTGGACCACATCCAGCACCAGCGCAGCGGCACGCCGCACCAGGCGGGCGTTTTCGTCGACAGCGCGGAAGACATCCGCCGATTGCTGCACCAGTTCGCTGCCGGTTTCCTGAAGGAGCCGACACCGCGGCTGCTGCGTCAGCTGCAGGCCATCATCGACACCGAACCGCATGACGTGGAGACGCCCGGCGCGGCTTTCTTCCTGCGCGATGCGGAGGTGAAAACGCTCGACGACCTCGATGCCTTCGATGCCCCGGAAGATCTGGAGCCCGAAGCCATGGCGGTTACCGCCGTCGAGGCTGTCGAAGCGCCTGCAGCGGTCCGGCCGGCCGATTTGCCGCCGCTGCCGGACACCATCGATCCGGACCTCTTCCCCATCTTCGAGGAAGAGGCGCAGGACCTGCTGCCCCGCCTCGGCACCGCGCTGCGCGATTGGGCCGGCCAGCCCGGCGACAAGGCGGCGCGCAGCGAAGTGCTGCGGCTGCTGCACACCCTCAAGGGCAGCGCACGCCTGGCCGGCGCCATGCAGCTGGGCGAACTGGCGCACCGTTTCGAGACGGTCATCGAAGGCCTGGATGCAGGCGACCTGCCGGCCGCCGAGGTCCAGGCGCTGTTCGTGCATGCCGATGCGCTGCAGGCCGAGTTCCAGGCGCTGTGCGAAAAGGATGCGCTGGCGCAGCTGGGTTCGGCCGCGGTCGAGGCCGTCATCGAGCCGGAAACCGATGCGCCGGCGGTGGAAACCAGCGCTCCGCCGCGCGGCGTACCGGTGCCGGAAAGGGCGCCTCTGGTCGCGCCGGCGCGCAATGCGGGCAGTTCGGTGCGGGTGCGCGCCGGCCTGCTCGACCGGCTGGTGAACGAAGCCGGCGAAGTGATGATCAGCCGTTCACGCATCGAGGCCCGCCTGGGCCAGATGCAGGGCTCGCTGGCCGAACTGACCGGCAACCTGGACCGCCTGCGCCGCCAGTTGCGGGACGTGGAAGTGCAGTCCGAATCTCAGATGCAGTCGCGTCTGGCGCTGGCCAAGGACAGCGCCGCCGGGTTCGACCCGCTGGAGTTCGACCGTTTCACCCGGGTCCAGGAACTCACCCGCATGATGGCCGAGTCGGTCGAGGACGTGGCGACGGTGCAGCGCAACCTGCAGCGCACCATGCAGGGTGCCGAGGACGACCTCGTCGCCCAGGGCCGCCAGGCCCGTGAGCTGCAGCGCGACCTGCTGCGCACCCGTATGGTCGAGTTCGACAGCATCGCCGAACGCCTGCACGCAGTAGTGCGCCAGACCGCCCGCGAAACCGGCAAGTCGGTGGCGCTGGAAATCATGGGCGCCAGCGTCGAAATGGACCGCGGCCTGCTCGAACGCCTGCTGCCGCCTTTCGAACACCTGCTGCGCAATGCGGTGGTGCACGGCATCGAGCCGGCCACCGTGCGGCTGGCGGCGGACAAACCTGCCGTCGGCCGCATCACGCTGGCCGTGCGGCAGGAAGGCAACGACGTCGCCATCGATGTCGCCGACGACGGCGCGGGCCTGAACCTCGACCGCATCCTCATCAAGGCCCTCGACATCGGCCTGCTGCCGGCGAACGCCGAGCCCACGCCTGCGGCGCTGTCCGAGCTGATCTTCACGCCCGGTTTCAGCACCGCAGCCGAAGTCGACGAACGCGCCGGCCGGGGCATCGGCATGGATGTGGTGCGCAGCGAGGTGCAGGGCGCCGGCGGCCGCATCGAGATCCACACCGAAGACGGCAGGGGCACCCGCTTCGCGCTGGTGCTTCCCCTGACCACTGCGGTCACCCAGGTGCTGCTGCTGCGGATCGGCAGCCTCACCATCGGCGTGCCGGCAACGGTCGTCGAACTGGTGCGGCGTGCCACGGCGCCGGAACTGGACGCGGCCTATGCCGACGGCACGGTGTCGCATGCCGGCGAGACCGTGCCCTTCTTCTGGGCCGGTGCGCTGCTGCAGTCTTCGGCGGCCAGCGACGAACCTGCCGGGCGCACCCGGCCGCTGATCGTCTTCCGCAGCACCCAGCAGCGGGTGGCCTTGCATGTGGACGAAGTGCTGGGCCAGCAGGAAGTCGTGGTGAAGAACCTCGGCCCGCAACTGGCGCGGCTGCCGGGCCTGTCCGCCATGACGGTGCTGCCGTCCGGCGCGGTGCTGCTGGTCTACAACCCGGTGGCGCTGGTGCATGTGGTCGGCGAACGGGTGCGAGCCCGGCAGGCGGCTGCCGCGGCGGGCCACGCTGGACAGGCCGACGGCCTGCCGGCGGTGGCCGAAACCGTGGTGCAACTGCCGCTGGTGCTGGTGGTGGACGACTCCATCACCGTACGCCGTGTCACCCAGCGCCTGCTGCGGCGCGAAGGCTACCGGGTGGCATTGGCAGCGGACGGCCAGCAGGCTCTGGAACGTCTGCGCGAAGAGCGGCCGGTGCTGGTGCTGTCCGACATCGAGATGCCTCGAATGGACGGATTCGACCTGCTGCGCCACCTGCGGGCCGACCCGACGACGGCCGACCTGCCGGTGGTGATGATCACCTCGCGCACGGCGGCCAAGCACCGTGAATACGCCGCCTCGCTGGGCGCCAGCCATTACCTGGGCAAGCCCTACCCGGAAGACGAGCTGCTGGCACTGGTGAGGCGTTACGCACTGATGGGGCCGCAGGCCTGAATCCGGCCCGGAGCGCGACGGCGCATGGTGCCGGTCGGCCCGCCACCACCGGCAGACCCGGGCCGAACCCCACCTCTGCCTGCACTGCCATACCGCACAGCTGGCAGTGCTGCTGGAGCCCGGGGGCCCATCTCAATCCTTCCGGGGACGCACCGCCGAATAACGCGCCAGGGTCTTCTGCCGCGCGGTTTCGTGCTCCACCAGCGGTTGCGGGTAGTCGCGACCCAGCACCACACCCGCGGCTTCCAGCTCGATCGGTGCGGCGGTCCACGGCGCATGGATCTCGGCGTCCGACAGGCGCGCCAGCTGCGGCAGGTAACGCCGGATGAACTTGCCCTGCGGGTCGAAACGGCGGCTCTGGGTGACCGGGTTGAAGATGCGGAACCAGGGTTGCGCATCGCAGCCGGTCGATGCCGCCCATTGCCAGTTGCCGTTGTTGCTGGACAGTTCGAAGTCGTTCAGGTGTTCGGCGAAATACGCCTCGCCGCGGCGCCAGTCGATGCCGAGGTCCTTGATGAGAAAACTCGCCACCACCATCCGCAGGCGGTTGTGCATGTAGCCGGTCTGGTTGATCTGCGCCATGGCCGCATCCACCAGCGGGTAGCCGGTGCGGCCCTCGCACCAGGCCTTGAAATGCGCGTCCGCCTGCTTGCCGTGTTCCCACTTCAGCGCGTCGTATTCGGGCCGGCAGGCGTGGCCGATCACATGCGGCTTGTGAAACATGATCTGCGTGAAGAAGTCGCGCCAGACGAGTTCGCTCAGCCAGGTTTCCGCGCCCTTGCTGCCCTGCTGCATGCGGTCCAGCGCGGTGGCTGCCAACGCGCGGATCGACACCGTGCCGAACCGCAGGTGCATGCCCAGGTAGCTTGGGCCTTTCACCGCGGGGAAGTTGCGGGTGTCGTCATAGCCGTCGATGCGGTCGATGAAGGCATCCCACAGCTGCCGGCCGCCGCTCATGCCGGTCGGGATCTGCAGGCTGTGCAGGTTGGTTTTCTCGAAACCCAGCGCGGCCAGTGGCGGCACCGCCTCGCGGAACTGATCCGGCCGCGGGGCCAGCAAATGGGCGTATTTCTCGATGGGATAGGGCCGCAGGTAGAAGCTGTCGGCGACCTTCTTCAGCCAGGCGCGTTTGTAGGGCGTGAAGACGCTGAAGACGGTGCCGGCCAGCGTCAGCACTTCGTCGCGCTCGAAGATGGTGTGGTCCTTGCCCAGCTGCAGCAATATGCCGGCATTGGCCAGCGCCCCCAGCACCTGGGCGTCGCGGTGCTGGGCATAGGGTTCGTCGTCGTGGCTGGCGAACACCGCCTGCACACCGAGATCGCGGGCCAGTTGCGGAAGCACCTCCTGCGACTTGCCGTGCAGCGTGATCAGCCCGGCGGCGGGGTCGTCTGCCAGCGTGCGCAGAGCCTGGTCCAGCTCGACCACCGAGTCGTGGATGAACTCCACCCGTCGGTCGGAGCGCGGCAGTTCGTCGAGGATGGCAGTGTCGAACACAAAGGCGCAATACACCTTGGCGCAAGTGCGCAGGGCGTGGTGCAGGGCGGCGTGGTCGTCGACGCGGAGATCGCGCCTAAACCAGACCAGACCCGCGGAATACTTCTTGTCCATTGAAGGGGTGTCTTGTAGCGGGCCTAAAATCGGGCCATGTCTGCCGATTCTGCCCCCATCAACCTGACGCATCATTTCCTGATCGCCATGCCGGGGCTTGAAGATGCCCCGTTCGTGCGCAGCGTGATCTACCTCTGCGAACACAGCCCCAAGGGTGCCCTGGGGCTGATCATCAACAAACCCAGCGACATCAGCCTTAAAAAGCTGTTCGACAAGGTCGAACTTTCGCTGGACCGCAGCGACCTCCGCGAGACGCCGGTGTTCAACGGCGGCCCGGTGCAGCAGGAGCGAGGCTTCGTGCTGCACGAGGCGGTCGAGGCCATCGGCGTGCCGGCCGACGAATCGGTCTACGCCTCCACCATGACCATTCCCGGCGGCCTGGAGATGACCACCTCCAAGGACGTTCTTGAAGCCATCTCTACCGGCGCCGGCCCCAGACGGGTGCTGGTCACCCTGGGTTATTCGTCCTGGGGCGAAGGCCAGCTTGAAAGCGAACTGGCCGAGAACAGCTGGCTTACCGTCGGCGCCGACCTGTCGGTGATCTTCGACACCCCGGTCGAAAAACGCTACGACGTCGCCCTGAAGCTGCTGGGCCTGGAGTCCTGGATGATCTCGCCCGAAGCGGGGCACGCATGAGCGGTGGCCCGCCTGCCGCTTCCCCCGTCCCTGCCGGCGTCCAGACCTTCCTCGCGTTCGACTACGGCCAGAAGCGCACCGGTGTCGCCAGCGGCAACCGGTTGATGAAGATGGTCACGCCGCAAGCCACCGTCAAGGCCGAGGGCGATGCCCGCTGGCCGCTCATCACCGCCCGCATCAAGGAATGGCAGCCCGACGCCCTGGTGGTCGGAGTGCCTTTCCACCCGGACGGCGCGGAACACGAAAACACGGTGAAGGCCCGCCGCTTCGCACGCCAGCTGCACGGCCGTTTCGGTCTGCCGGTGTTCGAGGTGGACGAACGCTACAGCACCACCGAAGCGCTTTCTCTGGGCGCCCGCGATGCCGACGCCGCGTCGGCCTGCATCATCCTTGAACAATTCCTCAGGAGCCTCGATTGAGTTCATCCACTCCATCCTCCACGGGCGCTTCGGGCGCCCTTTTTCTGGACGCAGAGGCGCTGTATGCCGACCTGCTGCGTGGCGTCCGCGGCCTGCTGACGCCGCGTACCCGGCTGGTCGGCATCGCCTCGGGCGGTGTCTGGCTGGCCGAGCGGATGCAGCCCGAACTGGGCTTGCCCGACGCGCCGGGTGTTATCTCTTCGGCCATGCACCGCGACGACTTCGCCCAGCGCGGCCTATCGGCCAGCGCGCACACCACTCTGCCGTTCGATGTCGACGGCGCCGACGTGGTGCTGCTCGACGATGTGCTCTACACCGGTCGCACCATCCGCGCGGTGCTCAACGAACTGTTCGACTACGGCCGTCCCGCCAGCGTCAAGCTGGCGGTGCTGGTCGACCGCGGCGGCCGCGAGCTGCCGGTACAGGCCGACTACGCCGCCGCGCGTGTGGCTCTGCCGGCGTCGCAGCAGCTGGCGCTGGTGCGCAGCGAGGCCGGCGGCAAATTCAACTTCCAGGTCGAGAGCGTCTGACATGCTCCAGAAACACAATCCCCAACTCAACAGGAACGGCGAGCTGATCCATCTGCTGTCCATCGAGGGACTGCCGAAATCCATCGTCACCCATATCCTCGACACCGCCGCCAACTTCACCAGCGTCAACGACCGCGAAGTGAAGAAGGTTCCGCTGCTGCGCGGCAAGAGCGTGTTCAACCTGTTCTTCGAGAACAGCACCCGCACCCGCACCACCTTCGAGATCGCGGCCAAGCGACTGTCGGCCGACGTGATCAACCTGGACATCGCGCGGTCTTCGGCCAGCAAGGGCGAATCGCTGCTGGACACCATCGCCAACCTGTCGGCCATGGCCGCCGACCTGTTCGTGGTGCGGCACAGCGAAAGCGGCGCGCCCTACCTGATCGCCCAGCACGTGGCGCCGCATGTGCATGTGATCAACGCGGGTGACGGCCGGCATGCGCATCCCACGCAGGGGCTGCTCGACATGTTCACCATCCGTCACTACAAGAAGGATTTCAGCAATCTCACCGTGGCCATCGTCGGTGACGTGCTGCATTCGCGCGTGGCGCGTTCGGACATCCACGGCCTGACCACGCTGGGCTGCCCCGAAGTGCGGGTGGTCGGCCCCAAGACCCTGGTGCCGAGCGACATGGCGCAGATGGGTGTGAAGGTGTTCCACAACCTCGAGGACGGTATCCGAGGGGCCGACGTGATCATCATGCTGCGGCTGCAGAACGAACGCATGACCGGCGCGATGCTGCCGTCCTCGCAGGAATACTTCAAGCACTTCGGCCTGACGCAGGAGAAGCTGCGGCTGGCCAAGCCCGACTGCATCGTGATGCATCCGGGGCCGATCAACCGGGGCGTCGAGATCGACTCCGCCGTGGTCGACGGCAAGCAGAGCGTGATCCTGCCGCAAGTCACTTTCGGCATCGCGGTCCGCATGGCCGTCATGTCCATCGTCGCCGGTAACGAAGCATAGACATGGTCCAACCCCAGGCTTCGCGCACTTCGTGTCGCCTCGCCAACCCCCTTCGAGGGGGCAGCACCGGCAGCCCGGCAAAGCCGGTTCCGCGGTGCTTCCCTGAAATGCCGCCCTTCGCACTGTCACTGGACATGCCATGAAAATTTTGATCAGCAACGGCCGTGTCATCGACCCGGCAAGCGGCTTCGACGGTGTTGCCGACGTGGCCATCGCTAGCGGCCGCATCGTCGGCATCGGTGCCGGTTCGGCACCCACCGACTTCACGCCCGACCGCACCATCGACGCCACCGGCCTGGTGGTCGCGCCCGGCCTGGTCGACCTGACCGCCCGCCTGCGCGAGCCCGGCTGGGAACACGAACGCATGCTCGAATCCGAGATGGCGGCGGCGGTGGCCGGCGGTGTCACCAGCCTGGTCTGCCCGCCCGATACCGACCCGGTGCTGGACGAACCCGGCCTGGTCGAAATGCTGAAGTTCCGCGCCGAAAAACTGCACCAGGCGCGGCTGTTCCCCCTGGGCGCGCTCACCCGCGGCCTGGCCGGCGAGGTGCTGACCGAAATGGCCGACCTCACCGAGGCCGGCTGCGTCGGTTTCGGCCAGGCAGACGTCGCGCTGCAGAACCCGCAGGTGCTGCAGCGCGCGCTGCAATATGCCGCGACCTACGGCTACACCGTCTGGCTGCGGCCGCAGGACGGCTACCTGGGCAAGGGCGTGGCAGCCAGCGGTGCCCTGGCCACTCGCCTGGGCCTGTCCGGCGTGCCGGTGGCGGCCGAGACCATCGCGCTGCACACCATCTTCGAACTTCAGAAGACCACCGGCGCCCATGTGCACCTGTGCCGCCTGTCCAGCGCGGCAGGCGTGGACCTGGTGCGCCGCGCCAAGGCCGAGGGCCTGCACGTCACCTGCGACATCAGCATCAACTCGCTTCACCTGACCGACAACGACATCGGTTTCTTCGACAGCCGCGCCCGCCTGACGCCGCCGCTGCGCCAGCAGCGCGACCGCGATGCGCTGCGTGCCGCACTGGCCGACGGCACCATCGACGCGCTGGTGTCCGACCACGCGCCGGTCGACGAAGACATGAAGGTGCTGCCCTTCGCCGAAGCCGAGCCGGGCGCCACCGGTCTCGAATTGCTGCTGAGCCTGGCGGTGAAGTGGGCAGATGAACGCGGTACGCCCGACGCGATGGCGCGTGCCATCGCCACCCTGACCAGCGCGCCTGCCGGTGTACTGGGCGCTGCGCTCGGCACGCTGCAGGCCAGTGCCGGACGTCTGGCGGTGGGCGGCGTGGCCGATGTCTGTGTGTTCGACCCGACGGCCCGCTGGACGGTGACCGACGCCGCCCTGCACAGCCAGGGCAAACACACGCCGTTCACCGGCTACGAACTGCCGGCCCAGGTGCGTTGCACGCTGGTCGGTGGGGTAGTGGTCTACGAAGCCTCGCCCGCTGCCTGAGATCCAGAGGAACCGGGTGGGATTGCTGCGTGACCTGAAGGCCGCCGGTCGCATCCTGCGTGCGGCCGCACACGGCGTGGGGGGGCTGTGGCTCATCCGTACCCGTTTCGGCCGCTTCAGCCAAGCCGAACGCGAAGCCTGCATCGAACGGTGGGCGGCCGGCATGCTGGCCATTCTCAACATCGACCTGCAGGTGGAAGGCGTCCGGCCGACCGACGGCCGCCTGCTGATCGTCGCCAACCACACCTCTTGGCTGGACATCCTGGCAATCCAGTCGGCGCGCTGCTCGCGGTTCATCGCCAAAGCGGAAATCCGCTCGTGGCCGCTGATCGGCGTGGTGGCCGACGGCGCCGGCACGCTGTTCATCGAACGCGCCCAGCGGCGCGACGCATTGCGCACCGTGCACCGTACCGCCGAGGCCCTGGCCGCCGGCGACGTGGTGGCGGTGTTTCCGGAAGGCACGACCACCGACGGATCGTGCATGCTGCCCTTCCACGCCAATATTCTTCAGGCGGCCATATCGGCGGATGCGCTGGCCTTGCCGGTTGGAATCCGCTTCGTCGATGCGGCCAGCGGCCGTCCTTCTTCGGTGGCGGCCTATATCGCGGACGACACGCTGATCGGCTCCCTGTGGCGCACCTTGCGGGCCGATCCGCTGAAGGCGGTGGTGCGATTCGGCTCGCCCGAACCTGCCGACGGCCGGAATCGCCGGCAATGGGCGGCGGACCTCCATGAGCGGGTCGATGCCCTGCGCCGCTGAGCCGCTTCGCAACGCCCTGAAACAACTCGGCGGGCCCATCGCGCCGTAAGCGCTCCGGGCTCGCGCATCATTGCCGGCTTTGCCGCAACCCTATTGCCGAGCCTCTGGGCGCGGCCGCATTTTTTCGACCCATGAGTGTGATCGCCCGAACCAAGAATCTGTTGCTGCAACCCCGAGCGGAGTGGCGTCGCATCGACGAGGAGCCGGCCGGCATCGGCCGTACGGTGGTACGCACGCTGCTGCCGCTGGCCGCCATACCGGCGATCTGCAGCGCCATCGGCTTGTGCCTGGTCGGCATCCGCGGCGGCGGCGCAGCCGTCACGTTGCCGTGGTCGGTCGGGGCGCTGCAGGCGCTGTCGTTGTACCTGCTGGCGGTGATCGGGCTGGCGGTCGTGGCCGTCATCACCACCCTGGTGGCGCCCACCTTCGGCGGCCGGGCCGAACGGGCGCGGGGTTTCAAGCTGGCGGTTCACGGAGCCACCGCGGCGTTGGTGGGTGGCATATTCCTGCTGGTGCCGCCGCTGGCGCCGCTGGCTTTGCTGGCGGCCTTGTATTCGGCCTATCTGGTGTTCACCGGCCTGCCGGTGATCATGCGTTGTGCGCCCAAGCGCTGCGTACCTTATACGGCGGTGGTGGTGCTGGCGGGGGCCGTGGTGGGACTTCTGGGTTCGTCGGCCATGACACACTTCCTGTCGGTCGGCCTGGGCGGCGCCGAGATCGCGCTGCACACGCCCGGCGGCCTGTTGCGGCTCGACGCTGCCGGCATGGTCACCGCATCGCAGCAGATGGCCGACGCGGCCCAGAAAATGGCCACGGCCAGCGAAAAGCAGGAAGCCGCTGCAGCCCAGCAACAGAAGACCGGCACGCCGCCGGTCACCGGAGGCGACCCCGACAAGGGCGTGGTTCCCGCCGCATCGCTGAAGGCCGCGCTGCCTGAAACGCTCGGCCCTTTTGCCCGCAAGTCGATCGAGATGCAGGGCGGCCGCGTCGGCGAGCGCGAATCCAGCAACGCCAGGGCCGACTACGCCAGCGGTGAACAGCGGCTGCGGGTCGAACTGACCGATCTGGGCCATATGCGCCGCCTGATGGCCGACGCCGGCGCGGTGGTGCAGGGCGAACGCGAGAATGCGGTCGAATCCGAGCGCACCTGGCAGGAAAACGGCCGCATCCTGCATGAGAACTACCGAAAGGACGGTAGTTTTGCGCAGGTGACCACCACGCTGCGCAACGGTGTGGTGGCCGAACTCACCGGCCAGCGCATGAGCCTGGACGAGGTCAAGGCCGCGTCCAGCCAACTGGACCTGAACCTGCTCGAGAACCTGAGGCGTAGTACGGCCCCATAAAAAACGGCCACCGCGAGGGTGGCCGTCAATGGCCTCTGTTCAAGCCTTGGAGAAAATTGTCCGGGTCGGTCGGTCAGAAGACGCCGAAAATCTTCAGCAGAATGATGACGGTGATCGGCACGCCGCAGATCCAGAGAATGAGTGATTTCATGTGGGTTCCTCTTCGATGTGGTTCGTTGTTGTCTTGTTGTCGTGTTGTGATCCGCGGTGATCTGCAACGGTTTCGAATATGCCGATTTCCCGGATTTCGGTGTGACAGCCAATAGGCGGAACAGACGTCCGTCCACCACCGACAGCCGAGGCCGCCAAGCATCTATGAGCCGCCGCTGACACGACGAGGCCCGGCTCGCTGAGGGACGGTTACACAAGGTCGGTTTAATCTTCGACGATCGATTCACTCGCATCGGAGCGCCCCATGGCCTTCTATCCTGTTCCTTCTGCCGCACGCGCTGCGCGGTCGGCTCTTCGGCTGCTCAGCCGTAGCCTGGTACTTGCTGCCGCCGCCTACGGTCTTTCCGCTACCGCCCAGGTATCTGTTGGCGCGGCTGCCGCGGCCAGCGCTCCGGGCGCCAGCAGTTCGGCCAACGGAGGCACCGGTGGCGTCGGATTGGGAGGCGTAGGCCAGGGCGTCACCATCAACCCGGGCGTGAACTCTGGAGCCGGCATCAATGTGCAGGGCCGGAACGTCGGCAACAACGCACTCAACGGCCCACGTGCCCGCAGCAATGCACAACGCGATCTTCCGCCCGTGGCCGACCCCCAGCTTGGACCGCAGAACAGCGGCCAGCGGGCTCTGGCGCTGGACCAGGCCAGCCGCGCCCGGCAGAACGCCCCGGCGCTCGACCAACCGGTGCCCGCCGCACGATGAGGACGGTCATTCTGTGCAGCGCCGGAGGCCTGTTGGCGCTGTCGCTGGCCGGCTGCATGGCGGCTCGCCAGGCGCCCATGCTGCCGGCAGTGCCTGACCCCTCGCTGGAGGTCGGCGGCACGTGCAATGCCGATGCCGCCCGTTTCCTGCTGGGCAAGACGGTCGACGAACGAATCGGCGAACTGGCGCGTGTGCGCTCCGGTGCCCGGCTGGTGCGGGTGCTGCGGCCGGGTATGCCGGCCGACGATGACAAACGTGACTCGCGTCTCGACCTGGAAGTCGATTCGCTGGGTCGTGCCGTGGCCGTGCGCTGCGGCTGATCAGATCTATCTGGAAGGAGACCCACCGTGAACGAACATCAACCCGACCCGGTAGAGTCCGACAAGGATCCGCATCCTTCGGACGCCCCGCCGGTGAAACATCCCAAACCCGGTACCGACGAAGCGCGCAACGAGGAGCGCAAGACCCAGCCCTCGCGCAACCGGGGCGTGACGGACGTCTGACGGATCAGACGTCGGTCGCGGCGGTCAGGTCGCTGGTGCAGGTCACAGCATTGGCTCGCAACGGAGCCACGGGCGATGGCGCGTAACCGGCCACCACCATATAGAGTGTCTGGCCGATGGCGGCCGCCCGGCAACCGGCAGCGATCTGTGCCGCGTCGGCCTGCACCGGCACACCCCGCAGGACAAAGTTCACCGAAGCCGACGACCAGTCGACACCGGACAGCAGGCCTTTGAGTTCCGTCACCGAACCGGTGCCGTCGTCGCCCGGCTGGCCGATGGGCGAGCGGCTGCGTTGCATCGCGCTGGCATCCGCGGTGATGCTCGCGGTGTTGGCCCGCACGAACTGCCCCACCGCCAGTGACGTGCTGTTCGAGTCCAGCCTCAGCGGCGTGCCCTGGATGGTGACGGTGGCGCTTGACGGATCGTACGCATTGGCCAGGCCGCCCAGCCGCAGGCTTTTGTAGCCCGAGAGGTCGGATGCGCTCAGGCTGGCATCCCTCACATCGTCCACGGTCAGGCTTCCGACGACCCCCCGGAACTGTGCGATGGCTTTTTCGGCCATGACATTGCTGCGGGCGGTTAGAAGCGCCACGATGGTGCCGGTGGCCAGGCTTGGCAGTCGCGCCGCGGAAACCTGTGTTCCGTCAGCGGAGCCGAGGCGGAAGCCGTTCGGGCCGGTCGCCGCCACGACGCCGCCGAGCAGCACCGGGTCGGCCGCCACCGCCAGCTTTTCGATGCGGGTGGCGACCAGCACGTAGGCCGCCTTGCTGTTGTCCCACACCCATGAGCCAAACACCACCGCATCGTCGCCTGCCGAAATGACGGGGCTGTTGGTTTCGGTGTCCGCGAAGCCTTCGACCAGCGTGATGCCGCTGCGCGAACTGTCGTCGTTGTTGTCGATCACCCGCACCCACTGGCCCGCCAGGCGCAACCAGCCGCTGTCGTCCAGCGACGCGGTGACGGGGCCGCGCAATTGCGGCAGTACCTCGATCGACTGCGCCGCGTTGTTGCTGTCGAACACCAGCCGCACCCGCTGGCCCAGACGCAAGGTGCTGCGTTCTGCCTGGCTCAAGGCCAGTTCGCCGTATTCGATGCCGTCCACGATGACACTGCCGAAGCCGCTGAGGGTGCCTTCGGCCACGCCGCTGCCGCCGCTGCCCACACCGGCTGTCAGGCCGCCGCCGCAGGCACTCAGCAGCGTGCAGGCCAGGGCCATGACCGCCTGGGGGAGACAAGAAAATACGGGCCGCTTCACGGAGGAGGATCTTTCAGGGCAGGAGCCGCCGGCAGCGATTGCAGCGACTCCATGCGGGTCGAATAACAGAACATGCCCAGCCGCAGGCGCTGGTCGGCTCGCGGCACCGCCACCGACGGGGATGGTCGACGGGCGGAAGCCGCCGCGTCACGCGCTTCCAGGACGGTAGCGGCCTTGACCATGTCGGCCAGCACCTTCTTCCACAGCTGGTTGCCCAGCGCTTCGAGTTCGCGTACCGAGGCTTCGCTCAGCTGGTCTGCGAACACGCTCTGTTCCAGGAAACGCACCGGGCCGTCGCCGGTGAGGTTGTGTACGCCTGCGGCCAGATGGTCGGCGGCGCTTTCCGACAGCAGCTGCCCGGCTTCGTCCAGCCGCCGGTCGGGCACGAAGGCTTCGCGACGCAGTTCGAGCTGGCCGTCGGCCTCGGTGGCAACCCCCAGTCGCAGCAGTTCGCGCATCAGCGTGCGGGGATGCACGTCGACCGATACCAGCCGGGCGAGTGCGTCGAACGAAGGCGCGTCGCCGGCGACAGGCATGCGATTCGGCAGCCCTTCGGCCAGCCAGCGGCTGACCAGCACCTGCGCAGGCGTGGCACGCGCGGGGCGCTCGGCAGGCACTCCCGCGGGCAGGGCCGTGCCGAGTGCCCGCACATCCTTGCGGTGCAAGCCGGAAAGCACACTCAGCGCCGAATCGGTCTCGCGCTGGCCGTGGCGCTGCATTTCGGCACGGGCGGCCTCCAGAAAAACAGCTTTCAGCGCATCGGCCAGCACCTTGTGGCCGATGCCGACCCGTACCAGCCATCGCGCCAGCGGACGCATCACCCGCAGCACATGGGCCAGAGCGGGCGAGGGCCCGTCAGGCGTCTCGGTGGATGCGGGATCGGTGGACATGGAAGCGTGGATTGTCGCTGGCCGGCGGCTGGGTCAGAGCGCCAGGCCGACCACCATGCTCCGGCTTGACGGAGCTTGTTCATGGTCGTGCGGCACCGCGCGGCCCTGGTGAAGCGCAGATTTCAACATATGTGTTTCTGGAAAAGTAACCGGGTATTTCTTGACTGTATGGGAAAAAATCCCATACAGTCAACGCACAAATGATGTTGTCCTGGGTTCGCGCCAGGCGCCTGCTCCCATGAAAAGTGCCGCTTCCAACCCCTTGCCGCCCCGTCGCCCGCTGGTATTGCTGGTCGATGACGACGTCGAACACACCGACCGCCTGGCCGACTATCTGCTTGATTTCGGATTCGATTCGCGGGTGGTTCAAGATGCCGCGGCAGTGCAGTCGGTGCTGGCCCAGCAGGCGGTCGACCTGGTGGTGATGGACGTCGTGCTGTCCGGCTGCAACGGCCTGACGCTGCTGCAGGACATCCGGCGCGCGGGGCGCATGCCGGTGGTCATCCTCAGCCGCCGCAGCGAGCCGGCGGACCGCATCGTCGGGCTCGAGCTGGGAGCGGACGACTATGTGTCCAAGCCCTGCGAACCACGCGAACTGCTGGCTCGGCTGCGGGCCATCCTGCGCAGGCTGCCCGAACCGTCCGCACAGCCCGCAGCGGCCGTCAGCACGGTGGAGGTCGGCCGCTGGCAACTGCGGCGCGACGAGCGCCGGCTGGTGTCGGCCGACGATGAGAAAGTGGCGCTGTCGGCGTCCGAATACCGGCTGCTCAACGCCTTCCTGGCGGCACCCGGCGTGGTCTTGAGCCGCGAACACCTCATGACCCATGCCCGCGGCCGCGAACTGCACAGCCTGGACCGCGGCATCGACCTCCTGGTGTCGCGCCTGCGCCGCAAGCTGGAAGACGAGACGGCGAGGGCGCCGCTGATCCGCACGGTGAGGGGTCGCGGCTACATCTACGAGGCGCCGCAGCGCGCGGGCGAGCCGCGCGTGGGTTTCGGTGCGCCGCGCTTCTTCGGCATGCCGTCGGCGTCGGGCTTCGGCCCGGCTTACGCGTAGCGTTTGCTGCGCAGGTTGGCCTTCATCTGCTGCAGCTGCGGTTGCAGCGGGCTGCCGATGCGCAGCGCCACGCAGGTGGCCAGGATGTCGATGATCAACAGGTGCAGCAGCCGGGACACCATCGGGCTGTAGCGGTCATAGCCTTCGGGATGATCGGCTGCCAGGTGGATGTGGCCGGCGGCGGCCAGGGGCGAGCCGCTGGCGGTTACCAGGATGGTGGTGGCGCCGTTGCGGCGGGCGATGTCGGCGGCGTCCATCAGGTCGCGGGTACGTCCCGAATTCGAAATGATCACCACGCAGTCGCCCGGGCCCAGCATGGTGGCGCCCATCACCTGCATGTGGCCGTCGCTGTAGGCGATGGAGGTGATGCCGAGGCGGAAGAACTTGTGTTGTGCGTCCTGCGCCACGATGCCCGAATTGCCGGCGCCGTAGAACTCGATGCGGCGGCCGGTCTGCCAGGTGGCGGCCAGCGCATCGGCTGCGCGCTCGAGCTGTGCAGTGCTGGCCTCGTTGCGATAACGCAGGAAGGCGGCGACGGTGTTGTCGATCACCTTGACCATCACGTCGCCGGTCTTGTCGTCGGTGTCCACGCTGCGATGCACGAAGGGCACGCCTTCGCTCACGTTGCCGGCAAGTTTCAGCTTGAAGTCGGAAAGCCCGTCATAGCCGATGCTGCGGCAGAAACGCACCACCGTCGGTTTGCTGACATGTGCGCGGTCGGCCAGTTCGGTCACCGGCAAGGTCGCGAACACCCGCGGATCGGCCAGCACCAGCCGCGCCACGCGCTGCTCGGCCGGCGCCAGGGAAGGCAGCGAAGCGCGAATGCGTTCCAGCATGCCGTTCGGTTCAATCATGTCGGTCAGCCGTTTTCTTCTGACCAGTTATGGCCGTCTCTGGCGATCATGGCGCTGGAAGCACTGGGGCCCCAGGTTCCTGCCGCGTAGCTGCGCGGCTTGCCGCTCTGCCAGTGGTCGAGGATGGGTTCGACCCAGCGCCAGGCGGCTTCCTGTTCGTCGGAGCGCACGAACAGGTTCAGGCGCCCGGCGATCACGTCGAGCAGCAGCCGTTCGTAGGCACCCACACGCTCGGAGCCGAAACGTTTGTCGAAGTCGAGGTCGAGCTGCACCGGCGACAGCGCGGTGCCGTCTGCCCGTGCGCCCTTGCCGCGGGTGTCCTGGCCCTGCGCCAGCAGGTGCAGTTCGAGCCCGTCCTTGGGCTGCAGGCTGATGGCCAGCTGGTTCGATGCACCTGCGGGCGTCGGGAAGATCGGGTGCGGTGTCGGCCGGAAATTGACCTCGATGCGGGCGTCGCGCGAGGCCAGCCGTTTGCCGGTGCGGATGTAGAAAGGCACGCCGCTCCAGCGCCAGTTCTCGATCTCGGTGCGCAGGGCCACGAAGGTCTCGGTGCGGCTTTCCGGGTCGACGCCGGGTTCGTCGCGGTAACCGGCCACCCGTTCTCCGTAGGCCGTGCCGGCGACGTACTGGCCGCGCACCGCATGACGTTCCAGCGATTCCTGCGTCCAGGGCTTGAGCGAACGCAGCACCTTGAGCTTCTCGTCGCGGATGGCGTCGGCGCCCGCGTTGATCGGCGGCTCCATCGCCACCGCGCACAGGAGTTGCAGCGCGTGGTTCTGCACCATGTCGCGCAGGGCTCCGGTGTTTTCGTAGAAGGCGCCGCGTTTCTCGACGCCCAGATCTTCGGCGATGGTGATCTGGATGTTGGCGATGTATTCGCGTTTCCAGATCGGCTCGAACAAGGCGTTGCCGAAACGCAGCGCGAACAGGTTCTGCACCGAAGGTTTGCCCAGGTAATGGTCGATGCGGAAGATCTGTTCTTCGGCGAACACCGAACGCACCGTCTCGTTGATCTGGCGGTTGGATGACAGGTCGTGGCCCAGCGGTTTTTCCAGCACGATGCGGGTGCGCGCCGTGGCCAGGCCGGACTTGCCGATCTGTTCGCAGGCCTGGGTGAACAGCGCGGGCGAGGTGGCCAGGTACATCACCACCGTGTCGGCCGAACGGGTGTCGAGCCGCTCTTTCAGCCGCGAGTAGTCTTCGGGTTTGGACAGGTCGAGCCGGACGTAGTGCAGCAGGCCCGCGAACTTGTCGAATTCTTCTGCATTGGGCCGCTTGGAGCCTTCGACCTCTTCGAAACGAGCGCGGATCAGGTCACGATAGGCCTGGTCGCTCAGGTCGTCGCGCGCCACGCCGATGATGCGGCCGCCCGCCGGCAGGCTGCCGTGGCGGAAAGCCTGGAAAAGCGCCGGCATGAGCTTGCGCCAGGCCAGGTCGCCGGTGCCGCCGAAGAGAACGAGGTCAAAGGACATGGGTGGGTTCCGGGGAAAGACGCCGCACTGTAATCGAGTTTCTTCGACTGTCGGCCGGGTGGGTTCCTGCCCGCTGGGAAGCGGTGATCGGGGCATTTTCCGACACAAAAGGCTTTGTAATCCGGTTACAGTTTTGGGGCCTTGATTTGCCTTGCTGCAGACAGAGCAGCGGCACCCGATCCAGTCCGAACGACCCATTGCCCATGACTCAACTTGATTCCCTGAAGCAGTTCACCACCGTGGTCGCCGACACCGGGGACTTCCGGCAACTGGCAACCTTCCAGCCCCAGGACGCCACCACCAATCCGTCGCTGATCCTGAAGGCGGTGCAGAAAGCCGAATACCGGCCCCTGCTGGACGAGACCGTGGCGCGTTTCAAGGGCCAGCCGCTGGAAGACATCGTCGACCGCCTGCTGGTGCGTTTCGGCACCGAGATCCTGTCCATCATCCCCGGCCGCGTTTCCACCGAAGTGGACGCCCGCCTGTCGTTCGACGGAGACGCCACCTACAGCCGTGGCGAACGCCTGATCGAGTTGTACGAGGGGCAGGGCGTGCCGATCGAACGGGTGCTGATCAAGGTGGCAGCCACCTGGGAAGGCATCCGTGCAGCCGAGCGGCTGGAGCGCCGCGGCATCCACACCAACCTGACGCTGCTGTTCTCCTTCGCCCAGGCCGTGGCCTGCGGCCAGGCAGGCGTGCAGCTCATTTCGCCGTTCGTCGGCCGCATCTACGACTGGCACAAGAAGAACGCCGGTGCCGCCTGGGACGAAGGTGCCAACGCCGGCGCGCGAGACCCGGGTGTGCTGTCGGTGCGCCGCATCTACGACCACTACAAACACTTCGGCATTCGCACCGAGGTGATGGGCGCCAGCTTCCGCAATGTCGGCCAGATCACCGCGCTGGCGGGCTGTGACCTGCTGACCATCAGCCCCGACTTGCTGGCGCAGCTGGCCGCAAGCGATGCGCCGCTGCAGCGTGCACTCGACCCGGAATCCGCAAAGTCCGCACGCCTCGACGCCTTCGACTACGACGAAGCGGGTTTCCGCTACGCCCACAACGAAGACGCCATGGCCACCGAAAAACTGGCCGAAGGCATCCGCGCATTCGCGGCGGACGCCGTCAAGCTCGACGCGCTGCTCTGCGCCTGAAACTCAACCACGGACCCTGAACGATGACATTCGTGCGTTGCGACAAGACCGCCGCCTGGCAACAGCTGCAAGACCATTTCGACCTCGTCGGGCGCGGCTTCGATGCCCGCCATGCCTTCGTCACCGATCCGCTGCGTTTCGCTGCTTTCAGCCAGCAGGCACCGCACGTTTTCGCCGATCTGTCGAAGAATCGCACCGACGCTGCGACCGAAAATCTGCTGCTCGACCTCGCCCGTGAATGCGGCCTGGAAACCCGGCGCGACGCCATGTTCGCGGGTGCCCATATCAATGCCACCGAAGACCGTGCGGTGCTGCACACGGCGCTGCGCAAACCCGGCGCCGGCGATGCCGAAGTGGCTTCGGTGCGCGACGCCATGCTGGCCTATGCCGAGCAGGTCCGCGCCGATGTGCAGATCACCGACATCGTCAACATCGGCATCGGCGGATCCGACCTGGGACCGCAGATGGCGGTGCTGGCGCTGGACGAGTTTCGTGCGCCGGGCAAACGTTTCCATTACGTCTCCAACGTCGACGGACACGAACTGGCCGGCGTGCTGAAAGGCCTGAAGGCCGAGAACACCCTTTTCCTGATCGCTTCGAAGACCTTCACCACCATCGAGACCATGACCAACGCGCTGAGCGCCAAGGCCTGGTTCGAGGCGGCGGGCGGGCGCGATGTTTCGCGTCACTTCGCGGCGTTGACCACCAATGTCGAGGCCGCTGCAAAGTTCGGCGTCGACACCACCTTCGGTTTCTGGGACTGGGTGGGCGGCCGGTATTCGTTGTGGTCGTCCATCGGCCTGTCCATCGCCATCGCCATCGGCGCGGACGGCTTTGGCCGTCTGCTGGCTGGTGCACACGCCATGGACGAACATTTCCGCACCACGCCGCTGGCGGGGAACCTGCCCGTGCGCCTGGGACTGCTCGACGTCTGGTATCGCAACTTCCATGGCTTCACCAGCCGTTGCGTCGCGCCCTACCACCAGGGACTGCGCCGGCTGCCGGCCTATCTGCAGCAACTGGAGATGGAGAGCAACGGCAAACGGGTCGACCATGACGGCGAGCTGCTGCCCTACGCCACCTCGCCCGTGGTCTGGGGCGAGCCCGGCACCAACGGCCAACATGCGTTCTTCCAGATGCTGCACCAGGGAACCGACGTGGTCCCGCTCGAGTTCATCGCCGTGCGCGACGCGTCCCACGAACTGCCGGGCCACCATCCCAAACTGCTGGCGAACGCACTGGCGCAAGCCCAGGCGCTGTTGCAAGGCAAACAGGACAACGGCGGCCACAGGAACTTCCCGGGCAACCGCCCCAGCACCTTCTTCGTGCTGGAAAAGCTCAACCCCGAAGCCCTGGGCGCGCTGATCGCGCTCTACGAACACCGCGTCTTCGTGAGCGGCGCCCTGTGGGGCATCAACAGCTTCGACCAGTGGGGCGTGGAACTTGGCAAGGTGCTGGCCAAGGAAATCGAGCCCCGCCTGACCAGCGGCGACACCACCGGCCTGGACCCATCCACAGCCGGCCTGCTGGCCAGACTGCGCCAGCCCAACTGATCGTCCCGGCGCAGGCTGGCGTCCAGCCCAAAAGTAAAAAACCCCCGCCGTCGAAAGACGCGGGGGTTTTTACTTGCCGGCTTCGTCACCGAACTGCATTCCTCCTGTGGAGTCGGACCACCCCCCTCGGGGGTGGCGAACCATACGGAGCGGCAGCGCAGTAAGAAGCTGGGGGGCTGAATTACATGCCCATGTCGCCCATGCCGCCCATGCCACCCATGCCGCCGCCAGGCATGCCGCCGGCGCCGGATTCGTCCTTCGGTGCTTCGGCGACCATGGCTTCGGTCGTCAGCAGCAACGAAGCGACGGATGCTGCGTTCTGCAGGGCAGTGCGCGTCACCTTGGTCGGGTCCAGGATACCCATTTCGATCATGTCGCCGTAGGTGTCGTTGGCGGCGTTGAAGCCGTAGTTGCCAGCGCCTTGCAGCACGGCATTGACCACCACGCTGGGCTCGCCGCCGGCGTTGTAGACGATTTCGCGCAGAGGAGCTTCGATGGCCTTCAGGATCAGCTTGATGCCGGCGTCCTGGTCAGCGTTGTCGCCCTTGATTTCGCCAGCAGCTTGCTTGGCGCGCAGCAGAGCCACGCCGCCGCCAGCGACGATGCCTTCTTCGACGGCAGCGCGGGTAGCGTGCAGGGCGTCTTCGACACGTGCCTTCTTTTCCTTCATTTCGACTTCGGTGGCAGCGCCGACCTTGATCACGGCAACACCGCCGGCCAGCTTGGCCACGCGTTCTTGCAGCTTTTCACGGTCGTAGTCGCTGGTCGCTTCTTCGATCTGGATGCGGATCTGCTTGACGCGGGCTTCGATATCACCGGCAACGCCGGCGCCGTCGATGATGGTGGTGTTTTCCTTGCCCACTTCGATGGTCTTGGCAGAGCCCAGGTCGGCCAGGGTCACCTTTTCCAGGGTCAGGCCGACTTCTTCGGCGATGACCTTGCCACCGGTCAGGATGGCGATGTCTTCCAGCATGGCCTTGCGACGGTCGCCAAAGCCCGGAGCCTTGACGGCCACGACCTTCAGGATGCCGCGAATGGTGTTGACCACCAGGGTAGCCAGGGCTTCGCCTTCGACTTCTTCGGCAATGATCAGCAGGGGACGGCCGGCCTTGGCGACTTGCTCCAGCACGGGCAACAGGTCACGGATGTTGCTGATCTTCTTGTCGAACAGCAGGACAAACGGGTTGTCCAGCAGCGCGGCTTGCTTTTCAGGGTTGTTGATGAAGTAGGGCGACAGGTAGCCGCGGTCGAACTGCATGCCTTCGACGACGTCGAGTTCGTTGTCCAGCGACTTGCCGTCTTCGACGGTGATCACGCCTTCCTTGCCGACCTTGTCCATCGCGTCAGCGATGATCTTGCCGATGGATTCGTCAGAGTTGGCCGAGATGGCGCCGACTTGAGCGATTTCCTTGGAGGTGGTGGTGGCCTTGGATGCGTTCTTCAGCTGGGCGACCAGGGCAGTGACTGCCTTGTCGATACCGCGCTTCAGGTCCATCGGGTTCAGGCCGGCGGCAACGTACTTGCTGCCTTCGCGCACGATGGCCTGGGCCAGCACGGTCGCGGTGGTGGTGCCGTCACCGGCGTTGTCGCTGGTCTTGGAGGCCACTTCCTTCACGAGCTGGGCGCCCATGTTCTGCAGCTTGTCCTTGAGTTCGATTTCCTTGGCGACGGACACACCGTCCTTGGTGACGGTGGGGGCGCCGAACGAGCGCTCCAGGACCACGTTGCGACCCTTGGGGCCCAGGGTGACCTTGACCGCGTTGGCCAGGATGTTCACGCCTTCGACCATACGGGCGCGGGCTTCACCGCCGAAGACTACGTCTTTTGCTGCCATGATTTTTAACTCCGAAATTCAGTAAATGAGGGATGGAATGAAACGAGTCGCGGGGAGGCCGATCAGCCTTCGACCACTGCGAACAGGTCTTCTTCCTTCATGACCAGCAGCTCGTCGCCGTTGACCTTGACGGTCTGGCCCGAGTACTTGCCGAACAGGACGCGGTCGCCGACCTTGACGCCAGGCGCCGAAACTTCGCCCTTGTCGTTCTTCTTGCCAGGGCCGACGGCCAGGACTTCACCTTGATCAGGCTTTTCAGCGGCGTTGTCAGGAATGATCAGACCGGAGGCGGTCTTGGTTTCTTGTTCGAGGCGCTTGACGATCACACGATCGTGCAGAGGGCGAAGGTTCTTCATGGCAACTCCTTGGAGGAAGCGAATCTGACGGACAAATGTTTTTTGCGCCTTGGCGCACCGCGTGGAAGCGGCTCTCGGCACGCCAGGTTGGTGTCGCAGCCTGTTTGGCATTGTTGGCACTCGTCCCCGGCGAGTGCTAATGATAGCGACGTTTTCTTGGGTTTCAAGAGGGCGATGGGCCCTAGGGCGGGTCGTCGGGTCGCCGCGTGGTGATGATGTCTGCCGTTGCTCTTCCCGCACGGCCAGCGTTGCATCCCGAAAAAACGAGCGCCGGCATGGGGGATCGCGCTGGTCGCGCCCACGGCGGTGGCGCCTTGCTACATTGCCGGGCATGTTCGTCGACGCCGATCCAGCAGGGCCCGTGAAGGGTCGTCTCCGCTCCTTTTTCTGGAGTGGCGAAGTCATCCGCAGCCGCAGCGTCGGCACCCGCGTTCTGCACTCCGCGCTGGACCTGCCGGTGTTGCCCCCCCGGCTCGTGGACGATTGCAGCCGAGAGATTTCAACCCGGCTGGCAATGGAGCCGGGCGATGTCAAGCCTCTGTCCCTGGCCCGTGCCCGCAGCCGCTGGCCCGATTACCGGCTGTGTGTCCGGACGCTTGCCCACTGGTTGCAGGCTTTCGGCCTGCAGGATCTCCTGGCCGATGCCGACCAGGCACTGATGGCTTGCCGCGGTGCGGCGCTCCACCACGATGGCGATCAATACGGCGGCGCTGCCTTCTGCAACCTGTTTGTCAGCGAGGACCGTGGACTGGATGTGCTGTTCCCGCTGGCCGAACTGCGTATTCCGCTGGTGCGGGGCACGGCCCTGGTATTCGACACCTGCCAGCCGCATGCGGTAGTGCCGCGAGGTCAGCATCGGTTCGATCCGGCGGAGTTCACGCCCGGACGTGACTGGGATCAGCTTTTCCTGACGTGGGAGCTTCCCATCGAGACAGCTCCCGTGGCGAAGGCATTCGGCATCGCCTTCGACATCGACCCGCTCGCCGCATCGGCGCTGGACAAGGAACAACTCCAGTTCGACGGTGCGCCGCTGGTCCTGTAGTTCAGGTCAGCCGGAACACGCCGATGCTATGCGCCGGTTGCTCGGCCTGGGGCCGCATCGCGGAGACCGCCAGCAGACTGGCCGGCCGGGCGTTCTCGGCCCTGTGCATCACGGTGCGGGCGGACAGGTCGTGGCTGCCCGTGTTTGCCCGAGCGATTTCGCCCGCGCATGCCGACTACAGGCGTTTCCCGGTCGGGTCCTTGTTCTCGGACAGGTTCTTGCCGTCGAGTCGGGCCGCATCGGGTGCATGAGCATGGTGGGCGTGAAATCGTTGATGCATAAATACTCGTCGCCGCCGTAGCGCATGGACTCGAGTGGGTCCATGACCTGCTGCCTGGCGGCTGCTTCGGTCAGCTTGGCCTCGGTACCCAGCTTGTGGAAATGCACCACCAGTGTGCGCACCGGCCAATGCGCTGGCGACCAATATGCCAGGCTGTTTGCCGGTGCGTAGAGGGTGCCGGCTGGACTGCAGTGCTCGGTGCGGCGACCCCCCAAACCCTCGTGTGCGGACCGCGACACGCCGAGTTTGCCGGCTTGCAGAGCCGCCTCAGGCCTTGACCGTTTCGGCGTTCTGTTTCATTGCCGAAGTAATGCCGGGGACGGTGCGCAGTACATGGGCGCGCATGCTGTTTTCCATGGCGGCGGCATCTCCGGCCTGCAGGGTCACCAGCAGGTCTTCGTGGACATCCTGCACATAAGAAGACGAAGGCCGGTTGTCCAGCCAGATGCGCATCAGCGGCTCGACGACCGAGTGGAGGGCGGAGATCTGGTACATCAGCCGCGGCGCATCGCTGATGGCGCACAGGCGTTCATGGAACTGGCGGTGCACCGTGATCCAGTCGGAAATGCTCGACGCGGCGTGCTGCATGCGCATCAGCAGTTGCTGCAGGTCCTGGATGTCGGCCGGGGTCACCCGGCTCACGGCCATGGATGCGGCCAACCCTTCGAGCACGGCGCGCATCTCGAACACTTCGCGGACTTCCTTCTCCGTCAGCCCGCGCACCACGGCGCCGCGGTTGGGCCGCATCACGATGAGGCCCTCTGCCGCCAGCCGGTTCAGCGCCTCGCGCACCGGCATGCGGCTCATGCCGATGGAGCTGGCGATTTCTTCCGGAACCAGCCGCACGCCCGGCCGCATGACACCCATCCGGATGGCGTGGCGGATGTGCTGGTAGGCCTCCTCCTGCGCGGTCGAATGCGCTGACTCGAAGGGAGGAGGGCGTTGCGACAGCATGAAGGGATCCTGGAATTTGAGCGCGGAAGCCGCGGATTTTAAAGGCCGTGAAGGCCGAGCCGGCAGCCGCTCCGTTTTTGGCACGTTTTCTGCTTTGACGGATTGACCAAAAATTGGATCCACGTATCCTGCGTCGGTCCATCCAGACGTTCCACTTCCGCCGAGGACTTATTCAATGCTTCTGAAGACAATGCGTTTCCCGATCCTTTCGGCCTTGCTGGCGGTCGCCGGCACATTCGCCCAGGCACAGGCGCCCGCCGCTGCCTGGCCGACCAAGCCGGTCCGGATCGTGGTGCCCTTCCAGGCCGGATCGGCCACCGACTTGCTCAGTCGTCAGATCGGCACGGGTTTGAGCCAGGCGCTGGGCCAGACCTTCCTGATCGACAACAAACCCGGCGCGGCCGCCATGATCGGCAGCGATGCCGCGGCCCGTGCGCCCGGCGATGGCTACACGCTGTTGATGAGCGGCCCGGCCTCGATGGTCACCAACCGGTTCCTGTACAAGAACCTGAGCTACGACCCGGACGCTTTCGAAAAGGTGGCCATCGTGGCCATCACACCGAACGTGTTGCTGTCCAACCCGTCGCTGCCTTTCAAGACGCTGCCGGAAATGGTCGCCTACGCCAAGGCCCACCCGGGTCAGCTGACCTATGCATCGTTCGGTGCCGGCACCACCTCGCACATGGCCGGCGAACTGCTGCGCCAGGTAGCCGGCATCGACATCGTGCATGTGCCGTACAAGGGTGCGGCCGAGGCCATTCCGGCATTGCTTTCGGGTCAGGTCTCGATGTATTTCGACACCATCATGACGGCGCTGCCGCAGGTCAAGGCCGGCAAGCTGCGTGCGCTGGGTGTCTCGAGCGCCACCCGTGCCGTGATGGCTCCCGACATCCCCACGATCGCCGAACAGGGCTTCGCGGGTTACGACATTGCGCCGTGGTATGGCATCGTGGCCAGCCACGGCACACCGCCGGCGGTGGTGAGCCGTCTCAACACCGAGATCAACAAGCTGCTGAAGACGCCGGAATTCAGGGATCGCCTGATCGCGACAGGCGCCGAGGCTCGGGGCGGAAGCGTCGCCGACTTCGACGCCTTCATCAAGTCCGAAATACCGCGCACCGAAAAACTGGTGCGTCAGTCCGGCATCGTCATGCAATAAGCGGTTGCGAATCCGCTCAGATGAGGAAAAGGCTGCGGTCCTTGCCGGCGATCCACAGCGGTGGCTTGCCGCGGCCGGTCCAGGTCTTGGCGGTTTCCGGATCCTTGTATTTGGCCAGCACCGGTGTCTTGGTGGCCAGCGGTGCGCGGGAAATGCTGCGGCTGAAAAGCTGGTATTCGGTGATGTCGTAATCGGCGATCAGCGCCTTGGCTTCTTCGATGGCACCTTGTTTCTCGGCTTTCTGGGCAGCTGCGATCTGTGCGTCGAGTGCGGATTTTTGTGCGGAGAGTTCTTTGTATGACAGGGACACGGATTTTCCTCGGGATGTGGATGGGAGTCAGCCGGTAATTGTACTGACCGGTCGACCTGGGCCATTGGGGGTGTCGGCAATCGCGTCGGCATTCGTGCGATGCAGTAACGATTCTAATTGAATTTATTATCTGAAGATAATCCTGACAAATTAAAGGGCGCAGCCGGATGTTTCGAACGATCTAATCGATTTCCGATTGGAAGAATGTGAGATATCCCGATGAAGTCTGCTCTACGATATTTGATTACCGTGACCGGAAGCTGGCTTTCACTTGCGTTCGCAGGCCGGTGCACCGCCGCCATTCCCGATCTATCCGATTTCCGCGACGCTTCGCAATCACGCTGGACCCTCTACGCTAGCCGGCTCGCCGATAACGATCTGCCGGGCTTTGCCGGTGACACCTTGCGCGGACGGTTGCGCTGGCGTGATTCATATTTTGTCGGCGCCGGTTATCTGCAGCCGATCACGCCGCCCGTTTGGCTGCGTGAGGCGGCCGGCCGAATCGGCCTGAAGCATGTTTCCCACGATATCGAATGGGCCGGGTTCCAGCATTTCAGCGGCCAGCACAATCCCGAAATCACGGTGGCTTATATGGTGCACACGCCGAAGGTGAACTGGGCCGGAATGCGGTTGCGCGTCGGCGGCGGTGTCGGCCCTTCACTGGCGTTGGGGCGGCCGTCGGCGGAAGACGGGCCGGATCGGCAGCCGGATAAACGTTCGCGGCTGCAACACTACATCGCGCTGGAAATCGAGGCGACCATACCCGAGCTGTCTCCCTATTCGATGGTGCTGCGGATGCACCACCGCTCGGGCGTGTATGGCATGGTCGCACCGAATGGCGTTGGTTCCAACTTCGTCACGCTGGGGCTGCGTGTCCCTTTCTGAGGGCCGGACGAAAACTCAGACCATCGGCGGCATGCCGAGCGTCGCATTGCGGCTGCGGATGAATTCCACCAGGTCCCGCATCGCCATCGGCCGGGCGAAAAGCCAGCCCTGGGCGTACTGCACGCCCGCTTCCCGCAGGATCTCGCGCTGCTTTTCGGTCTCCACGCCCTCGGCGATCATCTGCAGACCCAGCGAACGGGCGATTTCGATGATGTGGAAGGCGACCCGTTTGGTCGGCGCGTCCGAATCCAGCGCGTCGACGAACATCTTGTCGATCTTCAGGAAGTCCAGGTCGTAGGTGGCCAGGTAGGACAGACTGGAATTGCCGGTGCCGAAGTCGTCGATGGCCACCTTGAAACCGCTGGACCGCACCGAAATCAGCACGTCCTTGGCCTTCTCGGGTGTCATCAGTCCGCGCTCGGTGGCCTCGATCATGATGTTGCAAGAATTGGCCCCGGCGTCCCGGATCATCTTCTGAAGCCGTGCCTCGGTCTCGGGCGACTGCAGGTCCTCGGCCGAGAAGTTGATGGCGATATGCGTTTCGGGGTTCTCGCGGATCAGGTCGGCCGCGTCGCGCGCCACCATGTCCATCACCTGCAGGGTGACCTGCTGGATCAGCCCGCTTTCTTCGGCCGCCGGAATGAACACCAGCGGGCTGACCACCTGGCCGTCGCGCTGGTGCCAGCGGATGAGGGCCTCGGCACCGACGCAGCGGCCGGTCGTCAGTTCGATCACCGGTTGGTAGACCATGAAGAATTCCTTCTTCTGCAGCGCATATTGCAGCGCTGCCTTGAGCGACAACTGGCGGCGCGCCACCAGGAAGACCGCCACTGCCAGGGCCGCGCCGATCACCAGCCCGACCGGCCCGAAACGCCAGGCCGCATGCATCACCCGGCGCTGGGCCTCGGCCTGCGGCATGGCGGCGATGGCAAATGAATTGCCGGTGTTGGACATCTGCATCGCCAGGATGGTGTCGTCGAGTTCCAGGATGAGCGGCTGGCCGTGGAAAAGCGAAAACCATTCGGTCTTGTAAACACCTCGCGAGCGCACCACCCGGTGGTTGCGGGTGCCTACGTGGACTACCGAAACGGTGGAGTCGGGTCGCAGGAAGTCGATGATGCGGCCCGGCAGCGACAACGCGGCGTAGCCGTTCCGGGAAGCCAAATTGAACTGTTTTCCGGGAATGTCTGGGAACTCGACCTCCTCCCACCATGCGGTGCCGTCCGGGTCGATGCGGCTGGGTTCGTCCAGCACCACGGCTTCGCCGATGGTGGAACACTTGAGGCTGCCGTCTTCGATGAAACC
Source organism: Xylophilus sp. PBN-3R (assembly GCF_057747805.1). Classification (NCBI taxonomy): domain Bacteria; kingdom Pseudomonadati; phylum Pseudomonadota; class Betaproteobacteria; order Burkholderiales; genus Xylophilus; species Xylophilus sp. PBN-3R. Next base: position 316,760 of record NZ_CM173225.1, read on the forward strand.
CAGGCCTTGCAGGTAATCCGCCTTGGCGGCGATCACCCGCATCCTGTTCAGGTTGCCCGGCGAACAGGGCGTGCCGCCCGGATGGGCCAGCAAGGCATCGAAGGCGGCATGCGACTGCTCGCGTGATGCGCGCACCCGCTGCAGCAGATCGGTACTGATGTCCTGCAGATAGATCGCGGTCTGTTCGTCGGCGTAACGATGGGCGAACTGCAGCGCCCCGACCACCGGTGCCAGCAGCAGCAGCAGGCCGATGGCCCAGGCCGACAGGATCAACCGTTTCTTGTGGCGCGAAAGAGGCTCGTCTTTTTTCACTTGAGGGGCGAGCCGGTCGGCGTCAGGGGGCGCGGCGCGGCGCCGGCGGTCGATGCGGTGATCCAGTCGCTCAGCGTCACGACGATGCGTTTCCGCTGGGTTTTCAGGTAGCGGTCGGTTTCGAAGGTGCCCGGATTGTCCAGCGCGAACTGGCCGGCGAGGGCGAGCCGTTCGATGCGGCAGAGCCGTATGGCGGCGCTGGCGCTGGACTCCGGGTCACGGATCTGCCCGAAGTCTTCCGGCAGGTGCAGGGTGGCGCACATCTGGTAGCTGTCGAAGAACGCCCGCTGGGACGCCGAATCCACCACCGGCTCGGCAGCATGCGCGCCCGGTGCCAGGCAGGCCAACGCCAGCATCGACGCCGACACCAGCACCACTGCCGCAGCAGGTCTCGACTTCATGCCGCGGGCCTCATTCCGGGCGAAGTTGTACGGCGGGGCGTGCGGCTGCGGATTCAAACCAGCATCAGCCCACGGTCGCGGCTGAAGGCCTGCACCTGTTCTTCGCTGAACACCGACATCGCCTTGACCAGCTGTTCGGCCTGGGCGCGCAGGCCGGTGGCAGCGGCGGCGCTTTCCTCGACCAGTGCCGCGTTCTGCTGGGTCACCTGGTCCATCAGCACGACCGACTCGCCGACCTGCCGCACGCCCTCGCTCTGTTCGGCGCTGGCAGAACTGATTTCGCTCATCAGGCTGCTCACCCGCTGGATGGCGCCCACGACTTCCTTCATGGTGGTGCCGGCGTCGTCCACCAGATGGGTGCCGCGCGAAACCTGTTCGACGCTTTCGGTGATCAGGGACTTGATCTCCTTGGCGGCTGCCGCACTGCGGCCGGCCAGGTTGCGGACCTCACTGGCGACGACCGCGAAACCGCGCCCCTGTTCACCGGCGCGGGCAGCTTCGACGGCAGCGTTGAGCGCCAGGATGTTGGTCTGGAAGGCGATGCCGTCGATCACGTTGATGATGTCGCCGATCTTGCCGGAGCTGGCCTGGATGCCCTTCATGGTCTCGACCACCTGGTCGACCACATCGCCGCCGCGGATGGCGATGACCGAAGCCTCCGATGCCAGCTGGTTGGCGCTCTGGGCGTGGGCAGCGTTGTTCTGCACGGTGGAGCCGAGCTGCTCCATCGAGGCAGCGGTCTGCTGCAGGGCCGATGCCTGCTGTTCGGTGCGACGGCTCAGATCATGGTTGCCCTCGGCGATCTCGGTGCTGGCCGAGGCCACCGCCACCGCATTGGTGCGCACCGTGCCGACGATGCCGGTCAACTGCTCCTGCATGTTGCGCAGCGCCATCAGCAGCTTGCCGGTCTCGTCGTTGGTGACGATGACGATCTGGTTGTTCAGGTTGCCTTCGGCGATGTGGTCGGCCACCGCCACTGCCTGGTCGAGCGCACGGGTGATGCTCATGGTGATGCGGTAGGCGATGGTCAGCGCGATGCCCGCGGCGATCACGCAGAAGGCGATGATCATCATCCGCTGCTGTTCGAACTGGGTGGTGGCGTCGGTGATCAGTTCACGGGCGCGGCCTTCGGTGAACTTGGCGAATTCCTCGCTGGCCTGCACCAGTTGCTGCAGCAGAGGATTGCACTTTTCCATGATGGCGGCGGTGGCCTCGTCACGTTTCTGGTCTTGAGCCAGCTTCACGATATCGAGGGCGACCGGTGCGTATTTCTGCTCCACCGTCTGGATTCGATTGAAGAGCGTATTGGCGGTTTCGTTGGGGTCGGACGCGTTCCTGAGCATGTCGCCCAGCTTGGCCATGGAGTCGTGCACATCGGCATGCGACTTGACCACCTGGTCGTATTCGGCCTTGCGGTCTTCCGCCTTGACGGCCAGAACCAGGTTGCGCGCCGCGATGGCGCGTCGGTCGACGGAGGTCCGGACCTGTTCGGCCATGAGCGCCCGTGCATTCAGACCGTTGACGTAGCTGCTGAACTGAGCGTTGGCTTTTCCCAGCGCCAAAAGACAGGCCACGGCCACTACTGTCAGCAAAGCGGTGAGCGCGCCGAAATTCAAGGCGAGCTTGGCCTTGACGGAAATGTTCTTGAACATGAAAGACTCCTATATGAACGCTATGGACTCGCGACCATCGGTTGCCATTGAAGATCATGTAACCAGAAACGTCAATCGTTAAAAGTCAAAATCAGGCCCTTGTTCGGAGATGCCCTTCTTATTCAGGTTTATCCCTGACGAGCTGTCTCAAAATCAGGCCGATGAAGACAATGTTTTTGTATCTGGCCACCGCGCTCGCCGAGATCGTGGGCTGCTATTTGCCGTGGTTGTGGCTGAAGCAGGGCCGCAGCGCATGGCTGTTGTTGCCGGCGGCGGCCAGCCTGGCGCTATTTGCCTGGCTGCTCACGCTGCACGACAGCGCATCGGGCCGGGTGTACGCCGCTTACGGTGGTGTCTACATCGCCGTCGCGCTGACGTGGCTATGGGCGGTGGACGGTGTGCGGCCCAGCACCTGGGACTGTGCCGGCGTGGCGCTGGCGCTCGGCGGCATGGCGGTGATCGTGATGCAGCCGGGGCGCTGACTTCGCAGGTGGGGGCGCGGCCTCAGTCTCGCCAGAGTTCGACCAGCAGGCTCTTGTAGACGCCTTCCAGGGCCACTGTGTATTCGGGGTCGTATTGCCAGTTCTGCGGTGTGCCTTCCGGCAGTTCCAGCGCCATGCCGGTCAGGGCGTTGGCCAAGGCTTCCTTCTGGTCGAGCGTCAACAGGGGCAGCAGGGTGTCGACCACGTTTTCCATGGCTTCGGCCCGGCCGACATAGGTTCCCAGCAGGTTGGAGGTGGAAGAGGACATGTGGGGTCAAAAGCTTTAGGCGGCTGCAGCTGGCAGGGGAAGCCGATATTCTCGCGGCCGGCCGATGCGGGCGGAACCCGGCATCGAAGTTTTTATCCCACCCGGCCCTGGGCCTCGCTGTTTATGTCTACTCCCTTGCGCATCGATTTCGTGTCCGACGTGGCCTGCCCCTGGTGCGCCGTCGGGCTGGCCGGCCTGGAACGTGCGCTCGAAGAGTTGCAGGGCACGGTGTCCACCGAAATCCATTTCCAGCCGTTCGAACTGAACCCGGCCATGCCGCCGGAGGGCGAGGACGTGACCGAGCATATCGGCCGCAAGTACGGATCCACGCCCGAGCAACAGGCAGCCAACCGTGAAGCCATCCGTCAACGCGGGGCGTCGGTCGGGTTCACTTTCAACCCCGCGGGCCGCGGCCGCATCTGGAACACCTTCGACGCGCATCGCCTGATCTTCTGGGCCGGCCTGCAGGGGCTGGAGCACCAACACAGGATCAAACGCGCGTTGCTGGAGGCTTATCACGGCCTTTCGCTGAACCCCAACGATCCGCAGGTGCTGGTCGATTGCGCGGTGAAGGCCGGACTGGAGGCAGGGCAGGCGAGGGCGGTGGTCGACAGCCAGCAATACGCGGAGGAAGTCCGTGAGCAGGAGCAGTTTTTCCAGGAACACGGCATTACTTCGGTGCCGTCGGTCATCGTCAACAACCAGTACCTGATCCAGGGCGGCCAGCCGGCCGAGGCCTTTGTGCAGGCCTTGCGGCAGATCGCCAGCCAGGCCGAATAGCCCGAATCCGCCGCTCAGGTGTTGTTGAACCCGCCGCCGAGGCGCTGCTGCAGGAAGTCCAGAAAACAGGCGATGCGCGCCGCCAGCTGGGTGTTGAGGTAATAAACCGCGCTGATCGGCTGGCGCGACTCCACCGTGTCGCGCGCCAGCAGCTGCACCAGCGTCCCGGCGTCGCGGTCTGAGGCGCTCATGAAGTCCGACAGGCAGACGATGCCCGCGCCGGCCAGGGCCAGTTGCCGCAGGGTTTCGCCACTGGACGCCGTAATGTTCGGTGTGATCTGCCATTCGTCACCCAGGCTGCTGCGCAGCGGCCAGCGGTTGAGCGCTTCGGGCTGGGTGAACCCCAGAAGGCTGTGGCCGGCCAGTTCGGCCACGCTGCGCGGCTGGCCGTGCGCCGCCAGGTAGGCCGGGCTGGCCATCACCCGGATTCGGCTCGTACCCAGCGTGCGCGCGTGCAGGGTCGAATCGCGCAGCGCGCCGATGCGGATGGCGACGTCGGTGCGGCGCTGCAGCAGGTCGATGTTGAGTTCGTCGGTGTCCAGTTCCAGCTCGACCTGCGGGAAGGCGGCGCGGAAATCGGCCACCAGCGGCACCACCACATGCAGCATGAAGGGAGTGGCCGCATTCACCCGCAACCGGCCTGCGGGTTGCTGCCGTCGCGCCGCCATCTGGTCTTCGGCCTCGTCGATGGACGCCAGAATGACCCGGGCGCGAGCCAGGAAAACGCTGCCTTCTTCCGTCAGCCGCAGCCGGCGGGTGGTGCGGCTGAGCAGGGTGGTGTCCAGCTTTTTCTCGAGCCGCGCCAGCGAGCGGCTGATGCCCGAAACCGTCTGACCCAGCTGTTCGGCGGCCGCCGTGATGGATCCGGCATCCACCACCGCCGCGAAGGCCAGCAGTTCGTCGAGGGTGGTTTTCATGGGCCGATTATTGATCTGCAGGCAAGTATCTTCTGCTCGCGACCCCGTTTTTCTGCAAGGAAGAAACTTCGACACTGCCTCCATCAACCTGTTTGTGGAGAGTGTTCCCATGCCCATTGCCTTGCTCGCGCTGACGCTCAGCGCTTTTGCCATCGGCACGACCGAGTTCGTGATCGTCGGCCTGATCCCTACGGTGGCATCCGACCTCGGCATCGGACTGCCTTCGGCCGGCCTGCTGGTCAGCCTGTACGCGCTGGGCGTCGCGATCGGTGCGCCGGTGCTGACCGCGCTCACCGGCAAGCTGCCGCGCAAGGCGCTGCTGCTGGGCCTGATGGCGCTGTTCACGGTCGGCAACCTGCTGGCCTGGAAAGCACCTGGGTATGAGTCGCTGGTGGCCGCCCGCGTGTTGACCGGGTTGGCGCACGGTGTCTTCTTTTCCATTGGTTCGACCATCGCCACCGGCCTGGTGCCGCGCGAAAAAGCCGCCAGCGCCATCGCCGTTATGTTCACCGGCCTCACCGTGGCGCTGGTCACCGGCGTGCCGCTGGGCACTTTCATCGGGCAGCATTTCGGCTGGCGCGAAACCTTCCTGGCGGTATCCGCGCTGGGTGTCATCGCCTTCATCGGCAGCGCGATCTTCGTGCCGCGCGACATCCGCCATACGCCGCCGGCCTCGCTCGCCGAACAGGCCCGGGTGCTGGCGGAACCACGGCTGCTGCTGGTGTATGCCAAGACGGCCATCGGTTACGGCGGGAGCTTCATTCCCTTCACCTTCCTGGCGCCGATCCTGACCGACGTCGCCGGCTTCAGCGCCGGTGCGGTCGGCTGGGTGATGCTGGTGTACGGCGTCTCGGTGGCGGCGGGCAATCTGTGGGGCGGCCGGCTGGCCGACCGTCTGGGCGCCATTCCGGCGCTGAAAATCATCTTCGCCCTGCTGGCAGCCGTGCTGCTGTTGCTGCAGTTCACCGCGCCGCACAAGTGGCTGGCGCTGGTCACGGTGCTGCTGTGGGGAGCGGTCGCCTTCGGCAACGTACCCGGACTGCAGGTGTACGTGGTCAAGCAGGCCGAAAGGTTCACGCCACAGGCGGTGGACGTGGCCTCGGGCCTGAACATCGCGGCCTTCAACCTCGGCATCGCCGGCGCCGCGTGGGCGGGCGGTCTGATCGTCACCCACCTCGGCCTGATGCACACGCCCTGGATCGGAGCCCTGGTGGTGCTGGTATCCCTGGCGATCACCTACTGGAGCGGTGCGCTCGACCGCCGCGATTCGGCCCCTGAATTCAAGTTGCAAGGAGAACTCTCATGAATGCTTCGACCCGTCTTCCGATGTTCGGCCTGGGCACCTTCCGCCTGAAGGGCGATGTCGCCATCGACTCGGTGCGCACCGGACTCGAACTCGGCTACCGCCTGGTGGACACCGCGCAGATCTACGGCAACGAAGCCGAGGTCGGTCAGGCCATCGCCGCCAGCGGCGTGCCGCGCGACGACATCTTCATCACCACCAAGATCTGGACCGAGAACTACGCATCCGACAAACTCGTCCCCAGCCTGAAGGAAAGCCTGCGCAAGCTGCGGACCGACCGGGTCGATATGACGCTGATCCACTGGCCGTCGCCGGGCAACGCGGTGCCGGCGGCCGAGTTCATGGGCGCGCTGGCCGAAGCCAAACGGCAGGGGCTGACCGGGCTGATCGGAGTCTCCAACTTCAACATCGCGCTGCTGACGGAAGCCATCGCGGCGGTCGGTGCGGCGGAGATCGCCACCAACCAGGTCGAGCTGCACCCCTACCTGCAGAACCGCAAGCTGGTCGATTTCGCCGCCACGCAAGGTGTAGGCATCAGTTCGTACATGACACTCGCCTACGGCAAGGTGCTGGCCGACCCGCAGGTGCACGAAATCGCCGAACGCCGTGGCGCCACGCCGGCCCAGGTGGTGCTGGCCTGGGCAATGCAGTCCGGCCATCCGGTGATCCCGTCCTCGACACGGCGCGCAAACCTGCAATCCAACCTGGCTGCACAAGATCTGCGCCTGGAAGACACTGAAATGGTGCGGATCGCCGGCCTGGACCGGGGCGACCGCCTGGTCAGTCCGGAAGGGCTGGCACCGGCCTGGGATTGATGAAGCTAAGGTAAAGCCCAGGAGGCCTTAAGAAGATATTCACGTTTCTACGGTAGAAATTGGGAGTGAGTCCGCGCCGTCGTCAGGCCAGAATGGCGAGGGCGCGGAATTTGCAACAAAATGCTATGGCGTCCCCGGTGAAACCTTCGCCCCGCCTCAGGCTCCTAACTACCCATGACTGTCTTTCGCCCGCTGCGCAGCGCAGCGCAACGGCTGCCCGCGCTTGGCGCGATGGCGGCAATCGCCTTCATTGTTGCCGCCTGCTCGGACAAGGCCGCGCCTCCGCCGCCCGCTGGCCCACCCGAGGTCGGTGTCGTCACCCTCAAGCCGGAACCCATGGTGTTCACCACCGAGCTTCCGGGACGCACGAGTGCGTACCTCAGTGCCGACATCCGTCCGCAGGTCGGCGGCATCGTGTTGCAGCGGCTGTTCACCGAAGGTGCGACGGTCAAGGCCGGGCAGCCGCTGTACCAGATAGATCCTTCGACTTACCAGGCGGCACTGGCCAGCGCCCAGGCCGCCCTGGCGCGCAGCAAGGCGACGGCAACTGCGGCGGACGCCACGGCCGGCCGTAATGCCGAACTGGTGAAGATCGACGCGGTCAGCAAACAGATCAACGACCAGAGCCAGGCCGCGCTGGCCCAGGCCAAGGCCGACGTGTCGACCGCCCAGGCTTCGGTGCAGACCGCCAGCATCAACCTGGCCTTCACCCGGCTGACTTCGCCCATCACCGGGCGCATCGGCACTTCGACCGTGACGCCGGGCGCCCTGGTCACCGCCAACCAGACGGTGGCGCTCACCACGGTGCAGCAGATCGACCCGCTGTACGTGGACGTCACCCAGTCCAGCGCCGAAGTGCTGCGCCTCAAGCGCGACTTCGCCGCCGGCCGCCTGACAAAAAGCGGTGCGGATGCCGCCCGCATCCGCTTGCTGCTGGAAGACGGCAGCAACTACGGCCGTGACGGCAAGCTGCAGTTCGCCGGCATCAGCGTGAACCCCACCACCGGCGCCGTCACCCTGCGCGCCACCGTTCCCAACCCGGACGGCCTGCTGCTGCCAGGAATGTATGTGCGTGCCGTGGTGGAAGAGGGCGCCGACCAGGACGCCCTGCTGGCACCCCAGCAAGGCGTGCTGCGCGATGCGGTCGGCCGGGCCACCGCCCTGGTGGTCGACGCAGAAGACAAGATCGCCCGCCGCGCGGTGACTGTCGGCCGTGCCGTGGGCAACCGCTGGCTGGTGCGCGACGGGCTGAAGGCAGGCGACCGCCTGGTGGTCGAAGGCTCGATGCGGGTCAAGCCGGGCGACAAGGTGAAGGTGGCCGAAGCCAACCTGCAGGCTCCGGCCGCCGGTGGCGGCGCTGCCGCGCCTGCTGCCCCCGGTGCACCCACCGCAGCCACCGCAGCCACCCCGGCAGCCGCCGCGGCGGCCCGCTGATCCCGGGGCCGCGCGCAAATGGCACGTTTTTTCATCGACCGGCCCATCTTCGCGTGGGTCATCGCCATCGTCATCATGCTGGCGGGCGCCATCTCCATCCGCACTCTGCCGCTGGAGCAATACCCCAACATCGCGCCGCCTTCCATCTCGATCACCGCCAACTACACAGGCGCATCGGCCAAGACGGTGGAAGACTCGGTCACCCAGGTGATCGAGCAGCAGCTGAAGGGCCTGGACAACCTCATCTACATGGGAGCGACCAGCAGTTCGTCCGGCCAGTCGCGCACCACGCTCACCTTCAATGCCGGCACCAATGCCGACGTGGCCCAGATGCAGGTGCAGAACAAGCTGCAGCAGGCCATGCCGCGCCTGCCCACGGCGGTGCAGAGCCAGGGCGTGACGGTCACCAAGGCCGGCAACGATTTCCTGCTGATCGTGTCGCTGTATTCCGAAGACCCGGCCATGACCCGGACCGACATCGGCGACTACATCAACAGCAACCTGGTCGACCCGGTCAGCCGCCTCGACGGCGTCGCCGAAGTGCAGGTGCTGGGCTCGGGTTACGCCATGCGTATCTGGCTCGACGCCACCAAGCTCGAGAAATACGCTCTCATCCCGTCGGACGTCACTGCCGCCCTGAACGCGCAGAACGCCCAGGTTTCGGCCGGCCAGCTGGGCGGCCTGCCGTCGGTGGGTTCGCAGCAGCTGAGCGCCACCGTCACCGCCCGCAGCAAGCTGCAGACGCCGGAGCAGTTCGGCAACGTGGTGCTGCGTGCAGGCACCGACGGTTCGCTGGTGCTGCTGAAGGATGTCGCCCGGGTTGAACTGGGGGCGGAAAGCCTGACCGTGCAGAGCCGGCTCAACGGCCGCGCCGCCGCCGGCATGGGCATCGTGCTGGCCAACGGCGCCAATGCGCTGAAGGTGTCCGACGCGGTGATCGCGAAGGTCAAGGAACTGGAGCCGTACTTCCCCAACCAGATGAAGTCGCTGGTCGGCTACGACACCACGCCTTTTGTGCGCGCATCCATCCACGAAGTGGTCAAGGCGCTGATCGAGGCCATGATCCTCGTGGTCCTGATCATGTATCTGTTCCTGCAGAACTTCCGCGCCACGCTGATTCCGACGATCGCGGTGCCGGTGGTGCTGCTGGGCACCTTCGGTGTGCTTTCGGTGCTGGGTTATTCCATCAATACCCTGACCATGTTCGGCATGGTGCTGGCCATCGGCCTGCTGGTGGACGATGCCATCGTGGTGGTCGAGAACGTCGAGCGGGTGATGACCGAAGAAGGCCTTTCGCCCAAGGAAGCCACCCGCAAGTCGATGGACGAAATCACCCCGGCGCTGATCGGCATCGCGATGGTGCTGTCGGCGGTGTTCATTCCCATGGCGTTCTTCGGCGGCTCGACCGGCATCATCTACCGGCAGTTCTCGATCACCATCGTGGCCGCCATGGCGCTGTCGGTGCTGGTGGCGCTGACGCTCACCCCTGCGCTGTGCGCCACCATGCTCAAGCACCACGAGCACGACGAAACCGGCCACAAGAAGATCCGCCGCGGCCCGCTGGGTTGGCTTGACCGGTTCTTCGCGTTGTTCAACCGGGGTTTCGACCGCACCGCAGCCGTCACCGAATCGGGTGTCAGGCAGGTGGTCAAGCGCGGCAAACGCAGCATGCTGCTGTACTTGCTGATCGCAGGCGTGATGGCCTTCATGTTCGTGCGGCTGCCGACCTCTTTCCTGCCGGTCGAAGACCAGGGCACGCTGCAGGCCGACATCCGCCTGCCGCCCGGCGCCACCGATGCGCGTACCCAGGCGGTCATGCGGCAGTTCGAGGACGTGATGCGCCGCCAGCCCGAGGTGGTCAACATCAACACCAGCACCGGGCAGAACGGCGACCAGGCTTCGGGCCGGGCGTTCATCAAGCTCAAGTCATGGGAAGAACGGCCGGGCGAAGACCACACCTCGGCGGCCATCGTCAAACGCGCCAACGCCGAGCTGGCCAAGATCCGCGACGCACGGGTGCTGCTGCTGCTGCCGCCCGCCGTGCGGGGGCTGGGCGCCTCGTCGGGTTTCAACTTCTATATCCAGGACACCGCGGCGCTCGGCCACAACGCCCTGGTGTCGGCCACCAGCCAGTTCCTGCAACTTGCCGGCAAGGACAGCGAGCTGACCGGCGTGCGCAACAACAACCTGGCGGACACGGCGCAGTTCGCGGTGGACATCGACGACCGCCGTGCCGGTGCGCTGGGCCTGGCCACCGCCGACATCAACACCACGCTGTCGGCCGCGCTGGGCGGCACTTATGTCAACGACTTCCTGGACCGTGGCCGCGTCAAGCGGGTCTACATCCAGGGCGACGCTCCCTACCGCATGCTGCCGACCGACGTGAACAAATGGACGGTGCGCAACGCTACCGGCCAGATGGTTCCCTTCTCGTCTTTCTCGAGCCAGCGCTGGGACTTCGGTTCGCCGCAGCTGCAGCGCTACAACGGCCTGCCCGCCTATGAAATCCTGGGCGCCTCGGTGGCCGGCGTCAGCTCGGGTGTCGCCATGGACAAGGTGACGAAGATGATCGACCAGCTGCCGCAGGGCATCGGCATCTCGTGGACCGGCTCGTCGTTCGAGGAGCGCCGCTCCGGTGCACAGGCACCGCTGCTGTACGCGGTGTCGATCCTGTTTGTCTTCCTCTGCCTGGCGGCGCTGTACGAAAGCTGGTCGGTGCCGTTCTCGGTGATCCTGGTGGTGCCGCTGGGCATCATCGGCGCGCTGGCGTTCACCGGGTTCCGCGGCATGTCGAACGACGTGTATTTCCAGGTGGGCCTGCTCACCACCGTCGGCCTGTCGTGCAAGAACGCCATCCTGATCGTGGAATTCGCAGTGCAGCTGATGGACCAGGGCCGCACGCTGATCGAGGCCACGCTGGAATCCGTGCGCCTGCGGCTGCGCCCCATCCTGATGACCTCGCTGGCCTTCGGTTTCGGTGTGCTGCCCCTGGTGGTCGGCACCGGCGCCGGTGCGGCCGGCCGGCAGGCCATCGGCACGGCGGTCTTCGGCGGCATGGTCACTGCCACGGTGCTGGGCATTTTCTTCGTGCCGGTGTTCTTCGTGCTGATCCGCAGCATCTTCCGCAAACGTGAACCCGAGCCGAAGGACGATCAGCCGCATGGCGACCAAATTCACGGCGAAGTGGCGCACGGAGGTGCCGCATGAAAAAGCTGCACCTGATTCCATTGATCGGCGCATTGTCGATGGCCGGCTGTACCAACCTGGCACCCGCCTACCAGCAGCCCGTCGCGCCCATCGCCGAAGGCTGGAAGGCCAACACCGTGCCGGTCGCCGGTGCGGTGGCCACGCCTGCGCCGGCCCTGTCGTACGAATCGTTCTTCGTGGACGACCGGCTGCGCCAGGTGGTCACGCTGGCGCTGGCCAACAACCGCGACCTGCGGGTGGCGGCGCTCAACATCGAACGTTCGCGGGCGCAATACAACATCCAGCGCGCCAGCCTGCTGCCCACCATCAACGCGACCGGCTCGGGCACCCGCACCCGGACGCCGCAGGACCTGACGGCCAACGGCCGGGCCACCACCCTCAACACGCTGAACGCCAGCGTCGGCCTGTCCAGCTACGAACTCGACTTCTTCGGCCGCGTCGCCAACCTCAACGATGCCGCGCTGCAGGCCTACCTGTCGCTGGACGAAACCCGCCGCAGCGTGCAGATCAGCCTGCTGTCGGACGTGGCCAACGCCTGGCTCGCCCTGGCCGCCGACCAGCGCCGCCTGCGGCTCGCGCAAGAGACGCTGCGCAGCCAGCAGGCGTCCTATGACCTGACCGCCAAGGCGCGCGAGATCGGCAACGAATCCGGGCTGACGCTCGCGCAGGCCCGCACCACCGTCGATAGCGCCCGTTCCGATGTCGCGGCCTACACACGCGCCGCCGCGCAGGACCGCAATGCGCTGACCTTGCTGGTCGGCTCTGCCGTGCCCGAGGTTTTGCTGCCGGCGGTCGATGAAGGCCTGAAGTCGGTCACCGCGCTGGTCGACGTGCCGGCCGGCCTGCCTTCCGAGTTGCTGCAGAAACGCCCGGATGTGCTCGCCGCCGAACACACGCTGCAGGCGGCCAACGCCAACATCGGCGCGGCGCGTGCGGCTTTCTTTCCACGCATCAGCCTGACGGCCTCGGCCGGCAGCGGCAGCCGCGACCTGGGCGACCTGTTCAACAGCGGCAACGGCGCCTGGACCTTCGCGCCGCAGATCGTGTTGCCGATCTTCAGCGGCGGAGCGTTGCAGGCCAGCCTCGACGTCGCCCGGCTGACCCGCGACATCAACGTGGCGCAGTACGAGAAGTCGGTGCAGACGGCTTTCCGGGAGGTGTCCGACGCACTGGATGCCCGGGCCACGCTGGGCGAGCAGCTCGATGCGCAACGCTCGCTGCGCGATGCCTCGGCAACGGCCTACCGGCTGTCGCAGGAGCGCTACCGCACCGGAGTCGACAGCTACCTCGACACGCTGGTCACCCAGCGCGCCTTCTACGCAGCCGGGCAGACACTCATCACGCTCGAATTGGCCGAACAGGCCAACCGGCTGCAGCTCTACAAGACCATGGGCGGAGGCTGGCAATGAGGCGTCCGGCTGCATGCGCGATGTGAGCGGAAACAGGCGTTTCTCCGGATGACACGCACCCGGGTAAACACTCCTAATAGCCCATCGGCCATGAGCCGTCGGACAGACACAGGAGACACCCCGAAATGCAACGCCGCCACATCGTAAAAGGCGCCCTCGCCGTCGCCGCCACCACGGCCCTCGGCGCGCAGGCCCAGCCCGCGGGCAAGTTCCCCAGCAAGCCGATCCGGCTGGTCATCGCCTTCCCCGCCGGCGGCCCCACCGACATCACCATGCGCCAGCTCGCCGAGAACGCATCCAAGGTTCTGGGCCAGCCGGTCATCGTCGAGAACAAGCCCGGCGCCGGTGGCACCCTGCCGGCGCAGATGCTGCAGAGCAGCCCGGCCGACGGCTACCTGCTGGCGCAGATTCCGCTGGGCGTGTTCCGCATCGGCTACACCACCAAGATCGCCTGGGACCCCATCAAGGACATCCGCTACGTCATCAACGTCACCGGTTATGCCTTCGGAATTGTGGTGCCGGCCAACAGCCCGTTCAAGAACTGGGCCGAGTTCGTGGCTTATGCCAAGGCCAACCCGGGCAAGGTCAACTACGGCTCCACCGGCACGCTGACCAGCCCGCACCTGACCACCGAACTCATTGCCCAGAAGCTGGGCATCGAACTCACCCACGTGCCCTTCAAGGGCAGCGCCGACCTGATGCAGGCGGTCGTCGGCGGCCACGTGATGGCAGCGGCCGACTCCACCGGTTTCGCCCAGCAGGTCGACGCCGGCAAGCTGCGGGTGCTCAACACCTGGGGCGAACATCGCCTCGAAAAATTCCCCGACGCACCCACGCTCAAGGAGCTGGGCCTGGACATCGTGCAGAACTCGCCCTTCGGCATCGGCGCACCGCGCGACACGCCGAACGACGTGGTGGCCACGCTGCAGGCCGCCTTCAAGAAAGCCATGGACGACCCGGCCTATGTGCAGGCGCTCGGCCGCTACGACATGGTGCCCAACTACATGGACTCGGCCCAGTACACCCGCTTCGCGCAAGACACCTTCAACCGCGAGAAGGCGCTGATCGAGAAGCTGGGACTGGCCAAGCCGGTCTGACCCGGCGGTTCCGGCCTGTTCAGGCTTTCGCCAGGCCGCTTCGACATGACAATCCCCCCATGTCCGCCGACGCCTGGCAACCCATCCTCATCCACCGCGCCGCCCCGCCCCATCCAGGGCTGGGGCGGCCCTGCAATGGCTGCGGGCAGTGCTGCCTGGTGGAGCCCTGTCCGGTCGGCATTCTGGTGTCCCGCAGACGCAGCGGCGCCTGCCGGGCACTGCGCTGGAACGACGCCGGCCAGCGTTACCTTTGCGGCCTGGTGGCCGAACCCCGCACGGTGATGGGAAAAGGCTGGCGCTGGCTTTCGCCGGTGGCCGCACGGCTGGCGCGGCGCTGGATTTCCGCCGGTTCCGGCTGCGATGCCGAACTGCTGGAAGAACCGGACAACCCGCCGGCCTGAACGCCTCCACCATTCGTACACAAACACTCGACTTCCGATCAAGGTTGCCGCCGCAGACTGCGACTCACTTGCCCGCGGCCCATGTCTGGAACGCCGGGTTTTTCGAGAGACCACCCCGGAGTTTTCTGTTCATGGATAACGCACAGCTGCTGGCGGACGAAGCAAAATATTGCTCGTTCGGCGATACCGTCCACTACGTCACGCCCCCCAAGATCTTCGCCGGCTGCGACGGCAGCTACATGCACGACGACCAGGGCGTGCGTTACCTCGACTTGCAGATGTGGTATTCGGCCGTCAACTTCGGCTACAAGAACAAGCGCCTCGAAGACGTGATGATCAAGCAGCTGCAAGAGCTGCCGCAGATCGCCAGCCAGTACCTGCACCCGACCAAGATCGAACTGGCCAAGTGGATCGCCCAGGATGCGCAGGCAAAGTGGGGCAACGAAGGCCGCGTGCATTTCAACGTCGGCGGTGCGCAGGCCATCGAAGACTCGTTGAAGGTGGTGCGCAACGCCAGCAACGGCAAGAGCCTGATGTTCGCCTTCGAAGGCGGCTACCACGGCCGTACCCTGGGCGCTTCGTCCATCACCTCCAGCTACCGCTACCGCCGCCGTTTCGGCCACTTCAGCGACCGCGCCCAGTTCATTCCGTTCCCTTACCCGTTCCGCCGCCCCAAGGGCATGACGGCCGAGGAATATTCCGAATCCATCGTCAAGGACTTCGCCCGCAAGTTCGAGAACGAATACCACGCCATCTGGGATCCCAAGACCAACCAGTGCGAATACGCCGCCTTCTATGTCGAGCCGATCCAGGGCACCGGCGGCTACGTCATCCCGCCGCAGAATTTCTTCAAGGGCCTGAAGAAGGTGCTGGACGACCACGGCGTGCTGCTGGTGGTCGACGAAATCCAGATGGGTTTCTGGCGCACCGGCAAGCTGTGGTCCATCGAGAACTTCGGTGTGAAACCCGACGTGCTGGTGTTCGCCAAGGCGCTGACAAACGGCCTGAACGCCCTGTCGGGCCTGTGGGCTCGTGAAGAACTCATCAATCCCACCATCTTCCCGCCGGGCTCCACCCATTCCACCTTCGCGTCCAACCCGCTGGGCACCGCGCTGGGTCTGGAAGTGCTGAAGATGACCGCCGAGGTCGACTTCGGCAAGCAGGTCTGCGAAAGCGGCGCCTACTTCCTGGAGGGGTTGAAGGACCTGCAGAAGCGCCACAAGGAAATCGGCGATGTCGACGGCCTGGGCCTGGCGCTGCGTGCCGAGATCTGCACCGAAGACGGCTTCACCCCGAACCGCGCCCTGCTCGACAAGATGGTCGACATGGGACTGGAAGGCAACCTGGAATACCAGGGCGAGAAACGCGGCCTGGTGCTGGACGTCGGCGGCTACTACAAGAACGTGATCACCTTCGCACCGTCGCTGATGATCAGCCGCAGCGAAATCGACGAAGCCATGGTCCTGCTGGACCAGTTGCTGACGCGTGCCAAACGCGCCTGACAGGCCGCTGAACTCG
This sequence comes from Xylophilus sp. PBN-3R, assembly GCF_057747805.1. Classification (NCBI taxonomy): domain Bacteria; kingdom Pseudomonadati; phylum Pseudomonadota; class Betaproteobacteria; order Burkholderiales; genus Xylophilus; species Xylophilus sp. PBN-3R. The sequence continues at coordinate 332,756 of NZ_CM173225.1, forward strand.
CTGGAGCCGACGACACTGCTCCGGCAGTTCGCGGCCTTCCCGCCAGACGGTTTCGCGGTCGGCGAGGTCGCTGGTGCACCACTCTTCGTGGCGCCCTTCGACCTGCTGACCACCGCCGACGACGACCTGAAGAAACGCGCTTCCGCACTGCCCGGTTTTGCCTGGTGGTCGCGGTTTCTGCGCATCCGGACCGCCTTCGTCGGCACCACGGTTTCCGAATACGCACCGATGCCGCCCGACGTTGCGCCGTCGCTGCTGGCCGATGCCCTGCGCGCCGGCCCGGGACGCCGCCACAGGCTGACCATCGTCAAGGATCTGCCGCAGCAGTCTCCGCTGCTGTCGCCGCATGAAAACGCCGCGGCCGACGCATTGGTCACGGCGCTGTCTGCCAGCGGATTCGTCACCGTCGAAGGCCAGGCGCTGGCCTATGTGCCGATCGACTTCGCCGATGGCGAGGCCTACCTCTCGCGGCTTTCCACCAGCCGCCGCAAGAACCTCAAACGCAAGCTGCGCAGCCGCGCCGAGATGCGCATAGAGCGGCTGCCGACCGGTGCCGCGTATGCGGACGACAAACGTGTGGATGCGTACTACGCGCTGTACGAAGGCGTGTTCGCCCAGAGCGAGATCCACTTCGACCGGCTGGGCCGCGAGTTCTTCGCCGCGCTGCTGCGCGACGGCAGCAACGGCGGCATCGTGTTCGAGTACCGGCGCGCCAGCGACGACCTGCTGCTGGGCTGGAACCTCTGCTTCGAATACGGCGGCAAACTGGTGGACAAATACATCGGCCTGTCCTATCCGGCCGCCCGTGAGGCCAACCTGTATTTCGTGAGCTGGATGGTCAACCTCGAACACGCGGTCGAACGCGGACTGAGCCACTACATCGCCGGCTGGACCGACCCCGAGGTGAAGGCCCAGCTGGGTGCGAAGTTCACCTTCACCCGTCACCTGGTCTATGTACGCAACCCCTTCCTGCGCGCCCTGGCGAAGCGGTTCTCGGGCCATTTCGAAAGCGACCGCGCATGGAGCGAACAGGCGTGAACCATCCGCTGCATCCGGTGGTGCTCGACATCGACCGCTCCATCGGCGCGCTGCCGCACGAACAACGCATCGACATGGCCGACTGGCAGGAAAGCCTGCGTTTCGGCTGCCGCCTGCCGCGCCTGAAGACCTTTGCGCAGGCGCTCGACGCCTGCCTGCCGCCGGCCCAGACACACGGCACCGTGTTCTTCGGCAGTGGTGACTTCCATCACCTCAGCTGGCCGCTGATCGCCCGTGCCGTCCGCCAGGGCCGTTACCGCGCCGACCGGCCACTGCGCATCGTGGTGCTGGACAACCATCCGGACAACATGCGCTTCCCGTTCGGTGTGCATTGCGGCTCGTGGGTGCGCCGGGTGGCACTGATGCCCGAGGTGTCGCATGTGTTCGTCGCCGGCATCACCTCGACCGACATCGGGCGTGGCCATGCCTGGGAAAACTACCTGCGCCCGCTGGCCGCCGGCAAGCTGAGCTACTGGAGCTGCGGTGTCGACACCGGCTGGGGCAAACGCCTGGGACTCGGCCGGGCCTTCCGGAATTTCGACGACCTGGCCACGCTGTCGGCCACGCTCTGCGAAACACTGGCGGCCGATCCCCGGCCCACCTACCTGTCCATCGACAAGGACGCGCTGTCGCCCGACGTGGTGCGCACCAACTGGGACCAGGGCAGCATGACCGAGGCGCAGGCGATGGCCATCGTGGCGTCGCTGCAGGGCCGCATCGTCGGCAGCGACGTGACCGGCGAGGTTTCTTCCTATCGCTACACCACGGCCTGGAAACGCTGGCTCAGCGCCGGCGACGGACAGGACACCGAGATCGACGCGCACACCCTGCGCCAGTGGCAGCACGGCCAGACGAGCTTCAACCAGCGCTTGCTGGCGGCCATCCGGCAAGCCTCCGCGGCACCGGCCTGACGCCGGGTCCGTCGCAGTCACTACACTGCCGCCCCATGCCCTGGCACGCCCGACTCCAACTCGACTACACCCGCGACCCGTCCGACCTGCAGAGGACAGTGGCCCGTTACCGCCACGAAGGCCCGCTGCGGATCCTGCAGAGCCTGTACCCGGAGGGCGACGGCGTCTGCCACAACGTGCTGGTGCATCCGCCCGGCGGCCTGGTCGGCGGCGATGTGCTGGACATCACGGTGAACGTGGGTCCGGGCGCTCACGGCCTGGTCACCACACCCGGCGCCACGCGGTTCTATCGTTCGCAGGGCGAGGTTGCGAAACAGGTCACCCGCATCACGGTGGGCGAGGCCGCCCGCATCGAATGGCTGCCGCTGGAAGCCCTCTGTTATGACGCCTGCGATGCCGAGAACCACCTCAGCTTCAGCCTGGCGCCCGATGCCGGCCTGATCGGCTGGGACGTCAGCGCCTTCGGCCTGCCGCACGCCGGCCTGCCGTTCCTGCGCGGCCGGCTGCGCCAGCACATCGAGATGCCGGGCGTGTGGCTGGAGCGTGGCGCCATCGAGGCATCCGACAAGCTGTTGCTCGACAGCCCGCTGGGCCTGGCCGGCCACCGCTGCATGGCGTCCATCTTTCTGGCCAGCGGGACGCCGCTGTCGCGCACCGAACGCGAGCGCGCGCTCGATGCGGCACGCGCCGTCATCGACAGCCACCCAATGCGCGACACGGCCGGCGCCACCAGCCCGGACGGCCGCCTGGTAGTCGTGCGGGTGCTGGCACCGGTGGTCGAACCCGCGATGGACCTGCTGCGTTCGGTGCGCGCGGCCTGGCGCGGTGCTTGCTGGGATATGGCGACCACCACGCCGCGCATCTGGAGCATGTAGGCACCCGCCTGCCTGCCGGCTGCATACGCCATCCGCCGTACAAGGCGGCGCGGCAATACGCCGCGGCCTGATTTACCATCGTTTTTTTACCGACACGCCAGCCTCCGAGGCCGCCCGCATGGAACTCACGCCCCGCGAAAAAGACAAGCTGCTGATCTTCACCGCCGCTCTGCTGGCCGAGCGCCGCAAGGGCCGCGGCCTGAAGCTGAACTATCCCGAGGCGGTGGCGCTGATCAGCGCGGCCGTGATGGAAGGTGCCCGCGACGGCAAGACCGTCGCCCAGCTGATGAGCGAGGGCCGCGAGGTTCTCAGCCGTGCCGAAGTGATGGACGGCGTCGCCGAGATGATCCCGGACATCCAGGTCGAGGCCACCTTTCCGGACGGCACGAAACTGGTGACGGTACACCAGCCCATCCCATGAAATCCCTGACCACTGGAGAACGCCGATGACCCCCGGTGAACTGCTCGTCGACGACGGCGAACACGTGTTGAACCCCGCCCGCGAACCGGTCGCCGTGCTGGTGAAGAACGCCTCCGAACGGCCGATCCAGGTCGGGTCGCACTACCACTTCGCAGAAACCAACGGCGCGCTCGACTTCGACCGCGTGCTGGCACACGGCAAACGCCTCAACATCGCCAGCGGCACGGCGGTGCGTTTCGAGCCGGGCCAGCAGCGCACGGTGGAACTGATCGACTATGCCGGCGACCGCGTGGTCCATGGTTTCAGAGCACTCGTGCAGGGAGCCCTTTGATGGCCACCATCGGTAAACGCGCCTATGCCGAAATCTTCGGCCCCACCGTCGGCGACCGGGTCCGCCTGGCCGACACCGACCTCCTGGTGGAGGTCGAACGCGACTACACCCTGCTGGCCGGCGGCTACGGCGAAGAAGTGAAGTTCGGCGGCGGCAAGACCATCCGCGACGGCATGGCGCAAAGCCAGCGCACCAACGCTGCCGGCGCGATGGACCTGGTGCTGACCAACGCGCTGATCATCGACCACTGGGGCATCGTCAAGGCCGACATCGGCATCCAGGGCGGGCGCATCGTCAAGATCGGCAAGGCGGGCAATCCGGACACGCAGCCAGGCGTGGACATCGTCATCGGCCCGGGCACCGAGATCCTCAGCTGCGAAGGCAGCATCGTCACCGCCGGCACCATCGACAGCCACATCCACTTCATCGCTCCGCAGCAGATCGACGAAGCCCTGGCGGCCGGCACCACCACCATGCTGGGCGGCGGTACAGGCCCGGCGACCGGCACGCTGGCGACCACATCCACACCCGGCCCGTGGAATATCGAACGCATGATGCAGGCGGCCGATTCGTTCCCGATGAACCTGGGTTTCCTGGGCAAGGGCAACGCCAGCCGGCCCGAGGCGCTGCGCGAGCAGGCCGAAGCCGGCGTCATCGGCCTGAAACTGCACGAAGACTGGGGCACCACGCCGGCCGCCATCGACAACTGCCTGGACGTGGCCGAAGAACACGACATCCAGGTGGCAATCCACAGCGACACCCTGAACGAATCGGGGTTTGTCGAGAACACCATCGCAGCCACCCGGGGCCGTGGCCTGTGCGCCTTCCATACCGAAGGCGCGGGCGGCGGGCATGCACCCGACATCCTGCGCGTGGTCGGCGAGGCCAACTTCCTGCCTTCGTCGACCAACCCGACGATGCCCTACACCGTCAACACGCTCGACGAACACGTCGACATGCTGATGGTGTGCCACCACCTGGACGCCGGCATCGCCGAAGACCTGGCCTTCGCCGAAAGCCGCATCCGCAAGGAAACCATCGCGGCCGAGGACGTGCTGCACGACATCGGTGCGATCAGCATGTTCAGCTCCGACAGCCAGGCGATGGGCCGGGTCGGCGAGGTCACCATCCGTTGCTGGCAGACGGCCCACAAGATGAAGGGCCAGCGCGGCACGCTGCCCGAAGACAGCAGCCGCCACGACAACTTCCGGGTCAAGCGCTACATCGCCAAGCTGACCATCAACCCCGCGGTGGCGCACGGCATCAGCCATGAAGTCGGCAGCATCGAAGAGGGCAAATGGGCCGACCTGGTGTTGTGGAAACCGGCTTTCTTCGGCGTCAAGCCGAGCGTGGTGCTGAAGGGTGGCTTCATCGCGCTGGCCGCCATGGGCGACCCGAACGCTTCCATCCCCACGCCGCAGCCGGTGCATTACCGGCCGATGTTCGGTTCGTTCGGCCGGGCGATGCACCGCAGTTCGTTCACCTTCGTATCGCAAGCCGGCCTGGCCAACGACATCGGCGGCAAATACGGGCTGCAGAAGATGCTGTCGCCGGTGAAGAACGTGCGCGGCGTCCGCAAGCAGCACATGGTGCACAACGCCGCCCTGCCGGTGATGGAGATCGACGCGCAGACCTATGCGGTGCGTGCCGACGGCCAGTTGCTGACCTGCGAGCCGGCCAGGGTGCTGCCGATGGCGCAGCGGTATTTCCTGTTTTGAGTCTTCATGCTTACCGTCAACAAACTCATGCCCCAGGGCAAGGGCCTTGCGCCCGTGCTGCTGAAACGTGCCACCACCGTCGAACTGGACTGGGACGTGCGCCAGAAGAGCCGTTTCGACGCCGAGGATTCCGGCGGCCGCCGCCTGGGCGTGTTCCTGCCGCGCGGCACTCTGGTGCGCGGCGGTGACGTGCTGGTGGCCGATGACGGCTCGCTGGTCCGCGTCATTTCCGCGCCGCAGAAGGTGCTGCGGATCACGCCTTGCGCCAACCACGGCAGCCCGTTCGACCTGGTGCGGGCGGCCTACCACCTGGGCAACCGCCATGTGCAGATCGAACTCAAGCCCGATCACCTGAAGATCGAGCCAGACCATGTATTGGGCGACATGCTGCGGTCCATGCACCTGATCGTGGTGGATGCGGTAGAAGCCTTCGAACCGGAAGGCGGGGCTTATGCGGCGGGTGCGCACTCGCATGGATCCCAGGATCACGGTCACGACCACGGCCACGGCCACGGCCAACCCAAGACGAAGCCCCATGTGCACGGCCCGGATTGCAAACACGACCACCATGACCATGGTCATTCGCACGCTCCGGCTCCGGCCGTCCTGCAGTTCCACAAGACCCGTCCCGACTCCCTGTGAACGCCTTCACTCCCGGCCTGCTCCAGCTGATCTGGCTGGCATCGCCTGCGCTGCCGGTCGGCGGTTTCTCCTATTCGGAAGGGCTCGAGGCGGCCGTCGAATGGGCCGGTGTCTCCACCGAGGCGAGGGCGGCGGACTGGATCGCCGACCAGCTGCACCTGAACCTGTCCCGCTGCGACCTGCCGGTGCTCCTGCAGGCAGTGACGGCCGCCCGGGCCGGTGAAGGCGAACGCCTGAAGCAACTCGACGCCTGGGTGCGCCAGACCCGCGAGACCAGCGAGTTCCGTCTGCAGACCGAGCAGATGGGCCGTTCGATGGCCGACTGGCTACGAGGCCTGCATGCCGACGACGCGGTGCTGTTCACCGGCTGGCAGCCGAGCTATCCGGTGGCCTTCGCGGTCGCCGCGGCACGCACGCAGGCGGCGGCCGCCGACATCGCCGCAGCCTTCTGTTTCGGCTGGGCCGAGAACATGGTGCAGACCGCCATCAAGTCGGTTCCGCTGGGCCAGAGCGCCGGGCAACGCATGCTGGCGCGGCTGGCCGATGAAATTCCCCGGGCGCTGGCCCATGCGGCCACGCTGGACGACGACGACCGGCAGGCGCTCAGCCCGATGCTGGCGATCCTGTCAGCGCGCCACGAAACCCAATACTCCCGGCTCTTCAGAAGCTGACCGAACCCATGACCTCCGCCTTCCACACCATCCCCAACCGCACCAAGAAACTCCCGCCGCTGCGGGTCGGCATCGGCGGCCCGGTCGGATCCGGCAAGACCACGCTGCTCGAAATGCTCTGCAAGTCGATGCGCGACAAATGGGACCTGGTGGCCATCACCAACGACATCTACACCAAGGAAGACCAGCGCCTGCTGACGGTCAGCGGCGCGCTGGACGCGGAGCGCATCGAGGGTGTGGAAACCGGCGGTTGCCCGCACACGGCGATCCGCGAGGACGCCTCGATCAACCTGGAAGCCATCGACCGCATGCTGGAGAAATTTCCGGACGCCGACGTGGTGTTCGTCGAATCCGGCGGCGACAACCTGGCCGCCACCTTCAGTCCTGAACTGAGCGACCTGACCATCTATGTGATCGACGTCGCGGCCGGCGAAAAGATCCCGCGCAAGGGCGGCCCCGGCATCACCAAGAGCGACCTGTTCGTCATCAACAAGACCGACCTGGCGCCCTATGTCGGCGCCGACCTGTCGGTGATGGAGGCCGACACGAAACGCATGCGGCCCAACCGTCCCTACGTGATGACCAACCTCCGCACCAACGCCGGCCTGGCCGAAGTGGTGGCCTTCATCGAGAAGAAAGGCATGCTGATTTGAGCGCCTGGCAGACGTTCTCGAAGCCGGTCTCGTCCAGCCACGGGCTGTTGCTGATCGCCAGCAGGCGCGAGGCCAGATCGCGTGCATTGGGCAGCGCGTCGTGTGCGGCGGCGGGCACTACGGAGGCATAACGTTCGTAGTCGGCCAGGGTGTGCACGAACGGCAGCGAGACGCCGCAGCCAGCGCCCCACAACTGGCCGATGGCGCGGTCGCGCGAGGCGGCGTCGGGCATCAGCACCATCAGCACCGGCCAGCTGCCGGCGGCCCCGGTGACGGCGGGACTGTCGCCCAAAACCTTCAGGCCCCTGTTGGCGGAAAGGCGGGTCGCCCGGCGCCGTCCGCGTTCCGCGGCCGAAGCCAGGAAAGCGGGCAGCCGGGCCAACGCACGAACGCCCACCGCCCGGCGCCAGCGGCCGACGGTGTGCATGGGGATGTCGGTGTCGAAGTCGTCGCCTGCAGCCGCCACCCAGTCGCCCCTGGCGAGTTCACGGCGCAACGGATTTCCATAGGCGCGGCGCAGGCCCGAAGGCCGGTACAGCGCGGCATAACCCAGCAGTTCGGCACTGCGGCGCAGTTCCCAGCCGGGCTTGTGCGGTGCCAGCTCGGCAGACACCTCACGCAGCTTGCCGCGTAGTCCGGCGTCGCGCGCCAGCAGCACGCCGCCTTCGAAAATGGTCAGTCCCTTGCCGACGGCGAGGCTGAAGAAGGCGATGTCGCTGTCCAGCCCGACACTGCGCCGGCCGACCCTGGCGCCCAGCGCCTGGGCAGCGTCTTCGATCACCCAGGCACCGGCGGTGCGGGCGAGGATGCGCACCCGCGCGACGTCGCTGACCCGGCCGCCCAGGTGGGTGGGCAGCACGGCGAGGGTGTCGGGCCCGCACAGCGCGGCGAGGGCGCCGGGGTCCAGGTCCAGCGACTGCGGCTGAAGGTCGCACAGCGCCAGCTTCAGGCCGCAGCGTGCCACGGCCAGGGCCACCAGGGGGCAGGTGTAGGCGGGCACGACGACAGTGCGGCGCTGCGGCGCCATGCGGCTGAGCGTGGTCAGCGCGATGACCAGCGCCGAGGTGCCCGAGCATTCGACCAGCACCTCGGGGGCGCCGATGAAACGCGCCAGCGCGCCGGCCAGGTCGGCGTCGCCGCGCCAGCCCAGGTCGGACTTCAGCAGGGGCAGGCCGGCGGTGGGCGGAACGTCGAATTCGGTTTTGGGTGTCTTGTCAGTCATGCGCCAGGGCGGCTCCGCCGGTGGGTTCGTCGTCCGCGGTTTCGGAGACCGCCAGGCAGCCGATACCGGCGACGATGAACAGCCCGCCGACGATCTGCGGCCAGCCGATGGTTTCGTCGAAAAGCCAGACCGATAGGGCCAGCACCGAGATGATCTCGAGATGCGACGCGGCGAAAGCCGGCCCGATGGGCGCATGTTTCAGCAGCGTCATCCAGGTGAAGAACGCACCGATGTAGCCGATGAAGGCGCCGTAGATCCAGGGCTGGCCGAACACGCGGGCCAGCCAGGCCGGGCTCATTTCCAGCGGCAGCGCATGCATGCCGGCAGTCTTGAAGCTGAGCTGGGCGAGGGTGTCGAATGCCATCAGCACCAGGAAACCGATGATGTAGAACTTCTTGCTCATAGTGATCAACCCGGCAGACCGACGACGGCCACTCCGATGGACACCAGCACGATGCCGGTCACCCGCATCGGCGAGAGCTTTTCCTTGAACAGCAGTCGGCCGGCCACCATGATGGCGACGATGTTGATGGAGCCCAGCAGCACGCCTTCGGACAGCGGCACCAGCGACAGGAAGGCCAGCCAGACGACGAATTCGGCGACGTAGCAGGCGACGCCGATCCACAGCCAGGGTCGCGCCGCCATGAACTTCCAGCGGGCCAGTCCGTCACCGGCATGCGGGTCGCCGGCAGCGGCCTTGAACGCCAACTGGCCGGCGCTGTCGACCAGCACGTTCAGCACCCACAGCACCCCGACCAGGACGCTCATGCAGCCGCGCCCTGCAGGCCCTGCACGAAGGTGACGGTGCGGCGGATGACGGTGCGGCGCTCGCGGTCAACCGTCACCATGTGATAGCTGTCGTCGAGCAGCACCAGTTCGACCGGCGCGTGTTTCACGCCACGGACGATGGCACGGGCGTTGTCCACCGTGGCGACATCGTCTTCGCGCGCGTGGATGACGAGGCAGGGCGCGCTGACCAGCGACAGACGGCTCAGCACGCGGCGCGACAGGGCACGCATCTCGACCACCGACCACCACGGATTGCCCGGCAGGCCGGCCGCCGCGCTGTCGCCAGCATGCATCTGCGCGACGATCTGGCGGCGCAGCGCCTCGTCCTTGATGCCATAAGGCGGCTGCTCCATGAACACCTTGTGTCTGCCGATGCCCAGCGCGCGGAACAGTGGCAGCAGGAAGTCGCCCATGCGGGTGTAGACCGGCATGCTCCAGCCGTCATAACGAAAGATGACCGACAGCGCTGCGACGCCATGCACCAGCTCTGGCCGGTCCTCGGCCAGAGCCAGCGACAGCACCGCGCCCATCGACAGACCCGCCACCACCATCTGGTCGACCTGGCCGCGCAGACGTTCGGCGCCGGCTTCGACCGCGCCGTACCAGTCCTGCCAGCGGGTGGCCAGCAGGTCGTCCATGGTGCCGCAGTGGCCGGCCAGCTGTACCGCGTAGACGGTGAAGCCGGCCTTGTTCAGGCCACGCGCCAGCAGGCGCATTTCGTTGGGGGTGCCGGTCAGGCCGTGAACCAGCAGCACGCCGGTGCGACCTGCGGCACCGCTGCCCTGCAGGAAGAATTCATGCGGCGTGACACAGACGCCGGCCGGCGCTGCGGCGTAGCGGGCGTCGTCGTTGGCGGCTGTGTCGCGGGCGATGTTCAGGGCGGCTGTCATGGGGGAGTCTTCAGGCGGCCATGCTCGCGGCGGACATGCTGACCGTGGCGGGCAGCAGGGCCAGCGCTTCGCCGAAGTCGGCATACACGGCGTGCGGAATGCCGCGGGTGCGGCAATAGTCGATAAGTTTGTATTTGGCGAACACGAAGTCGGCCTTGCCAGAGACGCAGAAATCCGACGTGCTGTCGCCGACGAACAGCACCCGGCCGCCGACATTCTGGGCGGTGGCGGCGCGTTCGCACTTGCAGTTGCCGCTGGCGCGCACGCACGCGGCGTTGGCATGCGGCGACTGCAGCTGCCAGCTGCGCGCGCCGGTCTGCACCAGGCGGTTGGCATACACCGGCAGGTCACCCAGGCCATTGAGCGCCAGCACGGTGGAGATGCAGTGGTCGATGCCGTCGCTCACCACCTGCACCGGCAGGCCCATGGCGCGGGCAGCGCGGGCAAAGGCGGCGAAGTGCGGGTCGACCTGGATAGTCGCCAGATGGGCCTGCAGTTCGGACAGAGACATGTCGAGCAGGGCAACCTGGCCCTTCATGCATTCGCGCGAACCGATTTCGCCGCGTTCCCAGGCGTCTTCGAGTTCGATCCAGCCGGGTTTGCCGAAGCGCTGCAGCAGGGAATCGGTGACGTCCTCGACGCTGATGGTGCCGTCGAAGTCGCACTGGATGGTCCAGGGGCCGTCGGCCGGCTGGCGGGCCTGGCCTGAGGTCGGCGAAACCGGCGCAGCCGGTGCGATGGGGATGGAGCGGCGCAGGGCGGGCTTGGAAACCGGTGCGTCGACAACAAGCATTTCATTCATGGAAGTTCACCCTGACGTTTTGGCCGACGCGCCATGCGACGGACCCGTTCGCGCCTGCTGCAGGCGCCTGCTCTAAAACCAGAAAACAATCGACGACCCGCTGACCGGCGCGCGATGCACCGTCGTCCTCGAGCCGCGTGGGGCCGACCAGCGGCGCCACGCGGACCACCTTGGCCTGGCGCGACGGGGAGGCGGCACCGACGGTGCTGTCCAGCGTCACCTCGGCGACCATGCCGGGGCGCACGGCCGACGCAAAACTCTCGTTGAGTTCGGCACGCACCATCAGCGGTTTGTTGGGCAGCAGCACCAGCAGGCTGTGGCCGGACTGGGCATCGACCCGGGTGCCGGCGTGCACCGACAGGCGCACCACCGTGGCATCGGCAGGTGCGGACAGCACCAGCCGCGACAGCAGGGCACGCGACTGGGCAAGCTTTCCGGCGGCCACCTGGACATCGGCGGCAGCCACGGCGGCAGCGGCTTCGATTTCACGGGCGGCCTGCTGGGCGTCGTCGGCGCGCTGGCGGTCGATGCCGCCGGCCGCGGCGGCCTCGGCCAGGCGTGCGGCGTATTGGCGGGCTGCCGGCAGCCGCACCGACTGGGCCTGCTGGCGGGCCTGCGCCGCCTTCAGTTCGGCCTCGAAGACGGTAGCGTCGGCGCGGGCGGCATCGGCCTCCAGCCGCACCAGCGGCTGGCCCTTTCTGACCGTGTCGCCTTCATTGACGGTGACCGACTCGACCAGGCCATTGGCCGGTGCGGCGAGTTCGATCAGGCCGCCCTGGACTTCGATCTTTCCGCGTGCGATGGCGATGCTGCGGGGGCCGGCGGGCATCTGGGCCTGGCCCTGGGCCTGCGCGATGGCGATGGGCCGGTCACTGCCGCCGCAGGCTGCCAGCATCAGGGCGGCGAGCAGCGGCACGGCGCGCAGGGCGAACTCTTTGGGATGGAAATTCACGAAGCGTGGGCTCCAGAAGCGGCGCGGCCCAGCGTGTCGGCGGGCTGCCAGTCGTTGCAGATCAGGCCGTCCTCCATGCTGAGCACGCGGTCTGCGTGGCGCACCGCGCGCGGGTCGTGGCTGACGCACAGCACGGTGGTGCCGTGCGAACGCGCGATGCGGTGCAGGATGTCGATCACGCGCTGGCCGTTTTCGGCGTCCAGCGCGCTGGTGGGTTCGTCGGCGAACAGCAATTGCGGTTCCTTGGCCAGTGCCCGGGCGATGGCCACCCGTTGTTTCTCGCCGCCGGAAAGCTGGGCCGGGCGCAGGTCGGCGCGGTGTGCCATGCCGACTTCGTCCAGCACCTGCAGGGCACGAGCGGCGGACTTCTTGTTGTCCATGCCCAGGTAGCCCAGGGGCAGCTGCACCTGTTCGCGGGCGGTCAGGGCCGGGAACAGGTTGAAGCCCTGGAACACGAAGCCGGTGTGCAGCAGACGGAACCGCTCGAGCGCGCGTTTGTCCATCTTGGCGAGGTCTTCGCCAAGGGCCCGCACCTCGCCGGCGTCCGGCGCCTGCAGGCCCGACAGCAGCGACAGCAGCGTGCTCTTGCCGCAGCCGGACGGACCGGAAATCAGCGTGAGTTCACCCGGATAGATGGACGCCGACAGGCCGTGCAGCACCTGCGCCCGCACCACGCCGGTGACAAATGACTTGTTGACCCGACGGGCTTCCAGCGTCGGCGCGACGGCGCGGCGCGGCGCGGCGTTCGGGCGCTGGTTGGGGCTGATGACACTCACCGCAGCAACTCCGCCGGATTGGCGCGCAGCAAGCCGCGCATGGCCAGCAGGCCGGACACCAGGGCCAGCACGGCGACCAGTGCGGCGCAGAGCAGCGACACCCGCAGGTTCATGGCGACCGGAACATCCTGGCTGCCGGCCACCGAAAGCAGGGCCGCGCTGAGGACGCTGGCCATCAGCAGGCCGAGGCCGCCGACCCAGCAGGCCTGTTCGACGACCACCCGGCCCAGCGCCACCATGCTGGCGCCCAGGGCGTGCAGCACGGCGTATTCACGCGACGAAGAAGCCACCACGCCCATCAGCGACTGGCTGGTGACCACCGCGCCGACGACACACACGATGACGGCCATGAACAGCACCGCGACGCCTGCCCCGGTGCCGAACAGCCAGTAATGCTGGGACTGGCGGGCGAATTCGGCCGCGGTCCAGACCTGGAACGGGCCGAAGGCGCGGTCGGGTTGCAGGCGGGCGCGCACGGCGGCGGGGTCGACGCCGCTTCGCACCTTGCCGACGTAATAGGTGGCGCCGCGCGGCACATCGGCACCGGCGATGCCGCGGGCGGTGTCGAGCGAGGCCAGCACGTTGACGCCGCCCAGCGCACGCAGGCCCGGCAGTGCGGCGATCACACGAACCTGGTGGCCGCCGATGTCGCCGCGGCCGCCGATCACCACACCGAGCTGGTCCAGGTCGGCCCGGTCGACGATGACGGCACCGGGCTCGTCCAGCCGCTGGCGCAGGCTGACGGGCAGCAGTTCGGAAAACAGCATGCCCTCGGCCTGGGTGCGGATGCCCGATACATAGACACCGACGGTGCCGCCGGTCGTGCCGGCCGTATGCCAGTCGCTTTCGACCCACTGATAAGGCTCGACGTCGGTCACGTCGGGGTCCATCCGCAGGCGCATCTCGACATCGGGCGACACCGCGCGGCCGAAACTGACGCTCTGGGTGCCCGGATAACCGGCCCAGACATCGGCCGACGACTCGCTGACATACAGGGCGGCGCTGTCGAAGATGCCCAGCACCAGCGCGGCCTGCACGGTCAGCAGCACGCCCGAGAAACCCAGCGCGAACACGGCGGGCAGGAAACGGCGCCATTCGTAGACCAGGGTCTTGCGGGCGAGCGCGATCACCGGGCCACCTCGGGGGCTGGGGCGGTGGATGCCACGGCGCTGGTGTCGACTGCCGGAAACGGTGCGCCGCCGAGGGCCTTGTAGAGGTCGACGAAAGCCAGCGACTGGGCAGCCTGCGCTGCGCTGCGTTCCGCCTCGGCCTGGAGCGCGGAGCGGTCGAAGGACAGCTGTTCGTAGTCGCTCGAAAGACCGCTGGCCAGCAGGCTGCGCTGGCTGCGCGAGCGGCGCTTGAGCGCGGCCGATGCGTCGGTGAGATGGATCAGGCGTTCGCGCTGCTGGGCCAGCGCCGACAGCGCGGTCTCGGCTTCGGAAACGCCTTGCAGCACCGTCTGGCGATAGGCCAGCACGCTGGCCTGCAGTGCTTCGCCACGGGCGTCGGCACGTGCACGGCGCAGGCCCCAGTCGAACAGCGGCAGGTCGATGAAGGGACCGAATGCGGGGATCTGGTCGGTGGTCGAGGCGCGCCGGTTCTGCGTGATGTTGAAGGCGTAGAGGTACGAGGCGCCGAAAGAGATGCGCGGGTACAGCTCGGCGTTGGCGACGCCCAGTTCGCCGGCAGCCTGCAGCACCGCGGCTTCGGCCTGGCGTATGTCGGGGCGCACACGAAGCAGGTCCGAAGGAAGTTGCGCCACGGCGACCGCGCCCAGCTGGGGCTGTCGGGCCGGCTGCATCCATGCGGCGTCGGGCGCGGTGCGGCCCAGCAGCACGGCCAGCGCCTGCGCCGCCTGCACGGCGGCCTGGCGCGAGGGCGGCAGCAGGGCGGCGGTCTGGGCCTGGCGCGCGCTGGCTTCGTCGGCTTCGCTGGCGGCGCCGACGCGGCTGCGGGCGCGCACGCCCGACAGGTCGAGCGCACGGCCGTCGATGGTCAGCAGCTGTTCCAGCAGGGCGGTCTGGCGCTGGGCGCCGCGCAGCGTCAGGTACTGGTGGACCACTTCGGAGACGACCGAAACCCGCGCTGCCTGCACCGCGGCTTCGCTGGTGTCGAGTTCGGCCTTGGCCATCTGCTGCGCGCTTTCGCGCATGCCGAACAGGCCGAGTTCCCAGGTCACGTCGAGGCTTGCGTGCAGGTAGGAGTCGGTGGCCGACACGTCCTGGAGGCTGCGCATGTTGGCGGAAACGGTCGGCAGGTAGGGCGCATCGGTGCGCAGGGCCAGCCGACGCGCCTGGCGCAGCTTGCTGCCGGCCTTGGCCACGTCGATGTTCTGTGTCAGGGCTTCGTCCACCAGCCGGTCGAGCTGCGGATCGCCCAGCAGCTTCCACCAGGACTGCAGATCGACCGGCGGCGTGCCGGGTGCGACCGCGGGCGCGGCGTGGTTCCAGGCGGCGGGCAGGTCGGTCGGCAGGGTGGGTGGGGCCATGCCGCCGCATCCGGCCAGCGTCAGCACCAGGGCCGCCACGGCAACGGCCGCTTCCGCACGCGAAAACGGCAGGGCGATAGTGGAGCGGTGCGGCACGGAAATCATCGAGCCTGCATTGGACCGGCCGGTGCTTGCGCGGCAGTGCAGGGAATGTGGAGGAAACGTGGAGGCGCCCCGGCGCGGCCTGCCAATGGCCCGCTCGGAGTTCGGGACGTCGCGCCATGTGAGCGGACGCTTCGATTCTGACGACCCATAATGCCGCGCATCAGCATGAATGCCACCCTAGCCCCCACCGGACCCCTGGTGCTGGTCGTCGAGGACGAACCGGCCATCGCCGACATCCTCGTCGCCTACCTGCGGCGCGACGGATTCCGCACCCACTGCGCCGCCGACGGCCAGGCCGGCCTGGCCGCGTTCGCGCAGGAACGGCCGGCGCTGGTGCTGCTGGACATCCATCTTCCCGGCATGGACGGCGTAGACGTGCTGAAGAACATCCGCGCCGAGGACGACACGCCGGTCATCATGGTCACCGCGCTGGCCGACGACGTCGACAAGCTGCTGGCGCTGCGCATGGGCGCCGACGACTACGTGGTCAAGCCCTACAGCCCGCCAGAGGTGGTGGCCCGTGTGAAGGCGGTGCTGCGGCGCACCACCGCGCGGCAGCAGCCCAAGGCGCAGGCGGTGCTGAAGGTGGGCCGGCTGGAGATCGACGAAGAAGCCCACATCGCCCGCGCCCAGAACGCCGACGGCCGTTTCGAGACCTTGCCACTGACGCTGACCGAATTCCGGCTGCTGTCCTGCCTGGCCGCGCAACCGCGCCGATGTTTCTCGCGCAGCCACCTCATCGAGACCTGCCTGCCCGAAAGCGACGCACTCGACCGGGTCATCGATTCCCATCTCTCCAAGCTGCGCCGCAAGCTGCAACTGGCCGACAACGGCGAACTGATCGAGACGGTGCGCGGCATCGGCTACCGCCTGTGGCCCGGGGAATAGAACGCATCTGGGTCCGGTTCGGGCTCTGGATCGCCGGCACGGTGCTGGTCACCATGGGCCTGCTGGGCGCCAGCGTGATGCTGTTCGCCGAGCTGCAATACCGCAGTTTCTACGGCGCGCTCCCGCAGCCGGTTCGGGTCGAGCTCGACGCCCTCAACGACCTCGACATGGAAGACAGCCCGCGAGCTGTCGAGATCTACGGCCAGTACTGGAAGGGCGACCTGCTGTTCGGCGAGAAGTGGTCGCTGGTGATCGGCCTCTTCGTGTGCCTGCCGATCGGGCTGGGTGTCGGGTTCTGGGTGTCACGCATCGTCACGCTGCCGCTCGCATCGATGGCCGAAGCCGCGCGGCGGGTGGGTTCCGGAGACTTTTCGGTGCGTGCCGAGCCGGGCCGTGCCAAGGGTGAAATCGTCGGCATGGTGCGCGACTTCAACCAGATGATCGATGCGCTGGAAGGCCTGGAGCGCGAACGCAAGGCCACTGCGGCCGCGGTCTCTCATGAACTGCGCACTCCGCTGGCCGTTCTCCGGGCGCGACTGCATGCGGTCTGCGACGGTGTGATCGACGCCGACGAGACCGAATTCCGACGGCTGCTGGGCGAAGTCGAACATCTGGGCCGGCTGGTCGACGACCTGCACACGCTGTCGGTGGCCGAAGCTGGCCGGCTGTCGCTGCAACGGGCACCGCTGGATCTGGTCGCGTTGGTCGAAGACACCCTGACCGGCATGGAGCCCCGCATCACCGCGCGGGGCGTGGTGCTGGAATGGGTGCCCGCGGTGTCCGAAGTGTTGGTGCCGCTCGACCGCGACCGCATGCGCCAGGTGCTGACCAACCTGGTCGAAAACGCCTTGCGCCACGCGTCGCAGGGCGGCTGGTTGAAGGTTTCCCTGGATATCGACGGCAACGAGGCCGTGCTGTCGGTAGCCGACGATGGTCCCGGCCTGCCCGAAGACATGCGGCACAACCCCTTCAGGCGGTTTCAGAAGCCACTGCATCGCAACAGCGAAGGAGTCGGGCTGGGCCTGTCCATCGTGCAGGCGCTGGTTTTGCAGCAGGGCGGCGATGTGTCGGCCGACGACCGGCCGGGCGGCGGCACGGTTTTCACCGTGCGTCTGCCGCAGGCCTGAGCCGGCGTTTCAGACTGGTGGCCAGGTTTTGAACAGCGCCTCGAGATAGGCAGCGGAAGAAACGACGTGGGGATCCGTGCTGGCGCCGACGAAGCCGGCACGGTCGAACGGGCGGCCGGCGTTGCGCGCGGTCTGTTCGGCCTTCATCACCTGGTAGAGCGCAGTCGTGCGCTCCACGTAGGCGCCACCGGAAACGAACCCGGCCTCGTTGTGTTCGAGCCCGACACCTTCGTCCAGTTCGTCCACCGCATCCTTGTAGCGTTGCATCGAATCCGGCATGGCATGCGCGCCCGCGCCGGACGCGCCTGCGGAAGCCGATGCAGTCGCGGCGACCGGTGTGGGTACCTGCGCCGGCTTTGCATTCTTGACGGCGAACGGATCGGTCATGAAGCCGTACCAGTGGTCGATATAGGTATGCGCCGATGCCATGAGTGCTTTGTGCATCGCACCGCGGATATTCTGTTTTCTCGCAATTTCTCCGGTATGGGTCAGTTTGAATTCGAGAATCATGTTTTTCAGGGCCGTGCCCATTTTCAATTTCGATTCCGGGCGAACCATCAAGGGCAATATCTGCATGTAGAACGTGACGACCCGTGCTATTTCGGTATGGGGTCCGGTGCCGCGGCCGAACGCACAATTTTTGCCCTGCCTCAACAGAAAGCTGTGACTCAGGATTTCCTCACACTCTTCCAGGGTGGTGGGTTGCCGTGCAACGAACGTTCGTACGCTGTGGGTGAATACCGAAAGATGCTCCAGCCCGAGCGTTTCGACCATATGGTGAAAATGCAGCAAGCCATTGGAGAGAAGGGCGTCGATCCGGCCTGGTTCGACGTCGTGGGCCTGTGCCAGTCGGTGCAGGGCCGGGTCGTTGGCAAGTTTCTTGACGATGAGCCGGGCGTAGGTTTCTATCAGTGCCTGATTTTTGCGGAATCTGTCACTGACCCCGCCGCTCAGGTAGGGGCCGAATCGCGCTGGCGAATGGTATTCCCCGACTTGGAAACTATGCTCTGGATATTCATCCACGAGTTGCCGGAAGATGTCGCGATCCACCTTGTCCAGCAGAAAAGCCGAAAACGAGGAATGGTCGGCAAATGTGCCCTGCGCGATATCGGCGCGCAGCGCACCGTATTCGGCGTTGGTCAGTAATGGCGTTTCCGGGGGCGTGGCGATTCTCGTTGCATCGACGAGTTCGCCGATGATGGCCTGGTTCTTTGCCAAAAAAGCCGGGTAATTGCCGTTCGAATCCAGCTGCGCCTGCGCTGCGGCAACCGCTGCCGCTACAGCCGGATTGGCAGCCGCGGCGACATGTTGGAAAGCGGCGGACCACACGGCGTTCTTGAGTGCCTTGCCCACCGACTTCGCGTCGGCGGATTCAATTTGCATCAACTGCGCCTTGAGGTTTTCGAAATCCCGGAAAGCAGGCCCGCCTGAGTGGCGAGGATTGAAGGCATAACCCAGAATGTCCAGTATGTCGAGCGGCGCCGACTGGGAGAGCTCGCGAAAATATTTCGATTGCAGGATGGTGGATCGCAAATGCCGGTCGATAGCCGTGCCCTCGTCGGTTCGGGCGCCGGCTTGAACAAAATATGCGTGGTCCGGTTCGTGATGCGAATCCTGAACAACCAGGTTGCTCAGCAGGCTGTCGATATTCGAAAATGCATGCGGTTTTGTCGTTTCGATCGACGGCTTGCTGTCTTTTCCTTTCGTGCTTGAAAAATTTGGACTGGGTGGTGTCGATTGGAAAGTAGGTTTGTCCGGCAGCATGACGATATTCCTGGCGTTGAAGCTGGATCGGTCGAAACACGTGTCGACCATTCTCCAGAAATCGACTCTAGAAATTGCCGGGTATCAACATCACAGGAAACCGAAATCAAAATCTTTCAGCCGAAGATAAATCCGCCGGCACTACGGTGCCAGGCGCGCGGCCAGCACCGTCGCGGCGACTTCCGCGAACCCCGTGCCGCGTTCGGAGGTCGAGACGTAGCGCGGCAGGCAACGCAATTTCGGCACGAAGCGCCGCACGTTGGCCACGCCGATGCTGTTGTCGAAGGCCTCGAACATCAGCTGGTCGTTGGTCGAGTCGCCGACGTAGGCCCAGCGGTCGATTTCGGTTTCCAGGTCGCGGCCCAGCAGGGTGCGCACGATCCAGCGTGCACCGACCCATTTGTCGTGGTCGCCGAGCCAGCCGTTGATGTGGATGCTGCTGACCGTGGCGTGCAGTCCTTCGGAGCGCATCAACGCAACGACTTCGGCGATGCGGGCGTCGTCGAGGTGGGTGAACTCGCTGTGGTCGATGGCGATGTCAGTCTCGCGGCCTGCCGAATCGGTGGCACGGACGGCGCCGGGAACCTCGCGCTCGATCCGTTCCAGCACCTGCTGCAGTCGCCGGAAATTGGTGGAGCGGGTTGCGGCATCGTCCCGGTAGTGCCTGGCGAGCGACACCGTGCCGTCGGCGGCGCGTGCCGAAACCAGCGCCACGGCGCCGTTTTCGGCCACCAGCGCATCGAGCGGCCAGGTTGTGGCGAATTCAAGGCTCCAGCCCACCGGACGCCCGGTGATGGCGATCCGGTGCAGGCCGGCGGATTGCAGGGCATGCAGCGCGGCGAGCGCGTCCGGCGTGATGACGCCTTCGGTGGTGAGGGTGTCGTCGATGTCGGTCATGACACCGATCAGGTCGCGCCGGGTCTGCAAGGGCCAGTCGGTCAATGGTTGCAAGGGGTGTGTTTCCTTCGTTGTCTGAAAACCATCCAGCGAGCGCTGCAAAAGTTGATCGCAAGGCCGGCCAGGCTTCCCAGCGCCACTGCTGCAATCGGATGCACGCCCGCCTGCAGGGCGAGGACGTAAGCCAGGTAATTGAGCGCCGCACCGGCCAGCATCGAGACGATGTAACGGGCGTACTGACGCCTCCAGCCGTGCCTCGCCGTGCAGGCCGGGTCTGCCGGTTCGAAGGTGTAGCGCCGGTTCAGCAGCCAGGTGACGGTGGCGGCGGCCCAGAATGAAACGACGCGCCCCAGGTACCAGCCCAGATGTTCCGCCGCCGCATACAGCACGGATGCATCGACCAAGAAGCCGACCGTGCCCACCGCCGCGAAACTCAGCAACTGGCAAGTCAGCCGGCGGCTCATGGGTTCCGGTCCTTGGTGAGGCCGCGGTGCAGCGGCACCACGCGGATGCCTGTGCTGCGGTCGGGTGTCGCAAGCATGGCGGGCGGTCAGCCGGCGTTCTGCAGCGCCAGGCCCGCATGCTCGCGCAGCGGGTGGAAATGGATCTTGGGAAAACGTTCCTGGGCCAGCCGAACGTCGTACGGGCTGGTGCACAGGTAGGCCAGCGTATCCGCTGCGTCGTGCGCCAGGCGCAGGGGGTAGGCGTCGGTGAAGGCGCGCAGGTCGGCGGCGTTGTCGGCGGTGATCCAGCGGGCGCCGGTGTACTGGCAACCCTCCAGGCGGATGTCGGCGTCGTATTCCGCCTTCAGTCGGTGCTGCACCACTTCGAACTGCAACTGGCCGACGGCGCCCAGCAGCATCGCGCCGCCCGCGTCGGGCTTGAATACCTGGATCGCGCCTTCCTCACCCAGCTGCGCCAGACCCTGCTGCAGTTGTTTGGTGCGCAGCGGGTTCCTCAGGATCACGGTCATGAAGAGCTCGGGTGCGAAGAAGGGCAGGCCGGTGAACTGCAGGGCCGCACCGTTGGTGATGGTGTCGCCCAGCTGCACGCCGCCGTGGGTGGTGAAACCGATGATGTCGCCGGCATAGGCTTCATCCACTGCCTCGCGGCGCTGGCTCATGAAGGTCACGACGGAGGTGGGCCGCAACTCTTTCGCCGTCCGCTGCACCTTGAGTTTCATGCCGGGCGTGTATTTGCCCGAAGCCATGCGCACGAATGCGATGCGGTCGCGGTGATTGGCGTCCATGTTGGCCTGCACCTTGAACACCACGCCGGCGAAGTCTTCGTCTTCAGGACGGATTTCCTTCACCACCGGCTGGCGGTTGACGAGCGTGGTACTGATGCGCGGCTGCGGCGACGGCGCCAGGTCGACCAGCGCATCGAGCACTTCCATCACGCCGAAGTTGTTCACGCCGGAGCCGAAGAAAACCGGCGTCTGCTTGCCCGCGAGGAAAGCCTGGCGATCCCAGGTGGGCGAGGCGCCGGTGGCGAGTTCCATGCTTTCCATGGCGACGTCCCATTCGGCGCCAAAACGTTCGCGCAGGGACTTTTGCTCGGTCAGCGGCACGGTCTCGAAATCCTGCGGCAGGCGTTCCGAACCCGACTCGAAAACCGTCATCGCCTGGGTCCGCAGATTGACGATGCCACCGAACGCCTTGCCCTGGCCGACCGGCCAGGTCATGGGAACGCAGGGCATGCCGAGTTCCCGTTCGATCTCGTCGAGGATGTCGAGCGGCTCGCGCACTTCCCGGTCCATCTTGTTGACGAAAGTGATGATGGGCGTGTCGCGCTGGCGGCAGACTTCGATCAGGCGACGGGTCTGGGCTTCGACGCCGTTGGCCGCGTCGATCACCATCAGCGCCGAGTCGACCGCGGTCAGCACACGGTAGGTGTCTTCCGAGAAGTCCTTGTGGCCGGGCGTGTCGAGCAGGTTCACCACATGGTCACGGTAGGCCATCTGCATCACCGAAGAAGCCACCGAGATGCCGCGCTGCTTCTCGATTTCCATCCAGTCGGAGGTGGCATGGCGGCTGGCCTTACGGGCCTTCACCGAGCCGGCGATCTGGATCGCGCCGGAGAACAGCAGCAGTTTTTCCGTCAGCGTGGTCTTGCCCGCGTCAGGGTGGGAAATGATCGCAAAGGTGCGGCGGCGGCGGGTTTCCGCCAGGAATTTCGATGACAAGGAGCTTCTCCGGAGGCGGTTTCCGGCGCTTGGTCGGCCGGGGAACGCAACCCATGATTGTCGCATCGGCTGCCGGCGTCCCTATAATTCGCGTTTTCCGAGGAGCGTTGCAGCGCCATCAGGCGTGAGGCTCGGAATTCATCAAAGCAACGACGCTCGCCCACCGGTTCCTGACGGCGAGCGAGTCTTTCGTTCTCGTGCGTCTGGTGCCGGTGGCTGATCCACCTGCCTACCGGAGCCACCATGAACGCTTCCCTCAAGACATCCAACCCAGCCGATACCGCCATCGCCGACATCACGCTTGCCGCCTGGGGCCGCAAGGAAATCCGTGTCGCCGAAACCGAGATGCCCGGCCTGATCGCCATCCGCGACGAGTTCGCCAAGGCCCAGCCGCTGAAGGGCGCGCGCATCACCGGCTCGCTGCACATGACGATCCAGACCGCGGTGTTGATCGAGACCCTGGAAGCGTTGGGCGCCACCGTGCGCTGGGCTTCGTGCAACATCTTCTCCACGCAGGACCACGCCGCCGCCGCCATCGCCGAAAACGGCACGCCGGTGTTCGCCATCAAGGGCGAGTCGCTGGAAGACTACTGGGACTACACCCACCGCATCTTCGAATTCGCCGGCAAGGGCGAGGCGGGCGAAGGCCCCAACATGATCCTGGACGACGGCGGCGATGCAACTTTGCTGATGCACCTGGGCCAGAAGGCCGAGAAGGACCTGTCGCTGCTGGCCAACCCGACCAGCGAGGAAGAACGCATCCTCTACGCCGCCATCAAGGCCAAGATCGCAGAAGACGGCACCTGGTACACCCGGAAGTCCGCCGAGATCATCGGCGTGACCGAGGAAACCACCACCGGCGTGCACCGCCTGAACGAGATGTCGGCAAAGGGCACGCTGCTGTTCCGTGCCATCAACGTCAACGATTCGGTCACCAAGAGCAAGTTCGACAACCTGTACGGCTGCCGTGAGTCGCTGGTGGACGGCATCAAGCGCGCCACCGACGTGATGATCGCCGGCAAGGTGGCCGTCGTCGCCGGCTACGGCGACGTGGGCAAGGGCTCGGCCCAGGCGCTGCGTGCCCTGTCGGCGCAGGTGTGGGTCACCGAGATCGATCCGATCAACGCCCTGCAAGCCGCGATGGAAGGCTACCGCGTGGTCACCATGGAATATGCCGCCGACAAGGCCGACATCTTCGTGACGACCACCGGCAACAAGGATGTGATCCGCCATGAACACATGGTGGTGATGAAGGATCAGGCGATCGTCTGCAACATCGGTCACTTCGACAACGAGATCGAGGTCGCCTCGCTCGAGAAGTACCAGTGGGAAGAGATCAAGCCGCAGGTCGACCACATCATCTTCCCGGACGGCAAACGCATCATCCTGCTGGCCAAGGGCCGCCTGGTGAACCTGGGCTGCGGCACCGGCCACCCCAGCTATGTGATGTCGTCGTCGTTCGCCAACCAGACCATCGCCCAGATCGAACTGTTCACCAAGCCGGACGCTTACGAAGCCGGCAAGGTCTACGTGCTGCCCAAGCACCTGGATGAAAAGGTCGCGCGCCTGCAGCTGTCCAAGCTGAATGCGCAACTGAGCGTGCTGACGGACGCACAGGCCGCCTATATCGGCGTGGACAAGAACGGCCCCTACAAGCCGGACACCTACCGTTATTGATCCGCACACCTCGACCGAGGCATGCGGGCTGATCAACTTCTCGTCGAACGTGGCATCGCCACCACGCGTTCGCAGGCGCAGCGGCTGATAGCCGCCGGCCTGCGCTGGCGGGTGGCGTCCGGTCCGTGGCGTACCGCGGGCAAGAACGGCGACGAGATCATCGATGGCGCGGAACTGGAACTGGCCGATGCCGCCGAGGCACGTTATGTGTCGCGCGGCGGTCTGAAGCTGGAAGCGGCGCTGCGCGAGGCGGCTGTATCGGCGGAAGGCCGCGCCTGCCTGGACGTTGGCCAGTCCACCGGCGGTTTCACCGACTGCCTGCTGCGCCACGGCGCGACGCGGGTGGTCGGTGTGGATGTCGGCCATGGGCAGTTGCATGCCTCTCTTGCACACGATCCGCGGGTACGGGCCTTCGAAGGCCTGAACGCACGGGCCCTGACGACGGCCGACCTGGACGATTGCGCGCCCGACGGCGGGTTCGGCCTGATCGTGGGCGACCTGTCGTTCATCTCCATGACGCTGGTGCTGCCGGCGCTGGCGCCCTTGCTTGCGGCGGATGGCGACCTGCTGATGCTGGTCAAGCCGCAGTTCGAGTTGCAGCCCGGCCAGGTCGGCAAGGGCGGCATCGTGCGGGACGCATGCTTGTATGCGGTGGTCGAGACACGTATCCGCAAGGCCTGTGACGACGCGGAGCTGGAGGTGCGGCACTGGCTGGACAGCGCCATCGTCGGCGGCGACGGCAACCGCGAATTTTTCATTCATGCAGGGAGGGCGCGATGAGCGCACTGGTTTCCCCGGTCAGTTTCGAGTTTTTTCCACCCAAGACCGCCGAAGGGGCCGTCAGGTTGCGCGCGGTGCGCCAGGCGCTCTACGCGCACCGGCCGGAGTTCTGCTCGGTGACCTACGGCGCCGGCGGCTCCACCCAGGAAGGCACTTTCGCCACGGTGGCCGAGATCCTGGCCGAGGGCATGGACGCCGCGTCGCATTTCTCGTGCGTGGGCGCCACCCGCGCCTCGGTGCGCGAACAGTTGCAGCAACTTCGGACCATGGGTGTCAAGCGCCTGGTGGCCTTGCGCGGCGACCTGCCGAGCGGCTACGGCATCGGCGGCGAATTCAACTATGCCAGCGACCTGGTGGCCTTCATCCGCGAAGAAACCGGCGATGCCTTCCACATAGAAGTGGCGGCCTATCCGGAAGTCCATCCCCAGGCCCGGTCCCCGCAGGCCGACCTGGAGGCCTTCGCTGCCAAGGCCCGTGCCGGCGCCGATACCGCCATCACCCAGTATTTCTACAACGTCGATGCCTACTTCCGGTTTGTCGACGATGCCCTGGCGATGGGTGTCGAGCTGCCGGTGGTGCCCGGTGTCATGCCCATCACCAGCTCGACGCAACTGCTGCGTTTCTCGGATGCCTGCGGCGCCGAGATCCCGCGGTGGATCCGGCTGCGGCTGCAGGCCTACGGAGACGATGTCGCATCGATCCGCGCCTTCGGGCTGGACGTGGTGACCGACCTGTGCGAACAGCTGGCCGCCGGCGGCGCGCCGGGTCTGCACATCTACACCATGAACCAGTCGGTCGCGCCGCTGGCACTGCTGGACCGGCTCGGTCGCAGCGAATGACGATGCCTGCGGCCCGGCTGTTGTCGGTGGTCGCCGCGCTGGCCTTCGTCGCCGCGGCGATCGAGGGCTGCGCGGTCGAAACACCGGTAAACCCGCCCCCGGCTTCCGCTGACCCGCCGGTCGCCCGTGCGTCGGCGCGGCCGCCGCTGGCACCGCTGCAACGCCTGCCCGAGACACCGACAGCCGGCGCGCAGTCGCGGGTCGCGGCGGTGACGGCCGACAACGCCGTCGACCCCGAAGAAGAGCGCGCAGCGCCGGGCGAGGAGTTCGAGCGCGGTGGTGCCTCGTGGTACGGCAGTCGCTTCCAGGGGCGTCGCACGGCCAGCGGTGAACGTTTCGACATGGCCGATCACACCGCAGCCCACCGCACCTTGCCCTTCGGCACGCTGATCTGCGTGCGCAACCTTGCCAACCGCGAAGCGGTGATGGTGCGGATCAATGACCGGGGGCCTGCATCCAGGCGCCGGGTAATCGACATCAGCCAGGCCGCGGCCGAAGAACTCGCCATGGTGGGCATGGGGGTCCAGAACGTCGCCCTGGAGCGCCCCGTCTCGGGGCAGACGCGCTGCGAATAAGTGCATACAAAAAGTGCATACGCGAGCGCGTGCGCTTTTTTGGAGATCTGTCGCACGGTTGTAATGAACGTTGGGCTGGCATGGGCTTTGCGTACTCGCTTACGAAATTTCACAAGCCATTCGTTTTTCATTCCCTTCAAGAGAGCCACACACCATGAAGAAGTCGCTTATCGCCGCATGCGTCGGCCTGGCCTGTGTTTCGGGCGCCCGGGCGCAGAGCACGGTGAACCTGACCGGCCTGGTCGACCTGTACGTCGCTTCGCAGAAGCAGCCCGGTGACACCGGCCGTACCAACCTGCTGGGCAGCGGCGGCATGACCACCTCGTGGTTCGGTTTCACCGGCACCGAAGACCTCGGTGGCGGCCTGAAGGCCAACTTCAAGCTGACCTCGTTCCAGCGCATGGACACCGGTACCCCGGGCCGCTTCACCGGCGACCAGTTCTTCACCCGTGACGCCAACGTCGGCCTGTCGGGCGGCTTCGGTGCGGTGACCCTGGGCCGCGGCCTGGCGCCCAACTTCCTGCCGACCATCCTGTTCAACCCCTTCGGCGATTCGTTCAACTTCTCGCCGCTGGTCCTGCACAAGAACGTCGGCCTGTTCAACGGCACCAACTGGGCCGCAAGCACCCCGGCCGACACCGGCTGGTCCAACGAAGTCATCTACACGACGCCCACTTTCGGCGGCCTGACCGTCAACCTGCATTACCAGTTCGGCGAGCAGAACAGCAGCACCAACAACGACAACCGCAAGAACCTGGGCATCAACGCCCTGTACTTCAACGGCCCGTTCGCGCTGACCGGTTACTACGAACATGACCAGGTCAACAACTACAACGCCACCGCCGGCACGCTGATCACCACCGGCACCGCGCTGGAGACCAAGAAGGACTGGCTGCTGGGCGGCAGCTACGACGCAGGCGTGGTGAAGGGCTTCCTGACCTACGGCCAGACCAAGGCGGACGTCAGCGCCGTGGAGTTCAAGACCACGCAGATCGGTGCCTCAGCCCCGATCGGCGCCGGCAAGCTGCTGGCCAGCGTCGCCAGCACCAAGCTGGACAACAACGCCGCCACCGTGCCCGGCAAACGCGTGACCGCGACCATCGGCTACGACTACTTCCTGTCGAAGCGCACCGATGTCTATGCCAATCTGATGTACGACAAGCTGACCGGCAACATCAACTACAGCAAGGGCAACAGCGTTGCCGTGGGTATCCGCCACCGCTTCTGATCGATACCGCCCGGCAAGGGCGGCGGACCGGAAAGGTTCAGCCGCCCGATTCGAGCGTGAACGAGGCCCTGGAGTCCTGCTCCAGGGCTTTTTTCATTTGCGGCAGTGCTTCGGCCAATTGCTCCTTCAGGGTGAAGGGCGGGTTGACGATGAACATGCCGCTGGCCGGCAGGCCCGGCCGTTTGTGGTCCACGCCCGGCAAGGCGACGGGCGGAGCCGTGGTGCCGCCCTTTACGGTAAGGGTTGCATGCAGCCAGGGTTTGCGTGCCTGGTTGGACAAGGTCTTGAGGCGGCGCGGCAGGTCGTGTGCCTCGGCGCGTCCGATGATCGGATACCAGACGGCATAGGTGCCGGTCGAAAACCGTTTGAGACCGTCGGCCACCATGGCGGCCGCGTGGCCGTAATCGGCCTTCATCTCATAGCTCGGGTCGCACAGCACCAATGCGCGACGGGCCGGCGGCGGGATGAATTTCTTCAGGCCTTCGAAGCCGTCTTCGCGGAGGACTGCCACGCTGCGGCCGACATCCAGCTGGGCGATGTTGCCGGCCAGGGCGCGGGCATCCGTGGGGTGCAGCTCGAACAGCTTGATGCGGTCGCGGTCACGTTCGCGCAGCAGGCGCTGCGTCACGAACGGCGAACCGGGATAGACCGTTGCGCCGTCGCCACGGTTGAATTCGGCCACCAGCGACAGGTAGTCACGCAACAGGGCGGCGGGTTCCGGCGCCCCCGCGGCTGCAAAAAAAGCGCGCAGCCGGCCGATGCCTTCGAGGGACTCGCCGCTCTTGGTGGCGTAGTCGCCGTCGAGCCGGTAGAGGCCGGCTCCGGCGTGGGTGTCGATCACCGTCAGCGCCGCCTCCTTCTGCACCATGTATTGCAGGATGCCGATCAGCGTCGTGTGCTTGAGCACATCCGCATGGTTACCGGCGTGGAAGGCGTGTCGATAGCTGAACATAAGTGTCGATGGTAACCAGCGAAAAGGCTGCTTGCTCCCTTGCTGGATAACTTTCTATAATGGAGGGCTTCGCAGCGTTTGGCAGGTCCCGCGGCGAAGCTTGTGGATCTGTTCTGGAACGTTCTTTCAAAAGTTCGTGGAAAAAGCAGTTTCGCTGCCCCCGCCTAAGAGGTTTCCTTCAGAGAAACGCCGACCGCGGAAAAGGACCAATGCCGAAACTCACTCGAAAGCATGCAAATGTCTACATTCAGCGCAAAACCCGCTGACGTGGTGCACGAGTGGTTTGTGATTGACGCGACCGACAAGGTCCTCGGACGGGTAGCCAGCGAAGTTGCCCTCCGTCTGCGCGGCAAACACAAAGCCATTTATACGCCTCACGTCGACACCGGCGATTTCATCGTCATCGTCAACGCAGCCAAGCTCAAGGTCACCGGCACCAAGTCCCTGGACAAGGTGTACTACCGTCACTCGGGCTATCCCGGCGGCATCACTGCCACCACCTTCCGCGATCTGCAAGCCAAGCACCCTGGCCGCGCACTCGAAAAGGCCGTCAAGGGCATGCTGCCCAAAGGTCCGCTCGGCTACGCCATGATCAAGAAGCTCAAGGTCTACGGCGGCGCGGAACATCCGCATACCGCCCAGCAGCCGCAAGCGCTGGAAATCTGAGGAGCCCCGAATGATTGGTGAATGGAACAATGGCACCGGCCGTCGCAAATCCAGCGTCGCCCGTGTGTTTATCAAAAAAGGCACCGGCAAGATCACGGTCAACGGCAAGGACGTGCAAGCGTACTTCGGCCGCGAAACCTCGATCATGATTGCCAAGCAGCCCCTGTTTTTGACCAACCATGTCGAAACTTTCGACATTCAGGTCAACGTGCATGGCGGCGGTGAATCCGGTCAAGCGGGTGCAACCCGCCACGGTATCACCCGTGCCCTGATCGATTGGGACGCGACCCTGAAGCCCGTGCTGTCCGCAGCCGGCTTCGTGACCCGCGATGCCCGTGAAGTCGAACGTAAGAAGGTCGGCTTCCACGGCGCCCGTCGTCGCAAGCAATTCTCGAAGCGTTAATTCGTCTTCGAACATTGTTGCAAAAACCGCCCTCGTGGCGGTTTTTGCATTTATGAGTTGCCGTGACGCGCGCCGGCATCGCCCTGGCGGCCGGGCGGCCATCGTGTAACGCTCAGCTTGAAATCGCCAATCTTGCTAGCATGTCCCCCTTGCGAATCGCACATCCCCACGGAGTCCCCACATGAGCGCTGTTGCCGAAGCCATCTCCCCCGACACCATTTCCGCTCCGGCCATGCCCGAGCCGATCCTGTTCACCGACAGCGCCGCGGCCAAGGTGGCGGACCTGATCGCCGAAGAAGGCAACCCCGACCTGAAGCTGCGAGTGTTCGTGCAGGGCGGCGGCTGCTCCGGTTTCCAGTACGGCTTCACCTTCGATGAAGTGACCAACGAAGACGACACCACCATGACCAAGAATGGTGTGTCGCTGCTGATCGACGCCATGAGCTACCAATACCTCATCGGTGCCGAAATCGACTACAAGGAAGATCTCCAGGGCGCCCAGTTCGTCATCAAGAATCCGAACGCAACCTCCACCTGCGGCTGCGGATCTTCGTTCTCGGCCTGATCTTGTCGACGCCCTTCGGGGCGTTTATTGTTTGTGGGTTTACTGGCCGCCGCGAGGCGGCCTTTTCGTTGCCTCGCCATGCAGCCCGATACCAGCAATCCGCTTTCCAAGGCCCCCACGGCCTCCACCGCCGTCGCCCGCAGCTACAAACCGCTGCTGTGGCTGGTGGCCGCCGGGTTCTTCATGCAGACGCTGGACACCACCATCGTCAACACCGCGCTGCCTTCGATGGCGCGCAGCCTTGGCGAAAGCCCGCTGCGCATGCAGTCGGTGGTGGTGGCTTATTCGCTGGCGATGGCCATGCTGATACCGGCTTCCGGCTGGATCTCGGACCGATTCGGCACCCGGCGGGTGTTTTTCTGCGCCATCCTGACCTTCGCCCTGGGATCGTTGTGCTGCGCGTTCTCGCGCAATCTGGGTGAATTGGTCGCCTCGCGGGTGTTGCAGGGGCTGGGCGGTGCGCTTCTGTTGCCGGTAGGTCGGGCGGCCGTGCTGCGTGGTGTGCCCCGGTCGCAGTTCCTGCAGGCCATGAGTTTCGTGGCCATTCCCGGGTTGGTGGGGCCGCTGCTGGGGCCCACGCTGGGCGGCTGGCTGGTGCAGTACACCAGCTGGCACTGGATCTTCCTGATCAACCTGCCGGTCGGCCTTGTCGGCTGTATCGCCACGCTGATGATCATGCCGGACGGTCGGGCGTCGAAGCCGGGCCGCTTCGATCTGGTCGGCTACTTCTGGCTGGCGTTCGGCATGGTGGCGGTTTCGCTTTCGCTCGACGGTGTGACCGAACTGGGTCTGCCGCAGGTCACCGTGGTGCTGTTGCTGGTGTTCGGACTGGCCAGCCTGGCTGCCTACTGGCTGCATGCACTGCGCCGGCCGGATCCCTTGTTTTCGCCGGCGCTGTTCTCGGTACAGTCGTTGCGCGTCGGTTTGCTAGGCAATCTGTTCGCCCGGGTCGGCAGCAGTTCCATGCCGTTCATGGTGCCGTTGCTGCTGCAGGTCGGGCTGGGTTTTTCGCCGCTTCACGCCGGCATGATGCTGCTGCCCGCCGCTCTTGCCGGCATGGCGATGAAACCAGTCGCCGCACGTTTCATCGAACATTGGGGTTACCGCAAGGTCCTGGTCGGCAACACGGTGGCGGTGGGGCTGTCGATGGTGTCGTATGCATTCATCGGCCCGGACCAGCCCGTGTGGCTGCGCCTGGTGCAATTCGCGTTTTTCGGTGCGGTCAACTCGATGCAGTTCACCGCCATGAACACCGTCACCCTGAAAGATATGGAAGGCCCCCTGGCCGGCAGTGGCAGCAGCCTGTTGTCGATGGTGCAGATGCTGGCCATGGGCATGGGTGTCGCCTGTGCCGGGGCCGTGCTGGCGGGTTTTACCCAGCGATACGGCAGCGGCACGCTTGAAGCGTTCCACGCCACCTTTGCGACGATGGGACTGATCACGATGGCCTCGGCGTGGATCTTCTGGCAGCTGGAGCCGGAAACCGCTGCGACATCCGCAGAGGTGAAGGCGGTCGATGCCGACACCGTCGACCGCGCCTGATCAGGCCGGATAGACGGCGCCCAATACCCTCGGGCCGTGTGCGCCGGTCGCTGCCGGCAGGTTGCCCGGCAGGCGTTCGATGCAGCGCTGCGCCAGCCAGGCGAAGGCGGTGGCCTCGACCTGCAGCGGCGGCAGGCCGGCGTCTTCGCTGGAGGTGACCTCGATGCCAGGCAAGGCGTCGGCCAGGCCGCGCATGAGGGCTTCGTTGAGCGCACCACCCCCGCACACATACAGCGTGCGCGTGCCGGGCGCGGTCGCCAGCAATGCCTGGCCGGCGGTGGTGACCGTCAGTGCCGCCAGCGTGGCCTGCACGTCGGCCGGCGTGAGGTCGCCGAACCCGGCAAGCCGCGCGTCGAGCCACGCGGGGTTGAACAGGTCGCGCCCTGTGCTCTTGGGTGGCGACAGTGCGAAGAACGGTTCGTCCAGGAGTGCCCGGAGCAGCGCCTGGTTCACACGACCCGACGCTCCCCACACACCGCCTGCGTCGTAATCCCGCCCGGTGTGTCGCTGGCACCAGAAATCCAGCAACGCATTGGCCGGGCCGCAATCGAACCCCGATGGTCCGCCGTGCGCCGGCAGCAGGCTCAGGTTGGCGATGCCGCCCAGGTTCAGCAGTGCAACATCGCTTCGGCCGTGGCCGAACCATTTCTGGTGAAAGGCCGGAACCAGCGGAGCGCCCTGGCCGCCAGCGGCCACGTCACGGCTGCGGAAGTCGGCCACCACGTCGATGCCTGTCCATTCGGCCAGTAGCGCGGGGTTCTGCAATTGAAGGGTGTAGCCGGTGCCGTCGAATCCTTGTGGCTGGTGGCGCACTGTCTGGCCGTGTGCGCCGATGGCGACGACATCGGCACGGGCCGCAGCGCCAGACGCCAGCAGGGATTCGACGACCTGCGCATACAGGCGGGACAACGCGTTGCCGGCCAATGCCGCACGGTGCAGTTCGTTGTCGCCGGGCGTGTTCAGGGCGAACAGCTCGGCCTTGAGTCCGGCAGGCATGGGCGCGCTGTCGAAAGCCAATACGCGGGGCGGTCTGCCGGCGGAAAGGTCGCACAGCACACCGTCCACGCCGTCGAGCGAGGTGCCCGACATCAGCCCGATATAACAGCTGCCGGGCACGAAGGATCAGTTGGCGATGGCGACCGACTGCAGCCCGGCTTCGAGCTGCATGCGGGTGGCGGCGGCCAGCTTGCCGAATGCCGGCTTGTCGGCCGCACCGAGTTCGACCGCTTCGCTCTGGCGAGCCATCACCATCGGGTCCTTCTGCACGCCGCCTACCCGGAATTCGAAATGCAGATGCGGGCCGGTCGCCCAGCCGGTCTGGCCGACCAGGCCGACGTTCTGGCCCTGCGAAACCTTCTGGCCGCGGGTGACGTTGATCTTGCTCAGGTGCGCATAGACCGTCATGTCGTTGCCGCGGTGTTTGATCATGACCACGTTGCCGTAGCCGTTCTGCTGGCCGGCGAAGTCGATCACACCATCGCCGACGGCTCGCACCGGTGTCCCGCTGGGCGCCGCGAAATCGGTGCCAAGATGCATGCGCCACTGCTGCAGGATGGGGTGGAAACGGTTGGAGAAACCGCTGGAAACCCGGCTGAACTCCAGCGGTGCGCTCAGGTAGGCTCGATTGGCGCTCTTGCCGTCCATGCTGAAGTAGGTGCCCTTCTGGCCCTTGGGTTCGTACCACAGTGCGGCATAGGCGCGGCCGTCGTTGACGAACTCGGTGCTGAGCACGCGGCCTGCACGAATCACTTCGCCTTCGGCTTCGATGGTCTCGTAGATGACCGAAAAACGGTCGCCCTTGCGCAGGTGACGGCGGAAATCGATGTCGTTCGAGAAGATTTCCGCGACCTGGTTGGCCACGCTTTCCGGAATGCCGGATTCGTCGGTGGCGGCCAGCAGGGAACTGTTGATGGTGGCGCTGGCCAGCCGGCTGGAAACCGTGGTCGGCACCGTGGCGATGCTGGTGGTGAAACCCTTGTCGGCCTTCCCGGTTTTCTCGATCACCAGTTTCTGGACCTGCTGGGCATCGTCGCCGCCCCAGCGCACGGTCAGGCGCAGCAGGCTGTTGGTGTCCGATGCCTCGGCAGAAACCAGGCGGCCCGACCGGCCGAACAAGGCCTGGCGGGCTTGCGGATCGTTGCGCAGGTAGGCGGCGGCGGCAGCATCGACAATGCCCAGCCGGCGCAGCAGCGCTTCGGCCGAATCGCTGCTGCGGGTGGTTTCGCTGCGATACAGCCGCATCGGCGGCCGCTCTACTTCGGCGAGGTCGCCGTTGAAAGCGAGCGGCTGGACCGAATGCAGGATCTGTCTGACAGGCAGGTCGGACGGATCGGGTGCGTAGTTGGCGACGGCGAACGCGCCGCCTCCGCCGCACAAGAGCAGGGTGCCGAGAGCAGCGCCGATGCGCCGTGGATGTTGCTGGATGCCGTTGGCGACGCGCTGCAACACTGCATGCGCGACGGCCTGAAAACCGTTGTTCAAAGGAGCTGTCCCCGAGTGAAACCGCTGATGCACCGGCCGCGGCGCATGGTGGCCTGCGGTGTTACGGTGAGCGAAGAGGAGGTGTTCTTTGCCGTCCTCGGCAAAAAATCCGGGCGCAAAAACCGGGCCACTTAAAATGCGGGAGAGCCGGCTGCGGCGAAGTATAGCGGCGCTCACTTTTGAGACGTCCGAAAAAACCCTTATGAATCAACCTTCTGTTACACAGGACACCGTCTCGGATGGTGTAGGACGAGCGCTCGAAATCTCGCTGCGCGGCGCCGACGAACTGCTTCCGCGCGCCGAGTGGGTGCAGAAACTTCAGCGCTCGGAAACCACCGGGGTGCCGTTGCGCATCAAGCTGGGGCTGGACCCGACCGCGCCGGACATCCATTTCGGACACACGGTGGTGCTCAACAAGATGCGTCAGTTGCAGGACCTGGGGCACAACGTGATCTTCCTGATCGGCGATTTCACCAGCACCATCGGCGATCCGTCCGGCCGCAACAGCACCCGTCCGCCGCTGACACGCGAACAGATCGAGTCCAACGCCGAAACCTATTACCGCCAGGCCAGCCTGGTGCTGGATCCCGCGCGCACCGAGGTCCGCTACAACAGCGAATGGTGCGATGCGCTGGGCGCGCGCGGCATGATCCAGCTGGCTTCACGCTACAACGTGGCCCGCATGATGGAACGGGAAGACTTCCACAAGCGCTACACCACCGGCCAGTCGATCGCGGTGCACGAGTTCCTCTACCCGCTGATGCAGGGCTACGACTCGGTGGCGCTCAAGGCCGACCTGGAACTCGGCGGCACCGACCAGAAGTTCAACCTGCTGATGGGCCGCCATCTCCAGGCCGAGTACGGCCAGGAACCGCAATGCGTGCTGACGATGCCGCTGCTCGAAGGCCTGGACGGCGTCGACAAGATGTCCAAGAGCAAGAACAACTACATCGGCATCTCGGAAGAGCCCAACACCATGTTCGCCAAGGTGCTGTCCATCTCCGACACCCTGATGTGGCGCTGGTACCTGCTGCTGAGCTTCAGGTCCATCGCCGAGATCGACGCCCTCAAGGCCGAGATCGCGGCAGGTCGCAACCCCAAGGACGCCAAGGTGGCACTGGCCCGCGAGCTGACCACACGTTTCCACAGCGCGGCCGCGGCCGATGCGGCGGAACTCGATTTCCAGCAGCGCAGCAAGGGCGGCGTGCCGGATGAAATCCCCGAGGTGAGCCTGTCTGGCGCGCCGCTGGGCATCGGGCAGTTGCTCAAGCAGGCCGGCCTGGCGCCTTCGACATCCGAGGCCAACCGCCTGCTGGACGGCGGCGGCGTGCGGATCGATTCGGTGGTGATCAGCGATAAGGGCCTGAAGCTCGAAGCCGGCAGCTACGTGGTGCAGGTCGGCAAACGCAAGTTCGCCCGCGTGATGCTGGGCTGAAGGTCGGTAGTCGGTCCTCAGTCGTCAATCCAGCCCGTCCTCCATGTCGGGGTCCGGCTGGTCGCCGATGGTGTTGCGTGTCAGGCGGGCTTCGGCGCGCAGCCAGTCGCAGAAGGCCTGCACTTCCGGCCGCTGCGCACTGCGCGGGCCGATCAGCAGCCAGTAGGCAAGCGACGAATCCAGTCTCCGGTCGGGCAGGGCTTCGACCAGGTCGCCGGCGGCCAGGCTGTCTGCCACCAGCGGCAGCCGGGCCAGCGCCACACCCTGCCCGGCCAGCGCCGCCTGGGCGATCTGCGACGCGTAGTTGAAGTACAGCCAACGGCGCGGCTCGATCTGGGTGTCCTGCGCCAGAAACCAGCGCTGCCAGCTGAGCGTGGCCATCTGCGGCGAATGGTGCAGGTCTCCGGCCTCGATCAGGGTGAAGGCGTTCAGGTCGTTCGGCACCCGCAGCGGCGGCGCCGACTTCAGCAGCCAGGGACTGGCCACCACCGCCAGCGACTCCCCGAACAGCCGTTCGGCGCGCGAATTCACCCGCGACGGCGGGCAGTAACGCAGGGCCAGATCGACATCGGATGTTTCCAGGTCTACCGAGGTATCGGTGGCGTCGATGCGGATGTCGATATCCGGATGGCTGCGCTGAAAAGCCTCCAGCCGAGGGATGAGCCACAGCGAGGCGAACGACGCCCAGGTGCTGACCGACACGGTGCGCCGGCCGCTTTCGTTGCGCAGTTGCCGCACCGTGGTGTCGATGGCATACAGACCCGACGTCACCACCCTCAGCAATCGCGCGCCGGCGCTGGTCAGTTCGACCGCGCGGGTATGGCGCAGGAAAAGCACCAG
The DNA here is from genome assembly GCF_057747805.1 of Xylophilus sp. PBN-3R. NCBI lineage: Bacteria > Pseudomonadati > Pseudomonadota > Betaproteobacteria > Burkholderiales > Xylophilus > Xylophilus sp. PBN-3R. The sequence continues at coordinate 368,884 of NZ_CM173225.1, forward strand.
GCCCACATCGTCTTCCAGCGCCTGGATCTGCCGGCTTACCGCCGATTGGGTCAGCGCCAGTTCTTCGGCCGCCATCCGGAAGTTGAGATGGCGTGCCACCGCCTCGAAAGCCCGCAGGTTTCCGGCGGCGATGGGGCGGGTGCGCAAGGCGGATCGGGCGACGGCCATGGTTTGCAGCGGAAAAGATTTAAAAATCGCGGCGGTCCGTTCATTCATGCGTGAATGGAATCAGTGGGCGGGCTCTAAATCATGGTCGCCCGCCCAGGCCGCCGGGGATGATCAGCATATCCCGCACACCCCTCCGAGACCGCCATGCGTCCACCATTCGTACCCAATTTGCAACAATCCCGCCTCGACGCCGGGACTGCGATCACCTGGCGTTTTGACCGGGCGACCGTCTTGAGCGTGCAGCAGGGCAGGGTCTGGATCACGGTCGACGGCGAGGGCGGCGACTGGTTCCTGGATGTCGGCACGGCGATGCGGGTCGCGCCGCGCCAGCGCCTGGTGCTCGAAGCTGCCGGTCGGCCGGGCGAGCCGGCAATGGTCGCCGTCTACGCCGAAGCCGTGCCGCTGGTCGGCGCGGTGCAGACCTTGCGCCGCCGACTAGCGCTCCAGGTCGAAGCCTGGGGTCAGGGACAGGAAGGCTTGAATCGCGGCGTCGGCGTCCAGCGCACGTAGCACTTCGCTGGTTGGCGGCCCATCGCCGTATGCGTAGCCGCTGAGGAAGTTGCGGAAGCGGCGTTCGTCGCATCGCCCGTGTTGCATCACTTCGAAGGCTTCCAGACGCAGGTCCGACTTGAAGTGGTCGATGCAGGTCAGCACCGCGCGGTGTTCACCTTCGATGTAGTGGCAGAAGCCGGCGCCGTCGAACGCCATCAGGCCGGTCACGCCATGGGCGACGGCATGCTGCCGGGCACGGGCGAACATGGCCGATACGGCCTTGACCGAGGTGCCGGGGCTGAGTTGGGAGACAGCGAGAAGAGCGAATGAAACAGGCATGGCGTCGGATCAAGGGCGGCGCAGTTTAGGAAGCCGCTGCCAAACCTCCAATGTCAAAAGACATGCCTGCGACTCTTAAAATGCGGCACCTTGAAAGCCCTCACCGATCCTCCCGGGTGCCCGCCGGCCTGCAGGCGCTGCGAACTGCGCCAGACCGATGCGTTCGTCGATTTTTCGGAGCAGAAGCTCGACTACATCCAGAGCTTCCGCGAGAGCGCCATCGAGCTGGCGGCCGGTCGCCAGATCATTGCGGAACACAAGTCGAGCACCCGCCTGTTCACTCTCTACGGGGGCTGGGCGTTTCGCTATAAGACGCTGTCGGACAGCCGTCGCCAGATCCTCAATTTCCTGGTGCCGGGCGACTTCATCGGCCTCCAGGAAGAGTTCGCCGATGGCGCCACGCCGGGCGTCGAGGCGCTGACCGATGTCACGCTGTGCGTGTTTCCGCGCGACGGCCTGTGGCAGATGTTCCGCGACGATCCGCAGCTGGGCTACGACGTGACCTGGCTGGCGGCGCGCGAGGAAAGCCTGGTAGACGAAGGACTGCTCACCACCGGTCGGCGTACCGCGCTCGAACGTGTCGCCATGCTGCTGGTTCACCTGTATCGCCGGGCCGAGCGGGTCGGACTGGCGCAGCAGGGCAGCATCGCATTTCCGTTCAGCCAGCAGCACATCGCCGACGCGCTGGGGCTTTCGCTGGTGCACACCAACAAGACACTGCGGCGGCTCGGCCGCATGGGCATGCATTCGCTGGACGGCGGCCGGCTGGTGATGCACGACCCGCGGGGCCTCGAAATGGTGGCCGACTACTACCAGCGGCCGATCCGGAAGACGCCGCTCATCTGACCGGCCGCAGGCACATGTAGGCAAGCGCTGACAGACGTCGGCCAAACCAGATGACACCCCTGGCCATCGCGCGTTTCTATGCTGTTGGTTCGCGCCGAAAGGCGAATAAAAACCAGTCGAGAGACAAGCATGTCCATCCATTCACTGACCTCGGCACAGGCGGCTCGCAAGCGTTTTCCGCAGCGGCAGCAGCAACCCGCGCGCTTCTGGCTCAACCGCCAGCAGCAGCAGCAGGGTTCGTCCGAATACCAGTACGGCCGCACGGGCCCCAGCGCCGCCACCGACATGGTGCCGGACTCCCACGCTTTCCAGACCCAGCAGAAATCGAGGACTTCATGAAGACAGTCGCGCAAACTTCCGAAGGCATGCAGAAGATCGTCGATCTCATCAAGGGCATCGGCCCGGGCATGCTCACCACTCCCGACAGCCACGGCGTGCTGACCAGCCGGCCGATGATGCCGCTGGAGGTGGATGCCAACGGTGCCATCTGGTTCTTCACCAAGCCGTCCGGTGACAAGGAAGCACCGGCCGGCAAGGTCAATTTGGCCTTCGCCGATCCATCCGATGCCAAATACGTGTCGATCAGCGGAAGTTCCACCCTGATCTTCGACCGCGCAAAGGTCGAGGAACTCTGGTCCGCAGCGGCCAAGCCCTGGTTCCCCGAAGGCAAGGACGACCCGTCGCTGGCCCTGCTGCGGGTCGATGTGGACGACGCCGAATATTGGGATTCCAACTCCAGCCGCATGGTGCGCATGCTGGCCATGGCCGCCTCCGCCGTGTCCGGTAAACCGGTGGGCATGGGCGAAAACCGCACGGTACATAACCCGGTGGCACCCGCGCCGGCGGCCTGATCCACGCCATCCGTCCAAAAAAAGGGCTGCCTCGGCAGCCCTTTTCATTGCCGCATCAGGATTTCTCGGCCAACTCCACTGCGCTCTGCCGATATTGCTGAAGCCGCTTCACCGCATGCGCGCGCTGCGTATCGTTGGTGCTGTTCTGCACCTCGGCCATGGTTTCGCAGCCTGCGCGCCGCACTTGCTGCTGATGGGCTCTTCCTGCGGCGTCGGATGCGTCGAAGCCATTGTCGATCAGGGCGCCGATGGCCTTGCGGGCGTCTGACAGCGAGGTGTCGGGCGTGGCCTGCAATTTTTCAAGGGTTCGCAGCACTTCGCGTTGCTGGCGTAGACGCCGCTCGTTGTCGTACACAGGATCGAAGCCGCCGTTGTTCACATATTTGCGGATGCTGTCGCGCTGCGGCGCGTCCAGCTTGCCGTACAGGTTTTCGGCGTAGTCGACGATTTTTTTGTAGCGTTTCTCGTCGCGTTTGGCCGGCGACATGTCCAGCCATTCCTTGCGGTAGTCCGCGTTGTTCTTGTCGTAGCGCTTGCGCAATCCGGCCAACTGATCGGAGGTCAATGTTAGTGCCAGGGTGGCCGCAGACGGCTCGGCCTGCGAACCCACCGCGCGCAGCCGGTTGCGCACCGAATCGACCAAACCGCAGATCTGGTCGGCCGTCACGTCCTTCACCGCCATCAGGCTCATCTGGTCGAGCAGGTTGGCGATCTGCGGCAATTCTGCCTTGCGATGCCAGGACTGCAGCGCTGCCAGGTCGTCCTTCACCCGTTCTTTTTGCGCTGCGCTGAAGTCCACATAGCCGTCCAGCCACCAGTAACTCACTTCCGGCAGCGTCTGGTAGCCGAGCTTCACCGCGCTGCACGCCTGCAGAACAAGGGCTGCGGCGGCCACCCCGATAATCCTGCGCCAGGGGCGCTGCTTTGCGCGTGAATGAAATCTAGGAGTTGTGATGGGTGTGAACGGCATGTTGGATGTGGTGGTCATGGCCGCTGGCAAGGGTACGCGGATGAAAAGTGCGCATCCGAAAGTGTTACATCGCCTTGCCGGCCGCGCCATGCTGCGCCACGTACTCGACACCGTGGCAGACCTGGGTGCGCGACGGGTGGTGGTGGTCACGGGCCACGGTGCCGATGCAGTGGAAGCCGCACCCGCACCGGATGCGCTGGCCGGCCGCCTGGGTTTTGCCCGCCAGATTCCCCAGCGCGGCACCGGAGACGCGGTGCGACATGCCGCACCGCAACTGGCCGGCGACGGCACGGTGCTGGTGCTCAACGGCGACGTACCGCTGATCGCCGTGGACACCCTTCGCTCCCTGGCTGACGCGGCTGCCGGGGGCGCGCTGGCCTTGCTCACCGTGGTGCTGGAAGACCCCACCGGGTACGGCCGCATCGTACGGGCCGGCGACGGAAGCGTGCAGGCCATCGTCGAGCAGAAGGACGCCAGCGAAGAGCAGCGTGCCATCAACGAAACCTATACCGGCGTGATGGCCGTGCCCGGCGACCGCCTGGCCGGCTGGCTGGCCCGCCTGTCCGACGACAACGCCCAGAAGGAGTTCTACCTGACCGACCTGGTATCGCTCGCCGTGTCGGACGGCGTGCCGGTGGTGGCGGTGGCGACACCCGACCTGATCGAAGTCGCCGGCGTCAACAGCCCGGCCCAGCTGGCGGCCCTGGAGCGCGCCTACCAGCGCCGGCAGGCCGACGCCCTGCTCGAGGCCGGCGTACGGCTGGCCGACCCGTCACGTTTCGACCTGCGCGGCCAGTTGCTGTGCGGCCAGGACGTGGACATCGATATCGGCTGCATCTTCGAGGGCCGTGTGTCGCTGGGCGACGGCGTGCGTATCGGCGCGCATTGCGTGCTGTCCGACGTGCAGATCGCTGCAGGCACGGTGGTGCATCCCTTCAGCCATATCCAGGGCGAGTCCGCCGGCATCGAGGTGGGCCGCGACGCCCGCATCGGCCCGTTCGCCCGCCTGCGGCCGGGTGCGCGGCTGGGCGACGACGTCCACATCGGCAATTTCGTCGAGGTCAAGAACAGCTCGCTGGCCGCCGGTGCCAAGGCCAACCACCTGGCCTACCTCGGCGACGCCATCGTGGGTGCCCGCGTCAACTACGGCGCCGGCAGCATCACCGCCAACTACGACGGTGTGAACAAGCACCGCACCGTCATCGGTGACGATGTTTCCATCGGCAGCAATTGCGTGCTGGTGGCGCCTGTCACCATCGGGGCCGGCGGCACCGTGGCCGGCGGCTCGACCGTCAGCAAGGACACCCCGCCCGCGGCACTTACCGTGGCCCGTTCACGGCAGGTGACCATCGAGCGCTGGAAGCGCCCAATTCGTAAGACCCCGAAATAAACGTGCAACAGTCAGTACAAATGCGGTACACAGGCGTTGCGCCATGAACACGAGTCCATATTCCTCATCTTCGCCGGTCACGGCGGATCGGCCCGAGCGTCGTGACCGCCGCAACCCGCGTGCCGACCTGGACGACCTGTTCCGCGCCATCTCGCACGATCTGCGCGCGCCGGTTCGACACATGAGCGCTTTCGGCATCATGTTGCGCGAGCGCCTGGGCGAACTCGGCAGCGACGGCGAGGCGATGTCCTGCCTGGACGCGATGGACGAGGCCACCCAGAACCTGGGCCGCATGATCGACGGTGTGCTCGAGCTATCGCGCATCGCCCGTGCACCGCTGCTGCGCCAGCCGCTCGACCTTCGCACCCTGCTCGAAGAGGTCCGCGCCGAACTCGAAGTCCAGGCCCGCGGCCGACATATCGACTGGCAGCTGGCCGATGACTGGCCGCCCTGCGAGGGCGATGCGGCGCTGGTGCGGCAGCTGTTCGAACGGCTGCTGTCCAACGCACTCAAGTTCACCCGCAAAAAGTCCGACGCCAGCATTTCGGTCTTCTGGCAAACCACGGCGGACGGGCGACCGGAATTCGTGGTGCGCGACAACGGCGCCGGTTTCAATCCGGCCCATGCTTCCGGACTGTTCGGCATCTTCGAGCGGCTGCATCCGCAGTCCGAATTCGAAGGCCTGGGCGTCGGCCTCGCGGGTGCGCGGCAGATCGTCGAACGCCACGGCGGCAGGATCTCGGCCGAAGCCGCGCCGCACGCCGGTTGCACCGTCAGTTTCACCCTCGGTTGATCATGCGCAAGTTTTTCGTGGCGGCCCTGCTGGCGGCCGTGTCTTCCGTGCCCGTGATTGCCGGCACGATCTGCACCATCGTCGCCGACGCTTCCGATGGCCGTGTGCTGCTGGAGCAGGGCGATTGCCGTACCCGCGTCACGCCGGCATCCACCTTCAAGATTCCGTTGGCGGTGATCGGTTTCGATACCGGTTTCCTGACCGGCGACCACACGCCGGTGCTGACCATGCGGGTCGGCGACCCCGACTGGGGTGGCGAACCCTGGCGGCAGCCGACCGATCCGGTGCGCTGGCTGAAGTATTCGGTGGTGTGGTATTCGCAGCGCATCACCCACGCGCTGGGTGAACCGACCCTGCATCGTTACGCACAGGGCTTCGGTTTCGGCAATGCCGATTTCGCCGGCGACCCCGGCCAGGACAATGGCCTGGACCGTGCCTGGATCATGTCGTCGCTGAAGATCTCTCCGCTGGAGCAGGTCGTGTTTCTGCGCAAGCTGGTCAACCGGCAGTTGCCGGTGAGCGCCTCGGCGACTGAGCGCACCCTGAGCATCGTCGAAACCTTCCATGCTCCGGACGGCACACAAGTGCAGGGCAAGACCGGTTCGGCCTTTCCACGCCGGCCGGACGGCAGCTTCGACGAAGCCCGAGCCTACGGATGGTTCGTCGGCTGGACGCTCGGAAGCGGGCGGCACCTGGTGTTCGCCCGGCTGGCGCAGGACGAACGGCTCGAATCGCCGTCGTCAGGCCTGCGCGCACGCGACGCCCTGTTGCGCGACCTGCCCGCCCTGAAAGCCGGTTTTCAGTAGGCCTTGAGCGGCAGGGCCGGGTCGAACTTCGACCGTTTCACGCTGAAGAAGGCCTTGACGTTGCGCACGTTGGCGTCGGCATGGAACAGGCGCCGTGCCAATTCCTGGTAGTCGGGCATGTCGCGGCAGCGCAGGATCAGGATGAAGTCAGGCCCGGGCGATACCCTGTAGCACTGTTGCACCGCCGATTCCGCTCCGGCGCGCAGTTCGAAGGCGTCCAGCCGCTCGGTGTCCTGCCGGTCCAGCGTCACTTCGACGATCACGCTCAGTCCGTGACCCAGCAAAGGTGCCAATCGGTCGCTGTCGAGCAGCGCCACCTGCCGGCTGACGACGCCGGATTCGACCAGCCGTTTCACCCGCCGCAGACATGTGGCCGGTGACATGCCCGCGGCGTCCGCCAGTGCCTGGTTGCTGCGTGAAGCATCTTGCTGGAGCAAGGCCAGCAACTGCCAGTCTGCCGAGTCGATGGAGATTTCGTTCATATGTGGAGATTATGTGAACGAAGATTCCATATTTCATGCATACCGAAATTTTCGCCCAAACTTGCCGATTAATTGGCTGAAAATTTTTGCGCGTCGGTCATACGATCGACTTGCAACTTCATTCCAAGGTAAGTCATCTATGTGCGGCATCGTCGGCGCGGTCTCCACCCGAAACATCGTTCCTATCCTCGTCCAGGGCCTCCAGCGCCTTGAATACCGCGGTTACGACTCCTGCGGCGTGGCGGTCTACGATGCGGCGGCAGTCAATGCCACCGAAGGACCGCTGCGCCGATCGCGCAGCACCTCGCGTGTTGCGGAACTGCTGGCCCAGGTCGCCACCGACAAGGTCGAAGGCGGTACCGGCATCGCCCACACCCGCTGGGCCACCCACGGCGCTCCGGCGGTGCACAACGCCCACCCGCATTTCAGCCACGGCCCGAACACCATCGACGGCCTGACCCACCGCCCCGGCCGCATCGCGCTGGTGCACAACGGCATCATCGAAAACCACGACCAGCTGCGCGCCGCACTCGAGGCCAAGGGTTACGAATTCGCCAGCCAGACCGACACCGAGGTCATCGCCCACCTGATCGACAGCCTGTACGACGGCGACCTGTACGAAACCGTGCAACAGGCGGTCAAGCAGCTGCATGGCGCCTACGCCATCGCCGTGTTCTGCCGTGACGAGCCGCACCGCGTGGTCGGCGCGCGCGCCGGCTCGCCGCTGATCATGGGTGTCGGCGCCAAGGACAGCGGCGGTGGAGAACTTTTCCTGGCGAGCGACGCCATGGCGCTGGCCGGCGTCACCGACCAGATCGTCTACCTGGAAGAAGGCGACGTGGTCGATCTGCAACTGGGCCGTTACTGGATCAGCAACCTGGGCGAAGGCGGCGAACATGTCAGGGTCGACAACGCCGCACGTCCGGTGCGCACCGTGCAGGCGCACAGCGGCGCGGCCGAACTCGGCCCGTACCGCCACTACATGCAGAAGGAAATCTTCGAGCAGCCCCGCGCCATTGCCGACACCCTCGAAGGCGTGGCCGGCATCGTGCCCGAGCTGTTCGACGGCCAGGGCCGGGACGGCCAGACCGGTGCCAGCGCCTGGCGTGTGTTCCAGGAAATCGACAACGTGCTGATCCTGGCCTGCGGCACCAGCTACTACAGCGGCTGCACCGCCAAGTACTGGCTCGAATCCATCGCCAGGATCCCGACCCAGGTCGAGATTGCCAGCGAATACCGCTACCGCAGCTCGGTGCCCAACCCGCGCACGCTGGTGGTCACCATCAGCCAGTCCGGCGAAACGGCCGACACCCTGGCCGCGCTCAAGCATGCCCGCAAGCTGGGTATGGAACAGACGCTGACCATCTGCAACGTGGCCACCAGCGCCATGGTCCGCGAATGCAAGCTGGCCTACATCACCCGTGCCGGTGCCGAGATCGGCGTGGCCAGCACCAAGGCCTTCACCACCCAGCTGGCCGGACTGTTCCTGCTGACGCTGGTGCTGGCGCAGAGCCGGGGCTTCCTGGACGCCGAAGCCGAGGCCGCCCACCTGAAGGCCATGCGCCACCTGCCCATCGCGCTGCAGTCGGTGCTGGCGCTCGAACCGCAGATCATGGCCTGGGCAGACGAGTTCGCCGCCAAGGAAAACGCCTTGTTCCTGGGCCGCGGCCTGCACTACCCCATCGCCCTGGAAGGCGCGCTGAAGCTGAAGGAAATCACCTACATCCACGCCGAGGCCTATGCCGCCGGCGAACTCAAGCACGGCCCGCTGGCGCTGGTCACCAGTGAAATGCCGGTGGTCACCGTAGCGCCCAACGACACCTTGCTGGAAAAGCTGAAGAGCAACCTGCAGGAAGTGCGGGCACGCGGTGGTGTGCTGTATGTGCTGGCCGACGCCGACACCCGCATCGAGCGGTCCGAGGGCATGAACGTCATCCGCATGCCCGAGCACTACGGCGCGCTGAGCCCGCTGCTGCACGTGGTGCCGCTGCAGCTCCTGGCTTATCACACGGCGGTGGCGCGCGGCACCGACGTCGACAAGCCGCGTAACCTGGCCAAGAGCGTGACCGTCGAATAAGGCGTCGGGCCTGCCGCTCCACCACTCGAACGCATCAGCCGTGCCCCGGTATTCATGCAGCGCCCGATGCTGTCACTCCGCTCCGGCTACAGAGCGCTTGTGATCGGCGCCTCGGGCGCCATCGGTGGCGCTCTGGTCATGCAGCTGCGCGCCGACCCCGAATGCGCACATGTGCGTGCGCTGGGACGCGCCAGCCGGCCGGCGATCGATTTCAATTTGCCGGCGAGCATCGGCGAAGCCGCTCAGGCTCTGCTCGACGAAGGCCCCTGGCACCTGGTGATCGTGGCCACAGGCATGCTGCAAGGCCCCACCGGCGGCCCCGAGAAACGTCTTGGCGACATCGACGCGCAGCACATGGCGGCCAGTTTTGCGGTCAACACCATCGGACCCGCCCTGGCGCTGGGGCATTTCGTGCCGCAGCTGGCGCGTGGGGAGCGCAGCGTGTTCGCCGTGCTGTCGGCCAAGGTGGGCAGCATCGGCGACAACCGCCTGGGCGGCTGGTACAGCTACCGTGCCTCCAAGGCTGCCCTCAACATGGTGGTCAAGACGGCCGCCATCGAACTGGCGCGTACCCATCCACAAGCGGTGATCGCAGCGCTGCACCCCGGGACCGTGGACTCGGCCCTGTCTGCACCGTTCCGCGGCGCGCTGGTCGGGCGGCCCGCCAGCGACGCGGCCCGGCAGTTATTGACCGTGCTCGACGGCCTGATGCCGGATGAAAGCGGTGGTTTCCGCGCGTACGACGGGCAGTGCCTGCCCTGGTGAATCAGCGCCTGGAACGACGCCGGGTGCCGGCCTTTTCAACCGTCCGCCGGTTGCTCAGATCGCCTGCGCGACTCGAAGAACCGTTTTGCCGCGCGTGCGGCCGGTTTCGGATGGTTCCAGGGCCTGCCGTACATCCGCCAGCGGCAGCACGGTTCGCGATCGCCTTCCGGCAGGTCACGACCATGGAACCGATGGAGTTCATCGAAAGGTCGACGGTCACCCGCCCCGACGCGGAATCCAGCACCCCAGCGCCGCCGCCGCCGCCAGCGCGACCGCCCCGGTGACCGCGATGCCGGCGGCCAGCGACAGGCTGCCGGCCAGCAGTGACAGCAGGGCAGGGCCGCCCGACGAACCGATGTCCGACAGCAGGCGCCACACCCCCAGAAAGTGCGGCCGCCCGTGGCGCGGCGAATGGTCTGCGCCCAGCGTCATGATCATTCCCGAGCCGATGCCGTTGCCGAAACCGATGGCCATGGCCACCAGCAGCAAGGTGGTCGCACCGGCCGTCAGCGGCATCGCCAGCAGGGCCAGGCCCATGATCAGCATCGACGGCACGGCCACCCAGCGCCGGCCGAAATGGTCCATCACCTTGCCGGCCGGATAGAACACCAGCATGTCGATGCCACCCGACATGCCGTAGATCAACGATGCCACCGACGGCGCCAGGCCCAGGTGGTCGGCCCAGAGCGGAATCACCGCCTGCCGCGATGCCCGCACCGCACTCACCAGCAGCACCGCCAGACCCAGGGTGAGGAAAACACGGCGATGTTCGCGCAACGTCGAGGCTACCGTGACGCGGGCCGGTTCGGACTGGCCGGGCGGCACGGGCGGTGCCTGCAGGTCCGGCATGCGGGCACCCAGGGCGGCGGCCGCCAGCACCGCCACCAGCCCGACCACATAAGCCGCCTCCAGACCGAACAGGTGCACCGCGCCGGCCGCGATGAATGGTCCGGCGAACATGCCGATCCGCATCACCCCACCCAGCGCCGACAGCGCGCGCGCCCGGTAGTTCGGCGGCACCACTTCGCTCATGTAGCTCTGGCGCGCCAGGTTGTAGACCGCCTGCGACATGCCGACCATCAGGCATCCGGCCGCCAGCAGGATGAGCTGCGAAGTCAACAGGCACAGGCCCATGCCGACCGCGCTCCACAGGCCGGCCGCGACCATCGCCCAGCGTTCACCGAAACGCATGGTGATCGCCGACGCCGGGATGTTGTTGATCAGCGAACCGATGCCGATGAGCGCGATGATCATCGCAGCCATCGGGATGGAGGCGCCCAGTTCGCGTGCGGTGAGCGGGATGATCGGCAGGATGGCCCCTTCGCCGATGCCGAAAAGCAGGGAAGGCCCGAAGGCCACGACGGCGATGCGGCGCAGCGAGAACGAATCGGGTTTCGCCTCGCTGGCGGTGGCGGCTGGATTTGACATGGAAAGGCTGGCTTCGAAACGACGCGCCCCGGCGGGCGGATGCACCCCATTCTGCTATCGCCGGCACACGGGCTCCGGGTCACGGCGGTCAGCGGGGCATGGAAGACACCGGCCCGCGACTGTTTCAACAGCCCGTTCCAGCCGCTTCAGAAAAATAGAGGAGCTTGGGATACGGCGCATTGAAGGTGTCCAGGTGGCCGTCCGTCGGGTTGCGGTCGCCGCCGATGGCGTATGCCCCCAGGCGCGAAGCGCGGACCCGCCGGCAGGTGGCGCGTACACCATCGAAGCTGCGTCGCACGTTCGGGACTTTTTTGAACGGCTGCTGATACCTCTTCGGAGACTTTCATCTTTTCGAGTTTCGTTCGGCTTACCGGGAGATGACTACCAAGAACCACTCCGAACTGCCGCATCTGCCTGGAGCGCCATTGCTGCGCAGCCGCCGCGCCGCCCTGCTGTCCGCGAGCCTGCTTGCCACCAGCCTGTCCCGGCCCGCATTCGCCGCCCTGGCAACGCCCGCCAGGAAGATCTTTCTGGTCGTGCGCATGGAAGGCAAGAGCCTGCCGGTCGACCAGCAGATCCGGCAATACCTCACCGACCGCGGTTTCGCCGTCACCCTGCAGAGCCAGTACGCGCCTGCCAGCGCCGCGCTCGAGGCCGACCTGGTCGTGCTGTCTTCCACCGTCCGTTCCAACGACTTGCTGGGGGCCTACCGCAACCTGCCGGTGCCGTTGCTGACCTGGGAAAGCGACTTGCTCGACGACATGGCGATGACCGGCAAACGCGTCGACACCGACTTTGGCAGTGCGGAAAAGCAGCGCTACGTCTGGCTGGTCAACGCGCCGCACCCGATGGCGGCGGGCCTGCCTGCCGGTGTGGTGAAGGCCTACGAAAAACAGGTCCCCATGAACTGGGGCAAGGCCGGCCCGGGAGCCACGACCATCGCCACGCTGTACGGCCAGCCTGAAAAGGCGGCCATCTTCGGCTACGAGAAGGGCGCCACGATGGATTACGAATCGCTGGCGCCCGCGCGGCGCGTGATGTTTTTCCTGGACAACGAAACCTTTCCGGTTCTGTCCGATGCCGGCAAGAAACTTTTCGACGCTGCCGTCGATTGGGCAATGGCCTGAGCGATTATCAAAAAAAACCCGTCATATTGACCATGTACATCCGTCGCACGCCCTCCCTTCGCAAGAATAATGTCACGCTCGGCATATTGCGGTTTTCTTCATCCGTCGCATTGACCGCGGGTTCCTCCCTGGTTTTTGCGCAATCCGCCACTCCGCCGGGTTCGGAGCTGCAGACCGTCACCGTCCAGGCCGAAAAGCGCCAGGATAATGAAAAGACCTATGCGGCCAAAACGGCGCCCAGTGTTTTGCGCTCCGACGCCAGTCTGTTCGACACCGCGCAATCCGTCAGTGTCATTACCGGCCAGCAGATCGCCGAACGCCAGAACCGTTCGGTGGCCGAAGCCCTGGAAGGTGTGGCCGGAGTGTCTTCCGGCGTTTATGGCCGGCGCGGCTGGGACGACTTCATCATTCGCGGCCAGATTTCCAGCGCACAGACTTATGTCGACGGCCTGCGCACCCAGTCTTCCACCAACGTATTGCGCGCCGAGGATATTTCCGGAATCTCTTCCATCGAAGTGCTGAAAGGGCCGACCTCGGTGGGTTTCGGCATGACATTACCCGGCGGTTTGGTCAACCTGACCACCAAACGCCCGCAGCCGGAATCGTTCAACCGTGCCGAAGTGACCGTGGGCAATTACGGGCTGAAGGAAACCACTTTCGACGTCAACCGGTCGCCCAACGGCACGGCAAAAGGTGCATTCCGTGTCGTCGGACGGGTGTCCGATCAGGATGATCCGACGGATTATGTGTACTTCAAGAATTACTACATCTCGCCGTCGTACAACTTCGACCTGGACCGCCGCAACGACCTGTCGGTCATCGCCAGCTACCAGCACCGCAATTACGTGCGCAACCAGGGTGTGCCGGCCAATTACGCCAGTTACGGTCGCAACGTCTTCACCGGCGAACCGGATCGCCATTATTCGGTCGACGTCTACCGCATCGGCTACAGCTACGCCCATTATTTCGACAGCGAATGGGTCTACAAACAGAACTTTGCGATCAGCCAGGGCCGCAGCTGGAGCAACTCGGTGTTCTCCGCGGCGAATGCCACGTTCCCGGTAGTCACCCGCCAGATCAATTATCAGGACAAGCAGGACGTCAATTTCGCCTGGGATAATTACCTGCAGCGCAACTTCAATTTCTCGCGGATCAATTACGACCTGACCGTCGGTGTCGACCTGATGCGTGAAAGAAGCGATTACTACAGCCGCGTCGACAACATCAACTCCTTCGACGTGCGGACCATGAAATACGGCGTCACATCCATCAGGACCGGAACCCCTTCGTATAACCTGACCTATAACCAGTACGCCGGCATCTATACCCGCAACACCATCAAGATCGACGACAGATGGGTCATCGGCCTGTCGGGCCGGCAGGACTTCACGCAGGTCGAGATCCGCAACCGCATCAACAACACCACCGTCAAGAACTCGGACAGCCCTTTCACCGGCAGCGCTTCGGTCATGTACCGCATCAACGAACATGTCGCGCCGTATGTCAGTTATTCCACCTCTTTCCAGCCGGTGACCGATTCGGGTGCCAACGGAACCCTGCTCAACCCCGAGACCGGCAAACAGGCCGAAATCGGCATGAAGTTTCAGGCGCTGGCCGAGCGGCTGCAGGGTTATGTGGCGCTGTATGACCTGAAACGCACCAACGTCACCGAGACCGACGCCACCCTGAATTACTCCATTCAGACCGGCGAGCAGACCACGCGCGGTTTCGAGGCCGAACTGGCAGCTGCCGTCACCCGCCAGTGGAATGTCTCGGCGGCCTACAGCTATATCCCGAGCGCTGAAACCACCGCGAGCGTGACCGCCAGCGAAATCGGCAAACGTATCAACCACGTGCCGAAAAACGCAGCTTCGCTATTCAGCCAATATTATTTCCAGCCCGACAGGATGGGCTGGAACATGGGCGCGGGCATTCGCAGCCAGGGCGATCGCACGGCGCAACGCGGCACCTATTTCGTCAACCTGCCGGGGTATGCGCTGTTCGATGTCAACGCGGGTTTCCAGCAGAGGAGCTGGGGTGTGAACCTGAGCATCAAGAACCTGTTCGACCGGGATTACCTGCAGGGCACGACGCCCAATGCCCAACTCATCGCATTCGGCAGTCCGCGCACCATCTCGGTGAACGCCAGGTTCGACTTCTGACCGGCGCCAGGCAGGCACGGAGCCTTGAATCGGACCCGTGCGCAACTGCCCGGATGTACCGACGCATGTAAAAAGACATGGAATCCGCAGCTTGAAGACGTAAGCGTAGGAAACGGCTGACAAGGATTTCGGTTTGAACCGACGATGATCCTGGGTTTTCCATCGCATCAACTGCCGCTTTCGCCAGCGGGCCTCCGTTCGATCCATGCCCGCCATCGACATCACCGCCTGTGACCGCGAGCCCATCCGGGTGCCGGGCGCGATCCAGCCGCACGGTTACCTGCTGGCGCTGGATGCCGAGGCGCTGGAGGTCAGGTTCTGGAGCGCGAACTGGGGCGATGTCTCGGTCGCCCGGGCTGCACGGTCCGGCCTGGGCGAAGCAAAACTCCGGTCCTTGCCGCCTGGCCATGCGGCCGTCGCGGTGGGCGGTTTCGATCTGCATGGGCAGGCGCTTTCCGCCTGGGCCCATCGGCTGGGTGATGTGGTCATCGTCGAATTCGAAGCACGCGTCCCCAAGGCGGCGCTGGAAGCCCCGCTCTACGAGTTGGCGCGAGACTTCCTGCCGCAGCTGCAGGGCGTATCCGAGGTGCAGGCGCTGCTCGATATCGCGGCGCGCGAACTGAAACGGCTCACCGGTTTCGGCCGTTGCCTTATCTATCGCTTCGACCCAGACGGCCACGGCGAAGTGCTGGCACAGGCCCTCGACGCCGGCTACGACAGTTATGCCGGCCACCACTTCCCGGCCTCTGACATTCCGCGCCAGGCTCGCGAGCTGTACCTGGCCAACCGCTTCCGGCTGATACCCGACGCGGGTTACGAACCGGTCGCCCTGCTCGCCACCGACACGACCGCCGTCGAGCCCGGCAGCCTGGACCTGTCCCTGGCCTACCTGCGCAGCGTGTCGCCGGTGCATCTGGAATACATGCGCAACATGGGCACGCTGGCGTCCATGTCGGTCTCCATCGTGGTCGATGGAAAACTCTGGGGCCTGGCTTCATGCCACAACCACGAGCCCCGTTTCCTCGTACCGGAAGTGCGCGCCGCCTGCAGTCACCTGGGGCAGTTGCTGTCGATGCTGGTCGAAGCCAAGGAGGCCAACACCGAGGTCGAATCCCGCCTGTCGCTGCGCAAGATCACGCTGCAACTGGTGGCGCATCTCTCCGACAGCGACCCGACCTTGCGCGGCCTGGTTTCCGAACCCACGCTGCTGCTGCGCATGGCCCACGCCACGGGTGCGGCGGTGGTGCTGGACGACCAGGCGTGGACGGCAGGCGAAACGCCCGACGAAACCCGGCTGCTGGAGATGGCCGACTGGGTTTCCAACACGGGCCGCGACGTTTATGACGTCGACCAGCTGTCCACGGCCTTCCCGTCTGCAAATGCCGAGGCCGGGCAGGGCGCGGCTGTCGCCGGTGTGCTGGCGCTTTCCATTTCACGGGTGCACCGCCATGTCATCCTGTGGTTTCGCCCGGAAATCGTGAAGACCATCACCTGGGCCGGCGAGCCGCACAAGAAGATGGTCGCCGACGCCACCGGCCGCATCCACCCCCGGCGCAGCTTCACGAGTTGGGTCGAACAGGTCGGCGGACGCAGCCGGCCCTGGTCCACCGCCGAGGTCAGCGCCGTCAACGAACTGCGCCAGGCCCTCATCGGCATCGTGCTCAAACGTGCCGAAGAAGTGGCGGCGGTGGCCAATGAACTCAGCAAGGTCAACAAGGAACTGGAAGCCTTCTCGTACACCGTGTCGCACGACCTGCGTGCACCCATGCGCCACATCGCCGGTTATGTCGACCTGGTGCTGGAATCCGAAGGAAGCCTGCTCAGCCCCCGTTCGCACCGCTACCTGGGCCATGTGAAGGACGCTTCGGCCTTTGCCGGCCAGCTGGTCGATGCACTGCTCGACTTCTCCCGCATGGGCCGCTCGGCGCTCAAGCTGCGCGACGTCAACGCCGAGGAAATGGTCGCCAGCCTGATCCGCGAGCTGTCCCGCCAGGATGCGACCCGCGACATCACCTGGAAGGTCGAGCCCGGCCTCCGCTCGATGCCGGCCGACCCGGTGCTGCTGCAGGTGGCCGCACGCAACCTGCTGTCCAACGCAGTGAAATACACCCGCAAGCAGGCCGCGCCGGTCATCACCATCCGGCCGGTGGCCAGCGAGGGTTTCGTCGGCATGGAAGTGGAAGACAACGGCGTCGGTTTCCAGATGCAGTACGTCGCCAAGCTGTTCGGCGTGTTCCAGCGGCTGCACAAGTCCGAAGACTTCGAAGGCACCGGCATCGGCCTGGCCAACGTCAAGAGAATCGTGGAGCGGCACGGCGGCAGTGTCTGGGCCAGGGGCGAACCGGGCGTCGGTGCGACCTTCGGCTTCCTGCTCCCGCAAAAGAGTGAATCGAATCCCGCAAATCCTGCGCAAGCTGAAAAATGATTAAACCGATCCTGCTGGTCGAGGACGACCCACGTGACCTCGAACTGACCCTGCTCGCCCTGGAACGCAGCCAGCTCGCCAACGAAGTCGTGGTGCTGCGCGACGGTGCACAGGCGCTTGAATATCTTTTCCGTGAAGGCGAACACGCTGACCGCGAAGCAGGCAATCCGGCGGTCATCCTGCTGGACCTGAAGCTGCCGAAGGTCAACGGCCTCGAAGTGCTCGAAGCCGTCCGCAAGAGCCCCACGCTGCGCGCTACTCCGGTGGTCATGCTGACCTCTTCGCAGGAAGAAACCGATCTGGTGCGCAGCTACGAATTGGGCGTCAACGCCTATGTGGTGAAGCCGGTCGAATTCAAGGTCTTCGTCTCGGCCATCGCCGACCTGGGCATGTTCTGGGCGGTACTCAACGAGCCGCCGCCGGGTTCGCTCAAGGCGATCCGAAGCTATGACTGAACGCAAGCTGTCGGAGTCTTCCGACCTGCCTCTCAAGCTGCTGTTGCTGGAAGACTCGCCCTTCGATGCCGAACTGCTGTCGGAAGAACTGAAGGAAGCCTATCCGCGTGCAACGCTGGTGTTGGTGTCGGACGGCGATGGTTACGTCGATGCCCTGGCCCGAGGCAGCTTCGACGCCATCCTGTCGGACTACGAGTTGGCGGGCTACAGCGGCAGCGAGGCCCTGGCCCACGCGCGGGAGCACGCGCCGTTCGTGCCCTTCATCTTCGTGTCGGGTGTCATCGGCGAAGACAACGCGGTCGAACTATTGAAGCAGGGCGCCACCGACTACGTGAGCAAGGGCCGCCTGTCGCGCCTGCCGGTGGTGCTGGAACGGGCCATGCGTGAAGTGGCCGAGCGTGCCGCGCGCAGCAACGCAGAAATATTGCTGCGCGCCGCCAAGGACGAAGCCGAGCGGGCCAATCAGTCGAAGGATCGTTTCCTGGCGGTGCTGTCGCACGAGTTGCGCACCCCGCTGTCGTCGATGAAGTTCGCCGCGCATCTGCTGGAAAAGGTCGCCACCGTGCCCGACAAGTACGCCGACCTGCTGCCCACCATCCGGCGCAACGTGGTGCTCGAGGCGCGGTTGATCGACGACCTGCTGGACGTTTCCGCCATCTCTACCGGCAAGCTGAGCATCAAGCCTGAAGTGGTCGACATGCGTGAAGTGCTGGGCCAGGTGGTCAAGACCAGCCAGGAACAGAGCGAACAGAAGGGCGTGCGGCTGGTGTACGAGGCCGCCGACGAACCGGCCTGGGTGGTGGGCGACGACGCACGACTGCAGCAGGTGCTGTCGAACATCGTGCGTAATGCGCTCAAGTTCAGCGAGACCGGCGGGGAGGTGCGGCTGTCCAGCCGCATCGACGCCGACGGTTTCATCACCTGCAGTTGCACCGACCAGGGCGTGGGCATCAAACCCGAGGTGATGGAACGTATCTTCGTGGCCTTCGAGCAGGCCGATAAGGATGTCGCCCGCCGTTTCGGCGGCCTGGGCCTGGGACTGGCCATCGCAAGGCACCTGACGCAGCAGCACGGCGGAACGCTGAGCGCGTACAGCGACGGGCCGGGGCAGGGAGCGACCTTTACCGTGCGGCTGCCGCTGGTGGCGGCGAAAACCGCCGAAATCAGGCGGCCGGCCGCCGCGCCTCAGCTCAAGGCCGCGTCAGAGACCGAGGGTTTCAGGGTGCTGCTGGTGGAAGACAACCTGGCCGCGGCGCAAACCCTGAGCCTGTGCCTGGAAGCCTTCGGCTGGTCGCCGGTGCATGTCGAGACCTGTGCCGCCGCGCTGCAGATCGCAGCGAACGATTCCTTCGACATCGTGCTGACCGACCTTGGCCTGCCGGACGGCAGCGGCATCGACATCGGCCGCGCGCTGAGCGGGCGCCTGCCGGTGGTGGCGCTGACCGGTTACGGCGCCATCAGCGATATCGAGAGCACTACCGGCGCGGGGTTCGATGCCCACCTGGTCAAGCCGGCTGACCCGGCGGTGATTCATGAAGTGCTGGGGAAGGCGCTGCGGGCGAGGAGCCGGGTCGGGGTGGCGGGGTAGTTTGGTTTTTCGGGTTTTTGGGGTTGGGACTTCGCGAGACGGATCCGCAACGACGATGTCCATGGTTTCCGGTGGGTGAGGGTGTTTCAGCTGGTCGCGGATTCTGGCTGTCCGCCGAATATGGTTTCGGTCGTTCCCCCAGCAGCGACCTGCCGGGCATGCCAATGCGCTTCGAACGTCCTGCTGTTCATCGGTTTGCCAAACAGATATCCCTGAGCCAGTCCGCAACCGATGTTTTCGAGGATCACCGCCTGCGCACTGGTTTCCACGCCCTCCGCCACGACCCGCATGCCCAGCACCGCCGCCATCGACACGATGGCTTCCGCGATACCTTTGTCGTTGATGTCGGTTTCGAGGTCCCGGACAAAGGTCCGGTCGATCTTCAACACTCCCACCGGGAAAGTCTTCAGGTACGCCAGCGACGAAAACCCGGTACCGAAATCGTCGATGGCAATGGTCAACCCGATATCCCGCAGTCGCGCCATGATCCTGGCGACGTCTTCCGGGTCTTCCATCAGCACGCTTTCGGTTACTTCCAGTTCGAGTTGGTCTGGTCGGATGCCGTGCCGGGCGACGATGCGCGCGATATCTTCAGCCAGATCGTGAGAGCGGAACTGTACGGCCGATATATTCACCGCGACCCGAATGCCCGGCATGCCGCCATCGTTCCAGGCACGAATCTGGCGACAGGTTTCATCGATGATCCAATGGCCCATCGGGATGATCAGGCGGGATTCTTCGGCAAGGGGAATGAAACGGTCGGGGCCGATCATGCCTTTGTCCGGATGGTTCCAGCGCATCAGGGCCTCGGCCCCGACGATTTTTCCGCTGGCCAGTTCGACCTTCGGCTGGTAATGCACCTGAAACTCCTGGCGTGCCAAAGCAACATGCAGGGCGAGTTCGAGTTGCGACCGTTCGAGTTTGTCGGTCTCGATCTCTTGCGAGAACAAAACCAGGCGGCGTTTGCCCATTTCCTTGGCCTTGTACAGCGCCATGTCTGCGCGGCGCAGCAGGTTCGCCACATCCAGCCCGTCTTGTGGGAAAGCCGCGGCACCCACACTGGTGCTGATCTGGATATCGTGGTTCTCGATCGAAAACGGCATATCGAAGGTTTCGATGATGGATTTTCCGATTTGCCGTACCGAGTCGACGGTTGCATTGGGCAAGAGCAGCGCAAATTCGTCGCCACCGATACGCCCGAGAAAATCTCCGTTGCCCAGGCAGCGTGTGATGCGCTGGGCGACACTCGCCAGTAACAGGTCGCCAATATGGTGACCCAGCGAATCGTTGACGTTCTTGAATCCGTCGAGATCGAGATAGCAGATGAACAATGGGCGGTTGCCCACACCGGCCATTTCGATGGATTTTCCGGCGCGTTCCATGAACATCCGCCGATTGGGTAATGTCGTGAGCGAGTCGAAGTAGGCCAGGCGATAAATGGTTTCTTCGGCTCTTTTGCGTTCGGTCGTATTTTCCATGACCGATACGAACTGGACCGGTTTTCCGTCCCGGTCGAGGACCACCGAAACGGTCAGGCCGCACCACAATTCCGAGCCGTTCTTGCAGCGGTTGACCATTTCGCCGCGCCAGATGCGGCCGGCACGCACCGCAGACCACAGTTCCGTGTAAATCGCCGGGTCCACTTGTCCGGATTTGAGAAACCGGGGTGTCTGCCCGCAGATCTCTTCGAATGCATAACCCGTCATGGCAGTGAAGGTCGGGTTGGCATATTCGATACGGCCGGCCGAATCGGTGGTCAATATGGCGCTCGCGGCATGTTGCACCGCGAGGGAAACCCGCTGCAGGTCGCGACGTATCGCGTGGTCCTGCGTGACGTCGCGAAACGCCAATACCTCGCCCGACAACGAACCCTGCTGGTCCTGCAACGGCGCACGCGACAGTTCGAGCACGGCTGAACGATTACCCGGCAGCGCCACGTTGACAAATGCGTTTGCGCCTTTGCCGTCCATCGGCAGAACCTCGTCCAGCGCCTGCCCCTGCAATGCGCCGCGGGCCTGCCTGAGAATGCGCTCGGCTGCCAGGTTGGCATAGGTGACACGGCAGGCCGGGTCCAGTGTGATGACGCCGTCTGCAATCGAATGCAGCGTGACCTCGGCACGTTTCTTCTCGTGTTGCAGCGTCGATACGAAACGCGCGACAACCGAGTTGAACTGCTCGAGCGTCTTGCGGATTTCGTCGGGTGCGTCGGTCGGCACATCGGCTTTTGCATCGAGCTGACCGGACTGGATCTGTTCGACAAAAAGCTGCAGATGCGCCAGCTTGGATAACCATCGCGCGAGCAGGATCCGCATCAGGGCCAAGCCACCGGTGGTGGCAAGGGCACCAAATATCAGGGCATGCAGAAACGTCTTCCAAAGATAATCGGAGACACCTTCGGTTGAAAATGCCAGGCGTAATACACCATAATCGCGTCCGCCGACTTCGATGATGCGGTTGGCGTCCGGCAGACGTTCTTTTACCCTGTCCTCGATAAACTGAGGCGCACCGGACTTTCTGGGGGACGCGGTAGAGGTGGTAGGGATTCCGGTGACCTCGAGATAAGACGCCGTGGCGAAAGGCGTCCGGTTGACCGCTGCGTCCAGAGTGCGTTTGATCGCGTCGAGGTCATTTACCACGGCGGCATCCGCGACCGATTGTGCAATGATCTCCACGACCATGACACTCATGTCGTTCGCATCGTCGATCTCGCGCACCAGCTGGCCGCGAAGAAACATGGCAATGCTGCCGAACAGCAGGACAATCGATATGCATGCGCATAACAGAAAGACCCGATTCAGCAGGGAGCGTGGAAGTAATTGCACAGCGTGGTCAAAAGGTCCGAGGCAGACCTTCAGCGTAATTTTTGAGGGGCGGTTTCATAAAAACGCCGGTAGTTGTCATATTCCCGGTCGTCGGTGGCGATGAACCCGGTGGCGTTGGACAATCCGGCCGTGTCGGACGATCTCTGCAGTACCGCTCGTCCTTCGGCGGTCGTGGCCATGCCGACAAAAGCGTCACGCACCGCGCGTACCTGAGCGGCGGGCACCCTCGGCGACACCATCAGCGCCAGGTCTTGATATGGCTCCGAGCTCCAGAGAATGCGCAGCTTTCGGCCTTCGCGTGTGGCATAACCCGCCAGCAATTGCGAATTGCCGCCAACGGCGGCCACCTTGCCATTGACCAGCTGGGTCAGCGCGCTGTCCATGTTTCCGCCAAAAACCACTCTGACGGGTACGTTCTGGTTCAGCAGTTGGGCATATGAAACCTTGTATGCAACAAAAGCCTCGGGACCGGGGAAACCGACTTCCTTGTCTTTCAAATCACCCAGCGTTTGAGCCGGGGAGTCATCCATCACCGCAATTTGCGAGCGTACCGGCGGTGCGTTACGGCGCGCCACTACGGTCCAGCCCATTCGCGCGCGGCTGGGGCTGAATAGATGGTTGGTGAAAGCAAAATCGACTTCCTGGGCCAGGACATAACTGGTGGTGTCTGCCGAGGTGCGACCGATTTTCAAACTCAAATCGACACCGCTGACCTTGGATACATAATGAATGATGGGGTTCCAATAACTCGCCGTCAGTTGTACGCCATATTGGTTGACGGGTGAAAATTGATAATGTGGGCGTTCGGCTGTCTGTGCACATGCGCAGGTGGCTGCACCGGCCCAGAATATAATATGAGGCAGTGGCCTGATTATGGATATGCAAGACATGCCGTGTAATGTACGGCAAGCTGCTGGTCGGCTGGCTAATCAGGCGCTGGATTGGGCGATTTACACCACGCTCAAGGTACTGGACGCGCGGTCAGTGTCGGTTAATCGATGAATTTCTCGGCCGCTTACTCATCGATACCGCGGCTGGCGAAGCAGGTCAGCGTGACATCCACCGGCGTAATAGATAACTCAGCGCATCCACCAGCGCCACCAATACCAGCATGGCGATCAGCACGGTGGCGGTACGCCCCATCTGGAACAGCCCCATGTGGAAGGCCAGCATCTGCCCCAGGCCGCCCGCTCCGACCACACCCAGGATGGCGGCGGCGCGGATGTTGTTCTCCCAGCGGTACAGGGTGTAGGAAACCAGCTGCGGCAATATCTGCGGCAGCGTGGCATAAAAGAACACCCGGACGCCGCCGTTGCCTTGGGCCCGCAAGGCCGCCGCGGGGCCGCCCGGGCTGTTCTCGATGGCTTCGGCAAACAGCCGGCCCAGCACGCCGGTGGTGTGCAGCGCCAGGGCCAGCGTGCCTGCGAACGGGCCGAGTCCGGCCGATATGAGCAGTAATGCGGCCCACACCAGTTCTGGCACCGCCCGCAGGGCGTTCAGCAGCAGCCTGACAGGCGACCGCACCCAGGCCGCGCCGCTGGCGGGCAGCGACAGCACCACGCCGCCGATGGCGGCCAGCAGGGTGCCCAGGGCCGACATGGCCAGCGTCTCTCCCGATGCGGCCAGGATCCTGCGCAGGAAGCCGGGCGACATCTCCGGTGGGTAGAACTCGCCGACGAATCGGGTCATGCCCTGCACCGCGCCGGGCGACAAAAAGGCGGCCCATTGCAGATCCAGCTCCCGAAAACTCGCCACCACCAGCACCGCCAGGCCGACGCAGAACCACCAGGCCTTGCTGCGGAGCATGTCGACGGACCTCATGCCAAAGCCCCCCGCAGCCAGGCACTCGCACGGTCGGCCAAAGCCACCAACAGGACGAAGACGATCAGCATGGTCGCCACCTCGCCGCCGGCGAACATCCTGGTGGAGGTGTCCAGCATCTGTCCGAGTCCGCCGGCGCCGACGAAACCCAGCACCACCGATGAGCGGATGGCGCATTCCCAGCGGTACACGGTGTACGACGCCAACTCGGCCGCGCTCTGTGGCAGCAGGCCGTAGAAGAAGGCCTGCAGCCGGCCGCTGCCGTTGACCAGCAGCGCGGCCGTTGTGCTGTTGTCGCTGCTTTCCAGGATGTCGCCGTAGACCTTGCCCAGCATGCCGCCGTAGGTCAGGGCGATGGCCAGCACACCGGCCGTGGGGCCGAGGCCGACCACCCGCACGAAGACCAGGGCCCACACCAGTTCGGGGATGCTGCGCAGCACGATCAATGCCCAGCGCAACGATTGCCGCGCGGTGGCGGGCAGCCGGGCCATGCGGCCGGAAAGCGCCGAGACCGACAGCGAACGCGTCACCAGCAGGCTGCCGGGCACGGCGATCACCATTCCCAGGCTGATGCCGGCGGTGGCGATGGCTACGGTGCGCCAGGTCTCGTGGGCGACCAGGCGGAGGAATCCAGGGTCGGCGGCCGGCGGGAAAAACGCCGACAGAAAACGACCGGTCGATTGCCGTGCGGTCGGGTCGAACAGCAGCCAGGGGCGGAACTCGGTGGCGACCAGCGCAGGCCACAAAAGCAGCAAGGCCGCGGCGACCCACAGCAGCCGGCCGCGCCACGCGGGGTCACGGTGGGTCACCGGCATTGCATCAGGACGGTTGCGCGCTCTGCCGTGGCTTCGGATGGGGTGGCAGGCAGCGGCTCGGTCAGTTCGTGTTCATGCTGCGCATACAGCGCGGCCAGCCGGTCGGCACCGACCTGCGATGACGGTAGGTCGAAGGCCACCTGACCATCACGCAGGCCGACGATGCGGTCGAAATGCGCCAGCGCGATGTCCACCTGGTGCAAGCTGGCCAGCAGAGTGATGCCGCGTTCACGGGCGGCAGCGGTCAGGCCGGTGACGGCCTGTTGCGATCGGGTCGGGTCGAGGGCCGACAGCGGTTCGTCGATCAGCCACAGCCGGGCCGGCGAGATGAATGCACGGGCCAGTCCTACCCGTTGGCGTTCGCCGCCGGAAAGGCGGTCCACGCGTGAAAAAAGCTTGTCGCCCAGGTCGAAACGCTCCAGCGCAGCCTGCGCCCCGGCGATGTCCTGCGGATGGAAGAGCGACAGCAGGCTCTTGCCCAGGCTCCACTCCGGCAGCCGGCCGGCCAGCACGGCGGTGACCACCCGCTGGCGGGGCGGCAGCGGCGGCGTCTGGTGCGAAAGAAAGAGCCGGCCGCGCTGGCGTTGCAGCGCACGCACGCTCAATGTCCAGGGGTCGGTGCCGTCCAGCGAAACGCTGCCGGCCACCGGCTTCAGCCCGGCGCTGGCCAGTTGCAGCAGCGTGGTCTTGCCAGCACCCGAAGGTCCGATGACCGCCACCTGTTCACCCGATTCGAGCGAGAGGTCGACGCCCCGCAGCACCGCACTGCCGCGAGGCGCCGATGGGTGCCGTGCGAACACGGCGCACAGCGCCAGCTTCATTCGGCGGTCAGAGCAGGCCGGCGCTCTTGGCGGCGGCTTCGATGCCCTTGTAGTTCTCGGCCCTGGTCGGCACGAAACGGGTGGCGCGCTGCAGGCCCAGCACTTCCTTGCCTTCGGGCGTCGATGCGTCCAGTGCCAGGAATGCCTGCGTGATCCTGTTGCGCAGTTCGGCGGGCATGTCGCTGCTGACCGACCAGTTGTAATCGTAGTACGGCGGCGTCGTATAGAACACCCGCACCTTGTCGGTGTCGACCTTCTTGTCGGCCACGAACTTTTCCCAGACCGAAATGTTGACAGCGCCGGCCTGGACCTTGCCGCCGGCGACGGCTGCGATGGTGGCGTCGTGCGCGCCGCTGTAGGCCACGCGGCGGAAGTCCTTGTCAGGGTCGATGTTGGCCTGCAGCAGGAAGCTGCGCGGCATCAGGTGGCCGCTGGTGGAGCTTTGCGCGCCGAAACTCACGTCCTTGCCTTTCAGGTCGGCCAGGGTCTTGATGGCCGGGTCGGCGGTGATGAAGACCGACTTGAACTTCTCGTCCTCCTCGCGCTGCACCAGCGGAATCACCTTGCCGCCCGAGCGGGCCGATGCCTGAACGAAGGTGAAACCGCCGAACCAGGCGAGGTCGATCTTGTGGTTGATGAGGGTCTCGACCGAGGCCGCGTAATCGGTCACCGGGGTGAACTCGACCTTCATGCCCAGCTTGCCTTCCAGGTACTTCACCAGCGGCGCCGCCTTGCGGGCCAACTCGGTGGGAGACTCGTCCGGAATGGCGGTGATGCGGAACACCTTCTGCTGCGCCTGGGCACACATGGCGGTGGCCAGCACCAGGGTCGCGAAGACGGGTTTGAGCCAGCGGGAATGGAAAATTTTCATGGGTCGCGCCGGAGAGGTCCCGGTGGGTTTTGATTGACGCGGCATTACAACCGAAAAGCATGTCGGTGCGACACTTCGGGGGATGAACCAAGCCCCCACTCCTGCCCTGTCGCCTGCACCTTCGCCACGCCTCACATCCCTCTCGCACGGCGGTGGCTGCGGCTGCAAGATCGCGCCGGGCGTGCTGAGCGACATCCTGCGCAGCACCAAGGGCATGCCGGTGCCGGCCGAACTGCTGGTGGGCATCGAGACCGCAGACGACGCGGCCGTCTACCAGCTGACCGACGACATAGCCCTGATCGCCACCACCGATTTCTTCATGCCCATCGTGGACGATCCCCTCGAGTTCGGCCGCATCGCCGCCACCAATGCCATCAGCGATGTGTACGCCATGGGCGGCAAACCCATCATGGCGCTGGCGCTGGTCGGCATGCCGGTGAAGGTGCTGTCGACCGAAGTCATCGGCCAGATCCTGGCCGGCGGCCAGGCGGTCTGCCAGGCGGCCGGTATCCCCATCGCGGGCGGCCACACCATCGATTCGGTGGAACCCATCTATGGCCTGGTGGCGCTGGGTGTGGTGCACCCCAAACGCATCAAACGCAATGCCGATGCCAAGGCCGGCGACCGGCTGGTGCTGGGCAAGCCGCTGGGGGTCGGGGTCATGTCGGCCGCTCTCAAGAAACAAGTGCTGGGCGAGGC
Organism: Xylophilus sp. PBN-3R; assembly: GCF_057747805.1. Taxonomy (NCBI): domain Bacteria; kingdom Pseudomonadati; phylum Pseudomonadota; class Betaproteobacteria; order Burkholderiales; genus Xylophilus; species Xylophilus sp. PBN-3R. Next base: position 395,897 of record NZ_CM173225.1, read on the forward strand.
GGCCTATGCACGAATGATCGCCGTCACCACGCAGCTGAACACCCCGGGCCCCGACCTGGCGGCGCTGCACGGGGTGCACGCCATGACCGATGTCACCGGTTTCGGCCTGGCAGGCCATGCACTTGAAATGGCGCGCGGCGCGCAGGCGGGAGTGCGGCTCGACTGGTCGAATGTGCCGCTACTGGAAGGCGTGCGCACGCTGGCCGAACAGGGCGCCGTCACCGGGGCGTCAGGCCGCAACTGGGAAGGTTACGGCGCCGAAGTGCAGTTGCCCCCCGGTTTCGCCGACGCCGACCATGTCCTGCTGACCGATCCGCAGACCAGCGGCGGTCTGCTGGTGGCCTGTGATGCGGGCTCGGTCGACGAAGTGCTGGCGGTGTTCCATCGCCACGGTTTCACGGAGGCTGCGGTGATCGGGGAAGTGACCGACAAGCCGGCCGGCGGCATACGCCTGACGGTGGCCGCATGAGCCAGCGCCCGCTGGTGCGTGCCGGCGACCTGGCCGGTTTCGACGCCGTCGTCGACGCCCGTTCGCCTGCCGAGTTCGCGCTGGACCACATTCCCGGCGCGGTCAATTGCCCGGTGCTGGACGACGAAGAGCGCCGCATCGTCGGCACGCTCTACAAGCAGACCGGTGCCTTCGAGGCGCGCCGGGTCGGCGGTGGAATGGTGGCGGCCAACCTGGCGCGCCACCTGGACGGTTATCTGGGCGACAAACCGGCCAGCTGGAAACCCCTCATCTATTGCTGGCGTGGCGGCCTGCGCAGCGGCTCGATGGTTACCTGGATGCGCCTGGTCGGCTGGAAGGCCGAGCAGTTGACCGGCGGCTACAAGAGTTTTCGCCGCCATGTCATCGACCAGATCGACGCGGCCAGCCCGCGGCTGAAACTGGTGGTGGTGTGCGGCGCCACCGGCAGCGCCAAGACGCGGGTTCTGCAGGCACTGGAAGCGCAAGGCGCGCAGGTGCTGGACCTGGAACACCTGGCCAGCCACAAGGGTTCGCTGCTGGGCGAAATGCCGGGCCGGCCGCAGCCTTCGCAAAAGGGTTTCGAAACCCTGCTGGGCGTGCGGCTGGAAGGCTTCGACCTGTCGCGCAACGTGTATGTGGAAGGCGAAAGCCCGCGCATCGGCCAGATCAACCTGCCGGTCGAACTGGTGGCGCGGATGCGTGCCGCGCCCTGCGTGGAAGTGCTTGCCACTGCAGAAGCCCGCCAGTCCTACCTGCTGGAAGACTATGCGTACCTCGGAGATGCGCCCGATTCACTGGTCGAGAAGCTGGGCAAACTGAAGGAGCTGCAGGGCAGGGAAAACGTCGCCCGCTGGCAGCAGTGGGCACATGAACGGGCTCTGGCGCCGCTCTTCGCCGAGCTGGTGTCGCTGCATTACGACCCGCATTACGAACGTTCGCAAGCACGGCATTTTGCGCTGTGGGCGCGTCGGGACCGGATCGAAACGGCCGATCTTTCGGCGGCCGGCATCGAGTCGGTGGCTGCGCGGATATTGGCGCGCACCGGGGGCTGATCCCCCGCCGCATCCAGGCCTATTTCTTCTGCGAGGGATCGGTAGAGGCCGAAGCGCCTTCACCCGCGCCGGGTGCCGGTGCCTCGGTCTTCGGGTCGTGGTTCCTGAGCGAATCCGGCTTGCTCGGATGCTCGGTGGAAGCCGGCGCCATCGACTGCGCGGTGGGCGTCGGCGGCGTGCTGGCGGGGCTGTCGCCCGGCGCCTTGTTGCAGCCTCCGAGCAGGGCGCCAGACAGGGCCAGGCCGAGGAGGGGAAGACAGGTTTTCATGGGAAACCGACCTTTCGTCAAACTTTCAGTTCGGCGCTTTCCTCACCGTCCCAGTAATGGGCGCGGGTGGCGTGCACCTTGATCATCACGACACCTTCGGTGTCGACGCCGTCCTTGAACCATTCGTTGAGTTCGGGGGTCCAGTGCTCCTGGAACCGGGCCTTGTCGCGCACCAGCTCGGCCACGCCTTCCACCGCGACCATGAAACCCTTGCTACCCTGGAAGGCCAGTGAAACCTTCGAGTCGGCCTCGATGTCATCGACCATGCGGGATTCGTCCCAGGTGAAGTAGTACGAATCGCCTTCGCTGTTCACTTCGCCGTTGTTGCTCATCGGCCGGCTGGCGATGTTGCCGCCCTCGGTGTGGGTCGACAGCATGCAGATGTCGATGGCGGCAATCTTTTCGGCGAGCTCGTTCAGTGTGGTGATCTTGGACATGCGGCGTCTCCGTCATTCGGTTGGTTGGACAGGACTCACAAGCTAAACCAGACCCGATGCCCCGTCGTAGCCAAATGCACTCTTCAGTACGCAGGAGAACGTGCCGCGATGAATCGGTCCAGATCTCCGGCCGACATCGGTTTTCCATAGAAATAGCCCTGGATGGCCTGGCAACCGTGGGCGAGCAGGAAGTCGCGCTGCCCGGCGGTTTCCACGCCCTCGGCGATGACGCCGAAATCCAGGCTGCCGGCCATCGAAACGATGGCATCCACGATGGACGCATCGGCCGGATCGGTGCACACGTCCTCGATGAAACTGCGGTCGATCTTCAGTCGGGTCAGCGGGTAGCGCTTGAGCAGGCTGAGCGATGCGTAGCCGGTGCCGAAATCGTCGAAGGCGATGCCCACGCCGCGCGCATGCAGGGTGCGCAGCGGGGCCAGCATCATGTCGTCGTGCCGCAGGATGATGTTCTCGGTGATCTCCAGCTCCAGCGCTTCGGCGGGCAGGCCCGTCTGCGCCAGTATGTCGGTCACCTCGGCAGCCAGCAGGCCGGTGCGGAATTGGGCGCCGAACAGGTTCACGCCCATGGTCAGCCCCGGCACCGATCGCCGCAGGTGTACGGCATGGCGGCAGGCGGCGGCCATCACCCAGCGGCCGATGGCGGCGGCGAAAGGGCCGGACTCGACGGTCGGCAGAAACGACCCGGGCGCGAGCAGGCCCTGGACTGGATGGCGCCAGCGGATCAGGGCTTCCACGCCCAGCAGCGCACCGTCGGTGGCTCGCACCTGGGGCTGGTAGAAAAGCTCGAATTCCTCCTGCTCGACCGCCCGCCGGATCTCGGTCTCGAAGGCATGGCGGTGCAGCACCGCGTGGCGCATGTAAGGCATGAAGAAACGCATGCAGTTGCGGCCGTCGGTCTTGGCCTGGTACATGGCCAGGTCGGCGGCCGACAGCAGGTCGGCCACACGCTCGCCGTGGCGGGGCGAAAACGCCACGCCGATGCTGGCGGTGACATGCGCCGAACCACCGGTGATGTGGCAGGGCAGGGCCAGCGCGGCGCGCATGCATTCGCCGATCCTCAGCACCCTCGCCTCGTCGTCGCAGTCGGGCAGCAGCACCGAGAATTCGTCCCCGCCGAGGCGGGCCACGGTGTCGGTCGGCCGCACGCATTCCACCAGCCTGCGGGCCACCTCGCGCAACACCTCGTCGCCGGCGTTGTGGCCGCGGGTGTCGTTGACGTCCTTGAAGCCGTCTAGGTCCAGCATCAGCAGCGCGAAATGCTGCTGGCGGCCGATCTGGTCGGCGATGCGGTCGAGCAGCACCCGGCGGTTGGGCAGGCGCGAAAGAGCGTCCACGTGGGCCAGTTCGAACAACCGGTCCTCGTCGGCGCGGCGCGCGCTGATGTCACGGATGATGGCGCCGAAACAGGCCAGGCCGGCCTCGCGCCACATCGACAGCGACAGCTCGATCGGGAACTGCCGGCCGCTGATGTGCGCGGCCTCGAGTTCCACCGTGGTGCCGACCAGCCGTGGCGTGCCGCCGGCCGCGACCCGTTCGAGGCCGCCGCCGTGACCGCCGCGCATGGCCAAGGGCACGATGATGTCGATGTTGCAGCCGATGGCGGTGACGGCGTCGTAGCCGAAAAGGCGTTCGCAGGCCTCGTTCCAGAAGGTGATGCGGCCCTGGTTGTCGGCGCAGATGATGCCGTCCGGCGAAGTGGCGGTGATGTTCTCGAAACGCGACTGGCTGTACGACTGCACCAGCGCCGCCCGCCGTGCTTCCAGCTTGTCCATCACCAGTGCTGCGAGGTCGGCCAGGCTTTCCCGGTGGGCCGCCGAAAAACCGCTGCGCGGCCTGCCGTCGACGATGCACAGCGTGCCCAGCACGTGGCCGGCCGGCGTGCGCAGCGGGCAGCCCGCGTAGAAACGCACGAAGGGTGGGCTGGCCACCAGCGGGTTGTCGGCGAAACGGCGGTCGAGGGTGGTATCGGGTATCACCAGCATCTCGTCGATGCCGAGGTCCAGCGCGTGGCCGCAGAAGGAGATGTCGCGGGCGGTTTCGCAGACATCGATGCCGTGCCGCGCGATGAAGACCTGCCGCTGGTGTTCGACCAGCGTGACCAGCGCCATTTCCACGTTGAAGACTTGTGCCGCGAGCCGCACGATGCCGTCCAGGCCCAGGTCCGCACCCCCCTGGGTGAGGCGATATTCGTCGATCACGGTCTGGCGTTGAACTTCGTTGAAAAGATGAGGCGGCGCTTTCATTTCAGGTCCCGGTCCAGCCAAGGTTTCTGAAACATATCGCAAGCGGCCGTGGACACCAAGGGTGTCCGGCAAAAGCGTGGATTTTGCGCAGTCGGCTGACAGCTCAAGGGCGGAAAGCAGCCGGAGTCGAACCGACCAGGGAGCGGCTGGCGCCCCCTACCGGGTTTGAAGCCCGGGCGCACCACCGGGTGCGATTGCCTTCCTTTTCCTGATTTCCGACGGGGATTTTAAGAGGAGCCGACGGGCCCCTGTTCGGTCCACCGAATGCCGGTCCGCACCCAGCGGCGTTCGCCCGCACGCCGGGTGTAGCCGACGCGGTCGAAGAACTCCAGGATCTGGATGGCGCGTTTGCGGCCCAGCTGCACCGCATCGCGGAAGGTGCCGACCACCACTTCGCCGGGCGCCTGTTCAGCCACGGTCCGGGCCAGCGCGGCGATGCGCTCGGCGGGGTAGAAAAGGTCCTTCACCACCTGGTGGACCGCACCGCCGCGGGCCGACTTGCGCAGCAGTTCGCGCACCGCCGTTTCGGGTGCGCCGGTGGCCGCGGCAAGGTCGCGCACCCAGGGCGGATCGTTGCCGCCGGCCGCCAGCAGGGGCATCAGCTGCGCGGCCAGCCTTTCGTCGGCTTCGCTCCAGGTGATGCGATGGGCTGGCCGATGCAGCCATTGACCGCTGCGGGCGAGGGTGTCTTCTTCGGTCGACAGCCGGTCGATCCAGGCCGACCAGCCGAGGGCCGGCAGACCCGTCATGCGTTGCAGTCGCGCGCTGTTGAGGCCGGGCTCGTCCGGCGACTGGCGGTGGTGCTGGTCCAGCATGTCGACCACCCTTCGGCGCACGGCGGCCCAGGCGGCGGGGGCCAGCCACAGCAGGTCGCCATCGGCAAGCTGAAAGGCCTGCGCATCGGCGCCGGCCGCATCGGCTTCCGGCCAGCGTCCCAGCAGGTGGGCCAGGCCGCTGCGGGTCAGGCCGGCCGGCGCGGCGGCCAGCAGCGGGCGCAGGTCGCCGTCGGTCACCAGGGTTTCCATCGCGTCCAGCCAGGCGATGCGTTCTGCGCTGCGGCGTCGGCGTTCGGGGGCCGCCGGGTCGAGTACCACCCCGCCGCCGACGGTGCGCCGGCCCTGTGCGTCACGCAGGATCAGCCGGTCGCCGGGCACCACGAATACCGGCGTGTCCAGCACCAGCTGCACCCGCGCCTCGGTGCCGGGCGCCACGCTGTCGGCCTGCAGCGGCACCGCATGGGCCAGCACATGCGCGGCGCCCAGATGCACATGCAGAGGCGTCCACGAGCCGATGGCCGGCGCATCGGCCAGCAGGCGCAGGCGGAGGTCCAGGCGGCGGGTCGGCTGCAGCACCCGGGCGTCGGCGATCCAGTCGCCGCGGGCAATGCTGTCCTTGTCGATGCCGGCCAGGTTGAGGGCTACCCGTTCGCCGGCCACGCCTTCGTTCGCCGGCCGGTTCTGCGCATGCAGGCTGCGCACCCGCACCGGCTGGCCGCTGGCGGAATGCACCAGCATGTCGCCCTCGCGGGCGCGCCCCCCGTGCACCGTGCCGGTGACGACGGTGCCGTGGCCGGCAAGGGTGAAGACACGGTCGACCGCCAGCCGGAACAGGCCGTCGGCGCGGCCCTGCCGCCAGCCACGTGCCGTGTCGAAAAGATGTCCGCGCAGGGCCAGGATGCCGGGATTTTCGGTCGATGTGCCGGGTGCGGGCGCCGTTTCGAAAACCGCTGCGCCGCGCAGCGGCGAAGTCGCCAGCAGCGCATCGATGTCGGCCCGCACCTGGGCGATGCGCGCGGCGTCCACCCGGTCGGTCTTGGTGATCGCAACGCTGCCGTGGGTGATGCCGAACAGCTCCACGATGGCGAGGTGTTCGCGGGTCTGCGGCATCACGCCGTCGTCGGCCGCCACCACCAGCAGCACATGGTCGATGCCGGACGCACCGGCTGCCATGGTGTGGACGAACTTCTCGTGGCCCGGCACATCGACGATGCCCAGCACGCCGCCGTCGGGCAAGGGTGTGTAGGCATAGCCCAGCTCGATGGAGATGCCGCGCGACTTTTCTTCCTTCAGCCGGTCGGTGTCCACGCCGGTGAGGGCGCGGACAAGCGTGGTCTTGCCGTGGTCGATGTGGCCTGCGGTACCGACGATCATGGTTGCGAGAGCAGCGTCTTCAAGGCCGGCAGCTGATCGGTGAACGCCGTTTCGTCGGCGGCTTCCAGGCAGCGCAGGTCGAGCCACAAGGCCTGGTCTGCGATGCGGCCGATGACCGGTCGCGGCAGGCCGCGCAGGGCGGCTTCTAGCCGCGCCAGCTGGCGTCCGGCACGTTTGCCGTCGCGTGGCTCCAGCCGCAGGCCGGCGCTGGGCAGGGTTTCGACCGGCAAGGCGCCGCTGCCGATCTGGCTCGACATGGCGGCGACGGTCACCTCGAAATCCATCGCCGTCGCCTGCACCGTCGGCAGCAGGCGCTGCGCCAGCAACGCCATCTGCGACTGCGGCCGGGTGAACAGGCGCAAGGTGGTCAGCCGTTCGGCCAGGTGTTCGGGCGAAAGGTACAGGCGCAGCACCGGTTCCAGCGCGGCAAGGGTGAGTTTGCCGACGCGCAGGGCGCGTTTCAGCGGGTTCTTCTTGATCTGCGCGATCAGGTCCTTGCGGCCGACGATGAGTCCCGCCTGCGGGCCTCCCAGCAGCTTGTCGCCGCTGAAGGTGACGATGTCGGCACCGGCGCTCACCACGTCGCGCACCGTGGGTTCGTGCGGCAGGCCCCACCGCGCCATGTCGACCAGCGTGCCGGAGCCCAGGTCCACCGCCAGCGGCAGGCCGCGCTGGTGGCCTATTGCGGCGACCTCGGCCTCGCTCACGCTCTTGGTGAAACCGGTGACCGCGTAGTTGCTGCAGTGCACCTTCATCAGCAGCGCGGTGTCGGTCGTGACGGCCTCGGCGTAGTCCCGGGCATGGGTGCGGTTGGTGGTGCCGACCTCGACCAGCCGGGCGCCGGCGCGGGCCATGATGTCCGGTATGCGGAAGGCCCCGCCGATCTCGACCAGTTCGCCGCGCGACACGATGACTTCCTTGCCCTGCGCGAGTGCGTTGAGGGTCAGCAGCACCGCGGCCGCGTTGTTGTTGACCACGGTAGCGGCCTCGGCGCCGGTCAGTTCGCACAACACGCCGTCGACCAGGTCGTCGCGGTCGCCGCGTCCGCCGGTTTCCAGGTCGAACTCGAGGTTGGCGGGCGCGGCCAGCATGCGCACCACCGACTGCACCGCCACGTCGGGCAGCAGGGCACGGCCCAGATTGGTATGCAGGACCGTGCCGGTGAGGTTGAAGACGGCCCGCAGGCGCGGTGCAAAACGCGTGGCCAGCCGGCTTTCGCAGGCGGCCGCCAGCCGGGCTTCGGTTGTGGCCTGTTCGGTCAGCTGGCCGGCCAGCGCGGCAGGACGCAGTTCGTCGAACTCGGCCCGCAAAGCGGTGGCGACAGCGCTGTGTCCGTAGCGGTCGGCCAGCGCCTTGAAAGACGCGGCCGCGAGTACCCGGTCGACCGATGGCAGGCGGAGCGGCGGCACCGTCATCACACCACCAGCGGTTTTTCGATGGCCAGCAATGGGTTGCTGCTGGCCCGCGCAAAATCGGTTTCGCCCATCAGCAGGTCGAGGGTGATGGTCGCCAGGTCGTCGGCCAGCGGCTCGACGTAGGGGTCCTGTTCCTGGTTCAAAAGCTTGCGGTAGGTGTGGCACTGGTCGCAGGTTTCGGCCAGCACGGGTTTCTTCGTGTCGGCCTTCCCGGCGGCTGTGGCGGCCGCGTCTTCCACGCCCTGGTAACGGACGCCTTTGGTCGATTCGCAGTGGGTGCACTTGACCCGCACCATGTGCCATTCGGTGGCGCAGCTGCCGCAATGCAGGTAGCGGTGGCCGCCGGCTTCGCCGCCGATGCGCTGCACGCTGGCGACCGGTGCGCCGCCGCAGACCGGGCAGATGGTGGCGGGCTCGGCATAAGGCACCGTCTGTTCGTCCAGCGAAGCGGCACGCAGCGACAACTGGACCTGCAGCGCGGCCATCACCAGCGGCGCGGCGGCCAGGTCTTCACGGCCGATGTTGTCGGCCAGCACCTGGCGGGCCAGGGCGTCCAGGGCGCCGTCGTCCAGCACCGAGAGCTGGGTGAAGACAGTCGACAGGCCGGCGGGAACGGCCGGGTCGTTCTGCAGTCGGGCGAGCAGGCCGCGCAGCGTAGCCTGCCACGCGGCCGGCAGGTTTTCGGAGGCCGGCAGCAGCGGCATGCCGTGTGCGTTGGCCCGCTCGACGACGCCGGCCGCCACGGGTTCGGGCGGTGCGGCGGCAACCACCGCATGGTGCTGCGCCTCGACCAGCAGGGCGGCGAACGACAGGTAGTCGGCGATGGGATTGCCCGGCGCCAACTGCCTCAGGCGCGCCGCACGTTCCTGGAAAAGCACCGCCGGCTGCGGCAGGCGCACACGCGGAAAATGGATCTGGTCGAGGGCTTCGATTTCGCCGGGCTGGAGGATGCGTTGCACAGGCAATGTCCAAGAAGAGAGGGACCAAAAAAGAATCGCCGGGCGAGCCCGGCGATCATCACTGCGGAATCGGTGGCGAGAGTCTAGACATCACGCCGGTCACGCGCCAGCGAACGTTCACGGTCGACCACCTCGTCATACCATTCCTTGTGGTGCTTGCGCGCCCAGGCATAGGTCACCCAGCCGCGTGTCATGGCCCGGATGGACCCCTTGATCCACAGCGCCGCATAGATGTGCACGATGATGGAACAGATGATGACGAAGCCCAGGAACGCATGCAGCAGGGCTGCGGCGCGCACCACGGTGATCGGGAACAGATAGGTGAAATACGCCCGCCAGATCACCAGCCCGGTCAGCAGCAGGCCGAGCATGCTGGCCAGCAGCACCCAGAACAGGATCTTCTGGCCGGCGTTGTAGCGGCCGATGGGCGGCAGCTTTTCCTCGTGGTTGGTCAGCACGTCGCCGATCTGCCGCATCCACTGCACGTCGTTGCGTTCCAGGAAGTTGTGGTGCCAGAAACGCAGCACCAGGATCATGAACGACACGAACATCACCAGCCCGATGAACGGGTGCAGGATTCGGGTCCACGGCCCGCCGCCCAGCAGCCCGCTCAGCCAGAACATGGCCGGGTGGAACATCGACAGGCCCGACAGCGCCAGCAGCACGAAGCAGATGGCGGTGATCCAGTGGTTGCTGCGGTCGTTGGCGGTGTAGCGCTCGATCACCGGTTCTTCGCTGGCGGTCGCGAAGTCGCGGCTGGTGGGCAGTTCAGGCTTGCGGGTGCTGCTCATGGCGGGCCTCCTGTTCCTTCACTTCGACCAGCGGATCGATGCCCACCCCGGCGGCCTCGCGGCGTTCGCGGGCCTCGATGTCGGCGTCTTCTTCTTCGTGCGCATTGACCTCGTTCGGCCCCACCCGTGTGTAGTGGAAGAACCCCGCCAGCGCGGTGATGGCGATGCCCGCCAGTGCGATGGGTTTGGCCGCGCCCTTCCACAATCCGACCAGCGGGCTGATCGTCGGCTTGTTCGGCAGGCCGTGGTACAGCGAAGGCGTGTCGGCATGGTGCAGCACATACATCACATGGGTGCCGCCGACACCGACCGGGTCGTACAGGCCGGCCTTGGCGAAACCGCGTTCCTTCAGGTCGACGATACGTTCCTCGGCCTGGTCCTTCATGGCCTGCTTGGTGCCGAACATGATGGCGCCCGTCGGGCAGGTCTTCACACAGGCCGGCTCCTGGCCCACCGCCACGCGGTCGGAGCACAGGGTGCACTTGTAGGCCTTGTTGTCCTTCTTCGAGATCTTCGGCACGTTGAACGGACAGCCGGCGATGCAGTAGCCACAGCCGATGCAGGCCTCCTCATGGAAGTCCACGATGCCGTTGGTGTACTGCACGATGGCGCCCGGCGAAGGGCAGGCCTTCAGGCAGCCGGGGTCTTCGCAGTGCATGCAGCCGTCCTTGCGGATCAGCCATTCGAGGTTGCCGGATTCGTCGTTCTCGTATTCGGTGAACCGCATCACGGTCCACGAATCCGGGGTCAGTTCGGCCGGGTTGTCGTACACACCGACGTTGGTGCCGACGTCGTCGCGCAGGTCGTTCCATTCCATGCACGCGGTCTGGCAGGCCTTGCAGCCGATGCACTTCGAGACGTCGATGAGCTTGGCCACCTCGCCGGAGTGCGGGGAGCGCGCCATCGGCTCCGGCAGGGTGGTGGCGGAGCGGCGCTTGATATCCAGGGATTGCATTGACATGACGGCTCCTTAAACCTTTTCCACCTTGACCAGGAAGGTCTTGAACTCGGGTGTGTTGGTATTGCCGTCACCCACGAATGGCGTGAGCGTGTTGGCCAGGAATCCGGCCTTGGTCACGCCCTTGAACCCCCAATGGATCGGTATGCCCACGTGGTGCACCGTGCGGCCCTCGATGGTCATCGGCTTGATCCGTTTGGTGACCAGCGCCACCGCCTTGATGTAGCCGCGCTTGGAACTGACCTTCACCATCTGGCCGTTGGCGATGCCCAGTTCCTTCGCCATCGCCTCGCCGATTTCCACGAACTGCTGCGGCTGCACGATGGCGTTCAGCAACGCATGTTTGGTCCAGTAATGGAAATGCTCCGTGAGCCGGTAGGTGGTGCCGACGTGCGGGAATTCCTTGGCCGTGCCGAAGGTGTCCCAGACCGACTTGAACACCCGCGCCGCCGGCGAACTGGTGGCCTTGGGATTGTTGGGGTTCATCGGGTTGAAACCCAGCGGTGTGTCGAACGGTTCGTAGTGCTCGGGGAACGGTCCTTCGTTGAGCCCCTTGCGGGCGAAGAAACGGGCCACACCCTCGGGATTCATGATGAACGGGCCGGCGCCGCTTTCGGGTGCCAGGGTGGCACCGAAGTCGGCCACATCGGGGCCGACCCAGGCGCTGCCATTCCACTGGGTCAGCGTCTTTTCGCGGTTCCAGGGTTTGCCGGATGGATCGCAGGACGCCCGGTTGTAGAGGATGCGCCGGTTGGCCGGCCAGGCCCAGGCCCAGTTCAGGGTGTTGCCGATGCCGGTCGGGTCGGAGTTGTCACGCCGGCCCATCTGGTTGCCGGCCTGCGTCCAGGCGCCGGCGAAGATCCAGCAGCCGCTCATGGTGCTGCCGTCGTCGCGCAGTTCACCGAAACCTGAAATCTGCTCGCCCGCCTTGCGCAGCACCTTGGTCGGGTCGGTCGGGTCCTTCAGGTCGACCAGCGCACGGCCGTTGTATTCCTTGGCAACTTCGGCGGGTGTCGGTTCCTCGCCATGGGCATAGGGCCACCACAGGTTGAGGATGGCGTCTGGGTACTTGCCGCCGTCCTTCTGGTAGAGCGCCTTGATCCGCAGGTAGAGCTCCGACATGATGCGGATGTCGGTCTCGGCCTGCCCCGGAGGGGCGGCGGCTTTCCAGTGCCACTGCAACACCCGCGACGAACTGACGACCGAGCCTTCTTCTTCCGCGAAACAGGTGGTCGGCAGGCGGAAGACCTCGGTCTGGATCTTTGAAGAATCCACGTCGTTGTGCTCGCCGTAGTTCTTCCAGAACTCGGACGTCTCGGTGGCCAGCGGATCCATGATGACCAGGAACTTGAGCTTGGACAGCCCCTCGCGCACCCGGTCCTTGTTGGACAGCGCCGCCAGCGGGTTGAAGCCCTGCGCCAGGTAACCGTTGACCTTGCCCTCCTTCATCAGCTCGAAGATCTGGAGCATGTCGTACTCCTTGTCGAGCTTGGGCAGGTAGTCGTAGCCCCAATTGTTTTCCAGGGTGGCGGCCGGGCCGTACCACGCCTTCATCAGGCTGACGTGGAATTTGGGGTAGTTCTGCCAGTAGCTCATCTGGCCGGCACGCAGGGGTTTCTGCGTGCGGCTGGTGATGTAGCCCTGGTAGTCCTGCTCTGCTTCCTTGGGCATGGTGAGGTAGCCCGGCAGGCTGGCCGACAGCAGGCCCAGGTCGGTCAGGCCCTGGATGTTGCTGTGGCCTCGCAGCGCGTTCATGCCGCCGCCGGCGACGCCGATGTTGCCCAGCAGCAGCTGCACCATGGCCCCGGTGCGCAGAATCTGCGCGCCGATGGAGTGCTGGGTCCAGCCCAACGCATACAGGATGGTCGCGGCCCGGCCGGTGGTGGCGGTGCTGGCGAGCTTCTCGCAGATGTGTAGGAACTTGGCCTTGGGGGTGCCGCAGACGCTTTCGACCTTCTCGGGTGTGTAGCGCGCGTAGTGCTGCTTCATCAGCTGGTAGACGCAGCGCGGGTTCTGCAGCGTGGGGTCGGTCCTGACGAAACCGTCCTCGCCCAGTTCGTAGTCCCAGCTTGCCTTGTCGTACTGGCGTTTCTCTTCGTTGTAGCCCGAGAAATAGCCGTCGGCGAAGCTGAAGTCGTCGCGCACGATGAAACTGAAGTCGGTGTACGCCTTCACGTAGTCGTGCTGGATGCGGTCGTTTTCGAGCAGCCAGCGGATGACGCCGCCCAGGAACACGATGTCGCTGCCCGACCGGATGGGCGCGTAGAAATCAGCGACCGATGCCGAGCGGTTGAAGCGCGGATCGACCACCATGAAGTACGCCTTGTTGTGCGCCTTCGCCTCGGTCACCCACTTGAAACCGCAGGGGTGTGCTTCGGCGGCATTGCCGCCCATGACCAGAATTACGTCCGCATTCTTGATGTCGACCCAATGGTTCGTCATCGCTCCACGGCCAAACGTCGGGGCAAGACCTGCCACCGTCGGGCCGTGTCAGACACGGGCTTGGTTATCGAATGCGACGAGGCCCCAGGAGCGGGCGATCTTGTGGGTGATGTAGCCGGCTTCGCTGCTGGAGGCTGATGCAGCCAGCATGCCGGTGGTGGTCCAGCGGTTGACGCGTTTGCCGTCGGCCGTGGTCTCGATGAAGTTGGCGTCGCGGTCGGCCTTCATGAGGCCGGCGATGCGGGTGAGTGCATCGTCCCAGGACATCCGTTTCCATTCGGTGGAGCCCGGTGCGCGGTACTCGGGGTACAGCAGGCGGTTGGGGCTGTTGACGATGTCCAGCAGGCTGGCGCCCTTGGGACAGAGCGTGCCGCGGTTGACCGGGTGGTCGGGGTCGCCCTCGACGTGGATCACCGAGGGTTTGGCGTTCTTCGCGCCGTCGCCCAGGGAATACATCAGGATGCCGCAGCCGACCGAGCAGTAGGTGCAGGTCTGGCGTGTGACGGTGGTGGCGGCGAGCTTGTACTGACGGACTTCTGCCAGCGCGGTCGCCGGTGAGAAGCCCATGAGCGCCAGGCTTGAGCCCGCCAGGCTGGAGCCAGTCACTTTCATGAACTGGCGGCGGGAGAGTTCCATCGTGGGTACCTCTTTTATAGGGTTCCCGGATTATTCTAGGCAGCCAGGTTTTTCCTGCAACCGGGTTGCGGAGCGCTTGAGTCGGATGCTGCGCCTTGTCGCCCGGTCGGGTGGCGGTCAGGTTCTGCGAGGTGCCAGCGCCGCCAGGCAGACCAGGGCGGCTCCGCCGAATGCCAGCACGTCCTCGGCGCCGGCGATGGGCCAGTCGCGGCCGATGGCCTTGGAAACCCGGGTGCGGATGGTGTAGCCGAGGTAGGTGGCGGCCAGCGCGCCCACCGCGCCTGCCAGGGCGGCCTCGGCCGAGCGGCCGCCTGCCAGAGTGGCGCCCGACAGGGCGCCGGTCGCCACACGGACCGCCACGCCGGCCGGTTCGGTGCGGCTCGGTGTACTGGGAAGTTTGTCGGCGATCAGTTCACCCAGGGCCATCGGCGTCGTCATCCACACCGCCTTGGGGCTGGCCAGCGCCGACAGTTGCGAATTTTTCAGGTTGACCAGCCCGAGGCGGGCGGCCCAGCTCACGGTTGCCAGCGGCGCAGAAGTGCGGGGGCCGGCCGTCGCACCCAGCAGGAAGGCCAGGCGCAAGGTGCGCCAGCGGCCAGGGCCTTCGATTTCCAGCGGTTCGGGCGTCTCGCCCTTCTGCAGCACTTCGACGCCGGCCTTCACATCACCGAAGAAACGCCGGAAGAACTTGCGCGCCGCCTCGGTCGCGGTGCCGAAGACGGTGTGGGAAACATACGAATAGGGGTGCGACACGGCCGGCGCCTTCCAGACCGGGTCGCCCAGCTTCATCGCGGGCACCAGGGTTTCATCGACCACGGTGGCGGCGACCACACCGAAGGCGGCGCCCTGGCCGGCCTTGACGCGGGGTTCGATCTCGGCGGCCATGCCGTACAGCGCACCCACGAGGCCGCCGAAGGCGTAATGCACCGCCTCGCCGCCGGCGGGACGCACCGAGCGGGCCAGCGGCCGGCCACTGGCCAGGATCGAGAAACGGTCGGCGGCCTTTTCGGTGGAAGGCGTACCGGACACACCCGAGGTGATGTTGCCGCGCGCCAGCAGGTTCTGGAACTCGGTCATGGCCCAGGCGCCGACGACACCCGCCGCCAGCCCCGCGACCAGGCCCAGCACGGGCGAATCGCTCTCGTTGAAATCAGTGCCCATGTGGCGTCCTTGTTGGATGGTTTCGGGCCAGTCTAGGGGCGCTGCGGCGGGTAGATGTGACTGGTTGTCGAACAGGTTTTTCGACATCGGAAAAGAACGAAACAACCCTGTGCCGGCCCGAATCGCTCGCTGCATAGAATCGGCCACTGCCCCGCATCGTCGGTGGGGCGCTTTCGTGAAAGGGCCCCATGCAAGCAGCCCATCGCCGTGCCAATGAAATCGAGAGCCTCGCAGCACTGCACGACCTGCTGGTGCTCGACACCGCTCCCGAGGCCGAGTTCCAGGCGCTGGTGGACGTGGCTTCCACCGTGTGCGGCGTGCCCGTCTCGCTCATCAGCCTGATCGACGAGAACCGCCAGTGGTTCAAGGCCAACGTCGGTCTGCCGGACGTTGCCGAAACCTCGCGCGAGGTGTCGTTCTGCAGCCACGCGGTGCTGGGCGACACGCTGTTCGAGGTCGACGACGCTCAGGCCGACGCCCGCTTCGCGGACAACCCGCTGGTCACCGCGCCTGGCGGCATCCGTTTCTATGCGGGCGCGCCGATCACCCTGAGCAGCGGCATGCGGGTGGGCACGGTCTGCGTGATCGACAGCCAGCCGCGCGAGCTTTCCGCCACCCAGCGGCTGGTGCTTCAGCAGCTCGCCAGGGCAGCCGCGCTGGCCCTCGAGCGTCGCGCGGAAGTGCAGCAGTTGCAGCGCCAGGCGCGCTCGATGGGCGACCGCGAACGCACCTTCCGGCTGGTGCTCGACGCGGTGCCTTCGGTGATGATCTATTGGGACGGCCGGCAGGTCTGCCGTTTTGCCAACCGCGCCTGTGCCGAATGGTTCGGTCTGGCGCAGGACGCCATGCCCGGCATGTCGGCGCGGCAGGTGCTGGGCGCCGATCTGTACGAACGCAACGAACACCATCTGCGGGCCGCCCTGAACGGCGAGCCGCAGCGTTTCGAGCGCTCGTCCACGCTGCCCGACGGCTCGCCCCGGCACAGCCTGACCTTCTACGTGCCGGACCATATCGACGGCCAGGTGGCCGGTGTGCTGGTGCAGGTGACCGACGTCACCTCGCTGAAGGAAACCGAGCGCGCATTGCGGCGCGAGGCCGAAGGCCTGCAGCGGGTCAACCTGCTGCTGCAAAGCACCGCCAGGGCGCTGAACGAAGCCCAGACCCTCGGCCGTATCGGCAGCTGGGAATGGGACCTGGCGACCGGCGTCAACAGCTGGTCGCCCGAGCTTTTCCGCATCAGCGGCCGCGACCCGGCGTTGCCGCCGCCTCCGGTCGACGAGCGGCTGCGTGCCTTCCTGCCGGGTAGCCGCGAACGGCTGTCTGAAGCCATCGCGCAATGCCGCCTGCTCGGCAAACCGTATGCGCTGGAAGTCGAATTCCGGCGTGTATCCGACCAGCAACTGCGCTGGCTCGACGCACGTGGTGTGCCCGTCCGCAACAGCGCCGGCATGGTGGTGGCGGTACGTGGCACGGCACAGGACATCACCGGCCGAAAGAACGCCGAACAGGCCCTGCACAAGAGCCAGGAATTCCTGCGGCGCACCGGGCAACTGGCCGGTGTGGGCGGCTGGGAGGTCGATCTTGCCGAAGGCGCGGTTACCTGGTCGGACGAGGTCTGCCGCATACACGGCATGGCGCCCGGCCATCGCCCGTCGATGCAGGAAGCGCTGGATTTCTATGAACCGCGCTCGCGGCCTGCCATCGAGCAGGCGGTCAGGGCGGCCATCGACGGCGCGGACAGTTTCGATGTCGAACTGGAAATCGTGCGAGCCGACGGCCAGGTGCGAAGTGTTCGTGCCGTGGGTTCGGTCGAGCGCCGTGACGGCGTGGCGGTGCGCCTGGCCGGCGCCTTCCAGGACGTGACCGACCGCCGCCGCCTGGCCCGGGAGCTGGAAGAACAGCACGAACTGCTGCGGGTGACCCTGCATTCCATCGGCGACGCAGTCATCACCACCGACCCGTCCGGCCACATCACCTGGATGAATCCGGTGGCCGAACGCATGACCGGCTGGCTCAGCGCCGAGGCCATGCGGCGGCCGCTGACCGACGCCTTCCATATCGTCCATGAAGACACCCGCGCCATCGCGCCCAACCCGGTGGATGTCTGCCTGGCCGAACGCAAGGTGATGGGCCTGGCGCATCGCTCGCTGCTGCTGTCGCGCGACGGCAGCGAACGCGGCATCGAGGACTCGGCCGCACCCATCCTGAACGAGGCCGGAGAACTGCTGGGCGCGGTGCTGGTCTTCCACGACGTGTCCGAACAGCGGCGGCTGTCGAACGAGATGAGCTACCGCGCCAGCCACGACTGGCTGACCGGACTGGTCAACCGGGCGGAATTCGACCACCGGCTGGAGCGCACGCTGTCGCAGTGCCGCGCGGTGCCGTCCGACAACGTGCTGCTGTATATCGACCTGGACCAGTTCAAGCTGGTCAACGACGCCTGCGGCCATGCGGCGGGCGACGAATTGCTGCAGCAGGTCAGCAAGCTTTTCGGCGAGTCGCTGCGCAGCCGCGACACCCTGGCCCGGCTCGGCGGCGACGAGTTCGCGGTCATCCTCAGCCACTGCAACACCGTGCAGGCACGGCGTGTGGCGCAGAAGCTGTGCGACCGGCTGGACGTGTACCGTTTCCTGCACCAGGACAAGCGTTTCCGCATCGGCGCCAGCATCGGCCTGGCGCCGCTGGATGCCCGCTGGCCCACCATCGATGCGGTGAAGCAGGCGGCCGACGCCTCGTGTTACTCGGCCAAGGAGGCCGGCCGCAACCGGGTGCACGAATGGCGCGACACCGACGCCAACATGCGCACCCGCCACGGCCAGATGCAGTGGGTGACCCGCATCGAGAAGGCGCTCGACAACGACGAGTTCGTGCTGTTCGGCCAGCGCATGAAGGCACTGGCCGCACCCGATGCCGGCCTGCATGCGGAGGTGCTGCTGCGCATGCGCGACGAGGACGGCTCGCTGATCCCGCCCGGTGCTTTCCTGCCAGCGGCAGAACGTTTTCATCTGGCGACGCGGGTCGACCGATGGGTGGTGTCGCATGCCGTCGAATGGCTGCGCGGCCTGCCGACGCTGGCCAGCATCGAATGCCTGTGCGTGAACCTGTCCGGCCAGTCGGTAGGCGACAGCGCCTTCCATGCCTGGGCGCAGGCCCTGCTGGCCGAAGCCGGCCAGGACATCCGTTCGCGCCTGTGTTTCGAGATCACCGAGACCTCGGCGGTCACCAACATGGCCGACGCGGCGCTGTTCGTCGATGCGGTGCGGGCGGTCGGCGTGCGGGTGGCGCTGGACGACTTTGGTGCCGGCGCATCGTCGTTCGGTTACCTGCACAAGCTGGCGGTCGACTACCTGAAGATCGACGGACAGTTCATCCGCGGCCTGGTGTCCGACCCGCTGCACGAGGCGGCGGTGCGCTGTTTCATCGACGTTTCCAGGATATTGGGTGTGAAGACCGTCGCCGAGTTCGTGGAAGAGGCCGACGTGATGGCCCGCCTGGGTACCTATGGTGTGGATTTTGCTCAGGGTTACCTGGTCCACCGGCCAGCGCCCATCGACGAGATTCTGGCGGGCCCATGAAAAAATCAGCCGCGGCCTTCGGGCCGTTCTCACGTCATCCACCTTTGTCCAAACCATGAAACTGCAGCGTCAGCTCCTCTGTCTTTCCCTTTCCATCGGCGCCGCCTTCGCGCCCATGCTGTCGCATGCCCAGGAAGCCAAGCCCGGCGTCACCATCTACGCCACCGGCGGCACCATCGCCGGCGCGTCGAAAAGCAGCACCGACACGACCGCCTACAAGGCGGGTTCCATCGGCGTACAGGCCCTGATCGACGCGGTGCCGGAACTGACCGGCGTGGCCACCATCAGCGGCGAACAGGTCGCCAACGTGGCCAGCAACGACATCACCACCACGCTGCTGCTGAAGCTGTCGCAGACCATCAACAAACAGCTGGCCCAGCCCGGCACGCATGGCGTGGTCGTCACCCACGGCACCGATACGCTCGAAGAAACCGCCTTCTTCCTGGACCTGACCACCTCCACCAGCGGCAAGCCGGTGGTGATCGTCGGCGCCATGCGCCCGGCCACGGCCGTCAGCGCCGACGGCCCGTTCAACCTGCTGCAG
The DNA here is from genome assembly GCF_057747805.1 of Xylophilus sp. PBN-3R. Taxonomy (NCBI): domain Bacteria; kingdom Pseudomonadati; phylum Pseudomonadota; class Betaproteobacteria; order Burkholderiales; genus Xylophilus; species Xylophilus sp. PBN-3R. Next base: position 415,018 of record NZ_CM173225.1, read on the forward strand.
GCAGTGTCGCTGGCGGCCAGCAAGTCGGCCGAAGGGCGCGGCGCGATGGTGGTGCTGAACGACCGCATCGGCTCGGCCTTCTACAACACCAAGACCAACACCACCGCGGTCGACACCTTCCGTTCGGTGGAACAGGGCTACCTCGGCATGTTCATCGGCACCGAGCCGCGTTTCTATTACTCGCCCGCGCTGCCCACCGGCAAGATGGCCTTCGACGTTTCGGGCGTCACCGCGCTGCCCAAGGTCTCCATCGTCTACATGCACGAGGACCAGGACAACGAGCAGCTCGACGCCGCCATCCGTGCCGGCGCCAAGGGCGTGGTCATTGTCGGCAGCGGCAACGGATCGGTGCCCACCATCGTCAAGAACCGCATCGACGAACTGACGAAGCAGGGCTTCCCGGTGGTGCGCGCCAGCCGCACCGGCAGCGGCTTCTCGACGAAGAAGGTCGAAGGCATCGGCGCTGGCACCCTGAACGCACAGAAGGCCCGCATGCTGCTGATGCTGGGTCTGGCGCAAGGCGCGGACATCACCCGCCTGCGCAGCTATTTCAACGGCTGAGTCCCGTTACCGGACGCCGCCCCGAGTTTCCACCTCGTGGATCGTGACGCTGTCCGGCCTGCTGGACTGCAAGGTGGATGCGCAGGCCGCCATCCGCTTTTTCAGCCGAAGGGGTGCAGTTCGGGCGCCATGCGATAGACCTCGGTCTGGCGCGCCGCCAGCCGGAACTGCGGCAGTCCGATGTTGTGCGCCAGCACCTGGGACATCTCGTAGACCGGTGTGTAGTCGTCGGCATTGTCGTAACGCTGCCAGGCCAGGTTGACGGATTCGTCCAGCAGGCCGACTTCGCGGCATTCGACGCCTCGGAGGGAGAAGTCTTCATGCATGGGCATGGCGTGCAGCATGCCCAGCACCAGCACACCCTTGGCGTTTTTCTTCAGCGCGCGGCGGCTGTGGCGCACCATGGCGTCTTCTCGCGCGGCGTCGGAGCCGCCTTCAATGCCCAGCGGGTCGACATGGACGACCTGGACGCCGCTCCGCAGGATGTCGAAGTAGCCCAGCAGTTCCGGCAGGAATTTCTGCAGCAGGGACCGGTCCGGAGAGTTGCGCACATGGTCCCAGATGATCCGTTGCGCCGATCTCGAAAGCAGCACCTCGCCCGCGAGTTTTTGCCGCAGCGCGGGGTTCATCGACAGCAGCCTGATCAACAGCCGCAAGTTTTCGAACGTGTGCGCGTCGATTTCCAGCAGCAGCGGCCAGCCGTGTTTCTGGCAGACATCGACTGCTGCATGAAACTGCATCAGGCTGCCCGGCGAATGGTGGCCGCCGCTGAGCATCAGCACGCCCCGGCCCGGCCGTGCCGCCAGGGCTGCGGCGGCAGTGTCGATGCGGTCGCACAACTCCGCCGCGGAACGGAGTTCGGGAAAGGACTTCAGCGCGTCGATTCCCCTGGCCAGGTTGAGTCCGTCGGGAGTGAGGAAGATGACCGCTTGCGGCTGCAGCGCCGGGTCTATTTCCGCGGCAGCCATCAGCGGGGCCAGCGGGCCGGCCACCGTTTCTGCACCCAGGTGCGACGGACTGCAGGAGGGGCGGGCGGGAACAAGGGCCGCTGGCGGCCTGATGTGGTGGGCGGGCGCGGTGTGCCCGGGCGGCAAGTTGATCTGGGCGGGCGTCGATGTCAGCATGGACCGGTCCTCTGCAAAACTTCGGAGTATTCGGTTGCCGGTTTCGAGCACCGGCCACGCTGCCGAAACCGTGGGCGGTGCGACGAACTTTCCGCCGGCGTCCGCTGAGGAGCCGCATCGAAAACGAGTTTTTCTCCATGCGCTGGAGACTCCGTCCGACAACCGGTGACTTTCGGGCGGCCTAGAGTCGTTCAGCACTTTCGCCGATTCACGTTCTTCCCGATGCCACGTTCCGCCACGGCCCCCGAGCCGTCCACGCCCGCCCGCGCCTCGCGGCGGCGCAGGTCGCCCACCCTGTCGATGGAGGCATGGCGGCAGTTCATGGAAGTGGCGCGCCCCTATTGGACCGGGGACAAGAAACGCGTGGCCTGGTCGCTGATCACCTTGCTGGTCGTGCTGATGCTGGCCGAGACCCAGCTGGCGGTGATGCTGAACAACCAGGCCGGCGAGATGACATCGGCGCTGGCCGGCCGCGAGGCCGACCGTTTCTGGACCGCGGTGCGCGGCGCCCTGCTGGTGCTGGTCTTCGCGGTGCCGGTCTACGCGTTCTATTACTACATGCGCGACAACTTCGCCAACCACTGGCGGCGCTGGCTGACCGGGAGGTTCCTGGACGGCTACCTGGGCAACCGGAAGTACTACGAGATCGGTTCCATGGCCGAGATCGACAACCCCGACCAGCGCATCAGCGAAGACATCGACACGTTCACCGGTCGGTCCACCAACTTCCTGCTGATCTTCGTCGGCTCGCTCATGCAACTGATCGCCTTCAGCGCCGTGCTGTGGTCCATATCGCATGTGCTGGTGGGTTTCCTGGCGCTGTATGCCTTCGTCGGCACCTTCGGGGCGTTGTACTTCTTCGGGGCGCCGCTGATCCGGCTGAACTTCTGGCAGCTGAGGCGTGAGGCCGACTTCCGTTTCGGCCTGATGCGGCTGCGCGAGAACGCCGAATCCATCGCCTTCTACCGTGGCGAAGCGCAGGAGCGACAAGCCATCGACCAGCGTTTCGATGCTGTCTACAGCAACTACGCGCGGCTCATCAGGAAGCAGCGTTCGCTCAACCTGTTCCAGCGTGCCTTCAGCCAGCTGACCCTGGTGGTGCCCAGCATCATCCTGGCCAACGACGTGCTGTCGGGCGAACTCGAAGTGGGCCGGGCGGTGCAGGCTGCCGGCGCCTTCGTCGCGGTGCTGGGCGCGGTGTCGCTCATCGTCGACAACTTCGAGGCGCTGAGTCGTTTCGTGGCCGGCATCGCGCGGCTGCACACGCTGTCGAAGGTGGTGATGCCGAATGTGGACGAAGTCCCGTCCGCTTCCGCTTCCGCTTCCGCTTCCGCTTCCGCTTCTGCATCGTTGCCTGCGGCGGCGGTGCCGCCGACCGAGATCCGCCGCGAATCCGGCCCGCACCTCGAAGCGGACGATGTCACGCTCTACACGCCGCAGTTCGGCCGCATGCTGGTAGAGGACCTGCAGTTCAGCCTGCAGCCGGGCGACGGCCTGCTGATCGCCGGGGCGAGCGGTTGCGGCAAGAGTTCGCTGCTGCGCGCCATCGCCGGTTTGTGGCGCACCGGCAGCGGCACGGTGCGTTCATTGCCGGCAGAGGAGGTTTTCTTCCTGCCGCAAAAGCCGTACATGCAGGTCGGCAGCCTGCGCAGCCAGATCCTCTATCCCAGCCACCATATCGAGATCGACGACATGGACCTGCTGAAGCTGCTGCGCGACGTCCACCTGGGCGACCTGGCCGAACGGGTCGGCGGGCTGCATGCGGTGCACGACTGGGAAAAGCTGCTGTCGATGGGCGAACAGCAACGCCTGGCGTTCGCCCGGGTGCTGATCCACAAACCCCGCATCGCCATCCTCGACGAAGCGACCAGCGCACTGGACAACACCAACGAGGCTTCGTTGTATGCCCGGTTGCGCGCCACGGGCGCAACGGTGGTCAGCATCGCCCACCGGGCGGCGGTGCTGAAACATCACACCCATGTGCTGAAGCTGGACGGCACCGGCGGGTGGGAGCTGATGGATGCGGAGGATTACCGGTTCGAGCAGTGATGACCTGGCAGCTCAGCGGCCGAAGGGCAGCCAGCGTTTTTCGGCGGGTTCGTACAGCTTGCAAACCCGCGCCGTCCGCCAATACCAGCGCCACGAAAACGGCCGCACCACGATATGGCCAGTCAAGCGCTTTTCCAGCAAGGCTTGAGCAGCTTTCAGGCGGTAGAGCGGTATGCCCATGTCCACATGGTGCGCGGTGTGTTCCATGATGTGGTGCAGCGCACGGCCGATGGCGGACCGGAAGGTCAGGTGCACGGTGGTCGACACGAAGGGCTGCGCCGCCGACCAGGCCTTCTTGTCCTGGTGCCATTCGACGTCTTCATGGGTGTGGTGCACGTAGACGACAAAACCCATCATGCAGTTCCAGAAAACGAAGGGCACGCCGAAACCCAGGACCAGCAGGCGGGCGACCGACTGGCCGGTGGCGTTGGCAGCCCACGCCAATGCAGTTGCCCACAGCACGGCGTAGGCGCTCACCAGCAGGCCGTCGAGCGTGAAGATGCGGCGCCGGGTCGGCATGTAGCGGGCGCTCGGGAACAGCATGCGTTTCCACCAGATTTCGAGTCCGTAATACACGCCCGGTCCCCAGCCGCTGCGATAGAAACGTTCCAGGCCGCGCCGCCAGGCCGGCAGGGCGCGGTACTCGTCCGGTGTCATCGGCGCCCAGATGAAATCGAAACCCTTCAGGTTGGTGTAGCCGTGATGCACCACGTTATGCCCCACTTCCCACAGGCTGTAGGGAGTGAGCGAGGGCAGGAACAGCAGCCGCCCCAGCCACCGGTTCAGCCGTCGGTGGACGGTGAAACTCTGGTGGCAGGCGTCGTGGCCCAGGATGAAAAGCCGGCCGATCACAAAACCGGTTGCCAGCGCCGCAATCAGTTGCAGCAGCGGATGCGGCGCCAGCACCGTGGCCGCCATGCCGGCTGCGTACAGCAGCAGGTCGACGGCCACCAGCCACAACGCGCGTGGCGTGCTGGGGCGGCTGATCGGCATCAGCCATTCACGCAGTACACGGCGGTGCGGCATCGGCGGCGCCAGATATTCGATGTCGTTCTTCATTCGTCTTCGGGCAGGTGGAACTCATGCCACATGCCGTTGAGCACGCCGAAACCGACGGCCAGGAAAACACCCAGGATCCAGGTGAAGTACCACATGGTTTTCTCTCTTCTCGAAATTCGGTACGGGTTCAGTACAGGTCGGGGTTGACCGTCAGGTCGTGCTGCGTCACGCGGCCACGCATTACCCGCAGCGCCCAGGCGGTATAGGCCAGGATCAGCGGCAGAAACACCACCGTCACAGCGAGCATGATTCCCAGCGTGTGGCCGGTGGACGACGCGTTCCACAGCGTCAGGCTGGAGTGGGCATCGGCGCTCGACGGCAGGATGAAAGGGAACATCGACACCCCGACCGTGGCGACGATTCCCGCCACGGCGACGGTCGAACCTGCAAACGCCAGGCGCTCGCGGCGGGCGATGTTTCCCAGCAGGGCCAGCAGCACGCCGGCCAGTCCGGCAACGGGTGCCAGCAGGGTCGGCGTTGCGGCTGCGTAGTTGGACAGCCATGCGCCCGATGCGGCTTCCACCGTGGTCCGCAGAGGGTTCGACGGACCGGCATGGTTCAGCGCACCGACGATGCGGTAGCCGATGTCGCCCCAGGCCACCCAGGCCCCTCCCGCGATGAACAGCACCAGGCTCAGCACGGCGGCCACGCGGCCGAATAGCCGGGCGCGCCGGTGCACCCCGCCGGGCTCGACCTTCATCGCCAGCCAGCCGCTGCCGTGCATCACCAGCATGGCGACGGAGAGCAGGCCGCACAGCAGCGCGAAGGGGCGGAACAGCCCGAGGAAACTGCCTGTGTAGAACACCCGCAGGTCGCCGTCGAACCGGAAGGGCACGCCCAGCAGCACGTTGCCGACTGCCACGCCGAACACCAGCGCCGGCACGAAACCGCCGACGAACAGCGCCCAGTCCCAGCGGGTGCGCCATGCGGGATGAGTGCGTTTGGAGCGGTACTTGAAGCCCACCGGCCGCAGGATGAGCGCCGCCAGCACCACGAACATCGCCAGATAGAAGCCCGAAAAGCTCACCGCATAGACCAGCGGCCATGCCGCGAAGATGGCGCCGCCGCCGAGGATGAACCACACCTGGTGGCCTTCCCAGTTGGCGCCGACGGTGTTGATCACCATGCGGCGTTCGTTGTCGGTGCGGGCCACGAAGGGCAGCAGCGCGCCGACGCCGAGGTCGTAGCCGTCGGTGATGGCAAAGGCGATCAGCAGCACGCCCAGCAGCGCCCACCAGATGAAACGCAGGGTTTCGGTGTCGAAAAATGACATGCTTGGCACTCCTTCAGGCGGCCAGGGGATGGGCGGGAGCGCCGTGCGGCGCCGGAGCGTCGTGGCGCACGGCTTGCGGCCCGCTGCGGATGGCGGCCAGCATCAGCCGCACCTCGATGAAGGCGAGTCCGCCGTACAGCGCGGTGAAGCCGGAAAGCGTGATCCACAGCTGCGCGCGGCTGAGCGACGAAGGCGCGAGAAAGGTCGGCAGCACGCCGTCGATGGCCCAGGGCTGGCGGCCCATCTCGGCCACGATCCAGCCCAGTTCGACCGCGATCCAGGGCAGTGGCAGGGCGAACACCGCGCATTTCAAGAACCAGCGGGTGCTGGTGTGGCGGCGCAGCGAACACAGCACGAAGGCGGTGGCGAAGAGCGCGATCAGCGCGAAGCCGATGGCGGCCATCAACCGGAAGCTCCAGAACATCAGCGACACGTCCGGCACCGTGTCCCAGGCGGCAGCGGCGATCTGCTGCGGCGTCGCCTGGCGCGGATCGTCCAGCGTACGCTTGAGCAGCAGGGCGTAGCCCAGGTCACGTTTGTGCTGTTCGAACTGCGCGCGGGCGGCGGTGTCGTCCGGTGCCTTCTTCAGGCGTTCCACGCCGTCGTAGGCGATCACGCCCGAGGCGATGCGTTCCTGCGCCTTCAGCACCAGTTCGCTCATGCCGGCGACCTGGCCGTCCAGGCTGCGGGTGGCGATCAGGCCGAGCAGCCACGGCACCTCGACCGCATACCGGGTCTTGCGTTCCTCGAAATCGGGCAGGCCGAAGAGGGTGATGCCGGCCGGTGCCGGCTCGGTATGCCAGGCCGCCTCGATGGCGGCAAGTTTCATCTTCTGGTTGTCGGTCAGTGCATAACCGCTCTCGTCGCCCAGCACCACCACCGAAAGCGACGCGGCCAGGCCGAAGGCGGCAGCCACCGTCATCGACCGGCTGGCCACGGCGGTGAAACGGCCACGCAGCAGATAGAAGGCCGACACGCCCAGCACGAACACCGCCGCCACCACATAACCCGCGCTGACCGTGTGCACGAACTTGGCCTGCGCGATGGGGTTGAGCAGCACGGCGACGAAGTCGGTGACTTCCATGCGCATGGTGTCGGGGTTGAACTCGGCGCCGACCGGGTTCTGCATCCAGCCGTTGGCGACCAGAATCCACAAGGCCGACAGGTTGCTGCCCAGCGCCACCAGGAAGGTGACCACCAGATGGGCCACCTTCGACAGCCGGTCCCAGCCGAAGAACATCACGCCGACCATGGTGGCTTCGAGAAAGAAGGCCATCAGGCCCTCGATGGCCAGCGGCGCACCGAAGATGTCGCCCACGTAGTGCGAAAAGTACGACCAGTTGGTGCCGAACTGGAACTCCATGGTCAGGCCGGTTGCCACGCCCAGCACGAAATTGATGCCGAAAAGCTTGCCCCAGAAGCGGGTGACTTCGCGCCACACGGGGCGGCCGGTCATCACGTACACAGCCTCCATGATGACCAGCATGAAGGACAGACCGAGCGTGAGCGGCACGAAGAGAAAGTGGTAGAGCGCGGTGAGTGCGAATTGCAGCCGCGAGAGATCGACTAGTCCGGGTTCCATCTGGGCCTTCTTGCCGGCAGGCGGCCGGCGGTTTGGATGCCGGTGGATCTTGGTCGTGCCCACTGCGGCCGGCCTTGATCTGCATCAAGGACCGTGCGTCTGGTCGCGGCAATAGTCGTGGCCATGAACCTTTTCCTGAAAGAAGCCGAACGCGGAAGCCTCACCTGGCTGCGCCGTTCGACCGGCTGGCTGCTGACCGACACGGTGGCCGCAGTCGGGTTTGCCGCCGGGCTTGCCGGCGCGGTGTCGGCTCTTGCCGGTCAGCCGGTCACCGCCTGGCCCTGGCTGCTGCTGGCCCTGGTGTCGGCCGGCCTGCGCGGCGTGGCGTCCATGGCGGCCACGCGCTGCGGTGCGCGCGCTTCGGAGGCGGCGCGCCGGCAACTGCGTCAGCGTGCGGTGGCGGGAGCGCTCGCCGGCGGAGTCGACGGCGGCACCACCGGCGGCGGCCTCATGCACACCGTCGTCGACGGCGTCGATGCCTTCGACGCCTACCTCGCGCGTTTCGTGCCGGCTCGCCGCGCCGCCACGGTGGCTCCCTTGCTGGTGATGGCGGCGGTGGCATGGGCGAGCCCGGTCAGTGCACTCATATTGCTGGGCACGCTGCTGCCTTTCGTGGTGCTGATGGCTTTTGCCGGCGTGGCCTCGGCCGACGAGTCGGACCGGCAGTTCCGGGCGCTTAACCGCCTTTCAGGCCTTTTCGCAGACCGGCTGCGGGCCTTGCCGGTGGTGCTGGCCTTCGGTGCCCAGGCCCGCGAGGCCGATCGGCTGCAGGGCGCGGCGCAGGACGTGGCGAACCGCACGCTGCGGGTGCTGAAGCTGGCTTTCCTGTCGTCTGCCGTGCTGGAGTTTTTTGCCGCGCTGGGTGTGGCGCTGGTCGCTGTCTACGCCGGTTTTCAGCTGCTGGGCTTGCTGCCTTTCCATGTGCCGGAACACCTGGATCTTGCACAGGCTTTTTTCGCGCTGGCGCTGGCGCCCGAGTTCTATGCGCCGATGCGCCGCCTGGCTGCCGCGTACCACGACCGGCAGGCCGCCATGACAGCGGCCGAACGGCTGGCGCCGCTGGTGACGGCCGCGGATCGGCCGCTGCCGGCGGTGGCCACGGAGACCGCGCTGCCGGATGGTGCCGCGCCTTCGCTGCGGTTCGACAACGTCACCATCCAGTACCCCGGCCAGCCCGTACCCGCGGTGCAGGGCCTGAGTTTCACCGTCGGCGCCGGCTGCACGGTCGCCATCCTCGGGCCGACCGGCAGCGGCAAGACCAGCCTGCTGCGCCTGCTGCTGGGCGTCGCGCCGCTGGTCGCCGGCCAGGTGCTGGTGGGAAACCATGTGCTGGACGAAGGCGAAAGCATCGCCGCGCAGGCCGCCTGGGTGGGCCAGCATCCGCTGATGGTGCCCGGCACGTTGCACGACAACCTGGTGCTGGCCTGGCCCGAGGCCAGCAGGACGATGGTGGCCGACGCGGTAACGGCGGCCGGCCTGGGCCCGCTGCTGATGCGGCGCGGCATGGATCTGCAAAGCCCGATGGATGCGCGCGGCGGCGGCCTGTCGGGTGGCGAGCGGCGCCGGCTGGCACTGGCCCGTGCGGTGCTGAAACCCGCCCCGGTATGGCTGCTGGACGAACCGACGGCCCACCTGGACGAAGCATCCGAAACCGGCCTCATCGCCAGCATCGCCCGGGCCCGCCGCGGCCGGACCACCCTCATCGCCACCCACAGCGAAAAGCTGGCGGCCATTGCCGATGTGGTGATCCGACTGGAGCTACCTGCATGAAAAACTCCGCCGCCGCCGGTCAAGCCGGACTCGCAAGCCTGCTGGCTGCCGAACAGCAGCGCCATCGCCGCACCTTCCGGCGGGCCGCTGCCTGTGCGGCTGCTGCCGCCATGGCGGGTGTCGCCCTGCTGGGGCTGTCGGGCTGGTTCCTGTCCGCGGCGGCTGCCGCGGGGCTGGGCGGACTGGCAGCGGCGCAGGCCTTCAACTACCTGCTGCCCAGCGCCACGGTGCGCCTGCTGGCCATCGTGCGGACCGGCGGGCGTTACGGCGAACGGCTGTTCGGCCACGCTGCTGCGTCGAGGGCGATGGCGGCGGTGCGGGCGGGAGTGTTCCGGGCCGTAGCCGCAGCGCCGATGGCGCAGTCGCTGGCCTGGGGCACCGGCGAGGCGACGACCGTGCTGATGCAGGACGTCGCCGCCATCGAGGACCGGCAGGTGCGCCGAACCGCGCCCTGGGCTGCGGGCAGCGCCCTGGCCAGCGGCCTGGCCCTGGCGGCGCTGGCGGGCTGGGCGCCGGCCGTATCCACCGGAGCTTGTGCGCTGCTGGTGGCCGCGTTGTCGAGCCGCCTGGGCCGTCGGCGGCGGGCGTCGGCGCTGCAGCTGCGTACTGCCCAGGGCGCACTGAAGGACCGGCTCGGCCTGCTGGCCGCATCGTCGGCAGAATTGCGCTGCTACGGCCTGGAAGGCTGGGCCGGCGACCAGGTCGAGGCCGACAGCGCCGCCCTGCTGGCCTCCCAGCGCCGGCTGGTCTTCGACGGCAGCCGCCTCGAACTGATGCTGGCTGCGGGCACCGGCATCGCTGCCGTGGCGGCCCTCGCGCTGGCGATGGGGCAGGGGGCGCCGCTGGCGGCACTGGCCGCGCTGTCCGCCGCCATGGCGCTGGAAGGACTGTCGCCGCTGTTGCGCAACCGCCAGCTGGCAGAGACTTTCGCTGAAGCCGCCCTTCGCCTCGACGGCCTGCTCTCGGCCGGCCTGCAGCAAGAGACCTCGCTTCGGGTGAGCCCCCATGCCTCCATCGAACTGCCGCTGTTCCCCGCCAGCCGGCTGGCCCCTGGTTCCCATGTCGCCATCGTCGGCCCCTCGGGCTGCGGCAAGACCACACTTGTCGAGACCCTGGTCGGCATGCGGCCCGCTGCGCCGGGGCGGTTCCGCCTCGGCAGCGTGGACATCGCCCGGCTGAGCGCCGATGCGTTGCGCCGCCATTTCGCCTGGCTGCCGCAGGACGCCGGCCTCATCGCCGGCACCGTGCGTGAAAACCTGCGGCTGGCCAATGACCAGGCTTCCGACGCCGAGCTGTGGCTGGCCCTGCACGACGCCGCGCTGGCCGACCGCGTGCGCGCCGCGCCGCAGGGCCTGGACGCCTGGATTGGCGAAGACGGCGCGTTGTTCTCGGGCGGTGAGCGGCGCCGCCTGGCGCTGGCCCGCGCCTACCTGTCGGGTGCGCCCTGGCTGTTGCTGGACGAACCCACGGAAGGCCTGGATGCGGCCACGGAATCAGTGGTGGTGCAGCGACTGGCCGAGCGCCTGGGCCGCACTGGTCAGGGCCTGCTGGCGGTCACCCACCGGGCTGCCGTGGTGGCGTGCTGCGGCCAGGTCCTGCAACCGGCCGCCGAGCCTGTTCAAAGCACTCTCGAATACCGGGCTCGGGCCGAATCGGCCTGAAGATAACGGTCGAACACCATGGCGATGGACCGCACGAAATACCAGCCCAGCGGCGTAACGGTCACGCCGTCGGCGTCGATCATCACCAGGCCGTCGTGGGCCAGCGGGCGCAGCGCCTGCAGTTCGGCGGCGAAGGCGGTCCGTACATCGACCAGCCAGGCATCCGAGAAGGATTCGAAGTCGATGGAGCCCTGGCACATCACCGCCATCACGATGGCACGCCGCACCAGGTCGTCGCGTGTCGGCGCCAGGCCGCGCACCACCGCGAAGCTGCCTCGTCCGAGCGCGTCGTAGTACTCCGCCAGGTCCTTGGTGTTCTGGCTGTAGCAGCCGCCGACGCGGCCGATGGCCGACACGCCGAGGCCGATCAGGTCGCCTTCCGGCTGGTCGGTATATCCCTGGAAATTGCGGTGCAGCCGGCCCTGACGCCGTGCCACAGCCAGGCTGTCGTCTGGCAGCGCGAAATGGTCCATGCCGATGTGTTCGTAGCCGGCCTCCACCAGTCTGGCCATGGCGGCGCCCAACATCTCGATCTTCTGCCCCGCCGATGGCAGGTCGGCCGCTGCGATGCGCCGCTGCGGCTTGAAACGCTCCGGCAGGTGGGCATAGGCATACAACGCGATGCGGTCGGGACGCAGCTGTATCACCTGTTCGATGGTGCGGGCAAAACCGGCCGGCGTCTGCAGCGGCAGGCCCTGGATCAGGTCGAGGCTGGTCGAACGGAAACCCAGCGCACGAGACGCCTCCAGCAAACGCGCCACTTGTTCGAAACTCTGCTCGCGGTGCACCGCTTTCTGCACCGCCGCGTCGAAGTCCTGCACACCGAAGGACAGGCGGTTGAAACCCATCTGCGCCAAGCGGTCCAGCCGGGTGGCGTCCACCGTGCGCGGGTCGACCTCGATGGCGATCTCGGCATCGGCCTCGAGGGCGAAGGCGCGGCGCAGCGTGGCGATGAGGCGGGCCAGCTGCAGGTCCGTCAGGAAGGTGGGTGACCCGCCGCCCAGGTGCACCTGCGATACGCGGGCCCGGGCGCCCAGGGCGTCCACATGCAGGGCGATCTCGCGGTCCAGCGCCAGCAGGTATTCGGCGGCGCGGTCGTGCTGCCGCGTCACGATCTTGTTGCAGGCGCAGTAGTAGCAGACCGATTCGCAGAACGGGATGTGCAGGTAAAGCGCCAGCGGCTGCGCCGGGTGGCCGCCCGGGGCGACGGTGCGGGCCGCCAGGGCGCGCCGGTAGTCGTCGGTCCCGAAAGCCTCGACGAAACGGTCGGCCGTGGGATAGGAGGTGTAGCGCGGGCCGGGCGCGCCCAGCCGGGCCAGCAGCTCGGCGGAGGGGGCAGCGGCAAAGAGTGAATGTTCGGCAGGCATCGCGGCACTTTGCCGCCGCGCGCCGCGCGCAGGCTTGACCTGCGTCAAGCCTTGGTCGTTATGCGGACGGCATACTGGCGATCAGTCGAACGCCTTCATGGAACCCCAGATCACCCCCATCGCCTGCGCCCCCGGCGCGCCTACCGCGCAAGCCCTCAAGGTGGCCTGCTCCAACTGCAACCTGCGCGAGCTGTGCCTGCCGGTCACGCTTGCCGAGGACGAGATGCAGCGCCTGGATTCGCTGGTCGAAGGCCGCAAGGTGATCAAGCGTGGCGAGATCCTGTTCCGTGCGGGCGACACATTCCATTCGATCTACGCGGTGCGCACCGGTTTCTTCAAGACCTGTGTGTCGGCACCGGACGGCCGCGACCAGGTGACGGGTTTCCTGATGGCCGGCGAGTTGCTGGGTTTCGACGGCATCGGGACCGACCGCCACACCTGCGATGCGGTGGCGCTGGAAGACGCCCAGGTCTGCACCATTCCCTTTGCCCAGCTCGAAGCGCTGTCGCGTGAATTCACCCCGCTGCAGCGCCAGTTCCACAAGATCATGAGCCGCGAGATCGTGCGTGACCACGGTGTCATGCTGCTGCTGGGCAGCATGCGCGCCGAAGAGCGGCTGGCGGCGTTTCTGCTGAACCTCACCCGGCGGCTGCATTCACGCGGGTTCTCGGCATCCGAACTGGTGCTGCGCATGACCCGCGAAGAGATCGGCAGCTATCTCGGGCTGAAGCTCGAGACGGTGAGCCGGGCTTTCTCGAAGCTGCAGGACGACGGTGTGCTGGAAGTGAAGCAGCGGCAGGTGCGGGTGCTGGATGAGGCGGCGCTGCGGGCGTTGATCGACAGCGGGCGTTAGGGGCGCAGTCAGTCCGTTGCCGCCGGTCGTCGGTGGGCATGCGATGTCGCGGAATCACCGATGGTGCGGGTGCGCGCCGACTGCCAGACTCGCGGTCCGATTTCATCCAGAAGAAGAGAGACATCCATGGCATTCAGGTTCTGCGTCAGCGCACTCGCGGTCGCCGCCGCGTCCGTGTGGGCCGCCCCATCCATCGCCCAGGGCGCCTATCCGGACCGCCCGGTCACCGTCGTCGTGCCGCAGGGCGCGGGCGGCGCCAACGACACCATCGCCCGCATCGTGCTGCAGAAGATGAGCACGCTGCTGGGCCAGTCGATGGTGGTCGACAACCGTCCGGGCGCGGGCGGCACCATCGGCACGGCCTTTGCGGCCAAGGCCAGGCCCGACGGCTACACGCTGATGCTCACCGCCGACAGCGCACAGGTCATCAACCCGGCGCTCTACAAGAACCCGGGTTTCGACCCGGTCAGGGACTTCGCGCCCATCGCCACGCTGGCATCGGCCGGTTATGTGCTGGTGGCCAACCCCACGTTCGCGCCCAATTCGGTGAAGGAGTTGCTCGGTTACGCCAAATCGGCACCGGCCGGTTCGCTGTCGTATGCATCGCCCGGCAACGGAACACTCAACCACCTGGTCGGCGAAATGCTGAAGACCGCCGGCGGCATGGACCTGGTGCATGTGCCCTACCGCACGGCGGCGGCGTCGGCGGCCGACGTGGTGGGCGGGCAGGTGCCGCTGTCGGTGCAGAGCCTGCCGTCGTCCATCGGTTTCATCAAGGCCGGCAAATTGAAGGTGCTTGCAGTGGTCAACGACAAACGCATCGCCGCCCTGCCGGACGCGCCCACCATCGGCGAGACCCTGCCCGGCGTGGCGGCCACTCCCTGGTACGGCCTGCTGGCCCCGGCCGGCACGCCCCAGGCGGTGCTCGACAAGCTGCATGCGGCAGCCGAAAAGGCAGTGGCGAGCAAAGAGGTGCAGGAGCAGTTGGCTGCGCAGGGTTGCGAGGTGTTCTTCGGAACGCCGGCGCAGTTCGCCGCGCTGATCCGGGCCGATTTGCCGAAGTGGGCGCGCATCGTGAAAGAGTCGGGCGCCAAGCTCGATTGAAGCGTCCGGGCCGCGGGCAGGCCTTTAGGGGGCTCGGGGATAATAGAAGTTCTCATCTGCGACCGATATGACCTCTTCTTCCCCGATCCCGACCCCGATGCCCGCGCCACCCACCGATCTGCAAGCCGTCCGGTCCATGACCTCGGCGCAATGGAAGGCGGTGCTCGCGGCGCCGCCGGAAGAAGCCATGCAGTGGATGGTCGCCGCGGCCGACCTGGGCCACGCTGGTTCGCAGACCCTGCGCGGCCAGTGGCTGCTGGACGGCCGGGGTGTCGACCGCGATCCGGCGCAGGCTTTCGCCTGGTTCGAGAAGGCCGCTGCCCAGGGTGATGCGATGGGCATGAACATGGCGGGCCGATGCCTCGAAAACGGCTGGGGCGTCGAGCGTGACCTGCCGGCCGCCGTCGACTGGTACCGCCAGGCCGCCAGCCAGGACCTGGATGCGGGTCTCTACAACTTTGCCAACCAGCTGGCTTCCGGTGAAGCCCTGCCGCGCAACGACGGCCAGGCCTTCGCGCTTTACGCCCGTGCGGCGGCGCTGGGCCATGCCAAGTCGATGACCAAGGCTGGCCGTTTCCATGAAGAAGGCCTGGGCGTGCCGAAGAATGTCGCCAAGGCCATCGGCTGCTATCGCCAGGGTGCGGAGGGCGGTGATTTTCGCGGGCAATACCACTACGCCCGCCTGCTGGCGGCGCGTGGCGAAACCGAACAGGCGCTGCAATGGCTGCGCCGGGTTCCCCTGACCGCCACGCCGCGTTTCCTGGAAGAGGTGGGCCGCTTGTTGTCGGGCTCGACCCACAATCGTTTCATGGTGCTGGGTCGCGACATGCTGGCCCTGGCCGAACAGTCGCGCGAAGAGTTGGGCGATTCGCCACACGCTGCCTACTGGCCGGCCGCCGCGGTGGTCGGCGAGTGACGGCATGACCGCAGTTCCGTTGAACCCGGCCGCCATCCAGGACTGGCACGCACATGTCTATTTCGACGCTTCCACGCGGTCGGACGCCTGGAGCCTGCGCGAGGACATTTCCACCGAACTGGGCGAGCGGGTGCAGGTGGGACGATTCCACGAAAAGCCGGTGGGACCGCATCCGATGTGGAGTTATCAGCTGGCCTTCGGTCCGGCGGACCTGGCCCATGTGCTGGGCTGGCTGGCTCTGAACCACGGCGCGCTGGATGTGTTAGTGCACCCCAATACCGGCGATGGATTGCGTGACCATCGCGACCGTGCGGTGTGGGTCGGCAATTCGCACGCCCTGAAGCTGACGGCGTTTACCTCGCCTTCCTGAAATATTCGAAATTGCTGCCGGTCCGGATGAAGTACGAGTCGTTCTTCCGGAACAGGGTGATCCCGGGAACGTCCGCCGCCGGGAACACCAGCGACACGCTGCTGGCGCTGAAACCGTCCACCTCGTAAGCCCACGAATGCCGCGTGGACTGGCCGTTGAAGGTTTCTTCGACCGTGAAACGCGTGGGCGTGATGGTGTGGCTCAGCTTGCCGAACATCTGCGCCATGCGGCTTCGCATTTCGGGTGTCGGCCGTTGGCCCTCGAAGGTGAAGTTGGACATCGTCTGCTCCACATCCGACTGCCAGGTGCCGAGAATCCACTGGCATTCGGCCGGCAGATTGCGAGGGCGAGCCGAGGCCAGCAGCGGCAGGGTCGCCAGGCTTGCGACAAGGGTGCGGCGGTGCAACATGAAGATCCCGGGAAAGTGACCGCCGAGCTTACATTCAGCCCTCCGCCGGCTGGCCCAGCAGCTGGCGCATGGCCTTGCGCACCGCCGGGTCGGGAGAGTCGAGCAGGGCGCTCGCCTCGCCGTGCCAGCTCGGGTCGCCCAGCATCTGCAGGCACAGCGCACGCAGTTCGGGGAAACGTTGGGTGTGCAGGCTGTTGAGGTGCTGCAACGCATCGAGCGACCGGCCGCGCTGGATGGCGATCAGGACCGGAAACACCGCCATGTCTTGCGCGGCAGGGTGGGATTCGCACATCTGCTGGTAGAGCGCATCGGCATCGTCCAGCCGGTTGTCGCGCAGTGTGACGACCAGCGTCCGCGTCAGTTCCGACAGGACGGACGCGTCCGGGTCCGGTCTCTCAAGCGCGCAAACGGCTGAATTATTGGCCGCTGCCATGGCTGTTCGTGCCGTTCTGCCGGGCGCCGGTCGCCTGCGCGAGCATGGCCTGGATGCGGGACATTTCGCGGTCCATCAGCGTATTGCTGGCCCGGGCAGCGCCGTCTGACATGTCGTCGATCTGGTTGTCGTCGTCCTGACCGTCGGCCCCGTTCAGATTCATCATCTGGCTGGCCTGTGCGTTTTGCGCCGCTCCGTTGCCGAGGGCGTCCTTGATGGTCTTGACGATTCCGACGATGGCTTGGATGGGGATCATGAGAGCTCCTGGATGGGTCGTATGGCAACCCGGGTGAAAGAACCGGGCCATGGTCGTTCCCGCGTTTGCCGGGCAGACACCGATCTGCGAAATCCGGCTCGCCAAAACGAAGAACTCCGCTTTGGGAAAATGTCCGAAATCCTGAGCCCATGACTTCTGACAATCTTGCCGCGTGGACTCTACGATGCCTGTCTGGACGCGCCGCCTGAACAAAGCATGGAATTCATGCGCATGTTCCCAGCGGACCGCCTGCTTGCGGAGGCGCGCCCGAAGGCGCCTGGTCGACCGACGCGTCGCTGCCAGGCTCACCAGACTGACCAACGACGGAGATGCCATGGACCCCAAGAGCAAGTCGCTTGAACGCTTTGTCGAGGCGCAGGAGCCTATCTATTCGGAGGTCTGCGAGGAGCTGGCCGCGGGACGAAAAGAGTCGCACTGGATGTGGTTCATTTTTCCGCAGCTGCAGTCGCTCGGTCGGAGCTCGACGGCCCGGTATTTCGGCTTGGCTGGCAGGGCTGAGGCTCTCGCGTACTGGCAGCATCCGGTGTTGGGTTTGCGACTGAAAAAGTGCTGTGAACTCATCCTCCAGGTCGACGGCCGTTCCGCCCTCGAGATCTTCGGCAGCACAGACGCGATGAAGCTACGGTCGTCGATGACTTTGTTCGCTGAAGCGGTGCCCGAGTCGACCGTTTTCGAGGCGGTCCTGCAGAAATATTGTCATGCCGAAAAGGACGCCGCCACCCTGGCATTGCTTGGCCACTGAGCGGCCTTCACTACCCCTGCGCGCGCCCGCGAATGCGCGCGTAGTTAACTCTGCTGAGGTGGGTGTTTTAGAGTCCAGGCTCACAGGAGACTCTCCTAAATACCAGTGACCAGGGGAACAGCCTCACCTCGTTTTAACTCGGTGTAGCGAACGACGTTTGCGCCGTAAGGTTGAGGCGGAAGTACCGTAATCAGGATTCGTGCCGCAAGCAGCCGTCGAGAACCAAGCTGCGATGGGCTGGCCCTTCACCACGGCTTCCATCGCTTCGGGGGACTTTTCCTTCAGCGAGCCCAGCATGGGCGTGTCTATCGCCCCGGGGCGCATATTCGAGCCCAACGCTCTTGGCCGGGCCGATGACGCCGTGCTTGGCACCGTGGTACGAGGCCCTGTCTGCCTGGCCAGCAAAGTCATACCTGGGGTGGGAATGCATCGACTGGCTCATTCCACGATCTTCATCTGGTCGGCGTTCATCCGGCCGCCGGCGACGGTGAAGGCGGCGAACGCCTGGTCGAGCGCCTGCAGGTCGGCAGCAGTCAACTTCAGGTTCACGGCTGCCAGGTTTTCACGGAGATGGTCCTGGTTGCGGGTGCCGGGAATGGGCACGATGAAGGGCTTGCGCGCCAGCAGCCAGGCGAGCGAGACCTGCGCCGGCGTCGCATTACGCTCGGTGCCGAACTGGCGAAGAAAGTCCACGATGGGCTGGTTGGCCGCCAGTGCCGACGGCTGGAAGCGGTCGAAGCCGGAGCGCAGATCGGCCTCTGGGTCGAACGTGGTTTGCGGCGTCAGCTTGCCGGTCAGGTAACCCATGCCGACCGGCCCCCAGGGCACGAAACCGATGCCGAGTTCTTCGCATATCGCCAGCACGCCGTTGTGTTCCGGGTTGCGCTCCATGAACGAATATTCGGACTGCACGGCGGACACGGGCTGCACCGCATGGGCGCGGCGGATGGTGGCGACGCTGGCCTCGGACAGCCCGAAGTGCAGCACCTTGCCCTGGCGAATCAGGTCCTTGACGGTGCCGGCGACCTCCTCGATGGGCACGCTGGGGTCGACCCGGTGCTGGTAGTACAGGTCGATGCGGTCGGTCTGCAGACGCTTGAGCGACGCTTCCACGACCTTGCGGATGCGCTCGGGCCGGCTGTTGAGGCCACCCCCGGGCGCTTCCAGTTCGAAACCGAACTTGCTTGCGATGTGCACCTGGTTGCGGATGGGAGCCAGCGCCTTGCCGACCAGTTCCTCGTTTTTATACGGGCCGTAGACCTCCGCGGTGTCGAAGAAGGTCACGCCGGCGTCGTGGGCAGCGCGGATGGTCGCGATGCCTTGTTCGACAGGTGCGCCCTCACCATAGTTCGCGCTGATGCTCATGCAGCCAGCGCCGAGTTCCGATACCTGTAGCGTTCCGAGTTTGCGGGTGTTCATCTTGGTGGTTCCTTTGGATGGCGTGGTGGTTTGCGCGGTGGCGCGGCTGCTTCCGGCACCCGCGGCCAGCACCAGGCTTGCCGCCGCTGCAGAGCGCAGCACGTCACGCCGGTTTGCTGCCGTGGTAGCCATGGGCTGAAGGTTCGTTGTCATGCGGAGGCTCCTTTGTCAGGTAGTGCGTGGCGCTGGCTGAACGGCCAGGCCGCTCCAATGCGTCAGCCAGTAGGCGTATGGGGTGGGCAGCACGGCTTCGGGCGAGGTGATGCATGGCCGGCCGGAACGGGCGCACCGCCGTCCCAGGGTGCCGTGCAGCCCGCCTTGCGGCCGGCGTGCCCGAGCTGGATGCCCGGCACGGAGCCGGCACCCTTGATGGCGCTCGCCAATGACGCGAGGCCGGCGACATGCCCATCGCTCCAGATGCCGAGATCCGGGCGTGATGCGGCCTTCCGGCGACACGGCGGTGACCTCGAGGATGACCAGACCCACCCCGCCCTTGGCCAATCCGGTGTAGTGCGCTTGATGCCAGTCGTTGGCGATTCCGCCGCGCGCCATGTACTGGCACATGGGGGACGCCACGATCCGGTTGCGAAGGGTGACCCCCTTCAAGGTGTAGCGGTCGAACAAGCCCGGCATCTCGAAACCTCCTGAATGACTTGCACTCTAGAAGTCGAGAAGCAATAGAAAAAGGGGTCAATGCCGCATGAGCCTTTAAGATAATCTTCAAGATGAAGCTCAAACAACTCGATGGTCTGATTGCCTTCTGGAAGGTTTCCCAGCACAAGGGTTTCAGTGCGGCGGCTGCGGAACTCGAGGTTTCGCCGTCGGCCTTGAGCCAGGCGATCCGGCACCTGGAAACGCGATTGGGGGTGCGCTTGCTGCACCGGACCACCCGCAGCGTCAGCCTGACCGAGGCGGGCGAGGCCTACCTGGCGCGGATCGGGCCGGCGCTGAGCCAGGTCATCGAGGCAGGGGAAGAACTCAACGTCATGCAGGGTCGGCCGGCGGGCGTGCTGCGCATCAACGCCGCCCGCGTGTCGGTCGCCATGGTCCTGCAGCAGAAGCTGGCGGGGTTCTTCCAGGAATATCCGCAGGTGCGGATGGAGCTGACGAACGACGAGGGGTTCATCGACATCGTCGAAGGCGGATTCGATGCCGGCATCCGCATGGGCGAGAGCGTGCAGCAGGACATGGTGGCGGTGCCGTTGGGCGGGCCGGTCACGATGGTCGTCGTGGCTTCGCCCGGATACCTCCAACGCATTCCGCCGCCGCGCCATCCGAACGACCTGCACCGCCACGACTGCATCCGCTTCAGGGGTGCCGGGTCGGGGGCCATCTACAAGTGGGAATTCACCGTGGATGGCCGGCCGGTGGAGTACGAGGTGCAGGGCAGCCTGACGATCACCGACACGCTCTTCGGGTTGGACGCGGCGCTGGAAGGCGTGGGTCTCGCCTACACCTTCGAGCAACTGGCCGAACCGCATGTGCTGGCCGGCCGGCTCGAGCGGGTATTGGCAAAGTATTCAGCCACGTTCCCTGGCTTCTACCTTTATTACCCCAGCCGGCACGACCAGCCTACGAAGTTGAAGGCGCTCATCGAATACGTCGGGCGGGCTGTCGCCGAGCGCGCGAGTTCCTGAAAGCCGACGTTCGGCCTCGGCTGCGCGAGGCCACCGCTCGTTACGCCTCCGCGTAGCGGGACAGGAATTTCCTGGCCCTGTCAGTTTGCGGGTTGTTGAAGAACCGGTCCGGCGTGTTCATCTCGACGAGCTTGCCGCCGTCGAGAAACATGACCTGGTCCGCCACGTCGCGCGCGAAACCCATCTCGTGCGTCACTACCATCATCGTGAGGCCATCGGCCGCCAGGTCGCGCATGACCCGCAGGACCTCCCCGACCATCTCCGGGTCGAGTGCGCTGGTCGGTTCGTCGAACAGCAGGACCTGCGGCCGGATGGCCAGCGCACGGCTGATCGCCACCCGCTGCTTCTGCCCGCCCGAGAGACGGTGCGGGTGCACGTCCGCCTTGGCGGCCAGGCCGACGCGCTCCAGCAGCGCCATGGCTTCCTTGCGCACCTCCGCATGCGGGCGGCCGTGCACGTGGACGGGAGCCTCCATGACGTTCTCCAGTACGGTGAGATGCGGCCACAGCGCGAAGTTCTGGAACACGGTGCCGATGCGGCCGCGTGCGGCTGCCAGTTCCTTGCGCGACATGGCGCGGGTCGCGTCGCCTTCGCCGATGCGACCCATCCAGTCGCCGCCGATGCGGATGGAGCCCCGGGCCGGTACCTCCAGCCAGTTCATGCAGCGCAGCAGGGTCGACTTGCCGGAACCACTGGGGCCGAGCAGGCAGGTCGTGGTGCCGGGCGCGACGTCGAAGGCGATGTCGCGCAGGACTTCGACGCCGTCGTAGTCCTTGCTCAGGCCCCGAACCGAAATGGACGCTGGATTCGAAAGAGGATGGTTCATGTTCTAGCGGGAGTGATTCACGCCGACTCGGCGTACGGCCAGGTCGATGCCGAGCGACAGGACCCAATACAGCGCCACGGCCAGCAGGAAGGGCGCGAAGGGCGAGAAGGCATTGGTGCTGACGAAATTCGCGGCGAAGGTGATGTCCTCGATGGTGATGACCATCAGCAGCGCGCTGTCCTTCATGACCATGACCGCCTGATTGCCCAGCATCGGCGCAGCCGCGCCCAACAACTGGGGAAACACGATGCGCTGGTAGAGCTTGCGGCGGGAGAAGCCGAAAGCCTCGGCGGCCTGACGGGATTCCGGCTCGATGACCTGGGCCTGGCTGCGAAAGATCTCGAAGAAGTAGGCGGTGTTGTAGACCACCAGCGTGATGAGGCCCGCGGCGAACGGCTCCAGGCGCAGGCCCAGCGCGGGCAGGCCGTAATAGACGAGGTAGGCGAACAGCAGGAAAGGCACGCAGCGCAGCCCGTCGGCCAGCAGGCGGCCGAACTTGGCGAGCGCAGGCGGTCCTTCGGCGAGCAGGGCGAAGCCCAGCATTCCGAGCGGAATGGCGAGCGCCAGGCAGCCGCCCAGCAATTGCAGCGTGGTCCAGGCGCCCGCGACGAAAAGATCGCGGGCCTGCCAGAGGGCGTCGAGTCCGTTCATGGCCGGGCGTATCCGTGACGCCGGGCGATGCGGCGCTCCAGCAGGCGCTGGCCCTGCACGACGACGGCGATGATGGCGGTATAGAGCATGGTGGCGGCGATGAAGGCGGGCAGGGGTTGGTAGGTCTGGGCGCCGATGCGGCTGGCGGCGCGGGTGATGTCGACGATGCCGATCACCGAAACGGCAGGCGTCACCTTGAGCAGCAGCGTCATTTCGCTGACCAGCGGTCCCAGGCTGGCACGCCAGAGTTGCGGCAGCACGATGCGCCGGAACACCTGTCCTTGCGACATGCCGAAGGCGGCGGCGGCCTCCAGCTGGTCGCGCGGAATCGACGCCATGCCGGCGCGCCAGATCTCGCAGTTGAATGCGGCCGTGTTCAGCGCCAGGGCCGACATGGCGGCCGCCAGCGGCGGCAGGTCCAGTCCGGTGGCCGGCAACAGGAAGAACACGAACAGGCACAGCGTGACCATTGGCGTCGGCCGCATCACGCTGACATAGGCGCGGACCAGCGCATCGGCCACCGGCACGCGCCGCCAGCGCAGCAGCGCCAGGGCCAGCCCGAGCGGCACCCCGGTCGCGATGGCCGCGAGCGCCAGCAGCAGGGTCGTGCCGGCGCCCTGCAGCAGGGTCAGGAACGATGCGGTCGTCATGGCCGGCCGTCGTCCGCAGGGTGGTTGCAGGCGGGGTCGTGCATCACTGGCCCAGCGGCGCGGCGGTCGGCATGTCCCGGAAGCTGCGTCCCAGCCACTTCTCTTGCAGGCCGTACAGGCTGCCGTCGGCACGCACCTTCGCCATGAAGGCGTCGAGCTGCTTCAGCAGGCCGGAATTGCCTTTTTCCACCGCCCAGGCCGCGTAGGTCGGCACCCCCACCGCCGTTCCGATCTTGAAGCGTTGCGGCTGTTCCTTCACCAGGCTGCTGAGGTTGACGACGCCATTGACGACGTAGTCGATGCGGCCGTTCGCGAGGTCCTGGTAGGCGTCGGGAAAGGACCGGTACTGCACCACGCGTCCCAGGCTGCCGCCGCTGGCCGCCAGCAGCTTGCGCAGGTTGTCGAGCGCAGCGAAAGAGCCCCCGCCGGCCTGCACCCCCACCACCTTGCCGTTCAGGTCGGCGACCGAGCGGATGGTGGCGTCGTCGGCGCGCGCGGCATAGAACTGCGTGGCGTCGGCGATAGGCATCGTGAAGTCGAGGCTCCTGGCCCGTTCGGCCGTCACCACCACCGCGGTCACCGCGACGTCGTACTTGCCGGTCGTCACGCCCGGCAGCAGGCCCGACCACGGGATGATCTGCTGCTCGACCTTGAAGCCGACCTGCTTGCGGTACAGGGCCAGCAGCTCGTGGTCGAGTCCCATGGGTTTGCCGTCGACCACGAATTCGAAGGGCTTGTAGTCGTCTTCGGTGGCCACCGTCATGACGCCCCTGGCCTGCACTTCTTCGAGGGTGGCGGCCACGGCCTGCAGCGTGACGGCGGACAACAGCAAAACGCACAGGGCGGCAGCGGCGCGCGGGAAGGATGGATGAAAAGACATGTCGGAACCTTTGAGAAGTTGGGGGCCGGCCTCAAGCCGGGCGGCGGGCGATGAAATCGACTTCGACCAGGGCGTCGTAAGCCAGGCCGGTGACACCGACACAGGTGCGCGCGGGCAGCCGGTCGACCGGAAAGAAGCTCCGGTAGGTGTCGTTGAATGCCGGGTAGTCGCGAGAGAAGTCGGTCAGGTAGGCACGTGCCACCAGCACGTGTTCCAGGTCCAGGCCCAGGCCGTTGAGCACGGTGCGCAGGTTGGCCATCACATGGCCGGTCTGCGCTTCGATGCCTTCGGGCAACTGGCCGGGGGCGTCTGGCGTGTCGGGCATCTGCCCGGTGACGAAAACGAAGCCGTCGGCCTCGGTGGCATGGCTGAAAGGTGCCACGGGTCGCGGTCCTCCCGCGATCATGTGAAAGGCAATGGGACTGGGGGCGTTGTGCATCGGTTCTCTTGCAGGCGGTTGATGAATCGCCGAGAGAATTGCAACGCCTGTGCCATGGCACGAATCATGCAATTTGTACTGTTTTTTGTTTGCAAGCCTCAGGCAATTTGTGTTCGTCACCGCCGTGGTGCGCGCGTTACCGGTGCAAATCACGCCATAAATCAGGGCATTTTTTTGTGATTCAGTACATTGACCAGAACAATTCTTTCCCGCGCGCCCGCACGGGCCGGGCTCCGTGGATGCTGGCCATCGAGGTCATCGGCGGGCCGCGCTACAAGGCCATCGTCGAAGGGGTCCGCGTCGCGCTTTCGAATGGCTCGCTGAAGGTCGGCGAGCGCCTGCCGCCGCAGCGGGAACTGGCGCGGATGCTGGGCTTGAACCTGGGCACCGTGACCCGTGCCTTCGAAGAGCTGTGCAAGGCCGGATACGCGAAGGGAGAAGTCGGGCGGGGCACCTATCTCACCTTGCCCAGTGCGGCCGTCGACAGCCCGCCATCCCTCTGGGCGCATTCGCAGCCGGCTGGTTTCATCGACCTGTCGCACAACTTTCCCGAGCGCAGCCCGACCCTGGCGGGCGCCGAACGCGTGCTTGCGGAGCTCTTGCCGGCGGTGGGCGCAGACCGCCTGCTCGCTTGCCAGGTCGACGCTGGCCGCATGGACCACCGGGGCGCGGCGGCGCGCTGGCTGGAGCGCATGGGCGTGGGCGTCGCGCTGGACGACGTCACCATCACCTGCGGCGCCCAGCACGGCTTGCTGCTGTCGCTGGCGGCGCTGACACGCCCGGGCGACATGGTGCTGGCCGAGGAACTGAGTTTCTACGGCATCAAGTCGGCCGCCGCGATGATGGGCCGCAACCTGGTCGGCGTGCGCATGGACGGGGAAGGACTGCTGCCCGAAGCGCTCGACCTGGCTGCGCAGCGTTCAGGAGCGAAGGTGCTGTTCTGCTGTCCCACGCTGCACAACCCCAGCACCGCCACCATGGGGATGGCACGCCGCCGCGCCATCCTGGAGGTCTGCCGCAAGCACGACCTGGTCGTGGTCGAGGACGACGTATACGGCTTCATGTCGGAAGACATCTGCCCGCCGCTGGCATCCATGGCGCCGGACCGCGTGGTCTATGTCACCGGCCTGTCGAAGCTGGTCGGGCCCGGATTACGGATCGGTTATATCGCCGCGCCGCACAGATTTCGCCAGGCGCTGGGCGTGGCCCTGCGTGCGACGACCTTGATGGCATCCCCGCTGAATGCGTCGACAGCCCAGCGCCTGATGGATTCAGGTGCGATGCCGCTCATCGCCGACGCCATCCGTGAGGAAACACGGACTCGGCAGGCCATCGTCGCGGACTGCGTTCCGGCCCGTGCCTGCATCACACGCGCCGGCTCCTTCTATTTCGGGCTGCGGATCGGTCCCCACTGGACATCGCAAAGCTTCGCCCGTGCGGCTGAACAGGCCGGAATCGGCATCACGCCCTACGACCTGTTCGAGGTGACGCCTGCGGCGGGCAGTGGCCTGGTCCGCGTCTGCCACAACGCCGCGCCTGACCACGACAGCCTGCGCCGCGCGCTGGTCGGGCTGGCGGAGCTGATGGGTTTGAGCCCCTGAACCAGTTCACCGGCGAGCTGCGAGACCAATGACAAGGATCGAGATTGACCTCACCGGACTTGCCGACGCCAAGTTGGTCCTTGCGCGCGTCGGAGAGTGCCTGCAGTTAGGCGGTCCCGATGGCAACCACACTGTGCGGCCCAATGAGGAGAGCGGATGGGGCATGAACTGGGACGCCCTCTTCGACTGCTTTCTGAATCTGCACTCTGGAGGCATCTGGGGCACAAGTCCGGTTTTAGCGTTCCCGCTCCGGCTCTCTTTCAAAGGCAGCGGGGACCTGCAGTGCGGCGCCCCGCAAGCCTTTTCGATACTGAAAGACATCTTGGAGCAGACCCGCGAGATATACGGGCGCCGCGGGATGGACTTTGAGTTCGAGCTCGGTTTGGAACCATGGGTGGCTCAGTAGACTTCGGCCTGTGCCCGATCCGCAAAAGGGCGCCTTCCCGCCCTCGAGACAATGCCTGACTGCTTCACGGTGTTCGACCTCCACCGAACCATTTCCGGTAAACGCGTGCGAGCTCTTCGTGATTTGGGCTGCCATCGCTTGCCCACGCAACCACTCCATCCGGACGAACCAGAAGCGCGCAAAGTCCGAGCCTGTCCGCCACATCTGCGGTCAAGTACCGGACCGCGCTATTGCAGCGACTGGCGAAAGCTCCCAGCTGTGCGTCACCGCGGAAATCCAGCAGCAGGCCTTTGCCGCCCTTGAGTTCTTGCCCGACCGTCGCACCGTCTTCGAAAGTGAAATCCGGGACGCTTCGCCCGACAAGCGCGTGGCTCCCGCCGAGCTCGTACCGTAAGGATGTGCCCCAGACGCGTGCCGCGAAATAGGTAGCTCCGTCCGGTGTGTCGATGAGATCTCGAAGGATCGCTTCAAGCGCGCGTGAACTAGCGCTCGGCCGCATGACGCCCACCTGCGCCCGGGACCAGTCGAGCACCTGGGCGCCCACCGGGTGCCGTTCTTCGACATAGGTGTCGAGCAGCGCTTCCGTCATATCGCCACGCACGACGGCCGCGAGTTTCCAGCCGAGGTTCATCGCATCACCCAGACCGAGGTTCAAGCCCTGGCCGCCCAGCGGCGAATGGATGTGAGCAGCGTCGCCGGCCAGCAGCAATCGGCCTTTGCGATAAGACGTAGCCTGGTAGGCGCGATCCGTCCAGGTCGTCGCCAGGTGAAGTGCAGTCAAGCAGACATCGGTGCCGGAAATACGCTGCAGGACCGCTTGAACATGTTCAAGCGTGATGGGTCCGTTGCGATGGAAGGCGCCTTTGTCGAAATCGACCATCGCAATGGTTCCCGGTGCCTGATAGGTGTACATGCCCGATGGCGTGTAGTGCCGGCCAGGCGCGAGTTGCCCGGGGTCGGCCATTTCGACCTCGACTGAATAGCCGGTGAACTCGGGGTCGGTCCCGGCGAACTCAAAGCCGCCCAGCTTGCGCACCGTGCTGCGCCCCCCGTCGCATCCGACAAGCCAGCGGCCCCGGAACGTTTCCGTGGCTGTGCGGATGGTGACGTCGTGCTCCGATTGCTCCAACGCAGTGACTCCGAGACCACGCCGTATGCAGACGCCCATCGCTGTTGCGCGAGCAGCCAGAACGGTCTCGATGTGCTCCATCGTCGTAGCCTGGACCTTTGCCGCCGGGTTGGGCAGGCGATACGGCCATTGGGCTTCATCAATCCTGTCGTTGAAGAACTGGATTCCGGCGAAGTGACCTCCCGGGCTGCGCGCCTGTTGTGTCCAGTGGGCGGCCTGTGCGGCCGCGGGCTGGGTGGTGAACTCGTCGAGCAGGCCGCGTCGGTAAAACGCCTCGACGCTCGGAACAGACAGCCCACGCATTCCGAAAGGCAAGCGTTTGAATGGCGTTGACGGGTCTTCGGCTTGCTCCAGCACGAGTACGAGCAGCCCTGCTAGACGAAGCTCGCAGGCCAGAAAAAGGCCGACCGGGCCAGCACCTGCGATGACGACGTCGTAAAGGAAAACTTCGCGCATGAACGGCTCCACGTGATCGTTCGGCCGGAGCAATTCATCGACTTGAGAACCACACGGACGAACGGCGGATGCCCAGGGCATCCGGATTCGTCGTGGGGTCCCTGGAGAGGTAGGGGACAGAGCTTCCCTTGCGGGATAGGGCCCGGGCTTACCAAACCGGGCCTGCCTTTTTCGACAAAGGGAATTCTAGCGGCGCAAAAGAGCACGATTGCGACTGGGGCGGCATTGCCCTGGAACCCCTCATTGCCTGCACCCGTTGGTCCCGCTAAGTATTTAGCCAGCTTTTGTCATGGAGTATGGCAACTCCCGGGGCAATCGGGCTCTACCGCCGAAGGAGTGGTGCCTGATTGACGCTGCGTCAGCCGATGGGCGATCTCCAGTGCCTCATCCCGGTCGGCCGCAACGTCGTGCGGAATGCCAAAAGCCTTGACCGCGATGGCAGCAGTCGCTTGTAAGGCCGCGCGCCTGGCGGGGTCGGGCTCGATGCTAATCATCGTCTTGCAGACAGCCCTCAGCTCCAGCTTGTGGCGCTTGAGCCATATCCCGCGGCGGCGCCGGTCCTCGTGGTCTTCTTCTGCACGCAGTTGGTCGAAAACGATGACGAAGGGCTGGTTGTGTGCGATGAGCGCGGCCATTTCCATTTCCCAAATCTCCGCGAAACCCGTTAGAGCGGCCTCTCCGTTGAAGACGACGAACGGAAACTCGGAGATGTCGTGAACGGTAAACAGGCTGGTGTCGAGTGGCATGGTGATTTTCCTTCTTGAAATGATCGCGGCGTCTCAGCTCTCGGCATGACCGGAGTTCCATCCACGCCCCAGAGCTTTGTAGAGTTGCACCAGCGCCAGGGACACGCCGGTGGTGGTGTCGACCCACTGCTGCTCGTTTTCCAGCAGGCTCTTCTGCACGGTGAGCACCTGAACGAAGTCGATGGCACCTTCCTTGTATTGGTGCTGCGCCATGTCGAGGGCGGTACGGGCTTGCTGCACGGCTTCCTTCAGCCGCTCGCGGCGTTCTTCGCGGGCCTTGTAAAGACCGATCACGTCGTCGATTTCATGCCATGCCGCCAGCACGGTCTGCTGGTATTGCAATGCCGCTTCGCGCTGCTGGCCTTCGCGCAGCGTGAGCATGGCGCGCAGCCTTCCGCCGTCGAAAAGCGGCAGGCTGATCTGCGGACCGAAGCCGTAGTGGCGCGAGTTCCACGAGCCCAGGTCCGACAGCTGCAGCGATTGAAAACCCAGGTCCGCGGACAGCCGGATACGTGGATAGAAGTCGCCCTGCGCGACGCCGACCGATGCGGTGGCTGCATGCAGGCGGGCCTCGGCGCGGCGGATGTCGGGGCGGTGCTCGGCCAACTCCGAAGGCAGACCCAGCGCGAACTGCGGCTGGATGGCCGGCAGGGGCGCAGGCGGCAGCAGCTGGGCCCTCAGGCTGCCGGGTTCCTCCGACAGCATCAGGCTCAAGGCGTTGATGAGCTCGGCCTGATGCTGTTCCAGCAAGGGCAATCCTGCCTGCAGCGAGGCCAGCTGCGAGGCGGCCTCGGCCACGTCGAGCCGGGTCACCACGCCGTCCTCGAAGCGCAGCTTCGACAGGCGCAGGCTTTGCTCTGCGCGCTCGATGTTGCGGCGGGTGACGGCCAACGTGGCTTGCACACCGCGCAGCTGCAGGTAGTCGAGTGCCGTCTCGGCCAGTACCGCCAGCTGCACGGCGTGGAAGTCCTCGCGTGCGACGTCCACGTGGGCATCGGCCACTTCCAGTTCACGCCGGATGCGGCCCCAGAAGTCGGGCTCCCACGAAGCCGCCGTCTCGGCATTCCAGACGCTATAGGCGTGAAGGCCCGAATGGCCCGAGGCATCCAGCAAGCCGTTGGCACTGTTGCGTCCCCGCTGGGCGCCGCCTTCGGCCGTGATCTGCAGCCCCTGGGATGCCTTCGTGGCCTGGCGGGTCGCACCGATCTGTTGCAGGTGCGTGGCAGCGATGGCCAGGCCGAGGTTGGCATCGGCGGCGCGTTGCATCAGCGCGGAGAGTTCATCGTCATGGAATTCCAGCCACCAGCGTTCATCGACGGGCGCGTGCCCATATTCGGCCGCCTGGGCCTCCGGCCAGCGCGCCGGCAAGCGCGTGGGTGGACGCCGGAAATCGGTGCCGACACTGGCGCATCCGGCAAGTCCGATCAGCACGGAAAGCGCCAGAAGCCACTGGGGCAAAAGAGCGGTCCTGTCTTTCATTGCACACGCGCCTCCACGATGTCGTCCGACCGGGTCTGGATACTCACATCGGCCGACATGCCGACCCGCAAGCGTTCCACCAACGGCTGGCCGGGGTCGAGCGTCACCTTGACGGGGATGCGCTGGACCACCTTGGTGAAGTTGCCGGTGGCGTTGTCGGGCTTGACCGCGGCGAAGGTCACGCCGGTGGCCGGCGCGATGCTCTGCACACGCCCGTGCAAGGTCTCGCCCGCAAAGGTATCGACCTGGATATCCACCACCTGGCCGGCAGAGACATGCGCCAGCTGGGTTTCCTGAAAGTTGCCGACGACGTAGGCCTGCTTCAAAGGCACCACGGCCAGCAGCCGGGTGCCGGGGGTGACATAGGCGCCGGCCCGCAAGGCGCGTTCGCCGACGACGCCGTCCACCGGTGCCACCAGGCGGGTATAGGACAGGTCCAGCCGCGCCTGCGCCAGGCTTGCTTCGGCCTGGCGCAGGCCGCCGGTGGCGGCGTCGATTTCGGCGGCCTGTAGTTCGAGCTGCTTGCGTGCCGCCGCCAGGGCGGCCCTGGAGTTGGCCAGCCGCGCCACGGCCTGGTCGACCCGGCTGCGGGACTGCTGCGCGTTCTGCACCGAGCCGGCGCCTTCGCCAGCCAGGCGCTCGTAGCGGGTCAGCTCGTGTTGGGCGAAAGACAGCCCGGCCTCGTCGGACTGCACCACGGCCTGGGCCTGCTGGATGAGCGATGCCTGCCGCTCGCGGCTGGCCACGCTGTTCGCATGGTGGGCCTGCGCGACCAGCAGGCGGGCCTGCGCGGCGTC
Source organism: Xylophilus sp. PBN-3R (assembly GCF_057747805.1). Lineage (NCBI taxonomy): Bacteria > Pseudomonadati > Pseudomonadota > Betaproteobacteria > Burkholderiales > Xylophilus > Xylophilus sp. PBN-3R. The sequence continues at coordinate 445,684 of NZ_CM173225.1, forward strand.
CAGTGAAGACTGGAAATCGCGGTCGTCCAGGGTGGCCAGCAACTGACCGGCGACGACCGCCTGGTTGTCCTCGACCAGCACGTCCTTGATGAAGCCGGCGACCTTGGGCGCGACCAGGGTGTAGTCGGCCGATACGTAGGCGTCGTTGGTGTCCTGGCGGTCGGGGCTGGACAGCAGGGATCGCCAGCCGAGGTAGACCAGCGCACCGGCCAAAAGGATGCCGGCCAGGAGATATGCGGGGTTCCGCGAAGAGGATTGACGCATGGAGAGTTTCAGGGTTTCGAAGGAACAGGCGCTGGCGCAGGCGCTGGCGCGCGCGGCGCATAAATGCGCGTGGCCACCAGCGGAATGACGAAAATCAGCGCAATGGAGACGGCAGCCATGCACTGGTAGAGATCGGCCGATACCAGCACCGCCACCTGCTGGTGGATACGGCGGGCCAGGCCCGCCTGGTCGGCCAGCGCGGGAGAGTTGCCCAGGCGGTCCACCAGCATGGTCGAGTGGAAGTGGGACCGCACGGTGCCAAGGGCGTCGAGCACGCCGCCGGCCAGTACCGCGGCAAAGCCCTTCACCGTGTTGAACCAGGCCGAGGCGAACGGACCGTCCTGTGGAGCCAGGCCGCCGGTGGCCAGCATCAGCAGCGGGAGGACGGCCATGGGCTGCGCCACGATCTGCAAGCCCTGCGAAAGGTAGAAGTTCTCGCGGCTCCAGGCCGAGGTCAGCCCCGATGCAAGCCAGCAAGAACAGGCCAGCAAGCCGAGGCCCGTGGCCAGTACCCAGCGGCAGTCCACCCGGCGCAGGTTGCACAGTGCGGCCGCTGCGGGCAGCGCGATGAGCTGGGGCAGCGCCAGCAGCAGCATCAGCGGTGCGGTCTGCAGCGGCCGGTAGCCCTGCACCACGGCGAGATGGGCCGAGGGAATGCGGATCACCGCGAGCAGCACGAAGAGCACTCCGCCCAGCGTGATGAGTGAGTGCGTCAGGTTGCGGTTGGCCAGCAGCTGCAGCTTGAAGAAGGGCAGCGGATGCGACCACTCGTGCAGCAGGAAAAAGCCCAGCAGCAGCGCTCCGCCGCCCAGCAGCATCACCACCAGCCCGGACTCGAACCAGTCGAGGCGCTCTCCGAGCGTCAGCCCGATCACCAGGCTGAAGATGGCCGCCAGCCCGAGGGCCATGCCGAGCCAGTCGAAATGACGAAAACGCTCCAGCCGCATCGGGTCTTGCGGAATGCCCCAGGCGACGCCTGCCATGGCCAGCGCGCCGAGCGGCATCACCTGCCAGAACGCCCACCGCCAGCCGCCGTAGTCGGTCCAGAAAGCGGCCAGGGGCGTGCCCATGGCTGGGCCGAAGGTGGCAGTCAATGCATAAGCCGCCAGGCCGTACAGCCTGATGCCCGGCGGCAAGTAACGCAGCGCCACCGTCATCAGCATCGGCGGCAGTGCGCCACCGGCCAGGCCCTGCAAAACACGCAGCGCCAGCAGCGTGTGCCAGTTCGTCGCCAGCGGGGCCGGCAGGCCCAGCACCATGAACGTGGCAATCGCGCCCAGGGTGAATCGCCGCAGCGACAGCGTCACCGAGAACCAGGGCGCGAACGCCATCGCGCTGACCGAGGCCGCCGCATACAGGGCCAGCAGCCAGCTGCCTTCGTCGCTGCCGATGCCCATGCCGCCCCGGATATCCGAGAGCGCTACCTTGGTGATGTTTTCGTTGAGGCCTGCGGCCAGCACGGCCAGCAGGACCCCGCCCAGGCCGACACCCAGCCTGAACCCGAATACGGGGGGCTTGCCCGGTGCGGTAGGCGGCCCTTGAACGCTTGCCATCGTCTGCGATTTCCTGAAGAACATCCGTCCATTCTGGAAATGGGCGAGACCGAAATAAATGCCGTGGGCCTTACGTCACGATTGCGTCAGATGGAATCCGCGAACCCCGAATCGGCTTTTGTGAAAGTTATGCTGACCGCATGAAACCGCTCGACATGAATCTGCTGGCCGCCCTGCATGTACTGCTGGAAGAAGGCAGCGTGGTGAAGGCTGCGCGTCGCATGGACATGAGTGTCCCGGCCATGAGCCGCACCCTGGCGCGCATTCGCGAGATGGTCGGCGACCCGGTGATGGTGCGTGCCGGCCGCGGCCTGCTGCCCACGCCGCGTGCGCTCGAGCTGCAGGATCAGGTGGTCAGGCTGGTCGAGCAGGCCCAGGGACTGTTCGCTTCCTTCAGCCATCAAGACGATCTGTCGACCCTGCGCCGCACTTTCAGCCTGCGCGCCAACGACGTCTTCGTCGGCGCCTACAGCGGCCTGCTGCGTGAAAGCCTGCATCGCCAGGCACCGCTCAGCACCCTGCGTTTCGTGCCGGAGGCGGACGACGAGGACTTCTTCAACAAGGGCACGGTCGACCTGTACATCGGGGCGCCCCATCGCTTCGGCGCCGACGTCAAGACGCAGGCGCTTTTCGACACGGCCTTCGTGGGCCTGGCACGCAAGGACCATCCGATCTTCGATGCGGAAATCGATGTGGCACGTTTCGCCTCGTTCAGCCACATCAGCGTGTCCCGCCGCGGCCGCGCCAGCGGGCCCATCGACGCAGCCTTGGCCGAGCAGGGATACGAGCGCCAGGTCTCGCTCATCACGCCCGGTTTTCATGCCGCCATATTCGCCTTGCTCGACTCCGACCTGGTTCTGCCGCTGATGCCTCGCAACATGCTGCCGAACGTCGCGCGCATGGGGCTGGCCGTGCGCCCGTTCGTGCTGCCCATTCCCTTGAAGACAGTGGTGATCGTGCAAGCCTGGCAGCCCCGCATGGATGGCGACGCGGTGCACCGGTGGTTGCGCCAGGAAATCAAGCGGACATGCGCAGACGTACGGGAGCGATGAGCATCGGCAATAGTGCAGACATCTTTGGCGGCGCCGCGATGCCTTTGTCGGCCTTGCAATCATCGTCGGCAAGCTGCTCAAAAGACCGATGCGGAATTAACGATGGTCCATGAGAGGCGGCTGGTGGCCACGTCGTTGCCATTCGGGCTGACGTATCCAGGGAATACGAGGCCCTGAAATTGCCGCGAAGTGACTTCCTGGCCTGGGGATCTGGTCCGCAGTCGGCCAGGGGCGGGCGTCCATCCGAGGCGTCATCAATGAGAATGGTTTGCATTCATCGGTAGAATCGAGGGGATGGAACTGTCATCCTCGTTTACGCGCGCATTGCTGGATGGTTTCGCGTCGGCATATGACGAGCTGTTGCGCGTGGCAGAACGGCGGACTTCTTCCCGAGAGGATGCCAAGGACCTGGTTCACGATGCCTGGATGCGTTTGGCCGAGCACGATCGCAGGCTGCGCGGCGCTGCCGCCGAAGCGGTGGCAGCGCATGGAGAAGTCGAACTGCTGAATGCGCGCGCCTATTTGGCGACGATCACCGACAACCTCGCGCTGGACCAGCTGCGCCGCTCCGCAAGCCTGCGCAAGTACCAAGGGGAGCAGCAGCTGCAAGCGGCGCTGGCACCACAACAGGCGCCGGACGTTGCCGAGTCAGTCATGTACGGCCAGGCGCTTGCGGTGCTGCAGTCGGTCCTGGATGGCTTGCCATCCCGACCGCGGGAAGCCTTTGTCGCCCACCGCATTCGGGGTGAAGGGTTAACCGCACTTGCCGGCAGGCTGGGCGTATCGGAAAACACCGTCGAACGTGACCTGATGCAGGTGTCGGCCTGCATGGAGGATGCACTTCAGCGCTGGCGTGGAGGAGCCTCCGCTGCCGCGACTGCCCAGGGAAAGCGGCGGCGCGACCTGGCCGCCCTGCTGGGCCTCGCAACCCTGGGCGTCAGCGGGCCCCTCGCCTGGTGGCAATGGCGGGCCTACCTCCAGGACCACGTGCAATGGGGCCTTTCCGCCAGCACTCATCGGGGGCAGCAGCAAACGCACACGCTGGAGGACGGAAGCACCGTGGTGCTGGACGCCGGCAGCCGGGTCGACGTGCGCTACTACGCAGGCCGCCGGGTGGTCGCGCTGCTGCAAGGCGCGGCGTTTTTCTCCGTGGTCAGGCAGCCGGAGCGGCCTTTCATCGTGGAAGCCGGGTCTGTGCGGGTCACCGTGCTGGGCACACGATTCGGTGTGGAACGCCTGCCAGTCGGTGGTGGCGAAAGCGTGTGGGTGCAGGTGGAATCCGGCCGCGTCCGCGTCGAGCAGCCGCTCGGCCCGGCGCGCGAGTTGACGGCTGGCGAAGGCCTGCGGATCTCGGCTTCTGGCGAAGCCGCTCGCACTGGTGGAGACGCGGCTGCCTGGCGTTCCGGGTTGCTTGAGTTCGACAACGCCACACTCGGTGAAGCCCTGTCGCGGCTGAGCCGCTACGGCCGTGCCGACCTGCAGGCCAGCGCCGCCGCCGAGAGTCTGCCGCTGACGGGCCGTGTGCGTGTGCATCAGTTGGGCCATTGGCTTGAGGCTCTGCCCCGTGCCATGCCCGTCCGGCTGATCCATCTGCCCGGCGGCGCGGTCCGCGTGGTGCTGCGTACGGAATAGCCGAAGGAATTATTTTTCAGGAGTTTTGCGGGCCGTTCGTCTAACAGGTTGAAGCCCAAACAACCTGATGAGGAGGACGAATTCCATGAAACCCGCACAGTCCCGATGCCAGCGCACGCTGGCCCAAGCCGCGGCCTGCCTGGTCCTGGGCATATCCATCCAGGCCAGCCTGGCGCAGACAGTCGAGTTCCACATAGGCAGCCAACCCCTGGCCGCGGCGCTGAGCCAGTTCGCCAAGCAGGCCAACCTGCAGTTGGTGTTTTCTCCTGCGCTTGCCCAGGGCCGGCAGGCACCCGCACTCGACGGTACGCGCGATGTGCGCCGGGCGCTGGAGCGGCTGCTGGAAGGCAGTGGGCTGGAGGGCCGCCTGGACAACGGCACGCTTACCATCCACAAGACTCCGAGTCCGAACGCCGCGGCGGGAACGCTCGCCCCGGTGACCGTTTCGGCCATCGCGGATGCCACATCCGAAGGCACCGGCTCGTATGCGCCCGTAGGCAACAGCGTCACGGCCACCGGCTTGGCGCTCACGCTGCGGGAGACGCCGCAGTCGGTCAGCGTGGTGACGCAACAGCAGATGCGCGACGGCAATATGCAGTCGTTGGACGATGTGGCCGCCGCCGCCCCGGGCCTGAGCTACAGCAAGCTGGGTACCGAGCGTTCCTCCTTCTATTCGCGCGGCTTCCAGGTCACCGACCTGCAGATTGACGGCATGCCGACCAGCATCGCCGAGAGCTATTCCAACGACGCGCTGTCGCTCAACAACATGGCCATCTACGACCGGGTGGAAGTGGTGCGCGGGGCCAATGGACTGCTGCAGGGCTCGGGCAACCCCTCGGCCGTCATCAACATGGTGCGCAAGCGGCCTACCCGCGAGTTCCAGATGAGCGCCGAGGTCGGTGCCGGTTCCTGGAACGACTACCGCGCTCAACTCGACGTGTCCGGCCCGCTGAACGCTGCCGGCACCCTGCGCGGGCGCGCGGTGCTGCTCGACAACCAGGCCGACAGTTTCAAGAACGGTGCCAGCACCGACAACAAGATGCTGTATGCCATCGGGGAGCTGGACATCGATGCGTCCACCACCGCCAGCCTGGGCTTCAGCATGCAGAAAGACAAGCACCAGGGTTATGACTGGGGAGGCTTCAGCACCCGCACCGACGGCTCCTTCTATGACCTGGACCGCTCCGCTTCCCTGGCAGGCCCGGCGTCTCATCTGAACCGCGACAACTACACCCTCTTTGGCGATGTGCAACATCGTTTCGAGAACGGCTGGAACCTGACTGCCGCCTTCAGCGCGGTGCGCTCGGAGGCCAGCTTCCTCGCCAACTATCCCGCACGGGTCTCGGGCGATACCTACAGCCTGACCTTTGTCGACGCGGAATACACCGACAGGCAACTCGCTTTGAATCTCAGGGCGAGCGGCCCGTTCACCTTGTTCGGCCGTCAGCACGAACTGATGCTGGCCGCCAGCAGCCGCAAGGACAACTTCGATTACGACGTCTACACCGCCGCCGGAACGGCTGCGCGCGTCAATTTCAACACCCTGGACTTCTCATCCATCCAGGTACCGGCACTGAACGCGACGCCCAACCACTTCGAGCTGGAGCGCACGGAAAAAGGAGTGGTCGCCGCCACCCGCTTGCGCGCGACCGACAGCCTCAGCGTCATTCTGGGTAGCCGCGTGAGCTGGTCGGAGTACAAGTCCAAAGGCGCCTCCACGAACTCGAGCTATGACTCGGGCCGCCAGTTCATTCCCTATGCTGGCGTGGTGTACGACGTGAACAGGGCACACGCGCTCTACGCCAGCTACACCGAAATCTATTCCATCCAGCAGTATTACAGCCCCTCGGGCCTGCTCGACCCGGTGACCGGGAAGAACTACGAAGCCGGCGTGAAGAGCCAGTTCTTCAACGACCGGCTGCAGACCTCGGTGGCTTTGTTCCAGACCGACCAGCTCAACCTGCCGGTGGCGCTGGCCGTGGCCTCCACCTGCGGTCTGACGGGCGCCGTGCGCTGCTACACCGAGGGCGCCAAGGTGCAGAACCGGGGCATCGACCTTGAGGCCACCGGTCAGCCGGCCGCGGGCTGGAACATCGCCGCGGGCCTGACCCTCAGCAACCCCGAGTACGTCGCCGGCCCCAATGACGGCAAGAACTACAACACGAATGTGCCGCGCAAGGTCTTCAAGTTCTCCACCGACTACCGCCTGCCCGGTGGCAAATGGCGCGTGGGCGGCAATGTGCAGGCGCAGAGCGCCATGTATTACGACGGCACCGGCTACAGCATCCGCCAGGGCGGCTACTCGCTGCTCAACCTGCAGACCAGCTACCAGTTCGACAGCCATCTCCGGCTGCAGCTCAATGTGCGCAATGCCCTCGACAGGTACTACTACCAGACGATCCCGACGAGCAACAACTACGGCGGCGTCTTCGTGGGCGCACCGCGCAGTTTCGCGGTCACTTTGCGCTACGACTACTGAGCGGTAGATGACGATCGGGAGGCTGATCTGATGCGGGCCGGAAGCGACGCACGCCGCCGGGTGTCGGGCGCCGGCGCGCTGGCCCTGCCGCGCCCACCTGGCAGAGCGTGCCCCCTGACGCGCGGCCGCATCGAGGCGGCCGTGGGCATCCTGAAGCCGCTGGAAGTGGTGGGGCTGGATTGCAGCGGCCGAGAGGAGAGCAGCTTCTGCCTCAAGCGCGCCGGTTGATTAAGCAGAGCTTGGCTGCTCCGTATAAGACGCTGCGCGGTAGCGCTCTCACTGAGCTGGAAGTTTCTTGATAGTAGTGACGTCACATATACGCGGACACCGCGGTGAGGTTGCAGCAGGTCCCAGCCCTACGGTGCGCCCACGTCGCCGAATTTCCTTGTGCCGCGACATTTGACTTGCCGTCATCCGCCACGCAGGTGGCCATGCAGCCCTGTGTTGCAAGGCCATCGACTCCCAGCCACGGCACGCCACTCGAGTAATGCTGAGCTCAGCGACGGCGACCCACAATTTTGGGTCGACCGGAGCTTGAGCTCCCGACGGAGGGTAGGAATGGCGCCAAAGATTCCCGATGAGGCTGCCGCCCGATACACGCACCTTGAGAATGACACTTTCCCGCCTTTGCTGCCCGACTGCCGGCAGGAGGTGGAGACGGTGACGCTCAGCTGGCCAGCCTCAGGCCTGGTTGCGCGGCAATGGTGTCCGAGATGAAATCCATCACGCCGCGCACGGGTGCCGTCCGACGCAGATCGCGGTGCACCAGCAGCCAGAGATCGCGGGAAAATGGTACAGCGGCGGGAGCAAGTCGAACCAGGCCTGGTTCTGCGTCTCCGATGAAACACGGCAAACCTGCGACGCCCGCGCCGCTGCGCGCGGCCGCGACATGGCCGGTGATGTCGCTGAGCGCGCAACTCACGGCCCGGCCCGCCGCAACGTGCATCAGCCATTGCTGCTGTGGCAGTGCGTGCAGTTCGGCACCGTAGGCAATGAAGGTCCATTCGGCAGGCCGGCGTGCCGCCTGGTAACTACGACTCGCATACAAGGCAAATGGCATATGCCCCACTTTCTTGATGAAGCAGTCGGACTCCTCAGGGCGCACAAGTCGCAACGCCAGGTCGGCGTCTCGTCGGCTGAGCGAAATCTGCTGCGCCTGGGCGAGCAACGAAAGCCGGATGCCGGGTGAAGAGCGCTGGAACTCCGCCATCCTGCCGGCGAGCAGGTGAGCAACGAGCACCGGCGGTGCGCTGAGCTTCACGTCCCCGACTAAAGGGTGCTGGGCGGCACGCGCCAGCCGTTCCACGCCGAAGGCAGCAGATTCCATTGCCTTGGCCTGCTCGAATACCGCCGTTCCGACTGGCGTCAACCGGCAAGAGCGGGGGAGGCGCTCGACCAGGGGCACCTGCAATTCGGTCTCGAGTGCGCCGAGGCGGCGGCTGACCGTCGCGTGGTCGACACCCAGGTCACGGGCCGCGCCCGACAGCGTGCCGGCGCGCCCGAGCGCCAGCAGGTAACGAAGGTTTTCCCAGTCGGGCATCTGTGCGTTTTCGCCAGGTATGTTGGTATTCCTGGAGAATTTACGCCATGTCGCTCGCTTCCTAGCATGAGGACTTCTTCACGGCGAAAGTTTTCATGCGTAGGGTCCTGCTTTCAGCCCGCGGCACCTTGGTGGCTTCAGCGCTCGGCTTCGTGGTCGTGCTGCTGGATGTCAGCGTCGTCAACGTCGCCCTGGACGATCTTCGAAGGGCATGGAGCGCGGATGTTGCGGCCTTGCAGTGGGTGGTCAATGCCTATGCACTGGTCTTCGCCGCGTTGTTGCTGACCGCCGGCGCGTTGGGTGACCGCTTGGGAGCACGTCGCGTGTTCATCGCGGGTTTCGTGGTGTTCACGCTGGCGTCCGCGGCCTGCGGACTGGCGCCCAGCATTCGAATGCTCGTCGCCGCACGCTTGTTGCAGGGGCTGGGCGCCGCGTTGCTGGTACCCAACTCCCTGGCCATGCTGCAACTAGCTTTCAAGGACAACCGGTTGCGCAGCCGGGCCGTGGGATGGTGGGGTGCGGCAGGCGGTGTCGCGCTGGCGGCCGGCCCGGTGGTGGGCGGCCTGCTCATTGCGCATTTCGGGTGGCGCAGCATATTTCTCGTCAATCTGCCCCTGGGCGCCGCGGGTGTCCTGCTGACACTGCGGTTCACCGAACCCCATCAAACCACCGTGGTGCGCAGCTTCGATTGGGCCGGTCAAATCGCCTGCATCGTCGCCCTGGCTTCATTTGCATGTGCGATCAGCATGGCCGCGAGCCTGGGCTGGAATCACGCCTTCGTGGTGGCCGGTTTGCTGTCGTCGGGATCCTCTGCGTGGTGCTTCATTCGTATCGAAGGCCGCGCCAAGTCGCCGATGCTGCCTCTCGACCTGTTCCGCATCCCCACCTTCACGGTCGTTTCGGTGACAGGCCTGGTGGTGAACTTCGCCTACTACGGGCTGATCTTCGTTTTCAGCCTGTTCTTCCAGTTGCAGCAAGGCCTCTCGCCGCAGCGCACCGGACTGGCATTTCTGCCGATGACCGTGGTCTTGGTATTGGTGAACGTGGTTGCTGGTCGCTTGCTGCCACGGACGGGAATTCGCAGGCTGATGGTCACCGGCCTGGTCATGGCTGCGGCGGGGTATGCGCTGCTGATGGTCAGCACCATCGAAGGCCCTTACGGCTTGTTGGTCATACCCATGCTGATGGCCGCTTCAGGTATCGCCATCACGGTCCCGACCATGACCAACGCGACCTTGTCGTCGGTGCCGGCATCCCGCACGGGCATCGCATCGGGTGTTCTGAATTCTTCGCGGCAGGTCGGCGGCATGGTGGGTGTCGCGGCATGCGGCTATCTGATACGGGACACCAGCCCGGCAGCCTTCATGTCGGGAATGCACGCGGCGCTTGGCATCGCGGCGTTATTGCTGTGCGTTGCGGCATGGCTCAACTGGACCTATCTAAGAGGCGCTGATGGCAGCACATGCCCTTCCGTCAACGCTGATATTTAGGTCAACGACCTGAGGCAGGATCAGAACGCCAGGCGTGCGCTGACACGCACGGTGCGCGGTTCCATCGGATGTACATGGCGGTCTTCGATGCCGGCGCCACAGCTGCCGCCCGTCACCTCGCGTGCGCTGCACGATGCGTAGTAGTACTCGATGTCGTTGCCCTTGCGGCCCGCGATGTTGAACACATCCAGGCCCAGAGTCAGCTGCGGATTGAGCTGATAGCGGGTGCCCAGGTTGAGCAGGGTGGCGGCATGCGAACGCACCGAATTCAAGGTGTCCAGCGCGCGGGGTCCCAGGTAGCGCAGCCGCAGCGAAGCCGTGAGCGGGCCTGACTGGTAGGTCAGTCCGCCGGCCAGCACCGCCTCGACTGCGTTGTCGATGTAGTTGCCTTCGCCGGCCGGTGCGTCGCCACGGAAACGGGCGCGGGAAAACGCTAGGTCCGCCTCGGCGCGCCAGGCCGCGTTGATGCGCTGGCGCAGCGTGGCCTCGATGCCCCGGCGCTGGCTGGACCGGCCGGGTTCGGTGGTGCCGGCGTCGCCCACGTAGACCAGTTCCGAATCCAGCTTCAGCTGCCACAACGCCAGCGTCGCGGTGGTGTCAGGGCCGGGCTGGTAACGCCAGCCGATCTCTGAGCCCGTGCCCTTGACCAGCGCCGCCACCCGGTCTGTGGCCTGTCCGGAAGCCGGGTCGACGGTGATGGTCGCGCCCCGCACGTCGTTGCTGTGGAAACCGCGCCCGGCGTTGACGTACAGCTCGCTGGACGGCGTAAGGGTATAGGCCAGGCCGAACTTGGGGCTGGCGACGGCGTCGTCGCCGCGCCCGCTGTTGAGGGTTCCGTAGGTCGCTTCCCGGCCGTTCACGTCGTAGCGCAGCATGTCGGCACGCAGGCCGGCATAACCGCGGAACCTGTCGGTGAAATTCACCAGTTGCTGGGCGTGTACCGAGAACAGGTCTTGCGACACCTTGTCGTCGCGTACGGTGCCCAGGCGTTGCCGAGCCTCGGTGTTGTAAAGCGCCACCTGGCCGATGCGGTCGCCACGCCACGCCACGCCGAAACTCAGGATGCCGTCCAGGCCGGCGACATGGTTGGCCATGCTGTGCGAAGCATTGGCGCCGTATACCTGGCGGCGGTCGACCTGCTCGAACTGGTCGCCGTTGACCGGGTTGTTCAGGAAATAGCTGAAGTTCGAGAACAGATCGAAGCGGTAGTCGATGGCGTAGAAGCCGAGTTGTGTATCGCCACCGGGGCGTTTGTCGAACCATTTGCCCGAGAGGCTCAGCCGGCGTGTGCTGCCGCCGTCGCTGCTGTCGAGCGATCCGTAGCGGCCGATCTGGCCGCTGTCGATCAGCCGTTGCGGCACCTGGTCGGTGGAAGTCCAGCTGCTGCGGTAGGCCATGCCGGTCAGGCTGAATCCGCGGCGTTCGGAGCCCTGCGAATAACGCAGCACCGCGTTGATCTTCTTCAGGTTCTCGGAGACGTCCCAGGGGCCGTCGTTGCCCTCGGCCTCGATGGCGCCCATCCAGGTCTGGTCCTGCAGCGTGCGCGAACCCGCCGCCACGACACGGCGGAAACCGTGGCCGCCAAGCGTGACCTCGGCAAAAGGCGCGTCGAGCGCACTCACGTAGTCCAGCGCGGCGCTGCCGGCCAGCGAGAAGTCGCCGCCGTCGGCGAAGTAGGGACCCTTGCGGTAACGCACGCCGGACACCAGTTCGGGTATCAGGAAGTTGAGGTCGGCATATCCCTGGCCGTGGCCGTGCGTCGGCATGTTGACCGGCATGCCGTCGACGGTCACGGCGAAGTCGGTGCCGTGGTCGAGGTTGAAACCACGCAGGAAATACTGGTTGGCCTTGCCGTCACCGGAATGTTGGGTCGCCACCACGCCGGGCACCGCCTCGACGATGTCGCCGGGTCGCAGCTTGGGCCGGTTCTGGAACGAATCCTTCTCGGCCGCGCCCTCGCTGGCGCTGTCGGCGGTGCCTACGGAGGCATCGCGCGGACCGGTCACCTCCACCTCCGGCAGATGGGCCTGCACACCGACCGGCAAAAGCGCGGCACCGCTTAACAGGGCGGTGACGAGAAGAGAGCGTGCGTGGCGGCTGCAAGGCATGTTGTTTTGTCTTTGTGTGAAGAACAGCAAATTATTCACACCAACTGTGACGATTTAAAGCGGATTTGTATGCGTCCGATTTGTCACGGCTTCGTCACTACTACGTAATGACTTGTTTTTAGGATGAACTTCTTCGGCCGATCAGAGTCGCGGGCCCCGCCCGGCGCTCACCACACCATTTCCAGAACCGTCCCCGAAAGGCACCCATCCATGGTTTCGCAACGATTCATCTTCCGCGGCGTGGCGACCGCCGCACTGCTCGGCCTGCTGGCTGCCTGCGGTGGCGGCAGCAACGACCCCATCGTCGTCAGCGCACCGGTCACCCCGGTCGCGCCGGCCACGCCCACGCCGGCCCAGCAGTTCGCCACCGACTACAGCGCAAGTGTCGCGGCCCTCGGCACCACCGCCGGCCTGACCAGCGGCGCCATCCTGGACTCCATCGACGACGGTTTCCTGGACGCCGGCTACACCAAGCCGGCCATGCGCGCCCAGCTGGCGCAGGAAGCCGCTGCCCGTGCCGAAACGCCCGACCTGGCTTTCCCCGGCGTGACCCTGTCCAACATCGCCATCAGCGCATGCGATGCCGCCGGCCTTTGCACCATGACCGCCACGCTGACCAACGCCGACGCCGACAGCACCTCCACCACCTTCACCACCCGCGTGAAGCTGACCTCCAACAAGTACCGCCTGTACGGCGACCAGACCCAGGCCCCGACGGTTTGAAATCACAGGACCTCATTTCCATGAAGCACACCTCTTCCAAGATGCGCGAAACCGCAGTCGCGCTGGCTGCCGTCGCCGCCGCCGCCGCACTGCCGCACGCAGCATTCGCCGCCGACAAGGCCGCCAGCAAAGCCACCGGCACCTATGTGACCGGCGACTTCCACAACCACACCACCTGCTCCGACGGCACGCTGTCGCTGCAGAAGCTGATCAGCAAGTCGGCCGGCACCTTCAACCTGGACTGGTTCGTCCAGGCCGACCACGGCGGCAGCAGCACCCGCAACTGCACGCTGGCCGAAGATCCGTTCGAGCCGGTCGCGCCTGCGCTGGGCATTCCTTTGGGCACGACCATTCCGTCGAACGGCCAGCCAGCCTCCGACGCCAAGGGCCCCAATCAGACCTGGGAAGCCACCATCGGCCGCGACGCCATCAAGGGCAACAGCACCGCAACGCCCAAGGCGATGTTCCGCTGGCAGGAAATCTCGGAATTCCAGTATCCCAAGACCGAAATCGAAAGCCGCAACCGCAAGAAACCCATCTGGATCGGCGTCGAGCAGAACGCTCCGGGCCACGAACACGTCTCGACCACGGTGCTGAACGGCCAGTTGCCGTTCCCGTCGACCGCCACCGGCGGCAACGCCAACCTGCAGGCGCAGTACGAATATTGCTTCGACCGCAGCGACACCGACAACAGCCGCGGCGCCACCAACCAGTGGGACTGCTCGGTCACCGGCAGCGCCAACAACGGCCTGCTGGACGCCACCGCCCGCAAGATCACCGGCACCAATTCGGCTTCCACCGCCGACCTGGGTCACCTGAAGACCGTCGAAGGCATCAAGTGGATGGCCGAAAAAGCGCCCGACACCAGCTATTTCGTCCCGGCCCACCTGGAACGTGCCGGTGCGTACAACGCCAACGGCAACAACGGCTTCAACATCGAGCACCTGCGTAACTTCAACAACGCGGCTCCGCGCATCGCCTTCGGTTTCGAATCGATGCCCGGCCACCAGGCCGAAGCCAGCCGCGGCAGCTACGGCACCGGCGCGGTCGGCGGCGGCACCTACGGCGGCACCGGTGTCTATGCGGCGCAGGTCGGCGGCGTCTGGGACGCCCTGCTGGGCGAAGGCCGCAACTGGTGGTTCTTCGGCAGCTCCGACTATCACAACCGTGGCAGCTTCGGCCCGGACCAGCGTGAATCCACCGCGGACTTCTTCCCTGGCGAATACACCCGCGATTTCGTGATGGTCCGCAAGGGCAAGAACGACCTGACCGCCGGCGGCGTGATCGACGGCCTGCGCAGCGGCAACAGCTTCGTCGCCAACGGCCAGCTGATCGACCGCCTGTCGTTCAACGTCTGCGCCGCCCACCCGGGCCTGCCGCGCAACGCCGGCAAGGCACTGATGGAAAAAGCCGGTGCCAACGCGGTCGCCGCCAACGGCGACGTGCGGATCGACGGCTGCGCCACCATGGGCGAAAAGCTGGTGGTCCGCCCCGGCACCGACCTGGTCGTGACCATCGTCCTGCGTGACCCCACCGGCACCAGCAACGCGCCGTATTCGTTCCCGAATCCGTCGCTGAAGCAGGTCAACATCACCCAGCCGCTGAACCAGCCCGTGCTGGACCACGTGGACGTGATCAACGGCAACGTCACCGGTTATGTGAGCCCGACCAACACCGCCCGCTACGCCGGCCTGCTGAACTCGGTGGCCGCCACCAACAGCTCGGCCAAGGTCGCGAAGGTGTTCAACAGCAAGAACTGGACGGCGGCTGCCGACGGCACCATCAGCATGAGCTACATCGTGCCGGCTGCCAACGTCTCGCAGTACTTCCGCCTGCGCGGCACCAACCTGCCGGCTTCCGTGCCGGGTGAAACCGATGCCAACGGCAACCCGCTGCTGGACTTCGGTTCGAGCCCGGCAGACAGCACCCAGCCGGGCACCATCCCCTGTACCGATGCCGCCTGCCCGGCGCACCTGCGTACCGTGGGAGGCGTGAAGTACTCCACCTTCGACGTGGCCGGCTGGTCGGACCTCTGGTTCTACAGCAACCCGGTCTACATCGAAGTGACCAACTCGACCAAGGTCGCAGGCGTCAAGTAAATGCCGGGTGCATCCGCACCGGGGGCGCAGGCTCCCGGTGTTCTTCACCCGCCGGCGGCCCTGCTGCCGGCGGGTCTGAAACAAGCCGGCCTCGTGCCGGCCTTGTTCGTCATGCTGCTGTCCGGCGCCGCGGGCCTGGGCTGGCAGGTGGTGTGGACGGCGCAGTTCGGCGCCGGCCTCGGCCACGAGATCGTCGCCGTGCTGGCGGTGCTGGCCGCATTCTTCGGCGGGCTGGCACTGGGCGCCTGGGCACTGGGCCGCGCTATCGCGGCGAGCCGCCATCCCGGCCGCTGGTACGCCGGCTGCGAAGCCGTGCTGGCGGTCTGGGGCCTGGCCTTGAGTTTTTTCCTGCCCGCGCTGGTCCAGTCCGCCGCGCGGCTGATCGGTGCCGAGCCATCGGCGGGCTGGCATTGGGCCGTGTCCTTCGCCCTGCCTTTCATCGTGCTGCTGCCAGCCAGTGCAGCCATGGGCGCCACCCTGCCGGCGCTCGAAAGCCAGCTGCGCGCCGCGCACAGCCGCCTGGGAGCGCTGTATGCGGTCAACACCCTGGGCGCGGTCGCCGGTGTGTTGCTGGTGGTGTTCGTCGGCCTGCCGATGTGGGGCCTGTCCTTCACCGCCTGGCTGTGCGCGGCGGCCAACGGCCTGTGTGCGCTGGTGGCCTGGCGGACGTGGCGCAAACGGCCGGTGGTGCCCGGGCCCGTGGTTTCGATCCAGCCGTCGGGCCGGCGCCTGACCGGCCTGCTGCTGGCCACCGGCCTGCTCGGCATCGGCTATGAAGTGCTTGCCGTGCGGGTGCTGAGCCAGGTGACCGAAAACACCGTCTACAGCTACGCCTTGCTGCTGGCCATGTACCTGACGGGAACCGCGGCCGGGGCTGCGATCTACCAGCGCTGGTCGCCCATTGCGGCCGATTCCGACCGCTTGCGCGACCAGCTCCTGCGGGGCCTGGCGCTGGCCGTACTGCTGTCGGGCGCCGCCCTGCGCTGGTCTGACCTGCTGGCCGCCTTGCCGGCACGCTGGCTGGGGCAGGGCGCTTCCGCCGCGCTGGTCGGCGAAGCCCTGGCGGCGGCGGCGGCCATGTGGGCGCCGACCTTGCTGATGGGTGCCCTGTTCACCCATCTCTGCCTGCAGTCGCAGGCGCGCGGCTGGCCGCTGGGCCGTGCGCTGGCGCTCAACACGGCGGGCGCCGCGCTGGCGCCCGCCCTGGTCGGCGTATGGCTGCTGCCGGCGACCGGCGCCTATTTGCTGATCGCCCTGCTGGTGCTGGCCTATCTGCTGCTGCAACTTCCAGCGCACTGGCGCCGAGCCGACGCCATCATGGTGGCCGCGCTGGCACTGCTGATGGTCGTCGGCCTGCCGCCGCTGCGTTTCGTCGACGTGCCGGACGGCGGCCAGGTGCGAAGCTACCGCGAAGGCGTGATGGCCGCGGTCAGCGTGGTCGAAGACGACGAAGGCGTGTCTCGCCTGCGCATCAACAACCGGGCGCAGGAGGGCAGCAGTGCCAGCGGCCTGGTCGAATGGCGGCTGGCCCAGTTGCCGCTGCTGCTGCATACGGCGCCGCAACGGGCGCTGCTGCTGGGCGTGGGCACCGGTTTCACCGCAGCGGCTGCCGCCCAGCAGGGCAGCCTGCAGGTCGACGCGGTCGAACTGCTGCCCGAGATCGTGGCGGCAACCCGCCTGTTCGCCGATTCCCCTCAGGCACCGAAACCGGTGCGCCCGGTGCACATGGTGTCGGCCGACGCGCGTCGTTTCGTGCAGGCTGCCGGTCCGGCCTACGACGTGGTGGTGGCCGACCTTTTCCATCCGGCGCGCAGCGGTGCAGGGGCGCTCTACACGGTCGAGCAGTTCGAGGCGGTGCGCGCGCGGCTGGCGCCCGGCGGCCTGTTCTGCCAGTGGCTGGCCATCCACCAGATGGACCTGGACACCCTGCGCAGCATCGTCGCGGCCTTCCAGCAGGTGTTTCCCGGCGCCATCGCGGTGCTGGCCAGCAACAGCCTGGACACCCCGGTACTGGGCCTCGTCGCCCTGCCCGGCGACGGACGCATAGACCTCGGCGAAGTGCGCGCGCGCAGAAATGCCGCGCCGGCATCGCCGAGCCTGGCGCGTGGCCTGGCGACCGCCCACCTGGAAGACGAATTCGCCATCGCCGGCAGCGCCATCGCCGGCCCGGCCGCGCTGCGCCGGTTCGCCGGTACGGCCACCGTCAACACCGACGACCATCCGGTGGTGAACCACCGTGCGCCCTGGGCGACCTATGCGCCGGAATCACGCCCTCGCGACCGGCTCATGGCGCTTGTCGCGTTGCTTCAGCCCGATGCCGCCGAACTGCTGCACCAGCCGCAGCCCGGCGACGCCGAACGCATGGCGGCTTACTGGCAGGTGCGCCGCAGCTACCTGCAGTTCGGCGCCACGGTGCGGCCCGATCCCGACCCGGCCGTGATGCTGGCGAATGTGCAGGTGCCGCTGCTGGCGCTGCTGCAGCAAAGCCCGGAATTCCGGCCCGCCTGCGAGCCGCTGATCGCCATGGGCCGCGCGCTCGCTGCCAGCGACCCGCAACGGGTTCGCCAGCTGCGCGCCACGCTCGACCAGCTGCGGGCGCGCTGCCTGCGCGCGCCCTGAACAGCGCTCGAAAAAGACACCGACCGTCAACGACGTTTCACACCTTCACTGCAAGCTCATCCTTCATGAACCCGTCCAATCTTTTCAAACGCGCGCGCCGCGAGCCGCTGGTGCACTTCCTGCTGCTCGGCGCCGTCATTTTCGGTGTCGACCACCTCATCGATGGTCGCCGCGAAGACCCGCAGACCATCATCGTCAGCAACGAAGTGCAGAAGGAAGCCCGCGACATCTTCAGCGCCGGCCTGCAACGCCAGCCCAGCGCCAGCGACATGAAAAAGCTGGTCGACCGCTGGACCGACAACGAGATCCTCTACCGCGAAGGCCTGTCCCTGGGCCTGGACCGTGGCGACGCCACCATCCGCGAACGGGTGATCTTCAAGGCGCTTAGCGTGGCGCAGGCCGGCATCACGCTGCCGCGCATCGACGAAGCGGGCCTGAAGGCCTGGTTCGAGGCGCGCCACGAGAAATACGACGCGCCGGCGCTCTACACCTTCCTCGAAGCGGTGGTGACCGGCGACAGCACACCCGAATCCACCCAGGCCTTCGTGGCCGCGCTCAACAGCAACGAAAAGAGCGATGTGCAGAGCGACCTGCGCTCGTTCCAGCAGCGGCCGCGCGGCAACCTGCTCGAAAGCTACGGCGCCGATTTCGCCAGGGCCCTGGACGAAGCACCCGTCGGCCAGTGGCGCGCGGTGCCCAGCACCAGCGGGCTGCGGGTGGTGCAGGTCGAGGCGATCCGCCCGCCGGTGGCCGCGCAGTTCGACAACATCAAGGAAGCCGTCTACCAGGACTGGCGTGACGACACCATGGCCGAGATGACCACCATGGCGGTCCGCGAGATGGGCAAGAAGTACGCCGTGCGTGTGGAGAGTGTTCAGCCATGAGGACGTTCTTCCGATGGATGCTGGCGGGCATCGTGGTCGCCATGTCCGGTTTTGCCGGCCTGGCCCAGGCCCACGAGATGAGCCTGGCCGAGATGACCATGCGGGAAGTCGGCCCCGGCCAGTTCATCTATTCGTGGGGCGCGCCGGCCAAGAGCAAACCCATCGCCGAAGACCTGACGCCGGTCTGGCCCGAAGGCTGCCAGGCCACGACGCAGGTGGTGCAGTGCGGCCCGGGCGGGCTGGCCGGCACGTTGTCGGTGAAGGGTGTCGGCCAGGCGTATTCGGCGGCCATCGTGCGGATCGTCTGGCGCGATGGCCAGCAGAGCGTGGTGACGGTCAGCGGCGCGCAGCCTTCGGTGCAGCTGTTCGGCGGCGCCCGCGACGAACGCGGCGGGCTCGAGCTGGCGAAGCTCTACACGGTGCTGGGCGTGGAGCACATCCTGGGCGGCATCGACCACCTGATGTTCGTCATCGGCCTGCTGTTCCTGGTCGGGCTGAACCGACGCCTGGTCGGCACCATCACCGCCTTTACCGCTGCCCACAGCCTGACGCTGGCGGCAAGCGCGCTGGGCTGGCTCACGCTGCGGCCGCCGCCGGTGGAGGCCTGCATCGCGCTGTCCATCGTGCTGGTGTGCGCCGAGGCCCTGCGCGACCGGCAGACGCTCAGCCGACGCTGGCCGGCGCTGGTGGCCTTCCTGTTCGGTCTGGTGCACGGCCTGGGTTTCGCCGGGGCGCTGAAGGACATCGGCCTGCCGCAGCAGAACATCACGGTGGCGCTGCTGGGTTTCAACGTCGGCGTCGAGGTGGGGCAGTTGCTGGTGGTTTCTCTGGCTTGGGGGGCGGTCAGGCTGTTTGGCCGCATGCGTGGGTTTGTTTCGTTGCGGCAGCCGGCGCTTTATGTGATCGGGGCGGTGGCGGCCTATTGGTCGTTGACGCGGATCGTGGCCATTGCCAATTGAGGATGGCCCTTTTTTTATCTCCGCTTCGCTCTGATGTTTCTTCCGCGACTCCGTAGCGGGTCGACACCCAGAAGTAATAGAAGAAAAAACCAGGGCGAAACGGAAAAAAATCCCAGGCATATACATCCACAAAACCATTTCATAAATCCATCCATACCCCCTCGAGACACCAGAAAAATGGCAACGTCACAGGTATTCGCACTGTTCCCGACGCCAGTCATGCGAGTCGAACAGGTCATCGACGCCGACCAGGTGCAGACCCTGCGCAACACTCTCCTGAACGAGGCGGCGCTCACCAACCACCAGTCGCCCGACCTGCAGCACACCCGCATCCTGAATGCCGACGACCAGCCGGAGCTGCTGCAGAACCTGGCCCGCCGGCTAGGCCCGCACATCGTCGAACTCGGCGGCCTGCTGTTCGGCGAAAAGCTCCATTGGGGCATCAAGGAGATGTGGGTCAACGCCATGCAGACCGGCGGACGGCAGACGGTGCACAACCATGCCAACTGCTTCATTTCCGGCGTGCTGTACCTGAGCGATTGCGACCCATCCGCCAACACCGTCTTCATGCGCAACCTCGGTGGCCGCGACTACGTATTCGGCAACACCCATGCGCGTGCGACGGTCGGTGAGTTCAACGCCGACAAGTGGATCGGCCCGCCGCCGACGGCCGGCGACCTGCTGCTGTTTCCCAGCTACCTGCTCCACGAGGTGCCGGCCAACCGCGGCGGCCCGCGTGTGACGCTGGCCTTCAATGCCATTCCCCAGCGGCTCGACGCCTGGGGTTATTCGATTTCGTTCTCTTCCTGATTTCCGGACACCATGAAGCTTCATGACATCTTTTGCGCCGTGGCCGTGCTGGGAGCGACCACGCTCACGACGACCGTGGCCGGCGCCCACGAGTATTACGTGCCCGGCATGACCGTCGTCCACCCTTGGGGTGAAGCCACCGCGCCGGGTGCCACTTCGGCGCCCATCTATTTCACGGTGGACAACGTCACCAAGGCCGACCGCATCGTCAAGGTCGTCACGCCGCTGGCGGAGACCGTCGAGTTCCGCGATGCCGGCCCCGACAGCAAGCCGCCGCTGAAGAATCTGGCCATCAAGCCCGGCGACACCGAGTTCACCGCCGGCAAGCGCCACCTGCTGCTCAAGGGCCTGAAGATGCCGCTGGAATGGGGCCGCAGCTACGAAATGCTGCTGATGTTCGAAAAGGGCGGGCCGCTGCAGGTCCAGGTGTCGATAGGGGCGCACTGACCGGCCGCTGGAGATGGGTTAGCCTTGCCGGTTTTTTGCGGAAGACGGGGAAGCGGCATGGGCATGGATCAGGAACACGACGAAAACGCCGGCCAGGAAGACATCCGCGAACCCCGGCTCTGGCAGGTCGACGGCTGGACCGCCCGGGTCATCAAGAACGAGGACGACGAAGGCTGGGCGGTCGCCATGACCCAGGCCGGCCACGTCGAACCCGCCCTGGTCGGCCCGTGGACCATGGGCCGCGACAAAAAGAACCCCAAGCCGCTCGACACGGCGGCCTTCAATACGCTCGTGAAGACCGCCTACGAAGTGGTGCGCCGGGCCGAGCAGCACCTGCAGGCCACGCTGCACCGCCAGTTCGACATCGAAACCGACCGGGGCCGCATCACCGTGATGCTGGACATCGAGCCCGACGAGGACCATCCCAGCGCCACCCTCAGCGCGCAGGACGTCGCCGGTGAAAGCCTGGCCAGCATCAAGGTCTCGCCCGGTTTCGTGCTCAACCGCGCTTCGGCCCGGCGCTGGATCGAAGCCGACTTCGCCAAGCCCCGTTGATACACCGCAGTGCAAGCTGGCGACGATAATTCGGCCATGCTGATTCCGTTCACCAAGATGCAGGGTGCCGGCAACGACTTCGTCGTGCTGGACGAAACCCGCGGCCTGCTGGGCCTCTCGCCCGACCAGCTGCGTTTTCTGGCCGACCGCCATTTCGGCGTCGGCGCCGACCAGATCCTGTCGGTGCGGCCTTCGCCCGCGCCGGACATCGATTTCGAATACGTCATCTACAACGCCGACGGAGGCGAGGTGGAGCAGTGCGGCAACGGCGCGCGCTGTTTCGTGCGTTATGTGCGCCAGCGCGAGCTGACGCAGAAGGACGAGATCCGTGTGCGCACCAAATCCGGTGTCATCGTGCCGCGGCTCGATGCCGACGGCCGGGTGACGGTCGACATGGGCCAGCCGGTGTTCGAACCGTCGCGGGTCCCCTTCGACACCGCCGGCATCACCTCGCAGGCCGAAGGCGGCTGGGTAACCTGGCCGCTGGCGCTGGGCTCCGACGCCGCCGATCCGGTGGCCCATGTGGCCGTGGTGTCCATGGGCAACCCGCACGCGGTGTGGCTGGTCGACGATGTCGAGACCGCGCCGGTCGCCCGATACGGCCCGGTCATCGAGCGGCACACCCGTTTCCCGCAGCGGGTCAATGCCGGTTTCCTGCAGGTCGTCGACCGCAGGCATGTGCGGCTGAGGGTGTACGAACGCGGCGCTGGCGAAACCCTGGCCTGTGGCACCGGCGCCTGTGCGGCCGTCGTCGCCGGCATCCGCCTGGGGCTGCTGGACGCACGGGTCGATGTCGCCACCCGCGGTGGCACCCTCACCATTTCCTGGGCCGGCGGCAGTTCACCGGTCACCATGACCGGCCCCGCCGTCACCGTCTTCGAGGGCAGCATCGAGGTGCCCGATTCCCTCCGTCAGCCCTGAACATCGAAATAGCCCATGACGATCACCACCACCACACCCGAGCTGCCGGACGCGACTTCGGTGCCGCCCATCACCGAAGACGACATCGTCGATTACCTGGTCAACAACCCGGAATTCTTCGAGCGCCATGCCGAGGTGCTGACATCGGTGCAACTCACCAGCCCGCACGGGGCGCGCGCCGTCAGCCTGCAGGAACGCCAGGCCGAAATGCTGCGCGAGAAGATCAAGGCGCTGGAGCAGAAGGTGATGGCCATGGTGCGCAACGGCCATGAAAACACCGGCATCGCCGACAAGCTGCAGCGCTGGTCGCTGGTGCTGGCCGGCACCGCCGACCCGGCACTGCTGCCGGGCCGTGCGGTCGGCGCCGCACGTGAACAGTTCGGTGTGCCGCAGGCGGCCATCCGCCTGTGGGACCTGGCGCCTGCCCACAAGCTGGCGGCCTTTGCCGCCGACGCGGGCGAGGACCTGCGTGCGTTCGCCTCTTCGCTGGGCGAGCCGTATTGCGGCCCCAACCGCGGTTTCGATGCAGTGCGCCTGCTGGACAGCCCCACCGAAGCCGCCTCGATGGCGCTGATGCCGCTGCGGGATCCGAAGGACGGCGCCTGTTTCGGCCTGCTGGTGCTGGCATCCAACGAAATCGGCCGTTTCGACGCCAGCATGGGCACCGACTTCCTGCAGCGCATGGCTGCTCTGGCCGGCACCTCGCTGGCACGGCTGCGCTGAAGATGTCGGGCGGGGAGGGCGTCACCGCACCCGCCGGCCATCCGCTGGTCCTGCGTTATCTCGACCATGTGCGTTTCGAGAAACGCCTGGCCGAACGCACCGCCGTCCTCTACGGCATCGACCTGCAGAAACTGCTGTCGGCCTGCCAGGCGGTCGGCTTGGCGCCGGAGGCGGCGCACCACGCCCACATCCGCCGTTTCGCCGCCCAGATGCACGCCGAAGGCCGCAGCGCACGCGGCATCGCGCTGGTGCTTTCGGGCTGGCGCGGTTTTTATGCCTGGCTGGGCCGCGAGGGGCTGATCGCGCAGAACCCGGTGGCCAACGTGCGGGCGCCCAAGGCCGGCAAACCTCTGCCCAAGGCGCTGGGGGTGGACGACGCGGCGCAGCTGGCCGACTTCACCGCCGACGCCTCCGCTGCGGACAGTGAAGAATCCGCCTGGCTCGACCAGCGCGACGCCGCCATGGTCGAACTCTTCTACGGCTGCGGCCTGCGCGTCGGCGAACTGGTGGCGCTGGACGCCGCCGAAACCGCTGCCGGCCAGAAAGCCGGCCACGGCTGGGTCGACCTGCAGGACGGCATGGTCCATGTGCGCGGCAAGGGCAGCAAATGGCGCGCGGTGCCGATTGCCGGCAAGGCGTCGGAAGCCATCGCCCTGTGGCTGCCGGTGCGGGCCAGCGTGCTGCCGGCAGATGCACTGTCGCAGGCCGCAATGTTCCCCGGCCGGCGCGGCACCCGGCTCACGCCGCAGGCGGTATGGCAGCGGCTGCGTTCGCGCAGTACGGCGGCCGGGCTGGCCATGCCGGTGCATCCGCACATGCTGCGGCATTCGTATGCCAGCCACCTGCTTCAATCCAGCGGCGACCTGCGGGCGGTTCAGGAACTGCTGGGCCATGCCAGCATCACCACCACGCAGGTGTACACACGCCTGGACTTCCAGCATCTGGCGCAGGTGTACGACACGGCGCATCCCCGTGCCAGATCCAGGACCGGCAAACCCGCCAAACCGGGCGAGCCTGGAAATTCCTGAACCCCTTGAACGGGCGGCATCTCCGCCCCGAGCTACCCCATGAAAACCCTTCGACTCCGCGACGGCAAGGAACGCTCCCTGCTGCGCCAGCATCCCTGGATCTTCGAATCGGCCATCGCCCGCGGGGCCGCCGACAGCGGCGAGACCGTTCGGGTGGAAAGCCATGACGGCAGGTTCCTCGGCTGGGCGGCCTTCAGTCCCAGCTCACGCATCCGCGCCCGCATGTGGAGTTTTGTCGAGTCCGACCGCATCGACGCCGCCTTCTTCCTGGCGCGCGTAAAGGCCGCCGTCGACATGCGGCCGCACCTGGGCATCGCCAGCAACGGCGTGCGCCTGGTACACGGCGAGTCCGACGGCTTGCCGGGCCTGGTGGTCGATCGTTACGACGACACCCTGGTGGCCCAGTTCGGCAGCGCCGGCGTGGAGCGCTGGAAAACCGTGCTGGCCGACGCCCTGCTGGCGGCGACCGGCCTGAGCAAACTCTACGAACGTTCCGATGCGAGCGCGCGCGGCCTCGAAGGCCTGCCCGAAGTCACCGGATGGCTGCGTGGCGAAGGCCCGACCGAACTGGTGCTGCAGGAGCACGGCTGGCGGCTGGGCCTGGACATCGCCACCGGCCACAAGACCGGTTATTACCTGGACCAGCGTGACAGCCGCAAGGCCTTTGCCGACACCGTTGCCCGGCTGGGTTCGCGCCGCGTGCTGAACTGCTTCAGCTACACCGGCGGCTTCACCGTGGCAGCGCGCGCCGGCCAGCGGGCAGCGGGCGTCGAGGGCGGCGAGGTGACCTCCATCGACTCGTCCGGCCCGGCGCTGGAGCAGGCACGTGAAAACCTGAGGCTGAACGGCTTCGACGACACCGGCTGCGAATTCCTCGATGCCGACGTCAACGCCAGCCTGCGCCGCTTCGGCCAGGAAGGCCGGGTGTTCGACGCCATCGTGCTCGACCCGCCCAAGTTCGCCCCCACCTCGGCCCATGCCGAGCGCGCCGCACGCGCCTACAAGGACATCAACCGGCTGGCCCTGAAACTGCTGGTGCCGGGCGGCGTGCTGTTCACCTATTCGTGTTCGGGCGGCATACCGCCGGACCTGTTCCACAAGATCGTGGCCGGCGCGGGCGGCGATGCCGGGGTGGACGGCTACGTCATCCAGCGCATGACCGGTGCGGCCGACCACCCCATGACACTCAACTTCCCCGAAGGCGATTACCTCAAGGGCCTGGCGGTCATGCGGCGAGCTGACACCGCGGCTTGACGGCTTCGCTAAACTCATTTGCTGCCTCCGGGCACCCCCTCCCAGACTTCCGTTCAGCCCCAGGATCCGACCCATGAGCCTCATCCCCGCCACCATCCTCACCGGCTTTCTCGGCTCGGGCAAAACCACCTTGCTCAAGCGTCTGCTGTCCGAGAACCACGGCATGAAGATCGCCGTCATCGAAAACGAATTCGGTGAAGAAAACATCGACAACGACATCCTGGTGAGCGAGTCCACCGAGCAGATCGTGCAGATGAGCAACGGTTGCGTCTGCTGCACCATCCGCGAAGACCTGCGCGAAGCCCTGCAGCTGCTGGCCGCCAAGAAACGCAAGGGCCTGCTGGACTTCGACCGGGTCGTCATCGAGACCACCGGCCTGGCCGACCCCGGTCCGGTGGCCCAGACCTTCTTCATGGACGAGGAGATCGCCGAAAGCTACCTGCTCGACTCCATCCTCACCCTGGTCGACGCCAAACACGCGCCGCAGCAGCTCAACGACCGGCAGGAAGCACGCCGCCAGGTGGGTTTTGCCGACCAGCTGTTCATCAGCAAGACCGACCTGGTGTCCGCCGAAGAGACCGACGCGCTGATCCACCGCCTGAAGCACATGAACCCGCGTGCGCCCATCCAGGCGGTCAACTTCGGCAACGTGCCGCTGACCAACGTGCTGGACCTGCGCGGCTTCAACCTGAACGCCACGCTGGACATCGATCCGGACTTCCTGAAGGAAGACGACGGCGGCCATGGGCACGACCATGAACACCACGACCATGAGCACGGCGAGCATTGCGACCATCCCTCGCATGCCGGAGGTGCGCACGCCGGCCACGGTCACCACCACCACCACGACGACGATGTGAAGAGCTTCGCCTTCAAGTCCGAACGTCCGTTCGACCCGGCCAAGCTCGAGGATTTCCTGGGCGCCATCGTCAACATCTACGGCCCGCGCATGCTGCGTTACAAGGGCGTGCTGAACATGCAGGGAACCGAGCGCAAGGTCATCTTCCAGGGCGTGCACCAGCTGATGGGCAGCGACCTGGGACCGGCCTGGGCCGAAGGCGAGACCCGCAACAGCAAAATGGTGTTCATCGGCATCGATCTACCCCGAGACATCTTTCTGCAGGGACTTCAGCAATGCCTGGTCGGATGACGGCTTTTCCGGCTGTTTGAGCCTATACAATCGCGCGCCGGCAAACAGCCGGTCCGTCCCAATCAGGACACCGCCCAACCGTAAGGAGGCAGCGAGTGAACGCCATGTCGAGCAAATCCCCTGCCGCAACGCCGTCGGGGAAACGTTCCGCCGCCGCGAAGGTCCCCTCCGACACGTCGGTCGGCCTAACGCCGGCTTCCCGCGCCGTCCGCCAGCCCCTACCATTGCCGGGTTCGCCTTTGTCGGCCTACCCCGCAACATCTGCCAGCCCTTCCAAGACCATGCCTTCCATCGTTCCTGCCCCCGTGAAGAAAGACCCGAAGCTTGCCCAGAACTGGAAGAGCAAGTCGGGCGACACCCTGACCGATCCCGAAGTGATCGCCATGCCTGACAGCGAGTACATGAACGAGAAACAGCTGGCGTTCTTCCGCCACAAGCTCGTCGTGCTCAAGCAGGACATGCTGGCCAATGCCGGAGAAACCACCGAACACCTGCGCGAAGACACGGTCGTCGTGCCCGACCCGGCCGACCGTGCCACCATCGAGGAAGAACACGCACTCGAACTGCGCACCCGTGACCGCGAACGCAAGCTGCTGAAGAAGATCGAACAGTCCATCGCCCGCATCGACGCCGGCGACTACGGCTACTGCGACGAGACCGGCGAACCCATCGGTGTCGGCCGCCTGCTGGCGCGTCCCACCGCCACGCTGTCGCTCGAGGCGCAGCAACGCCGCGAACTCAAGCAGAAGATGTTCGGAGACTGAGCGCAACTCGCCGCTCTCGATGCTTCCCGACTCATCCCCAGCAGCCCGGCGCGTCATCGCGCCGCGGGCCTGACGCCATGCCGCGTCGCGACGTTCCCGGATTTTTCGGAAAGCTGGCGCGCTGGGTCGGATTCGGCAGTGGCGACACACCGCCGCCCCTGGTCGGAGCCCTGGTTCCACAGGGGTTCGCCGAATCGGAAATCGATCCTGACGGCGAGGGTGGCAAGGGTAGACAGCTGCTGCGTGAACTGATGGAGCGGCGGCGCCGTAACGACCTGGTCCGAAAACGCGAATTCGACCAGTTGCGCCGCTTGCGCCGCATGGCGGCCGTTTCGTCCTCGGCGCAAGAAGAAGATACCGGCCTGGACAGCGAGCCCGGGGGCACCTCCTTCCTCGACACTGCCATCGACAACGGCTCCGAAGAGCGGGCCATGACGCTGCGCAAGATCAACGAGATCGAAGAGCAGATGTCGCGCCAGTGGTGGAAGACCCGGCCGGCCGAAGGCATGGAACGCAGCCGGGACGCGCCCCATGGCGGCTCTTCGTCCGCTGCGACGGAAGGCCATGCCAGCGGCCCGGTTTCGACGGCACAGCATCGCCCGCCCGCATCCACCTTCGCCACGACCGCGCTGCACGGCGATCAAAGCCGTTTCGCCACCACCGGCCGCACCTGGTCGCCTCCGCCGAGTCGTCCCATGTCGATCGGCATGACCGAAACAAACACGACGCCTTCGGAGCGCGGCGTGCGCGACGGAGTGCCGCCGACCTCGGCCCAGGTGCTGACCCCTGACCTGGAGCTTCCCGACCTCGAGCTTCCGCGGGTGGACAAGCGCGATCCCTCGGTTTCCCTGCTGGTGGATACCGGTCCCGGTCCCTTGCCCGGTCCGCAACCGTCTCTGCCCGGCTTCGCGCACGACCCGGCGCTGGAAGAAGCCGCCATCGAATTTGCCAATGCGGATTCCGCAGCCGCGCAGGACAGCCTGCGTGGGCTGATCGACGCCGGTGCCCGCGACACCTCGGGCAGCCCGGTGGCGCACCGCGAATACTGGCACACGCTGTTCGACCTGTACCGCGCGCTCGGCCAGCGTGATGCTTTCGAGGCATCGGCCATCGCCTATGCCGAACGTTTCGGGCTTTCGCCGCCGGCCTGGGTTTCGCTGGCCGCCGCCACCACGCCGCCGCCGGCCAGCACCTCCGACAGCTACTGGCGTGCGCCTTTGCTGGTGGGGGCCGACGCGGTCACCCACCTGAAGCGCGGCACAGCGGCCGCCACCGGCGCCTGGTGGCTCGACTGGTCGGGGCTCGAAGGTTTCGAATACGGCGCCGTCGCTCCGCTGCTGGAGGTATTCGTCGCCTGGGGCAAGCTGCCGGTGAGGGTCTATTTCGAGGGCGCCGAGCGCCTGCTGGCCGCCCTGGAGGCCCGTACGCTGACCGGTGCCGCCGATGCCGAAGCCGACTGGTGGCGGCTACGCATGGAAACCCTGCGGCTGCTGCGGCGGATGGACGACTACGAGGAGGCCGCCCTCGACTACTGCATCACCTACGAGGTGTCGCCGCCGTCGTGGCTGGCGCCGCTGTGCGATTGCCGCGCGCTGCCCATCGGCAGTTACCAGACGGCGGTCGCCGACCCGATGCTGCACGGGGCAGATGTGCTGGCGCTGGTCGGCGCGCCCGAGGCGGCCACGCTGGCGGGCGAGATCGGCAGCGATGTTGCGACGGTGCTGGCGCATCTCGACGCCGCCATCGCGCTGCAGCAGCAAACCCCGTTACCGGGCCGCGAAGACCTGCTGGTGATCGATTGCACCCGCCTCGTACGGCTCGATTTCGTGGCGGCCGGCTCGGTGCTGGGGTGGGCCGCCACCCGTCATGCGGAAGGCCTGGCCATCGAATTCCGCAACATGCACCGCCTGGTCGGCATCTTCTTCAATGTGACCGGCATCAGCGACTACGCACGGGTCTACGTACGGCTCGATTGATTCCAGCCATTGAAAAGCGGGGCGGCGTCCCTAGTTCAGCCGGATGGACCATTCGAGCGAAAGCGCCGTTTTTCACGGCACCACCATTCTCAGCGTGCGCCGCCAGACGCCTACCGGTTGGCAGGTCGCCATCGGTGGCGACGGCCAAGTGACGCTGGGCAACATCGTCATCAAGGGCACCGCCCGCAAGGTGCGCAAGCTGCACCACGACAAGGTGCTGGCCGGTTTTGCCGGCGCCACCGCCGACGCCTTCACGCTGTTCGAACGTTTCGAGGCCAAGCTCGAGAAACACCAGGGGCAGCTGACCCGCGCGGCCATCGAACTCACCAAGGAATGGCGTACCGACCGGGTGCTGCGCCGGCTCGAGGCCATGCTGGCGGTGGCGGACCACACTGCCTCGCTGATCATCACCGGCAACGGCGACGTGCTGGAGCCCGAGCAGGGCATCGTCTCCATCGGGTCGGGCGGCGCGTATGCCCATTCGGCAGCGAAGGCGCTGATAGACAACACCGACCTGCCGGCCGCCGTGGTGGTCAAGAAGTCGCTGGAGATCGCAGGTTCGCTCTGCATCTACACGAACATGAACCACACGATTGAAACTCTGGATTGATCGAGAACGTATGTCCTTTTCCATGACCCCCCAGGAAATCGTTTCCGAACTCGACCGCCACATCGTCGGCCAGCAGCAGGCCAAACGAGCCGTCGCCATCGCGCTGCGCAACCGCTGGCGCCGCCAGCAGGTGGACGAGAAACTGCGCCACGAAATCACACCCAAGAACATCCTGATGATCGGCCCGACCGGCGTCGGCAAGACCGAAATCGCCCGCCGCCTGGCGCGACTGGCCGACGCGCCCTTCATCAAGGTCGAGGCCACCAAGTTCACCGAAGTCGGTTATGTCGGCAAGGACGTCGACACCATCGTGCGCGATCTGGTCGAGGTGGCGGTCAAGCAGACGCGCGACTCGGAAGTGAAGCTCCACCGCGCCCGCGCCGCCGATGCCGCCGAGGACCGCATTCTGGACATCCTGCTGCCGCCGGCACGGCCGACCGGAGCCGCCGCGGAAGGCGATGGCACGCCGGCCATCGCGGCACCCGAAAGCACCGCCCGCCAGTCCTTCCGCAAGAAGCTTCGCGAAGGCCAGCTCGACGACAAGGAAATCGAACTCGACGTCGCCGAGGCGCCGCCGCCGGTCGATGTCGTCGGACCGCCCGGGATGGAAGGCATGGCCGAGCAGCTGCGCGGCATGTTCGGCCAGATGGGCGGCCGTCGCAAGACCCGCAAGATGCGGATCGCCGAGGCGCTGCGGGTGATCACCGACGAGGAGGCCGGCAAGCTGGTCAACGAGGAAGAGATCCGGACCCGGGCCCTGCACAACGCCGAGCAGAACGGCATCGTCTTCATCGACGAGATCGACAAGGTGGCTTCACGCGGAGGCGACGGCGGCAGCAGCACCGCCGAGATTTCACGCCAGGGCGTGCAGCGGGACCTGCTGCCGTTGGTCGAGGGCACCGCGGTGACCACCAAGTACGGCATCGTCAAGACCGACCACATGCTGTTCATCGCCTCGGGCGCATTCCACCTGGCCAAGCCCAGCGACCTGATTCCCGAGCTGCAGGGGCGTTTCCCGATCCGGGTCGAACTGCAGTCGCTGTCGGTGCAGGATTTCGAGGCGATCCTGGTGCAGACCCATGCATCGCTGGTGCGGCAGTACCAGGCGCTGATGGCGACCGAGGGTGTGGCGGTGGAGTTCACGCCCGAGGGCATCACGCGCCTGGCGCACATCGCCTACGACGTCAACGAGCGCACCGAAAACATCGGCGCACGCCGCCTGGCCACGGTGATGGAACGCCTGCTGGACGACGCCAGCTTCGATGCGGCCGGACTGAAGGGTCAGACCATCACGGTGGATGCCGCCTATGTGGACCAGCGCCTGGGCGAACTGAGCCGCGACGAGGATCTGTCGCGGTTCATTCTCTAGGCCCGCCTGCTCATTCCGCTTCGATCTTCGCGGCCTTGACGACCTTGCCCCACTTGGCGAGGTCGGACTTGATCAAGGCTGCGTATTCCTGCGGCGTGCCGCCCTGCACCTCAATGCCTGCCGCTTCGAGTTTGGCGCGCACGTCGGGCATCTTCAGCACCTTGTTGATGTCGGCATTCAGCTTGTCGATGATGGCCTTGGGGGTGCCGGCCGGCGCCAGGATGCCGCCGTTGGTGTTGGCGTCGTAGCCTTTCAGTCCCTGTTCGTCGGCGGTCGGCACATCGGGCAGGGCCTGGGTGCGTTTTTTCGTCGATACGGCGACCGCGCGCACGTTGCCGCCCTTCACCTGGGCCTGGATGGCGCTCACCGTGTCGATGTAGAGGGCGGTGCGGCCGGCCATCAGGTCGGGCTGGGCAGCCGACGATCCCTTGTAGGGCACCAGCAGCATGTCGGTGTTGCTG
Organism: Xylophilus sp. PBN-3R; assembly: GCF_057747805.1. Lineage (NCBI taxonomy): Bacteria > Pseudomonadati > Pseudomonadota > Betaproteobacteria > Burkholderiales > Xylophilus > Xylophilus sp. PBN-3R. Next base: position 477,154 of record NZ_CM173225.1, read on the forward strand.
GCCAGGCGGAACATCTCGGCGGCCATTTCCTGCGCACTGCCGCGGCCCGACGTGGCGACCTTGGCGCTGTCCGGATTGGCTTTCAGCCAGGCGATGAACTCGGGCAGGGTCTTGGCCGGGATCTGCGGATAGATGGCGAACACCAGCGGCACCTCGTGGGTGTAGACGATGGGTTCGAAACTCTTCTCCGGGTCCCAGCCCAGGTTCTTGAAAAGGAACTTGTTGATGTTGTGGCTACCGCCCACGATGCCGATGGTGTAGCCGTCGGCCGGAGCCTTGGCCAGCATGTCGGTGCCCAGGTTGTTGGAGGCGCCGGGTTTGTTGTCGACCACCACCGCCTGGCCGAGCATCGGCCCGAGCTTGTCGGCCACCACGCGGGCAATGATGTCGATGGCGCCGCCCGGCGGGGCCGGCACGATGAAGCGGATGGGGTGTGTCGGGTAGTTGTTCTGTGCCGATGCGCCGAAGGGCAGCACCGCCAACGCGGCCGAAAGGGCCAGGGCCTTGACCAGGGTCGAGCGTGTCATTGGTTTCATGTCTTTGTCTCCTTCTTGATGTCTTCCGTGTGCCGGCCCGGCCTCAGCCGCGCCCGACAAAAGGCATGCTGCTGGCCATGACGGTCATGTTCAGGATGTTGGCGTCCAGCGGCATTGCGGCAATGTGGCGCACCGCGTTGGCGACGTGGCTCGCATCCATCATGGGTTCCGGCGCGACCGTGCCGTTGGCCTGCATCACGCCGCGGGTCATGCGTTCCGACAGCTCGGTCAGGGCGTTGCCGATGTCGATCTGGCTCACCACGATATTGAAAGCCCGGCCGTCGAGCGCCAGCGCCTTGGTGATGCCGGTCACCGCATGTTTGCTGGCGGTGTAGGGCGCGGTGAAAGGTCGTGGGGTGTGTGCCGAGATGGAGCCGTTGTTGATGATCCGCCCGCCCTGCGGCGACTGTCGGCGCATCAGCCCGAAGGCGGCCCGGGCACACAGGAACACGCCGGTCACGTTGGTGTCGAGTGCGTTGAACCATTTGTCCAGCGGCAGTTCGTCGACGGGCACGGCCGGCGCGTTGACACCTGCGTTGTTGAACAGCACGTCGAGCCGGCCGAAACGTTGTTCGATGGTGTCGAACAGGGCCTGCACGCTGGCCGGCTCGGTCACGTCGGTGGGCACGGCGACTGCGGTCTGGCTGCGTGAAGCGGCTTCGTCGACCAGCTTCTGGAGGGGCTCGGCGCGGCGGCCGGCCAACACGACGGTCCAGCCGTCCGCCAGCAGCCCGATGGCGGCGGAACGGCCGATGCCGCTGCCCGCGCCGGTGACGAGGGCGATCTTCTGTCCGGTTGTCTGGTTCAAGGCTGTGTTCCTCCGTATGTGTCTTGAAGTTCGTCGGGGAATGGCCCGACGGTCATGGAAAACTCGCCGAGGCCGTCGATGCCGGCGCGCACCACATCGCCAGGCTGCAGCGGCCCGACCCCGACCGGCGTGCCGGTGAAGACCAGATCGCCGGGCCGCAGCGTCACCGAGCGGGACAGCATGGCGACGAGTTCGGGCACCGGCCACAGCAGGTCGGCCAGGTCGGCGCGTTGCCGCTCGACGCCGTTTACGCCGAGCCAGACGGCACCACGCCGTGGGTGGCCGCAGGCGGCGACCGGTACCAGCGGGGCGCAGGGTGCGGACCGGTCGAAAGCCTTGGCGGGTTCCCACGGGCCGCCGAGTTTCTTGGCCTGTTGCTGGAGGTCGCGCCGGGTCAGGTCCAGGCCGGCGGCATAACCCCAGATGTGACCGTCCTCTACTTCGGCGGGATCCAGGTCGCGACCGCCGCGACCGATGGCCACCACCAGCTCTATCTCGTGGCAGAACTCGGACGTCGCCGCCGGGTAGGGCAGGACGCCGGTCGCCGGCACCACCGCATCGGCCGGCTTCATGAACCAGGCCGGCATGTCGGCGGGCCGTGCCTCCGCGGCGGCCCAGGGGTAGTTGCGACCGATGCAGTACACCCGTCCGACCGGGAATAGTTCGGTGCTGCCGGCCACGGCCAGTGCGATGGGCTCCGCAGGCGCGATGACGAATCCGCTCATGTCGTCAGGCTCATCTCGGGGCGCTGGCCGGCGAATGCCTGTGCGACGCTGGCAAGCACCATGCGGCCCATCGCCTCGCGGGTCTCCCAGGTGGCGCTGGCGCGGTGGGCCTGCAGGGTGGTCTTGTCGGACTGGCGCAATGCGGCCGGCACGCGGGGTTCGTCGACGAACACATCCAGGCCGGCGCCAGCGATGCGCCCGGCGGCCAGGGCGGCGGTCAGGTCGGCTTCGTTCACCAGCCGGCCACGCGCCACGTTGACGATGAAACCCCGCGGCCCCAGCGCGTCCAGCACCGCGGCATCGACGATGCCTTCGGCCTTGTCGGCGGCAGCACACAGCACCAGCGCGTCGGACTGGCCGGCCAGGGCCGTCAGGTCGGGTTCGAAGGCGTAAGGCAGGTCCTCCATGCGGCGCAGGTCGGTGTAGGTGATCGGGCAGCCGAAGGCGGCGGCACGGGTGGCCACCGCGCGACCCACCCGGCCCATGCCGACGATGCCGATCCGCATGCCGCTGAACCGCCGGCCCAGCGGGATGGCGCTGGGCTGCGGATGCAGTTCCCATTGGCCGTCGCGCACGAAGCGGTCCACCGCACACAGGTTGCGGCAGGCGGCGATCAGCAGGCCGATGGCGAGGTCGGCGACGTCTTCGGTGAGCGCACCCAGCGTGGCGGTGACCGGCAGTCCGCGCGCCTTGCACCAGGCAAGGTCGACCGCATCGGTGCCGACGCCATTGACCGCCACCACCTGCAGGGCCGGCAGCTGTTCCAGCATCTCCCGCGAAATCCCGGTGTGGCCGCCGGTGATCACCGCGCCGATGCTCGCGCCGTGTACACGCAGCCAGGCCTGCGGGTCGGACAGCTCGAAGAACTTGTGCACCTCGTACAGCGCGGCGAGCTCGTCGTTCACGGCGGGGACGAGGATCGGATTGAGTTGCAGGACCTGGGGTTTCATGGGCGCTCGGCTGGCTGTCTTTTGAGGTGGGGCCATCCTAGTAACTACTTGACTAGTCAAGCAACATTGACGGATAAAATCAATGCTTGGTGCTTTCCCTGATCTGAATGGCTCGAATCGAAATGGCTTCCTGGATATCGATGGACGAGGTGTGCAGCCTGCTGGGCGTGCGGCCGCAGACGGTCTATGCCTATGTCAGTCGCAAGAAACTCGAGGTGATGGCCGACCCGGCCCATCCGCGCCGCAGCCTCTATCGCGCCGAAGACGCGGCGGCCCTGAACAAACGCAAGCAGGCCGGCCGCAAGTTCGAGACGCTTGCGAACAACACGCTGTTCGGTGCCGAGCCCAGCATCGCCACCGCCCTGTCGGCCTTTCACCGCGGCCGTCTGTACTACCGCGGCCAGGACGCTGTCGTGCTGGCCCGCACTGCAACACTGGAAGACGCTGCCTGCCTGTTATGGGCGGGCGAGCGGCCGGCCGACTTTTCGTGCAATGCCGCGGTGCCGGCCGCCGAATCCGCACGGGCCGCGGCATTCACCACGCTGGCGGTGCGCGCAGCCAACGGCCATTCCACGCGGGGGCGCCTGACACGGGTGCTGCAGCAGGAAGGGCAGGGCCTGGTCGGGCAGTTGGCGAATGCCTTCGGCGCCCGGCCGGGCTCGGAGCCGCTGCACCTGCGTTTCGCCACGGGCTGGGGCCAGGATGCCGCGGCAGCCGAGTTGCTGCGGACCGCGATGGTGCTGCTGGTCGATCACGAACTGACCAGTTCTGCCTTCGCCGCGCGCGTCGCCGCATCGACCGGTGCGTCGCTGCCGGCCTGCCTGCTGGCGGGCCTGACCACGCTGTCCGGCCCGCTGCACGGCGACGCTTCCGGCCAGGTTCAGGCGCTTTTCGAAGATGTGCAGCGCCTCGGGCAGGAGCCGGTCGTGAGGCATTACCTGTCGTCGGGCCTGCCGCTGCCGGGCTTCGGCCATCACCTCTATCCGGACGGCGATCCGCGGGCCGCCGCCTTGCTCGCGCTGTTCGAACCGCCGGAGGTCATCGCGGCCTTCGTCCGGAGCGTGACCGAGTTGACCGGCCTGCCGCCGAACATCGACGTCGCCCTGGCGGCTCTTTCAGCCCACCTGAACCTGCCGGCCGACGCGGTGTTCGGCATGTTCGCGACGGCGCGCAGCATCGGGCTGCTGGCGCACAGCCTCGAACAGCTCGGCGTCGCCCAGGTGATTCGCCCCCGCGGACGTTATGTCGGATTGCCGCCGGCACGGATTTGAATCGTTCCGGTCTTTTTGCGCCCGTGACTGCACCAGCTTGGGTACTGTTACATGTGAGTCCGGGTCTCAACTTTCACTTTGACATGGGTGTGTAAGTGCTTCATCTAGAAGGTTTTTCCTATGGAAACACTTCTTTGAGTCTGTGCTAAGTCCTTGATTTCATTGTGAAAGTTGCCCTTGCCCGCTCTTGTGGGTGATGCGTTTCCTGATACAGTGCAAAAAAGTGCAATTAAGTGGGGAAAAGTGGCCCGGCCAGGCAGTTCACCCGCACTACCAGCAAGTCGCATTTGCGCATCTCCCGGAGGTTTGACTGTCGTGTTCCAAGGGGCTTCATCGCTGAGTCTCGATGCCAAGGGTCGCTTGTCGGTCCCGACGCGTCACCGCGATGTCCTGGGCGCGACGGCTTCGGGGCAACTCACCATCACCAAGCATCCGCACGGCTGCCTGATGGTCTTCCCGCGCCCCGAATGGGAGAAATTTCGCGAACGCATCGCCCAGTTGCCGATGTCCGCCCAATGGTGGAAGCGCATTTTCCTGGGCAATGCGATGGATGTCGAAATGGACGGTACCGGCCGCGTGCTGGTGTCGCCCGAACTGCGCACGGCGGCCGGCATCAGCAAGGACTGCGTGCTGCTCGGCATGGGCAACCATTTCGAGCTTTGGGACAAGGCGAGCTACGAGGCCCAGGAGGCCGAGGCGATGAAGGGCGAAATGCCCGACGCCTTCCAGGATTTCTCTTTCTAAGTCATGACCAATCCTGCAGCTCATACGACCGTCATGCTCCACGAGGCGGTCGACGCCCTGGTGCAAGACCCGGACGGTACCTATGTCGACGCCACCTTCGGTCGCGGCGGTCACAGCCGACTGATCCTTTCGCGCCTGTCTCCCGCCGGCCGGCTCATCGCCTTCGACAAGGATCCTGAAGCCATCGCGGCGGCCGGGGCCGTCGACGACAGCCGGTTTTCCATCCGGCACCAGGGGTTCGCCAACCTGGGGGAGCTGCCTCCGGGCAGCGCGGCCGGGGTCCTGATGGACCTCGGTGTCAGCTCCCCCCAAATCGACAGCCCCGCACGGGGTTTTTCTTTTCGTTTCGACGGCCCGCTCGACATGCGCATGGACACCACCCGTGGTGAAAGCGTGGCCGAGTGGCTGGCCGTGGCCGATGTTCAGCAGATCGCGGAGGTGATACGTGACTATGGAGAAGAACGGTTTGCTGGCCCCATTGCGAAGGCGATTGTTGCTCGCCGGGAAGAAAGAGGCCCGCTTTCAACCACCACCGATCTGGCCGACCTCGTGGCTGGCCAGGTCAAGACCCGCGAGTACGGCCAGAACCCTGCAACACGCACATTTCAGGCTTTTCGGATTTTCATCAACGCCGAACTCGAAGAACTGCAGCAGGCACTGGACGCCAGCCTGACGGTGCTGAAGACCGGCGGCCGGCTGTCGGTCATCAGTTTCCATTCGCTCGAGGACCGGATCGTCAAGACCTTCATTGCCCAGCAATCGAAGGAGGTCTACGACCGTCGCGCCCCGTTCGCGCCGCCGGCTCCCATGCGCCTGAAGGCCCTTGGCCGCGCCAAGCCCAGCGAGGCCGAAGTCTCGGCCAATCCGCGTTCGCGCAGCGCCATGCTGCGTATCGCCGAGCGGACGGAGGTGCCCGCGTGACGCGTCTGTCCATCGTGCTGCTGCTGGCCGTCCTGGCCAGCGCCCTGTACCTGGTGCATGTGCAGTACGAATCGCGCCAGCTCTTCACCGAGATGGAGCGTGCCACTGCCGAGGCGCACCGCCTGGATGTGGAGCGCGACCGCCTCCAGGTCGAAAAACGCGGCCAGGCCACGCCGCTGCGGGTCGAAAAACTCGCGCGCGACAAGCTCCAGATGCGCAACACCACGCCGGCCATCACGCAGTACGTGCCGTATTCAGGCGCGACCGTGGCCGCTGCGCCAAAGGCGGCAGCGCAATGAGCCGTGGAAGCCGCAGCGTCCAGTACGCGTCGAGCCCCTTGCTGGCCAGCAAGACGCCAGTCTGGCGCAGCAAGTTCATCGTCGCCTGCATCGCGCTGGGCTTCGTGGGACTGGCGGCGCGGGCTTCTTATGTGCAGGTCATCAACAACGCCTTCTTCCAGCGGCAGGGCGAGGTGCGTTTCGCCCGCAACATCGAATTGCCGGCCAATCGCGGCCGCATCCTCGACCGCAACGGCCTGCTGCTGGCGTCCAGCGTGATCGCGCCCAGCATCTGGGCCATTCCGGAAGACGTCGACAAGGAGGACCCGGCCGTGGCCGCCAAGCTCAAGCAGCTGGCCAAGCTGCTGAACATGCCGCCCGCCGCACTGAACAAGAAGCTGGCCGACGAGGACAAGACCTTCGTCTGGATCCAGCGCCAGGTCGACGAACCCGTCGCCAAGCAGATCGCCGCGCTGGACATCAAGGGCATCTACCAGCGCAAGGAATACAAACGCCAGTACCCCGAAGGGGAGGCTGCGGCGCACATCGTCGGTTTCACGAACGTCGAGGACCGGGGCCAGGAAGGCATCGAACTCGCCTTCAACACCGAACTCGGCGGCAAGCAGGGCACCCGACGTGTCATCAAGGACCGCCTGGGCCGGGCCGTCGAAAGCGTGGGCGACGTCGTGCCGCCGCTGGACGGCAAGGACATCCAGCTGTCGATCGACAGCAAGGTGCAGTTCTTTGCCTACCAGAAGCTGCGCGACGCGGTGCTTTTCCACAAGGCCAAGGCCGGCAGCGTGGTGGTGCTCGACTCCATCACCGGCGAAATCCTGGCGTTGGCCAACTACCCCAGCTACGACCCGGCCAACCGCCAGCACCTGTCCGGCGAGCAACTGCGCAACCGCGCCCTCACCGACACCTTCGAGCCCGGCTCGACCATGAAACCCATCACCGTCGCCGCCGCGCTGGAACTGGGCCGCGTCACGCCGCAGACCATCATCGACACCTCGCCGGGCCGCATCAACGTGACCGGCTCGACCATCACCGACACCCACAACTACGGCGTGCAGACGGTCGAGGGCGTGATCCAGAAGTCGAGCAACGTCGGCGCCACCAAGATCTCGCAGCGCATGTCGCCCCACGAGATGTGGGACGCCTTCAGCCAGGTCGGTTTCGGCCAGAAACCCCAGCTGACCTTCCCCGGCGCCGTCACCGGCCGGCTGCGTCCCTGGAAGACCTGGCGCCCGGTGGAGCAGGCCACCATGTCCTATGGCTACGGCCTTTCGGCTTCGCTGTTCCAGATGGCGCACGCCTACACCGTGTTCGCCCACGACGGCCACCTGATTCCCGCCACCATTCTCAAGAGCGACCAGCCGGCCGTCGGCACGCAGGTGTTCTCGCCCAGGAACGCTGCCGCAGTGCGCCGCATGCTGCAGATGGCCGCCGGCCCCGGCGGCACCGGCCCGCGTGCGCAGACCATGGGTTATTCGGTCGGCGGCAAGTCGGGCACCGCCCACAAGCAAGAGGGTCGCGGTTATGCGGCCCATAAATACAGGGCCTGGTTCAACGGCATCGCGCCGATTGAAAACCCGCGAATCATCGTCGCGGTGATGGTCGACGAGCCCAGCAACGGCACCTATTTCGGTGGCACGGTGGCCGCGCCCGTTTTCAGCGAAGTAGTGGCCCAGACCCTGCGCATCATGGGTGTGCAGCCCGACTTGAGCGTGCGGCCGCAGGTGGTTTCCAAGGAAGTGGAGGAGTCGTTCTGATGGTTGCCACCGAACTCCTCTTGCTGAAGAACGCATCCGAAGCAGTCGCCTGGCTGCGTTCGAAAGTCACCGGCACGCTGCGTATCGACAGCCGCCAGATCGAGCCGGGAGATGGCTTCATCGCCTGGCCGGGCGCGGCGGTCGATGGCCGCGCGTTCGTCGCCGACGCTTTCGCACGCGGTGCCTCGGCCTGCCTGGTCGAACAGCAGGGCGTCGAAGCCTTCGTGTTCGCCGACGGCTCGGCGGTGGCCGCATGTCCGCAGCTGAAAGCTGCCACCGGGCACATCGCCGCCGACTGGTTCGGCCAGCCCTCCAGGCAGCTCGACGTCCTGGCCGTCACCGGCACCAACGGCAAGACCACCACCGCCTGGTGGCTGGCGCAGGCGCTGGCCCACACCGGCCGAGGCTGCGGCCTGGTCGGCACTCTGGGCACCGGCGTTCCGCCGAACGTTGTTTCCAACGGCCTGACCACTCCCGATCCGGTGCTGCTGCAACGGGTGTTCCGCCAGTTCGCCGACGACGGCCTGGTGGCATGCGCCATCGAGGCGTCTTCCATCGGCATTGCCGAGCGGCGGCTGGACGGCACCCGGATCCGTGTCGGCCTGTTCACCAATTTCACGCTGGACCACCTGGACTACCACGGCGGCATGGAAGCCTACTGGGCTGCCAAGGCCGAACTGTTCGCCTGGCCGGGCCTGCAATCGGCGGTGGTCAACATCGACGACGCCCACGGCGCCGCACTGGCCGATCAGTTGGCCGCCGGCCCGCTCGACCTGTGGACCTATTCCGCCGAGGGCGCAGCAGCCGCCCGCCTGCGTGCCGAGGACATCGGCCATGCCGATACCGGTGGGCTGCGTTTCGCCCTGGTCGAGGGCGGCGAGCGCCACACGCTGTCCACCCGGGCCGTCGGCCACTACAACATCGCCAACCTGCTGGCTGTCATCGGCGGCTTGCGGGCGCTCGGCCTACGGCTGGCGCAGGCGGTGGCGGCCTGCGCCGACCTGGCGCCAGTGCCCGGCCGGATGGAAAACATCGCACGTGCCGGTCAACCGCTGGTGGCGGTCGACTACGCCCACACGCCGGACGCACTCGACAAGGCACTCACCGCGCTGCGTCCGTTGGCCGCGGCACGTGGCGGACGGCTGGTCTGCGTCTTCGGCTGCGGCGGCGACCGCGATCCGGTCAAACGACCGGTGATGGCGGCCGTTGCCGGGCAAGGCGCCGACATCGTCTGGATCACCAGCGACAACCCGCGCAGCGAAGACCCGGCCGCCATCGTGGCGCAGGTCGCCGCCGGACTGCCCGCTGGTCATTCGCACCATATTGAAATCGACCGCGCCCGCGCGATTGCCGGCGCGGTGGCGCAGGCCGACGTCCAGGATGTCGTCCTGGTCGCCGGCAAGGGCCACGAAACCTATCAGGAGACGGCCGGACGCCGCACTCCCTTCTCCGATCGTCAACAGGTCGAGGCCGCGCTGGACCAGCGTGCCGTCTCCCTGTCGCAGGCATCGGCCAACCTCTTTCGAGCTCCATGAATCCCGCACCGCACATGATGACCCTGCAGCAGGCCTTTGCCTGGACCGGCGGCACCCGCCTGGTCGGCAACGGCGAACTGCCGATTGCCCGCATCCATACCGATACCCGCAGCCTGCAGCCGGGCGATCTGTTCGTCGCCCTGCGCGGCGAGCGTTACGACGCCAACGACTTCCTGGCCGATGCCCGCAGCAGCGGCGCCGTGGCGGCCATCGCCCACGGCGGTCTCGAAGCCGCCGGCCTGCAAGGTATCGAGGTGGCCGACAGCCGCGCCGCCCTGGCTGCGCTGGCCGCCGGTTGGCGCCATCGGTTCACACTGCCGCTGGTGGCCGTGACCGGGAGCAACGGCAAGACGACGGTCACCCAGATGGTCGCCAGCATCCTGCGTGCAGCCTATGGAGACGCCGCCTTCGCCACGCAAGGCAACTTCAATAACGACATCGGCGTGCCGCTGACGCTGCTGCGCCTGCGCGACAGCCACCGGGCGGGTGTGGTCGAGCTGGGCATGAACCATCCCGGCGAAATCACCGTGCTGGCGCATATCGCGCAGCCCACCGTGGCGCTGGTCAACAACGCGCAGCGCGAACACCAGGAATTCATGCACACGGTCGATGCCGTGGCCCATGAAAACGGCAGTGTCATCTCGGCCCTGCCGGCGGACGGCTGTGCCGTGTTCCCGGCCGGTGACGCCTTCACCGTGCTGTGGCGTTCGCTGGCCGGCCAGCGCCAGTGCCTGACCTTCGCCGAGACTGCAGCCGACGGCGCCGACCTGTGGCTGCGCTCTGCCGCATGGCAGGGCGATGCCTGGGCCGTGGTGGCTGCCACGCCCGCGGGCGACATCGCTTTCAGGCTGGCCGTGGCCGGCCGCCACAACCTGCTCAACGCGCTGGCTGCATCGGCCTGCGCACTGGCAGCCGGTGTCGATGTCGCAGCCATCGCCGCTGGGCTGGCGGCTTTCGCTCCGGTCAAGGGCCGGTCGCGTGCGGTACAGCTCCGCATCGCCGGACGTCCGGTCACGCTGATCGACGACAGCTACAACGCCAACCCGGATTCGGTGCGTGCCGCCATCGACGTCCTGGCCTCGCTGCCCGGCCCGCGCCTGCTGGTGCTGGGCGACATGGGCGAGGTGGGCGATCAGGGTCCGGCCTTCCATGCCGAAGCCGGCGCACATGCGCGTGACCGCGGCATCGAGACCGTCTTCACCCTCGGCGCCCTGTGCGCCTCGGTCGGCGGCGATGCGGTGCATTTCGACCATTACGCCGCGCTCGAAACCGCGCTGCTGCAAGCTCTGCCGAAAGCCGGCAGCGTGCTGGTGAAGGGTTCACGGTTCATGCAGATGGAACGTGCCGTGTTGGCCGTCGAAGCCCTGGCCGCCCGCGAAGCCGCCGAGGTGCGCGCATGCTGATCAGTCTCGCCCAGTGGCTGCAGACACTGTCGCCCGAGTTCGGCACCCTGCGGGTGTTCCAGTACCTGACCTTCCGCGCGGTGATGGCCGCCATGACCGCGCTGCTCATCGCGCTGGCCGCCGGCCCGTTCGTCATCCGCCGCCTGACCGCGCTCAAGATCGGCCAACCGGTGCGCGGCTACGGCATGCAGACCCATCTGGTGAAGAGCGGCACGCCGACCATGGGTGGTGTGCTAATCCTGTTTTCCATCGCCATGTCGACCCTGCTGTGGGCCGATCTGTCCAACCGTTTCGTCTGGATCGTGCTGCTGGTGACCGGCGGTTTCGGCGCCATCGGCTGGGCCGACGACTGGCGCAAGGTGGTTCATAAAGACCCCGAAGGCATGCGGTCGCGCGAGAAATACCTCTGGCAATCGCTGATCGGCCTGCTGGCGGCGCTCTACCTGGTGTTCAGCATTTCGGAATCGTCCAACTGGAAGGTGCTGCAACTCGTCGGCACCTGGATCAGCTCGGGTTTCGACGTCGACCTGCCGCCCAAGGCCGGCCTGATGGTGCCGTTCTTCAAGGCGGTCAGCTACCCGCTGGGCGTGATCGGTTTCGTGATCCTGACCTATCTGGTCATCGTCGGTTCCAGCAACGCGGTCAACATGACCGACGGTCTGGACGGGCTGGCCATCATGCCGGTGGTGATGGTGAGCGCGGCGTTGGGCATTTTTGCCTACATCAGCGGCAGCGCCACCTTCTCGAGGTACCTGTTGTTCCCGCACATCCCCGGCTCGGGCGAATTGCTGGTGTTCTGCGCGGCCATCGCCGGTGCGGGCCTGGCTTTCCTGTGGTTCAACGCCCATCCGGCGCAGGTCTTCATGGGCGACGTCGGCGCTCTGGCGCTGGGCGCCGCGCTGGGCACGGTGGCGGTGATCGTGCGGCAGGAAATCGTGCTGGCCATCATGGGCGGCGTGTTCGTGGCCGAGGCGCTGTCGGTGATGTTGCAGGTGGTCTGGTTCAAGATCACCAAGAAACGGACCGGCGTGGGCCGCAGGCTGTTCCTGATGGCTCCGCTGCACCATCATTTCGAGAAAAAGGGCTGGAAGGAGACGCAGGTCGTGGTCCGTTTCTGGATCGTGACCATGCTGCTGTGCCTCATCGGTTTGTCCACCTTGAAGCTGCGCTGACATGAAGCACCTTCAAGACCTCCCCGTCCTGATCCTGGGCCTCGGCGCCTCGGGTCTGGCCATGGCGCGCTGGTGTACCCGCCACGGCGCTCGGGTGACGGTGGCCGATACCCGCGACGCCCCGCCGCAACTGGAAGTATTGCGGGCCGAACTTCCGGAGGCGGGTTTCGTCGCAGGACCGTTCGACGACACCCTGGTGCAGGGCGGCGTGGTGCGGGCGGTCTATGTTTCGCCCGGCCTGGCGCCTCCGCAGACCGCCGCAGTGGTCGATGCGGCCCGGGCCATCGGTCTGGTGGTCGGTGGCGAACTCGACCTGCTCGCCGCGGCGCTGTTCGACATGCGCGGCCCCGACATCGAGGTGGTGCTGCCGCAGCGCGTGGATCCCTATGCGATGGACGACGAACTCGACGAAGAGCCGCTGCCTGTCGAGCCCGAGGATGGCGACGAGGACCGTCCGGCCGACGCGGTGCCGGCCGAAAGGGCGCCCGTCGGGGAACCGGCCCCACCCCAATACCGCCCGGCCGTGCTGGCCATCACCGGCACCAATGGCAAGACCACCGTCACCTCGCTGACCGGCCAGCTGGTCGAACGAGCCGGCAAGACGGTGGCCGTGGCCGGCAACATCGGCCCGACCCTGCTCGACACGCTCGCCGCCCATATGGACGCCGGCACGCTGCCGCAGGTGTGGGTGCTCGAACTCTCCAGCTTCCAGCTCGACGCGGTGAAGGGTTTCGAGCCCACCGCCGCGACCGTGCTCAACATCAGCCAGGACCACCTGGACTGGCACGGCGGCATGCCGCAATACACCGGTGCTAAGGCCCGCATCTTCGGCGAGTGGGGCCTGATGGTGCTGAACCGCGAAGACCCGGCCGTGATGGCGATGCTGCCCGAGCCGGTGAAAGTGAAGCTGCAGAAACCCCGCCAGCGTGCCCATGTCACCTTCGGCGGCGACATGCCGCAGCGTCCCGGCGATTTCGGCATCGAGGTGGTCAACGGCATGGCCTGGCTGGTGCGCGCCACCGAGGCCGACGAGACCCGCCGCAAACGCAACGAAGCCGCCGACGACCTGCACATCCAGCGCCTGATGCCGGCCGATGCGCTGCGCATCCGCGGCCGCCACAACGCCGTCAATGCCCTTGCCGCGCTGGCATTGGCCCAGGCCGCCGGCTGCATGCTGGCGCCGATGCTGTACGGCCTGCGTGAATACCGCGGAGAACCGCATCGGGTCGAGTCGGTCGCCATCTTCGAAGGCGTGGAGTTCTTCGACGACAGCAAGGGCACCAACGTCGGCGCCACCGTGGCCGCGCTGGCCGGCCTGGGTGCGGACCGCCGCATCGTGGTCATCCTCGGCGGCGTCGGCAAGGACCAGGACTTCAGCCCGCTGGCCGCACCGGTCGCCCGCTACGCCCGCGCGGTGGTGCTGATCGGCCGCGATGGCCCGCTCATCGGCGATGCCCTGGCCGATTCCGGCGTGGCCATGCATTCGGCGGAAACCATGCAGGACGCCGTGGCCATCGCCAGCCGCCTGGCCCATGCCGGCGATGCGGTGCTGCTGTCGCCGGCCTGCGCCAGTTTCGACATGTTCCGGGGTTACGACCACCGGGCCGAAGTGTTCTGCGAAGCGGTGGCCGATCTGGCCGACCAGCAGACGAGCCTTTCGCAGAGCCTGCACGAAGGAGCCGACGAATGAGCGCGACCCCGGAAACCGCAGGCTTGCGCGGCCGTGTCGGCGGCTGGTTCAGCGGCCTGTTCCATGCGGCCAGCGAAGCCCTGCCGGTGCGCATCGGTTCGCAGGAATACGCCCGCACCCAGACCGCGCCGGCTCGCCTCATGGGTTTCGACCAGGCCTTGCTGTGGGTCACGGTGGCGCTGCTGGCCTGGGGCCTGGTGATGGTCTATTCGGCCTCGATCGCCATGCCGGACAACCCGCGCTTCGGACGCCTGGGCTACAGCCAGACCTATTTCCTGACCCGCCATGTCATCGGCCTGGTGCTGGGTTTCGTGGCTGCGCTGCTGGCCTTCCAGATCCCGATCCGCACCTGGGAGCGGATGGCCCCTTACCTCTTCATCTTCTCGCTGCTCCTGCTGCTGGCGGTTCTGGTTCCCCACGTGGGACGCAGCGTGAACGGCGCCCGCCGCTGGATTCCCCTGGGCGTGATGAACTTCCAGCCGTCCGAACTGGCCAAGCTGTCGGTGGTCATCTACGCCGCCGACTACATGGTTCGCAAGATGGACGTGAAGGAACGGTTCTTCCGAGCCGTGCTGCCGATGGGCGCTGCGGTGGCCGTGGTCGGGGTGCTGCTGCTGGCCGAACCCGACATGGGCGCCTTCATGGTGATCGCCATCATCGCCATGGGCATCCTGTTCCTGGGCGGCGTCAATGCGCGCATGTTCTTCCTGATCGCGGCGGTGCTGGTGTTCGCCTTCAGCATGATGGTGATGATGAGCGAGTGGCGACGCGAGCGGATTTTCGCGTACCTCAACCCCTGGGACGAGAAACTCACGCTGGGCAAGGGCTACCAGTTGTCGCATTCGCTGATCGCCATCGGCCGCGGCGAGGTCTTCGGTGTCGGCCTCGGCGGCAGCGTCGAGAAACTGCACTGGCTGCCCGAAGCGCACACCGACTTTCTGATGGCCGTCATCGGCGAGGAATTCGGCATGGTCGGCGTGCTGATCGCCATCGGCCTGTTCCTGTGGCTGACGCGCCGGATCATGCACATCGGCCGCCAGGCCATCGCGCTGGACCGGGTGTTCGCAGGCCTGGTGGCGCAGGGCATCGGCATCTGGGTGGGTTTCCAGTCCTTCATCAACATGGGCGTGAACCTGGGCGCGCTGCCGACCAAGGGCCTGACCCTGCCCTTCATGAGTTATGGCGGGTCGGCGATCCTGATGAACCTGGTGGCGGTGGCCATCGTCTTGCGGATCGACTATGAGAACCGCGTCCTCATGCGTGGAGGGCGGATCTGATGGGCAAGACCGCACTCGTCATGGCGGGCGGCACCGGCGGCCACATCTTCCCCGGCATCGCCGTGGCCGAGGCGCTGCGTGAACGCGGCTGGACGGTGCATTGGGTCGGCGCGCCCGACAGCATGGAACAACGCCTGGTTCCGCCACGCGGTTTCGCTTTCGAAACCATCCACTTCGGCGGCGTGCGCGGCAAGGGTTTCACGACCTTGCTGATGCTGCCGATCCGCCTGCTGCGTGCCTTCGGCCAGAGCCTGGCGATGGTGCGCCGGGTCAAGCCCGATGTGGCGGTCAGCCTGGGCGGCTACATCGCGTTCCCGGCCGGACTGATGACGGTGCTGAGCTGGCGGCCGGTGATCCTGCACGAACAGAACTCGGTTCCGGGCCTGGTCAACCGTGTCCTGGCGCTGGTGGCCGACCGTGCATTCACCGCCTTCCCGAACGTGCTGAAGACCGGCGAATGGGTGGGCAATCCGCTGCGCGCCGAATTCCTGAAGGTGCCCGCACCGGCCGAACGTTTTGCCGGCCGCACCGGTCCGCTGCGCCTGCTGGTGGTGGGCGGCAGCCTGGGCGCCAAGGCGCTCAACGAGATCGTGCCGGCCGCGCTGGCGCTGATTCCTGCCGCCGAGCGTCCGGTCGTGCTGCACCAGAGCGGCGAAAAGCAGATCGCCGAACTCAAGGCCAACTATGCCGCTGCCGGCGTGGAAGCCGAACTGACCCCTTTCATCCGGGACACGGCCAGCGCCTTCGCCGAAGCCGACGTGATCGTCGCCCGGGCGGGCGCCAGCACGGTGACCGAGATCGCCGCCGTCGGTGCCGCAGCGGTGTTCGTGCCTTTCCCGTTCGCGGTGGACGACCACCAGACCACCAATGCCGCCTTCCTGGTCGAAGCCGGCGCCGCCTGGCTGGTGCAGCAGAAAGCCATGACCGCGCAATCGCTGGCCGACATGCTGCGTTCCATGACCCGCGCCGACCTGCTGGCCCGCGCCGAAAAGGCCCGCGGCGTGGCTAAGCTGGATGCCGTCGGCGCGATGGTCGCGGCCTGTGAAGAGGTGGCCCGATGAAACCGAATTTCCGCACACGACAACAATGAAACACGCCATCCGCCATATCCATTTCGTCGGCCTCGGTGGCTCCGGCATGAGCGGCATCGCCGAGGTGTTGTTCAACCTCGGCTACACCGTTTCGGGCTCCGATCTTTCCGACAGCACCACGCTGCGCCGGCTGGGCGCACTGGGCATCACGACGCATATCGGCCACGCTGAAAGCAACATCGACGGCGCCGACGCGGTAGTCACCAGCACCGCCGTGCAGCAGACCAACCCGGAAGTGGTGGCAGCCCGCACCAAACGCATTCCGGTGGTGCCGCGCGCCATGATGCTGGCCGAACTGATGCGCCTGAAGCAGGGCATCGCCATCGCCGGCACTCATGGCAAGACGACCACCACCAGCCTGGTGACCAGCGTTCTGGCCGAAGCCGGGCTGGATCCTACGTTCGTCATCGGCGGGCGGTTGAACAGCGCCGGCGCCAACGCCAAGCTGGGCACCGGCGACCACATCGTGGTCGAGGCCGACGAGTCGGACGCATCGTTCCTGAACCTGCTGCCGGTGATGGCGGTCGTCACCAATATCGACGCCGACCACATGGAAACCTACGGCCACGACTTCAATCGGCTGAAGCGCGCGTTCGTCGACTTCCTGCACCGCATGCCCTTCTATGGCGTGGCCATCCTGTGTGTGGACGACGCGGCCATCCGCGAAATCCTGCCCCAGGTCAACTGCCCGGTGACCAGCTACGGTTTCTCGGAAGACGCACAGGTGCGGGCGGTCAACGTGCGGGCCGACGGCGGCCAGATGCATTTCACAGTGCATCGCCGCAACGGCGTCACGCTTCCCGACCTGGACATCACCCTCAACCTGGCCGGCCGGCACAACGTGCTGAACGCGCTGTCGGCCATCGCGGTGGCGGTCGAACTGGGCATCGCCGACGAGGCCGTGCAGAAAGCGCTGGCGGGTTTCCGCGGCGTGGGCCGGCGTTTCCAGCGTTACGGCGAACTGCGCGCAGCCGACGGCGGCAGCTTCACCCTGATCGACGACTACGGCCACCACCCGGTCGAGATGGCGGCCACGCTTTCGGCCGCGCGCGGCGCCTTCCCCGGCCGCCGGATCGTGCTGGCCTTCCAGCCGCACCGCTACAGCCGCACCCGCGACTGCTTCGAGGACTTCGTCAAGGTGATCGGCGACAACGCCAACACCGTGCTGCTGTCCGAGGTGTATGCCGCCGGCGAAGCGCCTATCGTCGCGGCCGACGGCCGGGCGCTGGTGCGTGCGCTGCGGGTGGCCGGCAAGGTCGAACCCGTTTTCGTCGGCGACATCCTCGACATGCCCACGGCCATCGCCGGCCAGACGCGCGACGGCGACGTGGTGATCTGCATGGGTGCCGGCTCCATCGGCGCAGTGCCCGGCAAGGTCGCCGAAATGCTGGGCGCCGCCAGCAACCTGACGGCCGGAGCCGCACTGTGAATCCACACGACATCACCTCCCGGCTGCCCACGCTGCCGCCGGCCGCATCGTTCGGCAAGGTCGCCGTGCTGATGGGCGGCTTTTCCGCCGAGCGCGAGATTTCCTTCATGTCCGGCACCGGTGTGCTGGCCGCCCTGCGCGGTGCGGGCGTCGATGCCTATGCCTTCGACCCTGCCGCCCGCGACCTGTCCGAACTGCGCACTGAAAAATTCGACCGCTGTTTCATCGCACTGCACGGCCGTTTCGGCGAAGACGGCACGGTGCAGGGCGCGCTCGAGCTGATGGGCATTCCCTACACCGGCCCGGGCGTGATGGCGTCGGCCATCTCCATGGACAAGGTGACCAGCAAACGGGTGTTCCTGGCAGACGGCCTTCCGACCCCCCGATATGTACGCCTGGCCCCCGATCAGCAGACGGCCGAACAGATCGCCGCCGTGCCCGGCCTGCTGGGCCTGCCGTTGATCGTCAAGCCGCCGCGCGAGGGTTCGTCCATCGGGGTCACCAAGGTGATTGACGCGGCCCAGATGGCCGCCGCCGCAGCGCTTTCGGTGCGTTACGACCCCGACCTGCTGTGCGAGGAATTCGTCACCGGCGAAGAAATCACCGTGCCGGTGCTGGGCAGCGGCGCCGACGCCGTCGTGCTGCCGGTGATCCGCATCAGGGCGCCGGAAGGTGCCTACGACTACCAGAACAAGTACTTCACCGACGACGTGCAGTACCAGTGCCCGAGCGGCCTGCCGGAAGCCGAGGAACGCGAGATCCAGCGCATCGTGCTGGCCGCCTATCGCACGCTGGGCTGCCGTGGCTGGAGCCGCGCCGACCTGATGATCCGCGCCAGCGACCGCAAGCCCTTTCTGCTCGAGATGAACACCTCGCCGGGCATGACCTCGCATTCGCTGGTGCCGATGTCGGCCCGCTGCGCCGGCATTCCGTACGACGAACTGTGCCTGCGCATCCTGGCGACGGCGGCGCTCGACTATTCGGCCGGCCAGCGCGCCATCTCGCAGAAGACGGAGCCATCCGCGTGACCGACGCAACGCCCGCACCATTCGACGTCCGCCTGATGAACGCGACCGCCGCGGTCCTGTTCGCCGGCTGCGCCGCGATGCTGCTGGCGGCGGCCGGCCTGTGGGCGCTGCGCAATCCGGCGTTCGCGCTGGGCGGCATCGTCATCGAAGGCAAGCTGACCCACAACAACGCCGTCACCCTGCGGGCCAACGTGGCGCACAAGCTCGACGGCAGCTTTTTCACCGTCGACCTGCGGGCGGCACGGGCGGCTTTCGAATCGGTGCCGTGGATCCGCCACGCCGACGTGCGTCGCGAGTTTCCCAACCGCTTGCTGGTGACACTCGAAGAACACCAGCCGGTGGCGTTCTGGGGACCGGAATCGGGCTCGGCGATGGTCAACACTTATGGCGAAGTGTTCGAAGCCAACGTGGCTGACGTCGAGGACGACGACCTGCCGCGCCTTTCGGGCCCCGACGGCCACGCGCCCGAGGTGCTGGCCATGCAGCGTGCGCTGCAGCCGCTGTTCACTCCGCTCAACATGCAGCTGACCCAGCTCGCCATGTCGGGCCGCGGTGGCTGGCGGGCCACGCTGGACGACGGCCCGACGGTCGAACTGGGCGGCGGCACGACCGCCGAATTGATGGCGCGCACCGCGCAGTTCACCCGCACCCTGACGCAGGTCACCGGCAAGTACGGCCGCCGACCCGACGCACTGGTGTCGGCCGACCTGCGCCATGCCGACGGATACGCACTCAAGCTGAACGGCGTGACCACCATGACGGTGGAGCAGGCCGCGGCGATGGCGCGCAAGAACACAGTCAAGGCGGTCGATTGAGACCGCCCGGACAAAAAAGAAGGATCGAGGGAAAGACGTATGGCTAAAGAGTACAAGGACCTGGTGGTTGGCCTGGACATCGGTACCGCCAAGGTGATGGCGGTGGTCGCCGAGGTGATGCCCGACGGACAGCTGAAGCTGGCCGGCCTGGGTGTCGCGCCGTCCAACGGGCTGAAGCGGGGCGTGGTGGTCAATATCGACGCCACCGTGCAGAGCATCCAGCAGGCGCTGAAAGAGGCGGAGCTGATGGCCGACTGCAAGATCACCCGCGTCTATACCGGCATCACCGGCAGCCATATCCGCGGCCTCAATTCCAGCGGCATGGTCGCGGTGAAGGACAAGGAAGTCACGCCGGCCGATGTCGCCCGGGTGGTCGAGACCGCCAAGGCGATCAACATCTCCACCGACCAGCGCCTGCTGCTGGTCGAGCCGCAGGAGTTCGTGATCGACGGCCAGGACGTGCGCGAACCCATCGGCATGAGCGGCATCCGCCTGGAAGCCAAGGTGCACATCGTGACCGGCGCCCAGAGTGCGGCCGAAAACATCATCAAGTGCGTGCGCCGCTGCGGCCTCGACGTCGAACAACTCATGTTGAACCCGCTGGCAAGCAGCCAGGCGGTGCTGACCGACGACGAACGCGAACTCGGCGTGGCGGTGGTCGACATCGGCGCCGGCACCACCGATGTCGCCATCTTCACCAACGGCGCGATCCGCCATACCGCGGTCATTCCGATCGCCGGCGACCTGATCACAAGCGACATCGCCATGGCGCTGCGCACGCCCACCAAGGACGCAGAAGACATCAAGGTCGATTCCGGCTGCGCCAAACAACTGCTGGCCGACCCCGAGGCGCAGGTCGAAGTGCCGGGCCTGGGCGACCGCGGCCCGCGCATGCTGAGCCGCCAGGCGCTGGCCGGTGTCATCGAGCCGCGCGTGGAAGAGATCTTCTCGCTGGTGCAGCAGGTGATCCGCGAGTCCGGCTACGAAGAGATGCTGTCCAGCGGCATCGTGCTGACCGGCGGCAGCGCGGTCATGCCCGGCATGGTGGAACTGGCCGAGGACATCTTCCTGAAGCCGGTGCGCCGTGGTGTGCCCAAGTACCGCAGCGCCCTGGCCGACATGGTCAGCCAACCGCGCGCCAGCACGGTCATGGGCCTGATGGAAGAAGCCCGCCTGGCCCGCATGCGCGGTTTCAAGGTTGCACAGAAGCATGGGTCCGTCAAAACGGCCTTCGGCCGCTTCAAGGACTTCATCGTGGGGAACTTCTGACCATGTTCTCCACCGACAAGCTCTGGCTGGCGCGGGGCAGCCCGCCCGGCCGACCGCCACGATGGCGGCGACGATGGCGATGTCAAAGCACAGCACCGCCAGCCGTCGCATCGACACCGTTTTCGTCCCCGATTTTTTCCCCGTTTTCAAGTCTTTCCGTACAAGTTTCAGGAGATCCGTCATGACCATCGAAATGATCGAAGTCGAAGAATTCCATCAAGGCACGCAGATCAAGGTGATCGGCGTCGGCGGTGGCGGCGGCAACGCCGTGGATCACATGATCGAGCGCGCCGTCCAGGGCGTCGAATTCGTCTGCGCCAACACCGATGCACAGGCGCTGGGCCGCAGCCACGCGCACCGCACCATCCAGCTGGGCCAGAGCGGCCTGGGCGCCGGCAGCAAGCCCGACAAGGGCCGCGAAGCCGCCGAAGCCGCGGTGGACGACATCCGTGCCGCCATCGACGGCGCGCACATGCTGTTCATCACCGCCGGCATGGGCGGCGGCACCGGCACCGGCGCCGCACCGGTCATCGCGCGTGTGGCCAAGGAAATGGGCATCCTGACGGTGGGCGTGGTCACCAAGCCCTTCGAATTCGAAGGCGGCCGCCGCATGTCCAACGCCGATGCCGGCCTGACCGAACTCGAAGCCAACGTCGATTCCCTGATCGTCGTGCTGAACGAGAAGCTGCTCGAAGTGCTGGGCGACGACGTCACCCAGGACGAAGCCTTCGCCCACGCCAACGACGTGCTGAAGAACGCCGTCGGCGGCATCGCCGAAATCATCAACGTGCCCGGCCACGTCAACGTCGACTTCGAGGACGTTCGCACCGTGATGGGCGAACCCGGCAAGGCCATGATGGGCACGGCCCTGTCCGACGGCCCGGATCGCGCTCGCATCGCCGCCGAACAGGCCGTCGCCTGCCCGCTGCTGGAAGGCATCGACCTGTCGGGCGCCAAGGGCGTCCTGGTGCTGATCACCGCAGCCAAGGGCAGCCTGAAGCTGAACGAGTCGAAGTTGGCGATGAACACCATCCGCGCCTACGCTTCGCCCGACGCGCATGTCATCTACGGCACGGCCTATGACGACAGCCTGGGCGAAAGCATCCGTGTCACCGTGGTGGCGACCGGCCTGTCGCGCCAGGGCCAGCAACGCCGCACCGCGCCGCCGCTGCAGGTGCTGCGCACCGGCACGCACGACGTCGCTTTCGGCATGCCGGTGGCGACCGCCGGCGGCGCGATGGCGGCCGGTTCGGGCCACGGCAACGGCCTGGGTTCCCTGGGCAACGCCTCGGCGACCGACTACGGCAACATGGCGGTCCCGAGCGTGTGGCGCACCAACCGCACCCAGGCCGCTGCGCGTGTCGACGCCTTGGCATCGGGCGGCATGGACGACCTGGAGATTCCGGCTTTCCTGCGCAAGCAGGCCGACTGAGTTTCTGCTGGCGCAGCGGTGTCATGCCGCTGCCGCGGATTACCCGCGCCTCTTCGGAGTCGCGGGTTTTTTGCTTTCTGGCGCAAGCGGTTCAGCGGGGCGATTACTGCCCGGCATTTGACAGAGGCCCCTGTTGTGGGTTTTTGGTCATATTCCCCGTGGGTTGTGTGCCATGGATTTTGCGGAAAAGCGCGGATGTCCTAGCATTCTGGGTAATGGGTTGCGGCCGTGTCTTCATTGCGCCACCGACTCGATAACAAGATATTGAGAATTATCCAAAATATCCGGTGAAACCAAGCATGAAACCATCTGACCTCAATCTGGCAACCAAATTGCCGGTCGTCGTATTCCTGGTGGTCAGCGTGGTATTCGCCGGTTTTGTAGCCGGTATCAGCCACTCCATTTCCAAGTTGGTGGACGACCGGGCGAATGTCGAGGTGTCGGAAAAAACCAGGCTGATATCGGACCTGCTGGAAGCGCTCGACAAGGACCGGCGCGAACGAACCGCCGAACTGGCCAGGTCGTTCCAGACCAAACTGACAGGCACTTTCGAGCTGGACAGCACGGTGTCGCAAACGAACGGCGTGCCCGTGCCCACCCTGAAACTGAACGGCAACCCGGTCGATGCCGACATGGGTCTGATTGATCGGTTCACGTCCGACACCGGCGCGGTGGCCACCGTGTTCGCAAGGCGTGGCGACGATTTCGTGCGTGTCATCACTTCGCTCAAGAACGGTAATGGCCAGCGATCCATCGGTACGCTGCTCGACCTGGCCCATCCGGCATACAAGGCGATATTGAGCGGCAACAGTTTCATCGGTTTTGCCACGCTGTTCGGTCGCCAGTACATCACGCAATACGATCCCATTCGTGATGCGGGTGGCAAGGTAATCGGCATCTCGTTCGTCGGGCTGGATATCTCGGGATATATCAAACAACTCAAGTCGACCGTCACCAGCCTGAAAGTCGGCAAGACCGGTTATTTCTACATTCTCGATGCCAGGCCGGGCGCCACGCTTGGCACGGCAGTGGCACATCCCGATGCGGAAGGCCGGAATCTTCTGGCCGCCAAGGATGCCGATGGACGGGAATACATCAAGGAAATCATCGAACGGCAGAACGGCACGCTGCGGTACCGGTCGCAAGACGAAGAAAAGGCCGGAGGCGGCCCGCGGGAGCGGGTCGTCTCGTTCAGTCACTTCGGCAGTTGGCAATGGGTCATCGCCGGCGGCGCCTATGCCGATGAATTCACCGAAGAGGTGCGCCATCTGCGCAACCTGTATGCGGCCCTGGGCGTCGTCCTGGTGCTGCTGATCGCAGCCCTGGTGTACGGGCTGATCCGACGGCTGGTCATTGCGCCGCTCGCGCATGCCAACACCGCGGCGCAGGCACTCGCCCTAGGTGACCTGAGCGTGGATGTCCGGGTGGAACGCAACGACGAGATCGGGCGGCTGATGACATCCATCAACCAGATCGGCCGTGAACTCACCGATGTCGTCAGCACCGTGCGTGAAGGTTCCGAGAGCGTGGCGACGGCCAGCGCCGAGATCGCCCAGGGCAACCAGGATTTGTCGATGCGAACCGAATCGCAAGCCAGCGCGCTGGAAGAAACGGCGGCCAGCATGGAAGAGCTGAGCACGACCGTCAAACAGAATGCCGACAACGCCCGCGAGGCCAACCAGCTTGCCCTGAATGCCAGCACCGTGGCCGTCCAGGGCGGCGATGTGGTGGCCCAGGTCGTCGAGACCATGCAGGGCATCAACGTCGCATCGCGCAAGATCACCGACATCATCAGCGTGATCGACGGCATCGCTTTCCAGACCAATATCCTGGCGCTCAATGCCGCGGTGGAAGCTGCACGGGCAGGTGAACAAGGGCGTGGGTTTGCGGTGGTGGCCGCCGAGGTGCGGGCGCTGGCCGGACGTTCGGCGGCAGCGGCCAAGGAGATCAAGGCGCTGATCGACGACAGCGTGTCACGGGTGGAGCAAGGCAGTGCGCTGGTAGACCGGGCGGGCGCCACCATGCAGGATGTGGTGACCTCCATCCGTCGGGTCACCGACATCATGGGAGAGATCAGCAACGCCAGCACCGAACAGAGCCTGGGCGTCAGCCAGGTCGGCGGCGCGGTCACCCAGATGGACCAGGCGACACAGCAGAACGCTGCGCTGGTCGAGGAAATGGCCGCCGCCGCCAGCAGCCTCAGGTCGCAGGCGCAGGCACTGGTGAGCACCGTGGCGGTGTTCAAGCTGAGTCCCAGACATGCATCGGGCCCCGTCGCCATCGGCCGGGATTGAGCGGGTAATGCCTTATGCCGGCGATAGAGAAAACAGAAGCCCTTTGAAGGGTTCGAGGCGGCCCTCCGCCACTAAAATCGCCCGATGCTCCAGCAACGCACCCTCAAGACCCTGACCCGCGCTGTCGGCGTGGGCCTGCACTCAGGCCAGAGGGTCGAACTCACCTTGCGGCCGGCCCAGCCCGATACCGGCATCGTCTTCCGCCGCATCGATCTTCCGGAGCCGGTGGACATTCCGGTCTCGGCCATGGCGGTCAACGACACCCGGCTGGCATCGACCATCAATGTCGGCAATGCCAAGGTCCATACCATCGAACACCTGATGTCGGCCTGCGCGGGCCTGGGCATCGACAACCTCTACGTGGACATCACGGCAGAAGAGGTGCCCATCCTCGACGGTTCGTCTTCTTCGTTCGTGTTCCTGCTTCAAAGCGCCGGCATCGAAATGCAGAAAGCCCCGCGCCGCTTCATCAAGGTCGTCAAGCCGGTCGAGGTGCGTGAAGGCAGCGGCCCGTCGGCCAAGTGGGCCCGGCTCGACCCGTACCACGGCTACAAACTCAGCTTCGAGATCGACTTCGACCATCCGGCGGTCGATTCCACCGGCCAGCGGGTCGAATTCGACCTGGGCGGCGACAATTACAGCCGTGACATCGCCCGCGCCCGCACTTTCGGTTTCACCCGTGATGTCGAAATGATGCGGGCCAACGGCCTGGCGCTGGGCGGCGGCCTGGACAACGCCATCGTGATGGACGACTACAAGGTCTTGAACGTCGGCGGGTTGCGTTACGACGACGAATTCGTCAAACACAAGATCCTGGACGCCATCGGCGACCTGTATTGCGTGGGCCGCCCGCTGCTGGCGGCCTATAGCGCGTTCCGGTCCGGCCATGCCATGAACAACAAGCTGCTGCGCGCGCTGCTGGCAGACGAGAGCTGCTATCAGATCGTCACTTTCCAGGACGAGAAACAGGCACCGCGGGGTTTCGCGCAAGTCGCGCGGGCCTGGTGAGTTGCCGGTGATTCTCTGGCGGAGCGCCTAGCCCTGTGGGCCGGTAAATGAGGCGGTCTCGACCTGGTTGGCCGCCGGCGCACTCACATACAGCCGGCCGTCGGCCGGATTCATGAGGAGTTTCAGCCCCTCGAGCGAAATTTCATGGGCTTCGAGGCGGGACAGCAGATGCTGGAAGCTGCCCAGCGTCGCACGCGTCATGAAGGGTGAATTCAGCCTGCCGTCGGGTGTCAGGTCGACCCTGACCATCTGAGGCATCAGGCGCGCCGAATAACCGCGAAAACTGCCGGTCGACTGGATCGGCGTCACCGGAATGCCGATGTCCTGCAGTTCGGCCAGGTGCCGCACCTCGTGCGGCGTGGCCCGCGCATGCGGGTTCCGTTCGACCACGAGCACATGGCCGGAGAAGTCGCCGGTTCCGGGCACCAGCACGGGCAGGACTACCTTGTTCCGACCCTCGTGCAAGGGCCTGCCGACCGGCAGGCAGTCGTAGACCGTGTCGCCCGGAATGCGCCGCATCGACGATGTGCCGATGGCCATGGCCGGCCGGCTCATCTGCATCTGCATCCATGCCGGGGCCTGCGCCGGTTGCATGAAACAGTTCGCCACGTTCTGCTGCGGCCGTTGCGCCATCGCCCAGCCGGCGAAGCCGTGCGGCTGCACCGGTGCCCGCATCTGCGCCGGATAAGGCTGCGGCAACTGCCGCATTTGCGGTGCATGCGCGAAGGGTGCCGATGCGGCGCAGGTGATCGCGCAGAAAGTTTGATGTTGGGACAATGTCAGCATGGATTGACCTCGGGTCGGCTTGCCTGGCCCACCCGGAAGAGCGGTGCCAGAAGCGGTTACGAGTATCAATTCCTCGCTTTTTCCTGCATTCCCGTTGGCGAAAATGCGGGTCTTGCGACGAAGGCCCTTGCCTCAATAAACCGATCCGTCCCGCACCCGGTGGATCTCGCCGATGTCTACCACCCAGACCAGGCCGTCGCCGATCTGCCCGGTGCTGCAGGACTCGATGATGGCTGCGCGGATGGGCGGCACCATGGCGTCTTCGCACAGCACGCTGAGGCTCACCTTGTCACTGAAATCGACCAGTGCCTCGCGCACGGTGCGGGCGTCCACGGAAGCCGGGGCGGTGAAACCCTCGGCCTTGAAAAGCGTCACGCCCGGAAAATTGGGAATGGCGCGCAGGGCGTCCCGCAGGCGCTGGACGCGGCTGGGACGAACGATCGCTCGTATTTCTTTCATGGAGTCAGGCCTCGAGGGGTTTTTCGTCGAACCAGCGGTACAGCGTCGGCAGCACCACCAGCGTCAGCAGGGTGGACGAGATCAACCCGCCGATCACCACGATGGCCAGCGGCCTCTGCACTTCGGATCCGGGTCCGGTCGCGAACAGGAAGGGCACCAGGCCCAGCAACGCGACGGTGGCGGTCATCATCACCGGCCGGAACCGGGCGATGCAGCCTTCGCGCACCGCGTCGACCACGTTCATGCCGTCTTCGCGCAGGCGCCGGATGTAGCTGACCAGCACCACGCCGTTCAGCACCGCGATGCCCCACAGCGCGATGAAACCGACCGAGGCCGGCACGCTGACGTATTCGCCGGTGACGAACAGGCCCACCAGGCCGCCGATGGAGGCGAAGGGCAGCACCAGGATGATCAGCCCGGCCAGCTTGACCGAGTTGAACAGCATGAACAGCAGGAAGAAGATGGCCGCGATGGTCAGCGGCACGATCACCGCCAGCGTGCTCATGGCGCGTTCCATGTTCTCGAACTGGCCGCCGTAGACCAGGTAATAACCTTCGGGCAGTTTCACTTCTCGGTCGATCTTCGCTTGCGCTTCGGCGACGAAGCCGGCCAGGTCGCGGCCTTCCACGTTGGCACCCACCACCACACGGCGCTTGCCGCCTTCGCGGCTGATCTGCGCCGGGCCGTCGACCAGCGCGATCTTCGCCACCGCCGACAGCGGAACCTGGGCGCCGTCGGCGGTCGGCAGCATCATCCGCGAGATGGTCTCGATCGAATTGCGCTGCTCTTCAGGGAAGCGCACCGCCACCGCGTAGCGACGCTCGCCTTCGTACAGCGTGGTCACCGCCTTGCCGCCGATGGCGGATTCGATCAGCGCCTGCACGCTGGCCACGTTGAGGCCGAAACGGGCGATCGCCTTGCGGTCGATGTCCACCGTCAGCGCCTGCTGGCCCGACAGCCGCTCGATCCGGATGTCGGTGCTGCCCTGCAGGCTCTTCAGCACCCGGGCGATGTCTTCGGAAACACGTTTCAGCTCGGGCAGGGTGTCGCCGAACACCTTCACCGCCACCTGCGAACGCACACCGGTCACCATCTCGTCGACCCGCTCGGAAATGGGTTGCGACAGCACGATCTGCACGCCCGGGATGGTCGACAGGCGCTTGCGGATGTCCTCGTCGATCTCGTCCTGGGTGCGGTTGCTTTCGGGGTCCAGGATCACGATGGGATCGGACTCGTTCGGACCGGCCGGATCGGCCGGCGATTCGCCGCGACCGATCTTCGACACCACCGACTTCACGCCCGGGACCTCGGCCACCATCTTCATGGCGGCCATTTCCATGCGCAACGATTCTTCCAGGGAGATGCTCGGCACCCGGTTGATCTGGGGTGTCAACGCGCCTTCCTTCATGGTCGGCATGAAGGACTTGCCCAGGAACGGGAACAGCGCCATGGAGCCCAGCAGCAGGGCGACGGCGATGGCCAGCGTCATGCGGTTGTGTTTGCTGGCCGCGTCCAGCATCGGCAAGTAGCCGCGCTTCAGGAAGGCGATGATCCTCGTGTCGTGATCCGCGCCGCCTTTCAGGAAGTACGAACACAGCACCGGCGACAGGAACAGAGACACCAGCAGCGACACGAAGAGCGAGATGGCGATGGTCAGCGCCAGCGGGCCGAACATCTTGCCTTCGATGCCCTGCAGCGTCATCAGCGGCAGGAACACCAGGATGATGATCATGATGCCGAAGATGGTCGGTGTCGCCACCTCGGTGGTGGCCTGCAGGATGGTGCGCACCTTGGTCGCGCGGCTGTCGTCCTTCACCTGGCCGAGCTTGTGGAACACGTTCTCGACCACCACCACGGTGGCGTCCACCATCAGGCCGATGGCGATCGCCAGCCCCCCCAGCGACATCAGGTTGGCCGAGATGCCGTAGCGGTTCATGACGATGAAGGTGGTGAGCGGCGTGATGAGCAGCGTGGCGACCACGATCAGGCTGGAGCGCACGTCGCCCAGGAAGATGAACAGCACCACCACCACCAGCAGCACGCCCTCGATCAGCACCTTGCCGACCGTCCACAGGGCCGAATCGACCAGGTCGGTGCGGTCGTAGAAGGCCTTGATCTGCAGGCCGCCGGGCAGCATGTTCCTGGCGTTGATCTCGTCTACGCGGGCCTTCACCCGGGTGACGACTTCCTTGGCATTGCCGCCGCGCATCATCAGCACGATGCCCGACACCGCCTCGGTGTAGCCGCCCTTGACGATGGCACCCTGGCGCACTTCGTCGCCGATGCGCACCTCGGCCAGGTCACGCACATACACCGGGGTGCCGCGCTCTTCCTTGACCACGATGTTGCCGATGTCCTCCAGCGTCTTGATCAGGCCCGAGCCCTGGATCAGGTACTGCTCGGTGCCCAGCGGCAGGATGCCGCCGCTGGCGTTGGAGTTGTTGGCCGCGATGGCGTCCACCACCTGCTGCACCGACAGGTTGTAGTGGCGCAGCCGCACCGGGTCGACCAGCGCCTGGTACTGGCGCACATAACCGCCCTGCGAGTTGATTTCGGCCACGCCGGGAATGCTGCGCAGCAGCGGCCGCGCCACCCAGTCCTGGATGGTGCGGCGCTCGGCCAGTTCCTCGGGTGTCAGCGCGCGCTGGCCGTCGTCGGGATGGTCGAGCGTGTATTGGTACACCTCGCCCAGGCCGGTCGACACCGGACCCAGCACCGGCAGGATGCCGGCCGGCATGCGTGGCGTGACCTCGATCAGCCGCTCGGTGACGAGTTGCCGCGCGAAGTAGACATCGGTCGCGTCGGTGAACACCAGCGTGATGATCGACAGGCCGCTCTTGTTGAGCGAACGCATCTCGGTCAGGCCGGGCAAGCCGGTCAGCGAGATCTCCAGCGGCACGGTGACGAAACGCTCGATTTCCTCGGGCGAACGGCCGGGCGCCTCGGTGGCCACCTGAACCTGCACGTTGGTGACGTCGGGGAAGGCATCCACCGAAAGTTTGGTGGCCGCGCGGAAGCCGAAGGCGCACAGCACCAGGGCCAGCACGATCACGATGAGCCGCTGCCCCAGCGCGGCTTTTATGAGTGAAGCAATCATCTTTCGATCACTCCAGTTCGGCGCGCTTGCGCTCGTTGTTCAGGTGGAAAGCGCCTTCGGTGACGACTTCGGTGCCTTCGCGCGGGCCCTGCAGCAGCGGTCGCATGCCGTTGCTGGCAGCGCCAAGCTCGACCGGGGTCAGCCGATACCTGTTCTCGGCGGTCTTCACATAGACGTTGTCGCGGTCGTTCTCGCGCACCACGGCGGCCGGCGGCAGGGCCAGCATCTTCTTGGCGGCGCCGGAAATCCGCATGGTCGCCAGCATCTGCGGCTTGAGTGCGCGTTTGGTGTTGTCGACCTCGGTACGCACACCGACCGTGCGCGTCTCGGCGTTGACGGTGGCACCAACCGCGACCACCTTGCCGGTCAGCGGGGCGCCGCCGAGCGCCGGCACGGTGATTTCCATGGACTGGCCGACCTCGACCGAACTCGCGGCCTGTTCGGGTACGGCGCCCACCACCCAGACCTTGTCCAGGTCGGCGACGGTGAACAGCGGGTCGCCCGGCTGCGTCACCTGGCCCTGGCTGACGTTGCGTTCGATCACCACGCCGGCGCGCGGCGACACCACCACGGTCGCGGGTGCCAGCGTGCCCTGGCTGCGCAGTGCCGCGATGTCGCCGGCCGACATGCCGAGCAGGCGCAACTGGTCGGTGTTGGCACGCAATTCGGCATTGGCGACCGCCAGTTCCGATTCGCGGCGCTGCAGTTCTGCCGAACCGATGACGTC
This sequence comes from Xylophilus sp. PBN-3R, assembly GCF_057747805.1. Taxonomy (NCBI): domain Bacteria; kingdom Pseudomonadati; phylum Pseudomonadota; class Betaproteobacteria; order Burkholderiales; genus Xylophilus; species Xylophilus sp. PBN-3R. The sequence goes on from NZ_CM173225.1 coordinate 507,671, forward strand.
GGCCTGGAGCAGCTGGCGGGCACGTTCCACCGCGCGGCTGGCCAGGCTGCTGGCGGCGTTGGCGCGCAGCACGGCCAGCTGGGCCTGGGTCAGTTCGGGACTGGCGACCCGCGCCAGCGGCTGGCCGGCGCGCACGTTGTCGCCGACATCGACGAACACTTCCATGGCACGGCCGGTGACGGCAGCGCCGATGCGGCTGACCCGCTGTTCGCTGGCGTCGATGCGGCCGGTGATTTCCTGCACCTGGGCGATCTCTGCGGTTTCCAGCTTCGACACCTTGAAGTTGGCAGCCATGGCAGGCTGCACCGTGACCATCAGCGGGTCCTGCGGCGCTTCGGCAGCGGCAGCGGGGGCTTCGTCCTTCCTGCCGCAGGCGGCCAGGGCGGCAAGCAGGCAGACGGTGAGGGCGGTGCGAGCCGTACGGTAGGAGAGGGCAGGGCGTTGCATGGATGGCCTTTCGGTCGGCATCGGGTTCGGGTTCTGATTGGGGGATGGATGGATGGCGGCGCGGCTCATTGCAGGCCTCCGCGTTGCAGCGCGGCAGAAGGCAGCGGCGGCAGGGCGTCGGCCCAGCGGCCCGCCAGAAAGTCGAGTTCGGTACGGGCGGCCTGCGCCTGGAAACGGGCGGTCAGCAGGTCGGCGCGCACGGTGCGCAGCACCCGCTGGGCGTCCAGCACGTCCAGGATGCCGCGCTCGCCGAATCGCCAGGCGGCGTCAGCCACCCGCAGGGCGGCTTCGGCGTCGCGGATGGCACCTTCGGACAGCGCGCGGATGCGCAGCCGGGCCATCTCCAGCGCCTTCTCGGCCGACTGCAGCTGCTGTTCCAGTTCGGCCTGGCGACCGTCGAGGCGGCCGCGCGAGCGTTCCAGTTCGGAGCCGGCTTCGGCGATGGGGCCGGTGCGGCGGTCGAACAGCGGGATCTGCACGGTCACGCCGAGCACGTTCTGCCGGATGTCGGGCTCACGGCTCTGGCTGAGCTTGAGTTCCACGCCCGGCAGGCGGCCGGCTTCGGCCAGGTCCAGGTTGTTGCGGGCACGTTCCACTTCGGCCTGCAGCGACAGCAGTTCGGGGTTGCGGGCCATCATTTCCTGCCGCAGCAACGCCATGTCCGGCAGCGGCCGCGGTGTCTCGTTCAGGGCCGCATCCAGCGACCATTGCGGTGGCAGCGCACCGGCAGCCAGCCGGTTGAGCGTGATGGCGGCCTGCTGGGCCTGCAGCAGCGATGTCTGCTGCAGCGAACGGGCGTTGATGCTTTCGGCATCGGCCTTGATCAGTTCGTAGCGCGGCGCCTCGCCGCTTTCCACCCGGGCCCGCACGCGGCTGTTGACCTGTTCCAGCAGGGAGGACGCCTCGGCCGCGGCTGCCGCTTCGGCCTGGCGCAGCAGCAGGTCGTAGGCCCGCAACCGCACCTGGCTGACCAGGTCGTTGCGGGCCATCTGTGCCTGGAAACCGCTGACCCGTTCTCCCGAGCGGGCAGCGTCGATGCGGGCTTCGCGCAGCCAGGGGTTCTCGATCAACTGGGAAATTCCGTAAGTCGACAGGTTGCCGCCCACGCCGCCCGCAGTTCGGGCGCTCTGGCTGCCGCCGCTGTATTCGAGCCGCGGGTTGGGGAAGGCCGATGCGCTGTTGATGGCGGCCGATGCGGTGTTGCGGGCGCGTTGCGCCGACAGCAGTCCGGGGTTGTTCAGCAGTACGGTTTCGGTGAGCTGGTCGATGTTGATCCGGGCACCGCTGACCAGCGATGCGGTGACGGCCTCGCCACTGGCTGCTGCGGCCGGCAGGTTGAGCGGTGGGGCTTCCGAGCCCCGGCGTGGCGGTGTGTTGGCTGCGGCGGGCACCGGTGCCGGCGCGGGTGTTGGCGCCACACGCTGGACCGCACGGGGCGGCGCGGCCGGAGCCGGAGCGGGCGTTGCGGCGGCGGGCGTTCCCGGTGCGGGATTCAGCGCGAACTGCGCGGCGGCAGGCAGCGCCAGGCCGCCAGCGGCGACCAGCGCCGCGGCAGCCGTGGCGTGGAACATGCGAAAAGACATGATTCGAAGCTGCCCGGGCGGAGGGCAGGAATAGAGGCGAACGCCGGCGCGGATCGCGTCGGACGAACGGGATGAAGACAGAAAGACGGAAGGTCACCGCCCGGCTGGGCGGTCAGGTGTCACCGGCCGCCGCCAGGGCGGCACAGCGGATCAGGCGCGGGCGTACACGCCGGGTGCGGCGGCCTTGGGAGGGCGCAGCAGCACCGTCGGCCAGCCGCTGGTGCTGGCCGGATGCGGTGTCTGCGCCCTGGCTTGCGGCAGCGCCGGCACCTCGGACCGATCGAAGTCGGCCGTTATCATTTCCGTCCGGTCGTCATTGGTGGCCTGTAGATCGAAAGCCACCTGGGCCGCCGCGGCGGTCAGGGAGGATTCGTTCAGCTGGTCCAGGCGTGGATGGCAGAAGACGAAAGTGGGATGGGTCGCCTCGGCCCGATGTTCGGCCAACCGCGCCGATGCGGCCAGCGCCAGCGGATGCACTGTGGCCAGCTGCGCCGGGTGGCTCATTCGGACCGGCATCGAATGTGTCGGTCCAGAACCCGCCAGCGACCGCTTGCAACCATTGCCGGCGATCGCGGTCAGCGCCAGCAGCAGAAGGAAGAAAGCGGAAATGGCGATTCGCATGGCGGAGGAAACTGGGGATTCCGAATGGTCAGGTCGTGGTCAGCAAGACTGGTGTTGAACGGTAATTGTGCCTCAGCCGGCGATCCCGGCTTCCGACACAACCGGACTAACCCTGTAAATCGCCGGTTTAACCGAGGCATGGCACGGATGCTGCAGCGGTCGAAAGTCACAGGTATGTCGGCACCTTTGCCCGGCGTCTTCCTTCCAATTCAGGGCCCGGCTCGATGAGTGGCAATGTTCCTGGCGAAGCCGATCCGGCTGCCGCACCGCCGCAGCGGGTGGTGAAGATCCGTCGCGACTACAACACCTGGGTCGGCCGCGAGACGCTGGAGGATTACGCCCTGCGTTTTGCGCCGCGGCGCTTTCGCAAGTGGTCTGAGTGGCGGGTGGCCAACACTGCTTTCGGGGCCGCCTCGTTCCTGATCCTCGAAGCCGTGGGCGCCACGCTGCTGGTGCAGTACGGCGTGATGAACGCCTTCTGGGCCATCCTGGCGACCGGACTGATCATTTTCCTGGCCGGCCTGCCGATCAGCGTCTATGCGGCGCGTTACGGCGTCGACATGGACCTGCTCACTCGCGGCGCGGGTTTCGGCTATATCGGCTCGACCATCACATCGCTGATCTACGCCAGCTTCACCTTCATCTTCTTCGCGCTCGAAGCCGCGGTGATGGCCTACGCGCTCGACCTGGCGCTGGGCATACCGCCGCGCTGGGGTTACCTCGTCTGTGCGCTGGTCGTCATACCGCTGGTCACCCACGGGGTTTCGGCCATCAGCAAATTGCAGTTGTGGACCCAGCCGGTCTGGCTGGCCATGCTGGTCGTGCCTTTCGTCTACGTGCTGATGAAGGATCCCGGTGCCTTCGACGGAATCGTGCATTACGGCGGCGAGAACGGCGTGGGCGCCGGTTTCCACCTGCATGCCTTCGGCGCGGCGCTGACGGTCGGCATCGCGCTCATCACCCAGATGGGCGAACAGGCCGACTACCTGCGGTTCATGCCTGAACGCACCGCCGGCAACACCCGGCGCTGGTGGCTGGGCGTGCTGGCCGGCGGACCGGGATGGGTGGTGCTGGGGGTCGTCAAGATGCTGGGCGGCGCGCTGCTGGCCTGGCTGGCGCTGTCGCACAGCGTACCGCCCGACCGTGCGGTCGACCCCAACCAGATGTACCTGGCGGCCTACGAATACGTGTTCCCGCACTACGGATTCGCGGTGGCGGCCACGGCCTTCTTCGTGGTGCTGTCGCAGCTCAAGATCAACGTCACCAACGCCTATGCGGGGTCGCTGGCCTGGAGCAATTTCTTCTCGCGGGTGACCCACAGCCATCCGGGCCGGGTGGTGTGGGTGGTGTTCAACACCCTCATCGCCTTCATGCTGATGGAGATGAACGTGTTCGATGCGCTGGGCGACGTGCTGGGCCTGTTTTCCAACATCGCCATCGCCTGGATGATGGCGGTGGTGGCCGACCTGGTGATCAACAAGCCGCTGGGCCTGTCGCCGGCCGGCATCGAGTTCAAGCGCGCCTATCTGTACGACATCAACCCGGTCGGCGTCGGCGCGATGGGACTGGCTTCGGCGCTGGCGATCGCGGCGCACCTGGGCATGTTCGGGCCGCTGGCGCAGGCTTTTTCGGCGCTGATCGCGCTGGGCACCGCGCTGGTCGCATCGCCGCTGATCGCCTGGGTTACGAAGGGCCGCTACTACCTGGCGCGTGAACCGCTGGCGCTGGTGCCGGCGGCGCCCAGCGGTGCGCCGCGCACCCTGCGCTGCACCGTCTGCGAGCGCGACTACGAGGGGCCCGACATGGCCCACTGTCCAGCCTACCAGGGGCCCATCTGTTCCCTGTGCTGCACGCTGGACGCCCGCTGCGGCGACCTGTGCAAACCGCATGCGAGTCTCAAGGTGCAATGGTCGGCCACCTTGCGCGGCCTGCTGCCGCGCCGGGTCTGGCCCTACCTGGACACCGGGCTGGGCCACTTCCTGCTGCTGATGATGGTCATCGTGCCGCTGCTCGGCGTGGTGTTCGGCCTGCTGTACCGGCAGGAGGTCGGGGCGGTGGTGCAGACGGCGGACGCCGCCACCGCGAGCTCCCTGGCGGCGGGTTTCCTCAAGGCCTACATGGCGCTGCTGGTCATCTCCGGCATCGTCGCCTGGTGGATGGTGCTGGCGCATGAAAGCCGGCGGGTGGCACAGGAAGAATCCAACCGCCAGACCCACCTGCTGGTGGAAGAAATCGAGTCGCACCGCCGCACCGACGCCGCCCTGCAGCAGGCGCGGCAGGTGGCCGAGGCGGCACGTGCGCAGGCCGACCAGGCCAACCAGGCCAAGAGCCGCTACATCAGCGCCATCAGCCATGAACTGCGCACGCCGCTCAACAGCATCCTGGGTTATGCCCAGCTGATGGGCGAGGACGCCGCCGTGCCGCCGCACCGGCGCCAGGCGGTGGAGGTCATCAAGCGCGGCGGCGAACACCTGCTGGGCCTGATCGAGGGAACGCTGGACATCGCCCGCATCGAGGCCGGCAAACTCACGCTCGAAGTGGCGCCGATGCGTTTCGCCGACTGCGTGCAGGAAGTCGCCGCCATGTTCGAACCGCAGGCGCTGGACAAGGGCCTGCGCTTTCATTTCGAGGTCACCGGCAAGCTGCCGCAGGTGGTGCGGGCCGACGAAAAACGGCTGCGCCAGATCCTCATCAACCTGATCGGCAACGCCATCAAGTTCACCGCGGCCGGCAGCGTCACGCTGCGGGTGCGGCACCGGCGCGAGCTGGCCACCATCGACATCGCCGACACCGGCCCCGGCATGGATGCCGAAGAGCTGGCGCGCATCTTCGAGCCCTTCGCCCGCGGTTCGTCCAGCGGCACCCGGGGAGCACCCGGCGCCGGCCTGGGCCTGAGCATCGCCGAGATGCTGACCGGCCTGATGGGCGGCCAGCTGACGGTGCAGAGCGTGCCCGGCCAGGGTTCGACCTTCAGCGTGCGGCTGTTCCTGCCCGAGGTCGACCCGAGCCGCGCCCTGCCGCGCAGCGCCACGCCGCGGCCGCCGCGCCGGGGCTACCAGGGCAAGCGCCGCGACGTCCTGGTGGTCGACAACGAGGAGCCCGACCGCGAACTGCTGGTGCAGCTGCTCACGCCGCTGGGCTTCCGTCTGCGCACCGCCGCCAGCGGCCACGACTGCCTGGACCTGCTGGCCGCCGGTTACCGTCCCGACGCCATCCTGATGGACCTGGCCATGCCGGGCATCGACGGCTGGGAAACCATCCGCCGCCTGCGGGCGGCCGGCCATGAGCGCATCGCCGTGGCGGTGGTCTCGGCCAACGCCTTCGACAAGGGCCTGGAGAACGACGTGGCCATCGGGCCCCAGGACTTCATCACCAAGCCGTTGCGGCACAGCGAACTGCTCGACTGGCTGGAGCGCCGCCTGTCCATCGCCTGGCGCAGCGAGGTCGTCGCGCCGCCGGCGCCCGCACCGCCGCCGTCCGCGACCGTGCTGCCCGACGCGGCCTCCCTGCAGGCGCTGCGCGAAGGCGTCGACCTGGGCTATTACCGCGGCATCCTCAACACGCTGGCCGACATCGAGCGGCGACAGCCGGCCTGCGCCGCCTTCGTCGAGGAAATGCGGGGCCTGGCCCGACAATTCCGCTTCGAAGACATGGCTGCGAAACTCGCCGAACCCGCCACGCCCTGACCGATGGATTCCTTGCCGCCCTCCCTGCTACCACCCGACCTGGCCCTGAACCAGGCGCTCGACCGCGCCAACAGCGACCTGGTGCTGATCGTCGACGACGTGCCCGACAACCTGGCCCTGCTGCACGACGCGCTGGACGAGTCCGGCTACACGGTGCTGGTCGCCACCTCCGGCGAATCGGCGCTGGCACGGACGGCCCAGGCGCGGCCCGACATCGTGCTGCTCGACGCCATGATGCCGGGCATGGATGGCTTCGAGGTGGCACGCCGGCTGAAGGCAGACCCGGCCACCGCTCACATTCCCATCGTCTTCATGACCGGGCTGACCGAGACCGAACACCTGGTCGCCGCCTTCGGTGCCGGCGCCACCGATTACGTCACCAAACCCATCAAACCCAAGGAGGTGCTGGCCCGCATGAACGTCCACCTGGCCGGCGCTCGACGTGCCCGGCAGGACGCCAGCCAGGCCGGCCAGGCCCGCAACGCGCTCGATGCCTTCGGCTACGCCAGCATCACCGTGCGGGCGGGCGACGGCCGGCTGATGTGGCAGACCCCGCTGGCCCGCGAACTGCTCGGCCGCTGGTTCGGCACCGCCGCGCCGGTCACACCCGAAGCAGTGCTTGTGTGGTTGCGCACCCATGTGATGGACGGCCCCCCGACCGCCGAACCGCCGCGCCTGGCCTTCGAACAGGGTGCCAGCCGGCTGACCTTCCGCCTGCACCAGCAGACCGGTGAAAGCGACGGCGGCGGCGACTGGCTGCTGGTGATGCGCGAAGCCAGCGACGCCACGGTGATCGACGCCATGCGCCTGAGTTTCGCGCTCACCGCACGCGAGGCCGAGGTGCTCTATTGGGTGGTCAAGGGCAAGATCAACCGCGACATCGCCGACATCCTCGGGGCCAGCCCGGCAACGGTGAAAAAACACCTCGAACGCATCCTCGCCAAGATGGGCGTGGAGACCCGCACCGCAGCCGCCGGCATGGCGATGAACCGCATCCGGCAACTGCATCCCCAGTTCGAGGCCTGAGGCTGCCGGAAGGCTGCGTTCGGCACTGGCGCCAGTCGTTCGGAATGTTCTCGCAGGCGTGCAGTGCCGGCCGTCAGAGTGACGGTTTCACTGTTTCGGGAGCGTCGGATGCAATCGTTTTTCAATCCTGCAGTCGCCCGCGCCGGCGCTGCTGTTCCTCTCCTCTGGCAGACGCTGGACGCGAACCCGCGGCCGGGTGACACGCCCTCCTCGCAAGACGCCGCCGGTGTTCGCTGGCGGGCAGACCCGGACGGTGAAGGCGGGCAGCTGGAGATGCATCTCAGCCAGGATATGCAGGCTCTCCTGGAAATCCGGCCGGACCGCGATCGCCGGCAGGATCGGCCGCCGTCTTCGCTACGGGGCGGGCCGCCGCTGCAGCTGGCCACCGAACTGCTGGATCTGCGGCTGGTCGATGTCTTCCACTGGCTTTCCACCGCCGACATGCAGGTCAAGCTGGCGGCGCAGCGGCTGACCCGCGCCCAGGTCGTGGAACAGGTTCACTACAACGCCGAGGCCGCCATGGCGAGGTTGCAAGAGGGCGCGAACCGCGGTGTGGTGAACCTGAGCGAGAAGGTGCCCAGCGCGCACGAGCTTTTCACCTCGTCGGTGCTGGATGCCTATGCCGCCGAACTGGTTCCCGGCCCGGCGTCGACGAACACGGCACCGGACGCCACCACGGGCACCGCGGTGGCCACGACCACCGCCACGACAGCAAACGCGGCCGGTGCAGCCGGCCCGGCGGCCGCCGGTCAGGCCGATCCTTGGGTCGACCTGGCGCGCCGGCAGAAGTCGCTGGAGCACATCGGCCAATTCCAGACGCGTTACTACCGGCTGTTGCCGCAGATCGCATTCCGACAGTTGCGCGGCCTCTGGGATTTTGTTCAGGGCGACATCGAGTTCGCCGACGCAGCACACGTGGCGGCGGTTTTTCCCTGCGCGCTGCGATTGAAACGAGACCAGCCCGACGGTCGGTGGCGAGGAACCTACCCGATGGGAGAAGGCCGGCGGCTGCACCTGCGCGAGCCCTTCCTGCGCGGCGTGCCGGTGACCGTGGCGCGGGCCGAAGACGCTCCGGTGGTGCGCATCTGCACCGACGGATCCAGATGGCGCAACACGCCGTTCTATACGGACGACACCGTCGAAGCCGCCAAGGTGGCCATGTGGGAAAACGTGCTGCGCGCAGGTGACGACGTCTACCGCAAGGTGGTGGAACGCAGCCTGTGGCGGCGTTGAATCCGGCCGTCTTCCCACCGCCAGGGATGTCTCCATGCAAACCTTCGTTCCACCCGTATCCACCGCCGCTGCGTCGGCGCCCGTCGGCTGGCCCCGGCCCGTCGCCGCCGCAGCGCACCCGCTGCGCCACACACCGCAGGATGCCGGTATCGACACCGGCGGCACCGGACCGCTGCACATGGCGCTCAGCGCCGAAATGCGCGAACTGCTGCAGCTCGAAGCCGATGACGGGCATGCACACCGCAGCCGTTCGCCTTCACTGGATCACCCGGTCTTTGCGCCCGTGGTGCGTACCGGCCGCGCCCTGTCCGCCGCGGATGTCCACGGCCCGCGAGACGCTCCTATCGACCTGGGTCGGCGCACTGCCGCTTTGCGTTTTCTGCGCCGGTTCGAATACAACTTTGTGAACCGCCTGCATTTCGATGCCGGGCCCTGGGGTTATCTTTATGAAGACCTGGTCGCCGGCAATCCGAATTTCAGAAATGCCGACGACATGGTGCGCACCGTCCCTTGTGCATCGTCGCTGCGCCATTCGCCTGCCGGATATTTCCCCATCTATCCGCAGGGCCTGGGGCTGGATGCGGGGGTCAGGACGGTCTACCTCCAGGGCAGGTTCGCCATCGTCGCGCATGGTGACGACCAGCGTCGCGTCCGGTGGCGCGCCGACCTCGATCCGCAATGGACCACGACCGATGTCTATACCGACGACGTCGTCGAGGCAGAAAAAGTGCAGATGTGGCAACGCATCCGCGCGCAGGCCCAGGTGCTGCTGAAACAGGTAAGGACGCAGCAGCGCTGGATGCGCTGGCGCTGACTGCGGCGATGCCGTTTCGGTTCGTCTTCCCAACCTATTACCGGAGACCCTCATGCAGCGTTTCGACTTTCCGATGGCGAACAGCAGTTTCGGGTTCGGCCTCGCGCCGCTGGCCAGACAGGCCGGCCCCGCCCCTCGGCCGCTCGGTTCCGACGGCACGACCGATGTGGATCCCACCGCCTATCCTCTGCAGATCGATCCGGGGATGCGGCCCCGGAGAGGCGCGCCCGGGCGGGAGGGAAAAGAACTCGCCATGCATCTCAGCCCGGAAATGCGTCGGCTGTTGGATATTCCGGAGAAGCAGGACGACGGCACGGCCCGCTTCGCGGCATCTGCCGAAACCGCCGTGGCCACCACGGCGACGACGGCGGTATCGACCGTCCGGCCGCCCCTGAGCGCGGACGAACGGGAACGGCTGCTGGCGCACGGCCCTGCTGAACTGTTGAGGAAATACGTCGCGATGTGGCATTCGGCCCCGATGCGGGCAATGCCGCAACGCGATGTGGTGCTGCGGCAGTGGACCGTCGCCTTGCTGCGCGACCTGAAGACCGCCAAGGTCAGCCAGCAAAATATCGACCGCCTGGCGTTCGCCTTCGGCGCCATGCGCGACGCATCCGACCTGCTGGAACGCCGGATGCGGCTTGCGCTGGCCGATATCGGCACCTCGCCTTTTGCAGAGCGTATGCAGCGCGCAGGCGTGACGGCCGATCAGGTGCGCGCCAGCCTCTACCGCCATGCCAACGATGTGCTGCAAGACCTTCAGCGCGAAGCCCTCCGTGGAACCGTGGTTTTCCCGCTGGTGCCCGGTGCACGTCAGCTGATGACCCAGGCGCTGCGGCACGCCGCGCAAGGCAGTGCCGACGGTGCAGCCAAACCTCCGGAAGACGAAAATACCGGCCGCAGCCAACCGCCCTCGGAAGCACCGACGGCTCAGGTCGCGACCCAGTTGCCGCCGCAGTCGCCCGATTTGCCCGCCATCGGCAACCGGGCCCAGGCGTTGCAGGCGTTGAAGGACTTCGAAGCTGCAAAAATGGCGCGCCTTCCGCAACTGGGGCAAGGTGACGGTGCGACGGTGCAGCTGTCGCTGGGAATCGTGCATTTCAACGACCTCCACGACCTGGTTTCAACCGTTCCCTGCGCGGCGATCCGCACACCGCAGGGGCGGCAACAGGCGGGCGTGCGCGACGATGTCTACCGGCCCCTGCCCGACATCGTCCACGCGCCGGGCTACACCGCTGTGTACCCGTTCATCGACAACCTGCTGTCGGCGCCACTCAGAACCTATGTCTGCGGTCAGGTGGTGGTGGCCGCCCGCCTCAATACGCAGTCGAACAATGTCCGGTTCAGCAGCGACTTCGAATATTGGCGCGGCACCGACGTCTATACCGACGACGTGGTCGAAGCACAGAAACTCGCCATGTGGAACCGCATATTCCACGAGGCTTTCCGCATGTCGCTCGGCGCCGATATCGAGACCGCGGATCCGATATTGCCGCCGGCTTAGCCCGGCGGGCGGTGGGCCTCGACAGATCTCAGCGGACGGTGTTCTGGCGCGCACGGGTCTGGTTGTGACCCCCGATGTGGTCGTCGCGGTCGCCGCGGCTTTCCGGTGTCCGCCGCGCTTCGTTGCGCTGGGTGGCGCTGCCGCCGTCCTGGTTGTTTCCGGCGTCCCGGGCCACTGGCAGGCCGCCAGTATCGCGACGATCACCGGGCTTGTCCTGATTGGTTCCCTGTTTGGCACGTTGCATGAGATCTCCTTGTCATCGTGAATCGGTTTCGGAGCTTTCATGCTGGACCTCGAGCATTCGGCCTGTGTGTCGGACAACTTCGCCGCTGACGTAAGCCCGGAGGAACGCGGCATACGCCACCCGGCGTATTGGCCCGGCGGACCGGTCTCCCTACAGTCCGTTACGTCCCCTGCCGGCTTTTCTGCGGAATCCGCGAGATCCCGCAAGACCCCATCGCCGGCAGCGCGGCCACAACACTTTTACTGGAGAGAGTCATGCAACGTCGCTTCACCCTCAAGGCACTCACCGCCTCCCTCGTCCTGGCCGGTGCCGTTCCGGCATTCGCCGCCGACACCATCAAGGTCGGCATCCTGCACAGCCTGTCGGGCACCATGGCCATCTCCGAAACCGCGTTGAAGGACGTGGCGCTGATGACCATCGCCGAGATCAACGCCAAGGGCGGCGTGATGGGTAAACAACTCGAAGCGGTGGTGGTCGATCCGGCCTCCAACTGGCCGCTGTTCGCTGAAAAGACCAAACAGCTGCTGGGCCAGGACAAGGTCTCGGTCATGTTCGGCTGCTGGACCTCGGTGTCGCGCAAGTCGGTGCTGCCGGTGGTCGAGGAAATGAACGGCCTGCTGTTCTACCCGGTGCAGTACGAAGGCGAAGAGCTGAGCAAGAACGTCTTCTACACGGGTGCCGCTCCCAACCAGCAAGCCATTCCGGCCGTCGAATACCTGATGAGCAAGGACGGCGGCTCGGCCAAGCGTTTCGTGCTGCTGGGCACCGACTACGTGTACCCCCGCACCACCAACAAGATCCTGCGCGCCTTCCTGAAAAGCAAGGGCGTGAAGGACTCGGACATCGACGAGAAGTACACCCCCTTCGGCCACAGCGACTACCAGACCATCGTTGCCGACATCAAGAAGTTCTCGCAAGGCGGCAAGACAGCTGTCATCTCGACCATCAACGGCGATTCGAACGTTCCTTTCTACAAGGAACTCGGCAACGCGGGCCTGAAGGCCAAGGACGTGCCGGTCGTCGCCTTCTCGGTGGGCGAAGAAGAACTGCGCGGCGTGGACACCAAACCCCTGGTCGGCCACCTGGCTGCCTGGAACTACTTCATGTCGCTGAAGAACCCGACCAACACGGCCTTCATCAAGTCGTGGAGCGACTACGCCAAGAAGATGAAGATCCCCGGCCAGATGGACAAGCCGCTGACCAACGATCCGATGGAAGCCACCTACGTCGGCATGTACATGTGGAAGCAGGCAGTCGAGAAGGCCAAGTCCACCGACACCGACAAGGTCATCGCCGCCATGTCCGGCCAGACCTTCAAGGCCCCGGACGGCTTCACCATCAAGATGGACGAGAAGAACCACCACCTGCACAAGCCGGTGTTCATCGGTGAAATCAAGGCCGACGGCCAGTTCAACGTGGTGTGGAAGACCCCCGCTCCGATCAAGGCCAAGCCCTGGAGCCCGTACATTGAAGGCAACGACAAGAAGAAGGACGAGCCCGAGAAGAAGTGAGCGCCTGAGCCCGGCGGCAGGCGCCCCGGGCTGCGTTCGACTGCCCTGCATGCCCGTTTTTCGCGGGCTTGCAGGGTTTTTTGTTTCTGGCCGGAGCGCGCTCTGTTTCGGTTCGCCGAACCCGCTTGCGCCAGGGTCCGGCGCCATGTTCGGTTCATGCCAAGAATCCTGATGCCCCGTCTTGGGGTTTCCATCTCAGGTGCCTTCGTGACCGGTTTCAGTTCCATCCGTTTTTCGGGCACTCCGGGTGACCCGGCGCCTCCCGCCTTGGCCTCGTCCGTGTCGTCGTCCTTGTCCTCGTACGGAGGCGAGCACGCGAACGGCGTACGTCCGCCGCACTACGCCCGCCCTCTGGCGCCGGAAGATGTCCTGTCGGGGTTGCCGGCCTACGGGCCCCGGCAGGCGACGTATTCGCAGTCCTGGGACGGCGAACATGACTTCAGTCCGGTGGCCCGGACCTACGCAACGCCGAAGATTCTGAGCGAAGACTTCGGCGCGGTCCGAACTCCACAGGGAATGCGCGAGAAGATTGCCCACGCCTTGCAAAGGCTGAAGGAGCAGCAGCGCGATCCGTCGCAGCCGGCCCTGCTGCTGGTGGGCGAAGTGCATCAAAGCGCGACTTCCCAGCGGGCCTTGCGCGAGGTCATGCGGCAGGTGCCTGCGGGCAGCCGACTCCACATGGAGTTCGACTTGTCCACGATGGCGGACATGGAAGACTGCATCCGCGCCGAGCCAGGCTTCGTGCAACCCACGCTCGCCCAGCGCGCGCAACAGTGGGGCGAGATCTTCGCGCAACCCATGTTCCTGCCTGGCCGGATCGTGAACACCGAACGCGACTGGGGCCTGGGCCGACTCATGTTCCTGGAGCTGATGGCCTACGGGCTGGAACACGTGCGGCCGGTGGACTCCCGGCGCGTCGCTGCGGCCGAACGGTACGGCGTGTTCAACCACGCGGGCATGACGCGGCTGCGCGAGCAGGGCATGCTGGTCAGTCTGCGCAAGTCGGGTCCGTTCGGCGTAGCGGTCGTCGGTGCGGCACATGTGGCGCGCCTGGGCGCCGAGCTGCGGTCAGAAGGCTTCAACGTCCAGGAGATTTCCTTTGTTCCCGTCGGCACCGACGTCGACGACCAGGCGGCCGATTTCCTGCGCACCACAAGCAGCCGTGTCGGTGCCACCGGCCGGGTCTACGTGGTGCCGGACGCCAAACGGTTTCCGGCATACGACGAAGACGAACTTCGCGACGAGGTGGCAGGCGAGTGACGCAGCGGGCGCCGGCGGTCGATTTCCGGGGCCCGCCTGCTGGCGCCGTGCCACCCGCGTGCGGCCGATACGCCATGCGACGTATGGTCGGCCCGCGGGGCGGCACCTAGCATGGGGGCCTGATCCGTAAAGGCCGATTTCCCATGCGCTATTTCGCCGTGTTTTTCCTACTGCTGTCGGGGGCGATGACCGCATCCCATGCGCTGACACCGGAGGCCGCCCGAGCCATGGCCACAGGCGATACCGACGACCGGATCGCGGCCCTGCAAAAAGCCACCGCATCCCCCGACGCCGCCACGGCCGCCTTCGTGCAGGCGATGTCCGACGACGCGGTGAAGATCACGCCCCGGCATGTCATCGTGCTGAAGGACGACAAGGGTTTCGACGCCGCCACCGGCGCCGAAGTGCCCGTCCCGGAAGACGCCGAGGACATCGTCAACAACAACCGCATGCGCGGCGCCTTCGACGGCACCCTGGCATCGCTCAAACTGCTGTCGAAGGACAAGGCGGAACGCGCCGCCGCCATCGATTCGCTGCGCGAGGAAACCGACGAATCGCGCCTGCCGGTCATCGACCAGGCACTGGCCGCCGAGACCGACGAAGGCCTGAAGGACCGGCTGGTCGCCATCCGTTCACGCATCCAGCTTTCGTCCAGCGACGCCACCAAACGTGCTGCAGCGGCGGCCGAACTGGGCAGCAGCGCCAGCCCGGCCACCCGCACATTGCTCATCGAGCAGATGAAACAGGAAGAAGACCCGGCCGCCAAGGCCGCGATGCAGCAGGCCTTGTCGGCCGTCGAAGGCCGGCTGGTGTGGGGCGAACGCCTTGCGGCGCTGTTCTCGGGCATCAGCCTGGGGTCTATCCTGTTGCTGGTGGCGCTCGGCCTGGCCATCACCTACGGCCTGATGGGTGTCATCAACATGGCCCATGGCGAGTTGATGATGATCGGCGCCTATGCCACCTACGTGGTGCAGGGCCTGTTCCAGAAGTACCTGCCCGGCGCCTTCGATTTCTACCTGCTGGCGGCGGTGCCTGTGGCCTTCATGGCGTCGGCGCTGGTGGGTGCGGCGCTGGAACGCAGCGTGATCCGTTTCCTGTACGGCCGGCCGCTCGAAACACTGCTGGCCACCTGGGGCATCAGCCTGATGCTGCAGCAGCTGGTGCGCACCGTCTTCGGCGCGCAGAACGTCGGTGTGGAAAACCCCGCCTGGATGAGCGGCGGCCTGCAGCTGATGGAGAACCTGCAGCTGCCCTGGAACCGCGTGATCATCGTGGCCTTCGCCTTCATCGTGCTGGGCGCCATGGCCTGGCTGATCGGACGCACCCGGCTCGGCCTGTTCGTGCGGGGCGTCACCCAGAACCGGCCCATCGCTTCGTGCATGGGCGTCAACACGGCCCGCATCGACACCTACGCCTTCGCGCTGGGTTCCGGCATCGCCGGGCTGGCCGGCTGCGCGCTGAGCCAGGTCGGCAACGTCGGCCCCGACCTGGGCCAGGGCTATATCGTCGACGCCTTCATGGTGGTGGTGCTGGGCGGCGTGGGCCAGCTGGCCGGCACCGTGTATGCGGCGCTGGGCCTGGGTGTGCTGAACAAGCTGCTCGAAGGCTGGACCGGCGCGGTGCTGGCCAAGATCGCGGTGCTGGTCTTCATCATCGTGTTCATACAGAAAAGGCCGCAGGGCATCTTCGCGATGAAGGGCCGCAGTGCGGAGGCTTGAAACCATGAACAACCATTCCATCCTTCCCCAACGCGCGCCGCTGCTGTCCACCCCGGGCTGGAGCGCCTTCTTCGGCGCCCTGCTGGTGGTCTGCGCCCTGGTGCCGGTGCTGCATCTGGCGACCCCGGTCGACAGCATCTTCCACATGTCCGAATACATGCTGGCGCTGGTCGGCAAGATCATGTGCTACGCCATCGTGGCGCTGGCCATGGACCTGATCTGGGGCTACACCGGCATCCTGTCGCTGGGCCACGGCCTCTATTTCGCGCTCGGCGGCTACGTGATGGGCATGTACCTCATGCGCCAGATCGGCCGCGACGGCAACTACAAGAGCGACCTGCCCGACTTCATGGTGTTCCTGGACTGGAAGACGCTGCCCTGGCACTGGCAGCTGTCGGACAGCTTCGTCGCCACGCTGATCCTCATCGTGCTGGTGCCCGGGCTGGTGGCCTATGTCTTCGGCTATTTCGCCTTCCGTTCGCGTATCAAGGGTGTGTATTTTTCGATCATCACGCAGGCCATGACCTTTGCGGCCATGCTGCTGTTCTTCCGCAACGAGACCGGCTTCGGCGGCAACAACGGCTTCACCGATTTCAAGCGCATCCTCGACATGCCCATCGCCACCAAGAGCATGCGCATGACCCTTTTCGTGATGACCGGCTGCACGCTGCTGGTATTTTTCCTGTTGTCGCGCTGGCTGGTGGCCAGCAAGTTCGGCCGGGTGCTGCAGGCCATCCGCGATGCCGAGACCCGTGTCATGTTCTCGGGCTACAAGCCGCTGCCCTACAAACTCACCATCTGGGTCATCTCGGCGGTGATGTGCGGTGTGGCCGGCGCGTTGTATGTGCCGCAGGTCGGCATCATCAACCCGAGCGAGATGAGCACGTCCGCATCCATCGAAATGGCGGTGTGGGCCGCGGTCGGCGGACGGGCCACCCTCATCGGGCCCATCCTGGGCGCCTTCCTGGTGAACGGCGCCAAGAGCTGGCTGACGGTGACAGCACCCGAATACTGGCTGTACTTTCTGGGGGCGCTGTTCATCGTGGTGACGCTGTTTTTGCCCGACGGCATCGTCGGCCTGTGGAAGCGCCTCAGCCGCAAGGGCCAGGCGAAGTCGCCCGCCATCGCCGCTGCGCAGAAAAGCGCCGCACTCGAAGAAGGGACCGCCCCATGACACCCGAACTCATGCAGGAAGGCGCACGCCGCGCCAGTGGCCTCAAGCGGCAGATGCCCGGCCAGAGCACCGAATCCGGCGGTCGCGAGGCAGGCTTCTCGCGTGTGGCGGAGGCCGGCCAGGTCGATGTGGCCCATGGCCGCATCCTGTACCTCGAAGACGTCCATGTGAGCTTCGACGGCTTCAAGGCCATCAACGGGCTTTCGCTGGACATCGCACCCGGCGAGCTGCGCTGCATCATCGGCCCCAACGGTGCGGGCAAGACCACGATGATGGACATCATCACCGGCAAGACGCGGCCCAACACTGGCAGCGTCTTCTTCGGCAGCACCATCGACCTGCTGCGCCATACGGAACCCGAGATCGCCCAGTTGGGCATCGGCCGCAAGTTCCAGAAACCCACCGTGTTCGAGCACCTGAACGTGTTCGAGAACCTGGAACTGGCGCTGAAGACCCACAAGGGCGTGAAGTCGTCGATGTTCTTCAGACTCGATTCGGAGCAGAAGGACCGGCTGGTCGAAATGCTCCACACCATCCACCTGGCCGATTCGGCCTCGCGCCGCGCCGGCGATCTGAGCCACGGCCAGAAGCAGTGGCTGGAGATCGGCATGCTGTTGATGCAGGATCCGAAACTGCTGCTGCTGGACGAGCCGGTGGCTGGCATGACCGACGAGGAAACCGCACGCACCGCCGAACTCTTCCTCAGCCTGAAGGGCAAACATTCCTTGATGGTGGTAGAGCACGACATGTCGTTCATCCGCACTATTTCCGACATCGTCACCGTGCTGTGCGACGGTTCGGTCCTGGCGCAAGGCACGCTCGACCAGGTGCAGGCCGACGAGCGTGTGATCGAGGTTTACCTGGGCCGATGAAATGCTGAAAGTCAACAACATCCACCAGTACTACGGCGGCTCCCACATCCTGCGGGACGTCAGTTTCGAAGCGAAACCCGGGCAGGTCACCGTGCTGCTGGGCCGCAACGGCGTGGGCAAGACCACGTTGCTGAAATCGCTCATGGGACTGGTACCGATCCGCAGCGGCAGCATCCTGCTCGACGGCAAGGAAATCCAGCGCGCCACGCCTTACGAAAGGGCCCGCGCCGGCATCGGCTTCGTGCCGCAGGGCCGGGAGATCTTCGCTCGCCTGACGGTCGAGGAAAACCTGCGCATGGGCCTGGCCTACCGGCCGGCACGCACACCGATTCCGCCGCAGCTGTATGAACTTTTCCCGGTCCTGAAACAGATGCTGCACCGGCGCGGCGGCGACCTGTCGGGCGGCCAGCAACAGCAACTGGCCATCGCCCGCGCCCTGGCCGCCGGCCCGCGCCTGCTGGTGCTGGACGAACCGACCGAAGGCATCCAGCCGAGCATCATCAAGGACATCGGCCGGGTCATCCGCAGGCTGGCCACCGACGGCATGGACGGCTCGCCGATGGCCATCCTGCTGGTCGAGCAGTACTACGACTTCGCCGAAGAACTGGCCGACGCCTACCTGGTGATGGAGCGCGGCGAGTTCATCGCAATGGGCCCGGGAGCGGAGATGCAGGAAAAGGGGATCCGGCAGATGGTGGCGATCTGAAGCTTCGGGCGGCTGGCGAAACCGCGCTTGCGCCGGCACCGGTCGGCTGAAAGGGGGCCGCCGCGGGATTCAATTCACGGGTCTGGTTCAGGATCTTCGCATCGACGCTCGCCAGCACGCCGAAATCTTCGACGTCGCCTGCCGAGGCGACCACGGGGTGGTGCGGAGTCCAGCCCTGCTCGGATATGCAGTCCGCGATGGCCTGCTGGAGTTTTTCGGAGCCCTGCACACCCAGCACGAACTGGGTCTTTTCGTTGATGAGGCCCTTCTGTAGCAGCCGGTAGAAAAGCGCGCGGGCCATGTCGGGATGCACGCAATTGTTGGGGTCTCCGACACGCCGGCGTTCCTGGAGGACGGCGATGTTGTGCAGGTTCAGGCGGTTGCGTGTCGCGTCGAAACCCATCGACTCGCGCACCAGGCCCTGGCGGACCGCCATCGCCAGCAGCTCGGGCAGGTCGCCCGCGGGACACGAGGCAAACAGGGCGTTGTAGGTCGGTACGTCGGGCACGATGCCGCGCCTCGCTCGGGGGTCGCACATGCCGTCGAAGATGCGCCGGGCGTCGGCATGGCGCCCGGCCTTGCCGCAGGCCAGGATGACCGTGTTGCAGGTGGCGGCATCGGGTTCCAGTCCCAGCGCCGGGCCGTGTTCGAGGACGTACTCGAACAGTCCGAAAACGTCGTCGATCCGACCGCTTTTTTCGCAGGCATTGAGCGCCAGGTTGACCAGTCCGATGGTGGGCATCACGCCACGCCGTGGTCCGTGGTCCAGCAGGTGCTGCAGCAGGCCGATCACCAGGTCCGGCCGGCCGCCGTGGCGGCAGCACTGCATGGCGATCGAATAACACTCCAGGTCCGGCGTGATGCGGCGGGGCGCCATGTCGTTGAACCAGCGTACGACTTCGTCCGTCAGGCCCCATTTGTCGCAAGTGCCCATCGCCACCTTGAAGAGACTGATGTCGGGCTGGATGCCGGCACCGGTCAGGGGGTTGCGCGCACTCTTCAGCGCTTCCAGGGCGGCCTGGGCGAGCGGCCAGTCGGTAGCGTGGTCGCGCAGGACGCGGGTGGTCATTCGGAGTACGTCGCCGGCCTCGGCACGGCGGTTGTTGAACCGCGTGATGATCGAGGCATTGGGTGCGTCGGGCGGCAGTGGCGGCGGCAACTGCCGCGCGGTGTCGGCGGGTGGCTGGAACGCCGAGTCCTCGGCGGGCTTCGGATGGGACGAGCCGGCGCCGGTCGGCGTCGGACCGGCCGCGGGGTCGGCGATGGTTGCCCGATCGGGATCTTCGGGCGTCAGGAAGGGCAGGCTTCCGGCTCCCTGCAGGGGTCGCTGGAAGAAGATCGGTGAACTGGAGGGGAATGTCATGGCAGCACCGTAACGACCGTCCCGGCCCGCTTCGGCCAGCGGACGCAGTGCCGTCGCACCAAACGAATATCCCCCGCGCGGCCCGGCTTGGTGTCGCCGGATAAAGTCGGGTTTTCCCGATTGGCGGCCTCGGGGCGTGAGCCTGAATCACCGGTTCGCCTCCTGGGTCGTCCCTCTTTTCCATCTGCTTGCCGAACGTGTCTTTTTCCAATCCAGCCATCACTCCCACACAAGCGCGCAAGGCGGCCCTGGCCCTGGCGGTCGGCAGCTTCGGCATCGGTACCGGCGAATTCGCCATCATGGGACTGCTGCCCGAGGTCGCCCGCGACATCGGGGTGACCATCCCACAGGCCGGCCATGTCATCAGCACGTATGCCATCGGTGTGGTGGTGGGCGCTCCGGTGTTGGCGGTGCTGACCGCCGGCTGGCGCCAGCGTTCGCTGCTGGTGGCGCTGATGCTCTTCTTCGCGCTGGGCAACTTCGCCAGCGCCATGGCGACCTCTTACGGCCCGCTGGCGCTGCTGCGCCTGTTCGCCGGCCTGCCGCACGGGACCTATTTCGGTGTCGCCGCATTGGTGGCCGCCAGCTTGGCGCCGCCGGGCAAACGGGCGCAGGCAGTGGCGCAGGTGATGCTGGGCCTGACGGTGGCCACGGTGATCGGGGTGCCGCTGGCGGCCTGGCTGGGACAGGCCTTCGGCTGGCGTGCGGCCTTTGCGATGGTGGGTGCCATCGGCGTGCTGGCGGCTGCGCTGGCCTGGTTGTGGATTCCGGATCGCGCGCCCGTCGCCGGTGCCAGCGCCATGCGTGAGCTTGGCGCGCTGGCGCGGCCGCAGGTTTGGATCACCCTGGGCATCGGTGCCATCGGGTTCGGTGGCCTGTTCGCGGTGTTCAGTTATGTCAAACCGACACTGCTGGAAGTGACGGGTATGGGCGAGTCCGTGATCCCCTGGGCGCTGGCGCTGCTGGGGTTGGGCATGGTCGCCGGCAATCTGGTGGGCGCCAGGCTGGTCGACCGGGCGCTGATGCCGGCGATCGGCGGCATCCTGCTGTGGTCTGCGGCGGTGCTGGGCCTCTTCACGTTCACGGCGCATTACCCGCTGCTGGTGTTTGCCAACCTGTTCCTGGTCGGCACCACGGTTGCATTGGCACCGGCGCTGCAGGTACGGCTGATGGACGTGGCGGGCGATGCCCAGGCGCTGGCGGCGGCGCTCAACCATTCGGCTTTCAATTTTGCCAACGCGCTGGGCGCCTGGCTGGGCGGAGTGGCCATTTCGGCCGGCCTGGGCTGGACATCCACCGGGTGGGTGGGGGCGTTGCTTGCCCTGGCGGGGCTGCCCCTGTTCCTGCTGGCCCTGCGTCCGCAAAGACAGATGGCCGCCTGAGTCTTTTCAGCGTCAACCCTCAAGCGCAATACGCCTCTTGCTGCTACCGTTACACCTCCAAACATCGCAGGAGAGGTACGCATGTCAGCTGTCAATGCCCCCGCCCCCACCGCGCCCCTGGCGAGTTTTTTCGAGGGCCTGCAGTTGCCCACCTTGCCGGAGGTGGCGCACACGCTGGTTTCGACGCTGAACGATGAGGACATCCCCTTCGAGAAGGTGCGGCTGGCGATTTCCCGCGACCCGTCCTTGACCGCCAAGCTGATCCGGCTCGCCAACAGCGCCCGTTTCGGCCTGCCGCGGCAGGTGGTTTCGCTGGACGACGCAATCACCATGGTGGGCTTGAACCAGGTTCGCACATTGGCGATGGCTGCCTGCATGGCTGGTTCGTTCACAGCGGTCAAGGGGGTCGACAGCAAGACCTTCTGGCAGGCGAGCAGCGCGACCGCCGGTTATGCGCAGTGGCTGGCACGCACCCTGGGAACCGATGTCCAGCAATCCTGGCTGGCGGGTTTCATGGTGCGCCTGGGCGAACTGATCATTGCGCAGAAACTGCCCGACCAGATTGCCGACTTCGAACGATTGCCGCATCTGGCCGGCGTTCGTTGGGAGCGGGAAAGCAGTGCGCTCGGGTTTACCGAAGCGCATGTAGCGGCTGAACTGGCCAGCCGATGGAAATTTCCGGACAGCATTGTCGGTGCGCTCAAGTCAGCCGCCGAACCGCTGACATCCGACCCGTTCAATCGCCTGGGTGCGATCATCCACCTTGCCGCGCTGCTGGCCGAACTCGAACTGGACGAACACAAATCGCCCGACGACGCCATCGCGGCCCTGCCGGGCGAACTGGTCCAGTTGCTGCAACTCGATCCCGTCTGGCTGCGGGAACACATGCCCGACGTTCAGACCTTCATCGACAGCTCGTTCGGCTGAAAGGGTCTCGATACGCAGCGTTAATACGCAGCTTTGGTCGGCACCAGCAGCACCGGGTCGGCGGTACGCGGCTCGATGCGCGCCCGACCCGAGGCCGGCAGCACGATGGTCTCGACTTCGCGCACCACCCCGCCACCGGCGACGTTGCCGCTGGCCTGGCCTTCGCCCTGGACACGCGCTGCGCAGGCAGCACGGTCCTCGCTGCCGGCGGCGAAAACTTCACAACGCTTCGACTGATTGGCTGCGTAGTCGAAAGGGTTGTCGTTCAGCGCACCACGGCGCTTGTCTGCGGCGGCGTTGCGCGCTTCTTCCATGCAGGTGGCCTGCGCCTGCTGGGTCTTGCCGGCCATGCAGGCGGCGCGTTCCTTGGCGAACACTCCGCTGTCGTCCGCACCAGTGAAACCGGTGGCGACCTGGGCGGTGGCAGACGCCATCGCCAGCACGGCGGTGGCACCGAAAAGCGCAAGACCGGCACCAAGGCGCGCAGGGGCGGAAGCGGTGGAATGCGATTGCAGGTTGAGCGGATTGGAAAGGTTGGACATGGGTTTCTCCGGTGCGTTCAGGATGCTGCAGAAAACCCGCAGCCGATGGGGTCACACCGTAGGATTGCCCGCCAGGCGCGGATGCAGGCGCAGGCAGCGCCTCACCCCGGGAGCCTGTCCGACCGTCCTATAGGACGAGTCTGGCGCGCCTGTAGTCGCGCGCGGTCGTTTTCAGAGCATCGCGGCGCGCTGGCTCATCGTCGGCGGCGCCCATTCGTACACCCAGGTCTCGCTCAGCGCCTGACCGTTGACCCGCAGGAAAAGCCGCAATGCGATGGGCTCGGTGCGGTCGTCGGGCACCACGTCGAACATGGCACGCCAGCCCTGCACCGCGATCTGTGGTCTGGCCGACACCAGTTCGACCTGGCCACGAGAGGTGGTCACCACCGCCTCCACCTGTGCATCCGAATCCAGCAACGCCAGGTTGCCGCCCGAAAAGTCGACCGCGAAACGCCAGGAGAACTTGTTGCGTTTGCGGCCGATGACGCCGCCGAGCCCGGTGCGGGTGGCCACGCAGCGGGCCAGCGTGGGTCTTACCGGGGCGGTCGTGCCCCAGGTCAGCCGGTAGCTGTGCAGAAGCTCTTGCCCCGGTTGCGGTTTCTGCTGGGGCCACCAGTGGCAGATGATGTTGTCGAAGGTCTCGTCGGGGGACGGAATCTCGAACAGCTGCACCTGTCCGACACCCCAGTCGCCGCGCGGCTCGACCCACAGCGAGGGGCGGCGTTCGTAGTTGGCACTGTCGTCCTGGTAGTGGTCGAAATTGCGGTCGCGCTGCAACAGGCCGAAACCCTTGGGGTTGTTGTCGGCGTAGGCATTGATGCGCAAGCTGGACGGGTTGTTGAGCGGTCGCCATATCCATTCGCCGCTGCCGGTGCGCATCTGCAGGCCGTCGGAATCGTGGATCTCGGGCCGCCAGTCGTTGGCGGCGCGCCGGTTGTTTTCGCCGACCACGAACATGCTGGTGCCCGGTGCGATGCCGATGCGGTCGATCTCGCGGCGCGGGTACAGCGCGCTGTCGATTTCCATCACCGTGTTGTCGCCCGGGGTGATGGCGAAACGGTAGGCGCCGGTGACGCCCGGCGAGTCGAGCAGGGCGCTGACGATGAGCGTCTGCGACTGCGCCGACGGCCGCTCCAGGAAGAATGCGGTGAAGTCCGGAAATTCTTCGTCGCGGCCCATGGCGGTGTCGACCGTCAGGCCGCGCGCCGACAGGCCGTACTGGCGTGATCCGCCCACGGCGCGGAAATAGCTGCCCCCCAGGAACGCCACCATGTCGTTGCGAGGCGCGGTCGCCACCGAAATGCGGAAACCGGCGAAACCCAGGTCGGCGGTGAGCTTGGCGCCGTCCAGGCCGCTGCGGCCGTAGTCGAACAAGGCCGGGTCGTAGGCGATTTCCTGGGATTTCCCGTCCTTCACTTCGTAGATGTGGACCCGGCGCTTGAAATACAGCCCGGCATGGAACAGACGTATTTGGAAACGCAGGCCGTCGTTGGCCCACAAGGCTTTTTCGCCCTTGAACTGGATCTGCTGGTAGGCGTCGAAATCAAGCGCCGCCACGGCCGGCGGCAAGGCGGCGCGCGGATTCTGCTGCGGTGCCTGCCAGGGCAGCAGCGCCATCGCGCGGGCACGGTCCTTGAGCATGGCGAACTCGAAGGCTTTGGGCTCGCCGAGCATCACCAGTCCGGGTGCAGGCGACCCCGGCGGGGCCGCGAGGGCGGTGGCGGGAACCAGGGCGGGCGAGAGGGCGCCGGTGGCGGTGCCCAGAAAACTTCTTCTCTTCATGGACCGCAAGGTTACAAGCTGCGGAGCCACTCCGTGTGACCGCGGTAACAATCGCTTGGTTTTTCCATCGCCCCTTTTCAGCCCCAAATCCACGTCCGCGTGGAGAAAGCCGCAAGACATGAAAGCCACCTGGAACGGCAAGACCATTGCCCAGAGCGACGACACCGTGCTGGTCGAAGGCAACCACTACTTTCCCGAAAGTGCGCTGGACAAGTCCTTCGTCACCTTCAGCAACCACCACACCATGTGCCCCTGGAAGGGCCAGGCGAGCTATTACTCGCTGCTGGTGGACGGCGAGATGAACACCGACGCCGTCTGGTATTACCCCGACCCCAAGCCCGAAGCCGCCGAGATCAAGGGCCGCGTCGCCTTCTGGAAAGGCGTGAAGGTCGAAGCCTGATCAGGCCTTGAGGCGGCGGTCGGCAGCCGAAGGCAGAAACCGGTCGGTCCAGATGTCGGCCACGGCAGGCGCGGATTTCAGTCCGAAGGCAGCCACCGTCTCGTCGATGGTGGCCTGCAGGCGCACCGGTGTGGCCGCGCCCCAGCCGTTGGCGGCGGTTTCGGCAGTTTTCATGGTGCCGTCGACGATGAGCTGCAGGCGTTCGTGTTCGAACGGTTCGTTGGCCAGCGGTTCGCGCTGCTTCACCGCGGCGGCGCCGGCTTTGGGGTCGGCCATGGCTTCGACCCAGCCGCGAGTGCTGGCCTTGACGAAGGCGCGCATGGCGTCGACCTGTTCCATGCTTCTGGTGTTGGCGACAAAACCGTTGCCGTAGGACTTCATCACGTCCGAAAAACGGAAGACGTTGATCATTTCCGGGCCCATGCCACGCGCCTTCAGGTTCAGCAGGCCAGTGAAGAAGAAATAGGCCGACGCATCGAAGTCGCCCTTCACGAAACGGGTGTTGCCGATGTCGGGTGCGACGTTTTCCCATTTCACGCCGGAGCCGTCGAAACCCTGGGCCCTGGCAAATGCCGGGAACAGCTTGCGGGACGCATTGAAGGGCTGGCCGAGGATGGTCTTGCCGGCCAGGTCTGCCGGTTTCTTGATGCCGCCGTCCTTGCGGACCAGGATCGCATTGGGGTTCAGGTCGTACATGATCGCCACCGCCTTCAGGCCCGCCGTCGGGTTGTTGACGTTGAACTCGATCATCGAGGCCAGGTCGGCCGAGGCGCAGTCGTAGGCGCCGCTGGCCACCAGGCCGATGGCGGCCGAAGAGCCGTTGCCGGTGTCGATGGCGACGTCCAGTCCTGCGTCCTTGTAATAGCCGCGCTGCTGGGCCAGCAGAAAACCGGCGGCGGTGGCCTCGACCTTCCAGCCGAGGTTGAACTTGAACTTCTGCAGGGAACCCTGGGCACGCACGAATGCGGGTGCGGCGACGAGGCCGGATGCGGCGGAAAAAAGAAGGGAACGGCGTTGCATGGGGCGGCTTTCTCGAAGGCGTTGTGTGGGAACAGGTCCGGGCTTCAAGAGCAATTTCCTACGGCCGCGGGCCGCTGAACGCTTCTACTCCTGGCGGCCCCGCAAGCAGCAACCGTGCCTGCCCCAGGCCGGTGCCGCCCGCAGGGAAAATCGGCGGCATGGGTTTTGCATGCAAAAGGCGCGAGAGTAGAAGCGTTCACCAGAGCCGTGCATCCACGCCGGCGCTGACAGGGAATTGCTCTTGAAGTCCGGTCCCCCCTTGCAGGGGACCGTGTCCCCACAGGAGAAAACCGCATGAGCACCGCTGTCCCGAAGAACGACTATTCCCTCGACGAACTGCAGAAGGAATCCCGCATGGGAGCCCTGGGTTCGGAAACCAGCAAACGCGAGATCCGCCGCATCGACCTGCGCGATTTCGCCACCCGCAAGGCTGAGATCGCCGACCAGTTGTGGGATGCGGCGATCGACGTGGGTTTCTTTCAGATCGAACACCACGGCATCGACATCGCCCAGGTCCGCGATGCTTTCGCGATGACCGAGCGCTTCTTTGCCTTGCCCGACGCGGTGAAGGCGCAATACCCGCTGAAGAAGGCGCTGAACGTAGGCTGGGAAAGCAAGGCGCAGGTACGGCCTTCTACCGGCACACCGGACCAGAAGGAGTCCTACCAGATCACCCGGCCGCACATGGACGGCCTTTGGCCGAGCGATGCGGAATTGGCCGATTTTCAGAAAACGATGCTGGATTTCGAGGCGAAGTGCTGGACGGTGGGTATGCAGGTCCTGTCCTGCTTTGCCTACAAGCTGGGTTTCGACGACGGATTCTTCAGCCGCGCCCACGAGCCGACCAAGGCCAGCTACCAGAGCACCCTGCGCCTACTGCACTATTACGCGATCCCGGCCGAATTCCACGACAAGCTGGGCCTGTGGCGCGCCGGTGCGCATACCGATTTCGACTGCTTGACACTGCTGTTCCAGCGTCCCGGCCAGGGCGGCCTGCAGGTGTGCCCGGGCAAGGAGATGGATGCGCAGGAATGGACTTCCATCGAGCCCGACGAGAAGGTCATCACCTGCAATATCGGCGACATGCTGATGCGCTGGAGCGACGACGTGTTGCCGTCCAACTTCCACCGGGTGAAGAACCCATTGCCGGGTGAGTACATGGGTGCACGCTATAGCCTGGCCTTCTTCTGCCAAGCGAACCGTGACGCCGTCATCCAGAGCCCGAGCGGCAAATATCCGGACATCAGTGCCGGCGACTACCTGAACCAGCGCATCGCCGCCAACTTCAAGGCTTACTAGCTAGTAACTGCGGCCGTTCCGGTACATCGCGCTGCTGCGCCGGGACAGGGCGGCAGCCTCGGCCAGGCGGTCCATCGACCGGCCGGCGTGCGCGTGGGTGATGGCCATGCCCAGCGCGTCGGCCGCGTCGGTTCCCGGCAGGCCGGGCAGCGACAGCAGGCGCCGCACCATTTCCTGCACCTGGCTCTTGGCGGCCCGGCCGGAACCGACTACCGCCTTCTTCATCTGGAGCGCGGTGTATTCGGCCACCGGCAGGTCGCGGGACACCAGCGCGGTGATGCAGGCGCCGCGCGCCTGGCCCAGCAACAGGGTGGACTGCGGATTGACGTTGACGAAGACGATCTCGACCGTGGACGCGTCGGGCCGGTAACGCTCTGCCACCTCACGGATGCCGTCGTACAAAACCTTGATGCGGCCGGGCAGGTTGCCCAGGTCCAGATGGGTGGTGCGGATGGTGCCGCTGGCGACGTAGGAAAGTTTCTGGCCGTCGACATCGATCACGCCGAAACCGGTGGTCTGCAGGCCCGGATCAATGCCGAGGATCCTCACGGAATCTCCACCCCGCCCATGCGCGCCACGATGGTGCCCGCGCGGCCCGAAAGATAGCCGGATTGGGGCACACGCTCGAAGAACTTGGGCCGCGGCAGCATCACCGCCAGCCGCGCGGCTTCGTAGCTGCTCAGGCGGGCGGCGGGTTTGTGGAAGTAATGCTGGGCAGCGGCTTCGGCACCGAAGATGCCTTCGCCCCATTCGACGCTGTTGAGGTAGATCTCCAGGATGCGCTGCTTCGACAGGAAGGTTTCGAGCAGCACGGCGACCACCAGTTCCTGGCCCTTGCGCGCCAGGCTGCGTTCACCGGCGAAGAACAGGTTCTTGGCCAGTTGCTGGGTGATGGTGGAGCCGCCGACCACCTTGGCGCCCGGCAGGTTCGAGGGCGAACGACCGCGGGCCTCGGCCTGTTCCAGCCGCCTGGCGGCCTGAGCTTCGGCGCGGGCGTTGCGTTTCCAGGCGCCTTGCACGGCTGCCCATTCCACGCCGTGGTGATGCACGAAATCGGCGTCTTCCGATGCGATGACCGCGCGTTTCAGGTTGTCGGGCAGCACGCGATAGTCGATCCACTGCTGGCGCCAGCCGCCCAGCGTGTTGGCCCGGCCCAGTCGGGCGGCCTCGCTGCGCTGGAAGGCGGTGGACGACGGGTCGAACACCATCATGAGAGCGATGCGGGCCGCGAAGAAAAGCTGCAGCGCCACCATCAGTACCAAGGCCAGACCGAGCCAGCGCAGCATCAGTTTCATGGCGAGCGGCCGTTCAAAGCCCGGAATCGACGATGGCGCGCAGCTCGGCCAGCACCTGGGCTGCCGGCGGACGGATGCCGCGCCACTGGAAGAAGGCCTCGGCTGCCTGTTCGACCAGCATGCCCAGGCCGTCGCGCGCCATCGCGCCGTGCTGTCGCGCCCACTGCATGAAACCCGCGGCGGAAGGGCCGTACATCATGTCCAGCGCCAGGGCGCCGGGCCGCAGCACGTCGCCCGAAACCGGCACGCCGCCACCCGACAGGCTGCTGGCGCTGGCATTGATCACGATGTCGAAGGTGGCTCCCAGGCTGTCGATGGGCATGGCCTGCAGCAGGGTGTCGGCCACCCGGGCCAGCGGCTGGTGGCTGTCGACCAGCGCGCGGGCGCGGTCGGCGGTGCGGTTGACGACCACCAGGCGAGCCGGACCGGCGTTGAGCAGCGGGCCGAGCACGCCGGCGGCGGCGCCGCCGGCGCCGATCAGCAGCACGTCGCGGCCGGCTATGGCCACGCCGGCATTCCGTTGGATGTCGGCCACCAAGCCGGCGCCGTCGGTGTTGTCGCCGTGGATCTCGCCGTTCTCGAAACGCAGCGTGTTGGCGGCGCCGGCGATGCGTGCGCGGTCGCTCAGCCGGTGCGCCAGCGCGGCGGCCTCGAACTTGAAGGGCACGGTGACGTTGCAGCCGCGGCCGTCCGCCTCCATGAATTCACGCACGCCGTCGGCAAATCCGTCGAGCGACACCAGATGGGCGCCGTACCAGACACGGTCGCCCGCCAATTCGGCGAAACGGGCGTGGATCCAGGGCGAGCGGCTGTGGCTCACCGGGTTGCCCATCACGCAGTAGCGGTCGGCGTCGGGGGGGGAAGAAGGGGCGTCAGCGGACATTGGCTTCCAGCGTTTCGTCGCGGGTGAACTTGAAGCGCGAGACGACCACGATCTGGTCGACCTCGCGGCGCATCTGGGCGTCGAAGTCGCCGAACGGAGCAGCGCCCCGCACGATGGCTTCGGCGCGGCGGTCGAGCAGCTTGTTGCCCGAACTCTGCACCACTTCGGTGGACAGCACGGTGCCGTCGCGGTGGATGGTGACCACCATGGTCAGCTGGCCGTAGAGCTTGGCGCCCTTGGCTTCCGGAAAGAACTGCGTTCCCCGGTCCTCGATGCGGCGGCGCAGGTGGTCGTAATAAATGGCATAGGCCACCTCGCGGGTGGCCGGGCTGATGTAGCGCTTGCGGGGCCGGGCGTTTTCTTCGTTGATCCGGCGCTCGATCTCGGCGAGCAGCTTGACCAGCTGGCGGCGGCGTTCTTCCTGGGCGGCCCGCTCCGGCGTTTCGGCCGCCTGTTTCGGGTCGGGCACCGGCAGCACCGCGATTTCCTTGCGGATTTGCGCCATCAGCTGCTCCTGCTGCTGCATCAGGGTGTCGATCTGGCGGCGCGCGTCGTCGGCGCTTTCGCCGGTGCTGGTCAGCGCGGAATAGGGCAGGGGCGATGTGGCGCGGCCTTCCGCGGCCTCGCCGCCGCCGGCCATCGAGCTTTGTGCCAGGGCCTGCGCCTGCACCGGTTTCTCGTTGCTGCGGGCATTGACCAGCACCACTTCTAGCGGCGTGTCCTGGAACACCCGGTTGAAGGTCTCGGGCGCGCCGAAACGCAGCGCCAGCAGGGCGACATGCAGCCCGACCGAAACGCCGAGCGCGACCTGCAGTGTGCTGAAACGGCGCATGGGGGGCAGGGGGCGCGGTGGAGTGCGAGCGCCGGTCAGGCGGCAGCGGGCGCGTCGGCCTGCGGCTCGGCGTCGGCCACGTCGACGGCGATGGCGATCGGGCCGGAGATGGCTTCCTCGTCGTCGCCGCCGGTGTCGTCTTCGGCGTCGGCCTCGGCACCTTCGGCCGATGCGTCGAGATGTTCGATGACCGTGCCGCCGACGTCCAGCGCGATGTCGTCGATCTCGCCCAGCTTCACCCGCACCCGGGCATTGCGCGGCAGTGCCTGCGAGCCCAGCACCGGCATGACCAGCGGCAGGTCTTCGGCGCGCACCAGCATGCTGCCGCCCTGGCCTTCCTTGATGACCGTGGCGATGACTTCGGTGATTGCGTTCTGGCGCAGGTACTGCAGTGTCCAGAAACGTTCCATCGCACCTTGGTAGCCGTTGTAGGCGCTGTAGGCGGCGTCGAAACCCGAAATGATCGAATACAGCTCGGCGTCCTTCGGTTTGAAGGGCGCGGCCAGTGCGGCGGTGCTGCCGTGGCGCGCTGCGGCGATGATCTGCCACTGATTGACCAGGTCGACATAACGGCGCAGCGGCGAGGTGCTCCAGGCATAACTCGGCACGCCGATGCCGGCATGCGGCAGCGCCTTGGTGCCCATGCGCACCTTCACGCCGGGCAGCATGCTGGCCTGGCTGCGGTAGATGCCGGGCACGCCCAGCGTGCCGAGCCAGCTGCCCCAGGTGCTGTTGGCCAGGATCATGGCTTCGGCCACGATCAGGTCGAGCGGCGCTCCGCGTTTTCGCACGGTGATGCGCACGGTCTCGTCGCCCGCCGGTTCGCCGTCCCGGTCGGATTCGAGGCGGAAGTTGTAGTCGGGCCGGTTGAAGTTCTCCGGCTTGCCGCGCACCAGCTCGCGGCCGGCCTTCAGGTGGCGGGCCAGGCGGAACAGGAAGGACATTTCCGGCCGCAGCGGCGCAACTTCGGGCGCTTCGACCGCAGGCTGGAAGGACGGGTCGGTCAGCCACGTTTCGGTGACGGTTTCATCCAGCCGGTCATGGCGCAGGTTGGCCAGGATCGGCACCCGTTCCAGCCTGGTGACGCTGGACTTCACTTCGAGAGTCGCCTCGTCCATGGTGACGTACAGCGACACGGCGGGGCGTGCCAGGCCGGCTCCGAGGGTATAGGTCTGCACCACGCTGTCGGGCAGCATGGTGATCTTGTGGCCGGGCATGTAGACGGTCGACAGGCGATGGCGCGCCACCTGGTCGAGCGGGCCGCCGGGCTGGAATGCCAAGCCGGGCGCGGCGATGTGCACGCCGACGGTGACCGTTCCGCTGCCCAGGCCCTGGACCGACAGCGCATCGTCGATTTCGGTGGTCTGCGAATCGTCGATGGAGAAGGCCGAAACGCCCTCGGCCAGCGGCAGGTCGTCCGGAACCGGCGGTGCCTCGAGGTTGGCGGCGAAACCGATGCCCTTGGGGAAATAGTCGAACAGGAAACGTTTCCAGTGGAACTGGTAGGGCGAGGCGATGGCGCCGGCGCGGCGCAGCAGGTCCAGCGGATTGGTCTGGGTGGCACGCGATGCCTCGACCACGGCCTTGTATTCGGACGAATTCTTGTCGGGCCTGAAGAGGATCTTGTAGAGCTCGTCGCGGATCGACTGCGGCGTTTCGCCGGCGGCCAGGGCCTGCGCCCAGTCTTCGATCTGCTGGGCGACGGCCTTCTTGCGTTCGATGGCCAGCAGCGCCTGCTGGATGATCTCGGGCGGCGCCTTGCGGAAACGTCCCTTGCCGGCGCGCCGGAAGTAGTGCGGCGCCTCGAAGAGCTTGACCAGCATGGCGGCCTGCTCCGGGATGGTGGCGGCGGCGCTGAAGTAGTCGCGCGCCAGGTCGGCGAAGCTGAATTCTTCGTCGGGCGCGAATTCGTAGGCCATTTCCAGCTCGATGCCGGCGGCGCCCTCGTGGGCCTGGGCCAGCAACACGTCGGGCTGCGGTTTCTCGAACTTCAACAACAGGTTGGCGGCCTTGACCTTCACCCGTTTGCCGGAGGCGAGTTCCACCTGGGCGGACGACTCGGCTTCTGACAGGATGCGGCCCGCGAGGAATTTGCCGGCTTCTTCGAACAATGCGTACATGCCCGCGATTGTCCCATTTGCCGGGAGCCGATTTTTCTAGCGAAGGGCCAGAAAGGATTCGATCGTCTCGAGGTGGTCGGAGAAATCGGACAGCGCGTGGTCGCCGCCTGGCAGCACATGAAGCCGGGCGCCGGCGCACCAGGCGGCCATTTCGCGCCAGTCGAGCACCTCGTCGCCCTGCGCCACCCAGGCCATGGTGCGCTGCGGGTCGGCTGGCGGCGTGTGGGCCAGGGCACGCAACTGGTCCACGTATTCGGGCCGGAAATAAAAGCTTTCCGCCGGGTCGTGCCAGGAGGTCTGCTCGCCGATGTAACGGGCCAGGTCACGCGCGGGGTGGACGGCCGGGTTGATCATCACCGTCTTGCCACAACCGCTGGTGGCCTGTAGCCAGCCTGCATAGAAACCGCCGAGCGACGAGCCGATCACCGCCATGGTTTCGCGCGGCCAGCCCGCGGTGCCGGCCGCGACCAGGGCCATGGCCTCGGCGGGCGAGGGCGGCAGTTGCGGGCACCACCACACCACGTCCGGGTGGCGGTCGCGCATCCGCTCGGCCATCAGCACGGCCTTGGCGGAGCGGGGGGAAGAGCGGAATCCGTGGAGGTAGAGCAGGTGTGTGGTCGGCATGAGACGGAGTCTGCACGTTTGATTGCAAATTGCGGTAAAGCTTGAAATACCCTGGCTATCGGGCCCCTGCCCCCCGATAGGAATGCGCGGAAAGTCGTACATTCCTTTACACATCCCTCTTCAGCCCCTCTTGCCTCGATGCCGCTGGTTTCCGACTCCCTGACATCCCCTTCTTCAGGTGCGCGGCGTGATGCTGCCCTGGAGTTCCTGCTGCGCCGCATGCGTCATCGCAGCGATTTTCCGGCGCTGTCCGAGTCGGTCGCGCGGATTCTGAAGACCACCGATTCGGAGGACGACAGTCTGGCCGACCTTACCGCCGAGATCCTCGAGGACGTGGCGCTGACCCACAAGCTGCTGCGGCTGGTGAACAGCGCGCAGTTCATGCACCTGGGTCAGGGCGGCACCATCAGCACGGTGTCGCGTGCGGTCAGCCTGGTCGGCTTCAACACGGTGCGCAACGTGGCGCTGAGCCTGGTGCTGCTGGACCACATGGAAGACAAGACCCATGCCCAGCAACTCAAGCAGGAATTCGTCAAGGGCCTGATGGCGGGTTCGGTGGCGGGCGAGATCGCGCCGGCATCCCGCGAAAGCGAGGGCGCCTTCATCGGCGCACTGTTCCAGAACCTCGGCCGCATGCTGGTCACCTTCTATTTCCGTGAAGAGGACGCGGAGATACGCGCCTTGCTGGTCGACGCTGCCTTCGAGGGTGACGAGGACGCGGCGTCCCTTCAGGTGCTGGGCCTTGCCAACGAAGACCTGGCACTGGGTGTGGCCCAGGCCTGGGGGCTGCCCGAAAGCCTTCAGCGCGCGATGCGCAAGCCGGTCGGTGCCGCGCCGGCCAAGGCACCCGACGATGCCGGCGAACGCCTGCGCTGGATCGGCGCCGCAGCCAACGAAGTGGCCACCGCGGCCATGGCTTTCACGCCCGCCGAGCTGCCGGCCGAACTGGCCCGCATCGCACGCAAGTACGGCAGTGTCGTGTCCGGCGGAACCGATGGGCTGGTCCAAG
Organism: Xylophilus sp. PBN-3R; assembly: GCF_057747805.1. Lineage (NCBI taxonomy): Bacteria > Pseudomonadati > Pseudomonadota > Betaproteobacteria > Burkholderiales > Xylophilus > Xylophilus sp. PBN-3R. Next base: position 541,548 of record NZ_CM173225.1, read on the forward strand.
CCGCGACTCGCGCCCACCGGAAACTCGTCGCCCTGACCGACGCGATGCAACTGCAGGTGGTGGCCGGTTCTCCGGCGGCGCGTCTGCTGCAGTCGGCGCCGCCGGTGCCGCAGGACATTGCGCCGCCGCCCACGCCGCTGACGCCCGCCGAGGCCCGCACCGTGGAAGAAAAACGGGTGGCCTATGCGCAGGCCCGGTCGGCCAGGACGGAGGCCATCAACGCCCCGGGGCGTGACGCGATGCCGGCGGTCTCGACCATGCTGGCAGCCGGCGTGCAGGAGATCGTCGACGCCATGAGCGACCCGGACTTCCGCCTGGACGAAGTGCTGCGCCGAGTGCTGGACACCATGTACCGCGCCCTGGGATTCCGACAGGTGGTGCTGTGCCTTCGGGATGCCAAGACCGACGAGATGCGTGGCCGCTTCGGCGTCGGCGAGAACCACCAGCAGGCGGTGCTGGCGCTGAAGGTGCCGCTGGATACCGCGGGCGATCTGTTCGCCGCCATCTGCCGAAAGGGTGGCGATCTGCTGATGGCCGACACATCCGACCCGCAGTCGCGCAGCAAGCTGCCCGACTGGTACCTCAAATCCTTCAATGCCGGCGCCTTCGTGCTGCTGCCGCTCATGCACAAGGGGCGGCCGCTGGGACTGATCTATGCCGACCACGCCAGCGCGGGCGGCATCCTCATGGACGAAAAGGGCTTTGCGCTGCTGCGCACGCTGCGCAATCAGGCAGTGATGGCTTTCCGCCAGGCTTCGTGATCACCGGCTAATCCCGGCTCTCGTGCTGAGGCCTGCGCCGGCACGGGATAATCGGCGGTTATGTCCGCAGTCTTCGACAAGCCTTCACTCCCCCGGCGCCTGCTGCCGCTACTGCAGGGCTTCGACTGGCCACTGGCCGCTGCCGTGCTGCTGCTGTGCGGTGCAGGCCTGCTAACCATGTATTCGTCCGGCTACGACCACGGCAGCCGCTTCATGGACCACGGCCGCAACATGCTCCTGGCCGCCGGGATCATGTTCCTGATCGCCCAGGTGCCGCCGCAGAAACTCATGCTGGCAGCGGTCCCGCTTTATGTGGCGGGTGTCAGCCTGCTGGTGGCGGTTGCCTTGTTCGGCATCACCAAGAAGGGCGCCACCCGCTGGATCAACCTGGGTGTCGTGGTGCAGCCGAGCGAACTGCTGAAGATCGCCATGCCGCTGATGCTGGCCTGGTGGTTCCAGAAACGCGAGGGCCAGCTGAGGCCGCTGGACTTCATGGCGGCCGGCGGACTGCTGCTGGTGCCGGTCGGCCTCATCATGAAACAGCCCGACCTGGGGACTTCGCTGCTGGTGCTGGCGGCCGGACTGTCGGTCATCTTCTTTGCCGGACTCAGCTGGAAGCTGGTACTGCCGCCGCTGCTGCTGGGCCTGGCCGGCATCGTTCTGGTGGTGTGGTTCGAACCCGAGCTATGCGCTCGCGGCGTTCGCTGGGCAGTGCTGCACGACTATCAGCAGCAACGCATCTGCACCCTGCTCGACCCGACCAAGGATCCCCTGGGCAAGGGTTTTCACATCATCCAGGGGATGATCGCCATCGGATCCGGCGGGGTATGGGGCAAGGGTTTCATGGCCGGCACGCAGACCCATCTCGAATTCATACCTGAACGCACCACCGATTTCATCTTTGCCGCCTTTTCCGAGGAGTTCGGCCTCGTCGGCAACCTGACGCTGATGTTCGGTTTCTGTTGCGTGATGCTGCGCGGCCTGTGGCTGGCCATGCATGCGCCCACCATGTTCTCGCGGCTGCTGGCGGGCGCCATGGCCATGATCTTTTTCACCTATGCCTTCGTCAACATGGGCATGGTCAGCGGCATCCTGCCGGTGGTGGGTGTGCCCTTGCCCTTCATCAGTTATGGCGGCACCGCGATGGTGACGCTGGGCATGGCGCTCGGGATCCTGATGTCGGTGGCGCGTTCGCGTCGGCCGGCGACGGGCTGATGCGGGCGTCTTCACGCACCGGGCTGGCGCTGGCCTCGCTGACCGGCGCCTTCGCGATGAGCCAGTTCTTCCGCAGTTGCCTGGCGGTGATGGCACCCGAACTGTCGCGTGACCTGGCGCTGGACCCGGCCGGTTTCGGTGCCTTGTCCTCGGCTTTTTTCCTCGCGTTCGCGGTGGCGCAACTGCCGGTGGGCGTGGCATTCGACCGCTGGGGTGTGGGACGGCCGACTTCGGTGCTGCTGGGCGTCGGTGTGGTGGGCGGCTTGCTGTTCGCCATCGCTCCGCACGGGTCGGTGGCCATGCTCGGGCAGGTGGGCCTGGGGCTGGCCTGTGCGCCGGTGTTCATGGGCCTGATCCACTACGCATCCAGCCAGCTGGAAGAGCGGCGCTACCTGAAGGTGCTGTCGTTCACCAATGCGCTGGGCATGCTGGGCGTCTTGTGTGCGGCGTCTCCGCTGGGCTGGTCGGTGCAACATTTCGGCTGGCGGCCGGCCATGCTGGTGGCCACCGGCTGCATGCTGGTGGCTTGCGTGGCGGTAAGGCTCAACGTGCGCGACATCGGCCATGCCGATTCGCACGGACAATCTCCGCTGGCGCTGCTGAAGGGCTCCCTGGTGCTGCTGAAGGTGCCGGCGCTGTGGGCTCTGGTGCCGGTCTGCCTGGGCATGGCGGCGGGCACGGCTTTCAGAAACGCCTGGGGTGGCCCGTACGTGGCCGATGTCTTCGGGCTGGACCCGCTCAGCCGCGGCACGGCGATCACCGCCATCAGCCTGGGTGCTTTCGCCTGCGCCTTCGCGCTCCCGCTGCTTACCCGGCGGTTCGGCGCCAGCGCGGTCATCGGCGGAACCATGCTGGTCTGCGTGCTGGCCGGATTGCTGCTGACACTGATGCCCGACGTTTCGCTGGTCTTCGACCTGGTGCTGCTCACCATGCTGGCGGCGGCTGGAACCCTGCATCCCATCGTGATGACGGCAGGCCGTGGAACGGTGACGCCGGCTCTGCGCGGGCGTGCGCTGGGGGTACTGAACACCTTCGTTTTCCTGGGTATGGCCTGTGCGTCCGGCGGCTATGGCTGGCTGGCACGCCAGGGTTTTCGTGCCGGTCGCAGTCCGGGCGCGATCTACGGCAGCCTTTTCGCCGTCGCGGCGGTGATGCTGCTGCTGGGGCTGTTGCCTTACCTGCTGCGTTCGCTGAGGCGTCCGCCCAAATCCGCTTGAGACCATCGTCGCCATAGTCCCGCCCTGATGGGCAGGGCCATGCCCCCCGTCCTAGAATGGGCGGATGATTTCCCGCGAACCCACCATCGAACGTCTCGCCATCGCCCAGCGCCTGTTGCTGGAACCCTTTGGCCTGGATGAATCCCACCTGTCGCGCGCGCTGTCCGAAATCCGTTCGCACAAGGTCGATGACGCCGACCTGTACTTCCAGTACACCCGCAGCGAAGGCTGGAGCCTCGAGGAGGGCATCGTCAAGACGGGTTCCTTCAGCATCGACCAGGGCGTCGGCGTGCGGGCGGTGAGCGGCGAGAAAACCGCCTTTGCCTATTCGGACGACATTTCCGAAGCCTCCCTGCTGGACGCGGCTCGCACCGTGCGTTCCATCTCGCAGGCATCGCGCAGCGGCCGCGCCAAGGTGGCCACCCGCAAGATCGCCGGCAGCCGTTCCCTGTACCCCGAGGTCGACCCCATCGCCTCGCTGGACAGCAATGCCAAGATCGCCCTGCTGGGCCGTGTCGAGCAGCTGGCGCGTGCCAAGGATCCGCGCGTGGCGCAAGTCATGGCCGGCCTGGCTGCCGAATACGACGTGGTGCTGATCGCCCGCGCCGACGGCACGCTGGCGGCGGATGTCCGTCCGCTGGTGCGACTGTCGGTCACCGTCATTGCTGAACAGGGCGGCCGGCGGGAAGTCGGCTCGGCTGGCGGCGGCGGCCGTTTCGGCCTGGCGTATTTCGACGATGCACTCATCACGCATTACGTGGACGAAGCGGTGCGCCAGGCGCTGGTGAACCTGGACTCGCGTCCGGCGCCGGCTGGCGAGATGACGGTGGTGCTGGGTTCCGGCTGGCCCGGCATCCTGTTGCACGAAGCCATCGGCCACGGTCTCGAAGGCGACTTCAATCGCAAGGGTTCCAGTGCGTTTTCCGGCCGTATCGGCCAGCGGGTGGCGGCCAAGGGCGTCACCGTGCTGGACGACGGCACCATCGCCGACCGCCGCGGTTCGCTCAACGTCGACGACGAAGGCAACGCCAGCCAGCGCAATGTGCTGATCGAGGACGGCATCCTCAAGTCGTACATCCAGGACGCGATGAATGCGCGCCTGATGGGCGTGCCTGCCACTGGCAACGGTCGCCGCGAAAGCTACGCCCACATTCCCATGCCGCGCATGACCAACACCTACATGCTGGGTGGCGACAAGGATCCGCAGGAAATCGTCGCCAGCATCAAGAAGGGCCTGTACGCCACCAACTTCGGCGGCGGGCAGGTGGACATCACCAGCGGCAAGTTCGTTTTCTCGGCCAGCGAGGCCTACTGGGTCGAGAAGGGAAAGATCCTCTACCCGGTGAAGGGCGCGACCATCGTCGGCGCCGGCCCGGAGGCGCTGAAGAAGGTCACCATGATCGGCAACGACATGGCGCTGGATCCGGGCGTCGGAACCTGCGGAAAAGAAGGCCAGAGTGTTCCGGTGGGCGTCGGCCAGCCGACCCTGCGCATCAATGACCTGACCGTCGGCGGCACTGCTTAAATTCTCTGTGCTACATTTCGCCGCTATGCAAATCCGCGCCGTCTACTCGTTTTATTTCTGGTTTCCGACCTTCGGCGGACCGGAAGCGCGCGCGTAAAGCAAACACTCTTCCCTGGAACCGCCGAGCTGAAAAGCCCGGCGGTTTTTTTTTGCCCCAACGGATCCCGAACCCACCGTCACCGATCAAGCCGATCAGGACACAGAAAAAGGAGTTAGCACCATGAACGCTTCCGTCAACACCACCAGCGAGCCTTGGTATGCGCGCGCCGAGAAAACCAGCCGCACCGACGACGAACGTATCAAGGACATCACTGTGTTGCCGCCTCCAGAGCATCTGATCCGCTTTTTCCCGATCAACGGCACTCCGGTCGAGACCCTCATCGACAACACCCGCCGCCGGATCCACGACATCATGGCCGGCACCGACGACCGCTTGCTGGTGATCATCGGTCCGTGTTCCATCCATGACCCGGTCGCAGCTGTCGAATACGCCCGCCGCCTCGCGGTGCAGCGCGAGAAGTACGCCGACACGCTGGAAATCGTGATGCGTGTGTATTTCGAGAAGCCCCGCACCACGGTCGGCTGGAAGGGCCTGATCAACGACCCCTACCTGGACGAAAGCTTCCGCATCGACGAAGGCCTGCGCATGGCGCGCCAGCTGCTGATCGACATCAACCGCCTGGGCCTGCCGGCCGGCAGCGAGTTCCTCGACGTGATCTCGCCCCAATACATCGGCGACCTGATCTCCTGGGGCGCCATCGGTGCCCGCACTACCGAAAGTCAGGTGCACCGCGAGCTGGCTTCGGGCATTTCGGCGCCCATCGGCTTCAAGAACGGCACCGACGGAAACATCCGCATCGCCACCGACGCGATCCAGGCGGCGGCGCGTGGCCATCATTTCCTGTCGGTCCACAAGAACGGCCAGGTCGCCATCGTGCAGACCGAAGGCAACAAGGACTGCCATGTGATCCTGCGTGGCGGCAAGGCCCCCAACTACGATGCCGCCAGCGTGGCAGCGGCCTGTGCCGACCTGGCAAAGTCCGGCCTGCCGCCGACGCTAATGGTCGATTGCAGCCATGCCAACAGCAGCAAGCAGCATGAACGCCAGCTGACGGTGGCGCAGGACATCGGTCAGCAGATCGCCGGCGGTTCACGGAGCGTGTTCGGTGTGATGGTCGAAAGCCACCTGCAGGCCGGCGCCCAGAAGTTCACGCCCGGCAAAGACGATTCGGCCGCCCTGACCTACGGCCAAAGCATCACCGATGCCTGCATAGGCTGGGACGACTCGCTGGAAACGCTGGAAGTGCTGTCCGCAGCTGTCAAGACCCGCCGCGGCTGAACGGCGCTGCGCAGCAGGGCTCAGCCCTTGGCCTGCAGCGCAGCCAGCAGCAGCGGATGGATGCCGCCGAAACTGCCGTTGCTCATGCAGACGATGTGATCGCCGGGCTGGGCGGCTGCCGCCACCTGCGTGACCAGTTCAGCCACCGATCCGGCCGTGTGGCCTCGTTCCCCGAGCGGTGCAAGGGCGGCCGCAGCATCCCAGTCCAGCCCGCCGGTGTGGCAGAAGGCCAGATCGGCGTCCTTCAGGCTCGCCGGCAACTGGGCGGCCATCGTGCCCAGCTTCATGGTGTTGCTGCGCGGTTCGAACACCGCCAGGATGCGCGCCTCGCCGGGCTGCCGGTCGAGTTGCCGGCGCAGGCCGTCCAGGGTTGTACGGATGGCGGTGGGGTGGTGGGCGAAGTCGTCGTAAACCGTCACCCCGTGCGCGACGCCGCGCTGCTCCATGCGTCGGCGCGGGCTGATGAATTCGCCGAGAGCGGCACATGCTTCAGCCGCTTTGACGCCAAGATGTTCAGCCGCGGCGATGGCGGCCAGGGCGTTGTTCTGGTTGTGCACGCCGGTCAGCGGCCAGCGCACCTTGCCGACGGGTGAGCCATATGCCACGACGGTGAATTCGCTGGGTTCGCCCTCGGCGCTGAAATCACTGAAGGCCGCGCCTTCGGTACCGAAACGCCGCAGTTCACTCCAGCAACCCTTTTCAATCACCCGCTCCAATGCGCTTTCAGTGCCGTTGGAGACCACGCGACCACTTGCCGGCACCGTGCGCAGCAGGTGATGGAATTGTCGTTCGATCGCCGCCAGGTCGTCGAAGATGTCTGCGTGATCGAATTCCAGGTTGTTCAGCACCGCGGTCCTTGGACGGTAATGCACGAACTTGCTGCGTTTGTCGAAAAACGCGGTGTCGTACTCGTCCGCCTCGATCACAAAGGCCTTGCCACTCCCGAGCCGGGCCGACACGCCGAAATTGAGCGGCACACCACCCACCAGGAATCCCGGGTGCAGTCCGACCCGTTCGAGGATCCAGGCCAGCATGGCGGTGGTGGTCGTCTTTCCGTGGGTGCCGGCGACGGCCAGCACGTGCCGGCCGTGCAGCACGTTTTCCGCCAGCCACTGTGGGCCGCTGGTGTAGCGGGCGCCGGTGTCCAGGATGGCTTCCATGAGCGGAAACTTCGGCGTCCCATCTGCCAGGCGAGCCCGGCTGACCACGTTTCCCACTACATAGATGTCCGGCGACAGTGCCAGTTGCTCTGCGCCGAAACCTTCGATGAGCTCGATGCCCAGTGAGCGCAACTGGTCGCTCATGGGGGGATAGACGCCGGCATCACAACCGGTGACGCGGTGTCCGGCTTCGCGTGCGAGGGCGGCCACGCCTCCCATGAACGTGCCGCAGATGCCGAGAATGTGGATATGCATGGCGCAGGATTCTACGGACCGGCCGTTGGCAGGCAGCGCTGCTTGAGGCGAGAATTGCACAACTTCTGCGAGCCCCGCCATGGAAACTGCCACCGCTGAAATCGCCGCCACCGCCGCCAGGCTGGTGGTGGAAGAGGGCCTTGAATACGGCCCTGCCAAACGCCGCGCCGCCAAACAGCTGGCGCTTTCAGGTCGCGCGCCCTTGCCCGACAACGAAGCCGTCGAAGACGCGGTTCGCGAACACATATCCATCTTCTGCGAAGACACCCAGCCGGCCGAACTGCGCGCCTTGCGTGAACTGGCCCTGGTCTGGATGAACCGCATGGCTGAATTCCGTCCCTACCTCGGCGGCGCCGTATGGCACGGAACGGCCACCAGGCTTTCGGACATCTATATTCAGATGTTCTGCGATGACTGCAAATCGGCGGAGATCTCGCTGATCGACCATCGGGTGGATTACGACCCGCAGACGGTCATCGGGTTTCATGGCGAGTCCGTCGAGGCGCTGAGTGTGGCGGGGCGCTCGCCCGACCTGGACGTCGTGGTGGGTGTGCACCTGATGGTCTACGACCTGGACGACCTGCGCGGCGCGCTGCGCCTGGATGGCCGAGGCCGTCCTCCGCGGGGGGACATTGCCGCCGTGCGGGCTTTGCTGGCGGCCGGTTGAACCACTTGTGCGACGATTCCGGCATGTCCGATCCAGATCACACCATCACGACTGAACGCCCGTCACGCCGGAAGGTGGTTCTCTGGACGACAGCCGGTGTCGCGGCGGCGGCCGGTGCCGGCGTGGCGTGGCGCATCAACGCCAAGAATGCCGGCGACAGCGGCGCGGTGCTCTGGCAGCAGCAGTTCGACCAACCCGATGGCCAACCGCTCGACCTGGCCGCATTCAGGGGCAAAGGCAAACTCATCGTCAACTTCTGGGCAACCTGGTGCCCTCCGTGCGTTGCCGAACTACCCATGCTCGACCGCTTTGGTCATGAGTTCTCCGACAAGGGCTGGCAAGTGCTGGGCCTGGCGGTCGACCAGCCGAGTTCGGTGCGCAAGTTCCTGGCAGCGAGACCTATCGCTTTTCCGGTTGGCATGGCCGGGCTGCAAGGGACCGAGCTTTCTCGCAGTTTGGGCAATTCCCAGGGTAGCCTGCCGTTCACGGTGGTCTTTGCATCGAACGGCGCTGTTCTTCACCGTAAAATCGGCCAACTTACCGAAGCCGACCTGAGTAGCTGGACTTAGCCGGTCGACGACCCCCAATCCTCCTTCAACGCGGTTTTACGCAAAGATAGGTCACGGTTTTGTGAAAAGACCGCTGATAAGCGTAATTTGCCGCTGAGTTGGGGTACATTCGCCCTCTGTTTTTTACAGGCGCCTCTCCGGGTGCCGAGCTTCCCCATGGACCTGCGAAAACTCAAGACCCTGATCGACCTCGTCTCCGAGTCGAACGTTTCCGAACTCGAGATCACCGAAGCCGAAGGCAAGGTGCGTATCGTCAAGGGCGGTGGTGCCATCGTTCAGCAATACATGCCTGCACCGGTCGCCGCCGCACCGGCACCTGCCGCCGCCGCGCCCGTCGCCGCTGCCGCGCCGGCTGTCGTGGCAGCCCCGGAAGCTCCGGCCGGCCATATCGTCAAGTCGCCGATGGTCGGTACGCTGTACCACGCGTCCAGTCCGGGCGCCAACAGCTTCGTGCAGGTCGGCAGCGTCGTCAAGGAAGGCGACACCATCTGCATCATCGAAGCCATGAAGATCCTCAACGAGATCGAAGCCGACAAGTCAGGCACGGTCATGCAGATCCTGGCGGAGAACGGCCAGGCAGTGGAATACGGGCAGCCCCTGTTCGTGATCGGCTGAAGCGACATGTTTAAAAAGATCCTGGTTGCCAATCGCGGTGAGATCGCCCTGCGGGTGCAGCGCGCTTGCCGTGAAATGGGCGTGACCGCGGTCATGGTCTATTCCGAGGCCGACCGCGATGCCAAATACGTCAAGCTGGCCGAAGAGGCGGTCTGCATCGGGCCGGCGCCTTCGGGCCTGTCCTACCTGAACATGCCAGCCATCATTTCGGCGGCCGAAGTGACCGATGCCGAGGCGATCCACCCCGGCTACGGTTTCCTCAGCGAAAACGCGGCTTTTGCCGAACGGGTCGAGAAGAGCGGTTTCCAGTTCATCGGCCCGACGCCCGAGTCCATCCGCATCATGGGCGACAAGGTTTCGGCCAAGGCCGCGATGATCAAGGCCGGCGTGCCCTGCGTGCCCGGCTCCGAAGGAGAACTCGGTGACGACGCCGCCACCAACAAACGCATTGCCAAGGCGATCGGCTACCCGGTCATCATCAAGGCGGCGGGCGGCGGCGGTGGGCGCGGCATGCGGGTGGTCCACACCGAGGCCGCCCTGGTCAACGCGATCCAGATGACCAAGGCCGAAGCCGGCGCTGCTTTCAACAATCCCGCGGTGTACATGGAGAAATTCCTCCAGAACCCTCGGCACATTGAAATCCAGATCCTGGCCGACAAACACAAGAACGCCGTCTACCTGGGCGAGCGCGACTGCTCCATGCAGCGCCGCCACCAGAAGGTGATCGAGGAAGCACCGGCGCCGGGCATTCCGCGCAAGCTGATCGAACGCATCGGCGAACGTTGCGTGGCGGCCTGCAAGAAGATCGGCTACCGCGGTGCGGGTACCTTCGAGTTCCTGTACGAGAACGGCGAGTTCTATTTCATCGAGATGAACACCCGCGTGCAGGTGGAGCATCCGGTGACCGAACTCATCACCGGCGTGGACATCGTCAAGACACAGATCATGGTCGCAGCCGGCGAAAAGCTGCCCTTCACCCAGCGCGACATCGTGCTGCGCGGGCATGCCATCGAATGCCGCGTCAATGCCGAGGATCCATACAAGTTCACCCCGTCGCCCGGCCGCATCACGACCTGGCACGCGCCGGGCGGACCTGGCGTTCGGGTGGACTCGCATGCGTATTCCAACTATTTCGTGCCGCCGAATTACGACTCGATGATCGGCAAGATCATCACCCACGGCGACAGCCGCGAGCAGGCCATCGCCCGCATGCGGACCGCGCTGCTGGAAACTGTCATCGAGGGCATCAAGACCAACGTGCCACTGCATCGCGAAGTGATGGTCGACGCACGGTTCCAGGAGGGTGGCACCAACATCCACTACCTGGAAGAGTGGCTGGCCGCCCACAACCGCTGATCGGGGTAGGCACCTGATGTCCTTGTACGAACTGCACCTGCTGGTGCCAGAAGACGGCGTCGAGCCGGTCAGCGATGCGCTGGAAGCGCTGGAAGCCCTGTCGGTCGGCGTCGAGGACGCCGATGCGCAGACGCCTGCCGAGCGGGCCCTGTTCGGCGAGCCCGGCATGCCGCCGCCGGCCGAAGGCTGGCTGCGGTCGCGTATCACCGCTCTGTTTCCCGACGAATCTTCGGCGAAGGAAGCAGCCGGTCTGCTGGCTGCGCAGGACTTCTTCGAAGGCTGCACGGTACAAGGCATAGGTCCTGTCGCCGAGCAGGACTGGGTGCGACTGACGCAATCGCAGTTCGCACCGGTCGAGATCACACCGGACTTCTGGATCGTGCCGACCTGGCATGAGGTTCCGGCGGCGGCGCGCCGCATGATCCGGCTCGATCCGGGCCTGGCGTTCGGCACCGGTACCCATCCCACGACCCGCATGTGCCTGCGCTGGACGGCCGGCCGGCGGCCAAGTGAACTCGGGCGCGTGCTCGACTACGGTTGCGGTTCGGGCATCCTGGCCATCGGCGCGGCGCTGTACGGCGCCAGTTCGGTCGATGCAGTGGATATCGACGAAGCTGCGGTGCAGTCGACCCGCGACAACGCCACCGCCAACGGCGTGGTGCTGCAGGCCGGCCTGCCGGATGCGGCACAGGGCGTTTACGGCACTGTGCTGGCCAACATCCTGGCCACGCCGCTGAAGGTGCTGGCGCCGCTGCTGTGCGCCCATGTCGATGCCGGCGGCTCGCTGGTGCTGGCGGGCATCCTGTCGCGCCAGGCCGACGAATTGAAGGAAGCCTACGCGCCGTATATGGCGCTGTCGGTGGACGACGAGGAAGACGGCTGGATCCTGATGACGGCTTCCCGGCCCGCCTGATGGTGTGGCGGGCGCCGTGGCGCTGCCTACAATCGGCGTGCCCATGAGCCTGTCCACCCGCTGCCCCGCATGTTCGACGACCTTCAAGGTCGTTCCCGATCAGTTGAAGATCTCCGAAGGCTGGGTGCGCTGCGGCCAGTGCGGTGAGGTCTTCGATGCCGCGGCCCACCTGCGGCCCCTCGGCGAGCCGTTTCCTGATCCGGAGCCCCTGTCCGCGCCGGAGCCCCTGTCCGCACCGATGCCCGAACCCGGATCGCCGGTGTTCATGGAGAGGCCCGCAACCCTTCCGTCCGAGCCTGCAGCCGTCTGGTTGCGTCGCTCGCCTGCAGCGCGTGTCGTCCTGAACGGTGAAACCCTGGAACGCCCGGCACCGCTACCGGAACCGGATTTTGCCGACCACGATGAGAACGAGGAAGACGAAGAGGGCGACGTGCCTTCCGCGTTGCTGCTGCAGACGGCCGACAACGACGAGCCCCAGCAATCCCTTTACCAGCCGGCGTTCGTTCCTCCGGCGCCCGTCGCCGGAACGCTGGAAGCTCGCGATGAAGCGGGCGACGCCGCAGCCACGCTGCGGGAACTCGGTTTCGTTCGTGTGGCCGAACGCCGGGCCTTTTGGCAGCAGCCGATGGTCGTCTTCGCCAGCCTGCTGGTCTGTGCCGCGTTGGCGCTGGCCCTGGCGCTGCAGTTCGTGCGCACCGAGCGCGACCGGCTGGCGGCGCATCTGCCCGGGCTCAGACCCGCGCTGGCTTCGTTATGTGTTCCGCTGGGCTGTGAAGTGCGTCCGCTGCAGCGCATCGATTCGGTGGTGATCGATGCGTCTTCCTTCAACAAGGTACGCGGCGATCTGTTCCAGTTCGATGTCGAGGTGCGCAACACGGCAGCCGTGCCATTGGCGATGCCGGCCTTGGAACTCACCCTGACCGACAGCCAGGACCAGCCCCTGGTACGCCGCGTGCTGATGGCGAAGGAGCTGAACGCGCCGCCGGAACTGGGTGCCAGCGGTGCGTGGAGCGGCAGTCTTCCCGTCGGGCTGCAGGCGTCCGTCGGTGCCGACCGCGTGGCCGGCTATCGCGTGCTTGCCTTCTATCCCTGAGCACCCGCAGACGCCGTCGGCAGAGTTTCTTCATCTTTCTACTCATCAGCGAGCTTCCATGTCAGCCATCATTTGTGGATCCCTGGCCTTCGACACCATCATGGGTTTCGAAGGGCGTTTTGCCGAACAGATACTGCCGGAGCAGTTGCACATCCTCAATGTGTCCTTCCTGGTGCCTTCGCTGAGCCGCGACTTCGGCGGCTGTGCCGGCAACATCGCCTATGCATTGAAGGCGCTGGGCGGCACGCCCCTGCCCATGGCCACCGTCGGCAGCGACGGCGCGGAATACCTCGCGCGCCTGCAGGAACTCGGCATCTCGGCCGAATACGTGCACACCGTGGACGGCAGTTTTACCGCGCAGGCGATGATCATGACCGACCGCGACAACAACCAGATCACCGCCTTTCACCCGGGCGCCATGATGCAGGCGCATGTCACCCGCATCGAGGCCCGGCCGGATGTGAAGGTCGGCATCGTCTCGCCTGACGGTCGCGACGCGATGCTGCAGCATGCGCAGCAGTTCGCCGAGGTCGGCATTCCTTTCGTCTTCGACCCGGGCCAGGGCCTGCCGATGTTCGACGGCGCTGCGCTTTCCGCCTTCGTCGAGCAGGCCAGCTGGGTGACCGTCAACGACTACGAAGGCCGCATGCTGTGCGAACGCACCGGCCTGAGCCTGGCCGAACTTTCGAAGAAGGTACGCGGTCTCGTCGTCACGCTGGCGGCCGAAGGCTGCGAGGTCTGGGTGGATGGCGAACGTACGCACGTTCCCGGTGTCCAGCCCGCGGCGGTGGTCGATCCGACCGGCTGCGGCGACGCCTGGCGCGGCGCACTGCTGTTCGGCCTGGAGCAGGGCTGGGACTTGGTCCGTTGCGCGGAACTCGGCAACAAGGTCGGCGCGGCCAAGGTTGCACAACGCGGTCCGCAGAACTACACGCTCGCCGGCATCCTGTAAGGCAAAAAAAAGCCCGATGCCGGGAGGCATCGGGCGAGAGACGGTGTGTCTCTAACCGATCAGGGCTTGGTGCCGGTCGGGAACGGCCATGCGGCCTGCGGGTTCAGCGTGGTCTGTGCAGCGGGCGCAGTTGCGGCGGCGCTGGAAGGCGCGGCTGCAGGAGCAGTGGCCTTCTTGGCGGCGGCTTTCTTTGCGGGTGCTGCCTTCTTGGCCGGAGCTGGTGCGGGCGTTGGTGCAGGTGCCGGAGCAGCGGCCTTCTTCGCCGGTGCTGCAGCCTTCTTGGCAGGAGCAGCGGCTTTTGCCGGAGCGGCAGACTTTGCCGGAGCCGCGGCTTTCTTGGCTGGCGCAGGAGCAGCAGCTTTCTTGGCCGGAGCGGTAGCCTTCTTCGCAGGAGCCGGAGCAGCCTTCTTAGCAGGTGCAGCAGTCTTCGCAGGTGCAGCAGTCTTCGAAGGAGCCGCCTTCTTGGTCGGTGCCGGAGCAGCCTTCTTGGCGGGGGTCGCAGCCTTCTTCGCAGGAGCCGGAGCCGCCTTCTTTGCCGGAGCAGCAGCCTTCTTGGCAGGAGCTGCAGCCTTCTTGGCGGGAGCGGCCTTCTTCGCGGGAGCCACTGCCTTCTTGGCGGCGACAGCCTTCTTCGCAGGTGCCGCTGGTGCCGCAGCCTTCTTGGCCGGTGCTGCTGCCTTCTTGGCGGCTGCCGGCGCCGGTGCTGCAGCCTTCTTGGCCACGACCTTCTTCGCAGGTGCCGGTGCTGGTGCGGCCGCCTTCCTGGCCGGCGCTGGTGCCGGAGCCGCTGCCTTCTTCGTCACGACCTTCTTCGTAGCTGGTGCCGCCGTCTTTGCGGGGGCGGCCTTCTTGGCGGCCGGTTTTTTCGCAGTTGCCATTATTTTCTCCTTGGTCACATTACAAAGAGCACTCCGCTCGCGCTTTGGGCGACGGAATGATCCATGGTGCTGAAGCTCGCGCACTCGCAGGAGGCGGGGCTTCAGCACCATGAACGCAGGAACGCCTGCCGCTCCGCGCTCTGACGGCGCAGTGAGGGGCAGGCGTGAATCGGGGGGCCATGACGGATTGCAGTGTCAGCCTTCTAGTCCCAGGAAAGGGCGCCACCGGATTGGTATTCGATGACCCGGGTTTCGAAGAAATTGCGTTCCTTCTTCAGGTCGATCATTTCGCTCATCCAGGGGAACGGGTTTTCCTCGTTGGGGAACAGGGGCTCGAGGCCGATCTGCGTGGCACGACGGTTGGCGATGTAGCGCAGATAGCCCTTGAACATCGACGCGTTCATGCCCAGCACGCCACGCGGCATGGTGTCTTCGGCGTACTTGTATTCGAGCTCGACGGCCTTCTGGAACAGTTGCTTGATTTCGGCCTTGAACTCGTTGGTCCACAGCTGCGGATTTTCGAGCTTGAGCTGGTTGATCAGGTCGATGCCGAAGTTGCAGTGCATCGACTCGTCGCGCAGGATGTACTGGTACTGCTCGGCCGCGCCGGTCATCTTGTTCTGGCGGCCCAGCGCCAGGATCTGGGTGAAACCGACGTAGAAGAACAGGCCTTCCATCAGGCAGGCGAAGACGATCAGCGACTTGAGCAGGGTCTGGTCGGTCTCGAAGGTGCCGGTGTGGAAAAGCGGGTCGCTGATGGCTTCGATGAAGGGGATCAGGAACTCGTCTTTTTCACGGATCGACGCCACTTCGTTGTACGCGTTGAAGATCTCGGATTCATCGAGGCCGAGCGACTCGACGATGTACTGGTAGGCGTGGGTGTGGATGGCTTCCTCGAATGCCTGGCGCAGCAGGAACTGGCGGCACTCGGGTGCGGTGATGTGGCGGTACGTGCCCAGCACGATGTTGTTGGCGGCCAGCGAGTCGGCTGTGACGAAGAAGCCGAGGTTGCGTTTGACGATGCGGCGTTCGTCCTCGGTCAGGCCGTTCGGGTCTTTCCACAGCGCGATGTCGCGGGTCATGTTGACCTCTTGCGGCATCCAGTGGTTGGCACAGGTGGCGAGGTACTTTTCCCAGGCCCACTTGTACTTGAACGGGACCAGCTGGTTGACGTCGGTCTTGGCGTTGATGATGCGTTTGTCGGCCGCGTTCACGCGGCGTGCGACAGGGGCTGCCGAAGTCGTCATGGTGGCTTGTACCGACGTAGCGGGCGCAGCCACGGATGCGGTCGCAGGTGCCGCAACAGGTGCCGGATCGACACGCGCAGCAGGCGTCTCGCCGTACGTCGTGGACGGCGTTGTGGGAATGGTTTCTTCGTCCCAGGTCAGCATGGATTTTCCGATCGTTCGATTATGAAAGCAGGCCTGTGAAATGAAAAGCGGCTGACACAGCTGCATGCATTTCGGCAGGCCTTCGATGTTGTGTTCGAGCATCGTGCCGAGCCTGTTCTGAGGCATGTCCGGCACGGTGTCGATAGGCCTTTCGGCCTCGACTCAAATTACTGGCAGGCTTCGCAACCCGGGTCGTCGATGGCGCAGAACTTGATGTCGGTCGCAGGCACCGAAGCGGCATCGGCTTCGGCCTGCGCACGAGCCTGCGCAGCAGCGGCTTCGAGTGCCGAAGGGGCTGCCTTCTGCGAAGACGAAACTGCGTTGAGGCGGTCCGAATGCACGGTCGATTTTTCGGCGTGCGTGGCACTGATGGTGCGCAGGTAATAGGTGGTCTTGAGGCCGCGGGTCCAGGCAAGCTTGTAGGTGTCGTCGAGCTTCTTGCCCGATGCTCCGGCCATGTAGATATTGAGCGACTGGGCCTGGTCGATCCACTTCTGGCGGCGCGACGCGGCCTCGACCAGCCAGGTGGTCTCGACTTCGAAAGCGGTGGCGTAGAGCGACTTGATTTCGGGCGGCACGCGGTCGATGGGACGCAGCGATCCGTCGAAGTGCTTCAGGTCCATGACCATCACGTCGTCCCAGAGGTTCAGGCGTTTCAGGTCACGCACCAGGTAGCTGTTGATGACGGTGAATTCGCCGGACAGGTTCGACTTGACCGACAGGTTGCCGAAGCAGGGTTCGATGGATGCGTCGACGCCGATGATGTTCGAGATGGTGGCGGTCGGAGCGATGGCCACGCAGTTCGAATTGCGCATGCCGTCGGCGGCGATCTTCTTGCGCAGGCTGTCCCAGTCCAACGATACCGAGCGGTCTACCTCGACATAACCGCCGCGGGCTTCGGCCAGCAGGTTCAGGGTGTCCAGCGGCAGGATGCCCTGGTCCCACAGCGAACCCTGGTAGGTCTCGTAGCGGCCGCGTTCGCGGGCCAGCTCGGTCGATGCCCAGTAGGCGTAGTAGCAAATGGCTTCCATCGACTTGTCGGCGAACTCGACGGCCTGTTGCGATGCGTACGGAATGCGCAGTTCGTACAGGCTGTCCTGGAAGCCCATCAGGCCCAGGCCGACCGGGCGGTGGCGCAGGTTGGAGTCACGTGCCTTCTTGACGGCGTAGTAGTTGATGTCGATCACGTTGTCGAGCATGCGCATGGCCGTGGAGATGGTCTTGCGCAGCTTGTCGTGGTCGAGCTTGCCGTCCTTCAGATGCTGCTGCAGGTTGACCGAACCCAGGTTGCAGACGGCGGTCTCGGTGTCGCTGGTGTTCAGGGTGATCTCGGTGCACAGGTTGGAAGAGTGCACGACCCCCACGTGCTGCTGCGGCGAGCGCACGTTGCAGGCGTCCTTGAAGGTGATCCAGGGATGGCCGGTCTCGAACAGCATGGTGAGCATCTTGCGCCACAGGTCGGTTGCCTGGAGGGTGCGCGACGGCTTGATCTCGCCGGCCTTGGCACGGGCTTCGTAGGCCACGTAGGCGCGTTCGAAGTCGGCACCGAACAGGTCGTGCAGGTCGGGCACGGTGGAGGGCGAGAACAGCGTCCATTCGCCCTTTTCCATGACGCGGCGCATGAACAGGTCGGGGATCCAGTTCGCGGTGTTCATGTCATGGGTGCGGCGGCGGTCGTCGCCGGTGTTCTTGCGCAGTTCCAGGAACTCCTCGATGTCCAGGTGCCAGGTCTCGAGGTAGGTGCAGACGGCGCCCTTGCGTTTGCCGCCCTGGTTGACCGCCACGGCGGTGTCGTTGACCACCTTCAGGAAGGGCACGACGCCTTGCGATTCGCCGTTGGTGCCCTTGATGTGGGAGCCCAAGGCGCGCACGCGGGTCCAGTCGTTGCCCAGGCCGCCGGCGAACTTGCTCAGCAGGGCGTTTTCCTTGATGGACTCGTAGATGCCGTCGAGGTCGTCGGGCACGGTGGTCAGGTAGCAGGACGACAGCTGCGAGCGCAGGGTGCCGCTGTTGAACAGCGTGGGGGTGGACGACATGAAGTCGAACGACGACAGCACTTCGTAGAACTCGATGGCGCGGGCTTCGCGGTCGGTTTCCTGCAGCGCCAGGCCCATGGCCACACGCATGAAGAAGGACTGCGGCATTTCGATGCGGGTCTTCTTGACGTGCTGGAAGTAGCGGTCGTACAGGGTCTGCAGGCCGAGGTAGTCGAACTGCAGGTCGCGCTCGGCCTTCAGGGCACGTGCCAGGCGAGGCAGGTCATAGCCGCCCAGGCGTTCGTCCAGCAGGTCGTTGTCGATGCCGGTCTGGATGAAACGGGGGAAGTACTCGATGTAGGCGGCCGCCATCTCGTGCGGCGCGGTTTCGCGGCCGAACACTTCGCGGGCGATGGTGTGCAGCAGCAGGCGGGCGGTGGCGTAGGTGTAGTCCGGGTCTTTTTCGATCAGGGTGCGGGCAGCCAGGATGGCGGCCTTGAACACTTCGTCGATCGGCACGCCGTCGTACAGGTTGCGCATGGTTTCGGCGACGATCGGGTCGGCCTTCACGTCGGCGCCCAGGCCGGAGCAGGCCGAGGTGATCAGCGCCTGCAGCTTGCCCATGTCCATGGCGACCCGCTGGCCGTTGTCCATCACGTGCATGGTCGGCGCGGCGGGCTTGGCTTCTTCGACCTGGCGGGTGCGTTCCTGGGTGCGGCGCTCGCGGTACAGCACGTAGGCGCGGGCGACTTCGTGGTGGCTGCCACGCATCAGGCCGAGTTCGACCTGGTCCTGCACGTCCTCGATGTGGAAGGTGCCGCCGCCCGGACGAGAACGCACCAGCGCACGCGAGACGTTCTGGGTCAGCAGGTCGACCGTTTCACGAACGCTGGCCGATGCCGCGCCGCCTGTGCCGTGGACGGCCAGGAAAGCCTTCATCAGCGCGACCGCGATCTTCTGCGGCTCGAACGGCACGACCGAGCCGTTGCGGCGAATGATCTGGTAATGCGAATGCGTGCCCGCATTGGCGGCAGGCGGGTTCTGGCCGGTCGATGAGGCGGATGCCTGGAAGGGTTGGCCGGCTTCGGCAATGGGCGTGCTGGTGGCAGTTTGCATTCGGGTATTCCTCAACGTTGTTCAGTGGCTTTGACCGTGTACGCGGCACGTGGCGGCGGCAGGAAACGCGCTATCTCGGCAATCGCTGCCAACCGGGGCTGGCAGTCTTACGGCAGTGGCTGGTGCCGGATCAAAGCCCTATATGTAGGGTCGGGGGTTCATTCTAGACACCACAGGTTGTGTTGAACACACAAAAAATTGTGCCGTTCCTCTTGACATGCCGGATGCCTAAAAACGGCGAAATTGCGGAAACCCGGCAAACCCAGCGCCCATGCGGCCTGCGGCGTTTGTCCGTCCAAACCAGCGGCGGAAAAAACGTTCTGAAATTTTTTCGGAGTTTTTTTACACGCTGGCGGGGCTGCCTGGAAATGAGGCATCCGACCAGCCGAGCAGACGCTGGAAGCGTTTCCAGTCGAAGCCGGGGCCGGGATCGTTCTTGCGCCCCGGTGCGATGTCCGAGTGGCCGGCGACGAAGGTCACCGGGTAACGCCGGGGCAGCGCCTGGCAGACCCGGGCCAGAGTGATGTATTGCGCAGCTTCGAAGGTCAGGCCCTCCAGTCCCTCCAGTTCGATGCCGATCGAATCGTCGTTGCAGTTGTCGCGGCCGCGCCAGTGCGACCGGCCGGCATGCCAGGCGCGAGCGTCGCAGTCGACGAACTGCCATAACGCGCCGTCGCGGCGGATATAGAAGTGACTAGAGACCTCCATGCCGCGAATGGTGGCGAAATAAGGATGGCGATCCCAGTCCAGCCGGTTGGTGAACAGTTCGAAGACTTCGGGGCCGCCGTATTCGCCCGGCGGCAGGCTGATGGAGTGCACCACCGCCAGGTCGATCACCGCATCGGCCGGACGCGGGCCGAAATTGGGTGAGGGGCAGTGCAACGCGCTGCGCAGCCAGCCGCCGTCCCAGGTATCGGACCCGGCGGGGCCGTCAGTCGCCGTCTGCGGCACTGGCGGCATTTTCGGCTTCATGGGTATCGCCCGGTTCGGTGATGCCGAGCCGGGCGATGCGGTAGCGGATCTGCCGCAGGCTGATCCCCAGTTGGGCGGCCGCGGCGGTGCGGTTGAACCGGTTGTCGGCTAGCGCCTTTACCAGGATCTCGCGCTCGCGGGCGTCGAGGTAGGCCTGAAGGTCGTCGGGCATGGGAACCGCGCTCGGTATGGGCGGCGGCCCGGCATCGGCGGCGCATTCGTCGTCCTCCGCGGCTTCCAGTTGCAGCAGCTCGCCTTCGCTGAGCGCCACCGCCCGGTGCAGCAGGTTCTCGAGTTCTCGCACATTGCCGGGTAGCGGAAGGGTCTGCAGGCGCTCCAGCGCGGCTTCGGACAGCCGGGGTGTCGGCATGCCCGACTCGGCCGAGATACGTTCGAGCAATGCCGCGCACAACTGGGCCAGGTCTTCGCGGCGTTCGCGCAGAGGTGGCACTACCACCTCGATCACGTTGAGCCGGTAATACAGGTCTTGCCGAAACCGGCCGGAACGGACGTCAGCGCCCAAATCGCGATGGGTGGCGCTGACGATGCGCACGTCGATGGTGTCTTCCTGGGCCGACCCGACCGGCCGCACGCAGCGTTCCTGGATGGCGCGCAGCAGCTTGGACTGCATGGCCAGCGGCAGGTCGCCGATCTCGTCGAGGAACAAGGTGCCGCCACGGGCAGCCTGGAAGTAGCCTTCGCGGTCGGCATTGGCACCGGTGTAGGCACCCTTGCGGGCGCCGAAGAACTCGCTTTCCAGAAGGTTCTCGGGGATGGCGCTGCAGTTGACCGCCACGATGGGGCCTGCTGCCCGGTGGCTGCTCGCATGCAGCGCGCGCGCCACCAGTTCCTTGCCGGTGCCGGATTCACCGCGGATCAGCACCGGCGCCATGGTGCGTGCCACCTTGGCGATGCGGCTGCGAACCGACTGCATGACCACCGAATCGCCGACCATGCGCGCCAGCGCGATGCCGCCGGCCGCCCCGGGCGCGGACGCGGGTGCGAGCGGCACGCCGGGCGTCGGCCGCGCTGCCGGACCGACGGCGACCGGGGGCGCAGCGCCGGTCTGCACCGCGGCCGCCACCACGGCGCGGAACTGCCGCAGGTCCACGGGTTTGGTCAGGTAGTCGAACGCACCGGCCTTCAGGGCTTCCACCGCGTTTTCGGCAGAACCGAACGCAGTCATGACGATGCAGCGTTCGGGCCGGTTGCCGCTGCGCAGCATCTGCAGCACCGCCAGGCCGGAACCGTCGGGCAGCCGCATGTCGCTGATGATGGCGCCAAAGCGCTGCTGCCCCAGCAGGTCGAGCGCTTCGGCCAGCGTGCCGGCGGCCTTCACCCGGTAGCCCTCGCGCAGCAGCGTCAGTTCGTAGAGCGTGCGCAGGTCCGGTTCGTCGTCGATGACGAGAACGGTCGTGTCGACATGGGCGGAGCGGGTGGCGGCTGTCACGGCGCTATTGTGTCAAACGGCATGGCAGGCATGGTGCCGGCCGCCTGGCGGAAGGCCAGCGTGAAGGCATTGCCCTGTACGGGACCGCGTCCGGTCGGCCGGGCGACCCGCCGGTAGCCGATGGCCGCGCCGTGTCGTTCGCATAGTTCGCGGCAGATGAAAAGGCCCAGGCCGCTGGAGCGGCTTTCGGACGAGAAGAAGGGTTCGAACAACCGTTCGGCCACGGTGGGTTCGAGCGGTGGGCCGTCGCTCCAGACTTCCATCAGCGCCTGTTTGCCGGTGCTCCAGGTGCGCACCTGCAGGGCGTCGTCCTGGCTGCTGATGTAGCGCAGCGCGTTGTCCAGCAGGTTGACCAGCACACGACGCAAGTGGTCGGGGTCGAACTCGACCATCAGGTGCGGCGCCCCGGGTACGAACTGCAGGCCGCAACCGCGTCCGGCATTGACATGCCAGTCGATGGAGATCGTGCCGGCCTGTTCGTCCAGCGCCAGGGTGGCCGCGTCGAAATGGAACTGCTGCTGCGCGCGGGACACGTCCAGCACCTCTTCGGCGATGCGGGCCAGCCGTTGGGCGTTCTGGCGCACCATGGCGGCCAGGCGTTTCTGGCCGGGATCGGTCAGGTCTTCGTCCAGCAGCTGGTTGGCCTGCACGATGGCGGCCAGCGGATTGCGGATCTCATGGGCCACCGCCGCCGACATGCGGCCCATGGCGGCCAGTTTTTCGGTACGCAGCCGCGCCTCGGTCTCGCGCTGGTCTTCGAGGAACATCACGCACAGCCGTTCGGCACGGGTGTACCAGGGCGTGGTCAGCCGGGTCTTGACGTGCAGCCGCCGGGGGCCGCCGCCCTCATGCTGCAGTGCGATGTCGCCCGCAAGCGCATCTTCGCCGTCGCCCTGCGCGAAGGTGCGACGCGCCATTTCCAGCAAGGGATACCAGCCCGGCGTGCCGGCCAGCGAGAACGGCAGTTGCACCTTCACCACCTGGTCCAGCAGCAGGCGTGCGGCCGGGTTGGCGGCACGCACGTTGTCTTGGTCGTCCACCACCAGCACACCGTCGCTCAACGATGCGATGACGAGTTCGTTCACCTGCGCCTGCACCACGGCGGCCTGCTGGCCCTGGCGGGCCAGTTGTTCCTCGCGCGCCAGCCGTGCCGCGACCGGGTGGACCAGCGAGGCCACCAGGAAATAGCCGGTGCCGGTGAGCCCGGCCTGGGCGAATTGCGCCGGGATCGGGCCGTGCCCCTGGAGCCAGGCAAGACAGGGTTCGGCCAGCAGCAGCAGGGTGACGGCCGCGGCGGTTCCGAGGGCGGTGCGGCGCGAGCCCAGCACCGCGGCCATCAGCACCGGCAGGCCGAGCAGCGGCGTGTAGTTCATGCCACCGGGCTGCAGGTTCTGCATGGCCGAGAAGGCGATCAGGTCGACGCCGATGGTCGACAGCCAGCGCTGACCCAGCAGCGGCGCATGGAGCCGGGGCCGCAGCGTGATGCGCACGAAAAGCGTGGCCACCATGTAGGTGCTGCACAACGCGATGAAGGTCTTGTGGACGTCCTGCCCCATCAGATAGACCAGGCCCTGCAGTAGCAGCACGGCCAGCGCGACCATCACCCGCGCGGTGGCGAAGCCGTTCCAGATCCGCAGCCCCGCGCTTTCGGGTGGCTCGTACCACGGCGGGGTCTTTTCCGTCATGCCGGCGGGCGCAGCGGGCTAGGAGCGGCCACGGCGGTGTTCGGCGCAGCAGAACTGCCGGCCGTCAGGGCCGGCCAAGGCATCTGTGGCTGGCAGGTGCAGGCCGCAGACGGCGCAGCTCACCATGGGTTCGGGGCCGCGTACCCGTGTTGTCGATGCCGCGGATGCCGCTGCCGCCTTGTCCTGCCTGACCGCGCGTCGCCGGTCGCCGCGCAGCAGCCAGACCAGCAAGGCCACCGTCGCCAGTATCACGAGCAGTTTCATGATGGCAGCCGCCCCAGCACCACTTCGAGTACGAAGCGCGAGCCGACATAGGCCAGCAGCAGCAGCATCGAGCCGGCATACAGCCAGCGCAGGGCACTGCGTCCGCGCCAGCCGAAACGCGCCCGGCCCAGGATCAGTACCAGGAAAGTCGCCCAGGACAGCAGCGAGAAGATCGACTTGTGGTCCCAGCGCCAGGCGCGGCCGTAGATGTGTTCACCGAAGAAGATGCCGGCCAGCAAGGTGGCGGTGAGCAGCACGAAACCGGCAGTGACGAAACGGAAGGTGAGCCGTTCCAGCGTCAGCAGCGGCATGCCGCTGTGGGCGTCGCCGCCGCGGCGCATCTGGCGTTCGCTGCGGGTCATCAGCCAGGCATGGACCAGCGCGGCGGCGAACAGGCCATAAGACGCGATGCCCAGGGCCAGGTGCAGCGCGAACAGGGTGGCGCTGCCGCTCACGTGTAGCGGAGCCCCGGGGAACACCAGCGCCAGCAGCACCGCGAGGGCGCCGAGTCCGGACAGGGCCCAGCGGGCGCGCAGCAGGGGGAACATCCGGCTTTCGACGGCATAGACCGTCAGCACCAGCCATGCGGTGACCGAAAGTGCCGGGCCGAAACCGAAACGGGCGGGTTCCACCAGCAGGGTGCCGCCCAGCACCACGGCGTGCAGCAGCCAGGCCAGCACCAGGGCGGCACGGCCGGCGGCGTCGGAAATACGCCGCGCAAAAACGGCCGGAACTGCATAGGCTCCGGCTGCGGCCAGGCCCAAAGCCAACACCACCCCGGCCGGAGACGCACTCGCTAGAATCATGGCGTCCGAGTGTAGTGGCGTTTGCCGCCCACTTCAGGCGTCGCCGACGCCTTCGCGCCCAGCCCTCGTCGCGGTGCCGCGCTGCCCGACGCCGCATTTCTCCGCTTTCGATTCCCCTACTCCCCACACCTTCCATGGCCTCCGCACTTACCGAAAAGCTCTCCCGACTCGTCAAGGAAATGCGCGGCCAGGCCCGCATAACCGAATCCAACGTGCAGGACATGCTGCGCGAGGTGCGCATGGCCCTGCTGGAGGCCGACGTCGCCCTGCCGGTGGTGCGAGACTTCATCGCCCGCGTAAAGGAGAAAGCCCTGGGCACCGACGTGCTCGGCTCCCTCAAGCCCGGCC
The DNA here is from genome assembly GCF_057747805.1 of Xylophilus sp. PBN-3R. Classification (NCBI taxonomy): domain Bacteria; kingdom Pseudomonadati; phylum Pseudomonadota; class Betaproteobacteria; order Burkholderiales; genus Xylophilus; species Xylophilus sp. PBN-3R. The sequence goes on from NZ_CM173225.1 coordinate 566,071, forward strand.
AGGCGCTGGTCGGCATCGTCAACCGCGAACTCGCCGCCACCATGGGCGAGGGTGTCGCCGACCTGAACCTCAACGCCCAGCCGCCGGCGGTGATCCTGATGGCCGGCCTGCAAGGCGCCGGCAAGACCACCACCACCGCCAAGCTGGCCAAACACCTAATCGAGAAACGGAAGAAGAAGGTGCTGACCGTGTCGGGCGACGTCTACCGCCCGGCCGCCATCGAACAGCTGAAGACGGTGACCGCCCAGGCCGGCGCCGAGTGGTTCCCCAGCACACCCGACCAGAAACCGCTGGACATCGCGCGTGCGGCCATCGACTACGCCCGCCGCCATTATTTCGACGTCCTGCTGGTCGACACCGCCGGCCGCCTTGCCATCGACGAAGCGCTGATGCGTGAAATCAAGGAACTGCACGCCGAGTTGAATCCAGTTGAAACCCTGTTCGTGGTCGACGCCATGCAGGGACAGGATGCGATCAACACCGCCAAGGCCTTCAAGGAAGCGCTGCCCCTCACCGGCATCGTGCTGACCAAGCTCGACGGCGACTCACGCGGCGGTGCCGCGCTGTCGGTGCGGCAGATCACTGGCGCGCCCATCAAGTTCGCCGGCGTGTCCGAAAAGATCGACGGGCTGGAAGTGTTCGACGCCGAACGCCACGCCGGCCGGGTGCTGGGCATGGGCGACATCGTGGCGCTGGTCGAGCAGGTCACTGCGGGCGTCGACATGGAAGCCGCGCAGAAGCTGGCGGCCAAGGTCAAGAGCGGCGACGGCTTCGACCTGGAGGATTTCCTGGGCCAGCTGCGCCAGATGAAACAGATGGGCGGCCTCGGCAGCCTGATGGAAAAGATGCCGACCGAACTGACGGCCAAGGCAGGCGCGGTCGACATGGACAAGGCCGAACGTGAAGTGCGCCGCAAGGAAGGCATCATCTGCAGCATGACCGCGCAGGAGCGCCGCAAGCCCGAGCTCATCAAGGCAACCCGCAAGCGCCGCATCGCAGCCGGCGCCGGTGTGCAGGTTCAGGACGTCAACCGCCTGCTCAACGAATTCGGCCAGATGCAGACCATGATGAAGAAGATGAAGGGCGGCGGCCTCATGAAGATGATGAAACGCATGGGCGGCATGAAGGGCATGGGCGGAATGCCCGGCATGCCGGGAATGGGCGGAAAACGGCCCTTCTGAACAGACGCGCTTTGGCAGCGCGCATAAAAAAACCGGCTCATCGAGCCGGTTTTTTTGTGTTTGCCTGATCCAGGAATCAGGCAGCAGCGGCAGCAGGTGCAGCCAGGCGCGGACGCGACAGGCGGTTGGCATGCAGCCGTGCGCGACGCAGCACCGAAGGCGACCAGCGCTCTTCCGGGATCAGCAGGAAACCGCGGCTGCGCATCACGCTGCCCAGCTCGACGTGGCTGGTGTACACACTGACCGGCACCGAAAGCAGCAGCGGCAGGCCGACCGGCAGCAGCCACAGCAGGGCGCTGGGGTCGATGGCGGCGATGCCGGCAGCCAGCACGGCGACCACGGCGCTCATAGGTGCCAGGCTCGCTGCAGCGGTGCGCCAGCCCAGGCCGTTGGCTTCACGGGGAGGCGACTTCCAGTCCAGCTTGATGCCGGTCAGGGCGGTCGCCACGAAGAGTGAATGGGCCAGCATGCGAACTGGCGATTGCAGCACGGCCAGCACGCTTTCCAGCAGCGAACTCTTCAGCAGGCCGACGACACCGCCGAACATGCGTTGTTCGCCCTTGATCAGCACGGCGGCGATGCCCAGGACACGCGGCAAAAACAGCACGGCCACGGTAAAGGCCCACAGGCCCATCAGTTCGCCCGGCAGGATGTCGAAGTTCTGCACCAGACGGCTGCCGGACAACCACAGGGCGGTGCCCAGGGTCATGAAGGCCAGCCACAGTGGGGCGGAAACATAAGACAGGGCGCCGGTCAGGAACATGGCGCGGTGCACCCGGTGCAGGCCCGGCTCGGCGATGAGGCGGAAGTTCTGCATGTTGCCCTGGCACCAGCGGCGGTCACGCTGCAGTTCGCTCAGCAGGTCGGGCGGTTGCTGTTCGTAGCTGCCAGCCAGGTCGGACACGAGCCATACCTGGTAGCCGGCGCGGCGCATCAGCGCTGCTTCGACAAAATCGTGCGACATGATGCCGCCGGACATGCCGCCAGTGCCTTCGATGGGAGCCAGGGCGCAGTGTTTCATGAACGGCTCGACGCGCAGGATGGCGTTGTGGCCCCAGTAGTGCGATTCGCCGAGTTGCCAGAATTGCATGCCCAGCGTGAACAGGCGGCCCGTCATGCGCGAGGCGAACTGCTGCGAACGTGCATGCAGGGTAGCGTGGCCGATCGACTGGGTGGCCGTCTGGATGATGCCGGCCTTGGGATGGGCTTCCATCAGCTTGACCAGGGTCGACAGGCAGTCACCGCTCATCACGCTGTCGGCGTCCAGCACCACCATGTATTTGTAGTCCTTGCCCCAGCGACGGCAGAAGTCGGCAACGTTGCCGGCCTTGCGGTGGGTGCGGCGGGTACGCAGGCGGTAGTACACCTCGATCTGCGGCTGCTCGGGGTTCTGGGCCAGCGCGGTACGCAGGTCTTCCCAGGCAGCACGTTCGGCCTTGGCGATTTCGGGGTTGTAGCTGTCGGACAGCACGAACACGTCGAAAACCTTGGCATTGCCGGTGGCGGCAACCGATTCGCAGGTGGCGCGCAGGCCGGCGAACACGGTGGCGACGTCTTCGTTGCAGATCGGCATGATGATCGCGGTGCGTGCTTCCGGGTTCATCGTGTGGTCGCGGACTTCCTTCGAAGACAGGGTGTGCGGGTCGCCACGCAGCGACACCCAGAAACCCATCAGGGCGGTGGTGAAGCCTGTAACCACCCAGGCCGACAACACGGCGAACAGCACGATCTGGCCGTACTGCAGCAAGGCGTTGTCGTAATCGGGCTGCACACCGGCGAACAGCGCCGTGGCGATGCCGGTCGTGAAGATGGTGAGCAGCAGGAAAGTCATGCGGCGGGCATTGGCTGCGCGCTGCCAGGCTTCAGGCGACTTGCGTTCGGCATCGATGACGCTGGGCGCGCCGCGACGACCGGTAACCGCCATCAGCATGCCGGTGCCGACGCTGTTCCAGAAACCGCGCCATGGCAGGGGAGCCATCGATCCACGATTCACCGGAGGCGCGGTAACCGCATTCGGGTGACGTTCCTCACGCAGCTTGCTGCGGGCGGCGCGGAGCCGGAGGGAGGTGGCATTTAGGATTCGCATGGGAGCATTACTGCAATGCCCGTGCCAGCATTTTAAATGGCTTTTTAATCAAGGACTTAGCGCTTTATTTTGAAGTATTCTCTTCGAATTTTTGCCGCCGCCCGGTCGAAAACACGTCTTTTTGTCGCCAAACCCCGACATCTCAGGGTTGTCCCGCAGTCCATCCCATATAAATCAATGACTTAGCATTGTCGTCAGTCAGCGACGCCGTTCTGGCCATCGGCGACAGCATCGGCCTTGAAATGTCCTGGTGTGAGTGCATGCTTCTGCAGCAGGCGATAGAACTCGGTCCGATTGCGATCTGCCAGCCGTGAGGCATCGGCGACGTTACCGTCTGTTAATTTGAGAATGCCGACGAGGTAGTCGCGTTCGAACTTGGTTTTCGCGTCGGCGTAACTCAGCACTTCGACCGACGGCGTGCGTAATGCACGCTGCACCAGCGCCAGCGGCACCAGCGGAGTGGTCGACAACGCGCAAACCTGTTCCACCACGTTGTAGAGCTGGCGCACATTGCCCGGCCAGGATGCGGTGGTCAGCGCTTTCAGGGCCTCGGGCGCAAAACCCGACAGCCGTTTGCCGTACTTCTTGCTGAGCTTGTGCAGGAAATAGTTCGCCAGCAGCGGCACGTCTTCGCGCCGCTCGCCCAGCGTGGGCAGCGTCAGTGTCACCACGTTCAGCCGGTAATAGAGGTCTTCGCGGAACTGGCCGTTGCGCATGGCCACGTCCAGGTCGCGGTGGGTAGCCGAGATGATGCGGACATCCACCGGGATCGACGCGCTGGAGCCCAGCGGCCGCACTGCGCGTTCCTGCAGAACCCGCAGCAGCTTGACCTGCAAGGCGGGCGGCATGTCGCCTATCTCGTCCAGCAGCAGCGTGCCCCCGTCCGCCTGCTGGAACAGGCCCTTGTGATTGGCATGGGCGTCGGTGAAGGCGCCCTTCATGTGGCCGAACAGTTCGGATTCGAGCAAGTTCTCCGGGATGGCCCCGCAGTTCACCGCCACGAAGGGTTTGCGGGCACGGGGGCTGGCGCGGTGGATGGCGCGTGCCAGCAGTTCCTTGCCGGCACCGCTGTCTCCGCGCAGCAGCACCGATGCATCCGACTGCGCGATCATCCGCGCCTCGGCCAGCACCTCGGCCATACGGGGGGAACGGCTGACGATCTCGGCGCGCCAGGATTCGTCGAAGTCTTCTTCGGCCGCCTGCGGTGCGCTCAGGGCCAGCGCCTGGCCGATCTTGTCGAGCAGTTCCTTGCCGTCGAAAGGTTTGGTGAGGTAGGTGAACACGCCTCGGGCCGTCGCCTCGACCGCGTCGGGGATGGTGCCGTGCGCGGTCAGCAATATGACCGGCAAGGAAGGGTGTTTGGCCCGCACGTTGTCGAACAGCGCCAGGCCGTCCTTGCCGGGCAGTTGCACATCGGACAGCACCAGTTGCGGCAGCGACATCTCGAGCTGGTTCAGGGCAGATTCGGCCGAACCGACCGCGGTGACCTTGTAGCCCGCAGCGGTCAGCCGCATCGACAGCAGCCGCAGCATGTCGGCGTCGTCGTCCACCACCAGGATGGGGGCGCCTTGCCCCGGGCTGCTCATGGGCGGGCTCCGCCGGCCGGCGCGGCGGCGCCGTTGGACCGGGTCAGGCTGCGTTCGATGGCACGCACCGCCTCGAGCCGTTCGTTCAGCTGGTCCATCCGGCGCTGGGTGTCGCGCATGGCGGCGTTCTGTTTGTCCAGCAGGTCTTCCACCCGGCGTTGTTCGGCATAGCGTGCAGCGATCAAACGAGCCATCGGCTGAAGGCGGCGGGCGTCTTCGCCAGTGCCGCTGGCCAGCCGTTGCAGCACGCCGATGGCCCGTTGCATGTCCTGAGGCTGCCGGGTCTGGCCCAGGGCGATGGCCAGTTGCAGGTCGGCATAGGCGCCGCGGCCGGCTTCGGGCATGTCGTTCAGGCGGGCGATCTCGGCGCCGAGTTCACCGATGCTCATCACTCGCACACGGTCGGCGTAGGTCAGCAGGGCGACATTGCCTTCGGCCTGGGCCAGGACCGTGGTGCGCGGACTGCTGCTGGAAACCGCAGCGCTGGTGCTGGCAGGTGTTTCTTCGACCGGAGGACGTTCGCAGACGACCGGAGCGGGCGGCGGCGGAGCGGGCGGCGGCGGCGTGGCGCAACCGCCGAGCCAGGCCGCCAGCGAGCCGAGCAGCAGCGTGCGGAAGAGATATCCGTTGGGGGTGGGGCGGGAACTAGAGGGCATTGGGTAATTCGATGCGGAAATGAGCGCCGCTGGTGTCGGTCAGCAGCGCGATCGTGCCGCCATGGGCAGCAATGTATTCATGGACGATGGACAGGCCCACGCCGCTGCCGCGTGGCGCGTCGGTGGGTTGCACCTGGCCGCGGTAGAAGGGTTCGAAGATGCGGGCGCGGTCGTTCTCGGCAACGCCCGGACCTTCGTCCTGCAGTTCGATGCGCACCCGGCCGTCGACCTTGGCCAGCCGCAGCCACAGCCGGCCGTTGCGCGGCGAGAAACGGATGGCGTTCGACAGCAGGTTGGCCAGCGCGGTGCCCAGCTTGCCGGCATCCACCTGGGCCGATACCGGCGTGCCTTCGAGGTCGATGGTCAGGCCGCGCGCCTGCCACTGCAGCCGCTGCGAATCGACCTGTTCTTCCAGCAGTTGCAGCAGATCGGTCTTTTCGCGTTTCAGCTGGCGCGCCTCGAAGGCGGCCGCGTTGAAGCGCAGCAGCGCCTCGATCTGCGTCTGCAGGACGGCGGTGTTCTGCTGCAGGATGCCGGCCACTTCGCGCTGGCTTTCGTTCAGCTCGCCGGTCACGCCGTCTTCCAGCAGCGACACACCTTCGCGCATGGCTGCCAGCGGGGTCTTCAGTTCGTGCGAGATGTGGCGCAGGAAACGCGCCTTGTCGGCGTCCAGCTCGGTCAGCCGCAGGCGCAGCCATTCCAGCTGCTGGCCGATGCGCTGCACGTCGGCCGGCCCGCGGATGTCGATGGGCACATCCAGCCGGTTTTCGCCAAGGCCGACGATGGCACGCTCCAGCCGCTTGAACGGCCGGCCCAGCCAGACACCCAGCAGCACCGCCAGCACCACCGCCAGAAAGATGGTGCCGATGACCAGCCGGGTGAGCCGTTCGCGGCTCAGGTCGAGTTCGCTGGCCATGGCGCGGTTGCGTTCCTCGATGGCCCGCTGCACCTCCTGTGCCACCACGGCGGTCATGCGTTCCAGTTCGCGGAACTGCCCGGACATGGCCCTTTCCCGTTCCAGTGCGGTGTCGGGCGCCCCGGCGAACAGCGCGGTGATGTCACCCAGCTCTTCGCGCCACCGGGCCGCCACCTCACGCGGAACATCGCCCGGCACCAGTTCGTCCAGCAGGCCGTCGGCTTCCCTGGCGGCTTCGTCGAAACGTTTGCGCAGCATGCCGTCGTTCAGGATGAGCGACTGCCGGCCTGCACGTTCCATGGTGGCGCTGCGGTCGCCCAGGCCCTGGACGGCAGCGTTCAGCTGCAGCGCCCGCGCGGCGAAACCGCGGCTCTGGCCCATCAGGCCGTCGAAGGTGAAGACCGCCCGCAGCGAGATGCCGCCCAGCAGCGCCGCGATCAGCAGGAAGGCCAGCAGCAGCATCTGCTGGAAAGACACCCGCAGCAGCCACATGCGGCGTTTGGGTTGCAGCCGGCCGCTGGCGGCGGCGCCGTGTTCCGTGAGCGACAGGTCCTGGTGCAGCGGCGCCGTCATGCCGCGACCGGCACCGCGTTGCCTTCGACCACCACCACCGCGCCGCGCAGCGAATAACCCAGCAGTTCGGTGACGTTGACATCGACCATCTGGCCGATCAGGCGGCTCGGTCCCTGGAAATTGACCACCCGGTTGCACTCGGTGCGGCCCATGAGTTCAGGTGCATCGGCGCTGGATTTCTTCGACGGTCCCTCGACCAGGATGCGCTGCACGGTGCCGACCCGGCTGGCGCCGATGTCGCGGGTGTTGGCGTCGATCACGGCCTGCAGTTCCTGCAGGCGGCGCAGCTTGACCGATTGCGGTGTGTCGTCGGTCAGGTTGGCCGCAGGCGTGCCGGGACGCGGGCTGAAGATGAAGGAGAACGAGTTGTCGAAATGCACGTCGTCGATGAGTTTCATCATCTTCTGGAAGTCTTCCTCGGTCTCGCCCGGGAAGCCGACGATGAAGTCGCTGCTCATCGACAGATCGGGCCGCACAGCGCGCAGCTTGCGCACCGTGCTCTTGTATTCCATGGCGGTGTAGCCGCGTTTCATGGCCATCAGGATGCGGTCGCTGCCGTGCTGCACCGGCAGGTGCAGATGGCTCACCAGCTGCGGCAGTTTTGCGTAGGCCTCGATCAGGCGCGGCGTGAATTCGTTCGGATGGCTGGTGGTGTAGCGCAGGCGGGCGATGCCCGGAATCTCGGCGATGTACTCCAGCAGCAGGGCGAAGTCGGCGATTTCGGCGGTGCCGCCCATCGCGCCGCGGTAGGCGTTGACGTTCTGGCCCAGCAGGGTGATTTCACGCACACCCTGGTCGGCCAGGCCCGCCACTTCGACCAGCACGTCGTCCAGCGGCCGGCTGACCTCCTCGCCGCGGGTGTAGGGCACCACGCAGTAGCTGCAATACTTGGAGCAGCCTTCCATGATCGACACGAAAGCCGTCGCGCCCTCGACGCGTGCCGGCGGCAGGTGGTCGAACTTCTCGATCTCCGGAAAGCTGATGTCGACCTGGGGTTTGTCCAGCCGTTCGCGGGCGTTGAGCATCTCGGGCAGGCGGTGCAGCGTCTGCGGACCGAACACCACGTCCACATAGGGCGCACGCGCGATGATGGCCGCGCCTTCCTGGCTGGCCACGCAGCCGCCCACGCCGATCTTCACGCCGCGCGCCTTCAGGTGCTTGATGCGGCCCAGGTCGGAAAACACTTTCTCCTGGGCCTTCTCGCGTACCGAACAGGTGTTGAACAGGATCAGGTCGGCCTCTTCGACATCCAGCGTGGGCACATAGCCCTGGGCGCTGCCCAGCACATCGGCCATCTTGTCCGAGTCGTACTCGTTCATCTGGCAGCCGAAGGTCTTGATGAAAACTTTTTTGGTGGTCATGGGGGAATCTTTTTCTGGGCGTGTGGGGCTTTGGCGGGGCGCCGGATCAGAGTCCGAACCAGCGCTGCAGCAGCGTGGGATTGGCGGTGGCGCGTTTAATGGCGGCCTCGGCCTCGGTCAGCACCCAGACCTGGCTGATCAGGCCGAAGCCGTCGCGCAGGTAGTTCACCGCATGGGTTTCGCCGTCGGCCAGCGTGGCCGATGTGACCAACAGGTTGCGCTGGTCGCGGATGCGGGCGCCCATCGACAACTGGTCGTCCTTGCCGTCGAGCACGACGGCCGGCGGCGTGACCACCTGCAGGCGGCCACGCAAGGCGTTTTCAGGGAAGGCTCGGAGATCATCTGCCCAGGCCATCGGGGCGATGCCGGCGGCCAGCACCAGCAGTGCGGCAGCGGTCCAGCGTGTCATGGTGTTCATCCAGGGGCTGAGAGGCGATCGATTTTAGCGGCTGCAGCTTCAGGTCCGGCTGGGTATCCTTCGGTCCGACGAGACAACCGGACGCCCTGCCGTGAATTCACCCCTCCGTACAGACGCCACCCCCGATGTGGACGCCGCCATCCGCAGCCGCCGTTCGGTGCGCGCCTTCCTGCCCCGGCCGGTCGATGCCGCGCTGATCCATGAAGTCCTCGACGCCGCCCGCTGGGCCGCATCGGGCAGCAACACCCAGCCGTGGAAAGTGGCGGTGCTGCAAGGCCTTTCGCTGGCCGACGTGGTGCGGCAGGTCACCGCGGCCGACCAGGCGACCAATGCCGACCCGTCCCTGGCCGCGCGGTTCCAGAACGAATACGACTATTACCCCCAGACCTGGACCGAGCCCTACATCGGCCGCCGTCGCCAGACCGGTTGGGGACTTTACGGCCTGCTGGGCATCCGGAAAGGCGAGAGCGAACGCATGCAGGCCCAGCACAACCGCAATTTCCAGTTCTTCGATGCGCCGGTCGGACTCGTCTTCACGGTGGATCGGGTGATGGGCCGCGGCTCGCTGCTCGACTACGGAATGTTCCTGCAGAACATCATGCTGGCCGCCCGGGCGCGGGGCCTGCACACCTGCCCGCAGGCGGCCTGGAACCGCTTCGGCGACATCCTGCGTCCGGTGATCGGCGCGAAACCGTACGACATGATCGTTTGCGGCATGGCGCTGGGATATGCCGACGGCGACGACCCGGTCAACGGTTTCCAGCCGCCGCGCATCGAGGTAGCCGACTTTGTGAAATGGCTGGATTGACACCATGAAACGCAAGATGTTCCTGGTGTTCTTCCTGGCGTTCTTCGCCCAGTACGCAGTCGCGACCGAAACCTGCCAGCAGTCGGCCGGCCCCGGCTGCTATCGGAGCTTCGACATTCCCGGGGCGGGCGGCAGACTGAACTACTACGCCTCCATGCCCACGGGTGCGACACCCAACCGCGCCCTGGTCGCCATGCACGGCCATCCGAGAGACGCCAACCGCACATTCGACGCCAGCCTGAAAGCGGTGAAAAACGCCGGTGCGCTCGACAACACGCTGGTCATCGCGCCGGTGTTCCAGGTGGCGGCGGCCGACGCCGGCAAATGCGATGCGCCCGGCACACCCGATCCACAGGACGGCGACCTGCTGTGGACCTGTGCTTCGTGGCTGGAAGGCGGTGCGTCGGCCAACGGAGGACACATCACCTCCTTCGCCGCGATGGACGCGCTGGTCGCCGAAATATCGGCCCGCTGGCCCAGCCTGCGCGGCATTACCGTGGCCGGTTTTTCGGCGGGCGGGCAGATGGTGCAGCACTACATCGCGTTCGCCCGGCCGCCGGCGAACGGCCCGGCGCTGCGCTACGTGGTCGCTGACCCCGGCACCTGGCTGTATTTCGATCCCCGGCCGGGCGCCGATGCCTGCGCCGGCATAGACCGCTGGAAATACGGCATCGATGGCCTGCCGCAGGCGCTGGGGCGCAGTGCGGCGGAAGCCCGGGCGACCTATGTCGCCGCCGACGTCCAGTACCTGGAAGGCGCACTCGACAGCGGCCCCGGCCCCGGCACGGCCTACCGGGTGCTGGACAAGTCCTGCGCCGCCATGGCCCAAGGCCCGTTCCGCCTGCAGCGCGGCCAGGCCTTCGTCGAATATGAACGCACCGTGCTGAGGCCGGGCCGCCCCCGTCCGCTGACGATCGTGCCGGGTTGCGGCCACGACGTGGCCTGCGTGTTTCCCTCGGATACCGCCCGCGCCGCCTTGCTTGGCAACATGCCCTGATCCCAACGCACAACCTGAAAGACCTTCCGACATGGCCGACAAGATCCTGGTGTTTTATGGCTCCTACCGTTCCGACCGCCTGGGCATCCGCCTGGCCGATTACCTGGTCGAGAAACTCGGGGCGCGCGGTGCCGAGCCCGAACTGATCGACGCCAAGGCGGTGGGCCTGCCTATGCTTGACCGCATGTACAAGGAATATCCCGAGGGCCAGGCCCCGGAGGCCATGGAAACGCTGGCCGGCAAGATCCGCGAGGCCGACGCCTTCGTCTTCGTCACCGGCGAATACAACTGGGGGCCGCAACCCGGCCTCAAGAACCTGACCGACCACTTTCTGGAAGAGTGGTTCTGGCGCCCGGCGGCGGTGGCCAGCTATTCGGCCGGCCGGTTCTCGGGCGTGCGTTCCGGCACCGCCTGGCACGGCATCCTTTCGGAGATGGGCATGGTGCCGATCTCCAGCACGCTGGCCGTCGGGCCCATTTCGCAGACGCTGGACGAACACGGCAAACCGACCGGCAGCGCAGGCGAGTCGCTGGACAAATCGTTCGGCCGTTTCGCCGACGACCTGGCCTGGTGGACCGAGGCTGCCCGCGCCCAGAAGGCGCGGAAAGCACCGCCTTACTGAACTGAGCCAGGCCGCACGGCACGCGCATTGCTTGCCTGCCGGACATGTCTGTCCCAGAAGCCGAATCCACCGCCTGGACCGAGCGCCTGGGGCTGCTGCTCGAATCCACCGGCGAGGGCATCTTCGGTATCGGCCTGGACGGCCATTGCGTCTTCATCAACCGGGCCGGCGCCAGCATGCTCGGTTATGAAGCCGCCGACGTGCTGGGGCGCAACATGCACGAGCTTACCCACTACAGCTGGCAGGACGGATCGGCCTATCCGGACAGCGCGTGCCCCATCTTCCGCGCCTTCCGCCGGGGCCAGCCCTGCCGTATCGACACCGAGGTGTTCTGGCGACGCGACGGGTCGGCGGTGCCGGTCGAATATTCCAGTCACCCGATCCTGGACGGCAGCAAGGTGCGAGGCGCGGTCATCACCTTCGTCGACATCACCGAACGGCGGCGCGCCGACCTGGCCCTGCGCCAGTCGCGCAACGTACTGGAACAGAAGGTGGCGGAGCGCACGGCAGAGCTGACCGCCGCACTGGAACAACTCAGGGCACTTTCGGCCTGGATGCGGGACGACGGCGTGGGCGCTGCGCCGCGGGTCGAGAAGAACGTCGGGCTGGTCGGCCTGAGCCATGCCATCGACAAGAAACCTACGCAGTTGTCGGGCGGCATGAAACAGCGGGTGGGCATTGCCCGCGCTTTTGCCATCCAGCCCGAGATGCTTCTGCTCGACGAGCCTTTCGGCGCTCTCGACGCCCTGACCCGCGGGACCATCCAGGACGAACTGATGGCCATCGTGCGGCAGACGCAGCAGACGGTTTTCATGAACACCTACGATGTGGATGAAGCCATCCTGCTGGCCGACCGCATCCTGCTGATGAGCAACGGCGCCGACAGCGTGGCCGGTTACCAGCCCGGGCGCATTGCCGAAGTGGTGGTCAACCCGCTGCCGCGCAACCGCACGCGCGCGGCGCTGCACCACCTCGACGGCTACTACGCGCTGCGCAACGACATCGTCGATTTCCTGGTCGGCCGGGCCGTCGCCCACTGACTCTTTCCCTGTCCAACATTCATTCAAGGAGCTTTTTCCATGAGCCGCAACGACGTTACCGAAAAGATCATGACCGCCAAGGTGCTGAAGGGCATCAGCTGGGCCAGCGTGGCCGAGAAGGTCGGCCTGTCCAAAGAATGGACCACGGCGGCCTGCCTGGGCCAGATGACACTGACTGCCGAACAGGCGGCGGTGTTGGCCGAGGTCTTCGACCTGGATGCCGACGACCAGAAGTGGCTGCAGGTCGTGCCCTACAAGGGCTCGTTGCCTACCGCTGTGCCGACCGATCCGCTGATCTATCGTTGGTACGAACTGGTGAGTGTGTATGGCACCACCATCAAGGAACTTATTCATGAAGAGTTCGGCGACGGGATCATGAGCGCCATCGATTTCTCGATGGACATGCGGCGGCAGAATGATCCCAAGGGGGATCGTGTGCGGGTGGTTCTTTCGGGTAAGTTTCTGCCTTACAAGACTTATTGATGCGGCTGCTGCGGGTGGGAGGAACGGCCTGGGTTTGCGGGTTTTGGGTTGTTCTTCTGTTAATCGCTATTGGGGGGTGTCTCCGCTTCGCCCTGTTTATTTCTTCTGCTACTCCGTAGGGGTGAGCCGCTTATGCGCGGGGCAGTCACTTTCTTTTCTGGCAAAAAAGAAAGTAACCAAAGAAAGTTGCCTTAGGGAGCGGGGAATCGCATGAGCGATGGTCGGGACTTCGTTCCGCTTCGCTCCCCTCTCGTCCTCACGGTGGCATTGATGACCGCACCCGGAAAGCCATCGCACGAGGTTCGGGACGCTCTTTCACCAAAAGCTTCACGCTCTGGCATCGGCCATGTTCGATCAACCGCCGCCGTACGACTTTGAAGAAAACACCGCTTGGAGCGGGATCGTGCGCACTGCCGATTTGCTGGCGAATGGCGAATGGCGGTGGGCCGGGGGCTCTCAACTGGCATCGGTGGTTGGCATCACCCCAGGTAGTCGTTCTGGTGCCAAGCTGTATTTCCCACACAAGCCGTACAGCGGTATTCGATCAAACAAGGCCGATGCCAGAGCGTGAAGCTTTTGGTGAACGGGCGTCCCGATTCGCGAGCATTGAATACGGCTGGGTGATCAATTCGTCTAGGCCAGGACGAGAGGGGAGCGCAGCGGAACGAAGTCCCGACCATCGCTCATGCGATTCCCCGCTCCCAAGGCAACTTTCTTTGGTTACTTTCTTTTTTGCCAGAAAAGAAAGTGACTGCCCCGCGCATAAGCGGCTCAACCCTACGGAGTAGCAGAAGAAAGAACCAGAGCGAAGCGGAACTAAAAACCACACAAAAAAATCAAGAACAAAAAAACAGGACTTACGCCAAAACCATAAAAACAGCCACCCATCGGATGACTGTTTAATAATAAATGAACATAAGCCCCGGGATAATCCTGAAAGGCCGGCACCCGCCGGCCCTCGAACATCAAGGCGTGTAGGTATCCCCCAGCACGATGCCTTCACGGCGCGGATCCGAACCGCCCGTCAGCACCGAAGTGGTGCCGGTGGTCCGACGCACGATGGTGCTGATGCCGCTCGACTGTGCGCTGGTCGACACGGTGTGGCCCAGGGCACGCAGGCCGATGGCCAGCGGATCGTTCAGGCCGTTGCTGGCCGCCACGATGTTCGGATGTTCGCCGCCCAGCGAAGTGGTGGCGCTGTTGCTGGCGCCGAAGTCCACCATCGAGGTCGCCTGTTGGGCATCCAGGCCCCAGTCCAGGGCACCGACCAGGGTCTTCACCACGTACTGGATGATGGTGCCGCCGCCGGGCGAACCGGTAGCCATCAGGAAGTCGCCGGGGCCGGTGCCGTTGAACACCAGGGTCGGTGCCATGGTGCTGCGAGGACGTTTGCCCGGTGCCACGCGGTTGGCGATCGCCACGCCGCCGCTGTCGGTCGGTGCGGCGCTGAAGTCGGTCAGCTGGTTGTTCAGCATGATGCCGCGCGCCATGTGATACGAACCGAAGGACGATTCAACGGTGGTAGTCATCGAAACGGCATTGCCTTCCTTGTCGACGATGGAGAAGTGGGTGGTGCCGCTCTCCGGTGTCCGGTCGATGCCCAGCGGCACGGCGCCCAGGTCACCCGCCGGGGCCACGCCCATGCTCCTGCTGAAGCTGATCAGGCCGGCGCGGGTGCGCAGGTAGGTCTTGTTGGTCATGGTCGCCACGCCGGCTGCCAGATTGGCGGCGCCGGGTGCGGATGAGCCGGGCAACGGCACGAAGTCGGTGTCGGCCACGTACTTGTCGCGGTCGGCATAGGCCAGGCGTTCTGCTTCTGTCACCAGGTGCACACCCATCACCGAAGGCTTGCCGCCTTCGATGTCGATTGCGGTCGGCGGGTACAGACCCAGGTTGTAGTTTTCCAGGATGCCCAGCGTCTGCGCCACGCCCAGGCCGCCGGACGACGGCGGCGGCATGCCGCAGACGTAGTAGCTGCGGTAGGTCGTGCAGACCGGTTCGCGGCGCACCGCCTTGTAGGCGGCCATGTCGGCCATGGTGGTCACGCCGGGCGTGATGACCGAGCCGTCGATGCCGGCGGTGATCTGGATCTTGTTGACGATGTCCTGCGCGATGGGGCCGGTGTGAAGTGCGTTGACGCCCTGCGTCGCCATGGCGCGCAACACGCCGGCGTAGGCCGGGTTCTTCAGCGTCTCACCCAGCTTGCGCGGGTTGCCGGAAGCATCCAGGAAGTAGGCAGATGCCTCGTTGTCACGCTTGAAGTTGGCAGCCGAACCCTCGATGGCCGCAGCCATGCGGCCGCCGATCTTGAAGCCGTTCTCTGCCAGGTTGGTGCCGTCGTTGAACAGGTTCATCCAGGCCAGCTTGCCGTGATCGCCGTGAGCCAGTTCCAGCATGCGCATGGCGCCCGGGGTGCCGATGGAACGACCGCTGGCGCGGGCGCTCGGGAGCGGCGGCGCGATGGAAACGCCGGTCGGGTCGATGTATCGCAGGTAGTTGCCGGTGGCGGCAGCCGGTGCGGTCTCGCGGCCGTCATACGCCTGGACCTTCTTGGTCTTGGCGTCGTAATACAGCATGAATGCGCCACCGGCCAGGCTGCTCGACTGCGGCTCGACCAGTGCCAGCACGGCCTGCACGGCAACGGCCGCATCGGCTGCGCTGCCGCCGTTCTTGATGATGTCGCAGCCGGCCTTGGTGGCCAGCGGGTGGTTGGCCACCACCATGTACGTCTTGGAATAGGTGAGCTTCTTGCCCAGCACGTAGCCGCTGGCGGCTTCCGGTGCGGCCGCATCGCCGGCCAGGCCTGAGCCGACCACCACGGGGGTGGCGCCGGTCGAACTGGTCAGGCAGCTGTTGTCGACGGTGACCACCGGTGGTACCACGGGCGGTGCGACGGCCGGATCGGCCACGATCACCGGGTCATTGGAGCCGCCGCCGCAACCGGCGAGCGCAAGTGAAAACGCGATAGGAGTCAGCAGCCACCAGGGCTTTTGGTTTTTCATGGAGTTGAGTCGCTTTTCGATCAGTGAAAAGCCGCCATTGCAGCGGCCGGTCATGTACCAGCATTTTGTATGCCATACATGAAATTGATACGAATCGAAAACCCCTATCCGGGTCGACTCAGCGGACCCTGGAAACCCCGGCGTCGATGTCGCCGAAAACCGTCACACCGCTCCGGTTGCCGTCGGCGCGCGTGGAAGAACCGGCGGTGGTGCAGCCGGTGTTCAGCGACGCCGCGAGCATCGCCAGCGCCATCAGCAAAATCGTGGAAAAACGTTTCATGCAGACCCCTCATTCATGCCGGACATCCGGGCGCATTGCATCACGGAAGTGAACTCACATGTGCTGCAACCACTCGCCAGCCATCCGGCGTACGTATCCAGGTCTGGCTTTGTCGTCCGGTCCTTTCGTTGCCGGCGCGGCGGAACTCGCAGTTGGCACAGGCGAAGTCGCGACCGTAGGTGGTGATGACCACGGTGATCAGTTCTCGGGCCAGGCCGGTAGATGGGCGCGAGGCGCGGAATTCGCGGATCTCCTCGTAGCCGTACAGGTTTTCGGTGGCGCCGTACCTCAGGGTCTCAGGGCTGTTCCAGAACAGCTCGTCGAGCACCTCGACCTTGTTGTGCACCAGGGCGTCCTCATAACGCTGGAAGACGGCTGTCACCTCTTCCAGGATTTCCGGCAGGTTGATTTCGTGGTTCATATGAAATTGTGTCCGATCAGCCCGGCACCGTGTCGCACGCCAAGGCCGGCTCACCCACCTGAAAGCGCAAGGTGGGCCGCCGGCCGTGGTCTGCGCGCCGGCCCAGGGCGGACGGTCGATGGGCGAAGCGCCGAATGTCCCACAGCGCAAATGGGGTCGAGGCCGCCGTGCGGGTGCGGCCCTGGCTGACAGGCCGCGCGGCCCGTTGCGGCGAGGATCGATCCATCGCATTCAACAGGAGAACCTCCATGAAAAAAGCACTCGTGATCCTCGCCGCCACCTTCACCATGCTCGGCGCCCATGCCCAGATCGGAAAGGCCGCTTCCGAGGCCACCGATGCCGCACAGCACAAGGTGGACCAGAAGCAGGCCGAGAGCGAAGCAAAGAAGAGCGGCCCGGTCGGCAAGGCCGTCAACGACGTGAAAGCCGGTTATCACAAGAACCGCGCGGACGCCTCGGCTGACAAGGCCAGGGAATCGTTGAAAAATACCGGCAAATAAGCCGGATCCGGTCCTTCCGGCCAGCGTACGCGACGGCACCCTCAGGGTGCCGTTTCCATTCAATCTCAGATCGTCGCGCCTTTGGCGTCGACTTCCCCCAAGACATCGAGCAACACGCGGTTGACCCGGCCCTGCTCGATCTCGTGCAACTTACACAGCGCCTGTAGCGGAAACGCATCCGCTGCTTCCAGAGCCAGCGTGATCTCCAGGCTCGGCCCGTAAGGCCCGGTGCGGGTCGTGGCGGCATCCTGCACCCGGCGCGACAGGCGTATGCGGGGCAGCAACACACCCAGCGGTTCGTTCAGCAGCAGGTCCAGACCCGAGAAAAGTCCGCACAACGAGACCTCTCGGCGCAGGGCTTCCTCGATGCCGGCGTCCAGCAGTCCGTCCATCAGGCGAGCGCGCAGCACCAGCTGCGCATTGAGCGGCCGCATGGCCGGTTCCCGGCTGGCAAAAGGCAGTTGTTTGCCGAGCCAGCCGCGCAGGGTCTCGATGCCCAGCATCATCATTCCGTGGCGTACCGATTCGATGGCCGTACGCAGGCCCAGTGCTGGCGAATTGGCATAGATCAGGAAGCGATACACCAGCAACGGATCTTCGCTGAGGATGCGTTCCACCGTCTCGGCCGATCGATCGCTTTCCAGTGCCATCAATGTCTGCTGCACGACCGCGTGCGAGGGCTGCATCGGCTGGTGGCGCAGGCTGTAGACCACGTCTTCGCCCGGCCAGCCGGCGAGCGCGAAGGCGTTGCAGCGGTCCAGGCAATATTCCATCAGCACCCGGCTTTCGATGCCGCCGAAGATGTGGCCGGGCGGTAACCGTCCGGGGCCCATCTGGTAGCCGACCTCGGTCTTGCGGGTGGCGTCTTTCAGCGCGGCGGCGGCCCAGGGCGGCGGCAGGGTCAGCCAGTAGCGGTGAAAGCTGTGGCGGATGTCTTCCGGCGGCGGCATGTCGGCGCTGCCCATCCACACCAGTCGCAGGCCGCGCTGCTGGGCCAGGCGCACGCCGGTGGCCACCAGGCTGCTGCCTTCGAGCATTTCGGACTGCACGACCAGGGTGGGAACCAGTGCGGTGCGGCTGGCAAAACGGGGGCCGGGCGCAGCCTTGGGGGTGGGCGGATCGACCAGGGTCAGCAGGTCGATCAGCAGCGCCTGCGACTGCGGCACCAGGAACAGCGGCGGGCCGTCGGCTGGCAGCCGGTCGCCCAGGGTGTCGAGTAGTTCGCGGGCGTCGATGGGGCCGTCCAGCGGACCGTCCGGAACCGGGGCGACGAACAGGCCCATGCCGACCAGCGAACGGCCGCGGCCCCAGAGGGGTTGATAGGAAAGCGAAATGCAGTCGAGGACAGAAGCCGTCATGCGCCTGGAGCCAGAAGAGGTGGTTTTCTCAAACCACCGGATTCTCCACGCTCCGGCCAGAAGCCTTCAATCACCCGCTGATATAGGTGAACAGCGACAGCTTCTGGATCTGCGCATACGAACTCAGCGCAGCCTGGTAACCGGTCTGCTGGCTGGAGAATTCCGACACCGCCTTGATCATGTCCAGGTCTTCGGCGGCGGACTTCTCGGCCTTCAGCTGGTCGGTTCGAACGCCCTGCGCGTCCTTGATGCGGTCGGCCTGGTTCAGGATGTCGCCCGCCAGGCTGCGCGCCGACGAAACCCGGGCCATGCCGGCGTCGATCTGCGACAGCGACTGCGCGATCTGCGTGGGCAGGGCGCCGGAGTTGCTGGTCGCGTTCTTGATGTTGGCGATGGTCTGGTCGAGGGTGGTGAACAGGTCGCTGCGGGCGCTGGGCGCCACGCTCAAGGTGTCGCCGGCGACTGGCGAGCCCTTGACCGTCATCGAGATGCCGTCGAAAGCGATGGCGCCGTTTTCCTTGTAGGTGCCGGTGGCGGCGGTGGTGCCGGCGGTGATGTCGGTGACGGTATAGGTCTTGGCGCCGCTGGTGGCGTCCACCGCGAAGGCGATGGTGTAGTTGTGGCCGGTGACGGCGGTGGGGCTGGTCACGCTGCCGGCGTCCGCCGACACGGTGCCGATGTTGCCGCTGCCGGTGGCCACGGTGAAGGTGCCGTTGCCGCTCGGCACGTTCATGAAGGCCGCCTGGCCGTCGAGCGTCGGCGACACCGTGTTGCCGCCGCCCACCCGCTGGCCCGACAGTCCTTCGAACTGCACGGTCTGCGTGTTGGTGAAGGGCGTGGTGGCGCTGCCGAGGCCGCTGAACAGCGGCGTGCCGTTGCTGTCGGTCTTGTTGGTATTGGCGAAGATCTCGTCGCGCAGGCTGGTCAGCTGCTGGGCGATGGAGGCCCGGTCGGTGGGCGTCAGTGTGCCGCTGCCGGCGCTGACCACCAGTTCGCGGAAGCTCTGCAGCGCGTCGGTGGTGGCGCCAAGGGTGGATTCGGCGGTGGCGATGGTGTCGCGCTGCGAAGCCAGCAGCCGCTGGTCCGCGGCGATGCGGGCGATGCGGGTGCCGGCGCGTTCGGCCTGGGCGGCGCCGGTCGGGTCGTCGCTGGTGCGGTTGATCTTCAGGCCCGAGGTCATGTTCTGCTGCAGCGTGACCAGTGCCTGCTGGCGCTGCGACAGGTTCTGCAGGGCGGTGGCGTAGCTGGTGGCGGTGCCGACGCGGCTGTTGGTGCTCATGGATGTCGTTTCCTATTGCCGATTGCCGATGTCAACGCATCGCCGACAGCACCGAGTCGAACAGACTCTGCGCCACCTGGATCATCTTGGCCGAGGCCTGGTAGGCCTGCTGGTACTGCAGCAGCTTGGCGGCCTCTTCGTCGAGGTTGACACCGCTGACCGACGACACGCTGTTGTCCAGGCTGGTCGAGATGTTCCCCGACACGCTGGCGTTGAACTGCGCGCTCTGCACCCGCGTGCCGATCTGCGACATGAGGCCGGCATAACCGTCGGACAAGGGCGAGCCGTCGTACACCGTCTTGTCGCGCAAGGCGGCGATGGCGTCGGCATTGCCGGCGGTGGTGGTGACGGGCCCGCCGACGGTGGTGGCCGGCGTGGCGGTGTAGGTGGTGGGCCAGGTGCCGGCGGCGCGCATCGGCGTGCCGATGCTGGCGTCGTTGGCCTGCACCATCACCACGTCGCCGGCGGTGGGTACGCCCTTCAGGCTCAGTTCCCAGCCGTTCAGCTTGATGGTCTGGCCGCTGGTGTAGGCCTGGCTGGGGCCGGCTGCAGCGGGCGGCACCGTGACCGTGTAGCTGGTCGGCGTGTCGAAAGTCAGGATGGCGTCGCTGGCCAGGTTGGCGTTCTTCGACGTGGCCATCAGGCCCTGCACCGTCACCGTCCCCTTGTTGTCGGCGGCAGCCGAGGCCACCACCGGGCTGGTCACGGCCAGCTGGCGGGGCGACGCGAACACCGTGCCCATCTGGCTGGCCGCGGCGGCGAAGGGTTTCACCGAATAGCTGTCGCCGCCGACGCCGCCGGCGCCGATGTTGAAGGCCAGGCCGTCCACCGTGGGCTGGCCGGCGCTCAGGTCGAAATTGGTGATCTGGCCGTCGGACACCCGGGTGATCGAACCGGTGCTGCCCGATGTCAGCGTCACCTTGTAGTCGGACGGCGTCAGCTTGCTGATGTCGGCCGCCTGCACGCCCACGGTCGCGGTGCCGGTGTTGTAGGACGCGGCATAACCGTTGGGGATGCTGATCGGGTTGAGCAGGTTGGCGCCGGTGTTGCCGTCGAGGTCCAGGCCCAGCGAATGCTGTTCGTTGATGGCGCTGGTGGTGGTCAGCGCCAGGCGGCCCAGCAGGTTGCGGCCTTCGGCGATGTCGGTGTTGTTGAACTTCAGCAGGCCGGCCATTTCGCCGCCGCCCATCTGGTTCTCGTCCAGAGTGGTGGTGAGGGTGCCGGCGCGCTGCACCGACAGTTTCATGATCGAAGGATCGCCGTTCGGGTCGGATACCAGCGACACCTGGGCGGTGGTGGTGCCGAGCACCAGCGGCTGGCTGCCCAGGAAGATGTTGGTGCTGCCGTCGTCCGCCGGGATCTGGCTGGTCTGGACGTACTGGTTCAGGTTGCGGATCAGCGTGTCGCGCTGGTCCAGCAGGTCGTTGGGCTGCTGCGCCTGGCCGTGCGAAAGAGCGATCTGCTGGTTGACCGCAGCGATGCGGGTCACCAGTCCGTTGACGGCGGTGACGTCGTCCTGCAGCTTCTGCTGGGTGGTCGACTGCAGTTCGTTCAGCTGCGACGAGGCGGTATTGAAGCGCCCGGCCATTTCGTTGGCGCGGGTCAGCACCACCGAACGGGCTGTCAGGTCGGTGGGGGCGGCCGACACATCGGTGAAGGCGTTCAGCATGTCGGTGATCGACGCGCCGAGGCCGGTGGTGCCGCCGGGAAAGATGTCCTCCAGCTGCGACAGGCTGGCCGAGCGCGTCGAGTCCGATGCGGCCACGGCGGCGGCCTGGGTGGCCTGTTTGGTCAGGAACTGGTCGGCGTTGCGGGTGATGGTGGCGACCGTCACGCCCCGGCCGATGAAACCCGCGCCGGTGTATTGCCCGCCCGCCGTTTCCAGCTGCACCGTCTGCTTGCTGTAGCCCGGCGTGTTGACGTTCGAGATGTTGTGCCCGATGGTCGACAGGGCCGTCTGGTTGGCCGTGAGCGCCCGTGCACTGACGTTGAGCAGGCTCATGAATGTTGACCTGCGTCGGCTACGACACTGCGTTGTTGCCAGTGCGCGGCGCTGGCGATGGCGCGGCTCAGCTTGCTGGCGTAGGCGGGGTCGGTGGCGTAACCGGCGCGCTTGAGTTCGGTCGCATAGGCGTGGGCCGAATCGGTCTTCTGCCTGGCGTTGGCGTAGCGCGGGTTCTCGTTGATCAGCTTGGAATAGTCGCGGAACGAGTCTTCGACCGAGTCGTACGAACGGAACTTGGCCACCACCTTGCGTGGCTGGCCGTTGATGTATTCGGTGGTGGTCACCTCGGCGACCTTGCCCTTCCAGTCGCCGGTGGCCTTCACGCCGAACAGGTTGTTGGCGCTGCTGCCGTCCTTGTTCTTGATGAGGTGTTTGCCCCAGCCGGTTTCGTGGCCGGCCTGGCCCAGCATGAAGCTGGCCGGAATGCCGCTCTCGGCGCTGACCGTGGCGGCGGCGTCGCCCATTTTCTGGACGAAGTCGCCCTGCGCGCTGCCGGTCGGGGCGGCGGCCACCGGCGTGGGTTTGGCCGCGCTGACGCCGCCCAGCGAAATGGTCGAAGGAGGCAGCGTGCCGGCTTTCAGGCCGGACTGGGCGCTGAGCTGTTTCTCGATGATTTCCGACAGGCCGCCGGGCTGGCCGGACATCGACACGGCGAACTGCTGGTCGAGCATGTCGGTGCCCAGCTTCTCGCCTTCGCTGTCATTCATGCCGGATTTCATGGTGGCTTCGCGCATGGACTTCATCAGTTCACGCATGAACAGCGACTCGAACTGCTTGGCAGCCGCCTTGATGGCCTTGGGGTCGCTGCTGTTGCCGGCCTGCAGTTTGAGGGCGTTGAGCGAGCGGGAGTCGGCCGCCAGCGCCTCGTTGGGCGTGGTGCTGCCGCTGCCCAGCCCGAATGAAGATGAAGTGGATGAAATCGCCATGGTCAAGCCCTTGCCGCGTGGGTGCGGTTGGTCAGATCACTTCCAGCTCGGCGTTCAGCGCGCCGGCGGCCTTGATCGCCTGGAGGATCGCCAACAGGTCTTGTGGCGTGGCGCCCAGCGCATTGAGCGCGCGCACCACGTCGGCCAGCTGGGGCGATGCGGGGACCTGCATGAGGATGCCGGGTTCCTGCTTGATCTGGATGTCGCTCTTCTGCGCCACCACCGTCTGGCCGCCGCTGAAGGCGCCTGGCTGGCTGATGACGGGCGTCGAATTGATGGTGATCGACAGGTTGCCGTGGGCGATGGCGCATGGGCCCAGGGTGACCGACTGGTTGAGCACGATGGAGCCGGTGCGGGCGTTGATGACGACCTTGGCCGACGGTGCGCTCAGTTCGAGCGGGATCTCTTCGAGGTCGGCCAGGAAACTGACCCGCGAATTGGCATCGGTGGGCGCCTGCACCTGCACGGTACGGCCGTCCAGCGCGCGAGCCAGCCCGCTGCCCAGCCGGCGGTTGATGGCTTCGGCCACCCGGCGGGCGGTCTGGAAGTCGAAGGAATTCAGGTCCAGCTTGATCGAATCGCCCTCTTGCAGCGGCGTCGGGATGGCCCTTTCGACCTGGCCGCCCTGCGGCACGCGGCCGGCGCTCAGGTGGTTGATCTGCACCTTGCTGCCACCGGCCGCGGCACCGGCGCCGCCGACGGCCACGTTGCCCTGGGCCAGTGCGTAGATCTCGCCGTCCACGCCACGCAAAGGGGTGGTGATGAGGGTGCCGCCCTTGAGCGACTTGGAGTTGCCGATGGACGACACGTTGATGTCGATCATCTGGCCCGGCTGGGCGAAGGCGGGCAGCTGGGCGGTGACGATCACCGCGGCCACGTTCTTCAGCTGCAGCTGCGATGCGGTCGCGGCCGGCAATGTGATGCCGAGCTGCTGCATGTAGTTGGTCAGGCTCTGGGTGGTGAGCGGCATCTGGGTGGTCTGGTCACCCGTGCCGTCGAGGCCGATGACCAGGCCATAGCCGGTCAGCTGGTTGGTGCGAACGCCCTGCACCGACGCGACTTCCTTGATACGCATCGCCTGGGCCGGCATTGCGCCGAAAACCAGGCCGAAGGCGGCGACCCAGAGGGCGGTCAGCCGGAGGAAGGAGGAAGTAAGGGCGGGGTGCATGGGAGGATTCTCCCAAGCATCAGAAAGGCAGAACGTTCAAAAAGACCCGGGAAAGCCACCCCATTTGCTGGGCTTCGCCGGCTTGACCCCGACCGCGGGACTCGATCCGCACGTTGGCGACCTGGGTCGAGGACACCAGGCTGCCCGCCTGGATGGCCCGCGGATCGATGGTGCCGCTGAAACGCATCACGTCGACGTTCTCGTTCACGCCGATCTGTTTTTCGCCGGTGACCACCAGATGCCCGTTCGGCAGCACCTGCACCACGGTGGCGGTGATGGCGCCCGAGAACGTATTGGCGCTCTGCGTGCCGCCCTTGCCGGCGAAGGTGTTGGCATCGGTCGCGGCGATGTTGGTCTTGGCGGCGAGCGAGGCGGCGCCGAAGAAGGGCAGGGCGGTGATGCCGGCCTTGACCGTGCCGTTCTTGTCGACTGTCGAGGTGGAAGTCTGGCTGGCGCTGACGTTCTCGACGATGTTGATGGTGACCGTGTCGCCCACCAGCCGCGCCCGGCGGTCTTCGAAGGCCTGGCGGTAGGTGGCGGTGCTGAAGAGGCCGCCGCTGGCGGAGACCGGTTCGCGGGCCGGATAGATCAGCTGCGGCGCGGCAGTGACAGGCATGTCCACCTTGGGCTGCATGGTTTCGCAGCCGGTGCAGAGCAGGGCGACCAGGGGCGCGGCCGCGAGAAGGGAGGTGAGGCGTTGCATGGGGCGTGTCTCCGTGCGGTATGTCTCTGGGTGCTATTCAGAGTTGGGCCAGCTTCTGCAACATCTGGTCGGATGTCTGGATGGCCTTGCTGTTCATTTCGTAGGCGCGCTGGGTCTGGATCATCCCGACCAGTTCCTGCACCACGTTGACATTGGAGGTCTCGACGAAACCCTGCATCACCGTACCCAGGCCGTTGGTGCCGGGCGTGCCGGTCTGCGGCGTGCCGGAAGCGGCGGTTTCGGTGAACAGGTTCGAGCCGCGCGGCTCGAGGCCGGCCGGGTTGATGAAGTTGACCAGGGCGATGGTGCCCACCTGCTGCGGCGTGGCGCTGGTCGGCAGCACCACGCTGACGGCGCCGTCGGCACCGATGGTGATGCTCTGCGCGTTGGCCGGGATGGTGATGCCGTTGGCGATGGCCAGGCCGTTGTTGGTCACCAGCTGGCCGGATGCGTTGAGTTCGAACGAACCGTCGCGGGTATAGGCCAGCGTGCCGTCGGGCTGCGTCACCTGGAAGAATCCGTTGCCCTTCACCGCCACATCCAGCGGGTTGGTCGACTGCTGCAGGCTGCCCTGGGCATAGGAACGCGCGGTGGCCACGGTGCGCACGCCCAGGCCGAGCTGCAGGCCGGTGGGCAGCTGGTTCTGCTCGGTGGTGTTGGAGCCGACCTGGCGCAGGTTCTGGTACATCAGGTCTTCGAACACGGCGGTGGCGCGTTTGTAGCCGTTGGTCGAGACGTTGGCCAGGTTGTGGGAGATGACGTCCAGCTGGGTTTGCTGGGCTTCCATGCCGGTCTTCGAGATCCAGAGGGAATTGATCATGGCGGTGTACTCGCAGGAATGGGGTTAGGGCGCTTCAGCCCACGGACAGCAACTGGCTGGCCGATTTGTCACCCTGCTCCGCGGTCTGCAGGATGCGGGTGTTGGATTCGAACTGGCGGGCCGCTTCGATCATGGCCACCATGGTTCCGACGGCATTGACGTTGGAGCCTTCGAGCATGCCGGTCTGCAGGCGGGCGTTGGCGTCGGCGGCCATCGGGTTGCCCGAGGTCGGACGAAACAGGCCGTCCTCGCTGCGGCGCAGCGGGTCTTCGGCGGTCGGCGTGGCCAGCTTGAGCCGGCCCACCGTGTTGATCGGCTGGCCGTCGACCTTGGCGGTGATGGTGCCGTCGGCGCCCAGCGCGACCTGTGCGTTCTGCGGAATGTCGATCGGGCCGCCGTCGGCCGACAGCACCGTCATGCCGACGCTGTTGACCAGCGTGCCGTTGGCATTGACCTGGAAACCGCCATTGCGGTTGTAGGCTTCGGTACCGTCGAGCGCCTGCACCGCGAAGTAGGCGTTGCCCTGCGGCATGGCGTCCAGGTTGCGGTCGCTGTACTGGATGGATCCGGGCGTGTCGTCGTGCGTGCTGGCGGTTTCCAGAGCGAACACCCGGGTGCTCGAACCGTCGCCGTTGATCGGCACCGCACGAAAGTTGAACAGCTCCTGGCGGAAGCCGTTGGTGGACACGTTGGCCAGGTTGTTGGCCAGCACCGCCTGCCGCTCGGAAGCGGCGGAAGCGCCCGTCATCGATGTGTAAATCAAACGATCCATCTAGCTCACCTCGACGTTTGTCTGGTTTGTTCGATCAGCGCAGGTTCACGAGCGTGCTCATGATCTGGTCCTGCGTCTTGATGGTCTGGGCGTTGGCCTGGTAGGCGCGCTGGGCGGTCATCATGTTGACCAGCTCGGCCGTCAGGTCGACGTTGGAGTCTTCCAGCGAGCCCGACGAAATCTTGCCGAAGTTGCCCGAGCCGGGAGCGTTCTTGATGGGAGCGCCGGAGGCCACGGTTTCCTTCCAGTAGTCGCCGCTGGAGGGCTCCAGGCCCTGCACGTTGCGGAAGTTCGCCAGCTGGATCTGTCCGGTCGACTGGGTCTGGCCGTTCGAATAACGCGCGGTCAGGGTGCCGTTTTCCGAGAAGGCCATGCCGGTCAGCTCGCCCGGTGCGTAGCCGTCCTGCTTGAGGCTGGACACGTAGAACGACGAGGCGTTCTGGGTGAGGCTGGTCAGGTCGACCTTGACGTCGAATGCCGGCGTGGCCGCGCCTTTGATCTGGATGCCCGGCAGGGTCAGCGTGCTGCCCGAGGAAATGTTGCCGTTGGCGTCGAAAGTCACCGAACCGACCGGCGTGCCGGTGGTCGAGGTGGTGCTGTTGCCCTGCGGATAGTCGGCGTAGACGTTCCAGGTGTTGGCGTCGGTCTTCTGGAAATACAGGCCGACCGGCACGGCCGCGCCCTGCGAGTCGTAGGCGGTGACCGAGGTGCCGTAGGTGCTCAGCGCGGTGTTGGGCGTGACCGAGTTGTAGACCACGGCCTGGGTGTCCAGGTTGGCGGAGATGTTGATCTCGGTGCTCTGGTGGCCCGCCACTCCCTTGCCGGTCGGCAGCGAAAGCGTGCCTTTGGTCACCGCGCCGGTGATCGGGTCGAAGATGTTGCCCTGCAGCTTGGCGCCGCCGTTGGTCACGATGTTGCCGTCGGAATCCAGCTTGAAGGTGCCGTTGCGGGTGTAGGCCGTTTCGCCGTTGGGCAGTTGCACCGTGTAGAAGCCGTTGCCGTTGATGGCCAGGTCCAGGTCGTTGCCGGTGGTAGTCAGGTTGCCCTGGCTGAACTGCTGCGAAATGGCGGCGGTCTGCACGCCGATGCCGGGCGTGTTGGCGCTGCCGCCACTGCCGAGGTTGGATGCGTACAGATCCGAGAACTCGGCCCGCGAGGCCTTCATGCCGGTGGTGTTGACGTTGGCGATGTTGTTGCCGATCACGTCGAGGTTGCGACTGGCGGCGTTGAGGCCCGAAAGACCTTGTTGGAAAGCCATGGCTGGTGCTCCTTAGCGCTGGGAGAGTGGGTGGCGAAAACGGTCGGGATCGATCAGAGGATCGTCTTAACGGAGGTGTAGGCGGCCGAATTGCCGTCCTTGAACTTGAGCTGCAAGGCGCCGGCGGTGTCGGAGCCGATCGATGCGACCGTGCCCTTGACCAGGCCGGTCGAACCGACCGTTGCCTTGTCGTTGGTGGCGGTGACGGTGAACTTCAGGCCGTCGGCGCTGGTGTAGCCGGTGGAGTTGAAGTCGAAGCTGTGCTGGCCGGCTTCCATGGCGCCCAGGTTGAGCGAACCCACGGTGGTGCCGCCGGCGGTGCTCACCTTGACGGTGACGTTGCTGGCGGTGCCGTCCAGGGTGAACAGGCCGCTGCCCTTGTTGCTGGTGCTGTCGATCGACACGGTGTCGCCCGATGCCAGCACGTCGTGGCCGATCAGCGCGCTGGCCTGGATGCCCTGCATGGCGGCCATCTGCGTGGCCAGGCTGCTGACGGTGGTGTTGAGTTTCTCTATGCCCGACACCGTGTTGATCTGCGCGATCTGGGTGGTCATCTGCGCGTTGTCCATCGGGTTCATCGGGTCCTGGTTGTTCAGCTGCGCGACGAGCAGCTTCAGGAACCGGTCCTGCTGGTCGTCGGCGCTGGTAGTCCCGGTGGTGCCCGAGCTGGACGTGCTGCCGCTCAGCGACGAAGTCGGCTGGTAGGTGGTGGTGGAGGCGAGCGCGGCGGTGGCGGTACTGGATGTCATGGCGGGTTTCCCGTGGACGGGTTGTTTACTGGCCCATCTGCAGCGTCTTCAGCAGCAGGGTCTTGGCGGTGTTCATCACTTCGATGTTGTTCTGGTAGGAACGCGAGGCGGAAATCATGTTGACCATCTCTTCCACCGCATTCACGTTGGAGTGGGTGACGTAGCCCTGCTCGTCGGCGGCCGGGTTGGAGGGGTCCATCACCTTGCGGCCGGGCGTCTGGCTTTCGGTGACCTGGGCCACCCGCACGCCGGCGGTGCCCGCGTCGCCCATCGGCACCGTCTGGAACACGACCTGGCGGGCCTTGAAGGGTTTGCCGTCCGGACCGGCCACGGCTTCGACGTTGGCCAGGTTGGAGGCCACCGCGTTCAGCCGCTGCGACTGCGCGCTGACCGCGCTGCCGGAGACGTTGAAGATCGAGAACATGGACATGGTGGTTTTCCTTGTTCGTTGTTTCTTATTGGCCCTGGATCGCTGTCAGCAGCGTCTTGGCCTGGCCGTTGATGAAACGCAGCGTGGCTTCGTAGTGCACCGAGTTGTCGGCGAAGGCGGCGCGTTCGCGGTCCAGGTCCACGCTGTTGCCGTCCATCGCGGGCTGGGTCTGGATGGAATAGGCCAGCTTGCCGTCGCCCGCACTGCCGCCGATGGCGCCGGGGATCGGCAGGAAACCCGAATGCCCGAGGTCGCCGCCCTTGTAGGCGCCGCCGATGCTGTTGCCCTGCGCGGATGCCAGCTGCAGCGAAGCACCGTTGGCCATGGTGCTGCCGCTGCCGTTGCCGCCGGTGGCGTTGCGCAGCGCGCTGGCGAAGTCCAGGTCGCGCGCCGCATAGCCGGGGGTGTCGGCGTTGGCGATGTTGCTGGCGATCACCCGCTGGCGTTCGGCGCGCAGCACCAGGGCCTTCGAATGGAAGTCCAGCTGGTTGGTGAGTCTTTCGAGCATGGTGTTTTGCTCCGCGGAAGGTGGTGGCTAAGGGCGTGGTGGGTGAGAGGTCCGACGCACCGATTATCAAAACGCACCGGCCGAACTAAAGCGCGATGAAGCGGGGAAAGCGGCCTCTCTTCAGCTCTTGCTTCGAGGGGGGTATGCCTAAAGTGCGTCCTCGGGGCCGTGCCTGTTCAACGGGTATCCGCCGCCCCCTGCCGCCAACTGCCGTTGACCGCGGCGAACCTCTATTCAAGGAGCTGCCGCCATGGCCCTTTCTTCGAAATCCGCCTTCTCCGTGATGGCCGCAGTCGTGCTCGGTGCCGCATCCCTGGCTGCCGTGGCGCAGACCGCGGGCGGTCCGGAAGCCTCTCCTGCGCTGCTGGAGTCGTCGAGCCAGAACTGGCTGACGCAGGAAGTCGCCAAGCTGCCTCCGCCGAACGGCATGCCGTTGCGCATGGAGGTCACTGTCGGCAACCTCGACAGCCGGCTGCGCCTGGCGGCCTGCAACAAGGTCGAACCCTACATTCCCGCCGGCATGCGCCTGTGGGGCCGCACCCGCCTGGGCCTGCGCTGCATCGACGGCCCCGTGCGCTGGAACGTCTTCTTGCCGGTGCAGGTCAAGGCCTTCGGCCCGGCATGGGTGGTGCGCAGTGCCGTTGCCGCCGGAGCCACGCTGCAGGCCGGCGATGCGATGCAGGCAGAAGTCGACTGGGCCGACGACGCCATGCCGGTGCTGGGCGACGCCGCCCAGTGGATGGGCAGCACGGTGGTGCGCAACCTCAATGCCGGCCAGGCGTTGCGCCAGGCCATGGTGCGGGCGCCGCAGGTGTTCGACGCGGGCACCAACGTGCGGGTGGTGGCCGAGGGCCCGGGTTTTTCGGTAACGTCGGACGGCCAGGCCGTGGGCGCCGGAATCGTCGGCCAGACGGTCCGTGTCCGCATGGACGGCGGCCGTTTCATGAATGGAACCGTTGTCGACGCCCGCACTGTCCGCGTTGCGATCTGAGGACTCACTCTTCCGCCAATTGCGTTGAAATCACGACCTTTGTTGCACATTTGCCGCAGTGGGCACGTGACCACTTCAGGTTTCCGCCCAAAAAGATGTAAAAAAACCGAATCGGACTAAAGTCTGCCGAGAAAACGCCGAAGACCTTCCTACGAAGCCTCACCCCCGGGGCCCAGGAGAGAGAGATGAAGATAGGTCAAACCCCTGATATTTCCGACCTCGCCGCCCCTGCGACGAAGACGGCTGCGGGCGCGTCTTCGGCAGCTGCAACGGCCGCCAAGGCCGCCACCACCACCCAGGCCGACCCCGCAGCCGCCAGGCAGGCGGGTGTTTCGGTCACCGTATCGTCCCTGACCCGTTCGCTGGAAACCTCCGGCGCCAGCGGCTCTTTCGACGCCGAAAAGGTGGCCGCGATGAAATCCGCGATTGCCAACGGCACCTTCAAGGTCGACCCGGAAGCCATTGCAGACAAGCTGCTGTCCAACGCCCAGCAGGTGCTGCGCAAGGGCGCTGTCGGCTGATTTTCCTTTGTTGCCTGAACGATGAAACCCAACAACGTCTCTGTTCACGATATCGACACCCGACTGGGCCGCCTTGAGCGCCAGCTCGACGCTGTGTCGGCTGCGTTGATCCAGGGCGATGGCGATGCACTGCTGCTGGCGACCACGCTGCTGCGGGATGCGTCCGTCGATGTGGCCGGTTTGTTACCGGTGCCGACTTTGGCGGTGCGTGAGGGTGGGGCGGATCTGCAGCGTCGGCTGAAGGCTGCGGGGCAACGGTTTGCGATGTGTCGGGACAATCTGGCGCGGAGGTCGGCGGGGGTCGACCGTGCGCTGGAGGCGTTGTTGCCTTCTTCTGCAGGGGACAAGGCCACTTATTCGAAAGCGGCCGGGCGGGCTGGTGGCGGGAGCCGGTTCGGGTCTCGGTTCTTTTGATTTTTTTCGGTCGTCTTCGCTTCGCTCTGGTTATTTCTTCTATTGCTTTTTGAGGGGTGAGCCGTCTGTGCGCGGTGCAGTCACTTTCTTTTCTGGCAAAAAGAAAGTAACCAAAGAAAGTTGCCTCTGGAGCGGGGAATCGCATGAGCGATGGTCGGGACCAACAGCTTCACGCTCTGGTATCGGCTCCTTTTGATCAATCACCACGTCCAAATCCGGAGCGAAACCGGCGCACTGTCCGTTGTCGGTCTTCCTGCAACCTGTAGGGCGTGAAGCTTTGGTGCGCCGATGTCCCAAACCTCGACACAAAATAACAAAAGGCCCCGAAGGGCCTTTGAACAAAAAAACTCAGTGATGCCGCATCTTGGACCGCAAGCGTGCAATCGACTGACTGTGCAACTGGCACACCCGTGATTCGGTAATTCCCAGAACAGCAGCAATCTCCTTGAGATTCATGTCATTCTCGTAATACATGCTCATGATGTACTGCTCCCGTTCCGGCAGCACCTTGATGGCCTCGACCAACGCCGTCCGTAGCCGCTGATCCCGCAACTGCTGCATCGGATCGACATCCGGATCGTCCGCGTGGCGGTCCAGGAACCCGTCTTCGTCATCCCCGCGGGACATGTCCTCGATATAGACCAGCTGCGTCCCGCGAACCTTGGCCAGCATGCTCTGGTATTCATCAAGCCCCATGCCCATCTCGGCGGCGATCTCGGACTCGATCGGCGTGCGCCCCAGCTTCTGCTCCAGCCGGTGCAGGGCGTGCTCGATGTCCTTCTGGCTCTTGCGCGAGCCCCGGCTCATCCAGTCGCCCTCGCGCAGTTCGTCGATCATCGCGCCGCGGATGCGCTGGGTGGCGAAGGTCTCGAACTGCACGCCCTGGGTGACCTGGTAGCGCGACAGGGCTTCCGCGAGACCCATCATCCCGACCTGGATCAGGTCGTCGATCTCCACGTTGGGAGGCAGTTTGGCGATCATGTGATGCGCCAGCCGCCGCACCAGTGGCACGTACTGCCGGAGCATCGCATCGCGGTCGAGCTGGCCTTTGGCGGTGTACATCAGTGACTCCGAAGAGGGCGTTCGAATCGGGAAGAAAAACCAGCGTCGGGGGCAGGAGCGAGCGGCGTGGCCACACTGGCAAGCGTAGCCGCGCCTTCGATCAGCCGCAAGGCGAGGCGGTGCACTTCGCTGGAGGCCGGGGCGCCGTCCGCCGCCGCCCGTACCCGCAGCACGTCGACCCGCCGGCCCAGCCAGCTTTCTGCGCAGCGCTGCAGGTTGTCGCGTGCCGCCAGCGCGATGCCGGCGGTGGCGATGCCGGGACGGGTGACCACCGACGCCAGCGTCGGCACCACACCGGCCTCGACCAGCGCCTTGAGCGATCGCCAGGCGGCCAGCAGGCTTTCCTTTTGCGGCGCGGCGGGCAGCACCGGCGCGATGGCGCAGTGGTGCGACCAGCCGGCCAGCGCTTGGGCCGAGCCGAACATCACCGCCATGTCGTAGGCGCGCAGCGCGCGGCCCAGGCGGATGCAGGCGTCTTCGCGCGGCTCGCCGCGCGAGGTGATCAGGCCGGCCAGGCCGCGCCGGGCCGGAAAAACCGCCAGGTTGTAGCAGGGCATGTGACCGGCGATGTCGTGTTCGTCGTCGTCGGTTGCCAGGCTGCCGTCGAGCAGTCCGCGCAGGCCGGGCGATTCGAAATCTTCGTCGGCGGAGACGTCGAGCACCGCCACGCGGTAACCCAGGGAACGCATCGCGTCGCACAACTGCCACAGCAACGGCAGCTCGGTGTCGGTGTCGCCATGGCCGACCAGCGCGGCCAGGCGGGGCGCGCTCTGCGGCATCTGCAGCCGCAGGCCGGCGCCCTGGTCGAGGCAGGACTCAAGCATCGAGCAGGCTCCCCGCGGCGGCTCCCGAGCCGTAGGCCGACGACGCTGCCGGCACGGGCGACGAGAAGAAGAAGCTCAGGTCGGCCGCCTTGGGGTCGAAGGCCGACTTGGCCGGCGAACGCATGGACGCGCGCACCAGTTGGCCGGCGTCTGCTTCTTCCCAGTCTTCCGGCACACGCTGGCCGTTGGTCACGCCGCGCAGCACCAGCTGGTGACGGATCAGGGCGTCTACCGCCGGGCCCAGCTTCACGGCTTCATCGACCTTGGACAGGATCGCCTGCTGCGCGCCGGTGGTCTTGAATGAGGTGACGACTTCGTCGAGCGTGTCGCCATGGCCGCCGGCGTTGAGCACGAGCATGCGTTGCACGCCGGGCAGGTCGAGCACGTCCAGCAGGTCGCGTTTGCGCGGATCGCGCGGGGCGACGCCGGTGGTGTCGATGAGGACCATCTTCTTGTTGGCCAGCAGGCCCAGCAGGTCTTGCAGGGCAGCGCGGTCATGGGCCAGGTGGGCGACGACACCCAGCATGCGGCCGTAGGCGCGCAGCTGTTCGTGGGCAGCCACGCGGTAGGTGTCCAGGGTGATCAGGCCGACGCTTTGCGGACCGTACTGGCGGGCGCACTGGGCGGCGAGCTTGGCGGCGGTGGTGGTCTTGCCGACGCCGGTGGAGCCCACCAGCGCGAAGATGCCGCCCTCTTCTGCCAGCGGCAGGTTGTCGGGTGCGGTGTGCAGGTTGCGCTGCAGCACGTCCATCAGCCAGCGCACGGCTTCACCGGCGGTGGCGTCCTGCGGCAGGCGTTCCAGCACGGCACGGGCGAGGGCGGGCGAATAGCCGGCGCGGATCAGCTTCAGCATCAGGTTGGACTGGATCGGGTCCTGCTTGGCCTGGCCGAGCCATGCCAGGGTGTTGAAGCGGTCTTCGATGAGTTCGCGCATCGAGGCCAGCTCGTCGACCACACCCTTGGAGGGGGCGGCGGGTGCGGTGGCGACGCGGCGTTGCGGAGCGGGTGCGGCGGTGCGGGCGGCGGCAGCGGCCGGAATGGCGTGCTGCACCGTGCGGGCCTGTCCGGCGGCACGCGGAGGCGCGTTGCCCGACAGCGCCGGAGCGACGCTGCGTTCCATGCGTTCGACACGTTCGGCGACGGGCATGGTGAGCGGTGCCGCGTCGACCAGCGCTTCGTCGGCGGACAGGCCTTGTGCCTGGCCGGTCAGCGCTTCGTGGCGGCGGCGCAGCATGCGTTCACGCACGTACTCCTGGAAGGACAGCGTGCTCATCGACATCTGTTCGGCGTCTTCCTGCACCGAGCTGCGCGTGGAAGCGGCTTGCGGAGCAACGGAGCGGGCCGGAGTACGGGCGGCACCCAGTGCAGGACGTCCTTCGACCTGGGCGGCAGCACGGGCCTGCAGGCCGCTGGCGGCCGGCTTCGGTGCCAGGGGCTTGGCCGCAGCGGCGGGACGGGCAGGGGCCAGACCGACATCGGCGTCGTGGCTGGCCTGCAGATCGGACAGGGATTCCTCTGCGGTCGCCACCACTTCGACGCCGTTGGCGACGGGGCGGTTCGACAGGATCAGGGTGCCATCGCCAAAAGCGTTGCGGGCCTTGGCCAGTGCCTCGCGGGCGGTGGCGGCGGTGAAACGGCGGATGTTCATGCGGTGGCTCCTCGGAGGATCGGGCCGATGCGGATCGAATGGGTTTCAGGGATCTCGCTGTGGGCGAGAACCTGCAGGCGGGGTGCCACGCGGCGCACCAGGCGGGCGATGGCGCTGCGGATCTGGTCGGGCACCAGCAGGCAGGCGGGCAGGCCGATTTCTTCCTGCTTGAGCGCCACTTCCGCCGCCGACTTGGTGAGCATTTCTGCCACACCCGGATCCAGCGAAGGACCGTTGTTGCTGCCCAGGGCCTGCACCAGCAGGCGCTCCAGGTTGGGTTCGATGGCGATCACGCTGAGTTCGCGTGCCTGGCCATAGATCTGCTGGACGATGGAAGGCGACAGCGCCACCCGCACGCGGCGGGCCAGCTCGGCCGGGTCCTGCACGGAGCCGGCGTGTTCTGCCAGGGTTTCGATGATGGTGCGGATATCGCGGATGTGCACCGACTCGTCCAGCAGCAGCTGGAGAACCTTCTGGAACACGGCGATGGAGACCATTTTCGGAACCACTTCCTCGATCAGCTTGGGGGCCAGCTTGGCGACGTGTTCGACCAGTTGCTGGGTTTCCGTCCGGCTCAGCAACTTGGCTGCCTGGACTTGCATCAAGTGTGAGAGATGTGTGGCCATCACGGTCTCTGAATCAACGACCGTGAAACCGGCCATTTGCGCGGCTTCCTTCTGCCGTTCGTCGATCCAGTGCGCCGGCAAGCCGAAAGCGGGGTCGGTGGTCGGCGTGCCGATCAGCGGCGTGGTGATGCCGCCCGGGTTGATCGCCAGGAACATGCCGGGGAAGGCCTCGCCGTCGCCCACCACCACGCCGCGCAGGGTGATCCGGTAGCCGCTGGGCTTCAGCTCGAGGTTGTCGCGCACATGCACGGCCGGCGGAAGGAAACCCACTTCCTGCGCAAACTTGCGGCGGACGCCCTTGATGCGGGTCAGCAGGTCGCCCTGGCGGTTCTTGTCCACCAGGATGATCAGCCGGTAGCCCAGTTCCAGGCCCAGCAGGTCGACCGGCTGCAGGTCGTCCCAGCTGGCCTCGCCGTCGTTGTTGACGGCGGCGGCCTGGGCGGCTGCGGCAGCTTCCTGGGCGGCGACTTCCTTCGGGTCCGGCGGAGGCGGGCGCTTGGACAGCATCCAGGACATATAGGCGCAGCCGCCGCCGATCATCAGGAACACCAGGTGCGGCATGCCGGGGATGATGCCCAGCGTCAGCAGGATGCCGCCGGTGATGCCCAGGACGCGGGGCGAATTGAACAGCTGGCCGATCACCTGCCCGCCGACGTCCTTTTCCTTGCCGACGCGGGAGATCACCATGGCCGCGGCCACCGAGATCAGCAGGCCGGGGATCTGCGCCACCAGCGCGTCGCCGACGGCCAGCAGGATGTAGGTGTCGGCCGCCTTGGACGCGGTCAGGTCGTGCTGCAGCACACCGATGGCGAAGCCGCCGATGATGTTGATCAGCAGGATGATGATGCCGGCCATGGCGTCGCCGCGCACGAACTTGCTGGCACCGTCCATCGAGCCAAAGAAGTTGGCTTCCTCGCCCACTTCGGCGCGGCGCTTGCGGGCTTCCTTCTCGTCGATCACGCCGGCGTTCAGGTCGGCGTCGACAGCCATCTGCTTGCCGGGCATGGCGTCCAGCGTGAACCGGGCGGACACTTCGGCGATGCGTTCGGAGCCCTTGGTCACCACCACGAAGTTGATCACCACCACGATGGCGAACACGATCAGGCCGACCGCGAAATTACCGCCGATCAGGAAGTGGCCGAAGGCCTCGATCACCGCGCCGGCCGCGCCCGCGCCGGTGTGGCCTTCGAGCAGCACCACCCGGGTGGAGGCCACGTTGAGCGACAGCCGCATCAGGGTGGTCAGCAGCAGCACCAGCGGAAAGGCCGCGAAGTCCAGCGGCTTGACCATGTAGGCCGCCACCATCATCACCATCAGTGCGACGGCGATGTTGATGGTGAAGAAGGTGTCCAGCAGCCACGCTGGCATGGGCAGCACCATCATCGCCAGGATCATCACCACGAACAGCGGCGCCGCGATGCCCTTGATGGCTTCTCCG
This sequence comes from Xylophilus sp. PBN-3R, assembly GCF_057747805.1. Lineage (NCBI taxonomy): Bacteria > Pseudomonadati > Pseudomonadota > Betaproteobacteria > Burkholderiales > Xylophilus > Xylophilus sp. PBN-3R. The sequence continues at coordinate 602,501 of NZ_CM173225.1, forward strand.
TTGGCGCCCATCCAGTTGCGGGCGGTCATCACACGGGCTTTCATGCGCAAGCTCCTGCAGTGGCTGATGGGCGGTTTTGGATGGTCATGGGCGGGGTGGTGGTGCCCGTCCATTGTCGGAAACGTCCGACTTTTCTAAAGCCCGATAAGCGGCGGTTCCGGCCGCTGTATCGGCTTTCTTCGGTCCCGGCGGCAATGCCGGGCGGCACGCATCAGCCGGCCGCGTCGGCGATCTTCCTGGCCTTTGCCAGCCCGGCTGCCGGATCGTGAGGGTCCAGTTCCGGCGGCACCATGGGCACCGGCAGTTCGCCCGGCATCTGGGCTTCGCCCCGCAGGGCCGCCTTCAGGCGATAGACATAGGCCAGCACCTGGGCGACGGCATTGAAAAGCGCCGACGGAATCGGCTTGTCCAGTTCGCCGTGGGCGTACAGCGCCCGGGCCAGCACCGGCGACTGCAGCACCGGGATGTCGTGTTCCCTGGCGATGTCGCGGATCTTCATCGCGAGCAGGTCGGAGCCTTTGGAAATGACCTGGGGAGCGTCCATCACGCCTTCTGCGTAGCGCAGGGCCACGGCGTAGTGGGTCGGGTTCATCAGGATGAAGTCGGCCTGGGGCACCTTGGCCACGCTGGCCCGGTTGGCGATCTCGCGTGCACGCTGGCGGATCTTGCTCTTGATGTGAGGACTTCCTTCGGAGTTTTTGTGCTCCTGCTTTACTTCCTCGTGCGACATCTTCAGTCGTGACCGCAGGAAGAAACCCTGCAGCGGAACGTCGACCACCGCTGCCGCGAACACCACCAGCAGCATGGTGCTGACGCCGGACACCAGCCAGTCGCCGAGGTCGCGCAACGCCATGGCCGAGGGCTGCATCACCAGCGAGGTGACACGTTGCAGGCTGTCGCGCAGAAAGATCCAGGTGACGAAAAACATGATCGCCGTCAGCACCGACAGCTTGGCGATGTTGAACATCTGCTGCTTGGAGACCAGGTTGGTCAGGCCGGTCAGCGGGTTGAGGCGGCTCAGGTCGGGAGTGATGGGTTTCAGGCTGGCGATCCAGCCGCCGGAAGCGATCGCGCTGACCACGGCGGCGGCGCCCACCAGGATGGCGAACACCAGCGAAATCAGCAGGCCGAGCATCGTCATGTCCTGCATGCGGTCGACCATGTTGGTGGGCGTCTGCAGGGTGGCGGCGTCGAAGTGCAACTGGTCGATCATGGCCAGTTGCAGGCGCCGGAAAACGGTGGGCGTGAGCAGCACCACTGCGGTCGCACCTGCCCCCAGAACCGCCAAATTGGCCAGGTCGCGGGAGCGTGGGGCCTGGCCATCGTCCTTGGCCTGCTGGAGCTTGCGTGCGGTGGCGGGTAGTTGGCGGTCTGAGCTGGAGTCCATGGGCGGCCTGGGTGGGTGCGCCATTGTCGGCAGCGGCTGGCGTTCCTAAAGCCTGAAAAGAAGGCTGAGGGCTGGCTTGTCCGCGCGTTTGCGCAGGCGGCGTCTGGCTGCTGGTTATTTCAAAATAAATCGATTGAATTGTCTGGTGGTGCCATATGGATTTGATGACAATAAAATAAAACCACCATGAGAGATAATCTTTATGCTCCGCTCCTTACAAATGGATGGAGTAATGCATGGAAAGAAAATTAATCGTCGTCGGAGATTCGCCTGCCTGTGGAGGTGCAGTGCTGCCTTTCGAGGTGCATCCACCATCGCACATTATGTATCACCAAATTGCGCTTATCGGTGGCCGTGTTTTCTGTGCAGGCTGCAACAGCGTGGGTCATATCGCCAAGGCGGGTGGTCCTTATCGTGGTTTTTATTGCGATGCGGAGAAGGCGCTGGAGGGCGACGTGGTGGTGTGTGCTTGCCCGGCGCCGCAGCCTTTGGTTTCTAGCAGGCAGAGTATGTCGAGTTGCGAGGATCGAAGTGGGGTGGAGGGAGTTTTTTCTGCTGCGGCCATGGGCACCGGCTGGTACTGCCCGAATCCTCGGGCGTTGGCAAGCAGTAAAAAGGTGGTTGATGCGTTAGTGACGTACCCCTCTAACGTAAACGCCGCGGGCAATATCTGTCCCAATATGACTGATAAAGCTTTCTTTGATTTGATGCTTGATTTGCGTGATCGGGCCGTCAGGCTTATTGAAAAACGAATCCTCGAGCTTTCGATATGGAATATGTCGGCTAAGCACAGAGTCAAGCAATGGTTTGGCAAGCAGGATGAGGAAACAAGAGTTTTCCTGCAGGCTGGACTTAAACGAGGCGTCTTCGTTCTAAATGGATTGAGCGAAAAGAATTTTGTTAAATATACAGGTGATTTTGGTGATGCTTTAGGCTGCTTGCCCAGCAGTCCCCGCGACCAAGCGGCTGCCGTTTGCAAAACCGATGCGGCAACTCATACCATCGCCGTGACGGATATTTACTGTGTGCTGCGTCCGACGTCGGGATCCAAGGACTCCAAGTTGAGTGTGCTTGTTCATGAGATAACACATTTCATTGATGTCTTCGGCACAGATGATCCATTTTATTATTTGAGTGAATCGTTGAAATTGGCGCAGATTGATACAGAGACGCCTCGGAAGAATGCCGATAGTTTTGCTGGCTATGTAGTGTGGGATATGGCATATCCCGATTGATCAATATTATTGCTATTTCAATTAAGGTTGACGTTATGAGTTTGCTGAATAAATTTTTTGTCGTTGCCGTGAATTTTGTATTGCCTTCAATTTCGGCATCGGCCTGCAGTGTAATTGTCGCGACAGATGTCGTCTTTGATAAGAATTCGTCGGTAATTTCTGCAATAGAATTCTCTAAGCTGTCTTCTTGGCTGAAAAAAGCGCGCGCAGACTACCCGAGCGCTTTACCAATCGGCCTGTCGTCCAATGTCGAACAGAACGAGTTGGATGGCGAGCATCTGGGTCGTCAGCGCGAGCTTGCTGTCAGGCTGGCCATTATTGATATTGACCCGTCTTCCCCGACAACGAGTGTTTCGGAAAAAATCTTTTATGGGAATGCCGGCGCGTTTGGCGGCGGCCTGAGGGACGACGTGAAGCGGGTTGAGCTCCAGTATTTTCCGAAAGGCAATTTGTGTGCGGGCGACCAATGGAAGCTCACCACACCCGAGTCGCCCCGCTGAGCGCGGGCGGGACGACTCGGTCTAAATCAGGCGGTGGGTTTCAGAAACCCAGGCTGGCCAGCAAGTCATCCACTTCCGACTGGCTGGTCACCACGTCTCCCGACGCCTTTTCGGAGTCGACCACAGGCCCATTCAGACGCGGATGCGCCGAACTCACCGGCTCCGGCAGGCTTTCCACTGCCGCTTCGGCATCTGCCACCGCCGCTGCCGTGGCAGCCGTGGCCGCAGCGGCGGCTTCCGGCGGCGCAGAACCCGGCGGGGCCGTCTGGATCAGCAGCTGCAGCAACTGGTCTTCGATGGACGCCGTCAGGCTCACCACCCGCGCGATCACCTGACCGGTCAGGTCATGGAAGTCCTGCGCCATCATGATTTCGGTCAGATGGCCGTCGGCTTCCTGGGTGGTGCGTTCCATGTCCTCCAGGAAGTTCATGATCCGCCCGGTCGCCACCGCCGCCACGGGATCCTTCTTGACGTTGGCGACCATGGCCCGCGCCTCGTTCAGGATGAACTCGTGGTTGGCCTTGGCCATTTCCACCCGGTTCAGCACCTTTTCGGCCGCGTCGTTGGTCAGGCGGGCGATGTACGAAAGGCGGCTCTTGGCGTCCGGCAGTTCGCTGGCGCTGTCGCGCAGCTTGTCGGCGAAGCCCAGTGCATTGAGCGAGTCGTGCAGCTGGCGGGTCAGCTGGCCGATCTTCATGTGGACGATGGCCGGTACCGGAGACAGTGCGCCGGCCGCCGTGTCCTGCGAGGAGGTGGCGGGCGCATTCATGCCACCAGCCCCGTCTTCTTCAGGATGTTGTTGACCTTTTCCTCCAGCGTCGCCTTGGTGAAGGGCTTGACGATGTAGCCGGCGGCACCGCCCTGGGCAGCGGCCACGATGTCTTCCTTGCGGGCTTCGGCGGTCACCATCAGCACCGGCAGATGGCGCAGTTTTTCATCCGACTTGATGTTGCTGAGCAGTTCGAAGCCGTTCATGTTGGGCATGTTGATGTCGGTCACCACGAAGTCGAAGCGGCCGTTACGCAACTTCTGCATGGCAGCGGAGCCGTCTTCGGCCTCGTCGGCCTCTGCAAAACCGCATTCCTTGAGCAGGTTGCGCACGATGCGGCGCATGGTGGAGAAGTCGTCGACGATCAGGAAACGCAAGGCAGTGGCCACGGATGAGCCTTTCAGTGGGGAATGGGGGGAAAACAAGAAACGGGGATGAACACCGGCGTCAGGGCCTGCTGTTCGGCTTGGGGTCCGGCTCCTCCGCCTCGTTCTTCACGGGGCGGGCGGGCAGCGGAATCATGGGTTTCGCGGGAGGGAAACTGGCAATCGGCCGGCCGTTGGCCTTGCCGTCCAGCATTTCCACCGCTTCCGGGACTTCGTCCGGCGGCACCGCGGGCAGCCCGTGGCCCAGCAGGCGCTCTTCGGCCTCGCGGGTCAGCACGGTGACGGTGATGCGGCGGTTGGTCGGTGCGCGCGGGTCGGTCTTGTCGAAAGGGTCGCTGGCGGCCACGCCGACCACCCGGGCCAGCTGGGCGTCGGGCATGCCGGCGCCTACCAGCTCGCGCCGCGTGGCGTTGGCGCGGTCGGCGGACAGCTCCCAGTTGCTGTAACCCCGGTCGCCGTTGCCGTAGGGCGTGGCGTCGGTGTGGCCGGCGATGCTGAGCTTGTTTTCCACGCTGCCCAGTGCGGAGCCGATTTCCTTCAGGATGTCGCGCATATAGGGTTTGACCAGCGCGCTGCCGCTGTCGAACATGGGTCGTTTCTGGTCGTCGACGATCTGGACCTGCAGGCCATCGGGTGTGATGTCGATCTTGATCTGCGACTTGAACTCGGCCAGCTTCGGGTTCACCGCGATCAGCGCGGCGATCTTCTCCTGCAGCTCGTTCATGCGTTTGGCGTCCTGCTGGGCCTGCTTGCGCTTCTCCATCCTGGCAGCCATCTTGGTCTTCTTGTCGGCGTCGGATTCGGAACGCCGCACCTGGCCGTGGACCTTGGTCAGGTCGTTGCCGCCACCGGGAAGAATGCTCGAACTGTTGCCCGAACCATCGCCGCCGCCCAGCGAAACCTGGACCGGGTTGGTGAAATAAGAGGCGATGCCCTGCAGCTCACCCTTGGCGGTCGAGCCCAGCAGCCACATCAGCAGGAAGAACGCCATCATGGCCGTCACGAAGTCGGCATAGGCGATCTTCCACGCGCCGCCATGCGGGGCATGGCCGCCCTTCTTGATGCGCTTGACGATGATGGGCTGGAGTTTCTTCTCTGCCATGGCGTGTCGACTGCCGGTTTCGGGCGCCTGCTACTTCTTGCCTTTGACGTGGGATTCGAGCTCGGCGAAGGTCGGTCGCTCGGTCGAGAACAACACCTTGCGACCGAATTCGATCGCCGTAGTCGGGTTGTAGCCCTGCATGCTGGCCAGCAGGGTGGTCTTGATGCATTGGAATTCCTTGCCGGCATCCTCGGATTTCTGTTCCAGCAGGCCGGCCAGGGGTTCGACCACACCGTAGGCAAGAAGAATGCCCAGGAAGGTGCCGACCAGCGCCGAGCCGATCATCCCGCCCAGCACCGAAGGTGGCTGGCCGACCGAGCCCATGGTGTTCACCACACCCAGCACCGCGGCCACGATGCCGAATGCGGGCAGGGCGCCGGCCAGCCGCGCCAGCGCGGCGATGGGCGCATGTGCCTCGTGGTGATGGGTTTCGATCTCGCTGTCCATCAGCGACTCGATCTCGTGCGAATTGAGGTTGCCCGACACCATCATGCGGAGGTAGTCGGTCATGAACTCCACCACGTGGTGGTCGCTGCCCACCGCGGGGTACTTCTTGAAGATCTCGGAGTCGTGCGGCGTCTCGACGTCTTTCTCGATCGCCATCAAACCGTCCTTGCGAGCCTTCTGCAGGATGTCGTAGAGCAGCGACATCAGCTCCATGTAGCGCGCCTTGGTGTACTTGGAACCCTTGAGCACCGTCGGCAGCGTCTTCAGCACTGCCTTCAGCACCTTGCCCTGGTTGTTCACCACGAAAGCACCGAGCGCACCACCCATGATGGTGATGATCTCGAACGGCAGCGCATGCAGGATGACGCTGATGTTGCCCCCGTGCGCGACGTACACCCCGAAGATGCACCCCAGGCAGACGATGTAGCCAATGATGACGAGCATGTGGTTTTGAGAAAAAGCCGGCAGAAAAGCGAATTTCGCGATCCGGCGATGGGCTGGGAAAACGGCCAAGCCTAAGGTAGGAATGTATCGGAATGCTAACTTAGTCAGATTACTTAGCTCAGCAGAAAAGCCGGGGCTTTGGCTGCCTGATCCCCACTTCCCGTTGTCAACACGCATCACAATGGCGCGAATGAAAAAACCGCGACCACCGGCAGCTTCACGCACGGCAAAAAAAACAGCGTCCACCCCGTTTTTGGCACAAGAAGCGCGGGATGCATTGGCGGATGCGGCGGCATTCGAGCGCCGGCAGATGCTTCAGGAAGCATTGATCAAATACACCTTGGCTTTGTCGTACGAGCCACGACTTGTTCATGCTTGGTTACGCATCGGCTATATCTATCTGGTGGGTTTGCTCTGGCAGCAGGGCATCGATGCCCTGCAGACGGCGCTGGCCCTGGAGCCGGACTCGCCTGAAGGCTTGCGCTACCTGGCTTACGCCGAATTCAACCTGGGGCGGCTCGAAGAAGCCAAACGGGTGATCGAGCGGGCCGCCAGCCTCAGCAACGATTCAGCCACCTGGGTCATGCGGGCTTATGTGCATAGCAATATCGACAAGGATCCGGCTCGCACGCTGCAGGTCTACCGTGATTGGGGTCAACGTGTTCCGGATCGTTTGACGGCTGCGGCCAGGCCGCTGGTGGTGGCCGATCGCGATCCGCGCCGCAAGCTTCGGATCGGCTACGTGACGGCGGATTTTCGCCAGCATTCCATCGCCTTCTTCATGATGCCGGTGCTGGCCCACCACAACCATGACAACGTCGACGTGCATGTTTTCTCCAGCGGCGGCGTGGACGACATCACCGTCAGCATGCGCAAGCTGGTGCCGCATTGGCACAACGTCAACGAACTCGACCACGAGGCCTTGCTCGAATACATCCGGGAGCAGCGCATCGATGTGCTGGTCGACCTGTCGGGCCACACGCTCGGCGACCGACTGGCCGTTTTTGCCATGCGCGCCGCGCCGGTGCAGGTGACCTGGCTGGGTTTCATGAACACCCTGGGCATGAAGGGCATGGACTACCGGCTGACCGACTACAGCATGGACCCGCCGGGCCGCGAAAAATACTACGTCGAGACCTTGTTCCGGCTGGAGTGCATGGCCAGCTATGCGCCGCCGATCCACGCGCCGCTGCGCGAAACGCCGCCGATGCTGGAGCTGGGTCACCCGACGCTGGTGTCGTTGAACAATTCCCTGAAGGTAACGCACGAGATGCTGCTGTTGTGGGGACGCATCCTGGAGGCGAGGACGGACGCCCGGCTCATCGTGATGGTCAAGGAACGCACGGCCGAGGCCGCGCGGGAAGCCATGCAGGGTCGTATCGAAGCTGCGGGTTTGCCGGTCGACCGGGTGTTCGTGATGCATCAGCAGGCACTGGAGCAGTTCATGGAAATGGGCCATATCGCGGACGTTGCGCTCGACACCTCGCCGATCTCGGGCGGTACCACCACGCTGCATGCGCTGTGGATGGGGCTGCCCATCGTGGCGATGGATGGCGAGCGGGGAACCGATGCCTCGACGGCGCGCACGCTTCAGGGCATGGGCTTCGGTGATTGGGTCGCGACCGACGAAGACGATTACGTGGCGAAGGCCTTGGCGTGGATGGCGGATCCGGAGGCGCTGCTAAAACGCAGGGCGGTGGCGCGGGAACAGATGCGCCAGACCACCCTGATGGATTACCGCAGCCGTACCGCCGAGCTCGAGAAGGCATTCCGGCTGATGTGGCTCAACTATCTGCGTGGTCAGAAGAAAAGCCTGGATTTCCGCGACGACCTGGAGACGGAAATCCGGTCGTGCGAGTGCCTTGAGGCGGCCCGCTCATGATGCAGGCCGGCCAGGCGCCGAACGGCGTGCCCTTGCTGGTGCCAGAACTGCCCAGCCCCGAAGCGCTGATGCCTTACCTGCAGCGGATGCATGCGGCGCAGCAGTATTCCAATTACGGTCCCCTGGTGCGCGAACTGGAAACAGGCTTGCGTCAACGGTTCGAGGAGCGCGCCGTCGCGCCCGTGGCTCTGACGACCGTGGCGAGCGCCACGCTCGGCCTTGAACTCGCGCTGGCGGTGCTGGACCTGCCTGCACACAGCCGGGTGCTGCTGCCGTCCCTGACGTTCGTCGCCACCGCCACTGCCGTGCTGCGCGCCGGGCATACGCCGGTGCTGGCCGATGTGGACGCCGACAGCTGGCTGCTCACGCCGGCCATTGCCCGCGCGGCGTTGCAGCAGGTGCCGGTCGACGCGGTGATGCCGGTCGCGGCTTTCGGTGCGCCGCACGACATGGCCGAGTGGGATGCCTTCCAGCAGGAAACCGGTGTGCCGGTCATCCTGGACGCCGCGGCAGCCTTCGGCAGCCAATGGCTGACAGCCTTTCGCGGCACGGCGGTGTTCAGCCTGCATGCGACCAAGTCGCTGCCGGCCGGCGAGGGTGGCTTCGTTGTTTCGAACGATGCGGCGTTCGTTCGGCAAGTCCGACAGTTGTCCAACTTCGGCATCAACCTCGACCAGGCCGCGAGCCTGCCCGTGGGCATGCTGGCGAGCGTCGGCACCAACGCCAAGATGAGTGAATACCACGCGGCTGTCGGGCTGGCGTCGCTGGCGGCCTGGGATGCCGGAGCCGAGCGCCGCCGCCACAGACATGCCGGGCTGCGTGAGCAACTCGATACCGTGGCGGGCGCAGGTGTGCTGCGCTGGCAGCGCACGTTTCAACCCGTGGCGGCACCCACGCTGATGTGCCTCCGTCTGCCCGGAGCGCAACGGCGCGAACGACTGGAGAACATCTGTTCTGAGCGTGGTATCGGCACACGGCGCTGGTACCAGCCCCTGCTGGCCCGCATGCTGGCCGTGGCGCCGCACTGCGTGTGCCTGCCGACGCCGCACGCCACTGTCATAGCCTCCGAAATGTGCGGCGTTCCGTTCTTTCCCGGCATCAGTCCCGCGCAGATGAACGCCGTCGCTTCGGCCCTGCGCGACAGTCTGGCCTGACATGCCGGCCGTCCCAGAACCGGTGCCGGCCGGGCCGCGGCGATTCGCGGCGCCTGGCATCACCACAACAATTTCGGACCACTGAATGAAAGCCATCATCCTGGCCGGCGGGCTGGGCTCGCGCCTCAGCGAAGAAACGCTCTACAAACCCAAGCCCATGGTGGAGATCGGCGGCAAGCCGATGCTCTGGCACATCATGAAGCTGTATTCGCAGCACGGCATCAACGACTTCGTGGTCTGCTGCGGTTACAAGGGCTACCTGATCAAGGAGTACTTTGCCAACTACTTCATGCACCAGTCCGACGTCACCTTCGACCTGGCCAACAACCGCATGGAGGTCCACGAACGTTATGCCGAACCCTGGCGGGTCACGCTGGTCGACACCGGCGAGAGCACCCAGACCGGCGGCCGCATGAAGCGGGTGCGCCGGTTCGTCGAGGACGACCAGGCCTTCTGTTTCACTTACGGCGATGGTGTGGGCGATATCGACATAACCGCGACGCTGGACTTCCACCGCCGCCACGGCAAGTGGGCGACCATGAGCTGTGCGGCACCGCCCGGCCGCTTCGGCGCGGTCCAGCTGGAGGGCAGCGCGGTGCGTGCTTTCAAGGAAAAACCGGAGTCCGACGGTGCAGTCGTGAACGCCGGTTTCTTCGTGCTCTCGCCGCGGGTTTTCGACCTGATCGAAGGCGATTCGACCGCCTGGGAACTGCAGCCGATGGAAGCCCTGGCACGGAGCGGGCAGCTCGAAGGCTATCGGCATGCCGGTTTCTGGCAGCCGATGGACACACTGCGCGACAAGAACCTGCTCGAAGAACTCTGGCGTGGCGGCCGGGCGCCTTGGCGGGTGTGGGAATGAGACGGGCACCGGATGCCGCCTACTGGCGCGGGCGACGGGTTTTCCTGACCGGGCATACCGGATTCAAGGGTTGTTGGCTGCTGGCATGGCTGGAAAGCATGGGCGCGGTGGTCACCGGTTATTCGCTGCCGGCAGAGCCCGGCTCGCTCTACCTGCGCGCCGGTTTCGGCGACGTCGGGCAGGCGCACTACATCGGGGACGTGCGCGACCGTGCGCAGCTCGAAAGCGCTCTCGCGGCCGCGGCGCCCGATGTCGTCTTCCACCTGGCCGCCCAGGCGTTGGTGCGTGCCGGCTACGACGATCCGGTCGGAACCTTCGCCACCAATGTCATGGGCACCGTCTACCTGCTGGATGCGGTGCGGCGAACGCCCTCGGTGAAGGCCGTGGTGGTGGTCACGACCGACAAATGTTATGAGAATCGGGAATGGGACTGGGGCTACCGCGAGTCCGACCGGCTTGGCGGCCGCGATCCCTACAGCAGCAGCAAGGCCTGCGCCGAACTGGCGACAGCCAGCCTGCGCAATTCTTTTTTTCCGGCTGGCGGCACCGCTGCGGCGGTTGCGACCGCACGCGCCGGCAATGTCATCGGTGGCGGCGACATCTCGCCGGACAGGCTGGTACCCGATGTGCTGCGAGCGCTTTCTGCGGGTGAACCGGTCCGCTTGCGCCATCCGGACGCCGTGCGCCCGTGGCTCAACGTGCTGGACGCGCTGTCCGCCTACCTGCTGCTGGCCGAGCGGCTGCACCTGGAAGGCCATGCCTGGACCGGCGCATGGAATTTCGGACCCGACCTTTCGCAGGATTTCACTGTCGAGCAGGTGGTCGCCGGCCTGATCGAATCCTTGGGCGTGGGTTCCTACCGCGTGGATGGATCGAACGATGGCAAACACGAGGCCCGTTTGCTGAAGCTCGACAGCACGCTGGCGAGGCAACGGCTCGGCTGGCGTCCGGCATGGACGGTCGAAGCTTCGCTCGCGGCCATTGCCGAATGGCACGGCCTGGCGCACGACCACGAAACCGTCGACGCCTACCTGCAGCGCCAGCTGGCGCGCATGGCGGAGAGCTGAGCGATGGCGGACATTTCCGGAAACCCGGCGGAGAACCGCTCGGGCCGCACTGTGCTGGTGGTGGGTGGCGACGGTTTCGTCGGGCGCGCGACCTGCACGCAGCTGCTCGCCGACGGCTGGGCGGTGTACCTGACGCAGCGCCATCCGCTGCCGACCGGCCTGCCTTCGGCAACCGAGGTCCGGCGCCTTGACTGGCAGGGCGACTACCCCACGCTGGTGGGCATCCTGGAAGCGGTCCGGCCCGCGGTGATCGTGTTTCTGGCGTCGGCGTTCCGGGCGGACCATACGCCGGCGGACCTGGGGGCGCTGGTCGACTCCAACATCCGGCTCGGCCTGGTGGTCGCCGAAGCGGCGCTGCATTGCGGCGGCATCGGCATCGTGAATGCCGGCACCGTCTGGCAGTTCGGCGCGCATGAAGGCGACCCGGTGCCGGTCAACCTCTACGCCGTCACCAAGCAGAATTTCGAGGACCTTCTGCATTGGTGCCACCAGGTTCGCAGGCTGTCGTGCCTGACGCTGTTGCTGAGCGATACCTACGGTCCCGGCGACACCCGGCGCAAGATCCTCCCGCTGCTGCTGGACGCCATCGGCCGCGAGCAGACGCTGGATGTTTCGGGTGGCCGGCAGACGCTGGAATTCGTCCATGTGCAGGATGTCGCGCGGGCGTTCTCGCTGGCCTGCGCCCTGCTTGCCGATGCCCCGCAGGCGCTGTGGCTCCGGTATGTGCTGCCGGGCGAAACGACCGACCTGCGCGGCTTGGCCGACCGGATTGCCGCGGAATGCGGCAAGCCGGCCCGACTCAACTGGGGGGGGCGCCCGTATCGGGTGCGCGAAGTCATGGCGCCGGTCGCGACCGGGCTGCCTCCCTTGCCGGGATGGGCTCCCCGCATCAGCCTGCAGGAAGGCCTTTCGCAGCTCTGCCGGACCCCACCGACCCTGCCATGACCATCGAAACAGACAAGTTCATCTTCAGCCGCTGCGCGCTGCCCGACGTGTGGGTGGTCGACCGCAAGCCGATGTTCGATCACCGGGGATTCTTCGCGCGTTTCTACTGCCGCGAATCGTTTTCCCGCATCGGTATCGAACAGCCCATCAATCAAATGAACCACTCGTTCTCGGCGCGGGCCGGCAGCGTGCGTGGCCTGCATTACCAGCATGCTCCCCACGCAGAAACCAAGATCGTCGCCTGCATCGCCGGCAGCCTCCTCGACGTGGTGGTCGATATCCGGCCAGACTCGCCGGACTATCTTCGCAGTGCCGCGGTGGTCCTGTCGGCGGCCAACCGCCGGAGCCTGGTCGTGCCGCCTGGATTCGCCCACGGTTTCCAGACCATGGAGCCGGACACCGAAATCCTGTATCTGGTCGACGCGGCTTACCGCGCCGATGCGGAAGACGGCCTGAACCCGCTCGACCCCGCGCTGGCTATCGCATGGCCGTTGCCGGTCACCGAAATATCCGGGCGAGATGCGGCACGGGCCTTCATCCAGGAGCCCTCGGCGACGAAACCCTGACCTGCGGCGTACGCGGCATCAGCCGTTTCAGGGCGCGGGCGAGCGCCGGCCAGAACCGCTGCAACGGCGCTTCAGCAGAGCCGGCCCTGAGCCACGAGGCGAAGCGCCGGATATCGGGCGTTTCGCCACTGCACGATTTCGCCGAGGTAGTTTTCGTTCATCACGACAGCAGTGCGCACACCGCGCGGCGCCAGGTTTTCGGCGGCCACGATGGCATGGCCGGTCCCGGCCAGGAAACGGCCCTGCTTGTGCGGATTGATGTCCACCAGGCAGTCTATGGCAGCGGCGTCGGGGTCCAGCATGTGGGCCAGCGTGGCGCCCTTGGCGCCTGCGCCCCAGAGCGCGACCGGACCTGCTTCCGACCAGCGGCCGATGTCTGTGCGCCAGCGGGCCATCACACCCGATTCGGCCGTCGCGTAGTGGTGCACCAGCTGCAGGAAATCGTCGATGGCCGGCGGTTCGTCGGGCGCAGCCGGCGTGCCGGCCACCCGCCCGGTTGCGGACATCCACAGGTACTGCTGCTGGAAAGTCGTTTCCACCGCAATGTCTCCATAACCATGCTTCCTGAACAACGCGGTCAGTGAAAGCGGGTTGTAGAGCGAGCAATGTTCGTAGAAGAAATCCCAGAAGACGGTGTGGCGCAGCGACCATCGGACATCAGGTGTTTCGAAGAATAGGTCGGTGCGGGCGGGCGGGGTGCCCAATAAGCTGCGGAGAAACTCGCCGGGCTTTTCGATGTGCTCGATGACATGCCGGCAGATGATGGCGTTCGGTGGCGCCGCCGCGGCTTCGGGCCGGTAATACGCCGTCGAGAATTTCAGCCGCCCGCCGGCTTCCGACAGGGCACCCCGGTAACTCGGGTCGTAACCCGTTCCGGTATTGCGGCTGTCGGCATGCAGAACGAGTTTTCGCAAGAAATCACCCTTGCCGCAGCCCACCTCCACCAATCGGCCGTTGCGCAAGGAAGGTATTCGGATCAGGGAATCGACGCGGCTGTCGAGATACTGGTCGAAAAAGGCCGAGTGCGACTGGGTATTGTCGTAATGGTGGTCGTACTTCAGCGCCGATGCATCGAAAGCCCGATTGAAGACAAAACTGCATGTGCAGCAGACCGCCATTAACAGATTGCCCCGTGCCACCGAACGTGCCGCTTCCGGCGAGTTTTTCAAACCGTTCTGCAGCGTCGGTACGCCGTGCCGCTCCATGAAATCTTTCAGGTCGGCATGTCCGCAAACGGGACAGTGCTGCCTGACCCTGTCGTTTTCCTCGGTAGTCACGGCGTTCACCAGACGTTGTTGCGCAGCAAGTCGGCGACGGTTCGTGGTGCGTTCGATATCGCCCGCAAGCGCTGGACGGTATTCTCGATATCGGCCATCGATTCTTTCCACGAATCCAATGAATGTGTCAGTCGTTTGTCGAACCTGAGATCGAAAAGCGTGAAATGCCTGAGCGACATCATCGAAGCGTCCTGGTCCAGCGGCAGCAGCTTGGCGTGCGCGAACCGGTAGGCGTCTTCGAGTGTCTCGGCCGGATACCCGAGGCTGCTGGCGTAGTGGGTCCAGAGGTAATGCTCGAACGTGAGATGACGATATTCCAGAAAATGCGCTTCGGGCGAAAGCACGAATGCCGGCGGGGGCCTGTCGTCCAGCGGAATCGACCAGAAGCGCAGCATGTCCGGTGCTCTGGCCAGAATGAGCTTGTCCGAAAAATGGAAAGGCATGTAAGCCCAGGAGGGGCCCAGGAATATGCCGAACTTGCCGGGATTCCGATCGCCGTCGCCGAACATGCGGTCGATGCTCTGGTGCATGGATCCGGTCACGATGGAATCCGAACGGCACCGCACCACATATTCCGCCCCGATCTCCAGCATGCGGCGGCTGGCGGCGTGGCAGCTGTAGATCACCTGGTTGCGCGGGTCGTGGCTTTGCACCGGCGGCTGCGGCAGTACGATGATTTCGTCGACCCAGCGCCCACACGACTCCAGCAATTCCGGCGGCTGGCCCTCCCAGGTCACCAGCGAAAGATGGGCACCCGGGTGGCGGGTGCGGTTGTAGCAGGCCGCCAGCGGCGTGAAGGGATAGACGGGCCCCTGCATGAAGATGCCGAGGTGGGGCGGCGCATCGGTAGCCCGAGTCAGCCCGGCGGATGAAGCCACGATGGGTTGAAGGCCGGCGAGTTCGTGAAAGGTGGCGGTGTCGTTGTCGAACGCCACGGCGCCGATGGTGCGGAAGTCGCCGAACTGCTCGCGTACCTGGCGTATGACCTCATGGTAGTGCGCCGCAAATATCACGATCAGGATGTCTTCGCGTGATTCGGACAGCAGCGCCTGAGGCGCCTTGACCTCCACGCCGTGGATGACCTTGCCCTGGTTTTCCGGGTACGGACAGATTGTGTATTCGACCGGCAGGTCGACCAGTGGGTAATAGTCGGTGAAGGCCTGTCCGGCACCCCAGCCGACCAGGCGGACCGTCGACAGGTCCAGGCCGGGAAAACGGATCAGCGCGCGCTGGAGGGAACCTCGGATCTGTGCCATGGCAATGAGGAAAAATGAAGGGCGGAGAAAGGTTGTCAGTCGCCGTTGCCGTGGTCGACCACCACCGCGCCCAGGGGGAAACGGGCGTCGACGAAGCTCCTGGCCGGCATGTCGGTGGCACGCCGACCCGCGACATCCAGCAGGCACTGCCGGCCGATGGTCACGCCGTCTTCCAGGATGACCCCCCAGCCCAGCGTCGCATGCGCTTCCAGGATGGCACCTGCGCCCACACGCACACCGTCCGCCAGCCAGACCGAGTTGGCCAGGCGGGCCGCAGGGCCGACCGAAGCCAGGCTGCCGATACGGCAATTCATGCCGACCTGGGCGCCGGCCGCAAGCACCGCGCCCGGACCCACGAAGGTGTTTTCGCCCAGGCGAACGTCGGAGGCCACGGTGGCGCCACGGCAGACGAGGGGCGGCATGCGGAAACCGCGGGACTTGAGTTCACCCATCAGTTCAAGGCGCCGGAAGTTCAGGAACTGGGCGTTCCAGGCGACGAAGGCGGTCGCATTGTGGGCGTCGATGTCCTTCAGCGCGCCCAGATCGAAGCGGTAGCCCGAGTCCTGTCCGACATCGATGGCATGGAGTGCCGTGGCGGGCTCGACTTCCGCCCATGCCGCGAGCGCCCATTGCAGCAGGTGCCCGTGGCCGACGACATACTTGATGGCGGAATTCATAAGGCGTGCCGCCCTTCCATCACATCCATGTACCAGCGTTCGACGACCCGGTTGGGAAACTCGAAATCACCCAGCCGTGCGCGGGGGCTGCCGATGCGCAGCGCGCCCTGCACCTTCTCCATCACGTCGATGTCTTCGCGAAGCACCTTCTCGGCACCTTCGAGGTGGGACATCAGCACCGCCGCCGAGGTGGCGTAGCGCCGCTTCTTGCGCGCGGTGACGTAATAGACCGTGAGGTCGGTCCGCCCGGCGCTGACCGGCTGGTGGTGTTCGATGATGAAGCTGTAACCCGCCGAACCTGAAGCCACGTGCAGGTTGGGATAGACCAGCCAGTTGAGGTACCAGTCGTCGGAACCGTAGCGCTCGACGTTGTCGTGCCAGGCGTAGTGCGGCAGCTGGACCAGTGGTTCGTTCAGCCCGCCGCCGCTGAAGGTTCGCAGTGCCGCCAGATGGCTATCCCGATCGACGCTGCCGGCTTCGGCAAAACAATTTGCAGCCTGCAGCGCCGCTTCGTTGAAGTCGGCCTGGAACTTCACCTGCTGGTAGACGGTTTTCTGGTGCAGGTATCGCGGATGCAGGGAGTCGCGCAGGTTCTCGTAGGCCAGTTTCCAGTTGAAGCGGCAGGGCAGGGTGGTGACCAGCACCTCGCTGTCGAAATGTTCGGAAGCTGCCCGCAGCGACTCGACCGCAGCCGGTGAAAACTGCTGCTCGAAGGCCACCGGCCGCGCGCCCACGTTCACGAACACCAGGTTGCCCAGCAGATGCACCGGAAAGCGTCGCAGGTGAAGGCAGGCCCGTTCTTCCGCGGGAAATCGGTAGGCACTTTCGTGGAAGGGTATGTTGTCGACCCGTCCTGCCTCGTCATAGCCCCAACCGTGATAGCTGCAGACCAGCGGGCGTATTCCATGGGCCTGCTGCTGCAGCGGATTTTGCCGGTGCACGCAGATGTTTTCAAAGGCGCGGATTTCGCCCTGGAAGTTCTGCACCACCACCTCCACGCCGCATACCTGGCGGGTGACGAAGGCGTTGTGGCGAGCCAGCATCATGCGAGGCGCCACGAACTGCCAGAGCGGCGTCATCAGCAATGCGCGTTCGCGTTCGAACCAGGTCTCGTCGAAATAGGCTTCTGGCGGGATGGTGGCCTGCATGTTCTGAGCGCTCAGCGCCTTTTCTCGAAGCTGTAGCCGGCGCCCACCAGCCGTGCGGGCCGGGAGAAACCGGGATGGATGAATGTGCCCGGTTCCAGGTCGACGGCATGGTGGCCCGGTATCTCGATGACGCAGGATTTGCCCACGCGCAAGCCCGCCGCCAGCTGGACGTCGGCACCGATCACGCAGTGCGCGCCGATGTCGGCGCCCGAACCCACCGATGCGCCCGGCCCGATCCAGCCGTGCATGCCGACCTTGGCGCGGGCGTCGATGCGACTTGCCGGATGGACCAGCACATCGCTCCCCAGCCGGACCCCGTTGCCGACCAGCGCGCCGGGACCCACCCAGGTGTTGTCGGCCGTTATTGCATCCGGCGCCACGATGGCTCGTGCATGGACCAGGCTGGCCATCCTCAGGCCACGCAGCCGAGCTGCACCGTAGAGTTCTAGGCGCAGGTAGTTGAGTGCGTGTTGGTCAATCGCCACGAACAGACGGGTCGTCGTAATGTCGAGACCGTCCAGCAAGCTGGCTGCCGAGACCGGCAGGCCCTCGACGCTGTCGGCGCGGCGCAGCGTCCAGCCCTCGGGCAGGTCGTAGCCGTGCGGATCACCGGCGATGCTGTCGAAGACTTCTCCGATGCCGACCAGACAGAAGCCAGCGGGCGTGTTCATGGGGTATCGGCCTCCATGAGTCGGAGATAGATGCTGGCGGCGCCGACGAGTCTTTCTTCATAGGCACCATGCCGGGCGCGTGGAGCGTTCTGGTGCAATCCGGCCTGTAAGGCTTCCAGGTGGCCGACATCCTCGTCAAGCACGGCGACCTCGCTTTTCAGGTGGCCCCAAAGAATGGCGGGAAGGGCCGGCAGGCGACGGGTTTCCTGTGCGGCGCACAAGGTGAATCGGACTTCGGTCCGGTCCGGCGCGAGCGGATGGAACTGCTGCAGCAGGAATGTCAGCCCACCCAGCGAAATGAAGTTGACATTGGGGTACAGGAAAAAGTTGTAGTAGTAGTCGCCGTCGCCGTAGCGCCGCACCTGGTCGTGCCAGGCCGACGCGTCGATGCGAATCGGCGACCGGCTCCAGAAACTCTGGGCCGCCAGGCTGTCGGCAGGTGGCTTCGCCGACGCTGGCAGACCGCCGGCCGGGTCTTCCCGATCGTGCGATATGCCTTCGCGCAGCAGTGGCTGGAAACTCTTGGGGTGGATGTACGGAACGTGGTTGTAGTCGAGCACGTTCTCGTAGTTCAGCTTCCAGTTGTAGCGGGTGGCGATCTCGGTGTGAACCGCCTGGGCGCCGAAATGGCCGCTGATGTCGACCAAGGCCTGCTGCAGTTCCAGGGTGAACTGTTCTTCGAAGGGCAGCGGGTTTTCGTCGAGGTTGACGAACACCAGGTTGCCGACTTCATGCACGGCATAACGCCGAAGGCACAGTCCCGCCCGCTCCTCGGGTGGGTATTGGTAGAGCCGCATCTCGTGCGGGATGGTCTTCACCCGGCCTTCCGGGTCGAACACCCAGCCGTGGTATGGGCACACCATGCGCGACTGCCCGAATGCCGCTTGCTGTAGCGGCATCTGGCGATGCGGGCAAATGTTCTCAAAGGCCCGTACTTCGCCATTGCAGTTTTGCAGCAGCACCGGCAGGCCGCCCAGTTCGAGGGTGGCGAAGGCATCGTTTTCGGCCAGTGCCGTACGGAATGCGGCGAAGAGCCAGAGTTTGCGGAAGATATGTGTCTGTTCGCGAGCGAAAACACCGTCGTCGAGGTAGTGCGAAGCGTCCAGCCGGGACTGCATGGCTCAGCGGAAAGAAAAGGGTTTTGCTGGATTCCCGATCACGGTCGTACCGGGTTTCACGTCGCGCAGCACCACGCTGCCTGCGCCCACGACCGCACCGTCGCCCACGGTGACACCCGGGAGCACGGTCGCATGGGGATGGATGGTCACGTCGTTGCCGATCCGTGCGCCGCCACCGACGAAGACGAACGGGCCGATCTGGGTGTAGTCGCCGACCACCACGTCGTAGCCGATGATGGCGGTCGACAGCACGGTGACAAACTCGCCGATCACCGAATCCGGACCGATGGAGACCCGTCGCTCGAAGATGCAGCCGCGCGAGATGTGGGCACGTTCGCCGAAATGCACGTCCGTACACAGGCTGATGAATTCGGCACCGCGCGACAGCAGCGGCGCCGCGTATCGGCGGCGTGCCGCCGGCTCGCCCAGCGCGCACAGAAAAATGTCGCCCTGCTCGATTTCGTAGGTGAACGGATCACCGAGGATCGGCAGGTCGGACGGTGTCTTCAGCCCGGGGCGGTCGTCCAGGAAACCCTTGACGTCCCAGTCCTTGCCGCAGGCCACGTCCGCCCGCGCCAGGCCGGCCACGGCGCGGGCGAAGCCGCCGGCGCTGATCAGCACCAGGTGATTCGGGATCACGCCCGGCTCGCTCACACGAACTCCACGCCGCCGTCCATGCTGAACACCGCGCCGGTGACCTTGGTGCTGGCACCGCTCAGGAAGTAGAGGCAGGCCTGCGCCACGTCGCCGGGTTCGCCGATGCCCAGCGGATAACGCTTGCGGCTTTCCTCGAACCAGTCCTTGTCCTCGGTGATGAGCGTGGTTTCGACCAGGCCGGGGCAGAGAGCGTTGGCGCGGATGCCGCGTTTGGCCAGTTCCAGCGCCAGCGGCCGAAGCGAGCCGACCAGTGCCGCCTTGGAGCCTGCATACGGACCGACGCCCACCGTCCCCGTCAGTGCCGCGATGGACGA
Source organism: Xylophilus sp. PBN-3R (assembly GCF_057747805.1). Taxonomy (NCBI): domain Bacteria; kingdom Pseudomonadati; phylum Pseudomonadota; class Betaproteobacteria; order Burkholderiales; genus Xylophilus; species Xylophilus sp. PBN-3R. The sequence goes on from NZ_CM173225.1 coordinate 622,362, forward strand.
GAGGAAAACCAGCGACCCGCCAGCCCGCACCTGGCCCTTGGCGAGCAGGTGGCGGGTCAGCATCATGGGCGCCAGGTAGTTGGTGTCCATCACCTGGGCCAGAAACGTGTCGCTGACCATCTTCATCGGTGCCAGGCCGCGAATGCCGGCGCTGTGCACCACACCGTCGAGCGAGCCGCAGTCGGCAGCGAATTTCTTGCGGGCATCGGCGTCGGTCAGCTCGGCCGCCAGTGCGCGGTGCCCCGCGCCCGGCAGTTCTGCCAGAACTTCCTGCAGCCTGGCCTCGTCGCGGCCGGCGACGATCAGGCGCGCGCCGGCGGCCGCACATTGGCGCGCCACTTCCCGGCCGATACCCTTGGACGCGCCGGTGACCAGCACCGTCTTGCCGTCCAGCCCGTAGACACGGCGGGCCGCGGCCAGCGCGGAAATGGAATCGACAGCCGGGTTCATAGGCGGATCGGCAGCGAAATGCCACCGTCGAGTGTGAGTGTGGTGCGGGTGATCCAGCGGCTGGCGGGCGAGAGCAGCCAGGCGGCGGCCGGCGCGATGTCTTCCGGCCGGACGGTGCCGAGCGGCGTCAGGCCGATCTTCTCGCTCATGTCGGCTGCGCTGCCGAGTCGCTGGAGCATGGGCGTGTCGACATAACCGGGCGCGATGCAGTTGGCGCGGATGCGTTGCCGCGCGTGCTCCAGGCCGATGGTGCGGGAAGCCGCTTCCAGGGCCGCCTTGGAAGCCGCATAGGCGCCGGCGGCCTGCGGAGCCGCCCGTGCGGACAGGGCGCTGACGAACACCAGCGAAGAACCTTCGCGCAGCTTGCGTTTCTGCAGCAGGCGCTGGGCCAGGCCGATGGGCGCGAGGTAGTTCACCGCCAGCATCTGCTGGAGGTACTTTTCGGTCGCCATGCGCATCGGCACCAAGGCGGCCACGCCGGCGCAGGACACCAGTCCGTCGAAATGTGCAGCCGACTGCACCAGGGCATCGAGGGTGGAGGATTCGGTCAGGTCGCCAGCGACCACCATATGGCCGTTGCCTGCCAGCGAGGCGCGGGTGGCCTCCAGCCTCTGGGCGTCACGGCCGCTCAGGATGAGTTCGGCACCCAGCTCGGCGCACAGGCCGGCCACCGATGCGCCGATGCCGGAAGACGCGCCAGTCACCAGGATTCGCCGGCCGTGCAGGCTGAACGGCGCGGTGGCGTCGCCAGCCGCCGGGTTCATCCCGGCACTCACGAAATCAGCAGCGGTGGGAACACCGCGTCCTCGATGTCGACGATGCAGGTGCCCCAGGACAGGCCGATGCCGAACCCGCTAAGCGCCACCCGTTTGCGGCCGCCTTGAAGGGCTTCGTGGATGCGCGCGGTCATGGTCACCGGCAGCGAGGCGCCGCTGGTGTTGCCGAAATCGTGAAGTGTGGACGGCACCTTCTCGGGCGGCAGCGCCAGTTTCTTGCGGATGGTCTCGTTGATCATCCGGTTGGCCTGGTGGAAGATGAAGTAGTCGATTTCATCCACGGTGCAGCCGGCGTATTCCATGGCCCGGCGTACCGATGGGGGCACCTGCTGGGTCGAAAAGCTCAGCACGGCCGGGCCGTCCAGGATGAGGTCGGACGGCCAGCGCAGGATGCCGTTCTCGTCGCGATGCGGCGTGGCGTGTTCCGGGCCGAAGGGTTCCCGGTGCCCGCCCACCGGCAGGATGATGGCCCGGTGTCCGCTGCCGTCGCTGTTCATGTCGAAGAACATGGGCCCGGCCGAGGCGTCGAACTCCAGCGCCGTGGCGGTGCCAGCGTCCGAGAACAGCGGGTCGTTAAGGGTCGCGCAACGGTCGCCCACCAGTACCAGGCCCTTCTTGACAACACCCGACGCGATCATGCTGCCGAGGATCTGGATGCCGAACGGATAACCCGAGCAACCCAGGTTGACGTCGAACGCGATGGTGGCGCTGGACAGTTTCAACCGGTCCTGCAGGATGATGGCGGTGGCCGGGATCAGGTAGTCGGGCGACTGGGTGACCACGATCAGCGCGTCGATCTCTTCACGTTTCCAGTCGAGCGATTCCAGCAGCTTTTCGGTGGCGTCGAAAGCCAGGTCCGAAAAGGTCTGCCACTGCTGGCAGATGCGGCGCTGGTGGATGCCGATGTTGCGCACCAGACGTTCGCGCTCCGACCGGATCTTCGGCGGCGCATCGTCGATGTTGTGCAGGATGCGTTTGGGCACGCAGCTCGCCATGCCGGCGAAACGTACGTTCTTCAGCGTGGACAGGCCCATGGCGTGCTCCGGTGCGTGCTCAGCCGAGCAACTTGTACAGGTCGCCCACGGTGTTGGCGGCCTTCAGGTTGTCGCCGACGATGGTCTTGCCGTATTCGACATCGAACATCACGATGACACCGAGGGCCGCCAGCGAGTCCCATTCGGGAAGGCTGCGCAGTTCGGTCTCGGCGGTGACTTCCACCGGGTCCTGGAAATCGACTGCCGACTGGAAGTTCTCGATAAATTGCTCGACGGTGACGTTGGACATGTTTTTTCCAAAAATAAAGGCGTGCGGCGCGCCGCTTGCACGCTGCACGCCTTGCGCGACATTTGTCGCAGCCGGGCAGTTTAGTGGTTAAAAGCGGCTGTTTCGTTCGCGCAGATGGTCTTACTTCAGCAACTGCAGCACGCTCTGCGGCAGCTGGTTGGCCTGCGCCACCATGGCGGTGCCGGCCTGCTGCAGGATCTGGGCGCGCGACAGGTTGGCGGTTTCCATGGCGAAGTCCGCGTCGATGATCCGGCCTCGTGATGCCGAGATGTTCTCGTTCTGCACCGCGATGGTGGAGATGGCGTTCTCGAAGCGGCTCTGCAATGCGCCGAGGTCGGCACGCGAGGTGTTGATGGAGTCGATGGCCGCGTCGATCTTCTTGAGAGCGGTCCAGGCGCCGGACTGGGTGCTGATGTCGACGGTTTCGATGCCTTGCGTAGCCGATCCTGCCGGCGCAGCCTGGAAGTTCGCAGCCACGAACCCCACGTTCGTCGCGTCAGCGCCGCCACTGTAAGTGAGCGTCGGTGTGGTCGCCGTGGGGGGAGTGACACCGACCTGCAGTTTGTCCGAACGCAGCTCGATGCTGTAAAGGCCGTCGTCGCCCTTCGTCACGAAGGCGATCACACCGGTATCGGCCGTCTTGGCGTTGATCGCGGAAGCGACCTGGCCGAGGCGCTCCGAACCGGAAGAGGCAGACGGAATGGCGTCGAGGTTGGTAGTCACGCCGTTGACGCTGATGCTCACGCTGCCTGAGGGAAGCGCGACTGCGTAATTGGTGATCGTGTCGGCCGCGATGCCGGTCGAGCTGGTCGACGCGTACTGGATCGTACCCAGTTCCTTGCCGGTGGCGTTGGCCAGGGAACCGACGGAAATGTTGTCGCCGGCATTTGCGCCGACCTGGAAGACGGCGCCTGAAAAGGAACCGTCGAGGATCTTGGTTCCGTTGAAAGTCGTGGTCTTGGCGATCCGGTCGATTTCGGAAGACAGCTGGCTCACTTCAGCTTGCAGCGCCTTGCGGTCGCTCGTGCTGTTGGTGGCGTTTCCGGCCTGCACCGCCAGTTCACGCATGCGCTGCAGCATGTCGCCCACCTTGCCCAGCGCGCCTTCAGCGGTCTGCGACAGGGAGATCCCGTCATTGGCATTGCGTGATGCCACCGTCAGGCCCTTGACCTGGGTGTTCATGCGTTCCGCGATGGCCAGGCCGGCGGCGTCGTCTTTCGCGCTGTTGACGCGAAGACCCGACGACAGCCGCTGCATCGCGGTTTGCAAGGTGCCTTGGGACGCCGCCAGGTTCCGCTGAGCGGTCAACGAGGCGATGTTCGTATTGATGGTTGATGCCATGACGGGAAGTTCCTAATAAAAAGACCGGCCTTACCGCCGGGAGTGGTAAGCCGGCTTCTCAGAGCTGGCTTATCGCTGGTGCCGTTGAATTTTCCCGATACCGAGCCGATACAACGGTTGGAAAAGCGGCGGGAAATCTGGCTAGTTCATCTGCTGGCAGGTCCGGAAAGCCACGAAAATTGCGGGGCTGAAGAATTCCGGACGACCGTAGGCGCCCACTCCCCGGGCGGTCTCGAATTTCCTCCCGACCCGTTTTCCCTCTGTGGCAGGCGGGGCGCAGGCTGATGTAGCAACTTTTTGTAGCGACAGCCCTCAAGTTTTCCCGCCACAGCCCGAAAACATGAGCAATGGATCCGATAAGGGGTTCGTTGACCGGGGCAAACCGGTCTGGGTGCTCTCCACATTCGGGGAGCGTTGAGATCGGCGTTTTTGCCGGAACTTTTCTGTCAGGAGCTTCTAAATGGCCTCTACCATCAACACCAACATCGCCTCGTTGAACGCACAGCGCAACCTGGCAACCTCGCAATCCTCCCTGTCGACGGCCATGCAGCGCTTGTCGTCGGGCCTTCGCGTCAACAGCGCAAAGGACGATGCCGCCGGCCTGGCCATCGCAGAACGCATGAACTCCCAGGTCAAGGGCCTGACGGTGGCATCGCGCAACTCCAACGACGGCATCTCGCTGGCGCAGACCGCCGAAGGCGCGCTGGGCAAGGTCGGCGACATGCTGCAACGTATGCGTGAACTGGCCGTCCAGTCGAGCAACGCCACCAACAGCGCCAGCGACCGCAAGGCGCTGCAGGCCGAAGTGACCCAGCTGTCGTCCGAAATCGACCGCGTCGCCAAGACCACCACATTCAACGGCACCAAGATCCTGGACGGTTCTTTCTCCGGTGCGGTGTTCCAGGTGGGTGCGAACTCCGGTGACAACATCACCGTCGGCGCCCTGGCCAACGCCAAGGGTGCGGAACTCGGTTCGGTGTCGTTCGCCACGGCCAGCGCCACCAACCTGACCTCGACCTCCGTTTCCAGCTTCTCGACCGCCATCGCAGCCGATACCCTGGTGATCAGCACCGCGACCGGAACCGTCGGCCTGGGCGCCATCGCCGCGGCTTCGTCCGCTTCGGAGCGTATCGGTCAAGTGGCCGCTGCCATCAACGCCAAGACCGCCGACACCGGTGTCACCGCCTTCGTCACGCAGAAGAACGACGGCAGCTACACCATGGAACTGCGTTCCGACCAGATGACCACCGGCGACACGCCGACGGCCAGCGCGGTGACCCTGTCGGGCAGCTTCGACGCCACCACCACCGGTATCGGCAACACCACCCTGGTGGCCGCAAGCACAGATTCGGACAAGAAGGGCATCGCCAGCGTCGACATCAGCACCCAGGCCGGCGCCTGGACCGCGATGAAGAAGATCGATGCAGCCATCAACTCGGTGAACAGCTCGCGTGCCGACCTCGGCGCACTGCAGACCCGTTTCGAGAACGCTGTTTCCAACATCGCGATCCAGACGGAAAATACCTCCGCAGCCCGCGGTCGCATCGTGGATGCCGACTTCGCCACGGAAACCGCCAACCTGTCGCGTTCGCAGATTCTGCAGCAGGCTGGTACCGCCATGGTGGCCCAGGCCAACCAACTCCCGCAGGGCGTGCTCGCCCTGCTGCGTTGATCGGCATGAGGCAACGGGCAATCCTGCCCGTTTCCCTGGGCGACGAAGGTCTCGGCCTTCGTCGCCTTTTGTGCTTTGTTTCCGCTTGTCGCCCCGGCGGCCAGCATTGCCTCGGTTCACGGGGTCTGGAGGTCTGAGATGGCTAGCATCACTTCCGTCGGTCTGGGCAGCGGCCTGGACGTCAAGTCCATCGTCAGCCAGTTGGTGGCGCTCGAAAAGCAACCCATCACGGCCTTGCAGACCAAGGAAGCCTCGATCCAGACCAAGATCGCCAGCTTCGCGCAGGTGAAGTCGCTGGTTTCCACGTTTTCCGACGCTGCTTCCAAGCTGTCGCTGGACAGTGGCTGGAGCGCACTCACCATTACCTCGAGCAACAGCAGTGCCATGAGCGCCACGGTTTCCGGCGTCGCGACACCGGGCAACTACAGCTTCACGGTTACGCAGCTGGCGCAGGCGCAGACCTCTGCCTCCGGCACGGTGGCCGCTGGCGGCACCATGGGCACCGGCACCATCACGCTGCAGGTGGGCACCGGAGCCGCCAAGACCATCACCATCGCCGACGGCGACGACACCTCGTTGAGCGGTATCGCCTCCAAGATCAACGACGCGGCCAGCGGCGTGACGGCGTCGGTGGTGACCGACTCGACCGGCCAGCGCCTGGTGCTTCGTTCGACCGACACCGGCTCGGCCAAGGGATTCACGGTCAGCACCACGACCAATACCGCAGGCAGCGTCGACGGCGGGCTGGCCAGCCTGGCATTCACGGTCAAGCAGACGGCACAGGACACCACGGCGCAGATCAACGGCGTGGACGTGACCTCGGCCAGCCGCAATTTCACCGAGGTCGTGCCGGGCCTGACCTTCACCGCTTCGCAGGTGACGACCACTCCCGTGGACATCAGCGTCACCGCCGACACCGCCACCACCAAGAAGAACATCCAGGCATTTGTCGACGCCTACAACGCGGTCAACGACCTGCTGTCGACGGAAGTCAAGTACGACGCCGACAAGAAGACCGCCGGCAGCCTGCAGGGCGATTCCACCGCTGTCAGCCTGCAGAACACACTGCGGGCGATGGTCGGATCTGTGACGTCGGGCAACGGTGCGTATTCCCGTCTTTCGGACATCGGCATTTCAGTGGTGCAGGGCGGCGGCCTTACCGTCGATTCGACAAAACTCGACAAGGCGCTGGCCACCAACACGAGCGCAGCGGACGTCAAGAAACTGTTTGCCTACAAGGACGGCGGCGACTCCGGCAACGGCATTGCGGTCAAGTTCAAGGCGTTGACGACCGCCATGCTTTCCTTCGACGGCACCTTCAACAGCAAGGCCGATTCGCTGGCGCTGGAAGACAAACGCAACCTGGCCGACCAGGACAAGATCACCGCGCGCGCCTCAGCCCTGGAAGCGCGCCTGAACGCGCAGTACACCGCGCTGGATACCAAGATGGCCAGCCTGAATTCCCTGAGCGCCTACGTCACCCAGCAGGTCACGGCCTGGAACAAGAGCAGCTGATAAGTCGTTCTTTTTAAAAACTTATGAGTAACGGCTCTTCATTTTGTTGGTACGAATCCGATAAAGACTACAAGAGCAACAGACAGAGGACAGAAGCATGTTTTCCCCAGCAAGCGCCCGTGCCGCATCCACCTACGCCCGCGCCAGCGTCGACAGCGCCAGCCCTTACCAGCTGATCAACATCCTGTTCGAGCGCACCCTGCAGTCGCTGCGCGCCGCCCGCGCCAACCTGCAGCAGGGCGACACCGCCGCCAAGGGCCTGAACATCGGCATGGCGGTGCGTTACATCGAGGAAGGCCTGAAGCTGGGCCTGAACCCCGACCAGAGCGACGAACTCGCCAACAACCTGGCGCGTGTCTACGACTACTGCATCCACCGCCTGACCATGGCCAACCTGCGCAACGACGAAGAGCCGCTGATCGAGGTCCAGGCCCTGATCGAGCAGGTCGCTGGCGGCTGGCGCGGTATCGCCAACGAAGCCCAGCAGATCCGCACTCCGGCGGCCATGGGAGCCTGAAATGCCCGAAATGCTCATTGACTACTACAAGGCCATCGAGGACAGCAGTCGAAAGATGCTGGACGCCGCCAAGGCCAAGGACTGGGAAGAAGTGGTTCGCTACGAAGGCGCCTGCGCGGTGCTGATCGAGCAGCTGCACTTCCGGGCGCAGACCGAAGACCTGCCGCCGGAACATCGCACCGAGAAGATCCGGATCATGCAGCGCATCCTGCGCAACGACGCGCAGATCCGTTGCCTGGCAGAACCCTGGCTGTCGCAGTTCGACGATCTGATGAAGGGCCAGCCCCAGGTCATGCACTGACCTGGCTGTGCCGCAGCCAATACGATTGCTCCATGAAAAAAGCGCCGGCATGACCGGCGCTTTTTTCATGGGACGCCGGCCTGGGAGGCCCGGAGCGTGGCTACACCGACATGTTCATGATGTCCGTATAGGCCTGCACCATCCGGTTGCGCACGTGCACCGTGGCCTGAAACCCGATCTGCGCCTTCTGGATGGCCACCATCGTCTGCTCCAAACTGACGGATGGGTTGCCCAGCTGAACCTGCTGCTGCATGCCCGACGACTCCTGCTGCGCGCTGCTCACCGACTGCAGCGCGCTCTTCAGCGCAGTGCCGAAGCTGCCGCCCTGCACGCCGTCGGCACCGCCCTCCGTGCCGAGCGCCTTGGGGGCGCGCGTGGCATTGAGAGCGGGAGTGTTCAGCGGCAGGGTCAGGCGGGAGATGGCGTCCATACGGGTTCCTCGAAAGAGAACTTTTTTGAGGATTTTTGATGTCGCAATCCTAAAGTTCCGAGCGCTTTTGCCGTGGGGGAATAAGAGGGCTAAACATCGGCTTATCCGGGCAACGGAAAACACCCGCTTGCGAATAATCGGTGGGCACGGGCAATCCCGCCCTGCAGCCTTTGGATCAGCCGATGTCCGCCGTCGCCGAACTACCCGCCGCCCCCGTCGTCCCCGCCGCACCCGCCTGGGTGGAGCGCCTGTCGAAGCTCGACCGGGCCCAGCGCATCCGCCTGGGGCTGGGCATCGCGCTGCTCGTCATCGCCGGCATCGCCGGAACGATCATGGGCAAGCAGGCCGAATACCGGGTGCTGTTCAGCAACCTGGCGGACAAGGACGGCGGCGCCATCGTGGCGCAGCTGACCACCATGAACGTGCCCTACAAATACTCGGAAGGCGGCGGCGCCATCCTGGTTCCGGCCGACCGGGTGCACGACATCCGCCTCCGCCTGGCGTCGCAAGGTCTGCCCAAGGGCTCGGTGGCCGGTTTCGAGCTGATGGAAGGCAATCGTTTCGGCATGACGCAGTTCCAGGAGCGCCTGACTTTCCAGCGCGGCCTGGAAGGTGAGCTGACCCGCTCCATCCAGTCGCTGGCATCGGTGCAGTCGGCCCGTGTTCACTTGGCGCTGCCCAACCAGAACGGATTCTTCCGCGAACAGCAGAAACCCTCGGCTTCGGTGCTGGTGACCCTGCAGTCGGGTGCAGGCCTGGACCGCGGCCAGATCGCCGGCATCGTGCACCTGGTGGCTTCCAGCGTGCCGGAAATGCAGACTTCGGCCGTGAGCGTGCTGGACGACAGCGGCAAGTTGCTGTCGGCGCCACCCGACGGCTCGGCCGGCAACGGCGGCGCGGATGCCCAGCAGCTGCAATACGTGCAGCAGATCGAGCAGAACTACACCCGCCGTGTGCTCGAGATGCTCGAGCCGGTGGTGGGCCGCGGGAACGTCAAGGCGACGGTGACCGCCGACGTCGATTTTTCGCAGACCGAGCAGACCTCGGAGCAGCACAAACCCAACCAGACGCCTGACGCAGGCGCGATCCGCAGCCAGCAGGTCGTCGAAAGCAGCGGTGCTGCCAACGGCGGTGTCACGCCACCGGCCGGCGTGCCTGGTGCCACCACCAACCAGCCGCCGGCCACGCCGGGCGCGCCGATCAACGGCCAGGCTCCGACGCTCACCGCCGGCACCGGCAACAACGGCAGCAACGGCGCCGGCGGAACACCCGAGAAAAAACGTGAATCCATCACCAACTACGAAGTCGACAAGACCGTGCGGGTGGTGCGCGGCGGCAACGCCAGCATCCGCCGGCTGAGCGCGGCGGTGGTGGTCAACTACCAGCCGGTGGCCGATGGCGCAAAGGGCGGCCCGACCGCGTTGTCGCAGCAGCAGATCGACCAGATGACCGCGGTGGTGCGCGAAAGCATCGGTTTCAACAAGGACCGCGGTGACTCGGTCAACCTGATGAACGCGCCTTTCCTGGTGCAGGCGAATGACGCCGCCGCGCTGCCGCTGTGGAAGGACCCGGAAATGCTGGATCTGGCGCGCAGCCTGGCCTGGCCGGTGGGCACCTTCCTGTTCGGCGCCCTGGTGCTGCTGGGTTTCGTGCGGCCGGCACTGAAGACGATGAACGCACCCAAGGTGCTGAAACCGGGCGACCCGGGTTTCGTGCAGATCGACGGCCCGCTGGGTGCTGCCGGTTCCCGTACCGGCGGCCAGCTCGACCTGTCGGTCGAGGACGAGGTGTCGCGCACCGCCCTGCTCACCGGTCCGGGAGGCCAGCAATTGCTGGCGGCCACGCCGGAACAGCAGCGTCTGCAGGATGCCAAGGCGCTGGCACGCAGCAATCCGATCGCGGTTGCCAACATCGTCAAGGAGTGGGTCAGCGGAGAAGCGCCGGCTTAAGGTGTCACACGAGCTTTTCACAAGAAGCATTTACGCGCACCATTCACACCTATGGACGATCAAGGACTCAACGACGCCGCAATCCTGCTGATGTCTCTCGGCGAGGAAGAGGCGGCCGAGGTCTTCAAGCACCTTTCCCCCAAGGAAGTGCAGAAGCTTGGCGAAACGATTGCGCGCATGCGCACAGTTTCGCGCGAGCGCGCCGACGGTGTGATCCTGAAATTCACCGAAGCCGCCGCGCAGCAGAGCCTGCTGGTGAACGACACCGGCGATTACGTGCGGGCGGTGCTGAAGCGTGCCCTGGGCGACGACAAGGCTTCGCTGCTGATCGACCGCATCCTGCAGGGCGGCGACGTGTCGGGCATCGAGAGCCTGAAGTGGATGGACCCGCTGTCGGTGGCCGAACTGCTGCGCAACGAACATCCGCAGATCGTCGCCGCCATCCTGGTCCACCTCGACTACGAACAGGCCGCCGGCGTGCTGCGCAACCTGTCCGAACGCCAGCGCGGCGAGGTGATGGTGCGCATCGCCACCCTGGAAGGCATCCAGCCGACGGCGCTGAAAGACCTGAACGAAGTGCTGTTCAAGGTGCTGGCCGGTGGCGACAAGGTCCGCAAGACCTCGCTGGGCGGGGTGAAGACTGCTGCCGAAATCGTCAACCTGATGGGTGCCGCCATCGAGGCGCCGCTGCTGGACGCCATCCGCGGCTACGACGCCGACCTGGCGCAGAAGATCATGGACAAGATGTTCGTGTTCGACGACGTGGGCAAGCTGGACGACAAGTCGATCCAGATGCTGCTGAAGGAAGTGGCTTCCGAAACCCTGGTGGTCGCCTTGAAGGGCGCCGCGCCGGAGCTGCGCGACAAGTTCCTGGCGAACATGTCGTCGCGTGCGGCCGAGTCGATGCGCGAAGACCTCGAATCCCGCGGCCCGATGCGGCTGTCGGAAGTCGAGGCGCAGCAGAAGGAAATCCTGAAGGTGGTGCGCCGCCTGGCAGACGAAGGCCAGATCATGATGGGCGGCGGCTCGGAGGACAGTTTTGTCTAACTCCGGTTCGTACCGCTACACCCGGTTCATTCCCGACGAAGAGATCGCCGGGTCGGCGCCGTGGCAGTTCGTCGCGGTCGACGAGCGCGCCCGACTGGCCGACGAGGAAGCCCTGCGCGCCGAACAGGCGCGTGCCGCCGAGCGCCAGCCGAGCTATCTGCAGAAGATCCAGGACGCCTACGAAGCGGGCCGTCAGCAGGGCCATGAAGACGGCCATGCCGAAGCTACACGTGAAGGCAATGCGCGGCTGGACGACTACGTCAACGGCCAGGGCCATGTGGCTGCCGAGCGGCTGTCGGCCATGGCGGTGAGCATGGGCCAGAGCCTGGTGATGAGCCAGGAACGCATCGCAGACCAGGTGCTGGAGATGGCCTGCGCCCTGGCTCGCCAGGTGTTGCGCCGCGAGCTTTCCATTGATCCGCACGCGCTGCTGCCGGTGGTGCGCGAGGCTCTGGGCCAGTTGGTGGCCGATGGCCGCCTGGCCACGGTGCGGCTGAATCCGGAAGACCTGGACATGCTGCGCAAGCCGCTCTCCGAAGAATTTGCCGGCGCCCCGGTCGCCTGGGTGGCCGACGCCGCCATGCCGGCCGGCGGTTGCCAGGTGGAATCCGCCGGCACGGTGATCGACGGTCGTCTGCAGACCCGCTGGTCCCGCGCCGTCGCGGCGCTGGGCCTGGACGCTGCCTGGGAAATCCCGGCCGAACCCGAAGACACGCAGGAAGCCTGATGGACTCCGCCACCGAATTCGCCGCAAGCCAGGCCGAGGCCTGGACGAGCTTCATGGCGTCCGCTGCCGCACGCACCGCACGCCCGGTGCCGCTGGCGTCGCACGGCACGCTGACCAAACTCACCGGCCTGGTGCTGGAAGCCTCTGGCCTGAAGGTGCCTGTCGGTTCGCAATGCGATATCCGGCAGGGCGATCTGCCTTCCGTGCTGGCCGAAGTGGTCGGTTTCGCGGGTGAAAAGGCGTTTCTCATGCCTGCCGGCGACATCTACGGCCTGTCGAGCGGCGCCAGCGTCACGCCCGCCGTGGGTAAGGCCTCGGCGCTGCGTTGGGGCCGCGATGCCGCTCCGCTTGACCAGAGTTCGGGCGCCAGCGTATTGCGCCTGCCCTTGGGCGACGGCCTGCTGGGCCGTGTGGTCGATGCCTGCGGCCTGCCGATGGACCGCAAGGGACCGCTCGAGAACGTGACCGCCCAGCCGCTGGACCGCCAGCCCCTGAATGCCATGGACCGCGACCCGGTGCGCGAGCCGCTGGACACGGGCGTGCGCGCCATCAACAGCCTGCTGACGGTGGGCCGCGGCCAGCGCCTGGGCCTGTTCGCCGGCTCGGGTGTCGGCAAGAGCGTGCTGCTGGGCATGATGGCCCGCTACACCGCTGCCGACGTGATCGTGGTCGGTCTGATCGGCGAACGGGGCCGCGAGGTGAAGGAATTCATCGAGGACATCCTGGGCGACGACGGCCGGGAACGTTCGGTCGTGGTGGCCGCGCCGGCCGACGCGCCGCCGCTGCTGCGCATGCAGGGCGCCGCCTACGCCACGGCGGTGGCCGAATATTTCCGCGACAAGGGACAGCATGTGCTGCTGCTGATGGATTCCCTGACCCGCTACGCCATGGCGCAGCGCGAGATCGCACTTGCCATCGGCGAACCGCCGGCCACCAAGGGCTATCCGCCCAGCTGTTTCGCCAAGCTGCCGGCGCTGGTCGAGCGCAGCGGCAACGGGCTGCACGGCGTGGGTTCGATCACTGCTTTCTATACCGTGCTGTCCGAAGGCGACGACCAGCAGGACCCGATCGCCGATGCGGCCCGGGCCATCCTGGACGGCCACATCGTGTTGTCGCGCACCCTGGCCGAGGCCGCCCATTACCCGGCCATCGACATCGAACAGTCGGCCTCGCGGGTGATGCACAACGTGGTTTCACGTGAACACCTGGACGTGGCCCGCAGGTTTCGCGCGACTTATTCGCGCTATCAGCAGGCCAAGGATCTGGTGCAGGTCGGCGCGTATGCCCACGGTGCGGACCCGCAGCTGGACGAAGCCATCACGCTGCAGCCGGCGATGGTGGCCTTCTTGCAACAAGGCATGTTCGACGCGGCCAACCTGGACGAATGTGTCCATGAAATGTCCGGTGTGCTGACCGTTCAGCAGCAGCAGGGCGGCGGAGGCTTCCGATGAACACCCAGAACCGCGGCATGCAGATCGCCGCCGACATGGCGCGCCGCAAACGCGACGCCGCCGCCGCCGACCTGAGCCGCGGCCGTGCTGCCGAGCGTGGCGCGCAAGGCCAGTTCGACCAGTTGTGCAACTACGCCAACGACACCGAATCGCGCTGGGGCGAACAGGCCCGGGTGCGCGCCACACCCGAGCTGCTGGCGCATCACTTTCAGTTCATGGCGCGCCTGCACCACGCCATCGGCCTGCAGCGCGACGTGATGAAACAGCATGCGCGGCAGATCGAGATATTGATGGCGCGGCTGCGCGAAGCCGAACTCCGTCTGGCCAGCCTGCAGATGGTCATCGACCGCCAGCGGCTGGAAGTCGAGCGCCTGATGGCGCGTCGCGAGCAGAAACAGACCGATGAAACCGCCGCCATGCAGTTCCGCAGAACTGCGCTCGCGGCGCTGGAGGAACAAAGCCATGGCTATTGAAAACCAGGCCGCCGTGCGCGGTACACACCGAACCCATCACCACGCTGCCGGCGCATCCAGGGCCGCTGCGGGTGACGGCGCCGGCGCGGCCAGCGGGTTTTCGAACCTGCTGGGCGCTGCCACCGACGACACGGACGGCCTGGATGCCAAGCTGGCCGCCACGACGGCCGGTTTGCCGGGTGACACCTTGACAGGCTCGGGCGGAAAACTCGCGGCAGCCGACGATTCGGCCGGCAGCGACGCCGCGGCCCTGGCCGCCTGGGCCGGGCTTCTGCAGCCGGCTACCGTGCCGCTGGCGCCGGTCGCGGCTTCTGCGGTCGTCCCCGCGGCGGCAGGCCCGGCTGGCACGGCGGTTGCCGGTGGCACAGGAACCTTCGGCAGCCAGGCTGTCGGTTCGTCCGACTTTTCCGGTACGCCACCATCCGGCCTCTCTGTGCAGGTGGACGGCAAACAGACGGGACGATCCACTGCGCTGGACACCGCCACATCCTTGAACACCACGGCGACGACGGTTTCGCCCGACGGCCTGGCCAACACCGCCCCGTCCGCAGCGACGGCGACCCACAACCCGGCAGCCGCGCCCCTGATGGGCAATCACCTTGTGCCTGGATCGGGCCTGCGCCCGGCGGCGGTTTCCGTCCAGGCGGCGGTCGGCCGCGCGCATGCCGCGACCGTTGCAGCCGATGCTGCATCGAGCCAGGCGACCAGCCTGTCGGCCGGTGTCGGCGCTGTCGCCGTCAGCGGAACCGATGGAGCATCCGTACGCGGCGCCACTTCCACCGTTTCGATGGGCGAGGGCGGCCAGGGCCGCTGGGCCGGCATGCTGTCGGACATCGTCCGGCCAATCCAGGCCGAAAGCGGTGCCGGCGGTTTTGCCGGCGGCGCTTCGCAGGGTCAGGAACGCGGTCACCAGGGTGAAAGCCGTGGCGCAGACGGTTCCGCCAGCGGCATCAACGCATTGGGCTTCGCACCGGCCGGCGGCGGTGCGGAAGGCAGCGGCAGTTTTGCCGCCGCCTCGACCGTCGGTGCCGACGGCCAGCCGGTAGGCAGCGGCATGGTCATGACACCGGACGAGTGGCTGGCCGCCACCACCGCGTCGATCAACCCGCGTTCGCTGCAGACCGCCGAAATGACGGTCGACGCCTTCGGTGCGCCGGTCGACGTGAAGATTTCCCTGAACGGCAGTGAGGCCGAGGTCGCTTTCCAGAGCGACCAGGCCGACACCCGCGCCCTGCTGGGCGGCGCGGTCTCGGATCTGCAGAACCTGCTGCAACAGGAAGGGCTGATGCTGTCCGGCGTGTCGGTGGCCGGCTCGAATGCCGGCCAGGCGGGCAACACGCAAGGTTTCAACGGTGACACCAGCCAGGGCGGCCACCGCGCCCGCGGTGGCGAGCCGGTGCGCATCACGCCGGATATTTCGGTGTCCACACCGGTGGCCGCGGCTGCTGCACGCAGCGCTGCGGCGAACGCGCGCGGCGGCCTGGATCTGTTCGCCTGACCCGGCGGCTGACACGATAGCCGGCCTTTTCGCCGGTTATTCGGGCGACCGAAAGGTGCGGGCGGACCAATAATCACGTGTCCGCCGATCAATGCCTTAGAGGAATCCACCCGTGTCCGATGCCGCACCCAAGCCGAAGTCCAAGAAAAAGCTGATGGTGATCGTGATCGCGCTGGTCGTGGTGCTCGCACTGGCCGGCGGCGGTGCCATGGTCTTCCTGAAAAAGAAAAACGCCGCAGGCGACGAAGACGGCGACGAGCCCGCCGCTGAAGCTTCGCATTCGGCGCCGGCGCACGACAACAAGAACCCGCCCACCTTCCTGCCCATCGACAACCTCGTGGTGAACCTGGCCGACCCGGGCGGCGAGCGTTTTGCGCAGATCGGCATCACTTTCCAGATGGCCGACGCCCACAGCGGCGACGAACTCAAGACCAACATGCCCAAGGTGCGCAGCGCCGTGCTGATGATGACCTCGTCGCGCACATCCGAAGAACTGCTGACCCGCGAAGGCAAGGAAAAACTGGCCAAGGCGATCGCCGCCGAGGCCTCGCGCACCTTCGGTATCGAGCCGGAGGACGAGGACGAGGAAGAAGCCGAAACGCCCAAGAAAAAGAAGAAGAAAAAACGCGCGCCGGTCAGCCCCGTCCAGGCCGTTTTGTTCTCCAGTTTCATCGTCCAGTGACGGAGTGCCGACATGAGTGAAGCGTTTCTTTCCCAGGAAGAAGTCGATGCCCTTCTGGAAGGCGTCACCGGCGAAAGCCAGAAGATCATCGAGGAAGACACCGATTCCGGTGGCATCCGCAATTACGACATCTCCAGCCAGGAACGCATCGTCCGCGGACGCATGCCGACCATGGAAATCGTCAACGAACGTTTCGCCCGCAACCTGCGTGTGGGGCTGTTCAACTTCACCCGCCGCAACCCGGAAATCTCGGTCGGCACGGTGACGGTCCAGCGCTACAGCGCTTTCCTGCGTGAACTGGCGGTGCCGACCAACTTCAACATTGTGGCGATCCGCCCGCTGCGCGGCAGCGGCCTGATCGTGTGCGAACCGGCGCTGCTGTTCGGTGTCATCGACACCCTTTACGGCGGTATCGGCAAGTTCCAGACCCGCATCGAGGGCCGCGATTTCTCGCCCACCGAACAGCGTGTGATCAACCGCATGGTCGACGTCATCTGCGACGAATACAAGAAGGCCTGGAAAGGCATCTACCCGATCGAGCTGGAATACCAGCGCTCGGAAATGCAGCCGCAGTTCGCCAACATCGCCACACCCAGCGAAATCGTGGTGGCCAGTGCGTTCCAGCTGGAGATCGGCGACATCGTCGGCATGATCCACATCTGCATGCCCTACGCCACGCTCGAGCCGATCCGCGACGTGCTGTTTTCGTCCACGCAAGGCGATTCCATCGAGGTCGACCGTCGCTGGGTCAAGCTGCTTTCGCGTGAAATCCAGGCCGCCGAAGTCACCCTGGTGGCCGAACTGGCGCAGGCGGATGCCACCGTCGAACAGCTGCTGGCGATGAAGGTGGGCGATTTCATCGAACTCGACCGCGCGCCTCGAATAGAAGCGACCATCGGCGGCGTGCCGATGTTCAATTGCCAATACGGCACCCACAACAACAAGTACGCGATCCGCATCGAGGAAAGCCTCCGCAATAGCGATCTCAACTGGATTGGAGAAAAGAATGGCTGAAGATCCAAGCAACAGCGACGACGACATGTCGGCCTGGGCCGAGGCGCTGGAAGAAGCCAAGTCGGCGCCTCCGCGTCCTGACGGTTCCGACCAGGGCGGCCCGCTGTCCGGCAACGGCGATCCGTTCGTGTCGGCTTCCACCGCGACCGATTCGGCGCTGGGCGACATCAACCGGGTGCTCGATATCCCGGTGCAACTGTCGGTCGAGCTGGGCCGCGTCAAGGTGCCCATCAAGTACATCCTTCAACTGGCTCAGGGCTCGGTGGTCGAACTCGACGCACTGGCCGGCGAGCCGATGGACGTGCTGGTCAACGGTTACCTCATCGCCCAGGGCGAGGTGGTGGTGGTGAACGACAAGTTCGGTATCCGCCTGACCGACGTCGTCACGCCGTCCGAGCGCCTGCGCCGCGTCAGCAAGGGATAAATTCGGGTGATGAGCCCCATGACCCAATCCCTGCTGTCCGTCGTCTTTTTCATAGCCTTGCTGGCTTTGGTGCCCTGGGCGCTGCGCTGGGTCAAGAAACGTAATGGCGGGCTGGCGACGAATGCCACCGGCAGCGCGTCCAGGGTGGTTTCGGCGATAGGGGTCGGGCCCACCCAGCGGGTCGTGACGGTCGAGGTCGGCCCGCCGGAAGCGCGGGTCTGGCTGGTGCTGGGTGTTACCGCTCAGGCGGTCACACCGCTGCACACCAGTCCGGCACCGGGTTTCGCGCAGGCTGCCCGGCTGGTCGAATCTCCTGCGGCAACGCATGACTATCGAGGGCCGGCGAATGTCTAGATTGTTGCGAGCCGGCCTGGCTGCCGGCACCGCCTTGCTGCTGACACTGCCCGCGGTGTCGTGGGCCCAGTCTTCGCTGCCCAACGGCCAGTTGCCGCTGATCATGGGCAACGGAGCGGGAGGCACCAGCTTTTCGGTTCCCATTCAAACCCTGCTGTTCTTCACCGCACTGTCGTTCCTGCCGGCCGTGCTGCTGATGATGACCTCGTTCACCCGCATCGTCATCGTGCTGTCGCTGCTGCGCCAGGCCATGGGCACGCAGTCGGCGCCGCCCAACCAGATCGTCATTGGCCTTTCGCTGTTCCTGACTTTCTTCGTGATGGGCCCGACGCTCGATCGCGTCTATCGCGACGCCTACGCACCGTACACCGCCCAGCAGATCAGCTTCGAGCAGGCACTGGACCGTGGTGAACTGCCGTTGCGCCAGTTCATGACCAAACAGACCCGCCAGTCAGATTTCGCATTGTTTTCCCGGCTGGCGCGGCTGGAGCCCGGCGTCAAGATCGAGGACGCGCCTTTCCGGGTGCTGGTGCCTTCGTTCGTCACCAGTGAACTCAAGTCGGCGTTCCAGATCGGTTTCATGATCTTCATTCCCTTCCTGGTCATCGACCTGGTGGTGGCCAGCGTGTTGATGTCGCTGGGCATGATGATGTTGTCGCCGGTGCTGGTGGCCTTGCCGTTCAAACTGATGCTGTTCGTGCTGGCCGACGGCTGGAACTTGCTGATCGGCTCGCTCGCAGCGAGTTTCGCGCAATGAATCCGCAAATGGTCTTGACCACCGGGCAGGACGCCCTGGTGCTGCTGTTGACGGTTTCGCTGCCGCTGCTGGGCGTGATCATGGCGGTGGGCCTGCTGGTCAGCATCTTCCAGGCGATCACCCAGATCAGCGAGGCGACGCTGTCTTTCGTGCCCAAACTCATCGCCGCCGTCGTGGTGTTCGCCATCGCCGGGCCGTGGATGTTGACCACGCTGGTCGATTACCTGCGCCGGATGATCGAGGCGATTCCGACCTACGTGGCGTGATCACCTTCTCGGAAGCCCAGATCGCGGCGTGGTTGTCGCCCATCCTGTGGCCGTTTCTGCGTGTGCTGGGCCTGTTCTCGGTGGCGCCGATCTTCTCGATGCGCAATATCCCGGTGCGTGCCAAGGTGGGCCTGGCATTGCTGATCTCGATCGCCGCACAACCCAGCCTGACCGGCCAGCCCGTCATCGGAGTGGACAGCCCCGGCGCACTCGGCGCGGTGGTCCAGCAGGTCGGCGTCGGCATGGCCATCGGCTTCGCGGTGCGCCTGGTGTTCGGAGCGGTCGAACTGGCGGGTGAACTCATCGGACTTCAGATGGGTTTGAACTTTGCCTCTTTCTTCAACCCGGCTTCGGGCGGCCAGACCAGCGCGGTGTCGGGTTTTCTCGGCCAGATCTCGCTGCTGCTGTTCATCGTGGTCAACGGGCACCTGACGCTGCTGATGGCGGTGATCCGAAGTTTCCAGTCCTTTCCCGCCGACGGAAACATCCTGCAGATGATTTCGACGGTGCAGATCCACCGCCTGGGAACCGACCTGTTCGCCAGTGCCCTGTGGGTCGCGCTGCCGATGATCGCCTTGCTGGTTTTCGTCAACCTGGCCCTGGGCATCATTTCCCGCGTGGCGCCGCAGATGAACATCTACGCCATCGGGTTCCCCATTACCCTGACGGTGGGCATGGTCGGCATCGCCGCCACCCTGCCCATGCTGGACGCGCCCCTGCTGGCGCTGATGGACAAGGTCGTCGACCTGTTCATCCGTTAGCGAAAACTCACACCAGCCCGTTTCGGATCGCGTAGACGGTCAGCTCGGCATTGTTCGAAAGCCCCAGCTTTTCCATCACCCTCGTGCGGTACACGCTGACCGTCTTGGGGCTCAGCATCAGTTCTTCGGCGATATCCGAAAGACGCCGGCCGGATGCAATCTTCAGCAGCGTCTGCAACTCCCGTTCCGACAATGTCGAATGCGGCGATTCGGCCACCGGTCGCGCCACGCTTTCGGCCAGCATCTGGGCGACCTCCGCGGTCAGGTACTTGCGGCCCTGCGCCACGGTGCGCACCGCGGCGATCAGTTCCACCGGGTCGCCGGCCTTGTTGACATAACCGAACGCGCCGGCCCGCAGGCAGCGGATCGCATATTGATCTTCCGGATACATCGAAACCACCAGCACGCGGATCAGCGGATCGGTTTCCTTCAGCGTGGCCATCACTTCCAGGCCGCCGCGGCCCGGCATGCTCAGGTCGAGCAGCAGCACATCGCAAGGCAGGGTGCGCAGGGCCTCGCGCAGTTCGGCGTAACTGCCGACGTCGGCGACCACGGTGACATCGACCGCATCGGCCAGCGTGTCGCGTATGCCGCGGCGTACCAGGGCATGGTCGTCGCAGAGCATGACCCGGATCATGGCGATTCCTCTGGATTGGCCGCGTCGTCATCCTGATTCAGCGGCACCGAAAGAATGATGGAAGTACCGCCACCCGGCCGGCCGCTGACGTCCAGCCAGCCGCCCACGGTGCGTGCACGTTCGTGCAGGCCGCGCAAGCCGAAAGCCCTTGGCTTGTCCAGCATCTCGGCCGGCAGGCCTCGTCCGTTGTCGGCGATCTCCAGGGTGAGCACACCTTCGCCGTCGGTGAGCTCGATCACGACCTGGGTGCTTTCGGCGGCGTGTTTGGTGATGTTGGTCAGGGCTTCCTGGGCGGTGCGGTAGGCCGCCAGTTCGACCGTGGCCGGCAACGCGATGCGATCGGCCGGCGCCTGGATGTGCACCGGTGTCCCGGTGCGGCGTTCGAAATTGGCCGCCAGCCACTGGATGGCCGCGCCGATGCCCTGGTCGAGCACCGGCGGGCGCAGGTTCATCATGATCCGCTGGCTGGCGTCCATGGCATGGCGCAGCATGTCGACGCCGGCCTGGGCATGGCGCTGCATGTCTTCGCCGTCGGCATGGCGGACGATCCAGGCGAGGTCGAACTTGACGGCTGCCAGCGAACCGCCGATGTCGTCGTGGATCTCGCGTGCGATGGCTGCGCGTTCCTGTTCGATGCTTTGCTGCAGGTGTTCGGTCAGTTCCGCCAGGCGGCGTTCCGAAACGGCCAGTTCGTGGTCCGCCTTTTCGCGGGCCAGCCGGGCGGTGCGGACCTCGATCGAACGGGCGATGACATGGGGCAGCTTGGCGATGTCGTCCTTCAGCAGGTAATCGCTGATGCCGCGGCGTATCGCATATACGGCCGCGGCTTCTCCGATCGCTCCCGACAGCAGCACGAAAGGCGGCGCGGCCTTCCGTTCGCCGTCCAGCGCGTTCCACGCATCGACTGCGGTGAATCCCGGCAGGTTGTAGTCGGCCACCACGACGTCGAAGGTGTTTTCCTTCAATGCGCAGAGCAGGGCGTCCAGGGTTTCGACCCGCCTGAGTTCGAATGGGCGTCCGGCACGTTGCAGTGTCATGCGCAACAACGCATGGTCGGTAGGGGAATCCTCCAGATGGAGGATGCGCAACGTGGAGGTGGAGTCTTCGGCCATTCGAAACAGAGATATGCCACGAAGCCATGCCTTTTCCAAGGCGGTTTCGTTGCAAGACGAGGGACAGTGGGCGATTACAACAAACTATATAAAAATGCGTTAGGAATGCCTAAATTGTGCCGATATGTATGCGTAAGATAGAGGGCATTCCGGAACCGGTTTGCCTGATGCCCACGTGCTAGGCAATTGCGAGACTGAAGACCTATGCAGCCTTCGCAAGGATGGAGATTCGATGCAAACACCGCTTGCCAACGATAGCGGCCCCGCTGTGCAGATGCCGCTCATGGTGGTGGCCGAAGTGCAGGATTCCCTATTGGTAGTGATGCATGACCTGAAACGCCTGGAAGGCCTTCTGGGGCATGCGTGCGACAACCTGATGGATCGTTTCGGCGAAGCCAACGCACAGTTGGCCGAGCCGGCCCGGTTCCATGGCGGCAGCGTTGCCGACGCACTGGATTCCCTGCGTTCCGCGGTGACCGAACTGCAGTTCCAGGACATGGCATCGCAGCTGATCGTGCATATCAGCCGCGTGCTGCAGGGATGCGCCTTCCGTCTGGCTTCCGAATCGATGGGTCAGGAAGAAGGTGAAGAGGCCACGCCCTTCGTCGAAATCCAACCCGAACGCCCCAATCCGGTGACGCAAAGTGAGATGGATGCTGGTTCCATCGAGCTGTTCTGACTGTCATCCCCGCATCTCGCAATTCCGTTAGCTGGAGCCCCATACATGTTTTCGATCCTCGCAGTTGATGACTCTCCATCCATGCGAAAAATGGTCTCGTTCACCCTTACCGGCGCCGGCTACCACGTGGTGGAAGCAGTCGACGGCCAGGACGCATTCGAAAAGGCCCAGACCGAGAAGATCGATCTGGTGCTGGCCGACCAGAACATGCCGCGTCTCGACGGCATCGGCCTGACGCGCATGCTGCGCGAAAACCCCAAGTTCAAGACCACGCCCATCCTGATCCTGACCACCGAGTCCAGCGATCAGATGAAGCAGGCCGGACGCGCTGCAGGCGCCACCGGCTGGCTGGTGAAACCTTTCGATCCGAGCCGTCTGATCGAAGTGATCCAGAAAGTCATCCGCTGAGCGCGGACCGCAATTTCATGATGAATAACCTGGAAATCGGCCATGGCTGAAGCACAGACTTCGGGCGGCGGAGCCGACTTCGACCTCAGTCAGTTCTACGAGATCTTCTTCGAGGAGGCCGGGGAGAACCTCGACCAGATGGAGCAGATGCTGCTCAGCCTCGATCTGGCGCAAGCCGACGACGAAGAACTGAACGGAATCTTCCGTTGCGCCCACTCGATCAAGGGCGGCGCCGCCACCTTCGGCTTTTCGGATGTGGCCGAACTGACCCACCACATGGAATCGCTGCTGGACAAGCTTCGCCGGCATGAACTGCAGCCCGCTCCCGCGATGGTGGACGTGCTGCTCGAATCGGCCGACGCTTCGCGCAGCCTGCTGGCCCGCCACCAGGCCGGCGGCGAGGGCGAGTCGACGGACACTTCCGACCTGGTACGCCGCATCGCCGCCTTGGCTGCGGGCAAGCTGCCGCCGGCTGCACAGGCGGCCGTCGCACCTTCGCCTTCGCCCGCACCTGCACCTGCACCTGTTGCAGCTCCGGCTCCGGCGCCCGTGGCTCCCGCCGAATCGGAATTGTCCGACTGGGACGCCGCGCTGGCCGAGACCAGTGCGCCGGCTCCGGCGGCGGCTCCGGGCCTGCGATCCATCGAGATCCACATCGGGCCCCTGGAGCGGCCCGAGCAGGCGGACGCGATCCGTGAACTTTTCCGGGACATTCCAGGCCTGGGCTCCATCGAGCCGCTGCCTTCGCCGCAGCCCGACATGCGGGCATTTGCCGTGTCGACGGCGTCGAGCGACGATGACCTGCTCGACCTTTTCGTTTTCCATGTGTCCAAGGAACAGGTGCGGATCCTTCCGCCCGCAGAGCCGGAAGACCCGGACCTGATCGAGGCCGAAGTGGCAGCCAAACGGCCCTTCGGTTTCTTCCACGACGCGCCGGGGTCGCCGGTGGCCTCGTTCGGCCTGTTCGAAGGCGCACCGGGTGCGCCAGAGGGCGAAGGCACCAGCGCCGCGACCGACACGTCCGCAACGCCCGCGCGTGCGCCCGCCGCCGCCAAGACCAACCAGGCACAACTGGAAGGCAGCAGCATCCGGGTGTCGGTGAGCAAGGTCGACCAGTTGATCAACCTGGTGGGCGAGCTCGTCATCACCCAGGCCATGTTGGCGCAGAACAGCCAGGGCCTGGACCCGTCGCAATACCAGCAGCTGATGAGCGGCCTGGCCGATCTGGACCGCAACACGCGGGACCTGCAGGAATCGGTCATGTCGATCCGCATGATTCCGATGTCGACCGTGTTCAGCCGTTTCCCGCGGATGCTGCGCGACCTGGCCGGAAAGCTGGGCAAGAAGGTCGACCTCGTCACACAGGGCGAGGCCACCGAACTGGACAAGAGCCTGGTCGAGAAGATCACCGATCCCCTGACCCACCTGGTGCGCAACAGCTGCGACCACGGCATCGAGCCGCCGGATGTGCGGCTGGCCAACGGCAAGGCCGAGACCGGAACCATCACGCTGTCGGCTTCCCACCAGGGCGGCTCGATCGTGATCGAGGTGCGCGACGACGGCCGCGGGCTGTCGCGCGAGAAGATCCTGAAGAAGGCGGTCGAGCGTGGCATCGAGGTGTCGGACAGCATGTCCGACAGCGATGTCTGGGGCCTCATCTTCGCGCCGGGTTTCTCGACGGCCGAACAGGTGACCGACGTGTCGGGCCGCGGCGTCGGCATGGACGTGGTCAAGAAGAACATCAACTCCCTGGGCGGATCGGTGGATATCGATTCGGTCGAGGGCTACGGCATGAAGGTGTCGGTGCGCCTGCCGCTGACGCTGGCGATCATGGACGGCATGTCGGTGCGGGTGGCCGAAGAGGTCTACATCCTGCCGCTGTCTTCGGTCATCGAATCCTTCCAGGTCGAACCGGACACGGTCAGCACCATCGCCCAGGGTTCGCAGCTGGTGAAGGTGCGTTCCGACTACATGCCGGTGGTGGGGCTGGAGAAGATCTTCCAGGTGCCGCGCGACGACGGAAAACGTGAAGGCAACATCATGGTGGTGGTCGAGGCCGAAGGCAGCCGCGTGGCGCTGCTGGTCGACGAACTGCTGGGCCAGCACCAGGTGGTGGTGAAGAATCTCGAATCCAATTACCGGCGTGTGCCCAACATCTCGGGCGCGACGATCCTGGGGGACGGCAAGGTTGCCCTCATCCTGGACACCGGCGGTCTGGTGAGGCGTGCGCGCCACTGAACTCGCGGTTGCAAGAGACCGCTTAAGGAACCTTATATGGGCGTGATGGGAAAAATGGACGAAGGCTCGGCCAAGGGCGCGAGGGAATACCTCACCTTCCGGCTGGACAAGGAAGAGTACGGGATCGACATCCTGAAGGTGCAGGAGATCCGCGGCTACGAGCCGCCGACCCGCATCGCGAATGCGCCGGCCTTCATCAAGGGTGTGGTCAACCTGCGCGGCACCATCGTGCCGATCGTGGACATGCGGCTGAAGTTCAACTGTGACCAGGCGGACTACAACAGCTTCACCGTGGTCATCATCCTGAACCTGCGCAACCGCGTGGTCGGGATCGTGGTCGACTCGGTCAGCGACGTGCTCGAACTGAGCCCGGACCACATCAAGGCGGCACCGGACATCGAAAGCGTCATCGACAACGGCTGCATCCTGGGCCTGGGTTCGATCGGCGAACGCATGCTGATCCTGTTGGACATCGAAAAGCTGATGTCCAGCGTCGACATGGGACTGGTGCCGGCCGAGGCCTGACACCGTCCGCCCACGTCAGTACCCGATGGCTGTTGTGCGTGAACGAACCCCCCCGGCGCCCGGCGGCGCCGTGCCGGAACAGAACCGCGAGTTCGTGTGGACAGACCGGGACTTCGACCGCGTCCGCGAACTCATCTACCAGCGTGCGGGCATCGACCTGCAGGCCGGGAAACATGCCATGGTGTACAGCCGGCTTTCGCGCCGGCTGCGCGAAACCGGACACACGAGTTTCACCGAATACCTCACCTGGCTCGAACACACCGACGGTGCGGAATGGCAGGAGTTCGTCAACGCGCTCACCACCAACCTGACCTCGTTCTTCCGCGAGCAGCATCACTTCGAGATCTTCTCGGAGCTGCTGGCCAGACGGCCCGCAGGTCCGTGGAGCGTGTGGTGCAACGCGGCGTCCACCGGCGAGGAGCCTTATTCCATCGTGATGACGGCGTTCGCGACGCTGAGCAACCCGAACGCGTTTCGCCTGACCGCCAGCGACATCGACTCGAAGGTGCTCACCCACGCGGCCAACGGTGTCTACCGCAGCGACGCGCTCAAGGGCGTGACACAGGCCCAGTTGCAGAAGTTTTTCCTGCGGGGCAAGAACGGAAATACCGGCATGGTCCGGGTGAGGCCCGAGTTGCGCGCGGCCATCAACTTTCTGAGCGTCAACCTGATCCGTGACGACTGGCCTTTCAAGGAGCCTTTCGATGCGGTGTTCTGCCGAAACGTGATGATCTATTTCGATGCTCCTACCCAACGTAAAGTGCTCGAACGGATTCACCGCGTGATGAAGCCGGGCAGCATGTTGTTCGTCGGCCATGCCGAGAACTTCAGCGACTCGCGAGACCTGTTCACCCTGCGCGGAAAGACTGTCTATGAACGCCGCTGAAGCCCTGGCCCGCAGTGCGCCCGCCGTACGGACGCCGGGCTCTTCGCTCGAAGCGCTGAAGTCGGCCAGCCGCAAGAACGGGGAAGCCTCTTTCTTCTACTTCGACCATCACTTCCAGTACAACGCGGTGAAAGTGCTGCCGGGCGAGTATTTCGTCTCCAGCGACCAGCTGGTCATCATGACCGTGCTGGGATCGTGCATCGCAGCGTGCCTGTGGGACAGTCGTGCCGGCATCGGCGGCATGAACCACTTCATGCTGCCGGAAAGCGACGCAGCCGATGTGTCGGGCCGATACGGTTCGTACGCCATGGAACTGCTCATCAACGAGATGATGAAGGCCGGCGCCCGGCGCGAAAGCCTCCAGGCCAAGATTTTCGGCGGCGCCCAGGTCATGGCGGGTTTCACCACCATGAACGTGGGCGAGCGCAATACCAGTTTCGTCAAGGAATACCTGCGGACCGAGCGTATTCCGCTGCTGTCGGAAGACGTGCTGGACATCCATCCGCGCAAGGTCGTTTTTTTCCCGACGACGGGCAAGGCCATGGTGAAGCGCCTGGCCCATGCCCACCCCGAATCGTTGCTCAGCCAGGAGCGGCGCGGCAATGCGGCCAGCGTGGCGCAGACGAATTCCGGCGGCTCGGTCGACCTGTTCTGAACACCGTGGGCGGCCCGTCTGCAGGGGCTGACCACTCCAATTATTGACACCATGAAGAAGATCAGCGTCATCGTCGTGGACGACTCGGCCCTGGTGCGAAGCCTGCTGGCCGAGATCATCAACCGCCAGCCCGACATGGAATGCATCGGCACCGCCCACGATCCGCTCGTGGCACGCGAGATGATCCGCGAACTCAACCCGGACGTGATCACGCTGGACGTCGAGATGCCGCGCATGGACGGCATCGACTTCCTGGGTCGCCTGATGCGGCTGAGGCCGATGCCGGTGGTGATGATCTCGACCCTCACAGACCGCGGTGCCGAGGTGACCATGCGTGCTCTGGAACTCGGTGCGATCGATTTCGTGGCCAAGCCGCGCATCGGCGTGGCGAGCGGACTGAACGACCTGGCGCAGCAGATCGTCGAGAAGATTCGCGTCGCGGCCAAGGCCAGGGTTCGCCGGGCGCCCGCACCGGCTCCGGTGGTCGCCGGTAGCGCGCATGCGACGGGCGTCGTCACGCCGCCGGCACCGGCTTCGAGTGCCGCTTTGCTGGGCCGGGTGTCTACCGAAAAACTGATCTTCATCGGTGCCTCGACCGGCGGCACCGAAGCCATCCGCCACATCCTGATCGACCTGCCGGCTGACTGCCCGGGCATCGCGATCACGCAGCACATGCCGCCGGGCTTCACCGCCAGTTTTGCCGCGCGGCTCAATTCCCAGTGCCGCATCTCGGTGAAGGAAGCCGTTCACGGCGAACGGATATTGCCCGGCCACGCCTACATCGCGCCAGGCGGCAAGCAGTTCAGCGTGGGGCGCAGCGGCGCAAACTATGTCGCGGTAGTGGAAGACGCCGAGCCGGTGAACCGCCATCGCCCGTCGGTGGAGGTTCTGTTCCATTCGGCTGCGCAGGTGGTCGGCCGCAATGCCTACGCCATCATGCTGACCGGCATGGGCGGCGACGGCGCGAAGGCGATGCGCGAGATGAAGGACGCCGGAAGCTACAACTTCGTGCAGGACGAAGCCAGCTGCATCGTGTTCGGCATGCCTCGCGAGGCGATCGCCCACGGCGCCGCGCACGAAGTCCTGCCGCTGGACCAGATCGCGGCGGCGCTGATGCTGAAACTCAAGTCCGGCAGCGGCGAGGTGCGGCACCGGATCTGATGCGGCCGGCGTACCGGATCAGAGCATCTCTTCCGGCGCAAACGGCCCGGCCATGTCGACGAGCAACTTCAGGCCCACGCCGGCATCAGGCTCCGAATCGAGCACCTGACCGGCGCGGCTGTCTCCGGCAGGTGGCAACCAAACCAGCTTGCCGTCACGCAATTCGACGCGGTAGCTGGACTTGATCGCCTGTTCGATCTGCGGTGAAAGCTCGCCCGACAAGGCAACGCTGCGGATGACGATGCCGGCCTCGGTGTTCTGCAGCGCGGAGCGCATGTCGAGGTTCATCGTGCCGACGACCAGCAGGCGTTGGTCCATCACCAGGGTCTTGGCATGCAGGCTGGAGCGCGACGGCGGGCCGGATCCGACGATGCGTCGATCAGTCTCGCCGCTGGCCTTGAGTTCGTACAGTTCGACGCCTATCGCCAGAAGCTGTTTGCGGTAGCGCGCATAACCGACGTGGGCCAGCGGCGCATCGTTCGAGGCCAGGGAGTTGGTCAGCACCCGCACGCGAACGCCACGTTGGCGCAGGCCTTCGAAGGTTTTCATCATGTCCGCGCCAGGCACGAAATAAGGCGAGACGATCAACAGGTCCGACCGGGCGCGCTCGATCAGGCGCAACAGGCCGTCGACCACGGTCTCTCCGTCGTCCTCGCCTTCTTCGTTGCTGATCTTGGTGGGCTTGTCCGCGATGTAGGTGGCGGGCGCCCACACCAGTTGCAGCGTGCCTTTTTCGATTTCACTCGCGATGCTGGCCGCTCCGGGCACCGATTGCGCTTCGACCCGTGGAATGGACGAGCCTTCATGCGGTGTGCCGGCTGCCGCTTCATCGCCGCTGGCCGGCTTGCGCAGGCGCTGGCTGTCGATCCGCTCGCGGTCGTTTGCCGTCAAAAGCGTGGCTGCGGGGTAGGCAAGTTCGTTGTTCCAGTAGGCGTCGAAGGTGCCGGACAGCTGCCGCACGATATCCCCGGCCACCAGCACATCCAGGTCCAGGAAGTTGCTCTTGCTGCTCTGGCCGAAATACTCGTCGCCCAGGTTGCGGCCACCGGTGACGGCCAGCACGTTGTCGGCGATGAAGGCCTTGTTGTGCATGCGCTGCTGGATGCGCTGGAAGTCGAACAGCGCGGTGACCAGTCGGCCGGGTTGCCACCCGCGCGGCCCGTTCACCGGGTTGAAAAGCCGCACCTCGATGCCGGGGACTTCGTCCAGTCTCAGGACTTCGGCGTTGGCGCCGGCCGCATTGAAATCGTCGATCAGCATTCGGACCCGCACTCCGCGCTGTGCGGCGCTCTTGAGCCTTTGAAGAAGTTCTTCCGTCGAGCTGTCGTAGTGGATGCTGTAGTACTGGAGGTCCAGCGTCTTCTGTGCGGCGTCGATGAGCGCCAGGCGCGCACCGTACGCGCTTTCTACATCTCCGAGCAGACGAAAGCCGGCGCGATGCCGGTTTGCGGTGTCCGCCGGCGCACCGGCGGCGATTCGTTTGCCAAGAGTGGTGCCGCTGGTGTCGGTCAACGCCCTTGAGGGCGTACGGCCCGGGTTTGCTGGCAAGCCGGCACAACCGGGGAGCAGGGCAGCCAAGGCGACCAGGGCGATGCCCCGACAGAGAAAAACACCGACCCGGCGCAATTGGTGGGGCAGGGCGATGTCAGCAGGCATTGGGTGATGAGGGAGGCGAGCCAGAAGCGGCCTCGTCAATCTACGGATTCCGCCGGCGCAAGTCTGTCGGACGATGCGCCAGCGGACCGGCTCATCAGGCCGACAAGGTACTCCAGCGATCCAGCGCTTCCAGTAATAGGTTGTCGATCTCGACGGTGCGTTCGGCCAGCTTGGTGGCCCGCGCGACGTCGCGGCCATACAGGGAGCCGTCATCCAGTTCTTCGGCGATGGCTTTCTGTTCGGCTTCCAGCGCGGCCACACGATCCGGCAGTTCGGTCAGCTCGCGCTGTTCCTTGTAGCTGAGCTTGCGTTTGGACTCGGCCGGCGCCGCCGCCACGGGGGCGGGAGCGGGCGCAGCCTTGGGCGGCGTCGGCGCAGCACTGGCGCTGCCCGATGCGTTTCGCAGAGCGATCTCGCGCGCACGCTTGGACTGGATCAGCCAGTCCTGCACGCCGCCCTCGTATTCGCGCCAGAAACCTTCGCCCTCGGATAC
>NZ_CM173225.1:657500-3782500 GCF_057747805.1 Xylophilus sp. PBN-3R
ATGAGCTGTGGATAGGGGTGAAAGGCTAAACAAACTTGGAAATAGCTGGTTCTCTCCGAAAACTATTTAGGTAGTGCCTCGCGTATTACCTTCGGGGGTAGAGCACTGTTTTGGCTAGGGGGTCATGGCGACTTACCAACCCAAGGCAAACTCCGAATACCGAAGAGTACAGCGCGGGAGACAGAGCACCGGGTGCTAACGTCCGGACTCAAGAGGGAAACAACCCAGACCGCCAGCTAAGGTCCCTAAAATTGGCTAAGTGGGAAACGAAGTGGGAAGGCTAAAACAGTCAGGATGTTGGCTTAGAAGCAGCCATCATTTAAAGAAAGCGTAATAGCTCACTGATCGAGTCGTCCTGCGCGGAAGATGTAACGGGGCTAAGCCAGTTACCGAAGCTGCGGATGTGCAATTTATTGCACGTGGTAGGAGAGCGTTCTGTAGGCCTGTGAAGGTGTCTTGTAAAGGATGCTGGAGGTATCAGAAGTGCGAATGCTGACATGAGTAGCGTTAAAGGGGGTGAAAAGCCCCCTCGCCGTAAGCGCAAGGTTTTCTACGCAACGTTCATCGGCGTAGAGTGAGTCGGCCCCTAAGGCGAGGCAGAGATGCGTAGCTGATGGGAAACAGGTCAATATTCCTGTACCGATCAATAGTGCGATGTGGGGACGGAGAAGGTTAGCTCAGCCAACTGTTGGACATGTTGGTTCAAGCCTGTAGTCGTGCCTGGTAGGCAAATCCGCCGGGCTTAGATGAGGGGTG
Source organism: Xylophilus sp. PBN-3R (assembly GCF_057747805.1). Taxonomy (NCBI): domain Bacteria; kingdom Pseudomonadati; phylum Pseudomonadota; class Betaproteobacteria; order Burkholderiales; genus Xylophilus; species Xylophilus sp. PBN-3R. The sequence continues at coordinate 658,257 of NZ_CM173225.1, forward strand.
ATAACGAGTCTGCTTACAGACGAAGTGAGTGATACCCTGCTTCCAGGAAAAGCCACTAAGCTTCAGCTATTGACGACCGTACCGCAAACCGACACTGGTGCGCGAGATGAGTATTCTAAGGCGCTTGAGAGAACTCGGGAGAAGGAACTCGGCAAATTGACACCGTAACTTCGGAAGAAGGTGTGCCTTTAGTAGGTGAAGGGATTTACTCCTGGAGCTGAGAAAGGTTGCAAAAAATCGGTGGCTGCGACTGTTTATTAAAAACACAGCACTCTGCAAACACGAAAGTGGACGTATAGGGTGTGACGCCTGCCCGGTGCTGGAAGATTAAATGATGGGGTGCAAGCTCTTGATTGAAGTCCCAGTAAACGGCGGCCGTAACTATAACGGTCCTAAGGTAGCGAAATTCCTTGTCGGGTAAGTTCCGACCTGCACGAATGGCGTAACGATGGCCACACTGTCTCCTCCCGAGACTCAGCGAAGTTGAAATGTTTGTGATGATGCAATCTCCCCGCGGAAAGACGGAAAGACCCCATGAACCTTTACTGTAGCTTTGTATTGGACTTTGAACGGATCTGTGTAGGATAGGTGGGAGGCTTTGAAGCAGGGTCGCTAGATCTTGTGGAGCCAACGTTGAAATACCACCCTGGTGCGTTTGAGGTTCTAACCTAGGTCCATTATCTGGATCGGGGACAGTGCATGGTAGGCAGTTTGACTGGGGCGGTCTCCTCCCAAAGCGTAACGGAGGAGTTCGAAGGTACGCTAGTTACGGTCGGACATCGTGACGATAGTGCAATGGCATAAGCGTGCTTAACTGCGAGACTGACAAGTCGAGCAGATGCGAAAGCAGGACATAGTGATCCGGTGGTTCTGTATGGAAGGGCCATCGCTCAACGGATAAAAGGTACTCTGGGGATAACAGGCTGATACCGCCCAAGAGTTCATATCGACGGCGGTGTTTGGCACCTCGATGTCGGCTCATCTCATCCTGGGGCTGTAGCCGGTCCCAAGGGTATGGCTGTTCGCCATTTAAAGAGGTACGTGAGCTGGGTTTAAAACGTCGTGAGACAGTTTGGTCCCTATCTTCCGTGGGCGCTGCAGATTTGAGGAAGCCTGCTCCTAGTACGAGAGGACCGGAGTGGACGCACCTCTGGTGTATCGGTTGTCACGCCAGTGGCATTGCCGAGTAGCTAAGTGCGGAAGAGATAACCGCTGAAAGCATCTAAGCGGGAAACTCGTTTCAAGATGAGATCTGCCGGGGCCTTGAGCCCCCTGAAGAGTCGTTCTAGACCAGGACGTTGATAGGTCAGGTGTGGAAGCGCAGTAATGCGTTAAGCTAACTGATACTAATTGCTCGTGCGGCTTGACCCTATAACTTTGATAGCCCCCCCAAAGGGAAACAGCTTCAAGGTGTTATGCCAAGACGTAATCAAAATATAAGCTGATTCCAAACTCTATGAATTCGCCGTCCTGAACTCAACAGCAGGACAGCAACCCTTTATGCCTGATGACCATAGCGAGTTGGTACCACTCCTTCCCATCCCGAACAGGACAGTGAAACGACTCCGCGCCGATGATAGTGCGGGTTCCCGTGTGAAAGTAGGTCATCGTCAGGCTCTTACAGCCAGCAATACCCCTCAGTCGAAAGATTGAGGGGTTTTGTCTTTGGAGAGTGGAAGTTTTTTATTAAAGGCGCATTCCTGAATGACGAAACCGCACGCTAATTGCCGGCGAATTTCGTAATAATGATCAACCATTTATAAGCGTGGAACAATATGACATTCCTTGCGATTGATGTTGGGAACACGCGCCTTAAGTGGGCTCAGTATGCTCGCGCGCAGCCAGGCGAGCACCCGATCGCGCAAGGCGTAGAGTTTCTCGAAAACATCGACCGTCTGGCAGAGGGGGCTTGGCGAAATCTGACTGCTCCCAAAAGCATGCTCGGCTGTATCGTTGCCGGCGATGCGATGCGACGACTGGTAGAAGAGCAGATGGAAATTTGGGACGTTCTTCCGCAATGGGTTGTGGCGTCTACTCAAGAGGCAGGGGTCGTGAACGGATATGACCATCCTTCTCGACTTGGTCCGGACCGGTGGGTGGCAATGATAGGAGCCAGGCGCCGCATGCTGCAGTCTGGTGTGGCCCGTCCGCTGGTCGTTGTCATGGTTGGAACGGCCGTCACGGTCGATGCGCTGGACGAGTCGGGTCGATTCCTAGGTGGACTGATCTTGCCAGGGCACGGCATCATGTTGCGCGCGTTGGAGAACGGAACCGCAGGATTGCATGTCCCCACTGGTGAGGTTGTTCCCTTTCCGACTAATACGAGCGACGCGTTGACTAGCGGTGGAACGTATGCAATTGCGGGCGCTGTTGAGCGCACAGTTGAGCATTTGCGCTGCAAGTCAGGTAAGGAACCTTTGTGCATGATGGGCGGTGGTGCTGGTTGGAAGATGGCACCGAACATGGTGCGAGCTATCGAATTAGTTGATATGTTGATCTTTGACGGGTTGCTTGAAATAGGTTGGCAACGAGCGCTGTAACCTGAAGACAGGTCATGGGCGCGTCTCCATATCGCAGCTTCATATGAAATAATGCCGGATCTTCAGCCGCTTGCAAGTCCGAACCAGGCAAAGCGTGCTTGCTTTATCAAATCGGGCGTAGATTTGGTGCAACATTTGATCATTTAAAAATATAAGGATTATTTTGAATCCCCATGCGGCGGCACCAGTTGGTTTGGTTTCATTGTTGCGAAGCCTTTGGGTCTACAGGCAGCTAATTATTCAGATGACCAAACGCGAAGTAGTTGGGCGATACAAGGGCTCTATTATGGGGCTTTTGTGGTCTTTTCTGAACCCGCTGTTTATGTTGGTGGTTTATACCTTCGTATTTTCGGTTGTCTTCAAGGCAAAATGGGGGGGCGGTGATGAATCGCGAACACAATTTGCGGTCATTCTTTTCGCAGGGATGATCGTGCAGGCTTTGTTTGCCGACATTCTAAATCGTTCATCTTCGTTGATTCTGGCAAACGCAAACTATGTGAAGAAGGTCGTTTTTCCTCTGGAAATTCTGGTTGTTATTACCGCTGGTTCAGCCATGTTTCATGCGCTTATCAGCATCGTCGTACTTTTGGCGGCGTTTTTGGTATTGAATGGGTATCTTCACTGGACCTGCATTTTTTTCCCATTTATATTTTTGCCGTTGGTTTTTCTTTCCATGGGTTGCGCCTGGATAGTTTCTTCCATTGGCGTATTCGCCCGAGATGTCGGCCAAGTGGTTGGAATTTTTACGACCGTTCTGCTGTTTTTGTCACCGGTGTTTTTTCCGGTTAGCGCGCTTCCTGCCAAGATCCAGCCGTGGATAATGGCTAATCCATTGACTTTCATCATTGAGCAGGCGCGCGCGGTGATGGTATGGGGACGTTTTCCGAACGTCACAGGATTGCTCGAATATATGGCCGGATCGATTCTCTTTGCCTGGGCGGGTTACGCCTGGTTCCAGAAAACACGTAAGGGGTTCGCGGATGTCCTCTGAAGATTGGGCTATCCGGGTTCAGTCCCTTTCAAAGTGTTTTCAGATCTATAACCGTCCTAGTGATCGGCTGAGGCAGTTCGTTATGCCTCGCGTCAATGCTTTGATTGGCAGGCCCCCACCACACTTCTTTAGAGACTTCTGGGCCGTAAAGGATGTCTCATTCGAAATTCGCCGTGGGGACACCGTTGGCATCGTTGGCCGTAACGGTTCCGGAAAGTCAACGCTGCTTCAGCTGATTTGTGGGACCTTGATGCCGACGGGCGGTTCTGTCGAAACTCGCGGCCGAGTAGCTGCGCTACTCGAATTGGGCGCCGGCTTCAATCCGGAATTCAGTGGTCGTGAGAATGTATTTCTCAATGCAACCCTTTTTGGTCTGAATAGTCAGGAGATTCGTGAGCGGTTTGATCGCATTGCTGCATTCGCGGACATTGGCAGTTTCATGGATCAGCCCGTCAAGACATATTCCAGTGGCATGTATGTCCGGTTGGCCTTTGCTGTAATCGCGCATGTGGATGCGGATATTTTGATTGTCGACGAAGCCCTGTCGGTTGGGGACGCGGTATTTACTCAAAAATGCATGCGTTTCATTCGTGCATTCCAGCAACGTGGCACTTTGCTTTTTGTTAGCCATGACATGGGTTCCGTCCAGAACTTATGCAAGAAGTCCTTGTGGCTTGGTCACGGCCAGATGCGGGAGTTCGGAGAATCCAAAGGGGTGGTAGAGGCCTATCTGCAGTACACCTTGCAGGAAGTTTACGGGGAAGAGGCCGAACTGATCGATTCAGAGGCAGGGTCCGCGGAAAAATCCACAATGCCTTTGAGCGAAGTTCAAGTGGACGAACAGTTGGGAAATGTGGTTCCTTATGATTCCCGCGCCGAGGTATCTTCAAGCCGGATAGACGACGCCCGTGGATGGAAAACCGGAACGGCCGAGATCTTGTCCGTTGCACTCCGGAAGGCTGAAGGGGGTATATCAGCAGTGTTTGAAGGTGGGGAGCGCGTTCAAATGGTGGTTGAGGCAATAGCCCATGAACAACTGGATCGTCCAATCGTCGGTTTTATCGTCAAGGATCGCTTGGGCCAGGATCTTTTTGGCGAAAACACGCTTCCCCTTACAGCTCATTCTCCACTTACCGTGCCGGCGGCTACAAAGTTCAAAGCGATTTATACGTTTCGGTTGCCGATGCTGCCCAACGGTTCATATGCGGTGATGGCATCGGTCGCGAATGGGGATTTGTACGATAATGTGCAGCATCATTATTTGCATGATGCGCTGATTATCAATGTTTCTTCCAGCAAGGTGAGGTGGGGTTTGGTGGGAATTCCCTTCGAGAAGATCGCTTTAGAGGTTGATAATGTCTGACGTGTCGCTGCAGCGCTTGTACGAAATTCATCGGGGCAAGGCATCGGATAAATGGAGCATTTATCTTAAGGAATATGATCGCCTTTTGGGTCCTTTTCGTGATGATCCACTGCGGATGCTTGAGATTGGCATTCAGAATGGCGGTTCGCTCGATATATGGTCACGTTATTTCTCCCAGCCAGAGGTGATTGTCGGTTGCGACATCAATCCTGACTGCGCCAGGCTGCAGTACGCAGATCCGCGCATTTCAGTGGTTATTGGTGATGCCAATTTGGATGACATCGAACGCCAGATATTGGAGAAGTCGAATCGATTCGACGTCATAATCGACGATGGTTCGCACATGTCGAGCGATATTGTCCGCTCTTTTGCACGATATTTCCCTCATCTTTCGGATGGCGGCCTATTTATCGCCGAAGACATGCACTGCGGCTATTGGGAGCATTTTCAGGGCGGCTTGTTGTTTCCCGCGTCGTCGATCGAATTTTTCAAAAGGCTTGCTGACATCGTCAGCTTTGAGCATTGGGGAGTGCCTCGAGCAAGAAAGGACCTGCTGGCGAGTTTTCGGCGTGAATATGACTTCGATATAGATGAAGAAGTATTGAGTCACATCCACTCTGTCGAGTTCATCAATTCCCTCTGTGTAGTGCGTAAAGCGCCGCTTTCTGAAAATGTGGCGGGCTTGCGGTTCATCGCGGGAGATGACGAATTGGTGGTCGGGGGCCATCGCCATCTGCACATGGCACCAGGAGCGCCGGTGGACGAGTCGGGTAATGTCTGGTCATCCCGGACCGATCTTCCCGAAGATGTTGCCGTCGCTGCGCAGCGGGATATCGAGCGGCTCAAGCAGCAGGTTGTCGAATTAAAAGCCGAAACCAACGCGTTGGCGAACAAGCTTGATGCCGAATGCGCAGAGCAAGCAAGGCGTGATTCGCTTGCGCGGGATGCGCTGCTTCGATATGCCGGCCTTGAAGGCGAGATTGCCGCTTTGCGCAGATCGTCCAGCTGGCGAATTACGGCTCCCTTGCGCCGGCTGGGGACGCAGAAGCTGCGCGCTCGGCGACTGGCTCGTGTCGTACCCGCCGGCATCGCGATGAACGGCGGATTGGTACCTACGGTCAAGAAAGCGGTCAGCATCCTGCGTATGTCGGGGTTCGGCGGGCTGCGACGTGCTCTCGGACTGGTGGAAAAGGCCACGGTTGGCATCGATGCGTCGGCGCTGGAAGGCGGCATGCCTGAGGGCGGACGTTACGCCGAATGGATCGAGGCGCACGACAAAATGAACCCCGAACGCAGGGATTCTTTGGTGGTTCGGATGGGCCGCTTTGCGTTTCGTCCCAAGATTTCTATCGTCATGCCGAGCTATAACGGCGACGCCCGATGGTTGCGCGAAGCCGTAGAGTCGGTAAAACGACAAATCTACCCTCACTGGGAACTTTGCATTGCCGATGACGCTTCGTCGCTGGCTGAATCAAAGGCGCTGTTGTCCGAGCTGGCCGCGACCGACGATCGAATCAAGCTGTTGTTCCGCAATACGAACGGCCATATCTCGGCTGCCTCCAACAGTGCCCTGACGTTGGCTACCGGCGACTGGATCGCCCTGATGGATCACGACGACCTGCTGCCCGAACATGCCTTGTTTTGGGTAGCCGACCGTATCAACCAGCAGCCGGACGCGCAGCTCATCTATTCCGACGAAGACAAGGTGGACGAGGCGGGGCGTCGTTCGCAGCCATATTTCAAGCCGGACTGGAATATCGACCTGTTTTATTCGCAGAACGTCTTCTGTCACCTCGGAGTAATACGAGCTGATCTCATGCGTGAGGTCGGCGGATTTCGGTTGGGGTTCGAGGGAGCACAGGACTATGACCTGATCCTGCGCTGCATCGAGCACGTTTCGCCGGCGCAAATTCAACACATTCCGCGCGTGCTTTACCACTGGCGCATGCATGCGGCCAGCACCGCACAATCAGGCGACGCGAAGCCTTATGCAGTGTTGGCGGGCGAGAGGGCTCTTAACGAACATTGCCAGCGCATGGGGCTGGATGCGATGGCGGAGCATGTGGGACCCGGCTACCGCATGCGTTATGCGCTGCCGGCCGAGCGGCCATTGGTCACGCTGGTGATCCCAACGCGCAATGCCCATGAGCTCTTGCGGCAGTGCGTGGACAGCATCACGTCACGGACCACGTACAAGTCCTACGAAATCATCATCGTCGACAACGGGTCGGACGAACCCAAGTCACTCGCCTACTTCGCCGAACTGGCTCAGCGGCCAAACTTTTCGGTGATCCGCGACGACAACGAATTCAACTATTCGGCCCTTAACAATCTGGCCGTACGGCACGCCCAAGGTTCTGTCATCGGGCTGATAAACAACGACATCGAGGTCATTTCACCCGACTGGCTTGGTGAGATGGTATCAATTGCCCTTCAGCCCGGAGTGGGAGCGGTCGGTGCGCGCCTGCTGTTCCCGGATCGTCGCCTGCAGCACGGGGGAGTAGTGCTGGGCATCGGTGGCGTGGCCGGACATTCGCACAAATATCTGGATGAATGGCAATCGGGCTACTTCAGCCGTGCACGCCTGATTCAGTCTTATTCGGCGGTCACGGCCGCCTGCCTGCTGGTGCGCAAGGAGCATTACCTGGCAGTGGGCGGGCTTAACGAAAAAGAATTGAAAGTCGCGTTCAACGACGTCGATTTTTGCCTTCGCCTGCGCGAAGTCGGTTTGCGCAATGTCTGGACTCCCTATGCGGAACTCTTTCACCACGAGTCGGCGACCCGGGGCGCAGAGATATCTCCAGCCAAGCAGCGTCGCTTCAATTCAGAGGTGGACTACATGCTTCGGCGTTGGGGACCGTGGTTGAGCAACGACCCTGCCTACAGTCCCAATCTGACTCTGATCCGTGAAGACTTTTCGTACGCAGCAGCACCCCGGCTGCATTCTTACAGGGCGGGTTAAGTCTTGAGCCCTAACGTGTCCGCTGGCAAGAATCTCGCGCGTCGGGTAATCGCCGTCGACCTGGACGGAACGCTGGTGCGTTCAGACATGTTGGTCGAGAGCCTGTTCCTATTTCTCAAGGCGCACCCGCTGCAGTTGTTCCGAGTGCTGGGATGGCTGTTGCACGGCAAGGCGTTCTTTAAACGTCAGTTGGCCAATCATGTTCTGCCGGATGTCCGCCTGCTGCCCTATAACCAGCTACTGATCGATTGGCTGGTGACCCAGCGGGCTGCAGGTGCCTCGCTGGTACTGGCGACGGCGTCAGACCTGCGTATCGGCCACGGCATTGCCAAGCACCTGGGTCTTTTCGACGATGTGATGGGCACGGAAGGCCACAACCTTGCGGCCGGCCGGAAACGTGACGCGTTGATCGAACGGTTCGGCGAGGACGGGTTCGAATACGTCGGAAACTCCAAGGCTGACCTGGCCATATGGCAGGTGGCCAGCCTTTCGCATGTTGTCGAACCCGAATCGGGTGTCATGCGCAGGTTCAAGGCTCTGGGCCGGCCAGTCGGTGAAGTGTTCGATGACCGTGTGCCGTATCTGCGAGTTCTGCGCCGCGCTTTGCGCATGCATCAGTGGGCCAAGAACCTGCTGATCTTTGTGCCGCTGTTCGCTTCGCATCGGCTGACGGGTTTGGGGTTTGCAGAGTGTTTGCTGGCCTTCCTGTGTTTCGGCGCATGCGCTTCCAGCGTGTATCTGCTGAACGACATGCTGGACCTGCCGGAAGATCGGCAGCACCGCAGCAAATGCCGGCGTCCGCTGGCTGCTGGCACCTTTCCGGTGTTTCACGCGATGCTTTGGATGCCGACGCTGCTGGTGGGTGCCTTCGGCATGGCCCTGATCGGGTTGCCGCTGTTCTTTTCGGGTGTACTGCTGGGTTACTACCTGCTGACCCTGGCGTATTCGTTCGGACTCAAACGCATCGTCATGCTTGACGTCGTAGCGCTTGCCATGCTCTACACCGTGCGGGTCATCGCAGGCGCCGCAGCCGTGGCATTGCCCATGACGTTCTGGATTCTCGCGTTCTGTGTCTTCATTTTCCTGAGCCTTGCGTTTGTCAAACGCTATACGGAGTTGTATGACGCCCATCAGGAGGGCAGCACCCGCAAAGCGCTGGGACGTGGTTACGTTGCCAGCGACTTCCCGCTGCTGGGCTCACTCGGCACCGCGGCCGGTTACCTGTCGGTTCTGGTGCTGGCGCTCTACATCAACGACAGCACCGCGCAGCGCTTGTATCGCCACCCCCATGTAATGTGGATGGCCTGCCCGCTGCTCCTGTATTGGCTCAGCCGGGTCTGGCTGCTGGCGCATCGTGGCCAGATGAACGACGACCCGATCGTGTTTGCTTTGCGAGACCGTGCCAGTCGATGGGTGGGGCTGTGTTTCATCCTCACCTTCGTGCTGGCGGCTCTTTGATGCCGCCGCTGCTTTCCTGGGGCCGATATCCGAAGTTCCCCCAGACCCCCCACGCTGTCGCCTGGCCGTCCGAAGTGCCCGGCGGCATGGCCGCGGCGCTGGCGGCCGGTGCCGGCCGCACGCTGGCTTACGGCAAGGGCCGCAGCTACGGCGATTCGTGCCTGGCCGAATCGGACCATGTGCTTTCGACGCAGGGCATGGACCGGGTGCTGTCGTTCGACTGGACGACCGGGGTGGTGCATGCGCAGGCCGGTTTGACGCTCGATGCGCTGATCCGCACGGCTCTGCCGCACGGCTGGTTTTTACCGGTCACGCCGGGCACCAAGTTCGTCACGCTGGGCGGCGCGCTGGCCAACGACGTGCACGGCAAGAACCACCATGTGATGGGGACGTTCGGCCGCCATGTGCGCCGTTTCTGCATGTTGCGGTCGGACACCGGCGTGCGCGACTACCTGCCCGGGGACGCGGACGGCCTGTTCGCCGCGACCGTGGGGGGGCTGGGCCTGACCGGCGTGGTTTTGTCGGTCGAGCTGCAATTGCGCCGCGTCGCGTCGGCGCTGATCGAACAGCGCAACATCCGTTTCGGCGGCCTCGACGAGTTCTTTGCCATCTCGGCCGAACACGACACATCGCATGAATACGCCGTGGCATGGATCGACTGCCTGGCGACCGGCGCCTCGGCCGGCCGAGGCCATTACACGCTGGGCAACCACGCGGCGGCCGGACCCCTGGAAGCCGCGGCCGCCACGGCCCGCAGCATGCCTTTCGACCCGCCGTTCTCGCTGGTCAACGCGCCCAGCCTGCGGGCTTTCAACACGCTGTATTACCACCGGCAGGCTGAGCGCGAGACGCAGGCGCAGGTCTCCTACGATCCGTTTTTCTATCCGCTCGACAAACTGCTGCACTGGAACCGCATGTACGGCCGGGCAGGGTTCCAGCAGTACCAGTGCGTGGTGCCGCACCAGGACGCGCGTGCGGTCATCGCAGACGTGCTGAAAGCCATCGCAGCCAGCGGCTCGGGGTCGTTCCTGGCGGTGCTCAAGCGCTGCGGCGATGCGGTATCGCCCGGAATGTTGTCGTTTCCCATGCCGGGCGTTTCGCTGGCGCTCGACTTCGCCCAGCACGACGCCGCCAACCGGCGTTTGTTCGCCACCCTCGACGGCCTCGTCCACGAGGCCGGCGGCCGCCTGTATCCCGCCAAGGACGCGCATATGGGCGCGGCCGATTTCCAGCGTGCCTATCCGGCCTGGCGCGAGGTCGAGCGCCGGCGCGACCCGCAGCTCATGTCGCGTTTCTGGCAGCGCGCCACCGTCGAAACCTCATCCCGACCTCTATGAAAAAAATCCTCATCATCGGAGCCACTTCCGGCATGGCCGAAGCCGTCGCCCGCCGATATGCCGCCCAGGGCGTCAGTTTCGCGCTGGTGGCGCGTGATCTCGGAAAGCTGGCCGTCGTGCGCACCGACCTGCAGGCGCGCGGCGCAACCGATGTCACGCCGGTGGTCTGGGACGCCCGCGACGTGCCGGCGCTGCCGGGCGCGATCGCCGCGGCCTGGGACGCACTGGGCGCGGTCGACCTGGCGCTGATCGCGCACGGCACGCTGCCCGATCAGGTCCGGGCCGAATCCGACCTCGACTACGCGCTGGAGCATTACCGGCTGAACGGCGAAAGCGCGGTGGCCTGCATGCTCGGATTGGCGAGCCGCTTCGAGGCCCAGGGCCACGGGGTGCTGGCGGTCATCGGTTCGGTGGCCGGCGACCGGGGCCGCGGCAGCAACTATCTGTATGGCTCGGCCAAGGCATCGGTCGATGCTTTCGCTTCCGGGCTGCGGGCGCGCTTGTTCAAGAAAGGCGTGCACGTGCTGACCATCAAGCCGGGTTTCGTCGCCACCCCGATGACCGCGGGCCTCGCCTTGCCGGCCAAGCTGACGGTCGGCCCGGACCGCGTCGCCGCCGATATTGAGAAGGCGGTCGCCGCCAGGCGCGACGTGCTGTACACGCCCTGGTTCTGGTCGCTGATCATGCGGATCATCCGGGCGGTGCCGGGGCCGATCTTCAAGCGGAGCAAGTTGTGACCGGACTCAAATCGTCCGCGACGCGCACAGGTTCTGACAGTTTCGGGCGGGTGCCGGCTGTTTGGCAGTTTCTGGCCTTCGGTCTGGTGCTGTTCGGTGTGAAACTCTGGCTTATCCGTCATTACGGCAACGGGACGCCTTTCTGGGACCAATGGGACGCAGAAGCGGCGGCATTGTACGAACCCTTTCTGACCGGCAACCTTGATTGGCGCAATCTATTTTCCGCGCACAACGAACATCGAATCTTCACCACCCGGCTGGTCGGGCTGGCGCTGCTGCAGATCAACGGACTTTGGAGCCCGCTGCTTGAAATGGTCGTCAACGCGGCACTGCATGTTTGCGTGCTCGGATTACTTGTCCATTTGCTCGCCAAGGTAATCGGTTGCAGTTTTCTGCCCGCCTTGCTGGTTTTCGTCGCCATTGTCTTCGCAGTTCCTTATGCCTGGGAAAACACGTTGGCCGGGTTTCAGACGCAGTTTTATCTCGTGCTGCTTTTCAGTATTCTCGCGATCTGGTGCCTCATGCGTGCGGAGGCTTTGACGCCTGGCTGGTGGTGCGGATTATCGTTATGTTTCGCCGCATTCTTTTCGCTGGCCTCCGGGTTGTTCGCGGCCGCTGCCGCCGTCAGTGCGCTGGTATTGCGGGCGATGGTCACGAGACCCGGACGCCGCGATCTTTTCGCCATCGGCCTGCTTCTCGTCCTGTTCGTCGCCGGATACAAGGCGACGCCTGCGCTCGCCCGTCACGAATATTTGAAAGCCAGCAGTCTTCACCAATTTTTCGATGCCTTGATGCAGGTGATGGCGTGGCCTGGATCGGGTCAAAACCCGGGACAGCGGGTCACGATGGCGCTGCTGCGCAATCTGCCGTGGATTATTTTCGTGATGGCGGTCATACGGATGCGGCTGGCGCGCGCCGATGCGGGATGGTTTCTGGTGGCCCTGGGTCTCTGGGTATGCGGCCAAGCCGCGAGCATTGCCTATGGAAGGGCATTGGACGCAAGGAGCTCCCGTTATCTCGATCTGCATGCGATGGCGTTGGTGGTCAATTTAGCCGCCTTGATGTGGCTGATGGTGACGACGAAAGGGCGCTGGAAACTGGCTTGGGGCGCCTACGCGCTCGGATGGCTGATATACGTAGGCGCAGGCTTGGCGCGGCCGATGCTCGGGCCACTGCCCGCTGCGCTGGAGAGTCGCTATGAAAGCACCCTGATCCAGGAAAGATCGGTACGCGCCTATCTCGCGAATCCTGACCGTGCCGCGTTTGCAGCGCTGCCGTTCTTTCACATTCCTTATCCCGATGCCGACCGCCTGGCCGGCCTTTTGGATAATCCGGTGATCAAGTCGATACTGCCGGAAAACCTGCAGCAACGCCTGATTCCCACGCAGGTCGAAGATGTTCAACCGGGATTTTCGGCGGGCGGCGTATATCCGACGACCCCGGACTGCCTGTGCGGCGCATCCGGAAGTTATGCCGGTGAAGGCGTCCAGAGTGAAATACGCCTGCATTATCTTCCGCCGCTGGCGGACGGCGCGAAGCGGGGGATCGCATTTCCGGTCGCCGGTTATCCGTCCAAGGCCGGCAGTATCGAAGTCATGCAAGATGGTGTGGCGCATCGTGTTCGGCTGGTTCTGGATCCTGGAGAAAGCTGGGTCATGGCGCATGCGTCGATCCGTTCGGCGCCTTTTGAAATCCGCGTGCAAGACAAAAGTGCAACGTCGTGGCTCGCCGTGGGTCGGCCCACCATTACCGGGTGGCTGGACAGATATGTCCAATCGATGCTCGATGCCTCGCTCCTATTCATTGCCGCTGGCGCTGCTTTATTGTGTTTTTTAATGGTGCTGCAGCTGGCGCGGACAGCGAGCGGGAATCCAGAAGGAACACGTGCGCAGGTGCGCCATCAGTGACTGACATATTCTGATTCATGGAGCTAGCGTGAATAATCGATCACACCATCAAAAAATCATTCTCCCCGGCGGCGCCGGCCTGGTCGGCCAGAACCTGGTCGCCCGCCTGCTGGCCAAGGGCTACACCGACATCGTCGTCATCGACAAACATGCTGCCAACCTGGCCGTGCTGAAGCGTGTGCAACCCGCCATCACCACCGAACTCGGTGACTTGTCAAAACCCGGCCAGTGGCAGCGCCATTTCGCCGGCGCCGACGTCGTGGTCATGCTGCAGGCCCAGATCGGCGGCCTGGTCTACCAGGAGTTCATCGACAACAACGTCACGTCGACCGCACTGGTGCTGGAAGAAATCCGCAAGAACGCCGTACCGCAATTGGTGCACATCAGTTCGTCGGTGGTTGAGTCGGTGGCCGACGACTTCTACACGCGCTCCAAGAAAGAGCAGGAGCAGCTGGTGCTGGCCAGCGGCATCGAGTGCCCGATCCTGCGGCCGACGCTGATGTTCGGCTGGTTCGATCGCAAGCACCTGGGCTGGCTTTCGCGTTTCATGGGAAAGGTGCCGCTTTTCCCGATACCTGGCGATGGCAAATACATGCGCCAGCCGCTGTATGTCGGTGATTTCTGCGCCGTGATCATCAGCTGCATCGAGAACAACATCCGCACCGGCATCCACAACATCACCGGCCATGAGCAGGTCGACTACATCGACATCATCCGGCAGATCAAGCGTGCAACGCGAGCCAGGGCGCGTATCGTCAAGATACCGTTCGGGCTGTTCCATGCGCTGCTGACCGCCTGGGCCCTGTTCGACAAGAACCCTCCGTTCACCACCCAGCAACTCGAGGCTCTGGTGGCCAAGGACGAGTTCGAGGTGACCGATTGGCCAGGCCTGTTCGGCGTCCGCTACACACCCTTTTCGCAGGCGCTCGACGAGACTTTCAACGACCCGACTTACAGCGCAGTGGTCCTCGATTTTTGATATGTCACAGCAACAAAGAATCGCCGTTCTAGGTGCGGGCCCGATGGGGCTGGCGGTCGCTTATCAATTGGCTCTTGACGGCCACCGTCCCGTGGTTTTCGAGGCCGACGACCGTGTCGGCGGCATGACCGCCACCTTCGATTTCAACGGCCTGCAGATCGAGCGCTACTACCACTTCCACTGCACCTCGGACACCGCTTTCCTGCAGGTGCTAGATGAGCTCGGACTGGCCGCCAAGATGCGCTGGGTCGCTACCAGGATGGGTTATTGGTACCGCGACATGTTGCAACCCTGGGGTACTCCCACCGCGCTGCTGACCTTCAAGGGTTTGAGTCCGGTCGCCAAGTTCCGTTATGCGCTGCATGCCTTCCTGTCGGTCAAACGAAACGACTGGAAGCCGCTGGACCATGTGGAAGCCACCGGCTGGATCAAGCGCTGGGTGGGCGCCGAGGCCTGGGAAGTGATGTGGCGCCGGCTGTTCGACTACAAGTTCTACGACTACAGCGACAACCTTTCGGCCGCCTGGATCTGGAGCCGCATCCGCCGCATCGGCCGATCGCGCTACAACCTGTTCAAGGAAAAGCTGGGCTACCTCGATGGCGGTTCGCAAACATTGCTCGACGGCATGAAAGCCGCCATCGAATCGCATGGCGGCGAAGTCAGGCTTAAATCGCCGGTATCCCGTGTCGTCATCGAGAGCGGTCGGGTGACAGGCGTGCAAACCGCCGCCGGGACGGAGGCTTTCGACAAGGTCGTCAGCACGGTGCCGCTGCCTTATGTGCCAAACCTCATTCCCGACCTGCCGGCCGACATTCGGGCGAAGTTCGCGGCCCTGAAAAACATCGCAGTGGTGTGTGTCATCACCAAGCTGAAGAAACCATTGACCGATAACTTCTGGCTCAACATCAACGACCCGGAAATGGATATCCCCGGTTTGGTGGAATACAGCAACCTGCGCCCGCTCGACGACCATGTGCTGTACGTGCCGTTCTACATGCCCGGCGAACATCCGAAATATCAGGAGCCTGACGAGGTGTTCCTCGAAAAAGTGCGGCGCTATTGCATGAAGATCAATCCGGCCCTCGTGGCGGAAGACTTCATCGACATGCGGGCCAGCCGTTACCGTTATGCCCAGCCGATCTGCGATCCCGGCTACCTGGACCGATTGCCTCCGGCGGCGCTTCCGGTGCAGGGCCTGTGGGTGGCCGACACCTCGTATTACTACCCCGAAGACCGTGGCATTTCGGAAAGCATCGGGTTCGGCCGCAAGCTGGCGCAGGATGCTGCCGCCGCCAAATGATGACGACACTTTCTTCTCCCCAGTTGATGCAGTTCATGCGTTTCCTGGTGGCGGGCGGCATCGCCGCTGGAGCCAATTTCGGCTCGCGTTTCGTCTTCAGCCGCTGGTTCGACTATCCGGTGGCGATCGTGCTTGCCTACCTGGTCGGCATGGCGGTGGCCTTCTGGCTGATGCGCCAGCGGGTGTTCGTCGATGGGCGTGGCCCGATGCTGCCGCAGATCGCCAAGTTCGCCGCGGTCAACCTGGTGGCAGTGGCGCAGACCCTGGTCATCAGCCTTGTGCTGGCCCGCTGGGTATTTCCCGCAATCGGTCATGTCGAGCATGCGCAGGCGCTGGCGCACCTGATCGGTGTGATGGTGCCGGTCGTCAGCAGCTATTTCGGGCATCGCCTGCTGACTTTTCGATGAACTCGCGGGTTTCGCTGTCCGGCCGGTCGTCGCGTTTTGTACGCTGGCTGGTGGTTTTTGTCCTGGGCGGCGCAGCCCTGTATCTGGCGGCCGTGATCTGGAGTGGCTGGAGTCAGGTCGAGCATGCCTTTGCACGGCTAGGGTGGGTCGCATTGACAAGCGGTGCCGCGGTCGCCAGCCTGGCCTATCTGCTGCGGTTCTGGCGTTGGCACATGGCACTCGCTGCGTTGCAGAGCGCGGTGCCGGTAGCTTTCAACCTGCGGGTCTACCTGTCGGGCCTGGCCTTGACCACATCGCCCGGCAAACTTGGTGAAACCTTGCGGTCGGTATTGCTGGCCGCACACGCGGTCCCGGTGCGGCGCAGCCTGGCGTGTTTTCTGGCCGACCGGCTGTCCGACGTGCTGGGCGTATGCCTGCTGGGGGCCTGTGCCGGCGCCTGGTTGGGCAGGCCTTTGAATCTTGCTGCTGCGGCCCTGGTGGTCTTGCTGGCGGGAAGCCTGGTCTTCCGTGCCGGCGTGCGTCGACCGGTCGGGCTGCAGGCCTGGCACCGGCACCTGCCCCGATGGATGCAGGGCTCAGGCGCACTAGCGGGCGGTACGCTCGAAGACTGGGCATCGCTTTGGCGGCCGCAACGGGTGCTGCGGTTCAGCGGAATAGCGGCTGCGGCCTATGGTTTGCAGGCGCTCGTCTTCGGCTTTTTCTGCGAGGGCCTGGAGATCACGGTCGAGCCTGCACGAATGCTGGAAATCTTCGTGAACGCCACCTTGCTCGGGGCTGCCAGCATGGTGCCCGGCGGGCTGGGCACCATGGAGGCCACCATGGTGGTGCAGCTTGTAGGCGAGGGCGCGACGACGGCCGATTCAGTGTCGGTCGCCATTGCGACGCGTCTTGCCACGCTGTGGACCGGCGTTGTCATCGGACTTGTTTCGCTGGCGAGCGTCAGCCGGTCACTGCGTGAGAACCGGCCGTAATGACAGTGCGTATTTCGGTAGCGCTCTGCACTCACAACGGCGCGCAGTTCATCGCCGAGCAGATCCGCAGCATCTGCACACAGACGCGGATGCCCGACGAAATCGTGCTATCCGACGACGCGTCGTCCGACGACTGCGTCGACCGGGCCAGGGACGCCTTTTCGGAGTGCCTCCGGGACCGGCCCGGCACCGCGGTCGACTTGCGGATCATCTGCAATGCGTCGCCGCTCAGGGTGACTCGAAACTTCGAGCAGGCAATCCGGGCGTGTTCCGGCGATCTGATCGTCCTTTGCGACCAGGATGACCGCTGGCACGGGCGACGTATCGAGCAGATGGCCGACCTGTTCGCGCAGCGCCGAGATCTGCTGCTCCTGCACAGCGATGCCCGCATGGTCGATGGCGAGGGAGCCCCGCTGGGCCGAACCTTGTTCCATGCCCTGGAGGTCAAGCCTTTCGAACTCGCCGCCATCCATGCGGGGCGTGGTGTCGACGTCTTCCTTCGGCGCAACCTGGTCACCGGTGCGACGACCATGCTGCGTCGCGAAATGCTGGACTTCGCGTTACCGATTCCGGTCGAATGGGTGCACGACGAATGGCTGGCGCTGATGGCCGCGGCAGCCGGAGCGATGGATGTGGTCGAGGAGGCGTTGATCGACTACCGCCAGCATCAGAACAACCAGATCGGCGCTAGACGGTTCAGCCTGCGCGAAAAGATACGGTTGGCGACGGAGTCGCGCGGGCAGCGTTACGCTGCAAGGGCCCGGAAATCGCAATTGCTGCTCGACCGCCTGTTGTCGCTCGGTGATCGTGTGGGTCCGTCCACGCTGGCCAAGGTCCGCGGAAAACTGACGCATCAGCGATTTCGCGCCGCCTTGCCGGCAAACCGGATCGCCCGGATATTTCCAATCACCCTGGAAGCGCTGTCCGGACGTTACTTCCGTTTCAGCCGGCCCCTGCAGGCGCTGGTGCAGGATCTTTTCGAACGGCCCTGACATTTAACGGTCCAGGCCGGCCGGGCGGCTGCCGCGCAGCAGCGCACGCCAGAAGGCCGGCGACGTCCAGGTCTTGAGCAGGCTGGAGACATGCCACCAGAGATGCCGCCGGTCGCCATGGCTTGCGCGCTGGGCGTCGTGTATCACCGTCACCGATGCAGCCGGAACCAGTGGCCAGCCCAACGCCTGCAGGCGGACGCACAAGTCGAAGTCTTCGCAATACATGAAGAAGCGCTCGTCGAAACCGCCGACCTGCCGGTAGGCGTCCGATCGCAACAGCATGAACATGCCGGCGACCCAGGCCGGCCGAGTCGGAGCGGTGTATCCGGGCAGGCGCCTCAGCACCAATTCCCAGGGGGTGAGCAGTCTGCGGTAAGGCTCTGGCGCCGGTTTTCCTGGTTCTTGAATGCGAGGGGCCAGCAGGCCGGCCTTGGCATCGCCGATGGTCAGCAGGCTTTCGATGACGTCGCCGTCCAGCCGGATGTCGGGGTTGGCAACCAGAAACCACTCGGTGTCGCAATGTTCGAAGGCGGCGTTGTGGTTGGCACCGAACCCTTTCGGCGCCGGGTTCTGCCGGCACACCCACTCGAAACGCCAGGCGGGATCGGGGTGGATGGATTCCGGCAGGTTCAGGGTCAGCACGACTTTTGCAAGATGCGCATGGCTCCACCGGTCGAGCTGCTGAAGCAGCGGCAACACCAGCGACCACTGGCCGTGGCTCACGACCGAGACGGTGACCCGGCCCGGCTTTTTTGTCATTTCCTTCATGGTCTAATTTGGCTCGCGGCTTCCTGCTTCCGCACCCTCGATGATCATTCTCATAGTTCTCAGTTTTCTGATGGCAGTCCTGTCCGTCTATGTGCTCGTCAGACGCGCAAGACGACATGCCGAACAGTATGCCGCCGACCTGCCGCAGCGATTTCATCGCGGAGCTGTGCCGCGCGTGGGCGGCGCCGGCATTCTGGCGGGCCTGGCCGTCGGCTGGCTGGTGGCCGGGATTGCGCCGGGCGACCCGTTCCAGTTGCGCTGGTCTGCCAGCGGCGCGCTGATCGCACTGGGATCGCTGCTGCCTGCCGTGGTGGGCGGCATCGTGGAAGACATTACCCAACGTGTGCGCATCTCGCTGCGGCTCGCGCTCACCCTGGGTTCGGCCGGTTTTTTCTGTTATTTCTATGGCCTCTCGATCCAGCGCACCGACCTGGCCTGGGTGGACCAGGCCTTGCGGGCCTGGCCGTTGCTCGGCGTGCTGTTCGCCGTGTTCGCCATCGGCGGCCTGCCGCATGCGTTCAACCTGATCGACGGCTACAACGGCCTGGCTGGCACGGTGGCCGTGGCCACCTGCGCGGCCATCGCGCACGTGGCACTGCAGGTCGGCGATCGGCAACTGGCCGCGATGATGGTCTGCCTGTGCGGCGCCACCGGCGGTTTCCTGATCTTCAACTATCCCAGGGGCAAGATCTTTGCCGGCGACAGCGGGGCCTACGTGTGGGGCATGGTCATCGCCGTGGGTTGCGTGGCGCTGGTCGAGCGCAATGTGGCGGTGTCACCCTGGTTCCCCATCCTGCTGCTGGTCTACCCGGTCAGCGAGACGCTGTTCTCCATCTATCGCAAGCTGGCGCGTGGCCAGTCGCCCGGTACCGCCGATGCCCTGCATTTTCACCAGCTGATCTTTCGTCGTATCGTGCGGCCGGTGCTGCTCGACGACGAGGACCGCCAGCTGCTCAGGCGCAACAACAAGACCGCTCCGTATCTCTGGATGTTCTCGGCGCTTTCGGTCCTGCCTGCGGTGGTCCTGTGGCGTCACTCGGTGGCGCTCGGCGTCTGCAGCCTGCTGTTCGTGCTGGCGTATGTGGCCGCCTACCTGACCATCGTGCGCTTCAAGGTGCCGGGCTGGCTGCGCTTCTGACCCAGTCCTGCCTTCGTCTTCCATCAACCGTTTTTTGCCACCATGGACAACCTCGAATCCATCGCCCCACGTGACAAGGCCGAAATCCTGGCCCAGGCCCTGCCTTACATCCGCCGCTTCCACGGTAAGACCATGGTCATCAAATACGGTGGCAACGCCATGACCGACCCCGCATTGCAGGCCGACTTCGCCGAAGACGTCGTGTTGCTCAAGCTGGTCGGCATCAACCCTGTCGTGGTGCACGGTGGCGGCCCGCAGATCGAGACGGCCCTGAAACGGCTGGGAAAGAAGGGCGAATTCGTGCAGGGCATGCGGGTCACCGACCCCGAGACCATGGAAGTCGTGGAGTGGGTGCTGGCGGGCGAAGTGCAGCAGGACATCGTCGGCCTGATCAACCAGGCAGGCGGCAAGGCGGTGGGCCTGACCGGACGCGACGGCGGCATGATCCGTGCGAAGAAGCTGCGCATGCCGGACCGCGAAGACCCGAACAAGTTCCACGATGTGGGGCAGGTCGGCGACATCGTGCAGATCGACCCGTCGGTGGTGAAGGCACTGCAGGACGACCAGTTCATCCCCGTCATCAGTCCCCTGGGCTTCGGCGAAGAGAACGAAAGCTACAACATCAACGCCGATGTCGTGGCCGGCAAGCTGGCCACCGTATTGCAGGCAGAGAAATTGCTTCTCCTCACCAACACGCCCGGTGTCCTGGACAAATCGGGCACGCTGCTGACCGATTTAAGCGCACGCGAGATCGACGAGCTGTTCGCCGACGGCACCATTTCCGGCGGCATGCTGCCCAAGATCGAAGGTGCCCTCGATGCGGCCCGCAGCGGCGTCAACTCGGTGCACATCATCGATGGCCGAGTGCCGCATGCCCTGCTTCTGGAAATCCTGACCGACCAGGCCTTCGGCACCATGATCCGTTCGCACTAAGCGCTCGAAATCGTTTTGCCGATACCACGATCAAGAATTCCTGTTGTGTCAGACACTGTGCGAGAATGAACAAAGATTACGCACGGTTACAGATATGTCCGAAGCTGCATTGAATTCTATCGAGGAGCCGCAATCCGCTGATGCTCCCGCCGCTGGTACACGCAAGCGTCCCAAGCCGGGGGAGCGTCGTGTGCAGATACTGCGCGCACTGGCAGAAATGCTGGAAAAGCCGGGCGCCGAGCGCGTCACGACGGCGGCCCTGGCTGCACGTCTCGATGTGAGCGAAGCCGCGCTGTACCGACATTTCGCCAGCAAGGCGCAGATGCTCGAGGGACTCATCGAATTCATCGAACAATCGGTCTTCAGCCTGGTCGAGCAGATGGGTGAGCGTCGCGAAGCAGGGCATACGCAGGCCGGCCTGCTGGTCGGCATGCTGCTGCAATTCGCCGAAAAGAACCCGGGCATGACCCGGGTGATGGTCGGCGACGCACTGGTGTTCGAGAACGAGCGCCTGCAGCAACGCATGAACCTGTTCTTCGACAAGTTCGAGGCCGCCCTGCTGAAGTCGCTGGGCGATGGTGCCGAGACGTCCGATGCCGCCTTGCGTGCGTCGGTGCTGTGCGCTTTTTCGGTCGGTCGACTGCAGCGTTTTGCGCGCTCGGGTTTCCGCCGGCTGCCTTCGGAGCACCTCGACGCGAGCCTTGCCACCATGCTGTAAGGGGCAGTGCGGACTTGATCCGCGCTGTTTGCATGTGTAATTGGGCACATGCCCATACACATGTCGCCCGACGCCATTCATCCCTTCGACCTTTCCACCGGCCTGCAGCCCGCAGGGCCGCACCATTGGCGTGGCCAGCCCGGGCGGTACTACTGGAACATGGTGGGCCCTTTCGGTGGCACCACGGCGGCGACGTTGCTCAGGGCAGTGCTGGCTCATCCTGAACGTATCGGTGACCCGGCGGCCCTGACGGTCAACTACGCCGCACCGCTGGCCGACGCGCCATTCCTGCTGGAAGCACGACCGGTGCGCACCAACCGGGCCTCCCAGCACTGGAGCCTGGTGCTGACCCAGCCGGACGCCGATGGCAGCACCCTCACCGTGTGCACCGGCAGCGCCCTGACGGCGATCCGCCGTGAGACATGGTCAGGGTCTGAACTGCCCATGCCGCATGTCGTCGCGCCAGAAGCGCTTGCCCGCCGCCCGTCGACAGCCAACCTGGCCTGGGTCGAACGCTACGACATCCGGTTTGCCGAAGGCTCGCTTCACCAAGAGGCTGTATCGCCAGCCGACGACAGCATCAGCCGGGTATGGATGCGCGACGAGCCGCCGCGCCCGCTGGACTTCCTGGCGCTGGCCGCCAAGAGTGACCTGTTCTTTCCGCGCCTTTGGCGCCGCCGCGGCCAGCGTTCGCCGGCGGGCACCGTCTCGATGACGGTTTATTTCCACGCCGACCAGGCCACGCTGGACGCCAGCGGCGACGGCTACCTGCTGGGCGAGGCCCGCGGCCAGGAATACCGCCACGGATTCTTCGACCAGCGTGCGCAGCTCTGGAACAGCCAGGGCAAGGTGCTGACCACGACCCATCAACTGGTCTACTACCGCGACTGAGCGGCGGCAAAATCTCCGCTTCCGGCGCTTCGCCAATCCAGAACCAGACCTTCCCGAGATCTTCCATGAGCGACATCCTCAGCCATACCGAAGCCGGCGTCGTCACCCTGACGCTGCACCGACCCGACAGCAAGAATTCGCTCACCCGCGGCATGTACACCACCTTGTCCGACGCCCTGGACGGCGCAGCCGGCGATCCGGCCGTGCGGGTGGTGGTGCTGCAGGGTAGCGAGACCGTGTTCTCGGCCGGCAACGACATTTCGGAATTCCTGGCGTCGCCGCCCACCAGTGCCGACGAGCCGGTGTTCCGTTTCATGCGCACCATCGCTGCGTTCCCCAAGCCGCTGCTGGCGGCGGTATGTGGGCCGGCGGTGGGCATCGGGACCACCTTGCTGTTCCATTGCGACCTGGTCTACGCAGGCGACAACGCGGCATTCTCGATGCCTTTCGTCAACCTGGGTGTGTGCCCCGAAGCGGGTTCCAGCCTGCTGGCGCCGCGCATGTTCGGTTATCACCGGGCTGCCGAGGCACTGCTGCTGGGCGAGCCCTTCATGGCCGAAGCCGCGCAAGAGGTCGGGCTGGTCAACCGCGTGGTGCCGCCGAGCGAGGCCTCGTCCGTCGCCGCCAGCCAGGCCCGCAAGCTGGCGCTGAAGCCGCTGGCGTCGCTGGTGGAGACCAAACGCCTGCTGAAGCTGGACACGGTAGAAGCCGTGGCCCGGCAGATCCAGGCCGAGGCCGACAGTTTCGCCCGCATGGTGCAGGCGCCGGCTGCGCTGGAAGCCTTCTCTGCCTTCATGGAAAAGCGCCGCCCGGACTTCTCGGCGCTCTGAAGCCACAACCGGGAACCCGGCCTCAGGCGGCGGGCGTCAACTGGCCGTCGCGGCTGGGCAGTTCCCGAGGCCGGCCGCTTTCGTCGATCGCCACATAAGTCAGGGTGGCCTCGGTTACCTTCACATAACGGCCCTGATCGACATAACGTTCGGCGAACACCTCGATCTCGACCGTGACCGAGGTGGTGCCCACCTTCACCACCTTGCCGAAGAACGACAGGATGTCGCCGACCCGCACCGGCTGCTTGAAGATGAATTCCTTCACGGCCACCGTCGCCATCCGGCCACGGGTGTAGCGCGCGGGAATGATGGAGCCGGCGACATCGACCTGGGCCATCACCCAGCCGCCGAAGATATCGCCGTTCAAATTGCAGTCCGACGGGCGTGGTGTGAGCTTCAACACCAGTTCCTTGTCGGAGGGCAATGCCACGCCGTGGGGCATGCGCAAGTCGGTCATGGGCACAATCTCCTGCCTAAGGCAAAAACAAACCAAAGAAATACAACGGACGTGATTGTCCGGCCACAAGATGAGAAGTTACGGCGAGGCGGCATCACGGCCGTCGCCAACCCCGGCCGCAAGTGTTCCGCCGGCGGTCGTTCCCGCTCGCAGATCCGATCTCGAAACCCTCGGTCGCCTGATGCCCTACCTGTGGCGCTACAAGTGGAGGGTGGCGGCCGCGCTGGCCTTCATGGTGGCGGCGAAGGTCGCGAACGTGGGTGTTCCGGTGCTGCTCAAGACGCTGGTCGACCGCATGACTCCGCACGGCCCGCTCGGCGTCGAGGCAGTGGCCATCGTGCCGGTGGCTCTGCTGATGGGTTACGGGCTGCTGAGGTTGTCGACCTCGCTGTTCACCGAGTTGCGCGAACTGGTGTTCGCCAAGGCGACAGAAGGTGCTTCACGCAGCATTTCGCTGGAAGTGTTCCGCCACCTGCATGCCATGTCGCTCAGGTTCCACCTCGAGCGGCAGACGGGCGGACTGACGCGCGACATCGAGCGCGGCACACGTGGTGTGCAGTCGTTGGTGTCGTATTCGCTCTACAGCATCATTCCGACGCTGATCGAGGTCACGCTGGTGCTGAGCTTGCTGGCGGTGAAGTTCGACGTCTGGTTCGCCGTCATCACGGCGGCAGCGCTGATCGTCTACATCGTTTTCACGGTCAGCCTGACCGAATACCGCACCAAGTTCCGGCGCCGCATGAACGACCTGGACTCGGCGGCACATAGCCGCGCCATCGATTCGCTGCTCAACTACGAAACGGTGAAGTATTTCGGCAACGAAGACTTCGAGGCGGGCCGCTACGACGAAAACCTGGAGCGATACCGGCAGGCAGCGGTCAAGAGCCAGCGCACCCTGTCGCTGCTCAACGGCGGCCAGCAATTCATCATCGCCGTCGCACTGGTGGGCATGCTGTGGCGTGCCACCGAGGGCGTGGCGGCGGGCCGCATGACACTCGGCGACCTGGTGATGGTCAACGCCTTCATGATCCAGCTCTACATACCGTTGGGTTTCCTGGGCGTGATCTACCGCGAGATCAAGCAGAGCCTGACCGACCTCGACAAGATGTTCGGTTTGCTCGAGCAGGCGCGTGAAGTCGCCGATGTGCCCGGTGCGCAGGCGCTGGTCGTGCCGCCGCACGGTGCATCGGTGAGGTTCGAGGACGTCGACTTTGCCTACCATCCGTCCCGGCCCATCCTGCACGGCGTGAGCTTCGAGATCCCGGCCGGCGAAACGGTGGCAGTGGTGGGGCCTTCGGGCTCGGGCAAGTCCACGCTGGCGCGGCTGCTGTACCGGTTCTACGATGTCGATTCCGGCCATATCCGCATCGCCGGGCAGGACCTGCGCCAGGTCACGCAGGACAGCGTGCGCCGGTCCATCGGCATCGTGCCGCAGGACACGGTGCTGTTCAACGACAGCATCGGCTACAACATCGGCTACGGACGACCGGATGCCGACCAGCACGAAATCGAATCCGCTGCACGCGCCGCGCGGATCCACGACTTCATCGTGGCCCTTCCGCAGGGCTACGAAACGCCGGTCGGCGAGCGCGGGCTCAAGCTTTCAGGCGGTGAAAAACAGCGGGTCGCCATCGCCCGCACCTTGCTCAAGAACCCGCCGGTGCTGATCTTCGACGAAGCCACTTCGGCACTCGATTCGGCCAACGAGCGGGCCATCCAGTCCGAACTGCAGACGGCCGCCGCCGGCAAGACCGCGCTGGTCATCGCCCACCGCCTGTCCACCGTGGCCGATGCCCACCAGATCCTGGTGATGGACGCCGGACGCATCGTCGAACGCGGCACGCATGCAGAACTGCTGGCCGCCTCCGGTGTCTATGCCCGCATGTGGTCGCTGCAGCAAAGCGGCGACGCCGCCTGATCGAACCGACCTTTTGCCTTCAACGAAACCGCAACATGAAACCTGTCGTCCTGATGCTCAACACCCTGGGTGATGCCTACCGCGCCCAGATCGAAAAACACTACGAACTGATTTACGCGCCGACCGACGCCGAACGCGCCGCCAGCATCGCTGCGCGTGGCGCCGACGTGACGGTGGTGCTGACCATCGGCACGGTCGGGCTGAAAGCCGCCGAGATCGACGCCATGCCCCGGCTGGCGCTGGTCTGCACCCTGGGCGTCGGCTACGAGCGGGTCGACACCGAACACGCCCGCGCGCGTGGCATCGCGCTGGCCAACGGCGCCGGCACCAATGCCGACGTGGTGGCCGACCAGGCATTTGCATTGCTGCTGGCCACGGTGCGGCAGGTGCCCGCCAACGACAGGTCCGCGCGCCAGGGCGTCAGCCGGGACCACCTGCCGATGCTGCCGCAACTCGCCCACAAACGCATGGGCATCCTGGGCCTGGGCGCCATCGGCGCCAAGATCGCGCAGCGTGCGGTGGGCTTCGACATGCCGGTGGGTTATCACAGCCGCAAGCCACGCGCCGATTCCCCGCATCGCTATTTCGCGAACCTGGCCGAACTGGCCGATTGGTGCGACGTGCTGGTGGTGGCGGCGCCCGGCGGTGCCGAGACCCATCACGCGGTCGATGCCGATGTCCTGAAGGCCATCGGCGCCAGGGGTTACCTGGTCAACATCTCGCGCGGTAGCGTGGTCGATACCGAGGCGCTGGCCGCTGCGCTCAAGGCCGGCGGGCTGGCAGGCGCCGGGCTCGACGTCTATGAAAGCGAACCCGAGCCGCCGCTGCCGCTGGTCGAACTGCAGAACGTCGTGCTCAGCCCGCACATCGGTGGCCGTTCGCCGCAGGCCGTGCAGAACACCATCGACCGTTTCCTGGCCAACGCCGACGGTCATTTCAGCGGCCGTGGCGTGGTTTCGCCGATCTGATCACCCGATCCCCGAACGTCCTGATTTCATAATCCCGCGATGGAAACCAAGTGGCTCGAAGATTTTGTCAGCCTGGCTGAAACCCACAGTTTCAGCCGGTCGGCGCAGCTGCGGCATGTGACCCAGCCGGCGTTTTCGCGTCGGATCCAGGCGCTGGAAGCCTGGGCGGGCACCGACCTGGTCGACCGGAGTTCGTATCCGACCCGGCTGACCCCGGCGGGGGAGACGCTTTATGCCCAGTCGCTCGAAGTGCTGCAGGCGCTGCAAGCCACCCGGGCCATGCTGCGCGGCCACACTTCGGCCGGCAAGGACGTCATCGAATTCGCAGTGCCGCACACGCTCGCCTTCACCTTTTTCCCCAGCTGGCTGACGGGGCTGCGATCAGGTTTCGGGCCTATCAAGAGCCGGCTGATCGCGTTGAACGTGCATGACGCGGTGTTGCGGCTGGTCGAGGGCAGCTGCGACCTGCTGATCGCCTATCACCATCCTGACCAGCCCTTCCAGCTCGATCCCGACCGATACGAAATGGTCAGCCTGGGCGAAGAGACGGTGGCGCCTTTCGTGCGACCAGACGCTGCAGGCCAGCCGATGTTCTGCCTGCCGGGCCGCAGCGTCCAGCCTTTGCCCTACCTGGGCTACGCGCCAGGCGCCTACCTGGGACGGGTTGTCGAGGGGCTGCTCAAGCAGTCCGACACGCCGATCCATCTCGACCGGGTGTACGAGACCGACATGGCCGAAGGCCTGAAAGCCATGGCACTCGAAGGTCACGGCGTCGCGTTTCTACCGCATAGCGCGGTGAGGCGTGAATTGCGCAGTCGCCGCCTGGTCAGCGCCGGGCCCACCGACCGCACCGATCTGGAGGTAAAGCTGGACATCCGGGCCTATCGGGAGAAGCCCGCTGCACCAAAAGAAGCAGGTGCTCGCACCCGAACGGGGAGTCGTATCGGCAAAATGGCGGGAAAACGCGTTGCCGATGCTCTGTGGACTTACCTATCGTCCCAACAGACGTTTCCATCTCATGACGATATTGCATAACCTTCGCATTAAACGGCATTGGCGGGAGCGCGTGCCCAGCCCCTACAGTCCGGCCACTCTCAGAGGTGCGGACGCCAGTCGTAACGGTATTTTTACCGGGCACGAAGGCTGCTTTCCACAACGTTAGGATCGGCATTCGCCCTAATGCACCATAGACGGGCGTAGCGCTTAATCTAGACATTCATTTCGCTTTGATATTTAGGAGTACGCATGAAAAAGCAACTGTTGACGCTGGCAGCCATCCTGGCCCTTTCGTCGGGAGCCATGGCCCAAAGCAACGACACGCTGGCCAAGATCAAGTCCTCGGGTTCCATCACCCAGGGCGTGCGTGAATCCTCCGGTGCACTGGCCTACACGCTGGGCAACGGCGTGTACACCGGTTTCCACTACGAAGTCTGCGCGAACATCATCAAGGACCTGCGTCGCGACCTGGGCATGAGCTCGCTCGAGATCAAGTACCAGCCGGTCACCTCGGCCAACCGTATTCCGCTCGTCAAGAACGGCACGGTCGACCTGGAATGCGGTTCGACCACCAATGACGCTTCGCGCCAGAAGGAAGTCGCCTTCGCCAACACGCTGTACGTCGAAGAAGTGCGTATCGCGGTCAAGGCCGACTCGCCGATCAAGTCGATCGCCGACCTGAACGGCAAGACCGTCGCCACCACCACCGGCACCACTTCGGTCCAGCTGATCCGTCAGAACAAGCGTGCCAAGAGCATCGAGTTCAAGGAAGTCACCGGCAAGGACCACGCCGACAGCTTCCTGCTGCTCGAGTCGGGCCGCGCCGATGCGTTCGTGATGGACGGCCAGATCCTGGCCGGCAACATCAGCAAGTCCAAGGCTCCGAAGGATTTCAAGATCCTGCCGGATGTCCTGTCGGTCGAGCCGATCGCCATCATGATCCGCAAGGATGACCCGGCCTTCAAGAAGGCCGTGGACGACAGCATCGCCGCACAAGTCAAGTCGGGCGAAATCGCCCGCCTGTACGACAAGTGGTTCCTGAAACCCATCGCTCCTACCAACACGGCCGTCGGCCTGCCTTTGTCCGCTGCCACCAAGGCTGCCTGGGCCAACCTGAACGACAAGCCGAAAGAACAGTACGAGCAGCAATAAGCGATTCGTCGCCTAGTCTGCAAAGCGCCCGCCCAAGACAAGCGGGCGCTTTTTGTTTAATGAAGGTGTTAGCGGTGCCACCGGTACCGGTACGTAAATCAAAATAAGGAGAGCTCGATGGGATCGAGTTGGGACTGGGAGGTCTTCCTGCGGGACCCGGGTGGTGCAGACCCCACTTACTGGCAGTGGATGCTGTCGTGCTGGGGCTGGACGGTTTCGGTTTCGATCTGCGCCTTGCTGCTGGCGCTGGTCGTCGGCACCGCCATCGGCATCATGCGCACGCTGCCCGAGAAGCCGGGCCTGGTGCGCCTGGGCACGATCTGGGTCGAGGCTTTTCGCAACGTGCCCTTGCTGGTGCAGATCTTCATCTGGTACCACGTGGTGCCGGCCTTCATCCCCGCGATGAAGAGCCTTCCAAGTTTTGTGCTGGTGGTGCTGGCGCTGGGTTTCTTCACCTCGTCGCGTATTGCCGAGCAGGTGCGCTCGGGCATCCAGACCCTGCCGCGCGGTCAGCGTTATGCCGGCATGGCGATGGGTTTCACCACCTCGCAGTACTACCGCTACGTGCTGCTGCCGATGGCTTTCCGCATCATCATTCCGCCGCTCACCAGCGAGGCAATGAACATCTTCAAGAATTCGTCCGTGGCGTTCGCGGTGTCGGTGACCGAACTGACCTGGTTCGCCATCCAGGTGGGTGAAGAGACATCGCGCCCGATCGAGATCTACTTCGGCGTGACCGCGCTGTACGTCGTCTCCGCTTTCGCCATCAACCGGATCATGGCGTTCATCGAAAAACGCACCCGTATCCCGGGTCTGGTCGCAGCCAGCGGCGGAGGCCACTGACATGCTCAACCTAGACTTTTCGTTCTACAACTGGGACGTCATCAACAACTTCATCCTGAAGGGTATCGGCTTCAGCCTGACCCTGACGGTGGTTGCCACCATCGGCGGCATCTTCTTCGGCACCCTGCTGGCGCTCATGCGCCTGTCGGGCAAGAAGGTTCTGATCGCGCCTGCCACGTTCTACGTCAACGGCATGCGCAGCATTCCGCTGGTGATGGTGATCCTGTGGTTCTTCCTGCTGGTGCCCTTCATGATCGGCCGGCCCATCGGCGCGGAGGTTTCGGCCTACGTCACATTCATAGCATTCGAAGCCGCCTACTTCAGTGAAATCATGCGGGCCGGCATCCAGTCGATCTCGCGTGGCCAGGTCAATGCCGGCATGGCCGTGGGCATGACATACGGCCAGAACATGCGCCTGGTGATCCTGCCGCAGGCGTTCCGCAACATGCTGCCGGTGCTGCTCACGCAGACCATCGTGCTGTTCCAGGACACCTCGCTGGTCTACGCCATCGGCGCCTACGACATGCTCAAGGGCTTCGAGACCGCCGGCAAGAACTACGGTCGCCCGATCGAGGCCTACCTGCTGGCCGCCGTCATCTATTTCATCATCTGCTTCGCGCTCTCCTATTCGGTGAAGCGCCTGCACAAGAAGATCGCCATCATCCGCTGACAGGAGAGCAAACATGTCCGACAAAATGATCGAAATCAAGAACGTCTCCAAGTGGTACGGCCCGGTCCAGGTGCTCAACGACTGCTCGGTGAACATCAACAAGGGTGATGTGGTGGTGGTGTGCGGCCCGTCGGGTTCCGGCAAGTCCACGCTGATCAAGACCGTCAACGCACTGGAGCCCTTCCAGAAGGGCGAGATCACCGTCAACGGAATTCCGCTCCACGACCCCAAGACCAACCTGCCCAAGCTGCGCAGCAAGGTCGGCATGGTGTTCCAGCATTTCGAGCTGTTCCCGCACCTGTCCGTCACCGAGAACCTGACCATCGCGCAGATCAAGGTGCTCGGCCGCAATGCCGACGAAGCCAAGACCCGCGGCCTGAAGATGCTCGACCGCGTGGGCCTGATGGCGCACAAGGACAAGTTCCCAGGCCAGCTGTCCGGTGGCCAGCAACAGCGCGTGGCGATCGCCCGCGCGCTGTCGATGGACCCGAACGTCATGCTGTTCGACGAACCCACCTCGGCTCTCGACCCCGAAATGGTCGGTGAGGTGCTGGACGTGATGGTCACGCTGGCCAAGGAAGGCATGACCATGATGGTCGTCACCCACGAAATGGGTTTCGCCCGCAAGGTCGCCAACCGCGTGATTTTCATCGACGTCGGCGGCCGTATCCTCGAGGACTGCACGAAGGAAGACTTCTTCGGCAACATCGAGGCTCGCCAGCCGCGTACCAAGGACTTCCTGAACAAGATTCTCCAGCACTGATTCGTCAGCGCCGCAAACAAAAAAACGCCCCGCATGCGGGGCGTTTTTCATGGGGCTGCAATGTTTACTGCTTGACGGCTTCGATCTGCGCCACGATGCGGACGTTCTTCGGGAAGCCGTACTGGATGCCGTAGTCGACGCCGAACTGGGTGCGGTCGATGGTGGTCTCGAAGTCGCCGCCGCAGACTTCGCGTTTGATCATCGGGCTGTCGTAGCAGGCGAACTGGTTGGCCTTGAAGGTGGCCGGGTTGGTCTTGCCCTTGATGGTCAGGTTGCCCGAGACCGACACCACCTTGTCGCCGTCGAAGGTGAACTTGTCGCCGACGAACTTGGCGGTCGGGAACTTGGCTGCATCGAATACGTCGGCGCTTTGCAGGTGCTTTTCGAAGGGTGCAAAACCGGTGTTGATCGAGGTGATGTCGATGGTCAGCTCGACCTTGCCGGTCTTGGCTGCCTTGTCCAGCTGAACGGTGCCTTCCTTCTTGTCGAAGCGGCCGCGGTTCACGCTGGCGCCGAAATGGCTGATCTCGAAGGTTGCGAAGGTGTGGCTCGGATCGACCGCGTAGGTCGCGGTTTCCGCGTGGGCCACGCCGGCGATCAGGGTTGCCGCGGCGGCGATGGCGAAGAGGGATTTGCGCATGTCGGTATCTCGGGTTGGGGAAAAAAGGAATGAAGCGATCGAGGAGGGGGTTTCAGATCTTGCCGACGCCGGTCAATGCGAACTTGAACTTCACTTGAACGTCGTCGGCCACCATCGAGGTGTCGGCCCACTCGTTCTCGCCGATCTTGAAGGCCAGGCGCTTGATGGTGAAGCTGCCGGTCGCGGTGGTGGCCGCGCCGCTCTGGGTCATGGTCACCGGCACGGTGATGTCCTGCGAAGAACCCTTGACGCTGAGCTTGCCTGCCACTTCGTACTTGCCGCCGCCCAGCGACTTGATGGCGCTGGACTGGAAGGTCGCTTGCGGAAACTTCGGCACGTTGAACCAGGTGGGTTTGGGCAGTTCGGCGTCGGTTTCCTTCACGCCGAGGGTGGCGCTGCCGGTGTCGACGGTGAAGGCGACCTTGCTGGCCGCCAGCTTGGCCGGGTCGAAGCTCACCTGTGCATCGAACTTCTTGAACTGGCCTTCCACCGGAACACCCATCTGTTTGCTGACGAAGGTGATCTGGCTCTGCGCCGGCACCACCGCCTGCTGTGCAAAAGCATTGGCGCCGCCCAGCAATGCAGCGGACGCGAAAGCCAGGCGGCTCAGGGTCGTCGAATATTTCATGGAGTCGTCCGTCGGTAGAAAAGGAGAAAAAGGTTCAGCCACGGCCCGGCAACATGCGCCAGATCAGGCCGTCGCGGTCGATGAACTGGTGTTTGACCACCGCTGCCACATGCAACACCACCAGGGCGGCGAGGGCATACGCGGTGATCTGGTGCCAGGGTTTGATGGCGGCAGCCAGCTCGGGGCTGACCGGCATGATGCCGGGCAGCGGAAGCACGCCGAACCAGACGATGGGGAAACCGGCCGCCGAGCTGTACGCCCAACCCACCAGCGGCACGATGAAGAACAGCGCGTACATCAGGTGATGCGTGCCGTGATGCGCGATGTGTTGCCAGCGCGGCATGGCCGAGGCCATTGCTGCGGGCAGGGCCGGAGGGCGGTGGGTGAAACGCCACACCAGTCGCAGCACCGACAGCGCCAGGATGGTGACGCCCGCCCATTTGTGCCAGTTGTAGAGCTTGAGCCGCTGCACCGAGAAGGGCAGGTTCGTCATGTAAAGCCCCACCACGAAGATACCCACCAGTGCGACCGCGAGCAGCCAATGCAGGGCGATGGCCGTGGGCCCGTAACGGGTCGAGCGCGATGTGGAATTCGTCATGTCATTGAAGTGGTTGGCGCCGGGCTGTTGCGGTGCAGCATAGCGCTACGGTGCTGGCAGTTTAGGGGCGCTGCCATGCACCGCGTTTCAATGAAATTGACGCAAGCATTCAATGTTTTTGAATGCTCCTGGCCGCACCGCTTATTTCTTGCGGGCGGCGATGTCCTTTTCGGCGCGGTTGACCAGGTCCGTCCCCACGGTAGCCTTCCACTTCTCATACACCGGCTTGGTCACCTTGGCGAAGGCGTCGTGTTGTGCCGGCGTCAGTTGCGTGACGGTGACGCCCAGGCCGGTGAGTTCCTTGACCAGCGGTTTGTCTGCCTCGACGAGGCCCTTGCGGGCGATACCGATTTCTTCCTTGCCGGCGTCGATGGCGGCCTGCCTGACGATGGCCTGGTCGGCCGGGCTCCAGCTGGCCCAGATGTCCTTGTTGACCACAAAGATCAGCGGGTCGGCCACGTAGCCCAACAGCGTCAGGTATTTCTGGCCGACGGTATGCAGCTTGGCAGCCATGTAGACGGCCATCGGGTTTTCTTGCCCATCGACTGCGCCGCTGGCCAGCGCCGGCTGTGCGTCGGCCCAGCTCATCTGCGTCGGGTTGGCGCCCAGGGCGCTCATGGTCTCCAGGAACAGCGGCGAGCCGACGACACGGATCTTCATGCCCTTCAGGTCGTCCGGTGCCTGAATGGCGCGTTTGCCGTTGCTGATCTCGCGGAAGCCGTTTTCGCCCCAGGCCAGCGGCAGTGCACCGGCCTTGTCGACCGCGGCGAAGATCTCCTTGCCGACCTCGCCTTGCGTCAGCGCGTCCACCGCCGCGAAGTCGGGCATCAGGAAGGGCAGGGCGAACAGGTTGAGCTGCTTGACCTGCGGCGACCAGTTGATGGTCGATCCGACCGCCAGATCGATGACACCCTGGCGCAGCGCGGTGAATTCACGGGTCTGGTCGCCCTGAACCAGCGAAGTGCCGGGGTACAGCTTGATGTTGATGCGCCCCTGGGTGCGTTCCTTCACCAGGTTGGCCCAGATCTCGCCGCCCTTGCCCCAGGGGTAGGCCGGGCCCAGCACCAGCGACATCTTGTATTCGGCCTTGTAGTTGGCCGGCACCTGGGCGTGGGCGCCGAAAGAGGCGGCGAAGGCGGTGGCCGCCACGGCCAGGCTCAGGATCGAACGGCGAAAGGTCATCTTTGTCTCCTCTTGTTGAATCACGAAATCAGTAGCCGAGTCTTGCCGGCAGCCACAAGGCCAGCTGGGGGAAGGCGATCACGGCCACCATCACCAGGAACATGGCGAACAGCATCCAGCCGACCCAGCGCACGGTCTCTTCCATGCGCACGCCGGCGATGCGGCAGGACACCATCAGGTTGACCGCCAGCGGCGGCGTGAACTGGCCCAGCGCCACTTTCAGCGTGAGGATCACGCCGAACCACACCGGGTCCCAGTGGTAATGCTGCACGATGGGCCAGAGCAGCGGCACGAAGATCAGGAAGATGGACACGCCATCCAGGAACATGCCGACGGTGATGAGCATCAGGATGAGCAGCGACAGCACGCCGTATTCGCCCAGCCCGGAATCGACGATGGCGTTGGTGATGGGATCGATCACGCCGAGCGTCGACAACGAATACGCAAAGATCCCGGCCAGCGAAACCACCAGCAGGATGACGGCCGACAATTCGCCCGATTCCCGCAGGATCACGAACAGGTCGCGAACCCGGATGGTGCGGTGGATCACCATGCCGACGAACAGCCCGTAGAAAACCGCCACCACCGCCGCTTCGGTCGGCGTGAACCAGCCGGCCCGCATGCCGCCCAGGATGACCACCGGTGCGGCAAGTCCCCATACCGCTTCGCGAGCGCTTTTCCAGAATGGCGGGCGTGGCAGCGACGATTCGAGTGCGCCCATGCCGTTGGCGCGCGCCATCCAGACGGCGGGCACGATCAGCGCGACGCCGGCCAGCAGGCCCGGGATCATGCCGGCGGCAAAAAGCGCCGGCACCGACGCGCCCGGCACCAGAACCGAATACACGATGAAGGCGACCGAAGGCGGGATCAGGATGTCGGTAGCCGCTGCCGCGCCCACCACGCTGGCGGAGAACGCCCTGGGATAACCGGCGCGCGACATGGCGGCGATCATCACGCCGCCGACCGCCGCTGCGTTGGCCGGGCCGGAACCCGAGATGCCGCCCAGGAACATCGCCACGATGATGGCCACCGCAGGCAGCATGCCGGGACCGCGACCGACGATGGCGATCGCGAAATTGACCAGCCGCAAGGCCACGCCCGAGCGGTCGAAGATCGAGCCGACCAGCACGAACATCGGAATCGCCAGCAACGGATATTTTCCCAGGCCGGCATAGAAGTTCTGCGGCACGGCGAGCAGGCCGAACCACTGCGTGCCAAGGTTCGCCAGTGCGATGGCGGCGGCACCCGCCAGGCCCAGCGCGGCGCCGATCGGCACGCCCGCCAGCATCATGAGGATGAAGGCGGTGAAAAGCAGCGTGGCGATCATTCGGCAGCCTGCCTTCCGCGCCGCACGAACAGGCCCAGCGCCCGCAGCGTGATGCCCAAGGCGATCACAGGCAGCCAGATCGAGTACCACCACTGCGGCACGCCGATGCCCGGCGAGGTTTCACCGAACCGGAAGTCGTCCCACACCATCCGCACGCTGGTCACGGTGACGATGAAGAACAGCAGCGCCACCATCAGCGCGCCGAACCGCGCCAGGCCGCGGCGGCGGGTCATGGAGCCGGCTTCGGCGAAATATTCGATGCGGATATGCCGGTCGCGTGCTACTGCGGCCGAACCGCCGACCAGCGCCAGCACGATCATCAGGAACACCGAAAATTCCTCGGTCCATGCGAAAGAGGTGCTGGTGAAGTAACGCACCAGCACGTTGGCGAAAGTGATCAGCGCCAGCAGCCCCATCACGATGACGGTGGCCCAGTCCTCGATGGCCAGTGGCACTCGGGTGGCTTCTTCGGGGGTGGGGGAGGTGTCGTCCAGCAGAGGGCTGGATTCGGAAGGCAGGGACATGGGACGGCAGACAGGCGCGGGCGCGGACGGGCGGGGTCGCGATGCTATGGCCGTAACCTGCTGTTGCATATCCGGGCTTACCTGGGGAGTCGCATCGGCGCTGATGCGAGAATTCCGCCCCATGACCGCCGCCCAAACCATGACCGATTCCATCACCCTTGTCCGCCCCGACGACTGGCATCTGCACCTGCGCGACGGCGCTGCGCTGACCACCACCGTGGCCCATGCCGCCGCACAGTTCGGGCGGGCCATCGTCATGCCCAACCTGCGCCCGCCGGTCACCACCGCGCAGCTGGCCGGCGAGTATCGCCAACGCATCCTGGCAGCACTGCCCGCCGGAGCCGCTTTCGAGCCGCTGATGACGCTCTACCTGACCGACCGCCTGCCGCCCGCCGAGATCGAACGCGCCGTTGCCGCCGGAGTCAAGGCGCTCAAGCTCTACCCAGCCGGCGCCACCACCAACAGCGACGCCGGCGTGACCGACATCCGCAATGCCTATCCCACGCTCGAAGCCATGCAGAAGCACGGCATGCCGCTGCTCGTGCACGGCGAGATCACCGACCCGTCCACCGACCTGTTCGACCGCGAGGCGCTGTTCATCGACCAGAAGCTGATTCCCCTGCGCAAGGACTTCCCCGAACTGAAGATCGTGATGGAACACATCACCACCCGGGAAGGCGCTTATTACGTGCGTGACGCCGGCAAATTCACGGCCGCCACCATTACGCCGCATCACCTGCTGTTCAACCGCAATGCGCTGTTCATCGGCGGCATCCGCCCGCACTATTACTGCCTGCCGGTGCTGAAGCGCGAAGTGCACCGCGCCGCGCTGGTCGAGGTTGCCACCGGTGGCAGCGACCGGTTCTTCCTTGGCACCGACAGCGCACCGCATGCAGCGCAATTAAAGGAACACGCGGTCGGTTGCGCCGGCTGTTACGTGGCCCATGCAGCCATCGAGCTGTATGCCGAAGCCTTCGACCGTGCCGGCGCGCTGGACAGGCTCGAAGCCTTCGCCAGCCTCAACGGGTCGGCCTTCTACGGGATGTCGCCCAACACCGACCGCATCACGCTGCGCCGCCAGGCCTGGACGGTGCCGGAAAGCTATCCCTTCGGCGACGCACAGGTGAAGCCCCTGGGCGCCGGCGAATCGCTGGCCTGGTCCATCGCCCGCGATTGATCACGGCGACCGCGCTCGACTGGTCGGCGCCCTGGTTCGGGCCATGGCGCGAGCCGGGCGAAGCGGCCTGGGCCGATGTGGTGCGTGGCGCGGCAGTGTTCGCGGCGCTCAACGACCGGACGGCCGCTCCGCGTTTCGTGGCCGCCGATGCGCTGCCGGCCAGCACGCCCTATGAAAGTTTTGTCCGCGATACGGCTGCGGTACCGACGCGCGACAACCTGCACGACTTCCTCAACGGCATCGTCTGGTGCCTGTACCCGCGCACCAAAAGCCTGCTGAACCAGTGGCAGGCCGAGGCCATCGCCCGTGACGGCGTGCAGGGCCGGCGCGGCCCGCTGCGTGATGCCATCACGCTTTTCGACGAGAACGGTCTGGTGTTCAGTGCGCCGGAGTTGCTGCAGTCCGCACTGCAGGCGCGTGACTGGCACGGGCTGTTCGTCACACACCGTGCCTTGTGGCCGCAGGCTCGCATCTGGTTGTTCGGCCATGCGCTGGTCGAGAAACTGGTGGCCCCGCGCAAGGACATCACCGCCCATGTGTTGTGTGCTCCGCCGGGGCTGTCCGATACCGCGCAGGCCGATGGCTGGCTGGCCGAAACGCTGAACGTGCCGATGCTGTCGGCCAAGCCGTTCGCCCCCCTGCCGGTGATGGGTGTCCCGGGCTGGTGCACCGACAGCGAAGATCCCGGTTTCTATGCCGACCGGACGGTCTTCCGCCCGGCAAGGCGCTGAACTTTTGCCCCTATCATCGCTCTCACACCCGCCCTCGCAGGGCAGCATAAAAACAAACGACTCCAGCGAATCTGCGAAACGGCGCGACTTGAAGATCGCGGCACCGGTCGCATCTGCAGCGCGCAGGGTTTTTTCGATTTCCCTACGGAGCCTCCATGAAACGTGTCTTTCTTTTTGTCCTGACCAACCTCGCCATCGTGGTGGTGCTGGGCATCGTCGCCAGCGTGCTCGGCGTCAACCGGTTCCTCACCGCCAACGGCCTCAACCTCACGGCACTGCTGGGCTTCGCGCTCATCATGGGTTTCGGCGGCGCGTTCATCTCGCTGCTCATCAGCAAACCCATGGCCAAGTGGTCATCGGGTGTACAGGTCATCACCGCGCCGCGTTCGCCGGATGAAGCCTGGCTGCTGCAAACCGTCCAGAAGCTGGCGACCAAGGCCGGCATCGGCATGCCCGAAGTCGGCGTTTTCGAGGGCGAACCCAACGCCTTCGCCACCGGCGCATTCAAGAACTCCGCCCTGGTGGCGGTTTCCACCGGCCTGCTGCAGGGCATGACCCGCGACGAGGTCGAGGCCGTGCTCGGCCACGAGGTCGCCCACATCGCCAACGGCGACATGGTGACCATGGCCCTGATCCAGGGTGTGATGAACACCTTCGTGGTGTTCCTCTCGCGGGTCATCGGTTATGCGGTCGACAGCTTCCTGCGCAAGAACGACGAAGAACGCTCGGGCCCCGGCATCGGTTATTACGCCACCACCATCGTGCTCGACATCGTGCTGGGTTTCGCTGCGGCCATCGTCGTCGCCTGGTTCTCGCGCCAGCGTGAATTCCGTGCCGATGCCGGCGCGGCCCGCCTGATGGGCCGTCGCCAGCCGATGGTCGCCGCCCTGCAGCGCCTGGGCGGCATGACCCCCGGCGAACTGCCGAAGAACATCGAGGCCATGGGCATCACCGGCGCCATGGGCAAGCTGTTCGCCACCCACCCGCCGCTGGAAGAGCGTATAGCCGCACTGCAATCCGCACAGGGTTGAACCGAAGACACCGCGTTCGACAAGCTGGACGCGGATTCGGATCCGGCCACGACCCCGTGGCGGGGTAGCCCAGACTGGCATGGTTCGCTGCGATTCCGGTGGCGACGCTTCCAGATTGGACGATCCATGCAGCTTTCTCCCCTCGCACAGCCACCGCAGCAAGCACGGCCCCTGCATCCGTTGACGGATGTACGGCGCAATGGCGAACCCCACCCGCGGGACGCCGATCTTCGGCTCACACGCGACAACAGCCGCGCGCTGCCTTCCGGACAGGTGGCGCCGGACGGGCAAGGCCGGCTCCAGGTTTCGGCCGACATCCAGGAGTTGCTCGGCCTGGGCGACCGTTTCGTCGATCTGAACGCCTCGGGAACCGAGGAAGACGAGAGCGACGACGGAGCCGGTGGGGACACCATTTTCGGGTCCCGGATTCGTATCCGGCGTGCCGACGCCGTGGCGGCTGCCACGACGGCCGCCGTCACTTCCACCACGGCCGTTCCGGTTTCCGCCATCGACACAGCCCGCCAGCGGTATCTCGCCCATACGACCTTCCAGCTGCTGCAGGAACTCACCCAGCGGGCCATCGGTCATGGTCCGAGCGACCCCGGCGAGCTGTCGGGCCTGCACGTCGCACCGGAAACGCGACGACTTGGCGCGATGGTCCGCGCGCTGCAGAACCAGCCGGGCCGCGAGGCCGACGCGCTGCGTCTGCTCAACACGGCCATGTCGCTCAACAATTTCTTCATCGAATACCGCACGCTGATCGCCCACCTGCGCACGCGCCGGCCTAATCCTAGGCCGGTGCTGCAGGATTACGCCGCCGAACTGGCCCGCGAGCCGCTTCGGTATGCGCTGCAGGCTCCCATCGGCCCGGACGGCCTGCGCCAGTACGACGCGGCGCATTACGCCCAGTCGATGGCCGCACTGCGCCAGCCGGGCCACGTCCATGAGGCCGCGCTCCATGCGCGGCTGGTCGAGTTCCGGCGTTTCAGCAGCCTGCCGGTGCCCGAGATGCTGGAAGAGGCTGCCCAGCGCGCCATCGGGCGCGGGCCGGCCGACGCCCGTCCGCAGCCCGACATGGCCATGTCGCCGGAATCGCACCGCCTCAACGAGATGGTGCGCATCCTGAAAATGACGCCCAACCGCAAGGCCGACGCCGTTTTGCTGCGCCATGCCGGGCGATTGCTGCGGGAGTTCTTCATCGATTTCCGCTGGCTGATGCAGACCCTCAGAACCCGGCGGCCCGACCTGGAGCCGGTGCTGGACGACTGGAGCGTCGAGATGGCGCGTGGTCCGGTGCAGAACGCGCTAGCCGTGCCGGGGGTCCAAAACCCGGATTTCGTGGTGGACGAACGCACCGCCTGGAACCTCGGAGCATCGGTCAGGCGACCGCTGCCTTTCCACGTCGAGACCCTCGACCGGCGGATGGGCGCCTACCGCGAAAAGCAGTTCCTGGAAGGTTTTCCGGCGTTTTTCGAGCGGATGTCGCGCCCCCGCCAGGCGGGCGGTTTCACGGCCGACCGCATCGTGGGTGCCAACAGCGACGAGAGCGGGGAAAAGGTGCAGAACCTGCTGAAGGGCGACATCGTGTTTTCCAGCACCGAGGCAGAACTGGCCGCCAACCTGCGCCATGTGCCGGCCGGTGTCATGGGCAGAGTCGATGTATCGCGCTTCTACACCATGGCCGGCGGCGGCATCGTGACGCACAACGGGGCGAAGTATCCGTCGCGGGGCGTCAATACCATCCAGGATGTCTGGTGGCAGTCGCCGGACGGCATATCGACCCGGGTGTTCGTCACCGACCGCATGGGCATCCACAGCTACAGCATCGACGACGGGCTGAGCTGGCACCCGACCGGCGCGCCTACCTCGCCGGCGCTGGACGCCCAGCGGGCCGACCACTGGGCCGCCTTCCTGGGTCAGCGCCGTCTCAAGGCCTTGGCGGCACCCGCCGCCCGGAACGACGAGCCGCCTAGCGCGGGCGGTGCATCCTGAACAGGTTGTCCGGCGTGATGCTGAAGTAATCCGCCGGCCCGCCGCCGCGCAGGATCGGCTCGCCGGCAGCGGTGTCGTACACGCCGTCGTTGAGCAGGCGGCGGTCGATGTGCACACCGACCACCTGGCCCAGCACCAGCCAGGCTCCGACTTCATGGCCTTCGGTGTTCTGCAGCGGCACCAACTGGGTCAGGCGGCATTCGAAGTTGACCGGGCTTTCAAGCACGCGCGGCGCCTTCACAATGCGTGATGCGACCGGCGTCAGGCCGGACAGCCCGAACTCGTCCACTTCGTGCGCCACGGCGGCGCAACTGGTGTTCATCTGCTCGGCCAGCGGGCGTGTCGCCAGGTTCCAGACGAACTCCCGGGTCTCGGCGATGTTGCGCACGCTGTCCTTCCAGCCGATGCTGGAGAAACCGATGATCGGCGGTGTGTAGTTGAAGCCGTTGAAGAAGCTGTACGGCGCCAGGTTGTGCCGGCCGTCGCCGTCACGGGTCGATACCCAGCCGATGGGGCGCGGCCCGACGATGGCGTTGAACGGATCGTGCGGCAGGCCGTGGC
The DNA here is from genome assembly GCF_057747805.1 of Xylophilus sp. PBN-3R. Classification (NCBI taxonomy): domain Bacteria; kingdom Pseudomonadati; phylum Pseudomonadota; class Betaproteobacteria; order Burkholderiales; genus Xylophilus; species Xylophilus sp. PBN-3R. The sequence goes on from NZ_CM173225.1 coordinate 699,637, forward strand.
CCGCTGCAGGTTCATAGAAATGACTGTCGTCCTGCGCCATGACGGTTGCTCCGGTAATCAAAGGGTTGCGGTTTTGTCTGCGATCGATTGCGCCAGCGCCTCGGCCACCTTGATGCCGTCCACGCCGGCCGACAGGATGCCGCCGGCATAACTGGCGCCTTCGCCGGCCGGGTAGAGGCCACTCAGGTTCAGGCTCTGGTAGTCGTCGCCGCGGGTGATCTTCACGGGCGACGAGGTTCGGGTCTCGACGCCGGTCAGCACGGCATCGTGGCGGTTGAAGCCGGGGATCTTGCGGCCGAAAGCAGGAAAGGCCTCGCGCATGGCTTCTATGGCATAGCCCGGAAGCGCCTGATGCAGGTCGCCCAGCAAGACGCCGGGTTTGTAGCTCGGCTCCACCTCGCCGAGCTGTGTGGAAGGCGTGCCGGCCACGAAGTCGCCGACCAGTTGGCCGGGTGCGTGGTAGTTGCTGCCGCCCAGCAGGTAGGCGTTGGATTCGAGCCGGCGCTGCATCTCGATGCCGGCCAGCGGATGCGGCTTGCCCTGTGTTTCTTCAGGCAGGTCGAGGTGCCGGTAGTCGGTCGGGAAGTCGCTCGGGTCGATGCCCACCACGATGCCCGCGTTGGCGTTGCGTTCGTTGCGCGAATACTGGCTCATGCCGTTGGTGACCACACGGCCCACCTCGCTGGTGGCGGCCACCACGGTGCCGCCCGGGCACATGCAGAAGCTGTACACCGCCCGGCCGTTGCTGGCGTGGTGCACCAGCTTGTAGTCGGCCGCCCCCAGCATCGGATGGCCGGCATGGCGACCCCAGCGTGCGCGGTCGATCACGCCTTGCGGATGCTCCACCCGGAAGCCGATGGAAAAGGGCTTGGCCTCGATATGCACGCCACGCCGCCACAGCATGGTGAAGGTGTCGCGTGCGCTGTGCCCGAGCGCCAGCACCACGTGGTCGGCACGCATTTCATGGCTGATGCCGGTGGCCTGGTCGAGCACGGTCAGGCCGCGCAGCTGCCGGCCCTTGGGGCCGCCGTCCTCGATGTGCAGGTCGGTCACCTTGTGTTCGAAACGGATCTCGCCGCCCATCGCAACGATCTGCGCGCGGATGTTCTCGACCACCTTCACCAGCTTGAAGGTGCCGATGTGCGGACGGGCGTCGACCAGGATCTCGGGTGGTGCGCCGGCGGCGACGAATTCGTTCATCACCTTGCGGCCGAGGTGGCGCGGATCCTTGATCTGGCTATAGAGCTTGCCGTCGGAAAAGGTGCCGGCGCCGCCTTCGCCGAACTGCACGTTGGACTCGGGCAGCAGTTCCTGGCGGCGCCACAGGCCCCAGGTGTCCTGGGTGCGCTGGCGCACGCTGCGGCCGCGTTCCAGCACGATGGGCTTCAGGCCCAGTTGCGCCAGCACCAGCGCGGCGAAGATCCCGCAGGGGCCGAAACCGATCACCACCGGCCGCACCGCTGCGTCGAAGGGCGCAGCGGCAGGCGGATACCAGGCCATGTCGGGCGATGGGCCGACATGCGGGTCGGTTTCGTGTTGCTGTAGGAGGCCCGCCACGGTGGCCGGGTCGGCCATCGTGGCATCGACGATGTACACCGCGCGCAGATCCTGCTTGCGGGCGTCGAAGCTGCGTTTGTGGATGTGCAGCCGGGCGATGGCGCCGGGCGCGACGCCCAGGGCGGCGGCGGCTGCGTCGTGCAGGGTGGCCGCGTCGTGGTCGAGCGGCAGCTTGATTTCTGAAATTCGGATCATGTCGTGGGGCCCGTGTTTATCGGGCGGCTCCGATGATAAATCGGCCGGGCATAATGCGCCCCGTGAAGCACGCTGGACCGCCGCTGGTGCTGGCCCGAAAGGGGTGACGATTCGTCGTCACGTGGAAACACCGCACTGGAGGAACGTCCGGACTGCACAGGGTGGCGCAGGAGTTAACGACTCTCCACCGCGAGGTGAGGATCAGAGCAACAGAGACGAGTCGGGGCGATCACGGAGCATTTTGGGTTTCACCCGAAACGCTTCGCGCTCCGGGTGAAACGGGCAATCTCTGCGCGCAGCAATACCAAGTAGGTCAACGTCGAGGCGACCCGCCGAGTTGACGGGTAGGTAGCACCGAGCCGCGGGAGCGATCCCCGGCCCAGATTAATGGCGGTCACACCGCCGATTCCGCAAGGTTTCGGTGGCGCACAGAATCCGGCTTACAGGCGAGCTTCACACCAATTTTCAAACACGCTCGTGAGGGGTCAGAAAACGCCACTCCCCGGGCTGCAGGCCGGCCAAACTGATGCGGCCGATCCGGATGCGTTTCATGCCCATGATCCGCAAACCTTCGCCTTCCACCATCTGTGCGATGCGTCCGGGCCAGTGGCCTTTGGTTGCAAAACGCAGGCCGGTGATGCCTTCGCTCTGGCGGTTGATGCTCACCTTGGCCGGCAGCATGGCGCGGCCGTCGATCACCGGCGCGCGGTTCAGGCGGTGCAGGCGCTCTTCCGTCACGTCGCCGGCCACATCCACCATGACTTCGTGTTCGATCACACCCGCGTCTTCGGTCAGCTTGCGGCGCACCTTGAAGTCCTGGCTATAGATCACCAGGCCGGTGGCGGCGGGCTCGAGCTCGGTCATGCATTCCTGCTGGAAATGCTGGCGTGCCGGGCGGATGCCGCTCTGGTCGGCACTCGACTGGTTGCGCGGCGCCACCAGCTGCATGGCGGGTTTGCGGCCGTCGGCCCAGGTTTCGAAGCCGGCGGGTTTGTACAGCACGATGGTGACGTCGGCGATGGGCTCGGCCACCGCCTTTTCATCCAGCGTGACCTTCTCGTTGAATACCTTTGCGCCCGGCACGTCGACCACCTGGCCGTTCACCCGCACCCAGCCGCCTTCGATGAAAAGCTCGGCTTCGCGGCGTGAGCAGCCGGCCAGATCCGCGACGATCTTGGAGAGGCGGGTGGGTTCGTTCGGGGCGTTGGCGGGCATCAGGAAAAGCAGTCGGGCAAAGCGGCAGTTTAGTTGCCCAGCAGACGGCGCAGCCGATCGACGTGCGCGGTGAGCGAACGCGCCGCAATCGGCCACACGGCGGGCGGCACATCCGAGTAGGCGTGTCGCACCCAGTCCTCGGTAGTGCCGTCGGGCAGTGCCAGCATGGCGGCTGCCACCTTGGCTTCACGCGCCAGGCGGTGGGCTTTCAGCCGGCCGATGGCGCCGACCGCGTCTCCCAGCACATGGCCGTGGGCCGGCAGGATGTATTCGATGCCTTCCTGGCGGCAGGCGTCGGCCAGGCGGTCGAGCGAATGCAGGTAGTCGTCCATGTCGCCGTCGGGCGGGCTGACGATGGTGGTGCTGCCGTTCAATACGTGATCGCCGCTGAACAGCAGCGCGTCTTCTTGCAGCACCAGGCACAGATGGTTGGCGGCGTGGCCGGGGGTGTGCATGGCCCGCAGCGTATGGACCTCCGCTCCATCCGTCGACGCCAGCACCAGGCGCTCGCCGTCGTGCAGCGCGCGGTCGGGCGTGAAACGGCTGTCGGGCCTCGCGGTGGCTGCCGAAGGCATTCCGAGGATGGGTGGCGAAGGCTTGCACATGGCCTGCAGAGGCAGCGCGCCCGGCGAATGGTCGGGGTGCGAATGGGTGCAGACGATGAAACGGATGTCACCCGCCGCCGCATCGAACAGGCGCTGCAGATGGGCCGTGTCGTCCGGGCCCGGGTCGATCACCAGGTAACCCGTGGCCGCGCTGCCGACCAGGTAGCTGTTGGTGCCCGGGCCGGTCATCACGCCGCCATTGGCTGCCGTCAGCCGCTGCAGGTTCTTCAGCAACGGCACGGCGACGTCGTGGCGCCAGGTGAGTTCATGCGCCAACTGGCCGTCGGGTGTCACCAGCCCCAGTTCGCCATAGGCCGGCTCGATGTCGGTCACCCGGCATTCCTGGCCATTCAGCAGTCCGCCGCGCGGTGAATAGCTCCAGAGTGGGGCTTCGACGCCGTCGCGCGCGCCACAGGCATCGAGCGCGCTGCGAGTGTCGGCATAACGCTGCAGATGCTCCAGGGTGCGAATGGTCGGGAACATCATCGGCAGGCTGCTTTGTCGGTGGCGCTGCAAGGCGTCGACCGGACGCAGCCATACCGGCTCGAACTGCTCGGTTTCATCGGCGACCGGCTCCTGCCCCTGGGGCATGCGCGCCACCAGGAAGGCGGTGTCGAAACGCTTCGGCGTGCCGGGGCTGGTGATCCAGTGGGCGAGGGGCCAGGCCTGGTCGCAGGCCAGGGTGAGCCCGAGTGCGGCGCACTGCGGCAGCAGGGGCTGATGGCGGTCAAGCCGCGCGATGTCGATTGCATCGGCGGGCCGGCCGTCGGCATGGCGGGCCAGCAGGATGCCGAGTTCCTCGAAACTCTCGCGCAGCGCGGCGATCGCCTGGGTCAGGGCTTCGTCGGGCTGGGTGGCCCGACGTTCGGCCTGGGAGTGGGCCCGGTGATCGGCGGGATCGACAGCACCGCCGGGAAACACATGCACGCCCGGGCCGAAACGCGCGGTGGCCGAGCGGCGGGTCATCAGCACTTCGAGGCCGGCCGGCGTGTCGCGCAGCAGCAGCAGGGTGGCCGCGGGGCGGGGCGTGACGGGCGTCTGGGCGGGGTGGATCAGTTGACTGGGGCGGACCATGCGCCGATTGTGCGTTTGGCCGTGGCGACCCGCATCGGGGCAGACCTGAACATCTGGTGGCGTTCTCCGGCCCGGGCTGTTGCAGACTCCGGCCCTGCCGCCGCTTGGGCGGCATCGAAAGAGTCTCCCATGCTGCGTCAATCCCTTTTCGTTCTATCCGCCGCCCTGCTGGCGACGGCTGCCCATGCCGAGACCATCGGCGAGGTCGATACCGTCTTCAAGCTGATCGGCCCCGACCATAAGATCGTCGTGGACGCCTACGACGACCCGAAGGTGCAGGGCGTGACCTGTTATGTGTCGCGCGCCAAGACCGGCGGCATCAAGGGCGCGGTGGGCCTGGCCGAGGACAAGGCCGAGGCCGCCATCGCCTGCCGCCAGACCGGCCCGATCGGTTTCGTCGCGGGCAAACCCCTGCCGCAGCAGGAAGAGATGTTCAACGAGCGCATCTCGCTGGTCTTCAAGAAGCTGCGGGTGGTGCGCATGGTCGATCGCAAACGCAACACGCTGGTCTACCTGAGCTATTCGGACCGTGTGATCGAGGGCTCACCGCAGAACAGCGTGACGGCGGTGCCGGTGAGTACGCCCATCCCCGCGAAGTAAGGAAGTTCAGCCCCTGGCGCGGCACGGCGCAAGGGCGTCGAGTGCCGGCTTGTAGGTCGGGGTGGTGACGTCCATCACTCCCAGCACCGACGGGTACAGGTTGTCGTGGGTCAGGGCCTCGTTGCGGCGTTTCTCCAGGCAGCCGAGGTCGGTATGGCCGCGCGCGGCGAGTTGCGGATCCATCCACAGCACCATCGGCACGTGTTTCTGGACTTCGGGCGCGAAGGCGTAGGGGACACCATGCAGGTACATGCCGTATTCGCCGAGCGATTCGCCGTGGTCAGACACATACAGCATGCCCGGCGCATAACGTTCGCGGCGCGCCTTCAGCCAGTCGATGGTCGCGGCCAGGAAGCGGTCGGTCTCGGCGATGGAGTTGTCGTAGACGTTGATCAGCGCTTGGTGGTCGCATTGCGCAAGCGCCTGGGTGGCGCACTCGGGTGCGAAGCGTTTGGTGTCCGGGGCCGAACGGCGCCAGTAGGCCGGACCGTGGCTGCCCATCATGTGCATCACCACCACCACGCCCCGTGCGCGGCGTTCGGCGGGCAGGCTGGCGATGCGTTCGTCCAGGCCGGCCAGCATCACGCGGTCCAGGCATTCACCGTCGGAGCACAAGGTGCGTGCCGCTTCGGCAGCCGGCGCGAAGGCGGTTTCGGTCGACTGATTGGGAATGCGCGCACAGACGCCCTTGCAACCCGCCTGGTTGTCCAGCCACAGGATCGCCAGGCCGGAGGCCTGCAGCACGTCGGTCAGGTTCTCGGTTTCGGCCTTGCGGCTTTCCCAGCCGACCTTGCCCAGCGGCGAGAACATGCAGGGCACCGAATGCAGGGTGTTGGTGCCGCAGGAATGGACGTCGGTGAAACTGATCACGCCACGTTGCGCCAGGGCAGGCGTGGTGTCGCGGGCATAACCGTTCAGTCCGAAATGGTCGGCACGGGCGGTTTCGCCCACCACCACCAGAAACAGTGGCGGCCGCGAGGCATTGGCCGCCAGCGCGTAGCTCGGGCCGAGCGCGGCTCCAGCGGTCATGGTGACCAGCGGACCCATGCGGTGCTTGCGCCAGGGTTTGGTCACCGCCGACAAGGTCGAGATGACCGGCGCCACCGGGTTGACGTTGAAACGCAGGTCGAGGTGGTTGCGCAGCAGCGGCGCCAGTTCGCGATACATGCCGAGCGTGGCGCCGGCGGTAAGCGCCAGCAGCAACACCGAAAACAGAAGGTTGCGCCAGATGGCGGCCCAGGCCCGCTGTGGTTTCAGCTGCAGCCGGAACAGCCAGACGGCCGGCGGCCCGGCCACCAGCAGCAGTTGGCCGACCAGGTTCAGGCCGATCAGGTCGCGTGCCTCGGTGGCGTTGGTCTGCATCACGTTGGCGACCATGCCGGGGTCGACCACAATGCCGTAGGCCATCATGAAATGCTGCACGCTTCCGGCGACCAGCAGCAGCACCAGCATGGCCGGTTTGAACACCCGGTGGCCGGCGAAGAATGAAAAAAGCGTGGCGGTGGCGCCATACACCATGAAGGCGATGGCGATGGCCAGCACCAGGGGGCGCCTGCCCATCTCGCCTTCACCCGACAGCTTGTGCAGGGCGCTCCAAAGGGACAGGTTGCCGACCAGCGTCACCCAGAGCGCAACGACCAGCGAGGCCAGGCGCGGCGGCAGGGGTTGGTCGAACCAGCCGGTCCGAACGGGGTGGGTGGTGACTCGGGGCAGCAGCCGCACGGCGGCCGGTGGAGAGGATGCGAGCGGAAGATCGGACATTGGCCCGCCAAGTTAGCGACAGGCGGTGAAAAGAACCTGAACCGTTCGTTCATAAAACGTTCATGTTTTCCTCCGCCGGACCGCGCCCTAAACTGAGGCCTTCCATGCTTTCGACTGACCTTCGCCATGCGCATCCTGCTCGTTGAAGACGATCTTCCGCTGGCTGCCGCTGTCTGCGGTTACCTGCGCGCCAAGTCCTTCGTGGTCGACGAGGCACCCAGCCTCCACGCGGCCCGTGCGGCGCTGGCCGGCGCGCGTTACGCGGCGGTGCTGCTCGACCTGCACCTGGGCGACGGCGACGGCCTGTCGCTGATGCCCGCGCTGCGAGCCCTGACAGACCGCCCGGCCGTGATCGTGCTGACGGCACGTGACCAGGTCAGCGACCGCATCCGCGGACTGGATGCGGGCGCCGACGACTATCTGGTCAAGCCCTACGACCCCGGTGAACTGCTGGCCCGCCTGCGCGCCATCGAGCGCCGCCGCGGCGCTGGCGGCGACACTTCGGTGGTGGTGCTGGGCACGCTCGAGATCGACCTGTCGCGCGACCTGGTGCGCAGCCGCGGGGCGCCGATCACCCTGACATCGAAGGAGTGGGCGCTGCTGCGGGTGATGGCCAGCCGGCCCGACCGCATCCACACCCGCGAGAGCCTGCAGGATGCGCTGTACGGTTTCGACAGCGAGACCGACAGCAACACGCTCGAAGTGTTCATCAGCCGCCTGCGCCGCAAGCTCGGGCGAGACCATATCCAGACGCTGCGGGGCCTGGGCTACCGGCTCTCGTATTCGCCCGACGAACCGGCCGCCCCATGAAGATCAGCGTTCGACCGGGCACGCTGGCACAGCGGCTCACCCGTACCCTGCTGCTGTGCGTGGCCTCCGTCTGGGTGGCCTGCCTGGGCGGCGCGGTGGCCTTCGTGCACTACGAGATCAACCGCAATTTCGACAACGAGCTCGAGGAAAGCGCGCTGCGACTGCTGGACGTGGTGACCCACGACCTGGATGTCGCCGGCATGCCTCCGCCGGGCGCGCCGCCCATCCTCGAGCCTCCGCCGCAGGCCAGCGGCGACACGCTCATCTTTCGCCTGATCGACGAGAGCGGCCGGGTGCTGCTGCTGCCGCGCGAGATGCCAGGTGAACATTTCTTCGACCTGGTGCCGCGCACCCGCGGTTTCTTCAACACCTCGGGCTGGCGGGTTTTCACCGCCCACCATCCGCAACGCGGCTTGCTGCTGCAACTGGCCGACCCGCGCTCCGAGCGGCGGCTGGCGGTGCGGCGGGTGCTGGTGGGCCTGGCGCTGCCCATGCTGGCGGTGATGGGGGTGCTGGCGGTGTTGCTGGGCACGGTGGCGCGGGGCGAGCTCAAGGTGCTTCGGCTGCTCGAATCCGAGATCGCGCGGCGCGGCGGCGACGACTTGCGGCCGCTGGTGGTCGACGGCATGCCGCGCGAACTGCAGTCTGTCGGGGAACACGTCAACCGGCTGCTCGACCGGTTGTCCGATGCGCTCGATGTGGAGCGCGCCCTGTCCGCAAACGCCGCACACGAACTGCGCACGCCGCTGGCGGCGGCGCGGCTGCGGCTGCAGACCGCACTGGAAGGATCGCTTGCCCGTGCCGACGTCGAGGCCGCTCTGGCGTCGCTCAACGTGCTGTCGCAACGAACCGAAAAGCTGCTGCAGCTGTCGCGTGCCGAATCCGCCGCCATCCTGAGCCACCAGCCGATCGATCTCGGCTGGCTGGCCGGCACCATCGCGGAAGAATTCTGGCAAGGCCCGGCACAGCAAAAGCGCCTGGTGCTGGTGCTGCCCGACAGCCCGGAGCCCATGCCGCGCGGCATGGGCGATGTCGACGGCCTGGCCATCGCCCTGCGCAACCTGGTGGAAAACGCGCTGCGCTACAGCGACGGACGAGTGGAGTTGCGGGTGGAGTCGCCGGCCCGGCTGGTGGTGCGCGACTACGGTCCGGGGGTGCCGCCGGCACGCCTCGAATCCATGCGGACCCGTCATGTCCGCGACGCCGCGCAGCCCACCGGCTACGGGCTGGGTCTGTCCATCGTCGGCACCATCGTCGAACGCCAGCGCGGCGAGCTCGAACTGCTCTCGCCGCCGCCCTCGGGCGGCTCCGGTGTCGAGGCCCGCATTCTCCTGGCGACCGCCTGATCAGCTGCAGATGCGGTAACGGCCGCGGTCCAGGTGGAAATGGTCGCGGTGGGCCGCGTCATAGGCCGGGCCCAGCACCGCCGAAAAGAAAGGGCAGGCGCTTTTCCCGGCATCCAGCAGGAACAGCGCCGCGGCCGATTTTGCTTGGCCATCGGCTTGCCAGTCCTTCAACACCGAGATGCGCCGGCCGTCTGCCAGGCGGAAGCCGGCCACGTCGAGTGCATTTGCGCGCGCATGTTCGCTGCGCCGTCCGGCGCCGCTGCCGGCAATGTCGCGGCAGGCGTAGCTGCCCAGGTGGTCGATGGCAAGCACCGGGCTGCCCAGCCGCGCCTGTGCCGCGGGTTGCAGGCCATGGCGTTCCCAGAGCGTCAGCGCGACGACCGCCGGGCAGGCCAGCGGAGCGTTGCCGGACAGGCGCACACCGCCGAACGCCGACAGCCGCGTTGCGCCCTGCCAGCCGCAGCCGGTCGGGTCGTCGCGGTCTGCCAGTGGCACGTTGCGTACACCCGCGGCATCCAGCCACGTCAGGCAGGCTTCAGGCGGCTGGCCGGCCAGGCGCATCAACTTGAACCGGGTCAAGGCGTTCGGCGCCTCGGCCAGGTCCAGCGGGGCCCAGGGGTTGAAGCGTGTCGGCACCAGGAGCCGGCCACTCCACAGGCCCCACGCCGCGGCGCCGGCCATGACGAGCATCAGCAGGACGCCGAGTCGACGCGAGGTGAACATCAGATGGCCAACGGATCGACGTCGATCGCCCAGCGGATGACGCCCTTGTGTTCGGGGCGGCTGCGGGCCGTGTGCAGCTGCGGCTGCCAGGCGGCGAGGAAACGCTGCAAGGCGGCGCGGCTGCTGCTTTCGACCAGCATCTGCGCCCGTTCGACATTGGCGACACGCTGCAGCGACATCGGCACCGCATCGAAGCTCACCACGGTGCCGTCGGCTTCCAACCCCGCATCGATGGCGGCCGTGCGCGCGGCACGCAGAAAGCCCTGCGCGATTTCCTGGGTGCGCGCTTCGGCTCGCACCAGGGCTTGGGCAGCCCAGGGCGGCAGGCCGGCGCTGCGACGCTCGTCGATCTGCTCGGCGGCAAAGGCGGGGTAGTCGTGGCGGCGCAGCGTGGCGAACAGCGGATGGGTGGGGTGGAAGGTCTGCACCCACATCTCGCTGGCGGAGCCGTGCGCGGCATCGCGGCCAGCCCGTCCGCCGGCCTGCATCAGCAGGGCGAACAGCCGCTCGGGCGCGCGGAAGTCTGCCGAAAACAGCGCGCCGTCGGGGTTGATGGCGGCCACCAGCGTCACCTGGCGGAAGTCGTGGCCCTTGGCGATCATCTGGGTGCCCACCAGCACATCCACATCGCCCGCATGCACTTGCGCCAGCTGGGTTTCGAGGGCGCCGCGCAGTCGGGTGGTGTCGGCGTCGATGCGGGCGATGCGCACCGGCGAGCCGTCGGGCCTCAAGGTGTCCGCCAGTCGTTCGGCCAGCAGTTCCTCCAGGCGCTCGGTGCCCCGGCCGACCGGTGCGATGTCGAGGTTGCCGCATGCCGGGCAGGCACGCGGCACCGACTGGGTGTATCCGCAGTGGTGGCAGCGCAGTGTCCGGTCCACCTTGTGGAACACCCGGAACGCGCTGCAGTGCGGGCATTCGCTCTTCCAGCCGCAGTCGTTGCAGGCCAGCACCGGTGCGTAGCCGCGCCGGTTGAGCAATATCAGCGCCTGTTCGCCACGTGCGATGCGTTCACGGATGGCCTGCAGCAGAACCGGCGCGAAGACGGTGCCGCGCTGCTGGTGTTCCATGTTGACCAGCCGCACGGTGGGCAGGGCGCCTGCGCCTACCCGCTGGGGCATGTCGAGCCGTCGGTAGCGGCCGCCGGGGTCGTCCTGCGTGGCGGGCCTGCTCAGGTACCAGCTTTCGAGCGAAGGTGTGGCCGACCCCAGGATCACCCGCACCCCTTCGTGATGGCCGCGCCATACCGCCAGATCGCGTGCCGAATAACGGGCGCCTTCCTGCTGCTTGTAGCTGGGGTCGTGTTCTTCATCGACCACGATGAGGCCCAGGTGCGGCATCGACGCGAACACCGCCATGCGGGTGCCGAGCACGATGCGCGCCTGGCCCGCATGCGCCGCCAGCCAGCTCTTCAGGCGCTGCGGGTTGGTCATTCCGCTGTGCAGGGACACTACGGCCGATTCGCCGAAGCGGGCACGGAAACGGGCTTCCAACTGGGGCGTGAGGTTGATCTCCGGAACCATCACGAGCGCCTGCGCCCGGTCATCGCGTTGCAGCAGCGACTGCACGCAGCGCAGGTAGACCTCGGTCTTGCCGCTGCCGGTGGCGCCGAACAGCAGGAAGGCGCCATTGGTCGGGCCCGTTTCGATCCTGTCGAGTGCGGCAGCCTGTTCGGGCGTGGGTTCGGGCATGGCGACGTCGGAGGGAACCGCGGCATCGACCAAGGTCGATTTGCGCGCCAGGCGCCGTTCCAGCTGGCCGGTGTCCAGCCCCCGCAGTTGCGGCGGCAAGGCTGCCAGCGCCACCTCGCCTGCGCCGCGCTGGTAATAACGCGCGGCAAAACCAACCAGCGCCCGCCAGTGGGCACCCAGAACCGGCAGTCCTTCGAACGCGGCCGCAATCGACTTCAGCTCGACGCCGTCGGCCGGCGCCTCGGCCGCGCCGTCCCAGACGACACCCATCACCTCGCGGCTGCCGAGCGGCACACGAACCAGGGTTCCGGCCGGCAGAAGTCGGTCGAAACGGTAGCTCAGCACCCCCGCCATGGCGCTGTGGGCGGGGGTTTGAACGAGCACGGGAACGAGATGAGTCGCGGGAAGAGTCACAAGAAAAGTCACGAAAAGCTGCAAGCAGATATTCGATCTGGCAGCGTTTTTTGGTTGGGTGCTGTCGATCTGTGGATAACTTTGTTGACAGACGCCAGCAAGTATCGTTGCTTTTTCAGACGGCCCTGGCCCAAAGCATGAATCAATACTGCATGGGTAGAAAAATACTTATTAAAATCAATGGCTTGTAAGCTCTTGCTTTCAAGCTACGGCAAAAAACGCCGGTAGATCGACTATTCATCCATCTGTGTACAAGTGGGGCCTTGGTGGGCACGTAATCACTTATGGAGACGCTGTTTTCGATGCACCGATGCTGTGCTTTTGCAACCCTGATAGGGTTTTCACCGTTTGTGTGGATAACTTTGTTGATAGCACCCATAGAACAGTGCCAAAGCCGCGCGCAGCAAGGCTTTCAACGGTTTGCCAAAAAAAACGGCAAGCGCTATTTTTGTTATGAATCAATGACTTGGCGCTGCCTCTTGGCGTCTTCTTGGAAATCACAGACATTCCGGCGCCTAAAACCCCGGATCACGATTTTTGTGCATAAGCAAGGCCCGGCAGCCAAATTTTTCGCTTGACACGCTCTACGGTAAAAGTGCGCCTGCTTACAGAAACCCGGCACTTCGCCCTGAACCCAGCAGCCACGCGGGCTGGCTGGGGTAACACCCGTTCGACATGCGAAGAATCGGGCTTTGGATCCCGGCAAAAAAGGCGGTGAAGCGCAAAAAGACCGCCGGTGCAATTTTCAGGTGCCGGATGCCCGTAAGTCCCGCCGGCGATGTTCGGAAAATACCGCAAGCCGTTGATTCAGAAGAACTTTTCAGGGAAACTCGTTTTTCTGTGGACAACTTTGTTGAAAGGCGGCTCCGGATGTCCCGAAATCCGCGCCCAGCAAGGCTTTCCCTGCGATGCCCAGGAAATAGGCAACCGGCCTGGTCCCTTTTGAATCAACGACTTACGGGTGCGTCCGCATCGTCCTCTGGAACAGCGGCGCCGCGCCGTTTCGGACAAGCCGTCAAAAACTAAATTTTGGCGGTCAGGCCGCCCGCAGTGCACACGAATGGGTATGCACCGCCTCGACCAGTGCCGCGACATTTTCGGGCGGCGTGTGCTGGCTGATGCCATGGCCGAGGTTGAAGATATGGGTCGGGCCTGTGGTGCTTGCATCGGTATGCGGCCGGCCGAAGCTGTCGAGCACACGCCGGGCCTGTTCCTGCACCTGTTCCGGCCTGGCGAACAGCACGTTGGGGTCGATGTTGCCCTGCAGCGCCTTGCCGGGTCCGCCGACGGCACCACCGACGAGGGCGCGGGCCTTGGCGAGGTTGACCGTCCAGTCGAGGCCCAGCACTTCGCAATCGAGGCCGCCCATCTCCGGCAGCCAGATACCGCCGCCCTTGGTGAAGACCAGGCGCGGCACGTCCTGGCCGTCCGGGCCGTGGCGCTTGAGGCCGGCCAGCACCTGGGCGGTGTAGGCCATGCTGAATTCCTGGAAGGCCCCGTCGGCCAGCACGCCGCCCCAGCTGTCGAAGATCATCACCGCCTGCGCGCCGGCGTCGATCTGTGCGTTGAGGTAAGCGGCCACCGATTGCGCGTTGACCTGCAGGATGCGGTGGAGCAGGTCGGGGCGCGCGTACAGCATGGTCTTGATGCGGGCGTAGTCGGACGAGCCCGCGCCTTCGACCATGTAGCAGGCCAGCGTCCAGGGGCTGCCCGAGAAGCCGATCAGCGGCACCCGGCCATTCAACGCAAGGCGGATGGAACTGACGGCGTCGAACACATAACGCAGCTTGTCCAGGTCGGGCACGGCGAGCGCGGCCACCGCGGCCTCGTCACGCACCGGATGTGCAAAACGCGGGCCTTCGCCTTCCGCGAACGACAGGCCCAGGCCCATGGCGTCGGGCACGGTCAGGATGTCGGAGAAAAGGATGGCAGCGTCGAGCGGGAAACGTTCCAGCGGCTGCAGCGTGACTTCGGTGGCGTAGTCGCGGTTGGTGGCCAGCCCCATGAAACTGCCGGCCTTGGCCCGGGTCGCCTTGTATTCCGGCAGGTAGCGCCCTGCCTGGCGCATCAGCCAGACCGGCGTGTGCGCGGTAGCCTGGCGGCGGCAGGCGCGCAGGAAGGTGTCGTTGATCAGCGGGGCGAAGGAGGTCGGGGTCGGTGTGGAAGCCATCCGCCGATTGTCACCGCCTGCGCACGGCCTCACAGGTCGGAGATCGCCGCTTTCAGTTCGTCGCGGCCGATGAGTTCGGTCAGCACCTTCGGCGGCCGGCCGGGGGCGTGGAGCACATACACCGGCACGCCGCTGCGGCCCAGGGCGCGCAGGGCCTGCGTGATGGCCGGGTCCTGGCGGGTCCAGTCGGCGCGCAGCAGTGCGACACGCTTGCCGTCCAGCGCGGCCAGCACGGCGGTGTCTGCCAGCGTGGTGCGTTCATTGACCTGGCAGGTGACACACCAGCTGGCGGTGAAATCGACGAAGACCGGCCGGCCTTCGGCCAGCAGGCTGCGGGTCTTTTCTTCGCTCCACGGCTGCCAGCGGGCGTACGCATCGGCCGTCGCCTGCACCGGCGGCAAGGCCAGCACGGTACGAGGCGCCATCACCCAGGCGGTGGCTGCCAGCACCAGGGTCAGCGCACCGCCGACCCACCAGCGAGTGCGTCCGGCCAGGCCCAGCGCCCACACCCAGGCCGAGCCCGCCACCAGCAGCACCAGCAACGCACCGGCACCGTCGATGCCGCTCTGCTGGCCCAGCACCCACACCAGCCAGGCCACGGTGGCGAACATCGGAAAAGCCATCAGGCGCCGGAAGACATCCATCCACGCGCCCGGCCGCGGCAGGGTCCGCGCCACCGCCGGAACCCAGGCGGCAGCCAGGTAGGGCAGCGCCATGCCCAGCCCCAGCGCCGCGAAGACCGGCAGCGCCTGCATCGCCGGCAAGCCGAGCGCCAGGCCCAGCGAGGCTCCCATGAAAGGTGCGGTGCAGGGCGAAGCGATTGCCACCGCCAGCACACCGGACAGGAAGGCATCGGCCGCCGGATGGCGCAGGGCCATGCCGGCCAGTCCGCGCGGTGCCCACATGCCGAATTCGAAGACACCGGCCAGGTTCAGGCCGAGCAGCGTGAAAAGCGCCGCCATGCAGGCCACCACGGACGGCGACTGCAACTGGAAACCCCAGCCGAGTTGAGCGCCGGCCAGACGCAGGCCCAGCACGAGTCCGCCCAGGGCGACAAACGACAGCAGCACGCCTGCCGCATAGGCCAGCCCCGCGATGCGCTGCTCGCGCGGCGCACCGCCGTGGCGGGCAAAGCCCAGGAGCTTGACGGCCAGCACCGGGAACACGCAGGGCATGAGGTTGAGCAGCAGGCCGCCGATCAAGGCAGCGCCGAGGGCCGCCAGCCAGGTGGCCAGAGGCGCCGATGTGGGCGTGGCGGCCGGCGGCGCGACCGCTGCGCGATTGGCGTCCAGTGCGTCCTGCAGCGCAGGCGATACGGCGGCCCGTCCGGCGATGGCGGGCCATGCGCCGCTCACCGGAGCTTCGCCGCGCCATCCCTGTCGACTGCCGTCGGTGGCCGTCGAGGCGATCACCAGCGGTAGCGAGCCGGGGCCTTCGCTGCGCTGGGCAGCCAGCGGCAGCCTCGCCGTCCAGGTGCCGCCCTGCCAGGACTGGCGGCCGTCGGCCGACGGTTCGGTGATGGCCGGCGTTTCGGGGAACAGTTCCAGCGTGCGGCCCTGCCAGGCGGCCGGCAGGCCGCTGGCCGTGACCGTCAGTTCGTTGCCTTCGACACGGGCTGCCAACGCGCCGGTCAGGGTCTGGGGTCGGGCTGCGGCGGCGGCGGCGAAGTCGGCCGCATGCGAGGCGGTGGCGCTATTCAGCGGCAGTTCGAAAGCGAAGTCGCCCTGTTCCGGAATGCATTCCTCGCGACACACCAGCCATTGCGCATGCAGGGCCAGCAGCACGCTGCTGCGGCCGGCCGCGAAGTCGGGCGCGACCTGCACCGTGGCGGGCAACAGCACCGTGTCTTCATAACCATAGTTGGCCAGCGGCCCCACCGGCAGACGGCGCGGCAACGGCCATTCGACATCGCCGACAGCGAGCCCGGCCGGCACTTTCCATTCGAGTTGTGTCGCCAGGCCCGAATCGCCCGGATTGCGCCAATAGGTATGCCAGTGCGGCTGATGGACGATACGCAGGCCCATCTTGAAGCTGCCTCCGGCCGCCACGCCATCGGGTGCCTGCACCACCAGTTCTGCCTGCACGTGCGGTGTGGTGATGGAAACCGGTGCCGCGGTCGCCTGCGCGCCGGAGAACCACTGGCACCAGGCGCTGCTGCCGGCACCCAGCAGCAATAGGGCGAATAGCGGACGAACTATGGAAGAAATGCGGTTGGTCGACATGGGCATGGATGGGAGACACGACGTGCTGCGAAGTTCCGGCGCCGGGCAGTCTGCATGGCGGGCGCGGCCATCGTAGCGGCCAGCCATCCGATGGTTTCGAGCGGACGGTGTTTCGTCGCCTCTATCGGCGATCCGTCGAGCATAGGGCGGCTTCGTCGGATGGGTCCGGGGGGCGCGACACCGGCCTCCTAGGATGGGTTTCCCTACTTGTCCCCCACCCGGTTCGGCCGCCCTCCATGCCGCACTTTCGCGTGTTTCGTTTGCCGCTTGAAATGCGCCTGTGCTGTGCCCTGTTCGCCGAGTTGGCGGGCTGGGCCTGGGATGAATGGCGTGCGCATTGCAGGGCGGTTATCTAGAAATGCCATGCAACCGTCGATTTCATTGCCGTTCGCCGCGCTGTTCTGCGGTTTTGCCATCCTTTTGGCATGGCTGCTCCAGGAGCCCTTGAGGCATCGCCGCGTGCGGCGGATGAAGGCCGCGAGCTTGGAGGTCTACCGCCGGCTCTACGCCGGCATGGAAGACCGGCGAAACCAGGCTCATTTCTCCTATTGCCCGGCCACGCGCGAACTGGTGGTCGATTCCCGGGTGGCCCGCATGCACGGCCTGGATCTTCCGTGGACCGGGCCGAGAAAAGACATCACGCTCGACGGCTGGCAGCAACTTCCTGCCGCCTTCCGGGCTGCCGGCTGGATCGACGAAGCGCTGGCCGACGGACTAAGCCGCGAACAGCCGGTCTGTTGTGAATACCTGGCGCGCCTGGCGGGTCATCCCGACCGGCATGTGGTGCTGACCGCCATGCCGGTGCCGCAAGCCGGACTGCTGGTGGGTGTGCTTGCCGAGCGGGCGAAGACCTAGCGCCTGCCGGCCCGGTGACCGCGCCGCCGGTCTGTGCTGGTGCTCCACACGATCAGCCACAACAGCACCAGCTGGAAGGGCAGGCGGGCGACCAGCAAGGCGTAAGGAACATCGAACGACTGCGCGTTCTGCAGCATGGCGATGTTGGCCGGCGTAACGGCGAGCGTCAGCAGGAACAGGCCCCAGCCGGCGGCGCGTCGGGTGGCGCGCCAGATCAGGCCGGCCGCACCTGCCAGCTCAAACACGCCGGTGACCAGCACCGCCTCGCGCGGCCACGGCACATAGGAAGGCACGATGCGCATTTCGGCGTCGGTGAACACGAAGTGCGCAAACCCGCCGATGAAGAACCACAGGAAGACAAAAACCAGTGCCGCCGTTCGCCAGGGACGCATGCGCTGGCGGCGTTGCCGCTCGTCCGGAAAATACTGCATGGAATTTCGAAAGGTAGAGCGGGGACGCCGGCTCAGCCGTAATGCGCAATCCATTCCAGGCCGCGGATCCGGGCCTCTTCGATGGCTGCGGCTTCTGCCTCGAAATCACCGGCCTGCAATGCGATGGTCCGGGCCCGTGTCGGCCACACCACCTTGGTCACGACAAGAGTGGGTACGAACCTGCCGTTTCCCATCTTGCGAGCGCTACAGGCGATTTGATATTCGCCATGATGGAACACCGACTCAGTCTGCATGAAACGACTCCCGCGCTGAAAGATAGCAGTATGCGCGACGGTGGTGACCAACGGAGTTGCGTGCGTCAGACGGTACCGCCAAGCACCCGAAAAAGCGTGGCGTGGTTCACGAGCCGGTTGTAGCGGTTCTCCGCCAGCGCGGTTTCGGCGGTGCGCCGGGCTTCCTGGGCGTCGAGCCATATCCGCAAAGCGACGGCACCCAGCCGGTAGCGGGTTTCGTACAGCCGCTCGGCGGTGCGGGCATCGTCCAGCCGGGCCTGCAGTTGCCGGCCCTGGCTGGCGTAACGGTCGCGTGCCGACAGGGCGTTGTCGACATCGGCCAGCGCCTGGTACAGCGTCTGGCGGAAGCTGACCACCGCCTGTTCGTATTGCGCCTGCGACACCCGGATGTTGAGGTCCATCTGGCGGTATTGCAGGAAGGGCAGGCTCAAGCCCGCACCCAGCGTTCCGATGGGGTTGCTCAGTACATTGGCCAGGCTGGTGCTGGAGCCGCCCAGGGCACCGGTCAGGGTCAGTGCCGGGTAGTAACCCGCCCGCGTGACGTCGATGGTGCTCAGGCTTTCGCGCAGCCTCAGTTCGGCTGCGCGTACATCCGGCCGGCGGGCCAGCACGGCGGCTGGCACGTCCTGCGGCACCAGCGGCAACACGCTGGTCGGCAACAGGGCTTGCGGGCTGCCGGCAGCGGCAGGTGCCTGCCCGTCGAACAGCAGCGCCAGCGCGTTGCCGGCCTCGACCTGTTGCTGTTGCAGCAGTTCGAGCGCGGCCTTCTGGGCGGACACGCTCTGCCGCGCCTCGGCCACTTCCAGCGGCGACACCGCACCCGCGTCGAACTGGGTCTGCACCAGCTTGAGCGTACGTTCGGCATAGGCGGCGCTGTCCTGGCCGGCGGCGATGCGCTGCGCCAGGTAGGCGCGCTGCCAGTAAAGCGTGGCGGTGGTGCCGGCCAGGGCCTGGGCGCTCGCTTCGCGGTCCTGCGCCGTGGCCTCGGCCTCCCATCGGGCGATGTCGCGCTGTGCGCCAAGACGGTTCCACAGGTCGACCTCGTAGCTGGCACCCAGGCTGGTGGTGCTGCTGCGGCCGGACTGCCCGCCGTCGAGTGCGCGCGACGCACTGGTGTTGACGCCGGCCGTCACGGCCGGCAGCAGATTGGACTGCGCGATGCCGGCCTGCAACTGCGCTGCTCGCACCTTGAAACCGGCGGCGGCCAGGTCGTTGTTGCGCGCCAGGGCCGAATCGACCAGCTGGTCGAGGGCCGGATCGTTGAAGGCGGTCCACCAGCGGCCGATGTCGGCCCGGCTTTCGAGCGGTGCCGTCACCACGCCGGCCGATGCGCCGTGCGCCCAGCTGGCGGGCAAGTTGATCTCGGGCGATTCGTAAGGGGCCTTGGAGCCGGTGGTGCAGCCGGCCAGCAGCAGGGCGGTCAGCAGGGGAGTCAGGGCAAGTTTCATGGACGGTTTCATTCGCGGGCCAGGGCATCGACCGGGTTCAGCCGTGCCGCATTGCGCGCCGGCCAGAAACCGAAGGCCACGCCGATCAGGGTCGAGCAGGCGAAGGCGGCGACCATCGAGCCGGTCGAATAGACCAGCTTGAAATCTATGCCCGCGCTGTCTACCGCCACACCCAGCGCCAGTGCCAGCAATATCCCCAGCACGCCGCCGATGAGGCACACCAGCACCGCCTCGATCAGGAACTGCTGCTGGATGTCGCCCTGGCGTGCGCCGACCGCCATACGCACGCCGATCTCGCGGGTACGTTCGGTCACCGACACCAGCATGATGTTCATCACTCCGATGCCGCCGACAATCAGCGAGATCACCGCGATGGAGGCCACCAGCAGCGTCAGCGTGGCGGTGGTGGCGGTGATGGTCTGGCGGATGCTGTCGGTGTTGAGCACATAGAAATCCTTGCGCCCGTGGCGCTGCTGCATCAGCGCGCCGATGCCCTGTTCGGCCGCGTCCATCGAGGCGTCGTCGGACACCCGCACGGTGATGCTGCGCAGGTAGTTCTGGTTGACGATCCGGCCCATGGCGGTGGTGTACGGCACGAAGACGTTCAGCGCCTCGCTGTTGCCGAAGGCGCTGTCCTTCCTGGCGGCCACGCCGATCACCCGCACCGGCACGCTGCCCAGCAGGATCACCTCGCCGATGGGGTTGGGGTTCTGCGGGAAAAGCTTCTTTCGGGTGTTGTCGTCGATCACCGCCACCTGTTCGCGCAGGCGCACGCTGTCGTCGCCGAAGGCCGAGCCTTGCGCCAGCGTCACGTCGCGCACGCGGAAATATTGTTCGCCCACGCCATTGACCGTCGCCGTGGCGTCGATGTTCCGGTAGCGCAGGGTGAGCGAACTGGTGATGGTCGGCGTCACGCTGTCGACATAGGGCTGGCGTGCCAGGGCGTCGGCATCGGCGGGTACCAGGGTGCGCACCGCGGCAGAGCGGGTGTCGCCGAAACCGGCGCCCGAAAAGATCTCGATGGTGTTGGTGCCGATGGCAGAGATGTTCTTCAGCACTTGCTGGCGCGAACCCTCGCCCAGCGCCACCACCGCCACCACCGAAGCGATGCCGATGACGATGCCCAGCATGGTCAGGAAGGTGCGCAGCCGCTGTGCGTTCATGGCCAGCAGCGCCATGCCGAAGGCCTCGGAAAAACGGTCGGCGAAGGCGCGCAAACCGCCCTTGGCGACGGGTCGCGGCGCCAGCGTGGCGGCGGGCGCGGTGCGGGCGTGGCCGGTGGTCCGGTCGTCGATGATGCGGCCGTCGCGGATTTCGATGATGCGGCCGGCATGCGCCGCCACCTGCATGTCGTGGGTCACGATGATGACCGTGTGGCCTTCGGCGTTGAGTTCCTGCAGGATCTTCATCACCTCTTCGCCGCTGGCCGAATCCAGGGCTCCGGTCGGCTCGTCGGCCAGGATCACGGTGCCGCCGTTCATCAACGCTCGTGCGATGGAAACCCGCTGCTGCTGGCCGCCGGACAACTGGCCCGGCCGATGTGCGGTGCGGTCGGCCAGGCCCAGCCTTTCGAGCAGGACTCCGGCGCGTTCGTGGCGTGCCTCGGACGGTGTGTTCGCATAGACCGCCGGCACCTCGACGTTGCCGCGCGCGGTCAGGTCGCTCAGCAGGTGGTAACGCTGGAAGATGAAACCGAAATGCTCCCGGCGCAGCGCGGCCAGGTCGTCGGGCGCCAGCGCGCCGGTGGTGCGGCCGTCGACCCGGTAGTGGCCGCGCGTCGGTTTGTCCAGGCAGCCGAGGATGTTCATCAGCGTCGACTTGCCCGAGCCGGACTGGCCGACGATGGCCACCATTTCACCGGCGGCGATGTCGAGGTTGATGTCCTGCAGCACGGCGATGGTGCCTTCGCCGGCCGGAAAATCGCGCCACAGCTCGCGCAGTTCGAGCAGGGCGGGGCGGTTGGCGTGGTTGTCGAGTTCAGGCATGCCGGCGCTGCCTCACATGCGCATCGGCGGACGTCCGCCGGGGCCGCGCACCTGCTGCGCCGGGTCGCGTGCCGAGGCATCGCCCAGCACTACCCGGTCGCCCTCGGTCAGGCCCTCGGTCACTTCGACACTGACGTTGTTGTTGATGCCGACCCTGATCTTGCGCGGCGCGGCTTCGCCGTCGGCGCCGACCACCCGCACCGTGTAGCTGCCGTCGCGTTCGCGCCGGCCCAGCGCCGATGCCGGAATGGTCAGCGCCGCCCTGGCCTCGCCCCGCACGATGGAGACCTGCGCGGTCATCGAGATGCGCAGCTTGCCCTCGGGGTTGGCGACGTCGAACAGGCCGTTGTAGTAGACGGCGGTGGTCGTGGTGGTGGTGCTGCTGCTCGACGACGTGGTGGTGTCGGTGAGGATGGAATCCGGCGCCGGCTCCACCGTGCGCAGGGTGGCGTCGTAGCGCCGGTCGGGTTCGCCCAGGATGGTGAAGTACACCTTCTGGCCGGCCTTGACCTTGACCACGTCGGCTTCTGAAATCTGCGACTTGATGGTCATGGTGTCGAGTTGCGCCACCTTGACGATGGTCGGGGTCGTCTGGTTGGCGTTCACCGTCTGGCCCTGCTGGGTGACGATGGCCACCACCATGCCGTCGATGGGCGCCACGATGCGGGTGTAGCCGAGGTTCACCCTGGCGGTGTCGGTGGTCACGCCGGCCTGGGCGATCTGCGCCTGCAGGGCGGCGGCGTTGGCCTTGGCGGTGTCATAGCTGGCCTGGGCGGATTCGAAGTCCAGCCGTGAACCGGCTTCACCCGCCAGCAGCTGCTGCTGGCGCTTGAAATTGAGTTCGGCCTGCGCCAGCGTGGCCTGTTGCGCGGCCAGCTGGGCCTGCACGTTGCGCAGCGAGGCTTCCGCGTTGCGCAAGGCGTTCTGCTGGGTCAGCGAATCGATCTCGGCGATCAGGTCGCCCTTCTTCACCGGATCGCCCAGCTTCACCGCCAGGGTCTTCACCTGGCCCGAAACCTGGGCGCCCACGCTGACCTGGCGAAACGCCTGCAACGTGCCGGTCGCCAGCACCGCGTCTTCCAGATCGCCACGGGTGACCGGCGCCGTCACGTACTGCGGAAGTTTCTTCTCGGGATTGAAATGCCGCCAGGCCAGCATGCCGACGGCGACCAGCAAAAGCAGGATGAAGACAAGGCGGATAGGGCGTTTCCGCCAGGAAGCGATTCGCTGGAACATAGGAGGCTGAGTTTGGCCGGGGGTTGCGACGCGCCTTTTACGGTTATGCGAAGCGGGGGTAAAGACGGTGCTTTTCAGGCTTCCGGCTGCCGGGCGGCCAGGCCGGCTTCGTACAGCGCGTTCTTGCTCGCTCCGGTGATGTCGGACGCCAGCCGGGCCGCGCTTTTCAGCGGCAGTTTTTCGGCCAGCAGCAGGGTCAGCACACGTTTGCCTTCGTCCAGCGTGGCGTCGGCTGCCACCGCCGCGCCATGCAGCAATACCACGTATTCGCCGCGGCTGCGCTGCGGGCTGCCGTCCACCCAGGCGGCGGCATCCCGTGCGGGCAAGGTGGCGATTTCTTCGAACTGCTTGGTCAGTTCGCGTGCCATGGTCACCAGCCGGTCGCCCAGCGGTGCGAGTGCGGCAGCCAGTTCGGCAATGCGGTGCGGCGCTTCGAGCAGGATCACCGGCCGCACCTGGGCGCCCAGGGCCTTCAGGGCGGTCGCCCGTTCGCCGGCCTTCGACGGCAGGAATCCGCCGAAGATGAAACTGCCGTCGTCATGCCCCTGCGCCACGATGCCGGCAGCGCTCAGGGCGGCGGTGATGCTGCTGGCGCCCGGCATCGGGATCACCCGGTGACCGGCGGCGCGAACCGCGGCGGCCAGGCGTGCGCCCGGGTCGCTCACTGCGGGTGTGCCGGCATCGCTGGCATAAGCCACCCGTTCGCCTGCGGCCAGCCGGGCGATCACCGCGTCGGCCGATTCGGATTCGTTGTGCCGGTGCACGGCCACCAGCGCCGTGCCGCTGCGGTCGATGCCGTAGCCGCGCAGCAGCGCGCCGGTGTGGCGGGTGTCCTCGCAGGCGATGGCCTCGACCGTCTGCAGCAGATGCAGCGCGCGCAGGGTGATGTCGGCCAGGTTGCCGATGGGCGTGGCCACCATGTAGAGCGCGCCGGCGGGGTAGTGCTGGGTGCCTGCTGCATCATGGGCAGCGGCAAGGGCAGGAGCAAAGGAGGCGGTCAATGAAATTCTTTCCAGGCGGGCAGGGTGCTGCAAAAACAGCGGCGGCGCTTACCACCAAACAACGCGGTGACGCCGCCGAGGCAAAAGCCCTGGCCCATCTTCGGGCCGCGGGAATGCGGCCGGTCGAGACGAATTATCGAACCCCGGGACGCGGCGGCGGCGAGATCGACATCGTCATGAGGGATCGGGACGGCACGCTGGTGTTCGTCGAGGTGCGGCAGCGGGCCAGCGCCAGCCACGGCGGAGCGGCCGGAAGCGTCGGTTCGGTCAAGCAGCGGCGCATCGTGTTCGCGGCGCGTTTCTACCTGACCCGCTTCGCCTCTCCGCCGCCGTGCCGTTTCGACGTGGTGAGTGTGGAGGCCGAAACCGTCACCTGGCTGAAAGCGGCGTTCGACGCCGGCTGACGTCAGGCAGCGGCCTGCTGCGCGGTCTCGACCAGGATCTGCACCAGCGCGTCCGGATCGACGGGTTTGGTCAGATGGCGGTCGAAACCTGCTTCGATGGCTCTTTTCTTGTCGTCGGCACCGCCCCAGCCGGTCAGGGCCACCAGCACCGGCGAAGGACCGCCTTCGTTTTGCTCGATGCGCAGCTGGCGGGCCACTTCGTAGCCGTTCAGGCCGGGCATGCCGATGTCCAGGAACACCGCGTCCGGCCGGTATTCGCGCACCAGTTCGAGAGCGGCCAGGCCGTCGTGGGCGATGCGGACCTCGTAGCCGTCCAGTTCGAGCAGTGCGGCCAGGGTTTCGGCGCCGTCGACGTTGTCGTCGGCCAGCGCGACCCGCAGGGGACCGCGTGCGGCGGGTGCGGCCACGGCATCCCCGGTGGCCGGTGCCTCGCCCATGCGCACGCCCGGAATACTCAACATGAACTCGCTTCCCTGTCCCAGGCCCGCGCTATAGGCCTGCACCTTGCCGCCATGCAGTTCGACGATGCCCTTGACCAGCGCGAGACCGATGCCCAGCCCGCCTTCGGAACGCTCCAACGCCGACTCGACCTGCGAGAACATGGCGAAGATGCGGCCCAGCGAAGTGGACGCGATGCCGATGCCGCTGTCGCTCACCCGCAGCACCAGGGCATCGCCCTCGCGCTGTGCGGACAGCCGGATGGTGCCGCCCGGGTCGGTGTACTTGGCCGCATTGGTCAGCAGATTCGACAGCGCCTGCGCCAGCCGCAGAGGGTCGGCGTCGATGTGCATGGCTTCGGCTGCGACCTCCACCACCAGCCGGTGGTTGCGGGCGGCGATCACCGGGCGCGAGGTTTCCAGCGCGGCCTCGACGATGGCGGCGGCGCCGGTCGGTGTCTTGCGGACTTCGAGGATGCCCCGGGTGATACGCGAGACATCCAGCAGGTCGTCCAGCAGCAGGGCCATGTTGCGCACCTGGCGCTCGATGACCTCGTGGCTCCAGCGCAGCTGCTGGAGCGTGGCAGTGGGTTCGCTGGAGATGCGCGCCGCGCTGCGGATGGGTGCCAGCGGATTGCGCAACTCATGGGCCAGCGTGGCCAGAAATTCATCCTTGCGGCGGTCGGCCTCCTGCAGGGCCTCCTCGGCGCGTTTGCGGTCGGTGATGTCGACCAGCACACCGGGCATGCGCTGGGCATGGCCCTGGGCATCACGCTCGATGCGGCCGTGAGCGACCACCCACCGCGGCCCGCCTTCGGCCGGCAGCACGCGGTGCTCCGAACGCCAGTGTTCGCCGCGCAGCAGGCCTTCCTGCAGCGATTCGCGCACGCGTTCGCGGTCGTCCGGATGGCAGCGTGCCACGAAGGCTTCCAGCGATCCGCCGGACTGCCGCGCATCGCCGGTCAGCATCATCAGGGCGGCCATGTTGTCGTCCGGCAGCAGCACGTCGTTGACGGCGTCGTAGTCCCAGGTGGAGATGTCTGCCGCGTCCAGGGTGGCCGACAGGCGCTCCCGGGTGCGACGCAGCGTGGCTTCGGTGGTGGCCCGCTCGACCGCCGACCATGTGCGTTCGACGACGTCCAGCGCCAGTTCGAGTTCACGTGACGACCAGCGGCGCGCTTCTGCATGTGCCAGGTAGACATAGGCCACCAGCCGGCCCTGCTTGACCAGGGGCAGGATCGCCAGCGCGCGTATGCCGCGTTCCAGGAAAGCGCCGCGGATCTCGCTGGCGATGGGGCCGGTGTCCAGCGCCAGGTCGTTCAGGGCGACCCGCGCACCGGTCGACAGGGCTGCCACGGTGGTCGGCAGTGCGTCGGCCGAACGGGGCACGCCGCGCGACAGCGGCAGGCTGCCGTTGCCGTGGCTGGTGTGGGTGACGGCCAGCCCGTCCGGCCGCACTTCACCGTACGCCACCAGCCCGACCTGCAGTTCGTCCGCCAGCGACTGCACCGCCAGCCGCTTCACTTCCACCGGTTCGGCGATGGGCCGGAGCCGGTCGCCCAGCCGCAGCTGGAAGGCCAGAAGGCGCTGGGTCAGCACCGCGTCGGTGGTCTCGCGGCAGGTGCACACCATGCCGTCTACGGCGCCGTGGCGGTTGTGGACCGGCAGGTAGGAAAACGCGAAATGGGTTTCTTCCGGATAGCCGTTGCGGTCGTGCATGGTGAACGCGATGTCATCCATGTGGACCGGCTCGCCCCCGTAGGTGCGGTCCATGATCGGGCCGACGTCTTCGATGATGTCGAACCAGACCTCGTCGAACGGTCGACCCAGCGCGGACGGATGTTTGCTGCCGCACAGCGGCGCATACAGGTCGTTGTAGATCATGGTGCGCTGCGGGCCCCAGGCCATGAAACGCGGCTCGCGGGCGGCGAGGATCACCTCGACCAGTGCCAGCAGGCTGTCGGGCCAGTTTTGGGGTGCGCCGAGCGCGGTGCCGGACCAGTCGAGTGCACGCATTCGGTCTGCCATCTCTCCTGTGGCATGGGGCAGGAAGAGGGTGGGCTGCGAGGCGGATGCGGTCAAGGTGGAATGGCGGTCGAGGACGGACGAATCGGCAAGGGCGGTGAGGGACACGGTATCTCTTGGGGTTCGTGGGGGCGGCCGGAAAAACGCACCGAGGAAGGGCGAAATTATGGCGGCGCGGCGCCGTTCTGGCTGCTGCCGCAGGCCGACGCCGGCAGGTTATGGAGTCCTACGCGATCGCGGGCATTGATCGGATAGCTTGGCTGTCGAAACCAGCAGCCGCACACGCCCACACAAACGCACAACTTGCGCGAACGACAAGATGGCAAGTCACGACGCTACCGATGCTTTGGCCCGCTACCGCGAGAAACGCGAATTCGCATCCACGCCGGAACCGGCCGGAAAGGTGGCCGAGGCCGGCGAGGCGCTGATCTTCGTCGTGCAGGAACACCACGCCAGCCACCTGCACTACGACTTTCGCCTGGAGCTGGACGGCACCCTGAAAAGCTGGGCCGTGCCCAAGGGGCCGAGCCTGGACCCGCAGATCAAACGCATGGCGGTTCAAGTCGAGGATCATCCGATTTCGTATGCCGGCTTCGAGGGCACCATTCCAGAGAAACACTACGGCGCCGGCACCGTCATCGTGTGGGACGCCGGCACCTGGCAGCCCGAGGGAGATGCGGCGGCCGCCTATGCCAAGGGACGCCTCAAATTCAGCCTGGCCGGCCACAAGCTGCGCGGCCAGTGGAACCTGGTGCGCATGAAACCGCGAGACGGTGAACGCAGCCCGGGCTGGCTGCTGATCAAGGAAAACGATGCCGAGGCCCGGCCGGAAAAGGAATTCGAACTGCTGAAAGAACGGCCCGGCAGTGTGTTGAAGCAGAAGGCCCGCACCGCCTTGCCAGCCACCCTTGCGCCGCAACTGGCCACCCTGGTCGACAGTCCGCCGGTCGACGTCGACGCCTGGGCATTCGAGGCAAAGCTGGACGGTTACCGGCTGCTGGTGCGCATCGAAAAGGGCGAGGCCAGACTGTTCACCCGCAACGGCCACGACTGGACGGACAAGCTGCATCCGCTGGCCAGCGCCTTCGAAAAACTCAAGCTGCCGGACGCCTGGATCGACGGGGAACTGGTGGCCGCCGGCCCGCGCGGAACGCCCGACTTCCAGGCGTTGCAGCAGGCCTTCGACGGCAAGGACACCGGTCACCTGGTCTATTACACCTTCGACCTGCCGTATGTGGATGGGCAAGACCTGCGCGACCAGACCCTCGACGCCCGCCGCGAGCGCTTGCGTGTGCTGGTCGGTGATTCGGCCCGGGGCATGGTGCGCTACTGCCGGACGCTCGAAGGGGACCCGCAGGCGCTGCTGGAGCAGGCATGCGAATACGGTTTCGAAGGGCTGATCGGCAAACGCCGCGATGGCGCTTATGTGTCGCGCCGCTCGCCCGGCTGGATCAAGCTGAAGTGCGGCAGGCGGCAGGAATTCGTCATCGGCGGGTTCACAGAACCGCGCGGCAGCCGCAGCGGGCTGGGGGCGCTGATGGTGGGCGTCCACGAACGTGGCGAACTGCGTTACGCAGGCAACGTGGGCACCGGTTTCACCGAGAAGGTGCTGGCCGACCTGCGTTCACGGCTCGATGCCATCGCCAGCGACCAGAACCCGTTTTCCGACAAAAGGCTGCCCCGGGGCTCGCATTTCGTGAAACCTGAACTGGTGGCCGAGGTCGCCTTCAGTGAATGGACCCGCGACGGTCATCTGCGTCACCCTGTTTTTCATGGATTGAGAATGGACAAACCCGCCAGGCAGATCGATGTCGAGAAACCGGTGAAGGCCGTCTCAGCCAGTCTGGAAGGCTTGCGGGTGACCCACGGCGAACGGGTGATCGATCCGGAAACCGGCACCACCAAACTGGATCTCCTGCGTTATTACGCCAGCGCCGCCGGTGTGATGCTGCCCCACCTGAAGGAACGCCCGCTGGCCATGCTTCGCCTGCCCGACGGCCTGGCCGGCGATGCCTTCTTCCAGAAACATGCCGATGCCCGGGAGATCGCCGGCATGCGCCGGATGGACCCCGCCTATGACCCGGGCCACGGCGCCTTGCTGGTGGCCGACGAACCACTGGCGCTGTTGTCCGCGGTGCAGATGAATGCGGTCGAATTCCATACCTGGAACGCCACCGTGCCGTCCGCCGGCAGCCGCAAGAAGCCGGCCCGCATCGCCTTTCCCGACCGGCTGACCTTCGATCTGGACCCGGGTGAGAACGTGGCGTGGCCGCAGGTGCAGGAGGCTGCGCAGCTGCTGGGTGCGTTCCTGACGGAGGTGGGTTTGAAGTCATTCCTCAAGACCAGCGGCGGCAAGGGCCTGCATATCGTGCTGCCCCTGAAGCCCAAGGCCGACTGGGACACCGTGAAGGGTTTCGGCCAGCGGGTGGCGCAGCACATGGCCCACGTGATTCCCGCACGTTTCGTCGCCAAAAGCGGACCGAAGAACCGCGTCGGCAAGGTCTACATCGACTACCTGCGCAACGGTTATGGCGCCACGACGGTGGCAGCGTGGTCGGTGCGGGCGCGGCCCGGGCTGGGGGTGTCGGTCCCGGTGACCTGGGACGAACTGCCCGGGCTGACCGGCAGCGCACACTGGACGGTCGCCAACGTCGGCTCGCGCCTGGACATCGGCAACAAGCCCTGGGACGAATACGAGGGTGCCGCGCAGACCCTCGGTGCGGCCATCGAGCGGCTGGCTTAGCCCTCGCGGCCGAGGGCTCGCAGTTCGGGCGACACGCCGCTCCAGGCAACGTCGCAGCCCGGTACCTTGTGGCTGCTGTGAACCTTGCCTGCGGCGATGGCCGCCAGCAATTCCTGCGCACCGGCCGCCACGCTGTCGATCAGCGGGAAATCGAGGTCGGGCTGAAGCACGTCGGCCATGCCCGCCAGGCCGGCGCCGCCCACGATGACCGACTCCACCCCCTTGATGGCCGCAGCGTCCCGGCAGGCCTGGAACAGCAGCCGGGCGGCACGCTGAGGGTGGGCCGCCAGTTCGGCGCCGCTGGGCGCCACGGTGACGATGCCGGCCAGGGTTTCACCATGGCCCAGGGCCAGCGCCAGGCGGCGCAGCATCGGGTCCCAGGCGGCACCTCCGGTGACCACCGCGAAACGTCCGCGCCGTGCGGCCTGCGCGAACGCGGCCTCGGCCAGGCCCGTGACCGGCACGGGGCTGCAGGACTGCAGCGCGAACAGGCCGGGGTCGCCGAAACAGCCGATGAGGATTCCGTCCGGCGCATCGGCAGGCGGCACGAGGGCCGCCGCCCAGGCGTCCAGCGCTGCATGGCCGGCGACCGCATAACTGGCTTCGCAGGCGATGTAGGGCGCTCCCAATCGTGCGGTCACCGCCTGCACCGGAATGCCCGGCCCGGCGTGTGCCGATAGATGGGTCTGCAGCAGCGCGGTGACGCTTTCGGAAGTGTTGGGATTGATGACCAGCAGGCGCGGCATGGCGTGTCTTTCGGGTGGCGCGGTCAACCCATCGGACCGAACAGTCGCGACAGGTCGGGCGGGCCGGCGGGGCGTTGGGTGAAGCGCAACTGCGACTCGATCTGCTCCAGGTGCTCCCGCATGAAACGCGCGGCCTCGGTCTTGTCGCCGAGCCGTACGGCGTCCAGCAGGCGGCGATGTTCGTTGCAGGCGCAGGCAGGTGTGGCGGGCGGCACGCTGCCGGTGTCGGTGCCGTACCGCATGATGATCAGCGATGTGCGGAACACCAGTTCGCGCAGCACCCGGCCGAGGGTCTGGTGGCCCGAGCCCTCGGCGATCAGCAGATGGAATTCGCCTGTCAGCCGCACTGCGCGCACGGTATCGCCGACGGCATGCGCGGCTTCCTCGTCGCGGATGCAGTCGGCCAGCGACTGGATGGCTTCGGCCGATGCGTTGGCGATGAACAGCGCCACCAGCCGCGGCTCGATCATGCGGCGCACCTCGAACACCTCGCGGGCTTCTTCGACCGTGGGTTGGGCGACGGATGCTCCGCGGCGCGGCGTGAAGGTGACGATACGTTCGTTGGCCAGCCGCACCAGCACCGGGTGGATGCGGGTACGCGAAACGCCGAAGGCCTGGGCCAGCCGGTCGGACACCAGCTTGGTGCCGGGCGGCAGGCGCTGGTCGAGGATGGCGGCGACCAGCCTTTCGTAGATGATTTCGTCGGTCAGCGGGGCGTCGGTCTCGGCTTCGGCCGGCGACTCGGAAGTGGCGGTATTCATCGGTTCGTCAATCGCGGACGGTGCGGGCCTTGCGTCGCATCAGCACGGCCAGGCCGAAGGCCACGCCGATCACCAGGAAGGACACCACCGTGGTCACCGTGCCCAGCGCATAGATGGCGGGCGTGGTGACGGTGGAGGTCAGGCCCTGCAATTCGAGCGGCAGCGTGTTGACGTCGCCGATGGCCTGCGAGGTGCGGGCGATCTCGTCCCAGCTCAGGGTGAAACCGAACATGCCGATGCCCACCACCGGCGGCGCGATCAGCGGCAGCACCACATGGCGGAAGGTCTGCCAGG
Organism: Xylophilus sp. PBN-3R; assembly: GCF_057747805.1. Lineage (NCBI taxonomy): Bacteria > Pseudomonadati > Pseudomonadota > Betaproteobacteria > Burkholderiales > Xylophilus > Xylophilus sp. PBN-3R. The sequence continues at coordinate 730,637 of NZ_CM173225.1, forward strand.
GCGTGGCGCCCTGGTCGCGTGCGGCTTCTTCATAGGCCGGATCGAAGCGGTTGAACACCGCGAACATGGTCAGCAGGCCGAAGGGCAGGGTCCAGGTCAGGTGCGCGCCCAGCGCCGAGCTGAACAGGCCCAGGGCGGTGCCGTAGTTGTCGAGAGTGTCCTGCGCGCCGATCGCGCCCAGCAGCCATTTCACGCCGGTGTCGATCAGCCGGAACTGCAGGCCGATGCCCAACGACACCACGATGGACGGCATCACCAGGCTGGCCACGGTAACGTAGAACAGTGCATTGCCGCCGCGCAGCTTCTTGCGGAAGGCCAGGCCGGCGGGCACCGACAGCAGCACCGTCAGCGCCATCACCACCGCGCCGAGCGCCAGCGAACGCCCGAAGGCGGCGCCGATGTCGACCGTGCCCAGGCCGGCCGCCAGCGAGCGGAACCAGTGCAGCGAGAAACCGCGCATCGGGAAGGTCAGGCCGCCTTCCGGACCCTGGAAACTGAGCAGGAAGATGACCAGCATCGGTCCGTACATGAAGGCCACGAACAGTACGAACACCAGGGCCAGCGGCACAAAACCGGGGGCGCGTTTTTCACCTTGGCGGGTTGACATCACAGCTCCTTGCGAATGTCGACGACCCGGGTCAGGCCCCAGATGATCATGAGGACGGTGCCGAGCAATATCACCGCGTTGGCGGCTGCCAGGGGGAACTGCAGGTAACTGGTCTGCACCTGGATGATCTTGCCGACCGAGGCGATCTGCTGGCCGCCCATGGTTCCGATGGTGACGAAGTCGCCCATGACGATGGTGACCACGAAGATCGAGCCGATCAGGATGCCGCTCTTGCAGAGCGGCACGATGACGCTCCATAGCGTCTGCCAGCCGGATGCACCCGCATCGCTGGCCGCTTCGAGCAGGCTGCGGTCGATGCGCATCATGCTGTTGAAGATCGGCACGATCATGAACATGGTGTACAGGTGCACGAAGGCCAGCACCACCGAGAAGGGCGAGAACAGCAGCCATTCGACCGGCTGGTCCACGATGCCCATGCCCATCAGCGCGCTGTTGACCACGCCGTTGCGGCCCAGCATGGGCACCCACGAAATCATGCGGATCACGTTCGACGTCCAGAACGGAATGGTGCACAGCACGAACAGCGCCGTCTGCAGGCCGGCCGAGCGCACGTGGAAGGCGAGGAAATAGGCGACGGTGAAGCCCAGCAGCAGGGTGATGCCCCAGACCATGACGCAGAACTTCAGCGTCGAAAGGTAGGTCTTCAGGGTGACGCAGAGGTCACCGTCTTCACCGAGATGGCTGCAGCCCTCGAACACCGCCAGGTAACTCTTGAGCGTGAAGCCGGGCAGCAGTTCGTATTCGTTGAAATCCCAGAAGCTGACCATCAGCACGAGGGCCAGCGGGATGATGAAAAACAGCAGGAACACCGCCGCGAAGGGGCCGGCCTGCCACCAGGCCCTGGTGGGTTCGTAGGTCTTGGGTTTCGCGGCGGTGGGGTTCATGGCGTGATCAGGCAGCGACGAACTCGTTCCATTTACGGACCATGTATTCGTTTTCGTCCATGAGTGCGTTCCAGCAGGCGATGCCGCCCATGCGCTGGCTGTAGCTGCCGCCGTCCCGCACCGCGCCGGCCTTGGCCAGCAGGTCGCCGTTGGGGCTCTTGATGTCCTGGGCGGCGGGTTTGCCTTCCATCCAGTAAGCCCATTCGTAGGCTTCCATCTTGGACTTGGCGGTCTCCAGCACCGCGCTGTAGTAACCCTGGCGGTTGAGGTAGGCGCCGGCCCAGCCGTCGAGGAACCAGTTGATGAACTCGTAGGCGCCGTCTAGCTTGCGGCCCGACAGCGTGGCCGGCAGGCCGAAACCGGCAGCCCAGGCGCGGTAGCCTTCCTTGAGCGGCTGGAACACGCAGTCGATGCCCTTGGTGCGCACGGCGGTGACGGCCGGGCTCCACATCGACTGGATCACCACCTCGCCGGAAGCCATCAGGTTGACCGACTCGTTGAAGTCCTTCCACAGGGCGCGGAACTGGCCCGCCTTCTTGGCTTCGATCAGGGTCTTGATCGTCAGGTCGATCTCGGCCTTGGTCATGTTGCCCTTGTCGGGATACTTGTACTTGCCCATGGCCTCGACCACCATGGCCGCGTCCATGATGCCGATGGACGGGATGTTCAGGATGGCGGTCTTGCCCTTGAACTCGGGGTTCAGCAGCTCGGCCCAGCTGGTGATGGGACGCTTGATCAGGTCGGGGCGGATGCCCAGGGTATCGGCGTTGTAGACCGTCGGAATCAGGGACATGAACTGGGTCGGCGCCTTGGCGAAGACCTTGCTCTTCTCGCCTTCGAGGTAGATGACCTTCTTGGGCGCGGTGCCCTGGTCGCCCACCGCCTTGCCGTCCACCATGCCGGTGGTGAACAGCGTGGTGATCTTGTCGGCGTTCTTGATCTTTTTGGTGTCGATGCCCTTCAGGTTGCCGGTCGGCACGATCTTCTTCAGCGAGAAGTATTCGGTGTCGATCAGGTCGAAGCTGTTGGGTGCGGTGACGGCGCGTTTGGTGACGTCGTCGGTGGTGACGGCCACGTACTGGATGGTGATGCCGGTGTCGGCCTTGAACTTCTCCGCGATCGCCTTGTCCTGGTTCACCGCGGTGCCCAGGTAACGCAGGGTGATCTTTTCCTGTGCATGCACGGCGGGCGCCATGCCGGCGGCCAGGATGCCGGCCATGCCGGTGAGCACGCTGCGGCGCGGCATGCCGCTGGTCTGGGGTTCGAGGGTGTCGGACATGAAAACTCCTAACGAGGGATGGAGGGAGAACGTCAAAACGGAACCGGGAGAAATGAAGGAGTACGGCGAAGGTCAGGCGGCCAGTGCGTGCGCCTGAGACGGCGACCACGACAGGTCGACCGCGTCGCCGAGCGCATAGGGCTGCTGCGCAAAAAGGGCTTCGGGCAGCATGGCCGACACCGAGCCGTTGCCGCCCGCGGCAGCCGCCTGCAGGCCGACCAGCACGTAGGTGCCCTGGTATTCGACATCGGTGACGGTGGCCGACAGGCCCGAGAGGTTAGGAGAGCCGGTCGCCGCCGGGCTGACCTGCAACTGGTCGGTGCGCACCGCCACCTTGCCGGCTGCGGTGGCGATGACGTTGTGGCCGCCCATGAAACGGGCGACGAATTCGGTGGCCGGCTTGTTGTAGACCTCGCGCGGCGCGCCCACCTGCTCGATGCGGCCCCTGTTCATCACCACCATGGTGTCGGCCAGCGCCATGGCTTCTTCCTGCGAATGGGTGACGTGGATGAACGTCAGGCCCAGGTCCTTCTGCCAGCGGCGCAATTCGGCGCGCATCTGCACCCGCAGGAAGGGGTCGAGGGCGGAAAGCGGCTCGTCCAGCAGCAGCACCTTGGGCTGGGTGGCCAGCGCACGGGCCAGCGCCACGCGCTGTTGCTGGCCGCCGGAAAGTTCGGACGGCTTGCGGTCTGCCAGCGCGCCCATGGCGACGCGTTCGAGCAGTTCCTGCGCACGCATCGTGCGTTCGTCCTTGCCGACGCCGCGCATGCGCAGGCTGAAGGCGACGTTGTCGAGTGCGGTGAGATGGGGGAACAGCGCGAAGCTCTGGAACATCATGGCCGTGCCACGCTCGGCGGCGGGCAGCACCGTGATGTTGCGGCCGTCCAGCAGGATGTCGCCTTCGCTGGCGACCTCGTGCCCGGCGATCATGCGCAGCGTGGTGCTCTTGCCGCAGCCCGAAGGCCCCAGCAGGCAGCAGTAGCTGCCGGCCGCGATGCGCAGGTCGATCGCATCGACGGCAGGCGCACCCGACGCATAACGTTTGGTCAGCGCCACCAGTTCGATGGCGGCGGGCGGGCGGGGCAGGGCTTCGTCCATGCCTTCGGGGTATGCAGAAAGCATGCCAATCTGCATGCAAAAGATCCGGCATCGCAGGAGCTTCTTTGGTGCACTTCCGGCGGCTGCCCACCACGCCCTGCAAGACCCCAGCGGGGAGCGGGCGGGCAAGAGCGGCGACAATGCCGCCCTCTTATGGTTTATCAAGTCAAGGAAATCTTCTACACACTGCAGGGCGAAGGCGCCAATGCGGGGCGTCCGGCCGTGTTCTGCCGGTTCGCCGGCTGCAACCTGTGGAGTGGCCGCGAAGAAGATCGTTCGAAGGCGGTCTGCCGCTTTTGCGACACCGATTTCATTGGCACCGACGGCACGCTGGGCGGCAAGTTCCGCGACCCGGCCGCGCTGGCCGCGCAGATTGCCGCCTTGTGGCCGGCCCACGACCGGGCCCACCGGCTGGTGGTGATCACCGGCGGAGAACCGCTGCTGCAGGTCGACGACGCGCTCATCGCCGCGCTGCATGCCGAGGACTTCGAGATCGCGGTGGAGACCAACGGCAGCATCGCCGCGCCCGCGGGCATCGACTGGTTATGCGTGAGCCCCAAGGCCGGTGCGCCCTGGGTGCAGCGCAGCGGGCAGGAGCTCAAGGTGGTGTGGCCACAGGAAGGGCTCGATTTCGCGGCCCTGGAAGCCGCCGACTTCACCCATCGTTTCCTGCAGCCGATGGACGACAACGCACGCCTGGGCCTGGACGCCGCCAGGGGCCCGCACAACGCCGGCAACATGCAGACCTGCATCGCCCTGTGCATGGAACGCCCGGCATGGCGCCTTTCCCTTCAGACCCACAAGGTCACCGGTATTCGTTAAAAAGATGCGCTACGAAGTCAGTCAGGAGTTTTTCTTCGACGCCGCCCACACCCTGGACCGCAAGATCGAAGCCGCGGGCAGCCGCCGGGTGCACGGGCATACCTACCATGCCCGCGCCACGGTGGCCGGCAATCCGGATCCGGTCACCGGCATGGTGGTGGACCTCGGCGAACTGAAGGCGCACCTCAAGGTGGTGCGTGAGTCGCTGGACCACCATCTGCTCGACGAAGTGCCGGGCCTGGGTAAACCGACGATGGAAAACCTCTGCCTGTATATCGCCAACCGGCTGCGCGAGCGCGATTTCCCGGTGCAGGCGGTCGAGGTCTGGCGCAAGGCAGCGGGTGATCGCTGCCGGCTGGTGCTCGACTGAAGTCTGCGCCGATTCCCTCGAACAGCCTTGCAAAGCCCGCCATCGGGCGCAACTGATCGAGATATGGACACGTCAACCCTTCCCACATTCGCCTCTTCCGACGTCTTGAAAGACGTGCGTTTCTCCCTGCTGGACCTAGTCGCGGTGCGTGAGGGCGGCACCGTGTCTCAGGCTTTGGCCATCGCGCTCGACACTGCCCGCCATGTCGAATCGCTCGGCTACACCCGCTACTGGATGGCCGAACACCACAACATGGAAGGCATCGCCAGCTCGTCCACCGCGGTGATGGTCGGCCATGTGGCGGGCGGCACCTCCACCATCCGGGTCGGCTCAGGCGGCATCATGCTGCCCAACCATGCGCCGCTGCAGGTGGCCGAAGCCTTCGGCACGCTGGCCGAGCTGTACCCCGGCCGCATCGACCTGGGCCTGGGCCGCGCGCCCGGCACCGACCCGCACACCATGCGCGCCCTGCGCCGCGACCGCACCGAGTCGGTCGACGATTTCCCGGCCGACGTCGCCGAACTGCAGCACCTGCTGGCACCCGCCAAACCCGGCCAGCGCCTGATCGCCACGCCCGGCGCCGGCACCGAGGTGCCGATCTGGCTGCTGGGTTCGAGCCTGTTCTCGGCGCAACTGGCCGCTGAAAAAGGCCTGCCCTATGCCTTCGCCTCGCATTTCGCGCCGCGTTACCTGCTGCAGGCCATCGAGATGTACCGGGCACGGTTCAAGCCGTCGGCCACGCTGGCCAAGCCTTATGTCGCCATCGGTGTGCCGGTCATCGCCGCGCCCACCGACGAGGAAGCCGAACTGCTGGCCAGCAGCACCTACAAACGGGTGCTGGGCATACTCACCGGCCAGCGCGGCAAGCTGGGCGCGCCGGTGCCGGGTTTCCTGCAGGGCCTGTCGCCCCAGGAGCGCGCCGGCATCGCCGACTTCCTGGCGCTGGCGGTGGTCGGTGGTCCGGAAACGGTGCGGGCAGGGCTGTCGTCCATCGTCGAACAGACCGGCGTCGATGAGCTGGTGTTCGTCAGCGACGTTTTCGACCCCGAGTTGCGCAAACGGTCGCTGACCATCGCCGCGCAGGCGATCCAGGCCGAAGCTGTCGTCGCCTGACAGTCGTCACCGGCCGGCCTCCGGCTGCACCGACAATAGGCGTCTATGCCTGCCTTTTCATTCGAAGCCCTCGACGCCCAGGGCCGTGCCCGCAAGGGCATGCTGGAAGCCGACAGTGCCCGTGCGGCGCGCGGCCTGTTGCGCGCCCAGGCGCTGGTGCCGCTGGTGGTCGAACCGGTTTCGGCCGGCGGCCGGGGCGCCGGAAGCATCGAGATTTTCCACCGTAAGGCCTTCAATGCCTCCGGCCTGGCCATCTGGACCCGGCAACTGGCCGGCCTGGTCGGCGCCGGCCTTCCGCTGGAGCGGGCGCTCAATGCGCTCGCCGAAGAAACCGACGACGAACGCCAGCATGCCTTGCTGGCCACCTTGCGTGCCGAGGTGAATGCAGGCTCTACGTTCGCCCGGGCGCTGGGGGAGCATCCGAAGGAATTCAGCCCGGTGTTCGGAGCGGTCATCGCAGCCGGCGAGCAGACCGGCAACCTGTCGCTGGTGCTGGAACGGCTGGCCGACGACCTGGAAGAACGACAGGCGCTCAAATCCAGACTCATCGGCGCGGCGCTGTACCCGGCCATCGTCACCCTGGTGGCGATCGTCATCGTGCTTTTCCTGGTGAGTTACGTGGTGCCGCAGGTGGCCTCGGTGTTTGTCGGCACCAAACGGGCGCTGCCTTTCCTGACGGTCGCCATGCTGGCGCTCAGCGCGGCGGTACGTGAATACGGCTGGGCCATCCTGGGTGTGCTGGTCGTCGTCGGTTTCGGTTTGCGTGCCGCCTATGCACGGCCGGCGCTGCGCATCCGGCTCGATGCCGCCTGGCTCCGGCTGCCCTTGCTCGGCAGGCTGGCCCGGGGATACAACAGCGCCCGTTTCGCCGGAACGCTGGCACTGCTGGCGACGGCCGGCGTGCCCATCCTGCGCGCCCTTCAGGCCGCAGCCGAAACCTTGCACAACCAGGCCATGCGGGCCGACGCGCTCGATGCGCTGGTGCTGGTACGCGAAGGCGCTCCGCTGGCATCGGCCCTGGCGCAGAAAAAACGGTTTCCGGGGCTCCTCAGCATGTTCGCGCGGCTGGGCGAGCAGACCGGCCAGCTTCCGGTGATGCTGCAACGGGCTGCCACCCAGCTGTCGGCCGAGGTGCAACGCCGGGCGATGGCGCTGGCGACCATCCTGGAGCCGCTGCTGATCGTGGTGATGGGCCTGGTCGTGATGCTGATCGTGCTGGCCGTCTTGCTGCCCATCATCCAGCTCAACCAGTTCGTGAAATGACACGCAAGGAAAGCCGACCATGGGTGTGACCCTCGACGACAAGCTGGTCGTAGCCATTTCGTCCCGTGCGTTGTTCGATTTCGAGGAAGAGAACCGCATCTTCGACAAGCTCGACCCGCAGCCCTACATGCAGCTGCAGCTGGAGCGGCTGGATGTCCCGGCACGGTCCGGCGTGGCGTTTTCGCTGGTGAAGAAGCTGCTGGCCTTCAACACTCCCGAACTGCGGCGTGTGGAAGTGGTGGTGCTGTCGCGCAACGACCCGGTGAGCGGCATGCGCATCTTCCGGTCCGCCCAGGCGGCGCAGGTGCCGCTGGAGCGCGGTGTGTTCACCCAGGGCCGCGACCCGTATCGCTACCTCCGGCCGCTGGGTGCCAAGTTGTTTTTGTCGGCCAACGAGGACGATGTGCGGCAGGCGCTGGCGCAGGGCCATCCGGCCGCACGGGTGCTGACCGAATCACGCCTGGCCGGCGAGAACTATCCGGACGAAGTGCGGATCGCCTTCGACGGAGACGCGGTGCTGTTTTCGGACGAGGCCGAGCGGGTCTTCCAGTCCAGCGGGCTGGACGCCTTCCAGGCACATGAACTCGGCAAGGCGGCCATGCCGCTGCCGGACGGTCCCTTCAAACCGTTGCTGGCGGCCCTTCACAAGTTGCAGCAGGCGCCGGCTGGCCGCATGCGCATCCGCACCGCGCTGGTGACGGCTCGCAGTGCGCCGGCCCATGAACGCGCCATCCGCACGCTGATGAAATGGAATATTGCGGTGGATGAGGCCATGTTTCTCGGCGGTCTCGAAAAAGGCGTCTTTCTGCGCGAGTTCGAGCCCGATTTCTTTTTCGACGACCAGACGGGCCATGTCAATTCGGCCGCCCGCCATGTGCCAGCGGGCCATGTGACACAAGTCCTTCCGTGAGCCTGCGCAGGCATCGTTTTTTCCAAGGATTTTTTCTCCATGCGATCTTCGTATCTGCCGCTGGCCGCCGCGCTGGCGTTCGCCGCTGCCTTTTCCGCTCAGGCCCAGCCGTCCGGGCAAGCCGAACCGATGCCCGCGTCACCGCCCATTCCGCGCCCGGCTGGCCAGAGCAAGGGCGAAATCCAGGCGGCACGCCAGTTCGGCTGGCTCGATCTGAACCATGACGGTTTTCTCAGCCGGGAAGAAGTCGCGCTGTTCCCACGCCTGCGTGACGCCTTCGAAGAGGCCGACACCGACAAGGACAACCGGGTGAGTTTCGAAGAGATCCGCGCCCTGGCGATCCACAAGCGCGAGGAGAAGGCCGCGGCGCAAGCACCGGCTACGCCTGCGACGGTCGTGCCGTCCGCTGCGGCGGCGATCGCGGTTCCGGCAGATCCGCTGCCAGCACCGGCACCTGCGCCCGTTCCGGCCGTGACTGCACCAGCGGTTCAACCGCCGGCTGCCGCCGCAGAAGAATCCAGACCGTGGTGGTCCTGGCGGCCCTGGTAGGCACCGCCCGATCGCCGGAGCGTCAGGCGCCTTCGGCTGACGAGGTCTTGCGGACCTTGCTCGGATCGGTATAGACCAGCGGCGTGTTCTTGCCGTTGGCATCCTGCTGCGATTGCCGGGTGGCCTGCGTCAGCGCCTGGGTCTGGGTGGTGACGTCCACCGCTTGCGCGCTGGCACGCCAGAGGCTGTTGAACTGCTCGATCAGCATTTCGAAGAGCCGCGGCTTGAGCTCTTCCTTTTCTTTTGCCTTGGCCTCGGCCGCCGCCTTTTCGGTGGTGGTCCAGTCGCGGTTGGGCGTTTCCGCTGTGGAAGACGGGTTGTCCGGACCCTTGGCACCCTGCGTGGCGTTCAGGTAGTCGCCTTTTGCAGTGGCCGGCTGGGTAACGCCTGCGCGCGTCGGTTCTGCGGACTTCGTGCTCTCGGTCGAAGTCTGCGCAGGGGTGCCCGCGCCCGTTCCGTCGGCTTTGGCCGTGACGGCGATGCTTCTGTCTACGGGTGAAACTTGCATGGCGTGCTCCGCTCGGTGGTCCTGGTCAACCCTGGCTGGCGGCTCTGTCGCGGGACCGAAAGAGGCGCCTTCAACCTGTTAACGGCAGGATGCAGCCGAAATTTAGGACTTTTTTGCCTTTCTTTTCGAGAGATCGAGATTTTGTTTATGCGGCAGGGGGTCGGGCGCCACCCTGCGGTGGATCGCGGGCCGCCACCACCTACCTTTGTGGACCGGCATACGAATTCAGCAGCCGGTCCCGGCAGTAGATTCCCGGGAGTGGGCTTGCCGAATAAAAGACCCTGGTCGTCCCTGCATCGACATCACGAATTACATCCGCGAGCGCTTCGATCCCAACGGTCCCGGGACCTATTTTCAAGAAGCCATCGACTGGGCGGATTTCGGGTTCACAGACAAATCGAGGCCCGGTCTGGCAGAAAAACGGCTGAAAGGCACCCCAGCCACCGACACGCGTGCCGGTCTTCCCCGATCCACCCGCCGAATCAGGTTTTTAACCTTGAATCGGAACGGCGAAAGCGGCTGACGCCGGCACTCGTGCCGATTCGTTCGACTCGGCATGCCCCTGAGTCGCCGTCAGTTCCAGATTCTCGAGATGTGTCCCATCCTCCGGAAAGCGATCGCGCACTTCCAGGATCGCCGGCAGCACCTGAATAAACAGCGCCACCAGGGCGGGGTCGAAATGTTTGCCGGCCTGCTCGCGCATCAGGTCGAGCGCCTGTTCCAGCGGCCACGCATGTTTGTAAGGCCGCTCGCTGGTCAGCGCGTCGAACACGTCGGCGATGGCGACGATGCGGCCTTCCAGCGGAATGTCCTCGCCGCGCAGCCCGTTGGGATAGCCGCTGCCGTCCCATTTCTCGTGATGGGTCAGCGCCACGATGCGGGCCGTGTTCAGCACACCCCGCGGATGCTCGCCGATGATGCGGGCGCCGATTTCCACATGGCTGCGCATCACGTCCCATTCGCCGGGCTCCAGCTTGCCGTTCTTGCGCAGGATGGCGTCCGGAATGCCGATCTTGCCGATGTCGTGCATCGGCGCCGCATGCAGCAGGTTCTCGGCCTCGCGCTCCGACAGGCCGGCGGCGCGCGCCAGGATCTGCGAGTAATGGCTCATGCGCATGACGTGCATGCCGGTCTCGTTGTCCTTGTATTCGGCGGCCAGGCCCAGGCGCTGCACGATCTGCAGCCGGGTGTGCAGCAGTTCTTCCACCCGCACCAGCGAAAGGTGGGTGCGCACCCGGGCCCGCACGATGGGCGGGCTGACGGGTTTGGTGATGTAGTCCACGCCTCCGGCCTCGAAACCCGCGGCTTCGGAGCGGCTGTCGGCCAGGGCGCTGACGAAGATCACCGGTATATGCGCGATGCCGGGCGTGGCGCGCATCAGGCGGCACACCTCGTGGCCGGTCATGCCGGGCATCATCACGTCGAGCAGCACCATGTCGGGCTTTTCGCTGGCGGCGAGTTCCAGCGCCCGGATGCCGTCGCGGGCGAACAGCAGCCGGTAATCGTCCTGCAGGGTATGGCGCAGCACCTGCAGGTTGAGCGGTTCGTCATCGACCAGCAGCAGGGTGGGGAGGCCGGCGGCTGGGTGGGCGGCGGTCATGCGGCAATCCTTTGTGGGGCTTGGCAGTCCGGAGCGGCGTGCCCCGTGGTGGCGAGCGGTGTCAGCAGCTGAACCGCGTCTTCGAAATCGAATTGAAGAATGGCCTGCTCCAGCCGTTCGGCCCGTTCCGGGTCGCCGGCCCGTTGCAGTGCGTGGGTGACGGCGTAAAGCGCGCCGGTATCGATCTCCCCGCGCTGCAATGCCTCGATGGTTTCCTGTGCGGCGCGTGGCAGTGGCATCGCGGGCGGCTTGCCGGCGGCAGCGGACGGCGCCACGGGCAGGTTGCGGGAGCCGTCCACCGCGCCCACGACGCGCGCCATCTCGCGGCGCAGCTGGTCGAGGTCGATGGGTTTGCCGACGAATCCGTCCATCCCGGCCTCGCGGGCGGCAATGCGGTCTTCTTCGAGCACGCTGGCGGTGAGTGCCACGATGGGCGTCCGGCGGCGCTGACCGGCGACTTCGAGCGCCCGGATGCGGCGCGCTGCCGACAGGCCGTCCATGCCCGGCATGTGAACATCCATCAGCACCATGTCGAAACGCCCGCCGGCCCAGGCCGCGACCGCGCTGGCGCCGTCGGTGGCGATGGTCACCGCATGGCCGGCGGCACCCAGGGCCAGGCGCAGCAGGTCGGCGTTCTGGCGGACGTCGTCGACCACCAGCACGGCGAACAGTTTCTCGTCGGTGGCCGACAGGTGCGGCCGTTCGGCAGGCGGAAGCTCGCGTGCCGGCGCCAGCGAGAGGTAGACCTTGAACACGCTGCCTTCGCCGACACGGCTCTCGACGACGATGTTGCCGCCCATCAGTTCGACCAGCTGCCGGGCGATGGTGATGCCCAGCCCGCTGCCGCCGAACCGCCGGCTCATCGAGGCGTCTGCCTGGGCGAACGGCTGGAAGATCGCTTCCATGCGGTCGGGCGGAATGCCGATGCCGGTGTCGTGCACTGCGATCTGCAACGCGGTCGCCGGGCCGGATGCCTCGGTTTCGGGCCGGTGGTCGCGCCGCACCGTCAACTGCACCGATCCGCTTTCGGTGAACTTCACCGCATTGCTGATCAGGTTGACCAGCACCTGCCGCAGGCGCAGCGCATCGCCTTCGAAATGATCGTCCAGGTCAGGCTGGTAATCCAACAGCAGCTCGATGCCCTTGGCTTCGGCAGCGGCGCGCATGGCGTCGCTGACCTGGGTGCTGAGTTCACGCAGCGAGAAGTCGCGCATCTCCAGCTCCATCGCGCCTTTTTCCATCTTGGCGGTGTCCAGGATGTCGTTGAGCAGGCCCAGCAGGGAGCTGGCCGAATGGCGAATGGTGTCGAGGTGGCGCTTCTGGACCGGCGACAGGGGCGTGTCCATCAGCAGTTCGGTGAAACCGATCACCGCGTTCATCGGCGTGCGGATCTCGTGGCTCATGTTGGCCAGGAATGCGGTGCGCGACGCGGCGGCGTTCTCGGCCCGGTCGCGCGCTTCGCGCATGGCTTCCTGCACCGCGCGGCGGGCGGTGATGTCGCTGGCGAACTTGACGATCTTCAGCAGCCGGCCGTCGGATCCCAGCACCGGGTTGTACGAAGCCTGCAGCCACATGGCGCGGCCGTCGCGGCCGAACCGCTGGTATTCGCCGGTGTGGAATTCGCCGCGCCGCAAGGTGTTCCAGAACTCGACGTAGGCCGGGCTGGACACATAGGCCGGGTCGCAGAACATCGCGTGCCGCTGGCCGCGCAATTCGTCGAAGCTGTAGCCGGTCAGGGCAAGGTAGTTTTCGTTGGCCTGGGTGACACGGCCTGCGACGTCGAATTCGACCACCGCCAGCGAATGGCTGATGGCACGCACCGTGCCTTCGAATTCGACCGCGCGTTGCTTGGCTTCGGTGATGTCGATCATCACGCCGTCGATGCAGGGCTTGCCGCCGTCCGTGGGGACATCCATTTCGCAGGTCGCGGAAATCCAGCGGTGGCTGCCGTCGGCGTGGATGAGGCGGAACTCGACGACGAAATCGTGCATGCCGGGGCGCGACGCAGCGGCGGTGGCGACCGCGCCGACATGCGCGAGGTCGTCCGGGTGTATCAGCGATGCGAGGTTGCGCCGGCCGGACGTGAAATCGATGGCCGGCCAGCCGACGATGGAATGGATCTGTTCGCTCATGAACAGCGCCGGCAGCGCCGCATCCATCTTCACCCGGAAAAACGCGCCAGGAATGTTGCGGATCAGCGCGCCGTACTGCGCCTCGCGTTCACGCAGCGTGCGTTCGGTTTCCTTCAGTTCGCTGATTTCGCTGAGAAAGGCCACGAACAGCTGTTCGCCGGGCACCTGGATGCGGCCGATGGACATGCGCGCCGCCACCTTGTGGCCGTCGGCGCGGCGTATCTCGAGTTCACGCACGATGCCCGAGATGGGTGCGGTGCCGTCCGGCAGCGGGTTGCCCGCCAGGTAGGCGTCCAGCATCTCGTCCTGCACCGCGAGGATGGTGCGCATGTCACGGCCCAGCATGTGGCTGGAGTCGAAGCCGGTCACCCGTTCCGCGGAGCGATTGAACCGGATCACCCAACCGCGCGCGTTCAGCACCACGATGCCCTCGACCGTGCCGTTCATGATCGACAGCAGCCGGCTTTCGTTGATGCGAACCCGGCGGGCGAGCGTGCGGTGCTGCAGCAGGCTCGCGGCGGTGCCGATGAGCATCAGAAGCAGAACGCCCGAAACGGCGGCCCACACCGCAGCCGACGCCGGCCATGCGGAAGACGGCGAAGCCTGCAGTGACTGCACGAAGGAAAGGGGCGAAAACATCGAATGGGGTGCGCTGCGAGAGCGGTGTTCTCTGTTGCATAAAGATACGCAACTTGAGAATTGTCGATGTTTTAACCGAAGCACCAGGCTCTTGGATCAGCGCAAATCCGCCATGCGTGCGATCACACAACGGATTTCAGGATGGTCGCGCGCCCATGCGCGCGGTACTCAAGTCGCCTGTTGCCAACCTTCGAATCCGCGCGCCCTCAACACGCAGGCCGGACATTCACCGCAGCCGTATCCCCAGGCATGCCGGTGCTGCCGGTCGCCCAGGTAACAGGTGTGCGTGTGTTCGACGATCAAGTCGACCAGGGCCTGTCCGCCGTCCTGCTTGCCGCTGGCCCGGCCCAGGGATTCGGCCAGTGCCCAGGTCTCGGCCTTGTCGATCCACATCAGCGGGGTGTCGACCAGGAAACGTTTGTCCATTCCCAGCGACAGCGCGAGTTGCATGGCCTTCATGGTGTCGTCGCGGCAATCCGGATAACCGGAGAAGTCGGTTTCGCAGACGCCGGTGACCAGCACTTCGAGGCCGCGGCGGTAGGCCAGGGCGGCGGCGAGTGTCATGAACAGCAGGTTGCGGCCTGGCACGAAGGTGTTGGGCAGGCCGCTCTTGTCCATCGCGAAGGCGGTGTCGCGGGTCAGCGAGGTTTCGCTCACCTGGCCCAGCACGGCGAGGTCGAGCATATGGTCGTCGCCCAGCTTGTGGGCCCACTGCGGAAATTGTTCGCGGATCTGCGCCAGCACCACGACACGGGCTTCGAGCTCGATGTGATGGCGCTGGCCGTAATCGAAACCGATGGTCTCGACGCGTTCGAAACGCGACAGGGCAGAAGCCAGGCAGGTGGTGGAGTCCTGGCCGCCGGAGAACAGGACGAGGGCGGTCTTGTGCATGAATGGCTTATAAAAAACGGTCCAGCAATTTCTTCGACGCCTTGTCGAGCGCCAGCTTGTCGCGGATCAGGAAGGACAGGCCTTCGCCGCTGCCGACCAGCAGGCCGTTGACCGGCAGGCGGCGCAGGTCGTCTTCGGACTTGAGCGTCAGTCGGGTGGCGCCGCGGTTGGTTTCGACCTGCCAGATGCTGGGCGTGGCGAAGGTCGAGACCGACACGATGCGCAATATCTCGGGCACCAGTTCGCGGGCGTCGAGGTCGGTCTGGATCAGGTTGCGCGAGACGTCGTCGAGTTCGGCGAGGTTGGGGATCCAACGGCGTTCACGGCCGTCGGTGCCGACCAGGGAGACACCTTCGGTGGGTGCGGCCAGCGGGAAGGCGCGCACCGGTATCACCGGCTCTTCGACCGCCCGCAGGTCGACCAGCAGCAGCCTGCCGAAGTCGTCGCGGCTCAGGTTGAGATGCATGTTCACCATCAGGATTCTCCGGAGGGGTGGGCCGAGTGGATGCCGATGGCCGATGCGATGGACGGTGCCATCTTCAGGTCTTCGAGGTCTTCCGAATCGACCCGGCGGACCTGCGCCTGGTAGAGGCGGAAGTAATGGCCGCCGCGCGCCATGAGTTCGTCGTGCGGCCCCACTTCGACCACCATGCCGCGGTCCATCACCACCAGCCGGTTGGCCTTGCGAAGCGTCGACAGCCGATGGGCGATGGCGATGGTGGTGCGGCCCTGTACCAGGTTGTCCAGGGCCTTCTGGATTTCCTTTTCCGTCTCGGTGTCGACTGCGGAAGTGGCTTCGTCCAGGATGAGGATGCGCGGATCGATCAGCAGCGCCCGGGCGATGGAAATCCGCTGGCGTTCGCCGCCCGACAGGCCCTGGCCGCGTTCGCCGACCAGCGAGTCGTAGCCGTGCGGCAGGCGCAGGATGAAGTCGTGGGCATGGGCGGCGCGGGCGGCCGCGACGATCTCGGCGCGACTGGCGTCCGGCCGGCCGTAGGCGATGTTTTCGGCGATGGTGCCGAAGAACAGGAAGGGTTCCTGCAGCACCAGCCCGATGTGGCGCCGGTAGTCGGCCACGCGGTAGCGGCGGATGTCGTTGCCGTCCACCGAAATGCTGCCTTCGCTGACGTCGTAGAAACGGCTGATCAGGTTGACCAGCGTGCTTTTGCCGGAACCGCTGTGGCCGACCAGGCCGATCATCTCGCCCGGTTTGATGTCCAGGTCCAGGCCGCGCACCACGGTGCGGCTGCCGTAGCGGAAGTTCACGTTGCGCAGCGAGATCTGGCCGCGTGGCGAGCCGTAGGGCACCGGGCTGGCGGGCTCGGGCACATTGGAAGCATGGTCCAGGATGTCGAAAATGCGTTTTGCGCCGGCAGCGGCTTTCTGGGTGATCGACACGATGCGGCTCATCGAGTCGAGCCGGGTATAGAAGCGCCCGATGTAGGCCAGGAAAGCGGTCAGCACGCCGACGGTGATGCTCTGGTGGGCCACCAGCCAGATGCCGAAACCCCAGACCACCAGCAAGCCGATTTCGGT
Organism: Xylophilus sp. PBN-3R; assembly: GCF_057747805.1. NCBI lineage: Bacteria > Pseudomonadati > Pseudomonadota > Betaproteobacteria > Burkholderiales > Xylophilus > Xylophilus sp. PBN-3R. The sequence goes on from NZ_CM173225.1 coordinate 746,859, forward strand.
CAACAGCGAAACCGTGGGCGTGAAAAGCGACCAGGTGCGGTTGATGCGGTCGTTGACCGCCAGGTTGCGTGCGTTGGCGGCGCGGAAACGTTCGCCTTCGCGTTTTTCCTGGGCGAAGGCCTGCACAACCCGGATGCCTGGAATGGTGTCGGCCAGTACGTTGGTCACTTCGGAGAACGCGCGGTCGACCTTTTCGAAGCCGGTGCGCAGGCGGTCGCGCACGGCGTGGATCATCCAGGCGATCAGCGGCAGCGGCACCAGGGTGGCCAGTGCCAGCCACGGATTGATGGAGAACAAGATGACCGCGGTCATCAGCATCATCAAAAGGTCGGTTGCGAAATCGAGTGCATGTAGCGACAGAAAGACATTGATGCGGTCCGTTTCGGCTCCGATGCGCGACATCAGGTCACCGGTGCGTTTGCTGCCGAAGTAGTCCAGCGACAGGCTCAGCAAGTGGTTGAAAGTGCTGGTGCGCAGATCGGCACCGATGCGTTCCGATACCAGCGCCAGCAGGTAAGTGCGCGCCCAGCCCAGGCCCCAGGCCGCCAGTGCCGCCGCCAGCAATCCGCCCAGGTACAGAGCAACCTTGTGGGCCGGGATTTCCTGGCCGTTCTGGAAGGGGATCAACACCTCGTCCATCAGCGGGATGGTGAGGTAGGGCGGGACCAGCGTGGCAGCCGTCGAACCGAAGGTGAGCAGCAGGCCGGCCAGCAGTTGCCAGCGGTACGGCCGCGCGAAACGCCAGAGCCGCAGCAGCACCCAGGTGGAAGGCGCGGCTTCGGTCTGTACGCCGATCTCTTCGTCGTCGGCCGACGGCTCGGCTTCCGCCACGCCGGACTGCAATGTCTCGAAACGGGTGAGCAACGCCAGCGCCTGGGGCTGCAACGACAGCGTGAAACGCCACACGGCCATACGCCGATGTTCGTTGCACAGTTCCAGGGTGCCCACACCGCCGTGATCGGACAAATGAAGATGCATCCCGGGCTGGAGTGGCCACTCGCTCCAGGGCTGATGCAAACCGCCGGAATGCATCAAACGACTGTCAGTCAAGACCAGAAGTGATTCTTCGAAACGAAGTGTTACGCCCAGGTCAACCGAAAGCAGGCTGAGAACGTTTTCTCCGTTCGCGAGTGGTGGAGCGTTGGCGGCGGTCAGCCGCTCCGACCATCCGACAGTGACTATTTCAGGAACAGGATGCTGCATTTTTCAGGGGTTTTGCGTGATGCCGAAGAAGGCATGGCGCTGAAGAAGCGGGCGATTGTGAACCAATCATGCCTCCGCACAGCCTCGATGTGGATGCTTGTTTCTGGGTGTGCCGCTACGGAGCGACCCATCAACCCAAACGCCGGCGTGCGTTTGCAAGGCTGCCGAACATGATTCCCATGCATCCGAAGAACGACATCCGCATCCTCGACGTGCGTTACCTGCACGGTTCGAACATCTGGACTTACCGCGAGGTCCTGGAAGTGCGCCTCGACCTGGGCGAACTGGAGCAGTTTCCTTCCAACACCCTGCCAGGCCTCAACGATCGCCTGACCACCTGGCTGCCCGCTCTGATCGAACACACCTGCGGCATCGGTGAACGCGGCGGCTTCCTGCAGCGGCTGGAAGGCGGCACCTGGATGGGCCACGTGCTCGAGCACGTCATCATCGAATTGCTGAATCTGTCGGGCATGCCGACCACCTTCGGCCAGACCCGCGAGACCACCGTCAGCGGCATCTACAAGATGGTTTTCCGGGCACCCGACGAAGCCGTGGCGCGTGTGGCGCTGGCGCAGGGCCATTCGCTGCTGATGGCAGCCATCAACGACAAGCCCTTCGTGGTGGCCGGCGCCGTGGCGGCCATCCGCACGCAGATCGACCGCAGTTTCCTCGGCCCGAGCACCGACTGCATCGTCACCGCAGCGGCGGACCGCAAGATTCCGCATATCCGCTTGAATTCCGGCAACCTGGTGCAGCTGGGCTACGGCAGCCGCCAGCGCCGCATCTGGACCGCCGAAACCGACCATACCGGCGCCATCGCCGAGGGAATCGCCAGCGACAAGGACCTGACCAAGTTCCTGCTGACCTCATGCGGCGTGCCGGTGCCCGAAGGCCAGCTGGTCGCCAGCGCGGCCGAAGCCTGGGATGCCGCGCAGGACATCGGCCTGCCGGTCGTGGTCAAGCCGTCCGACGGCAACCATGCCCGCGGCGTGACGCTGGACCTGAACGAACAGGCCGACGTCCAGGCCGCCTTCGCACTGGCGGATGCCGAGGGCAGCGGGGTGATCGTCGAACGTTTCATCGAAGGCACCGAACACCGCCTGCTGGTGGTGGGCGGCAAGGTAGTCGCGGCCACTCGGGGCGAACCGGTCTGGGTGATCGGCGACGGCGTATCGAACGTCGGCCAGCTGATCGACCTGCAGATGAACAGCGACCCCCGCCGCGGCGTCGAGCATGCGTTCCCCCTGACCACCATCGACGTGCACAAGGACGGCGGCGTGCAATTGCAGCTCCGCCGCCAGCAACTGACCGCCGGCAGCGTGCCCGCCGCAGGCCAAAAGGTGCTGATCCAGCGCACCGGCAACATGGCTATCGACTGCACCGACGAAGTACACCCCGAGGTCGCCCACGCCGCCGCCCTGGCCGCCCGTGCGGTGGGCCTGGACATCGCCGGCATCGACCTGGTGACCCGCGATGTGTCGCGCCCGCTGGCTGCGGTGCGTGGCGCCATCGTCGAAGTCAATGCCGGCCCCGGCCTGCTGATGCACCTCAAGCCGATCCACGGCCAGCCGCGCCCGGTGGGCCGCGCCATCTGCGACCACCTGTTCGCGTCCGATGATTCGGGCCGTATCCCGCTCGTCGGCATAACCGGCTCGCGCAACAACGCGGCCATTGCACGCCTGGTTTCGTGGATCGCCCATCTGGACGGCAAGTCCACCGGTGTGGCGTGCCAGGACGGCCTCTTCCTGGACCGCCGTTGCCACGACGCGGCCGATAGCGCTCACTGGCAGGCGGGCGAACGCCTGCTGATCAACCGCAACGTCGAAGTCGCCATCATCGAGAACGGCGCTGCGTCCATCCTGCGGGACGGACTGGCCTACGACCGTTGCCAGGTCGGCATCGTCACCGACTTCGACGGCATCGAGAAACTCGGTCAGTTCGACGTACACACGCCCGAACACATGCGCAAGGTTCTGCGCACCCAGGTCGACGTGGTGCTGTCCGGCGGTGCGGCGGTGCTGAACGCCGCCGACCCGCATGTGGCCGAACTGGCCCCCTTGTGCGATGGCGAAGTGATCTTCTATTCGGCCGATCCGGCCGCACCGGCCATGGTGGCCCACTGCGCGGCCGGCGGCCGCGGTGTCACCCTGCGCAACGGCCGTGTCGCGATGGTCGTCAACAGCCAGGACGTTCCGCTGTACGGCCTGGCGCCGCTCGACCAGTGGCGTGCCCGTTACGGCAACCTGCCCGACGAAGCCCTGCTGGCCGCCGTGGCAGCCGGCTGGGCCCTGGGTGTGCATCCCCGCCTGATCGGTGCCGGCCTGGAAGCCTTCGAATGCGAACCCGGCGTGCCGCTGGTGGCCAGCATCCGCGAAGAAGTCGTCGAAGCCGCCCACGCCTGAACTCACTCCGCCAGCACCGGCCTGCGGCCGGTGCTGGCCGCGTCTTAAAGAATCCCATGGAAATCTCCCGCATCCGTGCCCTGCGCGGCCCCAATCTCTGGAGCCGCAATACCTCCATCGAGGCCATCGTCACCTGCCCGCCGCACCAGTGCTGCGTCGACCAGGTCGATGGTTTCGAGCAGCGCCTGCGTGCACTTTTCCCCGAGATGGGTGCGTTGCGCCACGCCGGGCAGGACCTGCCGGTCTCGCTGGCCGGCGTGCTGGGCCTGGCCGCATTGGGACTGCAGGCGCAGGCCGGTTGCCCGGTCAGTTTTTGCCGTACCGCGGTCACGCCTGAAAGCGGCGTGCACCAGGTGGTGGTGCAGTACAGCGAAGAACCCGTCGGACGGCGCGCGTTCGCCCTGGCCCATGAACTGGTACAGGCCGCGATTGACGGCACCGGCTTCGACGCCGCCGCCGCAGTGCACGAACTGCGCGAACTGGACGAATCCGAACGCCTGGGCCCCAGCACCGGCTGCATCGTCGACGCCGCGGTGGCGCGCGGAATCCCGTTCCGTCGCCTGACCGCCGGCAGCCTGGTGCAGTTCGGCTGGGGCAAACGCCAGCGCCGCATCCAGGCAGCCGAGATCGACAGCACCAGCGCGGTGTCGGAAGCCATCGCGCAGGACAAGGACCTGACCAAGAAACTGCTGCATGCGGCCGGCGTGCCTGTGCCGCTTGGGCGCCCGGTCAAGTCGGCCGAAGAGGGCTGGACGGTAGCCTGCGAAATCGGCCTGCCGGTGGTGGTCAAGCCTCAGGACGGCAACCAGGGCAAGGGCGTCACCGTGAACCTGGTCGACCGCGAACACATGGACATCGCCTTCAAGGCGGCGGCCGAATACGGCGACGTGATCGTCGAGCGTTTCTTGCCGGGTTACGACTTCCGCCTGCTGGTGGTCGGCCAGAAACTGGTGGCCGCTTCGCGTCGCGACCCGCCTCAGGTGATCGGCGACGGCGTGCACACGGTGCGTGAACTGGTTGACGAGGTGAACCGGGACCCGCGTCGCGGTGACGGCCATGCCACAGCGCTCACCCGCATCCGTTTCGACGACATCGCGGTGCTGCGTTTGTCGACTCAGGGCCTGGCGCCGGAGTCGGTGCCGGACAAGGGCCGCCGGGTCATCCTGCGCAACAACGCCAACCTGTCGACCGGCGGCACTGCCACCGACGTGACCGATGAAGTGCATCCCGATGTCGCGGCCCGCGCCATCGCAGCGGCACAGATGGTCGGCCTGCACATCTGCGGCGTCGACGTGGTCTGCGAGACCGTGCTGCGCCCGCTCGAGGAACAGAGCGGCGGCATCGTCGAGGTCAATGCGGCGCCCGGCCTGCGCATGCACCTGTCCCCCTCGTACGGCAAGCCGCGTGCTGTCGGCGAGGCGGTCATCTCCGAGATGTTTGCCACCGGCGACGACGGCCGTGTGCCGGTCGTGGCCGTCACCGGTACCAACGGCAAGACCACCACCACCCGCCTCATCGCCCATATCCTGGCGAGCAGCGGGCTGGCCGTGGGCATGACGAACACCGACGGTGTCTATGTCGACGGCCGCCAGACCGACAGCGGCGATTGCAGCGGCCCCAAGAGCGCCCGCAACGTGCTGATGCATCCCGATGTCGAGGCGGCGGTGTTCGAGGTCGCCCGCGGCGGCGTGCTGCGTGAAGGACTGGGTTTCGACCGCTGCGAAGTCGCGGTGGTGACCAACATCGGCGCCGGTGACCACCTCGGGCTGAACTACATCACCACGGTCGAAGACCTGGCGGTGCTGAAGCGTGTGATCGTGCAGAACGTGTCGACCACCGGCTGCGCGGTGCTGAACGCCGCCGACCCCATCGTGGCCGGCATGGCGACGACCTGCCCGGGCGACGTGATCTTCTTTGCCACCGACAAGTCGCATCCGGTCATGGCCAAACATCGGGTGCAGGGCAAACGCACCGTCTACATCGACGGCGACGCGCTGGTGGCGTCCGAAGGTTCTTGGCGCGAAAGCGTGCTGCTGCGCGAGATCCCGATCACGCGAGGCGGTGCCATCGGTTTCCAGGTAGAGAACGCCATGGCTTCGGTGGCGGCGGCATGGGCGTTGGGCACCGGCTGGGACGTCATACGCAGCGGCCTGGCCAGTTTTGCGAGCGATGCAGCCACCGTTCCGGGCCGTTTCAACATCCTCGACTACAAGGGCGCCACGGTCATCGCCGACTACGGCCACAACCCGGACGCCATGCGGGCGCTGACGCAGGCCGTCGAGGCGATGCCGGGCAAACGTCGTTCGGTGGTGATCAGCGGTGCCGGCGACCGGCGCGACGAAGACATCCGCGAACAGACGCAGATCCTCGGCAAGGTGTTCGACGACGTGCTGCTGTACCAGGACGCGGCCCAGCGCGGGCGGGGCGACGGCGAGGTGATGGCGCTGCTGCGCGAGGGGCTGAAGGGCGCTTCGCGGACGACGCACGTGGAAGAGATCCGCGGCGAGTTCGTGGCCATCGACACCGCGCTGGAGCGCCTGCACCCGGGTGATCTTTGCCTGGTGCTGGTCGACCAGGTCGAAGAGGCGCTGGCGCATCTGGCGAAACGGGTGGCCGAGGCGAAAACCACGGTTTGAACTGACTGGACCGGGGCTTTGCGGCCTAGGCCAGCACCATCCAGAAAAACGCCCCGCCAAGCGCCAGCATCAGGAACGGGTTCATCCGGGTGAACATCAGGGCCAGTGTCGAAACCGCCGCCACGCCCCAGGCCCAGGGCCCGCCTTCGGCGGCCCGCAGGATGGTGCCGGAAGCCGCTAGGATCATGCCCGCGGCCACCGGCACCAAACCGGCTTCGACGGCGCGGATCCACGCCGTATGTTTGTAGTGCGCCCACAGGTGCGCCAGTCCGTAGACCAGCACCGAACAGGGCAGGAAGATGGCAGCCGACGCCACCAGCGCTCCGGTCAGCCCGGCGACATGCCAACCCACCAGGGTCACCAGCAGAGAGCCCGGCCCGGGTGTGATGCGGGACAGGGCGAACAGGTCGAGAAACTCGCCGTCGTTCATCCAGGCATGCACGTTCACTGCCTGCCGATGGATGTCCGAGACGATGCTCTGGCCTCCGCCGACCGTCAGGAAGGACAGCGGGCCGAAAACCGCCGCCAGGTCACCCAGGGTGCGCAGGCTCATGGTTTTGCGCCTCCGGCCCGCAGACGGAAATAGGCGATGCCGATGGACAGCGGCGCCATCGCACCCACCACCCACAGCAGCGGAAGCCGCAGCAGGAACAGCGCTACGAAGGTGGCGGTCATGACCAGCAGCGGCACCACCTGGCGCGCTGCCCGGCGGGCGGCGCGGATGCCGGTCTGCAACGAAAGGCCGACGGCTGCCGCGGCCACGCCGGCCAGGACCACATGCAATGTGTGGGAGTCGCGGACCTCCGAAAACACGGCGGCGAGCCCGATGGCGACGAACATCGGCGGCACCACGATGCCCAGCGCACCCATCGCCGCGCCTTTTCCGCCGCGCAGGCGAAAACCGATCCAGATGGCGAGGTTGACCACGTTCACGCCGGGAAACGATTGAGCCAGCGCCAGGCCGCTGAGGAATTCCTCTTCGGTGATCCAGGCGCGTTTCAACACGAATTCCCGCATCATCCAGCCGCTCAGCCCGCCGCCGAAACTGGTCAGGCCGATCTTGGAAAAGGCGATGAAGATGGCGGCCAGGGGTGGCGGATGGGCGGTGGTTTCGGCGGTGATGTCGGGCATGGGCATACGACAAAAAAGGGCGGCGCCGATCTTAAGACCGGCGCCGCCCGTCGGGGCAGCAGCTTTACGCCACTGTCACATCCGCCTCATGCGGGCCGGAACTGGAACAGCCAGGTTTCCGACAATGTGCGGTCGCCCTGTTTCAGGTACAGCCGCAAATCGACCGGCGCATTGCCCTCGGGGGTGTAGTCGAACTGCGCCCGCCAGTGGCCGGCGACACCGTCCGGCACCGCTTCGGTGAACACATAGGAGAACTTGCCGGTCGGGGCGGTCAGCACCGCCTCGGGCGACACACCGAAGGGCAGTTCGCCCAGTGGCCCGCCCAGGAACTCGACCATGAACTTGATCACGCCCGGCGGTCGCGGCTGACCCGGCACGCCGCCCCGGCCGGTACGGGTGGCCACACAGGCCGCCAGCGGCGAAGGGTAGGGCTCGCGGTCGGTCCAGTGCAGCTTGTAGCGCAACGTCAGCGCGCTGCCGGCCTTGGCGGGCGCGGCCGGGACCCACATGGCGACGGTGTTGTCATGGATCTCGTCGTCGGTCGGCAACTCGACCAGCGTCACGGCGCCGGCACCCCAGTTGTCGAGCGGCTCGACCCACAGGCTGGGACGCCGGTCGTACATCACGCCGTCCTGGTAATGGTCGAACAGGCGGTCGCGCTGCAGCAGGCCGAAACCCTTGGGGCCGTTGTCGCCGAAGGCCGAGGTGACGATGGACGTCGGATTGTTGAGCGGTCGCCAGATGCGTTCGCCCGCGCCGTTCCACAGGGCCAGGCCGTCCGAGTCGTGCACCTCCGGACGCCAGTCGCCGTCGCGTGGCTTGTTGGTCTCCGAGAACCAGTACATCGAGGTCAGCGGTGCCAGGCCCAGGCGGGCGATGTCGGTGCGCAGGAACAGGCGTTTCTCGATGTCCATCACCACCGACTTGCCGCGCTGCATCACGAACTTGTAGGCGCCGGTCAGGCTCGGGCCTTCGAGCAGCGCATGCACGACCACCGTGTCTCCGCCACTGGCCGGCGGATCGAAATAGAAGCGGGTGAAGGACGGGAATTCCTCGTTCTTGCCGGGCTCGGCCACGTCGATGGCGACACCGCGTGCCGATAGGCCGTATTGGTACAGCTCGCCGATGGCACGGAAATAAGACGCGCCGAGAAAGGCCACCCAGTCATTGGTCTGCCAGGGCTTTTTCTGCTGGTCGGCCGTGCGGCTTTCCTGAAAACGGAAACCTGCAAAACCGGCGCCCGGCGGCAGTGCGCGGGCAGGGCTGTCGGCCGGCATGTCGAAGTAGGCGCTGTCGTAGAGCACCTCGCGCGAAAAGCGGTCGCCGCCGTTGGCTTCCAGCACGAACATGTGCACCGGCGTCTGGAAGAAGCGGCCCAGGTGGAAGAAGGTCACCGGGAACTGGCCCGGCCCGTCGCCGAACAGGGCGGATTTGGTATCGAACTTGATCTTGCCGTGGGCGTCGTAGTCGATCCTGTCGAGGACGTCCTGCGGTAGAGGCGTGCCGGCGACGAATGGTGCGGCCGCCAATGCGCGGGCTTCTTCGGTCAGGCTGTCGAAAGAGAAGGGTCGCGGTTCGGACAGGCGGAGCGGGGCACCGCCGACAGCGACGGATTGGGCGCGGGCCGGAAGACCCAGGGCGGCCAGGGCCAGGGTGGCGCCGCCGGCTGCGATGAACGAGCGGCGGTCGGGCTTGGCGGAGGTGAAAGGCATAGGCAGGGACATCCGGGAAAACTCGGGGGCGTCCATCCTAGCCGGGCTTGCGTGGGTAAACGGTACAAGATGAAAGCGGAAGCCTGGGCGGCCGTCTGGCCATCTCACGGATTCAAGCTCACCAATGGATATGAGATAAGTTGGTAGTCACATACACTGCGCGGTTTGCCGATAAAGGGCTCCGCGCCATGAACCGCCACTGCTACCGCGTTCTCTTCAACCGTGCCCGCGGTCTGTTCGTGGTCTGCCAGGAGAACGCCCGGTCTTCAGGCGGTTCGCCGTCTCCTGCAGCTTCAGCGGTGCGGTTTGCCGCGGTCTCGGTCATCGCCACGGCCTGCGCCCTGCTCTGCGTCGACTTGGCCCACGGGCAGATCGTCGCGGACCCCTCGGCCCCCCGCCGCCAGCAGCCCACCGTGCTGGCCGCACCGAACGGCGTGCCGGTGGTCAACATCCAGACGCCGTCCGCCGCCGGTGTCAGCCACAACACCTACCGCCAGTTCGACGTCAACTCTCCCGGCGCCATCCTCAACAACAGCCGGGGCAACGTGCAGACCCGGCTCGGCGGCTGGGTGCAGGGCAATCCGTGGCTGGCCCAGGGCGGGGCCCGGGTCATCCTCAACGAGGTCAATTCCAGCAACCCGAGCCTGCTGCGCGGTGCGGTCGAGGTGGCCGGGCCACGGGCCGAAGTCATCATCGCCAACCCGTCGGGCATCACGGTCGATGGCGGCAGTTTCATCAACACCAGCCGGGTCACGCTGACCACCGGCAGCCCGGGATGAACGGGGGCAACCTGGAGTCCTACCGGGTGCAGCGGGGCAATGTGTTGTTCGAAGGGCGGGGGCTGGATGCCAGCGCCACTGACTACACGGCCATCCTGGCGCGGGCGGTGCAGGTCAATGCGGGCATCTGGGCCAGGGAGTTGAAGGTGGTGGCCGGGGCGCATGAGGCTTCGGCCGATGGCACTGCCACGACACACATCGGGGGCACAGGCCCGGCACCGAGCTACCTGCTCGACGTCGCAGCGCTGGGCGGCATGTACGCCGGCCACATCTTCCTGGTCGGCACCGAAGCCGGCCTGGGGGTGCGCAACGCCGGCAACATCGCCTCGACCGGCACCTTGACACTGACGGCGGACGGCAAACTGATCAACAGCGGCAGTGTTCAGGCGGCGGGCGACCTGCGTGTCGATGCCCAGGGCGTCGGCAACCGCGGCAGCATCGTGGCGAGCCGCACGCTGCGCATCACCACCCCGGGAGACATCGTCAACACCGGCGGCACGATTGAAGCCGCCAGCCTGTTACTGGCCAGCACAGGCGGCGACATCGACAACCGCCAGGGGACGCTGCGCCAGACCAGTGCGGCAAGCCTGGATTTGTTGGCTGCCAGTCTCGGCAATACGCAGGCCGGCCGCATCGGTTCGGACCCGTCGGCGGTGCCGCCAACCGGGCCTGAAGCACCCGCAACCGCAGGCCCGACTCCCGGACTGGCACCCGCACTTGGCAACACACCGGGCGACCAACCTGCAGCGCCGTCGGTGTCGGCTCCCACCGCTGCGCCGCTGCCGGGCACCATCACTGCGTCCGGCAGTCTGCGCAACGACGGCGGGCGCATCGAAGCCGGCCGGCCGATCAACCTGCAGGTGGCCGCGCTCGACAACCGGGGAGGCACCCTCAGCGCCGGCCAGATGACGATGGCCGGAGCGGGTTTCGACAACAGCGGCGGTACGCTGCGCGCTGCCAGCCTGGACATCCGCAGCACCACGGACATCGTCAACCGCAATGGCACTCTGATCGCCAGCGGCGCGGCCAGCCTGACGGCCAAGGGCCAACTCGACAACACCGCCGGCACCATCGCCAGCGGCACCGACCTTTCGTTGTCGGCGGCCGGCCTCGACAACTCCGGCGTGGTACGCGCGGCCCACGATCTCAAGATGCAGGTCGCGGGCCAGGTGGCCCAGCAAACCGAAGGCAGCATCACCGCCGGCCGGCATCTCGACATCAGCGCCGGCAATGTGCTGAGCGGCAGTGCATCGACCCTGGCCGCCGGTGTGTCGGCCGATGGCAAGTCGGCGGCAGCGGGCGACCTGCACATCACCACCACCGGTGCCCTGCAGGCCCGCGGCAAGAACGTCGCAGCCGGCGACATGGTGCTGTCCGCCAGCAGCATCGACCTGAGCAACAGCCAGACCGGCGCCGCGGCCGTCGCCATCCACTCACAGGGTGAGTTGAACACCCGCGCCGCCAACGTCGCCTCCGCTGGCAAACTGACCATCGACGCCACCAGCCTCGACAACCGCGCCGGCAGCCTCGCCGCGACCGGCATGCTGACCGGTCGTTTCAGCGGCGCGGTGGACAACGGTGGAGGTTTCATCGGCAGCCGGGCCGGCCTCGACCTGGCTGCCGCCGGGCTGGCCAACGACGGCGGCCAGCTCGTCAGCCTGGGCAAACTGACACTGGCCGACGGCGGTGGTGCCGTCACCAACAGGGCCGGCCTGATGCAGTCGTCGGGCGATCTGCAAATGGACGCCGCCAGTTTCAGCGGCGACGGCAAGCTGGTCGCCGGACGCGACCTGGCCATCGCCGTCGGCAGCGATGTCACCCACCGCGGCGAAGTCTCGGCTGTGCGCAACCTGCGCTATACCAGCACCGGCACCTTCACCAACCAGACCTTGCTGCATGCCGCAGGCACCCTGACCGTCAGCGGCCGGGATGTCGTCGCCCAGGCCGGTGCGGAGATGAGTTCAGGCACCGGCACCCGCGTCAGCGCCACTGGCAGCCTGACCAATATGGGCCTGATCGACGGCGTCGATACCCGCATCGATGCCGGCACTCTGATCAACGGTGCCACCGGTCGCATCTACGGCGACCAAATCAGCATCGACGCCCGAACGCTGGACAACGCCGCCGGCACAATCGCCGCCCGCCAGCGCCTGGACATCGCCACCACGGTTCTGACCAACCACGACGGCGGGCTGATCTTCTCGGCCGGCGACATGGCCATCGGCAGCACGCTGGATGCCGACCGCCAGGCCACCGGCCGCGCGGCAAGCGTCACCAACTCGGCCTCCACCATCGAAGCGCTGGGCAAACTGACTTTGGGCGCCGAACAGCTGGACAACCTCAACGTCGGTTTCAGCGCCCGCCAACAGACCACCACCGAAGCCGTCGCCGAGCGTTTTGTCTACCTCGGCCTGAACCTGCAAGGCACCCGTTACCGGGAGTCCGAGTTGGGCCGCTGCCGCGCCTGCGCCGACGACCGCGAGGATTCCGGCTGGACCCAGCTGCCACGCTACGAATACGTAGCTCCCAGCACCCCCTATCCCTTCGAGGCCGGCTACTCGCGCCAGCCCTACCTGCTGCCGCTGATGACCGACAACGGCAACCCGTCGTACGACTCCGACGGCAACCGAATGCCCGACACGCTGGTGCCCAAGGTCTATGCCAGCGACGACCCGGTCTGGCGCCTGTTCGACGTGCCGGTCGGCGATGCCTATGCACTCACCCAGAAACTGATCGCCTACAACAACGATTTCATGTCGCGCGCCGTGCGCAACTTCACGGTGGTGGATGTCACCGGCCGCACCGTCGCCCGCAGCGTCGTCGACAACCCCGGCGTGGCCGGCCGCATCGCATCCGGCCGCGGCATGGCGCTGGACATCGGCGCAGGCCGCAACGTCGACAGCCAGATCGTCGTCGGCGAGGCGCTCAAAGTCACCGGTGGCAGCCTGGTCAACCAGGCCACCGAAGGCCGGCTGCTGGTGGCCGAGGTCGGCACCTGGCACAAGGATTCGGTCGCGTACGGCCGCTACAGCCAGCGCGAAGGTTTCTACGGCCGCGGCAGCTATGCCGAGACGGTGCAAGACCGCACCACCCGCCTGTCGACCGGCGACATCCAGCAATACGCCGGGCCGCCAGTGGCACCGCCGGCCGGCCCGCCCGGCATCCCGCCCGGCACTTCGGTCGACATCGGCCCGATGGCGTTTTCGAACACGCCGCCCACCGTCTCCCCGGGCCCCGCCGGCAGCGACATCCGCACCGCTACCCCCGACCTGCGCCTGCCCACCGCCAGCCTGTTCCGCACCCAGCCAGAAGCCGGCCAGCGCGCCCTGGTCGTCACCGACCCGCGGTTTGCCGACTATCGCCAGTGGCTGACCAGCGACTACCTGCTGAGCGCCCTCGGCATCGACCCGGCCGGCACCGCCAAACGCCTGGGCGACGGTTTCTACGAACAGCAGCTGGTCCGCCAGCAGGTCACCCGGCTCACCGGCCAGCGCCTGCTGGCCGGCTACACCGACGACGACACCCAGTACGCCGCGCTGCTCGATGGCGCTGCCACCTTTGCAAAGACATTTCAACTGCGTCCCGGCATCGCCCTGAGCGCCGCACAGATCGCCCGGCTCACCAGCGACATCGTCTGGCTGGTCACCCAGACCGTCACCCTGCCCGACGGCAGCACGCAAGAGGTGCTGGTGCCGCAGCTCTACGTGCATGTCAAACCCGGCGACATCGACGGCGAAGGCAGCCTGCTGGCCGGCCGCAGTGTCGACATCCGACTGTCGGGGGACGCCAGCAACGTCGGCGGCACCATCGCCGGTCGCGACGTCATGCGCATCACCGCCGAGAACATCGCCAACCTCGACGGCCGCCTGACCGGCAACACCGTCGCCCTGAAGGCGGTGCGCGACATCGACAACCTCGGCGGCACCATCGACGCCACGCAGACCCTGCTGGCCGACGCGGGGCGCGACCTGAACGTCCGGTCCACCACCAGCACCCACGACATCCAGGCCGGTGCCAGCAGCTTCGGCCGCACCGGCGTCGACCGGGTGGCCGGGCTGTATGTCAGCGACGCCGCGCGGGGTGTGCTGGTCGCCAGCGCCTGGCGGGATGTGAACCTCATTGCAGGGGTCATCGCCAACGCCTCGGCCAGCGGCACCACCGCCGTCACGGCCGGCCGCGACCTGAACCTGGGTACGGTAAAAACCGGCAGCAGCGCCAACCTGGTCGACGGCAGGAACGCCAGCCACGAATCCACCACGACGGAAGTCGGCAGCCGCATCCAGGCGGCCGGCAGCGTGGCACTCAAGGCCGGCAACGACATCACGGTACGCAACGCCACGGTGAACGTTGCCGGGCCACTGCAACTGAAGGCCGGCCGGGATGTCCTCGTCACCAACGGCGAATCGACCAGCCACCTCGACCAGAGCCACGGCGGCAGCACCAGGGGCTTTCTGTCCAGCAGCAGCCAGACCCGCACCGACCGGGTCGACACCCGCACCTCCACGGCCAGCAGCCTGGGCGGTGGAACCGTCGTCATCGATGCGGGGCGAGACATCGGCGTCATCGGCAGCAACGTCGTCAGCGACACCGGTACGAAACTGATCGCTGCAAGGGACGTGACCATCGTCGCGGCCACCGACACCCGTGACGAATCGCACCAGTTGCAGAGCAGCAAGAGCGGCCTGAGCGGTTCGGGCGGCCTGGGTGCCACCTATGGGACGCTGGACCAGAAGACCGATGCTTCCAGCCGACGCACAACCGCCGCGGGCAGCACCGTCGGCAGCATCGGCGGCGATCTGAGCATCACCGCCGGCAACCGCTACACGCAGACCGGCAGCGACGTCAGCGCACCGGGCGGGGATGTCGCCATCACGGGCAAGGACGTCAAGATCACCGCGGCGCGGGAGGTCAGCGACAGCCGCAGCACGCAGACCACCAGACAGACGGGCATCACCGTGGCGGTGGCCAGCCCGGCCATCGCCGCAGCGCAGAGTGCGGTCACCACCACACAGGCCATCGGCAACACCGGCGACGCCCGCATGAAGGCCCTGGGCGCGGCCAGCGCGCTGATGAGCGCCAATACCGCGCTGGGCAACCTGGCCAGCGAAGACCCGACCAAGTCAGGCGTTAACGTCTCGTTGAGCATCGGGTCCAGCCAGAGCAGCAACACCACCACGGCCCGCAGCGACACCGCCAAGGGCAGCAAGGTCACGGGCCAGAACGTCAGCATCACCGCGACAGGAGCCGGCCAGGAAAGCAACCTGCTGATCCGCGGCAGCGACATCACCGGCAGCAAGACCGTCGCGCTGGCCGCCGACAACCAGGTCGACATCGTCGCGGCGCAATCCACCAGCGAACAGCACAGCCAGAACAGCAGCAGTTCGGCCAGCCTGGGTGTCGGCTACGGCACGGATGGGTTTGTGTTCAACGCCAGCGCCAGCGGCGCCCGAGGAAAAGCCGACGGCAGCGACGTCACCCAGGTCAACAGCCACGTCAGCGGAGCGAACAAGGTCAGCATCAGGAGCGGAGGCGACACCAACATCCTGGGTAGTGTGGTCAAGGGCAACCGCGTCGTCACCGACATCGGCGGCGACCTGAACATCGAAAGCCGGCAGGATACGGCGAAGTTCGACAGCCGGCAGCAGAGCCTGGGCGGCTCGGTCAGCATGGGCATGGGCCAGATGGGCGGCTCGCTGAGCATCAGCAAAAGCAAGGTGAACGCGGACTACGCCAGCGTGAACGAACGCAGCGGCGTCCAGGCCGGAGACGGCGGGTTCGACGTCAAGGTCAAGGGCAAGACCGACCTGGTGGGCGGCGCGATCACCAGCACCCAGAAGGCGGTCGACGAAGGCAAAAACAGCTTCGACACCCGGAGCCTGACGACCCGAGACATCCAGAACCGGGACAACTTCAGCGCCAGCGGGTTCAGCCTGTCGGGTGGGTACGGCACCGGCGGCACCGGCGGCACGGGCAAGTCGGGCGAGGACGGCAAACCGGCGCCCAACCTGGCGGGCGGTGTCAACGGGGCGGCGGCCGGAATTGCGAGTGCGAGCGGGAAGAACAGCAGCACGACGACCAGCGGCGTGAGCGGCATCGCGGGCGACAAGGAAATCCGGACGGGCGATGGCAGTAGCGGACTGGCCAAGACCTTCGATGCGAACAAGGTCAACAAGGAGGTGGCTGCGCAGTTGCAGATCACGAGTACGTTCGGGCAGCAGGCGGCCAGGGTGGGTGGTGAATATGCCAATGGCAAGGCGGCCGAATTCAGAGCCCAGGGCAACGAGGCCGAGGCCGGTAAATGGGACGAGGGCGGGGCCTACCGGGTGGCGATGCATACGGTGCTGGCGGGCCTGAGCGGCGGAGTGCAAGGTGCGCTGGGAGCGGCCAGCAGTCAACTGACCATCGACGCCATCGGCAAACAGGTCGCAGCGACCGATCTGCCGCTGGGTTTGAAGACTGCTTTGGTTGCAGCGGCCGGTACCGCCGTCGGCGCGGTAACCGGTGGAGGAGTCGGCGCGGCCACTGGCTTAAACGCCACGGCAAATAACTACCTGACCAGCACCGACCTCCGAAATCGCGAGCAAAAGATCAAGGGTTGCCAAGCCAATGGAGACACTGCTTGCGAAGTGCGGGTGCTGCGCGAGTACGACCTCAAGAGTGCGTCCAACACAGGTGAACTCCAGCGTAGTACCTTGGTTGAGCGAGTTTCACTGGAGCAAACCCGCGCGGATTTAAAAAATCTGCTGCAGGACACCGCAGTCAGTGACGCATCCAAGGCTCAGGCGCGCGTCAGTATTCAGGAAATCAATACGGCGATCAATGTCATCGATAAGGCGCCTGTGTTAAAGGATGCCTTTGCTGTTGGTCTGCTTATGGCAGATGTTGTGACATTGGGTAGCTTGGCTAAGAGCGAAGTTTTGACAGCAGCAATTGTGAAGGAGATGATATCAACGAGGACAGGTGTCACTGTTCCGGACAGTACCGCATCGACCATTGCTAGTGGCTTTTACCGTGAGGGCGCAGGAGGGTTGGCAGGCGCAGAAGGCTTGGCTTTTCGCTCGGATTTGCCAAGCCATATGATTGGGCCTGATGGTTTTACTAAATCAGGCCAATTAAGTGGCACTCACAACCTTTTAAATGCGACTAGCGCATTGGACGCAAAAGCAGCGTCATATACGTTAAAGCCTACAGGAATAACGGGTGTCTTTGAACTCCCATATACCTATACGAACCCGGCAACTGGTAAGGTCGTATCTGGTAGTAAGACTGTGTATGATTCTGCTATTTTTAGTGATCAAGTAATGATAAAAAATGCGCAGCAGGCGGGTCAGCAAGCGTGGACGCAATTTTCACGGAATCCGACAGTGACGGTTTTTGACAATTCGGCGGGTGGCGTTAATTTTCGTTCTTATATTAATTTTGATAGTAACGGTAATGCATTCGTCGGTAATGTGCATCCTATCAAATGAAAGGTTTTAATATGGATTATTTGCAGCAAGCTTTTGGAGGCTTGAATCCCCAAGTCGATCAAGATGCAGCGATGAAATTTGCGCTAAACGCTATATTGATGGACGCTCGATTGGTGGAGTTGTCTTGCTTGATAACCGATGGCGATGATCTTGGAGGAATGGAGGGCGAGCCAGGATGGGTGATTGAGCGTCGTGACTCGGGTTCGGCTGGAAGGCTTCCATATTATATAGAATGGCCGCCGAATGCATCTTTTCATGCGCATGTAAATCCGACAGCATTTGCGCTTGCTTATCCGGATGCGTTTATGGAGAAGAATAAATTCAGTTGCTATATCGAAAAAGCCATACGAGCATATTTGGAAAGAAACCCTATGGAGACAGTTGCAGCTAACTTGATCAAATCTCAGCTTAAAGCTTCACTGTCTGATGGAAGTAATTGCAAGGCGAGATTGGCGGAGCAGCACGTTAAGCCAGATTAGTAACACCACCACGGCCCGCAGCGACACCGCCAAGGGCAGCAAGGTCGCCGGCCAGAACGTCAGCATCACCGCGACAGGAGCCGGCCAGGACAGCAACCTGCTGATCTGTGGCAGCGACATCACCGGCAGCAAGACCGTCGCGCTGTCTGCGGACAACCGGGTCGACATCGTCTCGGCGCAATCCACCAGCGAGCAGCACAGCCAGAACAGCAGCAGTTCGGCCAGCCTGGGTGTCGGCTACGGCACGGATGGGTTCGTGTTCAACGCCAGCGCCAGCGGGGCCCGAGGAAAAGCCGACGGCAGCGACGTCACCCAGGTCAACAGCCACGTCAGCGGAGCGAACAAGGTCAGCATCAGGAGCGGAGGCGACACCAACATTCTGGGTGGTGTGGTCAACGGCAAGCGGGTAGTCACCGACATCGGCGGCGACCTGAACATCGAAAGCCGGCAGGACACGGCGAAGTTCGACAGCCAACAGCAGAGCCTGGGCGGCTCGGTCAGCATGGGCATGGGCCAGATGGGCGGCTCGCTGAGCATCAGCAAAAGCAAGGTGAATGCGGACTACGCCAGCGTGAACGAACGCAGCGGCGTCCAGGCCGGCGACGGCGGCTTCGACGTCAAGGTCAAGGGCAAGACCGACCTGGTGGGCGGCGCGATCACCAGCACGCAGAAGGCAGTCGACGAAGGCAAAAACAGCTTCGACACCCGGAGCCTGACGACCCGAGACATCCAGAACCGGGACAACTTCAGCGCCAGCGGGTTCAGCCTGTCGGGTGGGTACAGCACCGGGGGCACGGGCAAGCCGGGCGAGGAGGGCAAACCGGCGCCCAACCTGGCGGGCGGTGTCAACGGGGCGGCGGCCGGGATTGCGAGTGCGAGCGGGAAGAACAGCAGCACGACGACCAGCGGCGTGAGCGGCATCGCGGGTGACAAGGCGGTCCGGACGGGTGATGGCAGTAGTGGACTGGCCAAGACCTTCGATGCGGACAAGGTCAACAAGGAGGTGGCTGCGCAGTTGCAGATCACGAGTACGTTCGGGCAGCAGGCGGCCAGGGTGGGTGGTGAATATGCCAATGGCAAGGCTGCAGAACTACGCGCCCAAGGCAACGACGCCGAGGCAGCCAACTGGGACGAAGGCGGCGCTTACCGGGTGGCGATGCACACCGTGCTGGCGGGGCTCACTGGCGGAGTGCAGGGCGCGCTCGGTGCAGCAAGCAGTCAGTTGGTCATCGACGAAATTGGCAAACAGGTCGCCGCAACTGACCTTCCGTTGGGATTGAAGACGGCATTGGTCGCAGCGGCAGGAACCGCTGTCGGGGCGGCAACGGGTGGTGGGGCCGGGGCGGCGACTGGCTTCAACGCCACGGCCAATAACTACCTCTCAACAACGGACCTTCGAAATAAGAAACAGGCGGTGGCCGACTGCAATGGCAACAGCAGCTGTATCGCAATCGTTCAGCGGGTCAGCCAGGAGACCAGCCTAGCCAATAACGCCAAAGTGCTTGATGCTTGCCAGACCAAGGGTGGCGATTGCGGCAATGCGATTACAAAAGCGCAGCAGGACCGTGCCGATCTTGAGAATTATCGCGACACCCTGACCGTCCAGAAAAACGTAACCTCGGACACCGCCAGTAAAGCGGTGATAGCGGATCAGATCAGGCAGGCCGATATTCAAATCCGATCGGCAGATACCGCTATCGCTGATGGGAAGCTGATTCAAGCGGGCGGCAACTACACGCTTGCCCGACTTACGCCAGAAGAGCGGATGGCGGTTGGATTTGCTTTGGATCCGTTGGCAAGTGCAGCAGGAGCTGTAGGACGTAACTTAGGTGAACTTACCAAAGTTATCGAATACTTGGGTAGGACCAAAGAGGCGGTGAATGTATATCGAGTTGAAGGCTCTCCAAATGCCAGAATTGCAATTGCAGAGGATGGATCAGTGGCGATTAGTGGAGATCAGATGCTTTTTTTTGAACTTTGGCGATAAGCAGCGTGCGATAGATTTTTTAGTCCAAAGAATAAATCAAAAAATGGAATCGGCTAGTATCAAAACATTCCAGGTAAATAAACAATTTTTTGATGAAATAAAGGCGAGTGCAGTTCCGGAGAGTCTTTCAAGACAAAATCCTACTTTGCCGATTATTGTTGATACAACCAAGGCTGAAAATCAAATTGGATTGCGAGGAAATCAACTCGATACTCTCCGTGCCGCAATAATTTTAAAGAGTGGAAAAAATGGACAATTATGATTTTTGTCGTCTTGCAGCTGTCGAGCTAACTTGGCTGAGCGGCGCGACGATTGGCGCTGGCTTAATTAATGACACCTTTACAAGAAGTGTAGAATTTGATGGCGACCACCAAGTGGTGGAGAAATTAAAAGAGCTGCTTGGGGTTGTTGATAATATCGAGCTTAAGAGTTGGAGTAACCTTGATGAACTCGTAATTCTGCTGCCGGAATGGTTTTTGTCAGCCTGTTCCAAACCATTGTCTAATGACGAAATGGCCTTGTGGCTTGCCAAGTGGCGTGCATTGTCAGGCGATGCACGAGAAATTTTTGAAGAGGAAAAAGGTTGGTCTGCAATCGATTGGCTTCATTGGCTTCACCCGCGACAACGAAGGTGGTTTGTTGTTTCTTTTAAATTTCGCAGTGGTGGTTTTAATCAGCTAACGCTCGCTACCAGTGAGTGGTTAATTCCGCTGGGTTCTCTCACTTGGGCCTTGCGCTGTGCTGGTGCGACAAAAATAAATATTCCAGTGCGTTGATGTTGAATTTAGGACATTCACAGACATTGGGTGCACTGGATGAGCCAAGTAACCAACCGGTTATTCATTCCATTTGCAAGCGCACAGCGTTGGTGGCTATCTACGACACGGCAGACCGCTGTTTACTGCTCCTGCCAGATAAGGCAGCGGCGCCCGAGGCAAGGCCGACGGCAGCGACGTCACCCAGGTCAACAGCCACATCAGCGGAGCGAACAAGGTCAGCATCCAGAGCGGAGGCGACACCAACATCCTGGGTAGTGTGGTCAAGGGCAACCGCGTCGTCACCGACATCGGCGGCGACCTGAACATCGAAAGCCGGCAGGATACGGCGAAGTTCGACAGCCGGCAGCAGAGCCTGGGCGGCTCGGTCAGCATGGGCATGGGCCAGATGGGCGGCTCGCTGAGCATCAGCAAAAGCAAGGTGAACGCGGACTACGCCAGCGTGAACGAACGCAGCGGCGTCCAGGCCGGAGACGGCGGGTTCGACGTCAAGGTCAAGGGCAAGACCGACCTGGTGGGCGGCGCGATCACCAGCACCCAGAAGGCGGTCGACGAAGGCAAAAACAGCTTCGACACCCGGAGCCTGACGACCCGAGACATCCAGAACCGGGACAACTTCAGCGCCAGCGGGTTCAGCCTGTCGGGTGGGTACGGCACCGGCGGCACCGGCGGCACGGGCAAGTCGGGCGAGGACGGCAAACCGGCGCCCAACCTGGCGGGCGGTGTCAACGGGGCGGCGGCCGGAATTGCGAGTGCGAGCGGGAAGAACAGCAGCACGACGACCAGCGGCGTGAGCGGCATCGCGGGCGACAAGGAAATCCGGACGGGCGATGGCAGTAGCGGACTGGCCAAGACCTTCGATGCGAACAAGGTCAACAAGGAGGTGGCTGCGCAGTTGCAGATCACGAGTACGTTCGGGCAGCAGGCGGCCAGGGTGGGTGGTGAATATGCCAATGGCAAGGCGGCCGAATTCAGAGCCCAGGGCAACGAGGCCGAGGCCGGTAAATGGGACGAGGGCGGGGCCTACCGGGTGGCGATGCATACGGTGCTGGCGGGCCTGAGCGGCGGAGTGCAAGGTGCGCTGGGAGCGGCCAGCAGTCAACTGACCATCGACGCCATCGGCAAACAGGTCGCAGCGACCGATCTGCCGCTGGGTTTGAAGACTGCTTTGGTTGCAGCGGCCGGTACCGCCGTCGGCGCGGTAACCGGTGGAGGAGTCGGCGCGGCCACTGGCTTAAACGCCACGGCAAATAACTACCTGACCAGCACCGACCTCCGAAATCGCGAGCAAAAGATCAAGGGTTGCCAAGCCAATGGAGACACTGCTTGCGAAGTGCGGGTGCTGCGCGAGTACGACCTCAAGAGTGCGTCCAACACAGGTGAACTCCAGCGTAGTACCTTGGTTGAGCGAGTTTCACTGGAGCAAACCCGCGCGGATTTAAAAAATCTGCTGCAGGACACCGCAGTCAGTGACGCATCCAAGGCTCAGGCGCGCGTCAGTATTCAGGAAATCAATACGGCGATCAATGTCATCGATAAGGCGCCTGTGTTAAAGGATGCCTTTGCTGCTGGTTTGCTCATGGCAGATGTTGTCATGCTGGGAGATCTTGCGATTAGTCAAGAATTAACAACAAAGGTTGTCAAAGAATTTATCGCAGCGCGGACCAAGGCTGAGGCAACAGATGAAATCGCGACGAAGATTGCTAATAATTTTTATCGTGAAGGCATGATGCCAAACTCATGGACGCCTGGAAAAGCTGGCGGCATGGACGGGAATGCGAGCAATCATTGGATAAAGCATGGTGCAGAATTTCCCGAATATCAGTCTTTTAATCAGTATGCAGAAGCGGCACAAGCTTTTACAAGAAACCCTCCAGTCGGCACACAAGTGAAAATATCTGGAAATGGTGACGTATTGCTTTATAATGTTCACACCAACACGTTTGCGGTAAAAACGGTAGATGGAATGCCCAGAACCATGTATAAGCCAGATCCAAGCATGCATGGTTTTAAAACCAACCTGGACTTTTGGAATTCGAAATGAGTGCAAATATTTATCTGTGCCGCGTATGCGGATTTAACTGCTCTCCGCTGCTTCCGTGGGGGGCAGATGGATTAATTCCGTCATATGAGATTTGTCCGCTCTGTAAAGTTCAATTCGGCTACGAAGACACCATTCCGGTCGCTATTGAGGCGTACAAGAAGCGTTTCATCGCTTCTGGTGGTCAAATACTGAACGGGGATTAGTTTGCTGGCGAAGTGCGCGTGCTATATAAATAGGAGGTCTACGGATTAATTCTCGTTGCTGGTGGATTTTCTAACACTCACCCGTTGAGTTCGGAAAACTCAGAAAACTCATCGTCGACACCATCGGTAAACAGATCGCCACCACCGATCTGCCGGTAAACCAATGATCTTAAGGGGCGGATTTTGCTTATTTTTAGACTTGTTTCTACTAATACAAATTGACATGTTTGTCATTCATGTTTTCATTTGTGCATTAGGCCGGAGAAGATTATTAATCTAGTATCGCCGCTTCTTTTTTAGGGTGCGGTTGATGAAAAAATGTTTTTTTAATGCTCTTTGGGGCGCGATGATTGCGCTCTCCTTGTCGGTCGTTGGTGTTCACGCCCATGCGGTGGAGGCAGGCGATACGGCTGATGCGAAGGCATCGGGTATCGCCAATATTGAAAATAATAACGCCAGCAATATGGCTGCATCTTCGGCAAGGGCCGCGGCGGCGCCCTTCATTTACTCCGGGATGGTTCCCATCAAGGTGTCTTTTGCCGCCCCGAATGGTATTTCGCCCGCCGATCAAAAGTTGAGAATCGTTCAAAAGATCCATAGGCAAATGGATGCCGGCCTTCTCGTTGTGGGTGCATTGATGGGCTCGTTTCGATTGCCTGTTTCCAAAGAACATTACAAAGGCACGACGGTTGATGGGATTTTGCACCCCGCAAACGAATTCTTTGTACCGGCGGTTTCGAAGCTGGTGGATGAATGGATTCAGGAAAATGGTGCGGCAGCGGCACCCTACAAGAACGCTATTCTGATCCGCCCGGATACCATGGTTTTGGTTTATGTAGATTTTGACGAAGAAAATCCCGCATACGATTTTTATTTGCAAACCACGGTCAGCCGGTCGCCGGATTCCCGCCGTTTTTTCGCGTTGGATGCTCCGCCGCAGGTCACTTGTTCCAACAAATACTCCGAACCGGCGCTGGATCTCGAACATTGGCAAGCTGACGATTACGCCGAGCTTCGCAAACGAGTTCAAAACCATGTCGACGACTGCTTGCCGAAATTAAAAGCCGGCTTGGCCCAATTGCTGGCGGCTTGACATGGCAGCATTTCCACGTTTCCTGGCGGCTGCGGCCTTGTCCTCTGCTGCGCTCGTACCCACCATTACGACCGCCCAACCCGTCCGCTTGGACACCCAGCAACTCCAACGCCAGCAACAACGCGAAGACACCCTGCGCGGCACGCTCGAGCCGAACCCGGATGCCCCTCCGCCGCCGCCCACACCGCCCCCATCCCCCACCCGCATCCCCACCGACGAACACCCCTGCCAACGCATCCACTCCGTTCAGCTCACCGGCCCGCTCTCCGCCGACTTCCAGTGGCTGCTCGCCTCGCTTTCCGGCCCCGATAAAGACGACGCGCCGCAAGACCGCTGCCTGGGTGCCATCGGCATCTCCGTGCTGCAGACCCGCATGCAGAACGCGCTGATCCAACGGGGCTTGATCACATCCCGCGTCCTCGTCGGCTCGCAAGACCTCAACGCCACCGGCACGCTGGTGGCGACCTTCGTGCCCGGCCTGCTGCGCAGCATCGGTTTCTCCGCCGACAGCGACCAGTCCGCCTATGCCGGCAACGCCTTGCCCGCCACGCCCGGCCAGCCGCTGCAGTTGCGTGACGTTGAACAGGGCATCGAGAACCTCAAGCGTCCGCCCAGCGCCGATGCCGACATCCAGATCGTGCCGGTGGAGCAGGGCAGTGCCGACATGGCGCAAAGCGACCTCGCCATCCACTATCGCCAGCCCCGGCCCCTGCGGCTGAACCTTTCGGTAGACGACGGCGGCACCCGGGCCACCGGCAAACACCAGGGCAATGCCACTGTCTTCTGGGACAACCCGCTGGCGTTGAACGACATGCTGTCCTTCACCGCGGGCCACAGCCTGGGGCGGGGCGACACCCGCGCCACGCGGTCAGCCCTGATGAACTACACGGTGCCGTGGGACTACTGGCTGTTCGGTGCGACCGTCAGCCGCAACCACTATCACCAGTCCGTCGCCGGTGCCAGCCAGACCTATGTGTTCAGCGGGATCAGCGACTCCGCCGAGCTGCGCGCCCAGCGGGTGGTGTGGCGCGATGCCGTGGCCCGCACCAGCGTCGGTGTGCGGGTCTATCGGCGCGGATCGGGCAGTTTCATCGACGACACCGAGATCGAGGTGCAGCATCGGGTGACTTCGGTCTGGGAACTCAATGTCTCGCACCGCCGATATGTCGGTGACGCGACGGTGGACGCCGGGTTGGCACTCCGCCGGGGCACCGGTGCATTCGGTGCCCTGCCCGCGCCTGAGCAGGCGTTCGGCGAGGGCAGTTCCCGCCTGCGCATGACGGTGATGGACCTGGCCTATGTCCAGCCGTTCGGCTTCTTCGGCGAGAAACTGCAGCTGTCCAGCACCTGGCACGGCCAGTGGAACCAGACGCCGCTGACACCGATCGACCGCATAGCCATCGGCTCGCGTTACAGCGTGCGGGGGTTCGACGGTGAAAGCAGCCTGCTGGGCGACCGCGGCTGGCTCTGGCGCAACGACCTGGCCTGGTCGATGGCCGCGGGTCACGAGGCCTATGCGGGGCTGGATGCGGGCCGGGTCGGCGGACCGTCTGCCGCGCTGCTGGCAGGCACCGGGCTGGCCGGCGGCGTGCTGGGCCTGCGTGGTGGCACGGCAGCCTGGCGTTACGACTTCTTCGTCGGTCGGCCGATCCACAAACCGGCGTCTTTCCAGACGGCGCGGACGACGGTGGGTTTCAACCTGAGCTGTTCGTTCTGAGAAGACCAGGGCGTCATGAAGCCGTCTTGGCGGCTGGGTACGGTGTCGTCCTTTCGGCCTGCCGGTTTCGGCTCCTATTTTTCGACCATGCGCATCCACCCAACGCCCAAGGGCATCGCTCGCCGCCCGCTGGCGCTTTCCCTGATCGCCTCGATCTGCCTGGCCGCCTGCGGTGGCGGCAACGGCCCGGTCGTCGTCGGCAGCACGACGACCACGCCCACGACCCCCACGACCCCGACGCCCGCCGCCCTGACCGTGCCCGCGGCACCGGCCGGCCTGGGCATCACCGACAGCGCTCCGGTAGCCGACCAGACGGCGGTGCTGCCGTACGTCGACTTCGCCTACACCAACCAGCGCGGCGATGCCCGTTACGCGACGCTGGCCACCAATGCCGGCGTGCGGGTGGTGGCCGGTTTCCTGGATGTGTGGACGCCCAGCACGCTGCTGGTCGATGCCGCCGCGGCGGCCCCGGCAAGCGGTACTTTCCCGGCCGTGGTCGCCTCGAGCTGGACCGGCATCCCCGGCGACAGCACCGACGGCACGGTAAAAAACGCGGCGGTGCATGCCGCGAACCTGCAGACTTCCGCCCGGTTCACTCAGTCGCGAACCGCTGCCCAGACGCTCGCGGCCTACCTCGACGACCGTCGCGGCAAGGCCTACAGCATCAGCGACGGCATGGGCCCGCTGACCGCGGCATGGCGCGCCGCCGCGCAGCAGACGACGTCCATCACCGGCATCGCGGCCGACGCCACGACGGTGCTCTACAACGACACCGGCAATAACGTCGGTGTCGGCAGCGCCGCCGGCAACAGCGGTTTCGGCAAGGTGGTCGATTTCGTTTCCAACGTGGGCGAGAACGCCTCGACCGAACCGGCCAAACGTTTCTTCAAGTACGCCCGCCCGTGGCGCTGGACCAGCGATGTGGCGATCCTGCCCGCGCTGGCTCCGGCCCGCAGCGCCACTCCCGCCACGGACGGCGGCTACATCAGCGGCCATTCGGCCGAAGCCACCCGGGGCGCGGTCGGCATGGCCTACGTGATGCCGCAGCGTTTCCAGGAGATCCTGGCGCGTGGCCTGGAACTGGGTGAAAACCGCATCGTCGCCGGCATGCATTCGCCGCTGGATGTCATCGGTGGCCGGGTGCAGGGCCAGGCCGCGGCGGCCGCCAGCATCGTCACCGGTTCCAACCTGGCCGGCAAGAAGGCTGCCTACGACCAGGCGCAAACCGCGCTGATGGCAGCCGTCGGCGCCAGCAATGCCGCCGAGCTCAATACCTTCGCCCACTCGCAAGCCGTGGCCGACGACCGGTTTGCCGATCACGCTGCCAACAAGGCCGCCTATCTGCGCCGGCTGACCTACGGTTTCGCGCAGATCGCCGACACCACCAGGGCTGCGGTGGTTCCCAAGGGCGCCGAAGTGCTGCTCGAGACCCGCCTGCCCTACCTGAGCGCCGACCAGCGCCGGGTGGTGCTGAAGACCACCGCGCTGGCCTCGGGTTATCCGGTGCTGGACGACGCCGAAGGCTGGGGCCGGCTGAACCTGTTCAATGCGGCCGACGGCTATGGCGCCTTCAACGGCGACGTGTCGGTGACCATGGACGCGGCAGCCGGTGGTTTCTCGGCAGCCGACGCCTGGCAGAACGACATCGGCGGTGCCGGCAAGCTGACCAAACTGGGCACCGGCGCGCTGGCGTTGACCGGCAACAACGCCTATACCGGCGGTACGGAGGTGAGCGCCGGGACCCTGGTGGCGGCTTCGGCCACCGCGCTCGGCAAGGGCGACGTGTACCTGGCGGCCGGCGGCACGCTGGTGTGCCAGGCGGCTTCGTCGCTGACCCTGTCGGCCGGCTATACCCAGTTGGCGGGCAGCACGCTGCAGATGGCCATCGGCGGCAACGGCGCGGGTCGCCTGCAGGCGGCCGGCACGGTCACCCTGGCCGGCGGCACGCTCAACGTGGTGTTCAAGGCGGGCCAGTCGCCGACGGTGGGCGACACCGTCAAGCTGATCACCGCGGGCGCGCTGAAGGGCAGCTTCACCACCATCAACGTGACGGGGTACAAGACCACGGCCACCTACAGCGCCACCGGCCTGCAGATCCGCATCGACGGGTGAACGGGCCGGCCGTCGCGCTTCAGGGCTGGGGCCAACCCCGCATCGGCTGGCGGATCAGCTCGAAGGCCCGCGCCACTTTCAGCACTCCCAGGTCGTCGAAACGCGGCCCGGCGATCTGCAGGCCGACCGGCAGGCCGGCCTGGGTGAAACCGCAGGGCACCGAGGCGGCCGGCTGCTCGGACATGTTGAAGGGCACGGTGAACCCGATGTGTTCCAGCGGATGCAGCGGGTCGTTGGTGGGCGAGGGCAGTTCGGCGTCGAAGGCCGGCATGGGCGCCACCGGCGAGATGACGTAGTCGTAGGCGGCACAGGCGCGCACCGTGGCCACCCGGGTGGCGTGGAACTGCTGCTGTGCCTGGTACAGGGCCGCTGCCGACATGTCGGCCACGCTGTCGGCCCAGTCGCGGATGTAGGGCAGCACCCGTGCGCGGCGTTCGGGCGGCAGGCCCGACATCTCGACGAAGGAACGCATGCGCCAGCTGCAGTCCATGCCGTTGAGCATGGCCTGGGTCATGAAGGGCGCCATGGGTTCGACGATGGCGCCGGCCCGCTGCAGCAGCTTTGCCGCGGCCTCGATAGCTTCGCGCACCGAGGTTTCTACCGGCAGGCCGCAGCCGGCGTCCATCAGGAGACCGAACCGCAGTCCGCGCAGATGGTCGGCCTGAACGTCGGCGACCGATTCCCAGTCGATGGTGGCCGGCGGCAGGCTCATGGTGTCGCGGGTATCGGGCTGCGACAGGGCGCGCATCAGCAGTGCCGAATCCAGCACCGTGCGGGTGATGGGACCGGCGGCGCGTCCCTGTGTCGGCGGGTCGATGGGCACCCGGCCCAGGCTCGGCTTGAGGCTGAACACACCACACCAGCCGGCCGGCAGGCGCAGCGATCCGCCGATATCGGTGCCGATGTGCAGCGGGCCGTAACCGCCGGCACAGGCAGCCGCCGCACCGGCGCTGCTGCCGCCCGGGCCCAGGCTGGTGTCCCAGGGGTTGCGGGTGAGCGGATGGAAGCTCGACAGGCCCGACGACAGCATGCCGTAGTCGGGCATGGTGGTCTTGGCGACCATCACACAACCGGCTTCGCGCACGCGGGAAGCAGGCGGCGCGTCGACCGCGGCGGGCAGCAGCGTGGTGGCTGCGGTGCCCAGCGGCGTCGGGTCGCCGGCAGTGGCGATGTTTTCCTTCACCGTGACCGGCACCCCGTCGAGCGGCGACAGGGGTGCGCCGCCACGCCAGCGGGCTTCGGATGCGCGGGCCTGCGCCAGCGCGGCGTCGGGCCGGAGCAGGTAGGTCGCCAGCAGCTGGGGTTCCCAGTGGCCGATGCGGTCGAGCACCGCCCGGGTGGTTTCCACCGGCGATAGCGAACCGTTGCGGAAGGCGGCCGACATGTCGGCCGCGCTCATGTCGTGCAGGCCGGTGCTGCCTGCCGGGCGCTGGATGTCGGACAGCGCCGAGGCGGTGTTGGAAGGGATCGAACTCATGTCCATGCGAGTGCCGACAGGTGGTTGACGAAGATCGGCAGGTCTTTCCATACGCCGGTGAGGCCGCGACGCGCCACGGTCACCCACTGCGGCTGGTAAAGGTAGAGCGATGCGACGTCGCGCGCCAGCAGCTTCTGGGCGTCGCCCAGCAGGGTGTTGCGTTCGGCGGTGGTGGGCGATGTCTTGATGCGGTCGTAGAGCTTGCCGAACTCGGCCGACTGGTAGCCCCAGTAATAGTCCGGCTTGGCGTTGTTGCCCAGGTCGAAGGGTTCGACATGCGAAATGATGGACAGGTCGTAGTTGTGCGCGCCGCCATAGGTGTTGGCCAGCCACTGCGCCCATTCGACGTTCTGCAGCTTGCAGACGATGCCCACCTTGGCCAGCTGCGCCGCCAGCACCTCGCCGCCCTGGCGCGCATAGGGCGTCGGCGGCAGGGTGACGGTGAGTTCCAGCGGTGTCTTCACACCTGCCTCGGCCAGCAGCTGCCGGGCCTTGGCAGGCGCGTTGGGATTGATGCCGGTGGTGTCGATGTAGCCCGGCGCGCCCGGCACGTAGTAGCTGCCGATGGGAATGCCGTAGCCGTCGGCCGCGCCGGCGATCATTTCCTTGCGGTCGATGGCGGCATACAGCGCACGCCGCACCCGCACGTCGTCGAGCGGCTTGCGCCGGTGATTGATGGCGACGATGGTCTTGGCGCGCGAGCCGCCCACCAGCACCTGGAACTTCGTCTCGCCCTGGAACGACGCGGCACTGCGCGGCGACAGGCGGGGAAACATGTCGATGTCGCCGGCCTGCAGCGCGGCAGCCTGGGCGGAGGCGTCGGGGATGAACCGGAAGGTGGCCCGCCGGATGCGGGCCGCGGCCGGCGACCGGTAGCCGTCCCAGGCGGTCAGGGTCAGCGACGCGCCCCGGTTGAAACGTTCGAGCCGGTACGGCCCGGTGCCCACCGGCTGTGCCGCGTTGGTGTCGGCGCTGGTGGGCTCCACGATGACGGCGGTGGCCTGGCCCAGCAGGAAGGGCAGGTCGGGGTCGATCTCGCGGTTGAGCAGCACCACGGTGAACTCGTCGACCACCTGGACGCTGAGGTTCTGGAAGGTGCGTTTGTCCTTGTTGACACTCTTGTCGGCGGCAGCGCGTTCGAAGCTGTATTTGACCGACTGGGCATTGAAGGGCTGGCCGTTGTGGAACTTCACCCCGCGCCTGAGACGGAAGGTGAGGGTCTTCAGGTCCGGCGAAAGCTCCCAGCCCTCGGCCAGCAGCGGCGACACGCTGCCGTCGCTGTTCACCCGGGTCAGGGTTTCGTAGATGTTGTAGAGCGTGACTTCAGCGATGGACGAGGCCGCCGCCACGGTGGGGTCCAGGCCCGGCGGCTCCAGCGCGATGCCGATGACGACGGCGGTCTTGCTGCGGCCCTGGGCCTGGGCAAACGGGGCGGCTCCGGCCAGGGTGGCAGCGGAAGATGCGGCGATGAGACTGCGGCGCGTGAGCATCGTGTAACTTGCGTCCTACTAAAAGCGGGTGGGGACCCTTCCGGCGAGGATCCCGGGGAAGGCCAGAGCATAAAACGGGCCGCGTATCCATGCGTTTCAGTTTTTGGGCCGGTGGGGCAGCCATCGACCCAACAGGCCGAACAGTGCTTCGCTGATCAGTGCCAGGGCCGCCGCAGGCAGCGCGCCCGCCAGCAGCAAGCCGTGGTCGTTCAGCGCCAGGCCGGTGACGATACGTTCTCCATATCCGCCGGCGCCGATGAAGGCGGCCAGCGTGGCCGTGCCGATGGCGATGGTCGTCGCCGTGCGCACTCCGGCCAGCAGCACCGGCAGGGCCAGCGGCAGTTCGACCAGGCGCAGGCATTGGGCTGATGTCATGCCGAGCGCCCGGGCAGCCTGGCGCAGGCCTGGGGTGACGGCATCCAGGCCGGCAACGGTGTTGCGCATCACCGGCAGCAGGGCATAAAGCGCCAGCGCCACCAGCGCGGGCGCGGTGCCGATGCGGCCCATCCACGAAATGAGCGCGGCCAGCAGCGCCAGCGAAGGCACGGTCTGCAGCAGACCGGCCACCGCCAGCAACATGGCCCGTGCCCTGGGCCGGCGCACCGACCACAGGGCCAGCGGCACGCCGGTCAGCACCGCCAGCGCCACCGACACGGCCACCAGCGTCAGGTGCTGGCGGGTGAGGCGGCCCAGGTCGGGCCCGAAAAGGCGCTTGGTCCAGCCGGGCGGCGTAACCTGGCCATGGTTCGGCGGCGGTGTGTCCTGCAGGGCTTCCCGGGCGACGGTCTCGAAGGGCGCAGCGTCGATCTCGGCGCGGGCGTTGAGGGCGGCCATGCGGGGTGCGTCGATACGGCCTTGCAACCGCTGGAGCGCGGCCCAGGCGGCGGGAAACCGCTGCGGCACGTCCAGCCGATAGAGCAGCACCGCTTCGTAGCGCGGGAACCAGCCGTCGGCGTCGGCCAGCAGGCGCAATCCGCGCCGGGCCACCTGGGCGTCGGTGGTGTAGGCGTCGACAGCATCGACCTGGCCGGCCTCGAGCGCCTGGTAGGCCAGGCCGTGGTCCAGCGCCTCGGGGCGTTGCGGCAGCCGGTAGTGGGCGGCGAGGCCGGGCCAGCCGTCGGCACGGCCCAGGAATTCATTGGACAGGCCCAGGCGCAGTTGCGGCTGCCGGGCGACATCGGCAAGCGAATGGAGTTGTTGCCGGTCGGCCTCTGCCGCGCGCATCGCCAGGGCGTAGCCATTCTGGAAACCCAGCGGCACGGCCACGCCCAGGCCCTGCGGTGCCAATGCGGCATTGAGTGCGGCCAGGCTGTCGATGTCCGGCCGGTGCAGCAGTTCGCGCGCGATGGTGCCGGTGTATTCGGGGTACAGGTCGATGGTGCCGGCCGCCAGCGCCGCGGCCACGATGGCGGTGTTGCCCAGGCCGGCCAGCACCTGCACGGGCGTGTCGCTGCCGCGCGCCTGCAGGGCGATCACCTCGGCCAGCACATAACTTTCGGTGAAACGTTTGGAGCCGATGCGCAGCGGCTCGGCGGCGTGGACCTGCGCCTGCCCCATCAGGCAGATGAAACCCAGCCATAACACGAAGAGCCGGCAACGCATGGTGGTGTCAGGCCATCTTGAAGTGACGAATGGCGACCACCAGGCCGATGATCGCGGCCGCGCCGATGAACCAGAGCTCGTAGTGGTGCAGGTTGCCGATGACGGTCTTCAGCAGCCCGGTCACCCACACGCCCAGACAGGCCACCGCGGTCGCCCAGATCACCGCGGCGACCGCCGACAAGGGCACATACAGGGTGGTGCGCATTCTGGTCATGCCCAGGGCGACCGGGAAGACGATGCGCAGGCCCCAGGCGAACCGCATCAGCAGCACGGTGGCGACCGGGTGGCGGTCCACGAAGGCCACGGCTTTCTCGAAACGTTTCTCCAGCCTGGGATGCTTCAGCAGCACCTGCTGTCCCTTGCGCCGGCCCAGCTGGAAGTAGAACTGGTCGGTGATGAAGGCCGCCGCCGCGCCGCAGGCGATGAGCGGCAGCATGTGCAGGTAGCCCTGGTGGACCGCGTAGGCGCCCAGCAGCAGGATGGTTTCGCCCTCGATGAGGCCGGCGAAGAAGACGGCGTAGTAACCGTAGTCGGCCAGCAGATGGGCCGTGTGGATGTGGAACATGGAGAGTGAGAAAAAAGCAGTGGTTCGAATGCCTAGAGCTGGAAGGCGACGGTGAGCAGAAGGCCTTCGCCGATGTCCTGCAGGAAGGTCGGCGGCGTGGCGTCGAAGGGCTGACTGTCGGCTGCCAGGTCTTCAATCCAGCGGGCCAGCCAGGCGACATCGGCGCGGTCGTAGAACAGCACGCCGGCCTCGTGGTTGAGCAGCAGGCTGCGCAGGTCGAGGTTGATGGAACCGCACATCGCCAGGTCGTCGTCGACCACCACCGCCTTGGCGTGGGCCATGGCCGGCAGCATGTGGAACCGCGCTCCGGCGGCGGCCAGGTGTCGCATGGCGCGGCTGCGCGCCATGTCGGCCAGCTGGTGGTTGGAATGCTGCGGTACGGCGATGTCGACCAGCACGCCGCGCCGGGCGGCCAGCCGTAGGGCGTCGCGCAGGGCGTCGTTGGGTACGAAGTACGGCGTCACCGCCAGGATGCGGCGCCGGGCGCGGAAGCAGGCTGCGACCAATATGGCCTGCGCGGTGTCCTCGCTCTGGTCCGGCCCGCTGGGCAAGAACTGGGTGAGCGTGCCGCTGGCGGGCGCGGGCGCCGCGCCGGGCGGAATGTGGCGCGGCCTTTTCTGCTGAACGGTGGCCCAGTCCTGCTCGAACTGTCGGGCGGCGGCACCGGCGGTCGGGCCTTCGATGGTGAAGGACAGGTCTTGCCACGGCGGCACCTCTGCGTCGGCATCACCGGTGAAGTATTCGGCTGCCAGGTTGCGGCCGCCGGACCACAGCAGCCGGTCGTCGGCGATCACGAACTTGCGGTGGTTGCGCAGGTTGCGCGGGCCGGCCCGGCGCAGCCCCAGCAGCGGGCGGAAGACCGCCACCTCGCCACCGGCCGCGCGCAGTTCGTCGAAATGGCGGCGCGGCAGCATCAGCGCACCGAAACCGTCGAGCAGCAGTCTCACCCGCACGCCCGCACGCGCCTGGCCCACCAGGCGTTGCATGGCGGCGCGGCCCAGTGCGTCCTGTCCGATGATGAAAGTGCAGACGTCCAGCCGTTCGCGTGCCGCCGCCATGGTGGCCCACAGGGCGTCGCGCGCCTCGGCGCCATCGCGGTGCAGGCGGGTGGTGGTCAGGGCCGGGGCGGCAAGGCCGAAGCTCTCGGCCAGGTCGGCCGCCCAATGTTGATAAGGCTCGCCGGGTGTCACCCGAGGCGTGTGGGCGGGCCGCAACTTGCGGCGGCCGAACGCCAGGTACATGGGCAGCACCAGGTAGGGCAGCAGGGCCAGCCCCATCACCCAGGCGATGGCGCTCGACGGAGCCCGCTGGTCTTGCCGCGCCCGCGTGGTCACGACATAGACCAGCACCGAAAGCACCGCGATCAGCAAGTGCTGGGACAGCGAGGGCAGGAAGGGGAGGAGGGTGTACGGCAGCAAAAGTCGACTCGAAACGCGAGATGACAGTTTGTAGCACTCCTGCCCGCTTGGTTGGCAACAGGTCGCAGCACGGTGCGTTTCCGCCCAGTGCTGGTGCGGTGCGGCTCGCCGATCCAGGTTCTTGCCTGGCACCGATTTTGCTAAATCTCCATCGGTATTTGCATGTGCATGCAAATTCGAATTAGGCGGTAGTTTCGCCCATCACCCTTCACCCCCGATCCATCTAGGAGTCAAGCCTTGAACGTTGCAATCCTGGGAGGCGGACACGGCTGTTTCGCCGCCGCCGCCGACTTTTCCCACCGTGGCCACACCGTTCGGATGTGGCGTCGCAACGCGGTCGGCCGCATCGCCGACTACGCCATCCGCATGAAAGACCCTGCGGGCGAGCGCGAAGTGCGCATCGAATGCCTGACTTCCGACATCGGCGAGGCCATCCAGGGCGCGACGCTGATCGTGGTGCCGACGCCTGCCTTTGCGCAGGCGGACATCGCCGGCGCGCTGGCGCCGCATCTGGTCGACGGGCAGGTGATCTTTCTGCCGCCGGGCACCTTCGGCAGCGTGGCCATGCTGCAGGTGGTGCGGGCCGCCGGCTGCAACGCAGACGTGGCCTTCTGCGAGACCGGCACGCTGCCCTACCTTGCCCGCAAGCACGACGAATCGCAGGTCACCATCACCTCCTACGCCACCCGCCTGCCGACCGGCGTGGTCCCGGCGCGCCTGTCCGAATATGCGTTTTCGTTGCTGCAGCAGGGTTATCCGTCGGTGGAACCGCTGGAAGACGCGCTGTCGGGTGCGCTGATGAATGCAGGCCCCGTCATCCATCCGCCGCTGATCCTGATGAACGCCGGTCCGCTGCAGCACTTTCCGTCGTGGGACATCCATAACGAAGGCACCCAGCCGGCCATTCGCGCGGTGACCAACGCGCTGGACGAGGAGCGCATGCGCATCCGTGAGTCGCTGGGTTATGGAGCGCCGCATTTCCCGCTGCGCGACCACTATGAAAACGACCAGTGGATGTACGGCGACGCCCACAAGCGCCTGGTCGACAGCGGGGACTGGCGCGAGAAGATCGACCTGCATACCCACCGCTACATGACCGAGGACGTGCAGCATGGCCTGGCCTTTCTGGTGTCCGTCGCCCGGTATGCCGACACTCCGGCGCCGATCGCCACGGGCCTGCTGGCCGTGGCTTCGGGCATCGTCGGTCGGGACCTGGAAAAAGGTCCGCGGACCCTGGGCGCGATGGGCCTTGCCGGCCTGACGCCTGACGATCTGCGCGCCCGCCTGGTGACCGGGGAAGGCCTGTGACAGCGGTCATCGCCGCCGTCGGCGCGGGGCGCATGGGGCGCAGCATCGCGGCCGCCTTCGCGCTGGCCGGCCAGCGTTTCGATTTGATCGACCTGCGTCTTCGCAAGCCCGAGGCCTGGGCCGCGCTGCAGCAGGAATGCGCCGACGAACTGCTGGCCATCTTCCAGCGCCTGCAGGGCCTGGGCCTGCTGCAGGCCGCCGACATTCCGCTGCTGACGGCACGCATCCGGCTGGTCGGCCGGGCCGATGCGGCGGCGGCGCTGGCGGCCACCACCGTGCTGTTCGAAGCGGTCCCCGAGACGCTGGACGCCAAACGCGAAGCTTTCACCGAGGCCTGCCGGCACCTGCCCGCCGACGCCATCGTGGCGTCCACCTCGTCGACCATGCTGCCGGGTGAACTGGCGGCGCTGGTCGCCGGGCCGGAGCGTTTCCTGAACGCCCACTGGCTCAACCCCGCCTACCTGATTCCGCTGGTGGAAGTTGCGCCGCACGCCAGCACCGATCCGTCGGTGCTGAGGCGCCTGCTCGACATGCTGGCCGCCGCCGGCAAGAAACCGGTGCTGTGCAGCGGGCAGCCGGGATACATCGTGCCCCGCCTGCAGGTGATGGTGATGAACGAGGCGGCCCGGATGATCGAGCAGGGCGCAGCCACCGCGGCCGACATCGACACCGCGATCCGCTACGGGTTCGGCCCGCGTTACGCGTCGATGGGCGTGGCCGAGTTCCTGGATTTCGGCGGCGTGGACATCCTCTTCCACGCCAGCAACTACCTCACCACCAGCCTGCAGGACAGCCGTTATGCCTGCCCGCCCATCGTCGAAAAAATGATGGGCGACGGTGAACTGGGCATGAAGACCGGCAAAGGCTTCTACGACTGGGACGCCGGCCGCGCCCGCGCCTTCCAGCAGGACGCCCTGGAACGACTCGTGCAACTGCTGAAGCTGCAGGGTATCGAGCCGGTTCGTCCGGTCGCCACTTCGGACGCCGGCTGAGCGTCTTTCCTTTTTTCCTCCCCCTCTTCCTCTTCCTCTATCCCTGCATCGGAGTTTTGCGATGGCCTGTTCCCGTTTCATCAAAAGCATCCTTTCGGTCGTCCTGACCGTCACAGCGGCCGGCGCCATGGCACAGGGCGTGCCCGTCATCCGGGTGGGTTGGTCCATCCCGGCCGAGGAGGCCAAGTACTGGATGATGCGCAAGCCCGAAGCCTTCCCCGACCTGGGCAAGGCGTACCGCATCGAGTGGACCCAGTTCCAGGGCACCGCACCGATGGTGCAGGCCATGATCTCCAACGCCCTGGACTGCTCGTCGCAGGCTCCGTTGTCGCTGGGCCAGGGCGCCATCAACGGCGGACTGCAGGCCTACGCGGTGGCACAGCACGTGGGTGAAACGCCGCAGTCGTTCTCGGTCTACTGGGGTGTGATGGAAGACTCGCCCATCAAGACCGTGGCCGACCTCAAGGGCAAGACGGTGGGCGTGAACGTGTATGCCTCGGGCGTTTACGCCGGCATGGCGCTCATCCTCAAGAAGAACGGCATGGACCCGGCCAAGGATGTGAAGGTGATCGAGACCGGTTTTCCAGGATCGGAATCGGCGCTGCGCGGCGGCCGGGTCGATGCGGGTGTGTTCGTGCAGCCGTTCGCATCGCGGGCCGAGGCCAGGGGCGGCATTCGCAGGCTGATGTCCATCCAGAGCGTGATGCCCAACACGGTGCACCTGATGGAGGTCTGCAAAAAGGACTTCGCCGACAAGTCGCCCGAGCTGGTGAAGCTGTATGTGCGCGACCTGACCAAGGCCATGCAGATGGCGATCGCCCAGCGCGAGGAAACCATCAAGGTCGTGGCCGAAGTGACCCGCGCACCCGCTGCGGCGCTGGAGCCCTACCTGATGAAACAGAACGACTTCGCCCGGCCGGCGGACGCCAAACCGGACTTCGCCGCCATCCAGACCATGTTCGACCAGTACGCCGAACTGGGCCTGATGAGCCGCACCCTCAAGGTGGACCAGTTCCGTCGCGACGACCTGACCGCACCGCAGCGCTGAACCATGTCGCCACTCATCGAGATCAAGGGCCTGAGCAAACGTTTCGACGTTGCCGGTCGTGCGCAACACCTCGCGCTGGACGGCATCGGGCTGTCGGTGGGCGAGGGCGAATTCGTCTCGCTGCTGGGACCGTCGGGCTGCGGCAAGTCGACGCTGCTGTACATGCTGGGCGGTTTCGTCGATCCCTCGGAAGGCCGCATCCTGGTGGATGGCAAGCCCATCGCCGGGCCGGGGCCCGACCGCGGACCGGTGTTCCAGGAATTCGCGCTGTTCCCCTGGAAGACGGTGCTGCAGAACGTGATGTACGGCCTGCGGGTGCAGAAGGTGCCGGCGGCGCAAGCCAGGGAGCGGGCTGGAGAACTGCTCGAGATGGTGGGCCTCACCGCCTATGCGCATTTCTATCCCAAGCAGTTGTCGGGTGGCATGCGGCAGCGGGTGGCCATCGCCCGCACGCTGGCGTACCGGCCACGCATATTGCTGATGGACGAACCCTTCGGCGCGTTGGACGCCCACACCCGCACCACGCTGCAGAACGAGCTGCTGACCATCTGGGAGCGCGACCGCAAGACGGTGCTGTTCGTCACCCACGGCGTGGACGAGGCGGTGTTTCTGTCGGACCGGGTGGTGGTGATGAGTGGCTCGCCCGGTCGCATCGCGGCTGACATCACCATCGACCTGCCGCGCCCCCGCGTGCGCGCCGAACTGCTGACCGACCCGCGTTACCAGCAATACGTGTTGCAGCTGGAAGGCATGCTCGACCAGATGCACGGCAAACGAAAGGCTGCCTGATGCCCAAGTCCGTGTTGAAGTTCGTGATGCGCGCCTTGCTGGCGCCGTTGCTGCTGCTGGGGCTGTGGCAGGCGGCGGCGGTGGCCCTGAGGATGGAAGAACTACCCACCGCCTGGGAGGCGCTGCGCACGCTGCCGGTCATCCTGGGCAACCCGGAAGACGTGGCCAGCATCTCGTCGTCGCTGCGACGCATGGCGCTGGGCTACGGCCTGGGCGTGCTGCTGGCGATTCCGGCGGGCCTGGCGATGGGCCGCAGCCAGGCGCTGGCGGGGTTCATGAATCCGCTGACTTCGCTGGTCTATCCGGTGCCCAAGGCGGCGCTGATGCCCATCATCATGCTGTGGGTGGGCGTGGGTGACCTGTCCAAGGTGCTGGTCATCTTTCTGGGGGTCAGCCTGCCCTTGCTCTATCACAGCTACCAGGGCGCGTTGCAGGTGGACGACAAGCTGATTTGGTCGGCGCGCGCCATGGGCATGGGGCCGGTCGCCCGGCTGCTGCGGGTGGTTCTGCCCGCCGCCTTGCCCGAGGTTCTGCTGGGCGGCCGGGTGGCGCTTTCGCTGGCGCTGATCACCATGGTCAGCAGCGAGATGATCGCCCGCCAGAACGGCGCCGGCGACCTGCTTTTCAATGCACTCGACATGGCCGTTTATACCGACGTCTACGCCATGATCGTGCTGATCGGACTCATGGGCCTGCTGCTGGACACGCTCTTCGAACAGCTGCGCCGCCGCCTGACCCACTGGGCCGACACGCTGCAGAACGGGGCCTGAGAAACGCCATGACAACGCTTTCCACTTTCAAGAGACCTTTCGTTCCCGGCTTGCTCGGCCTGCGGGCCCTGTGGCCCATCGCCGCGCTGCTGCTGGTGTGGCAAGCGGCCAGCGTTGCCGGCCTGGTGGCACCCCAGATGCTGCCGTCGCCGCTGACCATCGCCGGCCGGCTGTTCGAGCAACTGCACCGCGGCGACTTCCTGTTCAACATCGGCCAGACGCTGGTGCGCCTGTCCGCCGGCTTCGGCCTGGCCCTGGCGCTGGGTGTGCTGCTGGGCCTGCTGATGGCGCTGGGCGGTGAATTCCTGCTGGCTCCGATGGTGCGGCTGCTGTCGCCCATTCCCAAGATCGCGCTCTATCCGGCGCTGGTGCTGCTGCTGGGTTTCGGCCACGCGTCCAAGATCGGGCTGGTGGTGTCCGAAGCGGTGTTCCCCATCATGCTGGCCACTTTCCACGGCGTGCGTTCGGTCCAGCCCAAGCTGGTGTGGTCGGCCCGCGCGGCCGGTGCGGGCCGGCTGGCGGTGGTTTTCACGGTTTTGCTGCCCTCGGCCTTTGGCTCGATACTCACCGGCTGCCGCATCGGCCTGGTGGTCGCCTGCATCAACGTTTTCCTGGCCGAGATGATTTCGTCGACCGACGGCCTGGGCCATCTGCTGGTGATGGCGGCGCGGTCATACCAGGTGGTCGACATGTTCGTGCCGCTGGTGCTGATTTCCGCCATCGGGCTGTGCCTGAATTCCTCTCTCCAATATGTCCGGCGGCGCCATGCCAGCACGGGTGGTTGATCGTCCTTTCATCCGCATGCCTACTCCCGAAGCCAACGAATATCCCGGCCACGAACTGTTCCTGCCCTACCTGGTCAACAAGGCCACGACGGTGCTGAACGTCAAGCTGCAGAAGATCCTGGACCAGCAGGGGCTCACGCTCACCCACTGGCGGGTGCTGGCCTTCCTGTCGCGCCAGGACGACCTGACCATGGGCGAACTGGCGAGCAACACCATGACCGAGCAGTCCACTCTTTCGCGCTCGCTGCGGGCGTTGGAAACCCAGGGTTTTGTGCTGCGCGAGGCCAGCCCCAACGATTCCCGGGCGGTGCATGTGCACCTGCTGGCCGCCGGCCGCGCCGCCTTCGAGGACATCCTGAAAAGCGTGCTGGGCCTGGAAGCGGAATTCACCCGCGGCATCGCGCCGGCCGACATCGAATGCGCCCGCGGCGTGTTGCTGAAGATCATCGCCAACGGATGAACGGGCCGATGAACATCACCATATCGGGCGCGGGAGCGATGGGCTCGCTGTTCGGCGGCCTGCTGGCCGAAAGCGGGCAGTCGGTCACCTTGCTGGATGTCGACGATGCGCATCTGCGGGCCATCGGGCAACACGGGCTGCGGCTGGAAACCGATACCGGTGACCGGCGCATTTCGGAGTTGTCAGCGTGCCGGCCCGAGCAGGCCACAGAGCCCGCCGATCTGTTGATGGTCTTCACCAAGACGATGGATACGGCTGCCGCGCTTGCCGGTATCGGGCCTGTCATCGGACCGGAAACCCGGGTGCTGACATTGCAGAACGGACTCGGGAATGTCGAGGCGATCGCGGATTTCGTGCCGGTGGATCGGATCGTCGTGGGCATGACGAACTGGCCGGCGGACAAGGTCGGCGCGGGCCATGTGCGCTCGCATGGGCAGGGCGTCGTCCGCCTGCTGTCCGCGAATGGCCGGGCGGATCCTGAAGTGACCCGGATTGCCGAGGCGCTCGACGCCGCCGGCCTGGCCTGCGCTGTCGATCCCCAGGTCTGGACGACCATCTGGGA
Organism: Xylophilus sp. PBN-3R; assembly: GCF_057747805.1. NCBI lineage: Bacteria > Pseudomonadati > Pseudomonadota > Betaproteobacteria > Burkholderiales > Xylophilus > Xylophilus sp. PBN-3R. Next base: position 787,868 of record NZ_CM173225.1, read on the forward strand.
AAAGGTGGCCTTCAACACCGCCCTCAACAGCGTCTGCGCGGCCACCGGCTGTTCGCTGGGCCGGCTGGTCACCACGCCGCAGGCCATGGAACTGGTCGTTTCGATGATCGACGAAGTGCTGGCCGTGGCCTGTGCCGAAGGCGTGGAGACCGATGCCGCCCGGTGTCGCGATGCCGTGGCCAGGGCGCTGGTCGAGCAGGTGGGCCACCAGCCGTCGATGCTGCAGGACGTGCGTGCGGGCAGGCCGACGGAGGTCGCAACGCTCAACGGCGCGGTGGCCGAGAAAGCCAGGCGGCACGGGCTGGCCGTACCGCATGTCGAGACCCTGCTGGCGCTGGTTCGACTGGTCGAGCCGCTGGCTTAAGCCGCCAGCATGCGGCCCGGGTTCATGGTGTTCTGCGGGTCGAGGGCGCTCTTGATGGCCCGCATCATCTGCAGGGCGGCCGGCGTCTCGTACTGCTCCAGTTCGTGCACCTTCATGCCGCCCACGCCGTGTTCGGCCGAGAACGATCCGCCGAAGCTGGCGACCGACCGGTAGACCAGGTCGTTGACCATGGCTTCCTTCTCGATCAGGAAGGCCTTGGCATCGCCGTCGGCCGGTGCCTGCACGTTGTAGTGCAGGTTGCCGTCGCCCAGGTGGCCGAAATTGACCAGGCGCACGCCGGCGATGGCGTCTTTCAGGATCACGTCGGTGGCGGCGACGAATTCGGCGATGCGCGACACCGGGACCGATATGTCGTGCTTGATGTTCAGGCCTTCTTCGGCCTGCGCCATCGGAATGCTTTCGCGGATGTGCCAAAGCACGTTGGCCTGGCTGATGTTTTCGGCCACCACCGCATCGCTGACCACACCGCTTTCGATGGCGGTTTCCAGCAGGCGCTCGAACTGGGCGCGGGCGTGTTCTTCCGATTCGCTGTCCGAGTTTTCGAGCAGCACGCAGTAGGGCGACGATTCCTCACCCAGGAAAGGCACGCGCAATTGCGGCATGTGTTTGCCGACCAGCGACAGTGCGAACTGGCCCATGGCCTCGAAGCCGGTCAGGCCGGCGCCCAGGTGGCGATGCGCCAGGCCCAGCAGCGCGACTGCGGCTTCCATCGAGGGCACGGCGGCCCAGGCGGTCAGCTTGACGGCCGGCAGCGGGTAGAGCTTGAGGGTGGCTGCGGTGATCACGCCCAGCGTTCCTTCGCTGCCGACGAACAGGTTGCGCAGGTCGTAGCCGGTGTTGTCCTTGCGCAGTCCGCTCAGGCCGTCCCAGATCTCGCCCTGGGCGTTGACCACTTCCAGGCCCAGGCACAGCTCGCGGGCATTGCCGTAGCGCAGCACCTGGGTGCCGCCGGCATTGGTGGCCAGGTTGCCGCCGATGGTGCAGGTGCCTTCGGCCGCCAGGCTCAGCGGGAACAGGAAGCCGGCTTCTTCCATGCGGTCCTGCAGGGTCTGCAGGATGCAGCCCGCATCGACGGTCACGGTGAGGTTGTCGGTATCCACTGCGCGGATGGCGTTCATGCGGTTCAGGCTCAGCACCACCTGGCGGCCCGAGGCGTCGGGGGTGGAGCCGGTCACCAGGCCGGTGTTGCCGCCCTGCGGCACCAGCGACACGCCGGCAGCCACGCAGGCCTTGACCACGGCGGACACTTCCGCCGTGCTGCCCGGGCGCACCACCGCGAGCGAACGGCCGCGTTCGCGTTTGCGCCAGTCCTGTTCGTAGCCGGTGAGGTCGCCTTCGGTCAGCACGTTGTTCTCGCCGACGATCTGGCGCAGCGCGGACAGCAGGGGGGTCAGGTCTGTGGTGTTGGTCATGTCTTCGATGGTGTGAGTACAGGGTTCGGCCGCGGGGACCGCAAACGGATTCGGACGTGCAGCACGCAGGCGGCGAACAGCATCAGGCAGAGCGCGATCTCGATGCAGGCCAGCCAGTTGGCTGGTGGCGGATCGCCCCAGGCGCGCACTATGCCTTCGGTGAAATACAGCCAGACCAGCAGGCTGACCCAGCGGTAGGTGTACATGCGGTGCTTGAGGAGGCCGGCCAGCGGCAGGCACAGCGGCAGCGCCTTCAGCGCCAGCCACGAACCGCCCGGACGGATGGGCGCGATCACCAGTTCCCAGGCCAGGCTGAGGATGATCAGGCCCAGCAGGCTGGCGACCGCCAGGACGCGGGTTCGGCGTACGGAAAGGGGGGGCTGCGTCATGGCGATGGCATCATAGCGACCATGTCCCTGCCGCCTTTGCAGGCGCCCGTGCGTGCGCCCCAGCGGGTGTTCCTGTCTGAGCGCCTGGTTTCCCTCCGTCTCCGTTTCCGCCGTGCCGCCATGTCCGCGGCAGACGAGTTGCGCCGCTTTCCCTGGCGCCTGGCCGGTCCGTTGCTGCGCGAGCGCTATCGGGAAGACCAGCTGGCGCTGACCGCCGGCAGCCTGACCTTCACCACCATCCTGGCGCTGGTGCCTTTTTTCATCGTGGCGCTGGCGGTGTTCACCGCGTTTCCGATGTTCGGCCAGATGCAGGAACAGCTGCAGCGCTGGCTGATCGCCAGCCTGGTGCCCGAGGGCATCGCCCGACAGGTGCTGGGCTACATGACCCAGTTCTCCAGCAAGGCCAGCCGGCTGGGTGCTGCCGGGCTGACCGCGCTGATCGTGACGGCGGTGGCGTTGATCCTGACCATCGACCGCACGCTGAACCGCATCTGGCGGGTGCGCCGGCCGCGCGGCCTGGCCCAGCGCCTGCTGATCTATTGGGCCGCCATCACCTTCGGCCCGCTGCTGCTGGCGGTGAGCCTGGCGACCACCGCGTCGGTCATCACGTTTTCACGCGAGGTGGTGGGCGCGGTGCCGGGCACGCTGCGTTTTGTGCTGTCTTCCTTCGAGTTTCTTTTCCTGGCCGCCGGAATCGCGGGCCTGTACCACTTCGTGCCCAACACCCGGGTGAAGTGGCCGCATGCGTGGGTCGGCGCGCTGGCGGTGACTGCCTGCCTGGAAATCGCCAAGAAAGGCGTGGGTGTCTACATCGGCATGGTGCCGACCTATTCGGTGCTCTACGGCGCCTTCGCCAGCATGCCGATCATGCTGCTGTGGATTTTCGTGGCCTGGAACATCGTGCTGCTGGGCGCGGTGCTGGTGGCTTATCTGCCGAGCCTGCTGGCGGGCACGGTGCGGCGCGGCGGCGGGGCTGGCTGGTATTTTCAACTGTCGCTCGAGGTGCTGGCCCACCTGCGCTCTGCCCAGCGCGCAGGGCTGCACGGACGCAACGCCAGCGAGATCGCGCGCAGCCTGCAGGTCGACGCGGTGCAACTGGAGCCGGTGTTCGAGGCGCTGATCGAACTCGACCTGGTGGGGCAACTGCGCGAAGAGCGCGATGGCGTCGTCACCCGCATCGTGCTGTTGGCCGATGTGTTCAACACCCCGGTGGCTCCGCTGGCCGAACGCCTGCTGCTGGATCGCAACCCGGGTACGGCGGCCCTCTGGGAGCGTGCCGGCATCGCACGGATGCGGCTGGCGGACCTGTTATGACCGCAATCGCCGAATTCAGCACCAGAGCTGGGACCAGACCCAGAAAAACGGAAAAGTGAGCCAGTTCGTCTCCGCCCTTTGAATCCGGCATTCGATGGCGCGCCTGATATTGGCCAGGGTGGCGCCCTCATAGTTTTTGCCGCTTGCCAGGTAATGCAGCGAAGTCGACAGAAACCTGTCGATCTCTTCGCGGACCAGGTGAGCGTATATCTTGGGGAACTGATCCAGCGCCCGGATTTTCATCCTGTCCAGGTGGATGGTGAACCGGCTGATCAACTGGCATCGCCGGATGAATTCCCGGCCCCTTGCGGTATCGCGCCCGCCGAGTGCGGCGACACCGTCGGAGCGCAGTTTTCGCGCCAGTCCCTGCCTGGGTGCCCGCTGCTGCCGGATGTTCCACAAAGTGCGCCCGTACTCGGTCAGGAGCTTGCCGACATTCGACGGGCCGAGCGGTGTGTAAATGCCCAGCAGTTCCACCTGCGGCCGCAACGAGGCGCGCCGCTGCCTTGCGGCCGGGCGCTCGGCCGGGTGGCTGTCCGAATGCGAAAAGATGCCCGCCCGGCGGAGCGCGGCGCCATTGCCGTCATGGGCGTCACGGGCGTGGTAGGCGTGGTGGGCGACCCGGTTGTCGGTCAGCTCTTCCGATAGTCGGATCAGTTCGGGATCCATCGACATGTTCTGCGGCGTCGAGCCGTGTTGCGCGGCCGGCATCGGCACTGCCGGCATGCGGGCCGGGAATATTGCGGGGTTTGCAACGATGGCGGCTGGAATGAGCATGGGTTTCTCCGTGGTGTCCGCCATCTTGTTTCGGACGAATCCGGCGGTCCCGCAAAGGAGCCGAAAACGGGCGGACCCGTGCGAAAAACGGGCTGTATGCCGGCTCGGCAAGCCCGCATACCTCGGATATAGTCATGCCGCAGTTGCCGACCGAAGCAACTGTCCCACCCAGCCCCAGCGGCCAACCTCACGCCGTCCATCCCGCCAGGAGACCCAACATGAAAGTCAGCGACATCCTCCGCGTCAAGGGCAACACGCTTTTCACCGTCGAGCCCGACGACTCCCTGGCGAAGGCGGTCGAGATCATGTCCGAGCGCGACATCGGCTCGCTGGTGGTGATGGAACATGGCGATCTGGTCGGCATGCTCACCTTCCGTGAAGTCATCCAGACCATCGTCGGCAACGGCAACACGGTGGGCAGCAAGCTGGTGCGCAGCGCCATGGACGACGCACCGCTGACCTGCACCCCCGAGACCGAACTCGACGAGGTGCGCCGCATGATGCTGGAACGCCATGCGCGTTACCTGCCGGTGCTCAACCAGCGCATGCTGATGGGTGTCATCAGTTTCTACGACGTCGCCAAGGCAGTGGTCGACAGCCAGAATTTCGAGAACAAGATGCTCAAGGCCTATATCCGCGACTGGCCGGCCGACGAAGAGCAGACCGGCTGAGAAAGCGCGGTCGGCGGGCCGGGGATAATCCGGCCCATGAGCGGCAATACATTCGGAAAATTATTCGCGGTCACCAACTTCGGTGAATCCCACGGCCCGGCCATCGGCTGCGTGATCGACGGCTGCCCGCCCGGCATGGAACTGAGCGAGGCCGACATCCAGGTCGAGCTCGACCGCCGCCGGCCCGGCACCAGCCGGCACGTCACCCAGCGCAACGAGCCCGATTCGGTCGAGATCCTCTCCGGCGTCTATCAGGGCCGCACCACCGGCACCCCGATCGCGCTGCTGATCCGTAACGCCGACCAGCGCAGCAAGGACTATTCGGCCATCGCAGAGACCTTCCGCCCCGGCCATGCCGACTACACCTACTGGCACAAGTTCGGTATCCGCGACCCGCGCGGCGGCGGCCGTTCGTCTGCCCGCCTGACCGCACCCACGGTGGCGGCCGGCGCAGTGGCTCGCAAGTGGCTGGCCGAACACCACGGCATCACGCTGCGCGGCTGCATGACCCAGATCGGCGAACTGCCCATCGGTTTCGAGGACTGGTCCCATGTGCCGAACAACCCCTTCTATGCGCCGGTGGCCGACGTGTCGGCGCTGGAAGACTACATGGACGCCCTGCGCAAGGCGGGCGATTCGTGCGGCGCCCGCCTGCGGGTGATGGCCCACGGCGTGCCGGTGGGTTGGGGCGAGCCGCTCTACGACAAGCTCGACGCCGACATTGCCTTCGCCATGATGGGCCTCAACGCGGTGAAGGGCGTCGAGATCGGCGCCGGTTTTGCCAGCGTCTCCCAGCGCGGCACGGTGCATGGCGATTCGATGCGGCCCGAAGGTTTCGCCAGCAACAACGCCGGCGGCGTGCTGGGCGGCATCAGCACCGGGCAGGACATCGACGTGTCCATCGCCATCAAGCCGACCAGTTCCATCATCAGCCCGCGCGAGTCGATCGACGTCAACGGCAATCCGGTGGACGTGGTGACCAAGGGCCGCCACGACCCTTGCGTCGGCATCCGCGCCACGCCCATCGCCGAGGCGCTGCTGGCGCTGGTGCTGATCGACCATGCGCTGCGGCACCGCGCCCAGTGCGGCGATGTGCAAGCCGCGGCCGCAGAGCCGATTCGCGCATCGCTGCTGTAATTCGAGGGTCCGGGTAAACCCCCGGATCAGCGGCCGATCTGCCGCTTTCCTAAAATAGCGCCCCCACGCACGAGAGAAGAACATCCCATGAACGCCCCCATCGCGGCGGCCACGCTGCTGGCAAATGCAGACAGGCCCGCCCGCCTGCGCGAAATTCCGTACAACTACACCTCGTTCTCCGACCGCGAGATCGTGATCCGCCTGCTGGGCGCGCCCGCCTGGGACACGCTGCAGCAGTTGCGCAGCGAACGCCAGACCGGCCGATCCGCCCGCATGCTGTACGAGGTCCTGGGCGACATCTGGGTGGTGCAGCGCAATCCCTATCTGCAGGACGACCTGCTGGACAATCCGCGTCGCCGCGGCCAACTGGTCGAAGCCCTGCGCCACCGGCTGGCCGAGGTGAGCAAACGCCGCACCCCGGTCAGCGACCCCGGCCGCGATGCCCTGGTGGGTGATCTGCTGAAGGGCGTGGAGGGCGCCATCAGCGCCTTCGCCAACGACTTCGACGCGGTGGCCGGACTGCGCAGGCAGGCGCAGCGCAGCCTGGGCAAACTCACCGCCAAGGACAACATCAAGTTCGACGGCCTGTCGCGTGTCTCGCATGTGACCGACGCCACCGACTGGCGTGTCGAATATCCGTTCGTGGTGCTGACACCGGACACCGAGGAAGAGATGGCCGGCCTGGTCAAGGGCTGCATCGACCTGGGGCTGACCATCATTCCGCGCGGAGGCGGCACCGGCTACACCGGCGGCGCCATTCCGCTGACCTGGAAGAGCGCGGTCATCAACACCGAGAAGCTCGAGCAGATGACCGAGGTCGAGATGCGCGATCTTCCGGGCGTGGACCATCCGGTGCCGACCATCTGGACTGGCGCGGGTGTGGTCACCCAGCGTGTGGCCGATGCCGCCGAGCGCGGCGGTTTTGTCTTCGCGGTCGACCCGACTTCTGCCGAAGCATCCTGCGTAGGCGGCAACGTGGCGATGAACGCCGGCGGCAAGAAGGCCGTGTTGTGGGGCACGGCGCTGGACAACCTGGCGTCCTGGCGCATGGTGACGCCCGATGCGCAGTGGCTGGAAGTGACCCGCATCGGCCACAACCTGGGCAAGATCCACGACATCGAAGAAGCGGTCTTCGAACTGCAGTATTTCGAGGCCGACGGCAGGACACCGATCCGCACCGAACGCCTGGCAATTCCCGGCAGGACCTTCCGCAAGGAAGGCCTGGGCAAGGACGTGACCGACAAGTTTTTGTCGGGCCTGCCGGGCATCCAGAAAGAAGGCTGCGACGGCCTGATCACCAGCGCCCGATGGGTGGTGCACCGCATGCCGGAACATGTGCGTACCGTGTGCCTGGAGTTCTTCGGCAATGCCAAGGACGCGGTGCCCAGCATTGTGGAGATCAAGGACTTCATGTTCGCCGAGCAGAAACGCACCGGCGTGCTGCTGGCCGGCCTGGAGCACCTGGACGACCGTTACCTGAAGGCCGTGGGTTACGCCACCAAGAGCAAACACCACGGCGGCCTGCCGAAGATGGTGCTGTTCGGCGACATCGTCGGCGACAGCCCCGACGACGTTGCGCGAGCCACATCTGAAGTGGTGCGTATCGCCAACTCGCGCAGCGGTGAGGGTTTTATCGCCATCAGCCCCGAAGCCCGCAAGAAGTTCTGGCTGGACCGCAAACGCACGGCCGCCATCAGCAAACACACCAACGCCTTCAAGATCAACGAAGACGTGGTGATCCCGCTGCCTCGCATGGCCGAATACACCGACGGCATCGAGCGCATCAACATCGAGCTGTCGCTGACCAACAAACTCAAGCTGGTCGACGCGCTGCAGGACTTCTTCGCCAACGGCAACCTGCCGCTGGGCAAGAGCGACGACGCCAACGACATTCCGTCGGCCGAACTGCTGGAAGACCGCGTGGCGCAGGCGCTGGGCCTGCTGGCAGAAGTGCGTGCCGAATGGCAGGGTTGGTTCGACGGTGTCGAGACCCTGTTGCCGCAACTGCAGGACCATTCGCTGCGCGCCAGCTGGAAGACGCAGATCCGCGCGCCGTTGCAGCAGATCTTCAGCGGCGCGGCCTTCGTGCCATTGCTGGACGAAGTGACGGCCATCCACAAGCGCGTGCTCAAGGGTCGTGTGTGGGTGGCATTGCACATGCATGCCGGCGACGGCAATGTGCACACCAACCTGCCGGTGAACAGCGACGACTACGAGATGCTGCAGGCTGCCCACGGCGCGGTCGACCGCATCATGGTGCTGGCTCGCAGCCTGGACGGGGTGATCTCCGGCGAACACGGCATCGGCATCACCAAGCTCGAATACCTGACCGACGCCGAGCTGCGTCCGTTCGCCGATTACAAACGCCGGGTCGACCCGGAAGGCCGTTTCAACAAGGGCAAGCTGCTGCGCACATCGCTGGGCGAGGCGCAGGCCGCCGAAGGTCTGGCGCACGCCGATCTGACCGGCAACTTCAGCCTGCTAGCCGACCTGAGCAACGCCTACACGCCGAGCTTCGGCCTGATGGGCCACGAGTCGCTGATCCTGCAACAGAGCGACATCGGCGCCATCGCCACCAGCGTCAAGGACTGCCTGCGCTGCGGCAAGTGCAAGCCGGTGTGCGCCACCCACGTGCCGCGCGCCAACCTGCTGTATTCGCCCCGCAACAAGATCCTGGCGACCTCGCTGCTGGTCGAGGCTTTCCTGTACGAAGAGCAGACCCGGCGCGGTGTGAGCATCAAGCACTGGGAAGAGTTCGAGGATGTGGCCGATCACTGCACCGTGTGCCACAAGTGCGTGACGCCGTGCCCGGTCAACATCGACTTCGGCGACGTGTCGATGAACATGCGCAACCTGCTGCGCAAGATGGGCCAGAAGAGCTTCCGGCCTGGCAATGCGGCGGCCATGATGTTCCTGAACGCCACCAACCCCGAGACCATCAAGCTGGTGCGCGGCGCGATGGTGGGCGTGGGTTTCAAGGCGCAGCGTCTGGCCAACAACGTGCTGCGCGGTTTTGCCAGCAAACAGGTGAAGGCGCCGCCCGCAACGGTCGGCGCTGCCCCGATCCGCGAGCAGATCGTGCACTTCATCAACAAGAAGATGCCGGGCAACCTGCCGAAGAAGACGGCGCGTGCGCTGCTCGACATCGAGGACCGCGACTACGTGCCGATCATCCGCAACCCGAAGGCCACCACCTCGGAGTCGGAAGCGGTCTTCTACTTCCCGGGCTGCGGCTCGGAGCGCCTGTTCAGCCAGGTCGGTTTGGCCACGCAGGCGATGCTGTGGCATGCCGGTGTGCAGACCGTGCTGCCGCCGGGTTACCTGTGCTGCGGTTATCCGCAGAAGGGCAGCGGCCAGTTCGATGCGGCCGACAAGATCATCACCGACAACCGGGTGTTGTTCCACCGCGTGGCCAACACGCTGAACTACCTGGACATCAAGACAGTGGTGGTCAGCTGCGGCACCTGCTACGACCAGCTGCAGGGCTACGAGTTCGAGAAGATCTTCCCGGGCTGCCGGATCATCGACATCCACGAATACCTGCTCGAAAAAGGCATCACGCTGGAAGCCGGCGGCGCCTATCTGTACCACGACCCCTGCCATACGCCGATGAAGCTGCAGGACCCGATGAAGACGGTGAAGGCGCTGGTCGGCGACAACGTTCTGAAGAACGAACGCTGCTGCGGCGAATCCGGCACCTTCGGCGTGACCCGGCCGGACATCGCCACCCAGGTGCGTTTCCGCAAGGCCGAAGAACTGCAGAAGGGCGAGGCCGCGATCAAGGCCAAGGCCGAGCTGCCGGCCGATGCAGACGTCAAGATCCTGACCAGTTGCCCGAGCTGTCTGCAAGGCCTGAACCGCTACCGCGCCGACCTGACCAGCGGCCTTCTCGAGGCCGACTACATCGTGGTCGAAATGGCCCGCAAGATTCTGGGCGAGGACTGGATGCCAAACTACGTGGCTGACGCCAATCGTGGCGGTATCGAAAGGGTCCTGGTTTGACCACCGGTCTTGCTGAAGTGAAAAAAGTGCCCGGCTGCCCGCTGTGCGAAACCGAAGGCGGCGTGCTGGTCTGGGCGGGCGCGCGATTCCGCCTGATCCGTGCGGAAGAGGCCGGTTTCCCGGCTTTCTACCGGGTGGTCTGGACCGACCACGTGGCCGAGTTTTCCGACCTCTCCACCGCCGACCGCACGCTGTGCATGGAGGCGGTGGCACTGGTCGAGCGGGTGCTGCGCAGCGAACTGCGGCCCGAGAAGATCAACCTCGCCGCACTCGGCAACATGGTGGCCCACCTGCACTGGCATGTGATCGCCCGGTTCGAGGACGACAGTCATTTCCCGGGCTCGGTCTGGGCGTCGCCGCTGCGCGACCGCGACACTGCCCACGAAACCGCCCTGGCGCGTCGCATGCCCGCGGTCGATGCCGCGCTGGCCGCCCGATTTGCAGCAACCTTCGCCCAGTCGGCGTTGCCCTTCTGATGAAGACTCCCACCTCGCTCACCCTGCACGCCCGCTCGAAAGTGCTTGAAGTCGCCTTCGCCGACGGTGCGGTCTTTCGCCTGCCGTTCGAGTTGCTGCGGGTGTATTCGCCTTCCGCCGAAGTGCAGGGCCACGGCCCCGGCCAGGAAACGCTGCAGACCGGCAAACGGAACGTGGCGATCATCGCGCTCGACCCGGTGGGCAACTACGCGGTCAAGCCGAGTTTTTCGGACGGCCACGACACCGGACTCTTCACCTGGGACTACCTCTACGAACTGGGATCCGCGCAGGACGAGCGCTGGGCCCGCTACGAACAGCGGCTGGCCGAAGCCGGCGTCGATCGCGATGCGCCCATGCCGGGCAAACGTTCAGGCGGCGGCTGCGGTTGATCCGCGCTTGAAAACCATCCAGCCGACCCCGACTTCGGTCTCGGGTTCGCCTTCACATTCCCGTTACGGACTACAGGGTATGCACCTCAATCCGTCCTCCGTCGCCTAGCATCACATCTATGAGCACCACCCATTTCGGTTTCCAGACAGTCGACGAACAGGAAAAGGCCCGCCGTGTGCGGGGCGTGTTCGACGCGGTGGCGCCCAAGTACGACGTCATGAACGACCTGATGTCGGCCGGCCTGCACCGCGCCTGGAAGGCCTACACGGTGCTGGTCGCGGACCTGAAAGAGGGGCACAAGGTGCTCGACATCGCAGGCGGCACCGGCGACATGGCGATGGCTTTCTCGAAGAAGGTCGGCAGCACCGGGGAAGTGGTGCACACCGACATCAACGCGGCCATGCTTTCGACCGGGCGCGATCGCCTGCTGGACGCCGGCATCAGCCTGCCGACGGCGGTGTGCGATGCCGAGCAGCTGCCGTTTCCCGATGCGTATTTCGACCGTGTCTGCGTGGCGTTCGGCCTGCGCAACATGACCCACAAAGACCGCGCGCTGGCCGAGATGTGCCGCGTGCTGAAGCCCGGCGGCAAGCTGCTGGTGCTCGAATTTTCGCAAGTGGCGCAGCCGCTGCGAAAGGCCTACGACTGGTACTCCTTCAACATCCTGCCGCGCCTAGGGCGCCTGGTGGCAGGTGACGAAAGCAGCTACCGGTACCTGGCCGAATCCATCCGCATGCATCCCCCGCAAAAAGAACTCAAAGAGCTGATGCGCAATAGCGGCTTCGGCCATGTGGACTATCACAACATGACGGGTGGCATCGCCGCGCTTCATGTTGGAATCAAGTGCTGAGGATCAGGTTCGCCTGAGTCCGTTTCCAGAAGAAAAGGAAGACCCGAGATGATGAAGTTGTTGTCCGCGTTACTGGTCGGTGTGCTGTTCTTCGGAAGCATCGACGCAGAAGCCGCCAGACGTTTTGGCGGCGGTGGCTCGATGGGCCGCCAGTCGTCCAACGTGACGCAGCGCCAGGCCGCGCCGCAAGCGCCTGCTTCGGCACCACAGAACACTACCAGCAACGCTGCCGCGGCTCGCCCGGCGCCGCCTGCTGCCACGCCGCCGGCCGCCGCGCCGCGACGTCCTTGGATGGGCATGCTGGGTGGCCTCGCCGCCGGCCTGGGCCTGGCGTGGCTGGCGCATTCGCTGGGCATGGGCGGCGCCTTCGGCCAGGTGCTGATGTTCCTGCTGCTGGCCGTCGTGGTCATCGGCGCCATCAGTTTCTTCATGCGTCGGCGCAACGGCAACGGCAATGGCGGCAACCAGGGCGGTTATGCGTTCCAGGGTGCCGGCGCTTCGCCTGCCTCGGCTGAAACGCCCCGCCAGTACAACCCGCACAACATCGGCAACGATGCTTCGGCACGGCCTTTCGAAGCCACTCCGGCCGCTTTCGATGCACGTCCTGCCGAAGGCGCTTCGGGTGGTGTGGTCATCGGCTCGTCGCTGGGCAGTGCCGCGCAGGCATCGTCCACGCTGTCGGGTTCGCAGAGCTGGGGTGTGCCGGCCGACTTCGACGCCGACGGTTTCCTGACTGCGGCCAAACGCAACTTCGTGTTGTTGCAGGACGCCTGGGACCGTTCCGACATCTCCACCTTGCGCACCATGATGACCGACGGCATGGTCGAAGAGATCAAGGCGCAGCTGGCCGAGCGTGAGGCGCAATCCGGCGGCAAGCCCAACAAGACCGAAGTGGTCATGCTCGAATCGCGCCTGCTGGGGATCGAGGACGCCGGTGGCGACTACCTCGCCAGCGTCGAGTTCTCGGGTGTCATCAAGGAGGACCCGTCGTCCGGCCCGAGCCCGTTCCGCGAAGTTTGGAACATGGCCAAGCCGAAGGACGGCCGCAGCGGCTGGCTCGTGGCGGGTGTCCAGGCATTGCAATAGGACACAGCTGGCCGTGCGCAGCGCGGCTTTCCATGAATAATCGGGGACTATGGATAAAACCAAGTCCCCGTTTTCTTTTTTCGACGGCTTTCTCGACAAGCTCGGTGCCGTGCAGCCTCCCCGCTGGATGCAGGACGAGGCGCAACACCGGCTGGTGCTGCTGCTGAACCATGTGCTGCAGCAGGAACCCGAGGCCATGGCCCGCCTGGCGCGGCAGAAGTCGCGGGTGGCGCTGATGCAGTGGCGGCGTTTCACGCTGCGGCTGCAGGCCACACCGGCCGGTTTGCTCGACATCGCACCCGACGGCCTGGTGCCCAACCTCACGCTCACCATCACCGAGGAGTCACCGCTGACGTTGGCGCAGGCCGCCATCCGTGGCGACAAGCCGGCGGTGCGTATCGAAGGTGACGTGCAGTTCGCGGCCGAGATCAACTGGCTGGTCGACCACGTGCGCTGGGATCTTGAAGAAGACCTGGCACGTCTGGTGGGCGACACACCCGCGCATTACGCCGCAACCGCGACCCGCAAGATGGCCGAAGCCTTGCGTGGTTTCGTTTCACGCCGCGGTGCACCACCGGCCGACACCTCTTCCAGCAACGCCACCAGCACTCCCGGCGACCGACCTCTCTAGGCTGACATGACTCGTTTTCTCCGGGGCCTGGCCATTATCTGGATCGCCCTGCGCTACGGGCTGGACGAACTGGTCCTGTCCAGTTTCCGCCAGCCGTGGTTGCGTACCTTCACCCGTATCGTCACTGTCGGCCGCAAGCTCGACGCGCCCCGCGGCCAGCGCCTGCGCGAGGCGCTGGAAACCCTGGGTCCCATCTACGTGAAGCTGGGCCAGGTGCTGTCGACCCGGCGCGATCTGCTGCCCGCCGACGTCGCCGAGGAACTGGCCTTCCTGCAGGACCGGGTGCCGCCGTTCCCGGTCGAGGTGGCGGTGGCCATCATCGAGAAAGCCTTCCGCAAGCCCATCGACAGCGTCTTCGTGTCGTTCGAACGGGTGCCGGTCGCCAGTGCGTCCATCGCCCAGGTCCACTTCGCGGTGCTGCGCGACCGCAACGGCGTGGAACGCGAGGTGGCCGTGAAGGTACGCCGGCCCGGCATGCTCGCCGCCATCGAGAAAGACCTGGCGCTGATGGCCATGACGGCCGGCTGGGTCGAGAACCTGTCGGCCGACGGCAAACGCCTGAAACCGCGTGAAGTGGTCGGCGAGTTCAACAAGTACCTGCACGACGAACTCGACTTCATCCGGGAAGCCGCCAACGCTGCGCAACTGCGCCGCAACATGACCGGCCTCGACCTGGTGCAGGTGCCGGAGATCTTCTGGGACTTCTGCCACCCCGACGTGCTGGTGATGGAGCGCATGAAGGGCGTGCCCATCAACCAGGTCGAGCGCCTGGTCGGTGCCGGAGTGGACATGAAACGCCTGGCGCGCGACGGCGTGACGCTGTTCTTCACCCAGGTGTTCCGCGACGGTTTCTTCCATGCCGACATGCACCCCGGCAACATCCAGGTGAGCATCGATCCGCAGTCGCTGGGCCGTTACGTGTTGCTCGACTTCGGCATCGTCGGCACCCTGACCGAGTTCGACAAGGACTACCTGGCGCAGAACTTCACCGCCTTCTTCCGGCGTGACTACAAACGGGTGGCCGAACTGCACGTGGAGTCGGGCTGGGTGCCCAAACACACCCGCATCGACGAACTCGAATCGGCCATCCGCGCGGTGTGCGAACCTTATTTCGACCGGCCGCTCAAGGAGCTGTCGCTTGGCATGGTGTTGATGCGGCTGTTCCAGACCTCACGCCGTTTCCAGGTCGAGATCCAGCCGCAACTGGTGCTGCTGCAGAAGACCCTGCTCAACATCGAAGGCCTGGGCCGCCAGCTCGACCCGGACCTGGACCTGTGGAGCACGGCCAAGCCTTTCCTCGAAAAATGGATGCTCGACCAGATCGGCCCGAAGAAGCTGCTGACCGCGCTGCGCGACCAGGCGCCGCATTACGCCAAGCTGCTGCCCGAACTCCCGCGCCTGCTGCACGACTACCTTCAGCGCAAGCAGGTCGACCCGTACCAGCAGCAGCTCAGCGAGGAATTGCTGAAGGCCCAGCAGCGCACCAACCGCCTGCTGCAGCGCCTGATCTACGGTGGCACGGGATTTGTATTGGGTTTGCTGGTGATGCAGATCGTGATACGGATCCGCGTCTTCTGACCCCGGCGGCCGAGGCCGCCTTTTTTGTACCCCCGCCACATTCGTAGGAGCGCCACGTGCTGTTGACACTGGTTTTTGCGTACCTTCTCGTGACCATCGCCATCGGCCTGGTGGCCGCCCGGCGGGTGAAGAACACCGCCGATTTCGCCATCGCCGGCCGAGGCCTGCCGCTGGCGATGATCGTCACCACCACCTTCGCCACCTGGTTCGGGTCCGAGACGGTGCTGGGCATTCCGGCACGGTTCGTCCAGGGCGGCCTCAACGGCGTGGTCGAGGACCCCTTCGGTGCCGGCACCTGCCTGATCCTGGTCGGGCTGTTCTTCGCCGGCAAGCTTTACCGCATGTCGCTGCTGACCATCAGCGACTATTACCGCGAACGCTACGGCCGCGCGGTCGAGGTGGTGTGTTCGCTGATCATCATGCTCAGCTATCTGGGCTGGGTGTCGGCGCAGGTCACCGCCCTGGGGCTGGTGTTCAACCTGCTGTCAGGCGATGTCATTCCGGTGCCAGCCGGCATGGTGATCGGCGTGGTTTCCATCCTGGCCTACACCCTGTTCGGCGGCATGTGGTCGGTAGCCATCACCGACTTCATGCAGATGATCATCCTGGTGGTGGGCCTGGCCATCCTGGCGGTGTTCGCCGGCAACATGGCGGGCGGTGCCGACAGGGTGATCGATCTCGCACTCAGCAAGGACCTGTTCAAGTTCTGGCCCGAACCCTCGCTGCACGACATGCTGTTCTTCTTCGCTGCCGCCATCACCATGATGCTGGGCTCCATCCCCCAGCAGGACGTGTTCCAGCGGGTGATGTCGGCCAACGGAATCAAGGCCGCCACCCGCGGCCCGGTGATCGGCGGCGTCTGCTACATCCTGTTCGCCTTCGTGCCGATGTTCCTGGTGGTCAGCGCGCTCATCGTCATGCCTGAACGCGCCCACGCGCTGCTGGCCGAAGACCCGCAGAAGATCCTGCCGACGCTGGTGATGGAACACATGCCTTTCGTGATGCAGGTGCTGTTCTTCGGCGCGCTGCTGTCGGCCATCAAGTCGACCGCTTCGGCCACGCTGCTGGCGCCCAGCGTCACCTTCACCGAGAACATCTGGCGGCAGTTCCGCCCGGGCGGAACCGACCGGCAGAACCTGCGCACCATGCGCATCACCGTGCTGGTGTTCAGCGTGTGTGTGCTGGCTTATGCGATTGCGAGCCGCGGCACCTCCATCTACGAGATGGTGTCGAGCGCCTACCAGGTCACCCTGGTCGGCGCATTCGTGCCCTTGCTGGCGGGCCTTTACTGGAAACGCGCCACCACGCAGGGCGCGCTGCTGTCCATCGTGCTGGGCCTGATAGCCTGGGTGGCTTGCCTCGCGACACCGGCAGGCGAGGTGGTGCCGGCCCAGTTCGCCGGCCTGCTCGGCGCCGTCGTCGGCATGCTGGCGGGCTCCCTCGCGCCGCAGGGCATCGCCCATCGGCAGACACCGCACCGGCCGGTCGAAGGACTGTCCTGACAAGCACACGCCGGCCAGGTCCGAACGGCTGCGAGGGGTGCCGGCCGCCCATATAATTGCGGGTTTTCTTCTAGCGTTCCGCAAGCGCCGCTCAGCGCGCCCTGCCTTTTTCGACCCCCACCAAGCCATGCCCCTTTACGCCTACAAGTGCGAATCCTGCGGCTTTGCCAAAGATGCGCTCCAGAAGATGTCGGACGCACCGCTGACCGTCTGCCCCAACTGCGGCAAGGACACCTTCCGCAAGCAGGTCACTGCTGCAGGTTTCCAGCTGAAAGGCTCCGGCTGGTACGTCACCGATTTCCGCGGCGGCAACGGCGCCACCGGCGCTCCGGCCGTGGCCAAGTCCGAAGGCGGGGAGGGCGGATCGAGCGCTGCACCGGCTTCCGCCGCGGCGCCCGCCGCCAGCGCCTCGCCAGCGCCTGCTGCCGCACCGGCGCCTGCCCCGGCCGCGACACCGGCCAAGAAAGATTGAGCCCTGCATGAACGCGCTTCGTAAATGGCTGTTCGCCGGCCTGCTGGTGATCGTTCCCCTGGGCATCACCGTCTGGGTGCTGAACTGGGTCATCGCACTGCTCGACCAGACCTTGCTGATCCTGCCCGCCGCCTGGCAGCCGGATCGCCTGCTGGGTGTCCACGTGCCCGGTTTCGGTGTGGTGCTGGCCTTGCTCATCCTGCTGATCGTGGGTGCCATCACCAGCAACTTCGTCGGCAAGAAGCTGGTGCGCTGGGGCGATGCCCTGCTGGGCCGCATTCCGGTGGTGCGATCCATCTATTCGAGCGTCAAGCAGGTGTCCGACACGCTGTTCTCCGAAAGCGGCAACGCCTTCCGTACGGCGGTGCTGATCCAGTGGCCGCGCGAGGGCGTGTGGAGCATCGGTTTCGTCACCGGCTCGCCGGGCGGCGACGTGGCCACCTACCTGCGGGAAGACTTCCTGAGCGTTTACGTGCCCACCACCCCCAATCCCACGGGCGGCTACTTCGTCATGTTGCGCCGCAGCGACTGCATCGAGCTCGACATGAGCGTCGACGAAGCCCTGAAATACATCGTCTCCATGGGCGTGGTCGTGCCGGTCGGCCCCACCCGTCCTTCCCCTTCCCTGACAGCCTGACGCGCCCTTTCGAGGCGCCGGAAATAGATCTCATGGCCATGCGTTCCCACTACTGCGGTCTCGTGACCGAAGCCCTGATGGGCGAAACCGTTTCCCTGTGCGGCTGGGTCAACCGCCGACGCGACCACGGCGGCGTCATCTTTGTCGACCTGCGCGACCGCGAGGGCTCGGTGCAGGTGGTCTGCGACCCCGACCGCGCCGACACCTTCGCCGTCGCCGAAGAAGTGCGAAACGAGTTCTGCGTGCGCATCACCGGTGTGGTCCGCGCCCGTCCCGAAGGCACGGTCAACGACAACCTCAAGAGCGGCAAGATCGAAGTGCTGGCGCATTCGCTCGAAGTGCTGAACGCCTCGGTCACACCGCCGTTCCAGATCGACGACGAAAACCTGTCCGAAACCACCCGGCTCACGCACCGCGTGCTCGACCTGCGCCGCCCGTACATGCAGCGCAACCTGATGCTGCGCTACAAGGTGGCGATGGAAGTCCGCAAGTTCCTCGACAGCAACGGCTTCGTGGACATCGAGACACCCATGCTTACCAAGAGCACACCCGAAGGCGCGCGTGATTATCTGGTGCCGAGCCGTGTGCACGACGGCCACTTCTTCGCGCTGCCGCAGTCGCCCCAGCTGTTCAAGCAGTTGCTGATGGTGTCCGGCTTCGACCGTTACTACCAGATCACCAAGTGCTTCCGCGACGAAGACCTGCGCGCCGATCGCCAGCCTGAATTCACCCAGATCGATATCGAAACCTCCTTCATGACCGAGGAAGACATCCGGGCGATGTTCCAGGGAATGATCGAGACGGTGTTCAAGAACACCCTGGGCATCGACCTCGGCGAGTTCCCGGTCATGACCTACCAGGACGCCGCCTTCAGGTACGGCTCGGACAAGCCCGACCTGCGCGTCAAGCTCGAATTCACCGAGCTGACCGAGCTCATGAAGACGGTCGACTTCAAGGTCTTCGCCGGCGCCGCCAACATGAAGGGCGGCCGTGTGGTCGGCCTGCGCATCCCTGGCGGAGCTCGTGAATCCGGCGGCATGTCGCGCGGCGAGATCGACTCGTACACCGAGTTCGTCAAGATCTACGGCGCCAAGGGGCTGGCCTACATCAAGGTCAACGATGCTTCCAGGGGCCGTGAAGGCCTGCAGTCGCCCATCGTCAAGAACCTCGACGACGAGACCCTGACCAAGGTGCTGGCACTGACCGGCGCGCAGAGCGGCGACCTGATCTTCTTCGGCGCCGACAAGGAAAAGATCGTCAACGACGCCATCGGCGCGCTGCGCATCAAGATCGGCCACAGCGCCTACGGCAAGGCCAACGGCCTGTTCGAAGACCGCTGGGCGCCGCTGTGGGTGGTCGACTTCCCGATGTTCGAATACGACGAGGACGCCGACCGCTGGAACGCGGTGCACCACCCGTTCACCGCTCCCAAGGACGGCCACGAGGACTACATGGTCACCGACCCGGGCCGTGCCATCTCGAAGGGCTACGACATGGTGCTGAATGGCTGGGAAATGGGCGGCGGCTCGGTCCGTATCCACCGCGCCGACGTCCAGAAGAAGGTGTTCGACGCCCTGAAGATCACCCCGGAAGAAGCCCAGCAGAAGTTCGGTTTCCTGCTCGACGCGCTGCAATACGGCGCGCCGCCGCACGGTGGCCTGGCCTTCGGCCTGGACCGCATCGTCACCCTGATGACCGGCGCCGAATCCATCCGTGACGTGATCGCCTTCCCCAAGACCCAGCGCGCACAGTGCCTGCTGACCCAGGCCCCGAGCCTGGTCGACGAGAAGCAGCTGCGCGAGCTGCACATCCGCCTGCGCAACACCGCGCCGGCAGCCTGAGCGGCACGGGCGGTGGCTTGAAGCCGCCCAAGATCCCGCAGTCGGTGCTGGTGGTCATCCACACCGACGCGCTCGATGTGTTGCTGATCGAGCGCGCCGATTCGCCGGGTTTCTGGCAATCGGTCACCGGTTCGAAGGATTTCCCGGAGGAGTCCTTCGAATCCACCGCCGTCCGTGAAGTGTTCGAGGAAACCGGCATCGACACCGGATCGTCCGGCCATGTGCTGACCGACTGGCAGCTTGAAAACGTCTACACCATCTATCCGCAGTGGCGCCATCGTTATGCGGAGGGGGTGACGCAGAACACCGAGCATCTGTTCGGTCTGCGGGTGCCGGCGATCTTGCCGGTCAAGCTCAGTCCGCGCGAGCATGTCGACAGCGTCTGGCTGCCCTGGCGCGAGGCTGCTGAGCGTTGCTTTTCGCCGTCGAATGCCGAGGCCATCCTGCAATTGCCGGCTTTTGCCGGCCGCCGCCAGGCCGTCTAGACCGGAACCGGTGCCGACGGCACCGTGGGTTCAGGCGCTTCCGGCTGCCCGGTCGGCGCTGCGGACCCGACCGGCTCCGGTGGTGTGACCGTCACCGCCTCTGCTGCCGGTGCCGGCACGCGCAGGCTGAGTCCGCCCGGCTGCCGGTGCCGGTCCTGCGACAGGGCCGCGCGCCGCGGTTGCGCGCCGCAGGCCTTGCGCAGCATCTCGACCTGTTCCCGCAGCGGCTCTGGATCGTCGATCTTGGCGATATGACGGGTCAGCATCTGCTGGGCGATATCGGCCAGCTTGCCGTTGAGTGTGCTGCGACCTGCCGCGATCAGCCCGAGCACCGCGCCGGTCGGGTCGCCGCCGAGGCTGAGCGCCATGGCGGTTTCGGCCATCTTGTTGATGCGCGCGTGGCTCAGCCGCAGCACCTCGGCATTGGGCGGATGGGCGACGCTGGCGCTGGCCAGCAGTTCGCCCAGGCTGCGCGAACTGGCGTAGCGCAGGCCGAGTTCGTCCACCCAGCGACTGCCTTCGTCGAGTTCGATCGAGGTGGCCGCCAGCACGGCCAGCAGGCCGGCCAGGTTGCAGGCGGCCTCGAAGTCGAATCCCGGTGTGCGGAGTTCGGCAGCCTGCTCGCGAACCGATTCGACCGCCGCGCCGAACTGGCGGGCACGGATGAGTTGCAGCGCGCCGACGATGGCTATGAAACGTTTCAGCCGGGTGTCGTCCGGCGCCTTCTCGCGCAGCCGCGCGAAGTCGGACATGCAGCGGTCCAGTCCCTTGCGGTCGCCTTGCTGGAAACAGGAGAACCCCAGCAACACCAGCGACTGCGCATCGAACATCTTCGAGTCGCCGCCCACGATGGCGGCCTTGGACAGCATCCTGGCAGCGGTCTCGCGGTCGCCCATGTAGTACGCCATCATTCCGTACTTCTGCAGCCGGACCACCGAGCCCGGCGTGAGCTCGGCGGCCAGCTTGTAGGTTTGCAGGGCTTCGTCGAACTTGCCGAGTTCGACCTGGGCGCTGCCCATCACGTCGTAGGCATCGGCAAAACTGGTGTCTTCGCCGGTCAGGCGTTCGAGCGTGTTGAGCGCACGCACCGTGTGGCCGGCTTCCATCTGTGCGCGCGCCACGCCGAGCTTTGCCCAGGGCAGGGTCTTGGCGGCGATGACGGCTTCGAACAGTTCCTGAGCCTCTTCGTGGCGCTGGGTACGCAGCAGAAGTTCGGTGCCGATGCGGGCGGCGTACAGCCAGTACGGCCCCCGGCTGCGGAAACGATCGATGCACAGCGCGGCCGCGCCGCTGAAGTCCGACGCCTCGATGGCGCTGAAGATGGGTTTGAGGTGAGCCTTGCGCAAGCGCGCCACGTGCAGGCGGTCGAACAGGGTGGCGGCGGTGAAGGGCTTGAGCAGGTAACCGTCGAGCGCCGATTCGGCCGCTTCTGCCACGCTGGAATAGGAGGCTTCGCTGGTGACCATGAAGAACACGGTCGAGAACGGCAGCAACTGGGCCCGCCGCAGGTCGTCGAGCAGCCCCTGGCCCGATTGCGCGCCGTCGTGGAACTGCTGTTCGCACAACACGAAGTCGTATTGCGTGTGCTCCAGTTTCATGCGGGCATCGATCACACGATGCACCTGCGCCACCCGCCCCACGCCGTAGTCGCGCAATTGCGAGACGATGATGCTGCGTGACGTCGGATTGCCGTCGATGACCAGCGCACGGGATTCGGAAATGGGCTGGAGGACGGGGTTGTTCATGGCTCTCGCAGGATTCTCGGGCGGCGCAGGTCGGGGCTGGCAAGGGCTGCATTCGCTTCAAGCAAAGCCCATGCCCATGCATGCTGCAAGCCAAATGGCTAGCGGATAACATCCGCGGATGCTACAGAAGGCCGATGACTCCATGACTGCAGACCAACCCGCACTTTCTCCACAAGACGAGGGCACGCCGGTATCCGTGAAGATCCGTGAACGGCTGCTGGCGGCGAAACACCGGTTCCATGCCAACGACAACATCGCGGAATTCATCGAGCCGGGAGAACTGGACCGGTTGCTCGAAGAGGTGCAGGGCAAGATGCAGTCGGTGCTCGACAGCCTGGTGATCGACACCGAGAACGACCACAACACGGCCGACACCGCGCGGCGCGTAGCCAAGATGTATGTCAAGGAAGTGTTCGGCGGCCGGTATGTCGAGGCGCCTCGCATCACCGAATTTCCCAATGTCGAACGGCTGAACGAACTGATGATCGTCGGCCCCATCACCGTGCGCAGCGCCTGCAGCCACCATTTCTGCCCGGTCATGGGGCGCATCTGGATCGGCATCCTGCCCAACGTCAGTTCCAACGTGCTGGGACTGTCGAAATACGCCCGCATCGTCGACTGGATCATGAACCGCCCGCAAATCCAGGAAGAAGCGGTGGTGCAGCTTGCCGACGTCATCGAGAAGAAGGTCCGGCCGGACGGCCTCGCCATCGTCATGGAGGCCAGCCACTTCTGCATGTCCTGGCGCGGCATCAAGGAAAACGACAGCAAGATGATCAACTCGGTCATGCGCGGCCAGTTCCTGAAGGACACCGCGCTGCGCCGGGAATTCCTCTCGCTGATTCCGCGTTGAGCATTTCGCCTTCGATGCAGTCGCAGCTGTTCGGCTGCGACTTTTCAAGCGCCCCCGGCAAACGAAAACCCATCGTCGTGGCGCGCGGCCAATTGCGCGGCTCGCAGGTGCTGCTCGACGGCCTGGATCGCTTCGAAACCCTGGACGGCTTCGCGGCCTGGCTCGCGGCGCCCGGCCGATGGATAGGCGGATTCGACCTGCCGTTCGGCCTGCCTCGGCCGCTGCTCGAATCGCTGGGTTGGCCGCTCGAATGGGCTGCCAGCATGGATTATTACGCCCGCCTCTCGCGCGATCAGATCCGCGACACCTTCGCCGCCTTCTGCGATGCGCGGCCGGTCGGCGGCAAGTTCGCCCATCGCCTGACCGACGGCCCGGCCGGTTCCAGCCCGTCGATGAAGTGGGTCAATCCGCCGGTGGCCTTCATGCTGCATGCCGGTGTGCCGCTGCTGCGTGCCGCCGGTGCCCACCTGGCGGGTGTGCAGCCGCACGAGGGTGAGGCGGAAAAGGTGGCGCTCGAAGCCTACCCCGGCCTGCTGGCGCGGGCCGTCCTGGGCCGTCGCAGCTACAAGAGCGACGACAAGGCCAAGCAGACCGCCGACCGGCTGATCGCCCGCAAGGATCTGCTGGCCGCACTGGAAACCGGTGCGGCCAGCACGGTGGCCCTGCTGGGTGGCCTGCGGCTGAAGCTGCGCATGGCCCAGCACGACACATTGGTGGCCGACGCCAGCGGCGACAGCCTGGACGCCGTGCTATGCCTGCTGCAGGCAGCCTGGGCTGCCGGGCGCCATGCGGCCGGTGCCCCGCGTTACGGGCTGCCGGCCGAGGTGGATCTGCTCGAAGGCTGGATCGTCGGCGCGCCGTTGCCAGGCCCTGCCGCTCCGGTCTAGGCTCGACGCATGCCGCGTTTCCACTGCCTCGTGCCGCTTGTCCTGTCATGCCTCGCCGGCCTGTCGCAGGCGGCGCCTGCACCCTGGTACGAATGGCGCAGCAAGGTCGACGGGCGCGAAGCGTGTGCGCAGGCGTCGCCCGGCGAAGGCTGGGCCCGTGTCGGTGGGCCTTTCATCGACGCGGCTTGTCGTCGCCACCTGCGGGTGGTCCCGCTTTGATCAGGTCGACCAGGGCCTGAACCTCTGGCGCCACGGTACCGTTGCGCACGGCCAGGCCGATGCGGATTTTCAGCTGTTCCGACTCCAGGATCGGCCTGAACACCACGCCCCGTCGCCTGACCTTCGTCAGCGACCGCGGCACCAGCGCCACGCCCTGGCGGGCTGCTACCAGCCCCAGCAGCGCCGCGTGGTCGGTAGGTTCGGGCAGCCGCTCCGGCGCGTAGCCGAGCGTCCTGAAGATGCGTTCGCAGTAGTCGTGGAATGTCGGGTTCAGCCGGCGTGCGAACCAGAACAGCCTGTCGTCCTGCAGGCCGATCAGCGGCACGCTGCGTTGGCGTGCCAGCGGGTGGCCCGATGGCAGACATGCCATCAGCGGGTCGTCGAAAAGAGCCTCCACCTGCAGGCCGTCGGCACGTGCGGGCAGGCCGACCAGCGCTGCATCCAGTGAGCCGTTGTCGAGGTCGCGCACGCAGTGGGCCGATATCTGCCGCCGCACCTGCAGCCCCAGGGGCGCGAACCGTCGCATGAATTCGTCGCCGACCCACGAAAACAGGCCGACGTCCACCGAGGTGGTCACGCCCAGCGTGATTTCGCTGCGCGATGCCGATGGCGACGGGCTGAAACGGCGGACGACCTGCCGCGAGTCCTCCAGCAGTTTCCTGGCATCGGGCAGGAACGCCCGGCCGGCCTCGGTCAGCCGTACGCCCTGCCGGTTACGGACGAAGAGCGGCGCGCCCAGCGTGTCTTCCAGCGCCCGGATCTGCCGGCTGAGCGGCGGTTGTGTCATGGCCAGGCGGTCGGCGGCGCGCCGGAAATTCAGTTCCTCCGCCACCGCCACGAAGCTGTTCAGGTGGCGCAGGTTCAGTCGGTTGGTCAAGGGCGGCCCTGCAGATGTCTGATGCTGCAAAGGTATCAGCAAAAGAGACATTGGCGCAGGACAGCGGTGCTGGCTACGGTGGACGGACACTCAATTTGCGGAGCCGACATGAATGCAACCGACATGACCGATAAGACCGAAACGACCGACGCCGCCGATTACCGACGCGGCCTGCATGCACTGGAAAACCTCGAAGGATGTTCGCCACCCTCCATCCTCGAAGCGCTGGCCGACATCGCGCCCGGGCTGGGCACCATGGTCGTGAGTTTTGTCTATGGCCGGCTGTACGGGCGTCCGGACCTCCACCTTCGCCATCGGCAGCTGGTCACCATCGCCGCCCTGGCCGCGATGGGTCATGCCAGGCCGCAGCTGAAGTTCCATGTCGGAGGCGCGCTGCGGGCCGGCTGCACGCCCCTCGAGGTGGTGGAGACGATGGTTCACCTGGCGGTCTATGCCGGGTTCCCCGCCGCTCTCAACGCCATATTTGTGGTGCAGGAGATCCTGCTGCAAAAGGGCCTGGCGCCGCTTGCGGCCGACTCGGTGTTCGCCGAAAGTTGCACGCGGGACAGGTTCGCGGAAGGCTGGAAAGCCTTGCAGCAGGTCGACGGCCACGGAGGAGAGGCGGTGATCGCGTCTCTGGCCGGAGTGGCGCCCGACCTGGGTCGTTTCATCATCGAGTTCGCCTTCGGTGATGTGTACACCAGGCCCGGCCTGGGCTTGCTCGAGCGGGAGCTGGTCACCATCGCCGCGCTGGCGGCCATGGGCACCGGCGTAGCGCAGCTTCGGGTGCATCTGCATGGTTTCCTCAATGTCGGCGGCAGCCGTGAGCAGATGGTCGAGGCCCTGATGCACATCGCCGCGTATGCGGGATTTCCGGCGGCCATCAACGGCATGACGATTGCTCGCGAGGTGCTGGCGGAGCGTGATCAGCGGCCTGGATAATGGAGTCATGTCCGACGTCATCCTGATCCGCCACGGCGAAACCGACTGGAACCGCGCCATGCGTTTCCAGGGGCAGGCCGATATCCCGCTCAACGCCGTCGGGCTGGCCCAGGCCGAACGGCTGGCGAGCCGGTTGGCGGCCGAGGCGGTGCATGCGGTGGTTTCGAGCGACTTGCAGCGCGCGCTGCAGACGGCTATGCCGGCGGCCGGCCAGTTGGGGTTGGCCGTCGCCACCGACACGGGCTTGCGCGAGCAGTGTTTCGGTATTGCGGAAGGTCTCACTTCGGCGGAAATCCGACAGCAGCGCCCCGACGACTGGGCCCGCTGGACATCCTTCCAGGCCGACCAGTCTTTCGAGCGCGGCGAAAGCACGCGCCAGTTCCACACCCGCAGCATGGCCGCATTGCGGGCGCTGGCCGCCACACATGTCGGCAAGACACTGCTGGTCGTCACCCACGGCGGGGTGCTGGACATGGTGTTCCGTACCGCTCGCGCCCTGAGCCTCGACGGCCCGCGGCTGGCCGAAATTCCCAACGCCGGGTTCAACCGCATACGAGTGGCCGCGGACGGCCGCATCGAGCTGCTGGTGTGGGCCGATACCGCCCATCTCGAAGGCCTGCCGCAGCAGCCGGTGTACGACCAGACCCGCCTGGCCCGCGAGCGCTGCGGCGGTTAGGACGCCAGGGCGTCCTGCACCTTCGCCAGCAGCTGTTCGGTGCCGAAGGGCTTGACCAGCAGCTGCATGGTTTCGCCCAGGAAATGCGAGCGCATGGAGGCCTGTTCGGCATATCCCGTCATCAGGATCACGCGGATGTCGGGCAGTTTTTCCTGTGCGTAGTCGGCCAGTTGCCGGCCGTTGGGTCCGGGCAGTCCGACGTCGGTCAGCAGCAGGTCGAAACGCAGCGCACCGGACAGAAGTTGCATGCCCTCGGTGCCTGATACCGCCTCCATCACCTGCAGGCCTTCCGTGCGCAGCAGTTCGACCACCAGGTTGCGCACCGTGTCGTCGTCTTCGACCACCAGCACCGATTCACGTCGCGCGACCGGGCCGATGTGGGGCAGGGCGATGGAATAGTCGGGCACCGGAACCAGGGTTTCCTCGTCGATGCTGCGCGGCAGGTACAGCCGCACCACGGTGCCTGCGCCGGGTTCGCTGTCCAGCGCCACATAACCGCCCGACTGCCGCGCATAACCGTAGATCATCGACAGGCCAAGCCCGGTGCCCTGTCCCAGCGGCTTGGTGGTGAAGAAGGGCTCGAAGGCCTTGACCAGAACGTCCTCGGCCATCCCCACGCCGGTGTCGCGCACCACCACACGCACGTAGTCACCCGCCAGCAGCCCCTGCACGCCTGCCACGGCGCGCTGGCTGAGCGTCACGTTCTCGGCCAGGATGGACAGGTTGCCGCCGTCCGGCATGGCGTCACGTGCGTTGATCGACAGATTGAGCACCGCGTTCTCGAACTGGTGCAGGTCGGTGACGGCCGGCCACAGGTCGGGCTCGACATCGACCTGCAGGGCCACGTTTTCGCCGACCGTGGTGGCCAGCATCGGTTGGAGACCCGCCAAGGCAAGGGCCAGGTCGGTAGGGCGGGAGTCCAGCGGCTGCCGACGCGAGAAAGCCAGCAGGCGCTGGGTCAGTGCGGCGGCGCGCTGCGCCGAAGCCAGTCCGGCGGCCACATAACGATCCACGTCGGCGACACTGCCACTGAGCGCCTTGCGCTGGATCAGCTGAAGCGGCATGACGATGCCCTGCAGCATGTTGTTGAAGTCGTGGGCTATGCCGCCGGTCAGCTGGCCGATGGCTTCCATCTTCTGCGACTGCCGCAACTGGGCTTCGGCAACGGCCAGGTCGCGGCTGCGTTCGTCGACCCGCTGTTCCAGGGTTTCCGCGAGCTGCCGCAGCGACTCGGTGGCGCGATGTTCGGAACTGACGTCGTAACCCTCGACGAAGATGCCGGTGATGGAATCGTCCGCATCCCGGATGGGCTGGTAGACGAAGTTGAGCATGCGCCGCTGCGGCGGACTGCCCGGCGTCGGTGCCAGGTCGATCGGCACCGCGCTGCCGAGGTAGGGCCGGCCGGTGCGATAGACCTGGTCCAGCAGCTCGAAGAAACCCTGGCCCTGGATGTCCGGCAAAGCCGTGCGCACCGGCAGGCCGAGCGGGTTGCGGCCCACCAGCCTTTGGTACGCGGCGTTGGCCAGTTCGAAACGATGCTCGGGCCCGCGCAGCACCGCCATGAAGCTGGGTGCCTGGTCGAACAAGGCCTGCAGGCGCTCGTTCTGGGCCGACTGCTCACGCACGGCCTGCACCTGGGCGGTGGTTTCGACGCACAGGCACAGCGCACCGTCAATGGCGCCGTCCGGGCTGCGTACCGGCAGATAGGTGAAGGTGACGTTGATGTGTTGTTGCTGGCCGTTGCGTTCTATGGAGTAGGCGACGTCCTGCAGGTACAGGCTTTCTCCTGCGAACACCCGGTCCAGGCTGGGTCCGGCAATCGGCCAGACCTCGCCCCAGACCTGCTCCATCGGCTTGCCGAAGGCTGCCGGATGCCGGTGCGCCAGGATGTCCGCGTAGCCGTGGTTGTAGACCATCAGCCGCTGCGGACCCCAGGTCAGCCGCATGGGCTGCGGCGAATCGAACACCATGGCGACGGCGGTCTGCAGGTGCGCCGGCCAGAGGTCCATCGGGCCGAATGCGCTGGCTGCCCAGTCGAACCCCTTTACCTGTTCGGCCATGGCTTCGCGGGTGGTCAGGAAAGAAACGGCGGAGGGTGCGGGCATGCGATGGGGAGGTTGTGAACCTTTGCCAAGGATTACAACACGGTGATCCAACTGTATCGATCTGCAATGAAGAGGCTGTCAGACCGTGGCACAGTCGCTCCATGAGCAAGGCCTTTACCCGCGAAACAGACAACGCGCCCGAAGACGACGACGATGAAGGTGGCCTGCCGCCATTGCCTGCCGGCAGCAAGAACTACATGACCCGCAAGGGTTACGACGTCATGCGTGCCGAATTGTTCAGCCTGATCGACGATGAGCGGCCGAAGATCGTGGAAATCGTGCACTGGGCCGCCAGCAACGGCGATCGTTCGGAGAACGGCGACTACCTGTACGGCAAGAAACGTTTGCGCGAGATCGATCGCCGCATCCGTTTCCTGACACGCCGGCTGGAGATTGCCGAGGTGGTCGACTCCAGCGTGCATATTGGTAGCGACCAGGTGTTTTTCGGCGCCACCGTCACCTACGCCGACGCCAGCGGCGACGAACAGGTGGTGACCATCCTCGGCATCGACGAGGCCAACAGCGCCTTGCGCCAGGTGAGCTGGGTTTCACCGATCGCGCGGGCGCTGGTCAAGGCGCGCGAAGGTGACGTGGTGAAGCTGGCGACACCGCAGGGCACGCAGGAAATCGAAGTGCTGGCGGTTTCGTATCCACCAGCGACCCTTGCGGCCGAATAGGCGATCAGGCCGGCTGCGGAAGGACCCGGCGGGTCCGCAGGACCGACGAGGTACGCGCCAGGTTGCGCATGGCGGCTTCGAGGTGGGCGCTGTCGCGCACCTCGATCACGAAACGCAGGTCGGTGGTGTCGAGGCCCGCCTCGTCGCCCATGTCGACATGGGTGATGTCGACCTCGGCGCGTGCCAGCTCGGCGGAAACCCGCGCCAGCACACCCTTGCGGTTGGTGACGGTGACCACGATGCCGGTCTCGAAGAGCCGTGTGCATTCATCGGCCCAGGCCACCGGGATGAACCGTTCGCTGTCCTTGTATTGCAGGCGCGAAGCCACCGCGCATTGCGCGTGGTGCACGGTAAGCCCTTCGCCGCGACCCAGGTAACCCAGGATCTCGTCGCCCGGTACCGGCCGGCAGCACTTGGCGTATTGCACCGAACCGGTCTCGCTGCCGTCCAGGATCACCGCGCCCTGCGAGATGTGTTCGTGCGACGTGTAACGTTCGCGGGTCAGCATCAGCGCGTCGGGCCGAGCGCCCAGCTCTGCCAGTAGCACCACCAGGCGTTTGGCCACGATGCTGGCGATCCGTTTGCCAAGGCCGATGTCGGTCAGCAATTCATCCGGATCGCGGCTGCCGGTGAAGCGCAGCAGCTTGTCCCAGACCATCTGGAATTCAGGGGTGCGTTCGGGCAGTTCGCCGATGCCTTCGGCGCGCAGGGCCTGGTGCAGCAGTTTCTCGCCCAGGTCCTGCGATTCGGTCTGCTCGAGTGTCTTCAGGTAGTGGCGGATCTTGGAGCGGGCGCGGCCGGTGCGCACGAAACCCAGCCAGGCCGGGTTGGGGCGCGAGCCGGGCGCGGTGACGATCTCGATGACGTCGCCGTTCTTGAGTTCGGTGCGCAGGGTGACCTGCTCACCGTTGATGCGGGCGCCCACCGTGCGGTCGCCCACGTCGGTGTGGATGGCATAGGCGAAATCGACCACCGTGGCGCCGCGCGGCAGCGCCATGATCTGGCTCTTGGGGGTGAAGACATAGACCGCGTCGGGGAACAGGTCGACCTTGACATGGTCCCAGAACTCGGCTGCGTCGCGGGTTTCGTACTGGATGTCAAGCAGCGACTGAAGCCACTGCGCGCCCAGTCGTTCGGAGGCATTGGCGTTGTCGTCGGCCTTGTACATCCAGTGCGCGGCGACGCCGGATTCGGCGACCACATGCATTTCCTGCGTGCGCATCTGGAATTCGATGTTGATGCCCGAAGGCCCCACCACCGTGGTGTGCAGCGACTGGTAGCCGTTGACCTTGCTGATCGCGATATGGTCCTTGAATCGGCCCGGCACCGGTTTGTACATCTGGTGCAGCAGGCCCAGCGCGGTGTAGCAGTCGGTCACGCCCGGCACGATGACACGGAAGCCGTAGATGTCGGTCACCTGGGCAAAACTCAGGTGTTTGTCGGTCATCTTGCAGTAGATGGAATAGAGCGTCTTCTCGCGGCCGTCGATGTGCATCTGCATGTCGGCGGCGGCAAAGGTGCTTTCGACATCGGCCTTGACCTTGACCAGCAGGTCGCGCCGGCGGCTGCGGGCGCGTGCCACGGCCTTGGCCAGCGTCGCCTGGCGCCAGGGGTGCAGGTAGCGGAACGACAGGTCCTGCAGTTCGCGGTAGGTGAGGTTCAGGCCCAGGCGATGCGCGATGGGTGCGTAGATCTCGAGGGTCTCGGATGCGATGCGGCCCCACTTGGCCCGCGGCATGTCGCCCATGGTGCGCATGTTGTGGGTACGGTCGGCCAGCTTGACCAAGATGACCCGCACATCGCGCGCCATGGCCAGCAGCATCTTTCGGAAGGATTCGGCCTGGTTCTCTTCGCGGGTGTTGAACTGGAGCTTGTCGAGTTTGGTGAGCCCGTCGACCAGTTCGGCCACGGTGCTTCCGAAGCGTTCGATCAGCTCGGCCTTGGTTACCCCGCAGTCTTCCATTGCATCGTGCAGCAGTGCTGCCATCAGCGCCTGCGCGTCGAGCTTCCAGGTGGCGCACAGGGTAGCCACCGCAATGGGGTGCGTGATGTAGGGCTCGCCGCTATTGCGCATCTGCCCCAGGTGGGCAGCGTCGGCGAAGCGGTAGGCCAGACGTACCTGCTCGATTTCTGCAGGTGCGAGGTAGCTCAATTCGGCGGTGAGCGATGCAAAACTGGCAGCGGCCGCATTGGCAGCGGCCGCGTGTGGCGCCACCGGAGGGGCCGTGAGGCCTGACGGTGGAACGGTCGATTGGGGTACCGCGCTCATGGGTTCACTTTAACGCGATGGGTATGTCCCTGCGTCTCGCAATGCAACAAGGCGGGTGCAGGCAATATCACCGCTCCAGAACAAAAAAGCACCGCGGCGCGGTGCTTTTTTGGGTGCGGCCAGGGCCGGGGCGTCTCACGGAACGCGCTTGAGCATCTCGATGCCGATCTTGCCTTCGGCGATTTCGCGCAGGGCGGTGACCGCCGGCTTGTTCTTGCTTTCGATCTTGGGAGCATGGCCCTGGCTCAGCATGCGTGCGCGATAGGTCGCGGCCAGCACCAGCTGGAAACGGTTGGGGATTTGCTCAAGGCAATCTTCGACGGTGATGCGGGCCATGAATAGCTCTCGAGGAAAGGGGTGAAGGGCGGACAAGGCCCGGACAGTGCGCCGGTGATCAGCAGATCGCGAGTGACTGGAAGGTGTCTGCGCGTGCGCGGCGCTGCGAAGCAAACTTGAGGCGCTGTGCATGCACCACGGCCTTCAGGTCGAAGAGCGCACGCTCGAATAACTCGTTGATTATAACGTAGTCGAATTTGCATGCCTGGGCCATCTCGACCGCGGCGTTCTTCAAACGAAGTTCGATGATGTCAGGCGCATCTTCGCCGCGTCGTTCAAGCCGGGAACGCAGTTCTTCCCAGCTGGGCGGCAGGATGAACACCAGGATCGCATTGGCGAACGTCTTGCGGATCTGCACCGCGCCCTGGAAGTCGATCTCCAGGATGACGTCCTGGCCTTCGGCAACCCGTTCCTCAATGGCCCGTTTGCTGGTGCCGTAACGCCGGCCGTGCACGTTGGCCCATTCGACGAAAGACTTGTTCTCGATCATCGCGTCGAACTCCGGATCCGACGCGAAGAAGTACTCGCGACCGTGTTTTTCCTGGCCGCGTGGCGACCGGGTGGTGTGCGAGATGGACAGCTGCACGCCCGAATCCACTTCCATGAGAGCCTTGACGAGGCTCGACTTGCCGGCCCCGCTGGGAGCTGCGACGACAAAGAGGTTTCCGGGGTAATCCATACGGTGCGAATGTCAGGCGGGCGGTGGGGCGATATTGTGCACGGGCCGCGGCCCCGCGCACCTCGTCGGTGTCATTCGAGGTTCTGGACCTGCTCGCGCATCTGCTCGATCAGCACCTTCATGTCCACGCTGATGCGGGTCATTTCGAGCGCGGCCGATTTCGAGCCGAGCGTGTTGCCTTCGCGGTGGAGTTCCTGGATCAGGAAGTCGAGCCGTTTGCCCAGTTCACCGCCCTTGGCCAGCAGCCGGTCGATCTCGTCCAGGTGCGATGCCAGACGGGTCAGCTCTTCGGCCACGTCGATGCGGATGGCGAAGGCGGTCGCTTCCGACAGTGCGCGGTCCTGGGCGGCTTCGGGCAGCGTGGCGCCGTCGGTCAGCGCCATGGCTTCGGTCCAGCGTTCGATAAAACGCTGGCGCTGCTGGGCCACCAGTTGCGGCACCAGCGGCGCCGCCGTCTCGGCCAGGGCGCGCAGTTGCGCTGTATGGCCTTTCAGCATGGTGGCCAGCCGGCCGCCTTCGCGCTTGCGTGCCTCGAGCATGGCGGCCAGCGCCTGGTCGACCAGTGCGACCACCACTTCCGGCGATTCGTTGCCGCGGCTTTCGCTTCCGGCCGACAGCCGCAGCACATCGGCCACCGACAGCGGGTTGGCATGCGGCAGCCAGGCGCGCACGCCGTCCTGCAGCGAGTTGAGCTTCTGCAGCAGCCGCGGCGATGGCTCGGGCAGACTGCCTTCGGCGTCGGATTCGATGGATGCACGCACCTCGACCTTGCCGCGCTTGAGCTTGGCGGTGATGCGTTCGCGCATCGCGGCTTCGTGTGGACGCAGGTCGTCCGGCAGACGGAAGGTGAGGTCCAGAAAACGGCTGTTGACCGAGCGGATTTCCAGGCCGAGCCGGCGTGCGGGAGCGCCCTTGATTTCACCGTCGGCGGGCGTGGCTGCGAGCGCCTGCTGCACGCTCGCGTAGCCGGTCATGCTGTAGACTGCCATGAGGTTCCTGGATCGTTGAGAGGCACCGAGAATAACGGGAACCGACAGCGTTTTTTCAGCGCTTCCTTCCCACTCCGTCCGCAACCAGCGTTGTCACAAGCCCCGCAATGCCTGCCGCCATGAGCAAAACCAAGCCGTCGCCGCTCGCACCCGATACGCTGATCGGTGGTTACCGCATCGTGCGCCGCATATCGGCCGGCGGCTTCGGCATCGTCTACCTGGCCCGTGCGCCCGACGGCCAGAACGTGGCGGTGAAGGAATACCTCCCCTCGTCGCTCGCCAGCCGTGCCCCCGACCACCTGGTGCCTTATGTAGCACCCGAAAAACTCTCCCTCTACCGACTCGGCCTGAAGAGCTTCTTCGAAGAGGGCAGGGCGCTCGCGCAGATCTCCCACACCTCGGTGGTGAGCGTGCTCAACTTCTTCCGCGAGAACGAAACCGTCTACATGGTGATGAACTATCTGGAGGGCGACACCCTCCAGGACTTCATCATCACAGCGCGCGACCAGCACAGCCAGAAGGTGTTCCGCGAGTCCACCATCCGCTCGCTGTTCGACGAGGTGCTGCGCGGCCTGCGCATCGTCCACCAGCACAAGATGCTGCACCTCGACATCAAGCCCGCCAACGTCTTCATCACCGACGACAACAAGGCAGTGCTGATCGACTTCGGCGCCGCCCGCGAAGTGCTCAACAAGGAAGTTTTCTTCGTGCGGCCCATGTACACGCCCGGCTTCGCTGCGCCCGAGATGTACAAACGCGATGCCACGCTCGGCCCCTGGACCGACATTTACGCCGTCGGCGCCTGCATGTACGCCTGCATGCAGGGGTCACCACCCAACGATGCGCCACAGCGCATCACCAAGGAACGCCTGTCGGTCTCGCTTTCCAAGCTGCGCGGCGTCTATTCCGATCATCTGCTCGACGTGGTGCGCTGGTGCATGGCGCTCGACCCGCTGCAGCGCCCTCAGTCGGTCTTCGCGTTGCAAAAGGAACTCGGCCGCCTGATCGACCGCCGTTACACCCGACTGTCGATGAGCGAACGCATCCGCCTGCAGATCGACCTGCTGACCGACGACCGTGGCAAGGCCAGGACCAAACCCAAGGCCGACGTTGCGCCGGCCGCGGCCGGTGCCGCCGGGGCTGCGCAGTGAAGTTCAGCGTATTCCAGGTCAGCCGCCGTGGCGGCCGCCCGAAAAACGAAGACCGCATGGGGTATTCCTACACCCGCGAAGCCGGTTTGTTCGTGGTGGCCGACGGCATGGGTGGTCATCCCCAGGGCGACGTTGCGGCGGCCATCGCGCTCGACACTCTCGATAAGCTGTTCCAGCGCAAGGCAGACCCGCGGCTGACCGACCCGCGCGCCTTCCTCGACGAAGCGGTACTGCAGGCGCATCGCCAGATGGTCGACTATGCGCGCAGCCATTCCATGCCCGACAGCCCCCGCACCACGGTGGTCGCCTGCGTGGTGCAGGATGGCTGCGCCACCTGGGCCCACTGCGGCGATTCGCGGCTGTATCTGGTGCGCAAGGGCGTTT
Source organism: Xylophilus sp. PBN-3R (assembly GCF_057747805.1). NCBI lineage: Bacteria > Pseudomonadati > Pseudomonadota > Betaproteobacteria > Burkholderiales > Xylophilus > Xylophilus sp. PBN-3R. The sequence continues at coordinate 822,692 of NZ_CM173225.1, forward strand.
TGCAGGTACGCACCCGAGACCATTCCTATGCCGAGCGGCCCAATGTGCAACCCAACTCCGGCGAGATGGTCAACCGCAGCGTTCTGTTCACCTGCCTGGGTTCGCCCAACCGGCCGATGGTCGACATGTCCAGCATCACGCCGCTGGAAGACGGCGACCGCATCCTGCTGTGTTCCGATGGCCTGTGGAGCGTGCTGGCCGAATGCGAGATCGTTTCGGTGCTGAGCGCCCACGCGGTTTCCGAGTCGGTGCCGACGCTCGTGGAGCGGGCGCTGCGCGGCGCCGGCTCGGCCAGCGACAATGTCACCGCCGTCGCCTTCGAATGGGAAGCCTCTGCCGGGGACGGTTCACGCGCCGGCATCGGCCACGAGATGTTCGCCGCCGACGCGCCTTCTGACGGCGCCGCCCGCCACGATCACCATGAACTCGACGACGCCGCCATAGAGCGGTCCATCGCCGAGATCAACGAGGCGATCCGCCGTACCGCGCTGCGCAACAGCCGCTGAACCTGGCGGCGCGGCCTGCACCGGCGGCCAGCCACTTTTCACTTTCACGTATTTCTTCGATCCCCATGACATCCACTTCCACCGTCTCCGTGTTTCCCATTCTCAACGCGCAGGGAGCCCCCGTGCGCCACGGCCGCGCTGCCGATTCCCTGCGCCCGGTACGCATCACCCGCGCTTTCACCATGCACGCCGAAGGTTCGGTGCTGATCGAGTTCGGCAACACCAAGGTGCTGTGCACCGCATCGGTCGAAGAAAAAGTGCCGCCGCACAAGCGCGGTTCCGGCGAAGGCTGGGTCACCGCCGAATACGGCATGCTGCCGCGCGCCACCCACACCCGCAGCGACCGCGAAGCCGCACGCGGCAAGCAGAGCGGCCGCACGCAGGAAATCCAGCGCCTCATCGGCCGTTCGCTGCGCGCGGTGTTCGACCTGACCAGACTCGGCGAACGCACCATCCACCTCGACTGCGATGTGCTGCAGGCCGACGGCGGCACCCGGACGGCGGCCATCACCGGTGCCTTCGTCGCTGCGCAGGATGCGGTCGACAAGCTGCTCGCCGCCGGCAAGCTGGCCGCTTCGCCCATCACCGGCCATGTGGCGGCCATCTCGGTCGGCATCGTCGGCGGCGTGCCGCTGCTCGACCTGGAATACACCGAGGACGTGTCCTGCGACACCGACATGAACGTCGTCATGACCGGCGCCGGCCACTTCGTCGAAGTGCAGGGCACGGCCGAAGGCGTGGCGTTCACCCGCAAGGAAATGGACCAATTGCTGGCGCTGGCAGAAAAAGGCATCGACGAACTGATCACCCTGCAGGGCGCAGCGCTGGCCGCATGAAGATCGTCCTGGCCTCCAACAACAAGGGCAAGCTCGCCGAGCTGGATGCGCTGTTCGCGCCGCTGGGCGTAGAACTGATCGCGCAGGGCGCCCTGGGCATCGGCGAGGCGGAGGAACCCTATCGCACCTTCGTCGAGAACGCCCTCACCAAGGCCCGCCACGCGGCCCGCGAAAGCGGCCTGCCCGCCATCGCCGACGACGCCGGCCTGTGCGTCGGCGCCTTCGGTGGATTGCCGGGCGTGGACACCGCCTATTACGCCACGAAGTTCGGTTACGCCAAGGGCGACGCCAACAACGTGCGTGCCCTGCTGGAGCAGATGGCGGACATCGACGACCGACGTGCCGCGCTGGTCAGCACCCTGGTCGGCGTACGTTCGGCAGACGACCCCGAACCGCTGATAGCCTCCGGCCGCGCCGCCGGCGAGATCACCCGCGAGCCGGTCGGCGACAACGGCTTCGGTTTCGACCCCGTCATGTTCCTGCCGCAGTTCGGCAAGACCTTCGCCCAGTTGCCGCCTGCGGTGAAGAACTCGGTCAGCCACCGCGGCATGGCCGCCCGGGTGATGTGCGAGCTGGTGCTCGATCGCTGGATGTCCTGACTTGATCCTGCCGAAAAATCCCATGCCGCCGCTGGTGGCCCACACGCCGGACACTGCCGTGCGGGCAGACGGAGCCCTGTCCGACCCGGTGCACTACATGCGCGACGGCACCCTGCGTTTCGGCGCGCCGCCGCCGCTGTCGCTGTATGTGCACCTGCCCTGGTGCCTGAAGAAGTGCCCGTATTGCGACTTCAATTCGCACGAGTCGCGCCATGCCGGCGGCGTGCCCGAGGATCGTTATGTCGACGCCCTGATCGCCGACCTGGAGGTGTCCCTGCCGCTGGTCTGGGGCCGCACCGTCATCAGCATCTTCTTCGGCGGCGGCACGCCCAGCCTGTTTTCGCCGGAATCGATGGAACGCCTGATCGGCGCCATCCGCGCCCGGCTGCGGCTGGCGCCCGACTGCGAGATCACGCTGGAAGCCAACCCCGGCACCTTCGAACGCGACCGCTTCCGGGCCTTCCGCGCGGCGGGCGTCACCCGCCTGTCGGTGGGTGTGCAGAGTTTCGACGACAGGCACCTGCAAGCCATCGGCCGGGTGCATGACGGTGCCCAGGCCAGGGCCGCGCTCGAAGAGGCCGCCAGCGCCTTCGATACCTTCAACCTGGACCTGATGTACGCGCTGCCGGGCCAGACCATGGCCGAGCTCGAGGCCGATGTGGCGACAGCGCTTTCGTTCAAGCCGCCGCACCTGTCGATCTACCACCTGACGGTCGAGCCCAACACGATGTTCGCCAAACATCCGCCCCGCCTGCCGGAAGAAGACGACGCCTACGACATGCTCGACCGCATCACCGCCATGACCGGTGCGGACGGGTTGGCGCGTTATGAAATTTCGGCCTACGCGCGTGGCGACCATGCCTGCCGCCACAACCTCAACTATTGGCGTTTCGGCGACTACCTGGGCATCGGCGCAGGTGCGCACGGCAAGCTGACCTTCGCCCACCGCGTGGTGCGGCAGGTGCGTTTTCGCGAGCCCGAGCTGTACATGCGGCAAGCCCTGGCCGGCCGGCCGCTGGCGCAGGAAAACGATGTCACCCGTGCCGACCTGCCCTTCGAATACATGATGAACGCGCTGCGCCTGCGCGACGGTTTTGCATTGCAGGATTTCAGCGACCGCACCGGCCTTTCGGTCGCCGCCATCAACCAGCCGCTGGACATCGCCGAGAAGAATGGCCTCATCACGCGCGACCTGCATTCGGTAAGGCCCACCGAACGCGGCTTCGACTTCCTCAGCGACCTGCAGGCGCTGTTCCTGGCCGACTGATCCGGCCGACGGATCAGAGTTCCAGCACCAGCCGACCGCCGTCGCAGGCACGCGAGCAGCAGGTCATCATGCGGCCGCCGGCCTCGCGTTCGGCACGGGTCAGCACCAGGTCGCGGTGGTCGACACTGCCGGCGACCACCTGCACTTCGCACGATCCGCAAAGGCCTTCCTCGCAATCGCTCGGCACGTCGATGTTGGCGGCGCGCAGGGCGGTCAGCAGGGTCTGGTCGGCGGGCACCTGGACCACGATCCCGGAGTCCTTCAATTCGACCTCGAAGGCCTGTTCCTTCGACGGGTCGAGCGTGGCGACGGTCGATTCGAAGTGCTCCACATGCAGGGCGTCTTCCGGCCAGCGGGCGCAATGCTCTTCGAGCGCCTCCAGCATGCGTCGCGGCCCGCAGGCATAGACCTGCGTACCCGCTTCAGGCGTGGCCAGCAGTGCCGCCAGGTCGTTGCGCCGGCCCTCGTCCTGCGCATGCACCACCAGCCGCTCGCCGTGCAGCGCCTGCAGCTCCGCCAGGAAGGCCATGCTGCCGCGCGACCGGCCGCTGTAGTGCAGCACATAGTCCACACCCAGTTGCCGCGCCCGCCGGGCCATCGCGCTGATCGGCGTGATGCCGATACCGCCGGCGACGAAGATGAATCTCCGCGCCGACTCGTCCAGGTGAAAGTGGTTGCGCGGCCCGCGGATCTTCAGCCGGTCGCCGGCCTCCAGGCTTCGGTGTACCCAGGCCGACCCGCCACGGCTCTGCGGGTCGTGCAGCACCGCGATTTCCAGCGCATGGGTGTCGGCCGGGTCACCGCACAGGGAATATTGGCGCGACAGGCCCGGGCGGCCGCATTCGATGTCGACATGCGAGCCGGCGGTCCAGCGCGGCATGGCGCGGCCGTCGGGCGACACCAGCCGGATCTTCACGATGCCGTCGGCTGCACGTCTGACGCTTTCGACCACCACCGGCCGGCTGATCGCGCCTTTCGATGGCTCGCCGATACGCACCGGCAGCGGCGTTTCGGGTCGGCGTAATGCCGGCGAATGGCGTTCGGGGTTCAGGGCCGGGTCCCACTCCACCAGCAGATGCTCGGGCCCACGGAACGAGGTATTGGGCAAGTAGCTGAAAACCTGTTCGGCCAGCCGCATGTGGGGCAGGCGGCGGCTGAATTCCTCCAGGAATATCTGCATCTCCATCCGCGCCAGGTTCTTGCCCATGCACTGATGCGAGCCGTAACCGAAGGTCAGGTGGTCGCTGGCGTTGTCGCGGCGGATGTCGAACAGGTCGGCGTCCGCGAAATGGGCTTCGTCGTGATTGGCCGACGAGGTGACGATCAGCAGTTTCGAGCCGGCAGGCAGCGCGATGCCGCCGACCCGGGCGTCGATCGTCACCAGGCGGCGCCAGGCCGCGACCGAGCCGTTGTGGCGCAGGCATTCTTCCACCGCGTTGGGGATCAGGCCCGGGTCTTCGCAGATGTCGCGCCAGACGTCGGGGTGCTGCAGCAGCAGCTTCATCGCGTTGGCCGTGGCGTTGGCGGTGGTCTCGTGCGCGGCGACGATGCCGGCCATCATCATCGAGTGCAGATACGAATCGGTGACCACATCGGGCTGTTCGCGCTGCTTCCGGATGCCGTACTGCATCCAGCCGCCGCCCTCGGGGTTCTCGCGCATCTTGTCCAGCACCTTGCCGGCGAACTGCCAGAAGTTGCCCACGGCATGGGCCACGGCCACCTGCTCTTCGGGTTTGGGCCGGCCCCAGGTGTTGACGGTGTGCGCGATGGAATATTTGCGCAGCGTGTCCATGTCTTCCTCGGGCACGCCCAAAAAATGCAGGGCCACGGTCAGCGGGATTTCCCACAGCATCTGGTCGACCAGGTCGGCCCGGCCGTCGTCGATGAAACGGTCGACATATTCACGCGCCAGCTGCCGCACCAGCGGTTCGTGTTGCTTCAGTTCTTCCGGCGTGAAAGGGTCCATCAGCGCACGGCGGCGCGGCATGTGTGCGGGCTCGTCCTCGTTGACCAGGGTGCGGTTCAGCGCAAAACCATAAGCAGCCAGCACCGCGTTGGCCTCCGGGCCGGTGGGTGTGATCTTTTCCAGCGCGTTGGACGGGCTGAAGGTGATGTTGTCCCGGAAGATCGCCTTGATGTCCTCGTAGCGGGTGACCACCCAATAGCCCAGCTTCGGGCTCCAGAAGATGGGCTCCCTTTCGCGCGCCCAGCGCACGTATTCGGGCGGGTCCTGCTGGTAGCCGTCCTCGAAGGGATCGAAGTCGGCGGCCTGCCGGCTGACCGGGCAGCCGTTGGGCGCTGTCGCGGCGGTCGTCGCCCCATGCGCGACAGGGCAGACACCGGCGGGTCGGACGCTTTCGGCTGTGGTCATCGGGAGGCTCCTTGTTCTTCTTTTCAGTCCAGCGTGATCTTCAGGTCACGGATCAGCTTGTGCCACTTCACGCTCTCGGTCTTGATCAGCGCCGAGAACTGGGCCGGGCTGTTGCCCACCGGTTCCACGCCGAAGTCGACCAGTCTCTTGTGCACCGCCGGGTCGTTGATGGCGGCCACCACCTGGGTGTTGATGGCGGTGACGGTGGCCGGCGGCGTGCCGGCCGGAACCATCAGGCCGACCAGGGCGGCGGCCTCGACATTCTTGTAACCCAGCTCGGCGAAGGTCGGCACGTCGGGCAGTTGCGGCAGGCGGGTGGCGTTGGCCACGGCCAGCGGGCGCACCTTGCCGCCCTTGATGAACCCCGAGCCCGCGGCCAGGTCGACCATCATGGCCGGCACCTGTCCGCCGGCCACATCGGCCAGGGCGGGGCCGGCGCCGCGATAGGGTGCGTGGACCATGAACAGCCCGGCTTCCGACTTCAGCAACTCCATCGCCAGGTGGTGCGGGCTGCCGGCGCCGGCCGATGCGTAGTTGGTGCCGCCGGGCTGTGCCTTGGCCTGGGCGATGAAGTCCTTGGCGCTGGTGGCGGTGCTGGCCGGGCCGACCACCAGGATCATCGGGAAACGGCCCATCAGCGTGACCGGGGCCAGCTCTTTCTCGGGGTTGTAGCTGAGCGACTTGTAGAGCACCGGGTTGAAGATCAGGGTGCCGTTGTCGGCCGACAGCACGGTGTAGCCGTCGGCTGGCGAACGAGCGACTTCAGCTGCGCCCAGGGCGGTGTTGCCGCCCGGCTTGTTGTCCACCAGCACCGGCTGGCCGACCGCGTTCGACCAGGGCTGTCCGATGGTGCGTGCCAAAAAGTCCGAGCCACCGCCGGCCGCGTACGGCACCACCCAGCGCACTGGTTTCGTCGGAAATGTCTGCGCCATCGTGGCGGTGGAAGCCAGCAGCGGCAGCGCCAGCAGGCAACTCGCGATCAGTTTGTTCATCCAGGTCTCCGTCTCTTTCTTGTCATGGGAAAATACGAATAGCGTAATTTTTGTACGCATTGCGTAATCTCGAATCTGGCGTTTACCCTTGAGCCGATGTCCGACCTTCCCATTGCCAATCGCCGCCAACGTGTTCAATCCGCCGAAACCGGCATGGCCGTGCTGAAGGGCCTGGCGCGGCTGGGCGGCCGGGCCACGTTGAGCGCACTGGCGCAGCACGTGGACGAGAGCCCGGCCAAGGTGCACCGCTACCTGGCCAGCCTGGTCGAAGAAGGTTTCGTGGCGCAGGACGCGCATTCGCCGCAGTACTACCTGGGGCCCGAGGCGATCCAGATCGGCCTGGCCGCCATGCGGCAGGCCGACCCCATCCGGTTCGCCGAACAATCGCTGATACGACTGCGCGAAAGCCTGGGCATGACCTGTTTCGTGGCGGTGATGGGCAACCGGGGTCCGACCATCATGCGGATGGAGGAACCCGGCCTGCCGGTCACGCTGAATGCCCGGGCCGGCTCGGTGATGCCGCTGTTGTGGTCGGCCACCGGGCGTGTGTTCCTGGGCCTGCTGGACGAAGCCCGGGTGCGGCAGATGGCCGACGAAGAACTGGCCGCCGCCACGCCGGGCCAGCGCGCCGCCTTGCCGGCGCGCAAGCCGGTCGAGACCATCCAGGCCGAGGTACGCCAGCTGGGCTGCGGCATCGTGGTCGACACCTACCTGCGCGGCATCAGTGCGGTGGCGGCACCGGTCTACGATTTCAACGGCCGGGTGTGCGCGGTGATCTGTGCCCTGGGCGCGACCGGCGGGTTCGATGCATCGTTCGGCGGCACGGTAGCCGAAGCGGTGCTGGCCGAAGCCACCGACACCAGCGCGCGGCTGGGGGCGGCAGCGGCAGCCTGAAGGCGCATCAGACCGGCAGGCCCTTGGCGCGCAGGGCGGCGTCGAAGCGCTCCGGGTCCGACGTGCCGGCCAGATTCTGGGCGCGGATCTTCGCTTCCTTCTCCAGGTGCGCACGGGTCTTCACCAGGACATCCGCCGCATCGGCCGACGGAATGGCGACCACGCCATCGGCATCACCCACGATCAGGTCGCCCGGCAGCACCACCATGCCGGCCACGCTGACCGGCACGTTGATCTCGCCCGGGCCGTCCTTGCTGGGGCCGCGATGGGTGTGGCCGCGGGCGAAGATCGGCATGCCGTCCTCGGCCCATTCGGTGAGGTCGCGCACCGCGCCGTCGATGACCAGCCCGCCGAGCTTCCTGACGATGCAGGTGGTGCGCATCAGCCCGCCGACCAGCGCCTGGCTGACGTCCCCGCCGCCGTCGATCACCAGCACGTCGCCGGGCTGCACCATCATCAGCGCCTTGTGGATCATCAGGTTGTCGCCGGGACGCACCCGTACGGTGACGGCGGGGCCGCACAGCACCGTGTCGAGCCGTGCGTGGTACTGGCGCAGGCCGATGGTGCCGACGTTGCGGCTCATCGCATCGCCGATGGCGGCCGCCGGCATGGTGCGGAAACCGTCCACCACTTCAGGTGACGGGCCTTCGGCGCGCGGATTGATGCGGTAGCCCGGGGGCCATTGTTTGTGGTCTGCGGTGGTCATGGGAATGTCTCTTCGAAAAACGTGCTCTTCGGAAAATGGATTCAGACGGTGGCGGTCAGCACCTGCGGATTGACGCAGGCCGACGCATCCGCTGGTTCGCCCTGCAGCCAGCCGAGCACATTGCGTGCCGCACCGCTGGCCATGCCGGCCAGGGCTGCAGGAGTGGAGCCGCCTGCATGCGGTGTCAGCACCACGTTGGGCAGGGCGGCGAGTTCGCTGTCGGCGGGCAGCGGTTCGACGGCCATGGTGTCGAGGCCGGCAGCAAAAAGCCGGCCCGAACGCAGGGCGGCGACCAGCGCCGGTTCGTCCACCACCTCGCCGCGGGCGGTGTTGATCACGATGGCCTGTGCCGGCAGCCGCTCGATCTGTGCCGCACCGATCATGTTGCGGGTGTGTTTGTTCAACGGCACATGCAGGCTCAGCACGTCGGACAGCGGCATCAGCGCGTCGACGCTGTCGACAAGCCGCACGCCCGCAACCGGACTCTGCTTGCCGGACAAGGCCGGGTCGAAGGCCGCGACCTGCATGCCGATGGCCTGGCAGACGGTGGCGACCCGCTGGCCGATCTGGCCGAAGCCGGCCAGCCCGATGGTCTTGCCGCGCAGTTCGATGCCGTCCTGCGCGCGGCTCCAGCGGCCGGCATGGAGTTCGTTGTTCATCCAGCCGAGGCGGCGGGCGGCGGCGAACATCAGTCCAAGAGTCAGTTCGGCCACCGACTGCGCATTGGCGCCCGGTGTCACATAGACCGGTATGCCCCGTGCGGTGGCGGCCTCGACGTCGATGTTGGGCACACCCACGCCGTGCTTGGAGATGACCTTCAGCGTCGGGCACGCGTCGATGGCCTTGCCGCTGAGCTGCACGGTGCGGGAGATGACCGCGTCGACCGGTTCGGTCGCCAGGATGTGTTCCACCTCGGCCACTCTGTCGCCGTCCTGCATGTAGATCACACGGCAGCCGGCGGCGGCGAGAAGGTCTGCGCCGGCCCTGGCGAGTCCGGGAGCGGTCACGAAGATGGTGAAAGGCATGGCGTTGTCTTGGGGAAAATCGAAAGCAGGCTCTTGCGGCCTGCGGTCGCCCGAATTTTGTGGGCATCGATCGATGCGGTCCAATTTAAAATCTTCCGCTTCTGAATCGTTTTGGTGATCAATACAGATGGACCTGCGCGACCTTAAGTACTTTCTCGCCGTGGCCCAGGCCGGCAACACCCGGCGTGCGGCCGAGCAGGTGTTTCGCAGCCAGCCCACGCTGACCAAGGCTATCGACCGGCTGGAGGCTTCGCTGGACGCCAGGCTGTTCGAACGTGACGGCCGGGGCCAGCGCCTCAGCGCTGCAGGCCAGGCACTGATGGCCCGCGCCGCGCCGCTGTTGCACAACGCCGATGCGGTACGCAACGAGATCCAGGCGCTGGGGCGGGGCACCGCCGGCCTGGTGCGGCTGGGGTCCGGCCCGCTGGGAGCCGAATACCTGTTGCCGCGCATCTGCGGCCTGCTGCTGGCCGAGGCGCCCGATGTGCAGCTGAACCTCACCATCCGCATGAACTACGAACTGCGAGAAGAGCTGCGCGACGGCCGCATCGACATGGTGTTGGGCTTCGTGCCGGAGCGTGAAGACGAGTTCGATTGCGACACCCTTCTGGAAGACATCGTGGTGGTGGTCGCGCGCAAGGACCATCCGGTTTTCCAGCAAGGCCGGCCGTCGCTCGAGTCGCTGTCGGCTTACCGCTGGGCGCTGCCCAACAGCGCTGTCGCCAGCCGTGTGTGGCTGGACCAGGCCTTCACCAGCCGTGGCCTGCCGCCGCCGTCGACTCAGATAGAGACCAATTCGATTCCCCTGGTGCCGCAGGTCATCGCCGGCACCGCGCTGCTGAGCTTCGTGTCGCGCCGGACCTTGAAGGCCAACGCCACACGGCTGCGGGAGGTGCCGCTCGCCGCCACCACGCTGATACGCAATTTCGGCCTGACCTATCCGCGCGCCAAGCCGCTCTCACCGGCCGCCACCCGGCTCATCGCCTTGCTGCATGCGCACGGCAAGAGCCTGTTCGACGCGGTCGAGGGCTAGGCCGGCAGCGGCTGCCGGTTCATGCGTGCGAGTAGAGCGCCAGGCCTTCGGCCGGCAGTTCCGCGACCAGCACGGCACCGGTCTGCGATTCGATCATCACGAGTTCGCGGCTGCCCGGCCTGAAGCACAGGTTGGTGACGGTGGCGCCCACCGGGCTGCGCACGTAGTGGGTGATTTCCCCGCGCGGGTTGACGACGAAGGCGCCGCCCAGGCTGGCATGACCGACCAGCAGCCGGCCGTCGACGTCGACCGCCAGTCCGTCCGGCCCGCTGCTGCCGAAGAAGGTGCGGAAGGCGCCGACCTTGCTGGTGCCGCCCGCCGCCGGCAAGGGCGTTCGCCAGATGGCGTTGGCGCGAGTCGCCGCAAGGTACAGCGCACTGCCGTCGGGTGTCAGCGCCAGACCGTTGGGGCTGGGCACGTTGTGCAGCAGGGTGTCGAGCCTGCCGTCGGTCTGCATCCGGTAGACGCAGCCGCTCGGGTCCTGCAGGCCGGTCTGGCCCTGGTCGGTGAAATAGCAGCGGCCGGTGTTGTCGAAGGTCAGGTCGTTGACGCCCTTGAAGGATTCGCTGCTGCGGGTAGCCAGCACGGACCCGGGCTGTGCCGCGCCAGGCTGCAGCTTCAATATTCCGCGACGGTAGTCGGCGATCCACAGGCTGCCGTCGCGGTGGAACGCGCTGCCGTTGGGCCAGCCGTCGTACTGGCAGGCCAGGTGCCAGCGCAGCTGGTCGTCGATGCAGAAGATGCGGCCGTTGGGAATGTCGGTCACCCACAGCCGGCCTTCGCGGTCGAAGGAAGGGCCTTCCAGAAAACTGTCGATCGCCTGTCCCGGTTTGTTGGCCTCGCTCCAGGCACTGATGCGCGGCTGGCGGAGGTTGTCGGGCAGGCGGGTGAGCACCCTGGCCTCGATGATTTTCGGCGGCTCGAAGGATAGGTTCCACATGGTTCGGATACCGGGTTCTATTGCGGTGTGAGGCCGGCGGCACGGGCGGCGGCGGTCCACTGCACGGTGTCCTTGCGGATGCGTTCGGCGAACCCCGCCGGAGACTGGCCGCCGGGTTGGGCGCCTTGTTCGACCAGTCGTTCGCGCAGGGCGGGTTCGGCCAGCGCCCTGACAACGGCCTGCTGCAGCTTGTCGACGATCTGCGGGCTGGTGCCGCGTGGCGCCGCCAGCCCGAACCAGTTGCCGATGGCATAGCCGGGCAGGCCGGTTTCGGTGAAGGTGGGCACCTCGGGCAGGGCTGCCAGGCGCTGGGTGCCGGTGACCGCCAGGGCCCGCACCTTGCCGCCCCTGATCTGCGGAATGGCGGTCGGGCTGGCGGTGATCAGCACGTCGACCTGGCTGGACACCAAGCCCAGCATGGCCTCGCCCGCGCCCTTGTAGGGCACATGGGTGAGCTGCACGCCGGCTTCCTTGTCGAACACCTCGGCCTGCAGATGGGTGGAACTGCCGGCGCCGCCCGAGCCGAAATTGAGCTTGCCAGGGTTCTGCCTTGCGGCCGCCAGCAACTCGGCGAGGCTGCGGTAGGGTGAGTTGGCCGGCACCACCAGCACCACCGGCGTCTCCAGCAGCGTGGTGACCGGCACCAGGTCGCGTGCATGGTCCCAGGGAAGTTTGGAGAACAGCGCCGGCAGCATGGTGTAGGCGGTGTCGTTGGTCAGCAGCGTGCTGCCGTCGGGCGGCGCCTTCGCCACCAGTTGGGTGCCGATGGTGCCGCTGCCGCCGGCCTTGTTCTCGACGAAGAATGACACGCCGAACTGCTCGGTGAGCTTCTGCGCGACCTGCCGCGCAGCGTAGTCGGTGGTGCCGCCGGCTGCATAGGGCACGACGATGCGGACCGGTTTGTCAGGCCATTTTTCCTGTGCGTGGATGCTGCCTGCGAAAGTGGCAAGCGCAAGGCTGGCGCCCAGCACGAACGCCGGACGAAATTTGAAAACCATGATTCGTCTCCTGTTTTTCGGTGAACCCCGGGCGGCCCTGCCGGCCGACGCTTCAGTCCAGCTTGATGCTGGCTTCGCGGATCAGCGTGCCCCACTTGGCGTATTCGGCCTGGACCAGCTGCGAGAACTGCTGCGGCGTGCCCGGTGTCGGCACGCTGCCTTCGGCGGCCAGCCGGTCCTGCGCATCCTTGCGGGCCAGGATCTGCACCGTCTCGCGGTTGATGCGGTTCACCACCTCGGCCGGCAAACCTGCCGGGCCGACCAGCCCCAGCCAGGTGACCGCCTCGAAACCGGCGTAGCCCTGTTCGGCCACGGTCGGCACCTGGGCCAGTGCCGGCAGTCGTTTCGCGGATGTCAGGCACAGCGCCCGCACCTTGCCGGCCTGCAGCTGGGTCATCACCGAAACGCTGTTGCCGAAATAGCCGGCGACCTGGCCGCCCAGCAGGTCGGTCATGGCGGGGCCGGCGCCCTTGTAGGGCACCTGCAGCACCTGGATGCCGGCGCGGCGTGCCAGCATCTCGCCGGCCAGGTGGCCGACCGTGCCGTTGCCGGCCTGGGCGATGCTCAGGGTGCCGGGTTTGTTCTTTGCCGCCTGTACGAAGTCGGCCAGCGTCTTGAAGGGCGAGTCCGCGCGCACCACCAGCACCACCGGCTGTTCGGCCACCGAAACGATGGGTGTGAAGTCCTTCAGCGGGTTGAAGGGCATGTTGGCGTACAGCGCCGGGTTGATGGCCAGATTGGACGCCTGGCCCATGCCGATGGTGTAGCCGTCCGGCGCCGACTTGGCGACCGCGTCCAGCCCGATGTTGCCGGCCGCGCCGGGTTTGTTGTCCACCACCACCGTCCAGCCCAGCAGGGTGCTGAACTTGTCGGCGATCAGGCGCGAGGTGGTGTCGGTGCCGCCGCCCGGCGGGAAGGGGACCACGAACCGGATGGGTTTCGAAGGCCAGGGCGCCTGTGCAAAGGCGGTGATGCTGGCCGCCCCGAGGCTGGCAAGGGTGGCCACGCCAGCGGCGCTCCGGATCAATTGGCGTCGTTGCATTGGATGTGTCTCGGTTGTTCTGGATTCAGGGCGAAATTCTGAAAGCTGCAACCGATACCGTCCAATGCAATGTTTTCCGTCAATGAATGCTTCTGGTGATCAATAGTCGCGGCGCCTCAGATGCTGCGGCCCCAGCTCCGACGGGCTGAGCACACCCAGCATCGCCATGTTGCGGGCGATCTCCGTCGCCAGGATGCCGATGGCATGGGTGACACCCGGCTGGCCGCCCACTGCGCCCGCGTAGTTGAAGGGCCGGCCGACGAAAACGAACTTCGCACCCAGGGCCAGCGCCATCAGCACGTCGTTGCCGCGCCGGATACCGCCGTCGATCATCACCGGATAGTCCGGTCCCAGGGCGGCTGCCACCGCCGGCAGGGCGCGCAACGACGCCAGCGATGCGTCGAGCTGGCGACCGCCGTGGTTCGACACGATCACACCGTCTGCGCCGTGGTCGCGGGCCGTCAGCGCGTCTTCGGGCGACAGGATGCCCTTGAGCACCAGCCGGCCCTTCCAGCGGGCGCGGATCTGCGCGACATGGCTCCAGTCCAGGTGGTCGCGTGCGCCGAATTCGCGCATCACGTTACGCGCCACGATGGGTGCGCCGCGGGTGGCGTGCGAGTTCTCGAAGTGCGGCATGCCGTGGTTCACCAGGGTGCGCATGGCGGTGCCCAGCAGCCAGCGCGGATGGGTGACGCCGTCCCAGGCCAGCCGCAGGTCGGGCCGCAGCGGTGTCGAGAAACGGGCGCGCACATTGTTCTCGCGGTTGCCCGACACCGGCACGTCCGCGGTCACCACCAGGGTGCGGAAACCGGCGGCTTCGACCCGGTCGAGCAGGGCCGCGATGCGTGCCGGTTCACCGGGAACGTAGGCCTGGAACCAGGCGCGCGGATTGGCCTTGGCGATGGTTTCCATCGGGATCAGCGAGGAGCCGCTCATGATGTCCGGGATGTTGGCTTCGGCGGCGGCCTGGGTCTGGATCAGGTCGCCCCGGTAGGCCGACAGGGCGCTGACACCCATGGGGGCGATACCGAAAGGCGCATCCCACTGCTCGCCGAACAGGCTGGTCGACAGGCTGCGTTCGGAGGTGTTGGTGAAGACACGCGTGACCCAGTCGTGGTCGGCGAAGGCATCGTCGTTGCCCCGCATGGCGCGGTCGGTTTCGCAGCCGCCGCTGACATAGGCGAACACCGGGCCGGGCAGGTGCTTGCGGGCCATGGTCTCGAAGTCGGCCAGCGACAGCACGCCCCGCAGGCGCTTGGGCACCACCCAGCCGCCGGCCGCCGTGTGGCGCGGGGAGGTGTGGCTGGAGACGGGATAGTCCTGCAGCCTGCGGCGGGCAACGGCCGGGGCGACCGGGATGGATTGGGTTTGTGTTTGCATCGTTCGATGCTAGTGAGCATCGCGCCAGACGTGGGCGATGATTCGTCGTTCCATCCGCAAGAAAATCTCGACATGAAACTGCAGTTCCTGGCCACGCTGTCCGCCGTCGTGTCGCACGGCAGCCTGTCGGCGGCGGCCGAGCAGGTGAACCTCACACGCAGCGCGGTCAGCCTGCAGATGAAACAGCTGGAGCTTTATTTCGGCCAGCCCTTGTTCGACCGGTCCGGCCGGCATGTGCAGCCGACCGCCTTCGCCCGAGAGGTGGCGCGCACGGTCGACCGGTCCATCGCCGACATCGAGGCGCTGCGCAACCCGGCCGGGCGGGCGCCCGCCGGGCGAGTGCGGCTGGGCATCACCGAGTCGGCGCAGACCACCTTGCTGCCGCCGGCCTTCATCGACCTGCAGCGGCGCGCCCCCGGCATCGAACTGCAGATCGAGCGGGGTTCGACGCCGGGCCTGCTGGACGACCTGAAGGCGGGGCGCATCGACGTCGCGGTGCTGATACGCCCGCCTACCGGCGGGTCGAGCCGGCTGCTGTGGGCCGACCTGCTCAGCGAACGTATGGTGCTGGTAGTGCCTGGCAGCCTGCCGTCCGCGTCGCCGGTGCGGATCCTGCGCGAACAGCCCTGGATCCGCTTCGACCGGCGGCTGATGGCGGGGCGCATCGCCGCGCAGTTCGTCGATGGCCTGGTGCCGAACCGCCAGCCCCTGCTGGACCTGGGCGGAATCGATGCCATCGTCGCCATGGTGGGCGCCGGAGTGGGAGTGTCGGTGCTGCCGCCGCTGCGGCCGGAGCATCACATGGCTCACGCGGTCCGCGAGATCAGCCTGGGCCCGAAGGCGCCGGTGCGGCAGATGTCGCTGGTGCGGCGCAAGGCCGAATCCGATCACCGGCTGCTGGATATCGTGGAGGCTGCCTTCGTGGCGGCGGCCAGGACCGAGGCGGCCTAGACGGTCGGTGCACGCCCGCCCAGGCGGCGGCTGGCCTCGCCCGCGGTTTCCTTCAGGGCCACTGCAATCGGCCCCTCCAGCGCCGTATTGAAGGTGCCGCGCGGGCCGATGGAAACAAGCGCCAGCACCAGCTCTCCGCCCGGCCCGAAGACCGGCGCCGCCATGGCGTTGATGCCTTCCACGATCTCGCTGACCGAGCGGCCCAGGCCGGTGGTGCGTACCTCGGCGAGCAGGCGCTGGAAGTCCTTCCACGAAGGCACGGACTCACGCGCGGGTGCGCCGGCGCTGGCGCGCGGCGGGGCCCTGGCGGCATCGCGTTCGGCTTCCAGCAGGCCGCGCATCCGCGCCGGTTCGAGGTAGGCAGCGAACAGCCGCCCCGATGCCGTGCCCGCCAGCGAAAAAACAGTCCCGTGGCGCAGGCTGGCGAACACCACTTCGGGCGATTCTTCGACCCGCACGATGGTCGGCCCGCGTGCACCCCACACGGCGATGGCGACCGTCTGCCCGATGCGTTCCGCCAGCGGTGCCAGCAGCGGCGTGGTCACATGCACCGGGCTGGATTGCTGCAGGCTGATCAAGCCCATCTCCAGCGCCAGCGCGCCCAGCGCATAACGCCCGTCGTCCTGCTGCGCCACCAGCCCCAGCCGGCCGAAACTCACCAGATACGGATGCGCCTTGGCGGCCGCCATGCCGGCGCCACGCGCCAGGTCTTTCAATGCCATCGGGGCGCCGTGGTGGGCGAGGGCCTGCAGCAACTGGCCGCCGACCTCGACGGACTGGATGCCGCGCTGGCCGCTGTCGGAAGGGATGGTTTCGGTGTTGTCGTTGCTCACCGCGGAATTAGACCCGCGATCCGTTCGATGTTTCAACTAATTCGTTAGGCATAGATAAATACCCTGGTCCGTGAAAACCATGATTCGTCTATCCTGAATGCGTTAGACGGAGACTCATCATGACCCTCACGACTGTCCAGGCCTATCAGAGCGGGTTTGGCAACCAGTTCGCCACCGAAAGCGTTGCCGGCGCCTTGCCCCAGGGGCGCAACAGCCCGCAGAAGCCGCCGATGCACCTGTACCCGGAGCTGGTCTCGGGCAGCGCATTCACAGCGCCGCGGAACGAAAACCTGCGCACCTGGCTGTATCGCCGCCAGCCGTCGGTCGTCTCGGGCCGCTACCGGCCCTATGCGCAGCCGCTGTGGACCAGCGGCGCTGCGGGCGGGGCGAGCATGGCACCGGACCCGCTGCGCTGGAACCCTTTTCCCATCCCGCAGGAACCCACCGATTTCGTCGATGGCCTGCGCACCCTGATGGCCAACGGCGACGTCGAGGCGCAGAGCGGCATGGGTTCGCTGGTCTATCTGGCCAACCGGTCGATGGACCGCAAGGCCCTGGTCAATGCCGACGGCGAGATGCTGCTGGTGCCCCAGCAAGGCCGGCTGCTCCTGACAACCGAGATGGGTGTGCTGGAGGTGAAACCCGGCGAGATCGCACTGATCCCGCGTGGTATCGCCTTCAAGGTCGGCCTGCCGGACGGCCCGTCGCGTGGATATGTCTGCGAGAACTACGGCGCCCACTTCCGCCTTCCCGAACTCGGCCCCATCGGCTCGAACGGCCTGGCGAATGCGCGTGATTTCCAGGCCCCGATCGCAGCGCCCGAAGCAGGCGAGGGCATGGAGGGACCCTACGAGATCGTCAAGAAATTCGGCGGCCGGCTGTGGACCGCACCACAGACCCACACGCCCTTCAACGTGATCGCCTGGCACGGCAACCTGACGCCGTACAAATACGACACGGCCAACTTCATGGTCATCGGCTCGATCAGCTTCGACCACCCGGACCCGTCGATCTTCACCGTGCTGACCTCGCCCAGCGACACGCCCGGCACCGCCAACTGCGACTTCGTGATCTTCCCGCCGCGCTGGCTGGTGATGGAAGACACCTTCCGCCCGCCCTGGTACCACCGCAACCTGATGAGCGAATTCATGGGCCTGGTCTATGGCCAGTACGACGCCAAGCCCGAGGGCTTCAAGCCGGGCGGCGCCAGCCTGCACAACTGCATGGTTCCGCACGGCCCGGACGAAGACAGCTACGAACGCGCCAGCGGCAACGACCTCAAGCCGCACAAGCTGGAAGGCACCCTGGCGTTCATGTTCGAGAGCCGCTACCGTTTTGTGCCGACCGCCTTTGCGATGGACGGCGGAGCGCTGGACATGAACTATCCGGAATGCTGGCAAGGCCTGCCGGACCAGTTCGCACCCTGATCCTGAAAAACCAAACACCAAGAGACAAGAAATGACCGTTCTGCAACCCCGCCGCAATCTGCTGGTGGCCGCCATGCTGGCCGTCACGTCCACCGCCACCTCGTTCGCATTTGCCGCCGACTTTCCCCAGAAACCCATCCGTTTCATCGTGCCTTACACACCCGGCGGCACCACCGATCTGGTGGCCCGCACGGTCGGCCAGAAGATGTCCGAGAAACTCGGTCAGCCGGTGCTGATCGACAACAAGGGCGGGGCCGGCGGCAACATCGGCATGGACGCGGTGGCCAAGGCGCCCGCCGACGGCTACACCATCGGTTTCGGCGCCATCAGCACCAATGCGCTCAATCCGCATGTCTACAGGAGCATGCCCTTCGATCCGCGCAAGGACTTCACCGCCATCAGCCTGCTGGGCAATTCGACCATCGTGCTGGAAGTCCCCGCCACGTCGCCCATCAGGACCGTCGCCGACCTGACCGCCGCCGCCCGCAAACAACCCGGTCTGCCCTACGCGACGGCCGGTGCCGGCACCTCGATGCACCTGGCCGGCGTGATGTACGCCCAGGCGGTCGGCGCCGACATGACCCTGGTCGCCTACAAGGGCAGCGGCCCGGCCATCAACGACCTGCTGGGCAACACCGTCGGCGTGATGTTCGACAACTTGCCGGCCTCGTTGCCGCACATCCAGTCGGGCCGCCTGCGTGCCCTGGCCGTGGCCGGGGCGCAGCGCTCGCCTTCGTTGCCCAACGTGCCGACCATGGCCGAAGCCGGGCTGCCGGGTTATGCGCTGGAACCCTGGTTCGGTGTCTACGGGCCGGCCAATATGCCACCGGCCGTGGTTGCCGTACTCAATCAGGCGATCGTCGAGGCACTGGCACAGCCCGATGTGAAGGACAAGCTGGCGCAGGCCGGTTTCTCGCCGAAATCGTCCACGCCGCAGCAACTGGAAAGCCTCACCCAGTCCGAATACCAGCGCCTGGGCGCCGTCGCCAAACGCGCCGGCATGTCTGCCGAATAACGTTCCAACCGACCTCAAGCCGACCCATGACCGAATCCAGAATCGACAGCACCCACGACGTTTCCCTGCAGAGCTGGGTGACATCGGCCAACGCGGCCGACACCGATTTCCCCATCCAGAACCTGCCGTTCGGCATGTTCCGCACTGCGGGCAGCGACGAGGCCTTCCGGCCCGGCACCGCCATCGGCGACCAGGTCATCGACCTGCTTGCGCTGGTCGGGGCCGGCCTGCTGACCGGCGATGCCGCGGCCGCCTTGCAGGGCACGGACACCGGCAGCCTCAACCCGCTGATGGGCCGGGGCCGCGCCGCGCGTGTGGCCCTGCGCCTGGCGCTGTCGGAAGGGCTGCGTGCCGGTGCCTCGAGGCAGGCCGACTGGCAGGCAGCGCTGTTGCCGCAGGCCCGGGCCGAATACGCCATGCCGGCCCGCGTCGGCGACTACACCGACTTCTATGCCGGCATCCACCACGCCACCACCGTCGGCAAGCTGTTCCGCCCCGACAACCCATTGCTGCCCAACTACAAATGGGTGCCCATCGGCTACCACGGCCGGGCTTCGTCGCTGCGCACCACCGGCCTGCAGTTCCACCGTCCCAAGGGCCAGACCAAGGGACCGGACGATGCCGCACCGAGGATGCAGCCGAGCCAGCGCCTGGACTACGAACTGGAGCTGGGCGTGTTCGTCGGCAAGTCCAACGAAATGGGCGAGCCGGTTTCCATCCAGGATGCCGAAGAGCACCTGTTCGGCCTGACCCTGCTGAATGACTGGTCCGCTCGCGACATCCAGGCCTGGGAATACCAGCCGCTGGGCCCCTTCCTGTCCAAGAGCTTCGCCAGCACCCTGTCGCCCTGGGTGGTGACGCTGGAGGCGATGGAACCCTTCCGCATGCCCTTCACCCGGCCGGAAGGCGACCCGCAACCGCTGCCCTACCTCGACAGCGAAGAAGTACGCGCCCGCGGTGCGCTGAACCTCGAACTCGAAGTCTGGCTGCAGACCGAAAAGATGCGCACCGAAGGCCAGCCGCACCAGCGCCTGATGCGGTCCAACTTCAAGGACACCTACTGGACCATGTCGCAACTGTTGGCCCACCACACCGTCAACGGCTGCAACCTGCAGCCGGGCGACCTCATGGGCAGCGGCACGCTGTCCGGCGAAGACCCCAGCCAGGGCGGATCCCTGCTCGAACTGTCGATGGGCGGCAAGAACCCGCTGGTGCTGGCGAACGGTGAGAAACGCACCTTCCTGCAGGACGGCGACAGCGTGATGCTGCGCGGCCGCAGCAGCCGTGAAGGCTTCCGCAGCATCGGTTTCGGCGAATGCGAAGGCCGCGTGCTTCCGGCACGTGCGTGAATCGGTAGGCCATCGCCCGCATGAAGCTCTACAGCTACTTCCGCAGCTCGGCCAGCTACCGGGTGCGCATCGCGCTCAACCTGAAGGGGTTGGACTACGACTACCTGCCGGTTCACCTGGTGCGAGGCGAGCAGTCTGGTGCCGCCTATCTGGGCGTGTCGCCCGACGGGCTGGTGCCGCTGCTGGAAACCGACGATGGCGAGCATCTGTCGCAGTCGCTGGCCATCGTCGAATACCTCGATGAAATGTTTCCGCAGGTGCCGCTGCTGCCTGCCGACCCCACCGGCCGGGCGCGGGTGCGGGCCATGGCGCAGACCATCGCCTGCGAAATCCATCCGGTCAACAACCTGCGGGTGGTCAGGTACCTGACGCAGGAGCTGGGCGTGGACGATGCGGGCAAGACCGCCTGGTACCGGCATTGGGTACGGGTGGGACTGGAAGCCTTCGAAAGGCAGCTTGCGGCGGTACCCACCGATGCGCGAGGTCGTTTCTGCCATGGCGACATACCCACGCTGGCCGACTGCTGCCTGGCGCCGCAGGTGTTCAATGCCCGCCGCTTCGAATGCGACCTTTCAGGCTTGCCATTGACGATGGCGGCATACGAAGCCGGCGCGGCGCTGGAATCTTTCAAGGCCGCTGAGCCGGGTGCCTGTCCGGACGCCGGCTGAAAAAGCCCAAAGGGCCGATACACTACGGCCTTCGTTTTTCTGGAAGATCGGTGGCAGGTCTCCCAGTTTCCTCACCTGTCGACCGGGTGCGGAAGTCTGCATGGACAGGAACAGGAAGCGTGGCAGAGTGGTCGATTGCACTAGTCTTGAAAACTAGCAAACCGAAAGGTTTCCAGGGTTCGAATCCCTGCGCTTCCGCCAACTCCCGGCAGCACCCCAGATCGGCCCGAGGGCCGGACTCCACTTCTGCGATGGCGGAGCAGCAGGTTCAACTGGCGTGCAACTCGCAATATTCGAAAAACTCGTCCAGCTGGCTGGACTTGTCGAAGAACGCATCGGCACCGAGTTCGAGGCAACGGCGCTTCATGTCCTTGGTCGCGTAGTTGGTGAGCACCACGACCTGTGAATCAGGCTTGCGTGCCTTGCAGTCGGTGATGACTCCGAGGCCCGAACCCTCCTTCAGGAACAGGTCGACGATCACCAGGTTCCACAGGCCTTCGTGCCTCTGGAGCCATTCCATGGCTTCTGCCTGCCCTTCGGCGAAGGCCACCACGCTGACGCCACCCAGCTCGGCCAGGGTGGGGATGAGGTTGTTGCGGATGACCGCGTTGTCTTCGACAAGAAAAGCTGGGACTGGCATGTGGTGTACGTCTTTTGCCATGACGATAGGTGTTCGAGCCACCCGCGTCACAGGTCAATGGTGCTTCCCGGTCGTAGGACGAAACCGGCAGCGGCCGGATCGTCCTATTGACGGGGATACGCAGGAACGTGGCCGTTCAGCACCAGGAAACTCGAAACCATCAGCATCAGTTCGATGTTGATCTGTTCGGGATCCCGCGGCACCACGTCGTAGTGGCAGAGGGTGCCCAACACTTCACCGGCACTGTCCATCAGCGGAACACCGCAATAGGTGCGCACGACGTCCTGGGCCGGATGTCCGGTGACCCGGTCGTCGAGCATCGCGTCGCCGGTCATGAAGGGCTCTTCGGTGTCCCGCACGATGGTGCAGTAGGTCGCGGTCTCCGGCACTTCGTCCGCATTTTGCTGGTCCGGCTGTTCCCTGTCGAAATGCGCCGCCGCCGCAGCCATGCCTTCCTCGAATCGCCAGAGGCCGATGAACCGGTAGTCGGTCAGTGCAAGCAGCTGCGAAAGCGCGGGGCGCAGGCCTTCCGATTCGAATGCACGCCGGAATTTCTGGTAGGACTCGGAGGTGGTCGGGGCGGTGGTGGGCATCTGGGTTTTTCTCGGGGCGACATTTGCGGGGGCGGTGGAGTGTCCCATTGCCAGGGTGTGCTGGCTGTAGGGAAGTTCACTGCCACGGGCGGGGCGGCTTCCTACGTGGGCCGGAACCACGCGCGGGACAAGCTGCCGCGCCGAAGATCGGTCGACCTGCGCCTCCAGCACAAGGCGACCCACCGATGACAAGGGGTAAACCCTAGGTGTCTAAAATGCCACCCGCCGCTAGAACGGCAGCCATCCAGTCCGCCTGCACCAGCTCCGAAAACCGGCTCCACGGCAGCGACTCAACATAGGCCCGGCATCACGGGCGGATGTCACCCCCCCAACCAGACAAGACAAGCGTCGGAGGAGACCGGCCGGCCATCGCTGCAGCACGTGATCGTGCGCGCCTGGGCCGGATGTTTTGTTGTCCATTGAAGCGAGATTGAGATCAGGTCATGAAAAGAAGAATGTTCCCGGCTGTGCTGGGCTTGGTGGTGGCGGCCGGTGCGCTGTCGTTCGCCCCACTGTCCGCCTCGGCGGCCGAGCCCCGCAAGGTCGATGTGCTGCTGGTCGGCGGCGGCATCATGAGCACTACGCTGGGCATCTGGCTCAACGAACTCGAGCCGGGCTGGTCGATGGAAATGGTCGAGCGCCTGGACGAAGTCGCCAAGGAAAGCTCCAACGGCTGGAACAACGCCGGCACCGGCCATTCGGCCCTGGCCGAGCTCAACTACACCCCCGAGAACAAGGACGGCAAGGTCGAGATCTCCAAGGCGATCGAGATCAACGAGGCCTTCCAGGTGTCGCGCCAGTTCTGGTCGTGGCAGGTGAAGAACAAGGTATTGAACAACCCGCGTTCCTTCATCAATTCGACGCCGCACATGAGTTTCGTCTGGGGCGACAACAACATCGCTTTCCTCAAGAAGCGTTACGACGCGCTGCAGGCCAGCCCGCTGTTCCGCCCGATGCAGTATTCGGAAGACCCGGAGCAGATCCGCAAGTGGGTGCCGCTGATGATGGCCGGGCGTGACCCGAAGCAGAAGCTGGCCGCCACCTGGACGCCGATCGGCACCGACGTGAACTTCGGCGAGATCACCCGTCAGTTCGCCGGTTATCTGCAGGGCAGGCCCAATTTCTCGATGAAGCTGTCGAGCGAAGTGCAGGACATCACCCGCAACGCCGACAACTCCTGGCGCGTCAGCTACAAGAACCTGAAGACCGGTGCGGTCACCGAGACCGACGCACGTTTCCTGTTCATCGGCGCGGGCGGCGGTGCGCTGCACCTGCTGCAGAAGTCAGGCATTCCGGAAGCGCGTGAATACGGCGCCTTCCCGGTGGGCGGCTCCTTTCTGGTCACCGAAAACCCGACCGTCGCCATGCAGCACCTGGCCAAGGCCTACGGCATCGCGTCGGTGGGCGCGCCGCCGATGTCGGTGCCCCACCTGGACACCCGGGTGCTGGACGGCAAACGCGTGATCCTGTTCGGACCCTTCGCCACTTTCTCGACCAAGTTCCTGAAGGAAGGCTCGTACCTCGACCTGCTGACCAGCACCACCGGCCACAACGTCTGGCCGATGACCAAGGTGGGCGTCGATCAGTTCGACCTGGTGCAGTACCTTGCCGGCCAGCTGATGATGTCCGACGACGACCGCTTCAATGCACTGAAGCAGTACTTTCCCCAGGCCAGGAAGGAAGACTGGCGCCTGTGGCAGGCCGGCCAGCGGGTGCAGATCATCAAGCGTGACGCCGAAAAGGGCGGCGTGCTGAAGCTGGGCACCGAAATCGTGGCTTCCAGGGACGGCACCATCGCCGGCCTGCTGGGCGCATCGCCCGGCGCCTCCACCGCGGCGCCCATCATGCTGAGCGTGCTGGAGAAGGTCTTCAAGGACAAGGTCGCCACGCCCGCCTGGCAAGAGAAGATCCGCCAGATCGTGCCGAGCTACGGCACCCGGCTCAACGACAGCCCTGCCGCCGTGGTCCAGGAATGGAACTACACCGGCGGTGTACTGCAGTTGACCCCGGCGCCGGCTATCGACATGTCGCCCACGCCCCAGCCGGCCGTGAAGGGTGAACCCGCCCGCACCAAGAGCCAGCCGGCTCGCGACATGGCCCTTTAAGGCCTTCAAGGACGAGGCCGCCCGACCCCTTCGCAGGGTCAGGCCTGGCTGGCGATCAGCTCGGCGATCGCCACGCCCATCTCGGTGGTGGACGCCGTGCCGCCCATGTCGGGTGTGCGCGGGCCGTTCACCAGCACGGTCTGGATGGCCTTCACCATGCAGTCGTGCGCCGCACGGGCCGGGCCTTCGCTTTTGCCCAGGAAGTCGAGCATCAGCGCACCCGACCACACCATGGCGACCGGGTTGGCGATGTTCTTGCCGTAGATGTCCGGCGCCGAGCCATGGACCGGTTCGAACAGCGACGGAAACACACCTTCGGGGTTCAGGTTGGCGGAAGGCGCCAGGCCGATGGTGCCGGTGCAGGCCGGGCCCAGGTCCGAAAGGATGTCACCGAACAGGTTGGTGGCGA
The DNA here is from genome assembly GCF_057747805.1 of Xylophilus sp. PBN-3R. Lineage (NCBI taxonomy): Bacteria > Pseudomonadati > Pseudomonadota > Betaproteobacteria > Burkholderiales > Xylophilus > Xylophilus sp. PBN-3R. The sequence continues at coordinate 847,271 of NZ_CM173225.1, forward strand.
CCACCACGTCGAAGCGGTCGGGCTGCAACACGAAACGCGCCGACAGGATGTCGATGTGCTGCTTGTCCATCGCGACCTCGGGATAGTGCCTGCCCATGGCTTCGGCGCACTTGTCCCACCACGGCATGCTGATGGCGATGCCGTTGCTTTTGGTAGCGACGGTCAGTTTCTTCTTGCGGGTCATGGCCAGTTCGTAGGCGTACTTCAGCACCCGGTCCGAGCCCTTCCGGGTATAGACCGATTCCTGGATGACCATCTCGCGGTCGGAGCCTTCGAACATCACGCCGCCCAGCGAGGTGTATTCGCCCTCGGTGTTTTCTCGCACCACGAAGAAGTCGATGTCGCCCGGTTTGCGGTTGGCCAGCGGGCAGGGCACGCCTTCCAGCAGGCGCACCGGGCGCAAATTGATGTACTGGTCGAACTCGCGGCGGAACTTGAGCAGCGAACCCCACAGCGACACATGGTCCGGCACCGTGGCGGGCCATCCGACCGCGCCGAAGTAGATGGCGTCGAACCCTTCGAGCTGCGCCTTCCAGTCGTCGGGCATCATTTTTCCGTGCACCGCGTAGTAGTCGCAGCTCGCCCACTCGAAGGTGGTGAAGGCGATGTCGAGGTTGAAACGTTGGCGGGCGGCTTCGAGTGCGCGCAGGCCCTCGGGCATCACTTCCTTGCCGATGCCGTCACCGGCGAGAACGGCGACCTTGAACTGTTGGGCTGGCATGTCTTTTTGTCCTGGATGGTTGGGGAACGGGTGAAAACGGAGAACAGTGGCCTGCATTCTCGATTGGTCATGCAATACATTCAATCCGGTTTTGCATGAATGCTTTGTCAACGAATCGTGATCAACGACAAGATTTCCGCCCCTTTTTCCGGACCTGCCGCGCCGGCCATCGAAGACCTTCGGGTGTTCGTGGTGCTGGCCCGCAAGTCGAGTTTCGTGGCAGCGGCCACGGCGCTGGGTGTTTCGCGGGCCTACGTCAGCAAACGCATGCAGCTGCTCGAGAAGGCGCTTGGCACCCGCCTGTTGCACCGCACCACCCGCCAGGTGACGGTGACGGAAGAGGGCGATAAGGTCTATCGGTGGGCGCTGCGCATCCTCGACGACATGGAGCAGCTGATGCAGGAGGTGGCGGTCACCCGGCGGTTGCCGCGCGGCACGTTGCGCATCAGCAGCAGTTTCGGCTTCGGCCGCAAGGTGGTCGCGCCCATGCTGTCGCGGCTGAACGAGGCCTACCCCGAACTCCAGGTGCGGCTGGAGGTGTTCGACCGGCTGGTCGACGTGGCCGCCGAGGGCGTGGACCTGGACGTGCGTATCGGCGATGAGATCGCGCCGCATCTCATCGCCCGCCAGCTGGCATCCAACCACCGGGTGCTGTGCGCTTCACCGGCCTACATCGCCCGGCGCGGTGCGCCGCAGAACCTGGCGGAACTGGCCGGGCATGACTGCCTGGTGATCAAGGAACGCGACCATCCCTTCGGCGTGTGGACGCTGCAGTCCGGCGGACGGACACATACCGTGAAAGTGAGCGGGCCGCTGTCGTCCAACCATGGCGAGATCGCGGTGCAGTGGGCGATGGACGGCAAGGGCATCGTGCTGCGTTCGCGCTGGGACGTGGACCCGCTGCTGCGCGACGGCACGCTGGTGCAACTGCTGCCGGGCCATGTACAGCCAGCCAATATCTGGGCCGTGTATCCGTCGCGGCTGGTGCATTCGGCCAAGGTGCGGGTGTGCGTCGAATACCTTCAGAAATGCTTCGAGCAGGTTCCAGCGGACAGGGTCGGGTGATGCGCCGGCGCATCACTTTCGGGGCCTCCAAGGTTTACCCGAATAGTTATTAAATATATCGACTTGGAAAATCGGCTCCTCGGACGGCATCCACACAAGGTGCCGGCGAACCCACTTATTCGGAGGAGATTCCAGATGATCGGTCAGCGTTTGATCAAGAGCGCGGTTGCTTTGGCTGTTTTGGCAGCATCCGTCGGCGCCATGGCGCAGTCGTCAGTCACCTTGTTCGGTGTCGTCGACGTCGCCATGACCCGTGTCAGCGGCGACGGTGCGGGCAACCGCATCGGCCTGTCGAGCGGCAGCAGCGCTCCCAGCCGGCTGGGTTTCCGCGGCACGGAAGACCTGGGCGGCGGCTTGTCGGCCGGCTTCTGGCTCGAAGGTTCGCTGGGCGTCGATGCCGGCACCGGCACCGCCGGCGGCGCCCTGTTCTTCCAGCGCCGTTCGACCGTCAGCCTGGCCAGCAATACGCTGGGTGAGCTGCGCCTGGGCCGCGACTTCGCACCCACCTGGTGGAACCTGGCGCAGCTCGATCCTTTCGGCGCACGCGGCATCGGCACCACCCAGGCAGCCAACAACTTCGGTTATGCGACCACCTGGAACAACAACACCATCGGCTACATCCTGCCGCAGAACCTGGGCGGCTTCTATGGCCAGTTGCAGTACGCGTTCGGCGAGAAGAACAGCACCTCGCCCAACGACAAGCAAGGCAACTTCATCGGCGGCCGTTTCGGCTACCAGAGCGGCCCGCTGAACGTGGTGGGTTCTTACGGCCAGACCAAGCAGATCATCGGCACCTCCGATGTGGCGCCCATCGTCATCGGCCGTGACCTGAAGGTCGCCAACATCGCCGCCACCTGGGACTTCGGCGTGGTCAAGCCCATCGTGTTCTACGGCACCGAAAAGGTCGACGGCAACCCCACCGGCAACAACCAGCTGAACTCGCTGCTGATCGGTGCCACCGCGCCCATCGGCGCAGGCGAACTGCGCGCCACCGTGGCCCGCTACGACATCAAGGACAGCGCGAACGACTTCAACAAGTTCGCACTGGGCTACGGCTACAACCTGTCGAAGCGCACCCAGGTCTACGGCACCGTGGCCCGCCTGGCCAACAAGGGCGCGGGCACCCGCAGCCTGTCGGCCGACGGCCTGGCCACCCTGGCACCGATCCGCGCAGGCGGAAATTCCAACGGCTTCGAAATCGGCATCCGCCACGCCTTCTGATGGCGCAAGGCCCGGGGCCGTCCGCACGGCCGCCGGGTGCTTGTTACCCTGCTGGGTCAGTTGATCTGGAACACGTCGATGACCACCTGTGTCGCGTACCGGCTGCCCATTCCAACCGCCAGCGTGCGGTTGAGGTGCCGCCAGTCCGGCGCGCCGGTGGTCAGGCGGATGGCCGTCCGGAAGAAGTATTCGTGCGGCGCGACCGCCTCGCCGGCCGCCAGGCGTTGCATCACCTCGGGTGCGCCATGACGCAGGCCCCGGCTTTCCACTTCCACCCGCGCGCCGTCGCTCAGTTCGAGCACATATCGGGCGTCGATTTCCAGCACGTCGTCGGCGCGGGCGATCTGCCAGTCGACACCGCCCTGCATCACCACGCCCTCGAAATGCGGCCCTTCGACCCGGCCGCCGAGCAATTGCACGAACCTGCGTTCACCGAGCGGAGCCTGCCCCAGCGACACCAGCGGACCGACGTCGCAGACGATGCGGCAGAGCGCCGTGGGCGCCGGGAAAACGGGAATGGTCATGTCTTGCATGGCCCGACATTAATGGACCGCAGATGCCGTGCCGTCATCCGAAAGGACGACGTCGTGCGCCGGGGGCCACATGGCTAGCTGCACCATCGCGCCGTCGGTCTTCAGGCCCGAACAGCAACTGCTGGCGCGGGTCATATCGCACATCGGCGCACCGGCTTTCGCGCAGGACACCCTGGCCGGGCTGGGCGGCCTGCTGGCCATCGGTTCCTGGTCGGTCTATGAGCTGATGCCGGGCCGCGCCCCGCACATGCATCTTTCGTCCAGCCTGCTGCCGGTGGACACCACGGCGGCGTGTTTCGCCATCTACCGCAATGAAGGCCTTTACCGCACCGACCGCAGCTTCGACGTCGCCCGCCAGTCGGCCGCCGCGGACGGCGCGGTGCTGCTCAAGACCGGCGCCGGCGACCTGGCGGAACCGCACCGCCAGGCCATCTACGAACGCCACGCCATGCTCGAACGGCTGTCGGTGGTGCAGCCAGGTGCCGGCGGCGGCGTGCTGGCGGTCAACCTCTACCGGCACCAGGGCCAGGGCTGTTTCGCGGCGGCCGACATCGAACACCTGGCAGCCGTCGCCCTGCCGCTGGTGGCCGCCGTGCGGCGCCACATCGACTGCCGCAGCGAAGACGACCCCGCAGCCGGCGCGCGCGAATGGCTGCGACGCCACCGGCCCGGCCTGACCGACCGCGAACTCGACGTGCTCGAACTGCTGCTGCGCGGCCTGACCTACGATGGCATCGCCGCGCAGCTGGACCTCGGTGTCGGCACCGTCAAGACCTACCGCGCACGCGCTTTCGAGCGGCTCGGCATTCATTTCAAGAACGAACTCTTCGCACTGGTGATGCGGGCCTGAGCTGTCATCTTTTCGACCGACAGCAGGACGGTGCCGTGCGGCCACACTGACCTCTTCAAAAAAAAAAAGAATCGGAGACAACCATGCTGCGCCGCCAACTACTGCTTTCCAGCCCCCTGATCGCGCTGCTGCCGATGGCCGCCTTTGCCCAGGCATACCCCGACCATGCGGTGAAACTGATCATCGGTTTCCCCGCCGGCACCGGCCCCGACGTGGTGGGCCGCACCCTGGGCCTGCAGCTCCAGGAAAAACTCAGGCAGCCGGTGGTCGTCGACAACCGCGCCGGTGCCGGCGGGCAGATCGGTGCGCTGGCCGTGGCCAAGGCAGCACCCGACGGCTACACCCTGCTGCTGGCCGAAGTCGGCTCCATCAGCATCGCGCCGGCGGCCTACAGCAAGCTGGCCTACGACCCGGTGAAGGAACTGGTGCCGGTGGCCGAAGTGGTGCGGTCCGACTTCGTGCTGGTGGTGCCGCCGCAGTCGCCGGTGAAGGATGTGAAGGGTTTCATCGCCGCCGCCAGGGCCAATGGCGACCGGGTCAACTTCGGTACTTTCGGAGCCGGCACACCGGGGCATTTCGGCGCGGAGATGTTCGGTGAACAGGGCGGTTTCCGCATCGAACCCATTCATTACCGCAACACAGGCGACGCCATCACCGCACTGGTTGCAGGCGATGTGCAGGGCGCATTCGTCACCACCGCGCTGGCCGCGCCGCAGATCAAGGCCGGCAAGGTGCGCGCCCTGGCCACCACCGCGCAGGCCCGCAGTGGCCAGTTGCCGGATTTACCGACCTTCGGCGAGGCCGGCATGCCCAAGGTCGATTTCTCCGCCTGGTTCGCCCTGATGGCACCGGCCGAAACGCCCGCCGCCACGCTGGATCTACTGAACCGCGCCGCCCTGGACGCACTGCAATCCCCCCAGGTGCGACGCACGCTGGAGGAAGCCGGTTTCACCATCACCGGCACCAGCCGCGCCGACAGCGCACGGATGCTGAAAGCCGAGTCCGGCCGCTGGGCAGCGGCCGTCAAGGCTTCGGGGTTCAAGGCCGATTAAGCCGGGTTGATCGCGGCGGCGAGGCCGCCCCAGGTTTCGCGGAACAGCGCGGGGTCCATGGTGCGGACCTCGCCCATCACCGGCTTGAACGCCATGTGCGCCAGCACGTCGCGTTCGATGTCCACCCCCGGCGCCACCTCGGTCAGCACCAGTCCTTCGGTGCCCAGCCGGAACACCGCGCGTTCGGTGACGAAAACCACTTCCTGCTCGCGCCGGGCCGCATCCAGTCCGTTGAAGGTGACCTGTTCCACCTGGTCGATGAACTTGCGCGAACGGCCTTCCTGGACGATGGTGAGCCTGCCGTCGCCCACTTCGACCTTCAGCCCGCCGGCGGTGAAGGTTCCGCAGAACACCAGCTTCTTCGTCGATCGGGTGATGTTGATGAAACCGCCGCAACCCACCGGCCGGCCGTTGAACTTGCTGACATTGACGTTGCCGCGCGCATCGGCCTGCGCCAGCCCCAGGAAACTCGCGTCCAGCCCGCCGCCGTCGTAGAAGTCGAACTGGCTGGTCTGCTCGATGATGGACTGCGGGTTGTAGCCCAGCGCGAAGTCGCCGCCCTGCGCGGGAATGCCGCCGTTGACGCCGCTTTCGACGCTCAGCTTCAGGAGGTGCGCCACGCCTTCCTCGGCCGCCACCGAAGGCACGCCGGCCGGAATGCCGATGCCCAGGTTGGTCACCGCGCCGGGGGTCAGTTCCAGCGCCGCGCGGCGGGCGATCACCTTGCGTTCGTCCAGCGCCATCACCGGCAGGCCGTGAATGGGGATGCGCACATCGCCGCACAGGGCCGGGTCGAACGCGGTGGTGATGGTCTGCATGTGGTTCTCGGGTTTGCCGATCACCACGTAGTCGACCACCAGGCCCGGGATCTTCACCGCCTTGGGATGAAGGCTGCCGGCCGCCACCACACGCTCGACCTGCACGATGACGATGCCGCCGCAGGCGCGCGCAGCCTGGGCGATGGACAACTGCTCCAGCAGCACACCTTCCTTGTCGAGCGTGATGTTGCCGTCTTCATCCGCCACCGTGCCGCGGATCAGCGCCACATCGACCTGCGGGCACGGGTAGTGAAGCCATTCCTTTCCCGCGAATTCGACCCGGCGCACCAGGTCCTCGGTGCAGGCGGTGTTGAGTTTTCCGCCCTCCAGGCGCGGGTCGACGAAGGTACCCAGGCCGACCTTCGTCAGCAGGCCGGGCGAGCGGCTGGCGATGTGGCGGGTAAGTTGCGACAAGGAGCCCTGTGGGAAGTTGTAGGCCTCCACCTCGCCGTCGAACACCATCTTCATCATCTCGGCGCCGGTCTGTCCGAAGTGGCCGGCCACCACCCGCCGCACCATGCCGGGATGGGCGAAATGGGTCATGCCGCCATCGCGGCTGTTGCCCACCGCACCACAGGCCCAGGTGGCCAGGTTGCGCGGGTGGCCGGTGTCTAGGAAGCAGCGTTCGATGCCCTTGAGGATTTCTTCCGGCAGGCTGCTCATGGCCAGGCCGCCGAGGAACAGCGTGGCGTCGTCGCGGATGAGTGCGCCGGCCTGTTCGGGGGTGATGACTTTCATTGTTTCTGTCTCGTTTTCTTGTAGATGAATTTCAGCGCGAAACCGATGCGCTGTCGGTGACTCGCAGCACGATCGCCATGCCGGTGTCGCCAGCCGCGCAGCCGGTGAACAAACCCGTGCCGCCGCCGCGCAGCACCAGTTCCTCGATGAGTTCGATCACCGAGCGCAGGCCGGTCGGCGCTTGCGGATGGCCCCACACCAGCGAACTGCCGTAGTTGTTCATGCGTTCCCAGGCAAAACCGGTGTCGCGCGCCAGGGCGATGTCGTTGATGGCGAACGGGTTATGGGTGTTCACCGCATCGATGTCCGCCATCTGCAGGCCGGCCGCCCTGAGCGCGTTGAGGCAGGCGGGCGAGGGGGCCATCGGCATGTGGCCGGGCTCCACGCGGGCCATGCCGAAACCGAGAATCTCGACCTCGATCTCGGGCCGCGACGACATCGTGCGGGCCTGTTCACGGGTGGTGACGATGGCGCCGGCATGGCCGTCCGCCGGATGCGTCTGGCCGCCGTAGGTGATGGTGCCGTCGGGTCGCACCGGCTTGAGTTTCGCCAGGCCTTCCGCGGTGGTCGGAAAGATGCCTTCGTCCTCCGACAGCGACCCCTTCTTGCCCAGCGGCACATCCACCATGTAGCGCTGCTGGAAGGCCCGGTCATCGGCCAGCGCCCGCTGGTATTGGCCGTAGCGGTGCAGCTTGACAGCATGCTGTTCGGCGGTGTCGATGCCGTAGCGGCGGGCCACGTTCTCGCCGGTTTCGAGCATGGCGTTCTTCGCGTACGGGTCGAACGCCATGTTGTCGATCACCCAGTTCTCGGACTTGCCGTAACCGCCCGGGCCGGCCGGATTGGGGTAATGCACGACCGGGCCGTTCGACTGCTTGTCGGCCATCACCAGCAGGGCACAACTGGCGCTGCCCAGGGCGACCTCTTGCGCGGCCATCTGCAGCGCACGCACGCTGGTGGCGCAGGCCTGCTGCACCGTCGGGCCGCCGACCCGGTCGATGCCCATCAGGCCGGTGACATAGGGCAGGCCGTAGAAACTGCCGGGGTAGGGATTGGTGTGGCCCAGCACGGCCAGGTCGATCGCCGCGGTGTCGATGCCCCGGCTGTCCAGGGCGGCGCGGGCGATGCGGGCGGCCAGCGGCAGCGGGTCGAGCGTGGACAACGAACCCTGCCATTTGGCGAAGGGGGTCGACCAATACGCGCCATAGGGAATGAAGGCGTCCATGTCTTTTTTGTCTCCTTGGTGTTTACCCGGCCGGGCGTTGTTGCACCCGATAACTGGTTATAAACTATAACGAACGAAGCCCTGCAGAACAAGACTTCATCGCTCATCCGCCCTCATTTCACCGAGTCGCCCACTTCATGACCGCACCGCAAATCAGTACCGACGTGCTGCTGGAAATCCAGGACACCGTCGCCGTCATCCGCATCAACCGGCCGGCCAAACGCAACGCGCTCAACGACGGCCTGGTGCTGGCGCTGCGCAACGTCTTCGAGACCCTGCCGGAGTCGGTGGGTGCGGCGGTCATCCACGGCAGCGGCGAGCATTTCTGCGCCGGGCTGGATCTGTCGGAACTCAGCGAACGCGACGCGGTGCAGGGCCTGCACCACTCGCGCATGTGGCACAAGGCGCTGGACGCGGTGCAGTTCGGCCGGGTGCCGGTGGTGGCGGCGCTGCATGGTGCGGTGGTCGGCGGCGGGCTCGAACTGGCCAGCGCCGCGCATATCCGGGTGGCCGACGCGAGCACTTTCTACGCACTGCCCGAAGGTTCGCGCGGCATCTTCGTCGGCGGCGGCGCTTCGGTGCGGGTGCCGCGCCTGATCGGCGCCGCCCGCATGACCGACATGATGCTGACCGGCCGTGTGTATGGCGCGGAAGAGGGCGAACGCGCCGGTTTCGCGCAGTACCTGGTGCCGGCCGGCGAATCACTGCAGAAGGCGGTGGAGCTGGCCCGCCGCATCGCTGCCAACACACCCATGACCAACTACGCGCTCACCCAGGTGCTGCCGCGCATCGCCGAGCAGTCGACCGACCACGGCCTGCTGACCGAATCGCTGGTGGCGGCCATCGCGCAGTCGGCGCCCGAAGCCAAACAACGCCTCGCCGACTTCTTGCAGGGCCGAGCCGAGAAGGTGCGCCGCACGGGCTGACTCCACACAGTCACCGTCGCCACGTTCGGCCCCAAGAAAAATCAGGAGACAAGCCAGTGAACGAAAGACAGACACCCCGCTACCGCCCGGTGCAGTTCGGCGTGGACCGCGTCGAACTGCGTGAAGAACAGCAGACCGGTGCGGACGGCAAACCACAGACCGTGCAATACCTGCGCAGCACAGCGCAGTTGCTGCCGTACCCGCGTTCGCTGGCCGATCGGCTGGAGCACTGGGCCGGACAACGGCCGCAACGCACCCTGTTCGCCCGCCGCCGGAAGTCCACCGACGGCACATTTCTCGAATGGGAACACCTGTCCTTCGCCGACGCACTGGCCGACGCCCGCCGCATCGGCCAGGCCCTGGTCGACCGCAGCCTGGACCGTGACCGGCCGGTGCTGATCGTCAGCGAGAACGACCTGGACCACGCCCGGCTGACCCTGGCCTGCCTGTGGGTCGGCGTGCCCTTCTGCGCAGTGTCGCCGGCCTATTCGTTGATGAGCCAGGACTTCGGGAAACTGCGCCACGCGGTCCAGTCGCTGACGCCCGGACTGGTCTTCGCGGCCGACGCCGAACGCTACGGAGGCGCGCTGCAAGCCGTGGTGCCGGCTGGCTGCGAGGTGGTTCTGGCGCGCGGCGCCGAAAGTTTCCGCCACCCGCACGGCGACCGTGTCACCGACTTCGCCGAACTGCGTGCCACGCCGCCCGGCGAAACCGCCCAGGCCGCGCACGACGCAGTGTTGCCGGAGTCCATCGCGCGTTTCATGTTCACTTCGGGTTCGACCCGGCTGCCCAAGGCGGTGGTCATCAGCCACCGCATGTGGAGCGCCAACCAGCAGCAGATGGCGCAGTCGATGCCGGCGCTGGCCGACGGCGACTTGGTGCTGGTCGACTGGCTGCCGTGGAACCACACCTTCGGCGGCAACCACAACTTCGGCATGGCGGTGTTCAATGGCGGCACGCTGTACATCGACGACGGCAAACCCACACCCGCCGGCATGGCCGAGACCCTGCGCAACCTGCGCGAGATCGCGCCGACGGTGTATTTCAACGTGCCCACCGGATTCGAGGCCATCGCCCGGGCCATGCAGCACGACGCCGAACTGCGCCGCAAGCTGCTGAGCCGGGTGCAGCTGTTCTATTACGCGGCCGCCGGCCTGTCGCAACCGGTGTGGGACGCCCTGCACGGCGCACAGGAAAAAGAACTGGGCGAACGTATCGTCATGGGCACCGGACTGGGCATGACCGAGTCCGGGCCGTTCGCACTGTTCGTCAATGCGACCGGCGTCAGGTCCGGCGATGTCGGCGTGCCCTGCCCGGGCCTGGAGATCAAGCTGGTGCCGGTCGACGGCAAGCTGGAAGTGCGTTACCGCGGCCCCAACATCACCACCGAATACTGGCGCAACCCCGAGGCCACCCGCGAGTGTTTCGATGCGGAAGGTTTCTTCTGCACCGGCGACGCGCTGGCCTGGATCGACCCGGCCCGGCCCGAGCGCGGCCTGCGTTTCGACGGGCGTATCGCAGAAGACTTCAAGCTGGCCACCGGCACCTTCGTCAACGTCGGGCCGCTGCGGGCCCGCATCTCGGCGGCGGGTGCGCCCTATGTCCACGACAGCGTCATCACCGGTATCAACCGGCACGAGATCGGCGCCATGATTTTCCCGACTCCGGCGGTGCGCGAGCTGGCCGGCGCAGCAGCCGACACACCTATCGCGCAGGTGCTGGCCATGCCACCGGTTCGGGCTTTTTTCCAGCAACTCGCCGACCGGATGAGCAGCGAGGGCACTGGCAGCGCGACCCGCGTGGCACGTCTGCTGGTGCTGGCCGAGCCGCCGTCCATCGACCGGGGCGAGGCGACGGACAAAGGGTCGATCAACCAGCGTGCGGTGCTGCAGCACCGGGCCGCGCTGGTCGAGGCGCTGCACGAAGGCAATGCCATCGACGGCCTCGTCCTGCCACGCCAGGCGGCTTGAAACAAACGGACATCAAGGACTTTCCCACCATGCAGATTTCCCAGCAGACCGCCATCGTTTCCGGCGGCGCATCCGGCCTCGGCGAAGCCACTGCCCGCGAATTCGCGCGCCTCGGCGCGCGGGTCGCCATCTTCGACCGCAACATCGAACGAGGCCGCGAGGTGGCCGCCGACATCGGTGCCGACAAGGCGCGGGCCTTCGCCTGCGACATCACCGACACCGACAGCGTCAATGCCGCACTGGACGCCGCCACCGCGGCCTTCGGCCCGGCGCGCCTGCTGCTGAACGTAGCCGGCATCGGCACCGCCAAACGGCTGGTGCAGCGCGACGGTTCAGCGGCGCCGCTGGAAGACTTCGCCAGGGTGGTGAACGTCAACCTGATCGGCACCTACAACCTGACCCGGCTGTTCGCCGCCCGCTGCGCCGCGCTGGCGCCGCTGGAAGACGGCGAGCGCGGCGTGATCCTGTTCACCGCCTCCATCGCCGCCTACGACGGCCAGGTGGGGCAGCAGGCCTACAGCGCTTCCAAGGGCGGCATCGTCGGCATGACGCTGCCGATGGCACGCGACCTTGCGCAGCACGGCATCCGGGCCAACACCATAGCGCCGGGCTTGTTCTCGACGCCACTATTGCTGGAGCTGCCGGAAGCGGTGCAGGAGACATTGGCCAAGTCGATCCCGTTCCCGCCCCGCCTCGGCCGGCCCGACGAATTCGCCCGCCTCGCCGTTCACATCGCCGAGAACCTGCACCTGAACGGCGAGGTGATACGCCTCGACGGCGCACTGCGCATGGCGCCGCGCTGACCTGCCGATTCGACCCATAAAAGAAGGAGACAAACCATGAAGAACCTGAATCGTCGTTCCCTGCTGGCCGCCACCGGTGGCGCCACCCTGGCCTCGCTGTTTCCCATGTCTGCCTTCGCGCAGAACCTGGAGACCGCCCGCATCGTCTGCGGCTTTCCAGCGGGCGGCACCGCCGACGTGATGTCGCGGCGGGTGGCCGAAAAACTCAACACCACCGGTTATGTGCGAACCGCCGGCGTGGTCGACAACAAGACCGGCGCCAGCGGCCGCATCGCCGTCGAGACAGTGAAGAACGCCGTGCCCGACGGCACCTCGCTGCTGCTGACGCCGCATTCCATCCTCACCGTGGCGCCGGGCATCTACAAGAAACTGTCGTACGACCCGTTCACCGACCTGGCGCCGGTGTCGCTGGGTGCCAGTTTTTCGCACGGCCTGGCGGTCGGCCCGGTGGTGCCGGCGAGTGTCCGGACGGTGTCCGATTACCTGGCGTGGGCCAAGGCGCATCCGGACCTGGCCAGCTACGGCTCGCCGGCGGCCGGCTCCATTCCGCATTTCATCGGTGCCCTGCTGGCCAAGAACAGCGGGGTCGAACTCAAGCACATTCCCTATCGCGGCTCAGTACCCGGCATCACCGATGTGATGGGCGGCCAGCTGGCCTCGATGTTCACGCCGGTGGGCGACTTCGTGCCGAACGCCAAGGCGGGCAAGCTGCGCATCCTGGCGACCTCGGGCCCCAAACGCACGCCCTTCACGCCGGACGTGCCGACTTTTGCCGAGCAGGGTTTCGGCTACATCAACTTCGACGAGTGGTACGGCTTCTACGCACCGGCCAAGACCCCGGCCGCCGTGGTGAGCGCCGCCAGCACGGCCATCAACAAGGCGCTGCGCGAGCAGGCGGTGGTCGACAGCCTGGCCACCTTCGGCCTGGTCGCGGCCGGCTCGACACCGGAAGCGCTGGGCCGCATGACCCGGGAGGAATACGACCGCTGGATGCCCATCGTCAAGGAAATCGGTTTCACCGCCGAATCCTGACCCGATGCCCATGTCCGCCAGCCTTGCCGACGCCAGTTTCCTGCTGTTCGACGTACTGAAGGCACCGGCCCGCTGGCAGTCGCTGCCGGTGCGGGCTGACACCGACGCCGACCTGGCGCGGCAGGTGATCGAGGAGGCCGCCGCCTTCATCGACGGCCGCATCGCCCCGCTGCAGGCCACGGGCGACCGCGAGGGTTGCCGCTACGACCCGGTGACCGGCAGGGTGACCATGCCGCCGGGTTTTGCCGAGTCCTACGCGGACTGGTGGCAGGCCGGCTGGCCTTCGCTGGCGCGGCCGGTCGAAGAGGGCGGGCAGGGCCTGCCGCCGGTCATCGAAAGCCTGATCGACGACCTGCTGGCCCAGGCCAACCAGGCCTGGAACATGGCGCCCGGCCTGCTGGCCGGCGCCTGCGAATGTCTGCGCCACGCGGGTGACGACGCCCTGCGCGCGGCCTGGCTGCCGGGGCTGGTCAGCGGCGAGACGCTGGCCACCATGTGCCTGACCGAATCGCATGCGGGCAGCGACCTGGGCCTGCTGCGCACGACCGGCACGCCGCAGGCAGATGGCAGCCTGAGGGTCAGGGGCAGCAAGATCTTCATCACCGGCGGCGACCACGACCTGACGGCCAACATCGTTCACCTGGTGCTGGGGCGGTTGCCGGATGCGCCGCCCGGGCCGCGCGGGCTGTCGCTCTTCCTGGTGCCGAAGCTGCTGGCCGACGGCAGTACCAACGGCGTGGTCTGCGACGGCATCGAACACAAGATGGGCCTGCACGCCAGCAGCACCTGCAGCTTGCGTTTCGACGATGCCACCGGCTGGCTGCTGGGCGGCCCGCACCAGGGACTGGCGGCCATGTTCCGCATGATGAATGCGGCGCGGTTGCACACGGCTTTCCAGGGTGTGGGCCTGCTCGAAGCGGCGTGGCGCATCGCCGATGGGTATGCGGCCGAACGCCGGCAGATGCGGGCTCCCGGTGCCGCTGGCGACAGCCCCAGCCTGCTTCACGACCACCCCGCGATCCGGCGGATCCTCGATGTGCAGCGCGCCTGGATCGACGGCGGCCGGCTGCTCGGTTTTCGCACCGCCCTGGCGCTGGACGAGGCCGAGCACCATGCCGACGCGGCCCGGCGCGCGCAGGCCGGACGCTGGTGCAGTTTCATCACCCCGGTGCTGAAGGCCGCGCTGACCGCCCAGGCCTTCCAGGGCGCCAGCGAATGCCTGCAGGTGCTGGGCGGCCACGGCTATGTGCGGGACTGGGGCATCGAGCAGATCGTGCGCGACGCACGGGTGACCATGATCTACGAGGGCAGCAACGAAATCCAGGCGATCGACCTGCTGGTCCGCAAGACGCTGCCCGACGGTGGCGCGGCGTTCGGCCTGTGGCTGTCGGACCTGCTGGACGAATGCCCGCCGGGGCCCGGGCACGCGGCGCTGGCAGACCGGGCCGACGTGCTGCGCCAGACTGTGCTGCGCATCGCCGCCGCCCAGCGGGCCGACGCTGCAGCACCGCACCGGCTGGCCGACGACTGGCTGCAGGCCGTGGCCATCTGGCTGCTGGACTGGGCTTGGCGACACATCGCCGCCGTGGTTCCCGCGGGTGATGCCCGCTGGAGCGCACCGGCGCTGGCCTTGGGCGAAAGGGTGCTGCCCGGCTTCGATGCCCGCCTGGCACTGGTCGGCCGGCAACTGGTCGCCTGAAAAGTCATGGCCTCAGGGCAGAATCGGCCGATGGCAAGCCCCTCTACCGAAGTCGTTCCCGTCGCGAACACAGGTCTCGACAGCACCTTCCTGGACACCCTGGTCGGCTACAACGCCCGCCGCGCCGCCCTGTCGATCATCGACGTGTTCATGGAACGCATGAGTGTCTACGGCCTGACGGTGGTCGATTTCTCGGTGCTTTCGCTGATCGCCCACAACCCGGGCGCCACCTCGCGCCAGCTGTGCACCGCGCTCAACATATTGCCGCCCAACTTCGTCAGCCTGGTCGGTTCTCTGGACAAGCGCGGCTGGGTGGCCCGCAAGCCGCATCCGACCGACGGCCGGGCCATCGGGCTGCATCTCACACGTTCCGGAGCGGCGCTGGTGCGCAAGGCCGAACAGAGCGTGGCGCAACTGGAAATCGACGCCACGGCGCGCCTGTCGGCAGAAGAACGGCAGACGCTGCTGGATCTGCTGAAGAAGGTCTACACCTGAACGTCTGCGGCCCGGTCGTGGTTCAGGCTGGCCCCACGAAACCATAGGGTGCGAACCGGCTTTCGTTCTCGTCCACGTGCAGCGGCCGGCCGATGAACGGAAACGCCCGCTGCGGGCAGGCCGGCCGCTCGCAGACCTTGCAGCCCATGCCGATGGGCGTCGGCACGGCGGCGTCTTGCAGGTCGAGCCCGCGGGAATACACCAGCCGCGGTGCATGGCGGATGTCGCAGCCCAGGCCGATGGAAAAGGTCTTGCGCGGTGAGCGGTAGCCACCCTGCTCGTGCGAGACCATCCGCGCGATCCACAGGTAGGCACGGCCGTCCGGCA
Organism: Xylophilus sp. PBN-3R; assembly: GCF_057747805.1. Classification (NCBI taxonomy): domain Bacteria; kingdom Pseudomonadati; phylum Pseudomonadota; class Betaproteobacteria; order Burkholderiales; genus Xylophilus; species Xylophilus sp. PBN-3R. The sequence continues at coordinate 862,746 of NZ_CM173225.1, forward strand.
TGCGGGCCAGCTGCCGCAGCACCCGGCCGGGCTGGGCAAAGGCTTCGTACACGTTCCACAGCGGGCAGGTGCCACCGATCTTGCTGAAGTGGAAATGCGTGGCGGACTGGCGCTTGGAGATGTTGCCCGCCCGGTCCACCCGGATAAAAAAGAAGGGCACGCCCGGCGACTCCGGCCGCTGCAGGCTCGAAAGGCGGTGGCAGACCGATTCGAAACCCACGCCGAAACGATGGGCAAGCTGGTCGATGTCGTAGCGCTGGCGTTCGGCCTCGGCCAGGAAGAGCGTATAGGGCAGCAGCAATGCGCCCGCCACATAGTTGGACAGGCCGATGCGGGCCAGCGCGCCGGCCTGCGGACTGCCGAGCCCGCCCGACTCGATCAGCGCGGCGATGGGTTCGCCCATTTCCATCATCGCCAGCTGGGTGGCCAGCTGGAAGTTGCGCTGCCCCGGCTCCAGGGCGGCGGAAAGCCACAGCACCTGGCGCTCGGCGTCGTAGCGGCGCGGGTTCTGCAGCCGGTCGTCCTGAGATTCCATCACCCGCAGGCCGTGGCGCGACACCAGGCGCTGCTGCAGCCAGTCGGCCAGCGGCAGGTTGGTTCCGCGCGCCTCCGCGGCCAGGGCTTCGGCGGCGCGGTCCAGCCCATCGAAGTAGTTGTTGTTGGCGAAGAAGAAGTCGCGCACCACCTCGAAGGGCATGGGTTCGGCAAAGGCGAGTTCGTCGCGGCCGTCTCCCAGCCGTGCGGCCAGCGCCTCCAGCCGCTGGCTGGCTTCGTGGTGCCGCCGGTGCAGGGCCAGCAAGGCCCGGCCCAGCGCCGGCATCTGCGCGGCGACTTCCTGCAGTTCGGGCAGCGACACCACTTCACCGCCGGGGTTATCGGCCAGGGCGGCATGCATGTCGGCCACCAGGCGGGCTTCCTCGTCGTCGGAGAACTGCTGCACATCCACACCCAGCGCCTGGCTGATCTTCAGCAGCACCGCCACGGTGAGCGGCCGCTGGTTCTGCTCGATCTGGTTCAGGTAGCTTGGCGACAGGCCCAGGGCCTGCGCCAGCGCGCCTTGCGACAGCCCGCGTTCGGCGCGCAGCTTGCGCAGTCGTACGCCGATGAATTTCTTGTTCATGGATAGGCTCTTCTTCGCAAAGTTCGCAGAAATTTAGGGCTGCATTCGCAGAATTTCAGCCGGAAACCCTGGCGGAAACAAACCATTTTGCGTAGATTGCGAAAAATAACAACCGCGAGACACGACATGAGCGAAACCGCCGCCCCCGCCTTCAAGCCAAAGAAATCCGTCGCACTGTCGGGCGTCACCGCCGGCAACACCGCGCTGTGCACCGTGGGCCGCACCGGCAACGACCTGCACTACCGCGGCTACGACATCCTGGACATCGCCACCCGCTGCGAATTCGAGGAGATCGCCTACCTGCTGGTGCACGGCAAGCTGCCGACCGAAGCCGAGCTGCGCGGCTACAAGGCCCGCCTGAAATCCTTGCGCGGCGTGCCGGCTTCGGTGCGGACGGTGCTGGAACAGATCCCCGCCGCCGCCCATCCGATGGACGTGATGCGCACGGCGGTTTCGGCCCTGGGCTGCGTGCTGCCCGAGAAGGACGACCACAACGCGCCCGGCGCACGCGACATCGCCGACCGGCTGATGGCATCGCTCGGTTCGATGCTGCTGTACTGGTACCACTTCTCGCACAACGGCAAACGCATCGAGGTCGAGACCGACGACGACTCCATCGGCGGCCACTTCCTCACGCTGCTGCACGGCCGCAAGGCACCCGAGAGCTGGCAGAAGGCGATGCATGTGTCGCTCAACCTGTATGCCGAACATGAATTCAACGCATCCACCTTCGCCTGCCGGGTAGTGGCGGGCACCGGCTCTGACATGCATTCGTCCATTGTCGCGGGCATCGGCGCCTTGCGCGGCCCCAAGCACGGCGGCGCCAACGAGGTCGCCTTCGAGGTCCAGAAACGCTACGACACACCCGACGAAGCCGAGGCCGACGTGCGCCGCCGGGTCGAGGCCAAGGAAGTGGTGATCGGTTTCGGCCACCCGGTCTACACGGTGAGCGACCCACGCAACGTGGTCATCAAGGAAGTCGCCCGGCAACTGTCCGACGAGGCCGGTTCGCGCAAGATGTTCGACATCGCCGAGCGGCTCGAAACCGTGATGTGGGACGCCAAGAAGATGTTCCCCAACCTCGACTGGTTCAGCGCCGTCAGCTACCACATGATGGGTGTGCCTACCGCCATGTTCACACCGCTGTTCGTCATCGCACGCACGGCGGGCTGGGCGGCGCACATCATGGAGCAGCGGGTCGACAACAAGATCATCCGGCCGAGCGCCAACTACACCGGCCCGGAAGACCTGACGTTTGTCCCGATTGCCGAGCGGGTGTGACGGTTGCAGGTTCAGGGGTGTCGCAGAACAACCCTGACCGGAGACACAACATGACCCTCGACCGCCGTACCTTCACCGCTGGCGCCATCGCCTCGGCCACCGCCTCCGCCATATCCCTGCCGGGCCTGGCCCGGGCGCAGGCGGCCTTCCCGAATCATCCGCTGCGCATCGTCTGCCCGTTCACGCCGGGTGGCGGTTCGGATTTCATGGCACGGGTGGCGGCCGGGGTGCTGACCGAAAGGCTGGGCCAGTCCGTGGTGGTCGAGAACCGGCCCGGCGCGGGCGGCTTGCTGGGCACCGAATATGCGGTGAAGACCGCGCCCGACGGCTACACCCTGCTGCTGGTCGCCGGCAGCTACACGGTCAACCCGGCGCTCTACAAACTCAACTTCGACCCGGTGGCCGACATCACCCCGGTGATCCAGTTGTCGCGGGGTGCCTATGTGCTGTGTGTCAATGCCAAGGTGCCGGCGAAGAACCTGCAGGAACTGCTGGCGCTCGCCCGCAAGGACCCGGGCAAGCTGACCTTCGCTTCCAGCGGCGCGGGCGGCCACCTGCATGTGGTCACCGAATACCTGTTCGACATGGCCAAGGTGAAATGCACCCACGTGCCCTACAAGGGCACCGGCCCGGCGGTCAACGACCTGCTGGCCGGCAACGTGGACATGCTGTTCGCCGGCACCGAGGCGCTGATGCAGCACGTCAAGTCCGGCAAGCTGCGGGCGCTTTGCGTGGGCACCGCCAGACGGCTGCCGGCTTACCCGGACATTCCGTCGGTGGCCGAAAGCGGCCTGCCCGATTACGACGTGGTCGCCTGGCACGGCCTGGTGGCGCCGCGCGGTGTTCCGCCCGCGGTGATCGCCCGGCTGAATGCCGAACTCAACACCGGCCTGCGCGGCAAGGAGATGGAAGCCCGGCTGGAACCCACCGGCGTGGGCGCGGCGGGTGGTTCACCCGAGCAGTTCGGCGCCTTGCTCAAGGCCGAGATCGTGCGTTACGGCAAGGTCATCAAGGACGCAGGAATCAAGGCCACCGAATGACCCGGTGGCATGCAGTCAGGACACGATGAATACCCGATACAGAAAAAACCTCCCGGGCACCACGCTCGATTATTTCGACACCCGCGAAGCCGTCGATACCATCCAGCCGGGTGCCTACGACAAGCTGCCCTACACCTCGCGGGTGCATGCCGAGAACCTGGTGCGGCGCTGCGACCCGGCCATCCTGGAACAGTCGCTGCGCCAGCTGATCGAACGCAGACGCGACCATGACTTCCCTTGGTTTCCGGCCAGGGTGGTCTGCCACGACATCCTGGGCCAGACCGCGCTGGTGGACCTGGCCGGCCTGCGCGATGCCATCGCCGACATGGGCGGCGACCCCGCCAAGGTCAATCCGGTGGTGCAGACCCAGCTGATCGTCGACCATTCGCTGGCGGTGGAGTTCGCGGGTTTCGATCCCGATGCCTTCGCCAAGAACCGGGCCATCGAAGACCGACGCAACGAGGACCGTTTCCATTTCATCGAATGGACCAAGAAGGCCTTCGAGAACGTCGAGGTGATACCGCCGGGGAACGGGATCATGCACCAGATCAACCTCGAGAGAATGAGCCCGGTGGTGCACACGAAAGACGGTGTCGCGTTTCCCGACACCTTGGTCGGAACCGACAGCCACACCCCCCATGTCGACGCGCTCGGCGTGATCGCCATCGGCGTCGGCGGACTGGAGGCCGAAAGCGTGATGCTGGGCCGGGCCTCGTGGATGCGCCTGCCCGACATCATCGGCGTCGAACTGACCGGCCGGCCGCGGCCCGACATCACCGCCACCGACATCGTGCTGGCGCTGACCGAATTCCTGCGCCTGCAGAAGGTGGTCGGCGCCTACCTGGAGTTCCACGGCGAAGGGGCTGCCGCCCTGACCCTGGGCGACCGCGCCACCATCTCCAACATGACCCCCGAGTTCGGTGCGACGGCGGCGATGTTTTCCATCGACCGCATGACCATCGACTACCTGCGCCTGACCGGCCGCGAAGACGAACAGGTGCGCCTGGTGGAGTTGTATGCAAAACAGACGGGGCTGTGGTCCGACGCCTTGAGGACCGCCGAATACGAACGCACCCTCAGCTTCGACCTGTCGAGCGTGGTGCGCAACATGGCCGGCCCGTCGAACCCGCACAAACGCCTGCCGACATCGGACCTGACTGCGCGCGGCATCGCAGGTAAGTGGGAAGAAACCCCCGGCCGGATGCCCGACGGCGCGGTGATCATCGCGGCCATCACCAGCTGCACCAACACCAGCAATCCACGCAACGTGATCGCCGCAGCGCTGCTGGCGCGCAACGCCAACCGTCTGGGCCTGACCCGCAAACCGTGGGTCAAGTCGTCCCTGGCGCCGGGCTCGAAAGCAGTGCAGCTGTACCTGGAAGAAGCCGGCCTGCTGAGCGAGCTGGAGCAGCTGGGTTTCGGCATCGTCGCCTTTGCCTGCACCACCTGCAACGGCATGTCTGGCGCGCTGGATCCGGCCATCCAGCAGGAGGTCATCGACCGCGACCTGTACGCCACGGCGGTGCTGTCGGGCAACCGGAATTTCGACGGGCGGATCCACCCGTACGCCAAGCAGGCCTTCCTGGCATCGCCGCCGCTGGTGGTGGCCTATGCGATCGCCGGCACGGTGCGTTTCGACATCGAGAAGGACACGCTGGGCACCGATGCCCAGGGCCGCCCGGTCACCCTGAAGGACATCTGGCCGAGCGACGCCGAGATCGACGCCATCGTGGCCAGCAGCGTCAAGCCCGAGCATTTCCGCCGGGTGTACGACCCGATGTTCAGGATCGGCGTGGCCAGCAGCGAGGCGATCAGCCCGCTGTACGACTGGCGTCCCCAGAGCACCTACATCCGCCGGCCGCCGTACTGGGAAGGCGCATTGGCAGGCATTCGTACTCTGACCGGCCTGCGTCCGCTGGCCGTGCTGCCGGACAACATCACCACCGACCACCTGTCGCCGTCCAATGCCATCCTGCGGGACAGCGCGGCCGGCGAATACCTGCACATGATGGGCCTGCCGGAGGAGGACTTCAATTCGTACGCCACCCATCGCGGCGACCACCTGACCGCCCAGCGCGCGACCTTCGCCAACCCGCAACTGGTCAATGAGATGGCGGTTGTCGACGGCAAGGTCCAGAAGGGTTCGCTCACCCGGCTGGAACCCGAGGGAACCGTGCTGCGCATGTGGGAAGGCATAGAGGCCTACATGCAGCGCAAGCAGCCGCTGATCATCATCGCCGGTGCCGACTACGGCCAGGGCAGCTCGCGCGACTGGGCGGCCAAGGGCGTGCGGCTGGCGGGGGTCGAGGCGATCGCGGCCGAGGGTTTCGAGCGCATCCACCGCACCAACCTGATCGGCATGGGTGTGCTGCCGCTGGAGTTCAAGCCGGGCGTCAACCGGCTGACGCTTGGGCTGGACGGGACCGAAACCTACGACGTGGTGGGCGAGCGGGTGCCGCGCGCCGACCTTACCCTGGTGATCCATCGTCGCAGTGGTGAACGTGTGGATGTGCCCATGACCTGCCGGCTGGATACGGCGGAAGAGGTTTCCATTTACGAGGCCGGCGGGGTGCTGCAACGGTTTGCTCAGGACTTCCTGGCTTCCTCTTCTTCCTCTTCTTCTGCTGGTTCTGCTACTGCTGCGCAGGCCGCATGAAGGACATACGCGTTGGCAGGGCAGGGGCCGATCGCGCCGACGGCGCACTCTGCTCCGCGAATGTCCCCCGGCCTGCGGCCTCCTCCTTTACTTCGCCGAGCAGAGCGCACCGCCGACCCGATCCATCGACGGCCTGGGTAATTCCCGGACGATCGAGCATGGTCGTCGGGCGAGGACCGGCGACGGGTGGGCCACGCAGGAAAGTGAAGGAGGAGGAATGCGCGCAGCGCAGTCCGGGGGACATTTGCGGAGGGGACTACCCGGCGGCGGTCTTCGCTGCCCGCCGACCTCAATGACAGGACATACAAGATGAGCTATCAACCCCAGATCAAGATCCCCGCCACCTACCTGCGCGGCGGCACCAGCAAGGGCGTTTTCTTTCGCCTGCAGGACCTGCCCGAAGCGGCGCAACAGGCCGGCTCCGCACGCGACAAGCTGCTGCTGCGGGTCATCGGCAGCCCGGACCCCTATGGCAAGCAGACCGACGGCATGGGCGCTGCCACGTCGAGCACCAGCAAGACGGTAATCCTGTCCAGGAGCACACGGCCCGGCCACGATGTGGATTACCTGTTCGGACAGGTCTCCATCGACCAGCCCTTCATCGACTGGAGCGGCAACTGCGGCAACCTGTCTGCGGCTGTCGGGCCGTTCGCCATTTCCAACGGCCTGATCGACCCGGCGCGGGTTCCGCGCGACGGCCTGGCCACGGTGCGCATCTGGCAGGCCAACATCGGCAAGACCATCGTCGCCCATGTGCAGATGACCGATGGCGCGGTGCAGGAAACCGGTGACTTCGAACTCGACGGCGTCACATTTCCGGCAGCCGAGGTGCAGCTGGAATTCATCGATCCGGCGGAAGAGGGCGACGGTGACGGCGGCGGCGCGATGTTCCCGACCGGCAACCTGGTCGACGACCTGGATGTGCCCGGCGTCGGCACCCTGAAGGCGACGCTGATCAACGCGGGCATCCCGACCATCTTCGTCAACGCCGAGTCCATCGGCTACACCGGCACCGAACTGCAGGACGCGATCAACGGCGACCCGGCGGCGCTGGCGAAGTTCGAGACCATCCGTGCCCACGGCGCAGTGCGCATGGGACTCATCGGCCACATCGACGAAGCCGGCAAACGGCAACACACACCCAAGGTGGCCTTCGTCGCGCCTCCCGCGGCCTATGCGGCTTCCAGCGGAAAGCAGGTGGGCACGGACGATGTCGACCTGCTGGTGCGGGCGCTTTCCATGGGCAAACTTCACCACGCGATGATGGGCACGGCCGCGGTGGCCATCGGCACGGCGGCAGCGATCCCGGGTACGCTGGTCAACCTGGCGGCGGGCGGCGGCGAACGCACGGCGGTGCGTTTCGGTCACCCTTCCGGCACCTTGCGGGTAGGGGCCGAGGCTTCGCTGGTGGACGGCGAGTGGGTCGTCACCAAGGCGCTGATGAGCCGCAGCGCGCGCGTGCTGATGGAAGGTTTCGTCCGGGTGCCGGGCGACTGCTTCTGAGCCGTCGACCCCGGCAGGCGCGGTAGATTCCGGGGCATGACTCCCAGCCCCCGTTCGCCGCGCCTCATCTGTTTCAACAAGCCCTACGGCGTGCTCAGCCAGTTCACCGCTGAAGGCCGCTGGCAGGGGTTGAAGGACTTCATCGACCTGCCCGGCGTTCATGTGGCCGGCAGGCTGGACGCCGACAGCGAAGGCCTGCTGCTGCTGACCGACAACGGCCAGTTGCAGGCGCGTATCTCCAGCCCCCGTTTCAAGATGGAGAAGACCTACTGGGTGCAGGTCGAAGGCCGGCCGGACGAAGCCGCACTGCAGGTGCTGCGCCAGGGTGTGCAACTCAACGACGGCCCGACGCTGCCGGCCCGCGCGCGCCTGCTGGAGCCGGCGCCGCAGCTGTGGGAACGGCAACCGCCGATCCGCAACCGTCAGTCCATACCGACCGCCTGGATCGAACTGGTCATCCGGGAAGGCCGCAACCGGCAGGTTCGGCGCATGACGGCGGCGGTGGGCTACCCGACCTTGCGCCTGGTACGGGCCGCCGTAGGCCCTTTCAGGGTGCTGGACATCGCCCCGGGCACCTGGCGCGAGGAAGACGCCGGCCGCATCGCATCGCACGTTGTTCACAGCTGGTAGCAAGCCGCCGCAGCAGCGGGCCAATGATGGGTAAAAAAACCCACGAAGGCCTTCATGGAATTCACCATCAACGGACAGTTGGTGCAGGCGACGATCGACCTGCGGACCTCATTGCTGGACCTGTTGCGCGACCACCTGGGGCTGACCGGCTCCAAGAAGGGCTGCAACCAGGGCGCCTGCGGTGCCTGCACCGTGCTGGTCGACGGCGAACGCATCAACAGCTGCCTGGCACTCGCGGTGCAGTACCAGGGCCGCGGCATCACCACGGTAGAGGGGCTGGCCGGGCCCGACGGCCTGCATCCGCTGCAGCAGGCATTCGTGGAACACGACGGTTTCCAGTGCGGCTACTGCACGCCCGGCCAGTTGTGTTCGGCGGTGGGCATGATGGCCGAGGCACGGCGCGGAATGCCGAGTGTGGTGACGGTGGACCTGTCGCGTCCGACGGTGGTGCTGGACCACGACGAACTGCGCGAACGCATGAGCGGCAACCTCTGTCGCTGCGGTGCCTACAACGGCATCGTGGAGGCCATCTCCGAAACCTACGAAGCCGCGACACCGGCCGCCTCGAAGGAGGCCGCATGACCCCCTTCACCTACCAGCGCGCCGACAACGCCGCCGCCGCCCTGCAATGGGTCGGAGCATCGTCCCGGTACCTTGGCGGCGGCACCAACCTGGTCGACCTGATGCGCGAGAACATCGAGCGGCCCGATGTGCTGGTCGATGTATCCGGCCTGTCGAAAGACATCCGGGCGCGGGACGACGGCAGTCTGTGGATCGGCGCCGCCGCCAGCAACAGCGCGGTGGCCGCCGACCCCGCCGTCCGCGAACGTTTCCCGGTGCTGGCGCGGGCCATCCTGGCGGGCGCCAGCGGGCAGATCCGCAATATGGCGACCGTCGGCGGCAACCTGCTTCAGCGCACCCGCTGCCAGTATTTCTACGACCAGACGACCCGCTGCAACAAACGCAGTCCGGGTGCCGGCTGCGACGCGGTGGACGGCTTCAATCGCATCCACGCCATCCTCGGCGCATCGGCCGCCTGCATCGCCACGCACCCGTCCGACATGTGCGTGGCGCTGGCCGCCCTTGACGCGGTGGTGCATCTGCAAGGCCAGGCCGGCGAACGGACGGTGGCGTTGGTGGACCTGCACCGGCTGCCGGGCGGTGAACCGCAGATCGAACATGTGCTGCAACCTGGCGAACTCATCGTGGGCGTGGAGATTCCGCCGCTCGCCTTCGGAGCCCGATCCACCTACCGCAAGGTGCGCGACAGGGCGAGCTATGCCTTTGCGCTGGTATCGGTGGCCGCTGCCCTGCAGGTCGAAGGCGGCCTGGTGAAGGACCTGCGGCTGGCGCTGGGCGGCGTGGCCGCCAAACCCTGGCGGGCGTTGAAGGCGGAAGGGATATTGCGGGGATCGCCGGCCACCGAGGCCAATTTCCAGGCCGCCGCAGAGGCCGAACTGGCGGATGCCGCCGGTCTGCGTGACAACGCTTTCAAGATCGATCTGGCCCAACGCACGCTGGTTGCGGTGATGGGTTCGCTGGCAGGAGAAACCGCATGAGCATCATCCAGGACCTTACCAAGGAAGCCATGCAGAAGGTGCTCGGCGTGGTGCCCGACCGTTGGCTGCCCGGCGGCACACCCGACCCGCTGCGCAATGACCGAGGCTTGCTCGGCAAGGAGGTGTCACGTGTCGACGGCCCGCTGAAGGTGACCGGCCAGGCCCGGTTCGCCGCGGAGATCGACCTCGACGGAATGCTGTACGCGGCGCTGGCCTATAGCAGCATCCCGGCCGGCCGCATCGTGTCGATGGACACCACGGCGGCCGAGGCCGCGCCGGGCGTGGCGCTGGTCATGACGTATCGCAACGCGCCGCGCCTGAAGCCGCCGCCGATCATGATGACCAAGCCCAAGGCGGCCGGGCCCAGCGACCTGCCCATCATGCAGGACGAAAACATCCACTGGAACGGCCAGCCGGTGGCGGTGGTGCTGGCCGAAACCCAGGAACAGGCCGACCACGCGAAGTCACTGATCCGGGTCTCCTACGAAGCCGGCCCAGCGGTGACATCTTTCGAGAAGGCGATCGAAAAGGCCCGTGAGCCGGACAATATCCTGGGCGAACCCACACGTATCGAAGTGGGCCACGCCGAGGCTGTGCTGAAGGATGCGGCCTTCGTCACGGATGCCGAATACGAGACCCCGCGCCACAACCACAACGCCATCGAACTGCATGCCGCCACGGTCGCCTGGCAAGGCGAAAGCCTGCTGGTGCACGACGCGACCCAGATGGTCAACGCCACCGCCTGGACCCTGGCCCAGGTCTTCGGTCTGAAGGAAGAGGATGTGCGGGTGATCTCGCCCTTCGTCGGTGGCGGATTCGGCGGCAAGGGCCTGTGGGACCACCAGATACTGGCGGCGGCCGCGTCGAAGATGGCGGGCCGGCCTGTGCGCGTGATGCTGTCGCGCGAAGGCGTGTTCCGCGCCGTCGGCGGCCGCACCACCACACGCCAGCGGGTGGCACTGGGAGCGAAGGCCGACGGCACGCTGTCCGCGCTCATCCATACCGGCTGCGCTGCCATGACACCGCACAACAACTGCCCGGAGCAGTTCACCTTTCCTGCCCGCCACCTGTATGCCGCCGACAACCTGCTGGTGGCGCAGAAGGTGGCCGACATGAACATGGTGGCCAACACCTTCATGCGGGCGCCGGGCGAGTCGGTCGGCACCTTCGCACTCGAAAGCGCGCTGGACGAACTGGCGCACGGCATGCAGGTCGACCCGGTGGAACTGCGCCGCCGCATCGAACCCGAGAACGACCCCAGTTCCGACCGGCCGTTCTCGTCGCGCCATTTGACGAAAGCCATGCAGGACGGCGCCGAGCGGTTCGGCTGGAGCCGGCGTTCGGCTACGCCGGGCAGCCGGCGCGAAGGCGAATGGCTGGTCGGCATGGGCATGGCCACCGCTACCTATCCCTACATGCGCATGCCGGGCGGCACCGCACGCATCCGCGTCACGGCCGACGGCCGCGGCATCGTGCAGATCGCCAGCCACGAGATGGGCATGGGCACTGCCACCGTGCAGGCCCAGCATGCGGCGGTGCGCCTGGGCCTGCCGCTGGACAGGGTGACGTTCGAATACGGCGACACCGCCTTGCCGCCCGGCACGTTGGCGGGTGGTTCTTCGCAGACGGCCTCCATCGGCGGGGCGGTCATCGCGGCGCACGAGGAACTGGTGAAGAGCCTGCTGAAAATGGCGGGCAAGGATTCTCCCCTGGCCGGCTTGGACGCGGACGAAGTCGCGACCCGCGACGGCGGCCTGGGGCATCTGCAGGACACCGCGCGCTGGGTGTCCTATGCGGACATCCTCGCCGGTGCCGGCGTATCGGAGGTGGCAGCCGAAGGCAAGGCGCCGCCGCCGCTGGAGATGATGAAATATTCCATGCATTCCTACGGCGCGCAGTTCTGCGAGGTGCGGGTGAACGCGGTCACCGGCGAGGCGCGCATCTCTCGCTTCCTGGGCTCTTTCGACTGCGGCCGGATCCTCAACCCCAAGACGGCGACCAGCCAGTTCAAGGGCGGCATCATCATGGGCCTGGGCCTGGCGCTGACCGAAGAAACCTTCTTCGACGAACGCTACGGCCGCATCATGAACGCCACCCTCGCCGAGTACCACGTGCCGGTGCAGATGGACGTGCCGGCCATCGAGGTCATGTGGACCGACATCCCCGACCCGCATGCGCCGATGGGTGCACACGGCATCGGCGAGATCGGCATCACGGGTGTCGGTGCGGCGGTGGCCAACGCCGTCTTCAACGCCACCGGCAAAAGGGTGCGGAGCCTGCCGATCACGCTCGACAAGCTGCTGTGATCAGCGCCCGGCGCAGACTGCGCCGTGCGGTATCTGCCGGCTCTTGGCCAGCTGCGAATTGCTGTAGCGCAGGTCGGATGTCACTTCTGCTCCAAGCCAGGCGGGCGAGGGCGGCTGGATGTCTTCGGAGGCCAGTTCGATCTCGGCCGTGACCAGCCCGGCGAGCGGGCCCTCGAACACGTCGACCTCGAAGTCGAAACCATCCACCGGCACGATGTAGCGGACCTTGTCGAGGGCGCCGTGCGAACAGTGGTCGGCCAGCAGGGCCTCGGCGTCGGCCAGCGGGATCTCGTATTCGAATTCGGCACGCAACATGCCGCGCGACGGGCCCTTCAGGGTGAGGTACCCGGCGCTGCCCGCGATGCGCACACGCACCCACATGCCGTTGTCCGCGATATAGCCCTGGGCCATGCGAACGCCTGTCAGGCCCGCCAGGACGGAAGGGTCGGCGACCAGGTATTTGCGTTCGATCTCGACTGCCATATGCGCGCCCTCCGGGCCGGTTGAGAGAAGGGCGCGCAGTCTAGCGCGCCGCCTTGCCGACCGGGTGCCGTCGCTGAGGCGAGAATGTGCGCGCCTTGCCCGCGCAACCTTCGCCCGGGCTGAACCTATGGATGAGGACGATGCGGATAGAACGGGAACGGAACCACGGATTGCAGTTGCCGAATGGCTATTCTGCGTGGGGGCTGGCGTGGCGTCTGCTGGCGGTTTTCTCGGGCAGTTTTCTTTTCATCGTCCTGCTGTCCATCCGCGAGGTCGACCTGTATGACGAGGGCATCATCCTGACGGCCGCATGGCGCGTGCTGCATGGGGATGTGCCGCACCGCGATTTCTATACGAACTACGGACCGGCACCGTATTACCTGCTGGCCGGCTTGTTCAAGTTGTTCGGGAGCAGCGTGCTGGTGGAACGCCTGCTCGACGCCACCATGCGCGCGGGTGTGCTGACGGCGGTGTACGCCCTGGTGTTGCCGTATTGCCGGAAGCTGGTCGCGCTGCTCCCGGTGTTCATCTGCCTGCTCTGGCTCTCGACGGTCGGTAATGCGGGTTATCCGGTTTATCCGGCTTTGCTCTGCACATTGGCCAGCACGCTGATCATGGTGCGGGTGCTGACGCGGGGCGCCGGCCCCACCCCGGCCTTTCTGGCCGGCCTGCTGACGGGGCTGACCGCGTTCTTCCGTTACGACGTCGGTTTTTTTGCCCTGGTAGCGCACTTGCTGGCCCCGGGTGTGCTGATGCTGCTGGCGCGTGCGACCGGTGTGTCGATGCCCCCGGGTTTTGCGGCCCGGCTCTTGCCCTACATCGCTGGCGCGGCCCTTCCGCTGCTGCTGCTGGCCATGTATGCCGTTACCGGCGCGCTGGGCCCTTTCTTCCACGACATCGTGTCGTTTCCGCTCCACGCCTACGCAGCCAATCGGAGCCTCCCGTTTCCGGATCTCTGGCGGGTGTGGCAACGCCAGGGGACTTTCAGCGCGCTGACCAACCTGTCGATCTACGTGCCCCTGGTCACGGCGGCGCTCGCCAGTGTCTATCTGCTGGCGGAGCGCCGCCGGGTGTTCGAGGGCGGCGGCGCTGGTGGTCGCTCGGGCAACACCGCCGATCCGATGATCACCGCGATGCTGCTGCTGGTATGTGTGTCCGGCTTTTTCTATCTGAAGGGTGTCGTTCGTGTCAGCTTCGAGCACATGCAGCTGTCTCTTCTGCCGTCGTACGTGGCGCTGACGCTGCTGTGTGTGCTGGTGCAGGGAAGCCCGAAGTTTCTGACGTGGTGCGTCCGGGGTTTCATGGCGCTGGCCTGCGTGTCGTGCGTCTGCGTGGTGCTGATGGCGAGCGAGGAGCCGAAGAGGATCAAGAACTCGCTGGCTCAGGTGATACGGGTTCTGGAGTCACCGCAACGGGAGGTCGCCGATGTCTCGCTGGACCCCACGGTGCGGGAGGTCGGGGAGGCTTCCTTGTACACCGTGCCGTGGTATCGGCGGGACGCCGCTGCATACCTCGTCCAGCACACCCGGCCCGACCAACGGATATTCGTCGGGCTGGGGAGGCACGACAAGATCTTCCTCAACGACGTGTCGGTCTATTTTCTGACCCGCCGGATGCCGGCGACCCGCTGGCACCACTTCGATCCGGGCCTGCAGACCGGCGAGCGGGTGCAACGCGAGATGGTCGCCGAACTCGAACGGGACCAGACAAGCTACGCATGGCTCGAGAGCACTTTCGACTCCGTGCGTGAACCCAATGCCAGTGCGGTGAGCAGCGGTGTGACGGTGCTCGACGACTACCTGCGCTCGCACTACCGGGCCGAGGTCGGCTTCGGACCGATCATCCTTTATCGGAGGATCGAGCCGCATCCTTCACCAGCGCCGGCTCCTGCCGGTACCGTGCGCTGAAATTCTTCTTCAGCGCCGCCACCTTCGGCAGGTCGTTCACCACGATGTACCCGTGATTGGGGTGCTCGGTCAGGAAGTCCTGATGGTAGGCCTCCGCCGGGTAGAAGGTGGTGCCGTTCTCGATGCGGGTGACGATGGGCACCGACCACGCCCTGGCGGCGTCGAGCTGGGCGATATAGGCCTTCGCGACGGCCTGCTGGCTCGCATCGACGGGGAACAGCGCCGACCGGTACTGGGTGCCGGTGTCCGGACCCTGGCGGTTCAGTTCGGTGGGGTTGTGGGCGACCGAAAAGAAGATCTGCAGCAGCGCGCCGTAGCTCACCTTGGCGGGGTCGTAGGTGACCTCGACCGCCTCGGCATGGCCGCTGCGGCCGCCGCTCACGGTATCGTAATTGGCCGTGGCGGCCTGGCCGCCGGCGTAGCCCGACACCGCGTTCTGCACGCCCTGCACATGCTGGAACACGCCCTGCACGCCCCAGAAGCAGCCGCCGGCAAAAACCGCCTTCTGCAGCCGGGCGCCCGGGGCGACGGCGACGTCCTGCAGCGGGGGCGGAATGGCGACGTATTCCTCGGCGGCCGATGCGCCGGGCATGGCCTGCCACACCAGCGCGATCGCCAGCGTGCCTCCCAGCAGCCAGCCCATGGAGCGGCGGCGGGCGATGTCTGTGGCGGGGAGCGTACGGGTCTTCGGAGTCGTGGTTTTCATGGTGCGAATGCCTTGCGGTCGGAGGAGTGGAATCAGCCGGCGGCCGGCGTGAAGGTCATGGCCACGCCGTTCATGCAGTAGCGCAGGCCGGTGGGTTTGGGGCCGTCGTCGAATACGTGGCCCAGGTGGCCGCCGCAGCGGCTGCAGTGGGCTTCGGTCCGCACCATGCCGAAGGTGGTGTCCATGTGGTTGGCGACCGCCTTGTCGAGCGGCTGCCAGAAGCTGGGCCAGCCGGTGCCGCTCTCGAACTTGGTGGTGGACGAGAACACCGGCTGGGCGCAGCCTGCGCACGCGAAGGTGCCGGCCCGGTGTTCCTTGTTCAGCGGGCTGCTGAACGGGCGTTCGGTGCCTTCCTTGCGCAACACCGAATACTGGTCGGGCGACAGGCGCTTGCGCCATTCGGCATCGCTGTAGGTGACGGCGAATGTTTCCGCGGCTGCGGCGGCCGTGGCGGTGGGCCGTAGCGCAAGGCCAGTGCCGACGACGGCGCCGGCGGCGGTGAGGATTCCGAAGAAGTTGCGGCGGCTGCTCATGGCGTGTCTCCAGTCTGCCCTGGCTCGGGCGGATGTTCGCAGCGTAGCGGGCGTGCATCCCCGAGTCATCACGCAAAGTTCAACAAATCGTGATAACTCAAAGCGCCGCCGCCTGCGCAGAATGCGGGCATGACAACGCCTCCAAGCATCCTGCTGGTCGAAGACGACCAGCCCATCGCCGACCTGCTGCAACTGCACCTGCGCGACGAGAACTGGGACGTCACCCACTGTGCCCGCGGCGACGACGGACTGCAGGCGCTGAACTCGGGCGACTGGAGCCTGCTGATCCTGGACATCATGCTGCCGGGCGGTGTGGACGGACTCGAGATCTGCCGCCGCGCCCGGGCTTCGGCACGCTACACACCCATCATCATGATCAGCGCCCGCTCGAGCGAAGTGCAACGGATATTGGGGCTGGAACTGGGGGCCGACGACTACCTGCCCAAGCCGTTTTCGGTGCTCGAACTGGTGGCCCGCGCCAAGGCACTGTTGCGGCGGGTGGATGCGCTGGCGCAAAACGCAAGGCTCGAATCCGGCAGCGTCGCGGTGCACGGCGTGGCCATCGATCCGGTGGCCCGGCAGGCGCGACTGGCCGACCAGGTGCTGGACCTCACCCCGCGTGAATTCGACCTGCTGTATTACTTCGCCCGACATCCGGGAAAGGTGTTCTCGCGGCTCGACCTGCTGAACGCGGTGTGGGGTTACCAGCACGAAGGCTACGAACACACGGTCAACACCCACATCAACCGGCTTCGCGCCAAGATCGAGGACAACCCGGCGCAGCCGACCCGCATCCTCACCGTGTGGGGCCGCGGCTACCGGTTCACGCCGGCCGAGGGCCAGGCATGAAGCTCAGCTTCACCCAGCGCCTGTCGCTGGTCTTCGCGGTGCTGCTGCTGGTATGCAGCGGCGCATCGGCCTGGCTGCAGGTACGCAGCAACCGGATGCATGAGCTGGAAGTGGTGCAGGGCCTGTCGCGCGACCTGGCAGGCCACATCGCGCTGAGCGCACAGCTGACCATGGCCGACGACGCATCGCCCGGCCAAGTGCGGCGGCTGTTCGACCAGCTGATGGTGGTCAACCCAAGCGTGGAGGTCTACCTGCTCGACAGCGCCGGTCGCGTGGCCGGCCATGCGGCCCCGGAAGGCGCCATCAGGCGTCGGCAGGTCGACCTGCAGCCGGTGCGGCGGCTGCTGGCAGGCGGCATGCTGCCGATCCTGGGCGACGACCCGCGCAGCACGGACGGCCGCAAGGTCTTCAGCGCCGCACCGATCCACCTGCAGGGCGGCATGGACGGTTTCATCTACGTGGTGCTGCTGGGCGAAGCCCACGACCGGGTGGCGGCCCAGGGCAACACAGGCGCCGTGCTTCGGACAGCCTTGTGGTCCATTGCGATGGTGGCGGCCAGCTGCCTGCTGGCAGGGTTGGCGGCGTTCTCGTGGATCACCCGGCCGCTGCGCCGCCTGACACGGCGGGTGCAGGATTTCGACATGGAAGGCGCGCCCGCCGAGACGCCCGAATTGCCGCCGTCCAGTGCGGGCGGAAGCGACGAGATCGGTCGGCTGGATACCGCCTTCCGGCTGATGTCCGTCCGCCTGGGCGAGCAGTGGCGCACCCTCAGCCAGCAGGACCAGCAGCGCCGCGAACTCATCGCCAACGTGTCGCACGACCTGCGCACGCCTCTGTCGTCACTGCACGGGTACCTGGAGACCCTGCAGCTGAAGGACGCCACGCTGGATGCCGGCGAGCGCCGCCGTTACCTGGGCATCGCGCTGGACCAGAGTCGCCGGGTCGGGGCGCTGGCGCAGTCGTTGTTCGAACTGGCTCGGCTCGAATACGGCTTCGTGCAGCCCGAGGCCGAGGTCTTTCTGCTGGCTGACCTGCTGCAGGATGTGTTCGCCAAGTTCGAGTTGACCGCCGAGGCGCGGCAGGTGACGCTGGCGGCCGACATCGCGCCGGGCCTGCCGCAGGTCTGGGCCGACCTGGGGCTGGTCGAACGGGTGCTGAGCAACCTGCTGGACAACGCACTGCGCCACGTGCCCGCGGGCGGTTCGGTCACGGTCAGCCTGCAGGCTTTGGACGATGACGTGGCGATAACCGTGTGCGACACCGGCCCGGGCATCGCCCCCGAAATGCGCGCCAGGTTGTTTCACCAGCCCTTCAACGGCGGCAGTGGCCAGCGGGCCGGCGGCCTCGGCCTGCGGATCGTGCAGCGCATTCTCGAACTTCACGGGAGCGCCATCGAGTTGCTGGATCTGCCGGGGCTGGGCGCGGTGTTCCGCTTCCGGCTACCCGGCCGACCGGCCGGTTAACCAAGGCCCTCTCCGATCCTGCGGATTTGCGGTCCGGTCGATGGACTCGGGCCCAGTTTCGCGGATACTGCTGGATACATGCCCATCAGCGGCCACCCAGGTCCTTCCTCCGTGACGCCAGCGCCAGATTCCGTCCCTGCCGAATTTCCCGCACCGCCACCACGGCGCGGACGTCCTGTCCTTCATCCCTGGATCATGGCTGCCCTCGCCGGCCTGGTCGCCATCGGGATCCGGTCCCTGGTGCAGCCCTGGATCGGCGGCGAACTGGCTTTCGTGGTCGCCTTTCCGGCCACGGTGCTGGCCGCGCTGATGTGGGGCACCGGCCCCGCGCTGCTGACGGCGCTGATGTGTGCCTTTGGCGCATCGCTGCCTTTGCCGCCGGCTTTTTCGGCCAGCGTGCAGCCGCCGCTCCAGGTGGGTGTCTTCATGCTGTCGGCCATCGTCATCTGCCTGGTGGCAGGGCCGCTGGGGCAGGTGCGCCGCCAGCACCGTGCCATGCGGCCGGCGCTGGGGTCGGTCGGCACGCCGCTGAGCACGTGGCTGCGGATGGTGTTGCTGGGCGCGGTGCTGATCCCGCTGACGGTCTTCATCGCCGTGGCATGGTGGGGGCTGGATGCCGCACGCGCCGACGCCGAAGGCGTGGCCTCGCGTGCCGGCAAATTGACCGCCGACCATGCGCGGGCGGCCTTCGACGTGGCGGCCGACGTGGCCCACAAGACATCCGCCATCAGCGCCATGCCCGACGCCGACCTGCTGGCACGGGATACCGCGCTGCGCCAGCGCCTGGGCGACATGGCGACCGGTCTGCCGGTGGTGGTCAACATCAATATCTGGGACGCTGCCGGCCGGCCGCTGGCACGCAGCGATGCCGAACCCAACCGTCTGGCCACGGTGGCCGACCGCGCGTATTTCAGGGAGCAGCGCGACCATCCGGAAAAGCTGGCCCGTTTCAGTGGTTTCAACGTCAGCGAGGTGATCTCGGGGCGGCAAAGCGGAAAGCCGCTGATGAACCTGACCCTGCGCAGGCCGTCGGCCGACGGCAGCTTCCGCGGCGTGGTGGCGGTGTCTCTTTCACCCGAATATTTCTTGCAGTATTACCAGGCGCTGGCCGCCGAAGACCAGCGGCTGGCCACGTTCTCGCTGGTGCGTGACGACGGCGTGGTGCTGGCGCGCTGGCCCGGCACCGACGGCCTGACCCGCATGTCCGAAGACAGCGAAGTGCTGCAGCGCATGCGGGCGGGCGAAACGGACGGCACGGTGATCCGCATGGCAGGCATCGGCCGCGACACCCGGCTGGTGAGTTTTCGGCAAGTATCCGGTTATCCGCTTTACGTGGTGGCGGGTTTCAGTCAGCAGGCGGTGTTCGCGCGCTGGCTGCATTTCCTGATGTTGCTGGTGGTGGTGCTGGCGCCGATCAGCGCGGGTCTGGTCTATGTTTCCTGGGTGGCGCTGCGCAAGACCCACCAGGAAAGCGCCACTGCCGCAGCGCTGCGCGACGAGATCCGCCGTCGTTCGGCGGCCGAAAAGAACATCCTCGAATCGCAGCGCCTGGAGACGCTGGCGGTGCTGACCGGTGGTGTGGCGCACGACTTCAACAACCTGCTGGCCATCGTCAACGCGAGCCTGCATCTGCACACCCGCAAACATCCCGCCGAGGCCCACGAGCCGCAGGTGAAGGCGATGGAGCGGGCCATCCAGTCGGGCGTGCGGCTCACCCGCCAGTTGCTGTCCTTCACCCGCAAGCAAGCGCTGCATCCGGAAAGGGTCGAGCTCCAGACCTGGCTGCCGGGCGCCGCCGACCTGCTGCGCACCACGCTCGGCGCCATGATCGAACTGCGCTACGACGTGGCGGCCGATACCGCGCCCATCCTGGTGGACACGGCCGAACTCGAACTGGCGCTGATCAACCTCGCTGTGAACGCCCGCCACGCGCTACCCAAGGGCGGCCATCTGACGATCGTCGCCACCAACGCGCTGCCGGCGCAGGATGGCGGCGCGGCCCAGGTGCTGCTGATGGTGCGCGACGACGGCGTGGGCATTCCGGCCGACGTGCTGCCGCGGGTGCTGGAACCTTTCTTCACGACACGCGAGCGCGGCGCCGGCTCGGGCCTGGGGCTGAGCCAGGTAAACGGCCTGGTGATGCAGTCCGGCGGTCACCTCAAGATCGACAGCAAGCCGGGTTTCGGCACCACCATCAAGCTGTTCTTCCCGACAGTGGAGGCGGTCGTGGGCGTGCGTGCCGCCGAGCCCGAACCCGAGGCACCGCTGAGCGGCAAGCTGCTGCTGGTGGAGGACAACGCCGAAGTGGCTGCATCCATGGCGGGCATGCTGCTGGCGTCGGGCCTTCGCATCGAGCGGGCCGCCAGTGCCGACGAAGCGCTGGAACGCCTGGCCGCCTCGGTGGTGCTGCCGGACGTGGTGCTGAGCGACATCGCCATGCCCGGCACCATCGACGGCATCGAACTTGCGTTCCGTCTGCGGGAACGCTACCCCGGCCTGCCGGTGGTGCTGGCCACCGGTTATGCCGACAAGCTGGAAGTCGCGACACGCGGCGGCCTCGAGGTGCTGGCCAAGCCGCTGTCGCCGACCCTCCTGCTGCGGCGCCTTCGGGAGCTGACGCAATCCCGATGAGGGGCGGTGCACCGGCCCGTTTAATTTCGAATGTCTTACCGTCCATCCGCCGACCGATATCCATGACTACCGTCGCCAACGCCCTGCAGAACCTCGACCTGACCGAACTGGCCGCCCGACTGGCCGATGGCCGGCTCACCAGCACGCAACTGGTCGAAGAAGCACTTGCCGCCATCGACGCCCCTGGAGGCGAGGGCGGCCGCTGTTTCATCCAGGTGCATGCAGAACGTTCGCGTGCCGAGGCCGCGCAGGTCGATGCACACCGCAAGGCCGGGCAGTTGCTGCCGGTGCTGGCGGGCATTCCTGTCTCGCTGAAGGACCTGTTCGACGAAACCGGCGTGACCACGCTGGGCGGCTCGAAGGCCATGGTCGGCGAGCCGGCCGCCACGCAGGATTCGCCGGTGGTCAGCCGCCTGCGTGAAGCCGGCGCCATCCTCATCGGCCGCACCAACATGGTCGAATTCGCGTACAGCGGCCTGGGGGTCAATCCGCACTACGGCACACCGCGTTCGGTATTCGACCGGGAGACCGGCCGTATTCCGGGCGGTTCGACTTCGGGCGGCGCGATCTCGGTGTCCGACGGCATGGCGGCGGCGGCCATCGGCAGCGATACCGGCGGTTCGCTGCGCATTCCGGCGGCGCTCAACGGCCTGGTGGGTTTCAAGCCGACCCAGCGCCGCATTCCGCTCGACCATGTGATGCCGCTGGCGACGAGTTTCGATTCGGCCGGTGCCATCGGCCGCACGGTGCGGGACTGCGCGCTGGTCGACGCCATCCTGGCCGGTGAAACGCCGGGCGATTTCCAGTCGCTGCCGCTGTCGTCGCTGCGCCTGGCGGTGCCGCGCACTTATTTTCTGGACGACCTGTCGCCCGATGTCGCGAGTGCGTTTGCACGTGCGCTCTCGCGCCTGTCAGCGGCCGGCGCCGCCATCGTCGAACTTGAAATGCCCGAGTTCGGGCGCACGGCGGACATCAACCCGCGCGGCATGGTCACCGCCGTCGAGGCCTACACCTTTCACCGTGGCCTGATCGAACGTAAGGCTGACCTGTACGACCCGCGGGTGCTGGGCCGCATCCGCACCGGTGCCCCGGTGCTGGCGGCGGACTATGTGCAGCGACTCGATCTGCGCCGCGCCTACATCGCATCGGTGAACCGCGCTGCCGCCGGCTTTGACGCCATGCTGATGCCCACTACGCCTGATACCGCGCCGACCATCGCCGAGGTGACGGCCAGTGACGAGGCCTATTACCGTTTCAACGGCCGCATGCTGCGCAATCCGTCCGCCGTCAATACCTTCGACGGCTGCGCCCTGTCAGTGCCCTGCCACGAGGCCGGCAAGGCACCGGTCGGTCTGATGATCGCCGGCTGCGCCGGCACCGACGCCCATGTCCTGGCGGTGGGCAGCGCCATCGAAGGCGCAGTCGCCTGATCAGGCCGCCTGATCAAGTCGCATAGACGGCTTCCAGGTCGCGGAAGCCCTTGATCTCGATCGGGTTGCCGAACGGGTCGAGGAAGAACATCGTCCACTGCTCGCCCGGTTCGCCCAGGAAACGGCCTTGCGGCTTCAGCACGAAATCGGTGCCGGCGGCGGTCAGCCGGTCGGCCATGGCCTGCCATTCGGGCAGCGCCATGATCAGGCCGAAATGCGGCATCGGCACCATCTTGTCTCCCACCTTGCCGGTGGCGGCCGTGCTGAAGGGCTGGCCCAGATGCAGCGAGATCTGGTGGCCGAAGAAGTCGAAATCGACCCAGGTATCGGTGCTGCGGCCTTCCTTGCAGCCGAGCACGTTTCCATAGAAGGCGCGCGCCTGGTCGAGGTCGGTGATGTTGAAGGCGAAATGGAAGATGGCTTGCATGGTGTGGTTCTTCTGGTTGTTCGGTGTCGGTTCGGGATTTTTCAGTAGCCGCGGGCGGTGTCGACCACGCCGCGCAGCGGTTCGCCGGCCAGCGCGGCACGCACCTTTTCGCTGATCTGAGCGATGGATTCGTGCACCAGCGTCTGGGCCGACACATGGGGTGTCAGCACGATCTGCGGGGTCGTCCAGAAGGCGTGCTCCGGCGGCAGCGGCTCCTGCCGGGTGACGTCCAGCGCGGCGCCTGCCATGTGGCCTTCGTCGATCAGCCGGAGCAGGTCTTCTTCGACCAGTTGCGAGCCGCGTGCCACGTTGATCAGGTAGCCGCCGGGTTTCAGTTTCGACAGCGACCGGTAGTTCAAAATGTCCCGCGTGGCATCCGTCAGCGGCAGCAGGCAGACCAGCACCCGGGTCTCCGACAGGAACTCGTCGAACTGCCCGGCACCCGACAGGCACTGCACGCCCTCGATGGACTTGGCCGACTGGCTCCAGCCGAACACCGGAAAGTCGAAGGCCGCCACGCTGCGTGCCACCCGCTGGCCCAGGGCACCCAGGCCCATCACGCCGACCGGGAAATCCTGGCGCCTGCGGGGGCCACGCGGCGCCCATTTCTGTTGGGCCGCGCTCTGCGCATACACATCGAATTCGCGGAAGTGGCGCAACAGGGCATGGCATACGTAGTCGGCCATCTGCACCGCCATGCCGCCGTCCTCGATACGCACGACCTGGGCGTTCGCGGGCAAGCGCAGGCGCATCAGCGCATCGACGCCGGCGCCCATGTTGAAAATCAGTTTCAGGTCCGGATGGGCATCCATGAAAGCCTGCGACGGCGACCAGACCACGGCGGTCTGCGCCCGGGCCGAAGCCGCCGGCCACACGCTGACCTCGGCATTTGGCAGGGCGGCGTGCAGGCCGTGTTGCCAGGCCTCGGTATCGGCAGGGTTGCAGCAAAGGGCGATGGGGAGCGGCTGCGAAGTCTGGAAAGGCGTTGGCGCGTTCATGCATTTGATCTTAAAAAGATTAATTCATGAAAACACGAAAAATCATGGGGTAAAACATAAAAGTTATTCATGATCTTCTGAAGGCCGACCCATGATCCGCTACCTGGAAACCCTCTCTGCCGTCGCCCGCCACGGCACATTCTCGGCAGCCGGCGATCGGCTGGGGCTGACGCAGTCGGCGGTCAGCATCCAGATGCGCAAGCTGGAGGAAACGCTGGGCATCGAACTTTTCGACCGCAGCGGCCGCACCGCAGTGCTCAGCGAAGCCGGCCGGCGTGCGCTGGTGCATGCGGAGCAGATCGTGCAACTGTTCGGTCAGATGACCCACGGCGTAGCAGATGCCGATGTGACCGGCACCCTGCGTGCCGGAGCCATCGGCACGGAATTGCTGGGCCGGGTGGTCGATGCGCTGGTGCTGTTCGGCCAGCGATTCCCGAATGTGGATGTGCACCTGACGCCGGGCAGTTCTCTGGAACTGATGGCGCTGGTGGAAAAGCAGCAGCTCGATTGCGCGCTCATCGTCAAGCCGGCCTATCCGCTGGAAGGTGTGCTGCAGTGGCGCACCTTGCGGCGTGAACCTTTCGTGCTCATCGTGCCGGCGGACGAAACGTCGAGCGAAGTGGCGTGGCTGCTGGCGCACCGGCCGTTCGTCCGCTACGAACGCCATTCGCACGGCGGCAGCCTGGTGGAGCGGTTTCTGCGGCGGCGTAAATACACGGTGCGTGAATCGGTGGAAACAGACTCCATCGAGGCCATCGCCCTGCTGGTGGCGCGCGGCGCGGGCGTGGCCATATTGCCCACCACACCCGCCTTGGTGGTGATCGGTGCGAAGGTCCGCGCCATTCCGCTGGAAACGGACACCTTCTATCGCGAGATCGGCATGGTCGAAAGAATCGATAACCCGCATGCCCACCTGAATGGCGACTGGTGGCGGGCGGTAGCCGATATTCATGCCGAATAGTTGAAAGTCCTTTTTATCCTGTGTGATCAGGTTTCAACCCGTATAAAAGGAAATTATTTTCAGCTAAAGGAAACTCTAATAATTAATCAGGAAGCGGGTCCCAACTATTCATACACTCCGCGGTCTTAAACATTTGTTTCAACACCGCGCATGAAAATAATAAGGGTCGACGTCAGCTTGCCGCACCGGCGGTGCAAGTCTGTCCGCCTGGGGTCGATTATCCAAAGCCAGGTAATCGAATCTTTTCCTCCGCATTCGCCGGAATCTTGTCTTTTATTGCCCTCGCGTCGTCAGCCGAGGCACAAATCAACGTAATGAAACCCCGCGGTCGCCACACCGCCGGCCTGTTTCGTCGTCCTCCCATCCCGGCCCCTTCTTTCCAAACCCACAGGAATATCCGTGAGCAACGCCAGCAGCCAGAAATTCATCGCCCGCAACCGCGCACCGCGGGTCCAGATCGAATACGACGTGGAGGTCTACGGCTCGGAGAAAAAAGTCGAACTGCCTTTCGTGATGGGTGTCATGGCCGACCTTTCCGGCCGCCCCGCCGAGGCGCTGCCGCCGGTCGCCGACCGCAAGTTCCTGGCCATCGACGCCGACAACTTCGACGAACGCATGAAGGCGGTGCGGCCCCGCGTGTCCTTCGCCATACCCAACACCCTGGGCGGAGGCGGACAGCTGGCGGTCGACATGAGCTTCGACAGCATGGACGACTTCTCGCCGGCACAGGTCGCCCGCAAGGTGCTTCCGCTCGCGCGCCTGCTCCAGGCCCGCAGCGAACTGGCCAACCTGCTGACCTACATGGACGGCAAGGCAGGTGCCGAAAGCCTGCTCAACCAGCTGCTGCAGCAACCGGCGCTGATGCGTCTGCTGGCCGACCCACAGGCCGCCGCCGGCGCCGCCTGACCCCCCATCACCTGAGACACCCATGAACGTCCTGCAGCAAAACGCCGTCCTGCCCGTCCTGCCACCGGCCGTCGCCGACCGTGACCAGTTTTCCAACCTGCTCGACCGCGAGTTCAAGCCCCGCACCGACGAAGCCCGCGGCGCCGTCGAAGCCGCCGTATGCACCCTGGCCCAACAGGCCCTGCTGCACGGCACCACCATGACCGACGACGCCTACAGCACCATCGAAGCCATCCTGGCGGAAATCGACCGCAAACTGTCCGAGCAGGTCAACCTGATCCTGCACCACCCGGATTTCCAGCAGATGGAGTCCGCCTGGCGAGGCCTGCAGCACCTGGTCTTCAACACCGAGACGGACGAGAAACTCAAGATTCGTTTCATGAACATCTCGAAGGACGAGATGCGCCGCACGGTGCGCCGCCACCGCGGCGTGGCCTGGGACCAGAGCCCCATCTTCAAACGCATCTACGAAGAGGAGTACGGGCAGCTGGGCGGCGAGCCCTACGGCTGCCTGGTGGCCGACTACAGCTTCGACCACTCTCCGGCCGACGTCGAACTGCTGGCGGCCCTGGCCCGTATCGCGGCTGCCGCACATGCGCCGTTCATCGCCGGCGCGTCGCCTTACCTGCTGGGCATGGAGTCGTGGCAGGAACTGGCCAATCCGCGTGACCTGGCCCGCATCACCGCCAACCTGGAACACGCCACCTGGTCGGCTTTGCGCGAAACCGACGACGCCCGCTATGTGGGCCTGGCCATGCCGCGTTTCCTGGCGCGCCTGCCTTATGGCGCCAAGACCCATCCGGTGGACGAATTCGACTTCGAGGAAGAAACCGACGGCGCCGACCACCGCAACTTCGTCTGGACCAACGCGGCCTATGCCATGGCGGTCAACATCAATCGCAGTTTCAAGCAATTCGGCTGGTGCACCATGATCCGCGGCGTCGAATCGGGCGGTACGGTCGAGAACCTGCCTTGTCACACCTTCCCCACCGACGACGGCGGTCTCGACATCAAGTGTCCCACCGAAATCGCCATTTCGGACCGGCGTGAATCCGAGCTGGCCCGGGCCGGCCTGATACCGCTGGTGCACCGCAAGAACACCGGCCATGCGGCTTTCATCGGCGCCCAGTCGATCCAGAAACCCCAGGCCTACACCGACCCCGATGCCACCGCCAATGCCCAGCTGGCGGCACGCCTGCCCTATCTTTTTGCCAGCACCCGGTTTGCGCATTACCTGAAATGCATCGTGCGCGACAAGGTCGGCAGCTTCGCAGAACGCGAGGACATGCAGCGCTGGCTCAACGAATGGATCATGTTCTACGTCGATGCCGACCCCGCCAACTCCTCGCAGGAAACCAAGGCGCGGCGCCCGCTGGCGGCTGCCGAAGTGGTGGTCGAGGAACTCGCCAGCGACCCCGGTTTCTACAGCGCCAAGTTCTTCCTGCGGCCGCATTTCCAGCTCGAGGGCCTGACGGTCTCGCTGCGACTGGTCACCAAGCTGCCGTCTCTCAAGCAACTCGCCTGAACGCCTTGCGTTTGCCTTCTGCCGCCTTTCCTTTCCCTTCTTCCTAACAAACGGAGCCACCATGGCACAAGACATCTTCCTCAAGATCGACGGCATCGACGGTGAATCGCCCGACACCGGCCACAAGAACGAAATCGACGTGCTGTCGTTCAACTGGAAAGTGCTGCAGTCGTCTTCCATGCATGCCGGCTCCGGCGGCGGTGCGGGCAAGGCCACGGTCGAAGATTTCGAGTTCGAGCATTACATCGACCGCTCCAGCCCCAATCTCATGAAGTACTGCCTCACGGGCAAACACGTGGCCGAGGCGAAGCTCACGGTCCGCAAGGCCGGCGGCAATCCCCTCGAATACCTGCGGCTGGTCTTCACCGACGTCATCGTGACCTCGGTGGCGCCTTACGGTGGCAGCGCCGACGAACTGCGCATCCGCGAAAAGGTCCGGCTCTCTTTCTCGAAGATCCAGCAGGAATACGCGGTGCAGAACGCGCAGGGCGGCAGCGGCGGCGCGGTGACGGCCAGCTACGACATCAAGGGCAACAAGGAGTCCTGAAACCGCATGCCGTAACGCCATCAGCACACAAGCACCATCGGAAATCCGTCGCCATGACCAGGTTCAACAAGATCGTCTGGAGCGAAGGCCTGTTCCTGCGGCCCCAGCTTTTCCAGCAACAGGAACGGTACCTGGAGCAATATGCCCACCGGCGGGCGTTGGCCGGTGGTCCCTTCTTCTGGGGTTTCCGCCACCAGCAGATCCAGCTTCATCTGCTGGCGCTCGGCATGGTCGGACTGGACGCCTGCAAGGGGATTTTCCAGGACGGCACCCCATTCGAACTGCCGGCCGACGGGCCCTTGCCCGCGCCCCTCAAGGTGGGGGCGCTGGATGTGGGCAAGGTGGTCTGCCTGGCCTTGAGCGTGCCCGGCGGCACCGGCGAGGAAACCACTTTCGAGGGCTTCGACGCGGCGCCGGCATCGCTCGCCCGCTTCGCGGTGTTCGATGCAGAACTGCGGGATTCCAACTCTGTCGGCCAGGGGCCGCAGCCGGTGCAGATGTCGCAGTTGCGCACGCGTCTCATGGTGGGCGACCAGAAAGACGATTCGTGGCTGGCCTTGCCCCTGGCCCGCATCCACAGGGTCTCCCAGGATGGCTGCGTCGAGCTGGATCCCGACTTCATACCGTCCGTCAGCGGATTCGGTGCCAGCGAGGTGCTGGTCCGCTGGCTGAAGAACCTGCATGAAACCTGCCACATGCGGGCCGAATCGCTGGCGACCCGCCTGAGCGCAAGCGACGGCCAGGCGCAGGACACCGCCGAAATATCCGACTTCCTGCTGCTGCAGATACTCAACCGCAACGAACCGCTGCTGGAGCATCTGCTGCAGGTGGCCGCCACGCCGCCCGAACAGGTCTACACCCTGCTGCGCGGCTTCTGCGGAGAGCTCTCCAGCCTGGTGCGGTCCGAGTCCCGCCGACCCTTGTCGCATACGGCTTACCAGCATGGGGATCTCCAGCGCTCTTTTCAGGCGCTGATGGTTGACGTGTCCGCCTTGCTGAACGATGTGCTGGTCCGCAGCGCCCGTCGCATTCCGCTGCAGCCACGTGCCAACAATGTGCTGTTCGGCAGCATCGAACCCGACGAGTTGCGCAATTTCGGCAGCCTGGTCCTGACGGTAACGGCCCATTGGCCGGTGGCGCAGATCGCCAGCGAATTTCCGGCGCGCTGCAAGCTGAGCCCGGTGGACCGGCTGGGCGATGTCATCCGCGCCCACATCCCCGGCATCGGCCTGCTGCTGCTGCCGGTGCCGCCGCGACAACTGCCTTTCCAGGCCGGCCGTGTGTATTTCCAGCTGGAGCCGCTTGGCCTGCAGTGGGAACACCTGCTGACGCATGGCGGCCTGGCCATGCACATCGGCGGTGACATACCCGGCATGCGGGTCGAGTTGTGGGGAGTGCAGCGCACATGAGTCCTCTACCCCCGGACAGCGGGAGCGGGGACGACGTCGTGCTGCCCCCGGGCCTGCCCCAGGCGCAGCGCCTGGCATCCGTGCTGGCGGCGGCCAACCCGCTGTTCGAGGCTGCCATGCCCTTGCTGCGACTGAGGGCCGAACTTCCGCCTGAACTGGATCCGCGCGGTGTGTCGGTACTGAACCGGCTGCTCGAGCGGGAGGTGCAGAACTTCCAGGCCCTGTGCACCGGCGCGCAGATCCGCCATGAATACCTGGTGGCCGCCAGTTATGCCTTGTGCACTGCCATCGACGAGGCCGCCACCAGCACCCGCTGGGGTGGTGGCAATGGCGGCGAACAGGTGGGGGTGTGGTCCAACCACCAGCTCGCCATGCGTTTCCATGGCGACAACCGGGGCGGTGACAAGGTCTTCCTTCTGATCGGCAAGCTGGCGGCCAGTCCGCAGCAGCACATGGACCTGATCGAGCTGGTTCACGCCATCCTTTGCCTGGGTTTCGAAGGGCGTTACGGCGCAGCCCTGGCCAGCGAAGGACGGCGCCAGCTTGAAACCATCCGACACCGGCTCTTCGTGCTGCTGTCCGCCGCCCGGGGCGAGGTGCCCGCCCGGCTTTCACCCCATGCGCAGGCCGCCACCAAGGGGCGCTTCAGGCCGCTGCACATCATTCCGCTGCGCGGTGTCTGCGGCCTGCTGCTGCTGGTGCTGGCCGGTCTGTTCTGCAACTACAAGATCCAGCTGGTGCGGCGTGGTGCGGAAGTGCTGGAGCAGTTGAAGGCCCTGGGTACGCTGCAGGCGCCGGTGCTGGTGTCCCGGGTCCGGCCGATGCGCCTGAAATCCCTGCTGGAGGCCGAGATGGAACGCGGCACCGTCACGGTGGACGAAGACGAGACCCGCAGCGCCGTCAGTTTCCGGGGCGACGACATGTTCGCGCCCGGCCAGGCACGGCTCAATCCCCGCACCGTGCCCTTGATCGGCAAAGTGGCGCGCGAGCTCAACGAGCTTCCCGGTCGTCTGCTCGTCAACGGCCATTCGGACGACCAGCCGATACGCACCCCCGAATTTCCCGACAACCAGCACCTCAGCGCGGCCCGGGCGAACGCCGTTGCCGTGGCGCTTCAGGCCGAGGGTGTCGAGAAGTCACGCATCCAGGTCCAGGGCATGGGCGCCACCCAGCCGCTGGCCGACAACCGTACCGCGGCCGGGCGTGCACGCAACCGGCGTGTCGACCTGATCCTCAGCGCCGACTAGGCACGGATTGCCGATTGCCACCTCCGATTTGCCGAGTTCCCCATGCCAATGCTCGTTTCATTCCTGAACCTCGTCTTCTCCCGCATCACGCTGCTGCTATGCGGCCTTCTGCTGGTCGGCATGGCCGTGTGGTTCGGCGGCCCACTGGTCGCGCTGGATGGCGTACAGCCGCTGGCTTCGGGTTCAGCCCGGCTGGTGGTGCTGATGCTGCTGCTGGCCACCGCGCTGCTGTCGCTCACCGGCGGACCCTTCGGCCTGCTGGTGGTGATCGGCCTTTGCCTGTGCATCTGGATGGCGGGCCCCTTGTTGTCTCTGGGCAGCCTGAAGCCACTGGTTTCGCGAGAAGTGCGCATCCTCTGCATCGTGGGACTGCTGTTGGTGTATGCCGGCTACTGGCTCCACCGGCTGCTGGGCAAGGTTTCGGAAGACCCGCAATTCCTGTCCAGGTTCTTCCGTTTCCGAAAAATCGACGAAGACGGCGCGGCACGGAAACGTGCCTTGGTGCAGATCGACCTGAAGCTCCAGCGCGCACTGTTCCGGTTGCGGGCCATGCGCGACGGCGGCCTGTGGCGCCGCTGGTTCCAAAACCGCCGCCATCTGTATGCCTTGCCGTGGTTCATGGTCATCGGGCCGACAGGTGCGGGCAAGACGGCGCTGCTGCGGCAGTGCGGACTGCAGTTTCCCCTCACACGAGACAGCAGCAACCCGGTCCAGGACGCGCACCCGACCGAGGATTGCGACTGGTGGCTGAGCAACCAGGCGGTCATGCTGGACACCTCGGGTCGTTATGTCGAGACAGGTCACTCCGCGCCCACCGATCCAGCGGAAACCGCCGAGCTGCGATTGCAACCGCAATGGCAGTGGCAAGGCCTGCTGGGGCTGCTGCGCAAGCACCGGCCGCGTGCACCGGTCAACGGCGTGCTGCTGGTCGTGAGTGTTGCCGAACTGGTCGAGACCGATGCCTCGGAAAGGGCCCGGCAGGCGAGCGTCCTGCGTGACCGGCTGGCCGAACTGCGGCGCGGACTGGGCATCGCCTTCCCCGTCTACCTGGTGGTATCCAAGGCCGACCAGATGCGGGGGTTCCGCGAATTCTTCCAGTCCCTCACGAGCGAGGGCCGTACCCAGGTCTGGGGCTTCACCCTGGCGACGCCGAGGCCCGCAGTGCCTTGGCGACGCGCCGGTCTGCCGGATGGTGATCGCCACAGCGTGAAGCGCCAGGTCGGCGAGCAGCTGGACCGGCTGAAACAACGGCTGGAAGCGGGCCTGCGGATCCGCCTGAACGAGGAATTCGAACTCGACCGCCGGCAGCAGCTGTTCACGCTACCCCTGGAAATGGCGGGGGTGAGCGAGTCGGTGGCGCGTCTGGTCGACGACGTCTTCCTCGATTCCCGTTTCGACGAAACCCCTGACCCCCACACCCTGCGCGGCGTGTATTTCTGCAGTGCCGAACAGGGCGATGTCCCGCGGTCGATGCAGACCGCCACGGTGCTGCAGCAACTCGCCGAGGCGACGAACCAGCCGCCGCCGCCTGCCAAGCCCCAGCCGGCGGAGCACCAGTCCTTTTTCCTGCACGACCTGCTGACCCGGATCGTCATCCCCGAGGCGCATCTTGTACGACCCAATCGCCATTGGGAGTTCAGGTTCCGCATGCTGCGCCTGCTGGGGCACAGCCTCGCCTTGCTGATATTCGGCTGGCTGGCATTGGCTTTCACCACCAGCTGGCGCAACAACCTGGCCTACCTGGACACGGTGCAGGCCCGCACCGTCGAACTGCGCGGCAAGGTGATGCAACTGCTGGCCGAACCCACCCGCGCCAACGTGCCGGCGGTGCTCGACTCGGCCCGACGGGTTCCGGTCCATCCCGCGCTGGGCGAGGGTGGCCCGCCCGCCAGCTTCGCGTATGGCCTGTTCGTGGCCGAGCCGGTGATGGCCGCATCGGCGCAGGTCTATTCCGGACTGCAGGAGCACCTGCTCCTGCCCGTCGTACTGCAGCGGCTGCAGGTGGTGCTCGCCGCCCGCCTGCGCGAGCAGGATGCGCCCGGTGTCTATGCCGCCTTGCGGGTCTACAAGCTGCTGCACGACCAGGACCGCTACATGGCCGAAGGCGCGGCGCGGGATGTGCGTGAATGGGTGCTGGCCGACATCACCACCGGGCAGGGCGCCGCGGCGCTGGGCGTGGGCGACGCCACCGCCGCCCATCTCCGCTCTTTGTTTTCGGGTGCCCGGCCCATGCAGGCGGCGTCGCCACCCAGCCAGACGCTGATCCGCGAGGCGCAGGCTTTCCTGGACAGCCGCACCGCCGGTCAAAGGCTGTACGAGCGGGCGCGCACGGCCTTCCAGAAAGACGCGCCACCCGACTTCACCCTGGTACGGGCGGTAGGCCCCCAGGCCGGCACCGTGTTCTCGCGCGAAGGCGGGCTCTCGCTCGAATCCGGCGTGCCCGGCCTCTTCACCTACGACGGTTATCACGGCCTGTTCGACAAACGCCTGGCAGCCTTCGTGGGCCGAGCATTCCCGGAAGATGCCTGGGTCATGGACCGCAGCGATTCGGAGCAGGCACTGGCCGGCCGGTCGGCGCCCGATCCAGGCATTTCAGCCTCGCCGGCCGCCGATGCGATGGTGGAGGAAGTGAGGCGGCAATACCTGTCGGAATACGTCGAACACTGGGACCGTTTCCTGGGGTCGATCCGCGCCGTCGGCACCGCCAGGGCCCATCCGCCGATCCCGTCGAACACTTCCGCCGAGCTGGTCGGTCCGGCAGGTGGCAGCCTGGGTTTCGACCTGAGTGTGCTGCGCCAGTTCGCCGCACCCGATTCGCCGCTCATCCGGCTGGCCCGTGCCGCAGCGCGTGAAACCACGCTGGCGCAGGCGGCGCCCGGCCGCTCGCTGGAGATCGTCCCCGCAGCGATTCCGTCCTCGGCCCCGGCGCCCGTCGCCCGGCGTAGCGACTTACCGGAACGAACCCTGGTCGATCAGCATTTCGCAGCCCTGCACGAACTCGTCACCGGCCAGGCCGACACCGCACCTGCCGGCGACGGGGGCCTGGTCGCGGCGGCCGCCGCCAGGCCCGGGCTGGACGCGGTATCGGTGGTGGTCAACGATTTCTACAACCAGCTGGTGGTGGCCGACACGGCCCTGGCGGCCGGTTCGCTGCCACCCGCCGGCGGCGATGCCGGAGCCCGTCTGTTGCTCGAAGCCGGCAAGCTGCCACCACCCCTGCGGGAAGTCCTGCTGGCGCTGGCGCGCAATGGCAGCAGCCGGGTGGGCGAGGGCGCCGGCACCATCCTGCGCCGCCAGGCCCAGCAGCAACTCGACCGGCTGCTCGGCCTGCTGGCGCAGAACGTGGGCGAGCCCTGCCGGCGCGGCATCGAAGGCCGCTACCCCTTTGCAGCTTCCAGCCAGGACGCCGCCGTCGAAGATGTCACCCAGCTCTTCGCTGCAGGCGGCGCCACGGACGAATTCTTCCAGCGCCACCTGGCCATGTTCGTGGACACCAGCGCTCGTCCCTGGCGATACCGCGCGGCCGGCGGCGTCCTGCCTTCCATGCTGGCCGCGCTCGACAACGCAGCCCCTGCCGGCACCGGCCCCACGCTGGCGGGCGAGTGGCTCAAGCTGCTGGCGCAGGGCGGCCCCGACCTCGACACCTTCTACCGTGCGCAAAGGATCCGCGAGCTTCTTTTCCGCGAAAACGGCGGCAAGAAGCTCGGCTGGAAGGTCGAGGTCACCGTGCTCGACCTCGACCCGACCATCACCGACCTGGTCATCGACATCGACGGCCAGGCGCTGCGTTACCGGCACGGGCCGCCGCAGCCGCTGAAGGTCGAATGGCCCGGACCGCGCGGCGGGTCGACAGCGGCGCTGACGGCCAACCCGCAGATTTCCGGCGCCACCTCGGTCCTGTCGGTGGACGGTCCGTGGGCCTTGCTGCACCTGCTGGAAAAAGGCCGTGTGCTGACCAGCGCCACCGCTGGCCGGGTCAGCGTCGAATTCGGCTTCGACGGCCGCAAGGCCTTGCTCGGCATCAGCGCCGGCAGCCAGCCCCATCCGTTGAACAGCGACGTGCTGCGCGGGTTTCACTGCCCCGGAACGGCGACCTGAGCCATGGCGGACAACGCTTCCTATTCGCCGGGCCTGGATGCCGACATCCTGTCCGCCCTCGGCATCACCGGACCGGTCGACCCGACGGTCGCGGGCGGCTTCGGCGATGCATTCTCCGATCTGCCGCGAAGCCTGCCATCCCTGCACCGGGCAGCGCCGGACGAACACCTCGTCGACGCCTTGCGCCGCGAGTTCGACCGGGTCGTCGCCGACCCCTCGCAACTGCTGGGCACCACCGACTGGCCGGCCCACAAGGCCAGACGCCATGAGCCGGCGCCCGACTTCGAGGCCCTGGGTGCGCTGGCCAAGCCTTTTGTGCATCTGCGTGACATGGTGCTGCCGCCGCTGAGCATCGACACCTGCATCGCCGGTTTCGATTCCGACGAACCGGCCGGCGCGCCAGGTCTGCTGAGCATGCCCGTGCCACCCGAAGTCCTGCGCCTGTTCGCGCCCGAAACACCGTTGATCGGCGCCATGTTCGGCCTGCCCGCCGAAACCCGCCGCGACCACCACCAGTTGACGACCGGCACCGTCATGAGACCCGGGCGTTTCACCAGTCCGGCACCCATCACAGCACCACAGGCCCGCCATGATCCAGATGCAGCGACCCCTTGAAGTCACCTGTCCGGCCATCCCGCTGTTCCTCGGGCAGCCGGCGCTGGAACCCGTCAGCCTCTCGGGCACCGAAGGCCTGAACAGCCTGTTCCGTTATGAGCTGGTGGTGCAGACGCTCGAAGGCATGAGCCACCACGCCGCAGGCATCACCGACTGGTCGCTGCACACCTTCATCGGCGCAGAAGTCCAGTGCCGCATCCAGCTCGACGGCTCCGGCCGATTCGAACCCGGCACCGTCGGGTCCGCAGTCGACCGCATCGGTGCCGGCGTGCGGCAGATCAATGCCATCGTCACCCACATGGAACTGGCCGGCGACGACGGCCGGGACCTGCAATTCCGGCTCACGCTGGAGCCCTGGCTGCACCGAGCCACCCTCAACAGCGACTGCCGCATCTTCCAGGACCTGAGCGTCATCGAGATCCTTGGCGAACTGCTGGCCGCCTACCCGTTCGAGGTGCAGCAGCGCCTCATCCACACCTACCCCCGGCGCGACTTCCAGGTCCAGTTCAACGAAAGCGACTTCGCATTCTTCTGCCGCCTCACCCAGGAATACGGCATCCACTACGGCTTCGAACATGAAGACGGCCGGCATCGCCTGGTGCTGGCCGACCACATCGCCGCGTACACAAGCAGTCCCAGGGACAACCCGGGACACAGGCCCGGCGCCTACGACCGCATCGACTACCGCCCCGCCGGCTGGAAGGCCGATGCCGAGTACTTCCACCGCTTCGCCCCCGCGCGCGCGATGACCGGCAACCACTACAGCACCACCGACCACGACTACCACCAGCCGGAAGCCGACATGCGCCGCTCCAGCGGCGAGCCGGCAGCCGACCGGCCATCCGACCCGCGCGCCTGGCGGCCGGCAAGACCGCTGCTGGACACCTACCAGTGGCACCACCCGCTGGGCGGCAGCCACTTCGCCCAACCCGCGGCAGGCACCGACGATCCCGCGGCCAATGCGGCCTACGACCAGGGCGCCGCCTTCGCCCGGGTGCGGCTGGAGGCCCTGACCAGCCACGCAGCCCTCGCTACCGCCAGCGGCAACCTGCGTGGTGTAGTCCCCGGCCGAGTCTTCCGCCTGGCCAACCATCCCCTGCGCTCGGCCGAAGGCGACTACCTGGTGCTCGACACCCGGTTCGCCATCGAGAACCCGGCCTATGCCAGCCAGTCGGTGCCGTTACACGGAAGAGCGCAAAACACGGGCGCCGACAAAAAAGGGCAGTGGCGTGTCCAGGTCGACATCACCGCGCACCCCGTGTCCCAGCCGCTGCGGCCTGCACTCACGCAGCCCAAACCCCAGGCCAACGGCGTCCACACCGCGCTGGTCGTCGGCCCGACCGGCGCCAACGTCTGGACCGACGACCTGGGCCGTATCAAGCTGCAGTTTCCGTGGGACCGGCTGGGGCACAAGAACGAACGGTCCAGCTGCTGGATCCGTGTGCGCAACGACTGGGCCGGCTGCCAGATGGGCCAGGTCCACATCCCCCGCATCGGCCAGGAAGTGCAGGTCGCCTTTACCAGCGGGGACCCCGACCTGCCGGTGTGTATCGGCAGTGTCCACAACCCGCAGAACGCACCGCCGTGGATGCTGCCCAGCCAGAACGCGCTGTCCGGCATACGCAGCCGCGAACTCGGCCACGACCGCAATGGCGAGGGCACCGGCAACCGTGCCTGGGGCCGCAGCAACCACATCGTGCTGGACGACACCGAGGGTGCCATCCAGGCCCAGATCAAGAGCGACCACCAGCACAGCCAGCTGAGCCTGGGCGCCATCTGCCGCATCGAGGACCATCAGGGCCGCAAGGATGCAAGAGGCGAGGGTTTCGACTTGCGAACCGACGGTCACGGCGTGATGCGGGCCGGTGCGGGTCTGCTGATCACCTCCGAAAAACGCCAGGCCGCACGCAGCCATGCGAAGGACATGCCGGAGACCACGCAGCGCCTGCAGCGGGCGCAGGAACAGCACACGGTGCTGGGCCGGTCGGCCCGCCAAGGCACGGCGCAACCCGCAGGCGAACAGGAGTCCGTGGCAGCCGACCTGAAGACACAGAACCGGGAGATCCAGGGAAGCCAGGGAAGCCAGGGAAGCCAGGGAAAAGGCAAACCATCCGGCGAACTGACCCAGCCCCATGTCGTCATCGCCAGCGCCGCCGGCATCGCCAGCACCAGCGTCGGGCCGACCCACCTTGCGAGCGAGGAAGCCATCGCGCTGACCAGTAGGGCCGACACCAGCATCAGTGCCTTCGGGCACTTGCTGGCCAGCGCGCAGGAAGCCATCCGGCTGTTCGCCTTCCGGGCCGGCATGAAGCTGGTGGCGGCCGCCGGCGACATCGAGATATCGGCCCTGCAGCACAGCATCAGGCTGCTGGCGCAGCTGGATATCCGCATGGAAGGCGACCGCATCGAACTGCGGGGCCGCAAGGAGGTGGTGATCAACGGCGGCGGCAGTTACCTGCGGCTGGATGCTGCCGGTGTGACGGTGGGGACGGCCG
The DNA here is from genome assembly GCF_057747805.1 of Xylophilus sp. PBN-3R. NCBI lineage: Bacteria > Pseudomonadati > Pseudomonadota > Betaproteobacteria > Burkholderiales > Xylophilus > Xylophilus sp. PBN-3R. The sequence continues at coordinate 900,071 of NZ_CM173225.1, forward strand.
GGACTTGGAGCGTGCGTGCGGGCAAGCATGGGGTGACGCCGGAGCACAACGTGCCTGTAGAGACCACGCTCTTGCCGCGAGTTGATTTGAAGCTTGGGGATGCTGCAGACGGCAGCGTGTCGATATCGAACTAACAGAGGAATCTCATGGTCATCAGCCCCCCCTTTCTTCCTGTCCGCGACTCAAATGAAACCGAAACCCAATGGATAGATCGGGCAATGGAGCAACAGAAGGCGCTAGCAAACGGCGTTGACACGCAAGAAGGATCATTCCCAATCGGTGGCCGTTTCATGTGGCACACCGGATTGCACTTGTCAGCCCCTTACGTCAACAGTCACCACCTGCCTGCGCGCGCTGTCGCGGATGGCACTGTGATCTACATACGCCAAGCCACAAAATACACAGAGGATCCCAACCACGCGTTGAATTACTCGCCCAGCAACGATGGCCCGAAATGGACGGACGACGGTTGCGTGATCATCCGGCACAGTACCGAAATCGGGGCCAAAGGTGACGTAGTAACCAGCTTTACCTACTTCACGCTGACTATGCATCTGTGTGAGGTGGACCTCGCCGTAACGCTTGGCAAATCAGTCTACAGAAAAGACGTTATTGGCAGGCCAGGAAAAATCTATGCCGCACCGGCTGACATCCACTTCGAAGTTTGTTGCGACGAGGCGCAACTTATCAACCTGACAGGTAAAAAGCCAGAGTGGCAACCGCCTTATGACATCGGCAGGCCGAACACCCCGACTGCTGATGGTCGTATAGACGCTGTCTTTGGAGACCTCTACATCTATCTGCCGGCTGGGACCGCAACCGCATCGTATCTACCCAAGAACCACTTGCGTTCTGGCAGCCACACAAGTCAAACGCTGGGTTCAGCGCAATGGGTCCGTATCCGTTACGAGTTAGGTCAGGGTTATCTCACAAGCTTGGATCTTTCGGGAAAAATCATTGGCGCGGTGAAGAAAGCTGACGACTTTGAATATCAACTGTACGAACATGCTTGTGCTATCCATAAACAAGTCAGTTCACAGACCTTTGTAGGCCTGAGTAGCCCCAGCGGCTGGTACGATTTGCTGCGCTTCGGCAGGAATTTGGGACCAGACCCGTTGCCGATTGATGCAGCTCACTGGCGAGAAATTCCAACTGCCAGTGGGACCGTTTGGGCGGATCTGAATTCATCCGGAACCTTCAAGCTGAGCGAAGCTGATTTTCCATATATAGGCGAATGGAACTTTTTCTCTGACGATGCCGCGCATCATGATCAGCGATGCCAGTCGGAAAATATGAAACGCTGGATCGCAAATTCCAAATTAAAACAGGAGGAACGATTCGAGTCCGAGGAGTTGGCGAAACGAATTGGCGTTGAAGACGTAAAAACGCGATTGAGGCGCGCCATATGTTTTTTTCCTACGGAATGGGACCGTTCCACCATTGAAGCCCGACATGGTTGGCTGCGGCATCCGATAAATGCTGAAAAACCTATCAGCGAAAAGAAGTGGGCCGAGGTCAAGCGTCATGCGGAAGCAATTTCAGTGGGAGATCTGCCTGAGGAGTATAAGAGTGCCAAATGGAGATTTCATCCGCAGGAGTTTTTGGCGACAATGCGGCGGGTGGGATGGTTAAGTAAGCGCGAATTTTTACAAACCATTCCGCGTCATCCGAATTATGAGACGAAGAATAATCCGATGGTGGCGAGCGAAATCGGAGTGGAGAATATCATTACCGTAAAAATGGCTGAAGACCGTCTCGGTTTATATCACATTCCATTGAATCGCGTAGCGCGAAAGTACTCAATCAATACCGCTGCGCGATGGGTGAATTTTTTAGCGCAGGTCATGTTGGAGACGGCGCAGTGGAGACCATCTTCAGGTCCAATGAGACAAAAAATGGAAGAGTGGTTTTTTGGTAAGGCCCAAAGTGGTAATGCGTTGGTGGAGAAGTATTCCGCATTTTATGGCCGTGGGGTCATGCAGTTGACATGGGCGGGAAACTACGAAGAGTACGGCAGATTTCGATCAAAGCTTTCGCTGCCAGATCATTTTGGACCCTATGTCGAGAAGTTGACGCCAACTCGGCCGCGAATTACTGAAGTGTCCAAGCATTGGACTGGAAATCCTGCTTCCAAAGCAAGTCAACAAACACAGTGGTCACCCAAATACGATCCAGACATTGTGGCATCAGATCCATACTGTGCATGTGACTCGGGTGGTTTTTATTGGGTGTCAAAACATCATGAAGGCCATATTAATATAAATCGAAAGTCAGACTGGGGCGTTGGTATCGATATTGTTAATCGCGTTAGCGTTTTGGTGAACGGAGGGGGAAATGGAAAATTTGAGCGACTGGCATATGCAGCCTATATAAATCATGTTTTGGGTGACACGCTTTCCCTCTCCATTGAACTTAATATTTCACTTTCGCCCGATAAACTAATACGGGTTAATTTGCTAAGGCCGAAGCAATGACTTTCAATTTAAATTTCTTCGTATGGATATTGGTTGTTTCCTCTGCTTCATTCATGCCCGCGTTCGCGGGGCAACGTGGTCCTGTAGATTCAGACTTGACGCGCCAAATGATTGACGCACGGCGTTATGAGCACTCATTCATCTTTGCCAAATACGATTTAAAAGTTGTTCGTGCTTTCGATTGGTATTATAAAAGTGCGCATGGAACGGTTTTACTCGCGCAACCGCGTGGCCCAGCTGATGATATGGCATGCATTGTTTTTAACGATTTTAAAAATAAAATTCGTTATGTAGATGAAAGCCAGCCGCGAACACTTTGCCGCTGGGGTTCCGAAATGGCGCGTGCTGAAGTTAAAAATGGACGCTTGACGATGAGAGTCGCACATGAAATTAATTTTGGGTCGTCGCCTGACAGCTTTGTAAAAGCAAACTTCACCCTAATTTATGATCGGGCGCGAGGGATCTTTTGTGCGATAAGTGAAAATCCCAAAGTGGCGTGCCCAGTGAGTTTCCAGTCAAATCATTGATTTGTGCTGAGTATGATATTGATATCTTTGGTGTTCCGATCCGTTCGTTGGGATTGTAGTCATGGGGGAAAAGGTTAAACATTCTTGTGCCGCCGTTACGCTCACACAATCCTTGTTAAGTATATCCTAGAGCCGCCTGCGGGTTCACATAAATAAGGCGCGATAATGAAGACTGAAAGCGTATTGATGGCGTCAAGTGGGATTTTGATTTTTCGGTGGTGTTTGCATTTATCGAGAATGAAGTTTCGAGCAAAAGTGTCGGGAATAATCTTGTTGGGCGGGATGCATGGGATGGAGGTTTTCGCGGCGTCACCAGCCGAAGCACCGACCCACTGTATAGCTTCCGAATACACTTATTTCTCTTGCCGCCTGCGAGGGTCGGAGACTGTTATTTCGCTCTGCGGGTCAGCAGTTAATCCTCAATCTGAGGATGCCGACATGCTTTTGAACTACAGGTCGGGTCCTTTGGGTAAGGTGAATATAAGATTTCCGGAAACTGCGGTCTCTGCAAAGAGCGGAATATTCCTTGGCACTTTCCTCAAGCCTTACGGCGGCGCTATTGTTTTGGAGTCGATCGAGTTTTCTGGCAAGGGAGTACTTCGCGTCTTGACAGATATGGACGGTGAAAGCAAGTTTGTTGGATTGAATACACGAGTCGGAAAAAACGTGAGGGAATATAAATGTTTGTCAAAAACCACCACTAGCGCGATGCAGAGTTTGATTCTTCGGTATTTACCTGAAGCTCCTCGGAGTTAGACGTTAACCTGTTAATGACCTACCTCCCCACAACCTCCATAGGCACCTCTCCCCGCCGAGGCCGGCAATCCCTTCTCCCGACCCTTTTCGACCGCCTCCAGGACGACAACCCCTCCCAACCCGCCGAACCCCCATCCGACTACGCCCACACCGCCGACACCCTCCGCCAGTCGATCCGTCGTGACCTGTCCTTCCTCCTCAACACCCTGAACGCCGACGGCCTGATCCACCCAGCAACCTATCCGCACGCCGCCGGTTCCTGCCTCAATTTCGGTATCCCACCCCTGGCCGGCCAGCATGTGCAGGAGGGTCAGTGGGAGCAGGTCGAAATCCTGATCCGGGAAGCCGTGAAACAGTTCGAACCGCGGCTGGACGAGCGGTCGATCGCGGTCACTCCCTTGCCCACGCGCGAGCAATCGGCAGGGCAGGGCGGTGGCCATTTGTTGCGCTTCGAAATCCGTGCACAGATCAACGCCAGGCCCTATCCGCTGGCGTTTTTGGTGCAGAGCGCGGTCGATCTCGAAACCAGCCGGCTGGGCGAGTTCGCCTGACCTCGGGTCGCCCCAAAAAGCAGCCATTCCAGCCATCCCGAGCCCACCCCGATCTAACTGACACACCGACCCCATGGACCCGCAACTCCTCGAATACTTCAACCGCGAACTGGCTTACATGCGCGAGGCCGGCGGTGAGTTCGCGGCGGCCCATCCCAAGATCGCGCGCCGGCTCGGCATGCACGGCACCGAGGTCGACGACCCTTATGTCGAACGGCTGATCGAATCCTTCAGCTTCATGTCCGCCCGGGTGCAGATCAAGCTGGACGCAGAATTTCCCCGCTTCACCGAGCGCCTGCTGGAAACTCTCTACCCCAACTACCTCTGCCCCACGCCGTCGATGGCGGTGGCACGTCTCCAGCCCAAGGGCGGCCTGTCCAATGACATGACGGCTTATCCGGTGCCTCGGCATTCGGTCTTCACCGCACGGCCGGCGCCGGGCGAAAAGACCGCATGTCGGTTCCGCTCCAGCCAGCCGGTGGTTCTGTGGCCCATCGAGATCGTCGAGGCCCGACTCACCGCCGCGCCGCCGGACCTGGCGGGCATCCACCGGTTTTTGCCAGCCCACGTGCAGCTGGCCGGCGCCTTGCGGCTGCGGTTGCGGCTGACGACGGAGACCGGCAGCTTTGCCGGCCTGAAGGGTCTCGACGAACTGCCGGTCTACCTGAGCGGCAGTGAAGAGGTGGCTTCCCACCTGTTCGAATTGCTGCATGCCTCGGCAGTCGGCACGGTGATCGGCACGCCCGGCAAGCTGACGGCGCAATCGTCGCTGGCGACCGAGGGTGCGCTGGTGCACGAGGCGCTGGAGCCGGGCCAGGGGCTGCTGCCGCTGCAATGGAACACCTTCCACGGCCACAATCTGCTGCACGAGTTCTTTGCCTGCCCGCAGCGGTTCTGGTTTTTCAGGCTGACGCAGTTGCGCGCCGGCCTGGCGACCATCGACGGACCGGAAGCCGAGATCGTGGTGCTGCTGAGCCGGCCGCCGGGCGCATTGCAGCCGCTGGTGGACGCGGCGCAGTTCGCCTTGTTCTGCACGCCTGTCATCAATCTCTTCGAACACCAGGGCGCACCGGTGATGTTGAATCCGGCCCAGTCCGAATTCCATCTGGTGCCTGACACGAACCGACCGCTCGACTTCGAAGTGCATTCCGTCCAGGCCTTGTCCCAGCCGATCGACAAGGACCTGAGCCCGGCGGTCTTTCGCCCCATCTACGAGACACGCAACGAGGACGAAGGCAATCACGGCCGGTACTTCTCGGTGCGGCGCGAGGCGCGGCTGCCTTCCGACAATGCGCGGCGGTACGGCACACGAATGCCTTATGTCGGCAGCGAGTTGTTCGCGTCGCTGGTGGACCAGGACGAGGCGCCTTATCCGGAATCGCTGGCGTCCCTGTCGATGACGGCGCTGCTGACCAACCGCGACCTGCCTGGCCTGGTGCCGCGCAACGGGGTGTCCGACCTGACGTTCGAAGGGGGCGCGCCGCTGTCCGGCGTCGGCCTGATCCGCGCGCCGTCCACCCCGCGGCCGCCTTTCGCCCGAAAGGAATTGTCGTGGCGCCTGATCCGGCAACTGGGTTTCAACCATCTTCCGCTGCAGGACCTGCCGCAGCGCGAGGGAGCATCGGCCTTGCGCGACATGCTCAAGCTGTTCGTCGACCCCGGCGATGGCGCGGCCTTGCGGCAGATCGACGGCCTGGTCGCATCCTCGGTGAAGCCGGTCACACGCCGCCTGCCCGGCAAGGGGCCGCTGTTGTACGGGCGCGGCGTGGAGTGCACTCTGACGGTGGACGAAACCGGTTTCTCCGGTGCCAGTCCCTACCTCTTCGGCCTGGTGCTGGAGCGTTACCTGGCGCGCCACGTCAGCCTGAATGTATTTACCGAAACCGTGCTGGTGTCGGTACAGCGGGGCACGGTCGCCCGCTGGTCGACCCGGATGGGCGGCAGGGGCATCGTGTGAAACGCAGCACCCGGTTTTTTCTCGATGCCGGGCCACGGCAACCATTGCTGCATCAGGTGCGCGCCATGCCATGGCGCTTTGGCTTCCTGCCCCTGCTGCGCCGGTTGATGGCCCGGCAGGGCGGCGCGGTGCCCATCGGCCAGGCGCGCCGCCCGCAGCAGGAGACGACGTTTCGGCTCGGGCAGGCCGCCGACCTGGCGTTCGCTCCGCGAGAAATCGCCGAAGTCGTGTTGCCGGAGGACCAGGCTTCGCCCGAGCTCGCCGCCCAGCCCTTGCGCGGCAACCAGCCCGCGCTGCCGCTGATCCGTTTGTTCGGCCTGGGTTTGCTGGGTCCCCAGGGTCCGTTGCCGCTGCATTACACCGAATGGGTACGGGAGCGCAGCCATCAGCACCGCGACGGAACGCTGGCCAATTTTCTGGACCTGTTCCATCACCGGTATCTCACCCATTTCTACCGGGCCTGGTCACAGGCCCAGGCCGCCGCCGGGTTGGACAGCAAGGACGACGAACGTTTCAGTGCCTACATCGCCCGCCTGACCGGGCACGACCCGCTGGAGATCCGCGACTCGGTCTTGCCGAGCCATGCCCGGCTGTCCGCCGCCGCACACCTGGCGCCCGACACACGCCACGCCGACGGCCTGCTGCAGACGCTGCGCCATTTTTTCGGTGTGCCGGTGCAGTTGCGCGAGTTCATGCTGCACTGGATCGCCATCGATCCCGCCGACCAGTGCCGGCTGGCGCGTGCACAGTCGGCGAATTCGCTGGGGCAGGGCGCCATGCTGGGCGCCAGGGTGGCCGACCGACAGAGCCGCTTCCGCCTGGTGCTGGGTCCGCTGCCGCTGGACCGTTACCTGCGTTTCACGCCCGAAGGTGTCGACCTGCCCTTGCTGGTTGCCTGGGTCCGCGCCTTCGTGGGACATGAATTCTTCTGGGACCTGGAACTGCAGGTCCAGGCCGAAAGCGTCCCGCCGACCCGGCTGCTGGCACAAGCCCAGCCGGGGCCCCGCCTCGGCTGGTCGACCTGGCTGGCGGCACCGGGCCGGGCGCAGCCGCATGCCACCGGCATGGTGTTCGAGCCGGAAATGCTGAGCCGTGATGTCGAACGATCTCCCGAACGCCCTCCCGAACGCCCTCCCGTCCCATGAACACTGAAAACCCATCCTCCAGACCGCCGGATGTCATGGCTTGCGGCCCGAGCCTGGAATACGAACCCGACTACCTCTTGCTGCTGGCGCGGCTGGCGCCCGGTGTCGAGGTGCAGTACGGCGACTTTGTCGGCAGCGGTGAGGCACCCGACTGGACGGCCATCGAGCGGGAGGCCAGGCGATTGCTGGCGCGCAGCCAGGACATCGTGTTGTGGAACTGTGTCTGCCGTGCGGCGGTCCGGCTGCGGCATGCGGCTGGTCTGGCCGACGCACTGGCCGAGTTGTATTCGGTGCTTCTGACCTGGCCGGATGCGGTGCACCCGCAAGCCTGGACCGATGGCGAGTTCGACCCGGTGCCGCGCGCCAATGCGCTGGCGATGCTGTGTGATCCGCTGGGTTTGCTGGGTGACGTAGGCGCCATGCTTGCTTTTCCGGTGAAAAACGAACATCTGCCGGCCCTGGTGGAAGCAGCAGAAAACTGGTCCTGCATCGTCGATTGGGTCGATCGCCAGCTTCTGGAAGAAGCGCCGGACCTGCAGCGCATGTCGCGTTTGCTCAATGATTTCCTTGTCGAACCGACGGCCGATCAACCAGAGTCTTTTCCTGCGATGACACAAGCCACGGAAACCGCCACGGCCAGCGGGCCGATCGCTGTCAGCCGGGCCGACATGCGTGCCGTGCTGGCACAGGCCCGCCAATGGTTCGAACACCACGAACCCAGCAGCCCGGTCGCCCTGTTGCTTCTGTATGCCGAGCATCTGATTGGCAAACCCTTCGCCGACCTGGTCGATGCGATACCGCCGGACTGCCTGCGCAAGTGGCACGCGGTGGCAGGGCGCGGCGGGGTGCCGGTTTGAGACCGGCGCTTTTGCTGGCCGGTGTGGGAGTAGCTGCCGCGGTGGGCGCCGGATGGTGGTTTGCGCGGCGTGTCGGCAGGGTCAAGCGATTCGAATGCGCCGCACGGTCTGCTGCCATGTCCCCCGTTTCGGCTTTTTCGCCGGTTTCGTTCTCGGGTACCGCGCACGAGACCGAGCTTTCCGACGCCGAGATCGATGCGCTGCCACCGGAGCTTCCAACCGCTCCGGCCCGGGGGCGGGGCAAACCGGCGATCCCCAGCGTCAAGGTTTGAGGTCGGGCACCGCAGGAAGCTGCGGCATATTCGGCGGCGGCGGCATCGCTGACACGGCTGGCGGATCCCGGAGTGGCATCGACGGCGTCGGTGGCGATACTGCCGACTCGCGGGCACGGTGGGCCAGGGCGGGATCTGACAAGTCGTCCGCGTCTTTCACCAGAAGCCCCCGCGCCTGGACCGAGACAGCCAGCCGCAGCCTGGCGGCCTTGCGGTACCAGTGCGCATCTGCAGCGGGCGCCAACGCATGGCTGACACGCCAGACCGAGGCCGGCAAGTCGCGGTAGGCGGCGAACACGCCGATGGCGGTTGCGCCGGCCTGGGCCTTGCGGCGGATGCTGCGGGTCTCGCCCGGCCGAAGCATGAAGACGTCGGTCGATAACAAGTCACTGCCGAGCGTGATTTTCTCGCGGTCCTGTATCGAGAAAAAATCTGCTTCCAGAAAACCCACGTCAGATGCCAGTTCGTATATTCGAAGCAATATCGGTGCGCCGCGTTCATGGATATCGATATTGGCGTTGCTGTCGGCCGCAAGGGAAATCTCCAGCAGGCGCGGCTGTTTGGGGTTCGGTTCGTCGCTTCCGCCGAGGACGCTGCAGGCGGAGGGCAGCACGGACAAGAGTGGCGGGGCGGCAGATCGGAGTATCCAGTCGCGTCGGGAAAATGTCATGGGTTAATGCTTCAGTGGATTATTGAAGGCGTCCATTAGAGCATCGATCCGATAATCTGGCGGACAAGATTTCCGAGTCGAAATAATCAGCGATCGACTAATATCCATGCGGATTTTTGCGATTTGATGCATCAAACCCAAGCTTTGCAGCCGCAGGTCGGCTGCCAGCGGTCGATAATCAGCGGTTTCCACCTGTCCATCCGCTCTCATGACATCCGTTCCCGATATGCCCACCACCCCTGACTCCGCCGCCGCCCCGTCGCCGAAGACCGCCGCTGTCATCGGCGGTGGCAGCATTGGCGTTGCCTTTGCCCTGGTGCTGGCGCGTGCCGGCTGGACGGTGCGAGTGCAGGATCCATCGGCTGAGCGTCGTCGGGTGGCGCCGGCCGAATTGCACGAACGGGCCGAAATGCTGCAGCGGTACACATTGCTGCGGGAACCCGTCGACACCCTGACGGCGCGGGTTTCCATGGTCGAGACCATCGAGATCGCCGCGGCCGGCGTGGCGCTGGCCATCGAATGCGCACCCGAGCGGGTCGAGGTGAAGCAGGCGGTTTTCGCCGCGCTCGATGCCGCCGCGCCGGCCGATGCCGTGCTGTGCAGTGCATCGTCGGCACTGCCCATATCGCAGGTTTGCGCCGACCTGCCGGGCCGGGCCCGCTGCCTGGTGGCGCATCCGGGCAATCCGCCGTACCTGATTCCGGTCATCGAGCTGGCGCCTGCGGACTTCACCAGCCCGCAAGCCGTGGAGCGCTGCCGCGCCCAGTTCACCTCGATGGGCATGAAACCGGTGGTGGTGCGCAAGGAGATCGAGGGTTTCCTGTTCAACCGCATCCAGGGTGCCGTGCTGCGCGAGGCCTACTGCCTGGTGCGCGACGGCATCGCATCGGTAGAAGACATCGACACGGTGGTGCGCGACGGCCTGGGCCTGCGCTGGTCGTTCATCGGCCCGTTCGAAACGGTGGACCTGAACACCCGTGGCGGCATCGAGTCGCATGCGTCGAAGATGGGCCCCGCCTATGCCCGCATGGGCGCCCAGCGCGGCCAGAACGATCCCTGGACCCCCGAGCTGGTCGGCGAAGTTGCCGCACAACGCCGTGCCTTGTTGCCCCTGGAAGAGTGGGAGCAGCGGGTGCAGTGGCGCGACTCCCAGCTGATGGCGATGGCGCAATTCCGCCAGCAGGACCACGAGAAATCCTGAAAAAGCGGCAGCCGGTTCAGCGTATCACCCGGTATTGCCCGGCATTCGCTGCCAGCCAGCCGGCGGCCAGATGTCGGGCCGTTTCGACATGGCGGTCCTGCGACGGGTGGAAGTCGCGCCTCAGGTAGTCCGCCACTGGGCGCGCGCAACGCCACACCAGGCCGTCGGCTCCCAGCAGAAGGCGGGCTGCATTCCACCAGGTCGACGGCCGCCACAGGCTGCCGTCGTGGTGCAGGTTCAGAACGGTCTGGCCGGTGGCGTCGCGCAAAAAGCTGAAACATACGTAGAGGTACCAGCGCAGGCGCATGCCGTAGCTGCCGCCGAGGGCGTTGTACAGGTCGAAGGCGACCGCGTTGTGTTCGGTTTCTTCGGCTGCGTGCCAGCGCCACACGGTCTGCATGTCGGCCTCCGCACCGTCGAGCCAGCGCGGATAACGCAGTGTTCCGTCGGCCAGCAGTGCGGTGAGATGCTCGAACGCGCAGGTGGCGGCCAGCGCATGGCGCGCATCCAGCGCGGGGCGGCGGGCGCGCAGACGGGCCAGGCGTGCTTCCGCCCAGTGCTGCCAGCGGTTCACCAGGCCCTGTTTTTCCAGCTGGATGTTGTACAGGCCGTGGATATGGCGGTGGGTCGCTTCCTGGCCGATGAAACCGGCAATGGTCTGGCGCAGCGCCGCGTTATGCGGTGTATCGGGCAGCAGCCGTGCGGCGTCTCGGACCGAGTCGATGAAAAATTGCTCGCCCACTGGGAAACTCATCGACAGGGCGTTGAAGAACTGGGTGCGGAATGCATCCCCGGCAAACCAGCGGCGGCCGAACCCGCGGCGCAGATCGACTTCGAGCTTGCGGATAAGCAAGGGCGGCGAGGCATGGACTGGGTTCATACCTGAGCATTATTCAGTTTCAAGTGCTGACCGCCACTCGCCTTAAGCTCAGTTTTACAGGAGCCTTCCATGAAACCTGCAAACGAAGCCAAGTCCGCGTCCGCCATGAGAAAAGCGCCTTCCCAGGCGCGTGCGCAGGCGACGGTAGAGACGATTTTCGACGCCACTGCTCGCATTGTGGAAAACGAAGGCGAAACCGCCTTGACCACCAACCGCATCGCCGCCGAGGCCGGTTTTTCCATCGGCACGCTCTATCAGTACTTTCCTTCGAAGGAAGCTGTGGTGCTGGCGATGATCCAGCGCCAGCGGGTCCGCGCACAGGTGGACATCCAGTCCCTGCTGGACAAGGCGCTTGCCGAAAACCTGCCGGTACAAGAGGTGGTGCGCCAGTTGGTCCGGCTGATGGTGAAGGTGTTCGGCGGCGAATCCAGCAACCGTCGGCGATTCATTCGTTTGGGATGGCGACTGGACCACCATGACAACGTGACGCAGGCATTGAGAGAGGGCGCCGAGCGTCATGCCGTAGCGCTGGCGCAACTGGTGGAAAAGGGCGGTGCGACCGATGTGCGACCGCCGCATCCGGCCATGATCTTTGTGGTGACGCGGGCGGTAATGGGCACCATCCGCAGTGCCTGCTTGGAAGATTCTTCCCTGTTGGGAAGCGCCGCCTTCGAGGACGAGTTGGTACGGCTGGTGTGGGGAATGCTGAGAACGGACTGAGGGGCCGAGGCCAGGAAATCAGGGCTCGAAGGTGCCGGCACCAAAAATCTGGTCGATCTGGATGATGCCCAGATCGGTCGCTTCTGCCGCCTGGTCCGGCAGCAGCACTGCGGCCGCTGCCGTCACGGCGACCAGCACCGTGGCGGAAAAGAAGGCAAATGCCTGCCGGAGAGAACGGCGTGAGGGTCGGCGTAGAGATCGGCGCATGGTGGGCTCCTTACCGGGCGATACGGCATTGGAGCTCAACTGGATGCAGGGTGTTGCAGGACATCGCGCCGCTGCCCTTGGGCTGGGCACCTACGAAACCTGAAGGCCTGTATGTTCATTCCGGGCCAAGTGCTTGTCGGCGCAGACGTTTGTCGGCCGTCGGCGCCCTTTTGCAGGTATGGGGCGGGGCGGGCAGCTCAGGGAATATCCTGAGCCGTCCGGGCATCAGGATTCGCGAGCGGCGACCAGCAATGCCATGGCACCGGCGATGGTTGCGGCGTCGGCGGTGAATCCGGTTTCCGCCGCGTCCGTCAGCAGCGCTGCCACATCGGCACCGGGCGCCTGCAGGGCCGCGATGGCTTGTGCAGCGTCGCGCGGTGCGGTGTAGCCCCGGCTCTGCAGCAACAACTGGCCCCTGGCATCCTGCAGCTTGAAGCGGAACTGGCCGTCTGAATCGCGGTATTGCTTGAAGCTCGGCAAGGCGGCGCGGCTGGCTTTTTGCTGCACCTGAGGTGTGGTGGGCGTGGCCAGGCGGCGCAGGCCGACGGCCTGACGCGCTTCGGCGATCAGCGGCGTGGCGATGCGGCGGGCCTTGGCCGCACCGGCCAGCAGCATTTCTTCGAGCCGGGCCGGGTTGTCGATCAGCGACTGGTAGGTGTCGCGCATCGGCGCGACTTCATGGTCGATGCGCTCGAAGAGTTTCTGCTTGGCATCGCCCCAGGAAATGCCGTCGGCATAGGCCTGGCGCAATTCGGCGGTTTCTTCGGCCGATGCGAACGCCTGGAAGATCTGGAACAATGCCGACCCTTCGGTTTCCTTGGCCTCACCCGGCGCGCGTGAATCGGTCACGATGCCGCCGATACGCCGCTTGAGTTCGGCCGGCGGCAGGAACAGCGGAATGGTGTTGTCGTAGCTCTTGCTCATCTTGCGGCCGTCGAGGCCGGGCAAGGTGGCGACCGACGCCTCGATCACCGCTTCTGGCAGCACCAGGTGTTCGCCATACAGGTGGTTGAAGCTGGAAGCGATGTCGCGGGCGATCTCGATGTGCTGCACCTGGTCGCGGCCGACGGGAACCTTGTGCGCCTTGAACATCAGGATGTCCGCCGCCATCAGCACTGGGTACATGTACAGGCCCACGCTCACGTCCGCGTCCGGGTCGTTGCCGGCGGCGGTGTTCTTGTCGACCTGCGCCTTGTAGGCGTGGGCCCGGTTCAGCAGGCCCTTGCCGGCCACGCAGCCCAGGATCCAGTTGAGCTCGGGGATTTCCGGAATGTCCGACTGGCGGTAGAAGGTGACCTTTTCCGGGTCCAGTCCGGCCGCTACCCAGGTCGCAGCGATCTCCAGCGTGGAGCGGTTGATGCGCTCAGGTTCGCCGCAGCCGATCAGTGCGTGGTAGTCGGCCAGGAAATAGAAGCTCTCGACACCCGGCTGGCGGCTGGCGGCGATGGCCGGCCGGACGGCGCCGACGTAGTTGCCCAGGTGGGGAGTGCCGGTCGGCTTGATGCCGGTGAGAACGCGTTGAATGCTCATGGGAAGAAATCGACAGGGACAGGAAAGACAGAAGAAGGCGGCTCGGCTGGCGGTCAGCGCAGCAGGGCGGCGATCGGCATCAGCAGCGTCGCCAGCACCTCGTTGCCGACGGTGATCAGCGGGAGCATCCAGTAGCTGGCCACCACACCGGCCAGCACCAGCGCCATCACGATGTAGAAACCAAACGGCTCGATGCGGTCGAGCACCTGCGATGCGCGCGGCGGCAGCAGGCCGGCCAGCACCCGGCCGCCATCCAGCGGCGGCAGCGGGAACAGGTTGAAGGCCCACATCACCAGGTTCCAGCGGATGCCCGACTGCGCCATCTCGACGAAGAAGCGCTCGCGCCAACCCAGGCTCAGCATCACCACCAGGAGCGCCGCCCACAGAAAAGCCTGCAGGAAATTGGAGGCGGGTCCGGCCAGCGCCACCAGCACCATGTCGCGCCGCGGTTGGCGCAGCCGCCCGAAATTGACCGGCACCGGTTTGGCATAACCGAACGCGAAGGCGCCGCTGGTGGCGAAGAACATCAATGCCGGCATCAGCAGCGTGCCGACCGGATCGATGTGTTTGATGGGGTTGAGCGTGAGCCGGCCCATGCGCCAGGCGGTGTCGTCGCCCAGGCGCCGTGCGGCATAACCGTGGGCCGCTTCGTGCACCGTGATCGCGAAGAGCAGCGGCAGCGCGTTGACCAGGACGGTCTGTATCAGTTGGGAGATATCCACCGGTGGATTGTCTCAGTCCGACAGGCCGAGCACATCGAGCGGTCCCTGGCCCTTGCGCACCAGTTGCGGGTCGCCGCCTTCGTCCATGGGTGTCAGGTCGACCACCGTGGTGGGCTGCTGCGAACAGGCGCCGGCATCGACCACCGCGGCCAGCACTTTTTCGTAGCGGGTGCGGATTTCGGCAGCGTCGTTCAGCGGCTCGTCTTCACCCGGAGGGATGAAGGTGGTGGCCAGCAGCGGCGCGCCGTATTCGGCCAGCAGCGCCTGCAGCACCTTGTGGTCGGGCACCCGCAGGCCGATGGTCTTGCGCTGCGGATGGCTGACCCGGCGCGGCACTTCCTTCGTCGCTTCGAGCAGGAAGGTGTAGGCGCCGGGCGTGGCGGCTTTCAGCAACCGGTATTGCCGGTTGTCCACCTTGGCGTAGCTCGACAGCTCGCTCAGGTCGCGGCAGAGCAGGGTGAGGTGGTGTTTGTCGTCCACCTGGCGGATGCGCCGCATCAGCTCGACCGCATCGCGGTCGTCCAGGCGGCAGGCCAGCGCGTAGCTGGAATCGGTGGGAATGGCGGCCACGCCGCCGCGTTGCAACAAGGCGACCGCCTGTTTGATGAGGCGCGGCTGCGGGTTGTCGGGATGAAGTTCGAAATACTGGGCCATCCCTTATTGTCCCCCGGCCCGCGACATGGCCGGGAGCCGCGGCCTCAAGCCTCTGCCGGCTGTACGACTATCCGGCTTTCGCGCACCGTCAGCCAGGCTCCGAGTGCGCTGGACACCGCGATCATCACGATGCCCGCCAACGCGATGGCGTCCGGCACATGGCTGAACACGATGAAGCCGGCCATCATGGCGAAGCCGATCTGCGCATAAAGAAAGGGCATCAGCGTGGCAGCCGGGGTGCGGCGGTAGGCGATGGTCAGCAGATGGTGGCCCAGGGTGCCGGCCAGCCCCATGCCGATGAGCTTGGCCCAGGTGAGTGCATCCGCCGGCATCTGCCAGCCGAACGGCAGCAGCAGCGCCAGCAGCAGCGTGCCCACCCAGCCGCCGTAGAACTGCATGGCCATCGGACTTTCGGTGCGTGCCAGACGGCTGGTCAGCACTTGAAACCACGCATTGCAGGCCACTAGCGCCAGCGGCAGCAGGGTCGCCCACTGGAAGGCGTCGCTGCCGGGCCGCAACACCACCAGCGTGCCGCCGAAACCCAATGCCACCAGCACCCAGCGCAGGCCCGACACCTGCTCCTTCAGCACCACCGATGCCAGCACGGTGATGGCCAGCGGCGTGACCATCACCACCGCGGTGAACTCGCCGACCGGCATGTGGCGCAGGCTGAAGAAACCCAGCACGCTGGTCGACAGCAGCAGAACGCCGCGCAGCAACTGGAAACGCGGGTGGTCGGTACGCAGCGCCGCCAGGCCGCGGGTGGGCAACAGGGCGGCGCTGACCACCACGGCCTGCACCAGGTAACGGATCCAGATGATGGTGACGATGGGCAGCGTCGCGCCCATCAGCTTGACGCTGCTGTCGAGAGTGGCAAAACAGGCGGTGGCCAGCACCGCGCAGCCGATCCCGACCAGTGCCGGACTCACTGGACGCGCTCTGCGACCAGGTCCCATACGGTCGGCAGGTCGACCGGCAGGAACGGCAACTTGCCCAGGTCGGTATGGGATTCGTCCGGGCTGTGGAAGTCGCTGCCGCGCGATGCGGCCAGGCCGAATTCGCGTGCCATGTCGGCATACACCAGGTATTCGGGCGGCGTGTGGCTGCCGGTCACCACCTCGACGCCCTGGCCGCCGTGCGCCTTGAATTCACTGAACAGCGCGTATTCGGCGGTGGCCGAAAACTTATATCGCCCCGGGTGGGCGATGACCGCCACGCCACCGGCCCGGGTGATCCAGCCTACCGCGTTGGCCAGCGTCGCCCAGCGGTGGGGCACGTAGCCGGGTTTGTTGTCGGTGAGGTATTTGCGGAAGACTTCGCTGGTGTCGCGGCAGTAGCCGGCTTCGACGAGGTATCGCGCGAAATGGGTGCGGGAGATGAGTTCGGGGTTGCCGACGTAGCGCAGCGCGCCGTCGTACGCATCCTTGATGCCGACCTTGGCCAGCTGGTCGCTCATTTCGCGGGCTCGTTGGCCACGACCGCCGCGGGTGGCGGCAAGGCCGGCCTTGATGGCCTGGTCATCGGCATCGAAACCCAGGCCGACGATGTGCACCGTCTCGTCGGCGAAGGTGACGGAAATCTCGACGCCGGTGAGGTAGGGCAGGCCGATTGCCCGGGCCGCTGCGGCTGCGCGGTGACAGCCGCCGATCTCGTCATGGTCCGTCAGGGCCCACAACTCGACGCCGTTGGCCTTGGCGCGCGCCGCCAGGACCTCGGGTGTCAGGGTGCCGTCCGAAACAACGGAATGGCAATGCAGATCGGCGTTTTGGTAGGTGGGCACCGGACCATTTTAGGCCGAAGGCAGCTCTGCGGCCTCCACCAGGAACTGAACCTTGCGTTCTCCGCGCCATTCGTTGACGTCCAGCCGGAAGGCCAGTGTCACCCGGGCGGGCAGCATTTCGGTATGTCCGAACCAGATGCCGTCCACCGGATGGCCCTGGTGCAGCAGCTTCAGCGACAGGTGGCGGTCCTCGCCCACCAGGCGCTGGTTAAGCACCTCCACCTCTTCGCTGAAGGTGGGCGCGGCAAAACCCTGGCCCCACACGGCGCTGTGCAGCGCGTCGATCATTTCGGCGCGCCGGTATTCCGCGGCCAGCGGTCCGTCGGTCTCGATGCGGCGGGTGAGTGTGGCTTCGTCCAGCCATTCATCGGCGACTTTCGCCAGCGCGTCGCGGAAGGTCTCGAACCGGTCGCGGGCGATGGTGCAGCCGGCCGCCATGGCGTGGCCACCGAACTTCAGCAGCACCCCCGGGTGGCGTTTGGCCACCAGGTCGAGCGCGTCGCGCAGATGGAAACCGGGTATGGACCGGCCCGAGCCCTTGAGTTCCGTCTCCTTGCCCGGCGCGGCACTGGCGGCGAACACGAAGGTCGGCCGGTGCATGCGGTCCTTCAGGCGCGAGGCCACGATGCCGACCACACCTTCGTGGAAGTCCGGGCCGAACACGCAGATGGCGGACGGCGGGCCTTCGTCGCTGCCGTCCAGGCACAGCGCTTCGGCCATCGCCATGGCGTCGTCGCGCATGCCGCCCTCGATGTCGCGGCGCTCCCGGTTGATGGTGTCCAGCATCCGCGCCAGTTCGTCGGCCCGGGCCGGGTCGTCGGTCAGCAGGCATTCGATGCCGAGCGTCATGTCGGCCAGCCGGCCGGCGGCGTTGATGCGCGGGCCGAGGGCGAAACCGAAGTCGAAGGCAGTGGCCATTGCGGGCTTGCGGCCGGCAGCGGTGAACAGCGCCGCGATGCCCGGCTGCATGGCGCCGCGCCGGATGCGCTGCAGGCCCTGCGCCACCAGGCGGCGGTTGTTGGCGTCCAGCCTGACCACGTCGGCCACGGTGCCCAGTGCGACCAGCGGCAGCAGCGTGTCGAGCTTGGGCTGCGGCGCATCCGCGTACAAGCCGCGCGCCCGCTGTTCTGCGCGCAGGGCCAGCAGTACATAGAACATCACGCCGCAGCCGGCGATGCATTTGCTGTCGAAACCGCAGGCCGGCTGGTTGGGGTTGACCAGGACGTCGGCCGTCGGCAGTACCGGGCCGGGCAGGTGGTGATCGGTCACCAGCACCTTCAGGCCCAGTGCATGCGCGGCGGCCACGCCTTCGACGCTGGCGATGCCGTTGTCTACCGTCACCAGCAGGTCGCAGCCCAGTTCGGCGACCCGGCGGGAGATCGGCGGTGTCAGGCCGTAGCCGTCGACGACCCGGTCGGGCACCAGGTAATCGACATGTCTCGCACCCAGCAGACGCAGGCCGCGCACGGCGACCGCACAGGCCGTGGCGCCGTCGCAGTCGTAGTCGGCCACCACGCAGATGCGCTGGTCGGCGGCTATGGCGTCTGCCAGCAGACGCGCCGCTTCCGCCGCGCCCAACAGGCCGGCGGGCGGCAGCAGACGGGCCAGTCCGTCGTCGAGTTCTTCATGCGAACGCACGCCGCGCGCCGCATACAGCTGCGCCAGCAGCGGATGAACGCCGGCCTGCGTCAGCGCCCAGGCCGAACGCGGCGGCACGTCGCGGGGGACGATCTTCATAAGCTGGCAGCCCAGTCCTGCAGGCGGGGTTTGCTGCCGAACAGGCCGCGCAGCCTGTCCATCAGCCCGGTCTTGCGGGCGGTGAAGTCGAAGGCCGAACGTTCGCCGCACAGCGTCAGCATGACCGGCTGGCCGTCGTCCAGCGCCTTCAGTGCAGCGGCACATTCACGCCGGTCGATGGCCTGCCAGGCCTCGCGCCAGGCCGACCAGTCGTCATGCAGCGCCGCTTCGCGCAGGCCTTGCGGCGCGAGCAGGTCGGCCGGCATCGGTTTCACGCCTTCGGGCAGGACACCGGTGCCGCTGATCCAGAACGCATTGACGGCGGGCAGGCCGCGCGCGTTGCGTTCGTCGGTCATGGCGTGGGTGTAGAGCAGCATCTGGAACTCGGTCTGCAAACGGCGCAGCGGCCGGGCGGCCGGGCCGTCGGGCATCCACAGGTCGAGGCTGCGGCCGTTCACCCGGTCGAGCGAGGCGCTGGCCATGTCCCTGAAGATATCGCCGCGCGCCCGCCAGGTGGTGGGCGCGACATATTCGAGAAAGATCCCGTCCTCGGTGAAGTAGGGGTCGACCAGCGCCAGCACCGCACGTGATTCGGCCTCGGTCAGACCCAGCGCTGCCGGGTCGGTCAGGGCGATGTGATCGGGCGCGATGTTCCAGTGGCAGGGCGTCACCCAGGCCCAGCCGTCGGTGCCGGGCCGGCCGCCGCCGTCGGCCAGCGCGACGGCGGCCCAGGGTTGCCGGCCGTGCTGCGCAGGCAGGCCGCGCAGACGGGCCAGGGCGCGTTCGTGCGGCGGCGTCAGGACGAATTCGTCGGCTTCGTCGGCGCCGGCGGGGCTCAGCCGGGACAGCAGGCGTTGCAGGTTGGGCAGTTCCAGGTCGCGCTGGGCGGCCTCGCAACCCGGGGCCAGGGCGCTGGCGTACGGAACAAGAAGATGCATCGCCGGATTGTCCCATTCCGCCCCCGGCCGCGCCTGCGGGGCCGGCCGCTACCGTTGGACACCAGGGCCATTGCTCCATCGCGCACAATCCCTGCGCCTCGCCACACCGGCCGGGCACTGATGACGAGCACTCTCTACATGCAACTCCCCTACGAGCTGGTCCTGGGCTGGCGCTACACCCGGGCCGGCCGCGCCACCCGGCGCAACGGTTTCATCAACTTCATTTCCGGCGTATCCATGCTGGGCATCGCCCTCGGCGTGGCGGCGCTGATCATCGTGCTGTCGGTGATGAACGGGTTCCAGAAGGAAGTGCGCGACCGCATGTTGTCGGTGGTCTCGCACATCGAGATCTTCGCGCCCAACGGCGGCGCCTTGCCCGATGCCCGCAAGACCATGGAAGAAGCGCGCCGCAACCCCGAGGTCGTCGGTGCCGCCACCTTCATCTCGGCCCAGGCGCTGATCGCCCGCGGCGAGGACATGCGCGGCGCCCTCATCCGCGGCATCGACCCGGCGCACGAAAGCGAGGTCACCGACCTCGGCAGCGCCACCCAGCCCGGGGTGCTCGAAAAACTCAGGCCCGGCGAATTCGGCGTGATCCTCGGCATCGAACTGGCGCGTGCACTGGGCGTGCGCGCCGGCGACCCGGTCACCCTGGTGTCGCCCAACGGCCAGGTGACACCGGCCGGTGTGGTGCCCCGCCTGAAGCAGATGACCGTGGTAGGCACCTTCGACTCCGGTCATTTCGAATACGACTCCTCGCTGGCGCTGGTGCACGAGGAAGACGCGGCCCGCATCTTCCGGCTGGAAGGCCCGAGCGGGGTGCGCCTGCGCCTGCGAGACCTGCACGAAGCCCCGCGGGTGGCGCAGGAACTCGCCAACAGCCTGAGCGGCGACGTCTTCGTGCGCGACTGGACCCAGCAGAACAAGACCTGGTTCGCGGCAGTGCAGGTTGAGAAACGCATGATGTTCATCATCCTCACCCTGATCGTGGCCGTGGCCGCATTCAACCTGGTGTCCACGCTGGTGATGACGGTGACCGACAAACGCGCCGACATCGCCATCCTGCGCACCCTGGGCGCCAGCCCGAAAAGCATCATGGGGATCTTCGTGGTGCAGGGCGCCATGGTGGGTGTCATCGGCACCCTGGCCGGGCTGGGCCTGGGCCTGCTGGTCGCCTTCAACATCGACGTCATCGTGCCGGCGCTGGAGCATCTGTTCCATGCCAGTTTCCTGCCGAAGGACGTCTACCTCATCAGCCGCATGCCCAGCGAACCGCAAGAGGCCGACATCGTGCCCATCGCCGTCATTTCCCTGGTGCTGTCCTTCGTGGCAACCCTCTACCCCAGCTGGCGCGCCAGCCGTGTGAACCCGGCCGAGGCGCTGCGTTATGAGTGATCTGAATCTTCAAGAAAAGCCGCCTGCCGGCGTGGTGCTGTCCGCCCGCGGACTGTCCAAACGTTTCATCGACGGCCGCATCGACCTGACCGTGCTGCACGGCGTCGACCTCGACATCCGGGCCGGCGAAACCCTGGCCATCGTCGGCGCCAGCGGATCGGGCAAAAGCACGCTGCTGCACCTGCTCGGCGGGCTCGATGCGCCCACCGCCGGCCATGTCACCTTGCTCGGCCAGCCGATGGACAGGATGAGCCAGGCCGAACAGGGCCGCATGCGCAACAAGAGCCTGGGTTTCATCTACCAGTTCCACCACCTGCTGCCGGAATTCTCGGCGCTCGACAACGTCGGCATGCCGCTGCGCATCCGGCGGGACTCGAAGGAAGCCTGCGATGCGGCGGCGACCGAGACACTGAAGTCCGTGGGCCTGGGCGAGCGGCTGCTGCACCGGCCGGCCGAGCTGTCCGGCGGCGAGCGCCAGCGTGTGGCCATCGCCCGGGCGCTGGTGACCAAACCGGCCTGCGTGCTGGCCGACGAGCCGACCGGCAACCTGGACCGGTCCACCGCCGACGGGGTTTTCGACCTGATGCTCAAGCTGGCGCGCGACCGCAACACCGCCTTCGTGATGGTCACCCACGACGATGCGCTGGCGCAACGGTGCGACCGCAAGATGCGGCTGGTGTCGGGGCGCTTCGTCGAAGGCTGAAGGCTCAGAACGAATCGCGTGTGAACCGGGCGATGTCTGCGACCTGCACCAGCAGCCGATCGGCCCGGTCCACCGTGTAGTCGGCCAGCGTGCGCACGAAAGCGCGCTCTTCGTCGACGTAGTCGGGCGCTTCGGCCTGCGAGCGCGCCTCTTCCCGTGCCCATTCGCACAACTGCTTCAACTCCCGGGCAAACGCAGCTCGTGGAAAGCCCAGCCGCTCGCAGAAATCGGCCAGCGCGAACGACTTCACCGCCGCCAGGCTGAACTCGTCTCCAAATGCCATCGCCAGTTCGTGGTCGATGTGCTGGCCGTCGTAGACCGAGACGCTGACCAGGTCGTAGAAGGGCGCGACCGCCAAGGTGTCATTGCCGCCGAAGAACGAGATGTTCTTGCCGTGGGCATCGCTATTGCCCAGCAGCAGCGTGGTGATGGCCCAGAAGCCCAGTTGCCGGATACCGGTCGCCGGGTTGGACAGCCGTGCCCGCAAGGTGGCCAGCGCCTCGAAGCTGGCGCCGTCGCGCATGTGCCGCACATCCTCGCCATTGCCCAGCGAGCGTTCGTATTTGGCCGCGACCGGCAGGTTGAGCGCCTGGCAGCCGTCGATCACATGGAGGCGTTGCACCTGGTCGCCGATCCGGCGCCGGTCGAACCGCGTGATGCACAGGACCGGCGAGGGCACCCGCAGGATTTCAACCTCGGCGGCCCAGTCCTGCTTCATGCGTCGCTGCCCGAGGCGATTGGCAAGACACATGCAGAAGTGCTCGTTCGCCACCATGTACCGGAGCCTGTCGTTCAGCGGTTCCGGCTTGAGGATATGGGTGGACGACAGCGCACCGTCGACCAGGAAAAGGTCTTCGTTTTCCTTCAGTACCAGCAGCTTGTCCTGGTAGCCGGCGACCGACGTGCGCACCTTGCCGTCCCACACCGTGAACGGCATGCGGTTGCGGTCGCCGATGCGTTGCTGCAGTTCGGCCGGGGACACCGCGCGGCGTTGTTCCGGCAGTTGCTGCGGTCGTTCGCCGGCAGGCAGGAAACTCAATGCGCCGGCCGTGTCGCGGCCCAGCACGCGGATCAGGCCGAAGAGATTGGTTTTCTGGACATTGGTGAAGCTGCAAACGATGTCCAGCGCCCGGCCTTCCGGCAGCAGGTTGTCGATGAAACGCCGTACCGCCACCGGGGAAATCTCACCCCTGAACGGCAGGTGCGGGGACAGCTGGAACCGATTCCTGTTGGTCAGCCATTGCGGGTGGTACTGGAAGTCGATCCGGTCGGCCGCGGTATCGAAGTCGAGCCTTCCGACCGTCTGGTCTGCACAGAAAACGTCCAGTGAACGGCCGACGTTTGCGGTGGCTGCGGTGGCTGTCACGCTGCGTCTTCCTGCGCCAGGTCACGCAGTTTCAGGGCCTGGCTTCGCGGCACCACCAGCAATTCCAGCCCAAGCCCGGACAGCACTTTCAGCAACCGGTCGGTGGTGACCGGCTTGCCGTTTTCCAGCCTCGACAACATGTCGGCGGAGACTCCGACGAAAGCGGCCGCGTCATCGATCCGGAGTTGCGCGTGGGCGCGGGCGTTGCGTACCGCCACGCCCAGGCCGGACAGGTCCTGGACCTGCGGGTCGGCTTTTGCGTTTGCCGGAGGAAGGTTGCGTGCCATGGCTGTTTGTTCCGTTATGACGGAATTATCCGGCCATCAGCTTGTTTTATCCAATTGTTTCGGTATGTCGAAAGAATCGCCTCGATGGAGATTTACGGCGCTTTGTTCCGTTATGGCGGAACTATGCTTTCTTCACTTCAGGCAAACACATCCAGCAACCGACCGGCGGCGGCCTGCCCGGCCAGCACGGCGACACCGGTACCGACCGGCATGGATCCGGTCATGACGGCGGCTCCGACCACCACCTTGGCGATGTCGGCAGCGTCGCCATCGGTAGCCCCGCGCACGGTGTCCTTCACCACATTCCAGGCGGAGGCGGCGGTATGGCTGGCAATGGATCCGATGCTGGACATGACTATTTCCTGAAGACTGAAAAACGGCGCGTGGCTACAAACCGGCGCGAAATGCAAAAACTGTAGCGGCTTCAGAGCGGTTTGGTAAAGGTCGAATGACGCCGCTTTACCGTTCGGCTAAAGTCCGCCGTCGCGCAAAAAAAGCGCGGCCGGGATTGGCGTCCTGGACATTTTTCTGGCTTAGGCCGCAAGACCGCAATTGGAAATGCGGCCTTCTTGTTCGAACCGTTTTCTGGCGGCTCGGATGGGAGGGCTCGCGCCCTGCCGGTTTTTCGCCAGAAAAATGTACGGTACGCCAACCTGTTCGAGCCGCCGCCACTTCATCACCCTCAATGACGGAGCGCCGGTTTCTCTTTGCAGAGCCGAACCCTCAGGAAGGCCAGCATGAATACTCCCCCGCAATCCCCGGTCCCCGGCACCCGCGCCATCACCGCGCTTGCCATCGAACAGGCATGTGGCCTGCTGCGTGAACTGGGGTCCATCGCCAGCGCCTGCCGGAGTGACCCGCGGGATACCTCCGAATGCTGTCTGCGCTGACATCCCGGTGACAGGAGGTCTGTTAACTTGCGGCGGAAATCGACGCCGCTGCCGCAAGTTCCGTCCATGCCAACTGCCTTGCCGACCGACCTTCCTCCGTTTCTCGACTGCGCCTCGGCAATGGCCGGGCGCATCGCGGCCTTCGACTGGTCGCAAACCCCGCTCGGCCCGATCGAGTCCTGGCCCGACGCGCTGACCGTTCCCGTCGGCAACATGCTGCGGGCGGAGGTGCCGATGACCATCGTATGGGGCGAGGAAGGTGTGCTTCTCTACAACGACGGTTATGCCGACTTTTCAGGTTCGAGGCATCCGGACATGCTCGGCCAGGACATCCGGCAGGCCTGGCCCGAGATTGCCGAGTTCAATGAATTTGTCATCCGCACCGTGCTGGACGGCAAGACCCTGCGATACCAGGACCGGCCTTTCGTGCTGGACCGCAACGGTACGGCCGAGCCGCTGTGGGTCGACCTGCATTTTTCGCCGCTGGTCGATGCAAGCGGCCGGCCGGCCGGCGTGCTTGCCCTGGTGCTGGACGTGAGTGCGGGTGTGTCGGCCCGGCGCACCCTGGTCGCAGAACGTGAGCGGTTTGCCAAGCTGTTCGACCAGTCACCCAGTTTCATGGCCATGCTGGAAGGGCCGGAACACCGCATTGCCTTGGCCAACCCCAATTACCTGCGGCTGGTGGGACATCGGCCGGTGCTGGGCCGCACGGTGGCCGATGCGCTTCCGGATGCGCTGGAGCAGGGGTATGTCGAATTGCTCGATTCGGTCTTCACCACCGGCGAATCGTTCAGCACCTACGGATCCCTTTACGAGATGCAGGCCGAGCCGGGCGGGCCGGTGCAGGAACGTTATATCGACGTCGTCTTACAGCCGATCCGCGACGCGGCGGGCGCCATGTCGGGCATCTTCGTCGAGGGCGTGGACGTCACCGAACGGATGGTGGCCGAGCTGCGGCGCGAAGGGCTGGCGGTGTTTACCAACGCGCTGCGTTCACTGGATTCCGTAGAGGACATCAGCCACGCCGCCGCAACACTGCTGGGCCAGACCCTGAAGGTGGGCCGCGCCGGTTACGGCACGGTGGACGCCGCCAGCGAAACGTTGAGCATCGCCCGCGACTGGACGCTTCCCGGCGTGCCGTCCCAGGCCGGCACGGTGCAGCTGCGCGACTACGGCTCCTTCATCGACGACCTGAAACGCGATGAACTCGTGCAGGTCGACGACATGCGGCTGGACCCCCGCACCGCCCGCGCCGCACGGGCGCTGGCATCGCGCGGTTCCATGTCGTTCATGCTGGTGCCGGTGACCGAACGCGGTGAACTGGTGGCGGTGCTGTTTGTCAGCCACGGCGAACCGCGGCCCTGGATGCCGGAAGACGTGGCCTTCATGCGCGAGGTCGGCGGGCGCACCCGCACGGCGGTGGAGCGAGCCCGCTCCCAGCAGGCACTGCGCGACGCCAACGATCGGCTGGAAGCCCGCATCCAGGAACGCACCCGCGAGCTGATGGAAGTGGAAGCCAAGCTGCGCCAGTCGCAGAAGATGGAAGCCATCGGCCAGCTGACCGGCGGCATCGCGCACGACTTCAACAACCTGCTGGGCAGCATGAGCGCCAGTCTGCAGGTGCTGGAAAAACGGGTGGCGGCGAAGAAGCTCGACGGACTGGAACGCTACACCGGCATGGCCCAGGATTCGCTGCGCCGGGCGGCATCGCTGACCCAGCGGCTGCTGGCGTTTTCACGCAGGCAGACGCTCGACCCCAGGCCATGCGACGTCAACCGGCTGATCGCCGGCATCGAGGACATGGTGCGGCGCACGGTCGGACCGTCGGTAGCGGTCGAAGTGGTGGGCGCTGGCGGGCTGTGGCCGACACGTGTGGATGCCTCGCAACTTGAAAACGCGCTGCTCAATCTCTGCATCAACGCTCGCGACGCGATGGCGCCGGACGGTGGCCTGCTGACGCTCGAAACCTCCAACAAATGGTTCGATGAAGGCATGGCGGCACAGCGGGAAATGACGCCCGGCCACTACATGGCGGTCTGCGTGACCGACACCGGCGCCGGCATGTCGCCGGAGGTGGCAGAGCGTGCGTTCGATCCCTTCTTCACCACCAAACCCATGGGGCAGGGCACGGGGCTGGGGCTGTCGATGGTCTATGGATTCGTGCGCCAGTCGGGCGGCCAGGTGCGCATCCATTCGGAGCCGGGCCAGGGCACGACGGTGTGCCTGTACCTGCCGCGGTTCGTGGGCGAAACGCCGCCTGACGAACCGCCGCCGGCCGCCTTCGGCGATGTCCGTGGCGATGGCGAGGTGGTGCTGTTCATCGAGGATGAAACCACCATCCGGCAGCTGGTCGCCGAACAACTGGAAGACGCCGGCTATACCGTCATCGCAGTGGCCGACGGGCCGGCCGGCCTTCAGGTGCTGGAGGGCGGGCAACGCATCGATCTCCTGCTGACCGACGTGGGCCTGCCTGGTGGATTGAACGGCCGTCAGGTGGCCGATGCGGCGCGGGTCACGCGCTCCGCGCTCAAGGTTCTCTTCGTCACGGGTTATGCCGAAAACGCGGCGGTGGGCAACGGCCTGCTGGCGCACGACATGGAGGTGATCACCAAACCCTTCGACGTGACGGCGCTGGTCGAGAAGGTGCGGTCGATGCTGGACCGCTAGTTGCGGAACAGCTGGGTGACCATCAGCCCGCGCCGGCCGCCGTCCACGATGCCGATGCCGAGCCGGCCGAACGCCGGGTTGAGGATGTTGTCGCGGTGGCCGGGGGATTTCATCAGGCCTTCATGAGCGCTTTCGAGCGTGGGCGACAGCGCCAGGTTTTCTCCGGCGGTGCGGTAGCGGATGCCTGCGGCGCGCAGGCGGTCGAAAGGACTGGCGCCCTCGGGCGTCTCGTGCGAGAAATAGCCGCGGGCGAACATGTCACGGCCGTGGGCACGGGCGACATCCACGGTTTCGGCGTCGGCCACCAGCGGGCGGCCGCCGGCACGCACACGTTCGGCGTTGACCAGGGCGAGCATGGCGGCTTCGAGTTCGGGTCGCGCGGCGGCCTTGGCGACCGTGAAGGGCAGCTTGACGGCGCCGTGGCCGGGCGCACCCGCGGGCCTGGCAGGCGGTGTCATCAGCCGAACCATGCGCTGAAACGCCGGGCTGAAGACAGGCGTCAGCTGCGCATCCGCCCAGTCGATGGGTTCGGCCAGGGCTGCCACCACCACGCTTTCCTGCGCCGCCCGGTTGAGGTTCTTTTCGAGCGGCAGCGTGGTCAGCAGCACGACGAGAACCATCACCGCGACAGCGCCTTTGACCAGGCCGGGCAACACGCCGAAGGCATGGTCGACGGCCCGCGCGGCATTGCTGCGGGGCCGGCCGGCGACGGCCCGGGACAGCATGCCGCTGACCGGCACCAGCACCACGAACAAAATCAGCAGGAAGGCGGCAGGCGATACCCAGGGTTCCGGCAGCCAGCCCAGCCGGGCGGCCGGTTCTGCCAGGTAAGGCGTGCCGGCCCATGCTGCGGCCAGTGCCGCAGCCACGCTGCCGACGCTGGCGGCACCGACCAGAAAACCGGTGCGCCAGCCCTTGAAAAGCGCCAGCGCGAAGATCAGCGCCAGCAGTACATCGACCAGGTTGAAACCCATGTTGTGTTCCGGTCAGCCGGCGAATCCGCCTGATGCCAGGAAGCGCCTTTCAGCTTCGGTGGACAGGCGCGCCAGGGCTTCGTTGCGGTGCGGGAAACGACCGAAGCGCTGGATGATGTCTGCATGCAGCCGGGCGAAACGTGCGGTTTCCGGGTCCAGCGCATCGCAGAGCTGCACCGCCATACGCTGGTCGTCGGCGTCTTCGGAATGTTCGAACGGCAGATAGCAGAAGGCGCGCAGTGCGATGTCGACCTGCCGGTCCAGGCCGCGCTCGATCATCTGGCGGGCGTACAGGCGGGCCAGCGGATCGGTGGCGAACATGTGGGCGGTGTCGCGGAAAGCGTTACGGGGATATTGGTCCAGCAGCAGCAACAGGCCCAGTGCGCCGTCGGCGTCGTCCATCCAGTGGGCGAGCTCGCGCCGGGCGGCGGACTGGTGGGCTTCGAAGAACCGGTCGCGGAAGGCGGCGTCGAAGGCCGGGTCTTTCTTGAACCATTTCTGCGGGCCGGCGTCACGCCAGAACTGGAGGATGGCTTGCGGCTGGGCGGGTTCGGGCATGGTGGACCGGTGGTGAAGATGGGGGCGCCATCGTCCCACAGCCATCGGCTCAATGTCGGGAAGGGGCGTCGCCGGCCGGTTCGAACATGTGGCGGCAGTGGTCCAGGAAATCTTCCAGATTGTCGGCCTTGTCATACACCGCCTCGGCACCCAGCAGCAGGCAGCTGCGGCGCAGCAGGCTGGTGGCGCTGTTGGTCAGCACGATCACCCGCAGGCCCAGCGACAGCTGTCGGATGCGGGCCAACACACCCAGTCCGGTGCCTGCGTTCAGGAACAGGTCGAGCACCACCACGTCGGGCAGCTCGTGGTGGCGCAGCCACTCGACAGCGTCGAGCTCCGACTCGGCGAAACCCACCGTCACGATGCCGGCCGACTCGGCAAGTGCCACGGTCAGGGTTTCGCGGGCGGGGGGACTGTCTTCGACGAGAAATGCTGAGTGCATCGGGCGGGGATCCTGGAACGGAAGAGGCAGCCCGGGCGGCTGCATCGAACAAAAGTCTGGGAGCATGCCACCGGATGGACTAGCACTCGGTCGGACGGAGTGGGTGCCGACTGTAGGGCGATGACCGACTCTCGGCAGGCGGCGGGTGCCAGCACGATTTTCGATGGACCTGGCACGGAGCCGCGGGAAAACCCTGGTGTCGCGGGGCGATCCTTGCAGCGCGCTACCGCTGTCATCTGCAGTGCCTAGACTCGCGCCTCCTTTGCACATTGCCTGCCGCATCCACAACATGTCCGATCTCTTTTCCGTCTTCAAGCTCAAGGACGCCACGCTGCGCAACCGCATTGCCGTGCCGCCCATGTGCCAGTACAGCGCCGTCGACGGCCTGGTCAACGACTGGCACCTGTCGCATTACGCCAGCCTGGCGCGCGGCGGTGCCGGCCTGGTGATCGTCGAGGCGACGGGCGTGTCGCCCGAAGGCCGCATCACCCCCGGCTGCCTGGGCCTGTGGAACGACACCCAGGCCGACGGGCTGGCGGACATCGCAGCTGCCATCAAGGCCGGCGGCGCGGTGGCCGGTATCCAGATCGGCCATGCCGGCCGCAAGGCCAGCGCCAACCTGCCGTGGGAAGGCGACGACCACATCGCGGCCGGCGACCCGCGCGGCTGGGACACCATTTCTCCCTCGGCCGTGGCTTTCGGCGCCAACCTGCCCAAGGTGCCGAAAGAGATGACGCTGGACGACATCGCCCGGGTGAAGGCCGATTTCGTGGCGGCCGCAAAACGCGCGCTGGCCGCCGGCTTCGAATGGCTCGAACTGCATTTCGCCCACGGTTACCTGGCGCAGAGTTTCTTCTCGGTGCATGCCAACCAGCGCACCGATGCTTATGGTGGCGACTTCGTCGGCCGCAGCCGTTTCCTGATCGAGGCCCTGGCCGCGGTGCGTGAGGTGTGGCCCGAGAACCTGCCGCTGACGGCCCGTTTCGGCGTCATCGAATACGACGGCCGCGACGAACAGACGCTCGAAGAATCCATCGCCCTGACCCAGGCCTTCAGGCGCGGCGGGCTGGACATGCTGAACGTCAGCGTGGGTTTTTCGACGCCGGCCGCCAACATTCCCTGGGGCCCGTCCTTCCTGGCGCCCGTCGCGGAACGGGTGCGCACCGAAACCGGCCTGCCGGTGGCGTCTTCGTGGGGCATCGATTCGCCGGCGCTCGCCAACGCCGCGATCGAAAAGGAGCAGATCGACCTGGTGATGATCGGACGCGCCCACCTCGCTAATCCGCACTGGTCGTACCACGCTGCCCTGGCGCTGAAGAAGGACCGTCCTTCGTGGGTGCTGCCGGCGCCTTACGCCCACTGGCTGGAGCGTTATCGCCTCAACCAGTGAACCTGTGCGGCCTGGCCTAACCGGCCTGAATGCTGTTCTGTCGCGCGACGGCTTCCCAGCGTTTGCGTTCGGACGCGAAGAAGGCGTTCATCTCGGCCGGCGACTTGACCGAAACCTGGGCGCCCTGGGCCAGCACCCGGGCACGAAGGTCGGTGTCGAGCATCACGCCGGCAAGCGCTGCGTGGATACGCGCCACCACAGCGGCGGGCACGGCCGACGAGGCCATCACGCCCTGCCACGATCCGGATGAAAAACCCGGCGCGCCGCTTTCGTCCAGCGTCGGAATCTGCGAGACCAGTGCCATGCGTCCGCGGTTGGACAGGGCGATGGGCCGCAGGCGGCCGCTCTGCACATAGGGCAGGGTGGGCGCCAGGCTGTTGATGATCATCTGGGTCTGGCCCGAGATGGTGTCGGTCATGGCCTGCGAGCCGCCCTTGTAGGGCACGTATTCCCACTGTGCGCCCATCAGCTTCTGCAGCTGGACGCAGGCCAGGTGCGGCGGGCTGCCGACGGCCGAAATGGCGCAGCTGACCTGCTGACGTTTCGACAGCGCCACCAGTTCGGCCAGGTTCTGCGCCGGCAGGTCCGGGTGCACCGCGATCAGGTGCGGCGCATAGGTCAGCATGCAGACGCCCTGCAGGTCGGTCGAGGGGTCGAATCCCAGTTTGCCGTAGACGGCCGGGCTGGCCGCCTGGCCGACGACGTCGGTGACCAGCAGCGTGTGCCCGTCGGATCCGGACTTGGTGACGATGTCCGCGCCCAGGTTGCCGTTGGCGCCGGGTTTGTAGTCGACGATGACCGGCTGGCCGATGGCCTGCTGGAGCGCGGTGCTGACAGTGCGGGCTGCGACGTCCGATGCGCCACCGGGCGTGAAAGGCACGATCAGCCGGACCGGTTTTGTGGGCCATCCGGACGACGGTGCGGCGGCAAAAACCTGGCTTCCGTAGCTGCCCAGGCCGGCCAGTGAACCGGCGGCCAGCCACTGGCGGCGGGAGAGTTTGAAGTGGTCCATGTCCGTTGCTCCTCAGGCCGCAGCAGTCTTGAAACGAGCCGCCAGCGCATCGGCCGCTGCCACCAGCAGGTGCAGGTCGCTGCCCACGCCGACCATGGTCGCGCCCTGTTCCAGGTAGGGCTCGCCCTTGCCGTCCACCGTCAGGATGCCGACTGCCTTGCCGCAGGAGATCGCGGTGGCGATGGCCTTGCCGATGGCCGCCTGCACATCAGGATGGCCGGGCTGGCCGCGATGGCCCAGGTCGGCCGCCAGGTCCGAAGGGCCGATGAAGACGGCGTCGACGCCCGGCACCGCGCAGATGGCTTCGAGTTCGGCCAGCGCCTGGCGCGACTCGATCTGCAGGATGACCGCGATCTCGTCGTTGGCGCGCGCCATGTAGTCCTTGAATCGCGTATAGCCGCCGGCCCGGGTGCTGCCGGCCACGCCGCGCAAGCCCTGAGGCGGGAAGCGGGTCCACGAGACGATCTCGGCCGCCTCGGCCGCGGTGCGGACGTTGGGCACCATCAGGTTCGAGGTGCCGGTGTCCAGCGCGCGTTTGATGGTGCCCATGTCTGCGATGGGCACCCGCACCACCGCGGCCGACGGTGTGCCGCGCAGGGCCAGCAACTGGCTGCCGATGATCTGCAGGTCGGTGGGGGTGTGCTCCATGTCCAGCAGCAGCCAGTCGAAGCCGGCGTGGGCCAGCGACTCGACGGTCGGCAGCGCCGCGTAGTTGCACCACAGGCCGATCAGCCGTTCGCCGGCGACCAGTGCGGAGCGGAAGGTGTTGTGGGGAAAGCTCGGTGTCGTCATGTCTGTCTCCTGTCTTCTTGTCGATATGCGTTGCCGCGTTCAAGGCATCAATTGGCCGCCATTGACCTCGATCACCTGGCCGGTGATGTAGCCGGCCAGCAAGTCGTCGGCCAGGAAGAGGTAGGCGCCCACGCAGTCGTCGGATGTGCCGGTGCGGCCCATGGGAATGCTCTTGCGGGCGCCTTCCAGCTGTTCGGGCGTGGAGTTGCGCACATGGAAGTCGGTCAGGATCACGCCCGGTGCCACCGCGTTGACCCGGATGCCGTGCGGCGCCATTTCGCGGGCGAAGACCCTGGTCATGGTGCTGGTGAAGGCCTTGGCCGCGCCGTACAGGCCTACGCCCTCGCCGCCGCCGGTGCGGGCTGCGATGGAGGTGGTGTTGATCATGGTTCCGCCGCCGGCAGCGCGCATCAGCGGTGCGGCGGCGCGGCACACAGCGAATGCGGCGTGCACGTTGAGCTGAACCACCCGGTCGAAGTCTTCGTCGGTGGCGGCTTCGAGCGGACGGCGGCCGAACATGTCGCCCGCGTTGTTGACGAGTATGTCCAGCCCGCCCAGCGCCTTGGCGGCATCGCCGACCAGGCTGCCGGCGACGGCGCGGTCGAGCAGGTCGCCGCCCAGCACATGGGTCTGGCCGCCCAGCTGCGCGATCTGGTCGGCCACGGATTGCGCGCCTTCGCGGTTGCGCGAGTAATGCACCGCCACGTGGGCGCCGGCCGCACCGAATGCCAGCGCCACCGCCGCGCCGATGCCCGAGCCGCCGCCGGTGACCAGCACCTTCCTGCCCGCGAAGTTGAGTGCCTTTTTCGTATCGATCATGGTGAAACGTCTCCTGTCCTGTTCTGGATAAAACCGGGTCAGCCGGCCACGGGCTCGGCCTGCGCTGCCTGTTCGGCC
This sequence comes from Xylophilus sp. PBN-3R, assembly GCF_057747805.1. Taxonomy (NCBI): domain Bacteria; kingdom Pseudomonadati; phylum Pseudomonadota; class Betaproteobacteria; order Burkholderiales; genus Xylophilus; species Xylophilus sp. PBN-3R. Next base: position 933,022 of record NZ_CM173225.1, read on the forward strand.
GCCACGCGCCGCAGCCCCTCGACCAGGTTCATGGCGTATTCGGCGGCGTCCACCATCGACGCCGGATTGGCCAGGCCCTTGCCGGCGATGTCGAAGGCGGTGCCGTGGTCGACCGAGGTGCGCAGGATCGGCAGGCCCAGGGTGACGTTGACGCCGCTGACCGATTTCCAGCGGCCGGTGGCGGGGTCGATCTCGAAACCCAGCAACTTGACCGGGATGTGGCCCTGGTCGTGGAACATGGCCACCACCGCGTCGAACTGGCCGGCGCGCAGCTTGATGAACACCGTGTCGCCGGGCCAGGGGCCGGTGATGTCGTGACCGGCGGCAATGTATTCCTCGATCACGGGGCGGATCACCGCGCCGTCTTCCTTGCCCAGGATGCCGCCTTCGCCGGCATGCGGATTGAGGCCGCAGACGGCGACGCGCGGCTTTTCGATGCCGAGCGCGCGCAGGGCGGCGATGGTCACGTCCAGCACCCGGTGCAGGCGCACCGGGGTGACGCGGCCGGGCACTTCCGACAACGGGCAGTGGGTGGAGACATGGCTGACCCGCAGCCCGCCGTGGGCGAGCATCATCACGCCGTCGCGCATGCCGCTGAGGTGGGCCAGCAGCTCGGTGTGGCCGTCGAAATGGTGGCCTGCCATGTGCAGGGCTTCCTTGCACAGCGGGGCGGTGACGATGGCGTCGGCCTTGCCGCCCATCACCATGTTCACCGCCTCGACCACCGCCCGGTAGCTCCATTCACCGCCAGCGGCGGAAATCTCGCCCATCACGATGTCGCCCTCGACCGGGCCGACATCGACGATGGTCAGGGGCACATCTGCGGTCGTCAGTCCCAGCTGCTCGGTGGCGCGGTTCAGTGCCTTGGCACTGCCCAGGGCCAGCAGTTCGATGCGGCCGGCGTCGATCAGCGAACGCATCTGGCGGGCGGCCTGGACGATGATTTCCGGGCCGATGCCGGCAGGGTCGCCGACGGTCATGGCAAGGCGGATGGCTTGGGTCATACGGTGCTTTCCTTGGGGTGCGGGTTACTGGCGTGGACGGCTTGTGCGGCGTGTTCCGGCATGAGTCGGGAGGTCAGTTCGACGAGGTCGTGCGGCGAGCCGAAGGCGCCGGAGCGCGAAAGGCAGGTGACGCCGTTCCAGGCTCCGCCCTCGATGACCGCCTGGCCCCAGCCGGGCCGGGCGCAGGCGCCGGCCGTCAGGGCGCTGGCGCCGCCGGCCCGGCACAGGGCCAGCAGGGTGTCGCCACCCACCACCAGCAACAGGCCGGGGCGCGGCAGACGGGTCACCAGGTCGTGCGCACGGTGCTGCAACAGCGCGTCGGCATGTTCGGCAGACAGGGTCCGGGATGCGGAAAGGTCGTGCAGGTCCAGGCCGTCGGGCAACTGGTTCTGCAGCCGGCCGAGCTGGTCGCGGAGCACCGGATGGCGGCTGCAGGTGACCAGCAGCAGGCCTTGCCCGGCGGGGCAGTGCGGCAGCACCGCGGCGGATTCGGCCGGCTCGTGCTGGCGGGCCAGGGCCTGCGCCAGGCCGGCGCTGCCGGCCCACAACCAGTCGTCGGTCTGCGGCTGGTGCGACCAGGCGGCGATGCGGTCGAGCGCGGCGTCGTCCGCGACGTCGGGGATCAGCACCGTGGGGCCTTCGCCGGCAGCCGAGAGGCAGTCGTCGAGCGTGCTGCCGACAACGGCGCGCAGCCCGTGTGCGGCAAAGGCCTGGCTCAGATTCTCGACGACGGTGTCGCCCGCCCGGTGACGATCGCCGCCGGTGAAACGTCCCTGGGCCGGATAGGCCGGTGCGAAGACGATGCGGCGAAAACGCCGGGGCCGCTGCGTCTGCAGCCAGGCCAGTTCGGCGACGGTGTTGCCGCGCAGCAGGCTGTCCACTTTCTTATAGGCCAGGTCGCCGTCGGCCAGCCAGTCGATGCAGGGCGACAGACCTTCGGGCAGTGCCTGCGGCGATGTGTCGCGGGTGGCGGTGGCCACCGCGGAAAGCTGAGCGCCGCCGTCACCCGGCCGACCGATGAACACCGGCACCGGCATGCCGCCGCCCATGACCGCAGCGGTATCCAGCGCGCCGGTCAGGTCGTCGGCCAGCACCCGCCAGCGGGCCTTTTGCAGCTCAGCCGACATGGACCCGCTCCACCGACAGGCCGGCCTGCCGCATGGTTTCGGCCTGGTCTTCCGGCAGTCCGCTGTCGGTGACCAGCTGGTGGATGTCGGCCAGCGCGCAGAACTGCATGAAGGCGCGCGGCCGGAACTTGGAACTGTCCACCAACAGGCGATGCGCAGTGCTGGCACGAAGGAAGGACCGCTTGACTGCGGCGACTTCGGCATCGGTTTCCGACAGCACGTCGCCGGTGACCGCATGCGCGCCCAGCAGCAGCACGTCCGCATGCAGGCTGGCGGCACCATGGAGCACGCCCTCGCCGATGAGCGTGTTGCTGCCCGGGCGCAGCTGGCCGCCCAGCACATGCACCCGCACCGACGAACCGGTGCCCAGCAACTGCGCGATGGCCAGGTCGTTGGTGGCCGCCACCAGCGGGATGCGGCGCTCCAGCGCGGCGCGGGCCGCTTCCAGCACGGTGCTGCCACTGTCGAACAGCACGCTCTGGCCGGGCAGCAGCGCAGCGGCGGCGGCGGTGCCGATGGCGCGTTTTTCGCGCGGCGACAGTTCGCCCGCTGCGGCCGCGTCGGGTTCGAAGGTGGCGTATTGCTGTTGCCGCAGGATGGCGCCGCCGTGGGTGCGGTCGAGCACGCCTTCGGCTTCCAGGCCGTCGAGGTCGCGCCGGAGGGTGGAAACCGATGCGTCCAGTGCTTGCGCCAGCTGCTGCAGGGTGACCGCACCGTGGCGCTGCAGGAACTGCACGATTCGTTCGCGCCGCTGGGCCGGAAGCAGGGCGATGGAAATCAGGTTGGTGCTTGTCATTGGTAGATTTTGATAGATATTGAAATAGTTGGCTAGTCGAAATTGATAGGTGAAAGCGCTCTTGGTAGAAACGCCAGCAAGTTTTCGTGGAATACCGTGAAAGAATTTGATCGAGTCTGGAAAGCAAGCATCGATCACTATTAGGAGACATGAGCCATGGTGGATTTCACAGGTCGTTTTGGCCGCCGCGCGGTGCTGGGTGCCACCGCCGCACTGCTGGTTTGCGGAACTGCGCTGGCGCAGGGGCCGGCAGCCGGCGCGTACCCGCAGCGGCCGGTGACGCTGATCGTCCCGTACCCTGCGGGCGGTGCCAACGACGCCATCGCGCGGCTCATCGGCCAGAAGCTGTCGGACGGCCTGGGTCAGCCGGTGATCATCGACAACCGGCCCGGCGCCGGCACCACCATCGGCACCGCATTGGCGGCCCGTGCGCCGGCCGACGGCTACACGCTGGTGCTGGGTTCGCTTGCCAGCCATGCCGTGGGTCCGCACCTCATCCCCAAGGCGGGTTACGACCCGGTGAAGGACTTCGCGCCCATCGGCCTGATCGGCACCGCGCCCATCGTCGCCACCGTCGCCAAGGACTCCAAATACACCAGTCTCAAGGGTTTGGTGGACGACGCCCGTGCCCATCCCGGCGACGTGATGTACGGCTCGTCCGGCAACGGCTCGCCGCTGCACCTTGCGGGTGAACTTTTCAACCAGGATGCCGGTGTGAAGATGGTGCACGTCCCCTACAAGGGCGGCAATGCACACACCATGGACCTGATCGGCGGCCGGCTGGCGGTGATCTTCGATACCAGCACGGCGGCGCTGCCGATGATCCGCGGCGACAAGATCCGTGCGCTGGCGGTGGCCGCGCCGCAGCGGCTGGCCGACCTGCCCAACGTGCCGACCTTCGCCGAACTGGGCTACCCCAAGTTCGACGTCAACGGCTGGTACGCGTTGTATGCGCCGGCGCGCACGCCGCAACCGGTGCTGGCCCGACTGGGCGCCGAACTGAACAAGGCGATGGCGCTGCCGGACGTGCAGGAAAAGCTGCGCGGATTCGCGGTGCGTCCGGCCGGTGGCAGTTCGCAGGAACTGGCCAAATTCACGCAGTCCGAATACGAGCGCTACGGCCAGGTGATCCATTCGGCCGGCATCACCGCCGACTGAAAATCTCAGGCGGAGGTCGCCTCTGCAGGCGCAGGCAGCTGCGTCGGCACCAGCTTGCGCACCGCCTTCTGCAGCAGCGGCAGCTGGCGGCTGACCAGGGCCAGCTGGGCCAGGGCATTGGCGTCGTCGTGCAGTTCGAGTTCGGCCGCCACCGTGAGGGCCACGCTGTCGTCGCCCTCTGCGCCCAGGGCGTCCAGGTCTTTTTCACGCAGGGCGTAGGCCATCTTGTCGAGCTGGCCGCCGAGCTTGGCCGATGCCTGCTGGAAGATCGCCTGTTCTTCGGCGCTGCCGCCTTCGCCGCGGTGGGCGCCCAGCGCCGAAAGATAGTTGAGCAGCGTGTGCGATTGCACCAGCACCCGGATGCCGGCGTCGATGCCGCCTCGCACCAGGCCGGGCTCCTGCAGCACCAGTGAAACGGCGGTCGACAGGGCTGCGTCGGCATCGTGTGCGTTGCGCCTTGCCACCCGGTAGGCCAGATCGTCACGTTTGCCGCCGCCCACCTGCGCGCCGATGGCCTGCAGGTAACGCGCGGCCGTGGTCATGGCGGCAGCCGCAGCGGGCCGCAGCCGGCGAGCACGCCAGTCGGGCAGGATGCCGATGACAGCCGCCGAGGCGATCAGCGCGCCCAGCACCGTATCGACCATGCGAGGCAGGATCAGCTCGGCGGCATTGCTGGTCTGGTTGTTGCCCATCAACACGACCAGCGTCACTGCGGCGGTGGCAAAACCATAACGCGTCTTGTTGAAGGCGAAAAACACCATGCCCGCGGCCACCGCCACCGCCGACTGGATCAGCAGGTCGGGGAACAGCACCAGCAATGCCCAGCCGGCGACCAGTCCGCAGAAGGTGCCGATGACCCGTTCCAGCACCCGTCGGCGGGTGGCGCCGAAACTCGGCTGGCAGACGAAGAGCGTGGTCAACAGCACCCAGTAGCCGTGGTCGGCGTGCAGCAGGCTCAGGCCGACGAAACCGGCAGCCAGCGCCAGCGACAGCCGCACCGCGTGGCGGAAGATGGGCGCTTCCAGCCGGCACTGCCCGCGCACCCTGGCGAAGGCTTCGCGCAGGGTGCGGGGCGTGGAATCGAACAGGGTTTCGCCCAGGCTGGCGGGCTGCGGTTCACCGGCGCCGGCCAGTTGCTGGTCGAGCGACTGCAGGTTCTGCCTGAGCGCCTGCAGCGAACGTAGCTGCCGCGCACGTTTGGACAGGCGGCCCGGACCTGCGCTGTTCAGCTGTTCGTCCTCCAGATGCGCCAGAGCGCCGGTCAGGTCGGCCAGTGCCTGGGTGGTGGCGCCGTCGTCCTGCCATCCACGGCGCAGGCGGATGGCCTGCGCCAGCTCGGCGCAGACACTGCCCTGCAGCGCCAGGGTGCGCTGGCAGCGGAACATCACGTCGCTGTGAAAGAAGGCATCGGCCAGTTCGGCATACGCCACGTGCGACGAGCTGGCGCGTTCGTGCACGTCCTGCGCGATGAAGTACTGGGCCAGCAGCAGCCGGCTTTGTTCGTTACCTTCGTCGGGCGGCACACCGGTGGCCGGATCGACGGGCGGCAGACGTCGCAGCAGCGCGTCCTTGGCCAGGTTGAGCGCCTGCACCACGTCGACATTGCGATGGGCCAGGGCGATGCGGCGGCGTTCCATGTCCACGCCGCGGATCGGTTCGAACATGGCGGCCTTCAGCCACAGGTACTGCGCCAGCATGTCGTAGACCTGGGCGATGCGGCGGCGCACCGGGTTCAGTTCGAAGATGCGGGCCCATGCGACCGACACCACGCCATAGGCCGTGGCCCCCGACAGCAGCAGCGCCGGCTGAAGCCACAGCAGTTCGCTATGGCCGTGGGTCTCGATGCCGGTGGCGCTGTAGAGCGAAAGCACCAGCGTGGACCAGGCGATGGCCCGGTAGCGTTCGCTGATGGCGCCCAGCATGGTCAGCACGAAGGCGGCAAGGCAAAGCGCGGCAGCAAATGCCCAGTGGCGGTCGAACAGCAACTGCACCGTCAGGGATGCGACCGAAAAACTCAGCAATGTCACCAGCACGGTGCGCAACCGTCCGCGCCAGCCGTCGTCGGTCTCGCCGATGCCGCCAGCGATCACTCCGAGGAACATCGGCATCACGTAGTCGAGCCGGTCGTAGTGCCAGCAGGCCGCCATGATGGCGGCGAGGACGATGCCCACCCGAGCCCCGGCTACACCGGAATCGTGGGCCCACAGTCGCTTGAGCAGCGTGTGGGGAGCGGTACGGAACATCGGAGGCGTCACAGGGTAAACCCTAGTTGTACGCAAGAACCGTGCGCGCGGGTTTCAGGTTCGCACCACCTCATCGACCAGCGTCTTGAACTCGTCGATGTCTTCGAAACTTCGGTAAACGCTGGCAAACCGCACATAGGCCACCTTGTCGAGACGGCGCAGTTCGCGCATCACCAGTTCACCGAGGCGGTTGGATGCGATTTCGCGCAGGCCGGTGGTCAGCAGCGCTTCTTCGATGCGTTCGACCGCACTGTCGACCTGCTCGACGCCGACCGGCCGCTTGCGCAGGGCGAGGTCCATCGAGGCACGCAGTTTTTCAGGCTTGAAGTCGACCCGCCGGCCGTCCTTCTTGACGATGGCCGGAAAGCTGAGGTCCGGCCGCTCGTAGGTGGTGAAACGTTTATCGCAGGCGCCGCAGCGGCGCCTGCGCCGGATGAAGGTCGCGTCCTCGGCCACCCGGGTGTCGATCACCTGGGTGTCCGCGTGGGCGCAGAAGGGGCACTTCATCCGGGCAGCCGATTACTTGTAGACCGGGAAACGCGAGGTCAGCGCGTGCACCTTGGCGCGGACCGCTTCGATGTTCGCGGCATCGCGCGGGTTGTCCAGCACGTCGGCCACCAGGTGGGCGGTGGCGCGGGCTTCCTCGTCCTTGAAACCACGGGTGGTCATGGCCGGAGTGCCGATCCGCACGCCGCTGGTCACGAAGGGCTTTTCGGGGTCGTTCGGAATGGCGTTCTTGTTGATCGTCATGTGGGCGCTGCCCAGCACGGCTTCGGCTTCCTTGCCGGTGATGCCCTTGCTGCGCAGGTCGACCAGCATGACGTGGCTCTGCGTGCCGCCGCTCACGATACGCAGGCCGCGGGCAGTCAGCGTTTCGGCCACGATGCGGGCATTGGCCACCACCTGCTGCTGGTAGGCCTTGAACTCGGGTGTCAGGGCTTCCTTGAACGCCACTGCCTTGGCGGCGATGACATGCATCAGCGGGCCGCCCTGCAGGCCGGGGAAGATCGCGCTGTTGATGGCTTTCTCGTGCTCGGCCTTCATCAGGATGATGCCGCCGCGCGGGCCACGCAGGCTCTTGTGGGTGGTCGAGGTGACGATGTCGGCGTAAGGCACCGGGTTGGGATACACACCCGCGGCGATGAGGCCGGCGTAGTGGGCCATGTCGACCATGAAGATCGCGCCGACTTCCTTGGCGATTTTTGCGAAGCGCTCGAAATCGATGTGCAGCGAATAGGCCGAGGCGCCGGCGACGATCAGCTTGGGCTTGTGTTCGCGGGCCTTGGCTTCCATCGCGTCGTAGTCGATGGCTTCGTTCTTGTCGAGGCCGTAGGAAACCACGTTGAACCACTTGCCGGACATGTTCAGCGGCATGCCGTGGGTCAGGTGACCGCCCTCGGCCAGGCTCATGCCCATGATGGTGTCGCCGGGCTTCAGGAAAGCCAGAAACACGGCTTCGTTGGCCGAAGCGCCGCAATGCGGCTGCACGTTGGCGGCATCGGCGCCGAACAGCTGCTTGACGCGGTCGATGGCCAGTTGCTCGGCGATGTCGACGAATTCGCAGCCACCGTAATAACGCTTGCCCGGATAACCTTCGGCGTACTTGTTGGTCAACTGGGTGCCCTGGGCCCACATCACGGCCGGCGAAGCGTAGTTTTCGCTGGCGATCAGCTCGATGTGCTGTTCCTGGCGCAGGTTCTCGGCCTGGATGGCGGCAAAGATTTCGGGGTCGGCTTGTTCGACAAGAATGGAACGGTCGTACATGGCGTGGCAGTCCTTCAGACGAATGAAAGTCCCTGTGTGGAAACGAGGGCTGCCCAGGCGAACGGCTGAAACACACCGGTCATCAGCCAAAGGGCCGCTGTTCCGGGCGGTACGCTTCCCAGTGGTTGTCGGGGCGTTGCCCCGCATGGATTCCACGTCAGCGGCAGCGGAGCCAGCGGCCCGCCGCGCCTATCGCCAGTCGCGTACGGCGGCTATTTTAACGGTTTCGAAAGAGACGTCCGCCGTCCGCCTGCATCAACTTATTGCGCAGCCGCGATTTCCAGGTGCGACAGGGTGGCGGTCGCTACCTTTTCCGGCGTGGCGGCGGGGCCTTCGGCCGGAGCCGCCACCGGGATCGGACGGATCGGCAGAACCTGCATCGGTGCCGGCGTGATGATGGCCGGCGGCAGCACCGGCACCTGGCGGCCGGCGGCGACCTGCTGCAGGCGGCTGTGTTCGGCCAGCACCTTGGCGGCATAACCGCCGTCCTCGATGTTGGCGGCGCCGACGTAATAACGCAGGCCGCCCTCGAGCGAACCGGCGCGTGCGATGCATTCCTGCAGCACCCGGACGCCCACCCGCAGGTTGCTCACCGGATCGAAGGCCGCGAAATGGCCGCCGAAGGTTTCGTACTTGTCGCTGTGCACCGTGGTCATGACCTGCATCAGGCCTTGCGCGCCGACGGGGCTCTGGGCAAACGGGTTGAAGCTGGATTCGACCGCCATCACCGCCAGGATGATGGTCGGATCGAGCTTGTTCTTGGCGCCCAGCGTAAAGGCCTCGGCCACCAGCGCACTGATGGGTTCCGGCGCCACGCGGTACTTGCGGCTCAGCCAGTACGCCACCGCGGCCTGCGCCTTGGGCAGTTCCTTCGGATTGGCGGCCGTGGCCCGGTCGACCGCGTCGAGCTGGATCGGCAGGCCGATCAGGGCGACCTGGCGTTCCTGCAGCCAGCCGCGGAGCTGGTCCTCTCCGGCGGTGCGCAGGTCCGGGCGGGCGCCCAGGATGGCCACGGCTATGACCATGAACAAGCCCAGCAGGGCAAAACTGTTGTGGGTGACTTCGAAGAGACCTTCGGCGACATCGGATGCGAAGGTTCGCAGGGCCGAAGTCGTCTGTCCTAACACTGTCATCGCGGTGTTCCTTTTCTACGCGGGGTCCGCCGTGCGGCACGTCTCCGGTTAGGAAGTCGCGATGCCTGGAAGATTGCCTCGGTTGGATTGGATTCGCCATCGGATCTGCGCGTTCGCCGATGGCTCGATGGCCCGGTGGCGATGGTGAGGCTGCAGATCCGACTGTGCCGTTGGGTCGGCAAGCGCTACGTGTGGCTCCCGGTTGAATAGGGGAGCGGGGCGGATTCTAGGGTGTCGAAATATCGCGTCAAGTATAAGGAAATGCTTTTATATGCAAAAAATTGTGAGTAAAGATCAAAAAACAGGCGCTCACTAAGCTGTCGCACGGCGTCAGGCGCTGCGGTCGGGCCCGGTCCCGTTCATCGCCCGCACGGTTTTTATGGTTACCCTCGGTCCATGCCTTCCGCGCCTTCCACATCCCGCCCGTCCTGGCTTCGCGCTTCCGTCGCAACGGCCTGGCTTCTGGGCGGCCTGGTCTTGCTATTGACATTGGCCTGGATGGGCGTTCCGCCCCTGGCGCGCTGGCAAATCGAAACACGCGGAACCGAGAAGCTGGGTAGGGCGGTAACCGTCGCCAGGGTCGGTTTCACGCCCTGGAATCTGCGCACCACCCTGGAAGGCCTGGAGGTAGCCGGCTTGCCGGATGCCAGGGTGCCGCAACTGCGGATTGGGCGGGTGAGTTTCCGCACGGCCCTGTCGTCCCTGTGGCAGGGCGCGCCCGTGGTGGAAGAACTACAGATCGATGCACCGCAGGTTCACCTTGCCCGGCTGGCGGCCGGCCGCTACGACATCGACGACCTCGTCACCCGGTTGTCGACGCCGACCTTGCCGGACCGTCCGCCGGCCCGTTATGTATTACGCAACTTCCGGCTTTCCTCGGGCAGCGTCGATTTCGAGGACCGCGCCGTCGCCGGACAACCAGCACGACACACGGTGCGCGACCTGCAACTCGCGCTGCCGGCGCTCAGCAGCCTGAACGCCGACCGCGACAGCGAAGTCGCCCCCACGCTGGCTTTCACTCTCGACGGCAGCCGGTTCGACAGCAGCGTCGAAGCCCTGCCGTATGCCGAACTGCGTAAGGGGGAAGCCAGCCTTCACGTGGACGGGCTCGACCTGGAGCGGCTGCAAGGCTACTGGCCGGCAACGCTGCCACTGCGTCCGCAATCCGGTTTGCTGGACGCGCGGCTGAAGGTGGCCTTCGTGCAGAACCCCCGACCCGCCGATGCGGTGTTCGATATTTCCGGCGACCTGGTGTTCAGGGGGCTGTCGCTGCAGGCGGCCGACGGCCACGAGGCGCTGGCTGCGGATTCGTTGTCCGTGCAGATCGCCCAGTTGGCGCCGCTTCGGCAAAAGGTGCAGCTCGGCCACATCGAGCTGGTGAAACCGCGGCTGAAAGTCGCACGTGATGCCGCCGGGCGTATCGACCTGCTGCCCGCCGCCGCGCCGCCTGCCGCCGGACCCGAGGCCGCATCGCAGCCCTGGACGGTCGATGTCGCCCGTTTTGTCGTGAAGGGCGGCCAAGTCGACTGGCTCGATGCCATGGCGGCCAGTCCGGTTCAGATGACGCTGCGATCCCTCGAGCTGGACGCTGCCGCCATCGCCTGGCCGATGAAGAAGCCCGCCGAAGTGCGTGGCAGCGCCGAACTGCCGGGTTCAGGCGGCCCGGCGCGGCTGGATTGGTCCGGCAGCGCAGGTCTGGAAAGCGGCCGGATGAAACTGCAGGCCAAGGGCGTGCAACTGGCCTGGGCGCAGCCTTATCTGCAAGGCCGTCTCAAACCTGCGCTGCAGGGAGCCCTGGGTGCGGACGCCACCGTCGCCTGGTCGCCGGCCGGCGTTCGGATTCAGGCGTCGGCCGTCACGCTGGAAAAATTCGCGCTGGTGCAGGCCGGCAAGGCGCTGGTCGGCGCAAGCCGGGTGGCACTGAAAGACCTGGTGCTGGACACCGCCCAACGCAGCGTGGACATGGGCCGGCTCGACGTCACCGCGCCGACAGGTCTGGTCGCGCGTGACGCCAAGGGCGGCTTCATGTTCGCGGACTGGCTGGCATCGCCCAGGGCGACTGCGGCGAACGCAGCAACCGCATCGAACAGCGAAAAAGCCGGCGCGCCCTGGCGCATCGCCCTGAAGGCGCTGCAGTTGCAAGGCGGACAGCTCGGCTGGCGTGATGCGCGGACCAGCCGCCCGGTGGCGCTCGACCTGTCGTCCTTCAACCTGCGGGCGGCCGATCTCGCCTGGCCGCTGCCGGCCGGCAACCGCGGTTATGCGGTGCAGCTCGAAACCCAGGTCGCAGCCGGCCAGACGTCGCCGGGGACCCTGAAATTCAAGGGCACGGTCGCGCCCGACCCGCTGCTGCTCGATGGCCGGCTGGACACCACTCGCCTGCCCGTCCAGCTGCTCGAACCGTATTTCGGCGACACGTTGAACGTGCAGCTGGTGCGCGCCGACCTGGGTTTTGCCGGCACGTTGCGGCTGGCGCTGCCGCCCGCCGGCATGCAACTGCTGGTGAAGGGCAATATCGACATCGACAACGGCCGGGTCGACAACGCCACACCCGACACGCCGGCCGCCTCGCCCGGTCCGGTGGTCCGGGCCGGCGGCGTGCTGACCCCCGGCGCCCGCCGGGCCGCCAGCCTCTTCACCTGGAAGACGCTGCAGTTCCGCACCGCCACCATGAAGATCGCGCCCGGCCAGCCGCTGTTCTGGGGTGTCTACGAAACCTCGCTGGGCGACTTCTTCGCACGCCTGGCCATCGACGAGAACGGTCGGCTCAACCTGCGCCAACTGACCCGCGCGCCGGCCGGTAAACCCGTCGGAACGCCTGCGCCGGCATCGAAACCGGCAAGGGAAGTCGGCCCGCCGGAACTGCATTTCGGCGAGATCCACCTGGCCAACGGACGGGTGCAGTTCACCGACAACTTCATCAAGCCTTCCTATTCGCTCTCCCTGAGCGAACTCGAGGGTGTGCTGGGCGCCTTCGATTCGGTGGGCGCGGTCTATCTTGAACCCGCCATGGCCACGCTGGACCTGCGCGGCAAGGCCGAGGGTTCGGCCAGCCTGGAGATCAAGGGAAAACTCAACCCGCTGGCCAATCCGCTGGCGGTCGACGTGGTGGCCAGGGTGAACGACCTCGACCTGCCCGCGCTGTCTCCTTATTCGGTGAAATACGCCGGCTACGGCATCCAGCGCGGCAAGCTGAGCATGGAAGCGCATTACCAGATCCAGCCCGATGGCCGGCTCACCGCCACCAATTCGCTGCTGCTGCGCCAACTGGTGTTCGACGAACAGGCCGACGGCGCAAAAAGCAATCTGCCGGTGCGGCTGGCCGCGGCGCTGCTGGCCGACAGCAATGGCGTGATCGACCTCGACCTGCCCATCAGCGGATCGCTCAACGACCCGCAGTTCAGCCTGGGGCCGGTGATCGGCAAGGCCTTGCTGAACCTGTTCACCCGCATCCTCACATCGCCGTTTTCGCTGTTGAAGAGCGCTTTCGCCGGTTCGTCGGCCGCGACGGAAACCGTCGCCGTGCCCTTCGCCGTCGGCAGCGCCGAGCTTTCGGTCGATGCGCAGAAGGGGTTGGACGGCATCGCCCGGTCGCTGGCCGCCAAACCGGTGCTGCAGCTGACCGTGTCCGGCACTGCCAGCAGCGAAACCGAGGCCGACGGTTTCCGCCGCGAGCGCCTGCGCCAACTGGCCCGGTTCGAGAAACGCCGCGCCCTGATCGCCGCCGCGCCCACGGCCACGCCGCCCGCCGTCGCCCAGGTAACGATGACACCGGCCGAATATCCGGCGCTACTGAAGAAGGTCTACGCTGCCACCGACATGCCCAAGCCGCGCAATCTGGTCGGTCTGGCCAAGGATGTGCCGGTCGAAGAGATGGAGCGCCTTCTATATGAGCAGATCGACGTGACCGACGAATCGCTGCGCGGGCTGGCCCTGCAGCGCAGCGTGGCGGTGCGCGATTACCTGTCGGCGCACGGCGTTCCGGTGTCGCGGGTTTTTCTCGGGGCCGTTCGGCTCAACGAAAAAACCGGCGACGGATGGTCGCCCAGCGCGCAGCTGCGCCTGTCGCTGCCCTGAAACCAACTCCTGGCGGGGTCGTTTTTTTGCATGCCGGAACGTCGGTTGCAGAGCGTCATCCCCAGGCTTTGAAATAACAGCGAAAATAGACGGTTCCGCGTAATGGCTTAGCCGCCATCTACGACCGAGTTTTGGCTCCCTTTCCCCTCTCGAATCATCATGTCCGACGCATCCGACGCCAATCAGGCCCAGGCCAAGAACACCGAGGCGCATCCTCTCGACGCGCTGACCGGCGGGGCGTTTTCCGCGCCCACGTCCGGCGAACGCGCCGCCCGCGTGCGCGAATGGCTGGCCGGCAATCCGTCCACCGAACAGATCCAGGAAGTCTTCAAGGAACTGAGCGTGCGCGACAAGGGCGCCGCCCGCGCACTGCGCGAACGCCTGGACGAACTCAAGCGTGCCAAGGGCCAGGAAGCCATCGCTGCCGAATGGGCCGAAAAAGCCCACGCGCTGCTGGCCGCTCCCAAGCTCAACATCGCCGACGCCATGGGCTGGCAGCGTGACGCCGCCAAGGCCGGAGCGCCGCTGAGCCGCGAACCGCTGGCTGCTCTCAAGGCCCAGGTGGCCGAACGCATCCGCACCATCGAAGACCTTCAGCACCGTGTGCAGGTGCAGCGCGAAGCGGCCGTGCTGCTGTCGCAGCGCATCGACGTGCTGTCGACCAAGCCCTGGCGCGATGCGCAGACGGCCATGGAAACCCTGCGCAACGACGTTGCCCACTGGCAGCAGCAGGCCGAAGGCCTGACCGGCGACGCCAGCTGGGCCAGCGTCGAAGCACGTTTCCCGCCGCTGCTCGACAGCTCCAAGGCCCAACTGCTGGTGGTGTGGGATGCGTTCCAGGGTGCCGTCACCGCCACCGAAACCGCCGCGGCAGATGCCGCCGCGCCGCTGCCGCCGGTGCCGGTCTGGGCCGATGAAATCACCGTCGCCCGTGGCGGCGTGCCGGTCGCGCTGCAGTCCGCAACGCCTGGCGATGCCCCCGCCGCCCGCGAACCGCGTGAACCCCGCGAGCCGCGCGCCCCGCGTGCGCCCCGTGGTGAAACCGACCCGGCCGTGCGCGAAAAAGCCGAGACCGCCGTGCGCGAAGCCCTGGTCAAGCTTGAAAAAGAAACCGCCGAAGGCCACGGCAAGGCCAGCGTCGGCGCTGCCACCGCCCTGCGTGCGGTGCTGAAGGAACACGGCCGCCATGTCGGCGACGCCATCGAGGCGCAGGTGCATGCGGCGCTGACGGCGGCAGGCGAACTCGAAGGCTGGTCGCGCTGGCGTTCGGACCAGCTGCGCGAGGAGCTGGTGACCAAGGCCGAAGGCCTGATCAACCGTCCTGAAGGCCAGGCCCTGGGCGGCCGCAAGATGCAGGAAACCCTGCGCACCCTGCGCGAGCAGTGGAAACAGACCGACCAGACCGGCCCGGCCAACCACGCGCTGTGGAAACGTTTCGACCACGCCTGCAACGAAGCCCACAAGGTGGTCGAAGGATGGCTGGACAAGGTCAAGGCCGACGCCGCCGAACATCGTTCGCAACGCCTGGCCCTGATCGAGGAGTTGAAGGCCTGGGGCGCCGAGCAGGCTTCCGGCACCGACTGGAAATCGCTGCAACGCGGCCTGCACCAGTTCGCCGACCGCTGGCGCGATGCCGGCCATCTCAGCGAGAAGGCCTTCGGTGAAATCATGCCGCAGTGGAAGCAGGCTTTCGCCGCCGCCGCTGCCCCGCTGGAAACCGCGCAGAAGCAGAGCAACGAACGCCGTCAGGCGCTGATCGAGGAAGCCGTTGCACTGGGCGCTGCGCCCATGCTGCGTATCGACGCGGTGCGCGCGCTGCAGCAGCGCTGGCAAGCCGAGGCCCAGGCCGTGCCGCTGGACCGTCGCCACGAGCAGAAGCTGTGGGACGCCTTCCGCAAGCCGCTGGACGAAGCCTTCCAGCGCAAGGGTGCGGAACGTGAAAAGGCGCAGGGAGCCGTCAGCGACCACGACCGCATCGTGCTGCAGGCGTCCGACGCCCTGCGCGCCGCCAACGACAGCGGTGACGTGCAGCAGATCCGCACCGCCATGGCGGCGCTCGAAGCCGCCATCAAGGGCCAGCAGGCCGCAGTGGCCGCTGCCGGTCCTGCGCCAGTCGCTGCCGCTGCCGCTGCTGCCGTTCCGGCAGAAGACGCAACACCTGCCGAAACATCGGGTGAGGCATCGGCAGAAGGTGGCGAAGCACCGGCCGAGGCCGCTGCGCCGGCACCCGCAGCCAAGGCCGCACCCAAGCCGGTGGTGGCCGTGCGCCGCGCCGACGACCGTCCGGGCGGCCCGCGCGCCGAGCCCGCAGCCGCTGCGCGTGGCGGCAAGTTCGGCAGCCGTGATGGCGGACGACCGGGTGGCCGTGACGACCGTGGTGGTCCGCGTTCCGGCTCCGACCGTCCGGGCCGTTTCGGCGACGCACCGCGTGAAGACCGTGGTCCGCGGCTGGGCGACGCCGCCTTCCGCGCACAACGCGACGCCATCGAAAGCGCCCAGGCGGCCCTCCGCAAGCTGGCTGCCCAGGCGCACGGCGAAGCCCTGACACAACTGCTGTCGGCATGGGAACAGCGCGACGCAGCCCAGTTGCCGGGCGTCCAGGCCTTCGGCAACCGCGTCAGCCCGGCGGCCCGTGCGGCCTGGGCCCAGGCGGTCGCTGCCGAACCCAAGGCTGTCGCCAAGGAAGCGCTGCTGCGCCTCGAAATGGCGGCCGAAGTGCCGACTCCGGCCGACCAGCTGGAAGCCCGTCGCATGCTGCAACTGCAACTGCTGACCCGCCGCAACGACCCGCCGCCGGCCCAGACCTGGGCCGTGGACACCACCGCGGTGTTGTCCGGCGCCAGCGATGCGGCCACCGCTCGTCGCCTGCAGAACGCACTGAAGGCGCTGCTGCGCAGCTGAGGCGAAGCCGGTCCGAAACCCCTGTGAAAGGGGTTGCTGGATCCGCCAAACAAAAAGGGCTCCCTCGGGAGCCCTTTTTTGTTGCCGAAGCAGACGTCTTAGACGCGCTTGCGGTATTCGCCGGTGCGGGTGTCGATTTCGATGCGGTCGCCCTGGGCGACGAACAGCGGCACGGGGATTTCGAAGCCGGTGGCGATCTTGGCGGGCTTCAGCACCTTGCCCGACGTGTCGCCCTTGACGGCGGGTTCGGTCCAGGTGATTTCACGTTCGATGCTGGTCGGCAGTTCGACCGAGATGGCCTTGCCGTCATAGAACACCACTTCGACAGCCATGCCGTCTTCCAGGTAGTTCAGCGCGTCGCCCATGTTTTCGGCTTCGACTTCGTACTGGTTGTAGTCGGTGTCCATGCAGACATACATCGGGTCGGCGAAGTAGGAATAGGTGCATTCCTTCTTGTCGAGGATGACCTGGTCCATCTTGTCGTCGGCCTTGAAGACCACTTCGGTGCCGAAGTTGGCGATCAGGCTCTTGAGTTTCATGCGGACGGTGGCCGAATTGCGGCCGCCGCGGCTGTACTCGGTCTTCAGGACGACCATCGGGTCCTTGCCGTGCATGATGACGTTGCCGGCGCGGATTTCTTGAGCGATTTTCATAACGTTGTCTGCTGGTTGGCCGCAGGGCGGCAGGCCCTGAGAACCGTCACGGCACCGGTTGGTCACCGGGTCGAACAGCGGGCTGAATTTAGAAAAGCCTCTGATTTTACCGCTTTCACGCGTTGAGGTCATTTCGGGCAGACTGTCGGGCGTTTCCTTGACTCCCGCATGGATTTCATCTTGACCCAGACAGCACTCGAAGACATTGCCGCAGCCCTGGTTGCGGCCCGCCGCAGCGGCATCCCCGCCGACGAAGCCCCCTGGTCCGCCACATTGCTCCCGCAGTCGGATGTGTACCGCATCCAGGATCTTGTTTCGCAAGCCATGGGCTGGAATGCCGACTCCGGTCAGCCCACGCAGTGGAAGGGCGGCGGCCCCGGCCCGGGTTCGGTCGCAGCATTCGCCCAGGTTCCTCCGCCGTGGACGGCAGCGTCACCGGCCACCCTGAAAGCCACCGACTTCAACCGGCTCGGCATCGAGATCGAAGTGGCCTTCCGCCTGGCCCGCGACATCGGCCCGGAAGACCTGGCCCTGCGCACCGCACACGACCCGGCGGCCTTCCTG
The DNA here is from genome assembly GCF_057747805.1 of Xylophilus sp. PBN-3R. Taxonomy (NCBI): domain Bacteria; kingdom Pseudomonadati; phylum Pseudomonadota; class Betaproteobacteria; order Burkholderiales; genus Xylophilus; species Xylophilus sp. PBN-3R. The sequence goes on from NZ_CM173225.1 coordinate 950,442, forward strand.
GACGCCATGGCGGTCAGCATCGAGCTGGTCGATTTCCGCTGGAAGGGCCAGCAAGAGGTGCGCGCCGAATTGCGTTCCAGCGACCTGCAGTCCAATGCCGCCCTGGTGGTCGGCGAATGGACGCCTTTCCGCCCGGTCGACTGGGCCGCCCAGGTCGCCACGCTCGAGGTGAACGGCCGGCAGGTCGGCCGATACCGGGGTGCGCATGCGGCCGGCGACCCGCTGTGGTTCGCGCCGCAGTGGCTGGAACACGTGGTCGCCCGCCACGGCAGCCTACGTGAAGGCAGCGTGCTGACCACCGGTTCGTGGTGCGGCATGGTCTGGCTCGACGGGCCTTCGGTCGTCAAGGCCGGCTTCGACGGCATCGGCGAAGCGCAGCTGACGCTCGCCTGATCGCCCGGGCTGCTAGCCGACCGTCTGCCGGGACGACCGAAAACTGCCTTCGGTCGCGGTCTGCGCCGCGCCGGCAACGGTGGACAGCACACCTTCGAAACGGACGATCACGCTGTCCCAGTCCAGCGCCTGGGCGCTGGTGCGTGCGGCCAGGCCCATGTGCAGACGCAGGCCGGCGTCGGCTGCCAGGGCCCGCGCGGCCGACACGAAGGCGGCGCGGTCACCCATCGGCGCCAGCAAGCCGTTGTGACCGGATCGAATGAGTTGCGCCGCGGCCGCGTAATCGAAGGCCACCAGGGGCAGGCCGCTGGCCATGGCCTCGGTGGTCACGTTGCCGAAGGTCTCGGTCAGGCTGGGGAACAGGAACATGTCGGCCGACGCGTAATGTGCCGCCAGGTCTTCGCCGTGGCGCTGGCCCACGAAGATGGCGGCCGGGCAGCGCGCCTGTACCTCGGCGCGTTGCGGCCCGTCGCCCACCATCAGTAGCCGGGCGCGGGGCTGGTCGCCACGGATCGTCCCGAACGCGGCCAGCAGCGTGTCGAGGTTCTTTTCCTGGGCGATGCGGCCGACGTGCGCCACCACCAGGTCGTGCGGCGCCACACCCCATGCACCGCGCTGCGCGGCGCTGCGGCGCTGCGGCTGGAACTGCCGGGTATCGACCCCGCGTGTGACCACCATCAGGTTGCGGAAACCTTCTGCCTGCAGTTCGCGCCGCAACGCCTCGGTCGGCACCATGGTGCAGGCGCACAGGTTATGGAACTTGCGCAGGTACGCCATGATGGGTTTGCGCAACCAGCCCACGCCGTAGTGGCTGCTGTAGGCGTGGAAATTGGTGCGGAAGTCCGAACACACCGGCAGCTTCAGGTGCAGCGCAGCCTGCAATGCGGACCAGCCCAGCGCACCCTCGGTGGCGATGTGCACCACGTCCGGCCGGTTGCGCGACCACAGCTGCACCAGCGCCCGTTTGGACGGCACACCCATGCGCAGGTCCGGGTAACGCGGGATCGGCAAGCCGCGCATCAGCACCTCGTGATAACCGGCATGGCTGGCAGCGGCATCCACCCGGTCCTGACGAGGGCGGATCAGCTGCACGTCGTGGTTGCGGCCGTGCATGCCGCGCACGATGCGCGCCACCGTCATCGCCACGCCGTTGACCTCGGGCGGGTAGGTCTCGCTGACAAACGCCACCCGCAACGAGCGCTGAGCCGCCGGATAGTGTTCGACGACGAGTCCCCCGGGCGCGGTGGCTGTGGCGATGTCGAATGCGGGCGGCATGCCACGAATGCTGCGCGGCTTGTGCAACAGAACGGTGACGTTCGCGCGTCTTTTGCTCAAAACCGCCGTCACGCCGCTTTCATCCGGGCTGGCCATCATTTCGTCACGTCGGCCGCGCCGGTCGGCGGCCATCCAACCGTTCCATCCATCGAGGTGTGCCGTGAACGAATTCTTCAAGACAGTCGCCGTGCAGCGCTGGGACGACCACCGCTTCTATCACCACAGCCGCATCAACCAGAGCCTGCATCTGCTCAGCGCCGTGTGTTTCGTCATCGCCTATGCATTGCTGTTCGTGCACCCGGCCTGGGCCGCGTTACTGGCCTGGTGTGTGTCGATGACCAGCCGCCAGGCCGGCCATTTCTTTTTCGAGCCGCGCGGCTACGACCATGTGAACCAGGCCACCGACGCCCACAAGGAAGACATCAAGATCGGCTACAACATCCGCCGCAAGGTGGTGCTGATGGCCATCTGGGTGTTGATCCCGGCTGTCGTCTGGTGGCAGCCCACGCTGTTCGGCCTGATCGAGCCGGGCGCCGATCTGATGGCTTACCTGGACCACGTCGGCCTGGCCTGGCTCACCCTGGGTGTCGCCGGCCTGGTCTTCCGGATGCTGCAGTTGTGGATGCAGCAGGGCCTGATGACCGGCCTGGCCTGGGGCTACAAGATCGTCACCGATCCGTTTCATGACATCAGGATGTACCACCGCGCACCGCTGCACCTGATGCGCGGCGAACTGATCGACCCCATGCTGCACGTGCGGCATGGGTGAGAGGTTTCAGGAACCGTTCCTTCAGCATTTCCTTCAGCAGGCCGCGGCGGATGCCGCGGTTGCTGAGCCCGGCGTCCTGCCACCACCAGCCGTCCTGCTGCATGCGCGTGGCGGCAGCGACGAAACGCTGCAATACCGCGTCGAAATCGGCATCGCTGTAGTTCAGGCTGAAGATCAGCCGGCCGGTGCCCACCCAGCTCAGCGCCAGGCCTTGCTCCCGCAGGTAGTACTGCAGCATCCAGTTGTAGCGAGAGGGTTCGGTATAGAGCACCGTCCAGATGGACGACAGGTTGGCCACCCGCACCGGCAGGTCCGCCGCCGACATGGCCTGGTTGAAACGCGCGGCCCGGCCATCCCAGCGGGCATCGAGGCCTTCGTAGATCTGCCGGACGGCCGGCGTCTCGATGCGGTCCAGAAAAGCCTTCATCGCCCCCATCACATACGGATGCGCATTGAAGGTGCCTCGGGCAAAACAAATGTCGACCGGCCGGTCTTCGCGGAACCTTCTCATCAGCGCCCCCCGGCCGCACACGACACCCACCGGCAGCCCGCCACCCAGCGTCTTGCCGTAGGTGACCATGTCGGCCTGCACACCGAAATATTGCTGCGCGCCGCCTGCAGCCAGCCGGAAGCCCACGAACACCTCGTCGAAGATCAGCACGATGCCGCGCTCGGTGCAGACCTGGCGCAACCGGTGCAGCCAGGCGGTGTAGGCCGCGCGGTCGAAGGCCGCTTTTCGGCTGCTGTCCAGCAGCGAGGAATCACCGGGCGCGCCGATGTTGGGATGCAGCGCCTGCAGCGGGTTGACCAGCACGCAGGCGATGTCGCGCCGGCTGCGCAGCACCTGCAGACTGCGCTCTTCCATGTCCTTGAGTGTGTAGGTCTCGCGCGGCGGCAGCGGGTTGCCGGGGCCTGGCTGAACGTCTTCCCACCAGCCGTGGTACGCACCGCAAAAACGCACCAGGTGTTTGCGCCGGGTGTGGTACCGGGCAAGGCGCACCGCCTGCATCACCGCCTCGGTGCCGGACATGTGGAAAGACACCTCGTCCAGCCCCGAAATCGCCTGCAGCCGCTCGACGTTTTCCGCCACGCAGGGGTGATAGGCGCCCAGCACCGGCCCCAGCGGCGCAGCCAGGGCAGATCCTTCGGCGATGCAGTCGCGGTAGAAGTCCACGCCGAACACGTTGACGCCGTAAGAGCCGGTCAGGTCATGAAAACGCCGGCCGTCCAGGTCTTCCACCATCACGCCGTCGGCCGCCTGCAGAAAGCTCCCGGTCGGCAGCTGTTCGCGGAGGTAGGGGCTGTATTGGAAGGGCACGCGGTAGCTGCCGGTGAACTGCAGGTCCGAAATGCCTGCGCGGGCCCGGGCCGTCATCGCGATGCTGCGTTTGTGGCGGTCGGTCAGCACGGCCGACAGCCGGTTGAAACCGGCCAGCCGCTGCTGCTGCACCGCCAACGGCGCGCCGTCCGATCCAAAAAATCGAGCCTCGTCGTAGGCATATCCGGGAATCCATCCCGCCAGCCGCTTGGCCATGCGCGAATGCCCGCCCAGCGAACGGTGTTTGGCACGCGAAAGCTGCAGGCGCCGGCGCGCGGCAGGCAATGCCCAGGCCATGGCGGCGAGGGCGACGGCAGAGAGAGCGAATGTTTCGTTCATGGCTTCGAGTGGCCTCTTTGTTCAGCGATCTCCCACATGTATCCGTATTGATTGACAGGACCGTGAAAAATGAATGCCTTGCGTCGAATCCTCCAGCAGGAAGACCTCAACTTCCTGCTGACCAATCGGGTGCCGCGCCTGCTGATCACCCGCTGGATGGGCTGGTTCAGCCAGATCCGCAACCCGCTGGTCTGCCGGATTTCGATCGCCGTGTGGCGGGTGTTCACCGACCTGGATCTGTCGGACGCCCGCAAGAAGAAGTTCAGCAGCCTGCACGACTGCTTCATCCGTGAACTGGTTCCAGGCGCGCGGCCGGTGGACGCCGACGCCGATGTGTTGACCAGCCCCTGCGACGCCATCGTCGGCGCCTGCGGTTCCGTGCAGGCAGGCCAGGTCTTTCAGGCCAAGGGTTTCCCGTATGCGATGCAGGACCTGTTCGGCAGCAGCCAGGACAGTCGCGTTTTCGAGGGCGGCCGCTACGTCACCCTGCGGCTGACATCCGCCATGTACCACCGATTCCACGCGCCGGCCGACTGCACCGTGGACCATGTGACTTTCATCCACGGCGACACCTGGAACGTCAACCCCGTCGCCCTGGCACGTGTCGAACGGCTGTTCTGCCGCAACGAAAGAGCGGTGCTGCGGGCACGTCTGGAGAAGGGAGGGCACACCATCGCCATCGTGCCGGTCGCTGCGATTCTGGTAGCCAGCCTGCGCCTGCATTTTCTGGATCTGCTGCTGCACCAGCGTTATCGCGGCGCCGACGAACTCCCCTGCAAGGCCCGCTTCGCCAAGGGAGAGGAGATGGGCTGGTTCCAGCACGGCTCGACCATCCTGGTGTTCGTGCCTGCCGGGTTCAGCCTGTGCGATGGCATCGAGCCCGGCGCCCGCATCCGCATGGGGCAGGCGTTGCTGAAGGCCGCGGCGCTTCGGCAGACGTACTGAAACAAGTCCCCGGAAGTTGCGGTGAACAATTCCGGTTGCTCCCGCCGCCGGCGTCCTGGAGCGACTCCGAACCGAGGTCCGCTTGAAACTTCTGATGCGCCTGTTTTCCGTGATGCATGGGCTGATGGCCCTGCTGTTCGCCTGTGCCAGTTTCGTGCTGGTCGCCATCGCCGCACATGTGGGATGGGGCGCCGTCTCCGCCGGCTGGGACGAGACCGCCGCGCAGACCATCATCGAAGCCCTCGGCCTGCTGGCGGCCGCCGTCGTGGCGCTGCAGGTGGCAGAGACCATCGTGGAAGAAGAGGTCGTCCGCGAGGCCGACATCAGCGCGCCGACGCGTGTGCGGCGCTATCTGTCGCGGTTCTTTGTGGTGCTGCTGGTGGCGCTTGCGGTCGAAGGCCTGGTGGCCACCTTTCAGGCGCTGCATGAAGACGTCGCGCAGCTTCCGTACGCTGCCGCCCTCATCGCCGCCACCGCGCTCCTGTTGGCCGCCTGGGGTGTGTTCGTCTACTTCAACCGTGCGGCCGAAGAGCTGGAGCCGGAGGCGATGGCCGATGCGAAGGAAGAGGACGACGAACTGGAAAGCGATGAGTCCGCAAAGCAGCCGGCCGAGGTGCCGGAGCGTACCCGGCCTGAGACGTCGAAGCGCGGCACCGGCGGCTGACGCTGCGAGGCAGCGGCTCAAAGAACCCGCAGCACCTCGAACTGATGACGGTTCGGCGGGATCTGTATCCATACCTCGTCGCCCTCGCATTTGCCCAGCAGGGCCCTGCCCAGAGGCGCATCGCTGCTGATGACCTGAACCGGATGGTCGGCGCTCACCAGCTTCATGCTGCCCCCGTCCGGACCAATGAAAAGCCGCTGCTGCCGGTCGTCGCAATCGACCAGGCAGACCAGCGCGCCGACTTGTATGCCCAGGCTGGCGTCGTACGGACGCGGGCGGAACTGCCGCCACTCGGTCATTACCTGCCGGATGGCTTCGGCTCGCCGGGCCTGGGCGGTGGCCAGATAGGCGGCTTCGAGTCCCAGTGTGTCGTACTTGTTTTCGGCGATGTTCTCTTCGTGGGTCGCGGTTTCGTGGGCAGCCAATGCGGCCTGTTCGACTTGCAGCAGGTCTTCGGCAAGCCGTTGCAGCACCTGCTGCTGCAGCAGGAATTTATCCATGGTGAAAGGTGGGGTGGGCATCGTGATCCGGGCGGAATACCTATCGGGTGGAACGCATCATCCGTGCGCCCGCTCCGCCGGATACGGGACGAGTTCCATCCGGTCCCTTCCGGTGCGCTTCGATGCGTAGAGGGCTTCGTCGGCCCGCTTGAGCCAGTGCGAAAGCTCCAGCTCGGGCTGGTCGAACATGGTCGCGCCGATGCTCAGGGTCACCGGCTCAGGCGTCGCGAACATCGAGCGCGCCTGCAGTGCGAACGCCTCGCGCAACTTTCGGCCCAGCGCCTGCACCGCCGTGGCGGTGACGCTGGGCAGCAGCACCACGAATTCGTCGCCGCCCAGCCGCGCGGCCAGGGCGCCGCCGGGCAGGGAGTCGCGGACCAGGTCGCTCAATGTCACCAGCAGGCGGTCGCCGGCATCGTGACCGTGCAGGTCGTTGACCTGCTTGAAATGGTCGATGTCGATCAGCAGCAGCGCGCCGGGGCTGGCAGGCGAGGCCTGGCGCAGCAGATCCGGTGCGCGCTGATGGAGCGCGCGGCGGTTGTCCAGGGCGGTGAGCGGGTCCCGGGCGGCGATCTCCGCGATGCGTTCCTCGCGGCGATGGCGCTCGGTGCCGACCATGGACATCGCGAGCAGCATGACTGCCAGCGCGCCTTCCACCAGCGAGACCAGGATCACCGCGCCACGGAAGCTGGCCAGGTTGACAAAGGCGTCCAGCGCCACGGTCGAGCCCGCCTTAGCGAGGTAGAACAGGCCGTGCGCCAGCAGGACGAAACGCAACTGCGCCGCGCCCAGACTCAGCGCGCCGCCGTGCGGCCGCAGCAGAAGCCCGGCGCGCAAGGTCGTCCCTGCGATCAGCAGCGACTGGATGCCCAGCATCGCCTTGGACCACCAGGGACCGGCGGGCAGAAACAGCATCGCCAGCCAGACGGCGGCCAGCAGCCACCAGGCGCGGGCCAGCCGAACGCGCACGAACCCGGCAACGCCGGCCAGGAACAGCCAGTGGGCGGCGATCAGCAGGCCGTTGGGAAACCAGATGCCGAACAGCACATAACCACGCGAACGCAGCAGGGCCAGAACACAGCCCACGGCAATGATGGCAAACCCGCCGCTCCAGAGCAGCAGCGAGCGTTCGCGAACGCCGTTCCATTCCGCGGCCAGGTACAGCGCCGATGCGGCGGCCATGGCCGAGGTGAGGACGAGCAGGGTAAAGGGGTTGAGAACCATGGTCGATGGATGAAAAAATGTGCTGCGCGCCGGTCTTGGATGGTGGGCGCTGGCCATGATCAGCCACGCTGATCGTATTTATCTCACCGGAATATCCGCAGCCAGTCCGCCATGAAGTCAGGAATGCCGGCGGCGATGGCCTCGGTCTGCCGCTGCAGTGCTTCGTTCAGGAACTGGAGCAGGCAACCGGGTTCGCAGGGCTCCGGATATCTATCAAGACATGGTTTGCCAATAAAGCTTCTGGACGGGGAGCACTGCTACGACCGCCGCCTCTCGAAAACGAGGGGTGGCAGCCCGATCGGGTGGGAAGACCGGAGGGAAATGGCGAGCGGATTCTAAGGCTCCGCCACTCCACGAAGCCGTGTCACGCCCGGGTCATCCAAACCACCGATGCTGGCCTCCATGAGGCGCACCGTTGACCTGATCTATTTCAATGCCGGTGGCGGCCATCGTGCAGCGGCTCAGGCGCTGCAGGAAGTCATCCGCAACCAGGGCCGGCCCTGGGACGTCCGGCTGGTCGACCTCTTCGAAGTGCTCGACGGCAAGGGCCTGTTCCGCAAGGTGACCGGCGCGGCGCCGGAGGCCTATTACAACCAGCGCCTGGCGCGCGGCTGGACGATGGGCCTGGCGCAGGAACTCAAGCTTCTGCAACGCCTGATCCGCTTCTTTCATCCCGCGCTGGTGACCCGGCTCCGCCGGCATTGGTCCGAGCACGAAGCGCCGGATTTGGTCGTCTCGCTGATCCCCAATTTCAACCGCGCGCTTTACGACTCGGTGCAGGCCCAGCTACCCGGCGTGCCCTACGCCACGGTGCTGACCGACCTGGCCGACTTTCCGCCGCATTTCTGGATCGAGCGCGACCAGCGGCAGCACATCGTCTGCGGCACGCCTCGCGCGCTGTCGCAGGCCAGGGCGGCGGGTTATGCCGACGACCGGTTGTCGTTGACCTCGGGCATGCTGCTGAGGCCATCGTTCTATCTCCCGCCTTTGGCCGACCGAACCATCGCCCGCCAGGCGCTGGGCCTGCACCCCGCACGGCCGACCGGCATCGTGATGTTCGGCGGTCACGGTTCCATGCAGATGCTGCGCATCGCCCAGGACCTGCGCGAGCGGCAGCTGATCTTTCTGTGTGGCCACAACCAGGCGCTGGCCGAACGGCTGCGGGCCCTGGATCCGGCAGCGCCGCACGCGGTGGTGGGTTTCACCCACGCGGTGGCGCAGCACCTGCAACTGGCCGATTATTTCATTGGCAAACCGGGCCCGGGCAGCCTGAGCGAAGCGCTGCAGCAGGGCCTGCCGGTCATCACCAGTTCGGGGCCGGGCACCATGCCGCAAGAGCGCTACAACGCCGAGTGGGTGAAGGAAAACGGTGTCGGCCTCGTCCTGCCGTCGCTGCGCTGCATCGCGCCGGCCGTGGCGGACATGGAAGCGCGGCTGGCGCACTTCCAGGCGCGGGTGAAGCGGTTCGAAAACCGCGCGATCTTCGAAGTGCCGGAGATCTTCTCCCGCCTGATGGACCGTGCACCGGTGCCCGCACGGCCTGCCCAAAGCTGGTTGATGCCGGCCTGATCCGGCCGGCCGGGTGGTCAGGCCGGCTGGGTTTCTTCCGCCGGTTCTTTTACCGTCATCGGCTCGGGCAGGACGACCGGCAGCTTGCCATCGGCGGCGTTCGCAGCTGCTTTCCTGCGAAACGGCTTGTGTTGCAGCCGCGCGCTGAAATCCAGGATTTCCAGCCGCCCGTCCGGGTGCTCGACCAGGGCGGTCAGGCTTTCCACCCAGTCGCCGTCGTTGCAATACAGGATGCCGTCGATGTCGCGCATCTCGGCGTGGTGGATATGGCCGCAGACGACGCCGTGCACGCCCCGTTTGCGGGCCTCGCGGGCGACGGCGGCCTCGAAGTCGCCGACGTAGCTGACGGCCCGCTTGACCTTCAACTTGAGGTAACCCGACAGGCTCCAGTAAGACAGGCCCATCCGCGCCCGCAGCCGGTTGAAGTGCCGGTTCACCTTCAGCGTGAATTCATAGGCCGAGTCGCCGACATAGGCCAGCCACTTGGCGCACTGGATGACGCCGTCGAACAGATCGCCGTGGGTGATCCACAGGCGGCGGCCGTCGGCGGTGACGTGGATGCAGTCTTCCACCACGTCGACGCCGCCGAAGTTGTGGGCGACGTAGTGGCGGGCGAATTCGTCATGGTTGCCGGGCACGAAGATGACCCGGGTGCCCTTGCGCGCCTTGCGCAGCAGCTTCTGCACGACGTCGTTGTGGCTTTGCGGCCAGTACCAGTTTCGGCGCAGCTGCCAGCCGTCGATGATGTCGCCGACCAGGTAGAGCGTCTCGCACTCCACGTCCCGCAGGAAGTCCAGCAGGGCGGCGGCCTGGCAGCCGGGGGTTCCGAGGTGCAGGTCGGAGATCCAGACCGTACGCACCTTCAGGGGGTTTGGGGCAGCGAGATCGTCCATGCGCTAAATCCTCACAACAGCATGGAAGCCGATCGTGACAACGCCGCATGACCGTGGCGTGAACCCCTGCGAGACCGTGTCAGGCCTTCAGAAGGTGCCCGGGTAATTGCCGCCGTCCATCAGCAGGTTCTGGCCAGTGATGAAACCCGCTTGCGCGCTGCACAGGTAGGCGCAGGCGTCGCCGAATTCCGCGATGGTGCCGAAGCGGCCGGCAGGGTTGGCGGCGCGGCGTTCGGCCAGCACGACGTCCTCGGGTTTGCCGCTCTGCTTCGACCACTGGCGGGCAGTGTCGCGCAGGCGGTCGGTCTCGAAGGGGCCGGGCAGCAGGTTGTTGATGGTGACGTTGCGGGCCACCGTCTTGCGCGCCAGGCCGGCGACGAAACCGGTCAGGCCCGAACGTGCGCCGTTGGACAGGCCGAGGATGTCGATGGGCGCCTTCACCGCGCCCGAAGTGATGTTGATCACCCGGCCGAAACCGCGTTCCATCATGCCGTCCACCGTCGCCTTGATGAGGGCGATGGGGGTGAGCATGTTGGCGTCCAGCGCTGCGATCCAGTGCTCGCGGTCCCAGTCGCGGAAGTCGCCCGGTTTGGGGCCGCCGGCGTTGGTGACCAGGATGTCCGGGGCCGGGCAGGCAGCGAGCGCTGCGGTGCGGCCTTCGGGGGTCGTGATGTCGGCTGCGATGGCGGTCACCGGCATGCCGGTCTCCGCGCGGATGGCGGCTGCAGCCGCTTCCAGCGCCTCCGCACCGCGCGCGACGATGGTCACGGCCACGCCTTCGCGCGCCAGCGACAGCGCGCAGCCGAAACCCAGTCCCTTGCTGGCGCCGCAGACCAGTGCGCTGCGGCCTTTCAATCCGAGGTCCATGTGTCGCCTTAAACCTTGTCGGCCGCACGGGCCTTGTTCTTGAAGTTCTCGGGGATGACCGCCTGCGGCACGTCGTAGGCGAGCAGGGATTCCCAGTGCGATTCGATGTCGTCGCGGAACAGGCCGCGAGTCAGGCCTGAAACCAGCTTGGGCACGGCGGTGGTCAGCGCGTTGATCGACGAACCGGACGCGCCGAAACTGACGGTCGAGCCGATGGCGAACAGGTGCACATGGGCCAGCCACGGCGTGCGGCCGGGCGAACGTTCGGCGAAGCTGTAGTCGTCGTTCAGGTAGGGGAACGTGCCCAGGCGCGGGTCCTGTTCATCTGCCGGCGGGCAATAACGATCGGCCCAGGTGGCGATGTTGTCGGCGAAGCCCGCCAGCTCGGGCCGGGCCTTGAAGTCGACCTCGATGCCGGTGGCGCTGATGACGAAGTCGGCCGTCATGAGGCCCTGGCTGGTGTCCAGCTCCACCGTTCGCCCGTCCGCGCCCATGCGGCTGGCGAGCACGCTGCAGCCGCTGTGCAGGTGGAAGTTGTCATGGCGGGCGCAACGCTCCCAGGTCTGCTGGGTGAATCCCTCGCGCAGGCCCAGGATGTGGCGCATGAAACGCCAGCGCCACGGGTCGTCCAGGTCGGACAGGTGGCGCAGGAAACCCCGGAAGGTGAGCCATCGATAGGGCTGGACGACCTGGATGTCCATGCGCCGGCAGAGCAGGTGCACCGACGAAGCGCCGGCCTCCAGCGCGCTGGCCACGTTGTCGAAGGCCGAGGCACCGGCGCCGATCACCACCACTCGTCTGCCACGCAGCGCATTGAAGTCCACCGGCGCGGCGGAGTTGACGCAGCGTTCGGCCGGCAGGCCGGCCAGGGTGGACGGAATCGCCCAGCGACCCACGCCTTCCTGGCCGGTCGCCAGCACCACCTTGCGGGCATACAGCAAACGGCGGCCGCTGGCGGATTCGATTTCGGCCTGCAGCAGTTCGCCGTCGGGCGCCTGGCGCAGGTCGATCAGCCGGGTGTCGTTCTGCACCGGTACACCGGTCACGCGGCGCACCCACAGCAGGTATTCGGCCCACAGTTCCTTGGGCAGCATGTCCAGCGCCTGCCAGGCGGCTTCGCCGAACTTCGCGCCGAACCAGGATTCGCAGGTCAGGCTGGGGATGTCCAGGTCGGGCCCGGTGTAGCTCTTGGGGTTGCGCAGCGTGTGCATGCGCGCATAGGTGTTCCACGGGCCTTCCTTTGCCAGCGGCGCGGCGTCGATGGCCAGGATGTTGTCCACCCTGGAGCGCAGCAGGCCGAAGGCGGTGGCGCTGCCCGATTGGCCTGCACCGACGATCAGCACGTCGAGCGCGGGTTTGCCGTCCGGGCCGGTGCGGGGTTCCAGCCATGGCTGGGCGGGGTGGGAGATGCTCTGCAACTCGCGGCGGACGCGGGCTTCCAGGGCTTCGAGAGGCGTTTCTGTCATGGCGTTCATGGGTTGAGCCGGTTCAGCCCGCCAGCCATCCGCCGTCGACCACCATGGCGGTGCCGGTGGTGAAGGCCGATGCGTCGCTGGCCAGGTGCAGGACGGATTGCGCCAGGTCTTCGACCCGGCCGAAACGGCCCAGTGCGTGGCGCTGCAGCGAAGCCGCGCGGGCGGTTTCGGGGTCGGCGGCGCGCTGGAAACCGCGCGCCAGCATCGGGGTGTCGATGGCGCCGGGCACGATGGTGTTGACCCGGATGTGGTCCGCCGCGAAGTCCAGCGCCATGGTGCGGGTCAGGCTGAGGATTGCGCCCTTGGCCGCGATGTAGGCGCTGTTGTTGCGTCCGCCGGCCAGGGCCAGTTGCGAGCTGAAATTGACGATGGAGCCGCCGCCCTGCTTCTGCATGGCCGGTATCACCGCCCGCGCCCACAGCCAGGTGCCGCCGACGTTGGTGCGCCACACGGCGTCGAAGTCTTCCGGCGCGGTGGTCAGCACGGTGCCGCCGCAGCTGAAACCTGCTGCGCACACCAGCACGTCGATGCGTCCCCAGCGGGCCAGCACGGCGGCGGCGTCCGCATCGGCAGCGCCGGTTGCGCCCACGTCCGAGCCGAAAGCCATCGCTTCGCCGCCGGACGCGGTGATCAGCGCGGCGGTTTCTCCGGCGGCTGCCAGGTCGCGGTCGACCACCGCGACCCGGGCGCCTTCGGTGGCGAACAGCAGTGCGGTCGCGCGGCCGATGCCCGACGCGCCGCCGGTCACGACGGCGACCTTGTTTTCCATTCTCGAGACGCTCAAGACGATTCCTTCGATGCGGGGTTGAAACGGCTGCACCAGTCGGCCAGGTGCGCCGCTGAACGGGCCAGGTCGTAGCTGGCGGACCAGTCGAGTTCGTCGCGCAGCCGGGAGGTGGAAAGCGATGCACGGTCGGCAGCGGAATGCAGGGCGATGGTGGCTGTTTCTCCATCGTTCGCCAGCCGGCATTCGAAGCCCGGGCGCGTGGCGGCATAGGCCTGACCCCAGGCCAGCGCCGACCAGCGCCAGGGCGACGAAACGTTGTAGACCCGGTGCCGCGGCAAGTGCGCCTGCAGCACCCGCGAAACCGCGTCGGCCACGTCGCTGGCATAGACCCAGTCGCGTTCGCCCGGCCGATCGAGCAGGGCAGGTTCGCCGAGCCGAGCGGCTTCAGTGATCTGGAACGGGGCGCTGATCGTGTCGCGCCGGCCGGTCGCCCGTTCCCAGGGCCCGAAGACCGCGCTCAGGCGCAGGCTGACGAAGTCCAACGACCAGAGCTGCGCCAGGCGCTCGCCGATCATCTCGGAGCCGAACTTGGTGATCCCGTAAAGGCCGGCGGGCCGGGGTGCGGTACCTTCGTCGACCTCGGCATCACCCATCGCGGCATGGCCGTAGACCGCCGCCGAACTGAGGTTGACGATGCGCGCGACACCCGCATCGCGGCAGGCTTCCAGCACCGGCGACAACGCCATCAGGTTGACCTGGAGGATGCCTTGCGGATCGCGTGTCTCGCGGGCCGCGTCGGCGGTGACGGCCGCGCCCAGCACCACGGCATCCACGCCCGGCGCGATGGCCAGCCGGATGGCGATGGTGTCGCCTACGTCGCCTTTCGTCAGCAAGTATTTGCCGGGCAGCGCGGCGAATGCTTCGGCCGCTCCGGGCGGCAGGTCGATGCGGTCGAACAGATGGACATCGTGGCCCTCGGCCAGCAGCTTTTCGGCGATGTTCATGCCGACAAAACCGGCACCGCCCAGTACGACGACTTTCATGCCGGCATCACTTCGAGCGGCACCGGTTCGCCATGCGGATCGAAATGCGGAATGGCGTCCAGCAGTGCGCGGGTGTAGTCGGACTTCGGCGCGCGGAACAGGTCGACGCTGCGGCCTTCTTCCACCACTTCGCCGTTGCGCAGCACGATGGTCCGGTCGCACATCATGCGGACCACGTTCAGGTCGTGGCTGACGAACAGGAAGGCCAGGTCTTCCTCGCGCCGCAGCCGGTCGAGCAGCTGCAGGATGACGGCCTGCACCGACACGTCCAGCGCGGCGGTCGGTTCGTCCAGCACCAGCAGGCGCGGTTTGCAGGCGATGGCACGGGCGATGCCGATGCGGGCCTTCTGGCCACCCGAGAGTTGATGGGGGAAACGTTCCAGCAACTCCAACGGCAGGCCGACGCGCAGGGCGCAGTCGTTCACCGCCTGGTCCAGCGCGGCGCCGGGTTTCATGCCCATCAGCCGGACCAGCGGATGCGCGATGCAGTCATAGGCGCTGAAACGCGGGTTCAGGCTGTCGTGCGGATCCTGGAAGACGATCTGGATATCGCGGCGGAAAGGCGACTTGTGGAAGTCCTTGGCGGGTATGTTGCTCACGCCTTCGCCGTCGAAAATGATCTCGCCTTCGCTGTTGTCGATCAGCCGGCAGAGCATGCGCGACAGCGTGCTTTTGCCGGAGCCCGATTCACCCACCAGGCCCAGGCTTTCACCTCGCTGCAGGCGGAAGGAAACGTTTTTCACCGCGGTGATGCCGCCCGGGTAGAACTTGCTGACCTTCTGCAACTCCAGCAGCGGCGGCGTGCCGGCCGGCAGGGGCGCGGCGGGTTTGTCCACCGGCTGGTAGCTGCCGTCGGCCACCAGGTCGGCGATGGTCGACGTGAGGGTGGGCGAGGCCGCCACCAGGCGTTTGGTGTACGGGTGTTCGGGCGAACGGAACAGCTTGACCGGTTCGGCGTCTTCCACCACCTGGCCGCGTTCCATTACCACCACCCGGCTGCAATAACGGGCGGCCAGGCCCAGGTCGTGGGTGATGAGGATGGTCGCCATGCCGCGGCGGCGGGTGATGTCGGCCAGCAGGTCCATCACCGTCTTCTGGGTGGTGACGTCCAGGCCGGTGGTGGGCTCGTCGGCGATCAGCAGGTCGGGTTCGCTGGCGACGGCCATGGCGATCATGATGCGCTGGCACATGCCGCCGGACAGTTCGTGCGGGTAGGCGTCCAGGCGTTTTTCCGGTTCGCGGATCATCACGTCCTTCAGCAGCGCCAGCGCCTTGGCGCGGGCTTCTGCCGGCGTCAGGCGCGAATGCACACCCAGTGCGTCGGCGATCTGCAGGCCCACGGTGCGGATGGGGTTCAGGGCCGCACGCGGGTTCTGGAAGATCATGCTGATGGCAGCGCCGTGGGTGCTGCGCAGCGTCTTCCAGCTGGCCTTGGTGATGTCCTGCCCTCGGTAGGAAATCTTGCCGCCGACGATGCGGCCGGCGGCTTCGAGCAGGTGGGTGATGGCGAAGGCGGTGACCGACTTGCCCGAGCCGCTTTCACCGACGATGCCCAGCGTCTGGCCGACGTCCAGCGACAGGCTGACGCCACGCACCGCCTCGACCATGCCCTTGCGGGTGGAGAAGCTGACCCGCAGGTCTTCGAGCTTCAGGAGTTGTTCGCTCTTCATGGAAAGGTCGCTCATGTGCGCATCCTCGGGTCCAGGATGTCGCGCAGACCGTCCCCCAGCAGGTTGAAGAAAAGCACCGCGATCATCAGCGCGAAGCCCGGGCAGGCCACCAGCCACCAGTTGCCGGTGGAGATGAAACGGGCGCCCTCGGCGACCATGATTCCCCACTCGGGCGTGGGCTGTTGCACGCCCAAGCCGATGAACGACAAACCGGCCGCGTTGAGCACCGCCCAACCCAGGTTCAGCGAGATCTGCACCGCCATCGCCGGCAGGATGTTGGGCAGCAGGAACCGCAGGATCACCGACAGGTGAGAGTCTCCGCAGGCCCGCGCCGATTCGACCCAGCCCGCATTGCGCCGCACGTTCACTTCGGCCCGCGCGAAACGTATGTAGAAGGGCAGGTTGATGAAGGCGGTGGCGATGACGATGTTCTCGACCCGGTTGCCCAGCGCGGCCACCATGGCCATCGCCAGCACGAACAGCGGGAAGGCCATCAGCACGTCGACGAACCGGCCGACGATGCGGTCGAGCCGGCCGCCGGCATAACCGCAGATGCTGCCGATGACGGCGCCGACGACGAACGAAAGGCTGACGGCCGAGGCGGCGATCATCAGGTCCAGCCCGGCGGCCACCACGGTGCGGCTGAATACGTCGCGGCCCAGCTGGTCGGTGCCGGCCCAGTGCGCCGCGCTGGGCGCCTGCAGGGCGATGGAAACGTCGGATGCGGTCGGGTTGTAGGGCACGATCCACGGCCCGATGCAGGCCAGGATGATCAGGATGGCGACGCCAGCGGCGGCCACTGCGGTCAGCGGATTGCCGCGCAGCACCCAGCCGACATGGTTGAGGGTGTTGGAACTCATTCGATGGAAATCCGTGGGTCGGAGACGCTGTACAAAATATCGACCACCAGGTTGACCAGCACGAAGATGGACGCCATCAGCAGCACGAAACCCTGCACCGGCGCGTAGTCGGAAGCCAGCAGCGCGTCGAGTGCGTAACTCGCCACGCCGGGCCAAGAGAACACCTTCTCGACCAGCACGTTGGCGCCCAGCATGGTCGAGAACACGATGCCCAGGATGGTCAGCACCGGCAGCACCGCGTTGCGCAGCGCGTAGGTCACCACGATGCGCCAGTTCGGCAGGCCGATGGAGCGGGCGGTGCGCACGAAGTCGCTGCCCAGGGCGGTCAGCATCGATGCGCGGGTGATGCGGGCGATGGGCGCCAGCACGAACAGCGCCATCGTCAGCGCGGGCAACATCAGTTGCCGGGCGGCTGCCCACCAGCCGGCCAGGTCACCGGCGGCCAGGAAGTCGATCAGCAGGAAACCGGTGACGTGCGGCGGCTGGCTGGTGAAGACGTCCAGCCGGCCGGTGGGGTCGGGCGCGATGCCGAACATGTAATAGAAGACGTAGACCAACAGGAGCCCGGACACGAAGGTCGGCACACACACGCCGACCACGCAGAAAAGCCGCACCGCATGGTCGATGAGACTGCCCGCCTTCAGCGCTGCCAGGATGCCCAGCGGCACCGCGCTGACCAGGGCGATGAGCAGGGCGGTGAAGGTCAGTTCGAGCGATGCCGGCAGCCGCTGGCGGATGTCGGCGGTGACCGGCTGGCCGGTGGTCAGCGACCGGCCCAGCTGGCCGGTGCCGACGTCCTTCAGGTAAAGGAAGAGCTGCTCGGGGATGGGTTTGTCCAGCCCCATCTGCTTGCGCACCATCTCGATTTCTTCCTTGCCCGAATTGGCCCCGGAGGCGAAGAACACCGCCGGGTCGCCGGGCAGCACCCGCATCAGCAGGAAGGTGAAGACCAGCACGCCGAAGAGCGCTGGCAGGGAGGAAACGAAGCGCCGCCCGGTGCGGCGCAAGGTGGTGGCAAGCAGGCTCATGGACTAGGACTCAAGCCTTGATGTGCAGGTGTCTGACAGGGGAATGCCGCGGAACCGGCTTTGCCGGGCCGCCAGCATTGCCCCCTGGAAGGGGTTGGCGGCCACACGAAGTGGGCAAGATTGGGGGTCATTTCCTGGAGACATCGCGGAAATCGACCTGGCGGTGGAACTGATACACGTAGCCATCGAGGGAAGACACCATCACCGCATCCTGGCTGGCCTGCCAGATGGGGATCTGCGGCATCAGGTCGAAGGCCATGGCGTTGAGCTGCCTGGCATAGGCCGCGTACTTGGACGGGTCGGCTTCGAAACGGGCCTTCTCGGCGATCTCGACCAGCTTGGGATCGTTCAGAGAGCTGTAGTTCCAGCGCTGGTTGCCGGTATAGAAGTTACGGTAGAAATAATCGTTGGACGGCAGCCAGGCGACGATGTTCTCGGTGAAGAAGGGCGCTTTCTTCTCGTTGATCAGGGTGGACATCTGGGCGTCGGGCAGCTTCTGGATGTCGACCTTGATGTTGATCTTGGCCAGCGATTCCTTGATCAGCGCGGCCATGGGTTCGGCGATGTTGGCCTGGCCCAGGTTGAAACTGAAGGTGGTCTCGAAACCGTTGGGCATTCCGGCTTCGGCCAGCAGCGCCTTTGCCTTGGCCAGGTCGAGCCTGACCGGCTGGGCGATGGGGAAGTCGGCGCTCGGCGGGCCGTCCTTCCAGGTGGCGTTGAACAACGGTTTGCCGCGTCCGAACAGGGCCGCCTTGAACATGTCGTCGTAGGGCAGCGCATAGGCGATGGCCTGGCGCACCTTGACGTTGTCGAACGGTTTCATCTGCGTGTTGAAGCTGATGAAACTCACCGCGTTGTATTGCGGTGTGGAGATGACTTTCACCTTGCCCTTGCCGGCCAGCGATGCGGCGTCGTTGGCCTGCAGGTCGATGGCCAGGTCGGCATCGCCGCGCTCGACCAGGTTGGCGCGGGTGGCGGCTTCGGGGATGGTCTGGGCGATGACCCGCTTGAAGGCGGCGGGTTTGCCGTCGGCGCTGCGGTTCCAGGCGTCGTTGCGCTTGAGCACGATCTGTTCGCCGGGCTTGAAGCTCTCGACCACATAGGCGCCGCTGCCGGCGGTGTGTTCCTTCAGCCAGCCCTGTGCCCACGGGTCCTCTGGCGTGGCGTGTTGTTTGGCGACCTTGCTGTTGATGATGATCGGATAGACGGTGGCCAGGTTGGACAGGGCGAGCCGGTCGGCCTTGGGCAGGGTGACCTCGATGGTGGTCGGGTCGATGACCTTGAACTGGTCGGCGCTGGTCATGGAGCCAGTCAGCAGTTGCGCCGCGCCCAGCGACTTGGCGGTGACGGCGCGGTCGAGCGACCATTTGACGTCTTCGGCGGTGACGGGTGCGCCGTCCTGGAACTTCGCGTCCTTGCGCAGGTAGAAAGTGATCTTCAGGCCGTCCGGGCTGACGGTCCAGCGCTCGGCCAGTTCGCCGCGGATCTTCTCCAGGTCGAACACCCAGTTGTCGCCCTGCTTCTTCTTGCCGAAGGACACCAGCCGGTCATAGGTGCTCATGCCGATGGTGAAGGACTCGCGGGTGGAGCCGAGCATGGTCGGGTCGAGTGTGTTGACGTTGCCGCCGGTGACGAAACGGATGGTCTCCGCGCGGCTTTGCGCAGAGGCCGGCAGGCTGGCCAGCATGGCGGCCATGGCAACGGCACTGGCGATGAAGAAGGGGGCACGCAGGGTCTTCATGGGTCGCTCTCGATCAGGGTTGGATGGAATGAATCGATCAGGGAAAACGCGGTTCTCGGTCCATTCTTGATGGGGGCCGCCGCCGATGTCGCGTGCCTTTTTGTCGGGCGTCCTTAACCTCTTGTTAATCGTTTCGGGAAAGCGCCGAAGGGGTGCGCCACACGCACCAAGTCGGCGTGACAACATCGGGTTTTGAACGATTGCGGTGCGATAAGCCGCTTCAGGCGGCGGCTGCCAATGCGGGAAAGAGGCGCTCATGCGCCGGCTCGAAGCCCTGTTTTTCCATCAGCTCGCGCAGTACCCCTACAAAGGCCTGTGCCAATTTGGAAAGCGGGTCGAAACGTGAATGGACCAGGCTGGCCTGCAAGACCGGCGCATGGGCCACCGGGCGCACGACCAGTTGGTGGGCCGGCCAGTTGCGCACCGAGAATTCGTCGACCAGCGCGATGCCCGCGCCCGCCTGCACCAGCGAGCAGGCGTTCTGCGGCGAGCCGACCTCGATGGCCGCCCGCAGGGTCTCGCCGTTGCGCTGATAAAGCTGCTCGACCACCAGGCCGAAGGGCGAGGTGCGGTCATACGAGATGAGCGGGTACGGCCGCATGTCGGCCAGCGTGAGGGTGCCCAGGCGGGCCAGCGGATGGTTGTAGGGGCAGATGCACACCAGCTGACCCTGGCTGAGCGGTGTGGCCTGCAGATTGGGGTGTTCCACCGGCATGATGGTCACGCCCAGGTCGGCCTGATGGTTGAGCAGCCGTTCCTTCAGCGGGCCATGGTTGAGGTACTGGAAGGTCAGCTTGACCTGCGGATGCAGCTCGCGGAAGGCGGTGATGGCCTGCGGGATCATCATCTGCCCGATGCTCGGGCTGGAGACGATGCCCAGCATGCCCTGGCGGTTTTCGGCCAGTTCGTGGGCGAGTTCGTTGACCCGCTGCACGCCCTGGTACATGCGCTCGATCTCGTGGAAGAGCTTCTTGCCTTCGGGCGTGGCGTAGAGCCGGCCCTTGATGCGCTCGAACAGCGAAAAACCGACGCGGATTTCGGTATGCGACAGCAGCCGGCTGACCGCCGGCTGCGACACGAACAGCAGTTGTGACGCGCCACGGATCGAGCCGGTGGTCATCACCGCGCGAAACACCTCGATCTGGCGAAGGTTCAGGGACATAGAAGGTCTTGGGGCCGGCTGCTGCCTTAACCAAACGTTAAGGACGCATCCGGAAAAGCAAGGACCATGCCCCTGGCCGTATCAGCCGTCGGCTCGAAGCCGTTCGACGAAGCCGCGCAGCTGGCCCAGCAGGTCGGGCTGGCGCAGCAGCCGGTCGCGGGCAGGGCCCAGCGCGGCCTGCCATTCGGCCAGGGTTTCGATGGTCGGCGCGGTCACTCCCGCCGCGATGCCGTTCCAGCCGGCATGGAAACGCCGCAAGGATTCGGGGGCCTCGATGGTGTCCAGCCAGGCGTCGAGTTTGTCGTGGTGGGCGTTGTCGTCCTGCGGGTAGATCTGCCAGGCCATCGGCCGGCCGGCCCACAGGGCTCGTACGAAGGAATCTTCGCCACGGACCAGGTTCAGGTCGCAGGCCCATAGCAGTTCGTCGAATTGCAGTTGCGTCAGCGCACGCAGGTAATGGATACGCAGGCGGCCCCGGCTGCCGTTCGGCAGGGCCTGGTGAACCGCCTGGGTGGCCCGGCCGGGGGTGACCAGCAACAGGACGGGCAGGTTGCCGTCGGCCCAGGTGTCCAGCAGTCCGGGAAGCGCCGCCGGCTCGTAGCAGAAAAGCGAGACCAGTCTTTCGCGTTGCCAGGCGATGCCTTGCGACCGCAGCCATCCGTCGCGGTCGAAAAGCGACAAGCGCTGCAGCAAGTCGGGTTCGCGCAGCAGGCCGCCGGTAGCGTCGGTGAATCCGGGGTAGAAGAAATGTTTGGTCAGCCCGGCGCCCGGTCCGTGAAACATCGGAGAGGGCAGCCGGTGCATGCGTTCGACGTAGGTTTCGGCCGAAAGGTACTCGAGGTTGATCCAAGGTCGCGGCCCGGGCGATGCGGCGAACCGTTCGACCAGCGCGGGTTCGGGGTCGCAGCCGAATGCCTCGACCAGCACCTCGGGCGGCGGAGCCCCGACGGCAGCGCCGACGGCATGCCGATCCGACCAGTCGATCACCTGCACGCCGGCATGGCCTTGCGGCGCCATCCACGCCAGGGCCGAGCCGTCGTCCACCCACAGCCTGGCCGCGTCGCCGCCGGCCGCCAACTGCGCCGCCAGCCGCCAGCAGACGCCAAGGTCGCCGTGGTTGTCGATGACCTTGCAGAAGATGTCCCAGCGCATGTGTGTGCCCGATGCCGATTTGCCTTACAGCCGGCGATTGTCGCGGCGCGACAATAGGCCGCATGTCAGACGTGCATTCAGAACAACTGCTTTCGGAGGTCGCGGCGCTGCCGCAATTGCCGGGGGTGTATCGATACTTCGACGCCGAGGGCGCGCTGCTGTATGTGGGCAAGGCCCGCAACCTGAAGCGCCGGGTCGCCAACTATTTCCAGAAGAGCCACGGTGCCACCCGCATCGGCCACATGATCGCCCGCATCGCGCGCATGGAAACCACGGTGGTCCGGTCGGAAGCCGAGGCGCTGCTGCTTGAAAACAACCTCATCAAGACGCTGAACCCGCGCTACAACATCGTTTTCCGGGACGACAAGAGCTATCCGTACCTGAAGATCACCGGCGTCGGCGCCGGCCATTCGCAGCAGTTTCCGCGCATGGCCTATTACCGCGGAGCGGTTGAAAAGCGCCACCGTTATTTCGGGCCTTTCCCCAGCGCCTGGGCCGTGAAGGAATCCATCCAGCTGATCCAGAAGGTGTTCCGCCTGCGGACCTGCGAGGACACCGTGTTCAACAACCGTACCCGGCCCTGCCTGCTGTACCAGATCAAGCGTTGCTCGGGGCCCTGCGTGGACCTGGTCTCGCCCGAGGCCTACGGCGTGGACGTGGCGCATGCCGAACGGTTCCTGCTGGGCGAGACCCATGAAGTGGTCGAGACGCTGAACCAGCGCATGCTGGCCCACGCCGAGCGGCTGGAGTTCGAACAGGCCGCCGAATTGCGCAACCAGGTATCGGCGCTGTCGAAGGTGCTGCACCAGCAGACCATCGAGACCGCTTCCGACAAGGACGTCGACATCCTGGCGGTGAAGGTGCAGGGCGGCCGCGCCTGTGTCAACCTGGCGATGGTGCGGGGCGGCCGGCACCTGGGCGACCGGGCCTATTTCCCGGTGCATGTGGAAGACGCTGCCGCCATCGAATCGGCGGCGCTGGATGAGCTCGAGGGTGAGAAGGCGGTGTCGACCGCTTCCATCGAACAACAGGTGCTGGACGCCTTCCTGGCCCAGCACTACACCGGCGCGGCCGTACCGCCGGCGCTGGTGACCGGCGTGGCGGCTTCGGCCGACCTGGTCGAGGCGCTGTCCGAGACGGCGGGTTTCCGCATTTCGGCGGTGCACAACCCGCGCGGCCAGCGCCGCATCTGGATGGAAATGGCGCAGAAGGGCGCCGACCTGCAGCTCGCGCGCCTGCTGGCCGAAGAAGGCTCGCAACAGGCCCGCACCCGCGCGCTGAGCGATGCCCTGGACCTGGCGCCAGACGACCTGGACAAGTTGCGCATCGAGTGTTTCGACATCTCGCATACCGCCGGCGAGGCCACCCAGGCCTCGTGTGTCGTGTTCCAGCACCACAAGATGCAGAACGCCGAATACCGCCGCTACAACATCGAGGGAATCATCGGCGGGGACGATTACGCCGCCATGCGCCAGGTGCTGACCCGGCGCTACGGCAAGCTGGCCGAGGCGGCGCGGATGTCGGCCGACCCCGACCAGCCGAAGGTCGGCACGGCGCGCATGCCCGACCTGGTGCTGGTCGACGGCGGCAAGGGCCAGGTGTCGATGGCACGGGGCGTGTTCGAGGAACTAGGGCTCGACCTGGCGCTGATCGTCGGTGTCGAGAAGGGCGAGGGCCGCAAGGTCGGGCTGGAAGAACTGGTGTTCGCCGACGGCCGCGAAAAGGTCTGGCTGGGACGCGATTCGGCGGCGTTGATGCTGGTCGCGCAGATCCGCGACGAGGCCCACCGTTTCGCCATTACCGGCATGCGGGCCAAACGCGCCAAGGTACGCACCGGAGGCAGCCGGCTGGAAGACATCGCCGGCATCGGGCCCAAGAAACGGGCGCGGCTGCTGCAGCACTTCGGCGGCGTGCGCGGCGTGGCCGCCGCGGGTGTCGAGGACATCATGCGGGTCGAGGGCATTTCGAAAGAGCTGGCGGAAGAGATCTACCGGGCACTGCATTGACGGGAAGCCCGGTTCCGCGAGCCATAATGCCCCGATGTTCTGGACCCTGCCGACCATCTTGACCTGGACGCGGATCGTTGCGATTCCGCTGATCGCCGGCGTCTTCTACCTGCCTCTCACACCGGCTGCCTGCAACCTCATCGCCACGGTGATGTTCATTGTCTTCGCGCTCACCGACTGGCTCGACGGCTGGCTGGCACGAAAGCTGGGACAGACCTCTTCCTTCGGCGCTTTTCTGGACCCCGTCGCGGACAAGTTCCTGGTGTGCGCATCCCTGCTGGTGCTGGTGCACTTGGGGCGCGCCGATGTCTTCGTGGCGCTGATCATCATCGGCCGCGAGATCGCCATTTCCGCCCTGCGCGAGTGGATGGCGCAGATCGGCGCATCGCGCAGCGTGGCGGTCCACATGCTGGGCAAGGTGAAGACCACGGTGCAGATGGTGGCCATTCCATTCCTGCTCTACCAGGCGACCATCTTCGGCGTGGTCGACACCGGCCTCTGGGGCCGCGTCCTGATCTGGGCCGCCGCGGTCCTGACGGTCTGGTCGATGGTCTATTACCTGCAAAAAGCGCTCCCCGAGATCCGCGCCCGGGTGAAGTAACCGGACGCTGTTTCGAATGCGACTAGAATCTCGCCCTTTCGCGGTGGTTCCATCCGCCGGGCGCGAGTCGCTTTCGAGGTTCTGCAGCTGGTTCTCCGGCCATCGCCGGTCATCACCGGTCACCTGGCACCTCTTGTTGACACCCCCGGTGTCACTGGTTTTAATCAGTGTCCCGGCCTGCCTGCCGCCCCTTTGGGGCCGCCTGGTCTTCCACTTGTGGACCGACCCCGGCAGCGACCCGCGAACCATCCGCGAACCACCGCACACGTCTACCCCCGCAATTTAAGAGGCTATTTGTGAACAAGACCGAATTGATCGAGCACATCGCCAAGAACGCCGACATTTCCAAGGCCGCTGCCACCCGCGCGCTCGAGTCCACCATCGATGCAGTCAAGCTCACCCTGAAGAAGGACGGCACGGTTTCGCTGGTCGGTTTTGGCACCTTTGCCGTCGGTACCCGGGCTGCTCGCAGCGGTCGCAATCCCCGTACGGGAGAGACCATCAAGATCGAGGCTGCTAAAGTACCGAAATTCCGTCCGGGCAAAGCCCTGAAGGACGCCCTGAATTAAGGTTTTGTTGAATGTGGGGTGCTTAGCTCAGTTGGTAGAGCGGCGCCTTTACACGGCGTAGGTCGGCGGTTCGAGACCGTCAGCACCCACCACCCACAGCACTAAAAAGGCGAACGCTCTGTTCGCCTTTTTTCTTGGCAATTTTGTTTTAGCCACGGCGCACCCTGGGTGCCCATTGAGAGCCCGCCATGTTCGAATTCATCCGCAAGCACTCCAAGATCGTGATGGTGTTGCTTTTCTTGCTGATCATTCCGTCCTTCGTGATGTTCGGTGTCGACGGTTACCGCCGCTCGATGGAAGAAGGCAAGGCCGTGGCCGTGGTGGATGGCAGCGATGTCACCCAGGCCGAATGGGACGAGGCCCACCGCATCACCGTCGAACGTGCCCGTTCGCAGTCGCCCAACATCGACGCCAAGTTCTTCGATTCGCCTGAAGCCAAGTACGCCACGCTGGAGCGCCTGGTGCGCGAACGTGTTCTGCGCGCCGCTGCGGACAAATTTCACCTGGCGCCCAGCGAATCGCGCCTGGCCAGCACCTTGCAGCAAGACCCGTCCATCGCCCAGTTGCGTGGTGCCGACGGCAAGCTCGACATCGCCCAGTACCGCCAGATCCTGGCTGCCCAGGGCATGACCCCCGAAGGCTACGAGGCCCGCCTGGCGAGCGAGATGGCCATGCGCCAGGTGCTGGAAGGCGTGTCGTCCACCAGCATCGCCACCCAGGCCCAGGCCGATGCGGTGCTGTCGTCCTTCTTCCAGCAGCGCAACATCCAGGTGGCGTTGTTCAAGGCGGCCGACTACGTTGCCAAGGCGGTGCCGACCGACGACGACCTGCAGAAGTATTACGACGCCCACCAGGCTCGTTTCCGCCGCGCCGAGCAGGCCGACGTCGAATACGTGGTGCTCGATATCGACGCCATCAAGCAAGGCATCGCACCGGCCGAGGCCGATCTGCGCGCCTTCTACGAACAGAACCAGGCCCGGCTGGTCGGCCAGGAAGAGCGCCGTGCCAGCCACATCCTCCTCACCGTGCCAAAGGATGCGCCGCAAGCCGAGCGCGACAAGATCAAGGCCCATGCAGAACAACTGCTGGCTGCCGTCCGCAAGAACCCCGGCAGCTTTGCCGACGTGGCCCGCAAGGAATCGCAAGACCCGGGCTCGGCCACGCAAGGCGGCGACCTGAACTTCTTTGCCCGTGGCGCCATGGTGAAGCCGTTCGAGGACGCAGCCTTCTCCATGAAGAAGGGCGACATCAGCGACGTCATCACCACCGACTTCGGCTACCACATTCTCCAGCTGACCGACATCAAGTCGCAACGCCAACGCAGCTTCGAGGAAGTGCGTCCCGAACTCGAAGCCCAGTTCCGCCAGCAGGAAGCCCAGAAACGTTTTGCCGAAGTGGCCGAGACGTTTACCAACACCGTCTACGAACAGGCGGACAGCCTGAAGCCGGTGGCCGACAAACTCAAGCTGCCGCTGCGCACCGCCACCAACGTCGGCCGTGTGCCAACCGGCAGCCAAAACGGCGCGCTGGCCAACCCGCGCCTGCTGACCGCGCTTTTCGCACCGGACGCGGTCGAGAAGAAACGCAACACCGAAGCCGTCGAGACCGGCCCTAGCCAACTGGCTTCGGCCCGTATCGTCAAATACACCCCCGCCCGCACCCCGCCGTTCGCCGACGTGCGCGACGAGGTCCGTGCCCTGTGGGTTTCCGAGAAATCCATCGCTCTTGCCAAGCAGGACGGCGAAGCCAAGCTGGCCGCCTGGAAAGCCGCACCGGCCAGCGCAGCGCTGGCTGCTGCCGTCAATGTGTCGCGGACCGAAGGCGCGCAGCAGGCACCAGCCGTAGTGGCCGCCGCCATGCGTGCGCCGTCGGCCAGCCTGCCTGCGTGGGTGGGTGCCGAAACCGGCACTGGCGCCTACGCCGTCATCCGCGTGAACAAGATCGAGGCACGTGTGGCGACACCGGCCAACGATCCGGTGGTCGAGCGGGCACAGGTAGCGCAGGCCTGGGGTTCGGCTGAAAGCAACGCCTACTACGACTGGCTGCGTGCCCGCATGAAGGTGCAGATCAAGGTGCCGAAACCACTTTCGATCACGATCGGCGGCGCAGGCTGATTTTTCACCCAATTTTCGGGCTATAATTCGAGGCTTCTACGGTGGCTGTAGCTCAGTTGGTAGAGTCCAGGATTGTGATTCCTGTTGTCGTGGGTTCGAGCCCCATCAGCCACCCCAAAATCTAAAAAACCGGCCTTGAAGGGCCGGTTTTTGTTTTGGAGCCTGCGATCAGGTGGCTGGCGCCTGAGCCAATAGCCACGCGGTCTGTCACACAAGCTGTACAGGCGGTGAAGCAGGTATCCGAATGCCTTGTGCGCCGATGAAGGCGCAATAGCCTTCGGTTCCGGGCCTTCGGCTGCGCGCCCCGACCCCCGTTCCAGCCGCGAATCCCGCCTTCCGCCCTGAGACCGTCAAGAGCCTGGCTACGTTTGCCGAGGAAGAAGATGGCCTGAGCGGTTACCGGTCTGTCGGGCATGTCCACGGCACCCGGCGTGGGGCGGGTCGTTCCGCTGGCGCCGGCGCGATGGCGAGGTGCTGTGGTTGCACCTCATGCAGAAACTGCGCACCTCCGTGTCATAGTCGCTCCGGCCCGCACCGGACCGTCCGATTCGGAAAATCACTGATATGGCTTTCACCACGCTGGGCGTCAAGGTCGACGACACCTTCAAGGCGCGCCTCAGGGCGGCTGCAGACACGCTCGGGCGCACGCCGCACTGGTTCATCAAACAGGCGGTGCTGGTGATGATGGATAAGGTCGAACGCGGAACGACGCCGCGCGAAATGCTGCCGGCCGGCGAATCCGAGGCGGAAAACAATCCTGACATGGGTGCAACCCGCGTCGAAGACGGCCAGGCACCGGTGCAACCGTTCCTGGAGTTCGCTCAATCCGTCGCACCCCAGTCCATATTGCGTGCGGCCATTACCGCTGCCGGCCGGCGCCCCGAGCCGGAATGTGTCCCGATGCTGATCAGCCAGGCCCGCATGCCCGCCCCCACTGCACAAAAAGCCCAGGATTTGGCGCGCAAGCTGGTGACCGCCTTGCGCGCCAAACGGTTGGGCGGCGGTGTGGACGGCCTGCTTCAGGAGTTTTCCCTGTCGAGCCAGGAAGGCGTCGCGCTCATGTGCCTGGCCGAGGCCCTGCTGCGCATACCCGACCGCGCCACCCGCGACGTGCTCATTCGCGACAAGATCAGCCAGGGCGACTGGAAAGCCCACATCGGCCATTCGCCGTCCGTGTTCGTCAATGCCGCCACCTGGGGACTGATGCTCACCGGCCGGCTGGTTTCCACCAGCAGCGAAAAATCGCTTTCGTCCGCGCTGTCCCGCCTGATCGGCCAGGGTGGCGAGCCGCTGATCCGCAAGGGCGTGGACATGGCGATGCGCTTGATGGGCGAGCAGTTCGTCACAGGCGAGACCATCGCCGCCGCGCTCGCCAACAGCCGACGTCATGAAGCCAAGGGTTTTCGTTATTCCTACGACATGCTGGGCGAGGCTGCCACCTCGGCCGACGATGCACGCCGCTATTTCGCGCTGTACGAACAGGCCATCCATGCCATCGGCAAGTCCAGCGCCGGCCGCGGCATCTATGAAGGTCCGGGCATTTCCATCAAGCTTTCGGCCCTGCACCCGCGCTACAGCCGGGCGCAGCAGCAAAGGGTCATGGCCGAGCTGCTGCCCCGCGTGCGCGAACTGGCGCTGCTGGCTCGCCGCTACGAAATCGGCCTGAACATCGACGCGGAAGAAGCCGACCGGCTCGAGATTTCCCTCGACCTGCTCGAAGCGCTGTGTTTCGATCCGGAGCTGCAAGGCTGGAACGGCATCGGTTTTGTGGTGCAGGCCTACCAGAAGCGCTGCCCCTTCGTGATCGACTACCTGATCGACCTCGCCCAGCGCAGCCGCCATCGGCTGATGGTCCGGTTGGTGAAGGGCGCCTATTGGGACAGCGAGATCAAGCGTGCCCAGGTGGACGGTCTGGAGGGTTATCCGGTATACACCCGCAAGGTCTACACCGACGTTTCCTTCCTGGCCTGCGCCCGCCGCCTGCTGGCCGCGCCGCAGGCGGTGTACCCGCAGTTCGCCACCCACAACGCCTACACGCTGGCGGCCATCCACGAGATGGCGGGGCAGGACTTCTATCCGGGCCAGTACGAGTTCCAGTGCCTGCATGGCATGGGCGAGCCGCTGTACGAGGAAGTCACCGGCCCGCTGGCTGCCGGCAAGCTCAACCGTCCCTGCCGCATCTACGCGCCGGTCGGCACGCACGAAACGCTGCTGGCCTACCTGGTAAGGCGGCTGCTGGAGAACGGGGCCAACACCTCTTTCGTCAACCTGATCGCGGACAGCCGTGTCAGCGTCGATACGCTGGTGGCCGATCCGGTCGTCGGTGCCGAAGCCATCACCCCAGCCGGGGCGCCGCACGAACGCATCGCCTTGCCGGTGGATCTGTATCGCGATGCCGGCGGTGCGGGCCGGCCCAATTCGGCCGGCCTGGACCTGGCCAACGAACATCGCCTGGCCTCGCTGTCGGCCGCCTTGCTGGGCACGGCCGCCCGTGAAGCCCGTGCCGCTCCGCTGCTCGACGCGGCCGGCGCGGTCGACGCCCCCTGGGATGCAGGCCGCGCCGTGCCTGTACGCAATCCGGCCGACCTCCGCGATGTGGTCGGCCATGTGATCGAGGCGAACGCTGCCGAGGTCGAACAGGCCCTGCTGCAGGCAGCCGACACGGCGCCGATCTGGCAGGCCACGCCGGTGCAAGAGCGCGCCCGCTGCCTGCAGCAGGCCGCGCACGCACTCGAAGCCCAGATGCAGCCGCTGCTGGGCCTGATCGTGCGCGAGGCCGGCAAGACCCTGTCGAACGCCGTGTCCGAAGTCCGCGAGGCGGTCGATTTCCTGCGGTACTACGCCGCTCAGGCGCGCGACGAACTGGCCAACGACACCCATCGTCCGCTGGGTCCGGTAGCCTGTATCAGTCCCTGGAACTTCCCGCTGGCGATCTTCACCGGGCAGGTGGCGGCGGCGCTGGCCGCGGGCAACACCGTGCTGGCCAAACCGGCGGAACAGACGCCGCTGATCGCCGCCGTGATGGTTCGCCTGCTACACGCCGCCGGCGTTCCCGCCGGAGCGTTGCAACTGCTGCCGGGACATGGGGAAACCGTCGGCGCCGCCCTGGTGGCGGACCCCCGGGTGCGGGGCGTCGTGTTCACCGGCTCGATGGCCGTGGCGCGCGCCATCGCCCGGACGCTGGCCGAGCGGCTCGACAACAACGGCCATTCGATACCGCTGATCGCCGAGACCGGCGGGCAGAACGCCATGGTGGTCGACTCTTCCGCACTGGCCGAACAGGTGGTGGTCGATGTTCTGCAGTCCGCTTTCGACTCCGCCGGCCAGCGCTGCTCCGCACTGCGGTTGCTGTGCCTGCAGGAGGACATCGCCGACGCCACGCTGGCGATGCTCAAGGGTGCGATGCAGGAGCTTGCGGTGGGCAACCCGGACCGCCTCGGCACCGATGTCGGGCCGGTGATCGACGAAGAGGCCCGCACCGGCATCGAGCGCCACATCGCCGCGCTACGCACCGCCGGCTGCAAGGTCGAGCAGGCGACCCTGGCGGAGGACTGCCGGCAAGGCACTTTCGTGGCACCCACGCTGATCGAGCTCGACAGCGTGGGCCAGCTCGAGCGCGAGGTCTTCGGCCCGGTCCTGCATGTGGTGCGGTTCCGGCCCGGCGACCTGGACCAGCTGGTGGACGCGATCAACGCCACCGGCTACGGCCTGACCTTCGGCCTGCACACCCGTATCGACGAGACGGTGGCACGCATCGTGCGGCGCATCCGCGCGGGCAATGTCTACGTCAACCGCAACGTGGTGGGCGCTGTCGTGGGTGTGCAGCCTTTCGGCGGAGAAGGGCTGTCGGGCACCGGCCCGAAGGCCGGTGGTCCGCTCTACCTGCACCGACTGCTGGCCAGCGGCCCAGCGCCGCGGCTCGTGATGGACGAGCCCCGGACGCTCGCCGGCCCGACCGGTGAGCGCAACACCTATTGCCTCCTGCCGCGCGGCACGGTTCTGTGCGTGCCGGCTTCCCGGGCCGGCGCCGCCGCCCAGTGGGAGGCGGTGTTGGCCACCGGCAATCGTGCGCTTTGGGCCGACACGCCGGCCGCCCGCGCCCATGCGACCAGCCTCGAAGGCGCCGCGCCGGCCCGTTTCGTGGACCCCGCCGCCATGCCGGAGGCAGAGTTCGACGCCGTGCTGTTCGAGGGTGACGGCGATGCGCTGCGTGACCTCAATCGCCGTCTCGCCCTGCGGGACGGCCCCATCCTGGCGGTGCAGGGCCTGCTGCCCGACGAGATCGCCAGCGGCCGTGGCCGTTACGCGCTCGAGCGCCTGGTGCTGGAGCGGTCCGTCAGCACCAACACGGCGGCGGCGGGCGGCAACGCGTCATTGATGACCATCGGCTGAGGGAGGTACCCATGTCGGAGCGAATAAGGAAACCGGCTCGATTCGCAGCCGAAGCCGCTGCGGCGGCTGCAGCGGCTGCGGGCGCTGCGTGCGTTACGGGTAATCGCGGCGGGCGCGCCATCTGCGTGGCTGCATTCGCGGCTTGCCTCTCGGCATGCGCGATGCAGCCGGCTCCGGCTTCCGCTCCCGTCGACCCGCGCGAGATCGGCGAAATCTGGCCCGGCTACGGCGTGTTGAAAGGCTATCTTGCGCCGTCTGACCTGCCCGACAGCCTGGCTCTGCTGCCGGCACCTCCGGTGGAGGGCAGTGCGGCATTCGCCGACGACCGCGCCAGTTTCGAGGAGCTGACCGCGCTGCAGCCGACAGCGCGCGGCGGGATCGCCATCCGCGATGCGGCCCAGGCGTTTCCGGCTGGCCCGAACGCTTTCTCCTGCGCGCTGGGCATCGATATTTCAATGCGCGGCACACCCAACCTGGCGATGCTCATGCGCCGCACCCAGGGCGATGCCAGCCTGGCCCCCTATGCCGCCAAGGACCATTACAAACGCATGCGGCCATTCGCTTTCATGCACGCACCGAGCTGCGTTCCGGCCGAGGAAGCAGCGCTGGCGGCCGATGGCTCCTATCCCTCGGGCCATGCGTCCGTCGGCTGGGCCTGGGCGCTGGTGCTCGCCGAAATCGCACCCGAACGTGCCGACGCCATCCTGCAGCGTGGCCGCTCCTTCTCGCAGAGCCGCGCCATCTGCGGTGTGCACTGGAAGAGCGACATCGAAGCCGGCCGTCTGGTCGGCGCCGCCACCGTCGCAAGGCTGCACGCCGAGCCGATGTTCCTGTCCCAGTTGCAGGCCGCGCGCTCGGAGGTGTCGGATGCCCGGGCCGAAGGTGCGTTGCCTTCGGCCGATTGCGCAGCCGACGTCCAGCCTCTTGCGACCACTCGGCAGCTGCGACCCTGACATCTCTTTCGCGCAGCCTCCAGCGTCTCAGCTGCGCGCCGGGCAATAGGCGATCACGTCGATTTCGACCTTGGCATCGATCATCAGCCGCGCCTCGGTGGTGGAACGCGCCGGTTTGCCACCGGGAAAGAACGACATGTAGATGCGGTTGAAGGCACCGAAGTCACGGGCGTCCGACAGCCAGCAGTTGGTCTTGCAGACGTCGTCGAAAGTGGCGCCGGCCAGTGCCAGGGCGGCCTTCACGTTCTCCATGACCTGTCGTGTCTGCACCTCGACGCTGCCGGAGACCAGCTCGCCGTTGGCATCCACGGGCACCTGGCCCGACACGTAGACGAAGTCACCGGCGCGAACTGCCGGCGAAAGGGGCCGCGCCTGGCGGTCGGATGCGGTGGGAGGTACGCCGAGGTATTCGATAGGCATGACTGTGGTCCTGAAAAGGGGTGATCTGAAAGTATATTTCAGAGAAATGCGTAAATCCGGGAAATCACGGGCCTGAAGATTGCATTGCTTCGGCGATATTCGTCAAAAGTGAAAATTAATTTCACCCATCTGGTGCAACCCGTTGCTGGAGATCCCCATGCTGAAACCCGCTTTCTTCCATCGCCGTACTTTGGTGCACGGTGTCTTTGCCCTGGGCGCGGGCGTTGCGCTGCTGTCCGGCGCCGCCCGGGCGCAGGCACCGGCACCACGCAACTACGCCACGCTGGCGATGGTGGGCGAGCCGCAGACGCTGGACCCGATGGCGTCCACCGCCGACCTGGTGGGCACGATCATGCAGCACGTCTTCGAGACGCTCTACACCTTCGATTCCCGCTGGAACGTGGTGCCGATGCTGGCTGAATCGCAGCCCAGGGTGTCGGCCGACGCACGCACCTACGACATCACCCTGCGCAGGGGCATCCACCTTCACAACGGCCGCGACCTGACACCCGACGACGTGGTGGCCAGCCTGAAGCGCTGGATGGAACAGTCGCCGCGCGGCAAGGCGACCGGTGAACAGATCGAACGCATCGGCACCAAGGGCGCGCTGGGCATCGAGATCGTGTTGAAGCAGCCCTACGCACCGCTGCTGGCGCAGCTGGCGTTGCCCAGCGGCATGGCGGCGATCATGGCCAGGGAGTCGATCGCCTCGCCGCTGGCCAGCTTTGTCGGCACCGGTCCTTATCGCTTCAAGGAGCGCAAGCCCGATGCCTACGTGCTGCTGACCCGCTTCGACAAGTACAGCCCGCGCACCGACGCCGCCAACGGTTACGGCGGCAAACGCGAGGCCTTGATCGAGGAACTGCGTTTCGTGCCGGTGCCCAACACCAGCACCCGCGTCGAGGGCGCGCTGGCCGGCCAGTACGACTTCGCCGACCTGCTGCCGGTCGAGGCCTATTCGCGGCTCGAGAAGAGCGGCGGCAAGACGGTGCCGTCGCTGACGCCTTCGTTCGGTTTCCCCTACCTGGTGCTCAACACCAAGGAGGGCGTGGCGGCCAACCCGGCGGTGCGCCAGGCAATGCAGATGGCCATCGGCGAAGGCGAGATGCTGGCGGCCGGTTTCGGCGACACCCGCTTCTTCGTGGCCGAAGGCAACCACTTTCCGAAGGGCTCGCCTTTCTATTCGACCGCCGGTACCGAGCGCTACAACCAGCGTGATGCCAAGGCCGCCAGGGCTGCCGCCGAAAAGGCCGGCTACAAGGGCGAACCGGTCCGCGTGATGGCCAGCCGGCAATACGACTTCCACTACAACATGGCGCTGCTGCTGGCCGAGCAGCTCAAGCGCGCGGGTTTCAAGGTCGAACTGAACGTGGTCGACTGGGCCACGCTGGTGCAGCGCCGCAACGATGCCCGCCTGTGGGACATCTACGTGACCCACAGCGGCCAGTTCCCCGAGCCGATGCTGTCGCCGCCGCAACTGGGCGACGGCGCGCCGGGCTGGTGGTCCACGCCCGCCAAGCAGGCCGCGCTGGCGGCCTTCAACCGCGAGGCCGATCCGGCAAAACGCGGTGCGCTGTGGGGCAAGGTGCAGCAGGTGGTCTACGAGGAAGTGCCCTACATCAATGTCGGCAAGTTCAACGGGCTGTCGGCCGCCAGCCCCGCACTGGTGAACTACAAGCCGTCGACCTGGCCGTTCTTCTGGAACGCTCGTATCCAGTGAAGCTGCGACCATGTTGAAGTTTCTGTTGTCGAAGCTGGCCGGCATGGTGCTGGTGCTGGCCCTGGTGGCGGTGATCGTGTTCGCGTTGACGCGGGCGGCGTCGGGCGACCCGGTGTCGGTGCTGCTGGGCGACCAGGCCACTTCCGCCGACGTGGAGCGGGTGAAGAAGGAATACGGCCTGGACAAGCCCCTGCCGGTTCAGTTCGGCTACTGGCTGCGCCAGGTGGCGCACGGCAACCTGGGCGATTCCATCTTCCTGCAGCGCCCGGTGACCCAGGCGCTGGCCGAGCGGGCCGAACCCACCGCCTTGCTGGCGCTGATGGCGGTGGCCATCGCGGCGGCCATCGGCATACCGTGCGGCATCCTTTCCGCCGTGTACCGGGGCCGGATGCTCGACCAGGTGGTGACCGGCCTGGCGATGCTGGGCGCGAGCATTCCCAGCTTCTGGCTGGGACTGGTGCTGATCCAGATGTTCGCGGTGTCGCTCGGCTGGTTCCCGGTGTCGGGCTACGGCGCACCGGATGCGACGCTGGCGCAGCGTTTGCACACGCTGGTGCTGCCGGCGGCGGTGCTGGGGCTGCTGAACTCCGCGCTCATCATCCGTTTCACCCGGGCATCCATGCTCGACATATTGGGTGAGGACTATGTGCGCACCGCCCGTTCCAAGGGCCTGCCCGAACGTGTGGTGGTGTTGAAGCACGGGCTGCGCAATGCGCTGGTGCCCATCGTGACCGTGCTGGGGCTGACGGTGGCCCTGATGATCGGCGGCGCAGTCGTCACCGAAACCGTGTTCGGCCTGCCCGGCGTCGGCAACCTGGTGGTGGGCGCGGTGCTGCGCCGCGACTATCCGGTCATCCAGGGCGCGCTGCTGGTGATCGCCGGCATCTACGTGCTCATCAATTTCGCGGTGGACCTGCTGTATGCGGTGGTCGATCCGCGCATCAAGGCCTAAGCCATGCGTTCCCTGACTTCCATGCGTTTCCTGCGACAGCTCATGCACCGCCGCATCGTGATGGCGGCGAGCCTGCTGCTGCTGCTCATCACCGTCGCGGCCCTGGCCGCGCCGTGGCTGAGCGGCTTCGACCCCAACGACACGGCGGTGCTGGAGCGCCTGCGGAGCCCCGGCGGCGAACACCTGCTGGGCACCGACGAACTGGGCCGCGACCTGTTCGCCCGCATCATGTTCGGCGCCCGCTATTCATTGGCCATCGCCGCGCTGACCGCGTCTGGCGCGGTGGTGCTGGGTACGCTGATCGGCCTGTTCGCGGGTTTCTTCCGGCGGCTCGACACACCGCTGATGCGCATCGTCGACGCCATGATGTCCTTCCCCGACATCCTGCTGGCCATCGCGCTGGTGGCCATCCTCGGGCCGACGCTGTTCAACGTGGTGCTGGCGCTGGTACTGGTCTACACGCCGCGGGTGGCGCGAGTGGTGCGGGCGCAGACGCTGGTGGTGCGCGAGCTGCTTTTCGTGGAGGCGGTCAGGGCGCTGGGCGTGCGTACCTCGCGCATCCTGTGGCGGCACATATTGCCCAACCTCATGTCGCCGATCCTGGTGCAGCTGTCCTTCATCTTCGCCTACGCCATCCTGGCCGAGGCGTCGCTCTCGTTCCTGGGAGTGGGCGTGCCGCCGGAGGTGCCGACCTGGGGAACCATGGTCGCCGGTAGCCAGCAATATGCCCACCAGGCATTCTGGGTGGTGCTGTTCCCGGGCCTGGCCATCATCCTTACCGCACTGTCGCTGCAACTGCTGGGCGACGGCGTGCGCGACCTGCTCGATCCCAAGCTGCAGAAGGCGGGCTGAACCATGGCACCACGCCTTGTCGTAGAGAACCTTTCCACCTCGTTTCCCACCCCGGCCGGCCTGGTGCGGTCGGTGGCCGATGTCAGTTTTGCGATCCAGCCCGGCAAGACCACCGCGCTGGTGGGCGAGTCCGGCTCGGGCAAGTCGGTCACCAGCCTGACGCTGATGCGGCTGTTGCCGAAGACGGCCCAGGCCAGGGTCAGCGGGCGGGCGCTTTTCACCACCCGCGAGGGCCGTACGGTCGACCTGCTGGCTTTGCCGGAACCGCAGATGCGCGATCTGCGCGGCAACCAGTTGTCGATGATTTTCCAGGAGCCGATGACCAGCCTGAACCCGGTGTTCACCATCGGCGAGCAGATCGCCGAAGGTGTTCGGCAGCACAAGGGGCTGGGCCGCGCCGCTGCCCTGGCCGAGGCGCGCCGCATGCTCGACCTGGTGGAGATTCCGGCCGCCGGCCAGCGCCTGCACGAATATCCGCACCAGCTTTCCGGCGGCATGCGGCAGCGGGTGATGATCGCCCTGGCCATGGCCTGCGACCCCACGCTGCTGATCGCAGACGAGCCCACCACCGCGCTGGACGTGACCATCCAGGCGCAAATCCTGGCGCTGATGCGCCGCCTGCAGGCCGAGACCGGCATGAGCATCCTGTTCATCACCCACAACCTGGGGGTGGTCGCCCACCATGCGGATGACGTCGTGGTGCTGTATGCCGGACGGGTGGTCGAGACGGCGCCGGTGCTGCCGCTGTTCGGCCAGCCGGCGCATCCTTACACCCGGGGTTTGCTGCAGTGCCTGCCGGCACGGGCGCGCCAGCCGGGCCAGCCCCGGCCCGGACGCCTGTTTGCCATTCGCGGCCAGGTGTCCAGCCCGCTGTCGCCGCCGCCGGGTTGTGCGTTCGAGCCACGCTGCGACCTGGCCGAAGACGCCTGCCGCGCCGCAATGCCTCCCCTGATCGAAACCGGGCCGGGCCTGCAGGCGCGCTGCATCAGGGTGCCGGGCGTGACGACCGCAAACGTCGAGGAGGCGGCATGAACACCCCGCTGATCGAAGTGCGAAACCTCAAGAAATATTTCGGCAGGAGCGACCGGCCGGTGCGCGCGGTGGACGACGTTTCGTTTGCCATCCAGCCCGGCGAAATGCTCGGCCTGGTCGGCGAGTCGGGCTCGGGCAAGAGCACCATCGGCCGCACGCTGCTGCGGCTGATCGAACGCAGCGACGGCCAGGTGCTGTACCGCGGCGAGGACATCGGCGCGCTGTCGGACGAAAAGATGCGCAAGCTGCGCAGCAAGCTCCAGATCATTTTCCAGGACCCCTATGCAAGCCTGAACCCGAAGATGCGGATTTCGGCCATCCTGGGCGAGGCGCTGTCGACCCACGGGCTGCACAAGGGCCGTGGCGAACGCGCCCGGCGCATCGCCGAACTGCTGGAGCTGGTGGGCCTGCGCGCCGAACACGCCGACCGGTTCCCGCACGAATTCTCGGGCGGCCAGCGGCAGCGCATCGGCGTGGCGCGGGCGCTGGCGGTCGAGCCGGAATTCATCGTGGCCGACGAACCGCTGTCGGCCCTCGACGTCTCCATCCAGTCGCAGGTGATCAACCTGCTGGCCGACCTGCGGGAACGGCTGCAGCTGACCATGCTGTTCATTTCGCACGACCTCGACGTGGTCGAATACCTGTGCGACCGGGTGGTGGTCCTGTACCTGGGGCGGGTGATGGAAGTGGCCCGCACCGACGCACTTTTCGAACGGCCGCTGCACCCCTATACGCGCGCGCTGCTGGCCGCCAGCCCGCGCCCCGACCCCACCGCCGCGTTTGCGCCGGTGCCGCTGGCGGGCGACATCCCCAGCCCCGTCTCGCCGCCATCCGGCTGCGTGTTCCGCACCCGCTGCCCGTTCGCCATCGAGGTGTGCGCGCAGCAGGTTCCGGTGCCCGAAGAAGTGCTTCCCGGCCGCTGGGCCGCCTGCCTGCGCAAGGACGTGATGCTGGAAGGCGCAAGCGCCTAACCGACCGACCGAGAAAGATAGACCGATATGACCCAAGACACCATGCTCGCCGCCGGCCTGAAGGGCTTTCCCCTGGACCACGCACCGGTCGCCCGCGACGCCGTGGCGGCCGCTGGCTGGAACGTGCTGGCCGGCGACCTGCCCATGCCGATCGCGTTGCTGAAGCGTGAGGCGCTGGAACACAACCTGGCCTGGATGCAGGACCGAGCCCGTGGCTGGAACGTCGATCTCGCGCCGCACGGCAAGACGACCATGTCGCCGCAGCTCTTCAAGCGCCAGCTGGACGCCGGCGCCTGGGGCATCAGTTTCGCCACGGTGAATCAGTTATCGGTCGGCGTGGCGGCCGGTGTGCGGCGGGCGCTCATCGCCAACCAGGTTGTCAATCCGCACGACTTCGCCGCGCTGCAGTCGTTACTGGCGGCCCACGACGGCCTGCGGGTGGTTTTCCTGGTGGATTCCCAGGCGCAGCTCGGCCTGATCGACGCCTGGTCTGCCGCCCATGCCGGGAGCCAGCCCTTCGAGGTGCTGCTGGAGATCGGCGTGGACGGCGGACGTTCCGGCTGCCGCACCCACGGCGAGGCGGTGGCGCTGGCGCGAGCGCTGAATGCCAGCCCGGCGGTGCGGCTGGCAGGCATCGAATGCTACGAAGGCCTGGGCGCCACCGGCGATTCGACGGCCGACAAGGACTTCGCAAATGCCCTGATGGACCGGGTGGCGGCAGTGGCCCGCCAAGCCGACGCAGAGGGGCTGTTCGAGGCCGACGAAGTGCTGGTGTCGGCCGGTGGCTCGGCCATCTTCGACCTGGTGGCGGTCCGGCTGAGGCCCAGCCTGACGCGGCCGACGCGCGGCATCATCCGCCCCGGTTGCTACCTGACGCACGACCACGGCTTCTACACCCGCATGCTGGCCGAGGTGGAACGCCGCTGCGGCTGCACCGACAGTCTGCGACCGGCGATGGAAGTGTGGGCCATGGTGCAGTCCCGCCCCGAGCCCGGCCTGGCCATCCTGGCAGTGGG
This sequence comes from Xylophilus sp. PBN-3R, assembly GCF_057747805.1. NCBI lineage: Bacteria > Pseudomonadati > Pseudomonadota > Betaproteobacteria > Burkholderiales > Xylophilus > Xylophilus sp. PBN-3R. Next base: position 989,654 of record NZ_CM173225.1, read on the forward strand.
CAAACGCGACATTTCCTTCGACCTGTCGCTGCCGATGCCCATCGCCCGGGCGGCGGCCGGAGACCAGGTCGCCGCGACGGTGCCGGCAGGCTGGAAGATCACCGCGCTGAACGACCAGCACGCGTACCTGCGCTGGGACGCGACCGAAGAAGTCGATGCACCCCGTGTCGGCGACCGGGTGGGCCTGGGCATTTCCCACCCCTGCACCACCTTCGACAAATGGCACTGGATGCCGGTGGTGGAAAACGACTATTCGGTCACGGACGCGGTGACGCTGCACTTCTGAAGCTGCCTTCGAGAACCCTGAGATCCGTGCCATGACACAAACCCTGCTTCAACGTATCGCCCAGGCCCGGGAGGGCGCACCCCGCACCCGCCGGGCGATCCTCGACGCCATTCTCGAAGACCCCGATCGTGCGCTGGCCGAGAGCTTCGAACAGCTGGCCGAACGCTCGCGAAGTTCGGTGCCCACCATCATGCGCACCTGCCGCGACCTGGGCCTCGTGGGACTTCGCGAATTCAAGCTGGCACTGGCACAGGAACTCGCAGTGGGCGGCTCGCCGCTGCACCGACGGGTGGACATCGCCGACGCAGCCGAGGACGTGGTCGCCAAGATATCCCGCAGCGCGGCCGCCTCGGTCGCCGGCGTGCGCAGCCAGCTCGACCTGAAAATGCTCGCGGAGGTGGTGGACGCCATCGCTACGGCGTCGCACATCGACATCTACGGCGCCGGCAACACCTCCTGGTTCATGGCGACCGATCTGCAGGCGCGGCTGTTCCGGCTGGGCCTTTCGACCACCGCCTGGGCCGACTACCACCTGCAGCAGGTGGCCGCGGGCGCGCAGCGGGCCGGCGGCGTGGTGATCGCCATCACCCATGTCGGCGGCATGCCCTCGTTGCTGGACGCGGTGGAAATCGCGCGTGCGCAGGGTGCGAAGGTGATCGCCATCACCCGTCCGGACACCCCGCTGGCCGAACGCGCCGACTGGGTGCTCGGCTTGCGGGTGCCGGACGATGCGGTGATGCACGTCGGCATCGATGCCTACCTGGCGCACCTGACGCTGATCGAGATTCTTACCGTGCTGGTGGCCCAGCGGGTCGGCGAACCGGCGGTGCGGCGGCTGCGCGGCGTCCGGCAGGCGCTGCAGAAACACGGCATCGACACCGTGACGCACCCGCTGCAAAGCTGGGACGGCGGAGGAGTCGCCCATGGCTGACAAGGCGATATTGTTCGAGCGCGGGCTGGTGGTGGACGGCTCCGGCGGGCCTTCTTGGCCGGGCGACGTGCTGGTCGTCGGCGAGCGCATCGTGGCACTGGGCGAAGGCCTGCGTGCACGCCTGGCTGCACACCTGCCTGACGGCGCGGTCGTGGGGGATGTGGAAGTCGTCGAATGCCAGGGCCAGGTCATCGCCCCGGGTTTCATCGACTGCCACACCCACGACGACGCCATCGTGCTGCGGGACCCGGCTTATCTTGCCAAGCTGTCGCAGGGCATCACCACCCTGGTCACCGGCAACTGCGGCATTTCGCTGGCGCCGTACCGCACCGACACCGCCCGGCCGCCACTCAGCCTGCTGGGGGCCGATTCTTTCCGTTACCCCAGCATGGCCGCGTATCGCGAAGCCGTGACGGCCGCACGGCCGGCGCTCAACGTGGCGGCGCTCGTCGGCCACACCACGCTGCGTTTCGCGGTGATGGCCGACCTGACGCGCCCCGCGACCGCCGCCGAAAACGAACACATGGCCGCGCTGCTGGACGAATGCATGTCGGCCGGCGCGCACGGCATGTCGTCCGGTCTTTTCTATGCAGAAGCATTTGCCGCGCCGGCAGAGGAAGTGACCGCCCTGGCTCGGGTGGTGGCGCGACACGGCGGCGTCTATGCCACGCACCTGCGCAGCGAGATGCAGACCATCCTGGAGGCGATGCACGAAGCCGCCGACACCGCGTTCGACGCCGGCCTGCCGCTGGTGCTGTCGCACCACAAGTGCGCCGGACCCGCGCAATGGGGCCGCACCCGCGAAACCCTGCCTCTGATCGACGCACTGGCCGGGCGCCAGGCCATTGCACTCGACGTCTACCCCTACGTGGCCGGTTCGACGGTTCTGCGCGAAGACCTGGTGGACGGTGTCATCGACGTGATGCTGACCTGGAGCGATCCCTATCCTTCGTTCACCGGCAGGCTCCTGTCGGACATCGCGGCCGAATGGGGCGTGGACCAGAAGCAGGCCTGCCTGCGGCTGATGCCGGGCGGGGCCTGTTATTTCCAGATGCACGAGGAAGACGTGGAGCGTGTGATTTCGCATCCGCGCAGCATGATCGGCTCGGACGGCCTGCCACACGACCGCCATCCGCATCCCCGGCTGTGGGGTGCCTTCCCCCGCGTGCTGGCACGCTACTGGCGCGAGCGAGGCCTGCTGACGCTGGAGCAGGCGGTGCACAAGATGACCGGCCTGACCGCCCGCAACTTCCGCATCGTCGATCGCGGTCTGCTCCGGGTCGGATCGTTCGCGGACATCGTGGTGTTCGACCCGAAACGCATTGCCGATACCGCCACCTACGACGTGCCGGTGAGCCCGAGCGTCGGTGTCGGCCGGGTCTACGTCAACGGGATCTGCAGTTTTACCGAGCGTGGAGCCCGGCCTGAGAGAGCCGGGAAGATGTTGCGTCGCCTTGAATCGAATGCTGCGCCGATGTCCTGAGTTTCATTTCGATGTGCGGCTACCTGACGGGACCCTGATCCGCATCGCATCCCGTGCGATGATTACGATTTTTACACGCGCGAAACAATGTGTCGTTCCAGGAGTCCTTTCATTGTCATGGCCGCCCGCAAGACATCGAGATCCGCCAGCTGACGACGCTGAAAGAGGTTCTGCTTCTGGAGGACGCCTGGCGAGGCCTGGAGGACGAAGTCGGCGACGGACTTCTGCCTTTTCAGACATTTGCGTGGAATCTTGCCTGGTGGACCGTTTTTGCCAGTCGGAAGTGGGTCAGACGAGACGTCTTGCGTGTCCTGGCATTTTTCGATGCCGGCCGGCTGGTCGCGGTATTTCCCTTGTTCGAAACGCATGTCGGACTGAAAAAATACCTGACTCTGCGTTATCTCCGGCCGTTTGGCGCGGACCGGAATCTGTCCGAAATTCGCACGCCATTGGCTTTGCCCGAGTATGTTCCGCTGGTACTCGACAGCGTGCTGCGTTTTCTGGCGAATCGGGAAAACGCGCCCACGATGGTGCAACTGATCGGGCCGGCTGCTCAGGTTGAGGCTGTCAGCGCAAAACACGGGCACCTCAAGGCGATTCGAAGCCGGCAGATTTCCAATTACGTGCTGCCGCTGCGAGGCGACTGGGACCTGTTCCGCAGTGGCCTCAAACGCAATATCAAGGAATCGCTGAGGCATTGCTACAACTCGCTCGCGCGGCTCGACTTGCAGCATGAGCTGGTCGTCTTCGATCAGGTGGAGGACATCAGGAATATTCTTCCGGAGTTTTATCGCCTGCATTCGCTGCGCGCCGCTGGCATGCAATCCTCGGTAACGCACCCCGATTATTTCGCCTCGCCAGCGCATCGGCGGTTTATCGGAGCCGCGATAGAGGGAATGGGCGTCGGCGGCAAGCGTTGTCCGCATTTGTTCTGCCTGCGCGTCGATGGCCGGTTCGTCGCCATGCGGCTGGGTTTTTACTGCGGCACGGACATGTATCTGTATTACTCGGGATACGACCCCGATTACGCCCGCCTCAGCGTCATGACGACCTTGCTGGCCGAGACATTCAAATGGTGCATTGCCAACGGCGTGGTCAATGCCAACCTGTCCATCGGCACCGACGTGTCGAAAACCCGCTGGGGTCCGTTTTCAGTGACCTACCAGGACAGCCACTTCGCACGCGCATCGCGTCGCGGCCGTCTGGTCGAGTGGGCGGTCAAGACGCGGAAGCGATATGCGGGCTGAAGGGCTGTTTCAGGCCGCCGGCCGACTGGCGAAAGGTGGCAACTGAAGCGGTCCTGGGGCGTCACGTGTTCGCTGCCGCGCCTTGGAGGGCGCGAGGCCGGTTCGGCGTTGTCTCCAGCGCTTCCAGCGTCTCCTGGTTGGTCTCCACGCCCAGCAGCAGCATGGCGGCGACGAGCACCAGCAGCACGCCGATCACCATGCCCAGCACGCCGGTCACGCCGAAAAGGCCGTGCAGCACCACCACCAGGTAAGGCGTGGCCATGGCCGAGGCCCGGCCGCACATGCTGGCGAAGCCGGTGGCGCGCAGGCGCAGGCGGGTCGGGAACATCTCGGGAATGTAGCCGTACAGGCCCAGGGTCACGATGGTGTACAGGCTCGTCACCAGGGCGAAACCGGTGATGGTGATGCCGGTGGCGGTCGACATCTGGGTGTAGACCATGCCCAGCAGGGCCGAGAGCACGGCGAAGCCGATGATGCCGCGACGCCGGCCGACGCGGTCGCCCAGCAGGTAACCCAGCAGCGCGCCTGCCGGGCCGCCGATGGCCATCAAGGTGGTGAAGCCGAGCGACTTCACCACGGTCAGGCCCTGCGCCACGAAGAAGGTCGGCAGCCACGCCACAAAACCGTAGATGGAGATGTTGATGGCCATGCAGATGAGGGAAGCCACCACGATGCGGCCGCGTGTTCCGGCGACGAACAGCGCCGAAAGCGGCACCGCGTCAACGGCCGCCGGCAGGGCCGGACCGGGCGGCGGCAAGGGGAGGCCGCCCCGGCCGGCCTGCACTTCGGCCTCGATCCCGGCCAGTGTCTGTTTTGCCTCTTCGGTCTTGCCGACCGCTTCCAGCCAGCGCGGCGACTCGGGCATTCGTTTGCGCATGGCCCAGATCAGCAGTGCGCCCAGGCCGGCGATGGCGAACATCCACCGCCATCCCAGGTTCGGGATCACGAAATAACCGACGCCGGTCGCCAGCAGCAGACCCGAGTTGATGATCATGCCCAGCAGCGAAATCCAGCGGCCCCGGTAAGCCGGCGGGATGAACTCGCACAACGTGCCTGCGGCCACCACCAGCTCGGCGCCCAGGCCGATGCCCATCAAGAAACGCAAGAACACCAGGCTGGCCATGTTGGGCGCAAACACCGCCAGCAGTGAAGCCGCACCGAACAACGCCAGGTTGGTCTGGTAGGAGACCCGCCGGCCGTAGCGGTCGCCGACCCAGCCGGCCAGGCCGGCGCCGATCAGCATGCCCAGGAAGCCTGCCGAGATGAAGAGGGCGTTGGTCTCCAGCGTGGAGAAGCCCTCGGCCAGGGTCGCGGCCAGCACTCCGCCGGCCAGGTAGACGTCGAACGCGTCCAGCAGGGCGCCGGCGCCGATCAGGCCGAGGATTTTCCAGTGGAATCTGCCGATAGGCAGGCGGTCCAGGCGGGGGCCCGCGTTGGCGGATGGGGTTGTCATGATTTTTGTCTCCTTGTGATCGGTCTGGTCGTCGTGGCGCGCCTAAGCGGCTCTTCTCAGGTGCCAGGCGGTCCGTTGCTGATAGGCGTGGCCGAGCTGGAAAAGCGCTGCCTCGCCGCAGGGCCGGCCGACCAGCTGCAGGCCATTCGGCAAGCCGTTTCCGGTGACACCCACCGGCACGGCCAGGGCCGGCAGGCCCAGGTAATTGATGGCGCGTGTCCAGTACGAAAAATTGCCGAACCGCGCTTCCACTTCCGCCTCGCTGCCGAGCGTGGTTTCCGCGATGCCGGGCACCGCGTAGGGCAGCACCGGCAACACCAGCGCGGCGGTATCGCCCGGCAGGCAGGCGTCCAGGAACTGGCGCAGCAGAACCGGCCGCAGGCGCAGCGCATCGACATAACGCACCGCCGGGTACAGCAGGCCGCGCTCGATGCGTCTTCGTACCTGGTCGCCGTAGTCCTGGGGACGAGAGGCCAGCCAGTGCCGGTGCACCGACGCGGCCTCGGCGCCCAGCACCAGGGAACACAGGGCGCCGAGTTCGGCCAGGTCGGGCAGCGGCACGCGCCGCACCGTCACCCCGGCGGCGCGCAGCACTTCGACCGCCTCGGCCAGTTGCGCACGCACCTCGTCGCTGGCCGGCGCGTTGTCCGGCAACTCGGGCACGGCGATGGCGGTTCCGGCCGCCAGCGGCGCATCGAGACCGGCCTCGAAATCTTCGGGTGGCAGTGCCAGGCAGGACGGGTCCAGCGGGTCGGCGCCCGCCACCACCGACAGCAGCCGGGCGCAATCGCGGGCGCTGGGCGCCAGGAAGCCGACGCAGTCCAGGCTGGGCGACAAGGGCATCACGCCGTGTACCGACACCCGGTGCTGCGTCGGCTTGATGCCGGTGACGCCGCAGATGGCGGCCGGCAGGCGCACCGAGCCGCCGGTGTCCGAGCCGAGCGCCGCGCACACCAATCCCGCCGCGACCGCCACGCCGCTGCCGCTGGACGAGCCGCCGCTGACGTGCGCCGCCGACCAGGGGTTTCGGCCGTGGCCCAGTTGCGCGTTGAAGCCGGTCGGGCTCATGGCGAACTCGGCCATGTGCAGTGCACCGATGTCGACCGCGCCGGCCGCATCCAGCCGTGCCAGCACGGTGGCGGTGGTGTCGGGCCGAAAGCCTTTCAGGATCCGGCTGCCGCATTCGCTGAGTTCGCCCTGGCGGTGGAACATGTCCTTGTGGGCTATCGGTATGCCGCGCAGCGCGGTGCCGGTCGTAGTTTGTGCTTCGGCGGCCTGGGCCAGTGCACGGTCGCGGCGCAGGCGCACGAAGGCGGTGCCCTCGAACTGCTCGGCGGCATCCAGGCACGACCCGGCCACGGCGGTGGGAGACAGGTCGCCGTCGGCGATCTTCCGCGCCGTGTCGGCAAGGGTGGTGGCGATCACGTTCATGGCGTGGATCCGGTGTGCGCGGCACCCTGTAGCACGGCACCGATGGGAAGCAGCGGCGTATTCCACTGCAAGGCGCGCGCGGCACTGGCATCGGCGGCGGCGAGGACGCGGGCGGCGCCGTGCACGGCGTCCGCCCGGGCGGCCTCGCCGATGGCGGCGCCCGTGGTGCCGGCGGCGGCCGCGCACCAGACGTCGATCTCCGAGGGCGCCCGTTCGTGGGGCACTTCGAGTTTGTTCGTTCCGTTCATGGTGACTCCTCAGACGAGCACATCCGGGCGAACGCTGTCGGCGCCCTCCAGGATGGCCAGGGACCAGGCGCTGCAGCGCGGCAGGATGTGAGCGGCGTAGAACAGCGCGGTGTCCGACCGGGCCTGCATGAAGGCCGTCTCCTCGCCGCGCGCCAGTGCCGCCTGCGCGGCCAGCAGCCCGCGCGCCAGTTGCCAGCCGGCGACGGTGCAGCCCGCCAGCATCAGGTAGGGGACGGCGCCGGCATACACCGCGCCGGGGTCGGACTTGCCGTTTTGCAGCACGAAGCCGACGACTTCCGCCAGCGCTTCCCGGGCGCGCTTCAGTCCGCGCAGCATGGCGGTGCAGGGCCCGCCGGCAGCGGCCAGTTCGTCCTCGGTGGCGGCGATGGCGTCCAGCACGCGGCGCGCCACCGCGCCTCCGTCGCGCAGGGTCTTGCGACCCACGAGGTCATTGGCCTGGATGGCGGTGGTGCCTTCATAGATGGTGAGGATGCGGGCGTCGCGGAAGTGCTGCGCTGCGCCGGTCTCTTCGATGAAGCCCATGCCGCCGTGCACCTGCACCCCCAGCGATGCGACCTCGTTGCCGGACTCGGTGCAGAAGCCCTTGACCAGCGGCACCAGGAACTCGTGCAGCGCCTGGGCCTGCGAGTCGCCTTGGCGGGCCGCACGATCGGCCGCGGCGGCAGCGCAGACGGCAATGGCCCTGCCGCCTTCGGTCAGCGCGCGCATCGTCATCAGCATGCGGCGCACGTCCGGGTGGTGGACGATGGGCACGGCGCCCGCCTGCGTTGCATCCACCGGGCGTCCCTGGACTCGCTCCCGGGCGAAGGCCAGGGCCTGTTGGGTGGCCCGCTCGCCGATGGCGATGCCCTGGATGCCGACCGCGAAACGGGCCGCGTTCATCATGATGAACATGGTCTCCAGGCCGCGCCGCTCTTCGCCGACCAGCCAGCCGACCGCCCCGCCGTCGTCGCCGAATTGCAGCACGGCGGTCGGCGACGCGTGGATGCCCAGCTTGTGCTCCAGGCTGACGCAGCGCACGTCGTTGCGGGCGCCGACGGCACCGTCAGCAGTCGGCAGGAATTTCGGCACCAGGAACAGGCTGATGCCCTTCACGCCCTCGGGCGCGCCGGGCGTGCGGGCCAACACCAGGTGGACGATGTTGGCGGCCATGTCGTGGTCGCCGTAGGTGATGTAGATCTTGGTGCCGAAGATGCGATAGCTGCCGTCGGCCCGGGGCTCGGCCCGGGTCCGGACCTGCGACAGGTCGCTGCCGGCCTGCGGCTCGGTCAGGTTCATGGTGCCGGTCCAGCGGCCGGCGATGAGCGCGGGCAGGTAGGCCTCGCGCTGCTCTTCGTTGCCGGCCACCAGCAACGCCTCGATGGCGCCGTCCGACAGCATCGGGCACAGGGCGAAGCTCAGGCTGGCGCCGTGGAACATCTCGGCGCAGGCGGCGGCCAGCGTGCGTGGCAGCCCCTGGCCGCCGTAGGCCTCCGGGTGCTGCAGCCCCTGCCAGCCCCCGTCGGCGAAGGCGCTGTAGGCGGCGGCGAAACCCGGCGAGGCGGTGACCCGGCCGTCGGTGCAGGCGGCGGGCTTCAGGTCGCCGGACCGGTTCAGCGGGGCGATGACCCCTTCGCTGAAGCGCGCGCATTCCTCCAATACGGCGCGGGCGGTGTCGAGATCGACATCCTCGCCGCCGGGTGCGGCGGCCAGGGCATCGGGGCCGGCGATATGTTCGATCGCGAAAAGCATGTCGCGCACGGGCGCGTGGTAAGTCATGGTGTGTGTCCTTGGATGAGTGCTTCCGGCGCGGGGCGCAGCAGCCAGGCGCCTGCGGCCAGGGGTATCGCCAGCAGGCCGAAAGACAGGCCGATGGAGTCGGTGAGCGTGGCCACGGCGCCGAACAGCGGCGGCGCCATGACCACGCCCAGATAGGTGAAGAACAGGCTGCCGCCGGTGGCCATGGCGGCTTGCGGCCGTGGCACGGCGCGCGCCACCATCGCCAGGTAGACGCCGTTCCAGCCGATGGCGGTAGCGCCGAACGCGGTCATCAGCGCCATCACCAGCCACTGCGGCGCACCCGGCTTCAGGAGGGCCACGGCCACGCCGCAGGCCAGCGTGGCCACGCACAGCAGCTGCAGCATGCGGCGCGCGCCGTCGTTCAGCAGGTCGGCCACCATGCCCCAGGCGATGCGTCCGACCATGCCGGCGGTCTGGGCCACCGTCAGGCCGACGCCCGCCGCCACCAGCGTCCAGCCGAGGTCGTGGTGCAGGAAGGCGACCGCGTAGGTGCCCAGGCTCAGTTGGGCGCCCGAAAGCGCGATGGTGCACAGGGCGATGCGACGCAGCAGCGGGTCGGCCAGCACGAAGCGGATCGGCACCAGCACGCCGGCCAGCGTGGGCAGCGGCGCGTCGGCCTGGCGAAAGGCATCGACCTGCCGGCGCAGCAGCGCCGCCAGCAGGATGCCCAGCAGGCACAGCAGCCCGATCTGCCCCAGCGCCCAGCCCGGCCCGGCCAGGCCCAGCACGCCAGGCACGGTCATGCCGGTGATGGCGCCGCCCAGCGGCACGCCGGTCTGCTTGAGTGAGAAGACCAGCGCGAAACGGTGCGGCGGCGTGGTGCGGGCCAGCATTTCCGAGCTGGCCGGCGTGACCGGCCCGTAGCCCAGGCCGAGCAATGCGGCACCGGTGACGGCGGCCCATGCGTGGGGCTGGGCGACCACCGCCAGGCCGAACGCGCACAGCGCCAGCGCGATCTGGCTGGTGCGGATGGGCCCCAGCCGCCGCACCATGGGCACGGCCCACTGGCTCGACAGCATGGCTGCGGCATAGACGATGGCGATGAAGATGCCGACCGCCGACGGCCCCACGCGCTGCGCCACCGGCAGGCCGCTGGCGGCGACCGCCGGCGCCACGATGGCGGCCGAGGCGGCGGCCTGCACCAGCAGGGTGATAGGCAGCGTCGCCCGCTCGACGAAGCGGGTCGGTTGTTCAGGCGTTGGCTGCATCTTCCAGCGCGGCGGTTTCGGCTTCGGGAGCGCGATCCGCGATCACGCCCAGGCTGCGCAGGCGGGCGATGGCCGTGTCGTCCAGGCCGGCTTCACGCAGCAACACGTCGTTGTCGGCGCCCATGCGCGGTGCGGCGCGCATCGGCAGCGTCATGCCCGGCACGCGGATGGGGTTGGCGACCATGCGCGCGGCCTTCCCGTCGCCGTAGGCGTAGTCGAGAACGCCGGAGCGTTCGTGCACGAAAGGGTTGTCCAGCGCCTGCGCCACGTCGAACACCGGCGACACCGGCACCGAACCCGCGAGGCGCTCGATCCAGGTAGCGGTGGGCGCCTGCATGAGCGCGTCGTCCAGCAGTTGGGTGACCCTGGCGCGGTTTTTCAGGCGTACCTTGAAGTTCTCCAGTTCCGGGTCGGTGATCCATTCCGGATGCCCCAGGGCCCGCGCCAGGATGGGCCAGAACTTCTCCTTGTTGCACATGATGAAGAGCCAGCCGTCCTGCGTGCGGTAGAGCTGGCTGGGCACCAGGCTCGGGTGGCCGCTGCGCTCGGTCCGGCCGGTGACGGTGCCGCCGTTGAGGTACCAGGTGCCGGGGTAGTTGAGGTTGTGCAGGGCCACGTCGAAAAGCGAGGTGTCCATGTCCAGGCCGAGACCGGTCTGGCGGGCGCGCGTCACGCCGGCCAGCAGCGCGAAGGCGGCGGCCAGGCCGGTCATCAGGTCGACGATGGACAGGCCGTAGCGGGTCGGCGGGCCGTCGGGTTCGCCGGTCAGGGTCATGTGGCCGGCTTCGGCCTGCATCAGGTAGTCGTAGCCCGGCCAGGCGGTGCGCGAGCCTTCGCGGCCGTAGGCCGAGAGATGGGTGCAGACCAGCTTGGGATTGACGTCCTTCAGCGCGGCGTAGGTCAGGCCCAGGCGGGCCGGCAAGTCGCCGCGCAGGTTGTCCAGCACCGCGTCCGCGCCGGCCGCCAGCGCCCGGAATGCGGCCATGCCCTCGGGGTGCTTCAGGTCCAGCGTCACGCTGCGCTTGTTGCGGTTGAAGGTCTGGAAGAAGTGGCTGTCCTGCTCGCCGAAGAAATGCGGACCGACACCCCGGCCGACGTCGCCGCCGTCCTTGTGGTTCTCGATCTTGATGACTTCTGCGCCGAGGTCGGCCAGGTAGGAGGTGCCGAAGGGGCCGGCGCCGTATTGCTCGACGGCCAGCACGCGCAGGCCGGCCAGCGGAAGGGTTTGGGAAGGCGTGGACATCGGGTGGTTCCTTCAGGCGTGTTGTGCTGCGGCGGGGCTGCTGCTGCGTTGGGTGGGCTCGGTGGCCAGCAGCGTTTCCAGGCTCGCGACGGACGCGATGCGGTCCAGCGCCAGGATCTGCTCGCAGACGGCTTCGGCATGTGCACGGGGGAAATGCAGGGTGGCGTTGTCGAAGAACTTCTCGCGGATTTCCGCATTGCTTAAGGGCCGTTCGGCATGGCCGCGGTTGACCGCTTCGCGGTGCACGCGGCGGCTGCCGTCCTGCATCAGCAGGCGCACCTCGCCGCTGTAATGGCGCGGGAAGGTGGAAGCCGGGTCTTCGACGTAGTCGATCCGGTCCATCAGCGCGCGGGCCTGCGGGTCGCCGAAAGCCTGCGGCTCCAGTTCCCTCAGCCCCAGCTTTCCGCGCAGGAGCCCGCTGGCGACCGCGTAGGGCAGGCTGAACTTGGCGTCGTAGTCGCTGGCCGGGCGGCGCTTTCCGGAGATCGGCTCGCACACCGCCTGCACCACGCCCGCCGGCACCGCCACTTCCACCGACTGCACCTGCGACAGGTCGAGTCCGGCCCGGTGCAGGGCGATGGCCGCGTCGGCGCTGGCATGCACGAAGTGGCACATCGGAAAGGGCTTGATCGCGATGTTCTCCAGCTCCCAGGTGGTGGCGCGGCCATCAGCGCCGATGCCGGCGGTGCCCAGCGCCAGGTCGATCACCGCCTGTCGACTCTTGTCGAGGTAGCTGTTGTACAGGCCGTATCGGCCGGTGTAGGGCGCCTTCGGGGCGGGAATGCCTTGCTGCGCGTAGGTGGCGGCGGCAATGCCGCCCTGCGAAGCCCAGCCGGGGTGGATGCGTTTGGTCCAGCTGCCGTCTTCGATGAACTGCAGGCTGCCGCTGGCCAGCGACAGGGCGATGCCCTGTGCGTCGACCAGCCGGTCGGCATCCAGCCCCATCAGGCGGCCCACGGCGAGGGCACTGGAAAAGGTGCCGACGACGGCGGTCGGATGGAAACCCTGCCCGTGGAAGCCGCTCTTCACCACGCTGGCGATGCGTGCGCCGGATTCGACTCCGCAGATGTACGCGGCCAGGAAGTCGGCGCCGCTGTCGCCGCGCGCGGCGGCCATGCCGAGCAGCGCAGGCAGAACCCCCACGGTGAGGTGGATGACACCTGCCATGTGGGTGTCGTCGTAGTCCAGGCCGTGGGTCAGCACGCCGTTCAGCTGCACCGCGTCGCGCAGCGGCAGGCGGCGGCCGAAGCCGATGGCCGCCGAGGTGCAGGCGGCCGGCACGTCGGCTCCGGGCATGGCGCGCGCCGCTTTCTCGAACTTCAGGGCGAAGTCTTCATGGCGCGCTGCCAGGGCGCAGCCGATGGTGTCCAGGATGAGGTGGCGGGCACGTTCGGCGACCTCGGCCGGCACTTCGGAGAGGCGCAGGCGGTGGGTGAAACCCGCCAGCGTGGCAGCGATGTGGTCCGGGGTTTCGGTGGTTTCGGTGGTTTCGGGGGTGTCCGGATGGCTCATGGGTGATGTCTCCTTCAGTCGGCCTTGGCGCCGGAATCCTTGACCGCCTTGGTCCATTTGGTGATTTCGGTCTTGACGAATGCGCCCAGCTCGGGCGGCGTCATGACGAGCGGCTCGACGCCCTGTGCGGTGAAGGAGTCGCGCACCTCCTTGCTGGCCAGGACGCGGTTCATCTCGGTATTGAGCTTGGCGACGATGGCGGGCGGAGTGCCGGCCGGCGCCATGATGGCGATCCAGGGCACGCCGCTGAAGCCGGGGTAGCCCAGCTCGGCGATGGTCGGCAGTTCGGGCGCCGCAGCGACCCGGGCCGGGCTGCTGACGGCGAGTGCCCGCATGCGGCCCTGCTTCACGAAGGGCAGGGTGGCGACGGTGGTCTCGAACATCATCTGCACCCGGCCGCCGATGAGGTCGGTCAGGGCCGGGGGGCCGCCCTTGTACGGAATGTGGTTGACCTCGATGCCGGCTGTCGAGCGGAACATCTCCATCACCAGGTGGTTGGTCACGCCGACGCCGCCGGAGGCGTAGTTCAACTTGCCTGGCTGCGACTTCGCCAGGGCGACCAGTTCCTTGACGTCCTTGGCGGGGAGGTCGTTGGTCACCACCAGCACCTCCGGCACGATCGCGATACCGCCGACCGGCACGAAGTCCTTTACCGGGTCATAGGGCAGCTTGGTGTAGAGGCCGGGGTTCACCGCCAGCGGGCCCGAAGAGGTCAGCAGCAGGGTGTAGCCGTCGGGCGGTGCGCCGGCCGCCTGCTGCGTGGCGATGATGCCGGCGGCACCCGGCTTGTTGTCCACGTAGAACTGCTCCTTGAGCGACTCCTGCAGCTTGACGGCAATGATGCGTCCCAGCGTGTCGGTGGCCTGGCCGGGCGGAAAGCCGGTCAGGATGCGCACCGGCTTGTTGGGGTAGTCGGGACCTTGCGCCAGGGCCGGCAGGGCCGCGAGGGCCGCCAGCCCCATCGCGGTGGTGGCGAGTACGGGAACGCAGCGCCGTAGCGCGCATGAAATCAGCCGCATGGTGTCTCCTTATTTGTATGGACAAATATAAGGAGCCGATGGCCCGGCTGTCAATCGTGGTTTGTCGGAGCGCTACTTCTTGAGATGCATCCGGTAGCTGAAGCGGTCGCTCGGATGCACGTTGTCCGCCACCTCCAGCAACCTGTCGTCGCGGTCGAAATAGCGCCGCAGGATGCGCAGGGCCGGCGCTCCCGCCGGGCATCCGAGGTTGCCGGCGTCTTCGGCGCTCAGCACGGTGCCGCTCAGTTCCTGTTCGACCCGCTGGATGCCGACGCCGTACTTGCGTTCGATCACGTCGTACACGGCGGTATGGCGTTCGCGCAGCAGCGCGCCGATGCCTTCCAGCGACGGGTTCAGGAAAAGCCGGGTGATGCAGATGGGACGACCGCGGCCGGCCTCGTCGGACGCCGTGCGGATGCCGAGCGCGAAAGTCCATTCCTCCTCGGCGGAGACGCCGAATTCCCGGGCCTGGTCACGACCCAGCGCAACCTTGCCGATATAGACGAAACGCAGTTCGGTATCGAGCGCGTACTGCAGCAGATCGGGCAGTGAATTGGCATCCTGGGCATAACGCGTGGTGTCGGGCTTGGCGATGACGACCGTGCCGACCCGCTGGCGCCGTGTGACCAGCCCGGCGTCGAGCAGCGTCCGGATCGCTTCGCGGGCGGTGAAACGGCTGATGTCGAACTGGGCGCACAGCTCTGCTTCGGTCGGCAGGCGCGCACCGATGGGGTAGCTGTCGTCCTGGATGCCGGCTCGCAGCTGGCGGGCGATCTGCGCGTAACGCGGCAGGCCGCTTTCGGTGGGGAGGGTGGTCGGTTCGCTCACCCGCGGATCATCGCACTGACGGTGAACCGTATTGACAATTGGCCGGTCGAAGCCTTAATGTACGGACAAATAGAACCGAGAGACAAGGCAATTCATGTCCCCGAATCCATCGCTTCGCATGGCGCCGCCGCGCTCCATGCTCTTCGTTTCCGGCGAAAAGCCGGAGCGTTTCGACAAGGCCGTGGCCGCCGGTGCCGACCTGGTCTGCATCGACCTCGAAGACGCGGTCGCGCCCGGCCGCAAGGCGGCGGCCCGCGCCGATGCGCTGGCCTGGATCTCGGCGCGAAAGGACGACACGCCGGTGGCCCTTCGCATCAACGCCGTGCGCACGCTCGAGGGTCTGCAGGACTTGTTGGCCCTGGCCTCGGCGTCCGCCATGCCCCGCTGGCTGCTGTTGCCCAAGGTGGAGGCCGCCGCCGAGTTGCCCTGCGTATCGTCGTGGCTCGGCGAGCGTTGCCCGGCGCTGGTCGCGCTGCTAGAGACGCCGGGCGCCATCGAGGACGTCCGTGAAATCGCCCGCGCGAGTGGCGCGCTGCGCGCCCTGATGCTGGGCGGGGCCGACCTTTCGGCCGAACTCGGCGCCGAGTTCGGCTGGGACGGCCTGCTGCATGCGCGCGGCGCTCTCGTCAATGCGGCCCGCGCCGCAGGCCTGCAGGCCTGGGACGTGCCGCACATCGGCCTGCAGGACCTGCCCGGCCTGGACGCCGAGACCCGCCGGGTGCTGGCCCTCGGCTTCGACTGCAAGACCGCCATCCATCCGAGCCAGATCGCCACCATTCACCAGGCTTTCATGCCGCCCGCCGAACAGGTCGAGTGGGCGACGGCGCTGCTGGCCGGTGTCGGCGCGTCGCCTGCCGGCGCCTATCTTTTCCGGGGCGCCATGGTCGATGCGCCCGTGTTGCGCAAGGCACGCGGAATCGCCGCCCGTGCCGGCGCCCTTTGAATCCAAACCCTTTCACAGGAGACATAAAAATGGTTCAGGTCATCAAGGAAATCGGCAAGCAACGCTATCGCGAGAGCTTCGGCCGCCATTACGAGGAATTCGCCGTCGGCGACGTGTACGAGCACCGGCCCGGCCGCACCATCACCGAGACCGACAACACCTGGTTCACCCTGCTGACGATGAACACCCATCCGATGCACTTCGACGCCGAATACGCCAAGGCCAGCGAATTCGGCCGGTGCATCGTCTGCAGTCCCTTCACCGTGGCGTTGATGGTCGGCATGAGCGTCACCGATGTCAGCCAGAAGGCGATCGCCAACCTCGGCTGGAGCGACATCAAGCTGACCTTCCCGCTGTACGCCGGCGACACCCTCTATGCCACCTCGGAAGTGCTGGACAAGCGCGAGTCTTCCTCGCGGCCGGGCGCCGGCATCGTCACCGTGCGCACCGTGGGCACCAACCAGGACGACAAGGTGGTCTGCACCTTCAGCCGGACCATGCTGATCGCCCGCCAGGGCCATAGCGTCGAAGACAAGGTGGGGTACTGAAATGAACGACATCGCACACCAGAACGTTGCGGATACCGACGACCAGCTGGCCTTTGTCGATGCGGTGGAAGCCTGGACCGAAAAGGAGCTGCGCCCGGTCGCCCGCAAGTTCGACCAGGCCGACGAGTACCCGCACGAGATCGTCGAGCAGATGAAGGAACTCGGCCTGTTCGGCGCCACCATCGGCGAGGAATACGGCGGGCTCGGCCTTTCGGCCTGGACCTATGCGCAGATCGTCGTCAAAGTGGCTTCGGTGTGGATGGCTCCGTCGGGCATCTTCAATTCGCACCTCATCATGGCCGCCGCCATCGAGCGCTCCGGCACCGAGGAACAGAAACGCAAATACCTGCCCATCATGGCCACCGGCGAGTTCCGCGGCAGCATCGGCCTGACCGAGCCCAACGCCGGCTCGGACCTGCAGGCCATCCGCACCGTGGCAAGGCTGGACGGCGACGATTACGTGGTGAACGGCAACAAGACCTGGATCACCAACAGCATGTACGGCCACGGCACGCTGCTGCTGGTCAAGACCGATCCGGCGGCCCAGCCGCGCCACAAGGGCATCAGCCTGCTGATCGCCGAGAAGGGCCCGGGTTTCAATGTCGTCGGCAAGCTCAAGAAGATGGGCTACCGGTCCATCGACACCTGCGAGTTGAACTTCGAAGACTTCCGGGTGCCGCGCGACCGCCTGCTGGGGGGCGTCGAAGGGCAGGGCTTCTACCAGACGGCCGGCGGCCTGGAACTGGGGCGGATCAATGTCGCCGCGCGCGGTGCCGGCATCGCCGAAGGCGCATTGAAGCTCTCGCTGCGTTATGCGCAGGAGCGCAGCGCCTTCGGCAAACCCATCTGCGAACACCAGGCGGTGCAGTTGAAGCTGGCCGACATGGCGACGCAGGTGGAAGGCGCCAAGCGGCTCATCGAGCAGGCTGCGCGCAAGTACGACGCCGGCACCCGCTGCGACCTGGAGGCGGCCATGGCCAAGCTCGCGGGCTCGGAAGCCGGCGCCTTCTGCGCGCAGGAGGCCATGCGCATCTTCGGCGGCTACAGCTACTCGGTGGAGTACGAGATCGAGCGTTACTACCGCGACGCCATGCTGATGTGCATCGGCGAGGGAACCAACGAAATCCTCCGCACCGTGATCGCCAGGCAGCTGGTGGACCGGTACCGCATCTGAGCCAGGTATCCGGCAAAGGCCAAGCCGCTTTCGGAGAACGAGGCCTTTCCCGCTTCCCCCCGTGTTGCCGGCAGTGTTGCGGGTTTAGACGATGCCGGGTCAGGCCGGGGGGCCGGCTTCATGCCGGCGCAGACGCTCCGCTGCGCCCTTTCAGCCCCAGCATCTCGCGAGCTTCGTCCGGTGTCGCAATCTCGAGCGAGAGTTCACCGAGGATGCGGCGTATCTTGCGGACCTGGTCTGCGCACGAGCGGGCCAGCTCGCCCTTGCCCAGATACAGGCTGTCTTCGAGCCCGACCCGCACGTTGCCGCCCATCACCGCGCCCATGGTCAGCAGCGGCATCTGGTGCCGGCCGGCGCCGAGCACCGAGAAGCGGTAACCGTCGCGGCCGAACAGCCGGTCGGCTGTGCTGCGCATGGTCACCAGGTTTTCCGGATCGGCACCGATGCCGCCCAGGATGCCGAAGATCGACTGGATGAACAGCGGACCCTCGATCAGCCCTTCGTCGACGAAATGCGCCAGCGTGTAGAGATGGCCGACGTCGTAGCACTCGAACTCGAACCGTGTGCCACAGCCGTCCCCCAGGGTCTGCAGGATGTGCTTGATGTCCTTGAAGGTGTTGCGGAAGATCAGGTCTTCCATGCCCTCGATATAGGGCTGCTCCCAGGGGTGCCGCCATTCGCTGATGCGGCGCGCGGCCGGGTGGATCGAGAAGTTCATCGACCCCATGTTCAGCGAACACATCTCCGGCTGAAGCTGCAGCGGGTAGGCCAGCCGCTGTTCCAGTGTCATGCGGGTGCTGCCGCCGGTGGTGATGTTGATCACCGCGTCGGTCGCCGCCTGGATGCGCGGCACGAACTGGTCGAATACCGCCGGATCGTAGGTGGGGCTGCCATCCTGCGGATTGCGCGCATGCAGGTGCAGGATGGCCGCGCCGGCCTCGGCCGCGGCGATGGACTGCTCGGCGATCTGCTCGGGCGTGATCGGCAGCCAGGGCGACATGGTGGGCGTGTGCACCGAACCGGTGACCGCGCACGAGATGATGACTTTGTCTTGTTTCTTGGCCATGGGAATGTTCTCAGGAGGAAAGATTGCCGGCTCGCTCAGACGGCGAGCCAGTCGGACAGCAGCTGCGGGTCGGCCATCAGTTGCTGGGGCGAACCCTCGAAGACGATGCGGCCGTGGCCCATCACGCAGACACGGGTGGACACCTTCAGGGCGATGGCCAGCTTCTGTTCCACCAGCACCACAGACACACCCCTGGCGTGCATGTCGCGGATGCATTCGCCCACCTGCACCACGATCTTCGGCGCGAGGCCCTCGGTGGGTTCGTCGATCAGCATCACCAGCGGATTGCCCAGCAACGAACGGCACATCGTCAGCATCTGCTGCTCGCCGCCCGACAGGTTGCCGGCGCTGGTGTTGCGGCGTTCCTTCAGGCGCGGGAAATAGTCGAACATGTGTTCGACGGTCCACTGCACGGCGCCGGGCTGGGCAGGTTGTTCGCCCATGCGCAGGTTCTCGTCCACCGTGAGGTTGGCGAACACCTCGCGCTCTTCCGGCACGTAGGCGATGCCGGCGCGGCAGATGGCGTAGGGCCGGGCACCGGCCAGCGGGCGGCCCTGGAGCGCCACCTCGCCGGCGGTGGGCGGCACCAGTCCCATGATGGATTTCATGGTGGTCGAGCGGCCCGAGCCGTTGCGCCCCAGCAGGCTGATCACCTCGCGGGAGCCGACCTCGAAACTCACCCCGTGCAGGATGTGGCTCTTGCCGTAATGCGCATGCAGGTCGCGCACGGCGAGCAGGGCTGGGCTTGCGTTCATGCGGCGGCCTCCTCGCCCAGGTAGGCTTCCTTGACGGCGGCATCGGCCCGGATCTCGGCTGGCGTGCCGGTGGCGATGGGCTGGCCGTAGACCAGCACCGTCACCCGGTCGCTCAGCGAGAACACCACCTCCATGTCGTGCTCGACGATCAGCAGCGCCCGGCCGCGGGTCACCTCGCGGATGAGCTGCGCCGTATAGGCGGTCTCCTCGTGGTTCATGCCGGCCATGGGTTCGTCCAGCAGGATCAGCTTGGGGTCCGATGCCAGCGTCATGGCGATCTCCAGCGAACGTTGCTCGGCATAGGCCATTTCGCCGGCGATGGTGAAAGCGCGTTTTTCCAGGCGCACCAGCGCCAGCAGGCGTTCGGTCTGGCGGCGTGTCTCGGCGTCGCCGTCGATGAACTTCCAGAAGGTGTAGGCCAGCCCGCGCGGTCGCATCACCGCCAGCCGCAGGTTCTCGTACACGGTGAGCCTGGGGAAGATGTTGGTGATCTGGAACGAGCGCGACAGGCCAAGATGGTTGATGGCCTGGGGTGTCTTGCCGGTGATGTCGCGGTCTTCGAACCGGATGGTGCCGGCGGTGGCCGACAGGTTTCCGGATATCAGGTGGAACAGCGTCGACTTGCCGGCGCCGTTGGGGCCGATGACCGCATGGCGCTCGTCGGCGAGGATGTCCAGGTCGACGCCGCGGATGATTTCGGTCGGGCCGAAGGACTTGCGCAAGCCGCGCAGGCTGAGGATGGCTTCGCTCATGCGGGGCTCCGTCGGGCGGGGGTGGTACACGCCGCTGGTCGTTCTTCACGGGTTTCCAGGCCGCGCATCCGCGCACCGGCCCGCCAGCCCAGCAGCCCTCCGACGACCAGCAGCGCAGCCGGCAGCAACCAGGTGCCCGCGGCCTGGGGCGACCACGGCCGGCCGAGCAGGGTGACCGGCGGCCAGGCGACGGCGCCGGGCAGCGCGGCCATGGCGCGGTAGTCCTGCGAGAAGACCCGCTGCAGAAGTTCGACCACGAAGACCCCGCCGGCGCTCAGCAGCAGGGCCGCGCCCAGCGACAGCAGCACCAGCGGCAGCAGCGCGGCCAGGCCGAAGCGCCGCCGCAGCGGGCCCAGCAGTCCGAAAAGGCCGGCCAGTCCGGTGGGCATGAACATCATCACCAGCACGAAGAGCGTGCCCTGGTAGAGCAGCCAGGACTGGGTCAGGTCGGAGATGGCGTAGCCGAAGAAGGTCATCAAGGCCGCGCCGAGCGCCGGCCCGAGGAACACCTTCACCCCGCCGATGTAGGTGTTGAGCACCACGGCGGCGGACAGGGCAGGGTCGAACACCGCGTAGTTGGCGGACTCGTTGTTCATCACCTGCAGGCCGCCTGCGACCCCCGAGAACATGGCGGAGACGGCGAACACGATCACGCTCAGCCGGTGGGTGTCGTAGCCCAGGAAACGCAGGCGATGCGCGTTCTCGCGCAGGCCCAGCGTCAGCCGGCCCAGCGGCGTGCGGGTGAACAGGAACAGCAGGGCCAGCGACATCAGCACCCAGGCCAGCGTCAGGTAGTACACCTGGTTGGTGCTGCCGAAGTCCAGTCCCCACGCCGGCATGCGGGTGGACGACACGCCGGCCTCGCCGCCGAAAACGTCCTTGAGATGGGGCGCCAGCGAATGCACCAGCTCGGCGATGGCCAGCGTGATCATCGCGAAGTAGGTGCCCGAGCGTTTGGTGGCGAAATAGCCGGCCAGGGTGCCGAAGCACAGGCCGCCCGCGGCGCCGGCCAGCGGCAGCAGCGGTGTCGGCAGCAGGCCGGTGCCGCCCAGCGCGTTCATGGCATGGACCGTGGCGAACGCGCCCACGCCGAAGTAGGCGGCATGGCCGAAGGACAGCATGCCGCCCTGGCCGCACAGCAGGTTGTAGGCGCAGGCGAACAGCGCGGCGATCAGCATCTGGATGGCCGCATTCACCAGGCCCTGGGACAGCAGCCAGGGCAGGGCGACCAGCAGCGCCACGCCGGCGACGAGAAGGGAAAGATGGCGTCTCATGCGGTTCATGCTTTCTCGCCTAGCAGGCCGTTGGGCCGCAACAGCAGCACCAGCAGCATCAGGGCGAAGGGAAGGGTGGCCGACAGGCTCGAAACCTTCAGCGTCAGGAGGCCGCCGACACCTTCGGCCCAGGCGCGGCCGCCGAAGGGTGCCAGCAGGTCGGCAAAACTCGCGTCGATCGACACCGCCAGCGAAGTGAGCACGCCGATCAGCAGCGATGCCAGCATGGCGCCGCCGAGCGAGCCCAGGCCGCCGACCACCACCACCACGAACACCATCACCCCGAGCTCCAGCGCCATGTTGGGGTTGGTGGTGTAGAAGGCGCCCGCCACCGCACCGGCCAGGCCGGCCATCGCCGCCCCCACGCCGAAGACACCCATGAAAACCAGCGGCACGTTGTGGCCCAGCGCCTCGACCATGCGCGGCCGGTAGATGGCCGAACGCACCACGATGCCCACCCGCGTGCGGGTGAGCAGCAGGTAGATGGCGACAAACATCGCGATGGCCACCACGCCCATCAGGATGCGGTAGGCCGGATAGCTCGCACCGCCGAGCGTGAAGGCAGAGAAGTCGAGCGCCTTGGGCACCCGATAGTTGACCGGGAAATTGCCGTAGAACAGCTTGACCAGCTCCGCGATGATGAAAGACAGCCCGAAGGTCAGCAGCAGCTCGTGCGCATGGCCGTGGTGGTGCACCCGGCGCAGGAAGAAACGTTCGACCACCATACCCACCAGCCCCACCGCCAGCGGCGACAGCAACACCGCCAAGCCGAAACCGACGATGCCCTGCAGCGTGTACGCGAAGTACGCGCCCAGCATGTAGAACGAGGCATGCGCAAAATTCAGCACGCCCATCATCCCGAAGATGAGCGTGAGCCCAGCGGACACCATGAACAGCAGCAAGCCATAGATGGTGCCGTTCAACAGCGAGATCAGGAACTGGTCCATGGCCGGCTCGCGATCTGCTTCAGGACGGGCGCTGCATGCGGCACGAAGCCTGCGCCGGTGCGGCGGCTTCGTCGGCGGTGAACAGGCGTGCCGGCTTGAAACCCATGTCGGTGCCGTCGACCTTGAACCTCGCATCCTTGGTGACCGAAGACACGACGATGGGCAGCAGCGCCTGGTGGTCGGCCGCACGCATGCTCAGCTCGCCCATCGGCGTCTTGATGCGGGTGGCTTCCAGCGCGGTGGCAAAGGCCTTGACGTTGAGCGCGCCGTTCTCGGGTTTGACGCGTTTCAGGGCGTCGCCCACCATCGCCAGGCCGAAGGCGGTATGCGCCTCGACGAACACCGGCACATGCCCGGTCCTGGCGCGGTAGTCGGCCACGAACTCCTCGCCCGCGGCACCGCCGGCCTCGGCGTTGAAGGTCTGAGCGACATAGTGGCCCACCGCCAGGTCGCCGGCGTTGGCCAGGTTGCCCGGCTGGTCGAGGTATACCGTGCCGAAGCGGGTGGTGAGCCCGGCGGCCTTGGCTGCCTTCATGAGCAGCAGCAGGTCGTTGGACCAGTTGCCGGTCAGCACCGAGTCGGCCTTCGATGCGCTGATCTTGGCGACGTAGGGCGCAAAGTCCTGGATCTTGTTGACGTCGTGCAGCGTCTTTTCCACCACTTGATAGCCGCCGAGCGAAGCGTCCTCGACGATGGCCTTTTCCATGTCCTGGCCCCAGGAATAGTTCTGGTTGATGGAATACACACGCGTGCCCAGCACGTTGGCCTGTTTCATCGCCACCACCAGCGTCTTGGTGCGCACCTGCGAATTGGCGGCAAAACGGAAGTGATAGAACTGGCACTTGTCGCCGGTGAGCTCCTGGGCTTCCGCGCCCATGTTGAAGAACACCAGTTCCTTGCCCGGGTTGCGCACGTTGTGCTTGCGGATGTCGTCGGTGATCTGGCCGGCGATGGCCGACGACGCTCCCTGGACCACCATCTGCACGCCGTCGGCGATGGCCGCCTTGAGCTTGTCGGCCGCGCCGGTCGGACCGCCCTGGTTGTCGTACTCCACCAGTTGCAGCGGCTCGCCGTTCCAGCCGCCGGCGGCGTTGATCTTCTCGACGCCATAACGCGCCGCGTTGCGGTAGATGAGGCCGGTGGCAGCCTGCGGGCCGGACAACGATTCGATCACCGCGATCTTGATGGGCGCGGCCGAGGCTGCGGTGGCCGCCAGGCAGGCGGCGAGGGCGATGACACGGGTGGGGCAGGATGGGATGGTCTTCATGGTTTCGTCTCGTTCGTTGTGCTTACAGGTATTCCATGTTTCCGTCGACGCTGATCGCCTGCCCGGTGATGTTGCGTGCCGCCGGCGCGCTCAAAAACAGCGCCATCGCGGCGACGTCTTCGGCGTCGACCATGCGGCGCAGGGAGATCTTGCGAAGGTAGGTCGCGCGCATCTCGTCTTCTCCGACGCCGGCCACCGCGGCGCGGGCCGCGATCACGCCGCGCATGCGTTCGCCTTCCACGGTGCCCGGCAGGATCGCGTTGACCCGGATGCCGCGCGGCCCCAGTTCGATGGCCAGCGATTTCATCAGCCCGACGATGGCCCACTTGCTGGATGCGTAGGGCGTGCGCAACTCATAGCCGAGGCGGCCGGCGACCGAACTCATCGCCACGATGCCGGCGTTGCCCGACCCGGCCAGCAAGGGAACGGCGCGGCGCGCGAAGTAGTACTGGCTGTGCAGGTTGACCGCGATGGTCCTTTCCCAATCCGCCGCCTCCAGCGATTCGATAGGGCCGGTCGGGCCGGCGATGCCGGCGTTGTTGACCAGTACGTCCAGCCCGCCGAGCGTGCCGCGCAGGTCGTCGAACACCTTGTCGACGTCCTGTGAAACCGAGGCGTCCGCGGTGCTGGTGGTGATGCGGGGCGCGTCGGCGTTCAGGCGGTCGAGCGCCGCTCGGTCGATGTCGCAGACGTGAACATGGGCGCCGGCTTCGTAGAAGGCCCGGGCCACCGCTGCGCCGATGCCGCTGGCGCCTGCCGTGACCAGCACCCGGAGGCCGGGTGCCGGGCGAAGGGAATCGAGAATACCCATCGGGTGTCTTTCGTGTCTGGTGCCGTCCCTGGACCGGGACGACGGGGTGCACGCAGTATGTTTTTGACGCGGCCCGGATCCAATGTGCAGGGTGCACACCGGAAGCCGGATGGCGATGTGTGCCCCGCACGCCGTGTAAACCCTCGGCAGGGCTGGCTTACAGTGCCGCCAGACACGCAGTGGAGAGAAGAGATGAACGGCGACACCCGGGTGGAAACATTGCTCGCGGAACTGATCGGCCTGCTGAACACCGGCGCCCCGGCCGAGGAATTCTCCAGGCGGCTGTTGCAGGCAGAAAACCTGCCCGACCCGGCCCGGCGGTCCGGCGTGGTCGAACTGGTGCGCATGGCGATGGCGGTGCGCAACCGGCAGGAGGTGCAGCAGCAGCGCGAGCGCGGCATGCTCGCGGTCAGCGAATCGGCGCAGGACCTGTCGAGCCGCCTGGACCTCGACGGCCTGCTGCACGCCATCGTCGTGCGGGCGCGCAAACTGCTGGGCGCGCACCTGGCGTGGCTGTCGATCTACGACCCGGAGGTCGGCGAGTTCCGCGCCGTATCCACCGACGGGGCGCTGGTGCTGGGCACCGCCCGCATGACCGCCGCGCGCAGCCTGGGCGTGGCCGGCGTGGTGATGTCCACCCGCATGCCCTTCGTCACGCCCAACTACCTGCAGGACAACCGGTTCACCCACGATGCGTCGCTCGACGACACCTTTCGTGCCGAGGGCATCGCTGCGCTGGTCGGCGTGCCGCTGATCTGGGACGGGCAGGTGATCGGGCTGCTGTTCGTCGCCGACCGTTACCACCGCACGCACGACGCCCTGAATGTTTCCATCCTCAGCACCCTTGCCACCCACGGCGCGGTCGCCATCCGCAATGCCCGTGCCTTCGAGGACGCGACCGTGGCGCTACACAACGCCGAGGCCGCGCGGGCCCAGCTGGAACACCACACCCGCAACGTGCAGGCCGCGGCCGAAGCGCACGAACAGCTGACCTCGCTGCTGGCCCGCGGCGCGTCGCTTTCGGCCCTGTGCGAGCTGGTCGCACGGCTGCTCGGCGGCAGCGTGCTGATCGTGGACGAGGCCTCGCAGGTCATCAGCCGGGGCGCCGCGCCGGGATACACCGGGCCGGCTGCCGCCGCTTACGAGCCGTACGGCCCCCACAGCGACGCGATACGCCGTTCGCTCGGCGCCAGCCGCGTCAGCGGAAGGTCCGTCCTGGCTTTCGGATCGGCCGGCGAGACATGCCGCGTGGTCGCCGTGATCGGCGGCGACGATCTGCTCGGCGCCATCCTGCTCTACCGCGAAGGCGACCTGGACGAGCTGTCGGTCCGTACCCTGGAGCGCAGCGCCAGCGTGATCGGTGTGGTGCTGCTGTCGCAGGAACGGGTGGCCGCATCGCAGACGCGGGATGCCGCAGCCCTGCTGCGCAACGTGCTGTCGTTCCGCCAGGACGACACCATGACGCTGCGTGACCGGGCCGAGCGTTTCGGCATCCAGACCGGCCAGCCCATGTCGCTGCTCCTGATCGACCCGGGAGCGCTCGAGGCCGGCTACGTGACACGCCGGCTGCGGGATCGGTCGACCCTGGCGGACGCGGTGTTCGACGAGATGGACGGCTTCGTCGGGATCCTTTGCAACACCACGCGCGCCGACAGGGTGATCGCAGCGTTCGGCGCACTGGCCGGCCACGATTTCGACGGTCGTTATTGCGGGATCCAGTCCAGGCCGATCAAGGCGGTGGAAGAGTTGCCGGCGCTCTATCCGGTGTTGCGACGTGCGCTGGGTTTGCTGCGGCGAATGGGCGTGAGAGCGAAGTTCGTCGGCCAGAACGAGATGGCGCTGTATTCGGTGCTGTTCGAAACCCAGGACGCCGCCAGCCTCGATGCGTTCCTGGCTTCGACGATCGGTCCGCTGGTCTCGATCGATGAGAAAAAAGGGTCCGAACTCACCTCGACCCTGCTGTGTTATTTCGAACGGAACCAGAACGCCAGGGAAACGGCGTCAGCGCTGGGCATTCACGTGAACACCGTCCGCCAGCGCCTGGCTACCGCCGAAGGCATTCTCGGGGCCTGGCACAAGGCGGTCAGGGCGCAGGAGCTTTACATGGCGCTGCGCCTGTGGATGCTGAAAGGTCACGATGAACCCGGCTTCCGGCGCGACAACGACTGAGACCGCGGGTGCTTCGGGCGCCCGGCGGTATTGGCGCCGGGCCGCATCTGGCGGGTCAGTTCGGTAGGGGCGGCATCCCGGACGGCTCATGCATCGGGCAACCATTGGCAGCGCCTCGGAATGCCACGGATGAGGGATAGGCCTCCTTGCGCGCCCGCATCACGTTGCCGAGCGGTCGGTGCGCCTCGACGCCGTGCCAGGGGCTGAAAGCCAGGCCGTCGTCGACCAGTTTGGAGCGTTCCTCGCTCCAGCCGGTCTGGCTGCCAATACGCACACGTGCGATGGCCACGTAGGGGCTGAGTTCTTCCGGCCATTCGACCGACGCGTCCTCGATGGGCATCTTTTCGAGGTCGGTGTTGAGCTGCACGCGCAGTTCCCATTCGCCATCGTTACCAGCGAAGAAATCGTTGGCGGCGCGGCGCAGGCCGTCCCGGTCGTCGGCCAGTTCGTCGGGCAGGGGCTGGTCCTTCAGCGCCGTCAGTGCCGGCGACACCGGAGCCAGCGAAAGCTTGCCGATGTAGTCACCGAAACGCAGTGGCACCTGGGTAAAGAAGGTTTCGCCCAGCGGATGGGTCTGCCTGTGGCCGCCCATCGAGGTCAGTTTCGGGCTTTCGACGCCCACCGCGCCGAGCGCCTTCACCGTTCCACGCAGCAGGACCGACAGCGCGCGTTTGCCGCCTTCGGCCTTGTCGGTGGTGGATGCCAGCGCTTTCAGGCTGCGCAGGAAATGCTTGGCATCGGGTGCATTGAAGACCGGGCCGTCGACCATCAGGAAATCCTGCGTGGTGTCGGCTTCCGAGCCCGGCAGGCGTTCGCCTTCCACGCCCATGATCTTCAAGGACATGCCTCGCGGCAGCGAAACACGGTCGTCCAGTTCTTCGGCTGGCGGGGTGGAAAGACGGGCGATCAGGTCGTAGGTTCCGGGTGTGGCGAAGATGCCCTGCGCCAGCGTCGCAGGCAGGCCTGGCAGCACTTCCAGGGAGCCGCGCAGCAGACCGAAACTCTTGGCATGAACGCTGCGTAACGCATGGCCGGTGTCTTCCACCATGATCTTCTGCATCTTCAGCATGGTCTCTCGCAGTTCGGCGATGACTTCTGCCTCGTCGTCCTCGATGGTCTCGACCGACGGCGAATAGGGAACGGGTCGGGGTGTGGGGTTGGTGTTCATTTCTGGCTTCTCGTCGTTGATGTGGGAAAACGAAATCCGGTCGTCGGCGACTGCTTTTCAGAGCAGTTTGTCGATGGTCACGGGCAGCTCGCGAACCCGTTTGCCGGTGGCATGGAAGATGGCGTTGGCGACCGCTGCGGCGGTGCCGACGATGCCGATCTCGCCCAGGCCCTTGACACCCAGCGGCGTCACTTCCGGGTCGGGTTCGTCGACGAAGATCACCTCGATGGCGTCGATGTCGGCGTTCACCGGCACGTGGTATTCGGCGAAGCTGTGGTTCATCACCCGTCCCAGGCGATGGTCGGTCAGGGCTTCTTCGTGCAACGCCATGCCGATGCCCATCACCACGCCGCCCAGGATCTGGCTGCGTGCGGTCTTGGGGTTGATGATTCGGCCCGCCGCCACCGCGCAGACGATGCGGGTCACGCGCACCACCCCCAGCTCTTCATCGACCTTCACCTCTGCAAAAATGGCGCTGTGGGTATTGCGGGCTTTCTGCATCTGGCTGACCAGGTCGGCCACGCCGGGTTTGGCGGTTTCTTCGGCTTCCAGCGCTTCCTTGCCCGAAGCCGCCAGCACGGCGGCGATGGCGACAGAGCGCGACGGGTCTTCCTTCACCGACAGCTGACCGTCGCTGAAAACCAGTTCGTCGTACCCGGCCTTGCCCAGAGGCTTGCCCGGCATGTCTTCTGCAATCTTCAGCAATTGCTTCCCGATGGCCTGGCAGGCGAGCTGCACCGCAGCGCCGGCCGATGCGGCCATCCAGGAACCGCCTTCCACCGGCGATGCCGGCAGGCGGCTGTCGCCCAGCTGCGGGCGGATCCTGTCCAACGGCAGGCCCAGTGTGTCGGACGCCACCTGCGCCATCACCGTGTAGGTACCGGTGCCGATGTCCGATCCGGCGGATGCGATCTCCAGTTCGCCTTCGGAAGTCAGCCGCGCGCTGGCGGTGGTCTTCATGAACATGGCGTCCCACATGCCGGTGGCCATGCCCCAGCCGATGAGTTCGCTGCCCTGCTGCATGGAGCGTGGTTCCGCCGTGCGGTCGGCCCAGCCGAAGCTTTCGGCGCCCTGGTCGTAGGCCTGGCGCAGCGCCTTCGAGGTAAAGGGCTTTTCGTTCATCGCGTCGATGTCGGAATAGTTCAGCCGACGGAAAGCCAGTGGGTCCAGTCCGGCGCGGTAGGCCATTTCGTCCACCGCGATCTCGAACAGCGTCATGCCGGTCGCAGCACCCGGTGCCCGCATGTCGCCGGGTGTATAGGTGTCCATGGCGGCGAGGGTGTATTCGGCCGACGCGTTCTGGCAGCGGTAATTCATCAGGCCCCAGTTGCAGACCACTTCCATGTAGTCCTCGAATTGCGAAGTGGCGGTAGTGGCGTCGTTGACGATGGCCTGCAGCAGCCCGCTGTCGTCGGTGCCCAGCGACACCGTCTGCACCGCCTCGGGCCGGTGCACGTGGGTGAACATCTGCTGCCGGGTCAGCACCACCCGCACCGAACGTTCCAGCATCTTCGCGGCCAGGGTGGCCAGGTACACCTGGTATTGCGGGCGCAGGCCGGAGCCGAAGGCGCCGCCGACATAGGGGTTCAGCACCCGGACGTCTTCCTTCGAGAAACCGAATACCGACGCCAGGTAGGCCTGGACGTTCTGCGAACCCTGTGTCTTGTCGTGCACGGTGATCTTGCCGCCGCCTTCCCACACGACGGTGGTGGCGTGCATTTCCATCGGATTGTGGAAATGCGCCGACAGGCGGTATTCGGCGGAATGCTTGAGCGGAGCCGAGTCGTAGGCGGCGGGCGCGTCGCCGCGTGCCTTCGGCGGCAGGAAGGTGCTGCGTTTCTTCTTCGGTTCGTACTTGCTGGAAAGGGCGATGCGCATGTCGGTGTTGTGCGCCTGCCGTTCGTACTGCAAGGTGAGCAGCGCGGCGCCATCGCGGGCGGCCTCCAGGCTGGTGCCGATCACCAGCGCCAGTGGCTGGCCGCTGAAGGCGATGCTGTCGTCGTACAGCGCCCGGAATGGCGAACCGGGCACCGAGACTTCGTCCGCATAACTTCGATCGAACCAGGCCAGGTGGGGGCGGTTCTTGTGGCTGATGACCTCCACCACGCCGGGCAATGCGCGTGCGGCGGATTCGTCGATGGAAAGCAGGCGCCCCTTGGCGATGTCGCTTGAAACCACCCAGCCGTATAGCAGGTCCGGAGCCGCGTATTCGGCGGCGTAACGGGCACGGCCGGTCACCTTGACGAAACCGTCCACCCGGTTGAATGCGTCGCCGATACGGACGCTGGTAGAGCTGGAAGAGCTGTAAGAAGAATTTTTCATGTTCATGCCACCCGCTTGTCGGTCTGCGATTGAGGGGTGCCGGCAGCGGCCTGGCGCAAGGCGCGCACGATGGCGCGGCGGCCGAGCTCGATCTTGAAATCATTGCCGCTACGGCCTTCCGCGCCCAGCAGCAACCGGTCGGCCACGTTCAGGAAAAGCGCCTGTGATGGCTTCTGCCCTTCGAGCAGGGCTTCCGCCTCCGGCAAGCGCCATGGCTTGTGGGCGACGCCGCCCATGGCCACGCGGCCCTGTTTGATCACGCCGCTTTCGTCCATCTGCAAGGCAGCGGCCACCGACACCAGCGCGAAGGCATACGAGAGCCGGTCGCGCAGCTTGAGGTAGCTGTAGTGCGTGCTGAAGTCTTCCGCCGGCAGATCGACCGACAGGACCAGTTCGCCCTTTTCCAGGTTGTTGTCGCGAGACGGGTCATCGCCCGGCAGGCGGTGGTAATCGGCGAACGCGATCTCCCTTTCGCCGGCGGCGCCCTGCACCCGTACCGTGGCGCCGAGCGCTGCGAGTGCAACGCACATGTCCGACGGATGGGTGGCAATGCATTCGGAGCTGGTGCCCAGGATCGCGTGGATGCGGGTCACACCGCCGATGGCGGAGCAGCCCGCACCGGGCTGGCGTTTGTTGCATGCAGCGGCGGTGTCGTAGAAGTAATAACAGCGGGTGCGCTGGTTGAGGTTGCCGCCGTTGGTTGCGGCATTGCGCAGTTGCGGGCTTGCACCGGCCAGGATGGCGGAAGACAGCAAGGGGTAGCGCGCTTCCACCTGCGGATGCCAGGCCGTGTCGGCGTTGCTGGCCAATGCACCGAGCCGCAGTCCGCCGCCTTCCAGTTCGGTGATGGCCGAAAGCGGCAGCCGGCGGATGTCGATGACTTTCGCCGGCCGTTCCACGTTTTCCTTCAGCAGATCGACCAGGTTGGTGCCGCCTGCCAGAAAACGCACACCGCCGGCCGAAGCCAGCTGCACCGCTTCGGATGCGTCGCCGGCCCGGGAATATTCGAAGCGGTTCATTTGGCAACCCCTTCGAGCTTGATCACCGACATCACGGCGTCGGTGATGTTGGTGTAAGCGCCGCAGCGGCACAGGTTGCCGCTCATCAGTTCACGCACCTCTTCGCGGGTGCAGGCCTTGCCTTCCCTGATAAGGCCGCGGGCCGAACAGATCTGGCCCGGCGTGCAGTAGCCGCACTGGAACGCGTCGTGGTCCATGAAAGCCTGCTGCAGGGGGTCGACTCCCAGTGCGTCGTCGCCGTCCGACAAGCCTTCGATGGTCTGCACCGAGCAACCGTCGAGGCTTACCGCCAGCTGCAGACAGCTGTTCACCCGCTTGCCATCGAGCAGCACGGTGCAGGCGCCGCATTGACCGTGGTCGCAGCCTTTTTTGGTGCCGGTCAGATGCGCGTCTTCACGCAGCAGGTCGAGCAGGGTGACCCAGGGTTCTGCATGGGTGGAATAGGGCAGCCCGTTGAGTTGAAGCGTAATCGCAAGCTCGGTAGTGGGCGGTGCTTCGTTCGAGGATGGAATACGGGTGTCCATTGGCGTTCTCTCTGGAGTTCATTCGTGGGACCTCCCGTGGACTGCAAGGACAGAAACGCGAAAGGTTGTCTGCGAACCTAAATAAAGTTTCGTGATGTCGATGTAGGAGGCCGCGAACTTCGTGCGGGCGAACCAGGCGCGAACGATCCGCCGGTGCTCTTCAAGTCAGTCGCCTTGTGGGACCTGGTCGGTCTGGTTCTTCTTGACGCCCCGAAGATTCAACGCCGCCAGGCCCACCTGCAGCAATACCAGCGCCCAGCCGCCGGTGGACACGCCCCAGGTCACCCACAGCACGTTGCTCATCAGGAATACCCAGAAGCCCGCCTTTCGGTGCCAACTGCGCCGCGACGCCACCATCCAGGCGGCGAGCAGGGAACAGCCCATTGCAGGCCATTGCAGAAAATCGATCAGTCCAGCCATGCCGGGGTCAATCTCGTGCCGCGGTCAGCCGATGGTGACGTTCCAGCAGACAGCGCCGCCTTCCGGCGGTGCGGCGTGCCGTGGTTCGGGTGTCCTGCGAAGTTGGCATCCTGGGTTCTCCTGGTGTGTCGCCACTCTGGGAGCGGTCGCGCCAGGGGGTACGTCAGTCGAATGCCGGAGAGGCTGTCGGCGCGTCGATGGTCAGCAGCTTATTCAATGGGACGACACCCACTGCTCTGCCCACGGCATGGTGGGCAGTGCATAGGCAGAGCGCAGCCGAGCGACTTCCAAACCCGGGCTGGAGCCGAAAAGACGCTTGAACTCCCGGTTGAATTGCGAAGCGCTCTCGTATCCGACCCGTGCGGCGGCTGCAGCGGCGGTCATGTTTTCGCGCACCATGATCAACCTCGCCTTGTGCAGCCGTATCGACTTGAGGTACTGCAGCGGCGAGGTCTGGGTCACCTGCTTGAAGTGCGTGTGGAAAGTCGAAACACTCATGCCGGCGACGCGGGCCAGGTCGTCGATTGCCAGCGGCTCGAAATACGCCGAATGAATCCTCTGGACCGCCCGGCCGATGCGAGCGACCCGGCCGCTGCCGGCCAGCGCCGCCCGAAGAGCCGGCCCCTGGTCGCCGCTCAGCACCAGGAAGCAGATCTCGCGGATGATCGCCGGTGCCAGGATGCTCGACTCGACGACCGATCCCAGCGTCTTCAGCAAACGCAGGATGCCATCCGACAGGCGATCGTCCATCGGTGTCGAGAGCAGGGTGACGGCCGCTGCCGCTGGAGCGCCCAGCAGTCCGTCCAGTTGCGCCGTCAGGTCGGCGATCACGGCGAGGTCGAGGCTCAGGTAGAGCGCCAGCAGCGGCTCGTCCGCCGTCGCCTCCGTCTCCATGGTGAAAGGGACCGGCATGGCGACGGCAAGGTAGTGCCGGGCGTCGTAGACGAAGCGCTGGTCACCCCAAAGACCTGTCTTGCGGCCCTGGCAGACGAAAACGATGCCAGGCTCGTAAAGCACCGGTGTGCTCTTGAGCGGCCTGTCGGACCGGAGCAGGCGGATGCCGCGCACCCGTGTCGCGGTGTAGCCCTCCACCGGTGCGAGCGTCGCCAGCAATTCGATTATCTGCAGGTGCGCAGTGCGTGCGCATCGGGCCGGTTCACGGGTCATGGGTCATCGACAGGAAGCCTGTTCGAAGTCGGTGGAGCGGGTCAGTGTTTCATGCATGGCGATCTGCTGTTCCATGTCCTTCAGCTTGCTCCGGACCAAGGCCAGCGCGTCACTGCCCAGCAGCAGATGCGTGGGCGGGTTGGCCATGGCCACCAGTTGGAGGATCGCGGCAGCGGCCTTTGCCGGATCGCCCAGCTGCTTTCCGTTTTTTGCCTGGCGAGCCTCTCGCACCGGCTCGAACAAGGCGTCGTAGTCGGGGATGCTGCGATTCGACCGCACCATGGAACGGCCTGCCCAATCGGTGCGAAACGAGCCCGGGGCGACCGCGGTGACGGCGACGCCGAAAGGCGCGAGCTCCTTCGAAAGCACCTCGGAAATGCCTTCCAGGGCAAATTTGCTGCCGCAGTAGTAGGCAATGCCCGGCATGGTGATGAAACCGCCCATCGAGGTGATGTTGACCACGTGCCCGCTACGGCGTGAACGCATTCCGGGAACAACCGCCTTGGTGAGCGCCACTGCACCGAATACGTTGACGTCGAATTGCCGCCGCATTTCTTCGAGTGGCGACTCCTCCATGATTCCTTCGTGTCCGTATCCGGCGTTGTTGACCAGCACGTCGATGGGGCCGACGGTTGTCGTTATCTCTTCTATTAGCGGCGCCATGGCATCGAACTGCCGCACATCCAGCAGGCGGGCATGGGCGCGTCCGGGCGAGAGGGCCTCGAAATCCGCTATCTGGTCGATGCTTCTGACGGTGCCCACGACCTGGTGCCCCTGGGCGAGGGCTTCCACGGCGAGCGCTTTGCCGAAGCCGCTGCTGACACCGCTGACAAGAAAGATTCTGGATGAGTTCATTGCCCGATCCTAGGATCGCCTGCCGCACGCCGCCAGTGGAAATGCTCCTGCGTTGTTGCCCGATTCTCCGATATGACCGCCGGGTGCCCCGGTCTTGCGGTCAGAACCCCTGGAAACCGGTGACCGGCCGCGTCTCTGCGGGCGGTCCTTCCTGTACCTCCTGGGCTTTCTGCTCTGACATGGCCAGGTAGCGCAAGCTCAGGTCGAAGAAGCGGTCGTACATGCTCACGGTCGGGATGGTGGCGCTGGCCACTTTCACCATCGAATCGCTGATGCTGCTGATCGGCATGGACAAGGAACCGATGGCGCTCACGCCCAGGCTGGCCGAATTGTTGGTTTTCTTCAACGCATAGGTGTCCTGCAAGGCGGTGGCGAACATGGTGCTGTGGCCGTCGGCGTTGGCGGTGCACACCACATGGAATTCGACCTCGATGTGCTGGTCGGCGTTCTGCTGGAAGTTCTTGCGTGCCACCACGTCCGAAAGTGTGTTGGTCGCATTCACGATGTAGCCCTGGCTCAGCAGCGCCCGCCGGGCCGCCGCGCAGGCCCGTTCGGCGGATGCCGGCACTTCGCGTGAATAGGTGCCGACGGTGTCGAAGGCCTCGTGTTCGAATTCGAAGGGCTTGGGCGAGCCCAGCGATGAACAGCCTCCCAGGACACCGAGGCAAAGGCAGGAGGCGAGCAGGGGACGCAGGTTCGGCAGCATGGGGTCGATGTTGGACGGCTAAGGTCAGATTGTTGCTGTCGGGGCGCAAAGCTTTGTGAAGTGTTGATTACAAAAAATCACAGGAATCGATCCGGCGTCCTACAGACGGTCGATGACCGTCAATGCAGGTCGCGCCAGCGCCGGTGTCCGCGCGGGCCGGATCAGAAGTTAGACTTCTGGTTCCTTCGCATGGAGCGTTCCGAGCGTGTCGCATCTTTCCCATCTTCGTCCGCCGATCCGCACCGGCCTTGTCCGGGCGGCATCGGGTCTGGCCCTGGCGTGCATCACCCAGGCCGCCTTCGCCGCCGGCCCCGACATCGTCGGCCGCTACGTAGCCAAGGACGCCGAGTTCATCATCGAAAAAGGCGCGGGCACCGAATACAAGATGCAGTATTTCGGACGCTGCATTCGTGAAGGTGAACCCTTCGAGTTCTTCACCAACGGCAAGGCGAAGAAGTTGAACGACAAGTCTTTCGTCATTTCGGTGACGGCCTCGCGTGTACCCAGCTGCGCCCGCTTCGCGCCGCTGGACGGCCAGGACCACACCCTGGAGATTTCGCCGGACAGCCCCGACATCTGGCATTTCAAGAAGTCCGAACCCAACTGGCTGACCAAACAGGCGTTCGTCCGGCAGAAATAACGCAAGCCGGACTCAACCGTAGCGGGCCTCCTGATAGCGGGCCAGATGGTCCGACCAGCAGGCCAGCCGGCCGAATTCCGCGGCCACGGTCAGCCGCATCACCTGTTGCATCAGATGCTCGATCTCACACCGCGGGCAACGCACCTGCAGCCGCACCCGGCCGTCCTGCTGCAGGGGAATGCAGCGCAACACACCCGCGCCTGCGCAGGCGCTGGCCGCATGCCGCACATGGGCGGCCTCGTTGACTTCCGCAATCACGTCGAGCACCACGAAGGCGGTGGCAGCCTGGCGGGGTGATGACGCATATCGGTAGGCGGCGTAGCCCATGGTTCATTTCTCCAGTGCGTCGAGCGCCAGGTTCAGTTCCAGCACGTTCACCCTGGCCTCGCCGAACCAGCCCATCACCGGATAGCGGGTGTGGCTTTCGACCAGGCGCGCCAACGCTTCGGCGGGCAGCTTGCGGACACGCGCCACGCGCTCCAGCTGGTAGGCAGCCGCGGCCGGGCTGATGTGCGGATCGAGTCCGCTGGCCGAGGCGGTGACCAGGTCGACCGGCACGGCCGCCAGGTTGCCGGGGTCGGCCGCCTGCAGGGCCTCGACCCGGCCCCTGACCGCTTCGACCAGCGCCGGATTCAGCGGTCCCTGGTTGGAACCGCTGGACGCCTGTGCGTTGTAGGCGGTGGGGCCGGTGGCCGACGGGCGTCCCCAGAAATGCCCGGGGTCGGAAAACGCCTGGCCGATCAGCGCCGAGCCGACCGGCTGGCCGTTGCGCAGCAGCAGGCTGCCGGCGGCCTGTTCCGGAAACAGCAGCTGCGCGGCGCCGGTGACGACCAGCGGATAGGCCGCGCCGGTGACCAGGGTGAGGGCGGTGAAAAGCACCAGGGTGGGGCGGATGACGGAATTCATGAGGGTGTTTCCTTGGACGTTCAGACCAGGCCGCAGACGACCAGCAGCAGGTCGATGGCCTTGATGCCGATGAAGGGGACGACCAGTCCGCCCAGGCCGTAGATCAGCAGGTTGCGGCGCAGCAGTGCGGCAGCGCCGACCGGGCGGTAGGCCACCCCTTTGAGCGCCAGCGGAATCAGCACCACGATGATCAGCGCGTTGAAGATCACGGCCGACAGGATGGCGGACGACGGGCTGCCCAACCGCATCACGTTGAGTGCCGACAGCTGCGGATACGTCGACACGAAGATCGCCGGAATGATGGCGAAATACTTCGCGACGTCGTTGGCGATGGAAAACGTGGTGAGCGAGCCGCGGGTCATCAGCAACGCCTTGCCGGTCTCGACGATTTCCAGCAGCTTGGTCGGGTTGGAATCCAGGTCGACCATGTTGCCGGCCTCTTTCGCAGCCTGGGTGCCGGAGTTCATGGCCACCGCCACGTCGGCCTGGGCGAGGGCGGGCGCGTCGTTGGTGCCGTCGCCGGTCATGGCAACCAGCCGGCCCTCGGCCTGGTACTGGCGGATCAGCCTGAGTTTGTCTTCCGGTGTGGCTTCGGCGAGGAAGTCGTCCACACCGGCCTCGGCGGCGATGGCCGCGGCGGTCAGTTTGTTGTCGCCGGTGATCATCACCGTCTTGATGCCCATGCGGCGCAGTTCGCCGAACCGTTCCTTGATGCCGGCTTTGACGATGTCCTTCAACTCGACCACACCGACCACCGTGGCGCCGTCGGCCACCGCCAGCGGCGTGCCGCCGCGGCGGGCGATGTCGTCGGCTGCGCGCTGCAGTTCGGCCGGCATCTGGCCGCCGAGCGATTCGACATGGGCACCCACCGCCAGCACTGCGCCCTTGCGAAGGATGCGGCCGGGCAGGTCCAGGCCGCTCATGCGGGTCTGGGCGGTGAAGGGCACGGCGACCGCATCGACCGGCGCGGCTGCGGTGCCGAAACCGAGGCGCGAAGCGAGTGTCACGATGCTGCGGCCTTCGGGCGTTTCGTCAGCCGACGAAGCCAGGCTGGCGGTGGTGGCGACGGCGTGTTCGGTCATGCCCGGCGCGGCGACGAAAGCGGTGGCCTGACGGTTGCCGTGGGTGATGGTGCCGGTCTTGTCGAGTAGCAGCACATCGACGTCGCCGGCGGCTTCGACCGCCCGGCCCGATGTGGCGATCACGTTGGCCTGCAACATGCGGCTCATGCCGGCGACACCCACTGCCGACAGCAGGCCGCCGATGGTGGTGGGGATCAGGCAGACCAGCAGCGCGACCAGTGCGGTCAGGCTGACGACCGTGCCGGCGCCGGCTGCCTGCACGCTGAACAGCGAATAAGGCAGGAGCGTGGCGGTGACCCCCAGAAACACGAGCGTGAGGGCCACCAGCAGGATGGTCAGCGCGATCTCGTTGGGTGTCTTCTGGCGTTTGGCGCCTTCGACCATGCCGATCATCCGGTCCAGGAAGGACTCGCCCGGGTTGACCGTGATGCGCACCACCAGCCAGTCGGACAGGACCCGGGTGCCTCCGGTGACGGACGAAAAATCGCCGCCGGATTCACGCACCACCGGTGCGGATTCGCCGGTGATGGCGCTTTCGTCGACCGAGGCCACGCCTTCGATCACTTCGCCGTCGAGCGGAATCAGGTCGCCGGCGTCGATCAGCACGACGTCGCCCTTGCGCAGGTTCTCGGCCTGTTCGGGCAGCCAGTCGGAGCCGTGCACCGGGCGTTTCAGTTTCTTGGCCCAGGTGCTTTTTTTCAGTCCCCTCAAGGATGCTGCCTGCGCCTTGCTACGGCCTTCGGCCAGGGCTTCGGCGAAGTTGGCGAACAGCACGGTGAACCACAGCCACACCGCCACCGAAAGAATGAACCACGGTGGCGAAGACAGGTCGGCCGGCGCCTGAAGCGCATGCAGCCAGAGCAGGGTGGTGAGGATGCTGCCGACGTAGACGACGAACATCACCGGATTGCGCCACTGCACACGCGGGTCGAGTTTGGCGAATGCGCTTTGGAGGGCCGGGCCCATCAGGCTGCGGTCGAGCAGGGCCAGCGAGTGGGGAGCCGGTGCGTCGGCTGCAGCTTCGACGGGCAGGGTTGGGGTTTGTTGTTTCATTTTTCTCGACGCCGCGTTCAGCGGGCGCTCCACAACATCAGGTGTTCGACCATCGGGCCCAGGGCCAGGGCGGGAACGTAGTTCAGCAATCCGACCAGCAGCACGGTGCCGATCAGCAGCACCACGAACAGCGGCCCGTGGGTGGGCATGGTTCCGGCGTTGGCCGGCAGGCGGCTCTTGGATGCCAGTGCGCCGGCGATGGCCAGCACCGGCACGATCACGCCGAAGCGCCCGAACCAGATGGCGATGGCGAGCAGCGTGTTGTAGAACGGCGTGTTGGCCGAAAGCCCCGCGAAGGCGCTGCCGTTGTTGTTGGCGGCGGATGTGAATGCGTAGAGGATTTCGGAGAAACCGTGCGCAGCCGGGTTGGCGATGCCGGCGCGGCCGGCACTGGTCGCCAACGCCACAGCGGTGCCCACCAGCACCAGCAGGGGTGTCACCAGGATGGCGATGGAGGCGAGTTTCATCTCGTGCGCCTCGATCTTCTTGCCCAGGTATTCGGGGGTGCGGCCGATCATCAGGCCGGCGATGAAAACCGCCAGGATGGCGAAGATCAGCATGCCGTAGAGCCCGCTGCCGACGCCGCCGAACACAACCTCGCCCAGCTGCATCAGCACCATCGGCACCATGCCGCCGAGCGGGGTGAACGAGTCGTGCATGGCGTTGACCGCGCCGCAGGATGCCGCCGTGGTGATGGCTGCGAACAGCGCCGACGCATCGATGCCGAAGCGGGTTTCCTTGCCCTCCATGTTGCCCAGCGCCTGGTCCACGCCCAGCGGCTGCAGCAGCGGGTTGCCGGCGTGTTCGGCAGGTATGACGGCTGCCACCGCCACCACGAACAGCACCGTCATGGTGGCCAGGATGGCCCAGCCCTGACGGCTGTCGCCGACCACCCGGCCGAAGGCGAAACAAAGGGCGGCCGGTATCACGAACATCGCCAGCATCTGCAGGAAGTTGCTCAGTGCGCCCGGGTTTTCGTAGGGGTGTGCCGAGTTGGCGTTGAAGAACCCGCCGCCGTTGGTGCCCAGCATCTTGATGGCCTCCTGCGAAGCCACCGGCCCCATGGCGAGCGTCTGGGTCTGGCTGGTCGCAGTGTCGGTCACCGGCGTGCCGTCGGCGCCGACCACCGGCTGACCGGCGGCGTCGACGCGCGGTTTCTGCCAGGTCTGGACTTCCAGTGTCTGCACTTCCTTCGAGGGCTGGAAATTCTGGATGACACCCTGGCCGGCAAGGGCGACGGCCAGCACCAGCGACAGCGGCAGCAGCAGCCAGGCGGTGATGCGGGTCAGGTCGACCCAGAAGTTGCCGACCTGGCCCGAGGAACGCGCCGAAAATCCGCGGAACAGGGCGAACACGACGGCGATGCCGGTAGCGGCCGAGAAGAAGTTCTGGCCGGCCAGCGCCACCATCTGCGTCAGGTGCGCCATGGTGGCTTCGCCCACGTAACCCTGCCAGTTGGTGTTGCCGACAAAACTTACCGCTGTGTTGAAGGCGGAGTCCGTCGACACCGCGGGCAGGGCGTCCGGATTGAGCGGCAGCAGGGCCTGCAAGCGTTGCAGGCCGTAGACGAAGAACACCCCGAGCGTGTTGAAGGCCAGCAGCGCCAGGGCGTAAGGTTTCCAGCCGGTGGAAGTGTCGCTGACACCTGCCAGCTTCAGCAGCGGTGCTTCGGCACGCTGCATCCAGACGGGATGATGGCCCTGGCAAAGAGCGGCGATCCAGCGCCCCAGCGGCCAGCCGAGCAGCAGCAGGCTCAGCAGGAAGACGACCAGCAGCGTCCAGGCAGAGGCGTTCATCTCAGAACTCCTCGGCGCGCAGCAGCGCGTAGACCAGATAGGCGAACAGCAGCACGACCAGCAAGCCGGCGCCCCCGTAGAGCACTTGGAGATCGATCACGACCGTTCTCCCCGGCGGGGTTGCAGGCGCTCGAGCCCTACGACCAGGCCAGCGATCGCGGCCCACAAGAGGGCGATGCCCCCGACAAAAACCAAGTCCATGACGACTCCTCGACAAACGATGCGCAAGGCTAGGTCCGGAGGCGTAAAACCGTCGTCAAGAATGCCGCGGGGGCTATAAAGATTTCATAAAGACAGCCTGCCGCAGCTGTCGGCAGCCGTCGTTTCAGCGAGCCCGAACCGGGCTGCGCTGGCCGGTCGAACGCACGAAGTCCGCGAGGTTGTTCATGACACCGCGGCGGTGGTTGTTGACGAATTCCAGGGTCTGTGTGGTGCCGGGGTTTTCAAGTGCGAACTGGCCCGCCAGCGTCATGCGCTCTGCGTGGCACGCATCCACAGCGATGGCCACCGTGTGCTGCACATCCTTGATGGTGGCGAAGTTGTCCGGCAGGTGCAGCTGTGCGCACAACTGGTAGGCGTCGAGCGCAATGCGCTGGCCGCTGGTGTCGGTCAGCGGTGGTGCGGCCAGCACCGGCGACGCCAGGAAGATGCCGGCGAGCAAAGATGGAAGTGCAGCGAAGCGTTTCACCAGAACCCCTGTGTCGACCAGAT
This sequence comes from Xylophilus sp. PBN-3R, assembly GCF_057747805.1. NCBI lineage: Bacteria > Pseudomonadati > Pseudomonadota > Betaproteobacteria > Burkholderiales > Xylophilus > Xylophilus sp. PBN-3R. The sequence goes on from NZ_CM173225.1 coordinate 1,030,418, forward strand.
CGTGGATGCGGAAACCGGCGTCCGACGCGGATTCTACGGCCGGGAAAAACAGGCCGAAATCAGTGCAGCCGCACCTCGAAAAACGCACCGCCGTCTTCGCCGAGGTCGCGCATGCCGGCCTGCCGCGCCAGGTCGGAAGCCTTCATCCACTGCGTCGCCAGATTGGCGGTTTCCTTGTCGATCGATGCCTCGTCGCTGTCGGCAGCGGTTTGCCAGGCGCGGCAGGCACGCGCGATGCCATCGGCATCTCCCAATGCCTTTTCCAGCGCCTTGGCATAACGTTTTTCGGCCAGCTGCCGCTGGACCGTGGGCAGACCTTCGAAATCCTCGAGGTTGACCGTAAAAATAGGCTCGATGATGCTTTCCATGGGGGGCTCCAAAGTACTGTTGAAATATACAGTAAATAGTGTGTCGGCCGAGTGTCGGTCGGTGACTGCCCGGCGCCGGCAAGGTTTGCTGACACTGTGCGCCCGATGGGTGCGCTAGCGTGATCGACATGAAAAATGAAATTGTCGATCTGCCAAGCCTGGACCCGGCCCATCTGCACGAGGTTCCGGTTTCCGACCCCGTCCCGCCGACGCAGCCTCCCGCCGCGCCGCCCTCCGTTCCCGATCCGGAAGACCCCGCAGCGCCGGCCATTCCGGTGCGTGAACCGCCCTCGCAACAGCCGCCGATGCGCATGAGGCAGTGAGTAAGTGGTTGCAAAACCAGTTAGCGAATTTCAATCGGTCAGACCCCCATGCCCACCTATAATTTTTGACTAGCTGTGGCGCACATCCGTGCCGGGCCGACGCGCGATAACGGCGCTGCGGCATCGCCGCAGAACGGGAGTGGGGATGCGAGGTCGTCTGACAGCGAGTGCGGGTTTACAGGCTGAAGTCGGCCTGGTCGAAGCCTTGCGCCAGCTCGACGGCCTGCACGGAACCGCATTCGCGGTGGTGGTCGTCGATATGGAAGACAGTCACCGCATCGTTTACTGGAGCGGCGGCTGCCAGGCGTTGCTGGGGCACGCATCGGCCGCGATGGTCGATGACGCGATGGCATGGTCCTTCCTGTGTTCCGATCCGGCACGGCTGCCCGACCTGTTTACACGCCTGGCGGATGCGCGCTCCAGCTTCGTGATCGACGAAGCCCTCACCGCCAGCGGCCAGCGCCGCCGCGTGGCCTGGTGGCCGGGCTCCGCGACCGGCACCGAAGGACAGCGCCTCAGGCTCTTCCTGTTGAGCGAAGCGCCGGCCGACGGAGAGGCTCCAGCATCCATCCCGCTGATGGCGCCAGCGGCCGACCGCGCCGCCCTTCATGCACTGTTCACCTACCTGCCCGACATCGCCTACCTGAAGGATGGCGACGGGCGCTGGCTGCTGGCCAGCCCTGCCATGCGGCGGCACCTGCAGCTGGGTCGGCTGAGCCACGGTTTCACCGACAGCGACCTGATCGCGCAGAACCACCCGTCCGCCGATTTCCTGCGCGAGTCGGCGCTGCACGAAGAAGCCGTCTGGCTGTCGGGCGTGCCGCTGCGAACCGAAGAAATCTTCATCGACCAGCAGCAGGCCACACGCCTGCACGATGTGCTGCGTGCCCCTTCCTTCGACGCCGACGGAAGCCGGCGCCACATTCTGGTGGTGCGGCGTGACGTGACCGAACTGCGCAGTGCCTCGTCCAAGCTCGAACTCGCCGGCCGCGTGCTCGACCAGAGTACCGACGGCATCCTGATCGCCGATGCCTCGCACCGGGTCGTGATGGTGAATGCAGCGTTCACCCAGATCACCGGTTACGAACAGGACGAAGCGCTGGCGCTGGACCCCATGCTGCTCACCGCCGGCCAGCAGGACGAGTCGCTCAACCGCGCCATCTGGCAATTGCTCGACACCCAGGACGAATGGCGCGGCGAGGTCTGGAACCGGCGCCGCAGCGGCCATGTGTTTCCGCAGCGGCTGAGCCTTTCGGTGCTGCGCCAGCGCGGCACCGGCACCATCACCCATTACGTGGCAGCGCTGTCGGACCTCAGTTCGACCAAGGCCGCCGAAGAACGCATCGCCACCCTGTCGACGCTGGACGTGGTGACGGGCCTGTCCAACCGCACCCAGGCCGCCCTGCATGCCACCACCTTGCTGGACGAGGCGAGGGCGCTCAACGAGCAGGTCGCCCTGATGGTGATCGACATCGACAACTTCAAGGTGCTCAACGATTCGCTGGGTCACAAGTCGGGCGATCAGTTGCTGCGCACCGTCGGCGAGCGTCTAGTGACCGCCGGCGGCGTGCGTGCGGTGGTCGGCCGGCTGGGCGGAGACGAATTCCTGCTGGCCCTGCCGGGCTTGCGCCACACGGCCGATGCGGCCCAGGTGGCGCGCAACATCATGACCGCGGTGGCCGAACCGCTGACCTTCGCCGAGATGCCGATCAATGTCTCCATCTCGATCGGCATCGCCATGTGCCCCGGCGATGGCGATACCTTCGATGCGCTGTTCCGCCGGGCCGATGCCGCGCTGCACGTGGCCAAGCGCGGTGGTCGGGCGGGCTACGAGTTCGCCATGGCGTCCACCAACGACGCATCGCTGGAGCGGCTGCAACTGGAATCTTCGCTGCGCCATGCGCTCGACCACGGCGGATTGCGGCTCGAATACCAGCCGCTGGTCGAACTCGCGACCGGCCGGATCGTCGGCATCGAGGCCCTTTGCCGCTGGGACGACCCGCAGCGCGGCGCTGTGCCGCCGAACACCTTCATCCCGCTGGCAGAAGAGAGCGGGATGATCGAGCAACTGGGCGGTTGGGTGCTGATCACCGCCGCCCGACAGCTGAAGGCGTTTCATGACGCCGGCCATCCGCAGTTGTTCATGGCGGTCAACCTGTCGGCCCGCCAGTTCCAGCGCGGCGTGGTGCTGGAGCAGGTCGAGCAGGCGCTGGTGCAGTCCGGCATCACGCCCGACAAGCTCGAACTCGAGCTCACCGAAAGCGTGCTGCTGCACGACGGCGAAGCGGTGATGAGCACGCTGAAGCAGCTGAAGGCGCTGGGCGTCAAGCTGTCCATCGACGACTTCGGCACCGGCTATTCCAGTTTTGCCTACCTGCGCCGGTTCAAGTTCGACAAGATCAAGATCGACCAGTCCTTCGTGCGCGACCTGATCGACGACCCGGACAACGCCGCCATCGTGCGGGGCATCATCTCGCTGGCGCTCAGCCTGGGGCTGGACGTGCTGGCCGAAGGGGTCGAGACCGACGCCATCGCCCAGCGCCTGCGCCACCTGCACTGCACCTTCGCGCAGGGTTACCATTTCGCCCGACCGCTACGGCCCGAAGCCCTGCTCGACAGGCTGAGCCGCTGAATCTCCCACCCCTTGCGCCGGACCCCGCGGCCTAGAATCGCCGCTGTTCATGATGAAGATCCTGCTTTCCAACGACGACGGTTTCCAGGCGCCGGGAATCGTCGCCCTGTACCGGGCGCTGATCGAAATCGCCGATGTCGAAGTCATCGCTCCGGAACATAACAACAGCGCCAAGTCGAACGCCCTGACATTGAATGCGCCGCTCTATGTGCACCAGGGTTCGAACGGCTTCCGTTATGTCAACGGGACGCCGGCCGACTGCATGCATGTCGCGCTGACCGGCCTGCTGGATTACCGGCCCGACCTGGTGGTGTCAGGCATCAACAACGGCGCCAACATGGGTGATGACACCCTGTATTCGGGCACCGTCGGCGCGGCCATGGAAGGTTTTCTGTTCGGCGTGCCGTCCATCGCTTTCTCGCAGGTCGAAAAAGGCTGGGGCGAACTGGAATCCGCGGCCCGCAAGGCACGCGAGATCGTCCAGGAACTCACCCGCGACTTGAAGGTGCAGGACGCGCCCTGGCTGTTGAACGTCAACATTCCCAACCGCCCCTACGACCGGTTGAACGAAGTGCGACTCTGCCGCCTGGGCCGCCGGCATGCGGCCGAACGGGTCATCACCCAGGTCAGCCCGCGCGGCGAGACCATGTACTGGATAGGCGCTGCCGGGCCGGCCAAGGACGATTCCGACGGCACCGATTTCCACGCCACCGCCAACGGCCATGTCGCCATGACGCCGCTGAAGGTCGACCTCACCGACCACGACAACCTGTCGTACTGGATCGACGCCACCCAGCGCATGGGCGGCGCGCTCGAACCCATGGCCGACCGGGATCCCGATGAAGGCCTGATCCGGGCTCCGGCCTGACACCAGCCCGGTTCCCGTCTTGAGCAACCGCCCTTCCTTCCCTGCGCGCCTGCCGACACGTGACGGCCAGTCGGCGATGCCGTCGCTTTTGCCGGTATCGACCGGCCCGGTGCCGAAGATTCCGGTGGTCGGCCGCGGACTCGACTCCATCGCCGTGCGGGCCAACATGGTCCGCAAGATCGAGGCGCAGGGCGTACGTTCGCCGCTGGTGCTGGAAGCCCTGGCCGGCGTCGAGCGGCATCGCTTCGTGGACTCCGCGCTGGCCGGCCAGGCCTATGAAGACACCAGCCTGCCGATCGGTCTGGGCCAGACGATTTCGAAGCCCGGCGTGGTGGCACGCATGTGCGAACTGCTGCTGGGCGCCGAGATCGCCCAGGGCGGCCGGCTGGGGCGGGTGCTCGAGATCGGGACCGGCTGCGGTTACCAGGCAGCGGTGCTGGGCCAGATCTCGCGCGAGGTGTATTCCATCGAACGCCTGCGCGGCCTGCATGAAAAGGCCCGCGCGAACCTGCGGCCCTTCCGTATCGCCAACGTGCATCTGCTGTTCGGCGACGGCATGGTCGGTTACGAGCGCGGTGCGCCCTACGCTGGCATCATCGCCGCGGCTGGCGGGGACGCCATTCCGGACGCGTGGTGCATACAACTGGCGGTCGGCGGCAGGCTGGTGGCGCCGATGGTCACGCAAGGTGGGCGGCAGGCGCTGGTGGTGGTCGACCGAACCCGTCACGGCCTGCAACAAAGCGTGCTCGAGGACGTTCTTTTTGTCCCCCTAAAATCCGGTATTGCTTAAAGGAATTTCTATGCAGGCGACGCGTGTACGGTTGGGGTGGATGACGGGAGCGCTGATGGCACTTTCGGTGCTGTCGGGGTGCGCGCCGCAAACCCCTCTGCGCGCTCCGCCGGTCGAGGACCGTGGACTGGGTGCCAACTCGTTCGGTACCGGCAACGGCAGTGTTGCGGCGGCGGCTCCGCTGGTGGCGGTCAAGCCTTTGCCGGGCGCCGAGAATGCCGGAAAGCCGGGTTACTACACGGTCAAGCCCGGCGACACCGTGCGCAAGGTGGCCCAGGAGACTGGCCAGAACTGGCGCGACATCACCCGCTGGAACGATCTGTCGAACGCCGACCTGATCGAAGTCGGCCAGGTGTTGCGGGTCGCTCCGCCCACCGCAGCGGCCGCTACCGCCGCGGCTGGCGCCCCGGTCGCCCCCGCCGTCGTCGGCACACCGCTGCCGCCGGTGGCCGCGACACCGGCACGGCCGGTGGCGCCGGCTGGCGGCGCCGAAGAAGAACTCGCCTTCATCTGGCCGGCTCCCGGTCCGCTCCTGGCGGGTTTCGACGAACAGAAGAACAAGGGCTACGACATCGGTGGCAAGGCCGGCGAACCCATCCTGGCGTCCGCCGACGGCCGGGTGGTGTATGCCGGCGCCGGCCTGCGCGGCTACGGCAACCTGATCATCCTCAAGCACAACAACACCTACCTGACGGCGTATGCCCACAACCGCACGCTGCTGGTCAAGGAAGACCAGACGGTGCGCAAGGGCCAGAAGATCGCCGAGATGGGTTCCAGCGATGCGGAACGTGTGATGCTGCACTTCGAGATCCGTCGCCAGGGCAAGCCGGTAGATCCTTCCAAATACCTGGCGGCGCGTTAAGGGCGTTCGGAAATCACCGTTTCCAACACCCATTCCTTGAACAGCGAAACCGCCGGGGTCTGGCCCTCGGTGGCGGGTGTCACCAGGTAATAAGCGCGCTCGACCGGGGGCGCGTCGATGCAGGCGACCACCAGCGACCGGCTATCGAGTTCGTCCTGCACCAGCATGCGCGGCACCAGTGCCACGCCCATGCCGTGCGCCGCGGCCACCACGGCCATCGAGAAAAGTTCATAGCGCGGACCGTCCAGCGCATGGGCCGCAGACACCTCCATCGCACCGAACCAGCGGCGCCACGCGGCCGGCCGGGTGCTTTGCTGGAGCAGCGGAAACTTGGACAGCGCCAGCGGCGAAATCGGCGCCTGTTCCGGCAACAGGCACGGACTGCAGACCGGCACCACGTCTTCGTCCATCAAATGCACCGCCTCGATGCCCGGCCAGTGGGTGACCTGTTCTGCGGTGCCGGCGAACAGCGCGGCGTCGAAGCCGGAGTCCTCGAAGATGAAGGGCCGGGTGCGCGTCTCGATGTGCACGGTGATGCCAGGATGGCGCAGGGCCAGCGCCGGCAGCCGCGGCAGCAGCCAGCGGGTCGCGAAAGTGGGAACGGCCGCCAGCGCAACGCCGCCGCCGCGTCCCTGGCCGGCCATCAGGTCGAGGGTGTCGCGCTCCAGCCCCTGCAGGCTGCGGCCCACCTGCCGGCTGTATTGCTCGCCGGCCGGCGTGAGCGCCACGCCGTGCCGGGTGCGCTGGAACATGCGCACGCCGACGAAGGCTTCCAGCGCCAGGATCTGCCGCGACACCGCGCTCTGCGTGAGGGACAGTTCTTCCGCTGCGCGGGTGTAGCTGCGATGGCGTGCGGCGGCCTCGAAACAGGCCAGTGCCGTGGTGGATGGAATCTTGCGTCGCATGCTGGAATGGAATTGCCTGTGCCTTTTTCTTGATGATTATCTGGCGCTCAGGGTATTAAGTATTCTATTTTTTCATTTCTGGACCCTGATTTATCGTTTGTCGCCATCCATCGTGCGACGCTAATATCCGGCTTTCGCGTGCGCAGCCCGGTATTCAAAGGGCTGCGCGCCTAACGACCGGAGACCGAACATGACCGCCAGCCGCGCCACCTTCCACTGGGAAGACCCTTTCCTGCTCGACCAGCAACTGACGGACGAAGAGCGCATGGTGCGCGACGCCGCCGCCGCCTACTGCCAGGACAAGCTGGCACCACGGGTGCTCGACGCCTTCCGCCACGAAAAGACCGACCCGGCGATCTTTCGCGAAATGGGCGAACTCGGCCTGCTCGGCCCGACCATTCCGGAACAGTACGGCGGCCCCGGCCTGAACTACGTTGCCTACGGTCTGATCGGCCGCGAGGTCGAACGTGTCGATTCCGGCTATCGCTCGATGATGAGTGTTCAGAGTTCGCTGGTGATGGTCCCGATCTATGAATTCGGCACCGAAGCCCAGCGCCAGAAATATCTGCCCAAGCTGGCCACCGGAGAATGGATCGGCTGTTTCGGCCTGACCGAACCGGACCACGGCTCCGACCCCGGCAGCATGGCCACCCGCGCCAGGAAGGTCGCTGGCGGCTACGAGTTGCGCGGCAGCAAGATGTGGATCAGCAACAGCCCCATCGCCGACGTTTTCGTCGTGTGGGCCAAGGAAGTCAGCGAAGGCGGCGCGGTCGGTCCGATCCGCGGTTTCGTGCTCGAAAAAGGCATGAAGGGCCTGACCGCCCCGGCCATCCACGGCAAGGTCGGCCTGCGTGCATCGATCACCGGTGAGATCGTCATGGACGGCGTGTTCGTGCCGGAAGAAAACGCCTTCCCGGAAGTGCAGGGCCTGAAGGGTCCGTTCACCTGCCTGAACAGCGCCCGCTACGGCATCGCCTGGGGTGCCCTGGGCGCCGCTGAAGACTGCTGGTTCCGCGCCCGCCAATATGTGCTCGACCGCAAGCAGTTCGGCCGCCCGCTCGCCGCCAATCAGCTGATCCAGAAGAAGCTGGCCGACATGCAGACCGAGATCGCATTGGGCCTGCAAGGCTGCCTGCGCCTGGGCCGCATGAAGGACGAGGGCACGGCTGCTGTCGAGATCACCTCCATCCTCAAGCGCAACTCCTGCGGCAAGTCGCTGGACATCGCCCGCATGGCGCGCGACATGATGGGCGGCAACGGCATCAGCGACGAATTCGGCGTGGCCCGCCATTTGGTCAACCTCGAAGTGGTCAACACCTACGAAGGCACCCACGACGTGCACGCCCTGATCCTGGGCCGCGCGCAGACCGGCATCGCCGCATTCTCCTGATCGGCCGACCCCGAACACGGCGCGCTCTCTTCGCAAGGGAGCGCGCTTTTTGCATTTTGAGGAAGAGACGACATGACCGACATGACGACCCATGAGGGCGCGCTTTCCGGCATCAAGGTGCTGGACCTATCCCGTGTGCTGGCCGGCCCCTGGTGCACCCAGACCCTGGCCGACCTGGGCGCGGACGTAGTGAAGATAGAGCGCCCGGTGGACGGCGACGACACCCGCCACTGGGGTCCTCCGTTCCTGCCGGATGCGCAGGGCGAGCCGACCGGGCAGGGCGCCTATTTCGCCTGCTGCAATCGCAACAAACGCTCGGTCACCATCGACATGGCGACGCCGGACGGCCAGGCCTTGCTGCGCCGCATGGCGGCGGAGGCCGATGTGGTGGTCGAGAACTTCAAGGTCGGCGGACTGGCCGCCTACGGCCTGGACTACGCCAGCCTGTCGGCGCTCAACCCGCGCCTCATCTACTGTTCGGTGACGGGTTTCGGGCAGGACGGCCCCTACGCCAAAAGGGCCGGCTACGACCTGATGGTGCAGGCCATGAGCGGCATGATGAGCATCACCGGCCGGGGCGACGACGTGCCCGGCGGCGGTCCCCAGCGGGTGGGCGTGGCGCTGACCGACACCTTTACCGGCATGTATGCCGCCACCGGCATCCTCGCGGCCCTGCATGCCCGCCACCGCACCGGCCGTGGGCAGTACATCGACATGTCGCTGCTGGACGTCGGCATGGCGATCCTGGCCAACCAGAGCACCGGTTACCTCAATTCGGGCAAGGTGCCGCAGCGGCAGGGCAACACCCATCCCAGCCTGGCGCCTTATCAGGACTTTCCGACTGCGGACGGCTCGATGCTGCTCGCCATCGGCAACGACGGCCAGTTCGCGCGTTTCTGTGCGGCGATCGGCCAGGGGGAATGGAGCACCGACCCGCGCTACGCCACCAATGTGGCGCGTGTGCAGAACCGCGCCACGCTCATTCCGGCGATGGAGGCGGTGACCCGCACCCGTTCGACGGCCGAATGGATCACGCTGTTCGAAGACAAGGCCGTGCCCTGCGGCCCGATCAACGACATCGGCCAGGCCTTTGCCGATCCGCAGGTCGAAGCGCGCGGGCTGGCGATGAAACTCCCGCGCGCGGCGGGCGACGGCATCGAGCATGTCGCCGTGGTGGCGAGTCCCCTTCGGCTGTCCGAGCACCCTCCGGTGCTGCGCCATGCACCGCCGGCCCTGGGCGAGCATACCGACGAAGTGCTGACGGAAATGGGCTTGCCGGTCGCGGAGATCGAGCGATTGCGCGTCGCGCGCGTACTTTGATCGCGCAAAAAGGAGCAAGTCGCGCCAATCGCCTACCGTCGGTAGAGGAAATTCCCATCGCATGCTCACCGGTCGATCGGAGCGAGATTCAGGCTCGTTTCATCCAACCACCCTCGGGAGTCCCATGCAGAACGATCTCACCTTCGGCCAGTCCGCCATCGCCTACGTGTCGGCGCTTGTGGTCATCCTGGTGCTCGACGGCCTTTGGCTCGGATTCATCGCCAAGAACCTCTACCAGATGGAAATGGGCCTGCTGATGAACGAAAGCCCCCGCTGGGGGCCTGCGCTAGCCTTCTACCTGCTGTATCCGGTGGGCCTGGTGTTCCTGGTAACGGCAGGCGGCGTTCCGGAAATCGGCACTGCCGCCGTGCGTGGTGCCGTAGTGGGTGCCATGGCTTATGGCGCCTACAACGCGACCAACCTGTCGGTCATCCGCGGCTTTTCGGGCAAGCTGGCCATCATCGATTTTTGCTGGGGCACGGTGCTGACTGCGGTTGCCGGAGCGGCCATCGGCTTGGCCGTCAGGCGTTTCCGCTAATCAGGCATGCGGCCCGGGTCAGCGGCGGCGCCGTCGGCGGGCTTCGGCCCGTCCCATGGCGAATCGCACGGCGATCTGCAGCACGGTCAGCGTCCCGTACACCAGCACCTTCTGCTGCCAGGTCGGACCCTGCTGAATCGCCTGTGGCTGCTGGACCGCCACTGGACGCCGTGCCTGTTGCGGTGCCTTTGCATCGGCTGATTTCTGCGGTACGGCCGGCGGCTGATTGGCTGCAGGCGAGGCCGCAGGCGCCGAGGGATTCGATCTCGACCCATGTTCATTGGCGAACACCCAGGTGAATTCCGCGCCCAGCAAGAAGATCTGGGCGGAGTAATACACCCAGACCAACAGCACGATGACCGAACCCGCAGCCGCATAGGAAGATGCAACGCTGGTCTTGCCGACATAAAGGCCGATCAGCAACTTGCCTATTTCGAACAGTACGGCCGTGACGCCGGCACCCACCCACACATCGCGCCAGTCGATGCGCGCCTGCGGCATGAGCTTGTAGATCATGGCGAACAGCACCGTGGTGATGCCGAGCGAGATGCAGAGGTTGAGCAGCTGCAGGCCGATCTCCCAGCCCGGCACGATGCCGCCGGCCCAGCGGCCTATGACTGCCACGCCGGCACTCACCACCAGCGAAACCATCAGCAGGAACGCCAGGCCCAGAATCAGCCCGAAGGACAGAAGCCGGGTCTTCAGCGTGCCGATGACACCCGACTTGGTCTGCTGAGGCACCTGCCAGATGCGATCGAGTGCCGACTGCAGCTCACCGAAAACTGTGGTTGCGCCGACGATCAGCACCACCACGCTGATGGCGCCCGCCAGCAGACCCTCGGACGGTTTGCTCGCGCTCTTGATCAGCCCCTGGATGGCCAGCGCGCCGTCGCGTCCGATCAGCCCCTGCAACTGGGCGACGATTTCACCCTGCACCGCATCACGCCCGAAAACCGCGCCCGCCACCGCGATCACGATCAGCAGCAGCGGCGCCAGCGAGAACACGGTGTAGTAGGCAATGGCCGCACCCATGCTGGGAGCGTAGTCGTCCGACCAGGCCGACACCGACTTGCGGGCCAGCTCGAAAAAGCGTTTGAAATCCATGAATCTCCTCCAGGAGCCTGATTGTTCCGCCTGATCGCCTGTCACGTGATGCGCTGTTTTTGTTTCATCGTGTAGGCGGTTGGCGACGGCCTGCAGCGGGCGCATGTGCAGGCACGGCGTCGGCATGCTTTCCTACAGGTCTGCTCGGACCGGCTCGGTACCGTGAATCCACAGGCGGGTCACACCGCCGGTCACAGATCCACAACCATCTTCAGGAGCCGACATGAGCCAATGGACCATCCAGATTCAACCCACCGCCGACGGACGTTTCCAGTGGAGCCACGTGCCTGTGGAGGGCACCGGCAACACGCACATCAGCCCCGAGCATTACGACAGCGTCGAGGAAGCGCAGAAGGCCGGTGAAGAGGCCCTCGTACGCCATCATGAGACCGCCGCGCACGGGACCGATGCCGAAGGTTATGCCAGGCCGGAGACGCCCGCGCATGACGAGGACACGCGCCTCGGCGAATCGCAGGCCGCACTGGAAGACCAGGAAGACCCCCGGCTGCGGGGCACCGCGCCGGTTTCGATGTCTTCCTTGCCGGTCGAAGCCGAGGTGCGTGCTTCCGATGAGGAGGGCGCCGGGCTGCGCCGTAGCTGAGTGTCGTGGCCGACGACCCATACAACCTCAACGACAGGAGACGAACATGACCATCCGCCCCGACGACACCGACAAGATGCGCAAGGCATTGGGCTTGCCCGACGCTATGAGCAAGGCGACCGGTTCCGACATCGATCCGGACAAAGCCGCCGAACTGCGCCGCAAGGCCGATGCCGAGGAAGCTGCAGACCGTGCACAAGCCGATGACTGGGACCGCAAGGGAAACATGCCTCACGCGGGCAGTTGAGGCAGCGCAGCAGATCGCCTGGTCAGCGGGTTGCCGCGCAGGCGGCGTTGACCAGGCGTTCGGCAGGTTTGCCCGGAATGTCGGAGAACACCATGGGTGCCTCTTCCGGTTTGAAACTGGCCGACATGGTGGCCGTGCCCTCCCAGTTGGGCTTCGCGTAAAAAGCAAGCGTCAAGAACCAGCCCTTTCGCTGCGCACAATCGACTGCTGCCAAGCCTGTGTAAGAGCGGTACCGGGTGGATCCATAACCCGTACGTTCCGATTTGCGGGTGGTCCTCACTTCGAGCGTCACCTGCTGCTGCCAGGTGGTCAGCACCGGGCTGATCTGGACAACATCCGTGTCTGGAATCTCCGGATAACCTGAAATAGTGAGCCAATCCTGCGCCATGGCCGGTGAGGCCTTGATCATCAGCGCGCCCAGCACGGTCACGATCTTCAAATAAGTGGGAACGGTGGAACGCATGGGATTCGCCAGCTAGCCATTGCGCCGGTCGGCGCGAAAACGGCCCCGCATCATAACGACCGGTACATTCAGGAGGGTGTCAGTTGGCGATGCGTACGGCATTTGAACCGTGGCCACGCACCTGCAATGCCATTTCGTTGGACGCCAGCCGGAAGACCGATACCGCCTGCACCAGCTGATGGGCCTGCGACTTCAGGCTCGATGCAGCCGCAGCGCTTTCTTCCACCAGCGCTGCGTTCTGCTGGGTGACCTGGTCCATCTGCGTGACGGTTTCGCCGACCTGGGTCACGCCGGTGCTCTGTTCGCGGCTGGCGATGCTGATTTCGGCCACGATGTCGGCCACCCGCTGGATGGACTGGACCACGTCCTGCATGGTGGTGCCGGCCCGCGCCACCTGGGCACTGCCTTCGCCCACACGTTCGACGCTGGTAGCGATGAGGCCCTTGATTTCCTTGGCAGCGTCCGCACTGCGGCCGGCGAGGTTGCGCACTTCGGTGGCGACCACTGCGAAACCGCGGCCCTGTTCACCTGCTCGCGCGGCTTCGACAGCAGCGTTAAGCGCCAGGATGTTGGTCTGGAAGGCGATGCTGTCGATCACGCCGATGATGTCGGAGATGCGGCGCGATGCCTCGTCGATGCCCTTCATGGTGGCGACCACTTCTCCTACCACGTCGCCGCCGCGGACAGCCACGGTCGACGCCTGCGTAGCCAGCTGGCTGGCCTGTTGGGCGTTGTCGGAGTTCTGGCGCACGGTCGAGCTCAGCTCTTCCATCGAGGCAGCGGTTTCTTCCAGTGCCGCTGCCTGCTGTTCGGTGCGGGACGACAGGTCGTGGTTGCCCTGCTCGATCTGCGCGCTGGCGGTGGCGACGCCTTCTGCATTGCTGCGCACTTCGCCCACCACCCGGGCCAGGCTCACCCGCATGTCGCTCAGCGCGCGCATCAGTTGCGCCGGTTCGTCCGAGCCCGACACGGTCAGCTGCATCGACAGGTCGCCTTGTGCCACGCGGCTTGCCATGTCGACGGCGACGGCCAGCGGCACGGTGATGAGCCGGGTGATCCACCAGGCTAGCAGCACCGAGATGACGACCACCGCGACCATCAGCACGATGACCAGCGTGCGTGCCTGCTGGAACACCGCCGTCGCAACATCGTGTGCGGCATCGGCCGACTTGCGGTTGAAGTCGATGAGGGTGCTGACCGATGCGGTCATGGTGCTGTACATCTTGGCCGACTCACCGAAATACACACCCAGCAAGTCGTTCTGCGGCGTGTTGGCCGCCAGCATGCCCAGGAGCTTGGCCTGTTCATCCAGGTAGATTTTGCGATTGGCCTGGAATTCGGTGAAGAGCTCGCGTTCCTTGCCTTCGGTCACCATGGGTGCGTAGACGCCTTCGGCCTTTTCGAGATCGACGCGCCGCGCTGCCAGATCGGCCTTGTACTTCTCGAGGTCAGGCTTGTTTTCGGGGACGAACAGCTCGCTTTCGACACGCCGCATGCGATTGACCGCTACCCGCAGGTTGCCGATGGCCTGGACGCTGGGCAACCAGTTCTCGGCAAGGTCGTCGGCGCTTGCTGCCACCCTCGAAAGCTGGCCCCAAGCCATGATGCCCAGCACGATGGTGAGCAGGGTGGTCAGCGAAAACGCCAGCGCGAGCTTGGCGCCGATCCGCAAGTTGTCGAGTTTCATGGAGGCAGAGAGGATGGAGTTGGCCTGAACAGTGGACACCGGCCCAACTGACCGGCGGCTGAATTGTCGGTTACGTGGTGTTTCACCTACGCCACAGTTGTCACGTTCGTCAGTTTGACTTGCCGTGTAGGCCAATGCCTATCGAGGAATAGGGTGCGCGCCTGCTTCCGGTCAGGCCGGTCGAAGGAAGGCTGTGCGCACCATGAAACTCATCACCAAACGCGGAACGAAACGCGAGCCCCAGATGGGCGAATTCGAGTCGCTCGAGTCTTCGGACCGAGCCGACCAGGCTGGAGAACGCCGGCGAGCCGAGTCCTTGTGCCCGGAAAGCCCGATAGGCCGCCGGGTCAGAGGTCAGGGTTTCAGCCGGAACGGGTTGAAGTCGGTCGTGCGGTCATAAAAGTCTTCGTTTTCTTGACGCTTCAAAAACGCCACGACCCGATATGTCACGGGAGTCATGACGACTTCCCAACTCGTCTTCAGCAAGTATTGGGCGACGATCACCGCCATCAGTTGTTCGTGCGGCCAGATCCCGCCGAACGCGATCACATAAAACAGACCTGAATCGACCAGCTCACCGCAGACGGTGGAAGTGATGGTCCGCATCCACAACGCCCGGCCTTGCATGGCGACCTTCATGCGAGCCATCACGTAGCTATTGACGAAACTTCCGCACCAGAAGGCCGTGACCGAACCCAGCACGATGCGAGGCGTATTGCCGAATACACCCTCAAGGTGCGCCTGGTATGCGGTATTGAATTCCCCGCCGGCCGGACGGAGGGCCAGCACTACAGCCGACATGAGGGCGGCAAACACCAGGGCGGCGAAACCGGCCCAGATCACGCGGCGATCCCGTCCATAGCCATATACCTCTGTCAGCACGTCTCCGAAGATGTACGAGATGGGGAAGAACAGCACACCCGCACCGAAAGTGACCGTGCCCAGCACCGGCAGCGTGACTTCGGCTGCCTTGGCCGCGCCGATCAGGTTGGAGCACAGCAGCACCGTCACGAAAGCCGCCATCACGAAGTCGTAATAGCGGAAATGAGGGCGGTGCGGCTCCTTGTCCATTGGCGGCTTTCGTCGGCGACAGGCCTCGATTATCCAGCGCTGGCGGTCACGCGGCCGGCGTCAACAGACCTTTGAGTTCGAACGATTCGTCGGCCAGTTGGGCGGCGGTCGGCGTGGCTCCGGCAGCGATCAGGCGGCGCGCCGTCATGTGTTCGCTCGCCTTGTTGACGCCATGGGTTGCCACCAGCACACCGTGGCGCAGGTAGAAAACGCTGAATTTTTCGCTGGCCGTGTCGCCGCGCAGCACGACCTCGTCCCCTGCCGCATGCAGGCCGGCCATCTGGATCTTCAGGTCGAACTGGTCGCTCCAGAACCAGGGCAATGCGGTGTTCGGTGTTGCCTTGCCGACCAGCAGGCCTGCGGCAGCACGGGCGCCGTCGTTGGCGGCCTGGATGGATTCCAGCCGCACCAGGGAGCCGTCGGCCTGGGTCACGTTGGCGACGTCGCCCACGGCCAGGATGCGTTCCACCGAGGTTCGTCCGCAGAGGTCGGTGACGATGCCGCGGTCTACACGCACACCGGCCGCAGCGGCGATTTCGCTGTTGGGCAATACGCCGATGCCCAGCACCACCAGATCGCATTCGATGCGGGTGCCGTCGTCGAGTTCGACGGAGCTGACCTGCCCGCCGGTGCCGTGCAGCGCCTGCACACCGTGGCCGGTGCGCAGGTCTATGCCGCGGCTCCGGTGGGCGTTCTCGACAAAAGCCGACATGGCGGGCGGGAACGTGCGGGTCAGAAGGTGCGGTTGAGCTTCGATCACGGTCACTTCGGCCCCGCGGGTGCGCAGGGCCGACGCCACTTCCAGTCCGATGAATCCGCCGCCGATAACGACCGCACGCTGACAACGGTCGGCGGCGGCGGCCACCTTTAGCGCGTCGTCCAGGGTGCGCAGGTCGTGGACACCTTGCAGATCACGCCCCGGCAGCGCCAGCGGTCGGCAACGTGCGCCGGTGGCCAGCATGAGCCAGCCGAACTCCAGGGTATCGCCGCCTTCCAGCGTCAGGGTGCGGCCTCCGCAATCCAGCGATGCGGCACGGCGTCCGAGTCGCAGATCGATACGGTTCTTCTCGAAGAAGTCGGCCGCGCGCAGACCCAGCTTGTCGGCGGTCGTCTTGCCGGCCAGCAAGGCCTTGGACAATGGCGGCCGCTGGTAAGGCGTGTGGGTTTCGTCGCCGACGATGACGATGGGCTCTTCGAAGCCGAGTTCACGGGCGCTGGCCGCCATTTGCACGCCCGCATAGGACGCGCCGACGATGACGAGGGATTGCTTCATGGATGCTTGTGTTGAGTCCGGAGAGGCCGAATGGTGCCAATAACCGATGCGCGTCAATCTTGAAACCAAAGCCATTGCGGCCGTGGTGCCCGGGGCCGGAATCGAACCGGCACGCCTTGCGGCGGGGGATTTTGAGTCCCCTGCGTCTACCAATTTCACCACCCGGGCGACGCTAAGAAGTCAGCCTCAAATTATGGCACAGTGCGAGCATGCAATACCCCACCATTGAAGACACGATCGGACGCACGCCGCTCGTCGCGCTGCAGCGCATCGGTGCCGCCGAAGCGGCTGTTTCGGGCAACGTGGTGCTCGGCAAGCTCGAGGGCAACAACCCGGCTGGGTCGGTCAAAGACCGGCCCGCGCTGTCGATGATCAAACGCGCCGAGGAGCGCGGCGACATTCGTCCGGGCGATACGCTGATCGAAGCCACATCGGGCAACACCGGCATCGCGCTGGCGATGGCCGCGGCCATCAAGGGCTATCGCATGGTGCTGATCATGCCGGAGGACCTTTCGGTGGAAAGGGCCCAGACCATGAAGGCCTTCGGTGCGGAGTTCATTCTCACCCCCAAGAGCGGTGGCATGGAATACGCGCGCGACCTGGCCGAACAGATGCAGCGGGACGGCAAGGGCCGGGTCCTCGACCAGTTCGCCAACCAGGACAATCCCCGCATCCATTACGAGACCACCGGGCCCGAACTGTGGGAGCAGACCCACGGTCACATCACGCATTTCGTGAGTGCCATGGGCACCACCGGCACCATCACCGGCGTGGCGCGTTACCTGAAGGAAAAGAAACCTTCGGTGCAGATCATCGGGGCGCAGCCGGCAGAAGGCTCGCGCATTCCGGGTATCCGCAAGTGGCCGGCCGAATACATGCCGGAGATCTACGATGGTTCGCTGGTCGATGAAACCATCAACGTCTCGCAGGCCGACGCCGAACACATGTGCCGCCGGCTTGCGCGCGAAGAAGGCATCTTTGCCGGCATCTCGGCCGCAGGTGCCTGCTGGGTGGCCCAGCAGATCTCGCTGCGCGAACAGAATGCCACCATTGCCTTCATCGTTTGCGATCGCGGCGACCGCTACCTGTCGACCGGCGTGTTCCCCGCCTGATCCGGCCGCCATGCACGAAAATTTTCGGTTCTGCCCGCTTTGCGCCACTGCGCTGGCGGATATCGCCGTAATGGAAGACAGCGGAGAAACCGTGCGCGTCCGCTGTCCGGCATGCGGCTGGACGCACTGGAACAACCCGACTCCGGTGCTGGCGGCGGTGGTGGAATACCGCGGCAAGGTGCTTCTTGCGCGTAACGCGGCGTGGGCCAACCCCGAGATGTATGCGCTGATCACCGGTTTCATGGAAGCCGGGGAATCGCCCGAAGAGGGCATCACCCGCGAGGTTTTCGAAGAGACCGGGCTGGTGGTCGGTGCGACGAGTCTGCTGGGGGTATGGGACTTCCAGAAACGCAATGAGGTGCTGATCTGTTACCACGTCGTGGCTGACGGCGAGGTGCGCCTTTCACCCGAATTGGCGGACTATCGGTTGCTCGACCCGGTCGACGTGCGGTGCTGGCCCGCCGGCACCGGTCACGCCCTGGCCGCATGGCTGCGCAGCAGGGGTATCGGGCCGCAATACCGCGAATGGCCGCCGATCGTGCCGGCCTAGAAATGCCGCTTGGCAAAGGATGAATCAATGGAAGTGAACAAGGAAATCGACACGCGCGGACTCAACTGCCCGCTGCCCATCCTCAAGGCGAAGAAGGCGTTGGCGGACATGCAGAGCGGACAGCTGCTCAAGGTCGTGTCCACCGATGGCGGGTCTTTGCGCGACTTCCAGGCATTTGCCCGGCAGACCGGCAACGAACTGGTGGGGCAGGACACTGTGGGCGTGGAATACATCCACGTGCTGCGCCGTCGCTGAGCGGGCTGGCCGGCTGTTTGCGGGCACCATGAAAAAAGGCCTGCACGCGCGCAGGCCTTTTTGCTGGAACAAAAGCGCTTAAAGCGACAGTCCCTTGAGGTATTCGCGAAAACCGGCACCCAGTTCGGGGTGGGCCAGCGCAAGCTCGACGTTTGCCTCCAGGAAACCTTCCTTGCTGCCGCAGTCGTAACGGCGACCTTCGTAACGGTAGGCGAACACCTTCTCGCGGCGCATCAGCGCGGCGATGCCGTCGGTCAGCTGGATCTCGTTGCCCACACCACGCGGCTGGGCTGCGATTTCACGGAACACGCCCGGCGTCAGGATGTAGCGGCCGGCCACGCCGAGGCGCGAGGGCGCGTCTTTCGGAGCAGGCTTTTCGACCATGTGGGTCAGGTCCATCAGGCGATCGCTGATGGCGGTGCCCGCCACGATGCCGTAGCGTCTTGTCTGCTCTTCAGGTACTTCCTGCACGGCCAGGATCGACGCCTGCAGGTCGTCGAACTGCTCGACCATCTGCTGCAGCACCGGTGGCTTGCCGACCATCAGGTCGTCGGCCAGCAACACGGCGAAGGGCTCGTTGACCACCACGCTCTTGGCGCACAACACCGCATGACCCAGGCCCTGGGCCTTGGCTTGGCGGATGTAGATGCACTCCATGTCGTCGGGCTTGATGGAATGGACCAGCGCCAGCAGTTCCTTCTTGCCGGCGGCTTCGAGCTCGGCTTCGAGTTCGTAGGCAGTGTCGAAATGATCCGGAATGGAACGCTTGCTGCGGCCGTTGACGAAGATCATCTGCCGGATGCCGGCGGCATAGGCCTCCTCGACGGCGTACTGGATCAGTGGTTTGTCGACGACCGGCAGCATTTCCTTCGGCTGGGCCTTGGTTGCGGGCAAAAAGCGCGTGCCAAGGCCGGCAACGGGAAAAACCGCCTTGGTAATGCGGGTGCGCGAGTGGCTCATGCGGTCGAATCCTTTGTTTAAATGCCGCGAGAAAATACGTATTCAAACGTAAGCGGCATCATGCTAATCGATGATCAGGCTCAACCCAAACTTAATAACTTTATTACCCGAGTCTGGTGAGTTGGGCCTGCAAACGTTCGATGGTCGCAGTGAAATCGGCCACACGTGTGTGTTCTTGTTCGATCACTTCCGGCTTGGCCTTGGCCACGAAAGCCTGGTTCGACAGCTTGACGCGGGCCTTGGCCACCTGGTCCTGCAGGCGGGTGACTTCCTTGCCCAGCCGGGCCTTCTCGGCGTCGACATCGACTTCCATGTGCAGGCACAGGCGAGATTCGTCCACCACCGCGACCGGCGCTGCCTGGGCCGCATCGCTCCAGGCCGCCTCGTCGTCGAAGACCCGCACTTCGGACAGCTTGGCCAGCGACTGCAGCACCGGCGCGGCATTGCGCAGGAAGTCTCCATCTCCCACGGCGAACAGCGGTAGCCGGGTCGAAGGCGACACGTTCATTTCGCCGCGCAGGTTACGACAGGCGTCGACGACAGCCTTGAGCCGCACCACGTAGGCCTCTGCGGCCGGGTCAAGGCGGTCGGGCATGGAAACCGGGTATTCGGCTACGCTGATCGATGCGCCGCCTTCGGGCAATCGAGCGGCGACCGGCGCGACCTTCTGCCACAGCTCTTCGGTGATGAACGGAATCAGCGGATGCGCCAGGCGCAGCACCGTCTCGAGCGTGCGGATCAGGGTGCGGCGCGTGCCGCGCTGAGTGGCTTCGTCGCCGGTCTGGATCTGCACCTTGGCAATTTCCAGGTACCAGTCGCAGAACTCGTTCCAGATGAATTCATAGACGGCGGTGGCGACGTTGTCGAGGCGGTATTCGGCAAAGCCCTTGGCGACCTCGGCTTCGACACGCTGCAGGGCCGACACGATCCAGCGGTCGGGCTGGCTGAACTTCAGGTAGCCGTGCGCGCTGCCTCCCGGCTGGCAGTCGGCCTTGGTGTGCGGTTTCAGGCCGCAGTCCTGGCCTTCGCAGTTCATCAGCACGAACCGTGTGGCGTTCCAGAGCTTGTTGCAGAAGTTGCGGTAACCCTCGCAGCGTTTGCTGTCGAAGTTGATGCTGCGGCCCAGCGACGCCAGCGCGGCGAAGGTGAACCGCAGGGCATCGGCGCCATAGGCCGGGATGCCCGCCGGGAATTCCTTCTCGGTGTTCTTGCGGACCTGCGGCGCGGTCTCGGGCTTGCGCAGGCCGGTGGTGCGTTTGCCCAGCAACGGCTCCAGGGCGATGCCGTCGATCAGGTCGACCGGGTCGAGCACATTGCCTTCGGACTTGCTCATCTTCTTGCCCTGCGCGTCACGCACCAGGCCATGGATGTAGACATCGCGGAAGGGCACGCGGCCGGTGAAATGGCTGGTCATCATGATCATCCGGGCGACCCAGAAGAAGATGATGTCGTAGCCGGTCACCAGCACCGAAGACGGCAGGTACAGGTCATAGTCGCTGGTGCCGCCTTCCTGCGCCGAGTCCGCTGCAGCGGGCCATCCCATCGTGGAGAAAGGCACCAGCGCCGACGAGTACCAGGTGTCCAGCACGTCTTCGTCGCGGGTCAGGGCCTTGCCGGGAGCCATGGCCTGGGCCTCGGCCTCGTCCTTGGCCACGTAGACCTTGCCGTCCTCGTCGTACCAGGCGGGAATCTGGTGGCCCCACCACAGCTGGCGGCTGATGCACCAGTCCTGGATGTTGTGCATCCACTGGTTGTAGGTGTTGACCCAGTTCTCGGGGATGAAACGCACCTGGCCCGAATCGACCGCGTCGATGGCCTTCTGGGCGATGGACTTGCCGGTCGGGTCACCATCGCCGACCTTGTTGACGGCCACGAACCACTGGTCGGTCAGCATGGGCTCGACCACCTGGCCGGTACGGGCGCAGCGCGGGACCATCAGCTTGTGTTTCTTCACCTCGACCAGCAGCCCCAGTGCTTCGAGGTCGGCAACGATCTTCTTGCGGGCGACAAAACGGTCCAGGCCGCGATAGGGCTCCGGCGCGTTGTCGTTGACGGTGGCGTCCAGCGTCAGGATGCCGATCATCGGCAGCTTGTGGCGCTGGCCGACGGCATAGTCGTTGTAGTCGTGGGCGGGCGTGACCTTGACCACGCCGGTGCCGAAATCCTTGTCGACGTAGTCGTCGGCAATGACCGGGATGGTGCGGTCGCACAGCGGCAGGGCCACCTGCTTTCCGATGAGATGGGCGTAGCGTTGGTCTTCCGGATGCACCATCACGGCGGTGTCGCCCAGCATGGTTTCGGGACGGGTGGTGGCGACCACCACCGATTCACCCGAGCCATCTGCCAGCGGGTAGCGGATGTGCCAGAGCGAACCGTCTTCTTCCTCGCTTTCGACTTCCAGGTCGGAGACGGCGGTCTTCAGCGTCGGATCCCAGTTGACCAGCCGTTTGCCGCGGTAGATGAGGCCTTGCTGGTACAGGCGCACGAAGGTGTCGGTCACCACGGTCGACAGCTTGTCGTCCATGGTGAAGTACTCGTGTTTCCAGTCCACGCTGTCGCCCATGCGGCGCATCTGGGTGGTGATGGTGTTGCCCGACTGTTCCTTCCATTCCCAGATCTTGGCGACGAAGTTCTTGCGGCCCAGGTCGTGCCGGTTCTGGCCCTGCGCCTGCAGCTGGCGCTCCACCACGATCTGGGTGGCGATGCCGGCGTGGTCGGTGCCCGGCACCCACAGCGTGTTTTCGCCCGACATGCGGTGGTAACGCACCAGGCTGTCCATCACCGTCTGGTTGAAGGCGTGGCCCATGTGCAGGGTGCCGGTGACATTGGGCGGCGGCAGTTGCACCGAGAAGGCGCTGGCGCCGGCCCTGGCTTCACCGGTGCCGCGGAAGCCGGCACGGCCGTAGCCGCGCCGTTCCCACTCGGGGCCCCAGTGCGCCTCCAGGGCGGCAGGCTCGAAGGACTTGGAAAGGCTGTTCAGGCCGGGTTGCTGGATGTCGCTCATGGCGTGTTCTTCAAATGAAAACGGCACCGCGCGGTGCCGTCTGGGCGTAGAGAAAAAATAAGGCGATCTGCGAGGATTTTAAAGGCCTGCCCGATCGACGTTCAGTCGACCATCTCGGCGGCCTTGCGCCAGGCATGGGCAGTGGCTTCGACATCGCCGCGTTGCTCGGCCAGCACGGCCAGTGCGCGCCAGGCGCGGCAGCGAAGGGCATCGTGCGGCAATTGCACGGCGGCCTGTTCCAGCAGTTTCTGCGCCTTGCCCCAGAGCTGGAGCCGCAGGCAGGCGATGCCGGCCAGGTATTTGAGCAAGGGGTCGCGCGGGTTCTGCTGCTGCGCCGATTCGATCCGGGCCAGCCACTGGGGTTCGACGTCGGACAGGCTGCCTTCCAGCGCCCGCACCAGCTTGACCTGGAGCGTGTCGGCCAGGCTTTCGGGCTGGGTGGTGAGGCTTTCCCACGCCGGCAGCAGCCAGGTGCGCGCCAGGGTGGCATCGCCGCCCAGCAGGCGCAGGCGCTCGGCCGCATGCACGGCCAGCTCGGGTTTGCTGCGTTCGTTATGGTCCAGCGACTGCCACACCGCCAGCAACTGGCTCACGTCGTGCGCCTGGTTGATGAGCTCGACCGCCAGACCGCGCACGATGCTGTGCGCCGCCGATGCCGCGAACGCGCGGTGCTTGATGAGCAGGCGGGCAGTTTCCAGCGCAGCCTGCGTCTGATGCGCCAGGCGGGTGGCGCGCAGCCGGGTGCGCAGCGCCATGGTGCGTCGGGCAGCACCCTGCGGCAGCTGTTCCAGCCAGGCCAGGGCGGCAGCGGCATCACGGTCGTGCATGGCCCAGCTGGCAGCGCGCAGCTGGGCGCCTTCACGGGCTTCCTGTGCGGGTGCCGAGGGGTTGGTGGCGGTCTGTTCGAGCGCCTGCTGCAGATGTTTGTCCCGGGCGTTGCGGTCCTGCAGCGAATGCGCGCTTTCGGCCGCGATCAGGTGGGCCAGTGCCCGCACCTGCACCGCATGGGCCAGTGGTTCCGAAGTGCCGACCAGGGCCTTTTCATGGGCGATGGCGGCTTCGGCCGCCTTTCGGGCGCGGATGAAACGACCGGCGGTGAGGTGCGACAGGCCGTCCAGCAGCGCCACGTGCATGGCGCGTTCCTTTTGCTGGCTGCGCCACCGGCCGGCCTGCACCGGCAGGTCGATCAACGCGGCCAGCGCGCGCAGCGCCAGGTGCACCAGCGTGAAGCCGCCCAGGAGGATGAGCAGCACCATGTTCAGCGACAGGTCGATGCGGTAGGGCGGCCAGAACACGGTGATCGTGCCCTGGTTGTTGCCCGCGAAAAGCGCCAGTGCGACGGCGATGCCGAAGAGGGCGATGAACCAGAGAGCAGCGCGCATCGGTCAGCGTCCTGCTGCAGCCGTCGCCAGCGCGGAGAAGGTTTCTTCCGGCTGCGGCATGGTGGCGCCGTCGATCTGGGCCTGGGCCTGCTTCAGCAGTTCTCCAGCGGCCGTCACGCGGCGCGAACCGGGTTCGAAATATTGCTGCAACGCCAGTGATGCGCCCGCTAGGTCGGACCGGGCCGCGCTCGACTGCCGGGCCAGCACACCCAGCCGGGCGTTGACCAGCTTGAGCTTCAGGTTTTCGCGCAGGAAGAAAGCCTGGTCGGGCGCCAGCAGCACCGCCTCGGGCTGGTCGATGCGGCTGACCCGCACCAGGCCGCGTGCTTCGTCGCGCACCGCGAACCAGACGTTGCGCAGGGCGGCGCGCCACCAGGGATCCGCCGCGACATTCGGCGCAGTGCCCGGTACGGCGGCTCCGTGCATGGCCGACGCTATCGCCACCGCGTTCAGCAGCGGCAGTTCGTCGACGCTGCGCACCAGTTCGTCGAGCCGCGACAGCAGGCCGGGAACGTCGGTCACGTTGGCGCCGCGGATACGGTTGATGTCGTGGGCGATGGCACGCTGCACCGGCGCCAGCCGGGGCTGGGCTGCCCGCACGATACGCTGGTCGGCGCTGCGCAGGGCGGCCAGCAGGGGTTCTGAACTGCCGGTCAGCTCGGCTTGTTGCTGTGCCAGGCGCAGGGTGGATTCGATGTCGACGACCAGCGTGTCGTCACGCGACCGCGACAGGCTCTGCATCAGCTCCTCGAGTTGCGAGCGTTGCAACGAAACCTCGGCCAGGCGGGCTTCCATCACGCCGACCCTGGAGACGGCGTCCTGCGCTGTTTCCTGGGCCTGCCGGGCCATGGCGCGGGCCTCGATCGACTGGCTGCCGGCATCGGCGCTCTGGCGGGCCAGCTGTTCCTGGATGGCCGACAGGCGTTGCCACAGGGTGACCGACGCCACCAGGGCCAGGGCCGCGACGACGCCTACCCCCAGCAGCAACGGACGCGACAGTGAAACCGGGGCGTGGACCACGGCATGGGCTTGGGTCGGCGAAACGGGTGTCGCCAGGGGCGGATCTGACAGGGGCGCGGAACTCATCCGGTCGATTCTATCGACCGCTTTCGTCTTGCAGCTGATGCAGCGTGTGGGCCAGACCCTCGAATCCGGCCGCTGCCAGTTCGACCCGCGCAAAGCCCGCAGCCCGCGCGGTCTCGGCGATGCGCGGATGGGTGGCGACGGCGGTGCCCTGCAGCAGGCCCGGGCCGCTCACCGCCAGCAGGCCGATCAGGTGTGCGACGGCTTCCGAATTGCTGAAGATCCAGATGCTGGAAACCACCGCGAGTCGGGCCGCGGCATCGGCTTGCGACGGACTCCAGCGGGGGGCGCCGCGGCGGTAGGCGGCCAATTGGGTTGTCGATGCGCCGGCGCGGGCCAGGCGCTCGGCCATCCACCCCCGGCCGTGCCCGGTCTGCGAAGGGTCGTCTTGGTCCCGCTGGGCGCCTCGCACGATCAGCACCGCGTCGCCGGGCGCGATGCGATGGCCGGCGGCGGCCCAGAGGGATTCGGAATCCAGTTGCGGGGCGTCGGTCGCCGGCGTGTCGATGGCTCCGGACGGCACCCCGTGGCGATGCAGCACCGCAGCGGTTCCCGGCCCGGGGGCCCAGGCACGTGTGTTTTCGGGCCAGAAGTGACCGGCCGGCGCTTCGGCAAAAAAATGCTGCACGGCGGCGGCGCTGACGAACATCACGGCCTTGTGTCGGCCCAGGGTCGCCCAGGTCTCGCGTAATACGGTGCGGCCGGCTTCGTGCAGCGGCCCGACAGCCAGCAGGGGCAGGGCGACGGTGTCGAAACCAGCGGCCTGCAGGGCCTGACGCCACGCCTCGGCCTCGGGCGCCGGGCGGGTCACGACGACACGCATGGCGATGCTGTGGCGACGTGCCTCAGTGCGCGCCGCCGGCGCGCAACTGGCGGGCAGCCTCTTCACCGAGCAGGGCGGCGTCATCGGGTGACCTCACTGCGCCAGAAACTTCCACCTGGATCAGGCTGCCGTCACCTTCAGGGTCGCCCCAGGCCGCCCGCAGTCGCAACTGGTCGCCGGCCAGGGTCGCGAAGGCCGCCAGCGGCATCGAGCAGCTGCCGCCCATGGCGCGGCTCACCGCGCGTTCGGCGCTGCTGGTGAGCCAGGTGGGTGCATGGTCGAGGGGTGCCAGCGCGGCGCTCAGGTCGTGGCGCCCGATGCGGATCTCGATGCCCAGCGCGCCCTGGCCGGCGGCCGGCAACATCTCGTGGTCCGGCGAAAAGGCGAAGCGGATGCGTGACTGCAGGCCGAGCCGGATCAGCCCGGCCGCGGCCAGCACGATGGCGTCGTATCCGCCTTCATCGAGCTTGCGCAGCCGGGTGTCCAGATTGCCGCGCAGCGGTTCCACCTTCAGGTCGGGCCGCAAAGCCCGCAGCAGCACCTGGCGGCGCAGGCTGGAAGTGCCGACCACCGCGCCCTGCGGCAGGGCGTCGAGAGACTCGTACCGGTTGGAGACGAAAGCATCGCGCGGATCCTCGCGGTCCATCACGCAGGCCATCTCGAAGCCTTCCGGCAGGTCCATCGGCACATCCTTGAGGCAATGCACGGCGATGTCGGCCCGGCCGTCTTCCAGCGCGGTTTCCAGTTCCTTCACGAACAGCCCCTTGCCGCCCACCTTGCTGAGCGATCGGTCGAGGATTCTGTCGCCCTGGGTGGTCATGCCCAGCAGGCTGACCGTGTGGCCGAGCTTGCGCAGCAGGTCGGCCACATGGTCGGCCTGCCACAGCGCGAGGCGGCTTTCGCGGGTGGCGATGACGATGGAAAGCGGGTTCTGGCTCACGGCGAAAAGGGGTCCGGCGGCAAAGCCGGCGATGCTAGCATTGCTGCAGCGCATCAAAACCAGACCGTCCCCATACCGAGGAGAACAGCCGTGCAGCCCACCGACAAGGCCGAAACCGTGACGCCCACCCGGCGCCGCAAGGACATCGAGCAACCGCTGGTGGACGACATTCGCCTGCTGGGCCGGATCCTCGGTGACGTGATCCGCGAGACCGACGGCCAACCCGCCTACGAATTGATCGAGCTGGTGCGCAAGCTGTCGGTGGCCTTTCGCCGCGATGCCGACCAGGACGCCGACCGGGCGCTCAAGAAACTGCTGAAGTCGCTCAGCGCTGACCAGACGGTGAGCGTGATCCGCGCCTTCACCTACTTCAGCCACCTGGCCAACCTGGCCGAAGACCGCCACTACATCCGCCGCCGCGTCGAACACGAACGCGCCGGCGACACACAAGAGGGCAGCATCGATGTCGCCCTGGCGCGCCTGCGCTGGGCCGGCGTCTCGCCGCGCGCCCTTTCGCAGACACTGGCCCACAGCTACGTGTCGCCGGTGCTGACCGCCCACCCGACCGAGGTGCAGCGAAAGAGCATCCTGGACGCCGAGCGCGGCATCGCCCAACTGCTTACCGCGCGTGACGAGATCAAGGCCCGCGCCCAGTTCTCGGGTTCGGTCAAGGACGCCCTGGCGCCCCGCGAGCTGGCCGCCAACGAAGCCCAGTTGCGCGCCCGTGTCATGCAGCTGTGGCATACCCGGCTGCTGCGCTACAGCCGGCTGACGGTGAGCGACGAGATCGAAAATGCGCTGTCGTACTACGAAGCCACCTTCCTGCGCGAGGTACCGCGCCTGTACGCAGGCCTGGAGCGCGAACTGGGCGCCTACCCGGTCGCCAGTTTTTTCCGCATGGGCCAGTGGATCGGCGGCGACCGCGACGGCAACCCCAACGTCACCGCCGAGACGCTCGAATACGCGCTGCGACGCCAGAGCGAGGTCTCCATCCGCCACATGCTGACCGAACTGCACCGCCTGGGCGCGGAGTTGTCGCTGTCGGCCCGGCTGGTGGATTTCAGCCCCGAGATGCAGGCACTGGCCGAGCGCAGCCCCGACCAGAGCGAACACCGCCAGGACGAGCCCTACCGCCGCGCACTCACCGGCATGTACGCCCGGCTGGCCGCCACGCTGAAGAGCCTGACCGGTGGCGAGGCTGCCCGTCACGCCGTCGCACCGCAGAACCCCTACCTGCTGGCCGAAGAGCTGGTGGCCGACCTGCGCATCATCGAAACATCCTTGCTGGCCCAGCACGGCGAAGCCATCGCCCAGCAGCGCCTGAAACCGCTGATCCGGACGGCGGAAGTGTTCGGTTTCCACCTGGCCACGGTGGACCTGCGGCAGAGTTCGGACAAACACGAAGCGGTGGTCGCCGAACTGCTGATGACCGCGCGCATCGAGGCCGATTATTCGAAGCTGGACGAAGCCGCCAGACGCAAGCTGCTGATGTCGCTGCTGAACGATGCACGCACCCTGCGGGTCAACGGCATCGAATATTCCGACCTGGCGCGCAGCGAGATCGCCATCTTCGAAGCGGCCCGCCGCATGCGCGAGCGCTACGGCAAGAACGCCATCCGCCACTACATCATCAGCCACACCGAGGCGGTCAGCGACCTGCTGGAAGTGCTGCTGCTGCAGAAGGAAGTGGGCCTGATGCGCGGCACGCTGGATGCCGGCGCGGTCAACGACCTGATCGTCGTGCCGCTGTTCGAGACCATCGGCGACCTGCGAAGCTCGACACCCATCATGCGGGACTTCTACCGCCTGCCCGGCATTGCCGCGCTGGTGCAGCGCAGCGGCGGCGAACAGGACGTGATGCTGGGTTATTCCGACAGCAACAAGGACGGCGGCATCTTCACCAGCAACTGGGAGCTTTACCGTACCGGCGGCGCGCTGGTCGAGTTCTTCGACGCCATGGCGCTCGAGGGCCTGCCCGCCGATCCGAAATCGGACGCGCCCGCCGTGCCGCCCACGCCCATCCAGCTGCGCATGTTCCACGGCCGGGGCGGCACCGTGGGCCGCGGCGGCGGCCCCAGCTACCAGGCCATCCTGGCGCAGCCGGCCGGCACGGTGCGCGGGCAGATCCGCCTGACCGAGCAGGGCGAGGTCATCGGCTCCAAATATGCCAATCCCGAGATCGGCCGGCGCAACCTCGAAACCCTGGTGGCGGCCACACTCGAAGCCACGCTGCTGCAGCCGGCCAAACCGGCGACCAGGCAGTTCCTGCAGATCGCCGATGCGCTGTCGCAGGCGAGCATGGATGCGTACCGCCGCCTGGTCTACGAAACGCCGGGTTTCACCGATTACTTCTTCGGCTCCACGCCCATCCGCGAGATCGCCGAACTCAACCTCGGCTCTCGCCCCGCATCCCGCAAGGCCCAGCAGAACATCGAGGACCTGCGTGCCGTGCCCTGGTCCTTCAGCTGGGGCCAGTGCCGGCTGACATTGCCGGGCTGGTACGGTTTCGGCGCGGCGGTCGAAGCCTTCCTGGCCGAGGGCGCATCGCCCGCCACCAAGGCCGAACGCACCGGCCGCGTCGCGCTGCTGCAGAAGATGTACAAGCAATGGCCGTTCTTCAAGACCCTGCTGTCCAACATGGACATGGTGCTGGCCAAGAGCGATCCGGCGCTGGCCGGGCGTTATTCCGAACTGGTCACCGACACCCGGCTGCGCAAGAAGGTCTTCGGCATGATCGAGGCCGAATGGAAACGCACCAACGACGCGCTGGCGCTGATCACCGGCGACAAGCAGCGGCTGGCGCACAACAGCTCGCTGTCACGCTCCATCCGCCACCGTTTCCCCTACATCGACCCGCTGCACCACCTGCAGATCGAGCTGATGCGGCGCTATCGGGCCGGGCAGGGCGACGAAAGGGTGCAGACCGGTATCCACATCTCCATCAACGGCATCGCAGCGGGGCTGCGCAACACGGGTTGAACCTGCCCGCCGAATCGGCTCACAGCGCCCGGTCGTCGCGTGGCGGGCGGGCGCTGGTCACCAGGCTGAGTCCCGGGCGGGACGAGGTCATCAGGCGCAGATAGATGTCGGTGTCCGGCGTGCTCCAGGCCGCGTAACGGCTGACGGCGTCCTGGGCCGGGCGTTCGGGGCCGTACTGCTGGCGGCCCCAGTCCAGCAGTTGCTGGAAGGCGGCATCGCTGGCCGGCTCTACCTGGAACTCGACACGGCGCAGTTGCCCGCCGGCAAAAAAGAAGACCTGTGCACCGGTCAATCCGGCCAGTGCCGAATGGTCCAGCCGCCAGCTTCCGGCCAGGCCGCCGGCCAGCCGTTCCGGCCGGCGCACCCGTTCGATGGCGGGCAGGACCCGCAGCAGTTCCGCGACGCTCATGCCCAGCTGCACTCCGGGCGGCAGGGGCTGGGCGCCGAGGTGCATGCCCAGGCACAGCAATCCCGCAAGGAACCAGCGGTGCATCAACGCCCGCCTTTCACCATCGACCGCAGGCGTGCTGCCAGCACGTCCATGGTGAAGGGTTTGGTCAGCAGCTCCATGCCCGGCTCCAGGAAACCCTGGGCGGCGGCGGCGGTCTCGGCATAACCGGTCATGAAAAGCACCCGCAGGTCGGGCCGCTGCAGGCGGGCGGCATTGGCCACCTGGCGGCCGTTGAGACCGGGCAAGCCGATGTCGGTCACCAGCAGATCGATGTGTGCGTCCGATTGGAGGACCGCCAGCCCGGACGGCCCGTCGGCAGCCTCCAGCGCGTGATAGCCGAGTTCATGCAGCACCTCGACGATGAGGCTGCGCACCACGGTTTCGTCTTCCACCACCAGCACGGTTTCGCCGCGCCGGGCGGGAAGCTGCGGCTCCGGCGGCGCCAGGGTTTCATCGGCATCCGCGTCGCCGGCATGGCGCGGCAACAGCAGCCGGACGGTGGTTCCGCGCCCGGCTTCGCTGGTAATGCCGACATGGCCTTCGGACTGCCGCACGAAGCCGTAGATCATCGACAGGCCCAGGCCGGTGCCCTGGCCGATGGCCTTGGTGGTGAAGAAGGGGTCGAATGCCTTGGACAGCACTTCGGGGCTCATGCCGGTGCCGGTGTCGGCAACCTGCACGCAGATGTAGTCGCCCGGCGCGATATCGCCCAGCGCTGCCGCGGCAGCCGGGTCCAGCGAGACATTGCCGGTGCGGATACCCAGGTCGCCCCCGTGCGGCATGGCGTCCCGGGCGTTGATGCACAGGTTGAGGATGGCGTTTTCCAGCTGGTTGACGTCGCAGCGGGTGGTCCACAACTGCGGCTGCAGGTCCAGTCGCAGGGCGATGCGTTCGCCCAGCGTGCGGCGCAGCAGTTCTTCCATCGACGTCACCAGCGGGTTGACCAGCACCGCCCGCGGCGCCAGCGGTTGCCGGCGCGAAAACGCCAGCAACCGATGGGTGAGGGCCGCAGCGCGGCGCGCCGACTGGATGGCGCCGTCGATGAAACGCGACAGGTCGTCGTGGCGACCGGCGGCAATGCGGCGGCGCACGATCTCCAACGATCCGGTGATGCCCTGCAGCAGGTTGTTGAAGTCGTGCGCGATGCCGCCGGTGAGCTGGCCCACCGCTTCCATCTTCTGGGCCTGGCGCAGTTGCTCGTGCGCTCGTTCCAGTTCGGCGCCACGCTCGGCCACCCGCTGCTGCAGGGTTTCCTGGGCGCGCTGGGCGGCCCGGAACAGCCGCGCATTGTCGATGGCGATGGCCGCCTGCGACGCCATGCCGGTGGCGATGCGTTCGGCGCGGGCCGTAAACACGTCCGGCTGCGGATGACCCAGGAACAAGGTGCCGATCACTTCGTCGGCCCGTGTCACCACCGGCACCGCCAGGTAGCTGCGCACCGGCAGGTGGCCGGCCGGCATGCCGGAATGCGGTCTGTTCTGGCCATAGCGCGGATCACGGCTGATGTCGGCCGACCGCACGATGGCCTCGCCCCGGAATGTCGGACCGAAGAGCGCGGTGGCGCGCGGCATGGGGAAGTCGGCGAACGCCGAGCGCTCGACCCCCGACAGCGCATACAGCTGGTAGCTGCCGCCGTCGTCGTCAGGCACGGTGTAGAAAAACGCGCCGAACTGCGCGCCGGTCAGTTCACGGCAGGCGTCCACCACCCGCTGCACCACGCTGTCCAGGCCCAATTCGCCGGCCAGCAGGGCTCCGGTGTGGTTGAGGGTTTCCAGCGCCAGGCTTTCGTCGCGCAGGGCCTGTTCGGCGCGGGCCCGTTCGGCCGCGTCCCAGGTGCGTGAGGCGACGTCTTCCACCAGCGCGATTTCCTCGGCGTGCCAGCGGCGCGGCGATGCGCTGTGCACATACAGCGCCGCGCGCAGTCGACCGTCCTTCAAGAAGGGAACGGCGATCTGCCCGTGGATCTGCATGGTCTCCAGATGGAAGTCGACGTTTCCGGCCGCTTGCGCGGCGTCGTCGAAGACGGCGGTGATGCCTTGTTCGAGCAGTGCGATATTGCCGTCGCCGAAGCTGCGCAGCGGGTATTGGCCGGCAAGCGAAGGAACGCCCGACACATCGTCGATGTCGAGCACGGCGGTCTGTTCGTGGTCGCGTATTTCGGCATATCCGACCCGGCTCGCGCCCAGATGCTGGCGCAATCGGCGTACCGACTCGAACAGCATGTCGCGCGGATCGGACAGGGGTCGCAGGGCATCGACGAACCCCAGCAGAAACGCCTGGCGGGCGGCGGCGGCGCGGTGTGCGCTGATGTCGATGGCGGTGCCCAGGGCGCGGACGCAGTTGCCTTCTTCGTCGAAGACACCACGGCCCTTGGCGGCCACCCAGCGGACCAGGCCGTCTTCCTTGCCGACGGTGCGGTATTCCACGTCGTAGGTGGCGCGGCGTTCGGGGTCCAGGGCAGACGCGAAGGCTTCGGCGGTGGCAGCGCGGTCGTCCGGATGCAGGCCGGCGTAGAAGTCGTTCATGTCGCACGGCACGTCTGGCGAAATGCCGAACATGGCCTTGGTGCGCGGCGGCCAGCTGAGCACCTGTGTACGGAGGTCGAGGTCCCAGGTTCCGACCTCGGCCACCTCGATGGCGAGCAGCAGCGATTCGCGGCTGGCATGCACCTGCAGGGCCAGGTCGTCGAGGACCTGGGACATCGGTGGTTCGGTTGTGTCCGGGAGCATGCTGGAAAGGGTGGTGTGCCGAAAGGCGAAATGGACCCGATGTTAGCGTTACGAGCGTTAACACAAGGGCGTGCGGCGACGCGGCGCCCCTCGGTGAAACCATCCGGTAGTTTTACGGGGTTACCCTAGGTAACTTCGCCTGCACCGTGCTTGCGGATGATGAGGACGAACAAACAAAACAACAGATCCGACATGACCTCCAACGCATCCACGTCCGCGCCCGCTGTCGCGGCGCCTCGCCCCTATACACCCAAGGAAGTCCGCGAACGGGTTTTCGCCATCGTCGCCGCCTCGTCCGGCAACCTGGTCGAGTGGTTCGATTTCTATGTGTATGCCTTCAGCGCGCTGTACTTCGCGGCGTCGTTCTTTCCCAAGGCCGACCCGACGGTGCAACTGCTCAGCACCGCGGGCGTGTTCGCTGCGGGTTTCCTGATGCGGCCCATCGGCGGCTGGCTGTTCGGCCTGATCGGTGACAAGTACGGCCGCAAGCTGTCGATGGTCATTTCGGTGGTGATGATGGGAGGGGGGTCGTTGCTCATCGCCTGCCTGCCGACCTACGATTCCATCGGCGTCGCGGCGCCCGCGCTGCTGCTGCTGGCCCGCCTGCTGCAAGGCTTGTCGGTCGGCGGCGAATACGGCGCATCGGCCACCTACATGAGCGAGGTCGCATTGCGCGGCCGGCGCGGTTTCTTCGCCTCTTTCCAGTACGTCACGCTGATCGGCGGCCAGTTGTTGGCAGCGCTGGTAATCGTGGTGATGCAGGGTTTCCTGTCGGACGCCGAACTGCATGCCTGGGGCTGGCGCATTCCCTTCGTCATCGGCGCGGTCACCGCCGTGGTTGCCATGCTGCTGCGCCGCACGCTGAAGGAAACCTCGACCGCCGAGACCCGAGCGAACAAGGAAGCCGGAAGCCTGAAAGCGCTGTTCCGCAACCACACGCCCGCGTTCCTGACGGTGCTGGGCTACACCGCCGGCGGCTCTTTGATCTTCTATACCTTCACCACTTACATGCAGAAGTACCTGGTGAACTCGGCCGGCATGTCGGCGCGCACCGCCACCGAAATCATGACCTGGGCGCTTTTCGCCTACATGCTCATGCAGCCGCTGTTCGGTGCACTGGCCGACCGCATCGGCCGCCGCAATTCGATGATGCTTTTCGGCGCGCTCGGCACCGTGGCCACCGTGCCCATCCTGCTGGCGCTGCAGACGGTCAGGAGCCCCATCGCCGCCTTCGGCCTGATCGTGCTGGCGTTGGCCATCGTGAGTTTCTACACCTCCATCAGCGGCCTGGTGAAGGCCGAGATGTTCCCGCCGCAGGTGCGTGCGCTCGGTGTCGGTTTTGCCTATGCCATCGCCAATGCGGTGTTCGGTGGCACGGCTGAATACGTGGCGTTGTATTTGAAGGATGCCGGCCACCAGCAAAGCTTCTACTGGTATGTGACGGTGATGATGGCCATCTCCTTCCTGGTCAGCCTGCGTCTGCCGAAACAGCCGGATTACCTGCATCACGACCACTGAGACAGACAGCTACCCGACAGAGGGCGCTGGCTATACTCGATAGCAGTTTGTATCGGTTTGTCAGGGAGAATTAGATGTTGGTTCCAGTCATCCTGTCCGGCGGTTCCGGCACCCGTCTTTGGCCCTTGTCGAGGTCGTCCTATCCGAAGCAGTTCATCGGCGTGACAGAAGAACGCACCATGTTCCAGCTCACGCTGTCTCGGCTGAAGGGCCTGCCTGGTGTGGAAGCTCCCATCGTGGTGGGTAACGAGAACCACCGTTTCATCCTCGGCGAGCAGCTGAACGTACTGGGCATCAAGGCACAGGCCATCCTGCTCGAACCCGTCGGCCGCAACACCGCTCCGGCCATCGCCGCCGCCGCCGCCGCCGCCATGGCCCACGGCGCCGACCCGCTGCTGCTGGTGTTGGCTGCGGACCATGTCATCGCCGACACGGCCGCCTTCCAGAAGGCCGTCGAAGCCGGCGTACCCGCCGCCGAGGCCGGCGCGCTGGTCACCTTCGGCATCGTGCCGACCGCACCTGAAACCGGTTACGGCTACATCCAGGTCGAGGCGCGTGTCGACGGCCTGCAGGCCATTCCCGTCACCGCCTTCGTCGAGAAACCCGACCTGGCCACCGCGCAGCAATATGTCGCCGGAGGCCGTCACCTGTGGAACAGCGGCATGTTCCTGTTCAAGGCCTCGGTGCTCCTGGCCGAACTGGACAAGTTCAGCCCCGCGGTGGCCAATGCCGCACGCGAAGCGGTCGGCAAGGCCAGGTCCGACCTGGACTTCCTGCGGCTGGACAAGGAGGCTTTTTCCGCATCGCCGGAAGATTCCATCGACTACGCGGTGATGGAGAAGTCCGACAAGGTCCAGGTCGTGCCCCTGTCGGCCGGCTGGAGCGATGTCGGCGCCTGGGGCGCGGTGTGGGATGTCGCCGCCAAGGACGCCGACGGCAACGCGGCGCGCGGCGACGTGATGCTGCAGGGCGTCAAGAACAGTTATGTGCACGCCGGCCACCGCCTGGTCGCCGCCATCGGTCTCGAGAACGTGATGATCGTCGAGACATCGGACGCGGTGCTGGTCGCCTCCAAGGATTCGGTGCAGGACGTCAAGAAGATCGTCGACCGCCTGAAGGCCGGCAAACGCCCCGAGGCCAGCCTGCACCGCGAGGTGTTCCGCCCCTGGGGGTCGTACGATTCCATCGACCACGCCGACCGTTACCAGGTCAAGCGCATCACCGTCAAACCCGGCCACAAGCTGTCGGTGCAGATGCACCACCACCGCGCCGAGCACTGGGTGGTGGTGTCGGGCACGGCCAAGGTGCTGCTGGGCGAGAAGGAAGTGCTGCTGACCGAAAACCAGTCCGTATACATCCCGGTGGGTGTGGTCCATGCGCTGGAGAACCCCGGCAAGATCCCGCTGGAACTCATCGAGGTGCAGTCGGGCGCCTACCTGGGCGAAGACGACATCGTGCGGTTCGAGGACCGCTACGGCCGCGCCTGATTCTGTCCAGCCGCTTCGGCGGCGGCCTCGTCTTCCATCGCCCCTGCCGCCGCCAGGTGTTCCAGCAAGGCCGCCGCCGCGGGCTGCAGGCTTCTCGGGTCCCGGCTGCAGATGCCGAACCGGCGCCGCGCCCAGTCGTCCGTCAGGGGAATCACCCGCAGCCCGTAGGCACGCGCTGGCAGGTCCGCCGCTTCGGCCGGCACCACGCTGATCGCCAGGCCTGCTCGCACGACCTTCAGCGCGGTCTCGAAATTGGCCACGAGCACCCGGTAGACCAGCGGCTGGCCGGCCAGCGCCGCCGCACGCTGCAACATGCGCTGCACCGCACTCGCCAGCGGCAGTCCCACCTGTTCGTAACCCAGCACTTCGGTGAATGCCAGGCTCGCCCGCCCGGCCACCGGGTGCGATGGGTGCGCCACGATGGCCAGCCGGTCGCTGCGGTAGCCGCGCCAGTGCAGATCGCCCTTGTCGACCGCGTCCCAGCACACGCCCAGCGATGCCGAGCCTTCGGCGATGCCCTGCACGATGTCCTGGCTGACCCGTTCCTCCATGTCGATGCGGATGTCGCGGTGTGCCGGTTGCTGCAGGAAATCCGCCACGTCGTCCGCCAGCGATTCGGCCAG
The DNA here is from genome assembly GCF_057747805.1 of Xylophilus sp. PBN-3R. Taxonomy (NCBI): domain Bacteria; kingdom Pseudomonadati; phylum Pseudomonadota; class Betaproteobacteria; order Burkholderiales; genus Xylophilus; species Xylophilus sp. PBN-3R. Next base: position 1,066,756 of record NZ_CM173225.1, read on the forward strand.
TGCCGACGCCGAGGCCAGCAGCCGCACATGGCCGCGGATGCCGCCCGCGTAGGCCTGCATGTCGCGGGCGATCCGGTCCACGCTGGCCAGCATGGCGCGGGCGTGTTCCAGCAGCGTCTCGCCCGCGACGGTCGGCACCACACCATGGCGCCGCCGTTGCAGCAGGGGTGTGCCCATGGTCTGCTCCAGCGCCGCCAGCCGCTTGCTCACCGCGGATGCCACCAGCGCGTGCGACTCGGCGGCGCGGGTGATGCTGCGAGCATCGCAGACGGCTGCGAACAGACGCAGGCTGGTGAGGTCGGGGTCACGCAAGGTGTGGTCTCCGTGAACATGCCGGGTGGTTTTAGATATTCCATTCGGGCGCGTTGTGGCTTCCAAATGATCAGGATCGGCATCATAGGGAACTCCTAGACTCGGCGTCACTGGAGACAAACCATGCAACGACTACCTGATAAGCCCGGTCGCGCCGTGATCCGCGAGGTCGGCCTGCGGGACGGCCTGCAAAGCATTGCGCGTGTGCTGCCGACCGAAGACAAGCTGCGCTGGCTGCGTGCCGCGTATGCCGCCGGCCAGCGTGAAATCGAGGTGGGTTCCTTCGTGCCGGCCCACCGCCTGCCGCAGCTGGCCGACACCGCCGAAGTGCTGGCCGTCGCACGCACCCTGCCGGGGCTGGCCGCATCGGTGCTGGTTCCCAACCTGCGTGGCGCCGAATCGGCTTTCGCGGCCGGTGCCGACGCCATCATCGTGCCGCTGTCCGCCAGCCATGCGCACAGCCTGGCCAACCTGCGCAAGACACCCGACGAAGTCGTCGCCGATGTCGCCCGCATGCGGGCCGCACGTGATGCATCCGGCGTTCGCACCTTCATCGAAGGCGGCGTGGGCACGGCTTTCGGCTGCACCCTGCAGGGCGCGGTGGCCCCCGCCGAAGTGCTGCGCCTGATGCAGGCCCTGCTGGACGCCGGCTGCGACCGCGTCAGCCTGGCCGACACCGTCGGTTATGCCGACCCCGCCATGGTCGGCAGCCTGTTCGCCCGGGCCCGGCACATCGCCGGAGACCGGCTCTGGTCCGCCCATTTCCACGACACCCGTGGACTGGGACTGGCCAACTGCCATGCGGCCTTGCAGGTCGGCATGCGCCGTTTCGACGCGTCGCTGGCCGGCATCGGCGGCTGCCCGCATGCGCCCGGCGCCAGCGGCAACGTCACCACCGAAGACCTGGCCTATCTGCTGGAGAGCATGGGTTTCGATACTGGCCTGGACCTGCAGGCGCTGCTGGCGCTGCGGGGCGAGGTGGCGACCATGCTCGACGGCGAAACCCTGCACGGCACGCTCTGGCGCGCCGGTTTTCCCAAGACCCTCCAGCTGCGCCAGCCGTCGGAGACCACCGCATGACCACCGAATCCACCCGTGTTCCCGATCCCCTTGCGGCAGCGTCGCCACCGGCGTTGCCGCTGGCCGGCATCCGGGTCGTCGAATTCACCCACATGGTGATGGGGCCCACCTGCGGCCTGGTGCTGGCCGACATGGGGGCCGAAGTCATCAAGGTCGAGCCCATCGACGGCGACCGCACACGCCACCTGCTGGGTGCCGGTGCGGGTTTCTTTCCCATGTTCAACCGCAACAAGAAAAGCATTTCGCTGGACCTGCGCAGCCCCGGCGGGCTCGAGGTGGCCCACCGCCTCTGCGGCACCGCCGACGTGGTGGCGGAGAACTTCAAGCCCGGCACCATGGGCAAGTACGGCCTGGACTACGCAGCGCTTTCGCAGGTCAACCCGCGGGTGGTGTATGTCAGCCACAAGGGATTTCTGCCTGGCCCCTACGAGCACCGCACCGCTCTCGACGAGGTGGTGCAGATGATGGGCGGCCTGGCCTACATGACCGGCCGGCCGGGTGATCCGCTGCGGGCCGGCACCAGCGTCAACGACATCATGGGCGGCATGTTCGGCGCCATCGGTGCGCTGGGTGCGCTGATGCAGCGCATGCACACCGGCCGGGGCCAGGAAGTGCAGTCGGCGCTGTTCGAAAACAACGTCTTCCTGGTCGGCCAGCACATGCTGCAGTACGCCATCACCGGGCAGGCCGCGGCGCCCATGCCGGAACGCATCTCGGCCTGGGCGGTGTACGACGTGTTCACCGTGGCCGACGGCCAGATCTTTTTGGCGGCGGTCAGCGACGCCCAGTGGGCGGTGTTCTGCAGGATCTTCGGTTTCGACGACCTGCTGGCCGATCCGGCCCTGGCCAGCAACAACCTGCGGGTGCAGGCGCGTCCCACGCTGATGCCGGATCTCCGTCGCCGCCTGGCAGCCCATACCGTGGCCGACCTGTCGTCCCGCTTCGAGGCCCACGGCCTGCCTTTTGCGCCCATCGCCAGGCCGGAAGACCTTTTCGACGACGAGCACCTGAAGGCCACCGGCACCCTGGCCGACGTCACCTTACCGGACGGCGAACGTGCCGGGCAGACCGCGCAGGCCGCGCTGTTCCCCTTCACCATGGACGGCCAGCGGCTGGGTGTGCGATTGCAGCCGCCCAGACGCGGCCAGCACACCACCGAACTACTGGCCAGCCTGGGTTATGGCGCCGACGACATCCGGCGGCTGGAAGGCGAGGGCGCGGTGGGCTGAGCACAGGCCCACGCCCAGGCCCACGCCGTTTCAGACAGGAAGTCCGGCAGCAAATCAGGCAGGAAAACAAAAGAGAAAAGAGACAGACCATGCACACCCCAAACACCTTGCGGCTCGACCGCCGCCGTTTCACCGGCTGGGCCGCCACGGCGCTTGCCGTTCCGGGCGGCGTCTTCGCCCAGCCCGCCGACCGACCATTGCGGGTGATCCTGCCGCTGTCCGCCGGCTCCGGTGCCGACGGCGCGATCCGTGCCATCAGCGCCAGCATGGCCAGATCGTTCGGCCGCCCAGTCGTCATCGAGAACCTGCCCGGTGCCGGCGGCCTCACCGGCACGCTGCAGATCGTGCGGGCGCCCAAGGACGGCCTGACCATCGGCGTGGTGTCCAACAACCATGTGGTGAACCCCAGCGTCTATAAAAACGTCCCCTTCGACGCCATCGCCGACATCACGCCGATCAGCGTGCTGGGTGCCACGCCCTTCGTGCTGGTGACCAACCCGGCAGTGCCTGCGCGCAACGTGCAGGAACTGATCGCGCTGGCCAGGAGCAAACCCGGCGCTCTCAACTATGGCTCGTCGGGCAACGGCACCATTCTCCATCTGGGCGCCCACATGTTCGTCAGCCAGGCCAGGGTCGACATCCACCACATTCCCTACCGCGGCATGGGGCCGCTGATGGCCGACGTGCTGGGCGGCCAGGTGCAGATGGCGGTAGTCGCCGTCGCGCCCGCCGCGCCGCACATAAAAAGCGGCGCGCTGCGGGCCATCGGCGTGACCACCACCAGCCGTGCACCGCAGCTGCCCGATGTGCCCACCATCGCCGAGCAGGGCCTGCCGGACTATGCCCTCGAAGGCTGGATCGCCGCCATCGGCCCGGCGGGCCTGCCGGCCGCTGAAACCGAGCACCTCTACGAAGCCCTGAAGGCCGCCATCGACATGCCCGAGGCCCGCAACGCGCTCATCGCCCAGGGCTACACCATCCGCTGCACTCCGCCCGATGCCAGCAAGGCTTTCTTCCGCACCGAACTCGCGCGCATGACGGCGCTGACCCGGCAGGCCAACGTCACGCTGGAATAGAAAAAGCCCCGCGCATCGCTGCACGGGGCTTCTGTCTTGATGTCGACGCGGCTGGCTTACAGCGTGTCGATGAAGGAACGCAGCTTGTCCGAACGCGAAGGGTGCTTCAGCTTGCGAAGAGCCTTGGCTTCGATCTGGCGGATGCGTTCGCGGGTCACGTCGAACTGCTTGCCGACTTCTTCCAGCGTGTGGTCGGTGGACATCTCGATCCCGAAACGCATGCGCAGCACCTTGGCTTCGCGTGGCGTCAGGCCGTCGAGGATGTCCTTGACGACGTCACGCAGGCCGGCCTGCATCGCGGCCTCGATCGGCGCAGTGTTGGCCTGGTCTTCGATGAAGTCGCCCAGGTGGCTGTCGTCGTCGTCGCCGATCGGCGTTTCCATGGAGATCGGCTCCTTGGCGATCTTCATGATCTTGCGGATCTTGTCCTCCGGGATCTCCATCTTGGCCGCCAGGATGGACGCATCGGGCTCGAAACCAAACTCTTGCAAGTGCTGGCGCGAGATGCGGTTCATCTTGTTGATCGTCTCGATCATGTGCACCGGGATGCGGATGGTGCGCGCCTGGTCGGCGATCGACCGGGTGATGGCCTGGCGGATCCACCAGGTGGCGTAGGTCGAGAACTTGTAGCCGCGACGGTATTCGAACTTGTCCACCGCCTTCATCAGGCCGATGTTGCCTTCCTGGATCAGGTCCAGGAACTGCAGGCCGCGGTTGGTGTACTTCTTGGCGATGGAGATCACCAGGCGCAGGTTGGCCTCGATCATTTCCTTCTTGGCGTCACGCGAAGAAGACTCGCCGGCATTCATGCGGCGGTTGATGTCCTTCAGCTGCGTCAGCGGCACCACCACACGCGACTGCAGGTCCATCAGCTTCTGCTGCAGTTCCTGCACCGGCGGGATGTTGCGGGCCAGCACGGTGCTCCAGGGCTTGCCCGAAGCCGCCTGCTTTTCGACCCACTTGAGGTTCAGCAGGTTGGGCGGGAAATCCTTCACGAAGGTTTCCTGCGGCATGCCGCACTTCTCGACAATGATGCGGCGCAGTTCACGTTCCTTCTTGCGGACGTCTTCCACCTGCGCACGCACCAGGTCGCACAGCTTCTCGATGGTCTTCGCGGTGAAACGAATGGTCATCAGCTCTTCGGAAATGCCGGCCTGCGTTTCCATGTACTTGGCGCCGCCGTAGCCATCCTTGTCGTAGATGCCGTGCATCTTCTCGAACAGGGCGCGCAGGCGGTCGAAGCGGGTGAGGGCTTCGCGCTTGAGTTCTTCGAGCTTCTTGGTCAGCGCCTTGGAGCCGCCCTTGCCGTCGTCGTCGTCTTCTTCGTCGAACTCGTCGAAGTCTTCTTCGGCCACGTAATCGTCGGCTTCGTTGGGGTTGGCGAAACCGTCGACCACGGTCGAGATGACGACCTTGCCTTCGCGGATTTCTTCACCCATGGCCAGGATGGCGGCGATGGTGGCGGGCGATGCGGAAATCGCTTCCATCATGGCCATCAGGCCGCCTTCGATGCGTTTGGCGATCTCGATTTCGCCTTCGCGGGTCAGCAGTTCGACCGTGCCCATTTCACGCATGTACATGCGCACCGGGTCGGTGGTGCGGCCGAATTCGCTGTCCACGGTGGACAGTGCGGCTTCGGCGGCTTCTTCGGCTTCCTCTTCGGTGGCGCCGGTCTGTGCGGTGTTGGTCACCAGCAGGGTTTCGGCGTCGGGGGTCTGTTCGTACACCGCCACGCCGAGGTCGTTCAGCATGGTGATCACGACTTCCAGGGTTTCCTGGTCGATCAGCTTGTCGGGCAAGTGATCGGAGATTTCGCTGTGGGTCAGGAAACCGCGGGTCTTGCCCAGCTTGATCAGCGTCTTCAGGCGCGAACGGCGCTTGGCCATGTCTTCTTCGGACAGGACGGTTTCGTCCAGGCCGAATTCCTTCATCAGCGCGCGTTCTTTCGCCTTGCTGATCTTCATGCGCAGCGGCTTAACCTTTTCGACCACTTCGGTGGTGGAGGCAGCTGGCGTGGTGGCTTCCTCGATTTCGCCTTCGAGGTCGGATTCGATGTCCGACATGTCGGTATCGTCCACCGAAGCGCTGGATGCGGTCGACGACGAAGCGGCTGCCTTCGGCTTGCGGCCGCGTTTTGCCGGCGCGGCGGCGGTGGTTTCGCCGTCAGCTGCAGCGGCAGCCTTGGGAGGGCGGCCCGGCTTTTTCTTGGCGGTGGCAGGAGCGGCGGCAGCGCTTGCAGCCTTCAGGATTTCGTCGGCGGCAGCCTTGAGCGAAGCTTTGGTGGACACGGATTGAGGGGCTTTCTTGGCGGCAGCGGCAGCAGACGGCTTCGTGGCGGAAGCCTTGGGTGCGGCACTGGCAGCGGGTTTCACCGAGGTCGTTGACGACTTCTGTAGTTTGGTGGCTTGGGCCGAAGCAACAGGCTTGGAAGACTTCGCGGGCTTTTGAACAGGCATGAACACCTCAACTCAAAAAAAACTCAACACAAAGAAAAACAACGTGGCGCCACGACCCGGCGCGAGAAAGGCAAACCACGAACCAGTGGCGGAAACCGATGGTTCTAGGTGCCGTGCACATCACATGCAAAACACCCGGCTGCCGGTAGATGGGGGAGTCTTCCCCCGACGACAAGATGTAGGGCGATCATTTGGAATGCAGCCCTTGCGGTGGATGTGGCCGGTTGCGCGCGGTGGCGTCGGTGGGCCTGTTTCCGGAGGTACTGCTGTCGCTCTTGCCGTCAGCAACCTGACATTATAGCTTTTTGCCAGAAATCAAGAGGCCGTCAAGCAGGTTTCGGCGTTGATTCCAATGACTTTCTTCGTAGCTGCAGCGCGCGCCACCGATCGCCGGCTTCGGGGTCGGTGCCGATGGCGGCCAGCGCCGCGTTTTCCTGCGCCTTCAGCTGTTCGACCAGCATGCGGTTCAGCACATCACGCAGTTCGCCCAGCAGGTCGCGCGGCTCGGCTTCCAGTTCGGCCTGCGGTCCGGTCATCACCCGCAGCGCGGTTTCTTCGCCCGGATGCCCGGTCAGGCCTTCGCGCAGCGCCGCCCAGGGCTGCGGGCCGTGTTCGTGCAGCTGGCCTTCCAGCCAGGTGAACAGCGGCCCGTGAGGCGGGGGCAGGGCGCTGAGCAGTTGCTGGTCTTCGTGCGACAGGCTGTCCAGTGCGTCGTGGTGCAGCAGCAGCAGGCGCGCCGCAGTGTCGGCCCGGGTGATGCCGGGCGTGCGCGGGCCGCGCGATGGCGGCTCGGCATAACGGTCCAGCGGCTCGGGTTTCTTCCACTTGCCGTCCGGCCCCCTGGTCCAGCGACCGCCATCGCCGAAGCCGTTGCCGCCCCCGCCACCGATGCGTTTGCGCGGCGTGAACGGCTGTCGTGGCGCATGGTGGTCTGCCACGACGTCGCCGTAATCGGGCGGTTCGGCCATGAACACGAAGTCGTCGTCCAGCGGCGGAAACGAAGGCGGCTGGCCGTACGGCGGATAACCCTGGTGCGGCGCTTGCGATTCGACCGGCCGTTTGTCTCCGCGCTGCGGAACGCCCCACATCTGCACCAGTTGCTGCACATCGATCTGCACCGCGGCCGCGATGTCGGCCTGGATCTGCAGGCGCAACACGCCCTGCGGCATGGCCATCCACAAGGGCCGCGCCTGGTTGGCCATGCGGGCCCGGCCTTCCGCCGTGCCGGTGTCGCAGTCTTCCCGCGCGGCATCGACCATGAAACGGCTGAGCGGCACGGCTTCGTCGATCTGTCTGGCGAAGGCTTCCTGTCCTTCGGCGCGGATGAAACTGTCCGGATCGTGTTCTGCCGGCAGGAACAGGAAACGTACCGAGCGGGTGTCGCTGGCAAAGGGCAGGGCGGCTTCCAGCGCCTTGCGCGCTGCGCGCCGCCCGGCGTTATCGCCGTCGAAACTGAACACCACCGTGTCGGTGAACCGGAACAGCTTCTGCACATGGTCGGCGGTGCAAGCCGTGCCCAGCGTGGCCACCGCATTGGCAAAGCCCAGCTGGGCCAGCGCCACCACGTCCATATAACCTTCGGTAACCAGCGCAAAACCTTTCTCGCGCAAGGCGTTGCGGGCTTCGAACAGGCCGTAGAGCTCACGGCCCTTGCTGAAAACCGGGGTCTCCGGCGAGTTGAGGTACTTGGGTTTTTCATCGCCCAGCACCCGGCCGCCGAAACCGATGCATTCGCCCTTCACGTTGCGGATGGGGAACATCACCCGGTCGCGGAACCGGTCGTAGCGCTTGCGCTGCGATTCAGGAACATCTTCGGCCGCCTCGCCTGCGATCACCAGGCCGCTTTCGACCAGCAGCGGGTCGTCGTACTGCGGGAAGGTGCTGGCCAGCGACCGCCAGCCCTCGGGCGCGTAACCCAGGCCGAAACGCTGGGCCACCACGCCCGAAACCCCGCGGCCCTTGAAATATTGCACCGCCTTCGGTGACGCTCGCAGGTGTTTGCGGAAGGCCTCGCCAGCTTTTTCGAGCACGTCCGACAGCGTCGCCTGTTTCTGCCGCTGGGCGGCGGCGCGTTCACGTTCCTGCGGCGAAACATCGTCTTGCGGCACCACCAGGCCAGCCTGCTGGGCCAGGTCCTGCACGGCTTCCACAAAGGTGGCGCCGGTGTATTCGGTGAGGAACTTGATGGCGTCGCCGCTCGCTCCGCAGCCGAAGCAGTGATAGAACTGCTTGACCGGGCTGACGGAGAAGGATGGCGACCTTTCATCATGAAAGGGACACAATCCCATGAAGTTGGCGCCGCCCTTGCGCAGGGTGACGTGACGGCCCACTACCTCGACCACGTCGGTGCGTGCGATGAGCTCCTGGATGAACGATGCTGGTATGGCCACGGCAGATTATCGATGGGTGCCTGCTGTCACGAGAAGAGCGGTAACCAACAAGTAAATTAGACTATGACCCATGCAAGTGTGAGAATTTGCAATCTCCACGATAGCTTTTCAAATTGCGGGCACACTGCCCGCCCACTTCCCCGCGCGTCTGGCGCCGCCATCAGAAAGCTTGTGACGAGATGAAGCCCAAAGGGGTTGATGACGCCCTGGCGTTACAAAAAGATGCGTCTGGCGCCCGTCCGCCGGACACGTCAATACCGCGCCACGTCGCCATCATCATGGATGGCAATCGGCGCTGGGCGCGCCAGCGCGGGCTGCCCCAGATGATGGGTCACGCCAGCGGTGCACGCCGTATCCGCCCGCTGGTCGAACGTTGCATGGCGGCGGGCGTCGAGTGCCTCACCCTGTTTGCATTCAGCACCGAAAACTGGCGCCGCCCCGAACAGGAAGTGTCCGGCCTTACCAAGCTGTTCCTGCGTTATCTGCGCAAGGAAGCCGGCGACCTGCATTCCCGCGGCATCCGCCTGAAAATCATCGGCGACGTCAGCGCCTTCGACCAGCCGCTGTGCCAGCTGTTCGAAGAAGTCGAATCGCTAACCCAGGGAAACAGCCGCATGACCCTGTGCGTCGCCGTCAACTACGGCGGCCGCTGGGACATGCTGCGCGCCACCCGCAGCTGGATGCTGGCCAACCCCGGCGTCTCGCCCGACCTGCTGGACGAGACCGCCCTCGAGCCCTACCTGAGCACCGCCGGCCTGCCCGACCCCGACCTGCTCATCCGCACCGGTGGCGAGGTGCGTGTCAGCAACTTCATGCTGTGGCAGATGGCCTATACCGAGATGTATTTCACGGAGACGCTGTTTCCGGCGTTCACCGTCCAGAGGCTGGACGAATCGCTCGTATGGTTCGCCGGCCGCAACCGGCGTTTTGGTGCGTCCGACCCACCGCCCAAAGAGCCGGACCTGCGCGCCTCGGCCTGATGCCGAGGCCGTTGCCGGCCTGCCCCGATCCTTACGCCCCGCCTACCTCCGTTTTCTGTTCAGCCCGTGCCGAACGATGACTTCTTGAAGATCCCATGACCGTTAAACATCCCTTGCTTCGCATGGTGAGCCGCTTGCTGGCCGCCGGTTTGTGTGTCGCCCTGGCCACCGGCCCGGCCCAGGCGCAATTCTTTCTAGGCAACATCGGCTCGACCGGCCCGGCCACCGCGACCAGCGGAAGCACCTCGAGCAGCAGCGGCCTCGGCGGAACGGCGGGCGCAGCGGGCGGCACCGGCACGGGCGGCGTGGGCGGCCTGGGCGGCAATGGCGCAACCGGCGGCGGCGTCAACGCCAACGGCAATACCAATACGAACGACAGCGGGAACCCGGCCAGCGGCGGCAACCGCCTCGACGCCAACCGCAACTCGCTGAACCGTGGCGGCGGCAACCGGGCTGCCAACGCAGCGGACGGCGACACCACCAACCCCGAAGCCACCGCGGACCGGCCAAATAACCGTTCGCGCAGCCGTGCACCGGCCAGCGTCAGCCAGTTCCAGCAGTTCGTCCAGCAAGCCACCGGCCGCCTGTTGCCGATCTACGGCAGCGAGCTGTTCGGCGCACCGCAAGTGGCCTACACGCCTGATTCCAGTTCGCCTGCACCGTCCGACTATGTCCTCGGCCCCGGCGACGAGGTCAAGCTTCAGGTATGGGGCGGCGTCGACTACGACGGCACCCTGACCATCGACCGCAACGGCCAGGTCGCCATCCCGCGCGCCGGAGTCGTCAACCTGGCAGGCGTGAAGGAAAAGGACGTCGAAAACGCGCTGCGCTCGCAGCTCGGCAAGACCTTCACCAACTTCAACCTCAACGCCAACCTCGGTCGCCTGCGCACCATCCAGATCTATGTGGTCGGCCAGGCACAGCAACCGGGCACCTTCACCCTGTCGAGCCTGAGCACCCTGGTCAACGCGGTGTTCGCCAGCGGCGGCCCCAACGCCAACGGCAGCATGCGCAACATCGAATTGCGTCGTGGCGGAGCCAAGGTCACCACGCTGGACCTGTACAACTTCATCGGCACCGGCAGCAAGAGCGGCGATGTTGCCCTGCAGCCGGGCGACGTCATCGTCATCCCACCGGTCGGCCCGCGTGTGGCCATCACCGGCGCGCTGGACCAGGCGGCCATTTATGAACTGAAGGGCAATGAAAGCTCGCTGAGCAGCATCCTCGCCCTGAGCGGCGGTGTGCCGACCCTGGCCGCGACGGGCAAGGCATTGGTCGAACGTGTGGTGCCGGGAATGGTGCCGCCACGCCAGGTGCAGGACGTGGCGCTGGACCAGGCCGGCCTGCAACTGCCTTTGCGTGACGGCGACATCATTACCCTGCTGGGCATCAGCCCGGCCTTCAACAATGCAGTCACGCTGCAAGGCAATGTGGCGGCCCCGCTGCGTTATCGCTGGTTCCCCGGCATGAAACTGCGAGACCTGATCCCGGAGCGGGATGCGTTGATTACTGCAGATTATTACCAGCGCAAGAACCTGCTGGTGCAGAGCGTGGATACGTCCAAGGCGGCGGGCAACACCATCGACACCCGTGTTCGCAGCATGGTGGACCAGATCAACTGGGACTATGCGGTCATCGAGCGGCTGGATCGGCAGGAGCTGCGGACGGTGTTGATTCCGTTCAGCCCCGGAAAGTTGCTGATGCAGGGCGACGATACGCAGAACCTGCCTCTCCAATCGGGTGATGTGGTCACCATCCTCAGCCAGAAAGATCTGCAACTGCCGGTGCTGCGCCAGACGCGCATGGTTCGGCTGGAAGGGGAGGTTGCAGCTGCCGGCTTGTACGAGGTGCGCCCAGGAGAAACCTTGCGCCAGTTGGTCGAACGCGTCGGTGGCTTGACGCCGCAAGCCTATGTATTCGGCACCAATATCGACCGCGAATCGGTTCGCAAGAAACAACAAGAGAATCTGGATCAGTTGATTCGGCGGCTGGAGCAGCAGCAGCAAAGCCAGATTTCGTTCCTTCTGGCTAACCGGACCAATGTTGATGCTGTCGTACTGCAGCAGCAGCAAATCCTGGCTCGTAGCCAAGTTGAAAGCCTGCGCAAGTTGCGTAGTGATGGTCGTATTGCGCTGGAACTGAATCCCAAACAACAGACGGTCGCCGCATTGCCGGACTTACCGCTGGAAGATGGCGATCACATCCTTGTGCCCGCAACGCCTGGATTCGTCAGTGTGGTCGGCGCTGTGAACAACGAGAACGTATTTATCTATAAGGCCGGCAAGACAGTGGCTGAAGTTGCCCAGTCGGCGGGTGTGCGTGAAGAGGCAGATAAGGATCAGATGTTCGTGCTGCGCGCAGACGGAAGCATCGTGGCGCGGCGGGACTCGGGTGGATTCTTTGGTGGCGGGTTTGATGGTTTGAATTTGATGCCTGGCGATACGGTCGTTGTGCCGGAGAAGCTTGATCGAGAAACTACGCGGAATTTCGTGGTGCGACAGTTGAAGGATTTCACGCAGATTCTTTCGCAGTTTGGTTTGGGTGTGGCAGCAATCAAGGTGATTAAGGACCTGTAATGGAGCACCTCGATAAAAATTATGCGATATCCGAAACTGAAGCAATTGCAAAAGACGAAATTCATTTGCTCGACCTTTTGATAGTAATATTTGAGAATATTCGGCTGTTGATTTTGGGGCCTTTGCTGGCCGGCCTAGCGGCCGTTGCGATTTCATTCGGGATTACGCCAAAATTTACTGCATCGACAAGATTTTTGCCTCCGCAGCAACAACAAAGCGCTGCGTTGAGTATGTTGCAGTCACTAGGTTCTCTAGGCGGACTCGCAGGTGCCGCCACAGGCATAAAAAATCCGAACGATCAATTCATTGCTCTGCTTCAATCGAAAGCAGTTGGTAATTCGCTGGTTGATCAATTTGATCTTTTGCGGCGGTACGGGGAGGATTTTCGACAGGATGCATTGGGCGAGTTGAAGAAAAATACCAACATTCAAAGCGGTAAAGATAATCTCATCGCTATCGATTTTGATGATGTGGATCCCAAGGTGGCCGCTGCCATCGCGAACGCTTACGTTCATGAACTGGAAAAACTTCTTGGGCGGCTTTCCCTAACAGAGGCACAGCAGCGTCGGACGTTTTTTGAAAAGAAGATGGTTTCGGCAAAAGATGCACTTGTTAAGGCAGAACAAAATTTAATAGCGAGCGGCGTCAGCGTATCCGTTCTTAATGCAACTCCTCAGACGGCACTTGGTGCACTCGCTCAATTGAAAGCTCAGGTCACGGCGCAGGAAGTCAGAATTGCTTCATTGCGGAGCTACCTGACTGACTCGGCTCAGAAGTTGCAACAAGCTGTTGCAGAGTTGACGGCATTGAGAGCGCAATTAAAGGCCGCAGAGCGTGAGCAACCGGCCATTTCGGGAAATAGTGATGCTTATATTGCAAAACTTCGGGAGTTCAAATATCAAGAGGTTTTGTTTGATTTGTTTGCTAAGCAATATGAGATAGCTCGAGTTGATGAAAGCAGGGAGGGCTCTACCATTCAAGTTATCGATGCGGCAACTCCTCCTGAAAAAAAGAGCAAGCCGAAGCGGGCAATTATTGGTGTGATTGCAGTGTTCACGGCTGAATTTGCATTGCTTGTGTTCGTGTTTCTTCGCTATGGTTTTCGCAACGCGAGCGGAAATCCACTCTCTGCGCAAAAGCTGTTTAGGCTAAAAGTTTTGATCAGGCAAGCTCTTGGTCGTCGGTTGAATTAAAAATTGCCGCAAGTATTTGCTGACCAATGAACCCGCATCGTTCTGTGTCTCAGAGTAGCTACGCCCGAAATGTTATTACATTAATGACGGGGACAGGCATTGCGCAGGCCATCCCTATTGCAATTAGCCCTATCCTCACGCGGCTTTACAGTCCTAGTGAATTCGGTATGTTTGCGGTCTATATGGCATTGGCAGCAGTGCTTTCCGAGTTGGTTACCGGGCGTTATGAAATGGCGATTTTATTGCCAAAACATGACAGCGAGGCTATTAATATTGCGGTACTTGCTGCTGCATTAAGTGTCGGTATAAGCACGCTGTTGTTCGCTTTTATTTTCCTTTTTAATTTGCAAATCGCAGAGCTTCTCGGCGAGCCAAAGTTGGCGGTATGGTTGTATTGGATACCCTTATCTACTATGTTGATGGGTGTTTATCAAAGTCTGAATTATTGGAGTAACCGAAAGTCCCATTATCGATTGCTCGCAGTGAGTAGGACGCTCCAAAGTGGGGCAACGTGCGCGACCCAGTTAACGGCCGCATATGCAGGGGCAGGTGCTGCTGGATTAGTCAGTGGACAAATTGCTGGTCAAGCAATTTTGACGGTTGTGCTAGGCGCTTCATTTAAACGTGAAAATTACCATTTGTTTCGTCGCATTAAATGGCAACGGATATTTAAATTGGCGAGACAGTATAGAAAATTTCCACAGTTCCTTGTCGCTGCTCATGCTTTTAGCGCTGCATCTAGGAATTTGCCGGTGATGCTTATGAGCATTTTTGTCGGTGCGGCTGCGTCCGGATTTTATATGCTTGTGCAACGGGTTCTAAGCACGCCGATGGTCTTGATTGCTGGCGCGCTGAATGACGTCTTCCGGCAAGAAGCTAGTCAAATTTATATAACTACAGGTGACTGTCGAGTGGTATATCGTAAAACGTTTCGGAACTTGGCTTTGATCTCCGTGGTCCCATTTGCGCTCTTTTTTTTACTGGCGCCGGTAATCTTTTCTTTTGTCTTTGGAGAAAACTGGCGAGTGGCGGGTGAGTATGCGCGAATATTGACTCCAATGTTTTTTCTTCAGTTTTTGACAAATCCGTTGAGTTCGATGTACATGATTGCGGGCAAGCAAAAAAATGACCTTGTCTGGCAACTCAGTCTTTTTGTCCTTGCCGGCGCATCTTTCTACATTGGAAATTGGTTTGGAGGTGTAAAGATAGCATTAATGGCATTTTCTCTTGCATATTGCTTTATGTATGTGCTGAATGGGGTTGCTTCATATAAATTTGCCTGTGGCAACGCGGCGGTTGCCAATTGAAGTGCCTATCTTTAAATAAGAAGTACCCATCTCGAATGGCGGGTATAAGTTTCATACAGCTGCGTTTTTTCCATGGCACTAGGCACTTATATGGTTGCCGTCAGACGCATAGGCGACCGAAGAGGAACAGCGTTGTATGAATACCATCTCACTCAAATCTGAGCGCTTATATGGAAATCGTTGGGCCTTAACATTTCCGGCTCCGGCATCCAAAGCCATAGTGTTGGCGATAATCGGTTTTGTTTTTAGCCTTATTCTCTCGCCATATTATTATCGTGGTGATCAGGAGTTTTATCATATTCTATATGAGAATATTCGAGGATACGACTCGTGGGCCGAAAAATTTGTTTATTACAAGCTGACGATTGACGCGGCTGAGCCTGCTTATTTGTTTATTGTTAATTACGCAAGTTTGTTTTTTGAAAAAAACTTCTTTTTTTCAATGATAAACGGTTCATTTTTTGGGATTGTTTGTTATTTCTTCGCCAAAAATCGAAGAAGTATTCTTTTTTGTCTTCTTCTTCTTCTGAACTTTTATTTAATTACCCTCGGTTTTTCTGCGGAAAGATTGAAGATGGGGTTATTTATTTTCTTTGCGGCGTTTCTTTTTACTGGGTACAAAAGATACGTGTTGGTGACCCTGGCTTGCTTATGTCAGTTTCAGTTGACTGTTTTGGCTGCCTCGGTAATTCTGGCACATGTGCCAAAAATTGATATCAAGAAAGAGCACGTGGCTGGATTGCTTGTGTTTTTGATATTTTTGGTATTCCTATTGACTAGGGTCGATTTTGGTGCCATCGCGGCGCATTTGGAAGGTAAGTCGGCGGCCTACGCTGATGAGGGATGGGGCGGTTTTGGCGCTTTGATAAAGCCGTTGATTTTTATGCTTGGCGCGCTCATATGCCGCAAGGAGAAGATTCAGGTTTTCTTAGGCTTTTTACCAATTTTGGTCGGGGCTTATCTCTTTGGGTCTGAGCGTTTTGCCATATTTGCTTTTGTGGCAATGATGTATTGTGCCGGGCCAAGATCGCTAAAATGCAATCTTGTGGCCATCCCTGCCATGATGTATTTTGCTTATGGTGGATTAGAATTTATTATGGAGTTCTTGAAAAATGGTACCGTCTAAGACTGTGCCGGGCACCACGGCGGGTGTTTGTCTCGCGTCGTACAACGGCGAAAGATTCATCAGGCAGCAACTCGAATCCATTGTTCAACAAATACATCCGGTCGATAGCATTGTTGTTTCTGATGATGCTTCGAAAGACTCTACGGTTTTCATTGTTCAGTGTCTGGATTCTCCAAAAATTAATCTAATTGAGAACACGATTAACTTGAGGCATGTCAGGAATTTCGAGCGTGCGTTGGTTAATAATTTTTCTGATATCGTTTTCTTATCTGATCAAGACGATTTGTGGGCGGTAGAAAAGGTTCAACATGTGATGGATGTCTTTCAAAAAAATCCAGATGTTGTCTTGATCCACCACGATCTGGACCTGATTGACGAGGCAGGTGGAGCTATTTCTAACGGATATATTCCTCTGTCTCCGGGCGTGCAGAATTCCTTTAATTTTTTACTGCAGGAAGTCACTAGGCCACGTGTGTTTGGTTGTGCAATGGCTTTTCGGAAATCACTTCTGCCTATTCTTTTGCCATTTCCTTCGGCTGCGTATGCGCATGACCACTGGATTGCTGCTGCTGCTGCCTGTGCAGGGAGAATCTATTTTCTCGATGAGGGTTTGGTAAAATATCGCCAACACGCTAATAATTTAACGCCAAAATCACGCAGAACGGTATTCGCAATTGTGAAGAGCCGGATTTTGTTTTTGAAGATGATTGCGATTGCTTTTGTTCGCAGTCGTCAAGTTAGGAGGTCAAAATGAATCACAACGATACTTTGCTCATTACCGGCGGCACCGGGTCTTTCGGAAACGCAGTTCTGAGGCGTTTTCTTTCCACGGATATCGGTGAAATCCGTATTTTCAGCCGCGACGAGAAAAAGCAGGACGACATGCGGAAGCTCTACCGCAGTCCCAAGCTCAAGTTCTATATCGGTGATGTGCGGGAATCTCGCTCCATCGCCGACGCGATGCGCAACGTCGATTACGTTTTTCATGCCGCTGCGCTGAAGCAGGTGCCGTCCTGCGAGTTCCACCCGATGGAAGCCGTCCGCACCAACGTCTACGGCACTGACAACGTGTTGACCGCCGCAATCGACGCCGGCGTCAAGCGGGTGGTTTGCCTCAGCACCGACAAGGCCGTGTATCCCATTAACGCCATGGGTATCTCCAAGGCCATGATGGAAAAGGTAATGGTGGCCAAGTCCCGCAATCTGGAGGGCACCGGCACCACTATTTGTGGCACCCGCTACGGCAATGTGATGGCCTCGCGTGGCTCTGTCATTCCGCTGTTCGTGAACCAGGTCCTTAAGGGCGAGACGATCACGGTGACCGACCCCGCCATGACGCGTTTCATGATGACGCTGGACGATGCGGTCGAACTGGTGCTGTATGCGTTCGAGCACGGCAACAACGGCGACATCTTTGTTCAGAAGGCTCCCGCCGCCACTGTCGAAGTACTGACCCAAGCGATTCTTCAACTGATGAAGAAGCCCGATCACGAGGTCCGCGAAATCGGCACCCGCCACGGCGAGAAGCTTTATGAAGCGCTGTTGAGCCGCGAGGAGATGGCCTCGGCGGTGGACATGGGTGACTACTACCGCGTGCCGCCAGACGGCCGGGATCTCAACTATTCCAAATTCGTGGAGCAGGGCGAAGAAAAAATCAGCCATGCCGACGACTACAACTCCCACAACACCCATCGGCTGGATGTCGAGGGCATGAAGACGCTTCTGCTGAAGCTGAACTTCATGCAGCGCATCGCCAGGGGCGAACACGCTGTCGCAGAGGACTGATCGTGGCCAATATCGTTGTTACCGGGGCCGACGGTTTTGTTGGCAAGAACCTTTGCCTGCGCGCACGCGAGTCCGGGCATGTGGTGGCCCCCATCGTGCGTACCAGCACCGACGCCGAACGGGCGGTTGCGTTGGCGTCGGCCGACATCGTGTTCCATCTGGCGGGCGTAAACCGCCCGGAGACCGAAGACGAGTTCGCCACCGGCAATACCGACAGCACACGCCAGCTGTGCGAGCAACTGCAGGCCACCCGGCGTCCGGTGGCGGTGGTGTTGTCCTCTTCCACCCAGGCCGCGCTGGACAACGCCTATGGCCGCAGCAAGAAGGCCGCCGAAGACGTGGTGCTGGCTTACGGTCAGCAGACCGGCGCGCCGGTGCATGTGTTCCGGTTGCCCAATGTGTTCGGCAAGTGGTGCCGGCCGCAGTACAACTCGGCAGTCGCGACCTTCTGCCACAACATCGCCCGCGACCTTCCGGTAAAGATCAACGATCCGGCTTCTGCCCTACGGCTTGTGTATATCGACGATGTGGTCGATACCTTTTTAGGTCTGATCTCATCGCCGGCATCGGAAACTGGTTTTGCTGAAGTGGCAACGGTTTATGAAACGACTGTCGGCGAAGTGGTGGACATATTGCGCAGCTTCTCCGAGATGAGGCAAACGTTGGTGACGCCAGCGGTTGGCACAGGCTTTGTCCGAGCCCTCTATTCCAGCTACATCAGCTATTTGCCGCCGGACCGATTCGCCTATGAGGTGCCTCGTCACGGCGACCCGCGCGGTACTTTCGTCGAAATGCTCAAGACGAAAGACAGCGGCCAGTTCTCCTATTTCACCGCGCACCCAGGTATTACCCGTGGCGGCCACTACCACCACAGCAAGACAGAGAAGTTTCTGGTCATCAAGGGCAAGGCGAGATTCGGTTTCCGGCATGTGATCACAGGAGAGTTGTACGAGGTCTTTACCGAGGGCGGCGCGGCACAGATCGTCGAGACGGTGCCCGGCTGGACCCATGACATCACCAATATCGGCGAAGACGAAATGATCGTCATGCTCTGGGCCAACGAGATCTTTGATCGAGAACGGCCCGACACCATCGCCATGAAAGTTGCACCATGAGCACCCTCGTCAAGAAACTCAAAGTGGTGACCGTTGTCGGCACCCGTCCCGAGATCATTCGTCTCTCCCGTGTGATGGCACGCCTGGACGAGCATTGCGAACATGTGCTGGTGCATACCGGCCAGAACTACGACTACGAGCTGAACCAGGTCTTCTTCGACGACCTGGGTGTTCGCAAGCCGGATTATTTTCTGGGTGCCGTTGGCGAGTCCGCCGCGCAGACCATCGGCAACCTGATTTCGCTGGTCGACAAGGTATTGGTGGACGAGAAACCCGAAGCCATGCTGGTTCTGGGTGACACCAACAGCTGTCTTTCTGTCATCCCGGCCAAGCGCCGCAAGATTCCCATCTTCCATATGGAAGCGGGCAATCGCTGTTTCGACCAGCGTGTGCCAGAAGAAACCAATCGTCGCATCGTCGACCACACGGCTGACATCAACCTCACCTACAGCAGCATCGCCCGTGAATACCTGCTGCGTGAAGGTCTGCCGCCCGACATGGTGATCAAGACCGGCAGCCCGATGTTCGAGGTGCTGACGCATTACCGTCCGCACATCGATGCGTCCGACGTGCTTTCGCGCCTGGGTCTGGAAGCGGGCAAGTTCTACGTGGTCAGCGCGCATCGAGAAGAAAACATCGATTCCGAATTGAATTTCGGCAAGCTGGTTTCCGTGCTGAATGCCGTGGCTGAAGACAGCGGTTTGCCGGTCATCGTCTCGACCCATCCACGCACCATGAAACGGGTCGAGGCGACGGGTGCCAAGTTTCATGCCAACGTTCGTTTGCTGAAGCCGTTGGGGTTTCACGATTACGTGCATCTGCAGTTGTCCGCCAAGGCTTCCTTGTCCGACAGCGGCACCATCAACGAGGAATCATCCATTCTCAACTTCCCGGCGCTCAACCTGCGTGAAGCGCATGAAAGGCCGGAAGGCATGGAAGAGGCGGCCGTGATGATGGTCGGCCTGAATGTCGAGCGTGTGCGCCAGGCCTTGGCGGTGCTCGACGGCCAGCCGCGTGGCAATGAGCGTCTGCTGCGACAGGTGGCCGACTACAGCATGCCGAATGTTTCGGACAAGGTGCTTCGCGTGATTTTAAGCTATACGGATTATGTGAACCGGATAGTTTGGCGGAAATACTGATTAATGAAAAAACGTGTTCTTCTTCTGACGCAATGGTTTGATCCAGAACCGACTTTCAAGGGTATTGTTTTCGCGCGAGAACTGGTGCGACAGGGTTTTGATGTCGAAGTGGTTACTGGATTCCCCAATTACCCTGGTGGCAAGGTCTATCCGGGTTACCGAATCAGAGCCCTGCGGCGAGAACTTATCGATGGCGTGCAGGTGACCCGTGTGGCCCTTTACCCTGATCATGGCCAGTCCGCAATTAAAAGAATAATGAATTACGCAAGCTTCGCGGCATCTGCGTTTTTTTACATCATGTTTTTTGCGAAAAAAGCCGATGTGATGTATGCATACCACCCACCGTTAACGGTGGGTGTGACTGCGGGCGCCATTCGTCTATTAAAGAGAATTCCCGTGGTCTACGATATCCAGGACATGTGGCCAGATACGTTGCGGGCGACCGGCATGATCAAAAACCAACGTGTACTCGGAGTGGTTGCGCGAGTATGCGACTGGGTCTACAAGAGGATGGATCATCTGGTAGTTCTGTCTCCAGGGTTCAAGAAGTTGCTGATGCAGCGCGGCGTACCTGCAGACAAGATAGAAATTATCTATAACTGGGCAGATCAAAAATCTTTAGGCTCGCCGACCGGAACGCTTCCGACAGGATTTCCAGGTAAAGAATATTTTCGTATCCTGTTTGCTGGAAATATTGGAAAGGCACAAGGGCTTGATGCTGTTCTGGATGCGGCTGCCATTTTGCAGGCACGAGGCTCGAATGTCTGTTTTGTCTTTTTGGGCGGCGGAGTCGAGGTCGAGAGATTGAACAAACGTGCTGGGCAAATGACGCTAGGAAATGTGGTTTTTCTCCCGCCGGTTTCGATGGGAGAGGTCGGTACATTTCTGAATGCGGCCGAAGCCTTGCTGGTACATCTTAGGGCAGACCCCCTTTTTACGATAACCATACCGTCCAAAACGCAGGCGTACATGGCTGCAGGCAAACCCATATTAATGGCGGTCGACGGTGATGCTGCCGACCTCGTAGCAGAGTCCGGTGCCGGTTTTCTTGCAAAGTCGGAGGATGCCGAGGCCATAGCGACCAGTGCAGAAAATCTTTCGAATTTGAGTGCGGCGGAGCTAGGGAAAATGGGCTCTAGAGCGGCATCTTTTTACAAGGAAAAACTTGCGCTGGACGTCGGGGCGGCAAAGTTCGCTGCAGCTTTTAATCGCTTGGTGGAAAAATGAAGCGCGTGTTCGATTTCGTGATGGCTTTGTTGGCCCTGACGTTTTTTTTCATTCCGCTGGTGCTGCTCGCTTGGCTGGTGCGAAAGAAATTGGGTAGTCCAGTCTTTTTTCGACAAACGCGACCGGGGCTGCACGGCAAGCCGTTTCAGATGATCAAGTTTCGCTCCATGACGGATGAGAAAGACGCGGATGGTGCGCTGCTGCCCGACGCTGTCCGCTTGACCGCCTTCGGGAAAATGCTGCGTTCCAGCAGCCTCGACGAATTGCCTGGACTTTGGAGCGTATTGAAAGGCGACATGAGCATCGTGGGTCCACGCCCACTCTTGATGAGCTATTTGCCGCTTTATTCGCCCGAGCAAGGGCGCCGTCACGATGTGCGTCCGGGCATTACTGGCTGGGCGCAAGTAAATGGCAGGAATGCCCTGAGCTGGGAACAAAAATTTGACTTCGATGTTTGGTACGTCGATCACCAATCCTTTCTTCTGGATTTGAAAATTATTGCGCTTACCATAAAGAAAGTTTTTGTCCGCGAAGGGATCAGCGCAACAGGCGAGGCAACAATGCCGATGTTCCGCGGAACCAAAACAAGTGCGAATACGGACGAGTAAGCGGCCCGCTGTCGCATGGGAAGAATGCGATGGTTGGTGCGCGCGGGTTATTGCGAAGAATTTCGCAAACTCGGTGTTGGAATTAAAGAGATAAAGGTTTTTTATGTTGAACGAAAAGATTTCGCCGTGGCCTAGCTTCACCATGAAGGAAGCCCAAGCGGTGCAACGCGTGTTACTTTCCAATAAGGTGAATTACTGGACAGGCACCGAATGCCGCGATTTCGAAAAAGAATTCGCCAAATGGACTGGCGCGAAATACGCCGTGGCCCTGGCGAACGGCACGCTGGCCCTCGATGTTGCGTTGAAGGCCCTGGGCGTCGGCCCCGGTGATGAGGTCATCGTGACGCCACGCACCTTCATGGCAAGCGTTTCCTGTGTCGTGAATGCAGGCGCAATTCCGGTTTTTGCCGATGTGGAAGAAGCCAGCGGCAATTTATCGGCAGAGACCATCGCAAAGGTGATGACGTCCCGCACGAAGGCCGTGATCTGTGTCCATCTCGCAGGCTGGCCATGCGACATGGATCCGATCATGGCGTTGGCTGAGTCAAACGGCTTCAAGGTCATAGAGGATTGCGCACAGGCACACGGCGCTTCCTACAAGGGTCGCCCGGTCGGATCCATTGGCCATATCGGAGCCTGGTCTTTCTGCCAGGACAAGATCATGACGACGGGCGGTGAGGGCGGTATGGTCACCACCAGCGATGAATCATGGTGGCGCGCGATGTGGGAATACAAAGACCACGGCAAAAGTTACCAGGCCGTTTACGAACGTGCCCACCCTCCTGGTTTTCGCTGGGTGATCGAGAGCTTCGGCACCAACTGGCGCATGCTGGAGATGCAGGCCGTTATCGGCCGGATCCAATTGGGATACATGCCTGACTGGACCGCTGCCCGAAAGAAGAATGCCGATGCCATTTTTGACGCCGCACGCTCTCACTCGGTTGTGGCGGTGCCCTCCGTTCCCGAGGGTTCGGTGCACGCCAATTACAAGGCTTATCTCTACGTAAAGCCTGAACGTCTTGCCGAAGGCTGGACTCGGGATCGGATTGCGGAAGAAATTCAGGCTAAGGGTGTTCCCTGCTTCCAGGGTTCCTGTTCCGAGGTTTATCTTGAAAAGGCTTTCGACGGTACCGGTTGGGCGCCGGAAGAGCGTCTGCCTGTCGCGCGCCAATTGGGTGAGACCAGCCTGATGTTCCTGGTACATCCAACCTTGATGCAGGCAGAAATCGACAGGACATGCGCTGTCATCCATGAGGTTCTCGCCAGGGCCGCCGCCTGACGCTGTTTCTTGGTTTTCATATGCTCCGTTCCTATCTTCTCAGCCGGCCGCGCAGGGTTAAACAGTCATTTGTCGTATTCGTCGATGTTGTGACCAGCCTGATCGCGGTCTGGTTGGCTTTTTCATTGCGACTCGACCAGTGGCATCAACCGCATGGTCAGCAATGGATCGCTTACGCGATTGCGCCGGTGCTCATGTCCGCGGTATTCATTCCTCTTGGTTTATACCGGGCAGTGTTTCGTTATACCGGCATGGTGGCGATGCAGACCGTGGCCGTGGCAGTCTTCTATTTCTGTGTGCTTTATGCGCTCGCGCTGTTCACGCTGAGATTGGGCGGCATGGCAAGCGGCATACCTCGCTCATTGCCCTACGTCACGTTTTTTGTCCTGCTCGGGCTTATCGGGATGGTTCGCTCGAGCGCGCGGGTTTGGCTCAGCGATTTGTCGGGTACCAAACGCAACGGCCTGCATGCGCAGCGGGTCATCATCTACGGCGCGGGTTCGTCGGGTGTTCAGACCGCACGCGCAATGGCTGCGGCGCCTGAGTTTGCGGTCAAGGGTTTCGTAGACGACGAAGCGGGGCTTCAGGGCCGCAGCATCAACGGCTTGCCCGTATATGCACCGTCGCAGATGAGCGAGGTACTGCGCATTCACAAGGTCGAAAGCGTTGTGCTGGCAATGCCATCGGTCAGCCGGCTGATTCGAAATCAGATTATCGAAAGGCTCCGTGCACATCCGGTGCATGTGATGACGTTGCCGGGTCTGGGTGATCTGGCGAGTGGCCGGGTACGCCTCAGCGACCTGAGGGAACTGGACATCGAGGACTTGTTGGGGCGAGACCCGGTTGAACCCGATCACGCCCTGCTGACTGCCAACAACTTCGGCAAGGTGGTCTTGGTAACCGGTGCGGGGGGATCCATCGGCAGCGAGTTATGCCGTCAATTGATCCGGGTTCGGCCCCGCACACTGCTGCTGGTAGATACGAGTGAATTCGCCATGTATGCGATTCACCGTGAACTTGAAGGCCTTGCGCGGCTGGATACCGAACATTCGGTTCAGCTGGTTCCTTTGCTGGCATCGGTACGCGATCGCGATTTGATGCGCAAGATCATGGATGCCTGGCGACCTGACACGGTTTACCACGCGGCTGCCTATAAACATGTTCCGCTGGTTGAACATAATCCGGCGCAGGGCATCGAGAATAATGTTTTCGGTACTTTACGGACTGCGCTGGCGGCGCGTGAGTTCGGGGTTGCCAATTTTGTATTGGTGAGTACCGATAAAGCGGTGCGCCCGACCAACATCATGGGCGCCAGCAAACGCCTTGCAGAGCTTGCATTACAAGCGCTGGCGGACGATGAAG
Organism: Xylophilus sp. PBN-3R; assembly: GCF_057747805.1. NCBI lineage: Bacteria > Pseudomonadati > Pseudomonadota > Betaproteobacteria > Burkholderiales > Xylophilus > Xylophilus sp. PBN-3R. The sequence goes on from NZ_CM173225.1 coordinate 1,090,996, forward strand.
CCCACCATGCGGCCCGCACGCATCAAGGAAGTGGGGTTTCTACCCGTTTCAGCATGGTGCGGTTTGGTAATGTTTTGGGGTCGTCGGGTTCGGTGGTTCCGCTGTTCCGCGAACAGATCAAGATCGGTGGGCCGATTACCCTGACGCATCCGGATATCACCCGTTATTTCATGACCATTCCAGAAGCCGCGCAGCTGGTGATTCAAGCCGGCGCGATGGCCACGGGTGGCGATGTATTTGTGCTGGACATGGGCGAGCCGGTCCGAATTATCGATCTGGCCAGCAAGATGGTCGAACTGGCCGGTTTATCGGTCAAGAGCGACTCAAATCCGAATGGCGATATTGCCGTTCTGGTAACCGGCTTGCGTCCTGGCGAAAAGCTTTATGAAGAACTGCTGATCGGCGACAACCCGATGCCGACCAGCCATCCTCGCATCATGAAGGCGCGAGAAGATTTTCTGACCTGGGAAGATCTGCGGTTGCAGCTGGATCTGCTGGATGCAGCTTTGGTGTCTAACGACGTGGCAGCGCTGCGCGGCCTGCTGCAGCGCCTGGTGTCCGGGTATCGGGCTGCGGATTCGATCGTGGATTGGCTGCACTGCCAAAACCGCTTGAAGGCCTGAAAAAACGCCGGCCGTCAGGCCGGCCACAGTGGCTTAGCAGAACCCGATCAGTTCCCGGTGCGGGGTTTAGGCATGTCGCCTGCATAGGGCGCAATGCGGAATGCCGACCGGTCCATCTGGTCGGTCATGTTGTAGAGCGACTGCGCACGTGCGAGTTTTGCGCCGCCGTCACGCAACAAGGGTTGCCATAGGATCGTGCCGCTGCTGCTGCTGGACCTCGGCAATATCGCGTCGAACGGAAAGCTGACGTAGATGCCCTTGTCGAAACTGCCTTCGCCGAACTGCGCGGCCGAAACATTGGTCTTGGTGGCATAAGCACCCACCACCACCCCGTTTGAGAATCGGCGGCTGATATCCACGGTCACGCCGCGGTCTCCTGCAAGATATTGCCCGGCGCTGATCTTGGCGCTGACATCGTTCCAGCCGGTGTCCCAATAGAGCGTGCCGTGGCCGGTATTGACTTCATAGTCACGGAAACTGAAGTCCTGGCTGAATCCGCGCTGCCGGACACGATTGGCATCCACGCCGAAAGCCATCGAACTGCCGCGCGGCCGATAAAGATATTCACCACCCACACCACCGAACATCGATTCGAGCAAGCCGCCATAAACCATCGCGAAATGGCTGTCGCCGAGTTGTTCGGCATGGGTCAGCTGCAGGTTGCTGATGGTGAAACGCGATGTGGTCGCATATTCACGCACAAAGGTTCGTACGCGAGGCAGTTCGCTGCTCGCGGTGAATTTGAACTTGTCGTAGTTATCCAGTACCCGCAAGTTGGCCGACCCGTTGATAAAGGTCCGGTTGGTAATCTTGTATTGGAACCCGCCCCGCACTCCCAGCTGGTACAGCAAAAAGCTGTCCGGGCCGCCGAGTGACTGCCACAGGCTCGGGCTGATGCTGGTCGTCAGGTCACCCGTGCGGTTGACCCAATCCAGCTTGCCGGCGGGCCGCACCACGGCATCCGGGTCCAGCGGGCCGGTGAGGAATTCGCCGTTGCGTCGGCGCCGCAGTTCAGGCGACAGGCCTTCGTTGTGCAGTGCCACCCAATCCTGCCGATTGATTTCCTTGGAGCCCAGCCGCAGCCCGCGGTTGCGGAAGTGAATGGCAAAGCGGCCCACGGTGTCGGGTGCATCGCGATTGAGGACGGCGACCAAACGGTCGAGACGCGTCGATGCATACCGGGGGCCGGTGCTGTCGACCTCGACGTGCAGCGTTCCGCCCTGTCGCCAGAGGCTCTCGATGCTCCAGCCGGTCAGGCGCTCCATGTCGACGACGCTGGATTGCCATTCGGGGTCTCCACTGGGAGCTTTCGAGTTGGCCGATGGCATCGGCGGGTCGAATAATTTGGGTGAACCAAGCGTGTCCAGGCCGCCATGCAGCGTGATGCCGAACATGGCCCGATTGCCGCGTTCGATGCCGGCGCTCAGGTCGATGGCCTTCGAATATCGGTACACCACACCGACGTTGAACGGGCTTTTCTGCTCGATGGGGTTGGCGAAAGGCTCGTTCTTGTAGTTGTTGCCGTCGTACTCCAGTTTCATCACCAGCGGATCCCAGGGCGTTTGCCACTGGACGCCGCCGAACAGGCTGGTAGGACCGCGGAAGTAGTTGTTGCCGGTCGTACCGCCGCTGCCAAAACTCTGTGTGCCGCGATTGGTGAACCGGTCGCTGATCAGCGAAAGCGGGTTTTTGATATTGCCTCGCGCGCCTGAATAGCCCCAGCCGAGTCCCAGACTCATGTCGAAATCGCCTGCGCGTTTGCTGGCGACGACATATTCGCCGGAAAACAGGCCGGTGCCGCCCAAATCGCGCGCGCCGACGGCTAACTGGGGTACCCAGCGGCTTTCCTTCAGCAAGCGGACCTTCACGTCCACGCTCTTGTCTTTATAGGACTGACTGGTGATGGTCTGGGTGCCGTCGTATTCCTGGTTGCTGATCTGTGTATAGCGAAAGCCGCCCTCCAGCCATTCCAGAGGCTGCAGCATTACCGTTGCCTGGGTATAGGGCTGCGTCCGACTGTAGGTAAACCGAACATCACCCGCAGGCCCCATGCGCGCAGACGGCGTCTGCATCAGGCCGATCTCGCCCCAGTCGCTGGCCGTCAACGGCAGGTCTCGGTTGCGGGATTTCGCCACGTTGCGCTCCGCCTCGGCCGGCGCGCCGACCGGCCGGCCGCCGCCATCCGCAGCCACGCCCTGGGTCGCCAGCAGCTTGATCAGGTCGTCCGAAAACGCTTCCGGAATGCCGCTGCTGCGCCCCGGTGCCCAGATCCAGGCGCCGGCCGCAGGTGCCTCTTGTGCCTGCGCGTTCCAGATGCCGGTGCCGTACCTGAAGCTGCGACCATCGGGTTGGGCGATCCAGACGACGTCGGGCAGTGTCTCGTCGGACGAACAGGCCCGCACATAGTCCAGCGCCAGCACGCCCGCTCGGTAAGGCACCTGGCACAGGGCGCCATCGGTGCGCACCACGGTCGCGGTGAGCGGGCGGCGCGGCAGGTCCACGGTTTGTCCCAGCTGCAGCACCGGGTCGTCCTGCGGATTGACTTCGAGCCAGCGCTCGTCCGGGTTGGCCAGCACGCTTCGGCCGGTGACCGGCAGTGCGCGCAACCAGTGGGCCAGCGATTCTCCATCGGGGACATCCCTGGCAGGCAGGCGGCCCAGCAGCGCCGACAGCTTGAGCTTCAGTGCTTCTTGCGCCGCGCGTTCTTCCGGCACGTTCCAGCGCAGGCCTGTGGGGTACACATCCGCGGATGCCGGTTGCCGTTTCAGCCAGGCGCTCAGGCGTTCGCCGGCCACCACGGGAACGGACGAGCCCGTGACCGCCGCCTGAGCAGTGAAGGCCACGCTGCCGGCGACCAGCAGGCAGGCAGTGTTGCGGCAAGCCTTGCCGACCGGCGAAAGCACGAATGGAAAAGAGAACCGGGACAAGCTCACCTCGCGGCGTACGAAAGCGGATGACCTACAGCGACGCGGGCGTAGGGGAGGGGGCCGGGATGGCCGCAGGCCAGGCCTGCAAGGTGAGGCACAGGCTGCTGGACAGGCACTGTTCGGAATACACGACACGTTCGCCCTGGCCCGACATGTCCACGGCAAAAATGGCGGTCGGCAGGCCTGGCACATGGCCTTGCGCTGCGGTGCGTTCCTCGAACCATTGCAGCCGGTCGGGCGGGATACCGACCAATGCGGAATTCTTCGGCGGGGCGACCGGCACGATGCTCACATCGTCGCGGGTATCGACCTGGTAGCCCGGCATCACGTCACGTCTGCGCTGGTAACGGCCATTGCCTGCGAGCGCGGCGCGCCAGGAAGGCACTTCGCCGAACCGCACCGAGCGCCAGTCGGTGCCCAGACCCGCAGTGCCGGCGAGCCGTCCGTTCCACAGGCGCAGGGTTTCTTTTTCTGCGCTGTACCAGACCTGGGTGCCGGGCTGGGGCGTGGCATCCACATAACCCAGCACCATCAAGACGACGTTCTTGTTTCCCGTGACCCGCAGATATCGCAGGTTGGGGTTCAGCCGGGCGGTGTCGGCTTCGGGCGCCCTGACCATCTGCCGGACCGAATCGGTGAGCGCCGTGGTGCTGGCGCTGCAACCTGCGACTAACGCGCCGACGGTCGCGGACAAAACCGCGAGCACCAATGACAACGGGGGCAAAAACCGGCTTTCGCCGGTCTTTGCCCCCGCAGGCGCAGAAGCGCGATGCACTCTTAGCGGGTGCCGGTAGCGGTGGTAGCGGTGTTGCCGTCCGAAGAAGACGACGAAGCGGCAGCAGCCACGGCAGCGGCAGCGACCACACCAGCGGCAACGACGCCGACCGACAGGCCGCCGATGGCGCCTGCGGTAGCAGCACCTGCACCTGCACCGGCACCGCCGCCAGCGGCAGCGCCGGTTTGGGCTTGAGCCTGCGACAGCAGGGGTGCGGCCACGAGGCCGGCAGACAGAACAATAGCGAGCAATTTGCTGGACTTCATGGCGCTTTCCTTTAGAGGTGCTGGTAGGGAGTATTGACCACGATCGTAACACGGGTCCACAAGCACTGGTCAGTAGTTACAAACGACTCGGATCGTATGTTGATTTTTTTAGTGCTGCTGCCGGGCCGGCCACCCCGAATTCATTCCGGGCTGCCGCTAGACTGCTGGCAATTCCGAATTGTCACAACCCGTAATCGTGTTCGCCATGACCCACGGCCCACGTGTGCGAATCTTCAGAAAGACATCGTGAGCTCTTCTGTTTTGCTGACCGGCGGCGCCGGTTATATCGGCAGCCACACCTTGCTGGCCCTGCATGCCGTCGGGCTGCGCCCTGTGGTGCTGGACGACTTTTCCAACAGCCAGCCCGAAGTGCTGCACCGTCTGGCCGAATTGACGGGCGAGCCGGTCGTTTTCGAGCAGGGCAGCATTTTCGACAGCGCCACGGTGGAGCGCCTGGTGCGCCAGCACGATGTGCGTTCGGTCATCCATTTCGCCGGATTCAAGGCGGTCGGCGAAAGCGTGGCCGACCCGCTGAAGTACTACACCAACAACGTCGCCGGCCTTACTGCCCTGCTGCGCACGCTGCAGAACACCGACTGCCGCACCCTGGTGTTTTCATCCAGCGCCACGGTGTACGGCGATCCGGCCACGGTGCCGATCACCGAAGACTTTCCGCGCCAGGCGACCAACCCCTACGGCCACACCAAGCTGGTGTGCGAGGACATCCTGGCGGCGGTCACTACCTCCGATCCGGCCTGGCGTTTCGCGGTGCTGCGTTATTTCAATCCAGTGGGCGCGCACCCCAGCGGCCGCATCGGCGAAAGCCCGCGTGGCATTCCCAACAACCTGATGCCTTTCGTGTCGCAGGTAGCGGTGGGGCGCCGGCCTTTCCTGCAGGTGTTCGGCGACGACTATCCGACACCCGACGGCACCGGGGTGCGTGACTACATCCACGTCTGCGACCTGGCCGACGGACATGTCGCAGCGGTGCGGCATCTGCTGGATGGCGGCGCGGGTTTCACCGTCAACCTCGGCACCGGCAGGGGCAGCAGCGTGCTGGACATCGTGAAGGCCTTCGAGGCCGCCAGCGGCAGGCCCATTCCCTACGAGGTCGCGCCGCGTCGCGCGGGCGATGTTCCGGCCTATTACGCAGACCCCTCCATGGCGCAAAGCCTGCTCGGCTGGACTGCCACCCGCACGCTGCACGACATGTGCCTGGACACCTGGCGCTGGCAGGAGGCCAATCCGCAGGGTTACGAGGACTGAGCCGGTGTTTGTCGTTTCCAAGCTGCTCGGTGCGCTGACGCAGCCGCTGACCTGGGTTTTTCTGCTGATGCTGTTCGGCCTGCTGCTGGGCCGGCGCAATCCGGCTCGTGGGCGCGGGCTCTTGTGGTTTTGTTTGCTGGTCGTGTTGGCGCTGGGCTGGCGACCTTTGCCCGACCTCTGGGTGCGCGCGATCGAACGGCAGACTGAGGCACCAGCCGTGCCTTCGGACCCCAAATGGTCGGGTTACGCCGGCGTGGTCGTGCTGGGTGGCGCGCTGGAGAACTCGTACGTGCGTGACGGCAACGGCCAGGTGGGCCTCAACCGGGCGGCCGAACGCATGACCATGGCGGTCGCCCTGGCAAGAGCGCATCCGAACCTGAAACTCGTCTTCACTGGCGGGGACGGCAACCTGCTGCGGCAGTCGGAAACCGAAGCCGCGCAGGCGCGCCAGTTCTTCACCGAAATGGGTGTCGCGCCCGAAAGGCTGGTTTTCGAAGGGGTGTCACGCACCACCTATGAAAACGCGATCTATGCCGCACGATTGCCGGGTGTGGACATCCACCAGAAGTGGATTTTGCTGACGTCGGCCTGGCACATGCCGCGCTCCCTGGCGACCTTCGAAAAAGCCGGCTGGCAGGTCACGCCCTATTCGGTGGACTACCTGACCGGCGAGAGGACTCCGTGGAACGAATACGCCATGGCGAGCTCGCTGCTGCAGTGGCAGACCGGCATCCACGAGACGCTGGGCCTGATGGCTTACCGCCTCAAGGGCTACGCCCGGTAGGCGGCGTTCATTTCGCCGAGATGCCCGGCCGGCCGTCCCGCACCTCGAACCGGGCCAGCGTCGACACCGCGCTGTCGGCGCGTTCGATTTCGTCCACCGTCCGCAGCGTGGTCTGCCAGAGGCCGGCGGTCAGTTCCACCAGCCCGTAACCGCGGCGTTCGCTGTTGGCGAAAACGATCTGGGGGTTGCGCTGCATCAGCGTGGCGATGCGCGCCTGCGACGCGCCGGACTGCGAGCTGATCGACGTTCCGCAGAACTCCGATGCGATCACGGGGGCATCGGGCCGGTCCTGCGCATGGATGTCGCACACATAGTTCTGATGGATGTCGCCACCGACCAGCACCGTGTTGCGCGGCCGGTGTGCGGCCACCGAATCCAGCAGGCGTTGCCTGGCGGCCGGGTAGCCGTCCCAGGTGTCGGTCGGCACCGGGCTGTTGGCGCCGCCGTAATGTCGCGGTGAAAACAGGGTTTGCTGGGCCACGATGGTCCAGCGCACCCTGCCGTCGCGGGCGTCGGCGGCAATGCCCTGGTCCAGCCAGTTTTCCTGGGCCGCGCCCAGCAGGGTGCGCGCCGGGTCTTGCAGCGCCGCGCAGTCTGCGGGTTTGACGGTGCCGGTGCTGGCGCCGGTCCCGTTGGCCGAGGTTTCCCGGCAGGCCTGCAGGTCTCGAAACTGCCGGGTGTCGAGCAGGTGAAAGTTGGCCAGCCGCCCGAAACCCTGCCGCTGATGCACCCGCAAGGCGTCGTTGCCACCCAGGCCGGCCAGGCCGCGCACCAGCGCGCTGGCTGGCAACGGCATGTTTTCATAAAAAGCCTGATAGGCGGCTGCGCGCTGGGCGGCAAAGCGGGCCGGGTCGGCGCGGCCGTGGTCGCCGGCGTAGTCGTTTTCGACTTCGTGGTCGTCCCAGGTGACGATCCACGGGCAGGCGCGGTGCGCGGCCTGCAGGTCTGCATCGCTTTTGTGCAGGGCGTATCGGTCCCGGTAGTCCGCCAGCGAAACGGCACGCGCCAGCTGATGGCTGCGCGGCATCGGCGTTTTCGGCTCACGCGGCGATGCGTATTCGTAGATGTAGTCGCCCAGAAACACCACCAGGTCGGGCGATTGGGCCGCCACGTCGCGCCACGCGGCATAGAAACCGTGTTCCCAGCGTTGGCAGGATGCGAAGACAAAACGCAGGCGGTCGGGCAGGGTGTCGGCACCCGGCGCGGTTCGGGTGCGGCCGGTTCCACTTGCCGCGTCGCCCAGCAGGAAGCGGTAGAAATACCAGCGTCCGGGCTGCAGGCCCTGCACTTCCACATGCACTGCATGGCCGAGTTGAGGCAAGGCGTTTGCATCCCCTGAAGCCACGATGCGGCGGAACCCTTCGTCATGCGCGATCTGCCAGTGCAGCACGACGCTGGCGAGCGGCGAGGGCAGGGCGGCGGCTGCGATACGGGTCCACAGCACGACGCCGGTTTCGGTGGGGGCGCCGCTGGCGACGCCCATCGCGAACGGGTCGGCCTGCGCGCCTTTGCCGGCCCAGGCATGGCTGATCGGCAGCGGGCCGGCGGCGGCGACGAGTGCTTGCCGGAGTAGAAGTCTTCTGTCCATCGGCGGCATTCTGTCCTCGGCAATGGATCGGCATTTGCCGTTCGTCGTCGGACAAGGCCGTTTGATCCATTGCGTCCACCAAAAACGTCGAGACATCGGCTTTAATGTTTCATCGCATCGCCACCACGACTAAGACACGACCTATGTCCAAGACGTATCGCCACGATCCGGAGCCCCGTGTGAAACCCCGCGCCCTCAAGCGGCTGCGACAACGCGAGGCGATGCAGCAGTCGCGGTCGCTCGAATATCCCCAGCCGGAACCTCCGCCGACCTGGAAGCCGATGGGCTGATATGCCGACTTGGTGCTTCGGCGCTATGCAGCTGTTGCAAATTCCCTTCATGTGTATGGAACAATCCAGGTTCTACACACAGAGGACGACCCATGATTTTGGTGACGGGCGGAGCGGGTTTCATCGGCTCCAATTTTGTTCTGGACTGGCTCGCAGGCAGCACCGAAGGTGTCGTCAACGTCGACAAGCTGACCTACGCCGGCAACCTGCAGAACCTGGCTGAAGTCTCGGCCAACCCCGGCCACGTGTTCGTCCAGGCCGACATCGGCGACAGCGCGGTGCTGAGCGGTCTGCTGGCCAAATACCAGCCACGCGCCGTCGTCAACTTCGCTGCCGAATCGCACGTCGACCGCTCCATCAGCGGCCCGGCGGCCTTTATCGAGACCAATGTTCTCGGCACCTTCCATCTGCTGGAAGCGGTGCGCGCCTATTGGTCGGGCCTGGCAGAAGCCGACAAGTCGGCCTTCCGCTTTTTGCATGTGTCCACCGATGAGGTCTACGGCACGCTCAGCAAGACCGACCCTGCCTTTGCCGAGACCAAGGCCTACGAACCCAACAGCCCGTATTCCGCCAGCAAGGCCGCCAGCGACCATCTGGTGCGCGCCTGGCACCACACCTACGGCCTGCCGGTGCTGACCACCAACTGCTCCAACAACTACGGCCCGTTCCATTTCCCCGAAAAACTGATCCCGCTGATGATCGTCAACGCCCTGGCCGGCAAGTCGCTGCCGGTGTACGGCGACGGCATGCAGGTGCGCGACTGGCTCTATGTCAAGGACCATTGCAGCGCCATCCGCCGGGTGCTCGAAGCCGGCACGCTCGGCGAGACCTACAACGTCGGCGGCTGGAACGAGATGCCCAACATCGACATCGTCAACCATGTCTGCGGCCTTCTCGACGAAATGCGCCCGCGCGCCGACGGCGTCAGCTACAGCACCCAGATCACCTATGTGAAGGACCGGCCCGGCCACGACCGCCGCTACGCCATCGACGCTCGCAAGATCGAGCGCGAACTTGGCTGGAAACCGGCCGAGACCTTCGACACCGGCATCCGCAAGACGGTGGCCTGGTACCTCGCCAACGGCGAATGGCTGGCCAACGTGCAGAGCGGCGGTTACCGCGACTGGGTCGCAGCCCAATACGAGAACACCACCGAGCAGGCGTCGGCATGAAGATCCTGCTGCTGGGCAAAGGCGGCCAGGTCGGCTGGGAACTGCAGCGCGCCCTGGCGCCGCTGGGTGAACTGGTGGCGCTGGATTTCGACAGCACCGAACACCATGCCGATTTCAGCCAGCCGCAAAAGCTGGCCGAGACGGTGGCCGCATTGCGGCCTGATGTCATCGTCAATGCCGCCGCACACACCGCCGTCGACAAGGCCGAAAGCGAAAGCGACCTGGTCCGCGCCATCAACGCCGAAGCTCCGGCCGTGCTGGCCAAGGCCGCCGCTCAAATCGGCGCCTTGCTGGTGCATTACTCCACCGACTACGTGTTCGACGGCAGCGGCGACCAGCCCCGCGCCGAAGACGCAGCCACCGGCCCGCTGAGCGTTTATGGCCAGACCAAGCTGGAGGGCGAACAAGCCATCCAGCAGTCTGGCGCCAAACACCTCATCTTCCGCACCAGTTGGGTGTTTGCAGCCCGCGGCGGCAATTTCGCCAAGACCATGCTGCGCCTGGCCGTCGACCGCGAACGCCTGACCGTCATCGACGACCAGCACGGTGCGCCGACCGGTGCCGAACTGCTGGCCGACTGCACCGCCCATGCCATCCGCGCCACCCTGGCCGATGCCTCCAAGGCGGGCCTGTACCACCTGGTGGCCGGCGGCGAAGTGACCTGGAACGGCTACGCCCGGTTCGTCATCGAGCAGGCCCGCGCCCTGGGTGTCGAGCTGAAGACGACCGAGGTCGCCCCGGTGCCGACCAGCGCTTTCCCCACCCCCGCCGCACGCCCGCTCAACTCGCGCCTGGATACCCGCAAGTTCCAGCAGTCCTTCGGCCTGGTGCTGCCCCACTGGCAGGCCGGCGTGGCACGCATGCTGCGCGAAATCCACCCCTGAAAAAGCAGAAGAACATGACCAATCGCAAAGGCATCATCCTGGCCGGGGGTTCGGGCACCCGCCTGCACCCGGCCACCCTGGCCATCAGCAAACAGCTGCTGCCGGTGTATGACAAGCCGATGATCTATTACCCGCTCAGCACGCTGCTGCTGGCCGGCATCCGCGACATCCTGATCATCAGCACACCGCAAGACACGCCGCGTTTCCAGCAACTGCTGGGCGACGGATCGCAATGGGGCATCAACCTGCAGTACGAAGTGCAGGCCAGCCCGGACGGCCTGGCGCAGGCCTTCCTGATCGGCGAGAAGTTCCTGGACGGCGCTCCCAGCGCGCTGGTGCTGGGCGACAACATCTTCTACGGCCACGACCTGCACAACCTGCTCGACGCGGCCGATACCAGCCCGGCAGGCGCCACCGTGTTCGCCTATCACGTGAAGGACCCGGAGCGTTATGGCGTGGTGGCCTTCGACGAGACCGGCAAGGCCAGCAGCATCGAGGAAAAGCCCGCCGCGCCCAAGAGCAGCTACGCGGTCACCGGCCTGTATTTCTACGACTCCGACGTGGTGCGCATCGCCAAGGAAGTGAAGCCCAGCGAGCGCGGCGAACTGGAGATCACTGCCGTCAACGAGGCCTACCTGAACGCCGGAAAACTCAGCGTGCAGATCATGCAGCGCGGCTATGCCTGGCTCGACACCGGCACGCATGAAAGCCTGCTGGAAGCCGGCCAGTTCATCGCCACGCTGGAGCATCGCCAGGGCCTGAAGATCGCCTGTATCGAAGAGATCTGCTGGCGCCAGGGTTTCATCGATTCGGTGCAGCTGGAGAAGCTGGCCGCACCGCTGAAGAAGAGCGGCTACGGCAAGTACCTGCAGCATGTGCTGAACGAAGGGGTGCGCGCATGAAGGCCACCGCCACCGCCATACCCGAAGTGCTGATCATCGAACCCAGGGTGTTCGGCGACAGCCGCGGTTTCTTCTTCGAGAGCTTCAACCAGACCGCCTTCGACGAAGCCGTCGGCAACCATGTCGATTTCGTCCAGGACAACCATTCGCGTTCGGCCAAGGGCGTGCTGCGCGGCCTGCATTACCAGATCCAGAAACCGCAAGGCAAGCTGGTGCGGGTGACGCGCGGTTCCGTCTATGACGTCGCTGTCGACATCCGCCGTTCGTCGCCTACCTTCGGCCGGTGGGTGGGTGTCGAGCTGACCGAAGACAACCACCGCCAGCTGTGGGTGCCGCCGGGTTTCGCGCACGGTTTCGTGGTGACCAGCGAGTCGGCAGATTTCCTGTACAAGACCACCGAGTTCTACGCGCCCGCGCACGAGCGGGCCATTCTGTGGAACGACGCGGACCTGGGCATCACCTGGCCCGACATCGGCATGGCGCCGCTGCTTTCCGGCAAGGACGCAGTGGCGAGTCCGTTCAAGACGGCTGAGACTTTCGCCTGATAAAGTGCGGCGTCGCGTGATGAGCGCGACCGGGATTGGCGTCCCGTTTTGACACTGACGGCTAAGGCCGTAAGTAACTGACTTAAACCGCGTGGACTGCGGCCTTTTCATTCGATTCGCTTATGGCGGCTCGAGTGGGAGGGCTCGCGCCCTGCCGGCTCTTTCGTTAGTGTCACCGGTACGCCAACCTGTTCGAGCCGCCGCCAATTCATCGCTGTCGATGGCCTGGCGGCGGTTTCCCTTTGCGGAAATCGACGATCAGGACACAGCCATGAAGACCCCCGACTTTCACGTTTCGCCGGATGGGCACCCCCAGGACGACGCGATCGCATTGATGCGTGAGGTCTGCTGCCTCGCCAACACGGCGATCCGGCTTTCCCGCGACCGGCTCGGACTGGTGGACGACACCGACGACGACGATCTGCACGACCGCCTGCAACTGATGCGCCAGACCCTCGGCCGCATCGGCTGGGTGGCGGACGTGGCCATGCGCAAGCTCGGTGATACCGGCGCCTTCGCCACCGCCGAAGACTGGATGCTGCCAGGCGTCTGATCTCTGTCTTCCGGCTCGGCGGACAGCGCAAAAAGCGGGTCTGTCCGACGCCGGCCGGTCTTGCCGGTCACGCATCATCGCGGCTTCAAAAACGATTCCGTCCGCACCATGCAAAGCCTGCAAGCCCTGTTTTCCGACCCGGCCGCCTGGGCCGCTCTCCTGGCCTTGCTGGTCATGGAGATCGTGCTCGGCATCGACAACCTGATCTTCATTTCCATCCTGTCGAACAAGCTGCCCGAACACCAGCGCAAACGCGCACGCCGGCTGGGCATCGGCCTGGCGCTGGGCTTGCGGCTGGTGCTGCTGTCGATGATCGCGTGGCTGGTGGGGCTGACAGCGCCGGTGTTCGACCTGGGCTGGTCAGGTGGTTTGAATGCGGCGGGTGTGCCCAGCTTCGAGACCCAGTTCTCCTGGCGTGACCTGATCCTGATCGCCGGCGGCCTGTTCCTGATCTGGAAGGCCACCAAGGAGATTCATCACACGGTGGATCCGGTTCCCACCGGCGATGTGTTCGACACCAAGAAGGCGGTCGGCATCACCTTCGCGGGTGCGCTGGTGCAGATCATCCTGCTGGACATGGTGTTTTCGATCGACTCCATCCTGACGGCTGTGGGCATGACCGACAACCTGGCGGTGATGGTCATCGCGGTCATCGCCGCCGTGACGGTGATGATGCTGGCCGCCGACCCCCTGGCCAACTTCATCAACAGGAACCCGACGGTGGTGATGCTGGCGTTGGGTTTCCTGCTGATGATTGGCGCGGTGCTGATCGCGGACGGCTTCGGGGTGCATGTGCCCAAGGGCTACATCTATGCGGCGATGGCTTTCTCGACCGTGGTCGAGGGCCTGAACATGCTGGCGCGGAAAGGGAGATCCAATGCGGGCTGAACTTTGGATCCGCGACGTTTCATTCGCTCGCTTCTTCTTTAATGCAATGGGCGCGGTACGACGCCCGGAAATGCTGGAGCTTGCTTTCTGACGGAAGTGGGTATTCCAGAGGATCGCTGCTCCACGAGTTCGGTGCTACGACTTTGCAGATGTCGTTGTCTTCTTCAAAAACCTGCCGATTCATTTCGCCACTGGATTTGAAAAGAATGTCTGAGATGGTCGCCGGTGCCTTGGGTTTCCGTTGTGCGCCGTAAAGCCTGCTTGTGAAATTCGCCTGTCCCGCACTTTTGCCTGGGAAAAAATTCTGCAGCGACCAGGACAAGCCGTAGGTCGAAGAAAGCATCGTGAACGGGAAGAGATAGATACTCTGATAGCCTTGGTAGGCGTCCTCCACATCAAAAAAGCGGCAAGCGGTTTTCAACTGTTTTGCCATGGTGGCATCGCCGACGGGAGCAGACCAGACCGAGTTGACTCCATAGAAGTCATTGGTTCCGTCTTCCAGACGAAGTTTGCCGAGGGAGTCTGGATGAACAAAACCGATATGTTCCGGCTCCAACGCATTTTCCATCGCTATTTGCCAAGAGCAGTCGTACGTGTAGCGATTAAAATCGTAGCGTCCTGCGAGCTGGAATGAGATGTTTTCAAGCATCGGCATGGTTTCGGCCAACTGCTCGTCCAAAGGCATCTTCGGATCGGCCGACACGAACAGGAAGTCCGCGCACCACTCAGTCTGAAGCTGGCGCAGGCGGATCTTGCAATCAACCAATGACTGTGGCGCTCCACCGGTCAACTTCCCCTCGCGGTAGGTCCAGCCGTGATAGGTACACGAGGCGACTGCGTTGCCATGATCACCGGTGAACAGCCGAGCGCCTCGGTGCCGGCAAAGATTATCGAAAGCGATAAACTCGTTTGAGTCATGGTGAATCACCAACTCGTCGCCTAGCCAGTCAAAACGAACGAAATCTCCTTCATTTGGCAATTCACTGCGGTGGCAGACCAAGTGCCAGAACGTATCTCTCAAGTGCCTTGCTTCCAATTGAAAAATGTCTTCTTGGGTAAGGATTTTTTTTGCTGTCCGGCCATTATTAAAAACTTGAACCGGGGATATTTCAATTAGATTTTTCATAAGAATTTTTGCTGATCGTTAAAAAGCCAATTGATCAGGGTTCATCCGTCGCCCTGAATAAAGCGTAGTGCCTGCATTGCCAAGAACTAGACCGACTTAATAACCCGACAACGTTTGCAACTGACCAAGGTGGAATTAAATCGTAACTTTGGCCTCAGGCAGATTCGCCAATTCTACAAGTGCCCCATTGAGTCCTCTACAAGGGGTGCGCCTGATGGGTCTCTTGCTCGGGGAAGTTTGCTGCCCTACCGCGCAGGGTTGAGCGGACGACAGAAGCCAGTTGGAGGGGCGATTGTCCTGTTGGCGCACCCTCGCGTCCGGACGCCCCGTTCGTCCTCGGTCATGCGAATCCAACGCATGGAGATGAGATTCCCGAGAATTTGGTTGCAATCTGCAACAAAAACTTGAGCCTCCGCAAGCGTCAAGCACTGACCGAAAGCGTGCCTTTCGCCGACACGTCACACTCAAATGGCACTATTGGTGATCAAAGGCGCCCGGTTCAGCCTTGCACACTCAAAGTGCGTCTGTGAGCGCCATACCGAAACGAGGGACGGCCTATGTATCATGATGCCCCTGACCCGGGCTCATTGTTCGTTGAGGGATGCATTTGTGCGCGGGTGCGTTGCTGCCTTTGGTGGGGACAAATGCCGCCTCTCCTCCTGGACGAGCCTGGCGTGGGCTGATTATTTGATGGCGTTGATAGCGGCATCCGCTGATTTTGGGATCTTCATCGCCGCAGGATATGTACATGAAAATAAAACTATTGGACTTTGCTGGCTATTTGCCTGCGGCGCAGTTGAGTAATGATGAACTGGAAGGTGTGTTTCCGGACTGGACTGCAGAAAAGATATTCGAAAAGACGGGTATCAAAACCCGGCACATCGCGGCAGCCGATGAAACGGCAGCGGACATGGCCTATAAGGCCGCCGAGGCCCTTTTTGAGCAGCAGCGCTGTAGGCGGGAAGATGTCGATTTCTTGATCTTCGTCACACAGGCGTCTGACCATGTTCTTCCTACTTCTGCGTGCATATTGCAATCCAGGCTAGGCATTTCCCGTAGCGCCGGCGCCCTGGACATAAACCTGGGATGTTCGGGATATGTTTACGGTTTGGCCGTTGCGAACGGGCTACTGCAATCCGGCGCTGCAAAATGCGTATTGCTTCTGACGGCAGATACTTATTCTAAATATATCCATAAGCTAGATAAAAGCGTTCGTACGCTTTTTGGTGACGGTGCAGCGGCGACTATCGTGACCAGCCAGCATTCCGATGATCGCTCGGCGCTCGGTCCTTTTGTGTTTGGTACCGATGGCTCAGGCGCCCGTCATCTTATTGTGCCTGCGGGCGGGTTCCGTTTGCCGCATAGTGAGCAAACTGCATTGGAAGGCACCGATCAGTCCGGAAATGTCAGAAGCCAGGATAATCTGTTCATGAACGGTTCGGCGGTGATGTCATTTACCTTGAATGAAGTTCCATCAGCGCTGGACAAACTGTTGGAAGTAGGACATCTTGCAAAGGAGGATGTGGATTATTTTGTGCTGCATCAAGCGAATAGGTTCATGTTGAACGCCCTTGCAAAGAAAATGAAAGTTGATCTGGGTAAAGTTCCGATAGTGATGGAAAATATTGGAAACACCGTTTCATCTTCTATTCCTTTAGCCCTTGTTGAAATGCGGGCGAAAGGATTTCTCGATGGCCCTAGAAAATTGGCGTTGATTGGTTTTGGCGTCGGATATTCTTGGGCTGCATGTTTGTTGGATATAAATATCGATATTGGACGTAAATATGAATGAGTTTAACGAAGGTCTGGCCGAAATTCTCGAAATCGATGTCGCCAAGATTCAGGCTGAGATGGAATTGGGCGACGGCTGGAACTCCCTTGCTGTGGTTTCCACCATCGCGCTTGTCGATGACTGTTTTGGTGTCGTTCTCGAAGGCGAGGATCTTTATGAATGCGAAAAAGTCGGCGATATTCTGGCGCTAGTAGAAAAACTCAAGAAGGCTTAATTTCATGTCGGCATCGGCCTCATCTCAATCGAACAGCGTGATTACCACGCACGGCGCGCGAGTGGCTGGCGTGGTTTCCTGCGTGCCCACGAATATCGTGGGCAACGATCATTTCGAATCGCTTTTTGGAAGTGAGGCCGTTGCTGCTGTCGCCGAGATGACCGGCGTCAAAACCCGGCGATGGGTCAGCAGAGACCAGACCTCGGTCGATCTTTGCTGCGTTGCAGGCGACCGTCTTTTGGAGGCTTTGGGATGGGACGCTGCGTCGATCGACGCAATCATTTTTATCTCACAGACGCCGGATCACAGACTACCTGCCAGTGCATGCATCATGCAGGACCGTCTGGGATTGGCGCAAAGAGTCATAGCACTGGACATCAACCTGGGTTGTTCCGGATACCCCTATGGTCTATGGCTGGGTTCCATGATGATCCAGAGTGGCGCGGCATCCCGAGTGCTGCTGGCGGTGGGCGACACCATCAGCAAGATCGTCGATCCAAAAGATCGCTCTACTGCCATGCTCTTCGGCGATGCCGGAACGATGACTGCGCTGGAAAAAACCGACGGTGGCGGCGGTGAGATGACTTTTGTATTCGGGTCGGACGGCAAGGGTGCAAAACATCTGGTGGTACCTTTGGGAGGAGCACGAACGTCGACTGAAGCGGACCCGCGTCTGGCGGACCGTGACCTCAATTGTCTTTATATGGATGGTGGGCAGATATTCAATTTTACGTTGCGTACCATTCCGGGCCTGGTGAATTCTCTCACGACGGCGAGTGGCAAGGCCATCGCGGATTACGACGGATTTCTTTTCCATCAGGCCAATGTTTTCATGCTCAATCATCTTGCCAAGAAATCGAAATTGCCTGCCGACAAGGTGTTCAAGAATATCGAGAGCTATGGCAATACCAGCTGTGCGTCAATTCCTCTTCTCATGACGAGTGTGCTGGTCGACAAGCTGAAGGCCGGCCCCATGAATCTTGCGATGTTTGGTTTTGGGGTTGGCTATTCGTGGGGCGCAGTTTCGCTGACCACCGATCCCCTTTGTCATGTGGAAACCATTGAATCATGAGCATATCTTCTGACGAAATATCCGGTGTTTTTTCTAAAGATTGCCTGAAAGGCAGGAGTTTCCTTGTAACGGGAGCATCCTCCGGTATCGGACGTGCAGCCTCTCTGATGATGGCTAGCTGTGGTGCCCGCGTCATCGCAGCGGGCCGTGACGAAACACGTTTGAATGAATTGGCTGACGCTCTTGGTCCCGACAGTGGCCATGTCACAAGCCAATTCGGCCTAACTGGGGCTGACCCGACAACCGATTGGGTAAATCAATTGGCAGTCGAGCATGGGCCGTTTAATGGAATATTCCATGCCGCAGGTGCTGAATTGATCCGGCCCCTTCGAATGACAAAACAGGCGCATCTGGAGTCTTTGTTTTCCTCCAGTCTTTATGCCGCTTTCGGTTTGGCGCGTGCAGCCGCACAAAAAGGGGTCTGTATCGACGGTGCTTCCGTTGTACTGATGTCTTCGGTCGCTAGTTTGCGCGGCCAACCCGGTCTGACGGCATATTCGGCTTCGAAAGCGGGAATCGATGGCATGGTGCGCGCCGCCGCTTCTGAACTCGCGCCGAGAAAGATCCGGATCAACTCGATTGCCGCCGGCGCAGTGGAAACTCCCATGCATGGGCGTATCGTCGGAAACAGTGGTGGCGCCGCAGCGGCTGAGTATGAAAAGCAGCATCCGCTCGGATTCGGCGCTCCTATGGACGTTGCAGCTGCGGTAATATTCCTTTTGTCCGATGCATCACGCTGGATTACTGGCAGCACGATGTTAGTGGATGGCGGCTACGCGGTCTGAGTTAAATGAAAAAGAAGATTATTTTGGTAGGGGCTGGGGGATTCGGTCGCGAGGTCTTATGCTGGGCGCATAACGCCCGTTTTTCCGATCCAGATGCTGGCGGTATATACGGTTTTATCGATGCGGTCGATGCTTTGAAAGGATTCGATTACGACGTTCCATATCTCGGAACCATCCGTGACCATGTGCCGGCAGGCGATGAAGTTTTTTTAATGGGTATCGCGACATCCGCGTCCAAAAAAGCAGTTGCCGAACAGCTGAAAGCCAACGGCGCGCGCTTTGTTTCCATGGTCCATGACACGGCAGTAGTGGCTTCGACCGCAAAGATCGGTGAAGGCGTAGTGGTGCTGCCCCAGGCAATCATTTCGGCCGATGCGAAGGTGGACGACTTCGTGACCGTTAATGCCTTGTCCAGCATCGGCCACGACGTTGTAATGGGCAAGTACTCAACCCTGAGTGCGCACGTGGACGTAACAGGCGAAGTTCAGGTCGGCGATAACGTTTTTTTTGGAACCGGCGCAAAGGTCATGCCCCGAATTCGCGTAGGCGCCGGTTGTGTGATCGGTGCCGGGTGCGTCGTGGTTAGATCGGTTCCAGCTGGTGCTACCGTATACGGCTTGCCACCCAAACGACTCGCGGCACGGCCTCATAAGGCTGCGTGATCCGGGCGGAATTCTCACCTCCGCAATACGATGCGGAGGCAAGGTGCATCAAACCCCGACCTGGGTCACCAGCTTGGTATTGAGATAGGACTCGATAGCCTCGCTGCCCCCTTCGGAGCCATAGCCGGAATCCTTGATGCCGCCGAACGGCAGCTCGGGCAGGGCCAGGCCGAAATGGTTGATGGAAACCATGCCGCTCTCGATGCCCTGGCCGACCGCGGTGGCCGTCTTCAGGGACCGGGTGAAGGCATAGGCAGCCAGGCCGAAAGGCAGGCGGTTGGCTTCGGCCAGCGCGTCGTCCAGCGTGGCGAAACGGGCAATCGCAGCCAGCGGACCGAAGGGTTCGTTGTTCATCACGTCGGCGCTCAAGGGCACATCCGCCAGGATGGTCGGCGCGAAGAAGTTGCCCTTGTCGCCGATGCGGTCACCGCCGGTCACCACGCGCGCGCCGGCAGAACGCGCGTTCGAGACCAGCGCGGCCATCGCATCCACCCGGCGCGGATTCGCCAGCGGTCCCATGGTCGTGCCGGCCGCCAGGCCATCACCCACCTTCACGCCCTGGATGGCTTCGCTGAAGGCCGACACGAACTGGTCGTACACAGCGTCCTGCACCAGGAAACGGGTGGGCGAAACACACACCTGACCGGCATTGCGGAACTTGCTGCCGGCCAGCATCTTTGCCGCTGCGACCACGTCGGCGTCATCGAACACCAGCACCGGTGCGTGGCCGCCCAGTTCCATGGTGATGCGTTTCATGTGCAGCCCGGCCAGCGACGCCAGCTGCTTGCCCACCGGGGTGGAACCGGTGAAGGTGATCTTGCGGATGACCGGATGCGGGATGAGGTACGAGGAGATCTCGGCCGGGATGCCGTAGACCAGGTTCAGCACACCGGCAGGCAGGCCGGCGTCGACATAACAACGGACCAGTTCGGCACAGCTGGCCGGCGTTTCTTCCGGGCCTTTCAGGATCACCGAGCAACCGGCGGCGATGGCCGCAGATACCTTGCGGACCGCTTGGTTGATGGGGAAGTTCCAGGGCGTGAAGGCCGCCACCGGTCCGACCGGTTCCTTGATGGCCATCTGCGTGATGCCTTCGCCGCGCGCCGGGATGATGCGGCCGTAGGTGCGGCGGGCTTCTTCTGCGAACCATTCCATGATGTCCGCCGCGGCACGGGTTTCCATCAGCGCTTCGGCCAGGGGTTTGCCCTGTTCCTGGGTCATC
Source organism: Xylophilus sp. PBN-3R (assembly GCF_057747805.1). Lineage (NCBI taxonomy): Bacteria > Pseudomonadati > Pseudomonadota > Betaproteobacteria > Burkholderiales > Xylophilus > Xylophilus sp. PBN-3R. Next base: position 1,111,332 of record NZ_CM173225.1, read on the forward strand.
AGCGGTGCGATGGTTTCAGCGCGTTCGCGGATCAGGGCGGCGGCTCGGCGAAGCAGTTGCGAACGTTCGTAAGCGCCGACCTTTTTCCAGGCCTTGAAGCCCCGGTCGGCGGAATCCAGTGCGCGGTCCAGGTCTTCACGGGTGGCATGGGCCAGCTGGCCGATGACGGTGCCGGTGGCGGGGCCGTGGATCGGAAGGGTCTGGCCGTTGCTCGAAGCAGTCCACTGGCCGTCGATGAAAAGGGAAACGTCTTTGTACATGGTCGGTCTCTCGAAAGAATGGGTGCGAATAACGCACAACATTATTGCGAGAGACCTGTGGCGGCGTGTGACCACGCCGTCATGTCCCTCAGGGCATGGCGATGCGGAACAGGGTGGTCGGCAGGGCGTCGGGGTTGCCGGGCTTGTACCAGCTCATGTCCTGGATGCGGGAGCTGGTGACATACAGCGCGCCGTCCGGCCCTTGCGACAGGGTGTCGGGCCAGCGCAGGCGCGGATCCTGCACCAGGGTCTTCAGGCCGCCGGCATCACGCACCTTCACCGAGTTGTCTTCCGGCGAGGTGACGTACAACCGGCCGTCCCGGCCGAAGAGCAGGCCGTCGGCCGGGCCGTTGTCGCCGACCTTCTCGACCAGCGAGGGCAGGCGCGCCGCCATGGCCGGGCTGGTGAGTGCGCCGGTCGGCACGCGGTACAGGGTCCGGCCCTTGATGGCCTGCCAATACAGCATCTGGCCGTCCGGCGACAGGGCGATGCCGTCGGCCGAGAACTCCACGCCGCGGCCGTCGGGGCGGCGCAGTACGCCGCCGTCGGCCTTCACCTGCACAGCCTTCTCAGGCTGGGTGCTGGGGTCCCCGTCGAGGACGCGGCGGGCGGTGCCGCGGCCCAGCTCGACCACCACGATGGCGCCGCGGGCACCCGAATCGGTGATGTAGGCGGTGCCGCCGTCGGGGCTGAAACGCACGTCGTTCAGATAGCTGCCCTGCGGCGCGACGGTGGGGTCGAAGGAAACGGTCTGCAGCACCTGGCTGGTCTCGATGTCGATCTTCACCAGCTTGGGGCCCATCGGCACCACCGCGCCCTGGGCCGGCGCGCCGGCGTCGAGCACCCACAGGTTGCCCTGGCGGTCGGCCACCACGCTCTGCACACACACGAAATGGTCGATGGCGGTCATCTCGTCCTTGCGGGCATTGCGCCAGGCGTTCCATTCGGCGTTGGGGAAGGCACGCATCGAGCCGTCGCTGCGCACTTCGGCGACCGACACCGGAGCGTCTTCCGACCAGCGCGGGAAGTTCACGAAGATGCGGCCGTTGGGCGACACCGTGACGCCGGTGACCTGGCTGGGGAATGTCGCCACGGTCTGCAGCACCGGCGCGCCGGGGGGCGCAACGGTGGTCGGGCCGGGCTGCGCACAGGCGGCGAGCAGCATGGCGGCGGCGGCCGACACGGCCAGGGGGAGAGTGGAGAAACGGCGCTGGCGCCCGGTCTGCTGGTGCATGGAAAGCCTCTGATGGATGTGAGGCGCCACGCTATGCAACCGGGCGTATTGCCACTGTCGGCCCGTGCCGACAGCGTAGGTCGGCGTGCAGCCGACGCCGCATTCCGACCGGCGGCCCGCGGGTCAGAAACGGATCGCGACGTCCTTCACGGCCGGCCCGCCCGCACCGCCGATGAACGACAGGCTGGCCGCACCGGTGTTGCGGTACAGCGTGGCCGCGCCGGTGGTCAGCGACACGGTGTACAGGCTGAACGGACCGGTGCTGCCGTTGCGCAGCGCTGCCAGCACCAGACCGTTGGCGCCGCCGGCGATGTCCACCGCCGCCCGGCCGCCCAGGGCGAATCCGATGGGGCCGACATCGACCAGGGTGCCGTCGTTCGGCGGGTTCTGCTGGGCCAGCACATTGCTGTTGCCTTCGATGTCGTACAGCACGGTGGCGGTGCTGGCCGCGAAGCTGTTGGTATAGGCACCGGCCAGCACGGTGGGGGCCACGCCGCGGTTGATGACACCGTCGGTGGTGGTGGCGCCGGTGTCGACGTTGATGCGCAGGTTCTGGCCGGTGTTGCCGATCACCCGCAGGCGGTCGGCCACCGGATTGAAGTCGACACTGAAGCTCGCGCCCGTGAGGCCGGCATAAGGCAGGGTGGTGTCGGTGGCGTCCGCTGCCAGCGTGACGGGTGCGGTGGCGGCGCCGGTGTCCGGGTCCACCGTCAGCAACCGGCCGGCCGAGGTCAGCGCATACAGGCGCGCGTTGGCCGGGCGGAAGTCGATGCCCAGCACGGTTTCGCCGGCAGCCAGGCCGGTGATGGCGACGTTGGCGGTGAGGGTGTTGGGCGCCGACGGCGAGAAGGCCGCCAGGCGGCCGTCGTCCGTCAGCGCATAGGCGCGCGGCGTGGCGGGCTGCACCAGGGCCAGGCCGCTGACGGTGTCGGCGATGCCGATGGCGCCGACCAGCGTCGCGCCGCCGGTGCCGGTCAGCGGCACGGTGTACAGGCGGTTGGCGCCGCCGACGGTGACGGCTGCATAACCGCGGTTGTTGCGGGCGTCGATGTCGAAGCCGTTGGCGGCGTCGAAGGTCACGCCCAGCGGCACCGGGCTGGCCTGGGTGCCGTTGTTGGGCGGGTCCTGCAAAAACAGCGTGCCGGCTGCGGCGTCCAGGTTGTAGAGCTGGGTGCTGGTAGTGCCGTCGAAGCTGTTGGTATAGGCCGATGCCGAGATGCTGGCCGGCGCGCCGTTCACCGTGCCGTCGACGGTGGCGACGCCGGTGGTCACGTCCACCCGCAGGTTCTGGCCGGTGTTGCTGACGATGCGCAGGCGGTCTGCCATGGGGTTGAAGTCGACGCCGAAGGATGTGCCCTGCAGGGCGACCGACAGGATGGCGGCAGGCGTCAGCGTGCCGGTGGCAGCGTCCAGTGTGAAGATGCTGCCCAGATTGGTGACGGCGTAGAGCGTGTTGGTGGCAGGCCGGACATCAATGCCGATCAGGCGTTCGCCGCTGGCGAGGCCGCGCACCGGCAGGTTGCTGACCAGCGTGCCCGGCGTGGCGCGGTTGAACGAAATCACGCGGCCGCTGGTGGTGATGGCGACGGCATCACCCACGGCTACCGCGGCCGGAGCGCCGCCGTCACCGCCGCCGCCGCCGCCGCAGGCGATCAGCGATGCGGTCGCGACCGCGGCCAAAAGGGAAAGGGAGAAACGCTTGTTCTGCATGTTCGTGTCCAGTTGGAATTGACGAGGTGCGCAGCGTTTCTTCAAGCGTTGTTTTTGGCCGCGCCCGGACACTACCCGCCAGCTCTCGCGCTGGATGCAGTCGCTTACAAGCGCTTGCAATCCAGGTACGCCGGAGGCCGGTTCAAGCGGCGCGCCGGGCCTTGCCGAACAGCGGCGAACCCGCGCTGGCCAGCGCCAGTTCGTCTGCCACCTTCACCAGTTCCGGACCGAGTTCGGCCATGCGTTGTTCGGTCAGTCGCAGCAGCGGGCCGGCCAGGGTGATGACACCGCAGGCCGGCTCGCCTGGCCGCTGCACCGGCGCGGCCATGGCCGACATGCCGGGCGCGAACACATCGACGATGACACTGAATCCGCGCTGGCGGCCGTCGGCCAGGTATTTCTTCACGGCCCGAAGCGAGGTGGGCGCCCTGGGTCCGAAGTCCTCGGGCCGGCCCAGTCCCTGGCGTTCGACGATGTCCAGCGCCTGAGCTTCGGGCAGCGTCATCAGCCAGGCGTGGCCGGCCGCGCTGCACGACAGTCGCACGTCCAGGCCCATGTCGGGGTCGTAGCGCAGGCCGCCGCGCGCGCCCTGGGCCTTGGCCACGAAAGTGAGGCGTTCGCCGTCGACGATGGCCAGCCGCGCCAGTTCGCCCGACAGCTGCGCGGCACGGTCGATCAGCGGCTGGGCGATGTCCACGATGCCGGCGTTGGACAGGTGCGAAAGCCCGATGGCGGCGAGTTTGGTAGTGAGCGCGTATTCGCCGTAGTCGCGCTGCTGCTTGACGTAACCGCAGCGCACCAGTTCGGTCAGCAGGCGGTGGCTGGCGCTGGCCGGCAATGCCAGTGCGGTGGCGACGGTCGCCAGCGACTGGCCCTCGGGAAACCGCGACAGGTATTCGAGGATGGCGAGCGAACGCTCGAGGGTGGAGGTACTCATGGGGGAAGGGCTCGTTGCCTGCAAGTGTCTCTTCGGATGGATTCCAGTTTAACGCGGGTAAACCACGAAAAATGGAATGTGGAATTACTTTCCAGTTTTGACTACAGTCGCTCATCCCATCTGGAGACAACATGAAAAAAACTTTGCGCATCGCTCTTCGTCCGCTGCTGGCCGCCCTGTGCCTGGGCGCCTGCGCCAGTGCCACGCTGGCCCAGGACATCCATGAACGCACCATCCGTTTCGGGCACCTGAACAACGCCGACCATCCGGTGAGTTTCGGCGTGAAGCGTTTCGGCGAACTGGTCGCGGCCAAGAGCGGCGGCAAGATGAAGGTGCTCGAATTCCCGGCCTCGCAGCTGGGCAACGAGATGCAGCAGCAGTCGGCGCTGCAGGGCGGCGTGCAGGAGATGTCGGCGCCGGCCACCACCTCGCTGGCCGGCATCGTGAAGGAATTCGGCCTGGTCGACTTTCCGTTCGCCGTGAGCAATTTCGCGCAGGCCGACGCCTTGCTGGACGGCCCCTTCGGCCAGGCGCTGCTGGCCAGGTTGCCCGAAAAAGGCCTGGTCGCACTGGGCTACTGGGACCTCGGTTTCCGCAACGTCACCAACAGCAAGCGGCCCATTACCAAACCGGAAGACTTCGACGGCCTGAAGATCCGCGTGATCCCCAATCCGGTGTTCCTGGAGACCTTCAAGGCCTTCAAGTCGAACCCGGTGCCGATGCCCTTCGCCGAGCTGTACGGTGCGCTCGAATCCAGGGCGGTGGACGGCCAGGAGAACCCCTTCGCGGTGATCCTGTCGAACAAGTTCTTCGAGGTGCAGAAATACGTCAGCGCCACCAACCACGTGTATGCCGCCAACATCGTGCTGGTCGGCAAGAAGTTCTGGGACAAGCTGACGCCGACCGAGCAGAAGATCATGAACGACGCCGCCAACGAGGCGCGCGGCTACCAGCGCCAGGTGAGCCGCGCCGCTGCGCAAAAAGCGGTGGGCGACCTGCAGGCCAAGGGCATGCAATACAACGAAGTTTCCCCCGCCGAGCAGGCCCGCATGCGTGACATCTCCAGGCCGGTGACCGACAGGTTCGCCGCCACCTACGACCCCGCCATCGTCAAGCTGTACACCAGCGAACTGGCCCGGATCCGCAAGTGAACGAATCCTTCAAACCCGAGCCTCACGCCATGAAAATCCTCGTCCTGCACGGCCCCAACCTCAACCTGTTCGGCCGCCGCGAACCGCATATCTACGGCACCACCACGCTGCCGCAGATCAACGACATGCTGCTGGCGCTGGCCGCCGAACTGGGGGTCGAGCTCGACATCATCCAGTCCAACCACGAAGGCGCGCTGCTGGACTTCCTGCATGCCAACATCGACATCGCGCAGGGCGCGCTGGTCAACCCTGCGGGCCTGACCCAGCACGGCGTGCCGCTGCACGACGCCATCAAGGCCATGCCTTTCCCGGTGCTGGAAGTGCACATGTCCAACCTGGCCCACCGCGAGACCTGGCGCCACCATTCCATCATCTCGCCGGCGGTCAAGGGCACGGTGATGGGCCTGGGCGTGCAGTCCTACCTGTGTGCGCTGCGGGGCGTGGTGGCGCTGGTCAACGATGCCCGGGCCAAGGCGGCCTGAACGACATGGAACGCTGGCTGGACCGTTTCTGCCGAGTCATCGAGAACACCATCGCGCTGTGCCTGGCGGTGATGGTGGTGCTGGTCTTCGGCAACGTGGTGCTGCGTTACGGCTTCAACTCGGGCATCACCTTGTCCGAAGAAGTGTCGCGCTGGCTCTTCATCTGGATGACCTTCCTGGGTGCCGTCGTCGCCTTGCGTGAACACGGCCACCTGGGGGTCGACATGGTGGTGCAGAAGCTGCCGCCGCTGGGCAAGAAGGCCTGCCTGGTGGCGGGCCACCTGCTGATGCTGTTCATCGTCTGGCTGCTGTTCACCGGCAGCCTGGCGCAGGCTCGCATCAACTGGGACGTGAGCGCGCCGGTGACCGGCGCACCCATGGCCATCGTGTATTTCTCCGGCATCTTCTTTTCGGTGTGTGCCGCCGGCCTGCTGGCGCTCGACCTGTTCAAGGTGCTCACCGGCCGGCTTGCCGATGACCAGTTGGTGCTGGTGCAGGAGTCGGAAGAAGCAGTGCAGCTGCAGCAGATCCTGGGCGAGCCGCAGGCCGCCGGCAAGGGCAAGACATGACCATCCTGATCTTCGTGGGTTCGCTGCTGGCCGCCATGGCCATCGGCATCCCGATCGCCTTCGCGCTGCTGGCCAGCGGCGTGGCGCTGATGTGGCACCTCGACCTGTTCGATTCGCAGATATTGGCGCAGAACCTCATCGGCGGTGCCGACAGCTTTCCGCTGCTGGCCGTGCCGTTTTTCATGCTGGCCGGCGAGATCATGAACGTCGGCGGCCTGTCGCGCCGTATCGTCGACCTGGCGCTGGCGCTGGTCGGCCACGTCAAGGGCGGGCTGGGTTACGTGACCATCATGGCGGGCTGCCTGCTGTCGGCGCTGTCGGGTTCTGCGGTGGCCGATGCCGCGGCGCTGACGGCGCTGCTGCTGCCGATGATGGTCAGCGCCGGCCACGACAAGGCACGGGCCGGCGGGCTGATCGCGGCGGTGGGTGTCATCGGCCCGGTAATCCCGCCCAGCATCGGGCTGGTGATCTTCGGCGTGGCGGCCAACGTGTCGATCAGCAAGCTTTTCCTGGCGGCCATCGTGCCGGGTCTGCTGATCGGCGGTGCGTTGTGGTTCACCTGGGCCTGGCTGGTGCGGCGCGAGAAGATCGCGCCGCCGCCGCGCAAGTCATGGAAGGAAATCGGCACCGCCGCACGCCATGCCTTCTGGGCGCTGCTGCTGCCGCTGATCATCCTGGTGGGCCTGCGCATGGGTGTCTTCACGCCTACCGAGGCGGCAGTGGTGGCGGCGGCCTATGCTTTGTTCGTGGCCACGGTCATCTACCGCGAACTCAAGCTGAGCCAGCTGCGCGACGTGTTCGTCGGCGCCGCCAAGACCAGTGCCATCGTGATGTTCCTCATCGCCGCGGCCATGGTCAGCGCCTGGCTCATCACCGTGGCCGACCTGCCGGGCAAGGTGGTGTCGCTGCTGCAGCCCTTCATGGGCAGCCCGATCCTGCTGATGGTGGCCATCATGGTGCTGGTGATGGTGGTGGGCACGGCGATGGACATGACGCCGACCATCCTCATCCTGACGCCGGTGCTGATGCCGGTGGTCAAGGCGGCGGGCATCGACCCGGTGTATTTCGGCGTGCTGTTCATCATCAACAACTCCATCGGACTGGTGACCCCGCCGGTGGGCACGGTGCTGAACGTGGTGGCCGGCGTCGGCAAGATGAAGATGGACGATGTCACCCGGGGTGTCGTGCCCTTCATGGTGGCCGAGTTCGCAGTGATGTTCCTGATGGTGATCTTTCCGCAGACGGTGACCTGGCCTGCGAAATTCCTGCACGGCTGAGCGCGCAGGGAGGGTGATCCTAGAACCTGGCGGGCGAGAAGGGCGCGGCGTCGATATACGGCGCCTGTCCCTCCATCAGGTCGGCCAGCAGCCGGCCGCCCGCCGGGCCGAGGGTGAAACCCTGGTGGCCGTGGCCGAAGTTGAACCACAGGCCCTTGTGGCGCGGCGCGGCACCGATCACCGGTTTCATGTCGGCGGTGCAGGGCCGGCTGCCCATCCAGGGTGACGGCTCGACCGCCTGTCCCAGGTCGAGTGTGTCACGGGCCGTACGTTCGCAGGCGGCCAGTTGCACCGGGGTGCGGCGGGCGTCGATGCCGGCGATCTCGGCGCCGGTGGTGATGCGCAGGCCTCGCTCCATCGGTGCCAGCACATAACCCCGTTCGGCGTCCAGCAGCGGCAGGTCGACGCGGGCGCCGCCGCGGTAATGCTGGTGGTATCCGCGCTTGACGAACAGCGGCAGGCGGTAGCCCATCGAACGGGTGAAACCGCCGGCCCAGGGGCCGAGCGACACCACCGCCTGCGCGGCGGTGACGGTGCCGGCATCGGTGTTCATCTGCCAGCCCGCACCGGCGGCCTTCAGGCTGCGGGCATCGCCCCGCAACAGGCGTCCGCCACGTTGCTCGAACAGCCGGGCATAACGTTCGACCAAAGCGCCGGGGTCGCGTACCGACCAGGGCTGGAGCCAGTGCAGGGCGCCGGCCATCGGGACACGCAGGGCGGGTTCCGCTGCGGCGATGCCGCGGGTGTCGAGGGCGGTGTAGATAACCCCGTGACGCTGTGCCACGGCTTCGGCGTGGACGCGTGCTGCATGCAGCACGGCCTCGCTGCGGTAGATGAACCGGAAACCTTCGCGCCGCACCAGGTCGTCCGCGCCGGCCAGCGCCATCAGGCGGGCGTGTTCGCTGGTCGAATGGGCGACGAGCCGCGCGTATTCCTGGGCGATGCGGCGATAGTTTCCAGGCTCCGATGCGCGCCAGTAGCGCAGCAATGCAGGGGCGGCCGACAGCAGGCCGGACCATTGGTAGTGCACGTCCGGGCCCCAGCCGAAAGCGGCCGAAGCCAGCGAACGCCAGTCACGCGGGAATGCATAGGGCTCGACCGCCTCGCGCTGGATGATGCCGGCGTTGCCGTAGGACGTCTCGCGGCCGGGCGTGCCCCGGTCGACCAGGGTGACGGCGTGCCCGCGCAAGGTGAGTTCCAGCGCGGCGCAGGTGCCGGCCATCCCGGCACCCAGCACCAGGATGTCTTGTGCAACGGACATTCTGAAATGGAAAAGTGACCATTATCGAAAGCCGTCGCAGCGCGTGGATGACAATAAAACGAAGGATCCGTTGCGCCTGGCGCAAGGCTTGCAAGGGTCAGCCGGGGTCCTTTTCGAGCGCCAGCCGCAGGTGCTCCAGAAAAGCCCGCGAAGCCTGCGACAGGGTGCGGCCGGCCATGGTCTGCACCTCGAAATACCGCTCGTTCATTTCCCGGTCGCGCAGCGGGATCGCCACCAGGTCGCCGGCGCGCAGGCGTGAGCGCAAGGCCGCCTCGCCGCACAGGGTGACACCGCCGCCGGCCGCCACGAAGGCGATCATCGATTCCATGGTGCGCGCCAGGAAGGCCGGTTCGGCCACCAGCGCCTGCCGCGCGCAGCTGATGTCGAACAGCTGGCGCAGGATGGAGTCCGGCCCCGGCAGGGCCAGCGGCCAGTCCAGCAACTGCGCCAGCGACAGCTGCCGATGGCCGGCCAGCGCATGGCCGCGCCCGACGATGGCCAGCACCGGCGCGGGCTGGCGGATCTCCACCTTGATACCGCGCTCGGGGGACGTGGTGAGGGTGACGCCGATGTCCATCTCGCCTTCGCGCACCATGCGCGGAATCTCGGCCTGGGGCCGCACTTCCAGCTCGAAACGGATGTCCTGGTATTGCTGGCGGAAGGCCACCATCTGGGTCGGCAGGAGGTCGGCCGCGAAACCCTCGGTACTGACCACCCGCACCAGGCCGCTGCGCAGGCCGCGCAGGGCCTGGATGTCTTCGGCCACCCTCTCGATGTCCTGCAGCGCACGCTGGGCATGCACCGCGAGCAGTTCGCCGGCCTCGGTGGCGACCATGCCGCGGGCCCGGCGTTCGAACAGCGGTGTGTTGAGGTCTTCTTCCAGACGGGTGATCTGCCGGCTGACCGCCGACGGCGCCACGTTCAGCCGCTCGGCCGCGCTGGTCACCGAGCCGGTGCGCACCACCTCCAGGAAAAAACGCACCGCCTGCTCCTGCAGCACCCGCGCGGCATGCTGTTTGGCGACGGTGGGGTACTGGCTGCGTTTGCTGGTGGTGTCGGGCGGCATGGCGGGCTGGTTGCTGAGGTGTGGATTGCCATTCTGGCAAATGAACATCGCAAGCCTTGCGCCAGGCGTGGGTCTCGGTCAGGGAGACGGATGGAGGGTGGCGATCATCCGGTCGATGGCATGTTGCCGGGCGGCCGCCTGGGCTTCGTCGCCGAGCCAGCCGTGCAGCCGGTGCGGTGCGCCGGGCAGGCGGATGACTTCCACGCTGCGGGCCTTATGGGCGCGTTCGGCATATTGCTGCTGCACCGCTGCCGGGATGACCGCGTCTTCTTCGCCGAACACCACCAGCAGCCGGCCTTCGAAGGTTTCCAGGGTGTCGAAAGCGGGCGAGGCATCGAAGTCCTTCGTGCCGCGCAGCACCTGCTGGAAGGCCGGGCCGAAGGGCACGGTTTCAGCCTCGGCCGAATAGGCGGCGGGGCAGAAAAGCACCAGCGCGGGCGGCTGGAAATGTTCGATCAGCCGGCAGGCGATGTGGCCGCCCATGCTGGTACCGATGAGTGCCAGCGGAGGCTTCAGTGCGAGGTGGTCGGCGACTGCGCGGGCCTGGGCGACGCGGTGGCCCAGCCCCGAGCCTTCCACCGAACCGCTGCTGCCGCCGTGGCCGGAGAAGTCGAAGGTCATGCCCGGGAATCCGGCTTCGGCCAACGGCTGCATCAGGTAATGCACACCGGTGTGGCGGGCCGTGCCGCCGCCGTGCAGGGACATGACGACGGGCGGATGGGCGGCGTCGGCACCTATCGTGGCGCCGTTCAGCAGCAGGTCTTCGAAGGGGAGGGTGAAGGATTGGAGGGTCATGGAGCGGGGATAATTTTCAGCGCATGAACGTTACCAGCACCCCTCGCCTTACGGCTGTCCCCGCGGCTCGGCCCGTGCCTCGCCCCATGCTCCGACGTATCTACGTTTTCGGAGCCTCCGGCAGCGGCACGACCACTCTCGGCGCGGCGCTGGGCCAGGCCCTGCAGCTGACCCACCTGGAGCTGGACGACTTCTACTGGCAGGACACCCCGCTGGCCTACACGGTGAAGAACCCGCCGCGGGTGCGGGTGGAGCTGATCCGCCAGCGGTTGCAGGGCGTGGACGAATGGGTGCTGAGCGGCGGTTCGCTGCATGCCTGGGGCCAGGTCTTCGTGCCGGAACTGACGCTGGCGGTCTTCCTGCAACTGCCGTCCGAAGACCGGATGGCCCGGCTGCACGAACGTGAACGGCAGCGTTACGGCGACACCCTGCGCACCGATGCCGCGCTGCGTGAGCGGCACGATGCTTTTCTGCTGTGGGCGGAGGGTTACGAGACCGTGGGCAAGGGTGATCGTTCGCGGCTGCGGCACGAGGCGTGGATGGCGGAGATGGCTGGGTTGGGCCTGCCGCTGCTGAAGCTGGACAGCCGTGCGCCGGTGGATGAGCTGGTTGCGGCGGTGCGGCAGCAGTTGGCTTAGCTGACGCCGAACTGGTGGCCTGACGTAGGCCATCCACAGGGCGGATCTGTCCGAGCCGAAGCCTTGCTCGATGAGCTTTCTCCACAGTGATCTGTTTGCCAGCGCATTGGCTGGCGTCGTTGAGCATGGCCTTGGCAGCCTCCCGCCATCGGAATTCGAGAGTAAGGCTGGTATTTGCTTCGCCGGAAACGCGCCAATGGGGGAGGTATTTCAGCAGCCTGCCAGGACATCTGTTAATGAGATGTTGACTGCACGTATTGATATGGAAAGTTTGCGGTTCCACCAGTGCTAAAGGCGTAAGATAATTAAGTGATTGTCTGCTAACTTCTAGGCAATTGCAATATGGATTCCGGCTGACGCGTGGCTTCCGGTCTTTATCTCAATCTCATTCAGGCGTTCGATGAACAGAATTTTTTATATGGTTTCTGGCTTCATGGTTTGCCTCATGATGACCGGCTGCTCGAATTACGCCATTCCGCGTTACACGAGTTCTGCAGATAATCTTGCCGTGTTGCGAAAGACCGAGAGTCCGGCGGTTGCGCTAGGTGCCTTCAAAACCTCGGATCCGGATATCAAGGATAACGTCATGTGTCGTGCGGCCGGACCGGTCAAAACGCCCGATGGCGAAACGTTTGCCGATTACATTCGCAAGGCCCTTACTGCCGAGTTGACAGTCGCGGAAAAATACGACGAACGGTCTCAGGTGGTCATCACAGGCACTCTGACGACTATTCATTTCAATTCCCAGATCGGCGAATGGAATCTGGGTCTGGCATTGAAATCATCGAATGGTCAGCAATTGACTGCGGATGAAAAATACAGTTATGGATTCAGTTGGCTGGCAGACACCGCCTGCACCCAAACCGCGCAAGCCGCCATGGGCGCCATACAAGACCTGATTCATAAAGCTGTCAGAGATCCGGCTTTCGCATCCTTGATGAGGCCATTGCCGAATCCAGTGGTATATGACCGTCTTCACTGAAGTGATCAAGTAGGGGTTTATCTCCGGTCATCGACCAAGTGGTTAAAAAATAAAGTTCATGAACATGAGAATTTCGATAAAGCCGTTTATCAGGTGTTTAGGACAGTTGGCAGCGACGGTCGGCATCGCCATCTTATTAGCGGGATGTGAGGGAAGAATGACAAACGAGCACTTGTATGAAGCTCCCGCGCGCCCATTTAAAAATATCGCGTTTTTTATGTTCAGGACATGAATATTTTCGGCAGCTTTTCCGCACGCGTCAGCGGCCTTAGGCGAATCTCGTCGCTGTCTTGGGATATGCAAAGAGATAAAAAGAATGCAGAGGTTCCCGTTTTGTTACGGGCGGCAGCGACGGCTACTGACAATTACCTGTTTTCAGAGTTGCAAAAACGTGAGCATCCAGGTTTCTATGAGTCAAACCCCGGAAAATGAAGCTGTTCTCCAAATAAAGCCGAGCCATTTTCATGTTGGGTATTACGCGCTGAGTGGGTTCTGCACCACACAAATTTACTTTGAAGTACGTTTGACCGATGTTATGGCGTTCAGATCTGTCTGGTACGCAAAGTTCTATGCAGAAAATCTTTTAGGGTCGCCGCCCGATGAGGCTACTGCAAGGAATTTTCTGCAGGAAGTTCTGGCTCGCATGACAGCGATTGGTGCGATATGAAAAACTGGGATTTTAAAGTTCGATGTCGTCGTGCGAGGCGTGAAGCATTCGATGAACCGATTAATTTGCGTGGAATTTATCCTGCGTGCGTTGAGTCACCTTCCGTAAATTCGTGCGCAAAGCCAGAACGCCCTGAGCACTTAGGCAAGGCTTGGTTGCGCGTTAACACGAATTTAAAAGTTCATTGAAATGAGCAAGTCGTTTAGTGGAATGGGTCGACGATTTTTTTGTTTTTTCGTGCCGCCAACGAATACCGCAGCGATTTTTCCGCTGCCGGATATCGCTGCGCGGCATGGTCGAGGGCCTGCCGATACACCTGGCCGGCAGCGGCAGTCCAATGGCGCGCCGGATTTGTCTACCTCGAATGGATTGACGCGCAAATCATCCGCAGACCCGATACTACGACGGACCGGCAAAGCGCGACGATGGCTCGGGCGGGACGCTTGCGGGCGGGCGGTGCGCACTCCGGCAGATTGGCGATGCGGCGCGAAATAGGCCAGTGGCCCACCAAATTTTCGCGAGCGGTAGCTGGGAGGCGACGAACGGTATTTGCGACCTGCTTTTCCCTCGGATGCTCGTGGGTCGGTTGCATGACTTGAGCGCCTTCCGGGCTCTTGAGGCGGATACCGCCGAAAACTGCCTCGACGATGGACCGGGTGTCAAAACGAATTTAATCATGACTAAATACTGCGTTGCGGCTGCCCGCAGATTTCTGATCGTCGGCTTTATCTTTGTGCTAAGTGCGTGTGCCATACCGCCACCAAAGCCATGGCATGCTTTTTCTTTCGATGGCTGGTTTGATAAATGGGCTGACCAAGCGGAGTTGCTTGAATTTAGCTACGGGGATAGTTATCCCATGGTAAGAGGTGTAGTTCGGCCGGGTTTTAGGACTATTGGATATCGTTGGAATGTGAATGGTCCAATGCCTGTTGGGGCGTTTCTATATATCAAATGGCGGGAAAAATCGACTGGTGAGGTGATGGAAGATCGTGTCGATCTTCGTGATCGCTTGCCTTCCAGTATGGCGGGTTACCGTGTGACTTTTGTCATAGATAAACGCCAGCTTTATGTTTATTTGGTTACTCCAACACCTAAACATGAAACGGATTCGCCGCTTTTAAGGACAACAGAGTCACGCTATTACGTGACCTACGAAATCTACCCGAACAATACTTACAAGAAATAAAGAGGAGCTATCATGGGAACTTCGAGAGTTGGAACACTTAATAGTCAGCAGTTGGCGGAACTCAAGGCCGCTAGTACAGAGCTTTCAATGTCAAGTAGTGATGGTATTAAAGCCGGATTTAAGTTTCTGGCTGGATTTGATGGGACTTATAACGATAGTTCAAATCTGCCTGCCGGGGAGTATCAAACTAATATTGCGAATTTAATACTCCAAGCTCAATCTGAAAATAATCCAAGTCTTGGATATGGTTATTATCCGGGAGTCGGTACCGGTGGGAAAAATGGAGGGGTTTATGCTGCGGCGGTCTCGCCGACAGTGGCCATTCACTATGCTGCTGAAACTGCATTGGTTGATTTTTCTAGGCAGGCGCGTAATTATTTGATTGCCAACCCCGGTGCGACCTATAAAGACCTATCGGCATCAGTCATCGGTTTTAGCCGCGGCTGCGCAACCGGTGTCGTATTCGCTCAGCTTCTGAATGAACGCGGCCTCGTGACATCGGACGGTACCGTAATCGCCCCGCCGGGCGCAGTGAAGATACACGGAATGGCCTTGCTCGAGCCGGTACACACCTTTGTTACCGGTGAAATGAGTATCTCCAGTAACGTAGTTGGTAATATTTTGGTTGTTCGTGCAGCCAACGAATACCGCACCGATTTCCACGCTGCCGGATACGACGAAGATCCTCGTGTCACGACTATCACCGCGCCCGGCAATCACGCGGGTATTGGCGGCGGTTACGATTTGCACGGCACCAGTGCGGCTGTGCTGGAGGGGGTGACCGCTTATCTTCAGAACAGCGGTACGCCGATTGCTCCAGTCCCGGACGAACTCAAATTCCACCCAGCCGAGCCGGTGGCGCTTTATACCGAGGCTTTTCAAACCGCCCGCAATGGCGATGTAGTGGTCGGTGAGAATGGCTTGCCACTGATGTCCTGGCGGATGGATGACACCAACGGCCCGCGTCATATCGTGCCGGTTCATTCTCCAGGTGCCGTTGATCCGGCCAATACTCCGTCTGCCGGTTATTGCTACGTCACCCCCCAAGGTGAAATCTACGAACTCACCGCTGACGGCAAGTTGCGCCGAGAAATCCCGGGCACTGAGAAACTCATCGAACTGCGCGACGAAACCGGCGCGGCTTTGATCTACGACAGTCAAGGCAAGCTACTCACCAAACTCGACGCCGATGAACGATTGACCACCGATGTCGAAGGCATGCCTCGGATCGTGCAAATGGATGGCAGTTCGCAGTCCTTAAGCGACTTCCAGGAAACCCCGCTGGACGCCTTCGGCAATCCACCCGCCTTGCCGCATTTGCCGGGAACCCAATTGGCCGATAACGGCGGCGCGATGACGGACGGTGGCAAGCAGCAAGCAGGCTTGCAGGAAGAACCCAACCAACAGCCGCTTCCAAATTTCAACGATTACCTCGCAGGCAACTCCCTCACTCCGGCACAAGAGGCCGGCCTGGCCGCAGCACTCGACCGCCAGCACCTCGGCGGCACGTCCGACATCGCTTTCATCCGCCTGCCCGACGGCAGCACCATGCTTCAAAACGCAGACGGCGACATCGTCGGCCAGCTCAACCTGCAGCCTGACGGCGTCCTGCGCTGGTCTGGCGTCGGCAGCGAGCGCACCTACATCCTGCCGAGCGGCGATGTGCAGGACCCGAAAACCTTCGACCAGGCCGCCGCCGCCGCATCGGACGCCCACAACGCCTCGCAAACCGCCGCCGCCGTCGGCCTGCTCAATGCTGTCGTAGGCCTGCAGCACTGGGACTCGATGACCGATGTGCAGCGGGCTGCGTCCGTCGTGGCCATCTACAACATCGTCGACAGGCTCAACGGAGGTGAGTTGCCGGGAGAACTCGGTAGCGCCGCTGCGGCATGGGGCCTGTTCAACGCGCTGGAGCGTGGCGATATCGGCGGCGCGGCGTACAGCGGGCTGAGCCTGGTAGAAACCGCCACCTCCACCGCCCAGACCGCAGGCCTGGTCAGCCAGACATTCGGCGGCAGCTTTCTGCCGGCCCTGGGCATGGTG
Source organism: Xylophilus sp. PBN-3R (assembly GCF_057747805.1). NCBI lineage: Bacteria > Pseudomonadati > Pseudomonadota > Betaproteobacteria > Burkholderiales > Xylophilus > Xylophilus sp. PBN-3R. Next base: position 1,127,590 of record NZ_CM173225.1, read on the forward strand.
CTGGCGATCCAGTCCGGTGACCCGGTCGCCATGGCCTCGAGCGGCCTGGCGCTGATGAGCAGCATGAGCATGATCGGCCCCTGGGGGGCAGTGGCCGGCGCGGCGCTGACCTTGGCGAACATGCTGTTCAGCAACACCGACATCCCCAACCGCGAAGGCCTGGCCCACGCGCAGTGGGATGCCGACGGGCATCTGCAGATCGTCACCGATCTGAACACCGAAGGCGGCGGTGCATCTGCCGCGAGCTGGATGCGCGGCATGGCCGAAGGCCTGCAGACACGCCTGGCCGGCAGCGGCAGCAGCCTGGTGCCGGGTCTGTTGCCCGCCATCGGCTACAGCCTGGACCCGGACGGCCCGGCGGCAGCCCATGGCGCGCCCGGGTTCGTCTACCTCAAATGGGTCGATGCGCAAGGCCAGACCCAGACCCGGTACTACGACGGCCAGGGCAATCGCAACGACGGCTCGGGCGAGACATTGGCGGGTGACTTCATGCGCCATGCCGCAGATGCCATCGCGCCCGATTGGGCCGTGGCCACCGCGCTGGCCCACTGGCAGCAGGACCCGTCGCAGGCTACGCAGCGGCCCCAACTGCCGCACGCCGCCATGCCCGACATCGACACCGACGGCCTGCACCAGACCCTGCACGCACTGGTCCTCGGGGGTCTGGCGGAGGCCCGTGCGGCTCAGCTCGACACCGACGGCGACGGTTTCCTCGAACGCAGCCAGTGGCTGGGCAAACAGCAGTGCGCCTTGGCGCTGGATGCCAACGGAGACGGCGTGATCGACGCCGGTGAACTGGTCGATACCCGTGGCGGCAGCCGCACCGACCTGGACTGGCTGGACGCCAACCGCGACGGCATCCTGGACAGCCGCGACCCGGCCTTCGCCGCCTTGCGGCTGTGGGTGGATGCGGATGCCGACGGCCGCAGCAAGGCGGATGGCGCGAACGGCACCGAGACCCGCACCCTGGCGCAGGCCGGCATCGTGGCCATCGACTTCCGCACCGATCCTCCGACCGCCCTGCATGCCGACGGCAGCCGCGAGGTCTTCGGTGTCCAGAGCTATGTGGGCGATGTGCTGGGCAACCGTTACGACCCCGTGGAAGGCGGTGTGCTGCAGCGCATGGAACAGACCGACGGCAGCGTGTTGTCGCAGCTGCTGGCGGTCAATACCCATGCCTTCGACGGTCAGGCCGAACACATGCACCAGGGCCAGAACGTGGAGGGAGGGGAGTCCGTCGTCGGGGCGGGGGACTCGCGTCTTGTGAGTACCGGCGCCAACACCACGGCCAGCACCAACCGCCGGACCACGGCCACGCTGGTGTCGGGTGATGTCCGTATCGAGGCTGGTCTGGCCGGCACGGCGCGCACCGGGCAGGTGGTCGGTTCACAGCCTTCGAATGGTCCGACGCCGGTGGTTCGCAACAGCGGCGAACGCGGCATCGCGGTGATGTTCGCGGATGCCGCCACGGGCACGGCTGCGACGATGCGCCAAGCCACCGCAGCCATGGTGCGCAGCGCAGAAAGCGGCACGCTGGCGGGTAGTTCGGGTGCGGGTCTGCTGGGGGTAGTGGCGGCCGGCATGGCGGCCTGGCCGGCGTTGGCGGATGCCGAGCCGACCGGGCCGCTAGCCGGCGTCGATGCCGCCGTCATTGCCATGTCCGCCGAGGCAGCACCGCACGGCCTGCCGATGCGTGGCACGCCGCCGTCATTCGATGGACAAGCGACAGGCCTGTCGTTTGCATCGATACCGGAAGCCGGAGATCGCTCACCGTTTCGAATCGGCACGGGTTTTGGTAGCGATGTATTTGCATCGTCATCGAGTGGTTCCGTCATGGAAACCGGCGCAAATGCAGGCGAACGGCCCGTTCGGCCAAACCCGGGTTCCCAGCCCTTTACCACCCAGCGGCCTGCATCGCAAACCTCCGGCGACGTTTCCCCGGACCATCACGCCGAAATTGCATCGCCCACCACGGCAGCTTCCGCAGCGACTGTTCAATTCGTCCGTCCGACGGTCGTCGGCGAAGAGTCCACCAGCACGGAGGACACGGCTCTGCGATGGTCCGCCGCCTCGTTGCTGGCCAACGACCAGAGCCGCAACACGGTTGCGACCGACGCCAGCGGCCTGCACATCAGCGCCGTCTTCGCGCCCCGGCACGGCAGCGTGTCCCTGCAGGCCGACGCATCCGGCGCAATGCAGGTCCTGTTCGTGCCCGATGCCGACTACCACGGCGAAGCCGGTTTTTCGTACAGCGTGGCCGACGCCTTCGGCCTGCAATCGCGGGGCGAGATGGTCCTGCACATCACACCGGTCAACGACGCCCCCGTCACCCGCGACGAGACGGCATCCGCCGATGAAGACCAGGCGCTGTTCTTCCGCGCCGCCGACCTGCTGTCCAACGACCGCGATGTGGACGCTGGAGTGGACGGCGACACCCTGCGCATCAGCCGGGTCGGCGAGGCCACCCACGGCCAGGTGTTTTTGCAGCCCGACGGCGTGATCCGTTTTGTGCCGGATGTCGATTACCACGGCCCGGCATCCTTCACCTACTGGGTTGCCGACCGCGACGCTGCGGCGATGGCGCAAGGGCTGGGCCTGGAAACACCCGCCACCGCATACCTCACCATCCTGCCAGTCAACGACCTGCCGGTGGCGACCGGCGAGACCCTGGACTCCGACGAGGACGTGGTGCTGCGCATCGCCCCGGGCCTGCTGCTGGCCAACGACCGCGATGTGGATACCGCCACCGACGGCCAGCGCCTGTCCATCGTGGCGGTCGGCGATGCCCGCCACGGCGCCGTGTCGCTCGCAGCCGATGGTTCGATCGTCTTCGTGCCCGAGGCCGATTACTTCGGGCCGGCCAGCTTTCGATACACGGTCGATGACGGCGCGGGCGGCCGTGCCGAGGCGACGGCGGTGGTCAACCTGGCCCCGGTCAACGACGCACCCACCGTGCTGGGCGAAACCGTCGCCTTCGACGAAGACCAGGTGTTGACGATCACCCCGGCATCGCTGCTGGCCAACGACTCGGATGTGGACAACCTGGCGTCCGACCTGCGCATCGTCGCGGTGGAGCATGCCGAACACGGATCGGTGCGGCTGGAGGCCTCGGGCAATATCGTGTTCGTCCCCGATGCGGACTACTTTGGGCCCACCGCTTTCAGCTACACCGTTGCCGACGGCGTGGGCGGCCTCACCATCGGCCGTGTGGCGCTGGACATCGCCCCGGTCAACGATGCGCCCCGGCTTCTCGGCGAGCAGGTGGACCTCGACGAGGACGAAGTGGCGCGGTTCAGCCCGGCCGCGTTGCTGGCCAACGATGTGGATGTGGACAACCCGCATGGCGCGTTGACCGTCGTGTCGGTGGGCCGGGCCGAACACGGCTCGGTACTGCTGACGGGCGGCGAGGTGGTCTTCACGCCTGACAGGGACTACCACGGTGCGGCGCGTTTCAGCTACACCGTGTCCGACGGCGCGGGCGGCTCCAGCGATGCCTGGGTCGAGCTGGACCTGCGCTCGGTCAACGACGCACCGACGGTAAACGGCGAACAGCTCACCGCCAAGGCCGGCGTGGCCTACACCCTCAGCCAGGCCGCATTGCTGGCCAACGACAGCGACGCCGACGGCGATGCGCTGCGGATCGTGGCGGTGCGGGGTGCGCAACACGGCACGGTGGTGATGCTGGCCGACGGCAGCATCCGTTTTGCACCCGAGCCAGGGTCGGGTTCCGGCAGCAGTGGCTCGTTCGAATACGTGGTCGAGGATTCGGCCGGCGCACAAAGCATTGCCACCGCGCGCATCGATTTCTCGCGGGCCAACGTCGCGCCAGTGGCCACCGACGACAGCTTCGTCGGTTATGAAGACATTCCGCTGGTCATCAGTGCAGCGCAACTGCTGTCCAACGACAGCGATACCGACAACACCGCGGCACAACTGCGGCTGGGGGGGGTCGACAACGCCAGCCACGGCAGCGTCAGGCTGGACGCCGAGGGCAATGTGCGTTTCGTGGCCGATGCCGATTACAGCGGGGCCGCGTCTTTCCGCTACCGGGTCGTCGACGGTGACGGGGGTGAAAGCTACGCCACCGCCTACCTGCAACTGGCCGCCGTCAACGATGCCCCGGTGATCGAGGACATCTGGTTCGGTCGGCCCATCTACGGCTATGCCTATCAAAACGTGCAGCGCTACAACGAACTCGGCCAGATGGTGAGCGACGACACCGGCAGGCTGGTCACCGACTACCTGCCGGTGAAAGTGGAAGACGAATCCCAGGCGCGCAGCCTGCTGGCCCAGGGCGCGCTCTACGCCTCGGATGGCCCCTTGTATGGGCAAACCGCGCTCGACCACATCGACAGTTACCGCAACGGCCATCTGCGGCCGCTTGGGTTCGACAACGACGATGCGCTGGACGGCAGTCCAGTGCCACAGGCCTTCAACGACGCCTTCCGGCAAAACGGCGCCATCGTGGCCTACGACCCGGACGGCGATTCGGACCGGCTGAGTTTTGCCATCGCCACCACGCCCCAGCACGGTCATGCCTGGACCAATTGGTATGTGCCGACCGGCCCGGGCGAGGCGCTGGACTTCACCAGCCTGCCCGAGCGGGGCGTGGCGGAGAAAGGCGCCTGGCAGTACTCGACCGTGATCGGCGACCTCTACACCGGTGCCGACCCCTTCAGCGTGCGTGTCACCGATGCGGGCGGTGCCAGCACGCTGGTCGTGGTGGACACCTCGCACCTGGGGGCCATCCGCACGAACGAGTTCAGCCGGAATTCGCACTACGTGCCGCCGGGCCTGGAGATGGTGAAGGCCAAGGCAGAGACCGAGACCGAGGTCAGCGCCGAATTACCCGGGATCGTCGACGACCCGGCCTTGCTCCTGCAGGCCGATGCCATGCGCACGGCGCTGCTCTTCAACCAGTACCTGAACACCGCGGCGCCGGCTGAAATGCTCGGCTCATTCACTGCGTCCGACATCCATTTTGGGGATGCATCGGCGCTGGTGGTACAGGGCTTGATCGAGTCTGCCAAGCACGGTTCGGCAATTTATACCCACGAGACCGCATGACGAACTCCCACAAAAACACGGCGCCCGGCATGCAGGCCGTGGACAGCTTCGAGTCCGCCAACCCGTCGGGTGCGCCATGCAGCGACGACACCTGGAACCTTCTGGCCACGTTCGCGCAACTGCACGGGCGGCCGCTGGATATTTCGGTGCTGTCGCAAACCTTCGCGGTGGACGGAGAGCTTCCGGGTCTGGACCGGATGGCGGCAATTCTGGGCGACCTGGGTCTGGAGGTTCGCGCCCGTCGGGGGCGCTTGCGCAGCCTGCTTGCGACCCCTGGCGCGGTCATGACCGCAGACCGCAACGGACGCCTGCTTGTCGTCGCCGCCTTGCCGGACGGGCGGGTGCAGGTACAGCCCGTCGGGCAGGCCGCGCCTGACACTCTTTCGGCCGGCGCCTTCGCAAAGCTGTGGTCCGGCAGATGGCTGGCGGTGGAGCCCGCAGCGGCACGGTCGGCCGTCGGCGATGCCGGCCTGCCGTTCGGTTTCAGCTGGTTCTGGTTGTCCCTCCGCAAGCATCGCAGCCTGCTCGGCGAGGTGCTGCTGGCATCACTCTTCGTGCAGGTGTTCGCGCTGGTCACACCGCTGATTTTTCAGGTGGTGATCGACAAGGTGCTGACGCATCGCTCGATGACGACGCTGGATGTGATGGTCGTCGCCCTGCTGGGTATCGCTGTTTTCGAGGTGGTGCTGGGTGCGATGCGCCACTATCTTTTCAGCTACACCACCAACCGCATCGACCTTGAACTGGGGCAGCGGCTGTTCCGTCATCTGATGCGGCTGCCGCTGGCCTACTTCGAATCGCGCCGAGGCGGCGATACGGTTGCCAGGGTGCGCGAGCTGGAAAACGCCCGTGCCTTCATGACCGGCCAGGCGCTGACCAGCTGGCTCGACCTGTTGTTCGCCACCGTTTTCCTGGTGGTCATGTTCCAGTACAGCGCCTTGCTGACCGGGGTGGTGATCGCTGCGCTACCCATCTTCTTTGCTGCTTCGTGGCTTCTGACCCCCATGCTGCGCAGCAAACTCGAGGACCGTTTTGCCCTCGGTGCCGAGAACCAGACTTTCCTGGTGGAGACCGTGACCGCCATGGAAACCCTCAAGAGCCATGCGGTGGAGACCCGCTGGCAGCGTGAATGGGAAAAACGCTTGTCTGGCTATGTGCGGGCGGCATTCGAGGCCGGCCACCTGGGCCAGGCCACCAGCCAGTTCACGCTGCTGGCCAGCAAGGTGCTGACCGGGCTGCTGTTGTACGTCGGTGCCCGCCAGGTGATCGACGGAGAACTGTCGGTCGGCGGGCTCATTGCCTTCAACATGCTGGCGGGACGGGTCAACGCACCCATCCTCAAGCTGGCGTCGCTCTGGCAGGAGTTCACTGCGATGAAGGTCAGCGTGAAGCGGCTGGCGGACATCATGGATTCGGTCGCCGAACCGGCATTCCGTCCCGGCCGCAGCGTGCCGACGGCGATCGAGGGGCGCATCACCTTCGATCATGTGGTTTTCAGGTATGCGCCGGGCGCACGTGAGGTGCTGGCCGACCTTTGCGTGGACATCAAACCCGGTGAAGTCGTCGGCATTACCGGACTTTCCGGCGCCGGCAAGACCACCCTGATGCGCCTGGTGCAGCGGCTCTACACGCCGGAGCGCGGACGGGTGCTGATCGACGGCATGGACCTGAACCTGCTGGACACCGGCTGGCTGCGCCGGCAACTCGGTGTGGTGGGCCAGGACACGGTCCTGTTCAATCGCTCGGTGCGCGAAAACATCGCCTTGGGCCGACCCGATTTGTCGATGGCGGCAGTGATAAACGCCGCCCGGCTTGCGGGCGCTCACGAATTCATTGTCGAAATGCCGGATGGCTACGACTCGCTGGCGGGCGAGCGTGGCAGCAAGCTTTCTGGCGGGCAGCGTGCCCGTATCGCCATCGCCCGTGCCCTGGCGGGCGACCCCCGAATCCTGCTGCTGGATGAGGCCACCGCCTCGCTCGACTACGAAAGCGAGCGCCTGGTGCATGACAACCTGGCGTCGATCCGCCAGGGCCGGACGGTGTTGATCGTGGCGCACCGGTTGTCCACGTTGCGCATGGCCGACCGGGTGCTGGTGATGGGCGCCGGCCGCCTGATAGAGGCGGGCAGTCACGACGACCTGATGCGTCTGCAGGGTACCTACCGGTCCTTGTACGACGCACACCGTGTGCTGGAGGCCGCATGAGCGCGGATACCTTGCGACGAGAAGACGTCCACACGGCGTCCGATGGATTTTCCAGCGAATCCATGCATCTGCAAACCGGCCCGCCGGCCTTGCTGGCCCGGATGGTTTCCATCGGCCTGTGCCTGATGGCGACGGCAGCCATCGTCTTCGCCTGTTTCGCGCCGGTCGATATCGTGGTCAGCGCACAGGGCCGTGTCATCTCTTCCGGCAAAAGCAAGGTGATCCAGCCGCTGGAGGCCAGCGTGGTGAAAACCATCGCGGTCCACGACGGCCAGGCGGTGCATGCCGGCGACCTGCTGGTGGAACTCGACAGCACCGCGACCCATGCCGACCTGGAGCGTTTGCAGCGCGAATGGTGGGAGGCCCAGGCCGATGTGGGAAGGGCGCAGGCCCTGTTGGCCGGTACGCCGCTCTTGCCTGTCATGTCCACAGGCGATCTGCCACCCGGCGCGGGCGACATGCCGGCCGAAATACGCCGCAGCGAGCAGGCCTTGCTGGACAGCCGGTCCGCTGAACAACGCTCCAGGCTGGGTTCGGCGAATGCCGACATTGCCCGAAGGCAGGCCGACCAGGATGCAATCGGCGCGAGCATCGCCCAGGCCGAAATCAGCCTGCCAATGGTGCGCAAGAAGAACGACATGCGGGAAACCCTGGCACGCACCGGCCATATCGCCGAGACCGGTGTCATCGACAGCCGGCTGGAGTTGATCAGCGCCGAGAAAGAAATCGCGGTGCAACGCAAGCGCCTGGAAGAATCCCGTGCGGGGCACGACGCGGCCTTGCAGCAGCGTGGGCAGGCGCAGGCGGAATTCCGGGCGCGCGTGGGGGCCGAAATGGCCGAAGCCACACGTCGCAGGGAAACGGCCCGGCAGGAACTGGTCAAGGCCACCCGGCGCGACGGACTTCAGCGCCTGACCAGTCCCATCGACGGCACCGTGCAGCAACTGGCGGTGACCACCGTCGGCGGCATCGTCACGCCGGCGCAGGCCTTGCTGACCGTGGTGCCAGCCCATGTTCCGATGGAGGTCGAGGCGCAGGTCCTCAACCGCGACATCGGCCACGTGCATGTCGGGCAGCGTGCGGTGACCAAGGTCGAGACCTTCGATTTCACGCGCTACGGCTATATCGAGGGAACCGTCGCCTGGGTCGGCTCCGATGCGGTCGCCGACCAGAAGCTGGGTCCGGTGTATCCGGTGCGGATCCGGCTGGAGCGGCTGCAGACATCGTCGATGGTCGACGGTGTGCCCGGGGCTGTCAGCGCCGGCATGACCGTGACGGTAGACGTGCGGATCGGCGAGCGGCGAATGATCGAATATTTTCTCGCGCCCATGCTGCGTTATCAGCGGGAGGCACTGCGTGAACGTTGATCTTTTCAGGGGGTGTGCTGTTGCCGCATGCCTCTGCCTTGCCACGGCAGTCCAGGCCGAAGACCTGCTCGGCGCCTATCGGCTCGCCTTGCTGCAGGACCCGGTCCTGTTGTCGGCCCAACATGCCTACGATGCCGCGCAGGAACGCCTGCCGCAGGCGCGTGCGGGGCTCCTGCCTACCGTGGGCCTGACCGGGAACTCGGGAGGGCAGTCGGGCCGCAGTTCTTTCGAGCAGTCACCCTTCTTGGACCGCACCGTGCGTTCGCGCGCCTGGAGCCTGCAGCTGAGCCAGCCCCTCTGGCGGCCGGCCAATCGCATCGCCTACGAACAGGCGGAATTCCAGGAACAACTGGCCGGTGAACAGCTTCGCCAGGTGCGGCAGGAAACCATCCTTCGCCTGGCGCAAGCGTATTTCGATGCGTTGCTGGCGCAGGAGTCGCTGCGTGTTTCCGAGGGCCAGTTCCTGGCGGTGCAGACCCAGCTGGACCTTGCCAGCCGCAACCATGCGGTGGGGACGTCGACAGTGACCGATGTCCATGAAGCCCAGGCTCGGCGAGACCTGGCGCAGGCGCAGGTGGAGGCCGCGAAGAACGATGTCCAGACGCGCTTTGCCGAAGTCGAACGCAGCATCGGAAAGCTGCCCGCCGCCTTGGCGACGCTGGCATACGGAAGCGACCTGCCTCCGCCTGACGAGGACGCAGGCACCTGGGCTGAAAGAGCGCGGCTGCAGCATCCGGCGGTGCGGATCCAGGAGGCCGCACTGGCCGTCGCGGATGCAGAGGTCTCGCGCAGCCAGGCGGCACACGGACCTACGCTGGATCTGGTCGCGAGTTACGGGCGCAATTTCGCATCCGGCAGCATGGGCTCGCCAGCCGATGTTTCCAGCCGGGTCAATGCAGCGCAGGTGGGCGTGAATCTCAACATTCCCCTGTTTGCGGGCGGAGCGGTGTCGGCCCGGGTTCGTGAGGCGGTCGCCCTGCGCTTCAAGGCCGAAGACGACGTCGAGACCGCGCGCCGCCAGGCGGCTTCGCAGGCGCGCCAGGCCTGGAGCGGCGTCCGCCAGGGGCGCCTGCAGCTGTCCGCGCTGGCGTCGGCCGTGGTTTCCAGCCAGAGCGCGGTCGAGGACAACAAGATCGGCTATCGCATCGGCACCCGTATCAACATCGACGTGTTGAACGCCGAACAGCAGTTGTACGCGGCCCAGCGGGACCTGTTCAAGGCGCGGGTGGAAACCTTGATGCAGGCGCTGCGGCTCAAGGCTTCGGGCGGGCTGCTGGATGAAAACGATCTGGCGGCGGTCAATCGTTTGCTGGTCGTGCCGGGTTGATCATTCGCAGGCGATCGGGTTACCAGGCGCCCGTCTCCACCCGGATCGCCACTTCCCAATGCGCGGCGCATACGTCCGTTCGGTGACGCCTGATACTTGCTAATCCACCGCCGCCAGCAACTCCAGCTCGACCCACGCACCATCCGGCAGGCTGGGCACACTGATGGCGGCGGCTGTAGCCGTCGGGCTTCCGTTTCAGCTCGGCGGCGAGGCCCTTGACGCCCCGTGGCCGACAGCGGCGGTGTGGTGGCCAGCACATGGGGCAACGTTCCGATGAAACCGGCGTATTCGAAGTCCTTCAGCGGGTCGAAGGTCAGCTTCGGATACACGCTCACGCTGACCGCATGGGTGCCGGTGGTGGCGATGCCGGCGTGGCGATACTGGATGGCCAGGGCGTCGATCAGCGCGGCCAGGGCGCGCGGGTCTACTGCGGGGGCCAGCAGGGCGTCGAGCAGGGACACGGCGGCACTGTCGAGCCGGATCGCGCCGCCGGGGCTGTCGAGGAAACGGCGGCCCACCAGTTCCCGCGCCAGGTACGGCTCGCCGTGTTCCCGGCGCCGGGTGTCCGAAAGGGTGCGATGGGCTGTGCCAGCGAATTCGTAATGCGCCTGCCGGCTGTGGCGCAGCTAATAGCCGTTGGTGGCGACCAGCGCGAGTTTGGGCGAAAGCAAGGCGGTGGCGTTCATGTCGGTTGAGGCAAGCACGGAGGGTGCCAGGCTGCGGTGGCGCTCAGTGCGAAACGCTCTTCGAAAACAGGTTGATGACCACCACGCCCGCCACGATCAGCGCCATGCCGGCCAGCGCCGGCGCGTCCAGTTTCTGACGGTACACCGCCCACGACACCAGCGAGATCAGCACCACACCCACACCGGACCAGATGGCGTAGGCCACGCCGGTCGGCATGCTGCGCAGGGTGACCGACAGGCAATAGAACGAGCCGATGTAGCCGATGGCGGTGACAGCCGTCGGCAGCGGCCTGCTGAAGCCGTCGGATGCCTTCAGGAAGCTCGTGGCGATCACCTCCAGCACGATGGCCGCCGCCAGATAGAGGTAGGCCTTCAAGCAGGGGCTCCGGCCTGGCGGCGCGGGTCGGCCCGGGTGAAGGCCTCCAGTTTTTCGCAGTTGGCCATGATGCGGCGCACCGTGGGAATACCGTCGACCTCGATCTTGAACACCCGGGTGACCACCACGATGCTGGCCAGGCAGATGTCGGCCATGCCGGGGGTGTCGCCGTGGCAGAAGTCGCCGGTCTGGGGTTCGTCGGTCAGGCGTTTTTCGAGCGCCAGCAGGCCGGTCGTGAACCAGTGGATCTGCCAGGTGCGCCAGGCCGCATCGTCGAACTGGCCGGTGGCGACGAGGTATTTTTTGACACGCGGCGTGATCAGCGGATGGGTGTCCGCGCACAGCAGCTGGGCCAGCGAGCGCACGCGGGCGCGGGCATGGGCACCGGCCGGCAACAGCGGCGGGCTGGGGTAGGACTCGTCCAGGAACTCGAGGATGGCCAGCGACTGGGTGAGGGCCGCAGACGGAGCGCCTTCGGCATGGTCCATCAGCGCGGGAATGGCGCCCATCGGGTTGATGCGCAGGAAATCGGCGCCGCGCTGTTCGCCGGCCTCCAGGTCGATGTCGTGTTCCTGGGCGCTCACCCCCTTGAGGTTCAGCGCCACCCGCACACGGTAGGTGGCCGATGTACGCCAGAAGGAATAAAGCTCGAAACGGGGATGTTGATCCATGTGCGGTTTCCTTGAAAACGGGTGGGCAGGGCTTTCACGCCGGGAAAACCCTTCGATACAATGCAAACAATTCCGATTAACATTTGAAGGATACGGCCGCTGTGCTCGACGTTCCTGCCCCATCGCTGTCGAGCGACGTCCATCGTCTCTATCGTGACCATCATGGCTGGTTGCTGGGATGGTTGCGGGGCCGGCTCGGTTGTTCGCACCACGCGGCGGACCTGGCGCAGGACACCTTCGTGCGTATTCTCGGCCGGGGCGAACCGGCCGTCCAGCCGCGGGAACCCCGGGCCTACCTGTCGACCATCGCCCGCGGCCTGGTGATCGATTTCCACCGCCGGCATGCGCTTGAACAAGCCTGGCTCGCCGTGTTGGCGACCATGCCCGAGGCTCAGCATCCATCGCCCGAGCAACGCGCCCTGTTGCTCGAAGCCCTGACCGCCATCGACCGGATGCTCGACGGACTGCGTCCGGTGGTGCGGGAAGCCTTCCTGCTGTCGCAACTCGAGGGCCTCACCTACAAGGTGATCGCCGAACGCCTGGGCATCACGGTGCGTTCGGTCAACAACCACATGTCCACCGCCCTGGAACACTGCTGGCGCCTGGCGCCGTGAAACCCAGTCAACCCAATCCCGTGCCGGTCGACGCGCCCCTCGCGTCGGCCCTCATTTCAGCGGTGAGCAGCCACGACATCCGCAAGGCGGCCATCGCCTGGTACGTGCTGCTGTGTTCGGGCGAAGCCACGCCCGCCGACCGTGCCCACTGGCAGGCCTGGATGGACCGCCATCCGGACCACCCGGTCGCCTGGGCGCGAATCGAATCCATGCGTTCGGCCTTTCAGACGGTGCCGGGCGCGGTGGCCGCTCCGGTGTTGCGGCATGCGGGCCAGCGCCGGCGCGGGGTGCTGCGGGCTGCGGTGGGCGGCCTGGTCGGCGCCAGTGCGCTCGGCCTTTCGTGGCGTCATGTGGACGAGCGCGCGGACGAGAACACCGCGGTCGGCGAACGCCGGGTGCTGCAGCTGGCCGATGGTTCGCGGCTGGTGATGAACACCGCCACCTCGCTCGACCTGCGTTTCGATGCGGTGCAGCGGCTGGTCGTCCTGCGGGCCGGCGAGGTTTGGATCGAGACTGCCGGCCCGCTGCCAGGCCACTCAGCCGACACGCGCCCGTTCCGCGTGGTCACACCCGAGGGTTCGGTGCGCGCCCTGGGCACCCGGTTCACCGTGCGCAGCGAGAACGGCCGGTCTTCGGTGACGGTGCTGCGCGATGCGGTGGAAGTCCGCGCCGGTCCTGACGCGCAGCGCCGGCTGGCTTCGGGCTCCCGTGTGGTTTTCGAGGAAAGCCATATCGGCCGCACGACGGACGCCGACGAACATGCCGGCGCCTGGGAGCAGGGCAGCCTGGTGGTGGTCGATGCACGCCTGGGCGACCTCGTCGCCGAACTGGCGCGTTACCGGCCCGGCCACCTGGCATGCGATGCGTCGGTGGCCGGCCTGCGGGTGTCGGGTGCTTTCCCGGTGGCTGACACCGACAGGGCGCTGGCCGTGCTGGCGCGTTCCCTGCCGGTGCGTGTCGAGCGGCTGACCGGCTACTGGGTGACGGTCGTTGCCGCTGCTTCGCCGCCCCGCGCCTGACGCCGTGGCCGCGCCGCGTCTTGTCCCATGGCTGATCGCGGCCCTGGCCGCCTTCGCCGCGACGCCGTCGATGGCGGCCGGGCCGGCGCGCAGTTATGCGGTCGAGCCCGGTTCGCTGGCCTCGGTGCTGGGACGGTTCGCCGCCGCCGCCGGTGTGGCTCTGTCGTTCGATGCCGCTGCCACCCTGGGCCTGAAGTCCGGCGGCCTGGCGGGCAGCTACACGGTCGAGGCCGGTTTCGCGCGGCTGCTGGACGGCTCGGGCCTGCAAGCGGTGGACAGCGGCAATGGCGAATTCATCCTGCGTGCGGCCGTCCGTCCGATGGCGGCGGCCACCCTGCAGACCGTGCAGGTGACCGGTGAGGCCGCCGGCCTGCCTGCACCGGTCGAGGCCGGCGACAGCTACCGGCCCATGCCCGGTGCCAGCACCCTGCGTTCGACCCTGCCCATGCTCGAAGTGCCGCAGGTCGTCAACGTGGTACCCGCCCAGGTGATCCGGGACCAGCGGCCGCGCTACATCGACGAAGCGCTGGTCAACGTCAGCGGCATCACCCAGGGCAACACCCTGGCCGGAACGCAGGACACGCTGATGAAACGCGGGTTCGGCGGCAACCGCGACGGGTCGATCATGCACAACGGCATGCCGCTGGTGCAGGGCCGCGGCCTCAATGCGGCAGCCGAAAGCCTGGAGGTGGTCAAGGGGCCGGCGTCGGTGCTGTACGGGATCATGGATCCGGGCGGTGTCGTCAACGTCATCAGCAAACGGCCGCAAATGGTCCGGCGGACCCAGGTGTCGCTGCTGGGATCCGGTTACGCGCATGGCCGCAATGGCGGCGGGCTGACGCTGGACACCACCGGCCCCATCGCTGAAGGCGGCATGGCCTGGCGCCTGGTGCTGGACCATGTGGACGAGGATTCCTGGCGCAACTTCGGCAAGCGCCGCGAGACCCTTTTCGCACCCTCGCTGGCCTGGTATGGCGACGACACCCAGGCGGTGCTGTCGTATGAATTCCGGCGCTTCGTGAGCCCCTTCGACCGCGGCACCGCCATCGACCCGCGAACCGGCAGGCCGCTGGCCATCTCGCCCCGCACCCGGCTCGACGACCCCTTCAACGAGATGCGCGGCGAGAGCCACTTGGCACAGCTGGCCATCGACCACCGCCTGGCCGACGGCTGGAAGGCGCATGTCGGCATGAGCCACAACCGCGAGACCTACGACGCCGAGCAACTGCGCATCACCGCCATCGACAGCGGCACCGGCGTGGTGAGCCGCAGCAACGACGCCACCCACGGCTCGCTCAGCACCGACAGCTACGGCATCGCCTGGCTGGCGGGCAGGCTGCAACTCGCCGGCCTGCGCCACGACCTGCAGCTGGGGGCCGATGCCGAATACCGCGAGTTCTACCGGGCCGACCTGCTGCGCCAGGCCACCACCGCCGGCTTCAATTACCTGGACCCGAGCTACGGCCGAGAGCGGTTGTCGACCACCGTGTCGGCTGCCGACAGCGACCAGAACGACCAGTTGCACGACCGGTCGCTGTTCGCCCAGGACGCCGTACACCTCGGCGACCGATGGACCGCGGTGTGGGGACTGCGTTACCAGCGCTGGCGCCAGGTGGCGGGCCGGGGCCGTCCTTTCGTCACCAACACCGACACCGAAGGCTCGAAGCTGCTGCCGCGCCTCGGCCTGGTCTGGCAGTGGACGCCCGTCGCCTCGCTTTACGCCAGCTACAGCCGGTCGGTGAAACCCACATCCACCATCGCGCCGCTTTCCAGCGGCGTGGTCATCGATTCGGGCATCGCGCCGGAGCAGGCGAGGGGGTGGGAGTTCGGGGCCAGATACGACCGGCCGGACCAGCTCAGCGCCACGCTGGCGCTGTTCGACATCGACAAGAAGAACGTGCTTGTGTCGCAGTTCAACGATGTGACCAAACTCACCGACTACCGAACCGCCGGCGCCGCCCGGTCGCGCGGAATGGAGCTGGACGTCACGGGCCGGATCGATGCCCGCTGGAGCGCCATCGGCAGCCTGGCCTGGATCGACGCCAGGACCACCGTCGACCCGATGTACGCCGGCAACCGCCTGGCCAACGTGGCCCGCCGGACCGCATCCGCATACCTCGTCTACGCCGTGCCGGAAGGCTTGGCGGGCGGAAGGCTGCGACTGGGCGGCGGCGCGCATCACGTGGGTCGGCGCGCCGGTGATTCGGCCAACAGTTTCGGGCTGCCCGGCTATACCGTGGCCGATGTTTTCGCCGCGTACGACACCCGCATCGGCGGGCGGGGGGTGAAGTTCCAGCTCAACCTCAGGAACCTGTTCGACAAGGTGTACTACCCGTCGGCAGTCAACACCTACGGCATTGCGCTGGGCGACGCGCGGCAGCTTTCCTTATTGACCACACTCGAGTTCTGAATGTCGGCTTCCGAATGAAAAATCTTCCCTCTTTCCGCCAGGTGTGGTTTCAGTTGCACTGGTTCTTCGGCATCACCGCCGGCACCGTGCTGATCCTCATCGGCCTGAGCGGCGCGGTACTGACGTTTCGTGAAGAGATCGCCGACGCCGTCACGCCCGGGGGCCGACACGTGCCGGTGGCGGGCGCGCCGCTGAGCGCGCCGGCATTGGCCGAAGCGGTCGGAGAGCGGTTCGGGCATCGACCGGTCGGCACCATCACCCTGTTCGCCGAGCCCGGCCACGGCGCGCGGGTGATCTTCGCGCCGCCGCCCGGCCAACGTCGCGGCGAAACCGTCTGGGTGAATCCCTACACCGCCGAAGCATTGCCGCATCTGCGCGCCGAGCCCTTCATGGAATGGGTCGAGAGCCTGCACCGCTGGCTGCTGCTGCCGCGTGAGGACGGCCGGGTGGTGAGCGGCATGCTGGCGGCATCGTTGCTGCTGTTGTCGCTCTCGGGCCTGTACCTGCGCTGGCCGCGCCGGCCGCTCAGCTGGCGCGCCTGGTTCACCTTCGACACCGGTTCGAAGGGCCGTTCATTCCTGTGGGGCTTGCATTCGGTGGCGGGCACCCTTGCACTGGTGGTGTATGTGATGTTCACGACCACCGGCCTTTACTGGGCCTACGACTGGATCCGCGACCCCGTCGACCGCGCCGCCGGCGACCCGCGGCCGCCGCGCCAGCCGGCCAGGCCGAAGTCGGCCGAAGACAAACCGAAACCCGCCAGCCCGGCTCCGGCCATCGCGCCGGCCTGGTCGGCTTTCGACCGCATCGCCCAGGCGGATGGCGGCTGGCAGGACGTCGTCGTGCGCATGCCCACACCGGGCGCGAAAAGCGTCCTGTTCACCTGGCGCGGCCACGATCCGGCGCACGAACGTGCCCGCAACCGCCTGACGGTGTCACTCGACGGCGCCACGGTTTCGGAAGACGACCGCTACGAGGCGCGGCCGGCCGGCAAACGGGCGCTGACGGTGATCTACCCGCTGCACCTGGGCACCTATTTCGGGCTGCCCGGCCGCATCGTGAACCTGCTGGCGGCGCTGATGCTGCCGCTGTTCGCCGTCACCGGCTGGATGCTGTACCTGGACCGACGCCGCAAGAAACGCGAGATCGCGCGCCAGCAGGCCGCGCTGGCGGACGCTGCCCCGGGCAAACGGCCTGCCTCGGGCGACAGCGTGCTGGTGTCTTTCGCCAGCCAGTCGGGCACCGCCCAGGGGATCGCCTTGCGCACCGCCGCGTTGCTGCAATCGGCCGGCGTGCCGGTTACCTTGCTGCCCTTCGCCGAACTCGACGCCGACCGGCTGCGCCATTTCCATCGCCTGCTGCTGGTGGCCGCCACCTTCGGCGAAGGCGAGGCGCCCGACAACGCCCGCAGCGCGGCGCGGCGCCTGATCTGCCAGCCCGCGCCGTTGCTCAACCACCTGCAGTACGGACTGCTGGCGCTGGGAGACCGCCATTACGAGAAGTTCTGCGGTTTCGGCCATGCGCTGGACCACGCCCTGGAATCGGCCGGCGCCCAGCGCCTGTTCCCGATGATCGAGGTGGACGACAACGACGCCGCCGCCATCGAACACTGGCGGCTGGCGGTGGGTTCGCTGGCCGGCGGTGCCGCGCTGGCCGATGCAGCGGCCTTCCTGGGTGGCGCGGCCGAACCGCTGGTGGCGTGGCGTCTCCATGAGCGTGAACTGCTCAACCCGGGCAGCCAGGGCGACCCGCTCTACCGCATCGACCTGCTGCCGCCGGCAGGCCTCGAACCGCACTGGCTGGCCGGCGCGCTGGTCGAGATACTGCCCGGCCAGGCGAACCAGGCGGCCGACTTGCCCGCCACCCGCCGTTATTCCGTCGCATCGTTGCCGGCGGACGGGCTGTTGCGCCTGTTTGTCCGGCAGGTCCGCCACGACGGCGGGCTGGGCCTGGCGTCGGGCTGGCTGACCGCCCATGCGCCGCCGGGCGCCGACATCGATCTGCGGCTGCTGGATAACCCGGCCTTCGAGCCCTGCCATGACGACTGCCCGGCCATCTTCATCGGCAATGGCTCGGGCTGGGCCGGCCTGCGCAGCCATCTGCTGGCGCGCATCGCCGCAGGCCGGCACCGCAACTGGCTGCTGTTCGGCGAACGGCAGCGCGCGTACGACGCCTTCTGTGCCGATGAACTGGCCGGCTGGCAATCGGCCGGAAAACTGGAAGCGGTGGATCTGGTGTTTTCTCGTGACCAGGCCGAGCGCCGTTATGTGCAGGACCGTCTGCGCGAGTGCGCCGCACGACTGCACGAATGGCTCGAGGCCGGCGCCTGCCTGTATGTGTGCGGCAGCCTGCAGGGGATGGCGGCCGGTGTGGATTCGGCGCTGGCCGACATCCTCGGCCAACAGGCGCTGGACGACCTGATCGCCGCCGGGCGTTATCGCCGCGACGTGTATTGAGCATCAGGGCGGCAGCCACGAAAAGCGCGGCGAGAACATGAAACGTGTGGCAGTGGATGCGGCGAACCCCTGCCGCACCACGCCGCTGACTTGCAGGGTGACCGAAAAATGCCGGCGGTCGAACTGAGGCGGCAGGTTTTTCAGGTCGAGTTCGACCACGCTGTCCTGTACCAGCGGCAGGGGGCCTGGAACCGGTGCTTCCGGTCTTCCGGCCAGGCTGACGGCGACTGGCTGGCCACCGACCGATGCCGCCAGCACCACCAGGCGCACCCGCCCCGAGCCGGTGGGCGTCGCGTCCCACGACAGCATGCCCGTACCGTCGGGCCGCAGGCCATCGACAGCCAGCCGCAGGCGGCCGGGCGCGCGGTCGCACAGGCCCGACACCTGGGTCGTCGCCTGGCCCAGCAGGCGCCAGCCGTCGAGCCCATCGGCCGGCAGCGCAGCGGTATGACGGTCGCCCAGGGAGAGACTGGCGGGCGCCAGCACCAGGTCGCAAGCCGCATGGCCGGACAGGGGCCAGGCCAGATACAGCGCCAGCAGGGTGGCGCGCACGGCCGTGTCGCCGGTCTTCGGCATCCGCCTCTCAGGGCAGGTCATCGGTCTCCCCGGTCAGGTTCCGGCACACCGCCGTGGCTTCCTCGAAGAAGTCGCCTGCGCGTCGCGGCTGCAGGCTGATTTCCTGCCAGCTGCAATCGGTTCGCGGCGCGCGGGCCAGCCGGAAACGCTGCGGCGGCTCCTGCACCACCAGCAGGGCCCGGCCCTGCTGGTCGAGCGTGGTGACGAATCGCTCGCCGTCATACACCGCCGGCCGTCCGGTGGGCGCGCGGCCCTGTTCGTCGGTCACCGTCAGCAGCAGCCGGCGCACGCGGCGCACCTCCATGTCGAAGTCGAGCACTGCGCCACGCGCCACGCGAGCCACGATCAGGCCGCGGCCGATGTCCACGCCGGGCGGTACAGAACGGGCCGCGATTTCCAGCCGCGAATCGGAAAAGGCCATCAGCGCCGGCGCGGCGGCCAGCCCGCCGGGGCCGGACCACACCGGCCCGGACGGTGTATCGATCCGCAGGCCGGCGACATCGCCCAGGCGGATCAGGCCGTAGCTGTCCTGGGTGTCGAAGGGCGACGCGGCCACTCCGGCTGCAGTGGCGACCAGGCTTCCGCGCATCTCGCCGTAACGCGATTCGTCGTGTTCGCCCTGGGTGACGGCCAGCGTCAGGGCGGTGTAGCGCGGCAACACGCTGGCGGTCAGAGACCGGCTGGTTTCCACCGGCCCGGCGCGGTTGGAAATGCGGTCCACCGAAGCCCGGTAGCCGATGTTTTCGTTGATCGCCTGCGCGAATGCGGTGCCTTGCTGGAGGCTCCCGGCGGTGCTGCGCCGATAGGCTTCGGCCACCATGCCCGGACCCAGCGCCACCGACAGGGTGACATAGGCCGAAGTGCCCGTCTGGCGAGCCGGCCCCTGCGCCAGGGCCGCGGCGGAATCCACGACCCGTGTGGCGTTGCGGCTCAGTCCCGCCTGCAGCGAAACAGGCCCCCAGCGCCCGCCCCAGCCGATCGAATGGAAACGCTGGGGTGCGGCCGTGAAGTAGTCCTCGTGCGTGAAGGAGAGCGCCAGGCCCCGGACCCAGCCATCGGAAAAAGTGAACTGCAGGCTGGCCTGGGACCGCACTCCGTCACTGGAAACCGGGGCGGCGACCGGTGTGGCGGTTTGCTGCACCACCCGGAATGCGGCGTTGCGGCGCTGGGTCGAAATGCCGGCGTCCAGCCAGTGGGTCAGCACGATAGAGGCGCCTATCGCCATTTGTTCGCCCTGCTGCGCGGCCCGGCCGTCATGCGACAGGGTCAGCTGACCGAACAGACGGGCGGTGTCGTTCGCACGCCAGCGCAGGGCAAGCGCCGACGACCGGTATCCGCCGGCCCACAGCGCACCGGATTCCAGGTCCAGGTCGGGCCGCAATTGCAGGCCGAACGAAACCATGGCCACCGCAGTTTGCTCGACCGGCCGGATTTCGGGCGGCGCCCACAGGCGGCCCAGGGCGAGGCTGTAGCCTTCGGTGACCGCCGGGTCGCCGTTCAGCATCAGCGAAGACGCGGGCACCACCGTCAGGCGTTCGATGCCGGAAGCGTCGACCACCTTCATCTCCAGGTCGGAACGGATGTCGGGCTGGGGATAGTCGTCCAGCACGAAAGGCCCGCCCGGCACATAGGTGGTGTGGATCAGCAGGCCCCGCTGGCGCAGTTCGACCCGTGAACGGCCGATGGCCACACCGTCGATCGCCGGGCGTTTGCGTGACAGCAGGCCGCGCTCCGGAAACCACTGCAGGCCGGTCAGCGGAATGCCGGCATACAGCGGCACCGCACTGCCGATACGGCCGATCTGCAAGGTGCCGGCCACCGCCGGAAAGGTTTTCTGCAGATAGGCGCCCTGCCACTGGCTGCGGTCCTGTCCGTCGACGACGCTGTGGGCCAGGCGGCTGCGCAACAGCCATTCGTCCAGGTTCAGGCCGAACTGGGTGTCGAGGTAACGGCTGCTGCTGCGCGGCTGGCCGTCGCCGGAGCGTTCGAGCGCATAGGCGCGGTAGTTGACGAAACCGCCGGCGCCGCCGCGAACCAGCGGAGGCGCGGGCCGACCGCTGCGAACCCACTGTGCCGGGCCGGAGATTTCGATCGTCGCCAGCGAAGGGCGAAGGTCTGTCTGGAATCCTTGTTGGAGCAGCCGGCGGTCCTGGCAGGGCTCGGGCGCAGCTTCGACGTCGAGCGGCAGGTCGATGCCGGCCCATTGCAGGAAATCGGTGGATATACAGCTTTCGCCATTGCCGTCGAACAGCAGCAATCTTTTACCTCGATCCATTCCATTCACCCGGACTTCGACCAGTTGTTCGCCCGGCTGGAAATGCGGCGCGCGTGCAAAATAAATGGCGATATCTGCTGCCAGTCCGCGTTGCCGGAGAATATCGGGGTCGAACCAGGTGCCCGTGGGCGGTGCTTCCGCGGCCAGCGCCGTCAAACCTGAAAGACAGCCCCAACCCAGGGTCGTCACCATTCGGCCTGCCGGCCACCGCAATATCATTGAAGGCCATCCGGATCAGGGTCGGCGGGCCGAAACGGGAATATCGTAGGGCGTTGCCATATAACCCCAGGGCGAAGCCGGATGGATGGTGAGGCTTGTCAAGGCTCGCTGCGGGTCATGGTTCTGGTAGCTCACTTCGATCTTTTGCAGGGGCATGATGTAATTCTGCTGCAAGTCGTTTATCTGGATATGGTTGCCCGGTCCGCCACTCAGGCCGGATTGCAGCCGGACCACGAATGCGCTGGGGTTCCACAATTCGAGCAGATGCGGGCCGGTGATGGTGGCCTTCAATTTCTTCCAGGGTTCGATATCCTGTTCCAGACCGGCCGGTGAAATAATGACCGGAATGATCTGTCGAACGTTGATACGCACCTGCGAACTGTCGAACGATCCATGCCCCGTATCGCGTCCCGGAATACCTTCGAAGGAAATGCGTTTCATATGCTGGACCGAAAGCGGCGTCGCCGGCTTCTGCATCAAAAATCGCACCACCTGGTTTCCACCGGCCTCGATCCGCGCGACACTGGGCATCGCAAAAATGCCGATGTTCGAATCTCCGCTCAATTCGATGATCTCGACATTCAGCAGCATCGGAATATCTTCGGTGTTACGCACCGCCATTTGTGCGATGCCGTCGGATTCCGATATGAACAAGACCGTCGATTCCGGCTGTACACCGGTGCCGGCGGCCGGGCCGGCACACACCGCAAGCAGCAGAAACGCAGCGGTACCAACCTGCAGCGGCATCAGAGATAAAGAATGTTCAGGGTGGCTGCGCCGTCGAGTTTGATTTCGGTGGTGGCGGCATCGATGACCGCCTTGAGCAGGTAGGGCTGAATGACCAGATTACCCAGCACGGCGGTGATGGGCGGTGGGGTGGTTTCGCCGCCGCCCACCTTGAAAGCCAATGTGTAAGACGGATTGAACAGTACCGTATCGGGTGAACCCGAGACCGATGTCCAGCTGCCGGTGGAACCGACCGTGCGTTTCAGGAAACCGAGCGGCACGCCGGGCACCGCACCACCCGGGCTGGTGGAAATCTTCAGCTGCGAGAAGTCGATGGAGTAGGCGCCGATTTTCGCGTTGCTGGTCGCCGCCAGGCCGAGGCCGAAATAGAAGGAGTCGTTGGAGCCGATGAGACCCCTGGTGGCCGCCTTGGCATCGGTCCACTGCAGGGCGATGGGCAGGGCCGCATCGCACAGGATGTTCAGTGGAACCGATTTGGTGGGCGGCAAGTACGAATTGACCTCCGTGGGATACGCCATCACCGTGCTTTTGGCCAGCGTGCCGAAATCGGCCACGGCGGTGGCTGCACCGCCCAGCGTGAGTGCGCAGGCCGAAGGCAACACGCTGCCGATGACGGTCAGGCCCGCACTGGAAGCCGCATGGGCTGCAAAACCGGAACAGGCGGCAAGCAGCGCGAGGGTATTGCGGAAGTACATGTATTTCTCCAGTTGGTCCCGCGGGGTGCACCGCAGGAATCTATATTCTGCTTTTCAAAAGACCATCCGGTACTGGAGTGCGAGATTTGTTCAGGCCTGGGTTTACTGGACGGCTTCCAGCCGGTAGCCATATCCATAGATGGTAATCAGGCGCATGCTGTGGCTGCCTTCCAGCATGAGTTTTCCGCGCAGGCGGTAGATATGGCTGTCGAGCGCACGGGAATTCGATTCCTGTGAGCTGACACCGCTGTATTCGAGAAGATGTGCCCGTGACAGTGCCGAACCCAGGTGTTCGAACAATGCCATGGCGAGCCGGAATTCGCGGCCGGTGAGTATGACCAGATGCTCCGCCGTATCGGTCTTGATGCTCACGCTGGTCTTGGCGCGGTCGAATGTCCAATTGCCGAAGACGACCCGGGTGCGATAGGTGTTGCGGCCCGCCCGGCGCAGCAGGCGCGATACCCGGGCGCAGAATTCGGAAGGGCGCACCGGAGTGATGGCATAGTCGTCGGCACCGCTGCCCAGGGCGACGACCACGTCGCCCTCGCTCAGCAAGGACGACAGCATCATCACCGGCGTTTCACTTTTCTGGAAGTTGCGCAGCCACAGCAATAAATCGATGCCGGGCAGGTCCGGCATATTCCAGGAGAGTATCAAAAGGTCATAGGTGTCGCGCCGCAACGCGGTGCGCAGCCTTTCGCCGGAGGTGAATGATTCGAATACCAGGGTATGTTCGTACAGCTGGATGGACTTCAGCATTCGCACCATGTCGGCCGATTGTTGGACATCGTCGTCGAGTAACGCAACTTTCACGGATGTCCTTGGCCGATGGCCGAATAATGAAGTCTGCCGAGAATCCCCTGAAAATGAATTGTCGTTTGAAAAACGGTCGAATCGAGGCTATTTCACCTGTCGAATAAACCATCACCTCTGATTACGGCTGCCTGGAATCCAGGTGGCATTTCACTAAATTGCCGCGACCTGTACCGCGCAATCGTAGAAGGTGGGGCCGCGGCCCATGTCGGTGAGGCGCTGGCTGGTGAGCTGGTTGACGTTGGTGCCGTCCGGACTGAACTTGCGCCACCAGATGCCCAGGCCGTGGACCACGCCGGGCCGGGCGCGGCGCGAGACTTCCGCGCGGCAGCGGTGTTCGCCGCGTTCGTTGAACACCCGCACCATGCATCCGTGGGTGATGCCGCGGCTCGCGGCGTCGTCGGCATGGATCTCCAGCAGGGGTTCGCCTTCCATCGCCCGAAGCGTCTTCACGTTGACAAAGGTCGAGTTCAGGAAATTGCGTGCCGGCGGAGAGATCATGGCGAGCGGGTAGTCGGCCGATGCACCGGCCGGCTCGTGGTTGGGCAGGTAGTCGGGCAGGCCGTCCATGCCTTGCCGCGCCAGCCTTTCACTGTAGAACTCGCACTTGCCGGACGGCGTCGGGAAACCGCCTTCGGCAAACGGCGCATCGGCGAAACGCATCGAGGCGAATCCGCGCGACTGCAGCTGCCGATGGTCGATGGCGTCGGGCTTGAAGGCTGCCTGCGTGAGGGCCTCGTCCGAGTCGCTGAAACAGGGTTCGGTGAAACCCATGCGCCGCGCCAGTTCACGGAATACCCAGGTGTTGCTGCGGGCCTGGCCGCGCGGCGCCACCGCCGGCCGGTTGAGCATCACGTCGGTATGGCCGTAGCTGGTGTGGATGTCCCAGTGTTCGATCTGCGTGGTGGCGGGCAGCAGGTAGTCGGCGTAGTCGGCGGTATCGGTCTGGAACTGTTCCAGCACCACGGTGAACAGGTCTTCGCGGGCAAAACCGGCGGCCACGCTGGCCGAATCGGGTGCCACCGCCACCGGGTTGCTGTTGTAGACCACGATGGCCCGGATCGGCGGGCCGCCGGCCAGCGCGGTGGCGTCGCCGGCCAGGGCGTCGCCGATGACACTCATGTTGACGACGCGCGGCCGGCGGCCGGCCAGCAGGTCGGCGCGCTGCAAGGCTGCGCGGTCGGCGGTGAAGTGGTTCGACGCGCTCATCAGCAGGCCACCGGCGCGATGCCGCCAGGCGCCGGTCAGGGCCGGCAGGCAGCAGATGGCGCGCACCGCATTGCCGCCGCCGCGGGCACGCTGCACGCCGTAGTTGAGGCGGATGGCGGATACCGCGGTGGTGCCGTAGTCGCGCGCCAGCGCCACGACCTGTGCTTCCGGCAGGCCGCACACTGCTGCCGCGCGGGCCGGCGGCCATTGCAGCGCACGTTCGCGCAGGGCGTCCCAGCCGAGCGTGTGGCGTTCGATGTAGTCGTGGTCGAGCCAGTCGTTGACGATCAGCTGGTGCATCAGCGCCAGGGCCAGGGCGGCGTCGGTGCCGGGCAGCAGGGCCAGGTGTTCGTCGCATTTGTCGGCGGTCTCGGTGCGGCGCGGGTCGATGCAGACGACCCGCGCGCCGGCCCGCTTGGCGGTCTGCACATGGCGCCAGAAATGCAGGTTGCTGCCGATCGAATTGCTGCCCCAGATGACGATCAGTTTCGACTCCGCGAAGTTTTCGACGCGGGTGCCCAGCTTGCCGCCGAGCGTGTAGGCCAGGCCTTCACCGCCCGCCGACGAACAGATGGTGCGGTCCAGCAGCGATGCGCCCAGCTTGTGGAAGAAACGCCGGTCCATCGACTCGCCCTGCACCAGGCCCATGGTGCCGGCGTAGCTGTACGGCTGGATGGATTCCGTGTCTTCGATGGCTTGGAGCCGGGCGGCGATGTCGTCCAGCGCCTCGTCCCAGCTCACTTCCTCGAACCGGCCTTCACCCTTGGCTCCGACCCGGCGCAGCGGCACGGTGAGGCGTTCGGGGTGGTTGCAGCGTTCGAGGTAACGCGACACCTTGGTGCACAGCACGCCGCCGGTGTGGGGATGGTCGGGGTTGCCCTGCAGCCTGACGGCCACGCCGTCCTGCACGGTGGTGACGAATCCGCAGGTGTCGGGGCAGTCGTGCGGGCAGGCGCCGAGGACTTGGTGGGCGGGGGACGAAGTCGCGGGCGCTTGCACGGTGCTGGTCGACATGGCTTGGTTTCTGGCGGGGCGGTGGGGATGGGTATTTTCCCTCAGGGCTTGGAGCGTCCGGTGCGGAATTCGGCTTCGAGCGCCGAACGCATCTGCCGCACGATGAGCTGTTGCCGCTGGCGCGGCATGCGGTCTTCGGGTGCTGCCACGCTGATGCCGGCGACCGGGGTGCCGTCGGCCGCACGCACTGCCAGGCCCACGCCCAGCGTGCCGGCGATGACATGGTTGCCGACCACCGACCAGCCACGTTCACGGGTCGCGGCCACCAGGATGTCCATCCGCCCGGGTGTCATGCCGCCATAACGGGGCAGGGCCCGGGCGTTGCCGGCCACCACCGCCGCCGATTCGTCTGCGGGCAGGGCGGCCAGCAGCGCCAGGCCAGCGGCACCGACACCCAGCGGCTGGCGCCGGCCGACCTCGACCACCAGCATCTGCATCGGATGGGTGCCGATCTGCCGGGCGATGCAATGCGACTGGCCGGCCTCGCGCACCACCGCGAAGGCAGGTTCGCCGCAGGCCGCGGCCACCCGCGCCAGCACCGCCTGCAGGCGGGCCGCCATGTCGTCGGCCACCGGCTGCTGCAACCAGGCGCTGCCGACCCGCGGGCCGGGACCGTAGAACCAGCGGCCGCGCTGCGCGACATAACCGCTGTCGACCAGCGTGGCCAGCAGCCGGTAGACGGTCGCCCGTTGCAGCCCGCATGCGCGACAGATTTCAGCCACCCGAACGCCGTCCAGGCGGTGCTGGATCACGGTGTCCAGCACCGCCAGGCCGCGCTGCAGGCTGCGGTTGCCGGCATCGGCGCTGCCGGCACATTCGGTTAGATCGTCCGGCAGGCGGACGTTCGGGCTGGCGGGCGACGAGGGCATGGCGAAGAATCGTTTTCGGGTCGACGGATGGTCGCGATTTTTCGCCGTCGGCGCTTTTTGCGCCACCCGGTCGGGCCCTGATAACAAAACGACGGAGACAGACGACATGAAGACATCCCGCTTCTCGCTGCGCCGGGGCCTGCTCGCCCTGGTCGCCTGCACCGCAGTGGCACCCCTGGCCGGCCACGCCCAGCCCGGCGGAGGCTGGCCGACCAAGCCGGTAAAACTGGTCGTCGGTTATGCGGCCGGCGGCGCCACCGACGTGATCGCCCGGCTGCTGGCCATCAAGCTCGGCGAGCAGATGGGCCAGCCTTTCCTGGTCGACAACCGGGCCGGCGCCAACAGCAACGTCGGCGCCGACATCGTGGCCCACTCGCCGCCGGACGGCACCACGTTCTACCTGTTCACCATCGCCAACACCATCAACGCGACGCTGTACGACAAGCTCAACTTCGATGCGCAGAAGGACTTCGAGCCGGTCGGCCTGATCGCCCGGGTGCCGAACATCCTGGTGGTCAACCCCAGGCTGCCCATCCGCACGTTGGCGGAATACCTGAAGTTCGCCGCCGACTCGCCCAACGGCATCACCTTCGCATCGTCGGGCAGCGGGTCTTCCATCCACCTTTCGGGCGAGATGTTCAAGATGGTCAGCAAGGCCAACATGCTGCACGTGCCCTACCGCGGCAGTGCGCCGGCGGTGACCGACCTGCTGGGCGGCCAGGTGCAGTCGATGTTCGACAACACACCATCGTCGCTGCCCCATGTGCAGGGCGGCCGGCTGCGCGCCATCGCCATCACCAGTGCACAACGTTCGCCGCTGTTGCCGGATGTGCCGACCATCGCCGAATCGGGCATTCCGGGCATGGCCGGATTCGACGTGCAGTCGTGGTTCGGCGTCGCGGCGCCCGCGGGCACACCCCGGCCGGTCATTGAAAGATTCAACGCCGAGATCAACCGGGCGCTGGCGCTGCCGGACGTGCGCAAGCGCCTGGAAGAACTCGCCGCCACGCCCGGCCCCGGCACACCGGAGCAGTTCAAGACCCTCATCGCGTCCGAGACGAAACGCTGGCACGACGTGGTGAAGGCGTCCGGCGCAAAGGCCGAGTGAATTCCCTTTCGAACGGAGCACCGAACCCATGTTTCCCATCGACTTCTTCTGGCGCGCCGCCGAGCGCTGGCCCGACCGCCCGGCCATCGACGCACCCGAGGGCACGCTGACCTTCGCCGTCCTGGCCGAGCGGGTGCAGGCCCTGGCCGCAGGCCTGCTGGCCCTGGACCCGACACCGCAGAGCCGCGTCGGCATCTGCGCGCCCAACAGCGGCGAACACATCACCGCGCTGCTGGCGGTGCTGGCCTGCGGCAAGGTCTGGGTGCCGCTGAATCCGCGCAGCACCCGTCCGGAAATCCGCCGCATCGTGGATGCCACCGAGCCGTCGATCCTGGTGGTCGATGCGGCCTGCGCCGAGCTGCTGGAAGGCGCACCCGGCCAACATGTGCCGATCCAACCCGAAGCCTCCGGCAACGTTGCGACGGTGCCCGGCCTGATCGCCCGGCATCAGGGTGCGGCCCGACCGCCGATCGACCTGCCGGCCGATGCCACGCAGGCCATCAAGTTCACCGGCGGCACCACCGGCGCGCCCAAGGGCGTGATGCAGCCGTACCGCGCCTGGGTGGCCAACATCTGCAACCAGATCCAGGCCTGGGGTTTCGACGAACACGACCGCTACGTGATGGCCGCGCCCATTACCCACGGCACGTCGACCTACGTGCTGCCCATCCTTGCGCAGGGCGGCTGCCATGTGCTGATGGCCGACTCCGGTGCACAGGCGGTGCGGACCACCTTCCGCGAGCGCGGCGGCACCGTGTGCTTCATGCCGCCGACGCTGGTCTACATGCTGATGGCGCTGCCCGGCGTTTCGCCTGCGGACTTTCCGGCGCTGCGCCGGCTGATCTACGGCGGCGCTCCGATGCCGCCCGACAAGATCCGCCAGGTGCGCGAATTCTTCGGGCCGGTGCTCTGCACCACCTACGGCCAGACCGAGGCGCCGCAGATCCTCACCGCCATGCGGCCGGAAGACTTCGAGGACCCGGCCCGCTGGGCTTCGGTCGGCCGCATCACCTGGCTGACCGACGTCGCCATCATGGCGCCCGACGGCCGGCTGCTGCCGCGTGGCGAGGTCGGTGAAGTGGTGGCGCGCGGCGACCTGGTGATGACCGGTTACTGGCGCCTGCCCGACAAGAGCGCCGAGACCCTCGTCGACGGTTGGCTGCACACCGGCGACCGCGGCCTGCTGGACGACCGCGGTTATCTCTATCTCAAGGACCGGCTCAAGGAACTGGTCATCACCGGCGGTTTCAACGTCTATCCGATCGATGTCGAAAACGCTCTGGGCCAGCACCCCGACGTGCACGAATGCGCGGTGTTCGGCCTGCCGGACGACAAGTGGGGCGAGTCGGTCCAGGCGGCGGTGCAATTGCGGCCGGGCAGGGCGGAAGACGCTGCCGCGCTGACAGCCTTCGTCCGGGAACGGCTGGGGCCGGTGCACACACCCAAACACATCCATTTCTATGAAAGCCTGCCGCGTTCGAACGTCGGCAAGGTGCTGAAGACGGCCTTGCGCGACGACGCCCTGAAGGCCTTCGCCGCCGCCTGACACATCCAGAAAATACCAGGAGACACACATGACCCGAGACATCACCCAGGGCCCCGTCACCCGCCTGTGCACCCACACCCTCACCAGCCTGCATTACGGCGACGCCGACCTGTGCGAAGACCTGCTCGGCAAGAAGACTTTCACCGAAGTCATGCTGATGCAGATCCTCGGCCGCACGCCGCGCCCGGTGGACCTGCGCATCACCGACGCGGTGCTGATCGTGCTGATGGAACACGGCCTGACGCCCAGCGCCATCGCCACCCGGCTGATCTACATGAGCGCGCCCGAAAACCTGCAGGGCGCCGTTTCCGCGGGCCTGCTGGCGGTGGGCAGCAGCTTCGTGGGCACCATGGAGAACTGCGCCGGCCTGCTCGACCGGATCCGGGCTGCGGCGGACCCGCAGGCCGAGGCGCTGGCGATCGCCCGCCACTACAAGTCGCAGCGCAGCGCGGTGCCGGGTTTTGGCCATCACTTGCACAAACCGCTGGATCCGCGTGCCTACAAACTGCTCGAACTGGCCCGCGCCGAACCCGACCTGAAAGGCGACCAGCTGCGCGCGCTGGCGCAACTCGAGGCGGCGGTGGACGAAGTGGCCGGTCGCAAGATCACCCTCAACGCCACTGGCGCGGTCGCCGCGCTGCTAGGCGAAATCGGGGTGCCGACCAAGGTGATGCGCGGTTTCGCGGTCATCTCGCGCGCGGCGGGCCTGGTGGCGCACATCGTGGAGGAACAGCAGAGTCCTTCCGGCCGGTTCATCTGGGACACGGTGGATCAGGCCATCCCCTATGTCGGGAATGCAAGTCGCGCGGGTCACGGCGCCAAGGGAGATCACGCCTGATGAACCGCCCACCAGCATTGCCGACCGACCTGACCGGCCGCACCGTCTTCGTCGCCGGCGGCGGTTCCGCCGGACCGGGCTGGAGCATCGGCCGGGCTTCGTGTGTCACCTACGCGCGGCAGGGAGCTCGGGTCTGTGTGGCCGACCGCGATGCGGCGTCGGCCGAAGAGACCACGGCGCTCATCCGCGCCGAGGGCGGCGAAGCGGTGACGCTGGTCGGCGACGTGGCGCTGGCCGTCGACGTGCAGCGCCTGTTCGTAGAAGCGCGCGCGGCCTTCGGCCCGATCGACGTGCTGCACCACAACGTCGGCATCGGCAAGACCGGCGGCCCGATGGAAACCGGCCTGGACGACCTGGAACGCATCCACGCGGTCAATGTCGGCAGCCTGCTGCTGACCACGCAGCAGGTGCTGCCCGAAATGGCAGAACGCGGGCGCGGCGTCATCGTTGCCATATCGTCCATCGCCGGCATGCGTTACCTGGGTTATCCGCACCTGGCCTACGGGGTGACCAAGGCGGCGGTGGAGCAGTTCATCCGTCTGCTGGCGCAGCAATACGCGGGTTCGGGCATCCGGGCCAACACGGTGATCCCGGGGCTCATCGACACACCGCGCATCGCCCACACGGTGGCAAAGATGTTCGATGCCGAAGACCTCGACGCCGCGCGCGCCGCGCGCGCGAAACAGGTGCCGGTGGGTCGCATGGGCAGCGCCTGGGACGTGGCGTCCGCCTGTGCCTTCCTGGTCTCGGACGCCGCGGCCTACATCACCGGGACCGAACTGCTGGTGGACGGCGGAATCACCGGCAAGTTCGTCTGACGCTCGGCGGCGCGGCCTGGCCTCAATAGGACTTGGGCTGCCCCAGCACCCGCTCGGCGATGTGGCTCAGGATCAGTTCGGCGCTCACCGGCGCGATGCGGGTGATCATGATTTCGCGCAGGTAGCGCTCGACATGGAATTCCTTGGAATACCCCATG
Source organism: Xylophilus sp. PBN-3R (assembly GCF_057747805.1). Taxonomy (NCBI): domain Bacteria; kingdom Pseudomonadati; phylum Pseudomonadota; class Betaproteobacteria; order Burkholderiales; genus Xylophilus; species Xylophilus sp. PBN-3R. The sequence continues at coordinate 1,158,672 of NZ_CM173225.1, forward strand.
CCGCCATGTGTCAGCACCGCCCTTTCGCAGGCGGTGAAACCGGCCTCGGCCGCGAAGTACTTGGCAGCGTTGGCCTGGGCGCCGCATTCCCGGCCTTCGTCGTACAGCCAGGCTGCGTTGCGCACCAGCAGTTGGGCGGCTTCGAGTTCGACCCAGTTCTTCGCCAGCGGATGCTGGATCGACTGGTTCTGCCCGATGGGGCGGTCGAACACCACCCGTTCGCGGGCATAGGCAGCTGCTTTTTCCAGCGCGATGCGGCCGGTGCCGACCGCCTCGGCCGCCAGCAAAATGCGTTCGGGGTTCATGCCGTGCAGGATGTACTGGAAACCCTTGCCTTCCTCGCCGATGCGGTCCTCGACCGGAATCTCCAGGCCGTCGATGAACAGTTCGTTGGAGTCGACGCTTTTGCGGCCCATCTTCTCGATCACCCGCACGTCGACCTTGCTGCGGTCGAGGTCGGTATAGAAGAGTGAAAGCCCGTGCGACGGGCGGCCGGGCGGGAGGTCTTCCAGTGGCGTGGTGCGGGCCAGCAGCAGCATCTTGTCGGCCACCTGGGCGGTCGAGATCCATACCTTCTGGCCGTGCACCACGTACCTGTCGCCATGCCGCACCGCGCGGGTCTTCAGGCGGGTGGTGTTGAGGCCGGCATCGGGTTCGGTCACCGCGAAACACGACTTCACCTCGCCGCGTGCCATCGGCGGCAGCATGCGTTTTTTCTGTTCCTCACTACCGAAAACCACGACCGGCATCAGGCCGAAGATGTTGATGTGAACCGCGGAGCAGCCGCTCATGCAGGCGCCGGATTCGGCCACCGTCTGCATCATCAGCGCGGCTTCCTGAACGCCCAGCCCGGCGCCCCCGTAGGCCTCGGGGATGGCGATGCCCAGCCAGCCGGCTTCACCCATGGCCCGGTAGAAGGCGTGGGGAAACTCGCCATCGGTGTCGCGCTCGCGCCAGTACGACTCGGGGAAGTGGGAACACAGGTCCCTGACCGCGTTGCGGATGGACTCCTGTTCGGGGCTGAGCTCGAAATTCATGTCTTTTGTCTCGTCATTTTGTTTCTGTATGGGAATAAAGTTTGCCCACGCAGAAACCACGAGTCAAGTAAAGTGCGCCGAACCCTTGGAGCGAACCGCACCGTGACCGTCAAACAAGCCGCCAATGTCCTGGACTTGATCGAGTTCTTCGCAGCCCATCGCCGGCCGGCGACGCTGGCTGAAATCGCCCGGCATTTCGACTGGCCGCGGTCGAGTGCCTTCAAGCTGCTGGGCACGCTGGTCGAGCGTGGTTTTCTGTACGAGCCGAGAACCAAGGGCGCTTATTACCCTGCGCCGGTGCTGGCCGAATTGGCCGGCCGCATCGAAGCGGCGCAGCCCGTGCCGGCCGACCTGCATGCCTTGCTCGAAGCCTTGGTTCAGAAGACCGGCGAAACGGCGGTGCTGGCGGCGGCCAGCGGATCGCAGGCCTTGTTCCTGGATGCGGTCGAATCACCGAATGCCATCCGCTACACCGCGCAGCGCGGCAAGACGGTGCCGCTGCATGTCACGGCGACCGGCCGGGCACTGTTGTCGCAGATGAGCCCGGAAGACCGCGCGTCGGTGCTGCGCAAGGCGCGGTTCGACCGCCATACCGAGGGCACGCTGATGGATGCCTCTGCGGTCGAAGCGGAAATCGAGCGGTCGACGCTGCGGGGCTGGTTCCTGGGAAATGCCGAATTCACTCCCGGGCTGGGCGGCGTGGCAGTGGCGCTGAAGCTGCCCAGCCGGAACCTGGCGGTGCTGGTCGCGGGACCGATGTTCAGGCTGCACGAGCGGACCGATGCGCTGGCCGAATGGCTGGTCGGTGCCTGCCGCGGATACGAAGCCCGCCTCGCCGGCAAGGGAGAAGCGGGTTGATGTCCGATCAGGCCGCAGAGGCAGCCAGCTGTTCCAGCAGCACCCTGGCGGCGGCGGCCGATGAGCCCGGGTTCTGGCCGGTGATCAGCAGGCCGTCGGTCACGACGTAGGAGCCCCAGTCCGGGCCCTTCGAATAGAGGCCGCCCAGGCTGATCAGTTCGTCTTCCACCAGGAAGGGCACGATCTTCGTCAGGCCGACCGCTTCTTCCTCGGTGTTGGTGAAGCCGGTAACCTTCCTGCCGGCGACCAGCGCTTTGCCGTCGGCGGTCTTCACATGACGCAACACACCAGGTGCATGGCAGACGAGAGCCACCGGTTTGCCGGCTCCGATGAAGGACTCGATCAGGTCGATGGAATCGCGGTCCTCCGCGAGATCCCAGAGCGGACCGTGGCCACCGGGGTAGAACACGGTGTCGAAATCGGCCTGCGAGACGCTGTCCAGGCGGACCGTCGAAGCCAGCTGTGCCTGTGCCTGGGCATCGGCTTCGAAGCGGTGGGTGAATTCGGTCTGGAAGGACGGTTCGTTGCTCTTCGGGTCGAGCGGTGGCTGGCCACCCATGGGCGAGGCCAGCACGACGTCAGCACCGGCATCCTTGAAAGCGTAATAGGGCGCGGCGAGTTCCTCGAGCCAGAAACCGGTCTTGCGACCGGTGGTGCCGAGTTCGTCGTGAGAGGTGAGGACCATCAGGATTTTCTTCATTTCAATGCCTTTTGAGTTAAGTAATAGACCAGTCGTCTATAAGCTGCTTGGTAAAAACGCACCGGCTGGTGCGTGGGTGGAGGCCCGTTAGGCGGGCAGATGGAGAATCTGTCGGGTCGTGGTCAAGGCGGCCTCGAACGGTTTGCGGTTGCGCACGATCTTGACCATCACACTGGCTCCCAGCCAGAGCTGGTAGAGGCTTTCGGCGACTTGCGCCGGCTCGCCGTCGATCGACAGGGAGCCTTCGGCGACCCCGGTCTCGATGGCGCGGGCCAGGCGGGACGTGATGCCCGAGGTACCCTGCTTGAGCGCCAGGCGCATCGGTTCCGACAAATCGGCGACCTCGGCGCCCAGCTTCACGGCGAGGCATTTCCCCTGGCAGTCCAGGAAGGACTGTGTGTCCTGCCAGCCCTGCCAGTAGGTCATCAGGCGTTGCGCCATGGTCTGGCCGGGCTTGCGCAGGGTTGCGTCGATTTCGGCCAGGTAGTCGTCGAAGTAGCTGTCGAGCATCGCTTCGCCGAAGGCTTCTTTCGACGCGAAGTAGTGATAGAACGACCCCTTGGGCACACCGATGCCGGTCAGGACTTCGTTGAGGCCGACCGCCGAAAACCCCTTGCCGGCCATCAGTCGCTGGCCGGCAGCCAGGATGGCGGCGCGGGTTTCAGAGGATTCCTTGGAGATGGAAGAAGAAGGCATGGTGCGATGGTACATTAGATTAGACCAGTCGGCTAGAGCTCCTGCATTTGAGGTCGACTCGGTTGTCCAGCCAGGATGGCGGAGGTCCGGTGCTTACCTTTGAACAAACACCCGCTGGGTGCGGTTTTCTCGTCCGGATCATTTGGTCCAACGGAAAAAGCCCCTGACTCTTGCGAATCAGGGGCTTTCTGTTTGGTGCCGGAGAGATGAATCGAACACCCGACCTTCTCATTACGAATGATCCGTTCAATCATTTTTTAAAGTATCCATTGGATACTTAAGGATTTGTTTAAGATTCGTTTTCCTCCTGTGAAGCCAGTTCCACGCGCCGAAGCAAGTTTTCGACATGCATCGACATGCATCGAAATGCATGAGCGTAACTTACCTCTGCACTTACCCCGAGGGTAAGTGGAACACGATTGTTTCTGATGACTAAAGACACAGACCCTGCAGTGCTTGCAGTGCAGTTGGCGAACGCGAAGTTAAAGTTTTCACCGGACGGCTTCACCAAGCTCCGCGTGCCCCCAGGAAAGTCACAATCTTTTCTTTGGGATCCGCGTACAAAAGGACTTGGCGTGAAGCTCAAGCCGAACGGTCAACCGGCCTACGTCTTCCAAGGCCGTTTCGCTGGGAGCGACTTGCGCATGGTCATCGGCAAAGTCGCGACTTGGGATCTCCCTGATGCACAGAAAGAGGCCCGGCGCCTGCAGCAACTTATCGACGGTGGTCGTGACCCGCGCGAAGTGAAGTCGGAGTTGATTGCTAAGGACGTCGCCGTCCGCGAGGAAAGCAGGCAGGTTCAGATCACAGTAGGCGAGGCATGGACTGTGTACCTAGCTGAAGGCCGGCCCAAAAAGAAAGAATCGTGGTCGGAGGTTTACCGTGGCACGCTCGTCGACATGTCAAAGCCGGGTGGCGAGCCCTACAAACGTGGGAGTGGCACCACGCTGCCCGGTCCGCTGCACTCGCTCATGTCGCTCAATTTAGTCTATCTGAGCAGCGAGAAAATTCAAGAATGGTCAGAGGTTCAGCAGAAACGCGGTCGTGCACAAGCTAAAAAAGCGGTGGAAATTCTGTCGGGTTTCCTGCGCTGGTGCTCTTCGCGTAAGGACTACAAGCGGCTCGTGGACGCGCGCGCTGCGCGAGCATCAGACATCCAGGACAACCTGCCAACCCGTAAAAATGCGCGTCGGACAGACTTTATCGACGAAGACCAGATGTCGCTGTTTTTTGAAGGGATTGAGCTTTCGCGAAACAAAGTCATGTCGGCATACGTTCAAGGCTTAATCTTGACCGGGGCTCGCAAGATGGAGCTCGCAAAGTTGCGCTGGGAAGACATAGACTTTCGGCATAAGCGGATGTCAATCCACGACAAGAGCGACCAGACCTCTGAGCGAATTCGCGTGATTCCGCTCACGCCGTACTTTGAGCACCTCGTGCTGAGTTGCCCTCGGCGACCGGAAAATCCATACGTTTTCGGCTCGAATCGCACAGCGGGTTCGGTGGTCGATCCTCGCGCTGCGATCCGCGTGGCTCTGCAGCATGCGGGTATTGCGCACCTGACGCCGCACGGCATGCGTCGGACCTTCGAGTTAATGGCCGAGGCTGCAGGTTGCCCAAGCGGCGCGATGGACCAGATCGCTGGGCACTCAGTGTTGAGCGGAAGCATGTCGGAGCACTACAAACCGCGAACCTTGAAGCAGCTCATGCCGTTTGCAATCATGTACGAGAAGTACATTCTTGAATGCGCCGGCATTTCGTTCGACTACACCAGCGCCGAACGTAAAAAAACCACTCCAATCCGGAGGGTGGTTTGACGAAGCTCAAGCTGCAATTTTCTGCAGTTCAGCGATGGGCCACAGGTTCTTGCGACCTGATTTAACCGGCCGTATCGGCCCGTTTTGCTTTGATGCCCACACTAAAAGGGTGCCCTTTTGGCGTCCCAATACGAGAGCAGCCTCTGCAGTCGTCAAGCTGGTGCGTCCGGGGTATTTCTGAGCCAGTGTCTTCCCGACGACGGCCGCTGAAGCAGCCAGTTTGTCAAACTCTACAGCTGAAACGGGTGCCAGTGGGCAGCGCACAGCTCCGTCTGCGGCTTTGAAGCGGTCATCCTCTTCAAGTCCGCTGACCCATGTCATGAACTCGATGCCCGGTATGGTGGTCGGATCAAATTGCATGACGGTCCAACCTGAATGCAGAAGACAGCATGAAGCCGCAATGAAAAGCCAAGGGGATGCTGATGAGTTTCGAAAAACGCGACTCCGCCCATGCAACCGCGGGCTCTTCGCGAGCATGCGTGTCCAGGCAGTTGGCGAAGTCAGTGGCCAGGGTTTTTAGCCGAACGAACCTTGCGCAAAAATCATCGTCGATCTTCTTCTCGGACAAGTGCGACAGCTCGCTCAACGGGCGGATCGCAGTCGTCCCACACTCGGCGAGTGCGAACTCAAATTCGTAAGCGTGAGTCACCGTTTCATCCTTTTCTTCGCGTCATTTTTCGATGTCGGAATTTTCATGAGAACGGTCGAAATCACCAAAGAAAAGGGATTTTTGTCTTGAGAGGGTCTGCCGACACCAACGTTGGCATCAAAACGTGCCTGCGGTCAGCTTGGCAGCCGTTCCATCGTCAAAAAGAGTGCTCCTGCAGACAGTTAGGTGAGAAAAAGTGCATGAACATCCGTTCGGCGACGTTTTTGTGGTGTTTCTGCCACGCAATTGCGATATAGTCTGCTCAAGAGTTCGACGATCAGTGTAGACAGACGTCGTTCGCTAAATTTGGTGCCTTCGGTCGAACGATTGTGTTCACTCAAGGCCAGGTGTTGGTGGAGCTTCAGACAGCGGCCAACATGCCAATTTTGGCTTGCTTGGATTTATGCGTCGGTTCCGTGAGGGGCTCTCGATTGGCCCAAGCAATTGACCGCGCAAACAATGGGATCCTCGACGGCGCGGGATTAAGTCTGAGAAGCGACGATCGGGGCGGGTGAGATTATGCCTGGGCACGCTTTAGCATTATTGTATAATCTTGCAATAATGCCTTCGAGATAATCGAAGTGAGACAACTCTTGCTTTATCGCAAGGGAAGTCTCGCTATGAAGATTCCAGGACCTCCCAAGAAAAGTAACGAGGGAAGAATGAATAAAGAATACCGATAGTTTTACCGATAATACTATCGGTAATACTACATATATAATTCTAGGATTATATATCTAGGATTATATATTTTTCTTGGTTATTTTGCTATTGATTAGGTCTTGCGTGGATTGAGTCGCGCGACTTGGCGAAAATTTCGAATCGCGGAACTGTGAAATGGGCTCGTGAAATTTTGATACTCGCCGGCCCTAGGCGTTATGCGGCAAAACGATTTCGGAAATGCAAAGGCGCTTCCATCTGGGAACTCGCCAGCCTGGACAGCTTTGTCTGGCTGGGTGGTCCCACAGACAACGTGTGACGCGTTCTGTGTCTGCTTTGAGCCCTCATGACTTTCAGATCTGATGCAGACGAATCCTTGCAAATTGAAGGGGAGCCGCCGTCAGCAGAATTTCCGAGGCTAAACTTCGCGCATGTTCCGTCGGTTCGCCATTCTCATCGTCTTCGCACTTGCCTTCTGGCAGGTGGGTGTGATTGCGGGTCAGCCGATTTCCTTCACCCAGTCCGAAGAGTCGGCACATGCGCTGATGCACTGGGCGGACGAGCCACACCATCACCACGATGGTGATGTCTCAGAGGATGACTCTGACGAGTCGATTCAGCATGTCGCCTCTGACGGTTGCTCTGGTGGTTCTGCCATTTGGCCAGCTGGGCTGGAAATGTCTTCTTCGCCATCCATCCCGTTCTGCATTGCTTCGACCGGCCAGACGGCCCGACCTGGGCCCGCTTTAGACGGGCCGATGCGCCCACCTCGACTGACGACCTGAAAGCGCCTCGCTGGCTGCATCGCTGCAGCCAGCCCGTTTTCACGCGCCGCATCCTAAGTCCACCTCACGTCCGATGACGCACGCGGTGCACTGCGGCATTTTCTTCGTCAGGATTTCTGTGAAGTTTTCTTCATGCCTCTGCACCTGCGTTCTTGCAGGTTGCGTGCTGGCCGGCCCATGGTCGGCGCTTGCACAAACCGGTGGCCCATTCACTCACCCCGCGTCGCGTTCTTCAATTGGCATTGGCTTGCACGCCGCCACCGAAGCGGCATGGCAGCGGGCCGTACAGGCGCGCGAAGCCGGTGCCCAGGCCCTGCGGGCACGTGCTGAACAAATCAGTGCTGGGGGGGTCGCCATGTCGCTGGTCGATGAGACCGGTCTGGGTGCTTTCGACGCAGGTTGTCTTGCGGATTCCTGGCGGCAGCAACCGGGGGCTCCGGCCTACTGCACCGATCTCTCCTATTCGGAGATGGGCGACGCATTGGGTGCCGCGGAAAAAAACAGGTTACCCAAGCGCCGAGACCTCGCGGTTGCCGTGATGCAGGAGCGCCTCGACGACGGCACAACCAATCCGGACGAGGATTGGGGTGTCCGATTGGCTCGTGTCATCAACATCTGATTGCTCAAGCCGTAGTGGGCAGGCGCGCCCATCCACTGCTCCACGAAGGCCATAGCTTTGATGTCCTCTTAAGGCCGAGAGCAACAGTGAAGTAGGAGTCTGCTTTCGGCCCAAAGCTGTCTCTCATGAACTGTGATGAGTGCGCGCTGTTCAAATCAACGCAGCCAGCTAGTCCAAGCCAGCACCTGCATCCTGGCCAAAGTGAGTTGATTTGGGTTTTTAAGAAAATGAGGCTTTTTGTGCGCGCCGAAGTAGAACTGAGCCACCGTGCCGATTGAATAATGAGCCAGGGGTGGAAGCCGACGTTTTGATAGTCGGCTGTGGATAAGTGTATGGCTTGCCACGCCAAGCGTCTTCAGTCCGCTGGGGTTGCAGGGCTTGAGCTAGCCCCGGTCTGTCGGGCATGCTCACGGGCCCTGATGCGTTTCTTCGTCGTGGCACTGCTGTGCAGGAAGCGGTTGCTCTCGTTGCCGGTCTCCACGATGTGGCAAGGGTGGGTCAACCGGTCGAGCAAGGCCGTGGTCATCTTGGCGTCTCCGAGGACGGTCGACCACTCGTGCGTCAATCGTTAGGGCGCAGGCTTCTGGAGTTCCTCGACGACTAGAACGACAGCTCCCTCTGAATCCGGCGTCCACTACAAGTCCACTACGAACTTCGTCGATGGTGTCGCCGTCAATGTCAAGAGGATCGTCCTTCACGGCCGGCGGGACGTGACTGATGCTGCCCGGTTGCACAGAAAACTCGCCTTGTCCGTCCTCCGTTGAAGTCGTACTGACTCGTTAGCCGCCTTCAGAGTATGGTTTGACTTCGACTTCGCCGCCCTCATAGGTGCCCTTAAGCCAGCGAGTTCATCTCCGCCACCGAGACGAAGCTAAGGGCGAACCAAGGGATGGCGATGCGGTTGTGCTCCTGCAGGCTGGTTTCTGACGGCGCCGCGCAACGCCGCATCGCTAACGTCCCGGGAGCGGGCCAGCCAAGCCGACAGCGCGATCAGCAAAGCCGCCAGCCTCATCACCCGCACTATCTTCGCGATGACCGCGGCGTCGGCTGCCTCGTCACCGATGGCGTGGCCTGCGGCGACGACCTGTACGACTTCGTGGACGGGCATGAGGCTGGCGCAGCAAAAGCGCGCTTCGTCATCGCGCGGCGGCGTTAACAAACCATCCGGGTTGCCGACCAAGTCGGCGATCACGAGAACGCCGTGTGCCCTTCCGCGCTCGTCTGTATCGGCCCGCGCTCGCGCTGGCTTGCCGTTTGCTATATTGCGACATCTTAGGAGACATCGATATGAATGACCGACGACATTTTCTTGCGCAAGTGGCGTCGCTGTCGGCCGTCTCCGCTGGAGCGCTGGGCGTGCCTGGCGCCTGGGCCCAGCGAAGCGACTACGGAAGCGGCCGGATTGTGCACCGTCCGTTTCCGCTCAATTCCGAACCTCGCCCCTATCAGCTCGCCGCCGGCTTCATCACGCCGCAGAGCGACTTCTACATCCGCAACCACGGTACGGTGCCGGAACTCTCGGCCGAGGGCTACGGGATTCTCATCGAGACGCCCGGGGCTGCACCGACGACGATGCCGTTGGCCGAGCTCAGGAGCCGCTTCCAGCGGCGCACGGTGACGGCGGTCATGCAATGCGCGGGCAACCGGCGTGCGGACATGGGCAAATATAAGTCCGTGTCCGGGGACGCCTGGCAAGCCGGCTCCATCAGCAACGCCGTATGGGGTGGCGTGGGCCTAGGCGACGTTCTGCGGGCAGCAGGCGTGCGCGAGGCCGGCGATCTGCACGTCGCCTTCGCGGGACATGACGACATCGAGGAAGAAGGCGAAAAGTTCAAGTACGGTGTTTCCATCCCATTGGCCAAGGCCATGGCCTCGGAGACGCTGGTCGCGTTCGACATGAACGGTGAAACGCTGACACCGGTGCATGGCTTTCCGGTGCGGATGGTCGTGCCAGGCTACGCAGGCGTTCGCAGCCCGAAATGGCTGGCTTCTATTAAGGTGCAGGACAAGCCGTCCGACAACCACATCCAGCAGAAGGAATACAGACTCTTCTCGCCCGACGTCACGAGCCAGACCGCAGACCCGAGCAAGGCCCCGTTTATCAACGACATGCCCCTCAACTCAGCATTGCTGATGCCCTCTGAGGGTGCCTCGATTGCCAGCGGGTTGACCAGGTTGCGCGGCTTTGCGATTGCAACCAGCGAGCGCATCGCTCGCGTCGAAGTGTCGGCTGACGGCGGCAAGACATGGACGCAGGCGGCCCTTGATGTGCATCCCGACGCACCTTGGAGCTGGACTCCGTGGACCGCCGACGTTCGCCTGAGCAAGGGTCGCAAGGAGCTGGTGGTCCGCGCCTTCGGCTCGAATGGCGGCAACCAGCCCGCGACGCCAGCGCCGATCTGGAATTACCCCGGCTATCTGTCTCGTTCGTGGCATCGCGTCCACGTCGACGTCATCTGAATCGAGGCCAGCGATGAACAAAACCCACTCGGTCATCTGTCTCATGTCGATCTTGGGCTGTACCGCGCAAGCTGTCGCTGCGGAACCTTCTGCAGCTCCAATGAGCCCAGCGCATTTCGTTCAGCAGGCCGCCCTTTCAGACATGTTCGAGACAAAAAGCAGCGAGCTGGCGGCCATCAAGGCCGATGCGCCGACGCGGACCTTCGCCGGGCAGATGAACGCTGACCATCAGAAGACGACATCGCAGCTCCAGGTCATCGTCAAGGGACGTCAGGCCGATCTCCCATTGCCTGCAAGGCTCGATGCCCGCCGGCAGACACGAGTCGACCGGTTGAGCGCGTTGGACGGGGCTGCGTTAACCAAGCAGTACCAAATCGATCAGGTCGACGCGCATCGGCAAGCCATCGCCTTGTTCGAGTCGTTTTCAATTAACGGTAGCGATGACCGCTTGCGTCAATGGGCGACAGAAACGCTTCCGAAGCTTAAGGAACATCTCGGGCACGCGGAGGCGCTCCCGAGACCCCAGTAACGTCCCAAGATTCGCATGCTGCTTCCAGCGCTGTGCGCGCCGAAGTAGAACTGAACCACCGTGCCGATTGAATAATGAACCAGGGGTGGAAGCCGACGTTTTGATGGTCGGCTGTGGATAAGTGTATGGCTTGCCCTGTTTTTCTCCTTGACTTGGTTTGAGGTTCGCGTGGCAAGCCGTGGAGGGCGTAGCTCGGAACGGCTTGCCACGCGAAGCGCCTTCAGTCCGCGGGAGTAGCAGGGCTTGAGCCGGCTCCGGTCTGTCGGGCATGCTTTCGGGCCCTGATGCGTTTCTTCGCCGTGGCACTGCTGTGCAGGAAGCGGTGGCTCTCGTTGCCGGTCTCCACGATGTGGCAATGGTGGGTCAGCCGGTCGAGCAAGGCCGTGGTCATCTTGGCGTCCCCGAAGACGGTCGACCATTCGGCGAAGTCCAGGTTGGTGGTGATCACCACGCTGGTGTGTTCGTAGAGTTTCGACAGCAGGTGGAACAGCAAGGCCCCGCCTGCCTAGCTGAAGGGCAGGTAGCCCAGATCGTCGAGAATCACCAGGTCCATGCGCAGCAGCCCGCTGGCGATCCGGCCGGCCTTGCCTTGCGCCTTCTCTTGCTCGCCGGTGCGTTGAGCCGACCGATCACGTTGACCACGTGCTCGACGCTGACGCGCCCTGAAGGCAGCCGACTCTCCATCACCAGTTCCGCGGCGACCACGACCGCATCCAGCCCAGCCCGCGGCACGATGGCCAATACCTGGTCCATGACCCGGTCACCACCGTCCTGCCGCAGCAATGCTCGTCTTAGCTGCTGCAACGCGGGCGGCATGTCTGCGAAGGGTGCACCGTTTCTCAGGGCGCCAGGCTTGCGCTGAACCAGCGGGATGTAGTGCTGCCAGTCATAGCATGTTCCGCCGGCGTCGCTCAGTCGCTCGTGGCGGGCGACCACCACGTCATCGGCAACAACGACCACGCTGCACCTACTTCGATACCGTGTTGCGCGAGAGCCCCGTCATCCGCGCGATCTCGCGCTCGGAAAGGTTGTCGCGCAGGTGCAGCCGCCGGATCCTGCCAATCATGTCCATGGTGATCACTCCTCGAACCCCGCTGCTTAAATAAACAGCAGGGTAGGTTGAACACCTGGCTTGCTTTTACTTCGGCACTACCTCTGAAAGTGGCTCAGTTTCCGGTCGGCGTCAACAGCTCAGGCCGCGGTGGCAGACGCTTACGCTCAGTGCTCCAACGAACGTCATCGCTTAAATGTCCGCCTATGGCCGATAGCTAACAGCAAAGCAAGAGTCCGCTTTCGGCCCATTGCTGCCTCTGCGAACTCAGTCCGCGACGGTTGCGCTGCTGAAAAGCTTTTCGCTTTCATTGCGCCGCTCTAACGGTCGACCGCAAAAACATCGTCGGCTTTCGCATCCACAACCGCTTCACCATCTTCCTTGAGGAACACGCTATTTTGCGGACCTGGCAGGATGTCCAGCACCGCCTCCGATGGCCGGCAAAGCCGTGTGCCCAGCGGCGTCACGACGATGGGCCGGTTCATCAGGATGGGGTGCTGTTGGATGCAATCCAGCAACTGCTCATCTGTCCACCGCGGATTGCCGAGATCCAGTTCGTCGTAAGGCGTGCCCTTTTGGCGCAGCACTTCCCGGACCTGCACGCCCATGTCCAGGACAAGCTTGCGGAGGGCCTCGCGGCTGGGCGGCGTCTTAAGGTATTCGATGACGATCGGCTCCACGCCGCTATTGCGGATGAGCGCGAGCACGTTGCGGGAGGTGCCGCAATTCGGGTTATGAAAGATGGTGATGTCGGACATGGCGTCTCCAGGGTCAATCAAGTCGCAGGGCCAGCGCGGCGAGGGTCACAAACAGCACAGGCATCGTCAGCACCAGGCCCACACGGAAGTAGTAGCCCCATGCGATGGTGGTGCCCTTGCGGGCCAGTACATGCAGCCAGAGCAGGGTGGCCAAGCTGCCGATGGGCGTGATCTTGGGACCGAGGTCGCAGCCGATGACGTTGGCGTAGACCATCGCTTCCTTCACGGCGCCTGTCGCCTGTGACGCGTCGATGGCCAGCGCACCCACCAGCACGGTCGGCATGTTGTTCATGACCGAGGACAGCAGCGCGGCCAGCAGACCCGTCCCCATCGCCGCGCCCCACACGCCGCCTGAGGCGAAGACATCGAGCAGGCGGGCCAGGTGGGCTGTCAGGCCGGCATTGCGCAGGCTGTAGACCACCAGATACATGCCCAGCGAGAACACCACGATCTGCCAGGGCGCGCCGCGCAGGACCTTCTTCGTGCTGATGACAGGGCCGCGTGCCGCGACTGCCAGCAGGACTGCAGCCGCCACTGCGGCGACGGCGCTCACCGGCACACCCAGCGGTTCCAGGGCGAAGAAGCCGACCAGCAACACCACCAGCACGGCCCAGCCGGCACGGAAGGTGGGCAGATCGCGGATTGCATCGGCAGGCCGGCGCAGTCGGCCCATGTCGTAAGTCGACGGAATGTCGCGACCGAAAAACAGCATCAGCGCTGACAAGCTCGCCAGCACCGACACGACCGTCACCGGCACCATCACCACCGCGTATCGGTTGAAGCCGATGTCGAAGAAGTCGGCCGACACGATGTTGACCAGGTTCGACACCACCAGCGGAAGGCTCGCGGTGTCGGCGATGAAACCCGCAGCCATCACGAAGGCAAGCGTGGCCGCCGGCGAGAAGCCCAGCGCGATCAGCATGGCCATCACGATGGGTGTCAGGATGAGAGCCGCGCCGTCGTTGGCGAAGAGGGCCGACACGGCAGCGCCCATCAGCACGATCAGTGCGAACAGCATGCGACCGCGGCCGCCACCCCAGCGCGCGATATGCAGGGCAGCCCACTCGAAGAAGCCCGCCTCGTCCAGCAAAAGGCTGACGATGATGACGGCGACAAAGGTGGCGGTGGCGTTCCAGACGATGCCCCAGACGACCGGGATGTCCGAAACGCCGACGGCTCCCAGGGCCAGGGCGGCGATGGCACCAGCGGATGCGCTCCATCCGATACCGAGCCCGCGCGGTTGCCAGATCACCAGCACCAGTGTCAGGACGAAGATCGCGCCAGCGGTCAGCATGTACGGCCTGGCATGCAGGTGGCGCCCTGGCAGCAGTTCTCGGTCAGGTAGCCCAGAAGTGTGTTCATCCGTTCGAAGGCGGCCCGGTTACGGATATTGCGACCTTGCCGTTCCTGCGTCACAAGACCCGACGCGGCCAGTTCCTTGAGATGAAAAGAGAGCAGCGTGCCGGAACAGCCTAGCTGGGCGCTCAGTTCCCCGGGTGTAAGGCCCTCGGCGCCCGCCACGACGAGAGCTCGGAAAACCCGCAAGCGGCTTTCCTGGGCGAGGGCGGCCAACGATTTGACGACTTCGATTTCTTCCATATTTCAATTATTGTTGAAATATTGGATGGAGGCAAACCGGGCTGGCGGCTGGAAGTCTGGTCATCGTTTTCGAGCAGCTCTGCTGCCCGCTTCATCAACCCGAGAAAACGTTGAGGGGAATCTTCAGATAACTCACGCCATCGTCTTCGACCGGTGGCATCTGCCCTGTCGGCACCATCACCTGCATCGCAGGGAGGATGAGCATGGGGACTGCCTTCCAACCGACACATCGATAGGAGACTCGTTGTCGGCAGCGCGCTTTTTGGCGCGGGATGGGCGCTTGCCGGGTTTTGCCCCGGCCCGGCCCTGGACGCGCTCGGCATGGGTGAGTTGAAAGCAGTGGGTTTCGTGGGCGCCATGCTGGTAGGCATGGCTGCCTTCGCCTTTTTCGAATGGCGCTCGAACCGGCGATGCATCACCAGACTAATGACCGGAAAAACCGATAGATATAAGAAAAACAACCTGTTTGATTTATAAGTTCGATCGTTTCATAGTGGAGGCATGAACTATCCACGTGACTTGAAGCAGCAGGCTCATGCCACATCGCATGGAGCTCCCGCGGTACATCGCACCCATGGCGCAGGCCTTGCAGGCCGCGCACAGGCGGTTCTCCCAGGTCTCGTATTGACCGCACTCATCGCCTTCGCCTCCATCCAACTGGGCAAGCTCGGCTGGCTGCAGAGCAACGGCATCAGCGCGCTGACCCTCGCCATCGTGCTGGGCATGGTGGTCGGCAACACCGTTTATTCCCGCATCGGCGCGGCGGCGGGTGATGGCGTTACTTTTTCCAAGGCAAGCCTGCTGCGCCTGGGCATCATCCTGTACGGCTTGCGGCTGACTTTTCAGGACATCGGGAACGTCGGCTGGACCGGTGTCGCCATCGACGCCACGGTGCTCTGCAGCACCTTCGGCCTGGCTTGTTTCCTGGGCACCCGGGTCTTCGGCCTGGACCGCAAGACGGCCATGCTGATCGGCGCGGGCAGCTCGATCTGCGGGGCCGCAGCGGTGATGGCGGCCGAGCCGGTGGTGCGCGGCCGGGCCGAGCAGGTGATGGTGGCGGTCGCCACGGTGGTGGTCTTCGGCACCCTGGCGATCTTTCTGTACCCGGTGCTCTACCACCTCAACGCGCAGTACGGTTTCATCAGCCTGTCTCCGACCACCTACGGTGTGTACGCGGGCTCGACCATCCACGAGGTGGCCCAGGTGGTGGCCGCCGGCCGCGCCATCGGTCAGGAAGCGGCCAACACCGCCGTCATCGCCAAGATGGTCCGCGTGATGATGCTGGCACCGTTCCTCATCATCCTGTCGGCCTGGCTGGCCCGTTCGCCGGAACATCAGAAAAGCCTGGCCGCCGAGGGTCACACCGGCAAGAAGGGCGGCATCGTGATCCCGTGGTTCGCCCTGGGTTTCGTGGCGGTCGCCGGCCTCAACTCGCTCGCCCTCCTGCCGGCATCGGTGGTGAGCCGCGTCACC
This sequence comes from Xylophilus sp. PBN-3R, assembly GCF_057747805.1. NCBI lineage: Bacteria > Pseudomonadati > Pseudomonadota > Betaproteobacteria > Burkholderiales > Xylophilus > Xylophilus sp. PBN-3R. The sequence goes on from NZ_CM173225.1 coordinate 1,174,363, forward strand.
GACATCGACACCGTCCTGCTCGCCATGGCCATGGCCGGGCTGGGCCTGACCACCCATGTGTCGGCCATTCGCAAGGCTGGCGTCAAGCCGCTCGCACTGGCCGCGGTGCTGTTCGTGTGGCTGGTGTGCGGCGGGTTCGCCATCAACGCCGGTATCACCTCTTTACTTAAATAAAGGCCGGCCTGGAATAAGCGTCACTCCAGCGACGTCCACACCTTTGACCGAACCATCCAAATCGAAAGACCCCATGAAAAAAACCATCCTCGCCCTGTCCATCTGCCTCGCCGCAGCCGGCATCACCTCCGCTCCGGCAGCCTTTGCCGCCGCGCCGGCCGAAGCTGCGGCCTCGGCCCGCTGGACCTTCGACGGCAGCATCCACAACAACTCGCTGGCGCTGAGTCCTGACGAAAACACCGCCGTGGTGTCGTACAGCGAGCGCCCCGACGTGGTCGTCTACAACCTCAAGACCGGCAAGGTGCGTGCGGTGCTGCACGGCTTCGTCACGCCGCGCAACATCGTCTTCGAGCCGACCGGCAAGGCGTTCTACATCTCCGACAGCAGCCTGGGCACCGTCGCCCGCATCGACACGGCCAGCCTGAAGACGGTCTCGACCTTGCCCGCCGGCCCGGGTGCCTTCGGCACGGTGCTCAGCAAGGACGGCTCGACGATCTACGTCAACAACCAGGCCGCCAGCACCGTGACCCGCTTCGACCTCGCCAGCGGCCAGCCGCGTGCGGTGGTGACCGGCTTCGCCCAGCCGCGCCAGGGCGTGCGCCTCAGCCCGGACGGCGCGTCGCTCTACGTGACCAACTTCCTCGGCGACAAGATCACCATCGTCAACGCGACGACGAACAAGATCGATGGCGAGATCACAGGCTTTAACAAGCTGCGCGCCATCTCGGTCACCGCCGACGGCAAGACCATCTTCGCGGCCAACAGCGGCAGCAACACCATCGCGGTGGTGGATGTCGAAAAGCGCGCCATCGAATCCACCATTGCGGTCGGCAAGGACCCTTACGGTGCGGCGCTCACGCCGGACGGCAAGCATGTCTATGCCGGCAACCTGGGCGACAACTCGCTGTCGGTGATCGACGTCGCAAGCAAGGCCGTCACCGCCACCATCACCGGCTTCAAGGAGCCGCGCCAGGCCATCGTTTTCACCCGTGACGGCAAGCTGGCCTACGTGCTGAACGAAGACCTGAGCCTGGCCAAGGTGGACTTGGCAGCAAACAGCGTCGAATCGACGATTGCGGCACCGGCCGCGCCGATGAAGAAGTGAGCACCATGAAGGTCCATCCGAGATCTTTAGTGCGAGGACTGCTGACGACGGTCGCCCTGGCCGTTGCGGCTGCTGCTCCTGCGTGGGCTGCAACCCTCAAGGTCTATGGCCCCGGTGGACCGGCTCCGGCCATGAAGGAGGCCGCGCAGACCTTCGGTGCTAAACGTGGCATCGAGGTCAACGTCACCGCCGGCCCCACGCCTCAATGGGCGGACAAGGCGAAGCAGGACGCCGACGTGGTTTTCAGCGGCGCCGAAAACATGATGAGCGACTTCGCCAAAGCACTGCCCGGCGCATTCGATCTGCACGCTGCGGAGCCCTTGTACCTGCGCCCTGCAGCCATTCTGGTGCGCCCCGGCAACCCGAAGCACATCCAGGGATTTCGCGACCTGCTCAAGCCCGGAATCAAGGTAATGGCGGTCGCCGGCGCGGGCCAGACCGGCTTGTGGGAAGACGTGGCAGGACGTACTGGCGACATCGGCCTGGTGCGCGCCTTTCGCAAGAACCTGACGTTACCGGAAGCGCCGAACAGCGCCGAAGCGCGCAAGCAATGGACGCAGCAGCCCGACATCGATGCGTGGCTGATCTGGAACATCTGGCAGGTGTCCAACCCTGAGCTGGCGCAACTGGTGGAGATGGACGAGCCGTTCCGTATCTACCGCGATGTCGGTGTGGTGCTGACCCACCGCGCCGCCAACGATGCCCATGCCCAGGCTTTCGTGGACTACCTGAAGTCGCCAGCCGGCCAGGCAATCTTTGTGAAGTGGGGCTGGAAGGCACCCTGAAATTTCCTGCCTTCCATAAAAACAGGAGACAAGACCCGATGAAAAACGACATTTCCGCAAATCCTGCCGCAGGTCGCAGGCGATTCGTACGGCAAACAGGGCTGCTGGCCCTGGCGGCATCGCCACTGGCTGCGCTCGCCGCTCGGGACACTGGCGAAGGCGTCAGTTTTGCGGCGGGCCCGCGTCCGCTGGTGAAATATCCACAGAAGCGGCCTCTGATCCGGGTGACCACCAGGCCGCCGCACCTAGAGACGCCGTTCGAGGCTTTCAACGAAGGCCCGATCACCGCCAACGATGCCTTCTTCGTGCGGTACCACTTGGCCAACATCCCGCTTTCGGTCGATCCGGCGACCTACCGGCTGGCGGTCAAGGGTTTCGTGGACAAACCCCTGAGCCTGTCGCTGGCAGAACTGAAGGCTCTGGCGCAGCCGGTGGAAGTAGTCGCGGTCAACCAGTGTTCCGGCAACAGCCGGGGTTTTTCGTCGCCGCGAGTGTTCGGCGCCCAACTCGCCAACGGCGCCATGGGCAATGCGCGCTGGGTCGGCGTGCCGCTGCGCAAGGTGCTCGAAAAAGCCGGCGTCAAGGCCGGTGCGAAGCAGGTCACCTTCAACGGCCTGGACACGCCGGTGCTGCCCGCCACTTCCGATTTCCGCAAGGCGCTGGACATCGACCACGCCCTGCAGGACGAGCCGCTGCTGGCCTGGGCCATGAACGGCCAGGACCTGCCGTTTCTCAACGGCTACCCGGTCAAGCTCATCGTGCCGGGCTACTTCGGCACCTACTGGGTCAAGCACCTATCCGAGATTGAGGTGATCGACCATGTCTTCGACGGCCACGACGCGTTGTTCATGACCACCGCCTACCGGGTGCCGGACAACGACTGCCAATGCGTCGCGCCGGGTTCGGCCGCGGCGAAGACCCGGCCGATTTCCACGCTGCCGGTGCGCAGTTTCATCACCAGCGTCTCGGCCGGCGGCGTGCTGCCGGTGGCCCGCCCGGTCGAGCTGAAAGGCATCGCCTTCGACAGCGGCGCGGGCATCGACAAGGTCGAGGTTTCGGTGAATGGCGGCCAGAGCTGGCAGGTCGCGAACCTGGGCCAGGACCTGGGCCGGTTCTCGTTTCGGGAATGGCGGCTGCCGGTGCGTTTCGCCTCCAGAGGCAAGGCCGTGCTGATGGTCAGGGCGACCAACCGCAAGGGCGAAGGCCAGCCGGCCACAGCCGACTGGAACCCCGCCGGATACCGCCGCCATGTGGTCGAGTCCACCCCCATCGTCATCGCCTGAGGTGCCCACCATGAAACGTCTGGCCCGTCTCGCCCCGACCGCCTTCGCGGCTTTCGTATTCACCAGTTTCGGCGCCGCCGCCGCGCCGCCGGACATCCAGCTGCAGCCCAACACCTCGAAGCTGCGTACCTCGAAGCTGCCCGGCTTCGCCATCGCGATGCAGAAATGCGCCATCTGCCACTCAGCCGACTACGTTAGTTACCAGCCGCCCGGTATGAACCAGATGCAGTGGACCGCCGAAATGGCCAAGATGCAGCACACCTACGGCGCGCCCATCAGCGACACCGAGGTCAAGCAGATCGGCGCGTACCTGGCGGTGGCGTACGGCTCGGCGAAGGCCGACGACCCGGCCATCGTCGCCGCGTCGGCTGCGGAGCCGGTTGCACCTGCTGCGTCCAGCGCGCCTGCCCCATCGCCTGGGGCAAAGGTGGATGTGCAGGCCCTGCTGGCCAATAACGCCTGCCTCAGCTGCCACGGCCTGACGCAGAAGATCGTCGGCCCCGGTTATCACGAGGTCGCCGAGAAATACAAGTCCGATCCCCAGGCGCAAAACCGGCTCGAAGCCAGCATCCGCTTGGGCGGCAGCGGCAAATGGGGCAGCGTGCCGATGCCGCCTTTCGCCTCTCTGAAGCCGGACGAGGTGAAGGCGCTAGCTGCCTTCGTGCTCAAGCAATAGGCCGAACCGTTTCACACGTTTCCCATCCCACGAAGCAAAAAAATGAACAACACCCCACGTCGAATCTTCCTGCTCCAGGCCATCGCCGGCGCCTCCGCGTTGGCGGCCGCTACTGTCCATGCGCAGGCCGCCAAACCCATGCTCGCGGAGACCGATCCGCAGGCCGTGGCACTGGGCTACAAAGCCGACACCACAAAGGTTGACGGAAAAAAATACCCCAACCATGCGGCCAGCCAGAACTGCGGCAATTGCCAGCTTTTCCAGGGTTCGGCCAAGGACAGCGCCGGGGCTTGCCCGCTCTTTGCAAGCAAACAGGTCGCGGCAGCCGGCTGGTGCAGTGCCTGGAACAAGAAGGCCGGCTGACGGCATGGCGGCCGGGCCGCGCATCTTCCGGTACGTCGTCCGGCAGGATCGCGGCGGCTCGCCCAATCCTTTCCACGGCTGGTGTTCGCTCGCGGTCTGCAAACCGCAGATCCGCCGCAGCGCCAGGCCCGGCGACTGGGTCGTCGGCCTGCGCAGTCGCCACAACGACCAGGTCATCCACGTCATGCGCATCGACGAGGTGATGCCGCTCGGCGATTACTGGGCAGACCCGCGTTTTGTCGCCAAGCGCCCCGGCGGCGACGGACCGCCCGACAACTTCTACCGCGCGATGACCGACGGCTCGATCCAGCGGGTAGCCAATCCCCTGCACGACGACAAGGAAGCCTCACGTGACATCGCGGGTCTCAACGCCCTGGTGTCATGGCATTTCTGGTACTTCGGCGACCAGAGTCCGCCCTTGCCGAATGAGTTGGTGCACCTGGTGCATTCAGGCCAGGGCCACGCGTTGCACCTGCGTCGGCGGGCGGACGATGTCGCCGTGCTGGAGCACTGGCTGGGCCACTGGCCGATGGGGCGCAACGGCGAGCCCGTCGATGTCTGGCGGCCGCGCGTGGCCGCCGGGAAACGGGCGCCAAGCCGCAGCGCCTGATATGTGTTTTCCTTCGAATTTTTTCTCCTGATGTCCATCATGACCATCCACCCCTTCGCCGCGGCGGCACTCGCCATTGCCATGACATCCTGCCTGTCGACCGCATTTGCGCATGGTGCCGACGGTGCTGCCGCGGCCTCGTCCGGCGGTAGCAACCTGCTCGTGCAGGGCGGGCAATTGGGCAAAGCCGTTTTCCCCGACGGCAATACCGCCAGGGGTGGCCAGGGCCAGCCGGTGGATGGCATCGAGGGTTCGAGCCAGGAGATGCTCAAGACCCACTTCCACGCTCACCTGGCCATCTTCTACAAGGGCGAACAGATCGCGGTGCCGCGCGGTATCGGCATCATCGCGCCGCTGCGCATCGAGCATGGTTTTGTCGGTGGTGGCCAGGGCTTCTACTGGCTGCATACACACGATGCCAGCGGCATCCTGCATGTCGAATCACCGAACGACCGGGTGTACACGCTGGGCAATTTCTTCGATGTCTGGGGGCAGCCGCTGTCGGCGGAAAACGTGGCCGGGCTCAAGGGCGCATTGCGGGTGTATGTCAACGGCAAGGTGCAGTTCGCGCCGGTGCGTGACATCTCCCTGAAGCCGCACGATCAGATCGCGCTGGTGATCGGGCAACCCTCGGTGGTTCCGGTGACGTATACGTTCCCCGACGGACTGTGAAGTGCCGGGCGACGTCGCTCAGTGCATCACGCAATGGCAGTAGACGAACTGCTGCACCACGCCCGCAGGTGTGCGATGGTCTTCGCACGCATGTTCGACCAGTTCGAATGCGTCGCCGAACTGGGCATGCAACGCGTCTGGCGCGTACCGCACCACGGGCAGGCCGCTGCATTGCAGCGGGCCGTCCGGCCCGAACACCGCGACGATCACATGCCCGCCAGGCCGCACGGCCCGTCGCACCTGTGCCACGTAAGCCTCGCGCTGTTCCGGCGTGGTCATGAAATGAAAGACGGCCCGGTCATGCCAGATGTCGTATGCATGCGTGGGCAAGACAAGTCGAGTGATGTCACCCGCCAGCCAACGCACCCGATCTGCATTCGATGCGAGCCTTTGACGAGCGACGTCGAGGGCGCTCTCCGAAATGTCGAGAACAGTGACGTCGAAGCCGGGCAGTCCGAGCAGATCGTCTGCCAGGGTGGACGTTCCGCCGCCGACATCGATGACGCGGTTGCGTTCGCTGGCGGCAATGCGCTGGATGAGGCCGAGGGATCGGTCGGCATGCGCCTGGAACCAGCTCAGGGTATCGGCCGACTTCGTGCTGTAGACACGGTCCCAATGCGACTTTTCCTGCATGGCCCGGACTCCTGAGGTTTTGCGGCAGACTGCGATCTTGCCAGTCGAGCCGACAGTCGGACCGACAGGCCAATTTTCAGCCTAATTGCGCGCCTCGAGCTGGCTGTAGACCGCTTCGGCGACCCGCAGCATTTCCGGTTTGCCGGCGCCCGAGGAGATCGCGTAGCCGAAATCCTTGTCGACCCAGTAGAAGACGTTCACAGGACCGTCATGGCCGAACTTGAAGGCGGTCTCGCGCCCTGCGTCTTCGCGGGTGACGTACAGCGTCAGGCGCTCGCCCTTGGGACCGCCGAACATGAACTGCGCCACCGGGCCCTTGTCGCCCGGCAGCAGCCGGCCGCCGATAAGGCCGTAACCCAGCGCCCGCAGATCGGGCGGTTTCACTTCGGTGCCCATGCGTTTGGTCAACCAGGTGATGAGCGCCTGCTCCTGGTCGGCTCCCACCTCCACCGGCCGGCGCACGTCCGGGCTGTAGACCACGTGAGCCACGGCCGCGCGGTGGGCGAAGCCATTGAGCGAGCCGGCCTGCGCTGCCGCCAGCGTTTCGCTGCGCCGCAGGTGCCCGTCGTAGGCACCGCGACCCCACCATGCCGAACCGGTGCTGACCACCGCAATCGCCACGCCGGCGGCCAGTGACCGCCACGGCCATTCCTGCCAGCCTGCCCTTGGCGCAGACATCAAGGGCAGGCGCAAAGGCAGGGGTTCGGACATGACCGGGTCGAGCATCTGCTTGAGCGCCAGGTTCTGGGCGCGCCAGTCGTCCACGCGCTGGCGTTCGGCCGGATGTGCATCCAGGAAGGCGTCGATTTCGACATGCCGCGCAGGGTCCAGGAAATGGTCCGCGTAGGCGTGCAGGTCGGCCTCGGTCACCGGCTTGCTGCCATCGGTGGAAACGGGTTTGAGTGGGGAGGAGTCCATGTCACTTGATCCTGCGCAGAGGCGCGGCGGCCTGGGCCGAAGGTTCGCGGCCTTGCAGTTCCTGTCGCAGCTTTTCGCGGCCACGTGCCAGACGGGACATCACCGTGCCGATGGGCACGCCGAGCGCGATGGCCGCTTCTGCGTAGCTCATTTCCTCGACGGCGATGAGCAGCATCACTTCGCGTTGTTCGGCAGGCAGCCGTTGCATGACACGGTCCAGGTCACGCACCTCGATGCCATCGGACTGGTCGGCGCGCTGCGGCATTTCGGGCAGGTCGTCGCCGACGCTGTCTTCCGGTCGCCGGCCCTTGGCGCGTACGCCGTCGACGAAATGGTTGTGCATGATGCCGAACATCCAGGCCCGGATGTCTCCGCGTTTCTGCCAAAGCGAGAAGCGGCTCCACGCCCGCTCCAGCGTGTCTTGCACCAAGTCGTCGGCCAGCGTCGGGTCGGCCAGGAGCCCGCGCGCATAACGGCGCAGGTTGGGTATGCAGGCGACGATGGCGGCGGTGTCCTGGTCACGCATGGGCGGGTCCGGAGTGGGGAGCTAGGCCCTCTATTCTCCTGGCTGATCAGGGCTTGATCACGTGCCAGACGTTCTTGAAGTTGTCGCCGGTGGCGTCGCCCGCCTTCATGTCGGACTTGTACAGATAGACCGGCTTACCCTTGTGGGCCCACTGCTTGGAGCCGTCGTCGCGCGCGATGACAGTCATGTCGCCTTCGGGCTTGGCATCGGCTTCGGCCATGACGGGCGGCCACAGGCCGGCGCAGGGGCCGTTGCAGGCGCTCTTGCCGCTGCCGGCGGTGTCGTTGTCGAATGTGTAGAGCGTCATGCCGGCAGTGTTGACCAGCATGCCGCCGGAGGTCTTGACCGGAGCGGCGGCCATGGCGGCGCCGGAAGCCAGTGCGGCGAGCGAAAGAACCAGGGTGGGCAGCAGGGAAGATTTCATGGGAAGTCCTTTGGAAGATGGGAGTTCGTCAGTGGTGACATGGGGGTAGACGCCTGGCCTTCCGCGTTTATTCCATTCATTCAAAGAATTTTCGAGTTCGGTGCAATGGCCGGGGGATGCCAAATGCATTGCAGATGCAGGGCGCGACCGGCGCCCAGCTCGTAAAAACGCATTTCACCGTTGGCGATCTCCAGGCGCGATACAGCTTCTTCGTCCAGGCTCTCCAGTTGCATCACCAGCGCCCGCAGGCTGTTTCCATGACCTACGACGACGACCGTTCCATTCAAGTCCAGCGATGGTTCGATGAGGTCCTGCCAAAGCGCACTTGCCCGCAGAACGGTTAACTCGAGTGACTCCGCCGAGGGCAGGGATTCCAGCCCTGCGTACCGTGCGTCCATTGCCAGGCGGAGAGTTTCGTCATGGCTCCACGGGGGCGGTATCGCGCGGTACGACCTGCGCCACGCTTGCACGCGATCAGCGCCGTATCGGGCGACGGCTTCAGCCTTGGACGAACCCGTCAATGCGCCGTAATGCCGCTCGTTCAGCCGCCAGTCGGATGTGCGTTGTACCGCCGGGCAACCCGCTGCGAGCAGCAAGGCGTCGGCAGACCGAACACAACGAACCAGTACGGACGTAAATACCTCGTCGACAGCAAGCCCGGCCTGCCGTATCGCCTGGCCGGCTTGCTGCATCTGCAGCTCGCCCCGTGGCGTCAGGCCCACGTCGGCCCAGCCGGTAAAACGCTGTTCCAGATTCCATTCCGACTCCCCGTGTCGGATGAGCAGCAACCGCGCTTTCGATGGAGGGACCGACATGTTCAGTCGTCCAGCTCGTCGCCCGGTGGCTTTGGCGGCGTGGCGGTGCCGAGGCGGCCGTAGGTCATCGGCACCTGGATGTAGAACACCGTGATGGGCTCGAGCGCCAACGCTGCGAGCAGTCGCGCAGCGACTTCGTCGGTGGCAGAAACCGTGACCGCAACGGGCTGCTGCGCCAGTTCGAAGAAATGCGTCGAATGCATCTTTCCGGCCGCACCGAAACCGGTGGACGCGCCGACCATGCTTCCGCCCATGGCTCCCTGGTCCTGAGCGAATTGAAGCAGCCAGTCGCCCATCGGCGTCTGCCTGTGGTGTTGCTCCTGCTCGCAGAAGAAAGTGATCTGGTAACCCTTCATGGTGTCTCCCGATTCATTGAGGACGCAGAGCCGACGCGCTCGCCATGCCAAGTGCGGTCATGCACAGCGAACCGCACACGTGCAGGAACAGGGTGGCCACGGACCAGCCCACGCGGCCGTCTTTCAACAGGAAGAGCAATTCCGCGGAGAAGGTTGAAAAAGTCGACAGTCCCCCAGCGAAGCCAGTGATGATGAACAGCCGCCAAGTTGTCGAAATCGATGCATTGCTACCGATGTACGCGATGGCGAAACCGACCACATACGCGGCGACCAGATTGGAGACGAGCGTGCCCAGCGGCAATGCTTCGATGTGTGCGTTCAAGAGCAGGCTCAATGCATAACGCAGAAGCGCACCCACTGCCGCGCCGACGGAGATGGCAGCGATGGTATTCAGCATGGTGACTCACTGTGGCCAACCCCAGGGATGGGTCGCGGGGCCAGCGGCAGCTCGCAAAGAAAGAGAACTGCACGCACCTCCCCTAGCTCGTCCGCATGGTCATGCAGGAAAGCGCGCAGGCGTGTTTCGGTGTCGAGAAGCTCCAGGCACTGCGGATGCCGCATGGCCGTCACATCCGGGTGGTGATGGCTCAAGGTCTTGCCAGGCAGGTAGCCGGCAGTGACCGGGTAGAGCAGCGCCTGCGCGATGTCGGCGCGGCCGGCGATGGCCAGCAGATGTTGCGCCAGAGCCGGCGCGCCCAGACGATGCCAGAAGCGTGTCGCCCGCTGGCGGCTTCCTGCCGGAAAGTACAAGCGAAGCACCGTCATGCCGGCAGGCGGATGCGCTCCATCAATCATGGCTTGCCCTCCTGAATGTGACCTTGGGCTTTCTGCTGCCTGCGGTACTCGGGGATGTCGGCCAGGCGAAGATCCTCGGGCAGCGTGCTGCGGTGCTTTCCGTGGCCCACGCGTTGGGCGTGATAGATGCCGGCATGGCCGGAAGCCAGGTAGCTCGCGACGCAGGCAATGGCTGCCAGTGGCCCGATGGCGGGCCCGAACAACTCGACTGCCATCACGATGGTCGCGAGCGGCGTGTTGGCTGCTCCGGCGAAGACCGCCACGAAACCGAGAGCCGCCATCATCGAGAACGGCATGTGCAGCAGTGGTGCCATCGCGTTACCCAGCGTGGCGCCGATGTAGAAAAGGGGTGTTACTTCGCCGCCCTTGAAACCGGTGCCTAGCGAAACGACGGTGAAAGCCATCTTGCCCAAAAAGTCCCAGGGTGCTACCGGCACATGAAAGGCTTCGACGATGGTCGGAATGCCGAGCCCGATGTATCGATCACCATCCAGCACCCAGACGGCGACGGCGACCACGATGCCACCCAGCAGCGGACGCAGGGGTGGGTAGGCGATCCCACGTTTGACCATGCCGCCGAGCCGGTGCGTGGCGGTAGCGAAGAATCGGCCGGTCAGCCCGAAGATAAGGCCGGCCAGCGCTACCGCGCAAACGCTCCACCCGCTCACTGCGGCGACCTGCCCCACGGCGTACTGCGTGTGGTGCACGCCCCAGGCCAGCCCGACCTGGTCGGCCACGACGGCGGCCAGTACGCAGGGGAAGAGGGCGTCGTAGCGCATGCGGCCTATGGCCAATACTTCCAGCCCAAAGATCGCGCCAGCCAGGGGTGTCCCGAACACGGAGGCGAAGCCCGCGCTGATGCCGGCCATCAACAGGATGCGGCGGTCGGCATTGTCCAGGCGTAGCAGCCGCGTGAGCTGGTCGGCCAGCGCGCCTCCCATCTGGACAGCTGTTCCCTCGCGTCCGACCGAAGCGCCGAACAGGTGGGACACCACCGTTGCGCCCAGCACGAGCGGCGCCATGCGCAGGGGAATCACGCTCTGCGGATCGTGGATCTGCTCGATCAGCAGGTTGTTGCCGGCATCGACAGACTTGCCCCAACGGAAGTACACCCAGCCGGTGAGGAAACCGGCAAGAGGCAGCAGCCAAAAGACCCAGCGGTGCGATTCGCGCCATTGGGTTGCACGGTCAAGCGCGAAGAGAAAGAAGGCCGAGGCGGTGCCGGCCAGCAAGGCCACAGCACACGCAAGCAGAAACCATTTGCCGATGTAGATCGGGAGGTTCCACGGGACAGGAAGGGTCGGGCGAGGAAACTTGGGCATGGATCAGCTACTCACGTCGAAAGGTCGAGGGCCTGATCCAGCGGGGATAAGCGAGCACGAACGCCTACAGCCCTGCATGTCATCAGGTGTCTGTAGGCATCATCAGCTGCGGGTGATACCGCGGCGGTTCACGGAGGAATGCCATCTCCGAAGCTGCAGATTGTAGCCACCATAGGCCCTGTTAGCGTCACTCGAGTTCTTAATGCTTCCGTGATGAAACGTGGCCTCTTACGCGCGACGGCAAACCAAAACTTTGACGGGCCGACGCGAAAAAAGAAAGGGCGAGATATGACTTTCAGCCAGCCATAACTAAACACAAGGTCCTGCTGCGTTGTCGCTCCGCACACATTCAAACTCCCATCACTTTGGAGTTTTTATGGATGTCGTCGTCACGGAAAAATCTGCTCGCCGCAGAGCGTGGAACAAGGACAAGATCGTCGGTCAGAAGACACCACTACGGCTCCAAGACATTTGGCCATCCGAGTTCGGTTGCAGTTGTCCAAGCGCACGCGTGATCTCGCGCTTTTCAATTTGGCCATCGACAGCAAGCTCCGCGGCTGCGACCTAGTGAAGCTGCGTGTCAAGGATGTCGCAGCGGCAGGAAGGATCGCACCACGCGCTTCGGTGATGCAGCAGAAGACGGAACTTCCCGTCCGGTTCGAAGTGACAGAGCAAACGCGCGTGGCGATTGCCGAATGGATGGCAGCGGCGAGGCTCACGCACGACGACTTTCTATTCCCATCTCGCAATCGGTTGTCACCACACATTGGCACCAGGCAGTACGCAAGGATTGTCGACAAATGGGTGACGGACATTGGTCTCGACAATTCGGCCTACGGCACTCACACACTGCGCAGAACCAAGGCCTCTCTCATCTATCGCAGAACCAAGAATCTCAGAGCTGTCCAGCTCCTATTGGGTCACACGAAGCTTGAGAGCACGGTGCGTTACCTAGGCATTGAGGTGGAGGACGCCTTGGAACTCGCCGAGCAAACCGAGGCGTGATGCCGATTAGAAGCCAGCGCGAATAAGGTTCGCGACGCTTGCTGCGTCGATGGTCGCACCAACCATTGCAGCGTACTCGGTGTCGAACTCTTCCTCAATCGTTTGACACCGAACGGTGCCAGTGCCTTCGAGGACTCGAATGACACCTACCCATCTTGCGCCCACGCACTGAGCAGTTGGGAAAAGCGTGTAGTGGTAGACGTGGTGGAAGGGAAGCATGGGGCCGGTCTCCATTGAACGCGTCGCCTTTTCAAGCTTCGCCACAGTCAGACCGGTGAGATACCGGTTTCGGCCCGAAGTAGACATATTCAGCGCGTCGGCCCGACGTCCATTTCAGATTGGCGGCCGACATTCCATTCTGGTGGACCAATGACCGCTGCCACCTGTACCGGTAACTGGGTTTGGCGCTTCTCGTGTAACTTTCGCTCGGTCAAGTCCTGCCACTCAGCAGAACGCTCGTAACATCCGGCCAAGAGGAGATGCCATGAAAAAAGAAGCTTTGCTTCGGCTGATCGCTGAGTCTGGATACAACATTGGCTACGCGGCCAAGAAACACCTGGCGACTTACGACATCGTCGAGAAGATGCCGGGGTGGGTGTCGCTCTTCTCGGCGGCAGCGGGAATCTGCGCACTCTTCATCCCTTGGTTTGAACAGAAGTGGCTGGCCGCCGCGTTCATCATCATTGCGATCGGCGCGTCAAGCATCGCTATGTATGACAAGGAGAAGGCTAAATACGCCGAGGCTGGCGGCTTGCTCACTGGAAATCTCCATGAATTGCGCATGCTCTACCAAAAGGTCAAGGAGCAGCCGGATGGCTTGGACCTGCCGGACTTGGAAAAGCGCCACGAGGAGATTCAGCGTGAAGCTTTGTGCATCGGGGTTCCGAAGCAGATCTTCTTGAGCGACTGGTATGCCCACTACAAGTTCTTCTGGCAGGGACAGACGCAGTGGATGGACGAGCAACTGCATTTCAAGTTGCTTCGGGACAAGATGCCGCTGGGGATGATCGTGACCTTCGCCGCCGCCATCCTCGTTGGTCTGTGGCTGCTAGCCACGACGCTCCCCGCCGTGCGCGCGGCCGTCTGCAAGACTCTGGCATGAGCTCGGCACTGTTCACGACGTTTCGCGCGAACATCGCCGTCTCAAACGCGGGTGACATCGCCACCTCGTATGCCAACATTTCCGCGCGGCTGAACAAGGATTTCTGGAATTTGGAGTCCGACACCGCCCACCGCCGCCAAGTCGGTTCCTACGGGCGTGGAACGGCGATCCATGGCATCAGCGACTTGGACATGGTGTTCGAGCTGCCGTCAGCCATGTATGAGCAGTATCGAAAGCGCGAGGGCAACGGTCCCTCGCAGTTGCTCCAAGCGGTGAGGCAGTCCCTGCTGACGCGCTACCCTCGAACCGAGGTCAAGGGCGACGGGCAAGTCGTGGTGGTGAGATTTGGCGGCTACGTGGTAGAGGTCTTGCCGGCGTTTTGGGAGGAGGCATCCGACGGCTACCGCTTCCCCGACGCCAACGACGGCGGCAGTTGGCGCTTATGCAAACCGATCAAAGAGATGGAGGCAGTGGACGCTAGAAACGCGCGGACCAATCGCAACTATAAGCACGTGTGCAAGATGCTCCGGGCGTGGAAGAACGCTAATGGCGTGAATATGGGCGGCTTGCTCATCGACACGATTGTCTACAACTTCTTCTCGCAAGACTCCACGTACGACACGGCAACCTACGCCTCGTATGACGCCTTGTTGGTGTCTGTATTCAGCTTCATGGGCGGGCTTGAACACCAAGACTATTGGGCGGCCCCAGGCAGCGGCCAGCGTGTGCACGCGACTGGCAAGTTCCAGTCCAAGGCGAAGAAGGCGGCTGCGAAATGCGCTGAGGCGAAGGACGCCGACAAGGAACCGCGCAAGACGCGCCTCTACCGCGAGGTGTTCGGCCGTTCGTTCCCTTCCACGAGCCAGGTCGCGACCCGGGCCAACGAGAGCGTGGACGCTTCTCGATACACGACAGAGGAATTCATCGAGAGCAAATTCCCCGTCGACGTCCGATATGACTTCCGTATCGACAGCGAGGTCACTGCGGCGGGTGGCAGGGGCGAGCGCCTGCGCGCCTTGGCCAAGACGTTCACTTGGCTTCCCGTGGGGCGCGCGCTCGACTTCTTCGTTGAGCGGTGCGACGTCCCCAAGCCCTATACGCTTTATTGGAAGGTGCGCAATGTCGGCCCAGCGGCGGAAAAGCGGGGCATTCGCGGGCAACTGCTGCTCGACGGCGGCAATGAGCGCCGCAGCGAGAAAACTAGCTTCCATGGCGATCACTACGTTGAGGCGTACGTGGTGAAGGATGAGGTATGCGTGGCCCGCAGCAAAATCGATGTGCGGATCAACGAATAGCTTGGAGGCGGCCTCCGCGCCTTCAAGGAGAGCGCAGGTCTCGCAGCGAAGGTGAATGGATTCGCAATTTAGGTCGACGCAGCCTGCGATTGGGCAATAAAGATGGACGGGCGGCTGATACGCAATCCGTTCAAGGGCGCGCTGGGCGATGCGCTGCACGGGGTGCCGTGCGGCGCCGGGCCTGCTCCGGACTGTCGGTGCAGGCGTTCATCGCAGTACAGATCGTCGCACCCATCAACTGCAAGCCCGCCTGCGGTTGAGTACGGAATTGTTTAAGGTGGGCGTATGAGCAGCAAGTAGACGGTCGACCGGCCGCATTGAACGACTGCATCGGGCCCTAAGCAGCCACTTGGTCGAGCGTCCAAAGGTCTGCTTTTTAGCGATTGCAGTCCTCGGCTCGTGCAGGCCTAGGGGCAACTGTATCGCGGATTGCCATCATGCGACTAGTTTCAAGGTTCCATCGTCGCGGTTGCAGCAATCGCTGCTTCTGCTCCGACGGGAAGGCGTGCGAGGGCTGCCCGGAAAGTGGCTAAAGCCGAGCGATCAGGCTTTTTACCCAGGACATGCAGAACTCGATGGTGTGATCAATCTGCTGCGCCGTTAGCTTGGGCATCTCCTTCGAGCCCGGGCCGTGGGCAAAAGCGTTCCGCACATCCGCGAAGAAGCGCTGCATTGACTCGTGCTCCCATGGAGCGATGAATGAGCCGTTTACCTTGCTGGTCAGGTTGTTTAGGTACCCGCCGACGCCCTTCTCATTGCCGGTACTCCACTTCTTCTCGTCGCTAATGATCTTGATCGTGCTTTCGAGTGCCCGTCCTGCGTAGAACGATGGGTCCGGACCACCACTGTCGCGAAGGTCGAAGGCTGTTGCCATGTCGGTGCTGACGTTCTTCCATCGTGGTTCCTTCACAAGGTCCCAGAACGGCTGCTCAATCTGAGCCTGCACCAGAGCGTCCTGCGTAATCTGGATGAAGCCGTTGTGATAGTTCAGCGGCATGCCGGCTTGCTTGAAGCGCTCGTTCAACTCGTGCACCTGCGCAGTGAACATGCTGTTCAGAGACTCGTTATGTGCTTTTACACCATCAAAACGGAAGCCAGGAACACGCATGCCAGTGTGCTTCGATCTTGCAATCGCGTCTTGCAGGGCAGCATGCTTGAGTGCTGCTGGCAGCTCCTCGTTCAGCTCATCAAGCTGGCGCTCACGCTCGCGGAATGCCAACTCGATGAAGCTCAGACGACGCTTGACGAATGCATCAGGGTCCATGGTCTCCGTGCACTTGGCATTTATCCATGCTTGCACGACCAAGTTAATGTTGTACGAGCCAGTGTTTGTAAAGGGCTTGCCCATCCACTCTGAATGATATGAGTAGTGGCGCGCCGACAGCTCAGTGATGCCAATCTCGCGGGTCAGGCGGTCATGAAGGGAAGCCCAGATCGCCTTGACGCGCTCGTCGACCTTCTTGTCAGGGCCGTAATACTTCCAGATGTCCTCGTTGACGATGCGGTACGTCTGGACGAACACGGCGGACTCTTTCGGACCGACGCCGGTGAACATCGGTTTGTTTTCGTAGCGGCGGAAAAAGACGTCAGTCAGCATCTCTCACTCCCATGTTGTTGGAAGTGTAGCGATCGTCTCGATCAGCTCGTTCGACTGGCAGACGATGGGATGCGCAGAGCACCAAACGACTGCTGCCGGTTGAAGTTGCATTTCGACGGCCTTGAGTCGAACGACTGGAACCAGTCTGAAGTGGACTTTAAACGCGACAGCAGCACTGTCCGCTTCTGGCCGGAAACGGACAATATGCATTCTGTTTCGATTAGGCAATTGCGAGAGACATGCTGTGCCAGCAGAAGGTGTAATCGGGTGGCCACCTGCGCCAAGTCATCTGGATAGCTGGCCGAAAGAGCAACTGCTTGCCCTGCCGCCAGACACCCAAGTCGAGCTGTGCGTCTCGCTCTCATATCTCATCAAGCCAAACCCGTCGGCACGCGGCACGTCGTCAAAGTTCCACTACCCGTCACGTCGACTGCGCTTCGATGTTCCACGACCGATACAGAGTTGTGTAGTTGCCTTCATGTGGCGCTTGTTCGGCGCGTTAAAGTTTTTCTCCGATCGCTGCACGAAAAACCTCCTAGCCGCATATCTTTAAAATTTTCCACATGTCTTGGCTGCTTGACAACAGGCTCTTCCAAATTTTGCCTAGTCGAAATTAGTTAATTCACCTAACTTTCGGCACGATTTGATGTGGTGTTTTTCCAACCGCGCAAAGCATTTTTTAGCAAAAATTTGGACTTATGAACAATGCTCTTCAGACTATCTTTCACGTGAGCGTTTTCACGAAACAAATTGGAGGTTAAGTTTTGTCCGAAGAATTACGTTTTAAATGGATTGATCGCTATCGAATTGCAGCGACTAAGGGCGGTGACGCAAGCGATTTTTTGGCGGCTGCTTTAAAAAGCTATGTTGGACGAAATAATGTGGTTTCTCTGCGTGAGTTCAGCGTATTAGATTTAAAAAATAGACAGCTATTCTTTGAAATGCTTGACGCCCGAATGTCCGGCAATTGGTCGGATAAGCTCGTCGACGATTTGATCGAGGCAATCAATTCAAATTTGTAAAAGTAATAACTTCCTTCCAGTGGTGCTCTTTCGAGGAGGAAGTGCTGGCAACCAATATGCCGGGACGCGTAAGGAAGATGTTCTGTATGTAGACTTAGGACGGTTTCTGCCATGCTAGCTCGGTGCCACAAATGGCACCGAGCTATCTTTTGTCATCGGCACTGAGTCAATCTGACCTGACCGCAGTTGTCCGAAAAACATCCATTCATTTTGCTTGTTCCAGCTCCTTTCAGCCGAAAAAGACTTGTCGAACAGGTATTCTCGTGAAAAGCCCAAAGCCCAAAGCCCAAAGCCCAAAGCCCAAAGCCCAAAGCCCAAAGCCCAAAGCCCAAAGCCCAAAGCCCAAAGCCCAAAGCCCAAAGCCCAAAGCCCAAAGTCGGAGGCTCCGCGAAATGACCACAGGCCGAGCAACACGAGAACAGCCGAACATGCAAGCCAGACTACGCCGTCTGACGACGGCGGCTGGTGAGGGGGGCGTTCCGTCCCCCTTCAAACCCCCTCAAAATCGGATTCCGGAAACCAGTCAACGGGCGCCATCCAACAGGGTTTTTTCATGAATAAACTGAAGGCGCCTATGGATCGGAAGACATTTCGATTCCAAGAAGACGACTTGAACAACCTGGCACACCTGGCAAAAGTCTCAGGCGTCACGGAAAGCGAAAAGCTACGCGATCTCATTAGAATAGCGGCTGGAATTCAACATGCCTTCCCCGTGAGTCCAATGAGAAAGAGGAAACGCCCACAGATTTCAAAAGCAATGGAATCTCTGGATCCGGACACTAGGCTGATTCTAGTGCGAGCTTGTAATCTCTTAAATCAAGCAGTAAAAGCCTTGCACGTTTCTAGGCACCTCGGGCGGCCAGCTGATTTATTAATCGTCGGTTTGCAGCTGGCCACCATTGAACAACTTTTAGTTAAAGTAGGGCGCAAACAAGTTGAAATTTCCTCTAAAAGCAAGGAAGCATCACCATGCTGATTACTTGGCTCGCCGCAGGGCGGAATGATCCCAGGAAAGCAACGGCGTATTGCGGCGGGAGCATTGACGGAAAAGGGCTGGCTAGAGACGAGGTGATAGTTCTTCGGGGGACACCTCAAATATTTGAGTTGGCGGCATCAGGGTTGCCATTCCAGGAGACTTATAAGTCCGGCGTCATCGCGTGGGCCCCGAGCGACAACCCCTCGCCGGCAGAAATTGATTCTGTTGTTGATGATTTTCTGTCGCTCTGCTTCGGAGGCTTGGATCCCTGCGATTTTTCATCCGTTGTGTACCTTCATCGAAGCAAAGATAAAGTGGACGTTCACGTGCTCGTCGCCAACGTACATATTCCGACAGGAAAACATTTTAATTGCGCGTCACCTGGCTGGCAAAAAGACTTCGACCCACTTCGCGACATGTGGAACTACCGGAAAGGATGGGCGCGCCCGGATGATCCGCGGCGCGCCCGTGAATATCAGCCAGGCAAGGCTGTCGCCATATCCTCGGCTCGGATCAAAACAGGCGTTCACGTGGAGCCAGATGTAAAAGCATTACTTGCAGGATACATCGACTCAGGCATCCGGCGAGGTGAAATTACGTGTCAGGAAGATGTAGTTTCGGCATTGTCTAAAGTAGGAGTCATCAATCGTGTTGGCGAAAATTACGTCTCGGTCATTCCCGATGGTCAAACAAAACCCGTGCGGCTGAAAGGTACTCATTTCAGTGCGGCTTTTAATGCGGTAATGCCCACCCCATCTTTAAAATCACGTGAAGCGCATTCTATTGATCCAGATACCGATCGAACTAAGGAATTAAAAGCAAAGGCGATGTACGAGGAAGGTATTGCGCGACGAACTCAATACAACCTACGTCGTTTTCGGCAATCGAAATCGCGAAAGCTAAGCGCTACGGCACCAAATTATCTCGCTGAGCTTGATTTGAGCACGGTTAAGGTCAAAGACCTTGCTATTGCAGGACGCTTAAAAACCATTTCTGATGTTTCGCCCAAGCACCCTGATCATATTAACCTTCCTGACCCCAAGCATGGAACGCAAAGCTTGGAAGCCATGACAAAAATACATACTAGCCCTTCACGCATACCAGAGGAAAATTATGAGTCAGATAAATCAACTCTTGAAAACCTGTTTGGCAGACTTATCCTTCGAGTTCGAGAAGGGTTTGAGCAATTGCGAAGAACAAGTTGTGCAGTTAGGGAAGCAATGCGAACGTTGGAAGCGCGAGCATCAGGCGATGAGTCTTCGCATAGAAACATTAGAACGCCAACAAAGAAATTGCCGCGACCAGGGAGATGAAGAGCTATGAGTAAAAATCGACTGCTTAACGTCGCAGTTAATTCCCGGAATAAAGGGCAGTTCCAGCTCGGTCAATCGCTTACGCGTTTAACCTTCTAAGCCGCCTACATGGCGGTACACAAAAAGGCTTCACTCCGACGGGTTGACCTATCTCTTCTAAGCCACCTATACGGCGCACACTAAAGACTCACACCAATGAGGTAATCCTATGCTTCTAAGCCGCCATCACGGCGGCACCACTGGAACTGCCTAACTGAACTTTAATGCGATTTCTGATCAACGGCAATTTGGCGAATTTGGTGTCCATGTTAGGCCCTGCACGACTTTGCGGAAGCATGGTCGTACACCAGTTCGTTCCGCCTCATTCCATGCCGATTTGTGGCACTGATCAATCCGAGTTTGTCAACTTTCGAAGCTGGTCACGCAGCTCAAAAATCGTGTCCCGCTGCGAAGCGAAGCGAACTTTAAATTGCGCGTTCTCGTTGTGCAAAAAATTTACGTAGGCTTTAAGTTCAGAGATGGTTTCTGACCGCCATTTGATGCCGGCAACGAGAGTATCGATTCCATGATTGATCTTTTGTTCCATCGTTTTTACCTCTGCTTTCCGCTGAGCGCGCTCATGCGCACGTCGTTCGATCACACGCAGTGCGGCATCTATGCCTTCAAGATGCGCGGCGAAAATTTCGTCATCAAAGTCGCTCATATCGGTTCGGATCAAGGAGTTGTACAGTGCTTCTAGTGTATGTGGAAGATCGTCCGTGGCAAAATATTCCACGCATGCGGACGATCAGCCATGCCCGTTCGTTCACCAAAGTTCGCTGACGATCCAGCTTTGATCGCTTTAGGCGCCGCAATACGGCGCATGCGGGAAGCTCAAAAGCTTTCTCAGGAGAGTCTTGCCCTTCGTTCAAACATCGATCGCTCGTACATGTCTAGCATCGAGCGGGGCCAGCAGAATCCCGGAGTCATGCTTGTACGCGACATCGCAATCGCGCTAGATGTCTCAATTGCTCAGCTTTTCGATGCTGCTCAACTTTAAAAACTGACGGCGTAATGAGGCAACTTTGTTCCTGCGCTCAATTACTTTCTACCTCCGTCACTTTCCATCTTGGATGATTGTGGACGACTGTTGCACGTCCGAATGCTTTTAACTTACGAAAATTGCTTAACAACATGCAAGCATATGTCTATGACAGAAAGATTTTCGAAAGCGTCAGTGGCGCCGTTGACCTACCGGTCATCGCATTCATCATCAAATTGCTCGCCGACGATTTGAGTTAATCGCACGTCAGATTTGCCATGATTCGCTGTGACTGCCCCGCAGTCACAGCGAGTTCTTTTCCTGACTTTGAGACAGTCACAGAAAGAACATTCGAGCGCGCTGTCGCTACGATCGCGTCAGTCGCAACCTGCTGCAGTTTTTGGCAGGCAGTTAAGCTCGCTGTCGGAGTAATAGTGATGCTAGGGCCCCAGGCTGCACCAGCTGCAAACGTGACGATAATGAGCGTGCTTGCCATCAAATCTCCAGTTAGAGGAAAAAGAAACTTTGAGGAAGGGCAAGTTATGCTCTCGCTTTTAGAGCGATTATCGCGGTCACGGCATTTGCCAAACCCCCCGAATGGTCTTTTTCAGCTGGGGGAGGTGGGTCGTCATCGATCGGCGGAAAAAGCAGATCATGCTGGTCCCCGCCCCCTGCGGGTTGGGCGGGGGCTGCCATCTTTATCCTGCATTCTTGCAGTTCTTAAGCTTAAGCACGTTAATTTGTTCTCGCCCAGAATCTACGTCGAGTTCAAAACTCTCAATGACAGCGGAAATATTTCCGCTGGCAATTTCACTGCTGGCTTGGCAGATCACCGTGATTCCGGGATCGCCCAGGGCGGAGCGAAAGTGAGGATCGTTGTCGCGAGGACCGATTTCGAGACTGATGGGCTTGCCGGCGAGTGATTTCAGCGCTTTCGGGGATTTTTCAGCTTGGCGTCCGGCTGCGGTGACTTCGTTGATCGTCAGCGTAGTGGCTGCGACTGCGGCTTGGAAAACGATGCCGGAAAGGGCGATTGTGGCAATGGCAGATACGGATTTCATGCGTGCGCGTTCCTGACCCTATAGCGGTCAAAACGCACGCTGCCCGCTCCAAGCGTGCTGATCAATTAAATTGTCAGGTTTGGGGCTCCGAATCCTGCGTCGGTCCGCAGCCGTTCAATCGTTTGTGACTCGATCGAACGGCCAAAGTCAGTATCTGACGTTTGAGATGCTAGCGATGAATCAGGATTCGACCAAGCTTTGATCGAAATTTTTAAGCTAAGCCTTTGAGGCCGAGGCGACGCATCAGTTCAAGGCCGCGGGCGAGACTGAGCTTGCGCAGGGCTTCGAGTTCGGCAGGACTCAGTCGATCGTTGCGTTTGAGATGCTGGCGCTGCGAAAGACGCAGCCGATCAGGGGTACTCGGATGCTCCCTATCGCTCATTTCTTGCCCTTGGCAATCTGAACGATCAGCGTGTCGGCCTGAGCTCGCGCAGAACGCTGGGCATCGGCGTGAAGCCGCTTTTCGCAGTAGAGCTGCTTGTTGCTCACGTCACCTGCGTCGACTTGCTTGTTGACCGATTTCAGGATGGCTAGGCGCCATGCGCATTCCAGGACTGGATTGTTTGGCGGTGCGCCAGCGTTGCCGCCGGTCAGCCAGTAAGCGACATTGCGTTGGGCTTGATAGGCTCCTGCCAGGGCTTTCCTCTCAAGCGCATCGAAGTCGTCAGCGCGTGCACTCGCAGCGAGCGACCACGCAAGGAGAAGAAGGGGCAGTCGGCTCATGAGGCAGGATGGTGCTTCATGTGGTACTCAAAAAATTTTGACGTCCATGGTGTTCCGCGGCTGGTCCTTGAGCCGGCCGCAGGACGCGTAAGCGGAGTTGCGCTGGCCAACGTAATGCACGAAAACGACGAACTTCGACTCACCCTTGTCCAGGCTGCGGCACATTCCTTCAATCTCGACCTTGGTCGGAGCCCTAGCCTTTGAGCCGAACTCGACCCGGTAATACATCTGGTCCTTGAACTGTTTGTAGTCCTTTTCGAAGATCTCAGGGGATGCGGCGAGAGCGGCGGTAGCGAAGATCGAAGCGGTGGCGACGGCGAGCAGCTTGTTCACGAGGGTCGTCGGAAGTTTTGGGATTTGAGCCGTGATGGTAGCGATGTGACTGATTGAGATGCTGTCCGCATCCCTCGTCACGACTTACCCTGGCACTTACCTCGAAAAAAAAGGACATGAAAAAAGCCCCTGAGATCATGCGACTTCAGGGGCTTCTAAGAGTGGTGCCGGAGAGATGAATCGAACACCCGACCTTCTCATTACGAATGAGCTGCTCTACCGACTGAGCTACACCGGCGTAAGCCCGCGATTATAGCCCATTCTTTTAGTGGGATGACCTCTGCGGCGGGCGACTGCTCATGCCATCGGGCAAGTCAGCCACGACCTTCCGTCTTGCCGCCGCCAATGCAAACGGCCCGTTCGCACGGGCCGTTTCTTCAGTCCTTCAAGCTGCCATGTCAGCCTTGACAGCCGTCCATCAGGCCTTGGCTTCGCGGTGGTACTTCGTCACCAGGTCGACTTCGTTCTTCGACCCCAGCACCACCGCCACCCGCTGATGCAGTTGCGTCGGCACGATGTCCAGGATGCGCTGGCGGCCATCGGTGGATGCGCCGCCGGCCTGTTCGACCAGCCAGCTCATCGGATTGGCTTCGTACATCAGGCGCAGCTTGCCCGCCTTGCCGGGTTCACGTTTGTCCCAGGGGTACATGAAGATGCCGCCGCGGCAGAGGATGCGGTGCACGTCGGCGACCATGCTGGCGATCCAGCGCATGTTGAAGTCCTTGCCGCGCACGCCTTCCTTGCCGGCCAGGCATTCGTCGACGTAACGCTTCACCGGCGTGTCCCAGTGGCGCATGTTGCTCATGTTGATGGCGAATTCCCTGGTGTCTGCGGGGATCTGCACGTTCTCCTGCGTGAGGATGAAGGTGCCGAGTTCGCGGTCCAGGGTGAACATCACCACGCCCTGGCCGACCGTAAAGACCAGGGTGGCCTGGGGGCCGTACACACAGTAGCCGGCGGCGACCTGCTGCACGCCGGGCTGCAGGAAGTCGGCCTCGGCCACCGGCGCGGGGCCGGACTTCTTCAGCACGCTGAAGATGGTGCCGATGCTGACGTTGACGTCGATGTTGCTGGAGCCGTCGAGCGGGTCGAACATCAGCAGGTAGTCGCCCTGCGGGTACTGGCCGGGGATGGGCAGGATTTCGTCCATCTCCTCGCTGGCCATGCCGGCCAGGTTGCCGCCCCAGTTGTTGGCCTCGATCAGCATGTCGTTGCTGATGATGTCGAGTTTCTTCTGGACTTCGCCCTGCACGTTTTCGCTGCCGGCAGAGCCGAGCACGCCGCCCAGCGCGCCCTTGTTGACCGCGTTGCCGATGCTCTTGCAGCAGTCGGCCACCACTTCGAGCAGCGACTTCAGCTGTTCGGGAATGGCGGTGGCGCCGCGTTGTTTGTCGGCCAGATAACGGGCCAGGCTGATCTTCTGGGACATGTGTCGGGTCCTGTGGTGGATGTTGGGTTTCAGTCGGCGAGTGCGCGGGAAATGACTTCACGCACGTCGTTGCTAAGCGATGACGCGGCGGCAACCTGGGCGATGGCCTGGTGGGCGGCGTCACGGTAGGCGGGGCTCAGTTTTTTCCAGCGGTCGAGCGCACGCGCCAGGCGGGCGGCGACCTGCGGGTTGATGGCATCCATGGCCAGCACCTGCTCGACCCAGAACGCATAACCGGCGCCGTCGGCGCGGTGGAAGGCGGCAGGGTTGCCGCTGCAGTAGGCGAACACCAGGCTGCGGGCGCGGTTGGGGTTCTTGATGCTGAAGTCGGGGTGCTTCATCAGTTGCAGGACCTGCGGCAGGATGTCGCCGCCGCGGTCGGGTGCACCGGCCTGCATGGCGAACCACTTGTCGATCACCAGGGCTTCGCCGGCGAACAGTGCGTGGAAGGTCTCCAGCGCGGGCTTGGCAAGTTCGTTGCCCGCGCCGACCAGTGCGACCAGGGCGTTGGCCCGGTCAGTCATGTTGTCGGCGTCCTTGAAACGCTGGTAAGTGCGGCCGGGCCAGACGGTTTCGCCCGAGGCCCGCGCCGCCAGGTTCAGGTTGACCAGCGCCAGGCCGGCCAGCGCACGGCGGCCGGACGACAGCGGGTCGGGTGTGTAGGCGCCGTTGTGTTCGTTGGTTTCCCAGGCCCAGGCCCAGTCGGACTGCAGGGCGGTGGCCAACTGCTGGCGCATCGCTTCACGCACCGCATGTACACGCTGCGGGTCGACGATGTCGAGCTGGTCGGAGATATAGCCCTCGGACGGCAGCGTGAGCACCAGTTCCTTGAAGGCCGAGTCGAGCTTGTCGTCGCGCAGGACGGCGCGCAGGGCGAAGATGAAGGCGTTGTCCAGCACGGTTGCAGGAACTTCGCCTTCCGCGCCGATGGCGGCCAGTGCCTGGCGCAGGGCCAGGCGCTGGGCGGATTCCCAGCGGTTGAAGGGGTCGGTGTCGTGTTCGAGCAGGGTCAGCAAATGGGCATCGGTGAAGTCGATGTCGAGGATGACCGGTGCCGAGAAACCGCGCAGCAGCGACGGCACCGGTGCGGCGTCCAGGTTGCCGAACACCAGCGTGTGGTGGGGCGCGGTCATGGTGAACAGGCCGGCGTCGGATGTCTGCGAGCCATCGACCGAGTAACTGAGGGGCAGGGCGGTGCCGTCGTCGGCGACCAGGCCCAGCGCCACCGGAATGACCATGGCTTCCTTGAAAGGCTGGCCGGGCGTGGCCGGGCAGGTCTGCGACAAGGACAGGGTGTAGCTGCGGGTTTCGGCGTCGTAGCTGCCGATGGCCTTGACACGCGGCGTACCGGCCTGGGCGTACCAGCGCTTGAACTGGGGCAGCAGGGTGGCGAGGGCGCTTTGCGGGTTTGCGTCGGCGATGGCCTGGGCGAAGTCGTCGCAGGTGACGGCCTGGCCGTCGTGGCGCTCGAAATACAGCGTCATGCCAGCTTCGAAACCCTTGCGGCCGACGAGCGTCTGCATCATGCGGACGACTTCAGCGCCCTTTTCGTAGATGGTGACGGTGTAGAAGTTGCTGATCTCGATATAGGCGTCGGGCCGCACCGGGTGGGCCATGGGGCCGGCGTCTTCGGGGAACTGCACGGTGCGCAGCACCCGGACATCCTCGATTCGCTTGACTGCGCGGGCCGAGGCTTCGGCGCACAGGTCCATGCTGAATTCCTGGTCGCGGAAAACGGTGAGGCCTTCTTTCAGGCTCAGTTGGAACCAGTCGCGGCAGGTGACGCGGTCGCCGGTCCAGTTGTGGAAATATTCATGGCCGACCACCGACTCGATGCCCGAGAAATCGGCGTCGGTGGCGGTGGCCTGGCTCGCCAACACGTATTTGGTGTTGAAGATGTTCAGGCCCTTGTTTTCCATCGCGCCCATGTTGAAGTCGCTGGTGGCGACGATCATGAAACGCTCCAGGTCGAGCGTCAGGCCGAAGCGGGCTTCGTCCCAGGCGATGGAATGCATCAGCGAGACCATGGCGTGTTCGGTCTTGTCGAGATCGCCGCGGCGCACGAAGATCTGCAGCAGGTGGTCGTTGCCGGCGCGCGAACGGATGCGCTGTTCGCGGGCGACCAGCTTGCCGGCCACCAGGGCGAACAGGTAGGCGGGTTTCTTGAAGGGGTCGACCCATTTGGCGAAGTGGCGGCCGTCCTCCAGCGTGCCTTCGTCGACCAGGTTGCCGTTGGACAGCAGCACCGGGTACTTTTCCTTGTCCGCACGCAAGAGCACCGTGTACATCGCCATGACGTCCGGGCGATCCAGGAAGTAGGTGATGCGTCGGAAACCTTCTGCCTCGCATTGGGTGAAGAAGGTGTCTTCGCTGACGAAGAGACCCATCAGCTTGGTGTTCTTGGCCGGGCAGCAGGTGGTGAAGATTTCGAGCGTGAAGGGCTCGTGGCCTTCGGGCAGGTTTTCGAGCACCAGTTGCTGGCCGCGCTCGGTGGTGTCCATCTTGAAGGACGTGCCCTGGCCGTTGACCAGCACACGCGCCAGGTTCAGTTCCTCGCCATCCAGGCGCAGGGCCTGGGCCGGAACGTCGGGGTTGCGGCGCACCTGCATGCGGTTGAGCACACGGGTCTTGGCCGGGTCGAGGTCGAAACACAGTTCTACCGTGTCGATCCAGTAGGCGGGCGCGACGTAGTCGACGCGGTGGATCGCGGTGGCGGGGCCTTCACGCATGGTGGGGGTCCTTCGGAATCGGTTGTCGCGGTTGGTTGGCCGCCGGGCTGCAGTCGGCAGACTGCGGGCCCGGCGTGTTCGGGAGCATTGTGAAGCCGGCGCACGGGCGCCGGGCTACTTCAGACGCCTTGTTTCAGCGAGGCTTCGATGAAGGCATCCAGGTCGCCGTCCAGCACCTTCTGGGTGGCCGAGATTTCGACGTTGGTGCGCAAGTCCTTGATACGGCTGTTGTCCAGCACATAACTGCGGATCTGGTGGCCCCAGCCCACATCGGTCTTGCTGTCCTCGAGCTTCTGCTGCTCTTCCTGGCGTTTGCGCATCTCGTGGTCGTACAGGCGCGAACGCAGTCGTTTCCAGGCGACGTCGCGGTTGCTGTGCTGGCTGCGGCCGTCCTGGCACTGCACCACGATGCCGGTCGGAATGTGCGTCAGCCGCACCGCCGAGTCGGTCTTGTTGATGTGCTGGCCGCCGGCGCCTGAAGCGCGGAAGGTGTCGGTGCGCACGTCCGAAGGGTTGATGTCGATCTCGATCGAGTCATCGATTTCGGGGTAAACGAAGATGCTGGCAAACGACGTGTGCCGGCCGCCGGACGAGTCGAACGGGCTCTTGCGGACCAGGCGGTGCACGCCGGTTTCGGTGCGCAGCAGGCCGAAAGCGTATTCACCCTCGATCTTGATGGTGGCGCCCTTGATGCCGGCGGTGTCGCCCGCGGTCTCGTCTTCGATCTGGGTGGTGAAACCCTTGCGTTCCGCGTACTTCAGGTATTGGCGCAGCAGCATGCTTGCCCAGTCGCAGGCTTCGGTGCCACCGGCGCCGGCCTGGATGTCCATGAAGCAGTTCAACGGATCGGCCGGGTTGTTGAACATGCGGCGGAACTCGAGCTGCTCGATGTCCTTGGCCAGGTTCGCCGCTTCGGCTTCGATGGCCAGCATGCCGTCCTCATCGCCTTCTTCCTTCGACATCTCGAACAACTCGGTGTTGTCGGCGAGTTCGGTCGTCAGCCGCTCGATGGTCAGCACGACATCGTCGAGCGCCTTCTTTTCCTTGCCCAGTTCCTGGGCCTTTTTAGGATCGTTCCAGACGTTGGGGTCTTCCAGCGAGGCGGTAACGGTCCTCAGTCGATCAGCTTTGGTATCGAAGTCAAAGATACCCCCGGAGATCGAGGGTCCGAGCGGACAGGTCGATCAGGTTGTTGCCGATGCTGTTGATGCGTTCTGCTTCCATGGGGTCCTGCATGTGCGTGTGAGAGGGCTGCGGTGCAGCGAGCCCATGATTTTCTCACGGCCCCGCGCTGTTTCAGCCGGCTACGGCCCCGACCTTGCCCAGCATCAGATATTCCATCAGCGCCTTCTGGGCGTGCATGCGGTTTTCGGCTTCGTCCCAGACCACCGATTGCGGTCCATCGATGACGTCGGCCTCGACCTCCTCTCCGCGATGCGCGGGCAGGCAGTGCATGAAAAGGGCGTCGGGTTTGGCGACGGCCATCATTTCGGTGTCGACGCACCAGTCGGCAAAAGCCAGTCTGCGGGCTTCGTTCTCGGCTTCGTAGCCCATGCTGGTCCAGACATCGGTAG
This sequence comes from Xylophilus sp. PBN-3R, assembly GCF_057747805.1. Taxonomy (NCBI): domain Bacteria; kingdom Pseudomonadati; phylum Pseudomonadota; class Betaproteobacteria; order Burkholderiales; genus Xylophilus; species Xylophilus sp. PBN-3R. The sequence continues at coordinate 1,203,000 of NZ_CM173225.1, forward strand.
TCACCAGGTCTGCATCGCGGCAGGCGTCCATAGGGTCCTTGAAGACCTTGTAGCAGCTGGTCGATGTGACGCCGGCCACGGCCGGGTCGACCTCGTAGCCGCCCGGCGTGCTGATGTGCACCGTGAAGCCGAGCAGCTCGGCGGCCTGCAGCCAGGTGTTGGCCATGTTGTTGCCGTCGCCCACCCAGGCGACCACCTTGCCCTGGATGGACCCGCGGTGTTCGATATAGGTGAACACGTCGGCCAGGATCTGGCAGGGGTGGAATTCGTTGGTCAGGCCGTTGATGACGGGCACGCGCGAGTTGGCGGCGAAGGCGGCGATCTTTTCCTGTTCGAAGGTGCGGATCATCACCATGTCGACCATGCGGCTGATGACCTTGGCGCTGTCGTCGATGGGTTCGGCGCGGCCCAGCTGGCTGTCGCCGGTGGTCAGGTGCACCACGCTGCCGCCCAGCTGGTACATGCCGGCCTCGAAGCTGACGCGGGTGCGGGTGGAGGCCTTCTCGAAGATCATCGCCAGCGTGCGGTCGGTCAGCGGGTGGTACTTCTCGTAGGCCTTGAACATGCGTTTGATCCTGGCCGCGCGCTCGAAGATCCAGGCGTACTCGTCGGCTTGCAAGTCTTTGAACTGCAGGTAATGGCGGATCGGTTCGGTCATGGCTTCGAAGGCAACAAGTGCATGTCAGAAAAAAGGAACGCCGTGGAGGTCCACGGCGCGGGCCGGCACGCGCCGGCAGAAGTCAGGTGAAAGCTTAACCCGGCTGGGCCAGGAATTCCTTCAGGACCGGCAGCAGCAGGGCGACCAGCTGGTCGCATTCGGCCGCGGTGATGATCAGCGGCGGCACCAGCCGGACCACGCTGTCGGCCTGGATGCTGACCAGCAGGCCGGCGTCGGCGAACTTCTGCAGCAACGCGCCGGCAGGACGGTCGAGCGCGATGCCCAGCATCAGGCCCTGTCCGCGCACTTCGATCACACCGGCCACGCCTGACAGGGCCGATTGCAGTGCCTGCTTGAGGTGGTCGCCCACCCTGGCGGCATTTTCGACGATGCCTTCTTCTTCCATGATACGAATGGTCTCGACACCCGCGCGGGTGGCCAGCGGGTTGCCGCCAAAGGTCGAGCCGTGGTTGCCCGGCTGGAAGATGTGGGCGGCCCTGGGGCCCGCCACCACCGCGCCGATCGGCACGCCGGAGCCCAGGCCCTTGGCCAGTGGCATGACGTCGGGCTTGATGCCGGCCCACTGGTGGGCGAACCATTTGCCGGTACGGCCCATGCCGCACTGCACTTCGTCGATCATCATCAGCCAGTCGCGTTCGTCGCACAGCGCGCGCACCTGCCGCAGGTATTCCCAGCGCATCGGCACGATGCCGGCTTCGCCCTGGATGGTTTCCAGGAACACCGCAACCACGTTCGGATTGCCTTCGGTCGCCTTCTTCAGCGATTCGATGTCGTTCACCGGCACCCGCACGAACCCTTCGGTCAGCGGGCCGAAACCCTTCTGCACCTTCACGTTGCCGGTGGCCGACAGCGTGGCGATGGAGCGTCCGTGGAAGGCGTGTTCGTAGACCACGATTTCCGGACGCTCGATGCCCTTGTCATGGCCGAACTTGCGGGCCAGCTTCAGTGCGCATTCGTTGGCTTCGAGGCCGGTCGAGCAGAAGAAGGCATTGGTCAGGCCCGAAAGTTCGGCAAGCTTTGCGCCGAGCGCTTCCTGGTTGGGCACATGGTAGAAATTGGAGCAATGGATCAGCTTGGCGATCTGGTCCTGCAGCGCCGGCACCAGCTTGGGATGCGCATGGCCCAGGGTGTTGACGGCCACACCGCCCAGTGCGTCGAAGTACTTGCGGCCTTCGGTGTCCCAGACCCAGATGCCTTCGCCGTGCGACATGGCGATCGGCAGGCGGCCGTAGGTGTTCATCACATGCGGATCGTCGTAGGCAGTGGAAGCGGTCATGCGGTTCTTTTCTTTCAGGTGCTGGCGTTGGATGGCCGGATTTTAGGCGGGCTGCAAGTCGGCTTCGTTGCTGTTCGTGCATGACTCCGATGCGGGCCGCGGCACCGCGGAATGCCGGGGTAAACCCCTCCGGCTTGTTTGGCCGAGGCTAGAATGCGGGCGGTCCTGGGCCAGTGGATGATCTCCGCGGCCTGCCGGATTGTTTGCCTCATACCCGATGGTCGCCTACACCAAAGAAGTCTTCATCCAGGGCGTCACCGCCGATGGCCGCACCTTTCGACCCAGCGACTGGGCGGAGCGCCTTGCGGGTGTCATGAGCTCGTTTCGCCCGGGCGGACCTCGTCCCGGCAGCCATCTGGGCTATTCGCCCTGGTGCATCCCGACCACCATCAACGGTATCAAGTGCGTGGTGGTGCATCCCGACCTCCGCGACTACGACGCCATGGCCTGGGATTTCGTCATGAATTTCGCCCGCGACAACGGGCTGCAGGTGGCACAGGCGGGCACGGTGCCGGGCGCGTCTCCTGCCGGCGGCAAGCAGTGAGCCCCGCGGAGCGCGTTCCGCACTTCGTTCCATCGGCCGAACTGCTGCTGCCCACGGACGAGCAGCGCGCCATCCAGACTTCCACCGCGCCGACGCTGCTGGTCGAGGCGCGAGCCGGCGCTGCCAAGACCACCACACTGGCGCTGCGGCTGGCCGAGGCCTGGTCACGCGGCGCACTGGCTGCCGATTGTCTGGTGCTCACCTACACCGAAGCGGCCTGCGAAGCCTTTCGCAACGCACTGGCCGCCGTCGGCGTTCCGCCCGCAGTGGTGCAGGACTTCCGCATCACCACCTTCGACGCCTTCGCCGCTTCGGTGCTGCTGCGCCTGGAAGGCGGCGAGCGTGTGCCCGACCGGCCGGGTGCCGAAGAACTGCGGACGGTGGTCTGGCAGGCGGTGCAGCAGATATCCGACCAGCAGGACGAACGCTGGCCGGACGACCTGGAATATCCATCGCAGGGCGACGCCGGTTTCGTCTCCGAGTTCCTGGACAACATGGCTTGGCTCAAGGGCACGCTCAAGTTGCAGCGCGAGGCGCCCGAAGGCCGCCTGACACCCGACGATGCGGCCGAAATGGGCCAGCGCTACATGACGCTGCGCCTGCTGCAGGCCTACGAAAGGCTGCGGGCCGGCGGACATCCGGATCACCCGGCATTCCGTGGCCCGGCCGACGCGACCTACGATCTCGCGCGTCTACTTCTGCGGCAGCACGAAGACGGGATCGATGTCTCGCCCGATGGCTGGCCGGCACGCCTGAGGGTGCTGCTGGTCGACGAGATGCACGACATGAACGAGGCAATGTTCACCATCCTGCTGCATCTGCTGGGCGGTCGCAGCACCTTCTTCACCGGCGTGGGCGACGTCGATCAGGTCATCCATGCGGCCGCCGGCGCCGATGCGGCCTTCATGAAAGGGCGCATCGAACAGGACACGCGGCGCAGTTCGGCAGTCCTGCCGCTGAAGGCCAGCTTTCGTTTCGGTGCCGCCTTGGCACGGCCCGCCAGCCAGTTCATCGGCAAGCCGCTGGAGGCCGGCGGCGGACTGGTCACCCAGGTATCGGTCACGCCTTACGCCGACGAAGACGCCTGCTGCGACCTGGTGTTGGCGGCCGTGCGCGCAGGCCGCAAGAAGGGGGGTAAGTCGCCGTCATTGGCAGTCTTGCTGCGTCACGAACACCAGTCGATCACCATCGAGAACGCGCTGATCCAGGCTGGCATTCCTTACCGCGCGCTAGGATTGGAAAGTTATCTGCTGCGACCGGAAGTGCTGATGGTGCGAGGTCTGCTGGCCATCGTCGGACGCGACTTCGCCAGCCTGACCGGCCGCGACACCCAGTTGCGGCTGGTGCAGGCCTTCAGGCTGTTCTGCAGCACCCGATTCGACGAAGATCCGGAAAGGCCGGGCGCCACGCAGGATCAGCTCATGGCCGAAGCCCTGCGCGACTTCGCAGGCAATGCTGAAAACCTGCCGATGTTTCTGGAGAACCATGTGCTGCGCAAGGCCGAGCCGGCAGCCGCACAGCGTTTGCGCGCTGCCATGTCGGTAGGCACTGAAACAGATGGTCCTCGCCGGTTCACGCGCTTTCTTGAAGCGCTCGACATGCCCTGGTTCATCGCCCAGGCGCTGGTGCGGCCGGATCGGCGCGCGGGCGCGGTGCGCAACCTGACCGGTTTGCGTTCCCTGGCATCGCATTACCCCGATACCCGGACATTCTTCGGCCATCTCAATGAGACGGCGATCAGACAGAAGGGCATGAAACGCAGCGGCGCCATCACGCTGGCGACAGCGGCTGCGGTCAAGGGCCTTGAATATCAAGAAGTGCTTCTGCCTTTCCTGGAGCAGGGCGAATTCCCTTACCAGGGCGGCAGCCCGACCGATGAGGCCAACCTGTTTTATGTGGCGGTTACCCGGGCACGGCAGGCATTGCGCCTGTACGTCCATGCAAGCCGGCCCAGCGAATTCGTCGGGCGCGCCGGTCTGCTCTGACCGGATTCAGGCGTCGGCTGCGGCTGTGGCCTGCCGCCACGCTTCTTGCAGGGCGTCCACCCAGTCACGTGCGAAACGGGGGGCGTCGTAGAGCGGGCTGGCCGCCACAACGGCCGGCGCACGTGAACGCAGGTCGGCCGCCTCCGCGAGCCAGGACACTTCGCCCTGACCGATCGCCGACGCCTTGCTGACATATTCGGCTTCATCCAGGCACACCCAGCGGTCGAGCCCGACGTTCTTCAGCATGGCTTCGCCCTGGCGGCCCAGCATGCCGGGCAATGCCAGCGTCAGGGTCGGCACGCCCAGGTAAAGGGCTTCGGCCGTGGTCGTGCCGCCGGGGTAGGGAAAGGTGTCCAGCAGCACATCGATTTCGGCATGGCTTTGCAGGTAGTTGTCATAGGGCAGCGGCGGCAGGGTCTCGACCCGGCCGAGCGGCAGGCCGGCTGATTCGAGGCGCTGTCGGAAAGCGGCGACCACGACCGAGGAGTCCAGCCGCGCGCTGAGGATGCGTAGCCGAGCTGCGGGTGCCGCCGCCAGAATCTGGGCCCATGCCGCCAGTACCCGCCCGTTGATCTTGGCCAGCGCCTGGTAACAACCGAATGTCACGCCCTGTCGGCGCTCGGCTGGCAGACGTCGCTCGGTCAACGCCGTCTTCAGGGGACTGAAGCAGTAACGGGTGTGTGGGAGGCGGATCACTTTTTCGGTGAAGAAGCGGTCTTCCTGCAGCGGCACCGATACCGGATCGGCCAGCACGAAATCCATGCCGGCCAGGCCGGTGGTGGAAAAGTATCCGAGCCAACTCATCTGCACGGGCGCCAGCCGGCGCGCAAAACAGGCCAGCGAATTGCCTCTGGTGTGGCCCGCGAGGTCGATCAGGACGTCGATGCCGTCGTCCACGATGGCCTGCATCAGTCGGGCCGTCGACCAGTCCACTACCTGGTGCCAGGTGGCGAAGGCCGGTCGCAATCTCTCGGAAAGATCGTCGTGGACGTGGCTGTTGGCATAGGCATGCAGCGTTATTTCGCCCACCGGCAGCGCCGCCAGCATGGCTTCCAGAAAATAGCCTACCGGATGGGTGCTGAGGTCAGGCGATACGAACCCTACCCGTAGCGGCCTCTTATCGCGATCGAGCCCGCCGGCATGGATCGCCGGGAGCCGTACGGTGGGTGCATGGCGGGTGAGCGATGCACCCATACGTTCGGCGTGTTGCCGGTTCGTGGCGGGATCGAAGTCGTCCAGGTAATGCTGGGTGAACACCAGGTTGGAACGAGCACCGAAATGCCCGCGGTCCAGGGCCAGCGCACGTTCGTAGGCGATGTGGGCCTCGGTCAGCCGGTATTGGGCCTGCAGGCAGCATCCGATGCTGAAATGAATTTCGGCGTTCGCGGGCGCCTGCTGAAGCGCCAGTGCAAAACATGCCATGGCCTGCTCGTGCCGATGCTCTGCGGCATGCAAGACGCCCAGGTTGAGCTGACTGTCGGCATTGCGCGAGTCCAGTGCCACGGCCCGCGATAGCAGGGCGAGTGCCTGATCGTGGCGCTTCTGGCGCAGGGCATACAGGCCCAGGTTGCAGAGCAACTGTGCATCGTCGGGCCAGCGTTCCAGCAGGCCCTTCCAGATGGCATCGGCATCGTCCAGCCGATGCAGAGATGTGCAGATCGCTGCCTTCAACTGCAACAGATGCCGGTTGAAGGGCGCGGGCGCAAGCGCCCTGTCGACCAGGGCGACGGCTTCGTTCAGCGCATTGCGCTTGAATTGTTCCAGCGCCCGGGCATAGAGCGCATTCGCCTCGGGCGACAAGGCATCCGGGTCGACCATCGGCCCAGCCGACCCGGCCCGTTGCAACATCTTCGAAAGAGGATGGCCCGCCGGCAGGGCCTTGCGCGGCCGCCGGGCAGGCGGGTAGGAAAACGGCCGTGCCATGCGTAGACCCTGAAGTCGTGACGGTGCGCTGCGCAGCCTGTCAGATCACTACATGCTGGTTTTGATCGAGGTAGGACAGCGGTGGTGGCGGGGCCGGTGTGTCGATGGACACATGGCTGACCGTCGCATCCGCCACCACCATCGTCCCGCCGTTGGTCAACGAAGCCGTGGTTCTGCCCGCCTCGGTCACACCGTCGGCAGGTTTGCCGGTGGCGCCGTCCGACACCAGGCTGATCGACTGGATGCCCATCTGGGTCAAGGTTTTCATGGAGCCGACGCCGTCGGCATTGATCTGCCACACACCCAGTTCGTTCCACAATACGTCGTGATTGTCGAGTTTGCCGTCGCCGCTGGTGTCGAAAATCTTCAGGCCCTGCAGGGCCGCGTCGGTTCCGGTGAGTGAGCCGAACGAATACTGGCTGCTGTTATGCAACTGGCCATCGTGGAATTTGTCCCATACCAAAACCCCGTCATCCTTGCCGGCCCAGGCCGTCAGCTCTTTCGTGCCTGTTCCATTGACGTCGATCAGATCCTTGCCGTAGCTGATCTTGCCGTCGTGGTTCAGATCCAAAATGAATGGGTGGGCGACCGCATTACCGTGATCAATGGTCCGGGTGTCGAACGAAACGTCGGTCAGCACCATCTGGCTGCCGTCCTTGAGGGTGGCAAACCCTTTGCCGGCTTCATATACGCCACTGGTCGGAACGTTTGCAACGCCGTCTGACTTCAGGTCGATCGAGGTAATGCCCCATTCTTCGAGGGTGTTGATCTCGCCGGCGTCACTGACACCGTTGCCGTTCAGGTCCTGCCAGACCCGCATTTCTTTCCAGATGGTATCGCCGCTATCGAGTTTCCCGTTGCCGTTGGTATCGAAAGCTTTTAATCCTTCCAAGTCGGTCTTGGCACCGGCCAGATATTGTGCGAATGCATATTGGCTGCTGTCATGTACCTTGCCATCGTGGTATTTGTCCCAGATCAATACACCGTCTTCCTTGCCGACCCATGCAGACGTATGGGTCTGACCATCACCGTTCACATCGACTTGGGCGTCGTTGTAGGTAATGCTGCCGTCGTGGTTCAAGTCCAATACGACCGGCGGCGTGTAGGAAGAATTGTAATGTGGGTCGTAATCAGGGTAGCCTGAAGGGGTGCCGAGGGCGTTATATATCTGAATGCTGACGGTAATCGTGGTGCTTTCACCGTTGGACGAGGTGGCGGTTATCTGAAAACTGTGCGCCAAATAATTGCTTGCCGACCCAAATGTATTACGCCACTCGCTGGGGGATACGTCGCCACCACCCGCGCTGCTGGTATAGATCGTGCCGTCAGTTGCAACCTTGATGAATGAAATATTGGTGGTGTATGTCACCGCCATATCGGAACTCAATTTTCCGACGATAAAGTGGTTTTTGGTCGAGCCCAGTCCACCTGCGCCCGACATCGCCCATAGGCCACTGCCGCCCTGGGTGATGGTGATGCTAGGTTGCTCCGGCACGTCCAACACTGTCAGTGAGGCATCTTGTGTCGTCTGGTTGCCGGCAGAGTCGGTAGCCGTGATGGTGTAGTTGTAGACGTTGTTCCGGCTCGAATCGATTGGCCTTTCATAATCGGGCCGGAATTCAAGCTTCACCTGGCCCGTGGCCGGATTGATCGAGAAGAACCCTACATCGGGACCGCCGGTCAGGGCATAGGTCACACTTGAAGCGTCGGATGTGGCCGCGGTGTAGATCACCGACCCTATTCCCGTGTTTTCGTTGACCGAGGTATTCGGGTTGCTGCCGAACGCCGGTGCGGTCGTATCGAGTTGGACGGTCCAGACGTCGGACAAGAATGAAACATTACCTGCCGAATCCGTGGCCGTGATGGTCATGGTGTGTGCGCCGTCTCCGACAAGCGTCGGAGTGATGATCCAGTGGCCGGACTCATCCGCCCTGGCCGACCCCGCAAACACTCCGCCGTCGTAAAGGCTTACCAGGCTTTTCGCTTCCGCCGTACCTGACATGGTGGGCGTTGCGTCGTTGGTCGGCGTGCCGCTGGCCACGTCGCCCTGATAGATGCCCACGTTGTCGTTGGATGCCAGGATGTCGGGTTTGAGCGGCGGCGTGGTGTCGATGGCCACCGTCCATATCTCCGACGAAAACGACGTGTTGCCGGCAGCATCCGTGGCCGTCACCGTGATGGCGTGGTTACCGTCACCCGCCAGTGTGGGTGTGAAACGCCACGTGCCCAGGGCGGTAGCCGTGACGGTGCCGATCGAGACGCCCGCATCGAACATGCTGACGAGGCTGTTTGGCTCTGCGAAACCCGACATCAGCGGCGTGGTGTCGTTGGTCAGCGTGCCGCTGGCGATGTCGCCCTGGTACAGCCCGACGTTGTCGTTCGACGCCGTAATGGTCGGTTTGAGCGGCGCAATGGTGTCGATCAACACCGTCCAGATAGCCGAATGCTGGGATATGTTGCCCGCTCTGTCGGTAGCGGTCATGGTGATGGAGTGCGCACCCTCGCCGACCAACGTGGGTGTGGTCAATGCCCAGGTTCCGTCCGCATTGGCCTGGGTGGTGCCGATGACCTGTGTGCCGTCGAACAGGGTGACCAGGCTGTTCGGCTCGGCCGTGCCCGACATGGTGGGTGTCGTGTCGTTGGTCGCCGCGCCGCTGGCGATGTCGCCTTGGTAGATGCCCACGTTGTCGTTGCTGGCCGAAATCACCGGCGTCAGTGGCGCCACGGTGTCGATCACGATGGTGAACGGAGTCGGCGTGCTTTCATTGCCCGCCGTATCGGTGGATGTGACCGTGAGCAGGTGAGTGCTGTTGCCGGGCTGGAAAGTGGGCGTGAAGACCCACACGCCCGCGGTAGCGGTGACGGTGCCGATCACCGTACCGCCATCCTTGATGGTGACGGTGCTGTTCGTTTCTGCCGTCCCGGACAAGGTCGGGGTGGTGTCATCGATCGGCGTGCCACTGGGCATGTTGCCGGTGTAGATACCCACGTCGTCATCGTTGCGCAGGATGGCCGGCGCCGACGGTTTGGTCGTGTCGATCAGTACGACCCACAGGCCCGAAGGTGGCGAGACATTGCCGGACCCATCGGTGGCGGTTGCGGTGATGGTGTGCGCGCCATCGGTGTTGAGAGGCGTCGGTGGCGTGAAACTCCATTTTCCGTCGGTGCCGGTCAGTGTCGTGCCGATGGCCTGGCCCCCGTCCATCACGGTGATCTTGCTTCCTGGCTCGGCCGTTCCTGAAAACCGTGGCGTCGTGTCGTCGGTCGGGGCGCCGTCGGCCACCTCGCCCTTGTGCAGGCCGACGTCGTCGAACGCCGACACGATGGACGGTGGCAGCGGTGCCAGGGAATCGATGATCAGGGTGAAAGGTGCGGCGGGCAAGCTCTCGCCGTTCGTGGTCGTCGTGACGGTGGCGGTCAGCAGGTGCCTGCCGTCAGGCATGTCGGTGGAGGGTGTGATGCTCCAGTGGCCGGTGCTGTCGGCGACCGTAGTGGCGCCTGAGACAGCGACACCGTCCACGTAGAGCTTGACGACACCGCCTGGCATGGCGCTGCCGTTGACCGTGGGGCGCTTGTCGTCGGTGCTGGCGCCTGGGGCCAGTGTTCCCAGGATGGGTCCTACGTCATCGGTCACCGTGTCGATGGCGATCAGTACGCCACGGGTATCGACGGTGAAGTTGATCGGTGTGGTGGCGGGCGAGACGTTGCTGGCCGTGTCGGTGGCGGTGGCGGTGAAGGAGTGCGCACCGTCGGCCAGAGGGGTAGGGGGCGTGAACGTCCAGTCGCCCAAGGCGTCCACCAGGACGGTGCCGAGGGTGTTGATGCCGTCCTTGACGGTGACGGTGGCGCCGGGCTCGGCCTTGCCGGTGAAGGCGGGTGTGGCGTCGTCGGTGGTCGTGCCGTTGGTGATGGCGCCGAGCACGGGCCCTACGTTGTCCGTCAGGGCGTTGCCGGTGGATTGCCCGGGTGCGGTGGTATCGACCGTGATCGGGTAGACACCGGTCGGGTCACTCACATTGCCATTCACGCCGGTTGCCGAAGCTGTGAAGCTGTGCGGGCCGTCCGTCAATGCGGGTGAGGTGATTTGCCATTGACCGTTGGCATCCGTCAGGGCGGTGCCCAGCACGGCACCGGTTTCGCCGTACAGGGTCACGACGGTGCCGGGCTGAGACGTGCCGCGCACGGTCGGAGTCGGGTCATTGGTCACGCCGTTCGGTGCAATGTTGGCGATGGTGCCGACATCGTCGACGACGTTGGTGATGGCGGGTGCGGTGGGTATGCCACCGGTGATCAGGGTGAAGTCGAACGGAGGCGAAGTCGGGCCGACGTTGCCGGTGCCGTCCAGGCCGGTGGCGGTGATGTGGTGGGCACCGTTGAGCAGGGGCGTGGTCGGCGTGAAGGCCCAGACGCCGGCTGCATTGACCAGCGCGGTGCCGATCTGCACGTTGCCGTCCCTGAGGATGACGCTACCGTTGGGCTCGGAGGTGCCGCTGATAAGAGGTCGGGAGTCGTCGGTGATGGTCGTGATGCCGCTGGTCAGAGGGCCGGTGACGGCACCCTGGTCGTCCACGACGGAGGTGATGACAGGAACGATGGTCGGCGCGGTGGTATCGACCACCAGGCTGAAGGGCAGTGAAGGCAGGGATGTGTTGCCGGCCCCGTCGGTGGCGGTCAGAGTGATGGCATGGGCGCCGTCGTTGAGTGGGGATGCGGGAGTGAAGGTCCAGTTGCCGAGGGCGTCCGCGATGGTGGTGCCGATGGGCTGACCACCGTCCAGCAGGGTGACCTTGCTGCCGGGTTCGGCCGTGCCCTTGAGGGTGGGCGTGCTGTCGTCGCTGGGCGTGCCGGAAATCACCGGGCCACGGATGGGGCCGACATCGTCGGTCACCGACACGATGGTGGGTGCCAGCGGAGCGACCGTGTCGATCGTGAAGGAGAAAACTTCGGTAGGTGCACTTTCGCCAGTGGAGGTGGTGACCGTTGCGGTCAATTTATGCAGTCCGTCCGGCAGGTCGAACTGCGGGGTGATGGCCCAGTCGCCGTTCCCATCGGCCACGGTGGATCCCCAGGATGCGCCTGTTTCGTCGTAAAGCTTGACTATGCCGCCTGGGGTGGCCTTGCCGCTGGCGGTCGGCCGTCGGTCATTTGTCGCGCCTTCCTGAAGCACCGGGCCGACGATGGGCCCAACGTCATCGATGACAGCGTTGATGGACACCAGTTGTCCACGGGTATCGACGGTGAAGTTGATCGGTGTGGTGGCGGGCGAGACGTTGCTGGCCGTGTCGGTGACGGTGGCGGTGAAGGAGTGCGCACCGTCGGCCAGAGGGGTGGGGGGCGTGAACGTCCAGTCGCCCAAGGCGTCCACCAGGACGGTGCCGAGTATGTTGATGCCGTCCTTGACGGTGACGGTGGCGCCGGGCTCGGCCTTGCCGGTGAAGGTGGGTGTGGCGTCGTCGGTGGTCGTGCCGTTGGTGATAGCGCCGAGCACGGGCCCTACGTTGTCCGTCAGGGCGTTGCCGGTGGATTGCCCGGGTGCGGTGGTATCGACCGTGATCGGGTAGGTCGCCGTCGGGTCACTCACGTTGCCATTGGTATCGGTGGTGGTGGCAGTGAAGCCATGCGCACCGTCCGGCAGGCTCGGTGTGGTGATGGACCATTGGCCGTTGGCATCTGCCGTGGTGGTTCCGAGAACCGTACCGGTCTCGCTGTATAGCGTGACCTTGTAGCCAGACTTGGCCGTGCCCTGAACGGTGGGCGTCGGATCGTTGGTGAGGCCGTAAGGCGAGATGTTGGCGATGGTGCCCACATCGTCGACGACGTTGGTGATGGCGGGTGCAGTGGGTATGCCACCGGTGATCAGGGTGAAGTCGAACGGAGGCGAAGTCGGGCCGACGTTGCCGGTGCCGTCCAGGCCGGTGGCGGTGATGTGGTGGGCACCGTTGAGCAGGGGCGTGGTCGGCGTGAAGGCCCAGACGCCGGCTGCGTTGACCAGCGCGGTGCCGATCTGCACGTTGCCGTCCCTGAGGATGACGCTACCGTTGGGCTCGGAGGTGCCGCTGATAAGAGGTCGGGAGTCGTCGGTGATGGTCGTGATGCCGCTGGTCAGAGGGCCGGTGACGGCACCCTGGTCGTCCACGACGGAGGTGATGACAGGAACGATGGTCGGCGCGGTGGTATCGATCACCAGGCTGAAGGGCAGTGAAGGCAAGGATGTGTTGCCGGCCCCGTCGGTGGCGGTCAGAGTGATGGCATGGGCGCCGTCGTTGAGTGGGGATGCGGGAGTGAAGGTCCAGTTGCCGAGGGCGTCCGCGATGGTGGTGCCGATGGGCTGACCACCGTCCAGCAGGGTGACCTTGCTGCCGGGTTCGGCCGTGCCCTTGAGGGTGGGCGTGCTGTCGTCGCTGGGCGTGCCGGAAATCACCGGGCCACGGATGGGGCCGACATCGTCGGTCACCGACACGATGGACGGTGGCAGCGGTGCCAGGGAATCGATGATCAGGGTGAAAGGTGCGGCGGGCAAGCTCTCGCCGTTCGTGGTCGTCGTGACGGTGGCGGTCAGCAGGTGCCTGCCGTCAGGCATGTCGGTGGAGGGTGTGATGCTCCAGTGGCCGGTGCTGTCGGCGACCGTAGTGGCGCCTGAGACAGCGACACCGTCCACGTAGAGCTTGACGACACCGCCTGGCGTGGCGCTGCCGTTGACCGTGGGGCGCTTGTCGTCGGTGCTGGCGCCTGGGGCCAGTGTTCCCAGGATGGGTCCTACGTCATCGGTCACCGTGTCGATGGCGATCAGTACGCCACGGGTATCGACGGTGAAGTTGATCGGTGTGGTGGCGGGCGAGACGTTGCTGGCCGTGTCGGTGACGGTGGCGGTGAAGGAGTGCGCACCGTCGGCCAGAGGGGTGGGGGGCGTGAACGTCCAGTCGCCCAAGGCGTCCACCAGGACGGTGCCGAGTATGTTGATGCCGTCCTTGACGGTGACGGTGGCGCCGGGCTCGGCCTTGCCGGTGAAGGTGGGTGTGGCGTCGTCGGTGGTCGTGCCGTTGGTGATGGCGCCGAGCACGGGCCCTACGTTGTCCGTCAGGGCGTTGCCGGTGGATTGCCCGGGTGCGGTGGTATCGACCGTGATCGGGTAGGTCGCCGTCGGGTCACTCACGTTGCCATTGGTATCGGTGGTGGTGGCAGTGAAGCCATGCGCACCGTCCGGCAGGCTCGGTGTGGTGATGGACCATTGGCCGTTGGCATCTGCCGTGGTGGTTCCGAGAACCGTACCGGTCTCGCTGTATAGCGTGACCTTGTAGCCAGACTTGGCCGTGCCCTGAACGGTGGGCGTCGGATCGTTGGTGAGGCCGTAAGGCGAGATGTTGGCGATGGTGCCCACATCGTCGACGACGTTGGTGATGGCGGGTGCGGTGGGTATGCCACCGGTGATCAGGGTGAAGTCGAACGGAGGCGAAGTCGGGCCGACGTTGCCGGTGCCGTCCAGGCCGGTGGCGGTGATGTGGTGGGCACCGTTGAGCAGGGGCGTGGTCGGCGTGAAGGCCCAGACGCCGGCTGCATTGACCAGCGCGGTGCCGATCTGCACGTTGCCGTCCCTGAGGATGACGCTACCGTTGGGCTCGGAGGTGCCGCTGATGAGGGGCTGTGCGTCGTCGGTGATGGTCGTGATGCCGCTGGTCAGAGGGCCGGTGACGGCACCCTGGTCGTCCACGACGGAGGTGATGACAGGAACGATGGTCGGCGCGGTGGTATCGACCACCAGGCTGAAGGGCAGTGAAGGCAGGGATGTGTTGCCGGCCCCGTCGGTGGCGGTCAGAGTGATGGCATGGGCGCCGTCGTTGAGTGGGGATGCGGGCGTGAAGGTCCAGTTGCCGAGGGCGTCCGCGATGGTGGTGCCGATGGGCTGGCCACCGTCCAGCAGGGTGATCTTGCTGCCGGGTTCGGCCGTGCCCTTGAGGGTGGGCGTGCTGTCGTCGCTGGGCGTGCCGGAAATCACCGGGCCACGGATGGGGCCGACATCGTCGGTCACCGACACGAGGACGGGGGCGTCCGGAGCGAACGAATCGAGCGTGAGGGTGAACGGTGGGGTCGGCAGACTCTCGGCTGAGCCTGGGGTCGTTACCGTGACGGTCAGCAGATGAAGTCCCTGAGCAAGGTCTGTCGCGGGGGTAATGACCCAACGCCCGGTGTTATCGGCGGTGGCTGTTGCGCCTGGAATGGCGACGCCATCGACGTAAAGTTTGACTACACCGCCAGGCGTTGCCTGGCCACTGACGGTCGGGCGTCGATCATCGGTGGTCGCACCGTTTGTCAACGAGCCGGTGATGGATCCGAAATCGTCGAGCACCTGGTCGATGGCGACCAGTACTCCGGACGTATCGACGGTGAAGTTGATCGGTGTGGTGGCGGGCGAGACGTTGCTGGCCGTGTCGGTGACGGTGGCGGTGAAGGAGTGCGCACCGTCGGCCAGAGGGGTAGGGGGCGTGAACGTCCAGTCACCCAAGGCATCCACCAGGACGGTGCCGAGGGTGTTGATGCCGTCCTTGACGGTGACGGTGGCGCCGGGCTCGGCCTTGCCGGTGAAGGTGGGTGTGGCGTCGTCGGTGGTCGTGCCGTTGGTGATGGCGCCGAGCACGGGCCCTACGTTGTCCGTCAGGGCGTTGCCGGTGGATTGCCCGGGTGCGGTGGTATCGACCGTGATCGGGTAGGTCGCCGTCGGGTCACTCACGTTGCCATTGGTATCGGTGGTGGTGGCAGTGAAGCCATGCGCACCGTCCGGCAGGCTCGGTGTGGTGATGGACCATTGGCCGTTGGCATCTGCCGTGGTGGTTCCGAGAACCGTACCGGTCTCGCTGTATAGCGTGACCTTGTAGCCAGACTTGGCCGTGCCCTGAACGGTGGGCGTCGGATCGTTGGTGAGGCCGTAAGGCGAGATGTTGGCGATGGTGCCGACATCGTCGACGACGTTGGTGATGGCGGGTGCGGTGGGTATGCCACCGGTGATCAGGGTGAAGTCGAACGGAGGCGAAGTCGGGCCGACGTTGCCGGTGCCGTCCAGGCCGGTGGCGGTGATGTGGTGGGCACCGTTGAGCAGGGGCGTGGTCGGCGTGAAGGCCCAGACGCCGGCTGCATTGACCAGCGCGGTGCCGATCTGCACGTTGCCGTCCCTGAGGATGACGCTACCGTTGGGCTCGGAGGTGCCGCTGATAAGAGGTCGGGAGTCGTCGGTGATGGTCGTGATGCCGCTGGTCAGAGGGCCGGTGACGGCACCCTGGTCGTCCACGACGGAGGTGATGACAGGAACGATGGTCGGCGCGGTGGTATCGACCACCAGGCTGAAGGGCAGTGAAGGCAGGGATGTGTTGCCGGCCCCGTCGGTGGCGGTCAGAGTGATGGCATGGGCGCCGTCGTTGAGTGGGGATGCGGGAGTGAAGGTCCAGTTGCCGAGGGCGTCCGCGATGGTGGTGCCGATGGGCTGACCACCGTCCAGCAGGGTGACCTTGCTGCCGGGTTCGGCCGTGCCCTTGAGGGTGGGCGTGCTGTCGTCGCTGGGCGTGCCGGAAATCACCGGGCCACGGATGGGGCCGACATCGTCGGTCACCGACACGATGGTGGGTGCCAGCGGAGCGACCGTGTCGATCGTGAAGGAGAAAACTTCGGTAGGTGCACTTTCGCCAGTGGAGGTGGTGACCGTTGCGGTCAATTTATGCAGTCCGTCCGGCAGGTCGAACTGCGGGGTGATGGCCCAGTCGCCGTTCCCATCGGCCACGGTGGATCCCCAGGATGCGCCTGTTTCGTCGTAAAGCTTGACTATGCCGCCTGGGGTGGCCTTGCCGCTGGCGGTCGGCCGTCGGTCATTTGTCGCGCCTTCCTGAAGCACCGGGCCGACGATGGGCCCAACGTCATCGATGACAGCGTTGATGGACACCAGTTGTCCACGGGTATCGACGGTGAAGTTGATCGGTGTGGTGGCGGGCGAGACGTTGCTGGCCGTGTCGGTGACGGTGGCGGTGAAGGAGTGCGCACCGTCGGCCAGAGGGGTGGGGGGCGTGAACGTCCAGTCGCCCAAGGCGTCCACCAGGACGGTGCCGAGGGTGTTGATGCCGTCCTTGACGGTGACGGTGGCGCCGGGCTCGGCCTTGCCGGTGAAGGTGGGTGTGGCGTCGTCGGTGGTCGTGCCGTTGGTGATAGCGCCGAGCACGGGCCCTACGTTGTCCGTCAGGGCGTTGCCGGTGGATTGCCCGGGTGCGGTGGTATCGACCGTGATCGGGTAGACACCGGTCGGGTCACTCACATTGCCATTCACGCCGGTTGCCGAAGCTGTGAAGCTGTGCGGGCCGTCCGTCAATGCGGGTGAGGTGATTTGCCATTGACCGTTGGCATCCGTCAGGGCGGTGCCCAGCACGGCACCGGTTTCGCCGTACAGGGTCACGACGGTGCCGGGCTGAGACGTGCCGCGCACGGTCGGAGTCGGGTCATTGGTCACGCCGTTCGGTGCAATGTTGGCGATGGTGCCGACATCGTCGACGACGTTGGTGATGGCGGGTGCGGTGGGTATGCCACCGGTGATCAGGGTGAAGTCGAACGGAGGCGAAGTCGGGCCGACGTTGCCGGTGCCGTCCAGGCCGGTGGCGGTGATGTGGTGGGCACCGTTGAGCAGGGGCGTGGTCGGCGTGAAGGCCCAGACGCCGGCTGCATTGACCAGCGCGGTGCCGATCTGCACGTTGCCGTCCCTGAGGATGACGCTACCGTTGGGCTCGGAGGTGCCGCTGATGAGGGGCTGTGCGTCGTCGGTGATGGTCGTGATGCCGCTGGTCAGAGGGCCGGTGACGGCACCCTGGTCGTCCACGACGGAGGTGATGACAGGAACGATGGTCGGCGCGGTGGTATCGATCGTCAGGTTCCAGGGAGCCGAGGTTCTCGAGATATTGGCGGCCGTGTCGGTGGACGTTACGGTGAGCTGGTGAGTTCCGTCGTTGAGAGGTGAGGCGGGAGTGAAGGTCCAGTTGCCGAGGGCGTCCGCGATGGTGGTGCCGATGGGCTGACCACCGTCCAGCAGGGTGACCTTGCTGCCGGGTTCGGCCGTGCCTTGGAGGCTGGGCGTGCTGTCGTCTGTGGGCGTGGAACTACCTGCTGGGATGAAGCCTTGAATCGGGCCTACGTCGTCGTTGGCCGAAAGAATGGCAGGCCGCAACGGTGCCAGCGTATCGACTGTGAGGGTGAAAGGTCCGGTTGGCGAGCTTTCGCCTCCGGTCGTGGTCGTGACCGTGACCGTCAGCAGATGCTGGCCCTGAGTCAGGTCGATACCCGGCGTGATATGCCATTGGCCAGCGCCGTCGGCGGTGGCCGTGGCGCCCGGGACCGCAACTCCATCGACATAGAGTTTGACCACGCCGCCCGGCGTGGCGCTACCGTTGAGCGTGGGCCGCGGATCGTCGGTGAACGCACCTGTGGCCATGGGGCCGACGATGCTACCCACGTCGTCGACCACTGAATGGATGGCGACCGCCAGACCTGTCGTATCGACGGTGAAGGTGATGGGCGCCGTCGGCGGTGACACGTTGCCGGCCGGATCGGTGACCACGACCGTGAGCGAATGCGGGCCGTCGTTCAAAGGCGTGAGCGGCGTGAAACTCCAGTGCCCGGTCTGGTCCACGAGTGCAGTACCCAGCGTGGTGGTGCCGTCCTTGACGGTGACGGTGGCACCCGGCTCGGCCTTGCCGGTGTAGGTGGGGGTGGCGTCGTCGGTCTTCGAGCCGTTGGTGATGGTACCGGTCAGCGGGCCGACATTGTCGGTCAGAAGTGGATCGGTTGCCGCGGTCGGGGCCTGGGTATCGATGGTGATGGGGTAGGCACCGGTCGGTGGGCTGACCTCGCCGGCCCTGTCGGTCGCGGTAGCGGTCAGGTTGTGCGGACCGTCGGTCAGCGCCGAGCCGGTGATGCTCCATTGGCCGTTGGCATCGGCTGTAGTGGTGCCCAGGACAGCGCCGGTCTCGCTGTATAGCGTGACCTTGTAGCCAGACTTGGCCGTGCCCTGAACGGTGGGCGTCGGATCGTTGGTGAGGCCATAAGGCGAGATGTTGGCGATGGTGCCGACATCGTCGATGACGTTGGTGATGGCAGGTGCGGTGGGTACGCCGCCGGCGATCAGCAGGAAATCGAACACGGCTGACGCGGGGCCGACGTTGGCCGCCGTATCCATGGCCGCCGCCGTGATGTGATGCAAACCGTTGAGCAAAGGTGTCGTCGGGGTGAATTTCCACTGGCCGTTGTCATCGGCGGTGGTCATGCCGATCTGCAGCGCGCCGTCCTTGATGATGATGGTGGTGTTGGCTTCGCCGGTGCCGCTGATGAGTGGCCTCGCATCGTCGGTCACGTTGGTGATGCCGCTGACCAGTGCACCCGTGACGGGGCCCTGGTCGTCGAACACCGAGGTGATCACGGTGGGCGTGCTGGGTGGAATGGTGTCCACCACGAAGTTGATCGGCGTGGTTGCCGTGCTGGTGTTGCCGACCCTGTCGCTTACCGTCACGCTCCAGGAATGATTGCCTTCGGCCAGGGCGGTTTCAGGCGTGAACGACCAGTTGCCCGAACCGTCCGCCGCGGTGGTGCCCAGCACGGCAGTGCCATCCTTGATGGTCACGGTGCTGCCGGGTTCCGCCGTTCCTTTCATGGTGGGCTTGTTGTCGTCGGTGATGGTGCCATTGACGATCTGGCCCTGTATGAGTCCGACGTCATCGATCAGGCTGCTGATGGTGGCCGGAGCGGGGGCAACGGTGTCGACGGTAAATACGAAAGGTGCACTGGAAGGACTCGTGTTGCCGACCAGGTCGGTCGCTTTTGCGGTGACGGTATAGGTGCCGTCCGGTAGGGGCGTCGTGATCGGCAGCGACCATTGGCCGGTAGTGCTGGCAGTGGTAGTGCCGATGATCTGGTTTTTGTCGTTGAACAGCGTGACCTTGCTGTTGGCTTCAGCCGTGCCTGTGTAGGTCGGTGTGTTGTCGTCGGTCGCACCGTTGTTGGGCACCAGGCCAAGAATGGTGCCGACGTTGTCCATGACGCCGTCCACGATGGGCGCGCCGGGTGCCGTCAGGTCGGTCACGACGGTGCGCCCCGGTGGGCTGATGTTGCCTGCCGGGTCTGTCACCGTGGCGCGCCATTCACCGGTCGGTGTCGTGGGCCGGTCGATTTCCAGCGAAAAGTTGCCGGCGGGATCGACGGTCGTCGTGTGTGTAGCGCCCGTCGGATCGGTGATGGTGACCTTGCCCCCCGGCTCGCCAGTGCCCGTGATGTCGGGTTTGCCGTTGCCGTCCGAGTCGATCACATGCAGGACTGGCGCGGTGGGGGGCTGTGTGTCGATCGTCACTTCGAGCGTGGGGCTCGAAGGTGTGGTGCCAGCCGGGTTGGTCAGGCCGTAGCCCAGCGTATGTTTACCGTCTGCCAGCGGGGTTTGAGGTGTCAGGTTGCCGGTGGCGGGGTCGTAGATGGAGGGCCTTACCACGCCATCCACATAAAGAACGGCGCCGGTCACGCCGGGCGGCAGGGCACCAATATGCAGGCCGGGTGTGTTGTCGTCGGTGACCGGCGCGTTGCTGTTGGCAGCCTGTATGGGGCCCACGTTGTCCATGTAGCCGCTGGGGCGTTGGGTGGGAGTGGCGGGAACAAGCACTCCGCCGCCGCCATTGTTCCCGCCATTGTTTCCGCCTCCTGCGATCGCAGCGGCAGCGCCGAGTGCACCCAGGCCGATGGCACCCAGCAGCCATGGGGAGAATCCGGCTACGGCGACCGGTGCGAACGCAGTGAGCAAACCGTCACCTGCCAGCGTATTTCCGCCCAGGGCCTGCATGCCGCCGTCGCCGTCCAGCAAGAGGGGCACATAGCTATTGTTGTCGCCCGAAGTGGGCACGTATTCGAAGAGTTCGCCGTCTTCGGCCAAGCCGACGAGATGCTTGTCGCCGGCGTCGTAGAAACCTTGCAACACCAAGTCCGGTTCTTCCTGGTTTCCTGCCTCGAAAACGACGTGTAGGTCCTTGCCCAATCGGCGTACCGACACTTTTTGTGGCGCGCGGCCGGTGACGGCGTCCGTCAGTTCCACGTTGACCTGTCCCTTCAATTCGAGAAGGGTTGCCTGTGACTGGCCAGGCTTGAGTTCGATGGTTTGAACCGTGCCGGTGGCGGAGTTCAGCTTGATGGTGTAGGTCTTGTTCATTTGGGAATCTCTGGATGGGGCGTAGCACAGGTCGATCGCGACGGCCTGTATCCGGGGAATGGTTTAGTTCTTCGGGATGCCGTGGACTACGAGTTCGACACGGCGGTTGGGTTCGTTGCACGCGTGGATCTGCTGTGGCGTCTTGAGCCATGTGGCGCAGTCGGGCACCGCCAGGTTCGTGGCGCCCATGCCTTTGGTGGTGAGGATCGACGGGGCGAACCCGACCTGGGCGAGATAGTTGGCAACCGTTACTGCGCGCTTGCGCGACAGGTTCAGGTTGTAGGCGGCGGTACCGGTCGGGTCCGCATAACCGATGACGTCGATGTGTTGCACCACTGCGTAGCTCTCATGCAAGTTCTTGACGATGTCGTCGAGTTCGGTGAGGCCCCGGCCATGGTTGAGGCCCATCCGCGCATCGTCGAAGTCGAAGTAGGTGGAAGACCGCAGCGTGTAGTTGGTGACCTTGTGGGCTGGGGTCACAGCGGCCACCGGCGTGGTCTGGACCGGCAGCGGAACGGCGTTCGGCTGGGAACAGTCTTTTGCTTGCAGGCGTGAGATGGTGTGGACTGCTTTCGGCAACTGTTCCACCGCTGCGCGGGCCGCGCCTGCCTCCACGGCCTGCAGTTGGGGGATGCCCTGGCCGTCCTGGCGCAACTGGAAATACGAAACGGTCGCAGCGGCGAATTCGTAGCGCTGCCCGCCGGGCTGGTCTTCGTTGATGGCCAGAATGGTTTTGTCTTGCCCTGAACTGAGAACGTGGGCGCCTGGGCAGATTTCGGCATAGGCCCACGAAGCCGCCGGCAGGCTGGCGTGATAGGTGCCATCTACGAAGACACTGACTGTGCTGCCCTTGCTTGGAGATGCGTCGTCCTGCGGATCGGCATTCGCCAGCTTCATGAAGACGATGCCGCTGTGGCCTTCACCGAGCGCCGGCATGGTGGCTTCGGAATCGACAAGTTTCCATGGCGCGGTGGACGCCTGGGCCTGTGCCGGCGAAGCCATGCCGAGAACGCTTCCCAGTATGAACGCCGCGGCCCAGGCCGCCGTGCGGGTCCGTCGTGAATGGAATATGTGGGCGGAATCGATGTTGCGCATGGATTTACTTTGCAATGGGGTTGGGATGCTTTTTTTGGCGCGTTGATTCCGAACGACGGCGGGATAAGCCGTACTTACATCGGTAGACGGGTATTCGCAGAATGTGCGGTACATGGGTTTCATGCGCGCCAAGGAAAAATCAAATGGTTTAAGGCAGGCGTCCAGGGAATAAATAATCAGGTCGATGTATTGCCCCGTGGCGCTTGTCGTGGTTGCAGACGACTACCGATTCGACAATGTCGAGCGGGCTTGGCGAAAATTGGGATCGAGTTGTCTGCGGCAATGCATGAACTGCATGCCTGGAGCTTGAATGAGACCCGTGCAGGGATTACGTCGAATAGATAAAACTACAGCTGACGTAAAAAATTACAAATCGTTTATTCGATTACTGGTCTGGAAGCGCATTTGCCTGCTTGACGAATCCAGAAAAACGGCAACGCAGACACGGTGCGCCGTTTTATCTCTCGCCCAGCGAATTACCCAGGGTCTTGGTGATGGGTTTAGTCAGGTAGCTGAGAACCGTGCGTTCCCTCGCCTTTATCTCGACGGTCGCCGTAAGACCGGGCCGCATGCGGATTTCATGGCTCTTGCTTTCCTTGAAATCGGCCTCCTTGACCAGAACGTGCACGCGGTAATAGCTGCTCGGCCCCTGGCGGGTTTCCTCGGTCAGCGAATCCGGACTGACATAGACGACCTTGCCGGTCAGCGAACCGAAGATCGCCGAGTCGTAGGCGTCGAGTTTCACGAAGGCGGTCTGGCCGACCTCGATGAAGGCGATATCGGCCGGGCTTACCTTGGCCTCGGCAATCAGGTCGCCACCTGTAGGTGAGATTTCGAGGACGGTGTCACCCGCCTTCAGGACGGCGCCCAAAGTGGTCGCGCGGATGCTGTTGACGATACCGTTGGTGGGCGCGAGGAGTTCGGTGTGTTCGAGCACCTGGCTTCGATCGCGCAGCAACTCCTGCTGTGTGTTGAGATCCTCCTGAGCCTTGGTCATCTCGGTCTGAGTGTCCTGGAAATACTTGTTGCGCCGATTGGTGATCTGAGCGTTTATGTCGGCAGCGCCTCGTTGCAGGCGCAGCACTTCGGCGACGCTGACGTCGCCGGTCGTGACCAGTTGCGAATTGATCTGCAATTCACGGTCGGCGATCTGCAGCATGCGTTGCAATGAACCGAGGTCCTCGTTGAACGCCTTTTGACGGCGGTTGTACAGGTCGGTCTGGTTGCGGATGTAGTCGCCATACGGCTGCAGGTCGGATGAAAACTTCAGCGGCTTTCCGTACATCTCGGCCTGCAGCCGGATGACGGTGATACGCAGGGCAGCCACCTTGGCCTTGCTGTCATCCGCGGCAGCCTGCGCGCGTTCCTTTTCAAGCGTGACGAGTGATTGGCCGGTCTTGACCGCGTCACCCTCCCTCACATGCAGCTTGGTGATCAGTCCGGCATCGGGCGCCTGAATGATCTGGGTACGTTCGGCGGCTATGACACGCGCCGGAGCCCGGGTGACCTGGTCGATCTTCGAGAACGCCGCCCAGATCAGGACGACGACCAGCCCGCCGGCCATGGTGGCGATGCCGATCCGCGATTTGTGCGGGCGCGGCAAATCGTCCCGAAGTGCCAGCATCGCCGCAGGCTGAACGGTTTTTTTTGTTTTCATATCAGATCGCTCCCGCCGACACGCCGGGCGTGCCGATGCCCTGCGCTTCGCTTGCGACCGCAGGCCGGGCGGACATTCTTCGGATCACCTCGTCACGCGGACCGTCCAGCACGACACGATTACCGTTGATCACGATGAGCCGATCAACCAGCGGCAGCAGCGTGGGTTTGTGCGTGACGATGACGATGGTCTTGCTGGCCGCGGCTTCATGGGCGATCACGTCGAGGCAGCGTCTTTCCTGTTCGTGATCCATGTTCGCGGTCGGTTCGTCCAGCAGAAGCGTGGGCGTGCTGGCCAGCACCAGGCGGGTGAAGGCAAGTAATTGGCGCTGACCGCCACTGAGTCCTTTTCCGCCTTCTGCAATCAGTCGGTCCAGGCCTTTCGGGTGGCTTTGGACGAAACGGTCCATGCCGGTTCGCTGCATGGCGAGCCTGAAGGCTTCATCGCCGGGGTCGGGCATGCCGATGAGCAGGTTCTCACGCAAGGTTCCCTGGAAAAGACGATGTTCCTGCTGCAGATATCCGATCTGCCGGTTGATCACTTCGCGGCTGACATGCGAGATGTCGAGTCCGTCGATCAACACCCGCCCGTGATTGGGTGCGTAGAGTCCGCTCAGCAGCCGCAGCAGGGTGGACTTGCCTGAACCGATCGGGCCGACGATGCCGATTCGTTCGCCGGCCCGGATCTCCAGGCTTGAAACGTTCAGCACAGCAGGGTTTTCGCCATAACTGAACTTGATCGCGTCCAGGCGGAAATTGCCTTTGAGGATTTCTGGAATGAGCACCCGTTCGACACCGTGGTTGTCGGTCTTCAGGGCATACAGCTTGTTGAGCCCGTCGAGGGCGGCCCGGGCGTGCGCATGCTGCACGATGATTCCGGGCAACGCGAGAATGGGCGCAATGATCCGTCCGCTGAGAATCGAGCAGGCAATCAGCGAGCCGGTGGTCATGTCGCCGCGCATGACGAGCAGCGAGCCCACCACGATGATTCCCATGTAGCCGAGCTGCTGGATCGCGCTGGCGATGAAATGGGTGCTTTCGTTGGCGCTCTTGAGTTTCAGGTCGTTGTGGATGGTCGTGCCGTTGATGCGTGTCCAGCGCGACAGAAATTTCCAGCCGCCCGAGCCGGCCTTGATGGTTTCGACGCCCTCAACGGCTTCGACCAGGAGTCCGGTTTTCATGTTGCTCAGTTGCGCACCTTGCGCCGCCAAGGCCATGATTCGTCGCCGGGTCACGAGGCCGACGGTCAGCGCCACGACGCCCATCACCAATGCGACCAGCGCGACGACGGGGCTGGCAATGACGGAAATGACGAACAGGAAGATGAAGCCCATCGGCACATCGACAAACGCGAACAAGGTGCTGGCGGTATAGAAACCGCGCACCTGCTCGTAACCCCGAAGCTGGGAGACCAGGCTGCCGACGGACGCCGGCAACTGGTCGACTCGGAGGTTCAGCAGCCGTTGAAAAATGGCGGGCGACAGGCGGTTGTCGATTCCGACCGTCACATGGTCCATGACGTGCGACCGGGCGAATTTCATGACCAGCTCGAGGACGATGCCGATGGTCACGCCGATGCTGAGGACTGCCAGCGTGTATTCGCCCTTGGTGGGAATGACCCGGTCATAGACCTGCATCGAGAAAAGCGATGTGACCAAGGCCAGCATGCCGATGAACGCAGACGCCAGGAAGGCTTCGGCCATGCTGGAGTGAAACTGGCGTAAAGACGAGAAAAGCACGGAGGTAAAAGTGTCGGGTTCGCGGCTTGTGTTGCGGGCGCCCACCTGATCCAGCAAGGCGTTGCCCAGGCGCAGTTCGACGCACCGGTTGCGCAAGGCTTCACTCGACACCTTGCGGCTGGCCGAAGGCGAGTCGAGGCGCCAGAGACCGTCGGGTTCTCGGTCGACCAGGACACCCCAGCCGTGGTCGGGCAGCCACACGACCAGCGGCAGGTTTGCGCGATCGGGAAGCAGATGGCGCACCGAGGGTTCATAACCGAGCGCTGCCATCAGCTTGTCCAGGACGGCAGGGCCCTCGCGGGCATCCACCTTGGCAAGGCTTTCACGCAGGCGCATGGAATCGACCACGATGCCGTGGTGGCGCATGGCGGCAACCAGAGACCACCGGAGGCTCTCGTTGGTCGGCGCGTGGATGGGTGAGTTTGGGGGCGGTTGCACGACGAGGCTTTCAGCGTGAAGAGGAGGCATCGGGTGCCGCGGGCAAGATCGACAGCGCAGTGGAGAGCCTCAGCACCGGGTCCGGTATGTCCGCGGTTTCGGCACGGACATCCCGCATCGCCGCGCTGACCGACGTCGTGGTGTCCTTCTGATCGACCGCTGTGTCCTGGGCGACCTGCACGTCGACGGACGCCGGGTCGACGCGCAGTTGGAGCCGGTACAGGGCAGCGGCCTGCGCCGCGTTGGCATCCACCAGGGAGTAGGCGTTTTGTGCCACCTCGCGAACCGCGTTCATCAGGTCGATCCAGGTCTTGCGACCGGCGGTGAACTGCCGTTCGTAGGATTCGAAGACACGTTGTGCGCCCAGCACGGCGGAATCGAGCGATTGCGCCCTCAGACCCGCGTCACGCAGGTTGTCGCGGTCGAGATCCAGCGATTGCCTGGCATCGATCCTCGCGGCTTCCGTGATCTGCTCCAACGCCAGGGCGCGTGCAGCCAGTGCGCTTTCTTCGGCGAGATTGGAAAACCCGGCGCCGGGTGAATAACGCAGGCCCAGATACACGGCGGAGTCCCGCTGCCCGTTCATGGCGTGGTCGAACCGCGCATAGATCTGCGGACGCGATTGCGCAATCTTCGCGTTGATTCTTTCGCGACCTTGCTTCAGCTCTTCTTGTGCCCTGAGAACCGTGGGTTGGCGATCGGCGGCGGCGTCCCAGTCGATCTGGCCGAGCAGGCGGAACTGCGCTTCCATCCTGCTGCGTGGGGGCATGGGCGGGGGTGGGGCGAACCTGGCTTCGAGTTGCGGCAGGCCGGTGAGGTTCTGCAGCCGCGTGATGGCGAGTTGAACACCGGTCTGTGCCTGCGTCAGTTCGACCTGGCCCTGAAGGATGCGCGAGCGGACCAGATCGAGATCGACCCGGGTGGACAGTTCTCCGCTGACACGACGCATCATCATCGCCTCGTGCATCTGCAGCCTTTTGAGCATGGCGTCTGCCACACGGATGCGTCCGTAACTCGACAACAGCGTGCCCCACGCGTCGATCAGTTGAAGCCCGACGGTCTGCCGTTGCGTTTCGAGTGCGGCGCCCGCGATGTCGGCCGCACGTTCTGCCACATGGACATTGGCCGCGGTGAGGCCGAAGTCCCATACGGTCTGCTCGACCCGCAACAGCTGGGTGGGTGTCTGGAGTCTGTTGGGTGCACCGGATTCGACCAGTGCGGACGGCGTCGGCCAGTATTGGCGGCGCGCCACGGTGACGTCTTCGTTGGCGGCATTGACGCCCTGGCGGGCCGCCCGAATAGTGGGGTGATTATCGGAGGCGGCCTGCAGCAACTCCGGCAAGGTCACGGCTCGGGCACCGGAGACGAGGCTGATGGATATTGTCAGCACCATGAGCCTGGAGTTCCGCCGAATATGCTTGCGCAGAGATTCCATCATGGGTGTTATTCGGAAGGGTTTCCCCCACTGGCGCGAAATACGCAATTTGACGACTGCCAAAGGTCGTCAATTGGTAATGGTCCCAGGATGTGTTTGGGAAGGTGCGAACCCACACGATGGTGGAATGAACCGGCCCACGTCTCTCAGGGGGCGGCATGCGCAATTGCCGGCCCCAATAGAAAATGCCCCGCATTGCGGGGCATTTCTTTTCCTACTTTTCTTTTACGCTGCAGCGCACCCGGTGCAAACGGCGGAAGGCTTCAGAAGCCTTCCGGGCTTGCCTGACCTGATGGGTCAGGCGGCGGCTTGAGCGGTAGCCAGGGCCTTGACCTTGGCGGCCAGGCGGCTCTTGTCGCGGGAGGCCTTGTTCTTGTGGAAGATGCCCTTGTCGGCAACGGTGTCGACCACGCTCTGGGCGCGGGCGAAGGCTTCTGCAGCCTTGACCTTGTCGCCGGCCAGAACTGCCTTTTCGACGTTCTTGACAGCGGTGCGGTACTTGGAACGCAGCGAGGTGTTCGCAGCGTTCAGCTTGATGTCCTGGCGGACGCGTTTACGGCCCGACGCGAGACGGGGGTTCTTTTTCTTCGGCTTGGTTGCCATGATGTATTCCTTGAGTTGTCTGAGGATGTTGCAGCGGAAAAGCCCTCGATTATAGCCCGACGGACAGACAGGTCCAAATCAGCGCTGGCGGCCGCTGGCGTCCCACTACACTCCCGGCCGTGTCCCTATTCAAATCCGCCTCCATCGTTTCCCTGCTGACCCTGGCCTCACGCATCACCGGCCTGGCCCGCGAACTGCTGATGGCCTCCGTCTTCGGGGTGTCCGCGATCACCGACGCTTTCAACGTCGCGTTCCGAATTCCAAACCTGTTCCGCCGCGTGTTCGGCGAAGGCGCCTTCAGCCAGGCATTCGTACCGGTGCTGGCTGCCACCCGGGTGGAGCGGGGAGACGCGGGCGCACAGGCATTGATCGATCACGTCGCCACCCTGCTGGCCTGGGTGCTGCTGCTGGTGTGCGTGGCCGGCGTGCTCGGCGCGCCGGTGATGGTATGGGCCATGGCCAGCGGCCTGAAGCAGACGCCCGAAGGATACGACTCGGCGATCCACATGACCCGCTGGATGTTCCCCTACATCGGCTTCATGTCGATGGTGGCGCTCGCGGGCGGCATATTGAATACCTGGAAACGTTTCGCCGTGCCGGCCGCGTCGCCGGTATTGCTGAACATGTGCCTCATCCTGTCCATCGTGTGGGGTGCGCCGTGGTTCAGGGACCATGGCATCGAGCCGATCTATGCGCAGTGCGTGGGTGTGATGGTCGGCGGCCTGCTGCAGCTGACGCTTCAGGTGCCGGCCCTGTTGCGCCTGGGCCTGTTGCCCCGCATCGGCCTGACCTGGCGGGCGATCCGCCAGGCCTGGGCCGATCCGACGACACGCGGCGTGGCGCGGCTGATGCTGCCCGCGCTGCTGGGCGTCAGCGTGGCGCAGGTGTCGCTGCTGATCAACACTCAGATCGCCTCGCATCTGGCGCCGGGCAGTGTCAGCTGGATCGTCTATGCCGACCGTCTGATGGAGTTTCCGACGGCCATGCTGGGCGTCGCGCTGGGCGTGGTGCTGATGCCGCAGTTGGCCGCGGCCCGCGCGGCCAAGGATGAGATCCGCTACTCCGACATGCTCGACTGGGGCCTGCGGATCGTGGTCGTGCTTTCGATTCCATGTGTGGTGGGACTGCTGGTTTTTGCGCGTCCGCTGGTAGCGGTGCTTTATCACTATGGCCTGTTCAGCGAACGGGATGTGCAGCAGACCACGGTCGCCCTGATGGGTTACGGCTGCGGGCTGCTGGGCATCGTGGCGGTGAAGGTGCTGGCGCCCGGGTTCTACGCCCGGCACGACATGCGCACGCCCATGCGTATCGCGGTGTGCGTGCTGATCCTCACGCAGATCCTCAATTACCTGCTGGTCCCGCACCTGCAGCACGCGGCGCTGACGCTCTCGATCGGCATCGGCGCCCTGATCAATGCGGCATGGCTCCTGACCGGCCTGATCCGGCGCGGCACCTACCGGCCGCTGCCGGGTTGGGGCCTGTATCTGCTGCAGGTTCTGGCGGCCAGCGCGGTGCTGGCGATCTTCCTGGTCTGGATGGCCAACCGCTTCGACTGGACGGCACTGCGCGCCGAGCCCGTGCGGCGAATGCTGCTGCTGGCCGGTGTGATGGTGGCGTCGGCCTTCCTGTATTTTTCAGCCGCCTGGCTGGCAGGACTGAAGCTGATGCGACTGCTGCGGCGTTGAACCGTTTTGCCAGCCCGCCACGACTTTTTCACACTTGACGCTCGCGCGGCCGCACCGCCAGAATGTTCCATGGAAATCCAATTTTCCGCCCCCTCTCCGTTGCAGTATTTCGCGGCCCTGGTGGGCGACGACGAAGACATCCCGTTGTTCGAGGCCGCCACCAGCCTGGCGCATGACGAATATCCTGACCTCGATGTGCAGCAGGTCATGGGTGACGTCGATCAGTTGCTGGCCCGCGTCAGGCGCCGCCTGCCTGCCGATGCGCCGGCCCTTCAGAGGCTGCGCATCCTGAACCAGTTCTTCTTCAACGAACTGGGTTTCGGCGGCAACATCAACAACTTCTACGACCCGGACAACAGCTACCTGAATGCGGTGCTGCGCACGCGGCGCGGCATTCCGATTTCGCTGGCGGTGCTGTGGATGGAGCTGGCCCACGGGCTGTCCCTGCATGTGCGCGGCGTGGCCTTCCCCGGGCATTTCATGGTGAAGATCAACCTGCCCAAGGGACAGGTGGTCATCGACCCCTTCAACGGGCATTCGCTTTCGCGCGATGAACTCAGTGAAAGGCTCGAGCCGTTCAAGCGCCGTGACGGAATGGTCGATGAATTCGAAGTTCCGCTCGGCCTCTATCTGCAGGCCGCCACATCGCGCGACATCCTCGCTCGTATGCTGCGCAACCTGAAGGAAATCCATCAGTCGCAACAGGATTGGCAACGCCTGACGGCGGTGCTGGACCGGCTGATCGTGCTGCTGCCTGAAGCATGGGCCGAATACCGCGACCGTGGCTTGGCCCTCGCCGAGCAGGCGCGTACCGCCGAGGCGGTGCAGGACCTCGAGGCCTATCTGGCCAACGCCACCGACGCGCTCGATCGTGACCTGGTGGCCGAGCGCCTGGCAGAGCTTCGGCGTGTCAGCTGAGCCTTGGTGGGTTCTTCACGAAAAAGTCTGCCTCCGCGCGGCATAAAATCGCGCTTTTCCTGTTTGTGACAGGCGCATGCCGCTTGCGGTACCGAACCCTTTGACTATTCAACCGATGCAGCAGATTGCGCTCGACATCGGCTTGCCGACTGTCCCCACGCTGGCCGGATTCTGGCCCGGCAGCAACGCCGACGTCTTGTCGCATCTGCGGCTGTGGGCCGAGTCGGCCAGCATTTCCACGCGCGCGCCGGTGCCGACCTACCTTTGGGGTGAGTCCGGTAGCGGCAAGACGCATTTGCTCAAGGCCGTCCAGGAAGCCCTGCACAGCCAGGGTTCGCGCTGTGGATTTTTGAGCGCCGCCGACCGCGATCCGCCCGAGTTCGACGAACGCTGGGATTGCGTGCTGATGGACGACGTTCAGCTGTACGACGCCACGCAGCAACATGCGGCATTTGCCTGGTTCGTCAACGCGCTCACGCCGTCGGACGCCCGGCCGCGCTGGGTGGTCGCGGCCGGCACCTTGCCGCCGGCCGACCTGCAACTGCGCGAAGACCTGCGCACCCGGCTCGGCTGGGGCCATGTTTTCCACGTGCAGGTGCCCAACGAAGCCGAACGCCGAGCGGTGCTGCGTCAGGCGGCGGACGCCCGCGGGCTGTTCCTGGGCGACGAGGTGATGGACTTCATGCTCAGCCGTTTCAGTCGCGACCTGGGCAGCCTGATGGAACTGCTGGAAAAGCTCGACAACTTCGCGCTGCGCACGCAGCGCGCCCTCACCATTCCGCTGGTTCGCGCCATGCTCGAATCCGAATGACACAACAAGAAGAAACCAAGACCGGCGTCCGACGCCGACTGGCCCTGTTCGACCTGGACCACACGCTGCTGCCGCTGGATTCCGATCATTCGTGGGGCGTGTTCACCACGACCCTCGGCTGGACCGACCAGGTCGAATTCAACCGCCGAAACGACGAGTTCTTCGCGCATTACCGCGCCGGCACGCTGGACATCCACGACTAC
The DNA here is from genome assembly GCF_057747805.1 of Xylophilus sp. PBN-3R. NCBI lineage: Bacteria > Pseudomonadati > Pseudomonadota > Betaproteobacteria > Burkholderiales > Xylophilus > Xylophilus sp. PBN-3R. The sequence continues at coordinate 1,234,196 of NZ_CM173225.1, forward strand.
GTGCGTTTCGCCACCGATGCGGTGCGCCTGCGCGGTGCCGAAGCCGCTGCCGCCGCCCACCTGCGTTTCATGGACGAGGTAATCCGTCCCGCCATCCTGCCTGCCGCGCAGGGCCTGGTGGAACGCCACCGTGCAGCGGGTGACCAGTTGATCATCGTCACCGCCACCAATGCCTTCGTCACCCGGCCCATCGCCGACGCCCTCGGCATCGACGAGTTGATCGCGGTCGACCTGGTGCGTGGCGACGACGGCTGGATCACCGGCGCCATCGACGGCATTCCGTCGGCGCGCGAAGGCAAGGTGGCCCGGATGGACGCCTGGCTGGCAGCGCACGGCCTGGGCTGGGACGATGTGGAAACCACTTTCTACAGCGACTCGCTCAACGACCTCGCGCTGCTCGAAAGGGTGGATCATCCGGTCGCCACCAACCCCGATGAGCGCCTGCGTGCGCTGGCCGCCGAGCGCGGCTGGCAAATCCTGGATCTTTTTTCGCAAGCTGACGCCTGACCTGGGCACACCATGATCAAGAAATTCATCGACAAACTCCTGGGCAAACCCTCCACCGGGTCCGCTGCGAAAAAACCGTCCTTCGGCAAACGCACCGAAGTGCCGCCGTCCGTCCACAAGATCGATCCGACGCTGGTCGACCGTCGTGCGGTCGACGTGGTTCGCACCCTGCAAGAGGCCGGCTTCGAAGCCTATGTGGTGGGCGGTGCGGTGCGCGACCTGCTGCTGGGCCTGCGGCCCAAGGACTTCGACGTTGCCACCACCGCCACGCCCGAGCAGGTCAAGGCGCTGTTCCGGCGCGCCTTCATCATCGGACGGCGTTTCCGCATCGTGCACGTGGTGTACGGCCGGGGCCGCGAACACGAAGTGATCGAGGTCTCGACCTTCCGCGCCTACCTCGACAACGCCGCCGCCGAACAGGTGGCCGGCAACGAACGCACCAGCAAAAGCGAACTGTCGGGCATGACCCATGCCGTCGATTCGACCGGCCGTGTGCTGCGCGACAACGTCTGGGGCCCGCAAGACGAGGACGCCACCCGCCGCGACTTCACCGTCAACGCCATGTACTACGACCCGCAGACGCAGATCTTGGTCGACTACCACGGCGGCATGAAAGACGCGCAAAAACGCACACTGCGCATGATCGGCGACCCGGCGACGCGTTACCGCGAAGACCCGGTGCGCATCATCCGCGCGGTGCGTTTCGCGGCCAAACTCAGCTCGCTGGGTTTCTCCATCGATCCCAAGACAGCCGCGCCGCTGGTCGCCTCGCAGGCGCTGTTGGCCGATGTGCCGCAAAGCCGCATGTTCGATGAAATGCTGAAGCTGCTGCAAACCGGCCATTCCATCGCCAGCATCGAGCAGCTGCGCAAGCTGGGGCTCGAGAAAGGCATCTATCCGCTGCTCGACATCGTGGTCAAACATGCCGACGAGCCCTTCATCAAGGCCGCGCTGCTCGACACCGACCGCCGTGTCGGCGAAGGCAAGCCGGTGGCGCCGTCTTTCCTGCTGGCCGCCGTGCTGTGGGAAGACGTGCGTTCGGTATGGCAACGCAAGACCGAGAAAGAGCGTGCCCATTCGGTGCCGGCGCTGCACGAAGCCATCGACGAAGTGTTCGACAAACGCATCGGCGACGTTTCGGGGCGCGGCAAGCTGGCCGCCGACATGCGCGAGATCTGGGTGATGCAGCCGCGCTTCGAGAAACGCACCGGCAGCGCACCTTTCGGCCTGGCCGAGCAGCCGCGGTTCCGTGCAGGTTTCGACTTCATGCGCCTGCGTTCGGACATCGGCGAGATCGACGAAGTGCTGGCCGACTGGTGGCAGGAATTCAGCACTGCCGACGACATGCGCCGGCAGGATCTGGTCGACCAGGTGCGCGACGAGCAGAAGAGCCGCCCGCGCCCCGCCCGTGCCGCCAGGCCGGCCGAAGGTGATGCGCCGCCGGCCCGCAAGCCGCGTGCACCGCGTGCCGCCACACCGGCACTTTCGGGTGACGAGGGCGAGGTGGGCGCGCAGGCGCAGTCACCGTCCGCCAACGAGCCGGAGACCGAGGGCGACTCTGCCGCTGCGCCTCGCAAGCGCCGCCGTCGCCGCAAGCCTTCCGGCGCAAGGGGTGAGGGCAGCGCCCAGGGCAATCAGGATGGCGGCGGCTCCGCCGAGTGATCAGCAGCCGGCGCCAGTCGATGGGGTTGTGACGGCCTACATCGGCATCGGCGCCAATCTGGGTGACGCAGCTGCGGCGGTGCGCACCGCTTTCCACGGACTCGCGGCCTTGCCTGCCACCACGCTGGTGCGGTGTTCGTCGCTGTACCGCAGCGCTCCTGTCGGCACCGACGGCCCGGAGTATTTCAACGCGGTGGCAGCCATTGCCACCCGTCTCGCGCCGCTGGATCTGCTGGCCGCACTGCAGCAGATCGAAAACGCCGCCGGTCGCACGCGGCCCTGGCGCTGGGCTCCCCGTACGCTCGACCTGGATCTGCTCTTCTACGGTGATGAGCAACTGGACCTGCCCACTCTCGTGGTGCCCCACCCCCGCATCCTGGAGCGCGCGTTCGTGCTGATGCCGCTCGCCGAACTGGCGCCCGACAGAGTTCCGGCCGCCGCGTTGGCCGCAGTTTCCGAGCAGGCCATCGAACGCCTCTGAGCCGGCCGGAAGGGCCTTTTCGTCCCTGCAGGTTTTCCCTCACATGTAACTTCTCGGCATGCTTTTTGCGGAGCCTGTCGGCGCTTGCCTACGTGGTGACAACGGTTTATCTGTCGGGAGTGTGTTGCGTTGCAGCAGACACTCGGTAACAGCCAATCAATGGCACAACAAGAGACCCCAGCAACCATGACATTGCGCGCCGCCGCCGACAGTTCCTCCGTGCCGCAAAAACGGACCCTGGCCCAGACGCCGGACCGTGCGTTGCATGCAGCGCCGCACCATCGCATCTTCGAGGCGCTTGGTGCGCATCTGTCGGAGCGGAAGGGCCAGGTCGGAGTCTCCTTCTGTGTCTGGGCGCCGAATGCGCGTGAAGTCGCGGTGATCGGCGACTTCAATGGGTGGCAGCCCCAGGCCATGCAGTCCCACCAAGACGGCAGCGGTAGGTGGAGTCTGTTCGTCGCAGGTGCGGCCGAAGGCGATTGCTACAAATATCGGGTCCAGCCACAACACGGCGAAGCGGTTGAAAAGGCCGACCCGATGGCGTTCGCAGCGGAATGCCCGCCCAGCACCGCGTCCCGTGTCGCATCGCTCGGCTACGAGTGGAACGACAGCGACTGGATGGCCGCCCGGGCGCGCCGGCAGGCAATGGACCAGCCGATGTCCATCTACGAAGTTCACCTGGGTTCGTGGCAACGTGCCGAGGATGGCACCTACCTGAATTACCGCGAAATCGGCAATCGGCTGGCGGCCCACTGCGAAGCGATGGGCTTCACCCACGTCGAACTGATGCCGGTCTCCGAACATCCTTTCTATGGCTCCTGGGGCTACCAGGTGTCAGGCTATTACGCAGCCACCGCCCGATATGGGTCTCCGCAAGACCTCATGGCGTTGGTTGATACGCTGCATCAGCGTGGCTTCGGTGTGCTGCTCGACTGGGTGCCCTCGCATTTCCCGTCCGATGCTCACAGCCTGGCTACTTTCGACGGCACCCATCTGTATGAACATCAGGACCCGCGCCTGGGATTCCATCCGCAGTGGAACAGCCTGATCTTCAATTACGGCCGCTATGAAGTGCGCGATTTCCTCATCGCGAACGCTTTGTTCTGGCTGCAGTACTACCACTTCGACGGCCTGCGGGTGGACGCAGTGGCGAGCATGCTGTACCTGGACTTCGCACGCGAGGACGGTCAGTGGTTGCCCAACGAACACGGCGGCAACCAGAACCTGCCGGCGGTGAAGTTCCTGCGGGAGCTCAACACGGCGGTTTACCGCGCTTTCCCCGACGTGCACATGATTGCCGAGGAGTCGTCCAGCTGGTCCGGCGTATCGCGCCCGGTCGAGATGGGCGGCCTGGGTTTCGGCATGAAATGGAACATGGGCTGGATGAACGACACGTTGCGTTATGTCGAGCGCGCCCACTTCTACCGCGAGTACCACCAGGACGAGCTGAAGTTCAGTTTCTGGTACGCCTTCAACGAGAACTTCGTGCTGCCGCTGTCTCACGACGAAGTCGTCTATGGCAAGGGCAGCCTCTATGAAAAGCAGCCCGGCGACGACTGGCAACGCGCTGCCGGCCTGCGCGGCATGCTCGGTTTCATGTGGGGCCACCCCGGCAAAAAGATGCTGTTCATGGGTGGTGAATTCGGCCAGGTGCAGGAATGGCACCACGAGCGCACCCTCGACTGGCACCTCTGGGCGCAGCCACAGCACGCTGGAATCGCCCGCTGGGTGGCCGACCTCAACCGCGCCTATCGGGCCCTGCCGGCGCTGTATCGCCATGATTTCGATGCCCGCGGTTTTTCATGGGCTCACCTCGGCCAGGAAAGCCGCACTGTGCTGGCCTTCTGGCGCCATCCAGGTGATGGTGACGGCAATGTACTGGTGCTCTGCAACATGACGCCTGCTCCCGTCGGCGGTTTGCAGGTCGGTGTCAACGGCAGCGGCTTCTGGCACGAAATCCTGAACAGCGATGCGGCGACCTACGGTGGAAGCGGCATTGGAAACCTGGGTGGCGTCCACGCCCAGGCACAAGCGTGTGGCGGTTTCAGCCACAGCCTGCAACTGACCTTGCCGCCGCTGGCGGTGGTGTTCCTGTCGGATCGACCCCTTCTCGCGATTTCCTGATTTTTCAACTTCCCAACTCACCCTGCTGCATTCGGAGACGGCCATGCCCAGCAACAAGAATGTTCTCGCTTTCGTGATGGCCGGTGGAGAAGGCTCGCGCCTTCACCCCCTGACCGCAGACCGCTGCAAACCTGCAGTGCCCTTCAACGGCAAGCACCGTGTCGTCGACTTCGTGCTTTCGAATCTCATCAACTCGGAGATCTTCTCGATCTACCTGCTGGTGCAGTACAAGAGCCAGTCGCTCATCGAACATGTGCGCACCGCCTGGACGCTGCCGCGTTTCGGCCCCGACCATTTCGTGACGGTGGTGCCGCCGCAGATGCGCAACGGTCCGGAATGGTTTCAGGGCACGGCCGACTCGGTCTACCAGAACATCCACCTGATCGAGAATTTCCAGCCCGAATACGTCTGCGTGTTCGGCGCCGATCACATCTATCGCATGGATGTGCGCCAGATGATCGAGTTCCACAAGGCCACCAACGCCGACGTGAGTGTGGCGACCCTGCCGGTCGCGCTGGAGCATTGCGACCAGTTCGGTGTGGTCGAGATCGACGAAAACCATCGCATCACCGATTTCAAGGAAAAGCCCAAGTCGGTCAAACCCATGCCTGGCAGCGACAAGTTTGCGCTGGCCTCGATGGGCAACTACATCTTCAAGGCAGATGTACTGCTGGCGGCATTGAAAAAGGCGCATGCCACCGGCGAAAGCGATTTCGGCAAACATATCCTGCCGAAGATGGTCGAGAGCCACAAACTGGTGGCCTACGACTTCGCCACCAACGAAATCCCGGGCACCGCACCGTTCGAGGAACATGGTTACTGGCGCGATGTCGGCACCATAGACGCGTACTTCGATGCCCATTTCGACACCCTCGGCGCGGCACCCAAATTCCGCATGACCAACCGGCAATGGCCGATCTATGCCAGCCCCGATCCGTCCGAATCGGCACAGATCGAAAACGGCGCCATCAACCGCTCCGTCGTGGGTTCCGGTTGCATCGTCGACGGTGCGATCCTCGACCATGCGATGCTGCGCCGCGCAGTCACCGTGCACCGTGATGCCAGGCTGGAACATTGCATCGTCATGGAGCGTTCGGTCATCGGGAAGGGTGCGCAGATCCGGCGCGCCATCGTCGACCAGGACAACCATATTCCACCGGGTGAACGCATCGGTCACGACCTGGAAAGCGACCGCAAACGTTTCCACGTGACCGACAGCGGCATCGTGGTGGTGCCGGCTGGCTACTTCTCGTCGGTGCAGCAACTGTCTTCTTCGCGCCTGACCGCCGATCCCGTTCCCAATTCCGAAGTCGCACAGGCCAAGACCGTGGCCGAGGCCCACCCATGAGCGCTGATCCATCGATGCCGGTTTCTTCCGAGCTGCTTTTTTCACGTGCCGAACGCGGCAGCGCCGTCCGCCTCGGCGCTCACTGGGACGGGCAGGGCACCAACTTCGCCCTGCATTCGGTGCCGGCCGAACGCATCGAGCTTTGTCTCTATGCCGCCGATGGCGCCACCGAAGTGGCCCGTGTCGACATGGCCGACCGCACCGGCGACACCTGGCATGTGTATCTTCGCGACTGCAAGCCCGGCACCCGCTACGGCTACCGCGTATACGGTGACTACAACCCTGAAGAGGGTCAGCGTTTCAACCCTTGCAAGCTGCTGATCGACCCCTATGCCCAGGCGCTCGACCGGCCGGTCGTCGGCAACCCTGGCCAATATGCATATGTGCTGGATGCGGAAGACCAGGACCTGACCATCGATGAAACCGACAATGGCACCGACATGCCCAAGTCGGTTGTGATCGACAACACCTTCGACTGGGGCGACGACAGGCACCCCAACGTGCCGTGGCACGAAACCATCTTCTACGAGGTGCATGTCAAGGGCTTCACCCAGCAGCACCCGGAGATCGGCGAACACGTGCGCGGCCGCTATGCCGGCATGGCATCGGACGCTGCGGTGGCCCACCTCAAGCGGCTGGGCATCACATCGGTTGAATTGCTTCCGGTGCACGCCTTCGTCGACGACGAGCGACTGGTGCAGGAAGACCTGCACAACTATTGGGGCTACAACACCATCGGCTTCCTTGCGCCCGAACCGCGATACGGCATGGAAGGCAATAGTCCGCAGGCCACCATCGACGAGTTCAAGGGCATGGTCAAGGCCCTGCATGCGCAAGGCATCGAGGTCATTCTCGACGTCGTCTACAACCATACGGCCGAAGGCAACCACCTCGGCCCGACACTGTCTTTCAAGGGCATCGACCACGCCGGTTACTACCGCCTGAGTCCGGAGGACCGTCGTTTCTGCGTCGATTACACCGGCACCGGGAACACGCTCGACAGCAGCAGCCCCGTCGTGCTGCGTCTGCTGATGGACAGCCTTCGTTACTGGGTCGAAGAGATGCATGTCGACGGCTTCCGGTTCGACCTGGCCTCCACGCTGGCTCGGGGTGCCAACGACTTCGACCAGCGCTCCGCCTTCTTCTCGGTGATCCAGCAAGATCCTGTGCTGGCCCGCGTCAAACTCATCGCCGAGCCGTGGGACATCGGCCCGACCGGTTATCAAGTGGGGGGGTTCCCTGCGCCCTGGGCGGAGTGGAACGGCAAATACCGCGATGCCATCCGCGACTTCTGGCGAGGCGAAGACGGTGCCTTGCCCGAATTCGCCGCCCGCATCTGCGGCTCGGCCGATGTCTTCGGCTGGTCGCGTCGCGGCCCGGGTGCCAGTGTGAACGTGGTGACGGTGCATGACGGCTTCACGCTGCACGACTTGGTCAGCTACAACGAAAAACACAACGACGCCAACCACGAGGACAACCGCGACGGCGAAAGCCACAACCGCAGCTGGAACTGTGGTGCGGAAGGCGACACCGATGACGCCGAGATCATCGCGCTGCGTGACCGCCAGAAACGCAATCTGCTGACCACCCTCTTCATGTCACAGGGCGTGCCCTTGCTGCTGGGCGGCGACGAGATGTCTCGCACCCAGGGCGGCAACAACAACGGGTATTGCCAGGACAGCGAGATTAGCTGGTTCGACTGGAACGAAGACCGGCGCAACGATCCGCTGGCCGCTTTCGTTCGTCGCCTCACCGCTTTCCGCAAGTCGCAACCGGTGCTTCGCCGTTCCCGGTTCTTCAGCGGCCAGGCAGACGAGACCGGCCGTCGCGACATCTGCTGGTTCAATGTCTGGGGCCACGAGATGACGCAGGAAGAATGGGACGCACCGGACGTGCGCATGGTCGCCGCATTGCTTGATGGCGGCCTGACCGGCGAGGTTGCGCAGGACGGCGGCGAGGTCACCGGCGATTCGGTGCTCATGTTGATCAACGCATCGCATGAGGAAGCCACGTTCACGGTGCCCGAAAGTGCCTCGGCACCCGGCGGCTGGACGGCGCGCATCGACACCGCCACGCTCGACGGCCAGCCGGTTTCGGGCGTCGACGAAGACGAGTCCGTGGCCGACATATCGCCCTGGCATGCGGGCGAACAGCATGTGTTGCCGGCGCATTCCATGGTGGTGCTCACGCAGTCCTGCTGCCCCTGATTCCGCTGCTTCGGTAACCGGGCGAGCCTGCTACCCGGTAGTCATTCAAAAAACGCAGATCACCGATGCAACAGAAAGTCCAAGCCAGCCATGTCTGGCCCATCGCCTTCGGCTCTTCCCTGATCGCCGAAGGTGGCGTGAGTTTTCGCCTCTGGGCACCCGAGGCCAGGCAGGTCGAACTGGTGGTGCACCGGCAGGGCACCCAGTCCGTCCACCCGGCTGAAAAGCAGAAAAAAGGCTGGTATGAGACCCGGCTGGCCGATGCCGGCGCGGGCACCCTCTACCAGTGGAAGATCAACGGCGAAACCACCGTGCCCGATCCGGCGTCGCGCTTCAATCCCGACGGCCCGCACGGCCCCAGCCAGGTGGTCGATCCCGAGCTTTTCGCCTGGGACACCGACTGGAAAGGACGGCCTTGGGCCGAGGTGGTGCTTTATGAAATGCACATCGGCACCTTCACCAGCGAAGGCACCTATGCGGCGGCCGAAGCCCGGCTCGACGAGCTGGTCGAAACCGGCATCACCGCCATCGAGCTGATGCCCCTGTCGGACTTTCCGGGCCGCTTCGGCTGGGGTTATGACGGTGTGCTGCCCTATGCGCCCCATGCACCATATGGCTCGCCGGACGAACTCAAGCACCTGATCCAGGCAGCACACCGCAAAGGGCTGATGGTGTTCCTGGACGTGGTCTACAACCACTTCGGCCCGGACGGCAACTACCTGGGGCTTTACGCGCCGCAGTTCTTTTCGAAGGTGCACACCAACCCGTGGGGCAACTCGCTCAATTTCGATCGGGCAGGCAGCGACACGGTGCGGGACTTCTTCGTGCAGAACGCGCTCTACTGGCTGCAGGAATACCGTTTCGACGGCCTGCGGCTGGATGCGATCCACGCCATCGTCGATGACAGCGCACTCGACGTCGTCGACGAACTTGCATTGAAGGTGCACCAGGCCATTACCGACCGCCATGTGCATCTGGTGCTGGAAAACGAGAACAATGGCTACCAGCGCCTGCCCGGCGACGGCCGTTACGACGCGCAGTGGAATGACGACTTCCACCATGTCATGTATGTCGCGCTGTCGGGTGATACCGCCGGTTATTACCAGGACTTCGGCAACCAGCCGGTCGCATTGCTGGCCCGCTCGCTGACCCACGGTTTTCTGTGGGAAGGCGCCCGCCGCAGTGCCGAGGGCGCACGGCTGAAATTGAAAGAGGCGCCGGCGCAACCGCTGGGTGCCATGGTCAACTTTCTCAACAACCACGACCAGAGCGGCAACCGCGCGTTCGGCGAACGATTCAACGAACTCGTGCCGGCCGAGTCGCTGCCCCTGGCCACCGCGCTGACCTTGCTGTCGCCGGCCGTGCCCATGCTGTTCGCGGGTGAGGAATACGGCGCCCGTTCGCCGTTCCTGTATTTCGCCGACTGGGAGGGAGACCTCCGGCAGGCGGTGTGCGAAGGGCGGCTGCGCGATTTCGGCCACTTTGCCAAACGCGCCGACGGCAGCACCGACGCTCCGCCGCCGCCCTGCGACGAGGCTACCTTCGCGGCCAGCCGGCTCGACTGGCAACATGCCGCCGCCGAAGATTCGCGTGCCTGGCGCAGCTTCGTCCAGCAGGCGCTGGCGGTACGCCGCCAGTGGTTCGTGCCCCGGCTCGACCGGTTGATCCAGGGTGCCCATGTGGCTCACATGCTCGACGAACGCACCTTCGTATTGCGCTGGCGTTATGAAGACGCCGAGACCATTGAGCTTCAGGTGCGGCTGGCCGACCGGTCGCTCGACGCTCCGGCGGCAGACGCCATGCCGTGGAAGCCGCTGGTCGAGCCGCAACTTATTTTTGCCACCGGCAACATGACGGAAACGTCGTGGGAGCCATGGTCGGCGCGCTGGATATTCGGCCGCGAAGTCGGCTGACGACCCCGCCAGAACACAACATCGAAAAAGGGATCCCGACGTGTCCGACAACCACCCCGCCGACGCCGGCTCCCACACCGCCACCGGCATCACCGACGACCGGCAGGCGCTGCATGCGCTGGCCGGCCAGGTCGGCCTGGCCGCCAGTTATCACGACTTCTTCGGCGCCACCCGCGACGTGCCGGACGAAACCCTGCGCAGCGCCCTGCATGCCATGGGCATTCCGGCGGCCGACGACGAACAGGTGCACAGTTCGCTGTCTTCGCACCAGGAATCCGGTGAACACCAGTCGCTGCCCTCGGTCATCGTGCTGCGCGAGGGCGCACCCGAACACGGCGTGGTGCTTTCACGCGGCACGCAGGACGGCAGCACCTGGCGCCTGACGCTGGAAGGCGGCGCGGTACAGGAACTCATCAGCCATACCGGCGGCAACGGCAAACCGTACGCGGTGCTGCCGCCCGGGCTGCCGCTGGGCTATCACCGGCTGGACGGTCCGACCGAGGACGGCGGTTATTGCGCGGTCATCGTCACCCCGGTCCGCTGCTGGATCCCGCCGCCGCTGCAGACCGGCGAGCGCTGGTGGGGGCCGTGCGTGCAGCTCTATGCCCTGCGTTCGGTGCGTAACTGGGGCATCGGCGATTTCAGCGACCTGCGCGTGCTGGTCGAGGCGATGGCGCAGCAGGGTGCGTCGTTCGTGGGCCTCAACCCGCTGCATGCTTTGTTCCCGCATCGGCCCGAGGTCGCCAGCCCGTACAGCCCGTCGAGCCGCAACATGCTCAACCCGGTGTACCTGGATGTCGAGGCGGTGGCCGAATACCGCGAATGCGACGCCGCCCGCCGCATGGTGGATGCAGAGGACTTCCAGCGTCGTCTGCAGCAGTTGCGGGCCACCGAAATGGTCGATTACGCCCAGGTGGCAGCGACCAAGGTCAGCGTGCTGGAACTGCTGTGGACCCATTTCCGTGAGCAGCACCTGACCCCGATCACCGCGCGCGGCGAGGCTTTCCACGCCTTCCTGTCCGCACGTGGCGAAGGGCTGCGCAGCCATGCGCTGTTCGAGGCCTTGCAGGCACATTTCTACGCGCTCGACCCGACCACCTGGGGCTGGCCTGCCTGGCCCGAGGCCTATCGCGCACCACAGGCCGAAGCGGTTGCGCAGTTCGCCCGCGAGAACGAGGAAAGGGTCGGTTTCTACGCCTGGCTGCAATGGCTGTGCGAACTGCAGCTGCAGGACGCCCAGCAGCGAGCGCTGTCCATCGGCATGGGCCTGGGCCTGTACCGCGACCTGGCCGTGGGCGTGAACGAAGGCGGCTCCGAAACCTGGACCGAACCCGCTTCCTATGCACTCGGCATGCATGTCGGTGCACCGCCGGACGCACTCAACGCGCTGGGCCAGAACTGGGGCCTGCCGCCGCTCAACCCGGCCCGCCTGATGGCAGGCCGCTACCAGCCCTTCATCGAGACTCTGCGTGCCAACATGCGCAACGCCGGCGCGCTGCGGCTGGACCATGTGATGGGCCTGATGCGCCTGTTCTGGATCTCGCCGGCCGGCGGTTCGTATGTGTCCTATCCGCTGGACGACCTGCTGGGTGTGCTGGCACTCGAAAGCCATCGCCACCGCTGCATGGTCATCGGCGAAGACCTGGGCAACGTGGCGCCGCGCATGCGCGAGGCCATGCATGAAAGGGCGCTGCTGTCGTACCGTCCCCTGTTCTTCGAGCGCACGGCCGACGGCGCCTTCCGGCCGCCGCAGGAATGGCCGCAGGAAGCGCTGGCCGTGGTCAGCACGCACGACCTGCCGACGCTGCGCGGTTTCTGGAGCGGCGACGACATCGAACTGCAGGCGAAACTCAAGCTCTATCCAAGCGCCGAGGTGCATGCCCAGCAGGTGCTGGCGCGCTCGGGGGACCGGGTGCAGCTGCTGCTGGCGCTTGACCGCGAAAACCTGCTGCCGCCCGGCGTCACGGTGCACAGCACCTCGCTGCCCGAAAGCACGCCCGCCTTCGCCGACGCGGTCTATGCCTTCCTGGCGCGCACACCCACGCTGCTGGTCGGTGTGCAACTGGAAGACGTCACCCAGCAACTGCTGCAGGTCAACGTGCCGGGCACGGGCGAAGACGTGTTCCCCAACTGGCGCCGCAAGCTGTCGGTGGAGGTCGACGACCTGGCAGCCGACGCCCGCCTGCTGTCGGTTGCCGCCGTACTGCGCCATCGCCGCTCCGGCCCGGCGCCGCGCCAGCTGCCCAGGCAGGGGGAACTGCCGGCGCTGGACACCGCGCGGGTGCCGCTGTCGACCTATCGGGTGCAGTTCCACGCCGGTTTCACTTTCGACCAGGCCACCGCTGTAGTGCCCTACCTGCATGCCATGGGCATCAGCCACCTCTATGCATCGCCCTACCTCAAGGCGCGTGGCGGCAGCACCCACGGCTACGACATCGTCGACCACAACGCACTCAACCCCGAGGTGGGCGACGAGGCGGCCTTCGACCGCATGTGCCAGACCCTGCGCGACCACGGCATGCGCCAGATGCTGGACATCGTGCCCAACCACATGGGCGTGCTGGAAGCCGACAACAGCTGGTGGCTCGACGTGCTCGAAAACGGCCCGGCCGCGGTGCATGCGGGTTTCTTCGACATCGAATGGGAACCCGCCGCCCCCGAGATGGCCGGCCGTGTGCTGTTGCCGGTGCTGGGTGACCACTACGGCCGGGTGCTGGAAGCCGGCGACCTGAAACTGGTCTTCGAACCAGAAGCCGGCGAGTTCTGGCTGCACTATTACGAACACCGTTTCCCTATCGACCCGCGCGACTATCCGTCGGTGCTCGCCGCATTGCCCATGCCGGCGCCGCTGGGCGAAGATCAGCGTGATGCGCAGGCGGTGGTGCAATCGCTGCTGCATGCCTTCGGCAACCTGCCGTCCCGCGACGACCTGAGCGAAGCCTGCCGCCAGGCCCGCGAGCGTGACCGTCCGCTGCACAAACGTTCGCTGGCCCGCCTGGCGCAGCGCCAGCCCTGGCTGGAAGCCTGGTTGCAGGCCTGCCTGAAGGTGATCAACGGCAACCCCGCGAACCCCGAAAGCTTCGATGCGCTGGACGCCCTGGTGCGACGACAAGCCTACCGGCTGGCGTATTGGCGAGTGGCGGGCGACGACATCAACTACCGCCGGTTCTTCGATGTGAACACCCTGGCCGGCATGCGCATGGAGCGACCGGAAGTGTTCGAGGCCACCCATCGCCGCATCCTGCGCTGGCTGCACAGCGACCGGGTGTCGGCGTTGCGCATCGACCATCCCGACGGCCTGTCAGACCCACGCGAATATTTCGAACGGTTGCAGGGCCGTTATGCCGCACAGGCCGACACGGCCGGCCGGCAACGGCGTGCGCTGTACCTGGTGGTCGAGAAGATCCTTGACATCGACGAAGACCTGCCTGCCGAATGGCCGGTGCACGGCGGCACCGGCTACCGTTTTTCGGGCCTGGTCAACGGGCTGTTCGTGCAGGGGGACAACGAGGCGCAGTTCGACAGCCTCTATCGCGACTTCAGCGGCGAACACGAACGTTTCGGCGACATCCTGTTCGACGCCAAGATCCATGTCATCGAAAACGGCCTGTCGAGCGAACTCGGCTGGCTGACCGAGACTCTCTACCGCATCACCCGCAGCGATCGGCGCACCTGCGACTTCACCCGCAACCGCCTCCGCCGCGCCCTGATGGTGGTGGCCGCCTGTCATCCGGTGTACCGCACCTATATCCGGGCGCAGGACGATGCGCCCAGCGCAGCCGACCGGGCGGTCATCGACCGCGCGACCACCTCGGCCCGCCGGCGCAGCGAGGGCGAAGAGCTGACCGTGATCGACCACCTGCGCCAGGTGCTGCTGCAGGCCTGCGAAATGGAGCAGGGCCCGCGCCGGGAAGCGGTCATGCGTTTCATCGCACGCTGGCAGCAATTCACCGCGCCGGTCACCGCCAAGGCGATGGAAGACACCGCTTTCTATCGCTACAACCGGCTCGTTTCGCTGAACGACGTGGGTGGCGACCCGCGCCGTTTCGGCACTTCGCCGGCCCATTTCCACGCGGTCAACTCGGACGATTCGGAACACAGGCCGCACTGGTTGCTGGGCACCTCGACCCACGACAGCAAACGTTCGGAAGACCTGCGCACCCGGCTCGACGTGCTGTCCGAAATCCCCGACGCCTGGGGCCAGGCCATCGAACGCTGGAGCAATTTCGCCGACTCGCTGCATGCGGTGGTCGACGGCGCGCCGGCCCCGAGCCGCAACGACGAATACCTGCTGTGGCAGACGCTGGTCGGCGCATGGCCGCTCAACGGGCTGAACGACGACAGCACCGAAGACCTGCGCGAACGAGTGCAGGCCTACATGCTCAAGGCGGTTCGCGAGGCCAAGCAGCACACCAGCTGGCTCAACCCGAGCGAGCCCTATGAAAAGGCGCTCGCCGCCTTCGTCGACGGCGTGCTGGACCGCGAATCCAGCCCGGGCCTGCTGGACGACATCGCGGCTTTCGTGGCGCATATCGCACCTTACGGATGCATCAACAGCCTGTCGCTGGTGGCGCTCAAGCTCACCTCGCCGGGCGTGCCCGACATCTACCACGGCTGCGAACAATGGAACTTCAGCCTGGTCGATCCGGACAACCGGCGGCCGGTGGATTTCACCCGGCTCGCCGACTCCCTGACCGGGCTGCAGGCGATGTACGCCAACGGTTTTCCGACGGTCGCCCAGTGGCAGGAACTGCGGCAAAACTGGACCGACGGCCGAATCAAGCAGCTGGTGACCTGGCGGCTGCTGCAACTGCGCCAGGCCCACCCAGAGGTGTTCCGTTCCGGCGGGTACCGGCCGCTGGAAGGCGAGGGCGCGCTTCGTTCCAGGATGGTGGCGTTTGCGCGCGGCCACGGTCTGAACGGCGTGATCACCGTCGCGGCACGCCTGCTGCGCGGAGCCACCGACCATCTTCCGCCGGATCCGCAGGGCATGGCGGCCCTGTGGCAGGGCACCTTGCTGCCGCTGCCGGCGGACGACGACGCGGTGTCGTGGGTGGACTGGTTCACCGGTGCGCCGGCGCGCCTGATGCCGTCGGGCTCCGGTGCGCCCTCGCTCGACGTGGGGCCGGCCTTGTCACTGCTGCCGGTGGCCGTGCTGGTGCCGGCGGCCTGGATCGGGGCAGATTGAGAACTTGTCCTGCGTGTCGGCATGGCGGCGGCGGGCATGATGGTTGCTCCGGCTGTCACGCCTGCATCCGTCCATTACGCCCCGATGAAGATACTGTTCGCCACTCCTGAATTCGCTCCCTGGGTCAAGACGGGCGGCCTGGGCGATGTCAGCGGGGCCCTGCCGGCTGCACTGGCCGCCCTGGGCCATGACGTCCATGTGCTGATACCGGCCTACGACAGTTTTGCGCTGCTGCCGGATCGCCGCGAAGTCATGCAATGGCCGGCCGCCGACGGTTGGCCGGCCGCCCGGCTCAGCACTGCGGTGCAGCCGGGCGGTGTCACCCTGCTGCTGCTCGAATGCCCCGAGCTCTATTCCCACGGCGGCGGTCCTTATATCGACAGCGTCGGCAACGACCATCCCTACAACGCCCGGCGCTTCGGTTTCCTGGCCTGGGTGGCGGCCAGGCTGGCCGGCCCCCAGTCGCCGTGGCGGGCCTGGCAGCCCGAGGTGCTGCACTGTCACGACTGGACACTGGGCCTGGCGCCCTTTTATCTCTACCTGGCGCGGCTGGCCGCCGGTTTCGACCTGCCTGCCGCGTCCAGCGTGATGACCATCCACAACCTGGCCTTCCAGGGCGTGTTCCCGATGTGGGATGCCGACATGCTGCAGATTCCGCCGCTTTACCGCGGCGTGCAGGGCGTCGAATACTGGGGCCAGATCTCCATGCTCAAGGCCGGCCTGTCGTTCTGCGATGCCATCACTACCGTCAGCCCGACCTATGCCCGCGAAATCTGCACCGAGTCGCTGGGCATGGGCCTGCACGGCGTGATGCAGGCGCGGGCCAGCCACCTGCGGGGCATCCTGAACGGCGTCGACACCGACATCTGGAATCCGTCCACCGACCCATTGCTGCCACAGAACTACAGCGCCGCCAGCCTTGGCGGCAAGGCGGCCTGCAAGGCCGCGCTGCAACGCGAGTTCGGCCTGACAGAGCGGCCCGACATCCTGCTGCTCTCGCTGGTCGGCAGGCTGACCGAACAGAAGGGCATCGACCTGGTGGTAGCCGCGCTGCCCTGGATTCTCGAACAAGGTGCACAGCTGGTGGTGTTGGGGCAGGGGGACCAGCGCCTGCAACGCGCGCTCACCGAAGCCGCCGCGGCGCATCCCACGCAGGTCAGCATCAACATCGGTTTTTCGGAAACCCAGGCCCACCGCATCGAGGCCGGCGCCGATGCCTTCCTCATGCCTTCGCGTTTCGAGCCCTGTGGACTGAATCAGATGTACAGCCAGCTCTACGGAACCGTGCCGCTGGTGCACGCCACCGGCGGATTGGCCGATTCGGTGACCGACCTGGCCGCCGGTGCAGACAGCGCGACCGGCGTAGTCATCGACCAGGCGACACCCGCCGCGCTGATGCTGGGCCTGCAACGGCTCAGCTCGGCATTCGCCGACAGGCAGGTATGGACGGCGCTGCAGCACAACGGCATGCGGGCCGGTTTCGGCTGGCAGGACAGCGCACGCGCCTATGACGCTCTCTATCGGGGATTACGGACCGATACCTGAGCGACAGCCGTTATTGATTCCCGCCTGCTGAAGGGACACTGTCCGACAAGGGACTCCATCCGGCCTGATCACGCTGCAGCGCTGAATCAACCAATCATGGAGTCATGCATGAGCGAAGAAGATTTCGACAAGGACAGCCGTCACGGTGAACCCAACCCTGTAGTCAATGCCCTGTCCAATGCGGTCGCGGCATTGCGGGCAGACGACGACCAACTGGCGGTGGCCAAGGCCTTCGACGGCTTGCACCCCAAGGCCATCGAGAAACTGGACGCGGCCGAGGCGCGCAGGCAACCCACCGCCGCCGATGCGGTCAGGGCCTTGCTGGAACAACAGGGCCGGCCGACCGACCCGACCCTGCTGGTGCCTGGCGTCCGCCACCGCGACGCCACGGTGCGCGGTGCGACCGGTGAGCTGCCCGCACGAATCTTCACGCCGGAAGGTCAGGGCCCGTTTCCGCTGATCGTCTATTTCCACGGCGGCGGCTGGGTGATCGCCGACAAGAACGTCTACGACGCCGGCGCCCGCGGCCTGGCGAAGGAAGCGCACGCGGTGGTGGTGTCCGTCGATTACCGGCAGGCCCCCGAATTCAAGTTTCCTGCGGCCTGGGAGGACGCCGTGGCGGCCTACCAGTTCGTGGTGGAGAACGCAGCCACCTTCGATGGCGATCCATCGCGTGTGGCGCTGGCCGGCGAAAGCGCGGGCGGCAATCTGGCCGTTGCGACCGCCATCGCGGCACGCGACGCCGGGCTGCCCTTGCCGGTCCATGTGCTGTCGGTCTACCCGGTCGCCCAGACCAGCCTGAATACCGAGTCTTACATCGAGAACGCCATCGCCAAGCCGCTGAACCGCGCCATGGTCAAGTGGTTCGTCGACCATTTGGTGCGTTCGGAGGACGATCTTCAGGACACCCGCTTGCAACTCATCGAGGCGGACCTGCGCGGCCTGCCGCCGGTCACCATCATCAACGCCCGCCTCGACCCCCTGCGCAGCGACGGAGCCAAGCTGAACGATGCACTCGAAGATGCCGGCGTTGAGGTCGAACGCCGCGAATACGAAGGCGTGGCGCACGAGTTCTTCGGTGGCGCCGCGGTGCTGAAGAAGGCACGCGATGCGCAGGCGTTTGCCGGCGAGCGCCTGCGAGAGGCATTCGTCACATCGCGCTGACCACTTGAAATCGGCCTGCGGGACGCCAGTTGGACCGCAGGAGATTTCAAAGTCATGCGAACCGACAAACTCACCACCAAATTTCAGGAAGCGCTTTCCGACGCGCAAAGCCTGGCCCTGGCCAACGACAACGGTTATATCGAGCCGGCTCACCTGTTGTCTGCTCTCACCACTCAGGACGATGGCCCGCGGGCACTGCTGGAGCGGGCAGGCGTCAATGTCAACGCCTTGTCCCAGGCGGCCGATGGCGCCATCAAGAAGCTGGCCCAGGTGCAGGGGCAGGACGTCACGGTCGGCCGTGACCTGGCCAGCCTGCTGCAGGCCACCGAAAAGGAGGCGCTCAAGCGCAACGACCAGTTCATCTCGGGTGAACTGTTCCTGCTGGCGCTGACTGACGCCAAGACCGACCTGGGCGAATCCGCCCGCAAGGCCGGCCTGACCCGCAAGTCGCTCGAAGCTGCTATCGAGGCGGTGCGCGGCGGCCAGAAGATGGACAGCGCAGATGCCGAAGGCCAGCGCGGAGCCCTCAAGAAATACACGCTCGACCTGACGGAACGTGCACGTATGGGCAAGCTCGATCCGGTCATCGGCCGCGACGAGGAAATCCGCCGCGCCATCCAGGTGCTGCAGCGCCGCAGCAAGAACAATCCGGTGCTGATCGGCGAGCCGGGCGTTGGCAAGACCGCCATCGTCGAAGGACTGGCGCAGCGCATCGTCGCCGGAGAAGTGCCTGAATCGCTCAAGGGCAAACGGGTCCTGTCACTCGACATGGCCGCGCTGCTGGCCGGCGCCAAATACCGCGGCGAGTTCGAGGAGCGCCTGAAGGCCGTGCTGAACGAACTGGCGAAGGACGAGGGGCAGACCATCGTCTTCATCGACGAACTGCACACCATGGTCGGCGCCGGCAAGGCCGAAGGCGCAATGGACGCCGGCAACATGCTCAAGCCCGCGCTGGCCCGTGGCGAACTGCACTGCGTGGGCGCGACGACCCTCGATGAATACCGCAAGTACATCGAGAAGGACGCTGCGCTGGAGCGCCGTTTTCAGAAGATCCTGGTGGGCGAGCCCAGCGTGGAAGCCACCATCGCGATCCTGCGCGGCCTGAAGGAGCGTTATGCCACCCACCACGGCGTGCAGATCACCGACCCGGCCATCGTGGCTGCGGCCGAGCTCAGCCATCGCTACATCACCGACCGTTTTCTGCCCGACAAGGCCATCGACCTGATCGACGAGGCCGCGGCGCGGGTCAGCATCGAGCGTGATTCCAAACCCGAGGTGATGGACCGCCTGGACCGTCGTCTGATCCAGCTGCAGATCGAGCGTGAAGCCGTCCGCAAGGAAACGGACGAGTCTTCGCAGAAACGGTTTGCCCTCATCGAAGAAGAGATCGGCCGCCTGCAGAAGGAAATTGCCGATTACGACGAGATCTGGCAGGCCGAGAAGGCAGCGGCGCAGGGCTCCAAACATGTGATGGAAGAGATCGAGAAGATCCGTTTCCAGATCGCCGAATCGACCCAGAAGGGCGACTTCAACAAGGTCGCCGAACTGCAGTACGGCAAGTTGCCGGCGCTCGAAAAGAAGTTGAAGGAAGCCGAGCAGATCGAACTGACCAAGGGCGCGTCGGCCAAACCCACACTGCTGCGCACCCAGGTCGGCGCCGAAGAGATCGCCGAAGTCGTGTCCCGCACCACCGGCATCCCGGTCAGCAAGATGCTGCAGGGCGAACGCGAAAAGCTGCTGCAGATGGAAGGCAAGCTGCACCAGCGGGTGGTGGGGCAGGACGAGGCCGTGCGTGCCGTTTCCGACGCCATCCGGCGCTCGCGTTCAGGCCTTTCCGACCCCAACCGGCCCACCGGCAGCTTTTTGTTCCTGGGCCCCACCGGTGTCGGCAAGACCGAGCTGTGCAAGGCGCTGGCCGGTTTTCTGTTCGACAGCGAAGACCACCTGATCCGCATCGACATGAGCGAGTTCATGGAGAAACATTCGGTCGCCCGGCTGATCGGCGCGCCGCCCGGTTATGTGGGTTACGACGAAGGCGGCTACCTCACCGAAGCAGTGCGCCGCAAACCCTACAGCGTGGTGCTGCTGGACGAGGTCGAGAAGGCCCATCCGGACGTCTTCAACGTGCTGCTGCAGGTGCTGGACGACGGTCGACTGACTGACGGTCAGGGACGCACCGTGGATTTCAAGAACGTGGTCATCGTGATGACCAGCAACATCGGCTCGCCGATCATCCAGGCCATGGTCGGCAGCGACCAGTCCGAGATCAAGGAAGCGGTGTGGGACGAACTGAAGAACCATTTCCGGCCCGAGTTCCTGAACCGCATCGACGAGACGGTGGTGTTCCACGGTCTGGACGCGGCCAACATCGCTTCCATCGCGGCCATCCAGCTGAAGGTGCTGCAGGCGCGGCTGGCCAAGATGGACCTGCAACTGGAGGTCAGCGATGCTGCTCTGGCCGAGCTGGCCAAGGTCGGATTCGATCCCGTGTTCGGCGCGCGGCCTTTGAAGCGTGCCATCCAGCAGCGCATCGAGAATCCGTTGTCGAAGCTGCTGCTGCAGGGCCGTTTCCCACCGAAGAGCGTGATTCCGGTGTCGGTGGATCCGGTCCTGGAGCCGGGTGTGTTCTCGTTCGGTGATGCTGCGCCGCTGGCGGAGGAGTCGGATATTGGGTGAGGTTTCCTTGCTTCAGCGATTCATGCTTCTGGTGCTGCGGCTGTTGCTGGTGGCGGTGGGCGCCGTGCTGGCGCTTGCCGTTCTCTGTGGGGTGTTTGCCCTGTTCCTGGTCTGGTTGGGCAAACGCACCTGGGCACGGTTGACGGGCCGGCCCGTGGCGCCCTGGGTTCTGCGCGCCGACCCCTTGGCGATATGGCGGCAGACCGCCGGGTTCCGGCGGGGCGCATCTGCGTCGCAGGAGCCATCAGCTGCCGCACCGCCCGGGCAGAAAAGAAGCCTGGGAGACGTGACGGACGTCACACCCAAGTAGATGTCGTGAAAAAGGCCGCTGAGCGGCCTTTTTCACGACAGTAACGATGTCTCAGACCGGCGGCCGCGGGGGTGCCTTGGCATCCATCACGAGTTCGGGCTCCTGGGCTTCGACCCAGGTCTCGTTGTTGAGGCCGGCGTGCAGCCGTTTTTCGTCCAATTCGTTGGTCCACTTGGCAACCACGATGGTGGCGACGCCGTTGCCGACCAGATTGGTCAAGGCCCGAGCTTCCGACATGAACCGGTCTATGCCCAGAATCAACGCCAGGCCGGCCACCGGAACATGTCCGACAGCCGACAGCGTGGCCGCCAGCACGATGAATCCGCTGCCCGTGACACCGGCGGCACCCTTCGAGGTCAGCAGCAGCACGGCCAGCAGCGTAAGTTCCTGCATCAGAGTCATGTCCGTGTTGGTTGCCTGCGCAATGAACACGGCTGCCATCGTCAGGTAGATCGACGTTCCATCGAGGTTGAACGAATAACCGGTAGGAATCACCAGGCCCACGCAGGTCTTCTTGGCGCCGAGGTTCTCCATCTTCTCCATCATCCGAGGCAGCACCGATTCGGAAGAGGAGGTGCCCAGCACGATGAGCAGTTCTTCCTTGATGTACTTGACGAACTTCCAGATGCTGAACCCGTGAAAACGGGCAATGGCACCCAAAACCACGAAAACGAACAGCAGGCAGGTGAGATAGAAGACCCCCATCAGCTTGCCTAGCGAGAACAAGGACGCGATGCCGTACTTGCCGATGGTGAAGGACATGGCACCGAAGGCACCGATGGGCGCCAGCTTCATGATCATGTTCACGATCCCGAACAGCACGTGCGAGCCCTTCTCGATCACGTCGAAGATCAGCGTGCCGCGGCCACCGAACTTGTGCAGGGCGAAACCGAACAGCACCGCCACCAGCAGCACCTGCAGCACTTCGCCCTTGGCGAAGGCATCGACGACGGTGTTGGGAATGACGTGCAGCAGGAAGTCGACCGTGCCTTCCATCTTGCCGGGGCCGGTGTAGGCAGCGATGGACTTGGTGTCGATGGTGGCCGGGTCGATGTTCATGCCGGCGCCCGGCTTCAGCACATTGACCAGCACCAGGCCGACGATCAGGGCGATGGTGCTGACGACTTCGAAGTAAAGCAACGCCAGGCCGCCGGTCTTGCCGACCTTCTTCATGTCTTCCATGCCGGCGATGCCGATGACCACGGTGCAGAAGATGATCGGCGCGATGATCATCTTGATGAGCTTGATGAATCCGTCACCCAGCGGTTTCATGCTCTCGCCGACGGACGGATAGAAGTGCCCGAGGAGCACGCCGATGATCAGCGCGGTGATCACCTGGAGGTAGAGCGATTTGTATAAGGGCTTCTTGGCCGCTGTCGAAGTGGACGGAGTCACGGGGAACCTCGGTTTTTCAAAAATTCGGTGGGGGCGATTGTGCGGTCAAAGGCGTTCTGCGAGTTGTTCGGCCAGCGTGGGGCGCGAGGCGGCCAGCCACAGCACGCCGAGTTCGAAATGGGGCAGGCTGTCGCCGTCACGCAGTTCGACGAACTGCACGCCGCGGTGGGCCAGCACGGCGGCCGATTGCGGCAACAGCGATGCGCCCAGGCCGGCTGCCACGCAGGACAGCACGGTGAGCGAGCGGTTGGCTTCCTGTACGAAACGTGGCTCCAGGCCGGCGCGTTGCAGGGCCTGGACGATGCCGGCGCGGGCCGCCGGCAGCTGTTTTTCGGGAAACCACACCAGGCCGAGGGCGGCGATGTCTGCCAGCGCGATGCGGCCGTCCGCACCCAGCGGGTGACCCGCCGGAACCACGCCCAGGAAACGCTCGCGCCGCACCAGCTTCATTCGCACCCGGCCGGTCAGCGGCATGGGCGTGTGCAGGAGTGCCAGGTCGATGTCTCCCTGTTCGAGCGCGTCGAGCTGGTCGGCGTTGCTCATCTCGGACAGCACGATCTCGACGCCCGGAAAATCGGCCTTCAGCAGGCGCAGGGCGGATGGCAATGCGTCGTATACGGCATGGGTGACAAACCCGATATGCAGCCGGCCGGCGCGCCCTCCGGCGATGTCGCGTGCGCGGCGGGTGGCCGATTCGGCCAGTGCCAGGCTGGCGCGCACGTCGTCGATGATGGCGCGGCCGGCGTCGGTCATCACCGCACCGCGGCGCGAGCGTTCGAACAGACGAACGCCCAGGTCTTCCTCCAGCCGCTTGAGCGCCTGGCTCAGCGCCGGCTGGGCGACACCCAGCGCCTCGGCCGCATGGGTGAGGCTGCCGGCGTCGGCGACGGCCAGCAGGTAGCGCATCAGCCGTGTGTCGAGCACGCCGCCCGACTTGCCGCCGGTGTCGCCGTTCGAACTCACTCGTCCTTCATGCCGGTCGCGGTGACGACCGCACCCAGGCGGGCACGTTCGTCGGCGACGAACTTGGTGAATGAGGCACGGGTGCCGCCGATGGGTTCGATGCCGATGGTCTTCAGGTGTTCGGCGGTGGTCGGATCCTTCATGGCGGCGTCGATGGCGGCGGCCATCTTGTCGAGGATGTCGGCAGGCACGCCGGCCGGTGCATGCACACCGCACCAGTGGGCGATCTGCATGTCGGGGAAACCCTGCTCGACTGCGGTGCTCAGCTGCGGATAGGCCGAGATTCGCGAGGTCCAGGTGTCGGCCAGGCCCTTGAGTTTGCCGCTCTTGATGTAGGGCAGGGCGACGATGCTGGCCTCCGACGTCGCTTCGACCTGTTTGCCCAGCACCGCGGTGATCGACTCGGAACCGCTCTTGTAGGGAACGATGTCCAGCTTGGCGCCGTACTTGGTCTCGAGGACGCCCGAGACGAAGTGCGGCGTGCTGCCGGTGCCGGCGGTGGCCCAGTGGAAACCGAGGCCCTGCTTGCTGGCGGCGATGAATTCCTTCAGGTTGTTGTAGGGCGCATCGGCCGGCACCAGGATCACCGATGGCGCCAGGCCGACCATGGCGACCGGGGTCAGTTCGCTGTCTTTGTATGGCAGCGATTTCTTGATCATGCTGTTGGAGATGACACCTGCCGCGCTGATCAGGAAGGTGTAGCCGTCGGGCTTCTGCTGGGCCACGTAGGCGGCGCCGAGGCTGGTCGAGCCGCCGGGTTTGTTCTCGATGACGATGGGCTGGCCGAGGCGTTTGGACGCACCTTCGGCTGCGGCGCGGGCCATCAGGTCGTTCGCGCCACCGGCCGAGAACGGCACGATGAAACGGATGGGATGGTTGGGCCAGCCGGCGGACTGTGCCATGGCGGGCAGGGCGACCGCTGCGGCTGCACAGGCCAGGGCCGAAACGGCGGTGCGGCGAAGGATGTTTTTCATGGTGTCTCTTTCTGAAGTTCTGAAGTTTTTGATGGCGAGTGATGAAAGGCGTGGATTCTGCGACCGAAGTGTTATTCGAGCTCGATATGCGCCTGGCGGGCCAAATGGGTCCAGCGCTCTATTTCGTTGCGACGGAAGCGCTCCAGTTCGGCCGGGGTGGAGCCGATGACCTCGGCGCCCAGGGCGATCAGGCGGGCGTTGACTTCACGGTCGGCCAGCACCGCGGCGATGTCGCGCGACACCTGGTCGACGATGGCCTGCGGCGTGGCGGCCGGAGCCAGCACCGCGTTCCACTCGGAGCTTTCGTATCCGGGCACGCCGGACTCGGCGACGGTCGGCACGTCCGGCAGCACCGGGCTGCGTTTCAGGCCGGCGATGGCCACCGGGCTGAGCTTGCCGGACTTGATGTACGGCAGTGCCGAGGCCACGCTGGCGAAGAACACCGGCACCTGGCCGGCCATCACGTCGACCATCGCAGGGCCGCCGCCACGGTAGGCGACGTGGGTCATCTGCGTCCTGGTCATCACGTTGAACAGCTCGCCGGCCAGGTGCTGGGCCGAGCCGTTGCCGGACGATGCGTAGTTGATCTGGCCGGGCCTGGCCTTGGCCAGCGCGATCAGTGCCTTGACGGTGTGCGCCTCGAACTGCGGATTGACCACCAGCACGTTGGGCACCTTCACCAGCAGCGAGACCGGCTTCAGGTCGCGCTGGGTGTCGAAGGGCATGTTCTTCTTGAGGGCCGGGTTCTGCGCCTGGTTGGAGGCGTCGAACAGCAGGGTGTAGCCGTCGGCCGGAGCCTTCACCACGATGTCGCCGCCGATCAGGCCGCCGCCGCCGGCGCGGTTGTCGATGATGACCGGCTGGCCCCAGCGCAGCGAAAGTTTGGGGCCGACGATGCGGGCCACCGCGTCCACCGTGCCACCTGGCGGATAAGTGACGACGAGGCGCACCGGCTTCTGCGGAAACGTGGGCGGCGGGCTTGTCTGGCCTGTCTGGGCAATGGCCGCAATGCCGGCCAGGCCCATCGCGGCGGCCAGCAGCGTGCGGCGAAAAATGGTCTTCATGGTGTCGTCTCTTTGTGTTCTTTGTCCTGCCGGATGACCGTGCGCTGGAACCCGAACAGTTCGGCCGGCGTTTCCACCAGGATGCGGCGGCGCTGGGCGGCGTCCGGCACCCAGTCGTCGAGCAGCGCACGGCTGCCGGCGAAATCGATGAGATCCTGGTGCTGGGTATGCGGCCAGTCGCTGCCCCAGACCAGCCTTTCAGGGCCGAAGGCGGCGAGCAGTGCCGCAACCGTCCGGCGGGCCTGGTTCGCATCCTGTTCGGCCAGTGCGGGTGTGCGGGCTGCGGTGTCGGCCCGCGGCGATTGAGCGGTCCGGTAGGCACCCGACAACTTGACCCATACCCGGCCGGTGTCGGCGGCGTGCAGCACTGCGGCAAAACCGGCGTCGGCGGTGCCGAGCAAGGGGTCGGGCCGGCCCAGGTGATCGATTACCAGCCGGCAGCCACTGGGCAGCAAGGCCGCCAGCAATGCAGGAAAGTCACGCGCATCACGGTGGATTTCGACGTGCCAGCCCAGGCCGCGCACCCGGTCCAGCAGGGTTCGCCACTGTTTGCCGGAAAAGTCCGGAATCGCCAGTCCGACCAGATTCAGCCGGATGCCCACCGCGCCTCGTGCCGCCAGTTGTTCCAGCGCCTCGGACGTGATGGAAGGATCGACCACCGCCACGCCCCGGAGCCGCCCCGGATGGCGGGAGATGGCGTCCAGCAGGTAATGGTTGTCGGTTCCCAGAAAACTCGGCTGCACCAGCACGCCGTGCGAGATGTCGCGGCTGTCGAGCAGGCCCAGGTAATCGGCCAGCAGTGCGTCGTAGTCGGGCGCATGGCGACGCTGCGCCGCCAGCGGCAGGCCGCGCTCGAACACATGGGCATGGCAGTCGATGCCGGTGATCTCCGGCCGATCAGCTGCCGGCATATTTTTCGTCGAGCGAATCGAACAGCGGCTTCTGCACCAGCGACTGGCGTTCGGCGAAAGTGGCGACCAGCTGGGGGTCTTCCGGCAGTTCGCCGTCGCGCTGCAGTTGCTGCAGCGCGTTGGTCATGCCCCGTACCGCGCCTTGCAGTGCGGCGTTGGCATACAGCACCAGGCCGAAACCCATGGCGCCGAACTCGGCTGCGGGCAGTGCGGGCGTCTTGCCGCCGATGACGATGTTGACGATCTGCGGCACCGGCAGTTCGGCGGCGATGCGGCGGAGTTCGTCCACGCCGGTCGGCGCTTCGACGAAGGTGACGTCGGCACCGGCTTCGGCGAAGGCATGGGCGCGCTCGAGTGCGTCGTCCAGGCCGTGGATGGCACGGGCGTCGGTGCGCGCGATGATCAGAAAGTCGCCGTGCTGGCGGGCGTCCACCGCGGCCTTGATCTTGCCGACCATCTCGGCCTTGGGGATGACCGCCTTGCCGGAGAAATGACCGCACTTCTTCGGCATCACCTGGTCTTCGAGCTGGATGGCGTTGGCACCGGCGCGTTCCAGCGTTCGCACCGTGTGGCGCACGTTCAGCGCATTGCCGAAACCGGTGTCGGCATCGACGATCAGCGGCAGGGCGATGGCATCGCGGATGGCGGCGGTGTGGCGGGCGATGTCTTCCAGGCCCACGAAACCCAGGTCGGGCATGCCGTAGAAGTTGTTGGTCAGGCCTGCGCCGCTGAGGTAGACGGCTTCGAAACCCAGGCTTTCGATGACCCGCGCGGCGAGCGCGTTGCCGGCACCGGGCACCAGCAGGCCGCGGCGGGCGTCGAGCATGGCACGCAGCAGCGTGCCGGGATGTTGGGTGGTGTTCTTTTCCATGTCCGGGCCTTGTCTCGTTATGAGTCTTGTCGCCGTGCGGTGATCGCACGGCGGGCGCCAGTGTAGAAAGGTATTGCCGCCGCTTGCAGCGGGCATGCCCCCCTGTTTGTATAAGCGGGGCTTATGGAAACAGTTCGGCGTCAGTCGACGGCACGCACTCCGCACCAGCGCGCCATGAAGACCGCCAGCACCGACGTCACCTGCATCATGTCGGCGATGGAAACCCATTCGTCGATGCCGTGGATGTTGGCGCCGCCCGAGGGTCCATAACAAATGGCCGGGGTTTCGCCGTACAGGTTGAAGAACTTGGCGTCGGTCGTGCCGGTGAAGGCGATCGGCTCCAGCGCCTTGCCGACGATGTCCTGGTGGCATCGGCTCAGTTCGACCACCACCGGCGCATCGGCCGGCACCTCGCAGCCGTCGGCCTGGAAACCTTCGTAGACCAGCTTGTAGCTGAGCGCGTCGTGGGCCGGGTGCGCGGCATAGGCGGCGGCCAGCACCGCTTCGACCTCCGCCCTGGCCTTGGCGACCGACATGTCGGGGTAGAAACCGATGCGCACATCGGCCCGGCAGGCGGACGGTACGGACGAGGCCCATTCGCCACCGGAGATCTTGCCCAGGTTGAAGTTGATCGGATGGTGGTGATGGGCGAAGGAACGGTAGCGAGCGCTGGGGGCGTTCCACCGGTCTTCGAGTTTTTTGAGTTCGCCGAAAAGATAGAGCGTGAAATCGACCGCGCCCACGCCGGTGGTCGCCACCGATGCATGCACCGGTTTGCCCAGCACTTCGATGGCCAGCCACATCACACCCAGCTGGCAGGTCATGACACCGCCTTCGGAGATGGGTTCGGGGATGACGGCGGCATCGGCACGGTAGCCTTCCAGCAGGCAGGCCAGGGCGCCGTTGCCGGTGCATTCCTCTTCGATGACCGACTGGAAAAACACCGGCGATGCCGGCTCCAGGCCCAGCGAACGCAGTGCCTTGAAGGCCATGGTGTAGGCGACGATGCCGGCCTTCATGTCCGCCGCGCCGCGGCCGTACAGGCGGTCGCCCTCGACACGGCCGGAGAACGGCGAATGGGTCCACAGCACTTCGGCGCCGGTCGGCACCACGTCGATATGGCCGTTGAAGATCAGCGAACGCCCCGCCTGCGGGCCGCCGGGCTGGTGCACGCCCACCACGTTGGTGCGTCCGTCATAGGACACGATGGACGGCGAATAACCGGGATGGGTCCGCAGTTTTTCTTCGTCGATCTGGAACTGGTTGACCTGCAGGCCCAGCGATTCGAAGACTTCGGCCATGCGGTGCTGGGCGCTTTGTTCGTGACCCAGCAGCGACCGATGGCGCACCAGCTCGCTGAGCAGGGCGACGGCTTCGTCGCGCAGGCCATGGGCGGCGGCGACGATGGCTGCCTCGTCGGTACGAACGGGTTCCTGGACTTCCTGGAGTGACATGCTTTCAATCTCTTTCTGACGACGGGATTGGTGGACGGTGCAAGCAATTGCCGGGCCGGCAGAGGTTAGCGCCAACCTCCGGGATTGTCCGGATACAATGGGAATCATTCTCGTTATGCGGGTGCCGGTGACCAGAAATCACGGCTTGGCGCCCGACCCTTTCATGACCCAGGCACCCGCCCATCCTTCGACCGCCGCCCGCCAGGCCGACGTTTCGTCTTCCACCCGCCACCGCTGGTTGCCCGTCAATCGTGAAGGCCTGCTGTACCGCGGTGGTGTCGCCGTCCGGGCGCTGGCCGCCATCGTCGGCGGTTACCTGCTGTCGGCACTCATCGCGGCGGTGCTGGCGTTGTACCTGCCGACAGACCGCCTCGAAGCCTCGCTCACCGGGACCATGGTGGCGGTGGCCGTCTACCCCTGCGTGGCGATGTGGATGTTCGCCGCCGGCAGTGCCGGCCGGGCCGTCGCAGGCCTGTTGTTGCCTTGCGCCGTGCTGGGCGTGGTGGTGCTGGTGCATTTCTACTGGGGAGCCGCGGCATGAAGGAAGGTTTTCGCCAGTCGATGGCCTGGCTGCATACCTGGTCGGGACTGCTGGTCGGTTGGGTGCTGTTTCTGGTTTTCTGCGGCGGCACCGCGTCGTATTTCAAGGAAGAAATCACTTTCTGGATGAAACCGGAGCTGCACCAGGCGGCCGGCAAACCCGTTCCCACGGTGCTGGCGGCGGAACGTGCCATCGCCTATGTGCAAAACCACGGGGGAGACGATTCGCCGCGCTGGTTCATCACCCTGCCATCGGAACGCCAGCCGATGGCCAACCTGTTCTGGTCGCTCAAACCGAAGCCGGTCGAGCCCGGTGCCGAGAAACCCAAACGCGCGCGTTTCGAAACCGCCCTGATCGACCCCGCCACCGGCCGTAAGGCCGACGGCGCGCGGGCCACGCGCGGCGGCGAGTTCCTCTACCGCCTGCATTACGACCTGCACTACATCAACGCCATCTGGGCGCGCTGGATCGTGAGTTTCTGCGCGCTGTTCATGCTCACTGCGATCCTGAGCGGCATCGTCACCCACCGGCGCATCTTCAAGGACTTCTTCACCTTCAGGCCCGGGAAGGGCCAGCGCAGCTGGCTGGACGCCCACAACGCCACGGCCGTGCTGGCGCTGCCGTACCACCTGATGATCACCTACACCGGCCTGGTGACGCTGATGCTGATGTGGATGCCGTGGGGACCGCAGGCTGCGTACAAGGGTGACGCCAATGCCTTCATCGCGGAGATGTTCCCCGACTCCGCCAGCCGTGGCGCCAAGGTGCCGCCGGGTGTCGTGCCGCTGACGCCGGTGCGGCCGCTCATGGAGCAGGCGGTGCGCCACTGGGGCGAGGGTTCGGCCGTCGGCCGGGTCATCGTCAGCAACCCCAACACACCCGCAGCGACCATCGTGCTCAACCGGCGTGACGGCGGCGACCTGTCCAGCAACGAGCCGGCCATGACCTTCAACGGCGTGACCGGTGCGCTGATGTCGACATCGGGCGATGCGCCCAAGACGGCCGCCGAGACGCGCGGCGTGCTCTACGGCCTGCACCTGGCGCATTTCTCGAACCCCTTCCTGCGGGCGCTGTTCTTCGTGTCGGGCCTGGCCGGATGCGTGATGGTGGCCACCGGCCTGCTGTTGTGGGGCGTGAAGGAGCGGCAGAAATACGCCAAGGCGCTCAAGCACGGCGGCCGGATCGGCTTCGGACTGCGCCTGGTGGAAGGACTGAACGTCGCCGCCATCGCCGGCCTGCCGATCGCCTTCGCCACCTATTTCTGGGCCAACCGCCTGCTGCCGTTCGCCCTGGAAGGCCGGGCGCAGGCGGAAATCACCTGTTTCTTCGCTGCCTGGGGCACCGCTGCCGTGGCAGGGCTGGCGTGGCCGGCCCGACGCATGTGGCAGATCCAGCTTTGGATCGGCGCGGCGCTGTTCTGTGGCGTGCCGTTGATGAACGCGCTGACCACCCGGTCGAACCTGCTGTTCAGCATCCGTGCCGGCATGTGGGACCTGGCCGGATTCGAACTGGTCTGCGTCGCGCTGGGTCTGTGCCTGGCCGGTGCGGCCTGGCATGTGGGCAAACGCAAGCCGGCGGCCAAGGCCCGGCCCGCTGCGCAGCCCGCTGCGAACAACGCCCGGCTGGAGACCGCACGATGAGCCCGATGTTGCTGCCCCTGGCCGCGCTGGCCGCCGCGCTGGGCGGTTTCTATGCCCTGAGCCTGGCGATGGACCGCCATTACGAAGACAGCTTCGGCCGGGGCAGGTCGCCGGGCCGTGCGCGCCGCTGGCTGCAGGCGGCCGGCAGCGTGGCCCTGCTGCTGTCGATGCTCCTGTGTTTCAACCTGAAGGGCGGCGGCCAGGGCACCGTGTTGTGGTGCGGCCTGCTGACCGTGGCGGCCCTGCTCGTTTCGCTGACGCTGAGCTATGCGCCGCGCCATGCGATGCGGCTCATGTTCGGTTCTGGTGGATTGACGCTGCTGGCGCTGGTGGCTGGAGTGGTTTGACGGGCGGGTCGGGCTGGTTATCCCGCTTTGCTCTGTTTCTTTTCTTCTGCTCACCCCTACGGAGTAGTAGAAGAAGAAAACAGAGCGAAGCGCAGATAACCGATAACAAAACCCTCACCGCAGCATCGAAGACATCGCCGAGCAGCAATTCAGCATCCGCACCGCGCCTTCGACCGTCTCGGCGGTGAAGCTCAGCGTCACACCGTCTATCCGCTCGAACGAGGGCCACTGGCAGAACAGGTCGGCCATGGCCGGCGACTGGGTCCGAAGCGTCACCTTTTGCGGTCCGCTCAGCACCAGCGGCCGGGCCTTCGCGCCGTCCCGCAAGGCCGCATGGACTCCCGCACGGATGGCCGCACGGGATTGCTCCGGCGACAGCGAAACACCGCTGCCGAAACCGGTGGCCTGTTTGGTTTCGACAAACACGGTGTCAGGAAACAAGGGACGGTTTTCGGCGATGAAGACATCGTCGCCGCTGGCCATCACCACCGGCGCGCCGTATTCACCCGCCAGTGCGCCGTAAAGCCCGGCTTCGCCCAGTTCCAGGTCGTTCAGCCAGATACCGGCGAAGGCAAAACTGTTGATGGTGTGCGCCAGGATGCCCCGGCCGCGTGCCATCGAGTGGTAGCCGATCATGCAGACGGCGTCCACGCCCGACTCCACGCCGGCGACCATGCTCAGGTAACGCGGCTTGCCCTGGACGACTTGCGCCCGCGGGTCCAGCACGTCCGGCGGCATGTTGCGGAATCCACCGTGCGAGTCGTTCACCAGCACCTGCGTGGCACCGGCCTCGAACGCGCCTTCGATGGCCGCATTGGCCTCGCGCGCCATCAGCAGGCGGGCGCGTTCGAACTCGGGATTGCCGGCCCGCACCTGTTCGGCGTGGTAGACGCCGGCGACGCCTTCGATGTCGGTGGAAATCAGGACTTTCATGGGCGCAGGCTCGGGTTCGGAGATGGGTTCAGAAGGAAAGGAGTTCGGCCAGCGCCGGGCGGTGGTGGCCGTCGCGGCCGGTGACGGCGGTGGCGTTCAGCAAGGCGTTGACGATGGCTTGTTCGGTGCTGTCGGCCGCGGCCTGGAACAGCGGATCGATGCGGTTCTCGTGCAGAAACGTGACGGCGGGCATCGGCCGTTCGGGTCTGTCGGGCACGGTGAAGGCAGTCGAGAACGCCAGGGCGATGTCGCCGCTGCCGTGGCCGAAGACCGATCCGGTGCGGGCCAGTCCAGCCCCCGCGCGGGTGGCCAGGCGGCGCAGTTGGCGGGCGTCGAGTGGAGCGTCGGTGGCCAGCAACATGATGATCGAGCCCTTTTCGGGGTCGTCCTTCGCCTGGAGCTTTTCCAGCAGTTCGCCGCCGCGCGACCGGCCGGCCAGCACCAGCTGTTCAGGCTTGCCGTAGTTGGACAACACCAGCGCTCCGACGGTATACGACTGCCCGTCGATGCGTACCTGTCGCGACGCGCTGCCGATGCCTCCCTTGGCCTGGAAACTCGACATGCCGCGGCCCGCGCCGACGGCGCCCTGCTCGAAATCTTCGGTTGCGGATCCGAGCGCCAGCCGGTAGTCGGCCTCGCTCACCGCCATGCGCTGAATGTCGTTCAGGAAGCCGTCGAAGCACTCGAACACCAATGGATTGACCGTCGGTTGACTGCGTCCGCATTCGGGGTTGCCGGCGACGCAGTCGCGGATCTGCGCGGTGGCGATGCAGCCGACCGAGAAGGTGTTGGTCAGCGCAATCGGTGTTTCGAGCACGCCCAGTTCGGCCAGCTGCACCAGGCCGACGCTCTTGCCGAAACCGTTGATGACCACCGCCGCGGCCGGCACCTTGTCGCGGAAGAGATCGCCAGCATGCGGGCGGATGACGGTGACACCGGTCTGGACTTCGCCGTCTGCCAGGGTGCGGTGGCCGACCGTGACGCCGGCCACGTCGGTGATGCTGTTGCGCGGCCCGGCGGGCAGCCGGCCGATCACCGGGAACTCACGCAAGGCCGGCATCAGCTGCGGTCCATCTTCGGGTCGAGTGCGTCGCGCAGGGCATCGCCGAGCAGGTTGAAAGCCAGCACGGTGAAGAAGATCGCCAGGCTCGGGAACAGTGCGACGTGCGGCGACGTGACCATGTCGGCGCGAGCCTCGTTCAGCATGGCGCCCCATTCGGGTGTCGGCGGCTGGGCGCCCATGCCCAGGAAGGACAGGCTGGCGGCGGTGATGATCGAAGTGCCGACCCGCATCGAGAAATACACCACGATGGACGAGATGGTGCCCGGCAGGATGTGCCTGACCATGATGGTCCAGTCCGACGCGCCGATGCTGCGCTCGGCCTCGATATACGTCTGCTGCTTGATGACCAGCGTGTTGCCTCGCACCAGGCGGGCGAACGCCGGCACGCTGAACACGGCCACGGCGACCACCACGTTGGTCATGCTGCTGCCCAGGATGGCCACCACTCCCAGCGCCAGCAGGATGCCCGGGAAGGCGAACAGCACGTCGGATATGCGCATGACGATGCGGTCCCACCAGCCTTCGTAGTAACCGGCGAGCAGGCCCAGCGCGGTGCCGATGGCGCCGCCCACCAGCACCGACAGGAAACCCGCGGCCAGCGAAATGCGGGTGCCCGCCAGGATGCGGCTGAAGATGTCGCGGCCCAGCGGGTCGACGCCGAACCAGTGGGTCGCCGACGGACCGCTGTTGAGCATGTCGTAGTCGAAATAGTTCTCGGCGTCGAAGGGCGTGATCCATGGCGCGAACACCGCGACGAAGACCAGCAGCAGCACGAAGAAGGCGGCGACGATGCCGACCGGCTGCTTCTTGAAGCGGCGCCAGCATTCGCCCCAGGGCGTGCGGACCTTGCCGGCGTTTTCAGTGATGACGGCGCTCATTTATTTGTACCGGATGGTCGGGTTGATGTAGCCGTACAGAACGTCGACGACCAGGTTGATCAGGATGAATTCCAGCGAGAACAGCAGCACCAGGGTCTGGATGACCGGGTAGTCGCGCATCTGCACCGAATCCACCAGCAGCCGGCCCAGACCGGGCCAGTTGAAGACGGCTTCCACCACGATGGAGCCGCCCAGAAGAAAACCGAACTGCAGGCCCATCATGGTCACGACCGGGATGAGCGCATTGCGCAGCGTGTGTTTGAAGATGACGGTCTTTTCGTTCACGCCCTTGGCGCGCGCGGTGCGCACGAAGTCTTCCTGGATCACTTCCACGAAGGACGACCGGGTGAAACGAGCCATCACCGCCGCCACTGCCGCACCGAGTGTGAGCGAGGGCAGGATGTAGTGTTTCCAGGTGGCTGCGCCCACGGTGGGCAGCCAGCCGAGCTGCACCGAGAAGATCTGCATCAGCAGCATGCCGAGCGCGAATGCCGGGAAAGAGATGCCCGACACCGCCAGCGTCATGCCCAGGCGATCCGGCCAGCGGTTGCGGTACACCGCCGAGACGATGCCGATGCCCATGCCGAAGATGACGGCCCACACCATGCTGGTGATGGTCAGCATGACGGTCGGGCCGAAACGTTCGGCGATCTCGGTGGAAACCGGCCGGCGGGTGCGGATCGAGGTGCCGAAGTCACCGGTCAGCATGTGGCCGAAGAAGGTGACGAACTGGGTCGGCAGCGGTTTGTCCAGGCCCAGTTCGGCGCGGACCACGGCCACGGTCTTGTCATCGGCTTCCTGGCCGGCAGCCAGCCGGGCGGGGTCGCCCGGCAGCATGTGGACGAACAGGAACACCAGCACCGCCACGATGAGCAGCGTGGGCACCAGGCCCATCAGTCGTTTCAGGAAATAGTTCAGCATGGGGTGCGGGGTGTCTCTGTGCGCGTCGGTTACTTGACTGCGATTTCGTCCGAGTTGATGTTGCCGTCAGGCATGACGAACACACCGCTCAGACGCTTCGATTGGGCGGCCAGGTTCTCTTCGGTGACCAGCGGCAGGCGTGGCAGATCCTTGCGGATCTGTTCCTGGGCGGTCTTGTAGAGGGCTTCCTTCTCCTTCTCGTCGACCGTGACCAACGCCTTGGCGATGGCCGCATCGACCACGTCGTTCTTGTAGTACGACATGTTGTTCAGCTTGGGAGCCCAGGCTTCGGAAGCGAACAGCGGACGCAGCGCCCAGTCGGCTTCACCGGTCGACGACGACCAGCCGGTGTAGTACATGCGGACCGGTGCGGTCGCCGGGTCGGCCCAGGTGTCGACCTTCTCGGCGCGCTGGCCCACTTCCAGTGCCTGCACCTGCAGCTTGATGCCGACTTGCGCCAGCTGCTGCTGCACGAACTGGATCACCTTCTGGCTGGTCGTGTTGTTGTAGGCGCTCCACAGGGTGGACTCGAACCCGTTGGGGTAACCGGCTTCGGCCAGCAGGGCCTTGGCCTTCTTGATGTCGTAGGGCACCGGGGCCATCTTCACCGCGTAGCCGACGCCTTGCGGCACGATGCCTTGCGCGGGGATCGCGTAGCCGCTGAAGGCGACCTTGGACAGCGCATCCTTGTTGATCGCATAGCCGATGGCTTCACGAACCTTGGGGTTGTCGTACGGTTTCTGCAGCACGTTGAAGCTCAGGAAACGCGTGATGATCGACGGCGAGGTGACGACGCTCAGCTTGTCGCTGTTCTTCAGCAGGGCCGCCTGTTCGTAGGGGATCGGGAAGGCGAAATCGGCCTCGCCGGTCTGCAGCATGGCGGCGCGGGTGTTGTTCTCCAGCACCGGCTTCCAGGCGATGGTGTCGACCTTCGGGTAGCCCTTCTTCCAGTAGCCCTCGAACTTCTTGCCGCGCACGGCTTCGGTCTGTTTCCATTCGACGAATTCGAACGGGCCGGTGCCGACCGGGTGGAAGGCGATGTCCTTGTTGCCCCACTTCTTCAGCGCGGTGGGCGAGATCATCGCGGCCGACGCGTGGGCCAGCGAGTTGATGAAGGGGCCGAAGGGCTCCTTCAGGGTGATGCGCAGGTAGGTCGGGGTCAGCGCGTCGATCTTGGCGACACGGTTGAACTGGTTGTAGCGCAGCAGCTTGTTGTTCTGGTCGAGGACACGCTCCAGCACGAACTTGGCGGCTTCCGCGTTGAAGTCGGTGCCGTCGTGGAACTTGACGCCCGACCGCAGCTTGAAGGTGTAGACCAGGCCGTCCTTCGACACGTCGTAGCTTTCGGCCAGGACCGGCTGGACCTTCAGGTCCTTGTCGAACTTGAACAGGCCTTCGTAGAAGGTCTTGGTGACGGCCGTTGTGATGGTCGTGTTGGTGTTGTACGGGTCCAGGGTCTCCGGCTGGAAACCGATGGACAACACCACGTCCTTGGCGGCGAATGCCGCACCGGAAGCTGCCAGAGCGGCGACGCCCAGCACGACGGAAGAAAACGAAAGTTTCATGGGAACAACTCCAGTCAAGGGAAAACGAACAGCTCGGGAAAAAACAGGATCGAAAAAAATCAGAAAGCACCGCCGATGGCGTGCCGGGCCACGAAATGCCCCGGCGCCACCTGCACCAGCGGCGGCACGTCCGGCTCGTCGCCGACCGCGCGGATGGGGCTGGGGATCTCGCCTTCCAGCAGCGCACGCGGCTTGTGGCGGCGCGACGGGTCGGCCACCGGCACCGCGGCCATCAGCTTGCGGGTATAGGCATGCTGCGGGTTCTCGAACACCGCGCGGCGCGGGCCGATCTCGACGATCTGGCCGAGGTACATCACGGCCACCCGGTGGCTCACCCGTTCCACCACCGCCATGTCGTGCGAGATGAACAGGAAGGCCACGCCCAGTTCTCGTTGCAGGTCGAGCATCAGGTTGACGATCTGCGCCTGGATGGACACGTCCAGCGCCGACACCGATTCGTCGGCCACCACCACCTTGGGGTTGAGCGCCAGGGCTCGCGCGATGGCGATGCGCTGGCGCTGGCCGCCGGAAAACTCGTGCGGATAACGCTGCGCCACCTCGGGCGGCAGGCCGACCTTGTCCAGCAGCCAGTCGACCCGTTTCTGGGCTTCGGCGCCGGATGCGATCTTGTGGATCAGCAGCGGTTCCATGATGGAGAAACCGACGGTCACCCGCGGGTCCAGCGATGCGAACGGGTCCTGGAAGATGAACTGGATGTCGCGGCGCAGCGACTGCAGTTCTCGCGTGGGCAGTTCGCGGATGTTGCGGCCGCCGAACTCGATGGCGCCGCTCTGGCTTTCGACCAGGCGCAGCAGCGAACGGCCGGTGGTCGACTTGCCGCAGCCGGATTCGCCGACCAGCGCCAGCGTCTCGCCGGGGTACAGGTCGAAGCTGATCTTCTCGACCGCATGCACCCGGCGCGTCACCTTGCCGAACACGCCGGTCCGCACGTCGAAACGCGTGACCAGGTCACGCACGCTGAGGATGGGCGTGGCGTCTTCGCGGATGGTGTCCTGCGGGCGGCTCGGCTCGACCGGCGTGGTGTCGCCTTCGGTGCGCAGCAGCTCGAACTTGGCCGGCAGGTCGGTGCCGGTCATGGCGCCCAGTTTGGGCACGGCCGACAGCAGGGCGCGGGTGTAGGG
The DNA here is from genome assembly GCF_057747805.1 of Xylophilus sp. PBN-3R. Classification (NCBI taxonomy): domain Bacteria; kingdom Pseudomonadati; phylum Pseudomonadota; class Betaproteobacteria; order Burkholderiales; genus Xylophilus; species Xylophilus sp. PBN-3R. The sequence goes on from NZ_CM173225.1 coordinate 1,271,983, forward strand.
GTGCTGGGGCGATGCAAAAACCGTGTCGGAGCTACCGGCCTCGACCTTGTCGCCGCGGTACATCACCAGCACCCGGTCGGCGATCTCGGCCACCACACCCATGTCGTGGGTGATGAACAGCACGCCCATCTGCATTTCCTTCTGCAGCTCGCGGATGAGCTGGAGGATCTGCGCCTGGATGGTCACGTCCAGCGCGGTGGTCGGCTCGTCGGCGATCAGCAGTTGCGGTTTGCACGACAGCGCCATGGCGATCATCACCCGCTGGCGCATGCCGCCCGACAGCTGATGCGGGAAGCGGTCCAGCACGTTGCGCGCCTCGGGGATACGCACCAGTTCGAGCATGCGCAGCGCCTCGGCGCGGGCGGCGGCATTGCTCTTGCCCTGGTGGATACGGATGGCCTCGGCGATCTGGTCCCCGGCGGTGAACACCGGGTTCAGCGAGGTCATCGGCTCCTGGAAAATCATCGCGATGTCGGCGCCACGGATGCCGCGCATGGTGCCGTCGCGTGCCTGCGCCAGGTCGAGCACCTCGCCGTTGCGGCGGCGGAACGCCATCGATCCGTTGACGATGCGTCCGCCGCCGTGTTCCACCAGCCGCATCAGCGCCAGCGAGGTGACCGACTTGCCGGAACCCGACTCGCCCACCACCGCCAGCGTTTCGCCGTGGTCGACGTGGAAGGTCAGGTGCTTCACCGCGTCCACGGTGCGTTCGGAGCTCTGGAAACGCACGGTCAGGTCATCGACGGCGAGGACGCGGCCCGGGGGCAAATTAGGGATGGACATGGGCGGGTTCGAACAGGAAATAGGGTCAGGCGAAGATGGCGGTGTGCGGCGTTTCGTCGCCTCTTGCATGGCCGCGGTACATGCCTTCGGTGTTGAAGGCCAGGCTCAGGTTGCCGTGACGGTCGACCGCGATCAGGCCGCCGGTGCCGCCGATCTCGGGCAGCGACTGGTGGACGACGGCACGGGTGGCGGTCGACAGCGTCACGCCGCCATAGGCCATGCGGGCGCATACGTCGTGGGCGGCGGCGACGCGGATGAACATCTCGCCGCTGCCGGTGCACGACACCGCGGCGGTGCGGTCGTCGGCATAGGTGCCGGCTCCGATGAGGGGCGAATCGCCGATGCGACCGACCCGCTTGTTGGTCATGCCGCCGGTCGAAGTGGCGGCGGCCAGGTGGCCGGACATGTCGAGCGCGACCGCGCCGACGGTGCCGAACTTGCGGTCTTCGTCGATAGGCGTCGCGGGCGCTTTTGGGGCCGAAGCCAGCGCCGCGCCCTCGTGGTCCAGCACCACGCGGCCGGTGTCGCGCACCCGGTACAGCTGCTGGCGACGGGCTTCGGTCGAGAAGAAACCGGGCGTCACCATTTCCAGGCCGTGCGCCTGGGCAAAGGCTTCGGCCCCAGCGCCCGCCAGCAGCACATGGGCGCCGTCGTCCAGCAGCGCCCGGGCGGCGCGCACCGGGCGGCGGATGTGGCTGACACCTGCTACGGCACCGGCCGCCAGGGTGGCACCGTCCATCACGGCGGCATCCAGCTCATGGGTTTCGTCGTGGGTGAAAACCGCGCCGTGGCCGGCGTTGAACAGCGGGTTTTCTTCCAGCAGTTCGACCGCGCGGCAGGTGGCGTCGAGCGCGGACGCGCCTTCGAGCAGCATCTTCTGGGCGGCGGCCACGATGGCGAACAGCGCGTCGTGATAAGCCTGGGTCTGCTTCGCGTCGGTGGTGGCCGCGCTGATGACACCGGCGCCGCCGTGGATGGCGATCACCGGAGTGGTGTGGTTCTGTCTCATACCGGAGTCTTTTGGAACTGCTGTTGCTGCTGTTGTTGCGGCGGCAGCTGGTGGTGTTGTTTGTCTTCCTGGCGGGGCAGGGCGGCTTGCGCGCCGACCAGCCAGGGCCGCAGCGCCTGCAATATGCGGCCGGCCGAAGCCACCGCATCGGGCATGCGCAGGGCGACCGCGCTGATCAGCGCTTCGATCAGCGCCAGCACGGTGGTTTCGTTGTTGGAGCGGAAGCTGGTCTCTGTCTGGCAATAGAGGCTGACATCGGCCAGCGGCGCGACCGGCGAACTGGGTTTGTCGGTAATGGCCAGCACCGGGCAGCCGCGTTCACGGGCGATCTGGGTCAGCGCCACCGTGTCGTTCAGGTAACGCGGGAAGGTGATGACGATGAACAAATCCTGCGGGCCGGCATGCAGCAGCACCCGAGCGGACTGGGTGATGCCGCCGGGCATGGAAAGCAGGCGCACGTCGGGGCAACTGGCGTCCAGGCCGTGTTGCAGCAGGCCGGCCAGCCAGGCGCTGGCGCCGAACCCGCCGATGAAGACCGAGCGCGCCTGGACGATGCGCTGCACCGCGTCTTCGCAGGCGGCGTAGTCGAGGCTCTGGCGGGTGAGTTCGATGTTGCGGCGGCTTTCGTCCAGGGCCGCGGCGAAGACCTCCGGCACCGAGCCGGGTTTTTCGAGTTTTCCGCGGAGGCGTTCGAGGGGCGCGACCAGGGGTTCGAAGCCTCGAACCAGCTCGGCGCGGAAGGCTGCGTAGCCGTCGAATTCGAGGGCTCTCGCAAAGCGGTTCGCCGTTGCGATGGAGACGCCTGCGGCTGTCGCCAGTTCGTCGATGGGCAGCGTTGCGACCTGGAGGGGGAACTTCAGCACGTAGTCAGCGACCTGCCGATGCGACCGGCTCAGGCGTGGGAGCGCCTGGGCGATGCGCTGCGCCACGGTGGTGCTGACGGGGACTGATGGGGTGTTCACGGTGGTGCGTTTGTGCAGGCTCGAACGCTGCTTTATGTAAATAAGTTTACAGAAATTGGTTGCTGGTAAGAATTTTTTCTCATTTTCGCTGAGTGAAGCAAGGAGCGGACCAGGGGTTGTGCCGAGAGCGTAATCCCTCGACTCATGTGAGTGTGCGCATGCTTTCTTTTCTGCGTTTCCTGCCTTGCAGGCTTGAACCGCTTGCGCATGGAGCGATCACCGCAATCGGAAAGTCATTGCACGAGATTTGGGACGCTGATTCGCCAAAAGCTTCATGCTCTGCTAATCGGTCATATTGGATTAACGCCGCCAATAGGATCGGTCATGGGCGTGAGTCCAGATATTCGTTCCGGCGCAAAGCGGTTTTTTAAACAAGCCGTCCACCTGTTCCCGCGCCATCCAGCGGACGATCCCCGGTGTCCGCCAAAATAGAAACAGACGCCAAACCCAATATTGGAAAAATAAAGGCCCCGGCTCACACCGGGCTGGCGTAACGGACCATCAGGGATAAACCGGCGGGGTGCAAAGCCCTCTTACGCGAGCCGCCATAGAATGGGTCGATAAAAAAAGGCCGCGCTTACCTATGCGGTGACAGCGGCCCTGGCCGATGGATTCCCGACGGGACGCCGATCCCGATCGCGGTTTCGGCGCGGCGCCCGAACGCTGCCCAAGCCCTCAGCGCGCCCGCGCCAGGATCGCGTGCAGCAGGACGTCCGTGCCAGCCGCCAGATCCGACTGTTTGGCAAACTCGATCTCGTTGTGCGAAATCCCATCCTTGCAAGGCACAAAAATCATCGCGGCAGGCGCCTTGTCAGCGACATAAACCGCGTCGTGCCCAGCCCCGCTGACGACCTCCATGTGACTCAAACCAAGAGTCTCCGCAGCGGATCGAACGGCGGAAACCAGTTCCTCCGCAAACCGGCAAGGCGGGAAATAAACCACCTGCTCGATCAGTACCGAAGCCCCGTGCTCGGCCGCGATCTCCGCGCACCGGGTCCGCAGCGCGGCATCCATCGCCTGCAGACCCGAGTCGTCCAGGTTGCGGAAATCAACCGAGAACTTCACCGTGCCGGGAATGGTGTTCCGCGAGTTCGGCATGACCTTCATGAAACCCACCGTCCCCCGCCCATGCGGCGCTTGCGACATCGCGATTTGATTGACCTGAACAACCATGCGTGAAGCCGCCAGCAAGGCGTCGTGGCGCAGGGCCATCGGCGTAGGGCCGGCATGCGCCTCCTGCCCGGTCACTGTCACATCGAACCAGCGCTGGCCCAAGGCACCGGGCACCACGCCGATGGTGACGTCGTGCGCTTCCAGCACCGGCCCCTGCTCGATATGCGCCTCGAAATAGGCCGCGAACATGCCGCCCGGCACGTCTCCGGCCGGATGCGAACCGGCGTAGCCGATACGGGCCAGTTCGTCACCGACGGAAACACCGTCCAGGTCCACCGCCTGGTGCGCCGTCTCGGCCGTAAAGGCACCGGAGAAAACGCCTGAACCCATCATCACCGGCACGAAACGCGAGCCTTCCTCGTTGGTCCAGGCAATGACCTCGATGGGAGCCGCCGTCTCGATGCCGTTGGCGTTCAGCGTGCGCACCACTTCCAGCCCGGCCAGCACCCCGAAGTTGCCGTCGAACTTGCCGCCGGTCGGCTGGGTGTCGATATGGCTGCCGGTGGCCACCGCCGCACGGTTAGGGTCGGTGCCGGCACGTCGGGCGAATATGTTGCCGATGACGTCCACCCGCACGTCCATGCCCTCGGCCTTGCACCAAGACACGAAGAGGTCGCGGCCCTGCTTGTCCAGGTCGGTCAAGGCCAGACGGCAGACGCCACCCTTGTCGGTGGCGCCGATTTGCGCCAGTTCCATCAGGGATTGCCAAAGGCGGTCGGAATCGGTGCGCAATGTCATGAAGGGTTCGGAACTCGGATGATGTTGGAAAGGGATGCCGAGAGGTCGATCAGCGCACGGTCGCTGCCGGGCGGACCCATCAGCGACAGGCCCAAGGGCGCACCGTCGACGGTCATCAGCGGCAACGAGATCTGCGGGAAACCGGTCAGGCCCGACAGGCACAACATGCGGATCGACCGGTTGCGGTAGTCGTCGAGGCTGTCTTCCGGCGCGACACGCAACGGGGCGATGTCGGGCATGGTGGGCATGACCAGGACGCCGTCGTCGCCCAGCAGCATGCCCAGGCGTTCGCGCAGGTCGCGTTGCACCGCGTGGTGTCGGCCGATTTCAGTCGGCGCGACATCGCGCGACCAGGCAAAACGGTCCATCACGCCAGGACCGAGTTGCAGGCCGTGCCTCTCGATGTTCGCGCCGTGGTTTTCCCAGGCTTCCACACCCTGCAGATGGCGGAAGCCCCAATAGAGGGTGTCGAAGGGGATGCCGCAGTTGGCGCGCACCCGCTCGGGGTTGCCGAACACAGACTTGAATTTTTCGAGCGTTTCGGTGAAGACGGCCAGTACGTTTGGAACGACCAGTTCCAGCACGTCTTCGGGCAACAGCCAGCGCGGTTTCCCGAAATGCGACGGGTCTTCGCCCAGCAGCACCTCGCCGATGCGGCTGAAGCTGGCGATGTCGCGGGCGAACCAGCCGCAGGTGTCGAAACGCGGGGCCAGCGGCATGCAGCCGGCCAGCGAAATACGGTCGTGTGTGGGCCGCAGTCCGACCAGCGCGCAGTGGCTGGCGGGTGCCCGCACCGACCCGCCGGTGTCCGAGCCGACGGCGAAGTCGACCAGTCCGTTGGATACGACGGAGGCCGAGCCCGAACTGGATCCGCCGGTGATGCGGTTCGGGGCCGCGCCGTTGCGGGGTGCGCCGAAATGCGCGTTGTTGCCGTTCATCGAGAAGGCCAGCTCGTCGGTGATGACCTTGCCGACGAACTCCGCGCCCGCCGCCAGCAGCTGGTCCATCACCGGTGCCGACGCGGTCTTGATGCCCGACAGCGCCAGCATGTGCGGGTTGCCGCAGCCGGTGGGGTAGCCGGCGACGTCGTAGATGTCCTTCATGGCAAAACGCAGGCCGGCCAACGGACCGTCGGCGGTGTGCGGGTTGCCGGCGGCCGGCGCGGGGTAGGGGATGAAGGCCTGTTCGGCGGTCGGGACGGCGGGGCGCAGGGGATTGCTCATGGCGTCATTTGAAATCAGGCGACCGCTTCGGCCTGCGGGCGCACTGCATCGACCACGTCCAGGCGTAGGCACCTGGCGCTGTGGCCGTCCCCGAGCGGCACTTCCGGCGGCTGGACGGTGCGGCACTGCTCCTGCACCCAGCCGCAGCGTTCGGCGAATGCGCAACCCGGCGGCAGCTTCGACAGGTCGGGCGGCGATCCGGCGATCGTCAGCAGCCGTTTGCCCTTCTGCATGGCGCCGTGGCTGCGGCTCTGCAGCAATGCCAGGGTGTACGGGTGGCGCGGACGGGTCAGCAGTTCGGCGGCGGTGCCCTGTTCCACGATGCGGCCGGCATACATCACCGCCATGCGGTCGGCCACCTCTGCGGCGGCACCGATGTCGTGGGTCACGAAAACGATGGACAGGCCCATCTCCTGCTGCAGTTCACGCAGCAGCAGCAGGATCTGGATCTGCACCGTCGCGTCGAGTGCGGTGGTGGGCTCGTCGGCCAGCAGCACCTGGGGACGGCAGGCCAGCGCCAGGGCGATCATGGCGCGCTGGCGCATGCCGCCGGACATCTCGTGGGCATAGGCGGCCAGCCGGCGTTCGGGGCTGGGGATGCGCACCCGATCGAACAGCGCCAATGCACGGGAATGGGCCTCGGCGCGGCTGACGTTCTCGTGGCGGCGGATGGCTTCGACGATCTGCGCGCCGACCGGGTAGACCGGGTCCAGGGCCAGCAGGGGCTCCTGGAAGATCATGGCGACCTTCTTGCCGCGCAGGCCGGAAAGTCCGGCTTTCGACAGCGCCAGCACGTCGACATCCGCCACTTCGAGCGTACCGGTGATGCGGGTGCTGCGTTCGGCATGCAGCCGCATGATGGCGCGCAGGGTGACGCTCTTGCCCGAACCGGATTCGCCGATGAGCGCGACCACCTCGCCCTGTTTCAGTTCCAGGTCGACGCCGTTGACAGCCTCGATCTTTTTACCGGGTGCGTGGAATTCGACCTTGAGGTTTTGCAGGCGAACAGCAGGCTTGTCATCCATGGCGGGCCTCCGGGAAGTTTTCCAAAGCGGGGAAGGATGCGAGCACGTCTTCACGCGACGGAGTCGAGGGCGGGAAGTCCGGACCGACCACATAACCCGATTCGGGCTGCCAGCGCAGGCAGGCGACGCCGTGGCCCGGCACCGGTTCGACGAACTTCGGCATCTGCTGGCTGCACACCGCCTGGGCAAAGGCGCAGCGGGTGTGGAAACGGCAGCCGGACGGCGGGTCGATGGGGTTCGGGGGGTCGCCGGACAGCGGCGCCTCGGTCGTGCGGCGCAGCGGGTCCGAGCTGGGCATCGACTGCAGCAGGGCGCGGGTGTAGGGGTGGCGCGGCGCATCGAAAACCTGTTCCGACGGGCCGACCTCGACCACCTGGCCGAGGTACATCACCAGCACCCGGTCGCTGACATAACGCACCACATGCAGGTCGTGGCTGATGAAAAGATAGGTGAGTCCGAAGTCCTGTTTCAGGTCTTGCAGCAGGTTGAGGACCTGGGCTTCGACCGACTTGTCGAGGGCCGACACGGCTTCGTCGAGGATGACCAGGCGCGGCTCCAGGGCCAGGGCGCGGGCGATGTTCACCCGCTGGCGCTGGCCGCCCGACAGCTCGTGCGGATAACGGCCGGCGAACCTTGCCGGGTCCAGGCCCACACGCGCCAGCAGGTCGTGCGCACGGGCCAGCGCGGCCCTGGCGGATACGCCGTGGACGGTGGGACCGAAGGCGACCGAATCCTCGATCGTCATGCGCGGGTTGAGCGACGAATAACTGTCCTGGAAAACCATCTGCGTCTGCCGGCGGAATTCACGCAGTGGCAGGGCGCGCGAACCCACTTGCTGGCCGTCGAAGACCAGCTCGCCCTTGTCCTGCAGGGTGAGCTGCATCAGCAGTCGCGCGGTGGTCGATTTGCCGCAGCCGGACTCGCCCACCACACCCAGGGTCTCGCCCTTGCGGATGTCGAAACTGACGTCGTCCACCGCCCGCACGGCGGGGCGCGGACCCGTCAGTCCCTTGCGCTTGAGGGGAAAGTGCTTTTGCAGGTGCTGCACCCGCAGCAAGGGCTGGCGCGGACCGCCCAGGTCGCGCGGGTCGGTGTGGTGGGCAGGGGTGATGTCGGGGACAAAACTCATTGCTTGACCTCCATGGCCGAACGCAGGCCGTCGGCCAGCAGGTTGAAGGAAACGGATGTGATGAAGATCAGCACGCCGGGCAGGGCGGCGATCAGCGGCTGGCTGTAGATGGCGGTGCGCAGCGTGTTGAGCATCAGGCCCCATTCGGGCTGCGGAGGTTTCACGCCCAGGCCCAGGAAGGACAGGCCGGACGCCAGGATCATCGCGACGGAGATCAGGCTGGTCGAATAGACGAAGATCGGCCCGATCACGTTGCCCAGCACGTGTCTGCGCACGATGGTGAAGGCGCCGGCGCCCGATGCCCTGGCGGCGTCCACGTAGTCGCTGCGGCGCACCTGGGTGGTGACGCTTTCGGCGATGCGGGCGATCTGCGGCACGAACACCACCGTCAGCGAGATCAGCGCGTTGGTGATGCCGGCCCCCAGCGCGCCCGACAGGGCGATGGCCAGCAGCACCGACGGAAACGCATACAGCACGTCGATGCAACGCATGATTACCGTGTTGACCTTGCCGCCCGCGTAGCCGGCAAAGACACCCAGGGCACTGCCGATGACAAAGGCCATGATGACCGGCGCGATGCCCATGAAAAGCGACAGCCGGCCGCCCAGCATCAGGCGCGACAGCAGGTCGCGGCCCAGTTCGTCGGTGCCCAGCAGGTAACCCGGCGTGCCGACCGGCCTCAGGCGCTTGAACATGCTCGTGGCAAAGGGGTCGGCCGGCGAGATCCACGGTGCCAGGACGGCGACCAGCACCAGCAGCAATATGACCGCGGCGGCGCCCATGGCGACCGGGTTGCGCAGCAGGCGCCGCAGCACGTTGGCGCCGTGCCCGCGTGAACGCTGCACCACGACGATGGGAGCGGACGGCGTGCCGCCCGGGTTCAGGATGGCAGCCATTTCAGCCCCTTTCGATGCGTGGGTCGAGCGTGGTTTGCAGCACGTCGACCAGCAGGTTGAGCGCCACGAAGAACAGGGCCAGCACCAGGATGGTTCCCTGCAGCAGCGGCAGGTCGCGCTGGAAGATGGCCTGGTTCAGCAGGAAGCCGGTGCCGGGCCAGGAAAATACCGTCTCGATGAGGATCGAGCCGCCCAGCAGGTAGCCGAGTTGCAGGCCCATCACCGCCAGGGCAGTGGGCGCGCAGTTCTTGACCACATGCCTGAACACGCCGAATTCGCCCAGGCCGCGGGCCCGCAGTCCGATGACGAATTCCTGCGACAGGATGTCGGCCACCAGCGCACGCACGGTGCGCGCCACGATGCCCATCGGAATGAAGGACATGGTGACGGCCGGCATCAGCATGTACTTGACGTGTTCGAAGTCCCAGACCCATGAGCCCGAACCGTCCGGCCCCGCGCCGGTGGCGGGCAGCCATTGCAGCTGGGCGGAAAAGATGATCACCAGCACCATGCCCAGCCAGTAGTGGGGCACGCTGACGCCGATGATCGACAGGAAGGACGCCGCCTTGTCGGCCCAGGAGTTGCGGAAGTAGCCCGCGACGAAACCGAAGAGCGAGCCGAAGAAGAAACCGATCAGCGTGGCCATGATGGCCAGCATGAAGGTGTTGCCGACCGCCTTCAGCACCTCGCCGGCGACCGGCCGGCTCGTGGCGATGGAGGTGCCCAGGTCGCCGTGCAGCGCCCGCCACAGCCAGTGGAAGAACTGCTCGGGCAGGGGCTTGTCGAAGCCGTACAGCTTCATCATCTGGGCCTGCAGTTCGGCCGAGGCGTCCGACGGCAATATCGCCACCAGCGGGTCGCCCGGCGCGATGTGCACCAGCATGAAACACAGGAAGGACACGCCCAGCATGATGGGTAACGCATACCCGGCGCGGCGAAAGAGGTAGGCGATCATCGTGGGCGTGGCCTTCTTGTTCTATTGCTCGGTCAGTCCATCGTCATCGTGGCGATGTCGATGAACCAGCTCTTGGGTTGAACCACGTTTTTCACCTTGGCCGACATCGCACGCGGGCCGACGTCGTGCGCCACGAACAGGAACGGCGCCTCGTCGATGATGCGGGCCTGCAACTGCGCCAGGTAGGCGTCGCGCTGCTTGTCGTCGAAGGTGGTGCGGGCCTTTTCGATGATGGCGTCGGTCTCTGCGTTGCTGTAGTAACCCCAGTTGTTCGACACCGGCGGCTGGGCCTTGGTGCTGACGAAACGCACCATCGCGAAGAACGGGTCCATGGTGGCTGCGCTGACGTTGGTGGCATGCGCGCCGTGGGCCGCAGGGTCCTTGGCACCCAGGCGCCAGCTGGAGAACAGGGTGTTCCACTCGACCACGTCGAACTGCACGTCGAAGTAGCAGTCCTTCAGGCTTTGTTGGATGAATTCGTTCATCGGCAACGGCTGCATCTGGCCGGATCCCGAAGCGGAGGTCTGCACCTTCACCTTCACCGGCTTGGCGGCCGAGTAGCCGGCTTCCGTCATCAGCTTCTGTGCAGTGGGCACGTCGTACTTGATCTGGAAGGTGGGGTTGCCGCGCCACGGATCGCCCGGCTCGGCGATGCCGGTGGCCTCGACCATCAGGCCGCCCAGCAGTTCTTTCATGGCGGTGCGGTTCAGGCACAGGTTGGCGGCCTGGCGCACCTTCTTGTCCTTGAAGGGCGAGTCCGGCAGCATCGAGAACTGCCACGGCCACAGGTGCGGTTGCAGGTTGCTGTACAGCTTGAAGCCACGCGACTTGATTGCGTCGAGCGCGTCGGGCGCGGGTGCTTCGATCCAGTCGACCTGGCCGGACAGCAGGGCGGCGCTGCGGGCGCTGGCTTCGGGCAGCGGCAGCATCACCACGCGGTCGATCCTGGGGCGGCGCCTGGCGTCCCAGTAATCGACGTTCTTCACCACTTCGAGGCGCTCTCGCGGCACGAACTTCGATTGCTTGAACGGGCCGGTGCCGGCGGGGTCGGCGGCAAAGGCTGACCACGCCTGCTTGCTGCGCTCGGCCTTGTCGGCCACCGATGCCGGCACGGCGGCGAGCTTCTTGCCCCACTGCGCGGGCGAGGCCATGAACAGGTTGGTCAGGTTGATCGGCAGGAAGGAATCGGGCTCGGAGGTGGTCAGCTCGACGGTCAGGTCGTCGATCTTGCGGGCGCTGCGCAGCGTGGGCATGCGCGATGCGGTGACGCCGATCTGGGCCGGGTCGAATTGCGGGGAATCCTTGTCCAGCACCTTGCCGACGTTCCACACCACCGCGTCGGCGTTGAAGGGCGTGCCGTCATGGAACTTGACGCCCGGGCGCAGCTTGAAGATCCACTTGGTCTTGTCGGCATCGACCACCGCCCAGGACACGGCCAGGTCGGGAATCACCACGCTGGCCTTGGTGGCCGAGCTGAGGTCCCACTGGGTGAGGCCGTCATACATGGGGATGCCGGTGAACCGGTTGCCCTCGTAACCCTGGTCGGGCTGGCCCGAGGTGCGGGGTATGTCGCCGGCGGTCATGGCGATACGCAGGACTTTTTCCTGCGCCTGCGCGGCGGACATTCCGGCGCCGAGCAGGCATGCCAGAACGATGGCGGTGGGCTTGACGATCTTCATGGGCTTTCCTGGGAGGAGGGTGACAAAACGAAGGGAACAAACAAGGCGGGGAACCGGCGTTCAAGGCTCGACAAAGTCGAGCCCCAGCGTTCGGGCCGAACTGCGCAGGTGGTTCTGCATGGCGGTGCGGGCGCCTTCTGCGTCGCCCAGCGAAATGGCGGCGGCGATGGCGCGGTGTTCACGCAGTACGTCGTGTATGCGGTCGGTCTCGGCGAAGGGCAACTGCACCGCGCGGCCGATCTCGGAATCGAAGCTCCACATCAGCCGCTGCAGATGCTGGTTGCCCGACAGCTCGGCGACGAGGCGATGGAAGTCCAGGTCGGCAGCCGAGGCGCTCACCATGTCTCGGGTGATGGCGATGTCTTCCATGCGCGCCTGCAGGCCCCACAGCCGCGGCGCCTGGTCCGCCGGCATGTTGCGCGCAGCCAGTGCGGCGCTGGCCGGTTCCATGCAGAAACGAAACTGCCACAACTGCTGCAGATCGGGTGCATCGCGGCGTTCGGCCGGGGCGCTGCCGGGTTGCTCGGTGCCACGGGTGACCAGCGTGCCCTTGCCCGGCACCGACCGCACGAAACCCAGTGCCTCCAGCATCGACAGCGCCTCGCGCAGCGAGGCTCGGCTGATGCCCATCGAGTCTGCCAGTTCGCGCTGACCCGGCAACATGCTGCCGGGCTGGTAGGTGCCGCAGAAGATCTGCCTCTGCAGGGTTTGCGCGACGAGGCTGGTCATGCTCATCGTGGGCTGAAACCGTGGCGTCTGGTTGGACTGGTCATACCAGTGCAAAGCAAAGCATGTGCCAACCTTGGCCGCCCATTGCGGTGCGGCAGGCGCATAAAAAAAGGGCCGCTTGTGAGCGGCCCTTTCTGTCGGCAATCGGATCTTGTGGAATTAGTGTCCCTACTCGTCCCCCAGTCTCTTCCTGCACAACACGTTGAAGCTGCTTCCAGCTGTTGGTGGCGGACACGGTGGCGGTGAATCGAAAGCCGGTCCGGTCAGCGTTATCGGTGCAGCGGTCAGGCTTCCTCGACACGTCGCGAACCAAATGTCACAGATTGGCGGCAACGCCTCAATAGTCCGTTAGGGTCCTTATCCAAAGCGAGCATGGGCCCCACAGGAGTGTCCGTTTGTGCCCGAGGGCTTGTGCTGCCACCTAAACTAGGGTTTTCCCTGTGTTTGCGAATCGTTTTTCCTCATGCCTTCTTCTCGTCCCAGTGCAGGCAACAGCCAGTTGTCCATCGTGATCCTGGCCATCGTCGCCTTTGTGATCGTCTCGACAGAATTTCTCATCGTAGGTTTGTTGCCGGGCATTGCAACCGACCTGAATGTGTCAGTCGCACTTGCCGGGCAGCTGGTCACCCTGTTTGCCTTCACGGTGATGTTGTTCGGCCCGCCGCTGACCCTGCTGTTGTCGCACCTCGACAGGAAGAAACTTTTCATCACGATCATGGTGGTGTTCGCGCTGGCCAACGGCCTGGCCGCCGTGGCGCCCAACCTGTGGGTTCTGGGCATTGCACGGTTCATACCGGCGCTGCTGCTGCCGGTGTTCTGGGGGACGGCCAGCGAAACCGCCACGCGGCTTGTCAGGCCGGACGCGGCTGGCAGCGCGGTGGCGCGGGTGTACCTGGGGATTTCCGGCGCGCTGCTGTTCGGCATCCCGATCGGCACGCTGGCGGCCGGCACGGTCGGCTGGCGCGGCGCCTTTTGGGGATTCGCCGCCCTGTCCCTGTTGTCGGCGGTGATGCTGGCGATGTTCATGCCGGCGTTGCAGAAGCCCGAGCGGCTGCGCATCGGACACCAGTTCGCCATCCTGCGCGACGGACGTTTCCTGATGCAGGTGCTGCTGTCGGTGCTGGTGTTCAGCGCCATGTTCACCGCCTACACCTACCTGGCGGAGACGCTGGAGCGCCTGGCGGGCGTGCCGGCGGCGCAGGTCGGCTGGTGGCTGATGGCGTTCGGTGCGGTCGGCCTGGTGGGCAACACGCTGGGGGGGCGCATGACCAACCGTTCGCCGCTGGACGCCACCTTGCTTTTCACGGTGTTGCTGGGCATCGGCATGGCCGGCACCGCATGGCTGGTGCATTCGATGGTGCCGATGGTGGTGGCGCTCGTCGTCTGGGGTGTGGCGTACACGGCGCTGTTCCCGGTCTGCCAGGTGCGCGTGATGCAGGCCGCTCCGAAGGCGCAGGCATTTGCGGGAACGGTCAACGTTTCGGCTGCCAATGCTGGCATCGGGCTGGGCGCCATGATCGGCGGGCTGGCGATCAACCATCTCGGCCTGGAGTCGCTGGGGTACGTCGCGACCGGGTTGGCTGCGTTGGCTGTCTTGCTGGCGCTGCTGATGCGGGGCTCTGCTTCGCGGCCGGCTGTCATGCCCGTCTGATCGTCGGCCAGAGGCACGTGGCGTTGGCACCTCTGCAAGCTCCAAAGTCTTCGACGCAACCGGTAAACACATGTACTTGATAATGATTTTCATTTAGAATTGTTGGCGTTAGCCAGCCAGTGCTTCCTGTTGCCGGACAGATCACCGGCGACTGTTGTGACGAAAAGCCAGCGACTCTTTTCCCCATCGCAGGATTTCGTCCATGTCAGTCATCTCCCCGGCCACTTCCGGCCAGCCCCGCCGACAGGCTTCCACGCGTCTGCCGGGCCGCACCGTCCTGTGCTTCGCAGCGCAGGCCTGCCTTGCCGGTGCAATGTCGCCCGCGCTCGCGCAGACCAACGCTCCGCTCGCCGATGGCCACCTGGCCCCCACCACGGTCCAAGCCCAACGCGAACCCCAGGCCGGCAGCGTCACGGTGATCGACGCCGGGCAGATGGACCGTGAAGGCGTGACCGACATGGCCGGCGTGGTGCGCATGCAGCCCCTGGTCAGCGCTCCGGCCGCCACCAGCGGCGGCGGCAACGTGTGGGACGGCGCCGGCACCACCGGCTACAACGTGCGGGGCGTCGAGGGCAACCGGGTGAGCCTGGATGTCGACGGCATCCAGCTGCCACCTGCGGCACCCAAACCCGACGGCCTGGCATCCAATGCCTTCGGTGTCGGTCGCGACTACATCGACCCCGAGATGTTCAGCCAGGTGCGCATCGATTCCGGCACCACCTCGCCCGGCCGCTCCGGCGCCCAGGGTGGCCTGGGCGGGGGCGTGAGTTTCGTCACCAAGTCGCCGGAGGACTTCCTGCGCGACGGCGTCACCCGCTACGGCGCCTACAAGTTCGGTTATTCCGACGCCAGCGACACCCTTTCCAACGCGGTGACCGCCGCCGGCCGAATCGGCGGCGTGCAGGCGCTGGCCATCTATTCGCGCCGCGACGGCCACGAATTGAAGAACAACAGCAGCGTTGCGCCCAACCCGGACGACTGGCACAGCGATGCGCTGCTGGCCAGGTTCCGCTGGGCGGACGACGCGGTGCACAAGTTCGGCCTGACGCTGGACACCTACCGCCGCACCAACAACCGCAGCTACGACAACAAGACGTCGACTCTCTACCCGGCAGGCGCATCGCAGAAGGCGGTCGCCGAACGCATCCGGGTGAGCGGCGAACATGACTTCTTGCCCGGTGCCGGCAGCTATGCGCTGTTCGACACCCTGAAAACCCGCGTCTACCTGCAGACGTCGAGCGAGGACGACAACACCGACGCGCCTTACGTCACAGGCGGCCAGACCTACCGGCGCGCGCTGCGGACCAGTTTCAACAACGACAACGCCGGCATCACCGTCGATGCCCGCAAGCTGATGGGCCCGCATCTGCTGGCATACGGCGCTGCCCTGGACTACGGCACCTCCGACCGCCCCTGGTCGGAAGTGCGCACCAATGCCGCCGGCGCGGTCGTGCCGGCCAGCACCGGCAGCAAGAACCGCATGGCCGACACCGACACGACCCGCCTGGCGGCCTACCTGCGGGACGACTACAACTTCGCCCTGGGCTCCCGCCGCGCCACCCTCACGCCCAGCCTGCGCGCCGAAGCCTGGCGAATGAAGCCCAGCAGCGCCGGCTACGCCACGGCGGTCGGCGCCAATGCCGCTTCGGAACTGGGGACCGACACCGACGCCGCCTTCCTGCCCGGCCTGAGCCTGGCCCTGGAACTGCAGCCCGGCCTGGACGCCTACGTGCAATACAACCGCGGCCTGCGGGTCCCGACGGCAGCCGAAAAGACCGGCACCTATGACTCGCTGAGCTACACCGGATCGACCGGCGCCGGATACGCGGTGCTGGGCAATGCCGACCTGAAGAAGGAAACCAGCGACGCCTTCGAACTGGGCATCCGCGGCGCGGCCGCGCCCGGCCTCACCGTGCGTGCCGCCGCCTTCTACACCCGCTACCACGACTACATCGAGTACGCGGCGCAAGCCTATGACCGGGTGAATTACCCGACGCTGACATTCGGCCTGTACCGGCCCGAGAACATCGGCCGCGCCGACATCTGGGGTGGCGAGTTCTCCACCCGGATCGAAGGCGGCGAATGGTTGCGCAGCCTGCGCGGCTACAGCCTCGAACTGGCCGGCGGCGTGACCCAGAGCAGCGCCACCAACAGCAGCACCGGCACCAGGGGCCGGCTGGCCTCGGTCGCGCCGGCCAAGATGGTTGCCACGCTCGGCTACACCGATCCCGGCAAACGGTTCGGTGTGTTCGGTTCGGGCACCGCAGTCAAGGCAAAACAGGCCATGGGCGACGTCATCGCCGGGTCGACCACCAGCACCTTCGCAGTGCCGGGTTATGCCACCTTCGACCTGACGGCCTTCTGGAACATCACACCCAAGGTTCGCCTGAACGCCGGCATCTACAACATCGCCGACAGGAAGTACTTCAACTACGCCACGGTGCGCGGCCTGCCCGGCAGCACCGCCGCGCAACGCACCGAGATCGACCGGGTCAGCATGCCCGGCCGCAACCTCGGCGTCAGCCTGAACGTGGTCTTCTGAGGCCGCAGCTTCTTCCCATGTCCATCGCCACAGAAACACCGTGAACACCATGTCCTTCAGCAAGAGAGACTTCCACCGCCTCACCCTGTGCGCCTGCGCAGCCCTGGCGCTGCCGGGCACCGCGGCCTGGGCGGCCACGCCCGGCCTGGCCGAACGCTGGGCCGAACTGCGCGCCCAGCAGCCGCGCCTGCCGGCACGCGATGCCGCCCGCAGCCTGGGTGTGTCCGAGGCCGAACTGCTGGAAACCCGTGTCGGCACCACCGCCACCCGCCTGCGCGACGGCAGCGATGCCGCCCGAGAAATGCTGCGGCAGTTGCCGGCCGTCGGCGAGTTCATGGCCCTCACCCGAAACGACGCCGCCGTGATCGAGACCACCGGCGTGCCACGGACGCTGCCGGCCCGCTCGACCCAGCCCACCGGCGATCCCGCCGCCGACGAAGAGCGCCGTATCCGCATGCGCAACGTGGTCGGTTATCTGGGTGGGCCGATCGACCTGCGGACCGACTTCGAACATTGGGCCCATGCCTTCGCCGTCGTGCAGCCGGGTGCCGAAGGCAAGACCAGCCGCAGCCTGCAGTTCTACGATGCGCACGGCGATGCGGTGTTCAAGGCTTTCATGGTCGAGGACTCGGACGTGTCGGCCTTCGACCGCATCGCACGCGAATTCACCGCGCCGGCCACCACCGGTCCACTGGCTGTCAAGCCGGCGCCGGCCCGCCCCGCGGTCAGGCCCGACAGCGCCATCGACGCGGCCGAATGGCGCCGGGCATGGAACCAGCTCAAGGACGTGCACGAGTTCTCGCGCATGCTGACCGACTTCGGCGTCGAGCGGCAGCAGGGACTGCGGCTGGCTCCACCCGGCAAGGCCGTTCCGCTGGAGCCGCAAGCCATCCGGCCCCTCCTGCAGGGGGCGGCGGCGCAGCAGGTGGCCATCATGGCTTTCGTCGGCAACAAGGGCCTGACGGAAATCTTCAGCGGCAAGATCGAGAAGGTGCAGGAGGTCGGCGGTTACTTCAACGTGCTCGACCCGAAGTTCAACCTGCATTTGCGCGACAAGGCATTCACGAACGCCTGGCTGATCGACCGTGGCGGCATCCTGTCGGTGGAGTTCTATGACGACCGTGGCGTGCTGGCGGTGAGTTTCTTCGGCGTCCACGGCCGAGGCGAACCACAGCCGAAATCCTGGAAAGACCTGGCCGACGGCCTGCCGCGCCTGCCCGGCTGAGCCCGGCCCCGGTCGGCTGAAGTCCGGCGCTGCATCTGTAGCGGCCGGGCTTTCGTTTTGCCGTTCAGTTCTCCGGCGACAGCACCTGCCTGTGGATCCGCATGATGCGCAGCGCTTCCGGCTGTTCGACCACCACACAGGCCTTGCCGGTGCGTTTGCAATGGTCCTGCACCCGCCAGTAGTCGCCGTGGCTCAGGCAGCCGGTCTGGCAGATCACCAGGTCGGCTGCGACCAGGCTCGCCTCGAGCGCGGCGAGTTCGCGGGTGTCCTGCAAAGAGCGTGTCGGGTCGGCCGGTTCTGCCGGCTGGCGCTGCCAGTGCAGGCGTTCGCGCATCAGTTCGTGGATGCGGCCGACCAGGATCTCGACGCGGCGGGTGAGGGCGGCCCGGCGCGGCAGTCCAGGGATGGAGGCTTGGAGTGCGTCGTGGTCTTCACGGGCCCAGGCCAGGGCGGTCTCACGGACCATGATGGCGGCCCGGTCACGAATGGCCTGCCTTTGCAGGGCGGTGATTTCGGCGGCCTGCCGCGCCAGCAGATCCGAACACCGCGCCTGCACACTGGCGAAATGCCGCGCAAGGGCCAGGTGTTCGTGGATCAGTCGCTCGGCATCGTGCGGGGCAGGATTCATGGCGGGTCTCGGAAATCGGGGGAAAAAATGCATGGCTGGCCGGCGAACCGATGGCTAGCAAAAACGACCTTGGAGACTGTTCAGGTCTCGGGTCGCCCCACGATGAAACGGGTGGAAAGAAGCAGCGTCTGCTGCTGTTTCCGTGCGCTGATCTTACATCAGATAAAAGTGATTCTCGTTTACTTTTTTGAGATTCAGCTTGCGGCGGTCAGCGGCGAGACCTCCCCGTCCACCGCGACGACCGAAGCGTGCGCGCTGTCGTCGATCTCGATAGGCGTGCCCATGAAGCGGTCGGTCGGCAGTTCGTTGGAGGTGCCGATGCCGATCTGCCCCAACTTGCGCTGGCCCATCAGGCTCTGGTGCTGCGTGGTCGACATCACCAGCTTCTGCGGGTACCGGTTGTCGTGTTTCTTCCAGTGGTCGCGGATGGCGGCCACGGCTAGTTCGTAGATATTGCTCATGAAGGCTGAAGGTCGGGAAGGCCCGCATTTTCGCGCGTCGGGAGCTGCGCCAGATTTGTATCAGGAGGTGTTGAAGAAATCGGCACGCGGCCCGGCCGGAAGAACTGGCGCCGGTCTCCGAATCGACCCGGCACCCGACGCAGGCGCTGCGTTCTGCGGCCCCGCTTGTCCGTCGCGTGACGGCCAGGTAAATGCGTTTGTACATACGGTCGGCCGACCGGAAGCCGGACGATACTTTTGCCGCAACTTCCTCAGACCATGACCCACATCGTCCCGCAATCATCGACCGTGCTGGCAACCGCCTTCTGCGTCATCGCGCTGGTGGGCGCGCTGCTGTTCTTCGCCTGGGACCACATTCCGCGGCCATGGGCCGCGGGCTGCGCCTGGCTGTGGGTGTCGCTGGAAGTGAGTGTGTTCGCCATGATGATCAACTCGTTCATGGCCATGGCCTGGCTCGACTTCTGAATCAGGTTCTGCCGGACTGACCCGCGGTCGAGGCATCCGGCACCACCGCCAGCACCCGCCGGACCTCGGCGTGAAGGGCATCAGCGCGCGGGAGGTGTTGGCAGATCCGCCTGGCTGTCGATGCGATGGCCCCGGTTGCCTGAGTTTTCGGGCCGCGCCGCCACGGCATGCATGCATTTCGGCCGCAATTCGAACCGTTCGCCATGGTGGTCACGGCTGTCGGACGGCCTCGTGACTGCGGAAGTAATCCGCCATTTCGACCAGCAATCCGCGGATGTCGCGCCGCACGACATCGAAGTTCGCATTGCGTTCGCGGCTGTTCTCGTCCATGTAGATCGGGCGCCGGATCTCGATCTGCATGCTGTTGCGCCGCTCGGCCGGCCGGCCGATGTTGGCGATCAGCTGCACACCCTTGTACGGGTCGTTGCGGGCCACGGAATAGCCCTTGCCGCGCAGGTGATCGGACACCAGGTCGACGAAGGCCGGCTCGCAGGTGCTGCCGTCGCGGTCGCCCAGCACGAAATCGGCCAGCGGTTTGTCGCTGTTGATCTGCAGCCGTTCGTATGCGTTGTTTGGCATCGAATGCAGGTTCAGGTGCCACACCGCGCCGAAGCGTTCGTGCGCGGCCTCGACCGCCGCCATCAGCGCCTGGTGATACGGCCGGTAGCAGCGGGCGATGCGCTGCTGCACCTCGGCTACCGGCAGCAGGCGGTCGTAGATCAGCTGGTTCTTCACCGTTCGCCAGATCAGCCCCGAGCCGATGCGGGTCTTCTCGCTGGGCGACAGCGGTGTGGGCCAGGGAGTCTCCAGCAGGGCCGGATCGATGTCGTCCAGGGTGCGGTTGAGGTCCAGATAACTGCGCGGAAAATGCGCCTCGACCAGCGTGGCGCCCAGCGCCGGGGCATCGCCCCACAGGGCTTCGACATGGGTGTCTTCTGCCGCGCGCAACGTCGCCCTCGGGACCGCATGGCGGAAGTCGTCCGGATAGGTGGTGCCGCTGTGCGGCGAGTCGCACACCAGCGGGATCGCGGCGCCCTGCGCAGGGTGAAGGCTGAACATGTCGGTGGTCATCCCGGTGATGTCGGTCATGGTCACTCCGCGCTGATCTTCGCGACCTTGGCGACCGCCGCATAACGCGCCACCGCCTGCTCGATCTGGGCCTGGAACTGCGCGGGTGTGTTGGGGATCAGCGTGGCACCGGCTTCGTCCATCTTCCGGATGAAATCGGGTTGCTGCATGGCGGTGTGGATCGCCTGGTTGAGTTTCTGCACGATCTGCGGCGGCGTACCTGCGGGGGCGACCACACCGAACCAGCCGCCGTTGCCCATCTGCGGGAAACCCAGTTCGCCGTAGGTCGGCACGTTGGGCAGCGCCGGCGATCGTTTGTCCGACAGCACCGCCAACGCACGCAGGCGGCCCGACTGGATGTGGGGCAGGGCGGAAGGCAGGTTGTCGGTGATGGCATCGACCTGGCCGGCGACGGCATCGTTCAGCGCCATGCCCGATCCCTTGTAGGGCACGTGCAGCAGTTGCACCTTGGCCAGGCTGGAAAAATACTCCACGTTGGCATGGCCCAGCGAGCCGGTGCCGGGCGATGCGAAGGTGATCTTGCCGGGCTCTTTTTTCGCCTGGGCCAGCAGTTCGGGCATCGTTCTCGCGGCGAAGGCGGCGTTGACGGCGAACACGCCGGGCACGGTGGCCACGTTGGTGACCGGCGAGAAATCCTTCAGCGGGTCGTACTTCAGGCGGCTGCCGTAAGCGGCGGCGTTGGAGCCGTGGGTGCTCATGGTCGCCATGCCCAGGGTGTAGCCGTCGGGCCGCGCCTTCGCCACCATCTCCATGCCCAGCGAGCCACCGGCGCCGGCGCGGTTGTCCACGATCATCGGCTGGCCCAGGGCACGGCCGGCGAATTCGGCGATAAGCCGTGCCGCCAGGTCGGTCGAGCCGCTGGGCGAGAAGGGCACGATGAGCCGGATCGGCCTGTCCGGAAATTCGGCCTGTGCTGCCCCGGAGGCCAGTGCGGCCAGGGCGCCCAAGGCGGCCAGTGCGATGACGCCGAAGCGGCGGAAGCGGGATGTAGGTTGGTTCATGGGGGCTAGTTTCCCGATGCCTGCCACCAGGATCAAACGACATTTCGGGCACGCAGCATGCTTGCTGGTCATACTCGCACCCGGGTCGGGCACCGAGCCCCTGGCCTCCAAAGAAATTCCAGCCATGCGCCTGCATTCGCCCTCGATGTCCGAACTCCATGCCGTCGCCACCGCGGTGCGGCTGGGCAGCTTTTCGCGTGCAGCCGAAGCCCTGTGCGTCACCCAGAGCGCGGTCAGCCGGGCGGTGCTGCGGCTGGAAGCCCATTACGGCCGGCCGTTGCTGCAGCGCAATGCCCATTTCCTGCGCCTCACGCCAGTCGGCCAGCAATTGCTGGATGCGGTGCGCGAGCCATTGGCCGCCATCGAGGAAGCCAGCGCCCTGATCCGCGAAGGCCCGGCCGACCGCCCGCTGAGCCTGGCCGTGGTGCCCACGCTCGCAAGCGTCTGGCTCATTCCCCGCCTGCGCCGTTTCCACGAGCGCCACCCGCGGGTGAAGCTGAATTTCGTGCCTTACCGCAAGGGCGAGGATTTCTCGGGATCGGCACCCGATGCCGCCCTGCTTACCGGCCTCGGCCCGGACGACTGGCCGAACTGCCGAAGCGACTACGTGATCGGCCGCGAGATGATCCCCATCTGCCACCCGACCCGCCGGGCCCGCCGCCAGCATGACGGCGAGTGGCGCCATCCCGGCGACCTGGCCGACGAACCGCTGCTCTATCACACGACCGCGCCCGGCAACTGGACGCAGTGGCTGCGAGCGGTCGGTGCCGGCCATCGACCACCCCGGCTGACGACTGCCTTCGACCAGGTGTCGATCGTGATCCAGGCTGTCGTCGCCGACATGGGCGTGGCCCTGGTGCAGCGCTGCCTGGTGCGCGACGAACTGATGTCGGGCAAGGTCGTGACGCCCTTCGACCTGCCGGTGCAGCTGACCCGCGGTTATTTCTTCTGCACTCCGAAGGAGCGCCGGGAGGCGCCAGGGCTGGATGCCTTCCGACGCTGGTTGCTCGACGAGGCGGCATCCGACATCGGGTCGATGGGAGTGACGGCGCAGGCCTGAGGCTCACAACCCGGGGCTTTCCCAAGCGGCGTTTCCCGCGTTTGCCCTTAAGGTCGCCGCATGAATTCACCCGTGACGGTGCCGACGCGCATCGACGAAACCATCAGCTTCCGCAAGCTGGAAACGCTGCTCGCATTCATGGAATCCGGCAGCCTGGCCCGCACCGCCGAACGGCTGCAGACCAGCACGGTCAGCGTGCACCGCGCCCTGCATTCGCTCGAAGAAGGCACCCGTTGCTCGCTGTTCCTGCACCAGGGCCGCAACCTGGTGCCGACCGATGCGGCGCGGGTGCTGGCCGATGTGGCCCGCGACGTGCTCAAGACCATGGCCGAAGGCGTGCGCGCAGCACGCGCGGTAGCCGGATATGCCAACGGCCATCTCAAGCTGGGCTCGCTGTATTCACTCACCATCCAGCTGGTGCCCGAGGTCATCGTCGGCCTGCGCCAGCGGCTGTCCGAGATGCAGGCCGAGCTGGTGCTGGGTTCCAACGCCGAGCTGCTCGAAAAGCTGCGGGCTGGCGCGCTCGATGCCACTCTGATGGCGCTGCCCGAATCCGAGCCCGGCATCGTTTCCATCGCGCTGCAGGAAGACGACATGTTCTTCGCCGCGCCGCTGGGCTCGCCCTATGCCGGCCGCGCCAGCATCGACCTGCGCGACTGCAAGGGCGACCGTTTCGTGACCCTGGGCGACGGTTTCGCCACCCGGCACGGTTTCCGGCGTGCCTTCGAAGTGGCGGGTTTCGCCCCGCAGATCGTGATGCAGGTGGGCGACATCTTTTCGCTGGCCAATCTGGTCAGCGGGGGGGTGGGATATACCCTGCTGCCCGGCCGGGTGAGGACCATCTTCAACCACAAACTCCAGCTGATCCCGCTGGACGAAGCCTTCAGGGCGCGGCAGACCATCGGCCTGTCCTTCCTGGCATCGCGCGAGCGCGATCCCGACCTGCGGGTGCTGGCATCGGTCTGCCGGACAGTGGCCGACGACCCCGGCCGGCGCGGCTAGATCAACCGGAGCCGCCGCCGAACGTTCCGCTTAAGTTAAACGTTCGACGGCGAGCTTGATTGATCGACGGTGGCGCGGTGTTTACCTTCGCGCCCCATGAATGCCAACCCCCGCTGGAATCTTCGTGCGCTGGACCACCGCGGCCGGCTGGCCCGGGCCGCCCAGGCGCTCGGCCCCAAACTTTCGGGCAAGGTGGTCACGACCGATGCCGTCGCCACCTTGCTGCAGGCCGTGCTGCAACCGCACGACCGCGTCTGCCTGGAGGGCAACAACCAGAAGCAGGCCGACTTCCTGGCCGACGCGCTGGTGGGCCTGGACGCACAGCAGGTGCACCACCTGCACATGGTGCAGTCGGTGCTGGCGTTGCCGCAGCACCTGGACATCTTCGAGAACGGCATCGCCAGCAAACTGGACTTCAGTTTTTCCGGGCCTCAGGGCGCACGGCTTGCGAAGCTGGTGGCGGCGGGCCGAATCGAGATCGGCGCCATCCACACCTACCTGGAACTGTTCGCCCGCTACTTCGTCGACCTGACACCCGACGTTGCGCTGATCGCGGCGCAGGCGGCCGACGCCGAGGGCAACCTCTACACCGGGCCGAACACCGAGGACACACCGGCCATCGTCGAGGCCACTGCGTTCTCCGGCGGCATCGTCATCGCCCAGGTCAACGAACTGGTGGACGGCCGCACCACCACGCTGCCGCGCATCGACATTCCGGCCGACTGGGTGAGTTTCGTGGTGCCGGCTTCGCGTCCGCATTTCATCGAACCGCTTTTCACTCGCGATCCGGCGCAGATCAGCGAGATCCAGGTGCTGATGGCCATGATGGCGATCAAGGGCATCTACGGCGAATACGGTGTGCAGCGGCTGAACCACGGGATCGGTTTCGATACCGCGGCCATCGAACTGCTGCTCCCGACCTACGGCGAATCGCTGGGCCTGAAAGGCAGGATCTGCCAGCATTGGGCCTTGAACCCGCATCCGGCCATGATCCCGGCCATCGAGGCGGGCTGGGTGAAGTCCATCCATTCATTCGGTTCCGAACTGGGCATGGAGGACTACATCCGCGCTCGCAGCGACGTGTTCTTCACCGGGCCCGACGGCAGCCTTCGCAGCAACCGCGCCTTCAGCCAAGCCGCCGGCCATTACGCCTGCGACCTGTTCATCGGCTCCACGCTGCAGATGGACCTGGACGGCAACAGTTCGACCGCCACGCTGGGCCGCATCGCCGGTTTTGGCGGCGCACCCAACATGGGCGCCGACGCCCGCGGTCGACGCCATGCCAGCCCGGCCTGGATGAAAGCCGGCCAGCAGGCACGGCAGGGCAGGGCGGGCGCGGCCGGCACGCCGCGCGGGCAGAAGCTGGTGGTGCAGATGGTCGAGACTTTCCGCGAACACATGCAGCCGGCCTTCGTCGACCGGCTCGACGCCTGGACACTGCAGGAACAGGCCGGCATGGCGCTGCCGCCGATCATGGTCTACGGCGAAGACGTCAGCCATGTGCTGACCGAGGAAGGCATCGCCAATCTGCTGCTGTGCCGCACCGACGAGGAACGCGAGCAGGCGATCCGGGGTGTGGCCGGCTACACCCCGGTCGGCCTGGGGCGCGACCGGCGCATGGTCGAGAACCTGCGCGACCGCAAGATCATCCAGCGCCCGGAAGACCTCGGCATCGACCCGCGCGAGGCCACCCGCAACCTGCTGGCGGCCCGCAGCATGCGCGACCTGGTGCGGGCGTCCGGCGGGCTGTACCAGCCGCCGAAACGTTTCCGCAACTGGTGATCGTCCAGGCCGCCAAAGAAAGACTTCATGAGCGACAACATTCCTCCGGGCCTCGAAAGGCTGGACTATTCATTTCCCGGCGAACGCGCATTCGCCAGCTTCGCCGCGGTGCTGGTCGGTGTGGTCGGGTCGGGCAACCTCGAAGTGATGCTGGAGCCGGCCGAGGGCGGCGATTGCCAGGTGCGCATCGAGACTTCCGCGCGCGGTTTCGCGCCCATCTGGAACGCCGTGGTGCACGATTTCCACCAGCGCCACCGGCTGGCCGGCGTGCGGGTTTCGGTCAACGACATGGGCGCCACGCCGGCGGTGGTCGGCCTGCGGCTGGACCAGGCGGTGGCCGCACTGAAGGAGGCGCGGCCATGAGCGGCGCTGCCGACCGTGTCGTGAGTTATGCCGAATGCAGCGCCCGTGAACGCCTGGCGCTGTTGCTGGATGCCGGCAGTTTCCACGAATGGCTGCCGCCGTCGGAACGCATCACCAGCCCGCACCTGGCGCAGCTGGGTGTGCCATCCGCCTTCGACGACGGCGTGGCCGTGGGATGCGCCACGCTGGCCGGCCGGCCGGTGTTCGTCGCTGCGCAGGAAGGCGAATTCATGGGCGGCGGCGTGGGTGAAGTCCACGGCGCCAAGCTGGTCGGCCTGCTGCAACGGGCACGGCGAGACCGCCCGGCCGCGGTGTTGCTGCTCGCCGAGTCCGGCGGCGTGCGGCTGCACGAGGCCAATGCCGGCCTGATCGCGGTGTCGGAGGTGATGCGGGCGCTGCTCGACCTGCGTGCCGCCGGCATTCCGACCATCGTGCTGATCGGCGGGGCCAACGGATGTTTCGGCGGCATGGGCATCGTCGCCCGCTGCGCAGACCGCATCGTGATGAGCGACACCGGGCGGCTGGCGATGTCCGGCCCGGAGGTCATCGAGGCATCGCACGGCGTGGATGAATTCGACTCGCGCGACCGGGCGCTGGTGTGGCGCACCAGCGGCGGCAAACACCGCTGGCTGACCGGCGACTGCGACCTGCTGGTCGAGGACGACGTGGCCGCTTTCCGTCATGCCGCCGTCGACCTGCTGATCCGCCCCGACGTGGCCCGGCCGGTGACGCTGGAAGCCCTGGAAACCGAACATGCACTGCTGGCCGCGCGCCTGGTCGCCACACCCGAAAGCGGCTGGAACGACGGCACCGGGGACGACGCGATCCGCCTGTGGCGTGGCTTGGGCATCGACCGGGCGGAGCGCATTCCGGCGCTGGATGTCGCCGCGGTGAAGAACCTGCTCCCCGAACGCGGCGCCTAGACGCCCGTCGGAACCGGCATTCCAGCATTTTTATAACGACAGGAGACAAGAACCATGAGCTACCGATTCAGCAGGCGCTGGTTGATGGGCGCGGCGGCCCTGGCCGCCACCGGCGTGCGTGCACAGTCCGGCTGGCCGGCCAAACCGGTCAACCTGATCGTGCCGTTCCCGGCGGGCGGCGGCACCGATGCGTTCGCCCGGCCGCTGTCGGCGCAGTTTTCCAAGCAGACCGGCAAGACACTGGTCATCGACAACCGCGGCGGCGCGGGCGGCACGCTGGGCGCGACCATCGCCGCACGCGCACCGGCCGACGGCTACACCCTGTTCATGGGCGCCATCCACCACGCCATCGCGCCGGCCATGTATCCCAAGCTGGACTACGACCTGCAGCGCGATTTCGTGCCCATCGCCCTGCTGGCCGAGGTGCCGCAGGTGCTGGTGGTCAGCCCCAAGCGGGTGACGTCACCGGACTTCAAGAGTTTCCTGGCCTACCTGCGCGCCAACCCCGGCAGGCTCAACTACGGCTCGGCCGGCGGCGGAACTTCGCACCACCTGGCGGGCGAATTGTTCAAGCAGCAGACCGGCACCTTCATCACCCACATTCCTTACCGCGGTTCCGGCCCGGCGCTGCAGGACCTGATCGCCGGCAACGTGGACATGATGTTCGACGGCCTGGGTTCGTCGGCCAACCACATCAAGGGCGGCCGCATCAAGGCGCTGATGATCGCCGGCAACAAACGCAACCCGGCGTTCCCCGACGTGCCCTGCGCCGCCGAGGTGGGCCTGCCGGCCTACAACGTCACCACCTGGTACGGCCTGTGGGCACCGCGCGGCACGCCCGCCGACGTGCAGGCCGCCATCGCCGAAGAGATGCGCAAGGCCGGTGCCGGCGAAGACGTCAAGACCGCCTGGGCCGCCAACGGCGCGCATTACGGAACCCTCACGCCGCAGCAGTTCGGCGAATACGTCAACGCCGAGACGGTGCGTTGGGCGGCGGTCGTCAAGGCCGGCAACATCAAGCTCGAATAGCACTGGACACCACACACATGAGCCCGGACTGGAACTCCCTCTGCACCCGACTCTTCGGCGCGGACCACGGCGTCGCCGCCGACGGCGACCTGCTGTCCGGCACCGCCACGCTCGACGGCCGGCCGCTGGCAGTGGTCGGCACGACCGGCCATGCCGCCATCGGGGTACAGCTGGCGCTGGCGCAGGCGCGGGTGGTGCTGGACACCATCGCCCGATTTCCCGGCCGGCCGATATTGCTGCTGATCGACACCCAGGGCCAGCAGCTGCGGCGGCGCGACGAACTGCTGGGCATCAACCGCGCCATGGCGCACCTGGGCATGGCGGTCGACCTGGCGCGGCGCGGCGGGCATCCGGTGCTGGGGCTGGTGTACGACCAGGCGCTGTCGGGCGGTTTCATCACCTCGGGCCTGATCGCCGATGCCTGCGACGCGCTGCCGGACGCCGAGATCCGGGTGATGCGCATCCCCGCCATGGCGCGTGTCACCAAGCTGCCTGAGAGCCTGCTCGACCAGCTGTCCCGGCGCAACCCGGTGTTCGCTCCGGGCGTCGAGAACTACGTGGCGATGGGCGGTGTGCGGCGGCTCTGGAAGGGCGACCTGCAGGCCTGCCTGCGGGATGCGCTGGCGTCGCTGGATCCGGTGGACCGCCGGGCGTCGGACGGGCTGGAGCGCGGCGGCCGCAAGCTGTCAGCGACCGTAGTGCAGCGCGTACTGGATGCGGCCTGAACTACCTTTGCCGATCATGCAGCGTCACGATCTTTTTCATCTGTCGCCCGGTGCATGGGCCGAGGTTCTGGACCGGGCCTGGGATGCCGAGGCCTTGGCCTGCCTGATCCACTGGCGCGACCACGACCTGCCGCTGGTGGTGGCGCGGCAGGCCGGCATGGCGAACGGGGCAACGGTGGCGCTGGGCCTGCCGGCACCGGCCTGCTGGTCGCGTCGTCGGCTGGCCTTGCAGGTGGCGGCGGAAAAGCTGGGTCGGCCAGCGGCCCTGCCCGGCGTCGAATGTGTCGCGGGCCTGCTGCCGCTGGCACTGGTCGACGGGCTGCCGACCCACCTGCGTATCGCCGGCAGCTTCGGCTGGCAGCATCTCACCGGGCTGGCCTGCGTGCATGCCGATTCCGACATCGACTTGCTGGTGAACGTGGGCGATGCGGCCGGCGCCGATGCCGTTGCCGCCTTGCTTGCCGGACATGGCAACCGACGGCCGCGGCTCGACGGCGAACTGATCTTTCCCAGCGGGGCCGCGGTTGCCTGGCGTGAATGGGCGGCGGTCCGTGGCGCCGCTGCGCCCCAGGTGCTGGTCAAACGCATCCGTAGCGCATCGCTGGAAGACCCGCTGGCCGTCGCATGAAACTTCCGTTCGCTCCGGTGGTTTCCCTGCCTTCGCGGTCATCGCCGGCCTCGCATCTCCATCTGCCGTGCCCGACGCCGGCGCTGCAAGGCATCGGCCTGGCCGCCACCGCCGCGCTGTACGACGAACTGGCCCTGGCTCCCAAACCCGGCCTCGTGTCCTTTGTCGATCGTGGCAGCCACCGCGATATGGACGCCGACACCTTCCTGCGTAGCCTGCATGCACTGCGGCCGTATTTCGAAGCGATGGCGGTGAAGGGATGGCGAACCGAGGACTTCGAGTCGCTGCAGGCCTGCGGCATCGCGGCAGAGGCCCGCATGCTGGCCGCGACCGGCGGCATCAATACCCATCGCGGTGCGATCTTCTCGCTGGGCCTGCTGTGTGCGGCGGCGGGCGCGGCCTTGCAGGTCTCGCCGCGCCGCCCGCTGTCACCCGACTGGCTGCGTGACCGGCTGGTGCTGCACTGGGGCGATGCCCTGGAAGCCCGGAGCCACCGGTCGTCCAGCCTGCCGGGCGGCATCGCGGCGCGGCGCCACGGCCTGCGCAGCGCCTCGATGGAAGCAGCCGCCGGGTTTCCCACGCTGTTCGAGACCGCCTGGCCCACCCTGGACGCGGGTCTGCGCAACGGCATCGGCACGGACAGGGCGCGACTCGATGCACTGTTCCACGCCATGGCAGTGCTGGACGACACCAACCTGGTCCACCGCGGCGGCATGGCGGGACTTGCCTTCGCACGCCACGCCGCACGGACTTTCATCGCGGATGGCGGGGCCGGCCGACCGGAAGGCCCGGCCGCGGCGTGGGTGCTGCACCGCGCCTTCGTCGCCCGCAACCTGTCGCCCGGCGGCGCCGCCGACATCCTGGCCGCCGCCTGCCTGTTGTCCCGCCTGCAGCACCTGCCGGGCTTTCAGTGAGCTACGCGCTGCTGTTTTCCGGGCAGGGCCTGCAGCATCCGGCGATGCTGCCGTGGCTGGCGGACGACGGCTGGCGCGACACATTGGTCGACCCCGTCGCCGCCGGCCGCAACGCCTTCGCCCAACCCCTGCTGACCCGCCTGGCACTGGATGCATGGGCGCAGCTGTCGCCACTGCTGCCCGCTCCGGCGGCAATCGCCGGCTACAGCGTCGGTGAACTCGCCGCTTTCAGCGTGGCTGGCGTTTTCGACGGCGACGCCGCCATCCGTCTGGCCGAACAGCGCGCATCGCTGATGGACATCTGCGCGGCGGCCGGGCCGCCGACCGGACTGCTCGGCGTATCCGGCCTGGGGCCCGGGCAGCAGGCGGTGCTTTGCGAACGGCTGGGGCTGTGCATCGCCATCCGCACCGATTCGCACACGGTGGTCATCGGCGGGCCGCGCGACGGCCTGGCGCTGGCTGCCGAGGCCGCGAGCGCAGCCGGAGCCCAGGCCACGCCGCTGCGGGTGGCGCTGGCATCACACACACCCTGGATGCGGGCTGCGGCAGAGGCCTTTGCCGCACTGCTGCAGCGCACACCGGTCGCCGCACCGCGAGTGCCGCTGTTCTGCAACCTCACCGGTGGGCGCGTCACCGGCACCGCCGGCATCAGGTCGGCGCTGGCCAACCAGATCGACCACGCGGTCCGCTGGGACGAAGACATGGACGGCATCGCCGAACGGGGCGTGAACTGCGTGCTGGAAATCGGGGGCGGGAGCGCGCTGGCGCGCCAGTGGAACAAACGTTTCCCTTCGGTGCCCGCGCGGGCGGCGGACGATTTCATGAGCGTCTCCGCACTGGTCGGCTGGATCGAAAGGTCGGGTTGACGGAAGTCCGGCTTCGGCCGTGTCACCGCAGGGCGCTCCTGTCAGATCCGAAAAACGCTTTGTCCGCCGATCCGGGCGGGCGATTTTCTGCGCCCGGCGCCTCGACCATCTTCGGCGTCCAGGCCGCCACCAGTACGCCGGTGGCCGATCTGACCAAGGACACGAAGCGCAGGCCCGGGGGCGATGAGTTATGCGTCGTATGTCATGGGCAACTTGCCGCAGCCCGGGCCTGGCCTGCCGGTGCCGCCCGAGGCACCAGCCAGACAGCGCTCAATGCGGCGCCCGCACCGAAAAAAGCCATCAGCAGGCCGAGCGGCCGGGCCGTGCCGTCCGAGAAAAGACCGACCATGGCGGAACCGAAAACACCCACTCCGAAGTGGCTGGCACCGATGAGAGCAGAGACCGAGCCGGACACTCCGGGGTGCAGGTTGAGGGCGCCCGAAATGGAGTTGGCCGCGATCAGTCCGATGCAGGCCACGAAAACGCACAGCGGCACGACCAGCCCCGCGAGCCCGCCCCATCCGGTGACCGCGGTGAAGGCCACCGCCAGGCCGGCTGCACAGGCCAGGAAGGCGCCGGCGCGCAGCAGGCGGTCGCTGCCCAGGCGCGGCACCAGGCGCACGTTCAGCATGTTCATCGCCATGATGCCGACCGAACCCAGCGCGAACAGGGCCCCGTAATGCTGGGGCGCCACCCGGTGGATGGTGATGTAGACGAAGGGTGTTCCGGCGACATAGGCGAATATGCCGCCGTAGAGAAAACCGCCGACGCTGGCATAACCCAGCACCTGTTTCTGGCGCAGCAGCCAGCCATAGGTGGCGAAGGCCTTCGACAGCGGTTCACGCAGGCGGCGGTCCGGCGTGAGGGTTTCGGGCAGCGTGTACAGCGCTGCCAGCGTGAGCAGCCCGACCAAGGCCAGCAGCCAGAAGATCGCCCGCCACGGCGCTACCGCGATGACCAGCCCGCCCAGGCTGGGGCCGAGCATCGGCGCCAGCGCCGCGACGATCATCAGGGTGGACATCATCTGCGCGGCACGCGCGCCGGCGTAGAGGTCACGCACGATGGCGCGCGCCAGCGTGACGCTGGCACAGGCGCCGATGGCCTGCACGACACGCCAGGCGATCATGGTGTCCGCGCCTTGCGACAGCGCGCAGCCGACGGATCCGGCGATATAGAACAGCAGGCCCATGGCGATCGGGCCGCGCCGGCCGATGCGGTCGCTCAGCGGGCCCCAGAAGAACTGGCCCAGGCTGAAGCCGATGAGGTATCCGGACACGGTGAATTCGATGGCGCCGGTGCCTGCATGCAGCGCATCGGCCATCGCCGGCAGGGCCGGTAGGTAGATGTCGGTCGACAGCGACGAAAAGGCCATCAGCACCGTCAGGATCAGCAGCGTGCGCACATCGTGTGCCTGCGCGAACCGCCTGAGTCGGTTGCCCGCGGCCAGTTCGACCGGCAGGACGTCCGTCTCGCCCGTGGCCGGCGTGATGGGGGTGATGGTGGGCGGGAAGGCGGTGGGGTGGGGAGGCGGCGGCATCGAAGACCTGACGTATGCCCGATTTTCAGTGGAAACCCTTAGCCCACTGGCACGCTGCGGCACTAACGGGATCCGGCCGCAACGCTTTCCGCGGGCGTGAAGGCCTCCGGCGCGGGCTGCCGTTCGATGGCGATGTCGAGCGGGCCGGCCGTCGCGAAAGCCGGCGCGCCATCGTCCAGGCGGCCCAGCAGATGGAAACGACCGCACAGCGGCAGGTCGTCCTGCGTATGCATCACCGCCAGGTCGGGGCCTGTGGACCAGCAGACCAGGTCGCCGACCGCGTAGTGCAGGGACTGCAGCGGCGCAAGGCCGACCGGTTGCGGCAGCGCGCCGAACTTCTCGCGCCGGAACAGGTCGTGCAGCGTGATCGTCAGGGGTAGCATCGCCGCGAACGCACGCGCGGCTTCGCTGTCGACCAGGGTCGCGGTGACGGCCCGATCGTGGAATTTCAATCGGATCTTCATGTCTGGCCTCGACCTTGAACGGCGGCCCGGACCGGTTTCCCGAGCTGCATCTCGCGCAGGCGCTTCACGTCGCGCACCGGCGGCATGCCGAAGAACCGGCTGTATTCGCGGTTGAACTGCGACTGGCTTTCGTAGCCGACCCGATGGCCCGCGGTGGCGGCGTCGAGGTGTTCGCAGATCATGATCCGGCGCGATTCCTGCAGCCGCAGCTGTTTCTGGAACTGCAGCGGGCTCATCGATGTCACCGACTTGAAATGATGGTGCAGCGACGACGCGCTCATGTGCACCGACGCGGCGAGGTCGTCGATACGCAAGGGCTCGCGAAAGCGTTGCGACAGCAGCCCGATGGCCTGCGTGATGCGCTGGCTGTAGCTGTCGACCACCGCCATCTGCGCCAGCCGCCAGCCGTCGGGTGACCTGAGCAGGCGGTAGAGGATCTCGCGCGAGATCAGCGGTGCCAGGGCCGGAACGTCCTCCGGTGTGTCGAGCAGCTTCATCAGCCGCAGCACCGGATCGAGCAGCGTCGAACTCAGCGCTCCCGTGAAGATGCCGCGTTGCGACGGACCCTTGGGTCCCGAATCGGCCAGGCCGAATTCGAGCGTCAGTTCCGCGATCTCCTTGACGTCGAACGAAAGCCGCAGCCCGAGGTAGGGCGCTTCGGGCGAGGCGTCGATGATCTGGCCGGACACCGGCAGGTTCTGCGACGCCACCAGGTACTGGTTGCTGTCGTAGATGTAGGCCTCTTCACCCAGCAGCACACGTTTGCTGCCCTGCGCCAGGATGCAGAACGAAGGCTCGCAGATCGAGTGGACCGGATGTTCGATCTGGGTCGTGCGCGAGAAACCGAGGCGCGGAAAGACGCTTTCGTGTGCGCCATCGGTCCCGGTGATGCGTTCGATCATGGCGGCCAGTTCGGCCCGCATCACCGTCACCTGCATCCGGTCGAGATGGGGTCTGGAGTCGGCAGGTGGCCTGGTGGATGTCAGCATGGATCGAAGCTTAGGGCGCGGTCCGGCGTTTGTCTCCACTTGGGGCCGGGCGGCGGAGGATCATGCAAACATCGGCAACGATCCTGCAAACGCCGCCGCACCGGCCTGCGATGGACCGGCCAGGTCGGTTGCCCAGCGTGTTGAAGAACATGTTGCCGTTGAATTCCGCAACCGTGAGGCCGCCGTCGGCGTCCAGCCGCACGCATGCATGGCCCTTTGAACGAGCTGGTCTGAACGGCCAAAACGTGGTCGATTGACATCCCGCTGCAAGCTGGAGTCGATCGGTTGACGCAGCCTACGCATGACGCGCTGTTGTCCTACAAACAAGGGGTCAGTAACTGCTCACGATCTGTCGATCCAAACGTCAGGCAGACCATGATTTCCACCGAGCGCCGCAGCCCTGCGATCCATGACGCCCCGCGCGGGCATGTCTTCTCCATGCCGATCAAGTCGCGTGAGGAAAGCCTTTCCAAGGAGGTCGAGCGCTGCAGAAGCATGGTGCAGGCCAACAAGGCAGAGCGCATGTTTCTGGCGACCCAGGACGGCCGCAGGTTCTGACGTTCCCGGTGTATCGCGAGCGCGTGGCGACCGGCCCGCAGGCCACTTGGTTGCACCCGCTCGGCTGGCTCGATAAGACACCTGTTCAGCTTCTTCATCAGGTCCGGTTCGATGAGGATCAAATGGCGAAGGCAGCCCCGGTCATTCGGCGCGTCTGATGCCGTCCCATATCCGACCCGGAAATGAAAAAAGCACCTGGCGCAAAACTGCGCAAGGTGCTTTTGTTCAATTGCATGTGGGTGGTGGGCCCTGAGTGACTCGAACACTCGACCTACGGATTAAGAGTCCGCTGCTCTACCAACTGAGCTAAGAGCCCACATTTTCCTGGTTCACAGCTTTGACGCTGCTAGGTAGGAAGCCTCGAATTATGCAACATAAAACGCACGATACGCAAGCAGGTGCAAAAAAAGTTGCGGCCGTTCACATCAGCAGGTGTTCGCCGGCGTTGTCGCCGCCCAGGATCACATAGTTGGCCTTGCGCAGGTCGGCCAGTTGCCGGCCGCCTGCGTAGCTGATGGAGCTTTGCAGGTCCTGTTCCATCTCGACCAGGGTGTCGGCCAGCTTGCCCTTCAGCGGTTCCAGGATGCGTTTGCCTTCGACGTGCCGGTATTCGCCCTTGTTGAAGTCGCTGGCGCTGCCGTAGTACTCCTTGTAGACGCGGCCGTCCGACTCGACCGTCTGGCCGGGCGACTCGTCGTGCCCGGCCAGCAGGCTGCCGACCATCACCATCGAAGCGCCGAAACGGATGCTCTTTGCGATGTCGCCATGTTCGCGGATGCCGCCGTCTGCAATGATGGGTTTGGTGGCCACCCGCGCACACCACTTCAGCGCCGACAACTGCCAGCCGCCGGTGCCGAAACCGGTCTTCAGCCGGGTGATGCAGACCTTGCCGGGGCCGATGCCGATCTTGGTGGCGTCGGCGCCCCAGTTCTCGAGGTCGATCACCGCTTCGGGGGTGCCGATGTTGCCGGCGATGACGAAGGTGCCGGGCAGCTTCTGCTTGAGGTAGCCGATCATCGATTGCACCGAATCGGCATGGCCGTGGGCGATGTCGATGGTGACGTATTCGGGAGGCAGGCCTTCGTCGGCGAGGCGGTCCACGGTTTCGTAGTCGGCGGGTTTGACGCCCAGCGAGATGGACGCGAAAAGGCCGGCGGCCCGCATCTGCCGGACGAACATGACGTTGTCCAGGTCGAAACGGTGCATGACGTAGAAGTAGCCGTTTTCTGCCATCCATCGGCAGATGCGGGCATCGACCACCGTGCGCATGTTGGCTGGGACGACCGGAAGGCGGAAGCTGCGGCCACCCAGGGTGGTGCTGGTGTCGCATTCGGCGCGGCTTTCGACGCGGCATTTGCGGGGCAGTAGCAGGACGTTGTCGTAGTCGAAAATTTGCATGTGGCTCTCCGGGCTGTGGACCGGAGATGGCCACAAGGCCCGGTGCGCGATTCTAGGCAGCCGGGCGGCACCCGGCGTCTTGCTGGCCGTATAGACCTTATATGGCGCAGCGTGTCGTGGCGGTCGTGTCGATGCTGCCGTGGCGGTCGGCCAGCCAGCCGACCAGCCGCAGCCGGGCCGGATCGGCGCCGGCCGGCACCCGCATGGCGCGCCGGTCGCCCCAGCCGTTCCTACCTGCGGCGATGCCGTCCATCGACCAGGCCGCACGCACCAGGCGACGCTCGACCGGCGACCTCGCCGTGCCGGCCGGAATCTCTTCGACCAGCAGCAGCCAGGCGTCGAGTACACGCAGGTCGCCAGCTGCGGGTTTCCATGCCATCGATACACCGATGTAGTCGTTGACCACCGGACCCTGGGCCAGGCGCAACCGGCCCGAGGGCGTGGCGCTGGCGCTGCGGCGCTCTTCGCGCATGCGAGAGTCGGGCGCCAGGCCGAGTGTGTGCAGGCGCTGAGCGGCTTCGCTCAATGCCGCAGGCGCCATCGCTGCGTCTGCGTCGCCCGAGGGAACGATCCAGTCCAGGGACATCGCGCCCCTGGGGACGGACGGTGGCGTGCGACGCCAGCATTCGTCGCACCGGTCGGAAATGAAACGTTCCACGAATGCGGCGGGCCGGGGCACGCCGTCACTGCTGCAACTGTTCTGCGCCAGGACACCGCTGCCGGCGAACAGCAGCACAGCGGACACCAGGGTGGGCAGGGTGGGCACGGGACTGAAGGACATGGCGACCTTTGCGCCCGGCGGGGCGGCGGTGTTTCTACAATCGACGGATGTTCCCACACCCCTCGCAGGACGGGCTGTTCGCAGCGCCGTCCGAACCATCGGCGGCGGTCTCCGCCCCGCTGCTCGCCAACCTCAATCCCGAACAGCTCGCCGCGGTCACGCTGCCGAGCGGCCATGCCCTGATCCTCGCCGGTGCCGGCTCGGGCAAGACCCGCGTGCTGACGACCCGCATCGCCTGGCTGCTGCAGACCGGCCAGGTGTCGTCCGGCGGCATCCTGGCGGTCACCTTCACCAACAAGGCCGCCAAGGAAATGCAGGTGCGCCTGCAAAGCCTGCTGCCGGTGAACACCCGCGGCATGTGGATCGGCACCTTCCACGGCCTGTGCAACCGGTTTCTACGGGCTCACTACAAGCTGGCCGGGCTGCCGCAGGCTTTCCAGATCCTGGACACCCAGGACATGCTGTCGGCGGTCAAGCGCCTGATGAAACAGCACAAGGTGGACGAGGAACGTTTCCCGCCCAAGCAGGTGCAGTATTTCATCAGCGGTGCCAAGGAAAACGGACACCGTCCGGGCGACCTCGAAACGCGCAGCGAGGACGACCGCAAGAAGGTCGAGCTGTACCAGCTGTACGAAGAGCAGTGCCAGCGCGAGGGCGTGGTGGATTTCGGCGAACTGATGCTGCGCAGCTACGAGCTGCTGCGCGACCACGACGCGGTGCGCGAGCATTACCAGCAGCGTTTCCGCCACATCCTGGTGGACGAGTTCCAGGACACCAACAAACTGCAATACGCCTGGCTGAAACAGCTGGCCGGCGACCGCGGCAACGTGCTGGCGGTGGGCGACGACGACCAGAGCATCTATGCGTTTCGCGGTGCCAACGTCGGCAACATGGCGGACTTCGTTCGTGAATTCGACGTCAAACACCAGATCAAGCTGGAACAGAACTACCGCAGCTACAGCAACATCCTGGATTCGGCCAACCACCTCATCAGCCACAACAGCCGTCGCCTCGGCAAGAACCTGCGCACCGACCAGGGCCCGGGCGAGCCGGTGCGGGTGTTCGAATCGACCAGCGACTTCGCCGAGGCCCAATGGATGGTCGAGGAAATGCGCCAGCTGATACGCGATGGTTTCGACCGGCGCGAGATCGCCGTGCTTTACCGCAGCAACGCCCAGAGCCGGGTGATAGAAACCGCGCTTTTCAACGCGGCCGTGCCTTACCGTGTGTACGGCGGCCTGCGCTTTTTCGAGCGGGCTGAAATCAAGCATGCGCTGGCCTATCTGCGCCTGATCGAGAACCCGAACGACGACACCAGTTTCATGCGGGTGGTCAACTTCCCGCCGCGCGGCATCGGTGCGCGCAGCATCGAGCAGCTTCAGGACGCTGCGCGCGAAATGGGTTGTTCATTGCACGACGCGGTGTCGAGCATCAAGGGCAAGGCCGGTTCCAATCTGACCGGTTTCAACGCCATGGTCGAAGTGATGCGCGAACGCAGCCAGGGGCGGGCGCTGCGGGACGTCATCCACCAGGTGTTGGACGACAGCGGTCTGCGGGACCATTACCGCGCCGAACGCGAAGGCGCGGACCGGCTGGAAAACCTGGACGAACTGGTCAACGCGGCCGAGAGTTTCGTGACCATCGAGGGTTTCGGGCGCGAGGCCGATGACGGTTTGCCGCCGCAGTCGCTGGTCAGCCAGGGCATCGACCCGTCGTTGCCGATGCTGGACCAGCCGCTCGAGCAGGCGCCGGATGGAGAAACCGGAGAAACCCAGAGCCCGCTCGTCGCCTTCCTGACCCATGCGGCGCTGGAAGCCGGGGACAACCAGGCGCAGGCCGGCCAGGATGCCGTGCAGTTGATGACGGTGCACGCATCCAAGGGCCTGGAATTCGACTGTGTGTTCATCGGCGGCATGGAAGAAGGCCTGTTCCCCCACGAGAACTCGATGAACGACCGCGACGGGCTCGAAGAAGAGCGCCGCCTGATGTACGTGGCCATCACACGGGCCCGCAAGCGCCTGTACCTGAGCCATTCGCAGACGCGCATGCTGCACGGTCAGACGCGTTACCACGTCAAGAGCCGGTTCTTCGAGGAGCTTCCCGAGGCGGCGCTGAAGTGGATCACGCCGAAACAATCGGGCTTCGGTGCCTATGCGCCGCAGGGCGGCGGAAGTACCGGCGGCAGCGGAGGCTGGGGCAAGGGTTCCTCGTTCAGCCTGGAATCCGCACCCAAGGTGGTGGTGCAGAAGGCTCCGCCCAGCCATGGCCTGAAGGCGGGCATCCAGGTGTTCCACAACAAGTTCGGCGAGGGCAAGGTGCTGGCCGTCGAGGGTGTGGGCGACGATGCCCGGGCCCAGGTGAACTTCCCGCGGCATGGGGTGAAGTGGCTGGCGCTGGCGGTCGCCAAGCTGACGATCGTCTGACCGGCCGCGCCATTTCCGGTGCGGCGGCGAGAAGGGCTCAGTGGCCTTCTTCGCCCTCGTCCGGCGCCGGATGCACGAAGCAGTCGACGAAGGTGAAATACAGCGAGTTGAAGAACATCGCCACCAGCACCAGGGCCGACAGCGTGACCAGACCGGCGGCCACTGCACCGGCCACCGCTGAACCGCTGTCTCCCACGATGCCGGTCAGCAGCAGCAGGGTGGTGAAGATGCCCACCGCCAGCCCGCCGAGCAGGAAGATGCCGGCCCACGCCAGCGCATAGACGGTGAAGGCACCCATGTTGCGCACGCAGGCCACGAAGCTGAAGAACAGGCTCTTGGGTGGCGACACGCGGTACCAGTAGACGAGCGCCGGTGCATGCCAGAACAGCATCGACAAGGGCATGTACAACACCAGCGTGGCCCACATCGCCATCTTCACCGCAGGGTCGCCGAGCATGTCGCTGGCGCTGCGGTTGCCGGACACATAACCCATGGCAAAGGCGCCGCCGTCGAACAGCGCCGAAATGCCCAGCATCACCACGAAACTGCCGGCGTACAGGCAGCCCAGCAGCAGCATTTGCCGGGCATAGGCGGGGCCGGCGCGGAAAGCCGCGAACAGGGCGGCGGGGCGGGCCTTGCGACCGGCGTCGGCGTCGCGCGAAGCCGCCATCAGGCCCAGCGTGGCGGCCGGCATGAGCACAAGCGCCAGCAGGAAACCGATCACCGGCACGATGGCCGTGCTGCTGAGAACCGCCAGGAACAGGATGAACAGCCCCGTCAGCGCCATCGGCTGCTTCCAGAAGGTGCGCACACCCTTGCGAGCCCAGGCCAGGCCGGTGCGGGCGGGGACGACGTTCAGGTGCATATCGGGCTGTTCAGCAAAAAGTGGGAAATGACGGGGCGGATGGACGAACCGGTGCGGCGATCAGGCCGCGACGGTGTCGCGTGCTTCGGCCAGGCGGCAGCGCAGCACACGTTCGAAATGCGTGGGGTCGTGTGGCGTGAGCAGGGCGGCATCGCGCGGCAGGTGGAAATCCCACAGACGCGACACCCAGAAACGCAGGGCCGCAGCACGCAGCACGGCCGGCAGCAAGCGGCGCTCGGCGGGCTCCAGCGGGCGCACGGCGGCGTAGGCAGTCATGAAGGCTTCGGCGCGCGGGGGGTCCTGCCGGCCGGTCGTGTGATCGATGCACCAGTCGTTCAGGCAGACGGCGATGTCGAACGCGAAGGTGTCGATGCCCGCGAAATAGAAGTCGAAGAAACCGGTGAGCCGGTCGCCGTCGAACATGACGTTGTCGCGAAACAGGTCCGCATGCACCGGGCCGCGCGGCAGGGCGGTGGCGTCGGACGAGGCCGCGACATGGTTCTGATAGGCCAGTTCGGAGCGCAGCAGGCCGGCCTGTTCGGCTTCGAGATGCGGCAGCACCGAAGGCACGACGCTATTCCACCAGGCCAGGCCGCGCAGGTTGGGTTGATGGCGCGAGAAGTCGCGGCCCGCCAGGTGCATGCGGGCCAGCATGTCGCCGACGGCGGCGCAGTGCACCGCCTGCGGCGCCAGCTGGCTGCGGCCAGGCAGCCGGTTGACCACGGCGGCGGGTTTGCCACGCACCACGTGCAGCACGTCGCCGGAACGGTCTGGCGCGGGGTCGGGCACCGGTATGCCGCGGGCGGCCAGGTGCTGCATCAGGTAGAGATAGAACGGCAGCTGTTCGGCGGTGAGGCGTTCGAACAGGGTCAGCACGTAATCGACGGTTGCGCCGGCGTCGCCTTCGGTCGTGTCGGGCCTGACCGTCGCGAAATAGTTGGTGTTCTCGATGCCGCCTTCGATGCCGCGCAGCGACACCAGTTCGCCCAGGCGCAACTGGCGCAGCAGCTTGCGCGCTTCGTCATCGGAAACTTCAGTGAAAACGGCCATGGGTGAAGGACTGGAAACGTGGGACTGAACAGGAAGGCGGACGTCAGCGGTGCTGGCGCGAGGGGTGTCGGTTCAGAAGCCGATCATTTTCCAGGTGCGGGCGCCGCCGTTGGCATCGCCGCCGTCGCGCTCGGCAGCGCGGCGACGTGGGCCTACGGTAGGCGCCACGTCGTATTCTTTCGCGCCCTTGGGCTGCACGGTGATGCTCTGGGTCTGGCCGCCGTATCGCACTTCGTCGATGGATGTGCCTTCGTCGGCGACGTGCAGGCGTTCGACCTTCTGTTCGACCCGTGGTGTGCGGGGCGCCGGCCCTTCGGTCAAACCGGACGACGGGGCGGCCTGGGCGAATGAGGCCAGGGGTGCCAGCAGGCTGAGGCTGAGGGCCGCGACGGCGAGGGTCGAGGGGCGCAGGAAGGGCAGGGCGAACATGCGCCGATTGTAGGCGCTGACCTGCGGGTTGCACGTGGTGCGGCAGGCACAATCCAGGTCATGAGCGACCTTCAGAACACCACGCCCGAACCCACTTCCGACGCCACGACCGGACATGCCACTCCCGGCCGCAACACCCTGCTGCTGGTGGACGGGTCGAGTTACCTCTACCGGGCCTTCCACGCCATGCCCGACCTGCGTGCGGTGCCGGGCGACATGAACAGCCCTGCGACTGGCGCCATCCGCGGCATGATCAACATGCTGGCGTCGCTAAGGCGCGAGGTGCGCGCCCACTATGCGGTGTGTGTCTTCGATGCCAGCGGCCCGACCTTCCGGGACGAGCTCTACCCGCAGTACAAGGCCAACCGCAGCCCCATGCCGCCCGACCTGCGTGAACAGGTCGAGCCCATCCACGAGGTGGTCAAGCTGCTGGGCTGGCCGGTGCTGTGTGTGCCCAAGGTCGAGGCCGACGACGTCATCGGCACTCTGGCCGCTGCCGCCGCCGCTCAGGGCATGGATGTGATCGTCTCCAGCGGCGACAAGGACCTGAGCCAGTTGGTGAACGACCGCATCACCATCATCGACACCATGAACGGCAAGAAGCGCGACGTGGCCGGTGTCACCGCCGAGTTCGGCGTGCCGCCCTCGTTGATGATCGACTACCAGACGCTGGTGGGCGACGCCGTCGACAACGTACCCGGCGTGCCCAAGGTCGGCCCCAAGACGGCGGCCAAGTGGCTGCTCGAATACGGTTCGCTCGACGCGCTGTTGGCCCGGGCGAACGAGATCAAGGGCGTGGCCGGTGAAAACCTGCGCGGCGCCATCGGCTGGCTGCCGCAGGGCCGGGCGCTGGTCACCATCCGCACCGACTGCGACCTGGTCGAACACATCGTCGGCCTGCCTTCGCTCGAAGGCATCGCGATGGGTGCGCAGCAGACCGACGAACTGAAGGCTTTCTACGAACGTTTCGGTTTCAAGGGACTGGCGCAATCGCTGAACACCCAGGACGTGCCGCCGGAGCTGATCGAAAAATCCCGCAAGCCCGGCCGTGCGCCCGACCCCGGACTGTTCGACGACCCGATCACCGAAGCGGTCGAAAAGATCAGCAATGTGCGTTACGTCACCATCCTCGACTGGCCGACATTCGACAGCTGGCTGGCGCGGGCGCAGGCCGCGGACCTCGTGGCCATCGACACCGAGACCAATTCGCTGGACGCGATGCGCGCCGAGATCATCGGTTTCAGCCTGAGCGTCGAACCGGGCGAGGCCGCCTATATCCCGCTGGCGCACGACTATCCGGATGCGCCCGCACAACTGCCACGCGAGGAGGTGCTTGCGAAGCTGAAGCCCTGGCTGGAAGACGCCAGCCGCGCCAAGCTGGGCCAGCACGTCAAGTACGACCGGCATGTGCTGGCCAACCACGGCATCGAGGTCGCGGGCTACCGCCACGACACCATGCTGCAGAGTTATGTGCTCGAAGTGCACAAGCCGCATGGCCTGTCGAGCCTGGCCGAACGCCATCTGGGCCGCAGCGGCATCCAGTACGAGGACCTGTGCGGCAAGGGCGCCAGCCAGATTCCCTTCAGCCAGGTCGCCATCGAGAAGGCCGCCGAATATTCGTGCGAAGACTCCGACCAGACGCTGGATGTGCATCGCACCCTGTTCCCGCGCCTGGAGGCCGACGAGAGGCTGATGGCCATCTACCAGCTGGAGATGCAAAGCAGCGAAGCGCTTTACCGCATCGAACGCAACGGCGTGCTGATCGACGCGGCCTTGCTGGCGCAGCAGAGCCACGAACTGGGCGCCCGCATACTGGAACTGGAGCAGCAGTCGCATGAACTGGCCGGCCAGCCATTCAACCTGGGCAGCCCCAAGCAGATCGGCGAAATCTTCTTCGTGAAGCTGGGTCTGCCCGTGGTCAAGAAGACGCCGAGCGGCGCGCCAAGCACCGATGAAGAAGTGCTGGAGAAACTGGCCGAGGACTATCCGCTGCCGGCGCGCATCCTGGAACACCGGGGTTTGTCCAAACTCAAGGGCACCTATACCGACAAGCTGGGCGGCCTGGCCCTGCCGCGGACCGGCCGGGTGCACACGCATTACGCCCAGGCGGTGGCGGTCACCGGGCGGCTGTCGAGCAACGACCCCAACCTGCAGAACATTCCAGTGCGGACGGCGGAAGGCCGACGCATCCGAGAGGCCTTCATCGCGCCCGCCGGCAGCGTGATCGCCAGCGCCGACTACAGCCAGATCGAACTCCGCATCATGGCCCACCTGAGCGGCGACGAAGCCCTGCTGAAGGCCTTCACCGAAGGGCTGGACGTGCACAAGGCGACCGCCGCCGAGGTGTTCGGCGTCGAGGTCGAGGCCGTGGCCAGCGAGCAGCGCCGCTACGCCAAGGTCATCAACTTCGGCCTGATCTATGGCATGAGCAGCTTCGGCCTGGCGAAGAGCCTGGGCATCGAGACCAAGGCGGCAGGTGCCTACATCGAGCGGTATTTCCAGCGTTTTGCCGGCGTGAAGCGCTACATGGACGAGACCCGTGCATCGGCCAAGGAGAAGGGTTATGTCGAAACCGTCCTGGGACGCCGCCTCTACCTGCCCGAAATCAATTCGCCGAATGGCCCGCGCCGTGGCGGCGCAGAACGCGCCGCCATCAACGCGCCGATGCAGGGCACCGCGGCCGACCTGATCAAGCTCAGCATGGTCGAGGTGCAGAGGGTGCTCGATGCCGAACAGCGCGGCACCAGGGTCATCATGCAGGTGCACGATGAACTGGTGTTCGAGGTGCCCGAGTCCGAGGTCGAATGGGTGCGCGCAGAAGTGCCTCGCATCATGGCCGGCGTGGCGCAGCTGCGGGTGCCCCTCCTGGCGGAGATCGGCTTCGGTCCCAACTGGGAGACGGCGCATTGACTGCCCCGGCCCGCACGCAGGTCGTTGCGCCTTCCCGGACTTTCATCCCTACACTTTGCAGCGGCCGGGCATCCGGCCCTTACCCAACAACCTGCTGGAGATATAGATGCTGAGCGACGACCTGCGATCCGACCTTGATTCCCTGTTGCAGGGCCGTACCGGCATCGCCGGCCCCAGCCGCCGCACCGCATTGCAAGTGGCGCTGGGTGTGGGTTACGCCGCGGCCACCCTGCCGATTTCCGCTCAGACGGTGATCAAAACGCCAAGCGACGGCCTGGTGCAGGGCACCATCGGCTATGACGTCGCCGGCTTCAAGGTGCCCGCCTATTACGCTGCACCGCAGGGCAAGACCGGCCTGCCGGTGATGCTGGTGATCCAGGAAATCTTCGGTGTCACCGACTACCTCGCCGATGTCTGCCGACGTTTCGCCACGCTGGGTTATCTGGCCATCGCGCCCGAGACTTTTGCCCGGCAGGGCGATCCGCGCCAGATCACCGAAACGGCCCGGTTGCAATCCGAGATCGTCTCCAGGGTGCCCGATGCCCAGGTGATGGCCGACATCGACGGCGCGCTGGCTTGGGCCGGTGCCAACGGCGGCAACGTCGCCAACGCCGGCATCACCGGTTTCTGCTGGGGAGGCCGCATCGTCTGGCTGTACGCTGCCACCGGCAAGGTGAAGGCTGGCGCGGCCTTCTACG
This sequence comes from Xylophilus sp. PBN-3R, assembly GCF_057747805.1. Lineage (NCBI taxonomy): Bacteria > Pseudomonadati > Pseudomonadota > Betaproteobacteria > Burkholderiales > Xylophilus > Xylophilus sp. PBN-3R. The sequence continues at coordinate 1,316,740 of NZ_CM173225.1, forward strand.
GCCGGCTGGTCGGTAGCGCCAGCGCCTTGACGCCGCGCCAGCCGGTCGACGTGGCTGGTGAACTGAAGGCACCGGTCATCGGCCTGTACGGCGGCGCCGATGCAGGAATACCGCTTGACACGGTTGATAAGATGAAAACGGCACTGGCGGCAGGCCCGGCTCCGGCCCGCGAATCGAAGTTCGTGGTGTATCCCGGCGTCGGCCATGCGTTTCATGCGGACTACCGGCCGAGTTATCGCGCCGAAGCCGCGACGGATGGCTGGAATCAGGCGACGGCCTGGTTCAGGAGCCACGGCGTGATGTAGGTCACGGCCGCCAGTCAACGGTCACGGCCAGTAATGGCCCAAGGCGGCTTTCCGGAGTTTCCGGGAGCCGCTTTTTTTGTCGATGACCGGCAGCAAACGTGTTTGGAGCAAGAGGGATATGGAACTGTTGGCGATCTTGGTGGCGACATTGGCAGCCGGTGTCGGAAGCGTGTGGGTGGCGGCGTTCCTCTTGCGCATCGGCGTGGGTTCGGCCCGCGGGCCCAGCCCGCAGCATCTGCTGAGCCTGGCAGCCGGGGCGCTCCTGTCGACCGCCTTCATGCACCTGTTGCCGGAAGCCTTCGAGAGCGGCATCGACCCGCAGCTGCTGTTCGGCGTGCTGCTGGCCGGTGTGGTGTTCTTCTTCCTGCTGGACAAGGCCGAGCTGTGGCACCACGGCCATGAACACGCCGCGCCGGCTGCCGAGGCGCATGGGCATGACCACCACGGCCACTTCCATCTGGATGTGCATTCGCACGGCCACAACCACGGCCGGGGGTCCGGAGGCTGGGCGTTGATCACCGGCGATAGCGTGCATTGTTTCGGCGACGGCGTGATGATCGCCTCGGCCTTCATCGCGGACTGGCGCTTGGGTGTGGTCGCCGCGGTGGCGGTGCTGGCGCACGAGGTGCCGCACCACATCGGCGACCTGGTGGTCATGCGCAATTCAAGCGGCGGCCGGCGCCTGGCGCTGCTCAAGGTTTCGCTGGCCGGTGCCGCCACCGCCATCGGCGGCATGGTCGGCTTTTTCCTGCTGGAACAACTGCACGATCTGCTGCCGTATTTCCTGGTCGCGGCCGCCAGCAGTTTTGTGTATGTGGCGCTGGCCGACCTGATCCCGCAGTTGCAGAAACACCTGACCGCGCGGCAGACTGCGTCGCAGATCGCCTGGCTGATGGCAGGCATCGTGCTGGTGGTCGTCGTAAGCCGGCTGGCGCACGAACCCGAGATCGACGGCGAACACGGTCATGACCACGGCGCGCTGCTGGTGCGGCCACCGCACGCCGCCTGAAGTTTTTTCAGGCGTTGCGGAACAACAGCCGGTCGCGCACCGCGGACACCATGCGCCGCGCCACCGGCAGCGGTTCACAACCGCCCCGCAGTCCCAGCATCCACCTGGGGTTGCCGCTCAGGTCGCTGTCCACCCGTCGCAACTGGGTGACGGCCGACATCACCGCGAGCGTGTGGCGATGCACCCGCAGCACCTGGCGGTCGAAGAGTTCTTCCAGTTCGGCCAGCGTTCCGTCGGTTTCGAAAAGGCCGTGGCGAGTGACCACGGTCAGCCGTTTGTTCTCGGCACGGATGTAGAGCACATCGGCCAGCCGCACCCGCTGTGCCTGGCCGCGCTGCACGATGCGCAGGCTGTTGTTCTCGTTCAAAACCTCGGTGCCCTCCGGCCGCTGCCGATTCGCCGCCTTGCCGAGCGCCCGCGCCAGTCTTTCGGGATGGACCGGCTTGGTGATGTAGTCGATGGCGTCGGCATCGAAAGCATGCAGCGCATGCTGGGCGTGGCCGGTGACGAAAACCACCCAGGGCCGCTGGGGCAGGTCACGGATGGAGTCGGCCAGTTGCAGGCCGGTCTGGCCGGGCATCTGGATGTCGAGCAGCACCAGGTCGAAGCGCCGGTGGCGCATCAGGCCGGCCGCGCGAAATGCATCTGCCGCCTCTTCCACATCGCCGCAATGGCCCGCCGGGCAACGGGCCAGCAGCTGGCGCATGCGTCGCCGTGCCGGAGCGTCGTCGTCCACTATCAGGATGTTCAAGGACATGAAGCTCTCGCTGCATTCGGCTGGGGACGGCCAGCGCCGATAAAATGACCGGTTGCGTTCCTACCGACCTTACCCCATGTCCTCTTCTGCTCCTGAATCCTCGGCACCCATCAACCAGTTCGACAAGAAGGCCGAAGCCTGGTCAGCCCTGTTCTCGGAGCCGATGAGCGACCTGGTCAAGCGCTATACGTCCAGCGTGTTCTTCGACAAGCGGCTGTGGCAGGCCGATATCGCCGGCAGCCTCGCGCATGCCGAGATGCTGGCGGCGCAGGGCATCATCGCCGCCGCCGACCATGAGTCGATCCGGCGCGGCATGGCGCAGATCACGCAGGAGATCACCGACGGCGGCTTCGAGTGGAAGCTCGACCTCGAAGACGTCCACCTGAACATCGAGGCGCGCCTGACCCAACTGGTAGGCGATGCCGGCAAACGCCTGCACACCGGCCGCAGCCGCAACGACCAGGTGGCCACCGACGTGCGCCTGTGGCTGCGCGGCGAGATCGACCTCATCGGCGGCCTGCTGGTCGACCTGCAACGGGCGCTGGTCGACATCGCCGAACGCAATACCGAAGTCATCCTGCCGGGCTTCACCCATCTGCAGGTGGCCCAGCCCGTGGCTTTCGGCCACCACATGCTGGCCTATGTGGAAATGTTCTCGCGTGATGCCGAACGCATGCAGGAAGTGCGCCGCCGGGTCAACCGGTTGCCGCTGGGCGCCGCGGCACTGGCCGGCACCAGCTATCCGCTGGACCGCGAACGCGTGGCCCGCAGCCTGGGCATGGTCGATGCCGAAGGTAACCCTCAGGTGTGCCAGAACAGCCTGGACGCGGTGAGCGACCGCGACTTCGCCATCGAGTTCACCGCCGCCGCTTCGCTGGCCATGGTGCACATCAGCCGCTTCTCGGAAGAACTGATCCTGTGGATGAGCCAGAGCTTCGGTTTCATCGACATCGCGGACCGTTTCTGCACCGGCTCGTCGATCATGCCGCAGAAGAAAAACCCGGACGTGCCCGAACTGGCGCGTGGCAAGACCGGCCGCGTGGTCGGCCACCTGATGGGCCTGATCACCCTGATGAAGGGCCAGCCCCTGGCCTATAACAAGGACAACCAGGAAGACAAGGAGCCCCTGTTCGACACGGTCGATACCCTGAAGGACACGCTGCGGATCTTTGCCGAGATGGTCGGCGGCATCACCGTCAAGCCGGAAGCCATGGAAAAGGCGGCCCTGCGCGGTTACGCCACGGCCACCGACCTGGCCGACTACCTGGTCAAGAAGGGCCTGCCTTTCCGTGATGCCCACGAAACCGTGGCGCATGCGGTCAAGGCCGCCATCTCGCACAAGGTCGATCTGTCGGAACTGCCGCTGGCGGTGCTGCAGGAGTTCCATCCGAAGATCGAGAAGGACGTGTACGGCGTGCTATCGCTGCGCGGTTCGCTCGAAGCCAGATCCACCCTGGGCGGTACGGCGCCGAGCCAGGTGCGTCAGCAGATCCTGCGGCACCGCGCGCGCCTGGGCTGAGGCGCTAAGCACGGTCTAAGGCTCGCCGGTCATCATCCAGCCCATGAGAATCCTGCTGGTCGAAGACGACGTGATGATCGGCGAGGCCGTGCTCGACCTGCTGCGGGCCGAGCGTTATGCGGTCGACTGGGTGCGTGACGGCGAGATGGCCGACACGGCGCTGCGCAGCGAACATTACGACGGCGTGTTGCTCGACCTGGGCCTGCCCCGACGCGACGGGCTGGAAGTGCTGCGGGCCCTGCGGGCGCGTGGTGCGCGGGTGCCGGTGCTGATCGCCACGGCGCGGGATGCGGTGGCCGATCGGGTGGCAGGCCTGGATGCCGGCGCCGAGGACTATGTCGTCAAGCCCTTCGACACCGACGAACTGCTGGCCCGCATCCGTGCACTGATACGCCGCGGCGAGGGCCATGCGGCACCGACGTTTTCATACCGCGGCGTCACGCTCGACCCGGCCACCCACCAGGCCACGCAGGACGGCAAGCCGGTCGCCCTGTCGGCCCGCGAATGGGCGGTGCTCGAACCCATGCTCGCCCGGCCAGGCGTCATCTTTTCGCGCACGCAGCTGGAAGAACGCATGTTCGGCTGGAAGGACGAGGTCAGCAGCAATGCGGTGGAGGTCTACATCCACGGCGTGCGCAAGAAACTGGGCGCCGACCTCATCCAGACCGTGCGCGGCCTCGGCTACCTGGTGCCGAAGACATGAAGGCGCCGCGCTCGCTCCAGGGGCGGTTGCTCGGCCTGCTGTTCGCCTGCATCGTGCTGGCCGCCGCCGCGCTGGCGGTGGGCGCCTATCGGGGTGCACTGCGCGAGGCGGACGCCCTCAACGACCTGCATCTGCAGCAGGTGGCGCGTTCGCTGCGGCACACCGTTCCCCTGGGTGGCATGGCCGGCGAGACCGAAGACGGCGACCTCGACCTGCAGGTGCAGATCTGGGGCTCGGACGGTGTGCAGCTCTACCGATCGGCCCGTTCCGGCCTGCCGCAAAGGGCGGTGCTTGGTTTCTCCGACATGACGGTGGAGGGCACCCGCTACCGCGTCTATTCCATCCAGACACCGCTGCAGACGGTGCAGATCGCCCAGGACATGGACGCCCGCCAGAGCCGCGCCAGCGCCCAGGCGCTGCGTGCCACGCTGCCGGTGCTGCTGGTCGCGCCGCTGCTGATGCTGGCGGTGGGCGCTGTCATCCGCCGCACCCTCGCGCCGGTCGAACGCATGCGCCGGCAGGTGGCGGGCAGGGCGGCCGACGACCTGCGGGCCTTGCCCGAAGACGGACTGCCGGACGAAGTGCTGCCGCTGGTGCAGGAACTCAACCTGCTGTTCGGCCGGGTGCAGGGCGCCTTCGATGCGCAGCGGAATTTCGTGGCCGATGCTGCACATGAACTGCGTTCGCCCCTCACGGCGCTCAAGCTGCAGGCCCAGGCCCTGCAGCGCGGCGCGGGCGACGGCGCATCGCATGCGGTGGCAGTCGCGCGCCTGTCGCAGGGCATCGACCGCGCCATCGCCCTGGTCGGCCAGTTGCTGCAAATGGCACGACAGGACGCCGGTGCGGCATCCGGTGCTGCGGCCGTACCTGCAGCGCTGGACCTGCACGACCTGCTCCAGGCGGTCATGGCCGACGCCTTGCCGCTGGCCGCCGAGCGGCGCATCGATCTGGGCGTGACCGGGTCCGAGTCCGCGCCGCTGCTGGGTTTCGCCGACGGCCTGCAGACGCTCCTGCGCAACCTGATCGACAACGCCATCAAGTTCGCGCCCGAAGGTGGTCAGGTGGACATCGAACTGCGTCACGACGAGGGCGTGGTGTTATTGGCTGTCGACGACAACGGGCCCGGAATCCCGGCCGAATTCCATGACCGGGTGATGGACCGTTTCTTTCGCACGCCGGATGCCAGCGCGCCCGGCAGCGGCCTGGGCCTGGCCATCGTGCGGGCGGTGGCGGATCGGCATGGCGCCACCTTTGCCCTGATGCCCTCGCCGACGCTCGGGGGCTTGCGGGCCGAGGTGAGGTTTCCGCCGAAGTAGCGGCAGCTAGGGGCAGCCCGCGATGCGGGAAACGCGTGTCATCGCGATAATCGGCGCGCGCATGTTTGCGCTGTCACCTCGAACGCTTCGGAGCCTTTCTCTCATGCCCAGTCAACTCGCCGGCCACCTCATCGTCGAATGCCTTGTCGAACAAGGCGCAACCCATGTCTTCGGCGTGCCCGGCGAAAGCTACCTGGCGGTGCTGGACGGATTCCACGGCCATGCCGACGAGATCGAATTCGTCATCTGCCGGCAGGAGGGCGGCGCGGCCTACATGGCCGAGGCCCACGGCAAGCTGACCGGCCGCCCCGGCGTGTGTTTTGTCACACGCGGCCCCGGCGCGACCAATGCGTCCATCGGCCTGCACACCGCATTCCAGGACTCCACGCCGATGGTGCTGCTGGTAGGCGATGTCGGCAGCGACTTCCGCGACCGCGAGGCTTTCCAGGAAGTCGATTTCCATTCCTTCTTCGGCCCCAGCACCAAGGGCATGGCCAAGATGGTGGAGCGTATCGACGACGCCAGCCGCATCCCCGAATACGTGTCCCGCGCGTTTTCCACCGCCATGTCGGGCCGGCCGGGGCCAGTGGTGCTGGTGCTGCCCGAAGACATGCTGCGCGAGACGGTCGACGCCAAACCGCTGCCCCGCGTCGAGCCCCCGATGGCCTGGAGCGACCCGGGTTCGTTGCGCAGGTTGCGCGAACTGCTGATGGCCTCGGAGCGCCCGCTGGTGATCGCCGGCGGCAGCGGCTGGACACCGCAATCGGCCCAGGCGCTGCAACGTTTCGCCGAGAACTGGCAGCTGCCGGTCACCAACGCTTTCAGGTTCCAGGACACCTTCGACAACTACCACGACCTTTATGCCGGTGACGTCGGCATCGCCCTCAATCCCAAGCTGGCCGCGCGCATCAAGCAGGCCGACCTGCTGCTGGTGATCGGGCCGCGCCTGGGTGAGATGACGACCAACGGCTACACGCTGATCGACGCGCCCATCGCGACCCAGACGCTGGTGCACATGCATGCGTCGGCCGAAGAGCTGAACCGGGTCTACCGCGCCGACCTGGCCATCCATGTTTCGATGGCGGCCGCCGCACGCAGCCTGGAAGTGCTGACCGCGCCGACCACCCTGCCGTGGGCTGAATGGACCGCATCGGCCAACGCCGATTACCTGGCCCATCTCGAGCCGCAGAAGTTGCCCGGCCTGGACGAGAACGCGCCCGGCGCGATCGACGTGCCGGCGCTGATCGCTGCGCTCCGCAACAACCTGCCGGCCGATGCGGTACTGACCAACGGCGCCGGCAACTTCGCCACCTGGCTGCACCGCTACTTCCGCTATCACGGCCTCGCAAAGGGCTTCAAGACCCAGCTGGCGCCGACCTCGGGTGCCATGGGCTACGGCGTGCCGGCCGCGATTTCGGCCAGCATCACCACCGGCCGGACCGCCTTCACCATCGCCGGCGACGGTGATTTCCAGATGACCTGCCAGGAACTCGCCACCGCCGTGCAGGCAGGCGGCAAGAGCATCATCCTGCTGCTGGACAACGGCATGTACGGCACCATCCGCATGCACCAGGAGCGCGATTATCCGAAGCGCATCAGCGGTACCAAGCTGGTCAACCCGGACTTCCTGGGCCTGGCGAGGGCCTGGGGTTACGCCGCCGAGAAGGTCGAGCGGGCAGAAGACTTCGAGGCGGCCCTGCAACGCGCGCTGGCAGCCGACACCGGCACGCTGATCCTGGTGCCGCTCAGCCAGGAGGTCATCACCACCCGACTGACGCTGAGCGCCATCACCGAGGCCGCGCTGAAGAAGTAAGCCGAAGCAGCGGTGGAATATGAAAAGGGCGGAGCCTCGCGGCACCGCCCTTTTTCTTCGTGTTGTCGTTTCGTGGGACGACGCTTCTAATTCCGCCGGGGGTTACTCCAGTTCGCCCATCTGCGACTGCAGGTAGTTGGGCAGGCCGACCTTGGAGATCAGGTCGATCTGGGTTTCCAGGAAGTCGATGTGTTCTTCGGTGTCGTCGAGAATCTTCTGCAGCAGGTCACGCGACACATAGTCACGCACCGATTCGCAGTGGGCCATGCCAGCCTTGATGGTGGCCTGCGCTCCGTATTCCAGGCCGAGGTCGGCGTTCAGCAGTTCTGGAACGTCTTCACCGATATTGAGCTTGCCCAGGTCCTGCAGGTTCGGCAGGCCGTCCAGCATGAAGATGCGGTCCATGAGCCAGTCGGCGTGTTTCATCTCGCCGATGGATTCCGAATATTCCTTCTTGGCCAGCTTGTCGAAGCCCCAGTGCTTCAGCATGCGGTAGTGCAGGAAGTACTGGTTGATCGCGGTCAGTTCGTTCTTGAGCTGAGCTTGCAGATGCTGGATGACTTGGAGATCGCCCTTCATGTGATTGTTCTTTCTTGTAGGTTCAGATATGGATTGGGCGCGATTGTGACTGGTTGACCATGTCAACGACAAGGCAATCCCCCACGCGGCCGGTGTGCCTGCGGCTGAGGCTGAGAGGCGTTTGCATTGAACTCCCCCATCGACCGTCACGCCCATGTTGCACTGCACATAGAAAATGCCAATTCCCCGGATACGTTCTATTCATCAAGAAGAGGGGTTTACCCGTCTATCCTCGAGCCTTCGCAAAGTCACCCATCCAAACAAGGAAAACCTGATGTCTCTGATCAACAAGGAAGTCGCTCCCTTCAAGGCAACCGCCTATCACAATGGCAAGTTCGTGCCGGTGAGCGAACAGAACTTCAAGGGCAAATGGTCTGTCGTGGTGTTCTACCCGGCTGATTTCACCTTCGTCTGCCCTACCGAACTGGGCGACCTGGCTGACCACTACGCCGAATTCCAAAAGCTGGGCGCGGAAGTCTATGGCGTGTCGACCGATACCCACTTCACCCACAAGGCATGGCACGACACGTCCGACACCATCGCCAAGGTCCAGTACCCGCTGATCGGCGACCCGAACCACCAGCTGGCCACCTTCTTCGACGTGCTGATCACCGAAGGCGACGATCACGGCTTGGCACTGCGCGGTACCTTCGTGATCGACCCCGAAGGCCGTGTGAAGACCATCGAAGTGCACGACAACGGCATCGGCCGTGACGCCACCGAAACCCTGCGCCGCCTGAAGGCTGCCCAGTACATCGCCGCTCACCCCGGTGAGGTCTGCCCCGCCAAGTGGAGCGAAGGCGCCGAAACCCTGACCCCGTCTCTGGACCTGGTCGGCAAGATCTAAAAAGATCGCGCTGCAAGAGCCCGGGTGCGCCCGGGCTTTTTTTTCCGCAGCGAAACCATAACTATCGATTTAACGAATTCAATAGCGAGAAATAATCATGCTGGACGCCAACCTCAAGACCGCACTCAAGGGCTACCTGGAGCGTGTCACCAAGCCCATCGAAATCGTGGCTTCCGTCGATGACAGCAAGGCGTCCGGCGACTTGAAAGGCCTGCTGGCCGACATCGTCGCGCTGACCGACAAGATCACCCTCGTCGAGCGTTCGGACGATGGCGAACGCAAGCCCTCGTTCCTGATTACCAACCCTGGCATCGACACCGGCGTGCGTTTCGCCGGCCTGCCGCTGGGCCATGAATTCACATCGCTCGTGCTGGCACTGCTGCAGGTGGGCGGCCATCCGTCCAAGGCGGCGCAGGACACCATCGACCAGGTGAAGAACCTGCAGGGCGACTATCACTTCGAGACCTATTTCTCGCTGTCGTGCCAGAACTGTCCGGACGTGGTTCAGGCGCTGAACCTGATGTCGGTGCTCAACCCCAACATCAAGCACACCGCCATCGACGGCGGCCTGTTTCCTTCGGAAGTCGAAGCCCGACAGATCATGGCCGTGCCCACCGTCTACCTGAACGGCACCACCTTCGGCCAGGGCCGGATGCAACTGGAAGAGATCGTCGCCAAGCTCGACACCGGCGCCGTCAAACGCGAAGCTGAAAAGCTGGATGCCAAGGCTCCTTACGATCTGCTGGTCGTCGGCGGTGGCCCGGCCGGCGCCGCGGCGGCTGTTTATGCGGCTCGCAAGGGCATCCGCACCGGAGTGGCGGCCGAACGTTTCGGCGGCCAGGTGCTGGATACGCTCGGCATCGAGAACTTCATTTCGATCAAGGAAACCGAAGGGCCGAAGTTCGCTGTCGCCCTGGAAGAACACGTCAAGCATTACGACGTGGACATCATGAATCTGCAGCGCGCCGAAGCGCTGGTGTCCGGCAACGGCCTGATCGAGATCAAGCTGGCCAGCGGCGCGTCGCTCAAGGCCAAGTCGGTCGTCATCTCGACCGGCGCACGCTGGCGCAACATCAATGTGCCCGGCGAAGCCGAGTACAAGAACAAGGGCGTGGCCTATTGCCCGCACTGCGACGGTCCGCTGTTCAAGGGCAAGCGCGTGGCGGTGATCGGCGGCGGCAACTCGGGTGTCGAAGCCGCCATCGACCTGGCCGGTGTGGTCGGCCATGTCACGCTGATCGAATTCGGCGATCAGTTGCGGGCCGACGAAGTGCTGCAACGCAAGCTGCGCAGCCTGCCCAACGTGCAGATCCACACCTCGGCGCAGACCACTTCGATCAACGGTGACGGCAACAAGGTCAACGGTCTGGTGTTCAAGGATCGCGCGTCCGGCGAAGAAAAGACCGTGCCGCTCGAAGGCGTGTTCATCCAGATCGGCCTGGTGCCCAACACCGAATGGCTGAAGGGTTCCATCGAACTGTCCAAACACGGCGAGATCGTGGTGGACAACCGAGGTCAGACATCGGTGCCCGGTGTGTTCGCCGCGGGCGACGCGACCACCGTGCCGTTCAAGCAGATCATCATCGCGGCCGGCGACGGCGCCAAGGCTGCACTCGGCGCCTTCGACCACCTGATCCGCTCGTCGGCACCCGCCTGAAACGAAACCTGATCCTTCAGTAGATCAGCCTCTCGGGGCGGATCTCCTGGAGGATCGTGGTGGCGATTTCCTCGATCGACTTGGTGGTCGTCGAAAGCCAGCGGATGCCGGTGCGCCGCATCATTGCCTCGGCATCGGCCACCTCGTTGCGGCAGTTCTGCAGGTCGGCGTACTTCGAATTGGGGCGGCGTTCCTGTCGAATCTCCGACAGGCGTTCCGGCTTGATGGTCAGGCCGAAAAGCTTTTGTTTGTGCGGCAGCAGGGCAGGGGGCAACTGGCGGCGCTCGAAGTCTTCCGGAATCAGCGGATAGTTGGCCGACTTCAGTCCGTGCTGCATTGCCAGGTAAAGGGAGGTCGGCGTCTTGCCGCTGCGGCTGACGCCCACCAGGATGACATCGGCGCCGCCCAGATCGCGGTTCGACTGGCCGTCGTCATGGTCCAGGCTGTAGTTGATCGCCTCGATACGGTCGTTGTATTCCTTGCTCTTCGAAACGTCGGCAAAGCGGCCGACGCGGTGCAGCGACTTGATGCCCAATTCCTTTTCGAGCGGCTGCACGAAGGTGGCGAACATGTCCATCAGCATGCCCTGGCAACCCGCGCGTACGACGGCCAGCACTTCGGTATCGACCAGCGTTGTGAACACCAGCGGTTTCTTGCCTTCGACCTCGCCCGTGTGATTGATCTGGCGCACCACCTGGTGCGCCTTGTCGACCGTGTCGACGAAGGGCAGGCGCACATGGCGCGGCCGCATCTCGAACTGCGACAGGATGGCATTGCCGAACGCCTCGGCGGTGATGCCGGTGCCGTCGGAAATGAAGAACACGGTACGGGTATGCATAAGCAAAGGCTTTCCGTCGAGGATTGAAGGTTGGGATCGTGGCTGACGCAGCGTTGAATCGCCGCCGCCTACAATTCCTGCAATTATCCGAATTCCGCCATGGCCCGCCACGACAACCTACAAGCCGAACAAAGCCGTGTAGCCGCCCATGCCCCTTTCGGAACGCCGGTTTCAACTTCTGGAGTCTTCCCATGTCAGCACTGTTCGAGGCGACCGCCCTGGTCGTACCATTCGAGAACCTGAGAATGTCCGACGTCGAGTCGGTCGGCGGCAAGAACGCCAGCCTCGGCGAAATGATTTCGCAATTGCCGCAGGGCGTGCGGGTGCCTACCGGTTTCGCGACCACCGCCCATGCTTTCCGCGAGTTTCTGGCGCATGACGGCCTGACCGAACGCATCAGCAAACGCCTGGCAACGCTGGACATCGAAGACGTGCGTGAACTCGCCGTCGTCGGCGCCGAGATCCGCGGCTGGATCGAGAACCAGCCTTTCCCGGCCGACCTTGAAAAATCCATCCGCGACGCCTTCGCCACGCTGTCGGCAGGCAATTCGCAAGCCAGCTTCGCAGTCCGTTCGTCCGCTACCGCGGAAGATCTGCCGGACGCTTCCTTCGCCGGCCAGCAGGAGACTTTCCTGAACGTCGTCGGCATCGAGGACGTGCTGCACAAGATGAAGGAAGTGTTCGCTTCCCTCTACAACGACCGCGCCATCAGCTACCGTGTCCACAAGGGTTTCGCGCATGACGTGGTCGCGCTGTCGGCCGGCGTCCAGCGCATGGTCCGCTCCGACCTCGGCGCTGCCGGTGTCATGTTCACCATCGACACAGAATCCGGTTTCGACCAGGTCGTCTTCATCACCAGCAGCTACGGCCTGGGCGAGACCGTGGTGCAGGGCGCCGTCAACCCGGACGAGTTCTATGTCCACAAGCCGATGCTTGCCGCCGGCAACCGCGCGGTAATCCGCCGCAACCTGGGTTCGAAGCTGATCCAGATGGTGTTTTCAACACCCGAGGAAAAGGCTGCCAGCGGCAAGCTGGTGAAGACGGTCGATGTGCCCACCGAGCAACGCAACCGCTTCTCGCTGACCGATGCCGACGTCGAGGAACTGGCCAAATACGCGCTGGTGATCGAGCAACATTACGGCCGCCCGATGGACATCGAGTGGGGCAAGGACGGCACCGACGGCCATCTCTACATCCTGCAGGCCCGCCCTGAAACCGTGAAGAGCCAGCAGGCCGGCAAGCCCGAGCAGCGTTTCAAGCTGAAGGGCACCGGCCCGGTGCTGGTCGAAGGCCGTGCCATCGGCCAGAAGGTCGGTACCGGCGCGGTGCGCTTGGTGCACGACATCCGCGACATGGACCAGGTGCAGGCCGGCGACATCCTCGTCACCGACATGACCGACCCCAACTGGGAACCCGTCATGAAGCGCGCCAGCGCCATCGTCACCAACCGCGGCGGCCGTACCTGCCACGCAGCCATCATCGCGCGTGAACTGGGCATCCCGGCCGTGGTCGGCTGCGGCGACGCCACCGAATTGCTGAAGGACGGCACGCTGGTCACCGTCAGCTGCGCCGAAGGCGACACCGGCCGTATCTACGACGGCCTGCTGGAAACCGAAATCACCGAAGTCCTGCGCGGCGAGATGCCCGAGGTCAAGGTGAAGATCATGATGAACGTCGGCAATCCGCAGCTGGCTTTCGACTTCTGCCAGTTGCCCAACGAAGGCGTGGGCCTGGCCCGTCTCGAGTTCATCATCAACAACAACATCGGTGTGCACCCGAAGGCCATCCTCGACTACCCCAATGTCGACGCCGACCTGAAGAAGGCCGTCGAATCCGTGGCCCGCGGCCATGCCAGCCCCAAGGCGTTCTACGTCGACAAGGTCGCTGAAGGCGTGGCCACCATCGCGGCGGCCTTCTGGCCCAAGCCCGTCATCGTTCGCCTGTCGGACTTCAAGTCCAACGAATACCGCAAGCTCATCGGCGGCAGCCGCTACGAACCGGAAGAAGAAAACCCGATGCTGGGTTTCCGTGGGGCCGCGCGTTACATCAGCACCGAGTTCCGCGAAGCCTTCGCCATGGAATGCGAGGCGCTGAAGCGGGTGCGCGATGAAATGGGCTTGACCAACGTGCAGGTGATGGTGCCCTTCGTGCGGACCTTGAAGCAGGCCGAGCGGGTCACCCAGATGCTGGCCGAACACGGCCTGCCCCGCGGTGGCAACGACCTGAAGGTCATCATGATGTGTGAGGTTCCCAGCAACGCCATCCTGGCCGAGCGTTTCCTCGAGTTCTTCGACGGCTTCTCCATCGGCTCCAACGACCTGACCCAGCTCACCCTGGGGCTGGACCGCGATTCGGGCCTGGAACTGCTGGCCGCCGACTTCGACGAACGCGACCCCGCCGTGCAGGCCATGCTTTCCAAGGCCATCGCTGCCTGCAAGTCGGCAGGCAAATACGTCGGCATCTGCGGCCAGGGCCCGAGCGACCATCCGGACTTCGCACAGTGGTTGGCCGATGAAGGCATCGCCTCCATCTCGCTCAACCCCGACAGTGTCATCGACACCTGGAAACGCCTGGCAGGCTAAGCCTTCAGGCCTGATGAAAAGCCCCCCGTTCGCAAGAGCGGGGGGCTTTTTTATCGGTCCTTCAGTCTTTCAGTTCGGCGACCAGGTCACACACCAGCTTGCGCTGATGTTCGGTGAGTTGCATGTAGCGCGCCACCATCGCCCGGTCGGCTGCGCTCATGTCCGCATCCTGCGGATGGGCCTCGCGCACCACCTGAAGCGTGACGGGCTCGGGGCCGAAACGCAGTTCGTGCGGCGAAAGATCCAGCCATTGGGCCAGGGCCCGAAGTTTGTCCTGGGTGGGCATCGAATACCCCAGCATCCAGTTGCGCACCGCATAGAGCGACACGCTACGGCCCCAGTAACGGAGGTTGAACTCGTGGGCGATGACCGTGGGCGACTGGGGGACGCCAGCCTCCAGCAACGCCTTTCGGAAACGTTCGGAAAATTTTTTGGCCTCGGGGCGTGCAAGCTTGCTCGACATGCGGCGACCTTAGGTGTGATGCGTTGCGGGCAAGAGAGTCGATGGCAAATATCCGGTGATAACTTGTCACGGCGAAACGTGGATTTTGAAGAACCTGAGGCAAATCCCGTGGCGCAAAACCCGTAGTCGCGTCGATGATTCCCGCATGATTGCGCAAGCCGAATCCGCTGCCGACGTCCAGGACCCCGAAGCCGCACCGGGACTCGGCCCCGTGCGACTCGTCCTGCTGCTGTTATGGGCCGCCGCGTCCTTCGGGACCTGCTACTTCGCGCGTGACCTGCAGGTGCTGCTCGGGCGGCCGCTGCAGGCCTACGGCCTGGCAGCGCAGGGCATCCTGATCGTCTTCATCTTGCTGGTGCTGTTCAACGCGTGGTACTTCAACCGCCAGCATCCGGAACACCGGACCGGCGCCAATGAACACGGTGTCTGATTCGTCCGGGCCGGCCTACGAGCGCCGTCTGCATTTCATTCTCGCGGGCTACGTCGCCTGCGTGCTGATGTTCCTGCTGGCGCTGTACACGGCCGAGCAGGCAGGCCTGTCGCGCCACTGGATCGGGCCGATCTTCCTATTCTCGACCGTGATGGTGTATGCCGCCATCGGCGTCTGGGGCCGCACATCCGATCCGGTGGAGTACTACGTGGCTGGCCGACGCATACCGCCGATGTACAACGGCATGGCGGCGGCGGCCGACTGGATGAGCGCCGCGTCGTTCATCAGCCTGCCCGGTGCGCTCTATCTGCAGGGGTTTTCCGGCACGGCGGGGCAGGCTGGCGGGCTGGCCTACCTGCTGGGCTGGACCGGCGGCTTTTGCCTGGTGGCCATCCTCATTGCGCCGCAGTTGCGCGCGCTGCGGCTCTACACCGTGCCCGATTTCTTCCAGCAGCGTTTCGGCGGCCGCTGGCCCCGGCGCATCGCGGCGCTGGCGGCGGTGCTGTGTTCCTTCACCTACGTGGTGGCGCAGATCTACGGCGTCGGGCTGATCGCCTCCCGCCTGACCGGCGTGCAGTTCGAGATCGGCATCATGCTGGGCCTGGGCGGCGTGTTGCTGTGTTCTTTCCTCGGCGGCATGCGGGCCATCACCTGGACCCAGGTTTCACAATACGTGGTGCTTCTGCTGGCCTTCCTCATCCCGGTGTCGTGGCTTGCCTGGCAGCAGTTCGGCAATCCCCTGGCGCCGCTGGTCTACGGTGCGCAGATGCCGCAGATCGCCGCGCTGGAGCAGCGTCTGCGCGAAGACCCGGCCGAGCAGGAAGTGGCCGCGCTCTATCGCGATCGCGCCTCGGGCTGGGAGAGTCGACTGCGCGATGTCGATGCGGCCCTTGCCCGCGACCGCGAGGCCGCGCAAGAGCGAATCCGCGAGATGCGTGGACGCAATGCCGATGTCGGCGAAATCGTGGTTGCCAGCCGTGCCCTGGCCCAGTTGCCGCGCGATGCGCAGGTCGCCCGCGAACGCTGGACCCGGGCGCAGCGGGATGACACCGAGCGTGGGCAGTCGCTGGGCGGCCTGCCGTCCCACGCCACGCCTTTCGCAGGTGATCCGCAAGGCACGCCCGTGGAACAGGAAAACTTCGACCTGTCACGTCGCAACTTCCTGGCGCTGATGTTCTGCCTGATGGTCGGCACCGCCGGCCTGCCGCACCTGCTGACCCGCTATTACACGGTCACCAGCGTGTCTGCGGCGCGTCGGTCGGTTGCCTGGTCGCTGGTCTTCATCGCGGTGCTGTATGCCGGTGCGCCTGCCCTGGCGGCGATGGTCAAGTTCGAGGTGATGCAGCACCTGGCCGGCAGCCACTTCGACACCTTGCCCGACTGGATCGCGCAGTGGGCCCGGGTCGATCCGGCGCTTGTTTCCATCGAGGACATCAACGGCGACGGCATCCTGCAGTTCGGCGAATTGCGCCTGGGCGCCGACGTGGTGATGCTGGCCGCACCAGAACTGGCCGGCCTGCCTTACCTGGTGTCAGGTCTGGTGGCGGCGGGCGGGCTTGCGGCGGCGCTGTCGACCGCCGACGGCCTGCTGCTGACGATCAGCAATGCGGTGGTGCACGACCTGGCCCTGCCGGAAGGCAAACGCCCGCTGACACCCGAGCAGCAGGTGATCTTCACCAAATTCGCCCTGCTGGCCGTGGCCATGCTGGCGGCGGTGGTGGCCGCCGTAAGGCCGGCCGAGATACTGTCGCTGGTGTCGGCTTCGTTCTCGCTGGCAGGATCGGCCTTCGTGCCGGCCATGCTGCTCGGCCTCTTCTGGCGCCCCGCCAGCCGGGCGGGCGCCACGGCCGGCATGCTGGCCGGGCTGGGCGTGGCGGTCTATTACATGGTGGCCCATAGCGCCGGAGCGCGTGAATGGGCGGGTCTGGCGCCGCACGGAGCGCTGTGGTGGGGCATCCAGCCGGTGTCGGCGGCGGTCTTCGGTGTGCCGGCCGGCTTGGCGGTGACGGTGATCGTCAGCCTGCTGATTCCGTCACGTCCCGCCTGACCCTCAGTTGACTTCCAGCAATTCGACATCGAACTTCAACGTGGCATTGCCAGGGATCACGCCGCCGGCGCCGCGCGCACCGTAACCCAGGTGTGGCGGGATGATCAGGGTGCGCTTGCCGCCCACCTTCATGCCCTGCACACCTTCGTCCCAGCCGCGGATGACCATGCCACCGCCCAGGGGGAAGTCGAACGGGCTGTTGCGATCGAGGCTGGAATCGAACTTCTGGCCCTGTTCGCCATTCTGGTAGAGCCAGCCGGTGTAATGCACGCTCACGTTGGTCCCGCGCGTGGCTTCGGCGCCTTCGCCGACCACGGTGTCCTCGATCAGCAGGCCGGCCGACGCGGTGTCGCCGATGTCGCCGTCGTCCTCGATCTCGTCGCCCTCGACTTCCAGCAGTTCGACGTCGAACTTCAGGGTGGCGTTGGCGGGAATCACGCCGCCTGCACCGCGTGCGCCATAGCCCAGTTCCGACGGGATGATCAGCGTGCGTTTGCCGCCGACCTTCATGCCCTGGACACCTTCGTCCCAGCCCTTGATGACCATGCCTGCGCCCAGGGAGAATTCGAACGGCGAGCGGCGGTCGACGCTGGAGTCGAACTTCTTGCCCTGCTCGCCGTTGTTGAACAGCCAGCCGGTGTAATGCACGCTGACGCCCTTGCCGGCGGTGGCTTCTGTGCCGGTGCCGACTTCGGTGTCGTCGAACTGCAGGCCCGAGGCGGTAGTGGTGAAAGCCATGGTTTCGAACTCCTTGGATGTCGCGGCGCTCGCGCCGCTTGATGGAACAAACAGGGATTATGGAAAAAATCTCGACGGCTTCGGGCGTGGGTCAGAAAAGCGCCGCGGCACGCGGTGGTTTGCCGGCCTCTGTGACCCTGTCGAACGCGGCGGCGCGCAGGATGCGGGCGGCT
The DNA here is from genome assembly GCF_057747805.1 of Xylophilus sp. PBN-3R. Classification (NCBI taxonomy): domain Bacteria; kingdom Pseudomonadati; phylum Pseudomonadota; class Betaproteobacteria; order Burkholderiales; genus Xylophilus; species Xylophilus sp. PBN-3R. The sequence goes on from NZ_CM173225.1 coordinate 1,334,516, forward strand.
TGCTGGTAGCCGATGGCGACCTGGTGCGAGTCGGCGGGCCGACCGTCCGGCGTCTCTGGAATCTGGCCGCAAAGAGCTGTCAGGCGCAGCGAGTGCCGGTTGTCGTAGCCAAGTGCCCGGTCGAGCGCGGACCTGGCGATGTAGGCCATGCGGACAAAGGCTTCGGGGTCGTTTGCGCGCAGCTGGCGGGAGTCGCCGTGGGTCTGAAACCATTGGGCGAAATCGAGAATCTTTCTGGACGTTTCGTCGTGCATGCAGGGCCGCTTTCTGAACGGGCTTACGCACGTGGGATGGGATTGGATTCGGCCGGTTTCGCAGCGGTTATGGGAGTTGGGCCAGCAAGGTGTCGATCCAGCTCGGCGGTAGGTTCATAGCGCCGTCGTAAAAGAGTGATTGATCGTTGGAGTCTTAGATAAGCAGATCTTTTGTCCAGGAAACTCGTGGCATGTCCGAGTGAATGAAAGTGCGCTCCGCCAATAATTTCGTCTTTCCCCTTGGGAATTTAGAAGACAGGTCATGGTGATTGACTCGGTATCAATCCTGTTCTCAGGATATATGGCAGTCCGCATTGATTTATTTCATCAAAAGATTTTTTGGCCGTAGGCGAATCATCCGATTCACCGTTGAACCATTTGTCCATCATCGCCGCAGCTTTTTAGGCGAAAACTCGCGCGCATGATTCAAGCAGAAACAAAAAAGCCCGGCATTGCCGGGCTTCCGAATTCAAGCCACAAAAAATCAGGGTCGTGCGATATGCCACACGTTGCGAAAGTTCTCGCCCTTGACGTCGCCCGCCGCCATGTCTTCCTTGAACCGGTATACCGGCTTGCCCTTGTAGGCCCACTGCGCGCCGCCGTCGTCGCGCGTGACGACGCTGAAGTCGCCCACCGGCCTGGCATCGGCCGGTGCCAGCGCGGGCGGCCACATCGCCACGCACGGGCCATTGCATGCGCTCTTGCCCGACCCTGCGCTGTCGCGGTCGAAGGTGTAGAGCGTCATGTTGTTGTTGTCTGTCAGCATTCCGTTGGCCATCTTCAGGGGAGGCGCCATGGTGGTGGCGCAGCCGGCGAGGGCGGCCAGGGCGAGCGAAGCGGTCAGGGCGGCGAGGCGGTGTTGCATCAGGAATCTCCGGTGATGAATCGACCAGAAAGCGGTCGAACACCGGCATGGACGCAGTGCGGCGGCGGTTTATTCCTGCCGGTCCTCGGAATCGGAAAATATTTTCAGATGCCTTCCGGGCGCGGTGGCTTGGGCCGGGGTGCGGCCACGGTGTGGATCAGCACGGTGGCCTTGTCCATTTCGCCGGCCAGCAACGCGGGCACGGCCTTCAGGCTGCGGTCCATGCTCTGCTCGATGGCGATGCGGTCGGCCTGCGAAGGCTTCTTCAGCACCCAGTTGACGACCTCGGCCCGGTCACCCGGATGGCCGACGCCCAGGCGCAGCCGCCAGTAGTCGGCGCTGCCCAGTTGGGCGTGGATGTCGCGCAAGCCGTTGTGGCCGGCGTGCCCGCCACCCTTCTTGAGCTTGGCCTGGCCGGGCGCGATATCGAGTTCGTCGTGTGCGACGAGGATTTCTTCCGGCGCGATCTTGAAGAAGCGGGCCAGTGCCCCGACGGACTTGCCGGATGCGTTCATGAAGGTCAGCGGCTCCAGCAGCCATACGTTGCGGCCGTCGATGCTGGTGCGGCCCATCAGGCCCCAGTAGCTTTTTTCGACTGCCATGTTCACCTTGAGCTGGCGCGCCAGGGCGTCGATGAACCAGAAACCGGCGTTGTGGCGGGTAGCCTCGTATTCCGGCCCTGGATTGCCCAGGCCGACGAAGAGTTTGATCATGGGCGGTGCTGACGTCGAAGCGGCTAGAAAATGGCCGCGAAATTTAGCACGCGCCCCACGGCGGTCTTCAAGGCCTTCAGGCGGCCAGCACTTCCTTCACATACGAAGGCTTGTGCATTTCGGTGACTTCCACGCTCAACTGCACCACCATGCCGGCCGGCCGCGGAATGCGGTTGCGCATGACCACACCGATGCGTTCGGACAGTTCTGCCTTCACCTCGTCGGTGCGGCCGGGCAGCAGGCGCAGCAGGCAATACACGAATCCGCGCTCGCCGGAACCCGTGCCCACCGCCGTCACGTCGAGCGGCACGATGCGCGACTTGAGGTCGAGCTCGGCCTTGATCTGCCCGCTGGCGACCAGCGTGGCGTTGACTTCCCGCAGTGTCTCGGCCAGCGCGAAGCTGTCTTCGAGGTTGCGGGAATATTCGATGGTCAGGTGGGGCATGGGAGTCCTAAAAATTACGCCAGAGGTCAGGCCAGGGTGTAGGCCGTCTTCACGATGGTGAAGAATTCCTGGGCGTATTTTCCCTGTTCGCGCGGACCGTAGCTGCTGCCCTTGCGGCCGCCGAACGGCACGTGATAGTCCACACCCGCCGTCGGCAGGTTGACCATCACCATGCCGGCCTGGCTGTGGCGCTTGAAATGCGTGGCGTACTTCAGCGAAGTGGTGGCGATGCCGGCCGACAGACCGAATTCGGTGTCGTTCGACAGGGCCAGCGCCTCTTCGTAGTCCTTTGCCTGGATCACGCTGGCGACCGGTCCGAAGACTTCTTCGCGGTTGATGCGCATGCCGGCGGTGGTGTCGGTGAACAGCGTGGGCGCCATGAAGAAACCTTCGTTGCCGCTGCCGGTGTGGCAGGCGATGCGGTCGCCGCCGGTCACCAGGCGTGCGCCTTCGTCCTTGGCGATCTGCACGTAGCTCAGGTCGGTTTCCAGCTGGGCCTGGCTCGACACCGGGCCGATGTCGGTGCCGGCGGTCAGCGCATCGCCGACCTTGATCTTGGCCATGCGTGCCGCCATCGCCTCGATGAACTTCGGGTAGATGCCCTGCGTGACGATGATGCGGCTCGAAGCCGTGCAGCGCTGGCCGGTCGAATAGAAGGCGGACTGGGTGCACAGCTCGACGGCCTGCGCCAGGTCGGCGTCGTCCAGCACGATCTGCGGATTCTTGCCGCCCATTTCCAGCTGAACCTTCTTGCCGCCCTCGACCGCCAGGGCCGCCAGGCGTCGGCCCACGCCGACCGAGCCGGTGAAGCTGATGGCATCGATGCCGGGGTGCTTGACCAGCGCGTCGCCGATGACACTGCCACGACCCATCACCAGGTTGAACACACCGGCGGGGATGCCGCTGCGGCTGATGATTTCGGACAGCGCCCAGGCGCAGCCCGGCACCAGGTCGGCGGGCTTGAGAACCACGCAGTTGCCGAAGGCCAGGGCCGGGGCGATCTTCCAGGCCGGAATGGCGATCGGGAAGTTCCACGGCGTCACCAGGCCGACCACGCCGACCGGTTCGCGGGTGATTTCAACGCCGATGCCGGGGCGCACCGAGGGCAGGGTCTCGCCGGCCAGCCGCAGGCATTCGCCGGCGAAGAACTTGAAGATCTGGCCGGCGCGGGTGGCTTCGCCGATGCCTTCGGCCTTGGTCTTGCCTTCCTCGCGGGCCAGCAGGGTGCCCAGTTCTTCCCGGCGGGCCAGGATCTCGGTGGCGATCTTGTCCAGTGCGTCGCTGCGCGCCTGGATGCCGCTGGTCGACCAGGCGGGAAAGGCGGCGCGGGCAGCGGCAACGGCTTCGTCCACGTGGCTGGCGTCGCCCTGTGTGTACTGGCCGATCACGTCGGCCAGGTTGGACGGGTTGCGGTTGGGGCTCAGCGAGACGCCGGCCTTCCATTCGCCGGCGATGAGGTTGAGATGTTCCATGGATCCAGTCAGAAATTAAAGAGAAAGAAATACTTATTCGAGCTTGATGCCGGTGGCCTTCACCACAGCCGCCCACTTGGCGACTTCGTCCTTCTGGAAGGCGGCGAACTGGGCCGGCGTGAAGGTCGAGGGCTGCATGCCCAGGGATTTGAGTCGGTCCTGCATTTCCTGGGTGGCGAGGATCTTCAGGATCTCGGTGTTCAGGCGATCGACGATGGCCTTGGGTGTGCCGGCCGGCGCGAAGATGCCCTGCCAGGACAGCACCTCGAAGCCCGGCAGCGTTTCGGCCACGGTCGGCACGTCGGGCATCGATTCGAGACGTTTGGCCGAGCTGACGGCCAGTGCGCGCAACTTGCCCGACTGGATATGCGGACCCGCTACCACGGTGGTGTCGAACATCATGTCGACCTGGCCGGCGATCACGTCCTGGATGGCCGGGCCGGAGCCCTTGTAGGGCACGTGCACGAACTTGGCGCCGGCCTTGTAGCCCAGCAGTTCGAGGGTCATGTGCTGCGAGGTTCCGTTGCCGGCCGATGCGGAAGTCACGGTGTCGGGCTTGGCCTTGGCTGCGGCGATCACGTCTTTCAGCGACTTGAACGGGCTTTTCTCGCCGACCACCAGCACCACCGGGTTGGCGCCGATCAGCACGATGGGCGTGAACGACTTGATCGGGTCGTAGCCCAGCTTGGGATACAGGCTGACGTTGATGGCGTGCGAGCTGACGGTGCCACCCACAATGGTGTAGCCGTCGGGCTGGGCGCGAGCGGCGAGTTCGGAGCCGATGCTGCCGCCCGCGCCGCCGCGGTTGTCGACCACGAAGGTGGTGCCCAGCACTGCGCCGAGCTTCTGGCCGATCAGGCGGGCCAGGATGTCGGTGGTGCCGCCGGTGGGGAAGGGCACCACGTAGGTGATGGGTTTGGTCGGCCAGCCGTCTTGTGCGAAAGCGGAAAGGGAAGGGATGGCTGCCGTCATCACCGCTGCGATGGCGGTTTGAAGGGCGTTGCGACGTTGCATTTTTGTCTCCGTTGAGGTGGTTGAGTTTCGGTAAATCAGGTCACTGGCGCCGGATTGAACAGAACCAGCTGGTTCTGCAGTTTCCAGTGCTCGGCCCAGGTCTTCTTGCGGCCGCTGGCCACGTCCAGCATCAGGCGGAACATCTCCCAGCCCACGTCCTCGATGCTGGCTTCGCCGTCGGCGATGCGGCCGGCGTTGATGTCCATCAGGTCGTGCCAGCGCCGCGCCAGGTCGGTCCGCGTGGCCACCTTGATCACCGGCACCTGCGCCAGGCCGTAAGGCGTGCCGCGGCCGGTGGTGAACACATGCAGGTTCATGCCGGCAGCCAGTTGCAGGGTGCCGCAGATGAAGTCGCTGGCGGGCGTGGCGGCGTAGACCAGACCGCTTTCGATGCCCTCGCCGCGCAGGCGCTGACCGGGCGACAGCACGCCGGTGATGGGCGCGCTGCCCGACTTGATGATCGAGCCCATTGCCTTTTCGACGATGTTGGACAGCCCGCCCTTCTTGTTGCCCGGCGTGGTGTTGGCGCTGCGGTCGGCCGAACCGCGCTGCAGGTAGGCGTCGTACCAGGCCATCTCGCGGATCATGGCTTCGGCCACTTCGGGGCTGCCGGCACGCGAGGTCAGCTGGTCGATGCCGTCGCGCACCTCGGTGGTTTCCGAAAACATGACGGTCGCACCGGCCCGCACCAGCAGGTCGGTGCAGAAACCCACTGCCGGGTTGGCGGTGACACCCGAGAAGGCATCGCTGCCGCCGCATTGCACACCGACGATCAGGTCGGCCGCCGGGCATGTCTCGCGCTGGCGGACATTGAGCTTTTCGAGGTGCTCTTCCGCCTGCCGCATGATGTGCTCGACCATCGACATGAAACCCACGTGTTCGTCGTCCTGCAGGCAGACCACGTCGAGCCTGGCCTCGGCGGTAGCGCCGATATCGGCCACGTTGCGTTCGTCGATCAGCGGAATGCTGCCGGGCGGCAACAGGCGTTCGGGCTGCAGTTTTTCGCAACCCAGGCTGACCAGCATCACCTCGCCGCCGAAGTTGGGGTTGAGGCTGATGTTGCGCAGCGTGCGGATCGGAATCTTGGCGTCCGGCGCGTCGATGGCCACGCCGCAGCCGTAGCCGTGTTCCAGCGCCACCACGTCGTCGACGTTGGGGAAACGCGGCAGCAGTTCCTTCTTGATGCGGTCGATGGCGTATTCGGTTACGCCGGCCACGCATTGCACCGTCTGCGTGATGGCCAGGATGTTGCGGGTGCCGACCGTGCCGTCGAGGTTGCGGTAACCCTCGAAGGTATAGCCCTCCAGCGGGGTCTGCACCGGCGCGGTGATGGTGCTGATCGGCAGGCCTTCGAGCGACCGGGCGTCCGGCATGGCCAGCACCCGTTCATTCACCCAGCTTCCGGCGGGCAGGTCCTTCAGGGTCTCGCCGATCACCACGTTGTAGCGGCGGACCTGGGTGCCGGCCGGCATGGCGCTCAGGGCGACCTTGTGGCCCTGCGGCACACGTTCGTGCAGGACGGTGCCGTCCGGCAGCACCGCGCCGGCGTCCAGGCCGCCGTCGTTGGCGACGATGGCAACGTTGTCATTCGGATGCATGCTGATCGCATGCGGGGGGCGTGCAGGCTGTGCAGTGGTCATGTTTTTTTGAAAGCGTGGGGCAGGGGGGGCGGCGGTCGTGAAGGCCTGCCGAGGAAGGCGAATCGGTTTTTTTAGCGATATCGGGCGATACGCGGCCAGATTAAACCGGTGTATGAACCTCTGCCTTTAACGACGCTTCGTCTCCGTCTTCTTATGGGGGTTAGTCGTATGTTGTCGTACAACGTATTGGCGCATTATCATCAGGCCATGGTCAGCCCGTCAACCGTAATAACGCCATCCGCAGCCGGAGTGTCCGAGCCGGCGGTCCAGTCTTTCCTGCCGCCGGCCCGGCCGCGTTCGCGCAGCCTGGCGCACGGCCTGGTGGACGACCTCAGCGGCCGCATCCGGGGTCAACTGCTGAAGCCCGGCGACAAGCTGCCCACCGAGTCGGCCATCATGCAGAGCTATGGCGTCAGCCGCACCGTGGTGCGCGAGGCATTGTCCAAGCTGCAGGCGGCCGGGCTGGTCGAAACCCGGCACGGCATCGGCACCTTCGTGCTGGCCACCCGGGCCGGCGGCATCTTCCGGCTCGACCCGGCGGACATGACCAATTCCATCGACGCCATCGCGGTACTCGAGCTGCGCATCAGCCTCGAGACCGAGTCCGCCGGCCTCGCGGCCCATCGCCGAACGGACGCCGACCTGCTGGCCATGCGCGAATCGCTCACCGCATTCGCCGCCGCCTTCGCGGCCGGCACCGATACGGTCGCACCGGACTTCCGATTCCACCTGGCCATCGCCAAGGCCACCGGCAACCGCTATTTCGCCGACATCCTGGACCACCTCGGCGCGACCATCATTCCGCGCACCCGCATCACCGCCACACGCATCCCACGGGAAGACCAGTCGCATTACCTGCAACGGGTGAACCGGGAACACGACGAGATCCTCGAAGCGATTGCCCGCAGCGATGCCGAATCGGCCCGGGCCGCCATGCGTGTGCACCTGACCAACAGCCGCGAACGGCTGCTGCGTGCCCGCGAGGCGGCGCAGGCCGCGTCGGCGGCGACAGCAGTGGTTCCGTCCGAATCCGCCTGAACTCCGGGTTTCCGCGTAGTTCGCCAGTCTGGACATCCTTTGGCTTTTAGTTGTACGATGACTGATCTCTTAAGCAGAGCAAGCCGCTGATCGCGCCAACCAGAAGAGTGGAGACAAACCGCATGAACCCGATTTCGATCACCCGCAGCCGCCGCGCCGCCATCGCCATGGGCGTTGCCCTGGGTGCCACCCTTGCCGTCGGCTCTGTGCAGGCCGCCGACCCGTGGCCTTCGCGGCCGCTGAAGATCGTCGTGCCATACCCGCCGGGTGGTTCGTCGGACATCATCGCCCGCTCCATCAGCCAGCCGCTGTCCGAAGCGCTCAAGCAGCCGGTCATCGTGGAGAACCGCCCTGGTGCCAACGGCAACCTGGGTGCCGACCTGGTGGCAAAGGGACCGACCGACGGCTACACGGTGCTGCTGTGCGACGTCGGCGCGCTGTCCATCAGCCCGTCGGTCTACACCAAGCTGTCGTTCGACCCGTCGAAGGACCTGCGCGGCGTGACCATGCTGGCCTATTCCCCCCACCTGCTGGTGGTGCATCCGTCGGTCAAGGCCAACAACCTGCAGGAACTGGTGGCGCTGTCGAAGAAGGAAGACCTGAACTTCGCGGTGACCGCTTCGGGCAGCGCCCCGCACCTGGCTGGCGTGGCGCTGGAGCGTGCAGTGGGCGCCAAGTGGACCTACGTTCCCTACAAGGGCGGCTCGCAGTCCATCTCCGACACGGTCGCCGGCCAGACCCAGATCCTGATGAACGGCATGCTGGCCACGCTGCCTTTCGTGCAGAGCGGCAAGCTGAAGATCCTGGCCGTTTCGAAGGGCACCCGCATGCCGATGATCGGCGACGTGAAGACCATCGCCGAACAGGGTGTGCCCGGTTTCGAGTCCGGCACCTGGCAAGGCGTGATGGTCTCCCGCAATACCCCCGATGCGGTCGTCCAGAAACTCAACCAGGAACTGATCCGCGTGATCCGTTCCCCCGAGGTGCGTTCGCGCCTGGCAGGGCAGGGCGCCGAAGTGGTGACCATGGCCCCGACCGAACTCGAAGGTTTCTTCAACAAGGAACGTGCCCGTTGGGCCAAGGTCGTGAAGGAAGCCGATATCCGGCTCGACTGATCGACCCCGTCCTTGTTCTTTTATTCAATCAATCGCAACCCACTCTGACAAGACCATGAGCTTTTCGCCCCAAGAACTCAAGACCATCATGGGCTCCGGCCTGCTGTCCTTCCCCATCACCGACTTCAAGGCCGATGGCGATTTCGACAAGGCGAGCTACCAGAAGCGCCTCGAATGGCTGGCCCCCTACGGCGCCACCGCACTGTTCGCAGCCGGCGGCACCGGTGAATTCTTCTCGCTGACCGCCGAGGAATATCCGGAAATCATCAAGACCGCGGTGGACACCTGCCGTGGCACGGTGCCGATCATCGCCGGCGCCGGCGGCCCGACACGCCAGACCATCCAGTACGCACAGGCTGCCGAAAAGGCCGGCGCCCACGGCATCCTGCTGATGCCCCATTACCTGACCGAAGCCGGCCAGGAAGGCCTGTTCCAGCACGTCAAGGCCATCTGCGAAAGCGTCGATTTCGGCGTGATCATCTACAACCGCGCACAAGCCAGGTACAGCCCCGACACGCTCGCCCGCCTGGCCGACGCATGCCCGAACCTGGTCGGTTTCAAGGACGGCGTGGGCGACATCGAAGCCATGGTCTCGGTGTACCAGCGCATGGGCGACCGCTTCAGCTACCTGGGCGGACTGCCCACCGCCGAAGTCTATGCAGCCGCCTACAAGGCGCTGGGCACCCCGGTGTATTCGTCGGCCGTCTTCAACTTCATCCCCAAGACGGCGATGGAGTTCTATGAAGCGGTCCGCACCGACGACCTGGCCACCCAGCATCGCCTGCTGAAGGATTTCTTCATGCCTTACCTGGACATCCGCAACAAGTACCAGGGTTATGCGGTTTCCATCGTCAAGGCCGGCGCCACCATCGTCGGCCACAGCGGCGGCCCGGTGCGCCCACCGCTGAGCGATCTCAAACCCAATGAAGTCGAAGAACTGCGCGCCCTGATCGAAAAGCTCGGCCCGCAATAAGCAATACCGCCGCGAGGCGGTTTCCACGGGCCCTTCGGGGCCTTTTTCATGTCCCCAAAACCATTTCTACAGAGACAAGAACCATGATCCGCAAATCCGCACTCGTACTCGCCTGCGCCATCGCCCTGTCTGCCTGCTCGATGATGCCGCCCTCACCGGCCGGGACCACCGAATCAGCTGCCGCCGCCGCCGAAAAGCTGCGCCTGGCGATGGTCGACCCCGACCGCGCCGCGCTCGACGCGCTGGTCGCCGACGACCTGACTTACGGCCATTCCGGCGGCAAGGTCGACACCAAGTCCAGCTTCATCGCCGACTTGCTGAACGGCAATTCGGACTTCGTCACCATCACCATCAGCGACCAGTCGGTGAAAGTGGTGAAGGACATCGCCCTGGTGCGCCATACCCTGTCGGCTCAGACCAACGACGGCGGCAAGCCCGGCACCGTGACCATCAAGATCCTGCAGGTATGGCAGCAGCAGAACGGCCAGTGGCGCCTGCTGGCCCGACAGGCCGTGCGCGCCGCCTGAGTCAGCCCTGTGGCAGCGGGGGCCTGAACGGGTGTTAAGGTTTCGGCCCCTGAAACGACCCAGCCTCACTTTCTTTTCGCAAAAAAAAGAAAGTGACTGCCCCGGGCATAAGCGGTTCACCCCCGCGGATGGGTAGCAGAAAGGCAAGAAGGCAATCAGGTGCCCTCACCCGGATGATCAAAAAAAACCCCAACCCGATTAACGAACCGTGCGAGCCACCCGCCGCCGCGCAAACCGCACGACCGTCACCCCGGCCCGCGCCTGCCGAATGGAAGGCATCACCAGCACACAGTCGTCGTACGGCGTAACGATGGGCACCCCCGCGTCGTGGCCGATCACCGTACCGGCCTTGGCGATCACTTCCAGCCCCTGGTAGGGCTCGACAAACCGCACATCCCGCCCGGTGGCGACCACGCCGCCGGTGACTTCCAGCAGCCACTGCTGCGCTGCGTCCGGCAGGCGCCAGCCAGGCAGCAGGTCTTCCAGGGTCTTGCCGTTCACGATGCCGGACAGGGCCAGGAACCGGGCGCACTGGTCCTCGGCCACCGCACGGCTCGCGGGGTCGCCGTGGAAACCGCATTCCACCAGCACCGAACGCGCACCTGCGGCAATGCCTTCCTCGGTACCGAAGCGGCCGAAGTCGCGCATACGCACCCCGTCCTTGTGGCCGGCATCGGCCACGATGGTTTCCGGCGCAGCCATGGCGACCGCCAGCGCCTCGTTCAGTGGCGACAAACCGACCAGTGCCAGCGGCAGGCCGGGCTCGTGCATCGAATGCAGGTCGAGCAGCCAGTCGGCTTCGGACACGAAGGGCGACAGCGCCAGGGCGCGACGGCGTTCCAGCGTCTCGCCCGAAGTCATGCGTTCCACCGACCACTGCCGGTTCATGTCTTCCTCGACGAAACGCGACGGGTCGTGGTCCAGCGGGTCGAAGGTGGCGAATGCGTCGAGGTTGCAGAACATCAGCGTCAGTTTCCCGACTGCCGGTCGCACACCGGCTTCGAGCAGGCCCTTCAGCGCCCAGGCGCCGCACAGTTCGTTGCCGTGGACCAGCGCGGTGATGAGCACATGCCGGCCCGGCAACCCGGAGTCGAATTTCCACACGCCGCGTGTGCCGGTGTTGCCCTCGGCCAAGGCGCCGATTTCCGGTTTTTCCAGTTTGAATTCCATTGCTTTTCTCTCGGTGCTCACTCGTCGGTAATGTGGGCGAAATCGACGATCTTGCGGTACTTGGATGTTTCGCTGGCCATGAAGGCAGCCATGTCGGGCTGGGCCGCCGGCACCACCGAACCCGACGCTTCCATGCTCTTGCGGAAGTCCGAAGCCTTCAGGATGTCGTTCACCGCGGCCTTCAGTTTGGCCTGGATGGGTTCGGGCAGGCCGGCCGGGCCGAGCAGGGCGAACCACACGTTGATGTCCACATCCTTCAGCGCCGGGTTTTCCGACAGTGCGGGCACTTCGGGCGTGACCGGCGAACGTTTGTGTTCGGACGTGCCGATGGGAATGATCTTGCCGGCCTTGATGAGCGGCAGGGCGCTGGACAGCACATACACGCCGTATTCCAGGTTGCCGCCGATCAGGTCGTTGGTCAGCGGACCGGTGCCACGGTAAGGGATGTGGGTCATGAACAGGCCACCGCTCTGCTTGACCATTTCGCCGGTCATGTGCAGGGCGGTGCCCACGCCCGAGCTGCCGTACGAATACGCGCCCGGCTTGGCCTTGACTGCCTTCAGGAATTCGGCTGTGGTCTTGATGCCGGTGGCTGGAGAGGTCGTCAGCACCATCGGCTGGGTGGCCAGCAGCGACAGCGGCGTGAAGTTCTTCGACTGGTACTTCACCGATTTGCGCACCAGCGCGTTGATGGCGAGTTCGTTGTTGGCACCGACCAGCAGGGTGTAGCCATCCGGCTGGGCCAGGGCCACCTTCTGCGCGCCCAGCGAGCCGCCGGCGCCGCCGACGTTCTCGATGACCACCGGCTGGCCGAGGCGCGACGAAAGGTCGGTCGCCAGGGTGCGGGCCACCAGGTCGGTGCTGCCGCCCGCGGGGTAGCCGACGACCAGGGTGACAGGGCGTTGCGGCCACGCGCCAGCCTGGGCGTATGCACTGCCGACGGAGGCGGAAAGGCAGGCCAGGGCGCAGGCCGCCAGGGTGGCGCGGCGGGTGAAAGTGTTGCGGTTCATCGGGGTTCCTCGGTTGGCGTGAGCGGATTCTTGAACCTCGGCGATTTCCGACTGGTGCCGTATCGGCACAATGCACTGCTGTTTTGGCACATGGGCGGCACGTCATGCACTTGAAGTGGCTGGAAGATTTCATCGCGCTTGCCGAGACCGGCAATTTCAGCCGGGCCGCTGAACTGCGCCATGTCACCCATCCCGCTTTCGGGCGGCGCATCCAGCAGCTGGAGGAATGGGCGGGCACTCCGCTGGTCGAGCGCGGCAAGAGCCCGGCACGGCTCACCGCTGCGGGTTCGAGGCTGCTGGAAACAGCGCGGCAGATGGTGAGCGGGCTCGAGGGTTCGCGAATCGAGCTGCTGGGCGAGGCGGGACGGCAGGCCCGCACCGTGACCATCGCCACCGGGCGAACCCTGGCGCGTACCGTGCTGGCGGACTGGTTGGTGCGGCTGCAGCCCATCGTGCGGGACGCGCAGGTGCGGATCCTGACGCTGAGCACCGCCGATTCGGTCAAGGTGCTGGAGGGCAACGAGGCGGATTTTTCGCTGGTGTTCCACCATCCGGCGCTGGCGGTCCGGCTGGACGGGCGGCAGTACAGTTTCGTTTCGCTGGCGTCGGACAAGCTGGTGCCGGTTTCTCGCGCCGATGCGCGCGGGGAGCCTCTCTATCCCATCAAGTCCGGCAAGCCTGTGCCTTTGTTGAGTTACGGGCATTCCCTGGCGATGGGGCGTCTGCTGGAAGACCATCTGGCCCACAACCCGCATGCGCCGGCTGTCGTGCGGCGTATCGAGTGCGACTCTGCGGATGCGCTTCAGGAATACGTGCTGAAGGGCCTTGGGATTGCCTGGCTGCCCTGGTCGATGGTGCAGGCGGAGTGCAAGGCGGGGCGGATGGCGCTTGCCGGGGACCGGAAGATGGAAGTGCGGTTCGAGGTGCGGCTGAATCGGCCGAAGCGGCGGTTGCATGCCTTGGCCGAGGCGGTGTGGGCTTCTGCCGTGCCGCGCTGATATCCGTTCTTTTTCGTGGGCTCGTCCTTAGGCCATAACCACCAAAGATGCTTCCCATCGCCAGATAACAGCCACCGCCCGCAAGCCGCGCCGGACAATGCAGGCCGCATGCAGACCGACCCGAACCCAAACCAGAATCCAAAGCCTGAAGACGCCCACCAGCACTGGCGCGGCAACCTGATCGTCTGCATGTTCGGCTCCTTCACCACCATCGTGGCGATGACCTTGCTGCTCCCTTTCCTGCCTCTCTATGTAGAACAGCTAGGCGTAAGAGAGCACGCAGAAATAGTCCAGTGGTCCGGAATAGCCTTCGGCGCCACCTTCGCCAGTGCGGCACTCGTGGCTCCACTCTGGGGAAGACTGGCCGACCGCCACGGCCGCAAGCTGATGCTCATCCGCGCCAGCCTCGGCATGGCCGTGGCAATGGCCCTGATCGGCCTCGCACAGGACGTCTACCAGCTGGTGGGCCTGCGTCTGCTGGCGGGCCTGCTGGGCGGCTACGCCTCGGGCTCGATGGTGCTGGTCGCCACCCAGACGCCGAAGGACCGCACCGGCTGGGCGCTCGGCACCATGTCGTCGGCCATCATGGCCGGCAATCTGGTCGGCCCGCTGGTCGGCGGATTCCTGCCGCCGCTGATCGGCATCCGCTGGACTTTCTTCGGCGCCGGCGCGGCGATCTTCATCGCTTTTCTGGCGACGCTTTTCCTGATCCGCGAAGAACGCCGACCGACTGGCAAAGCCCAGGAAAAACAGCCGGGCGGCTGGGCCTGCGTGCCGGACAAACGGCCGCTCGTCGCCATGCTGTTCACCGGCATGCTGCTGATGCTGGCCAACATGTCCATCGAGCCGATCATCACGGTGTATGTCGCGCAACTGGTGGCCGATCCGGCGCGGGTGACGGTGATGGCCGGTTTCGTGATGTCGGCCGCCGCGCTGGGCAGTATCTTGTCGGCCGCCCGCCTGGGGCGGCTGGCAGACCGGGTGGGCCACTGGAACGTGATCATCGGCTGCCTGGCGGTGTCTGCGGTGTTGCTGATACCGCAGGCCTTCGTCACCGCAGGCTGGCAGCTGGTGGTGCTGCGCTTTCTCATGGGCCTGTCACTGGGCGGGCTGCTGCCCTGCATCGCGGCGGTCATCCGCCACAGCGTGCCCGCCGCAGTGGCGGGCAGCATGCTGGGTTATTCGATTTCGGCGCAGTACGTGGGCCAGGTCGCCGGCCCGGTGCTGGGCGGTTTTGTCGGCGGGCACTACGGCATGCGCAGCGTGTTCTTCGCCACCTGCGTGCTGATGGCGCTGGGCGCCGGCTGGAACCGGTGGGCGCAAAAGGTCAGGAAGACGGCGGAGACCCCAGCGGCGGCGCGCTAGGCTGGCCCGACAGGATCTGCGCCGGCCGCCGCAACGAGACGTCGAACGGATTGACCTTGAAGCCGATGGCCGAAGCCTCGCGTTTGAGCAGCTCGACGACGGTGGGCAGGCGCTCGGCGTTCAGGCGGTCGGCTATGGTGCCGACCGACAGCGCCGCAACGGCCCGGCCCTCGCGGTCGAGAACCGGCACCGCCACACCCGCCATGCCGTCCAGCATGCCGCTGCTGCGTCCGGCGAAACCGTTCAGGCGCACCCTGTCTATTTCGGTCCGCAGCTGTACCTCGTCGTAGACGCCGTATTCGCGCACACGCGGCAGGTTGAAGCGGATCACCTCGTCGCGCTCGACCTCGGGCAGAAAGGCCAGGATGGCCAGCGCGCCCTGGCCGGCACCCAGCGCCACCCGGCCGCCCACATCGCCGGTGAAGGTGCGGATCGGGAAAGGCCCTTCGCTGCGGTCCAGGCAGACGGCATCGAAGCCGGCGCGCGCGAGCAGGAAGATGCTGTCGCCCAGGCTGGCGCTCAGCCGCAGCAGCGCAGGGCGGCACAGCGTTCGCAGGTCGCCCGGATTGCCGGCCTGCGCCGCCAGCGCGAAGAAGTCGATGGCCAGGCGGTAGCGTTTGCTGCGTTCGTCCTGTTCGACCATGCCCTCGGCCGCCAATGACTGCAGCAAACGGTGCACGGTCGCCTGCGTCAGGCCGACGTCACGCGCCAATTGGGTGACCCGGCCGCCCTCGGATTGAACCCTGGTGAGCGCACGCATCACCAGGAACAGCCGTTGCACACCGCCGGCTGCTGCATTTGAATCGGTCAAGGTTCCAACTTCTGAAATTTATGAATTGATTCAACGCATGATATTTCATTCAATGAAATAAATGACAAAAACATTCCGATGTGCGGAAGACCCGGATCGAACGGGTCCGCTACTTGCAATAGATTCGAACGCATCGGGCACGGCAAGTGCCCCTCAGTCTTCATCTCTGGAAAGCGGGTCCGTCCATGTCATTTCTCCAGCTCACCGGCGTCACCAAGTTCTACGGCGACACCTGCGCCGTGGCCGACATGAACCTGACGGTCGAAAAAGGCGAGTTCGTGTCGCTGCTCGGCCCGTCGGGCTGCGGCAAGACCACCACGCTGCAGATGGTGGCCGGCTTCGAGGCGGTGACGCGGGGCCGCATCGAACTGGACGGCCGCGACATCACCCATGCCAAGGCCAACAGCCGCGGCCTGGGCATCGTCTTCCAGACCTATGCGCTGTTCCCGCACATGACGGTGAAGGACAACGTGAGTTTCGGCCTGGAAATGCGCAAGTGCCCCAAAGCCGAACGCGCCGAACGGGTGCGCGACGCGCTGGGGCTGGTGCATCTGGAAGCCCACGCGAACAAATATCCCCGCGAGCTTTCCGGCGGCCAGCGGCAGCGGGTGGCGCTGGCGCGGGCGCTGGTGATCGAGCCGCCGGTGCTGCTGCTGGACGAACCGCTGTCCAACCTCGACGCCAAGCTGCGCGAGGAGATGCAGTTCGAGTTGCGCCAGATCCAGCGCAAGGTCGGCACCACCACGGTGATGGTGACGCACGACCAGAGCGAGGCCATGTCGGTGAGCGACCGCGTGGTGGTGATGGAGGGCGGCCGGGCGACGCAGATCGACAAGCCCTATGAGGTGTACGAACATCCGCGCACCCGGTTCATCTCGACCTTCGTCGGCAAGGCCAATCTGCTGGAAGGCCGGGTCGAGGACGGTGGCGAGCAGCAGTTCGTGCGGGTCGGCGGCTTGACCGTGGCGCTGCGCGAGCCGGGTTTCCGGCCCGGCGCGGCGGTGCTGCTGACCATCCGGCCGGAAAAACTGCAGTTGGTGGCGGCCGGTACCGGCCGGCTGGACGGTGATGTGGTCGAGCGTTTCTTCCTGGGCAGCCAGTGGCTGTACCGCATGAAGACCTCGGTCGGCGAACTGACCGTGCTGTGCGCCAACGACGGCCGCCCCATGCTCGAGGAAGGCCAGTCGGCCGGCATCGACTGGCCAGACAGCTGCACCCGCGTGCTGGCGCTCGAACAGCCGGTGGCGGCATGAACCAGTCGTCTGCCCGCAAGGCGACGCCGTGGTGGCTGACAGGCCCCGCGCTGCTGCTGTTCACGCTGTTGCTGCTGGTGCCCCTGGCGCTGACGGCGGTGCTGTCCTTCAACGTCTACGACCCGGCGACCGGGCCGAAGGCGGGCGAGTTCACGCTGGAACATTACCGGCTGGTGTTCGGCGACAGCTATTACTACGCCATCTTCTGGCGCACCTTCTGGATATCGGCCGTGGTGGCGGCGATCTGCGTGGTGATCGGCACCGCCGAGGCCTACGTGCTGAGCCGCATGGGCAACCCGTGGCGCTCGATATTGCTGCTGGTGGTGCTGGCGCCGCTGCTGGTGTCGGTGGTGGTGCGGGCCTTCGGCTGGAGCATGCTGCTGGGGCCGGAAGGGTTGGTCAACGGGCTGTTGCAGGCGCTGGGAATGAGGCCCGTCAAGCTGCTCTACACCGAGACCGCCATCGTCATCGCGCTGGTGCATGTGATGCTGCCCTTCATGGTGATCCCGGTGTGGACCTCGCTGCAGAAGCTGGACCCGGGTGTGCAGAACGCTGCGCTCTCGCTGAGGGCTTCGCCGTTCACCACGCTGCGGCGCATCGTGCTGCCGCAGGTGATGCCCGGCATCCTGTCGGGCAGCCTGATCGTGTTCGGCCTGTCGGCCAGTTCGTTTGCCATCCCGGGCCTGCTCGGCGGGCGCCGCCTGAAGATGGTCGCGACGGTGGTCTACGACGAATACCTGCACGAGCTCAACTGGCCGCTGGGCGCCGCGGTGGCGCTGACCCTGCTGGTCGCCAACCTGCTGGTGATGCTCAGCTACAACCGGCTCGTAGAGGGCCGCTACAAGAAATCACTGGGTTGAAACCATGAGCCAGATGAGCAAGAACGGGCCGATTGCCCTGACCTTCAACGCGCTGGTGATCGCCTTCATGCTGGCGCCGCTGGTGGTGGTGTGTGTGGTCGCCTTCACACCCGAGAACACGCTGACGCTGCCGACCACCGAGTTTTCGCTGCGCTGGTTCCGGGCGGTGTTCGTGCATCCGGACTTCATGCAGTCGTTCTGGAACAGCCTGTGGCTGGCGCTGGCCTCGGCCACCATCGCAACCGTGATGGCGGTGCCGGCGGGGCTGGCCATCACCCGCTACAGGTTTCCGGGGCGCGACTTCCTCAATGCGCTGTTCCTGTCGCCGCTGATCATCCCGCACCTGGTGCTGGGCGTGGCGCTGCTGCGGCTGTTCGCGCTGGTCGGCGGAACCGGGAGTTTCGGGTTCCTGATCCTGGCGCATGCGCTGATCGTCACGCCGTACACCTTGCGGCTGGTGGTCGCGGCGCTGGTCGGTTTCGACCGCAGCGCAGAACATGCCGCGCTGTCGCTGGGCGCTTCGCAGTCGACCGTGTTCACCCGCATCACGCTGCCGATGATCCTGCCGGGCGTGACCGGCGGCTGGATGCTGGCCTTCATCAACAGCTTCGACGAGGTGACCATGTCGATCTTCGTCACCTCGCCCAGCACGGTGACGCTGCCGGTGCGGATGTACATGTACGCCACCGAGTCCATCGATCCGCTGATGGCGGCGGTGTCGGCGCTGATGGTGGCGGTGACCGCCTGCGCGATGGTGATCCTGGACCGGCTGTACGGCCTGGACCGCATCCTGGTGGGCAAACACTGATGCAACGCCTGGCCGAAACCGAACGCGCCAGCGTGCGTTTCACTGTCGACGGCCGGCCGGCCACCGCGCTGGTCGGCGACACGGTGCTGACCGCCGTGCTGACCCAGGGCGCTCAGCACGGCCACCTGCGCCACAACGAGTTCAGCGGCCAGCCGCGCGCCGGTTTCTGCCTGATGGGCGCCTGCCAGGACTGCTGGGTGCGCACCGCCGACGGTGCTGCGCTGCGGGCCTGTTCGACCTTCGTCACCGAAGGGCTTGCGGTGCTGACCGGCCCGGCGCTGCCATGACGAGTGCTCCTGTCATCGTCGGCGCCGGGCCGGCCGGCATCCGCGCCGCGCAGACCCTGGTGGCGTACGGGCTGCGACCGGTGCTGCTGGACGAAGCGGCGCGGTCGGGCGGGCAGATCTATCGCCGGCCACCGCTCAATTTCAAGCGTCCGGCCGATAAGCTGTACGGCACCGAAGCCGGCCGCGCGGTGTCCGTGCATGCGGCCATCGACGGTGTGATGGACCGTATCGACTACCGGCCCGACAGCCTGGTGTGGAACGCACAGGCGGGCAGCCTGGATGTATTGCACGCACCCACCGCCGTCACCCGGAGCGTGCCGTGGCAAAGGCTGATCGTGGCCACCGGCGCGACCGACCGCATCCTGCCGATCCCGGGGTGGACGCTGCCCGGCGTCTACAGCCTGGGCGGGTCGCAGGTGGCCTTGAAGTTCCAGGGTTGTGCCATCGGCTCCAAAGTCGTTTTCATGGGTAGCGGGCCCCTGCTGTACCTGGTGGCCTACCAGTACGCCAAGGCTGGCGCGGAGGTGGTCGCGGTGCTGGACACCTCCGGCCTGATCGACCAGGCCATCGCCTTGCCGGGGCTGCTCACCCAGCCGGCGACATTTGCCAAGGGCCTGTATTACCTGGGCTGGCTGCGAACGCATGGCGTACCGGTCCATCGGGCGGCCAAGCCGGTGCGGATGCTGGGCGAGCGACATGTCGAGGCCGTGGTGTTCGAGGACGGGCGCACTGAAAGAACGCTGGCCTGCGATGCCGTCGGCTTCGGCCATGCGCTGCGGTCTGAAACCCAGTTGGCCGATCTGCTGGACTGCCGCTTCGGTTATTCGCCGGTTCAGCGTGCCCATCTGCCCGAGCGCGATGCGGCAGGGCGCAGCAGCGTAGAGGGTGTGTACCTGGCGGGCGACGGCGCCGGCATCATGGGTGCGGACGCGGCGGAGTGGGCGGGCGAGCGTGCCGCGCTGGCGTTGCTGGCCGACGAAGGTATTGCCGTCGATACGGGCCGTGCTGCGCGACTCGAAAAGAAGCTGGCCGGGCTGATGCCGTTCCGGCGCGGCCTCGAAAAAGCCTTTCCTTTTCCGGTCGGATGGGCCGCACGGGCGCCGGACGACCTGGTGGTCTGCCGCTGCGAGAACATCACCGCCGGCGAGTTGCGCCAGGTGGTAAGGCAGACCGGCGCGCAGGAAATGAACCGTCTCAAGGCCCTTTCGCGCATCGGCATGGGCCGCTGCCAGGGCCGCATGTGCGGAGTGGCCGCGGCCGAGCTGCTCGCCCATGCCGCGCAGGTTCCCGTCGCGCAGGTCGGCAGGCTGCGGGGCCAGGCGCCAATCAAGCCGATCCCGATGGCCATGACGGTCTCCGCAGGAGACGAAACCGCATGAACAAGACGCTTCACGCGGATGTCGCCATCGTCGGCGGCGGCATCGTCGGCACATCGGCCGCACTGGCGCTGCGGCGCATGGGTTTCACCGTCGCCTTGCTGGAGCGAGACCTGTGTGGTTCGCGTTCCAGCGGCGTGAACTACGGCGGCGTACGCCGCCAGGGCCGGGCGCTGGGGCAGATGCCGCTGACGCAGCGGGCGCACGGCATCTGGGCACGGCTGCCGGAGCTGATCGGCATCGACGGCGAATACCTGCGCACCGGCCATTTCAAGATCGCCCGCAGCGAGGCCGACATGGCGGCGCTGGAACGCTACCGCGACATGACTCGCGATTTCGGCCTGGACATCGAACTGTGGTCACGTGAACGGCTGCGACGCGAATGTCCGTGGCTGGGCGAGCGGGCGGTCGGTGGTTCCCTGTGCCCGGAAGACGGCCAGGCCAATCCGCGCCTGGTGTCGCCCGCCTTCGGCCGCGCGGCGCGGGGCGCCGGGGCGCATATCTTCGAGAACTCGCCGGTCGACGAGGTGCAGTTCGACGGCATCCGTTTCTGCCTGCGTTCCGCCGACCGGCTGGAGGTGTTCGCGCCGCACCTGCTCAATTGCGCCGGCGCCTGGGCCGGCAGGCTGGCGGAACAGTTCGGCGAACCGGTGCCGTTGAGCTCCGGACATCCGGCGATGGCGGTGACCGCGCCCATGCCCTTCTTCATGAACTGGAGCCTGGGCGTGGAGGGCGGCGGCGTGTACGGCCGGCAAGTGGCGCGCGGCAATCTGGTGCTGGGCGGCGGCCCGGGCCTGGCGCTGGACGCCGACCGGGCGCGCTCCAGCCAGCAGGCCATCGTGTCGCTGACCGGGCAGGCGATCGAACTGATTCCGCAGCTGCGCAATGCCCAGATCATCCGCACCTGGAGCGGCACCGAAGGCTACCTGCCGGACCGCCAGCCGGTGCTGTCGCGCAGCGCCACCACGCCGGGGCTGCTGCACGGATTTGGTTTCTCAGGCGCGGGCTTCCAGATCGGGCCGGCCGCCGGCGAAGTGCTGGCCGAGCTGGTGCGGGACGGCGCCAGCAGCACGCCCATCGACACGTTTTCCATCGGGCGGTTCGCGCCCGTTCCTGCTTCTTCGATACCCGTATCAACCCAAGGATGAAACATGACCTTCGCTGATTTTTCCTTTCGCCGGAGCGGCGTCCGCCGCAGCCTGCTGGCCCTTGCCGCCGGCCTGAGCCTGTGCGGCGCGGCCGTCGCCCAGACCAAGACGCTCTACATCGGCATGAACGGCGGCACGATGGAGAAGGCGTACACGCAGTACGTGTTCCCGGCCTTCGAGAAGCAGAACAACGTCAAGGTGGTGGTGGTGCCGGGCACTTCGTCGGACATCCTGGCCAAGGCCACCGCCAACAAGGACAAGCCCCAGATGCATGTGATGTACCTGGACGACGGGGTGATGGTGCGCGCCATCGGCATGGGCCTTTGCCAGAAGCAGCTGCCCAACCCCAACCTGAAGGACCTGTATCCGGCCGCCCGCTTCAAGGACGACATGGCGAGTTCGATCAGCCTGGGCATGACCGGCCTGGCCTACAACAAGAAGATGTTCACCGAGAAGGGCTGGGCGCCACCGACCTCGTGGATGGACATGGCCGACCCCAAGTACAAGGGCAAGCTGGTGTTCCCGTCGATCACCTCGTCGTCTTTCGGCCTGCACGGCTTTCTGATGTTCAACCGCATCCAGGGTGGCACCGACACCAACGTCGAACCCGGCTTCAAGGCCTGGCCGACCACGGTGGGCCCGAACGTCCTGGAGTACATCCCGAGCGCGGCCAAGATCTCCGAGATGGTGCAGACCGGCGAGGCCGCCATGTTCCCGCTGACCCCGAGCGCGGTGGCGGCGCTGAAGCAGCGCGGCATTCCGGTCGAATACGCCCAGCCCAAGGAAGGCTCGGTGCTGCTGATGGTCGCCCAGTGTGTCATCGCCAACAACAGCGAACCCGAGCTGTCGCAGAAGCTGGCCGAGTTTCTGCTGAGCCCGCAGGCGCAGGCCAACATGCTCGAGCACGGCAACATCGTGCCTACCAACCCCAAGGCTCCGGTGGTGAAGGACGGCGTGGCGCAGGTCGCACAGATCACCGCCTGGCTGAAGAACGCGGTGACGGTCGATTGGGTGAGCATCAACGCCAATCGGCCGGCCTGGAACGCACGCTGGAATCGGACGATCGAGCGTTGATCGACGGCTGCCCCGGGACGTGATTTACCGGGGGCTACATGGGTTGGCTAAGCTAGCCGCCCATGACTTCCGACGTACCCACGAATCGCAGCCGCAAGGTCGCGCTGCTGGTGGCCTCGGCGTTCTTCATGGAGAACTTCGACGCCACCGTGATCGCCACCGCCGTGCCCGCCATGGCGGACAGTTTCGGGGTGGCGCCGGTGGCCTTGTCCGCCGGGGTCAGCGCCTATCTGCTGGCGTTGGCGGTGTTCATTCCGGTGAGCGGCTGGGTGGCCGACCGCTTCGGGCCGCGGCCAGTGTTTGCCACCGCGGTGCTGGTCTTCACGCTGGCGTCGGTGGCCTGCGGGTTGTCGCAAAGCCTGCCGATGTTCGTGGCGGCGCGCATCCTGCAAGGCATCGGCGGCGCGCTGATGGTGCCGGTGGGGCGCATGGTGGTGCTGCGGACCACACCCCGCGAAGGCATCGTGAAAGCCATCGCCACCATCACCTGGCCCGGGCTTGCGGCGCCGTTGCTGGGGCCGCCGCTGGGCGGCTGGATCGCCAGCACCTGGAGCTGGCACTGGATCTTCTTCATCAACCTGCCGCTGGGCCTGGCGGCCCTCGTGCTGGCTCTGCGATGGATCGACGGCGAGGCAGGCGGCAGGCGGCCGTTCGACTGGCTGGGTTTCGTGGCCAGCGGCACCGGGCTCGGCGCGGTGATGGTGGCGCTGGACCTGGTCGCGCAGCAGGCGCCGGATGCGTGGCTGGTGACATCGACGGCCGCCGCCGGGCTGTTGCTGATGACATTCGCCATATGGCATTTCCGGCGCTCGTCGCATCCCTTGCTGAACCTGTCGGTGTTCGGTGTGCCGACCTTTCGGGCGTCGGCGGTGGGCGGCAGCCTTTCGCGTATCTCCATCGGCAGCGCGCCGTTTCTGTTGCCCTTGATGTTCCAGCTGGGTTTCGGTTTCGGCATGGTGCAGTCCGGGCTCCTGATGCTGGCGCTGTTCGCCGGCAACCTGGGCATCAAGCCAGCCACCACCTGGGTGCTGAGGCGCTTCGGTTTCCGTTCGACGCTGCTGGGCAACGGCCTGCTGGCGACGCTGGGTTTCGTCGGTTGTGCCTTTTTGTCGGCCGACACACCGCTGCCGCTGATGGTGGTGGTACTGGTCTTCGGCGGCATGACCCGTTCGATGCAGTTCACCGCCGTGGGCACCCTGGCGTTTGCCGATACCTCGAAGGATCAGGCGGGCGGGGCCAGCACCCTGTTCAGCATGTTCCAGCAACTGAGCGCCGGCCTGGGCATTGCGCTGGGAGCGCTGGCGCTGCGTTTCGGGGAAGTACTCACCGGCCATTCCGGCATGCCGGGCGCCACCGACTTCCGGGTGGCGCTGCTGGTGATGGCCTTGCTGACCTTGCTGTCGCTGGTCGACGCGTGGCGCCTGCCGGCGGATGCCGGGCAGCGGGTGAGCGGGCACAAGCCGGCCTGAAAGCAAAAAGCCCCTGGCGTTGAAAACGCGCCAGGGGCTTCTGCAAGATTCAGCAGAGGGCTGGATCAGCGACCGAAACGGCCGCCGCCGCTACGGCCGCCACCGCCGCCGCCGAAACCACCGCCACCGCCGCCGCCGCCGCCGGAGCGACGGCCGTAACCGCCACCACCGCCGCCGTTACCGCCGCCGCCACCCGGACGACGGCCGCGACCGGCCATGCTGTCCACGCTGGTGCGCAGGGGATCGGGCTGGCCAGCCATGCCCACGTTGCCAAGCGATTCGGCGCGGCGATGGGCCAGTTGATCGGCTTGCGACGGGCTGATGGCGTTGCCGTGATGGCGCGGCTGGCGTTCTTCACGCGGGACCGGGGGCTGGCTGTCGAAATCGCGATCGACACGCGGACCACGGTTCTGGCCGTTGAAGCCGCCACCGTTGTTGCCGAAGTTGCCGCCACCGAAACCGCCGCCCTGACCCTGTCGAGGACCGCCCTGGCGCGGACCCTGGCCCTGGCGAGGACCCTGTCCGCCGCCACCGTTGCCGCCGCCACGGCGGGGGCCGGGCTGGCCGCCACCGTTTCCGCCGCCATTGCCACCAGCGCCGCCAGCACCCTGGCCGGCCTTGTTGTCGCGGATGCGCTGCATCATTTCGGTACGGGCAGCCTTGGCCGCAGCGGCCATGACCTCACGGCTCGGCGGCTTGCCGGCGCCACCCCAGATGGTCTGGCGACCCATGGCGATGGGTTCGGCGCGTTCGCCTTCTTCAGGGCCGAAACCGTCGACCACTTCGACCGCGATCTTCTGCTTGCTGAAGCGTTCGATCTCGTACATGAAACCTTCTTCGTCCATGCAGACCAGGCTGACGGCGGCACCGTCGTTGCCGGCACGGCCGGTACGGCCGATGCGGTGCACGTAGTCTTCCGGGACGTTGGGGATTTCGTAGTTGACGACGTGCGGCAGTTCGTCGATGTCGATGCCGCGGGCAGCGATGTCGGTGGCAACCAGCGCGCGGATGTCGCCGCTCTTGAAGCCCGCCAGCGCCTGGGTACGGGCCGACTGGCTCTTGTTGCCGTGCAACGCCATCGCGGTGATGCCGTTCTTCTCGAGGAACTCGGCTACGTTGTTGGCGCCGAACTTGGTGCGGGTGAACACCAGCACCTGGCTCCAGTTGTGCAGGTTGATGATGTGCGCCAGCAGAGCCTTCTTCTTGCCGCGGCCGACCGGGTGGATCACTTGCGTGATGCGCTGCACGGTGGTGTTGGAAGGCGTGACCTGGATGCTTTGCGGGTTCTTCAGCAGGCCGTTGGCCAGTTCGCGGATCTCGTCGCTGAAGGTGGCCGAGAACAGCAGGCTCTGCTTTTCCTTGGGCACCAGGGCCAGGATCTTCTTGACGTCGTGGATGAAACCCATGTCGAGCATGCGGTCGGCTTCGTCGAGGATCAGAACCTGGACGGTGGACAGGTCGAGGTGCCCCTGCTGCTGCAGGTCGAGCAGGCGGCCGGGGGTGGCCACCAGGATGTCGACACCGCTGCGGATGCGGTCGATCTGGGGGTTCATGCCCACGCCGCCGAAGATGACGGTGGAGCTGAGCTTGAGGTATTTGCCGTAGGTGCGGACGGATTCCTCGACCTGCGCCGCGAGTTCGCGGGTGGGGGTGAGCACCAGTGCGCGCACGCCCTTGTTGCCGTGGCGGTTCTTGGCGGGTTCGCCGTCGGCCAGGCGCTGCAGCAAGGGCAGCGTGAAGGCGGCGGTCTTGCCGGTGCCGGTCTGTGCGCCGGCCAGCAGGTCGTGGCCTTGCAGCACGACAGGAATGGCTTGCGCCTGAATAGGGGTGGGCGTGGTGTAGCCCTGCTCGGCCACGGCTTGGAGAATTGCCGGGGCCAGGTTCAGTTCGTCAAAGGTCATGTTGTGGTGCCCCAACCAGGGCACGAGGACATCGGCCTGCCACGATGCTGAAGTAAGCAAGGGGCCAGTATTAGGCTGATGTGTCTTCGAGAGTGGGAGCCGGAAGGCGATTGCGGCCCCTGTCTGGGTCCGCTGCCTTCGTCATCCCCGGCAGGTTGCCGGCGCCGTGGGTAACTGTGCCCGGCGGCGAACCGGCATTGTCGCATGAACTCCGGGCCTGCCAGCGATGGAATTGGTCCGTTCGCACGCACGGGCCGGACCTTGCCGCCGCGACGGACGCATGCGGTCATTCGGCTCCGAGCGATTCGAGCATCCGGCGGTCGAGCCGCCGCCACCTTTCCGCGCCGAGCACACCCCCTGCCGCAGTGTCTGCAGCCCGCAGCTGCGCCTGGCGACGTTTCAGGTCGTTGCGCCACTCCGACAGTGTTTGGCGGTCCACGAGGCTGTTGCCGGACAGGTCGGCGAAAGCCGCGCATCCGAGCTGGTTGACTGCCGCCAGATGTGTCAGCACGTGCCGCGCCACGGCGGGCGGCAGGCGGGGAAGCACGCCACACAGCGCGGTCTGCACGATGTCGAACGACTTGCGGTCGCTCCAATGAGGCCCGATGGCGGCTGCCAGCACCACCAGTTCCTGCACATGGCGGTCGCGCGCCGCGTTGTCCCGGAATGCACGTTGTAGTACCACCACCGCATGCCGGACCAGCCGTGTGCCGTGCTGGTGGCGGGCACTCGGCTGGAATGCAGCGGACAGATGCGCCCGGGCGGTCGGCACTGCAAAGTTGCACAGATGGGAGTCGACACGGGTCATCGCATGTTTGTCGCGCAAGTCCGCCAGCGCATGGATGCGGGCCCACAGCTCGGCCGGCAGCAATTGGTCAGAGGCGACCGGCGGACCCTTCAACAGCGCATCGGAACGGCTCTGGCTGGCTGCGGAGGCGGCGGACGCGCCGGTCTGCAAAGCGGCTGGGAACATGAGGTTGATTCCTTTTTCGAGAATGTGACAAGGCTGGCGGTACCGGCGGTCGGCGGTACTGTCGGATCGGCATCATTCGGCTTTCGCTAGGGCCGCGCCGGTCCGGTGCACGAACGCATGGGAGGATGGCCGAAATTCGATTCAAAGCCTGTGCATGGCCGTGGCCGTGTCGATGACGCAGCCGCCCGTGAGAAAATGCCGGCATGGCCGCAATGGCCGTCACGCAACCGTCAACCGCTGCCCAGCCAGCCGCAAGAAACACCCAAATCACATGGCCCAGTACGTCTACACCATGAACCATGTCAGCAAGACCGTGCCGCCCAAGCGGCAGATCTTGAAGGACATATCCCTTTCGTTCTTCCCCGGCGCCAAGATCGGCGTGCTGGGCCTGAATGGCTCCGGCAAGTCGACGCTGCTGAAGATCATGGCCGGCATCGACAAGGAAATCGAAGGCGAGGCATTGCCGATGCCCGGCCTGTCGATCGGCTACCTGCCGCAGGAACCCAAGCTCGACCCCACCCATACCGTGCGCCAGGCGGTCGAGGAAGCCATGGGCGAAGTCAATGCCGCCAAGGCACGACTCGAAGAAATCTACGCGCTCTACGCCGAGGAAGACGCCGACTTCGACGCCCTCGCCACCGAGCAGGGCCAGCTCGAGGCGGTGATCGCCGCGGCCGGAACCGACTCCGAGCATCAGCTCGAAATCGCGGCCGACGCGTTGCGCCTGCCGCCCTGGGACGCCAACATCGGCGTGCTGTCCGGCGGTGAAAAGCGCCGCGTTGCGCTTTGCAAGCTGCTGCTGTCCAAGCCCGACATGCTGCTGCTCGACGAACCGACCAACCACCTGGACGCCGAATCGGTCGACTGGCTGGAAGTGTTCCTGCAGCGCTTCAGCGGCACCGTCGTCGCCATCACCCACGATCGCTACTTCCTCGACAACGCCGCTGAATGGATCCTGGAACTCGACCGCGGCCGCGGCATTCCGTACAAGGGCAACTACACCAACTGGCTGGAGCAGAAGAACGCCCGCCTGGAAGGCGAGCAGAAGAGCGAAGAGGCCCATGCCAAGGCCATGAAGAAAGAGCTGGAGTGGGTACGCCAGAACGCCAAGGGCCGCCAGGCCAAGAGCAAGGCGCGTATCGCCCGCTTCGAAGAACTGTCCGACTACGAATACCAGAAGCGCAACGAAACGCAGGAAATCTTCATTCCTGTGGCCGACCGCCTGGGCAGCCAGGTGATCGAGTTCCACAACGTCAGCAAGAGCTTCGGGGACCGCGTGCTGATCGACAACCTGAGCTTCACCGTTCCGGCTGGCGCCATCGTCGGCATCATCGGGCCGAACGGTGCAGGTAAATCGACGCTGTTCAAGCTGATCGCCGGCAAGGAAACCCCGGATTCGGGTGAGGTCGTCAAGGGTTCGACGGTCAAGATGGCGTTCGTCGACCAGCATCGCGACGAACTGGCCAACGACAAGACCGTCTGGGAAGACATCTCCGGCGGGCTCGACATGATCAACATCGGCAAGTTCCAGATGGCCAGCCGCGCCTATGCCGGCCGGTTCAACTTCAACGGCAGCGACCAGCAGAAGAAGGTCGGCAGCCTGTCCGGCGGGGAGCGTGGTCGCTTGCACCTGGCCAAGACGCTGATCGCCGGCGGCAACGTGCTGATGCTCGACGAACCATCGAACGACCTGGACGTTGAAACACTGCGCGCGCTGGAAGACGCGTTGCTGGAGTTCGCTGGAACCGTCATGGTCATCAGCCATGACCGCTGGTTCCTGGACCGCATCGCCACCCACATCCTGGCCGCCGAAGGCGACAGCCAGTGGACCTTCTTCGATGGTAACTATCAGGAATACGAAGCTGACAAAAAGAAGCGTCTTGGTGAGGAAGGCGCCAAGCCCAAACGGGTGCGGTTCAAGGCCCTGGGCTGATATAAACAAAACAGGTTGTCCAGATTCTGCCGGCGGCCCAGAAAAAACCATCCATGAGTCAGCCCTACGCATCCTCGGTCACCCGCAACCCGCTGGACATCTGCATCGACGATGCGGTGTCGCACAGCGGGGTCCTGATGGCCGAACTCGTTGCACGCGCTCGTAAGAGCCTGTATGAGCTGGCGCACCGCAGCGGCCAGGGCGACGTGGTGGCAGCCATCGCCAGCCAGGCGCGGCAACTGCTGGCAGAGAAATCCGATTTCTTCGAAGGCGAGTTCCCGGCTGCCTTGCTGGCGGCGATGCGTCAGCGGCAATTGCAGCTGGATCGATCGGACGAAACACCCGTGGTGGTGCCGGCATTCGAAGCCTGGCAAGACCCCTTGCGGGAGTTCGCGGCCCTCGCATCGGGTGCGCTGGGTTTTCGCGAGCCGCGTCTGGATGCCAGTCCGTTGACGCCGGAAACGGTTGCGCGGGCGGTACGGTCGGTGGCCGAGCGAGCGGGTGTGAACGAGGCCGTGCGCAGTCTCTGGATGGAGCATTTCAGCATGGCCCTCGGGCCCGAGCTGGCATCCGAATACCGACGATTGTCGCGCCTGCTGCGCCAGGCCGGGGTGACTCCTTCTGAGCCCGACGCGCTTCCAGCGGCCGTGCCGCCCGTGTTTCCCGTGCCGGCGGCCAGCCCTCACCAAAACAGCGCATTGCAAGCCGGCGAAGCGCAGCGCATCGCCGCCGAGATCGCGTCCTGGCCCGAGATCGAAGGTGTGCCCGCGTCGGTGCGCGAATTCGTCATGGGTCCCTGGTCGGAAGTCATTGCCCAGGCGCAGACCCATTCGGGTATGGGCGGGGCCAACGATCCCGACGGGTATTTCGCCTTGGTCAAACCCCTTTTCTGGAGCTCTCAGCCGACGCTTGGAAAGGCCGATGTCCAGCGTCTGCTGGTGACCATGCCCTCGCTGCTGTCGCGCTTGCGCTCGGGGCTGCAAAGTATTGGTTATCCGGCGGATCAGGCCAGTGCTTTTTTTCGCACCCTGGAGGAACTGCACGGCACGGCAGTGGGAGGGGCCGGTGGATCTTTTGCCACCCGCCGCGAACCGCGCCAGATGGAGGCCTCGATCGGCGGTAGCCTGCCGGCACCGATGGAGGCGACTGCCGTTGCATTCGACGAAAACGCGTTTCCGGCGTCGGCGCGTGTATCGGCCGCGGCGGCTTCGCTGGTACTGATGCCGGGCGTTCGCCTGGCAGCCTGGCAGGCAGGCCGCTGGGAGCAGTGGGAACTGACCTGGAGCAGCCCCAAGGGCCGCCTGCTGCTGTTCAGCACCGAGGACGGTAGCAGCGAGTCTATGAGCCGGGCCGGATGCATCCGCCGCATCATCGAGCAGCGCATGCATCTGATCCCGGACTTCACTTTCTGAACATCTTCTACGCCAGGGCCTTGGCGTGGTGGGCCAGGTGGTCTGCCATGAAACTCTGCACGAAATAGTAGCCGTGGTCGTATCCGGCGTGGCGGCGCAATGTCAGGGGCTGCCCGATGTGCTGGCAGGCTTCTTCGAGTGCGCCTGGGAACAATTGCTCGGACAGGAACTTGTCATCCAGGCCCTGGTCGACCAGTATGCCGGCTGGATAGGGCACGTTTGCCTGTGCGCGCATGAGCGCGCTGGCGTCATGCTTCAACCAGCGCTCGCGATCCGGGCCGAGGTAGCCACCGAACGCTTTTTCTCCCCATGGGCACTGGCTGGGTGCGCATATTGGGGCGAAAGCCGATACCGACCTGAAAACACCCGGATGGCGCAGGGCCAGCGTCAGCGCGCCGTGCCCGCCCATCGAATGGCCGAACACGCCCAGGCGACCGGCCTTCAAAGGCAACTGTGCCGACAGCAACGGCAGCAGTTCGGCCATCAGATAGCTTTCCATGCGCCAGTTCGTGGCCCACGGTGCTTCGGTGGCGTCGAGGTAGAACCCGGCACCGATGCCGAAATCCCAGCTGGCGTCCTGTCCCGCGACGTCGGTCCCGCGTGGACTGGTGTCAGGCGCGATCAGGGCAAGACCCAGCTCTGCCGCCATGCGCTGGGCGCCAGCCTTCACCATGAAGGTCTCTTCGGTGCAGGTCAGCCCGGCCAGGTACATCACGGCCGGCACCGGGCCTTGCTGGGCTTGCGGCGGCAGATAGACGGAGAACTTCATCGGCAGGCCGATTTCATGCGAATCGTGCCGATAGAAAAGCTGCTCGCCGCCGAAGCAGCCGTGGCTGGCGAGCCTTTCGATGGAGGAGGGCGTGGACATGTCGTGCCGGTCCTCAGGCAGCGAACTTGACGACCGAGCGGATCGACTTGCCTTCGTGCATCAGGTCGAAGGCTTCGTTGATGCCTTCCAGGCCCATGGTATGGGTGACGAAGGGTTCGAGCTGGATGCGGCCGGCCATCGCGTCTTCCACCATGCCGGGCAGTTCGCTGCGGCCCTTGACGCCGCCGAAGGCGGAACCCAGCCACTTGCGGCCGGTGACCAGCTGGAAGGGCCGGGTGGAGATCTCCTGACCCGAACCGGCCACACCGATGATGACCGACTGGCCCCAGCCGCGGTGCGCGCATTCGAGTGCGGCCCGCATCACATTGACGTTGCCGATGCATTCGAAGCTGTGGTCGACACCCCAACCGGTCATTTCGACGATGACTTGCTGGATGGGCTTGTCGAAGTCGTTCGGGTTGATGCAGTCGGTGGCACCGAAGGTCCTGGCCAGTTCGAACTTGGAAGGGTTGAGGTCGATCGCGATGATGCGGCCCGCCTTTGCCAGTTGTGCGCCCTGGATCACCGCCAGGCCGATGCCGCCCAGACCGAATACGGCCACGGTGTCGCCCTCCTGAACCTTGGCAGTGTTCTTGACGGCGCCCAGCCCGGTGGTCACCCCGCAGCCCAGCAGGCAGACCTGTTCCGGGTTGGCGTCCGGGTTGATTTTGGCCAGCGAGACCTCGGCCACGACCGTGTATTCGCTGAAGGTCGAACAACCCATGTAGTGGTAGAGCGGCTGGCCGTTGTACGAGAAGCGGGTGGTGCCGTCGGGCATCACTCCCTTGCCCTGGGTTGCCCGCACGGCCACACACAGATTGGTCTTGCCGCTCTTGCAGAACAGGCATTCGCCGCATTCGGCGGTGTACAGCGGAATGACGTGGTCACCCGGCTTCACGCTGGTCACGCCCTCGCCAACCTCCACCACGATGCCGGCGCCTTCATGGCCCAGCACCACCGGGAACAGACCTTCCGGGTCGTCGCCGCTGAGGGTGAAGGCATCGGTGTGGCACACGCCGCTGTCTGTGATGCGCACCAGCACCTCACCCTTCCTGGGTGGAGCCACGTCGATTTCGACGATTTGCAGGGGTTCTCCGGCCTTGAAGGCCACGGCAGCTTTGGATTTGATGGTCATGGTGTCGAGTCTAAAAGAGGGAGGATGGCCGGCGCTTCGAGTCGGGCTCCAAAAAGGGTGTTATCGAGCAGATGGAGGGGTGACAATGGGCGCATTAGAAATTCCAGGCTGTAACGCGGCCAGTTCAGGCCCATGAGCGTCCAGCTTCGCAACAACGTCCATACCACGGGCACCGGACCTGCAACACTCTTCTTTGCGCATGGTTTTGGATGCGACCAAAACATGTGGCGCCTGCTGAAGCCCGCCTTTGTCGAACGTTTCAAGACGGTCTTTTTCGACCTGGTGGGGGCGGGCAACTCGGACCACGCCAGCTTCGACCGCCGGAAGTACGGAACGCTGCAAGGCCATGCAGACGACCTGCTCGAGATCGTGAAGGAGTATGCGGAAGGCCCGGCAATCGTCGTGGGACATTCGGTAAGCGCCATGATAGGCATGCTGGCTGACCTCAAGGAGCCTGGCCATATCTCGGGCCACGCGATGATCGCCCCGTCACCGTGTTACGTGAACGACGGTACCTACGTTGGCGGTTTCTCGCGCAAGGACATCGATTCGCTGCTCGACACCCTGGGAAACAACTATCTTGGCTGGTCTAGCGCGATGGCTCCGGCCATCATGGGCTCGCCCGAGCAGCCCGACCTGGGACAAGAACTGACCAACAGTTTCTGCCGCACCGACCCGGAAATCGCAAAGCACTTCGCCAGGGTCACATTCTTGTCCGACCATCGTGCGGACCTTTCCCGGCTGCACACACCGTCGTTGATCGTTCAGTGCGACGAGGACTTCATCGCGCCAGTGGCGGTCGGGGAGTACATGGTCGACCAGATGCCGAATGCGATGTTGGAAGTCGTCGAGAACGTGGGTCATTGCCCGCACATGAGCCGACCCGTCGAGACCGCTGCGGCCATCGACAAATTCTTGAGGACCCAGGGGCTGTAGGCGGATGACCGACGGAAGGATTGATGCGATGGCGCCATCGCCCGACGACGCGGCTTGCGGATTGGCGCGCACGGATGGCAAAGGGGGCATCCTTTGGGCGAATCGACTCTTCTGCCAGTGGCTGGGATTCGAGCCTGAGCAACTGGTGGGAAAGAAGAAACTGCAGGAACTCATGACCATCGGGGGCCGCATCTTTCATCAGACTCACTGGCAACCCCTGTTGCAGCTGCAGAACTCGGTGGCCGAAATCAAACTCGATTTCGAGGCGGCCAATGGGGCAATCGTCCCCATGCTGGCCAATGCATTGCGGCGTGAACGGGATGGACAAATCATCCATGACGTGGCGTTTTTTGTTGCCCGGGACCGCCACAAGTATGAGCAGGAGCTTCTGAACACTCAAACGAAGCTTCAAGGTCTCATTGCAGAGGCAACGCGACTCGAAGCGTTGGCCAATGACCGCGCAGCCTTTGCCGAGCAGATGATCGGAATCGTCAGTCACGACCTGCGTAACCCATTGTCGGCAATACATATCGGGGTCCACGGGCTCGGGCGGACAAATCTGAACGAACAGCAGAGGCGCATGAACGACCGGATCGTTCGGTCTACCGATCGTGCGAACAGGTTGGTGGCCGATCTGCTCGACTTCACCACGGCGCGCATCGGCTCCGGCATCCCGGTGACACCGCGAGCGGGCGATCTCGATGCAACTGTCTGTGACGCGGTTGCCGAATTGGCGCCGTCATACCCGGAGCGTGAATTCAGCCATCGTTGCGAAGGAGTTCACCACCTGCTTTTCGACAGTGACCGCATCACACAAGCGATCGGGAACATGGTCGGCAACGCCATGGCTTATGGTGACGCCAGCAAACCCGTGTCGGTTCGCACAGGCGTCGATGGCGATCAAGTCTTTTTGGCGGTTCACAATTTTGGTGAGCCCATTCCCGAAGACGTCATCCCCGGGCTCTTCAGTCCCATGGTGCGTGGCACGGACGCGGGCGCGGATCGCAGCGTGGGTCTGGGCCTCTATATCGTTTCGGAAATTGCCAAAGCGCACGGCGGGCAGGTGCGAGTCACATCCTCTCGGGAGCAGGGCACGGAATTCATGGTTCTGCTGCCCCGTCTGGCACCCCGCGATACGCTGTAATAACTGCGCGTCTTTACGTCCTGCGGTCGACGACCCCAAAAAAAAGCCCGCCTGGCGGCGGGCTTTGTCGCGTGGGCGACGTGGGGCGATCAGCGATCGGCGATCGGCTTCACGTCACGACGCTCGGAACCGACGAACAGCTGGCGCGGACGGCCGATCTTGTACTCCGGGTCGGCGATCATTTCGTTCAGCTGTGCGATCCAGCCGACAGTGCGCGCCAGGGCGAACACGGCGGTGAACAGCGGCACGGGAATGCCGATGGCGCGCTGGACGATGCCGGAATAGAAGTCGACGTTCGGGTACAGCTTGCGCGACACGAAGTATTCGTCTTCCAGTGCGATCTTTTCCAGGGCGACGGCGATCTTCAGCAACGGGTCGTTTTCGAGTCCCAGCTCGGCCAGGACTTCCTTGCAGGTTTCCTGCATCAGCTTGGCACGTGGGTCGTAGTTCTTGTAGACACGGTGACCGAAGCCCATCAGCTTCACGCCGGAGGTCTTGTCCTTCACCTTGGCGATGAAGTCACCGATCTTGTCCACGCCGCCCATGTCCTGGATCTCCTGCAGCATGTTCAGGCAGGCTTCGTTGGCGCCGCCGTGGGCCGGACCCCACAGGCAGGCAACACCTGCCGCGATGGCGGCGAACGGGTTGGTGCCGGAAGAACCGCACAGCCGAACAGTGGAGGTCGAAGCGTTCTGTTCGTGGTCGGCGTGCAGGATGAAGATGCGGTCCAGGGCGCGTTCCAGCACCGGGCTCACCACATAGGGCTCGCACGGGGTGGCGAACATCATGTGCAGGAAGTTGCCGGCGTAGCTCAGCTCGTTCTTGGGGTACATGAAGGGCTGGCCGATGCTGTACTTGTAGGCCATGGCGACCAGCGTCGGCATCTTGGCAATCAGGCGGATCGCGGCGATTTCGCGGTGCTCCGGATTGTTGATGTCGGTGCTGTCGTGATAGAAGGCCGACAGGCCGCCGACCAGGCCGGTCATGACCGCCATCGGATGCGCGTCGCGGCGGAAGCCGCGCAGGAAGAACTGCATCTGCTCGTTGACCATCGTGTGATGGGTGACGAGGTCGTTGAATTCGGCCTTCTTCTTGGCGTCCGGCAGTTCACCGTACAGCAGCAGGTGGCAGGTTTCGAGGTAGTCGCAGTTGGTGGCCAGCTGCTCGATGGGGTAGCCGCGGTACAGCAGTTCGCCCTTGTCGCCGTCGATGTAGGTGATGCCCGACTGGCATGCCGCGGTGGACAGGAAGCCCGGGTCATAGGTGAACATGCCCGTTTGCGCGTACAGCTTGCGGATGTCGATCACGTCCGGGCCGATGTTGCCGGCGTAGACCGGCAGCTCGACGCTGGGACTGCCGTTCGCGAACGACAGAGTGGCTTTATTGTCTGCTAGCTTCATGTGCTTCCTTGGGTTAATGCCTCGTCTCCGGTGTCCCGGTTGGGGGCTGTTCTTTCATGAAAACCTCGGGGGGCCTGCGTTGCCTGCACGGCGTCTCCTCAGGCCCTCAACATCTTCAGTACATCGACCGCCTCGGGCGTGTCGGTTTCGCCGGAAGGCTGGTTGCGACCCATCAGCAGGTCCATCAGGTCGTGGTCCGACAGATCCATCAGCTGGGTCATGCCGCGCGCCTCGCGCACCGTCAGCGTCGCGGCGTGGCGTGCAAAGAAACGTTCGATGAAGAGATCGTTTTCCAACAGGCCGCGCCGGCAGCGCCAGCGCAACTTGCTGAGCGAGCGCTCGTCGACGAGCTCGTTTTCCTGCACGTTTTGCATACCTTCGTCAGACCGCGCGGCGGACCATCAGTTCCTTGATCTTGCCGATGGCCTTGGTCGGGTTGAGACCCTTCGGGCAGACGTCGACACAGTTCATGATGGTGTGGCAGCGGAACAGGCGGTACGGGTCTTCGAGGTTGTCCAGGCGCTCGCCGGTGGCCTTGTCGCGGCTGTCCGCGATGAAGCGGTAGGCCTGCAGCAGGCCGGCCGGGCCGACGAACTTGTCCGGGTTCCACCAGAAGCTGGGGCAGCTGGTCGAGCAGCTGGCGCACAGGATGCACTCGTACAGGCCGTCGAGCTCCTCGCGTTCCTCGGGGCTCTGCAGACGCTCCTTTTCAGGCGGCGTATCGGTGTTGACCAGGTACGGCTTGATGGAGTGGTACTGATTGAAGAAGTGCGTCATGTCGACAATCATGTCGCGGATGACGGGCAGGCCCGGCAGCGGCTTGATGACGATGGGGTCCTTCAGAGTCCGCAGGTTGGTCAGGCAGGCCAGACCGTTCTTGCCGTTGATGTTCATGGCGTCGGAGCCACACACACCTTCGCGGCACGAGCGGCGGAAGGCGATGGTGGGGTCGACGGCCTTGAGCTTGATCAGGGCATCCAGCAGCATGCGTTCGTTGCCTTCGAGTTCGATCTCGATGGTCTGCATGTACGGCTTGGCATCTTTGTCCGGGTCGTAGCGGTAGATCTTGAATGTGCGCTTTTGCATGATGTTCCTTCGCGGGGTGGCCGGACTGTTTTTAGAAGGTCCGGACCTTGGGCGGCACGGTGGCGACGGTCAGCGGCTTCATGCGGACCGGCTTGTAGGCCAGGCTGTTGGTGGCGCTGTACCAGAGGGTGTGTTTCATCCACTCCTTGTCATTGCGGCCCAGCGGGAATTCGGCGTCGTCGGCAGGGCGTTCGTAGTCGTCCACGGTGTGGGCACCACGGCATTCCTTGCGGGCTGCGGCCGAGACCATGGTGGCCTGCGCCACCTCGATCAGGTTGTCGACCTCGAGTGCTTCGATACGGGCGGTGTTGAACACCCGCGACTTGTCCTTCAGCGTGATGCCGGCGACACGTTGGCGGATTGCGGCGATCTGTTTCACGCCTTCGTCCATCACGGCCTGCTGGCGGAACACGGCGGCGTGTGTCTGCATGGTCGCGCGGATGTCTGCCGCCACGTCCTGGGCATATTCGCCGGACTGAGAGTCCTCGAGTTCGTTCAGGCGCTTCAGGGTGCGTTCGGCGGCGTTGGCCGGCAGTTCCTTGTGTTCCTTCAGCTTGTCGTTGTATTGGACGATGTGGTTGCCGGCAGCACGGCCGAACACCAGCAGGTCGAGCAGCGAGTTGGTGCCCAGGCGGTTGGCGCCGTGCACCGACACACAGGAACATTCGCCGACCGCGTACAGGCCCTTCACGACCACCGACTCGTTGGCTTCGTTCTGGGTGACGACCTGGCCGTTGATGTTGGTGGGGATGCCGCCCATTTGGTAATGGATGGTCGGCACGACCGGAATGGGTTCACGCGTGATGTCGACGTTGGCGAAGTTGTGGCCGATCTCTTCGACCGACGGCAGGCGCTTGCGGATGGTGTCCGCGCCCAGGTGGTCGAGCTTCAGCAGGATGTGGTCCTTGTTGGGTCCGCAGCCACGGCCTTCCTTGATTTCCTGGTCCATGCAGCGGGACACGAAGTCGCGCGGTGCCAGATCCTTCAGGGTGGGCGCATAACGTTCCATGAAACGTTCGCCGTTGGCGTTGAGCAGGATCGCGCCTTCGCCGCGGCAGCCTTCGGTCAGCAGCACGCCGGCACCGAACACGCCCGTCGGGTGGAACTGCCAGAACTCCATGTCCTGCAGCGGGATGCCGGCACGAGCCGCCATGCCCAGGCCGTCGCCGGTGTTGATGAAGGCATTGGTCGACGCCTGGAAGATGCGGCCCGCGCCGCCGGTGGCCAGCAGCACGGTCTTGGCCTGCAGGATGTGCAGGTCGCCGGTTTCCATCTCGAGCGCGGTGACGCCGACGACATCGCCTTCGTCGTCGCGGATCAGGTCGAGGGCCATCCATTCGACGAAGAACTGGGTGCGCGATTCGACGTTCTTCTGGTACAGCGTGTGCAGCATGGCGTGGCCGGTGCGGTCGGCTGCGGCGCAGGCGCGTTGAACCGGCTTTTCGCCGTAGTTGGCGGTGTGGCCGCCGAACGGACGCTGGTAGATGGTGCCGTCCGGGTTGCGGTCGAAAGGCATGCCGAAGTGTTCGAGTTCGTACACGACCTTCGGTGCTTCACGGCACATGAACTCGATGGCATCCTGGTCGCCCAGCCAGTCCGAGCCCTTGATGGTGTCGTAGAAGTGGTAGTGCCAGTTGTCTTCGCTCATGTTGCCGAGCGAGGCGCCGACGCCGCCCTGCGCCGCAACGGTGTGCGAGCGGGTGGGGAAGACCTTCGACAGGACGGCGACGTTCAGGCCGGCGCGGGCCAGCTGCAACGAGGCACGCATGCCCGAACCGCCGGCGCCGATGATGACGACGTCGAATTTGCGTTTGGTGATGTCAGACGTGGAATAAGTCATTTTTTTAGAGCCTCCACAGCACTTGCACGGTGTAGCCGACACAGCCGACCAACCAGAAGATGGAGACGATTTGCAGGATCAGGCGGACGACCACCGGCTGGACGTAATCCATCCAG
Source organism: Xylophilus sp. PBN-3R (assembly GCF_057747805.1). Lineage (NCBI taxonomy): Bacteria > Pseudomonadati > Pseudomonadota > Betaproteobacteria > Burkholderiales > Xylophilus > Xylophilus sp. PBN-3R. The sequence goes on from NZ_CM173225.1 coordinate 1,372,945, forward strand.
ATGTCGCGCATGCCGACCCAGGCGTGATAGCCCAGGGCGACGATGGTGACGAGCGTGAGGACCTTCATCCATTGCGCGGAGAAGATGCCCGACCAGGTGTCGTAACCGATGGGCCCATGCGAGAAGATGACTTGCGCCAGCAGCACGATGGTGAAGACTGCCATGAGCAGCGCGGTGCCACGCTGGGCGATCCAGTCGCGCAGGCCGTAGTGAGCGCCGACGACGACGCGTTTGGAACCGTAATTGACGGACATGCTGTGTGTGCTCCGGTCTTTTTTCTATCGTGGGGGATCAGGGGATCAGTAGAGGCCGAACAGCTTGGCTGCCAGGATGACGGTGAGCGTGATGCTCAGGACCAGTACGCCACGGGCGGTGTTGGCTCCGACCTTCTTTTCGACGGCATGGTGGTTCACGTCCATCCACAGGTGACGCAGGCCGGCGATGAAGTGGTGCAGGTAGGCCCAGATCAGGGCCAGGCAGAACAGCTTCAGGACGACGCCGCCGACTCCCACATTGAAGATGCTGTTGAAACGGGCGAACGAGATTTCGGATGTGACCGTCATGTCGAACATCCAGATCACCAGCGGCAGCAGGAAGGCCATCATCAGGCCGCTGATGCGGTGCAGGATCGAGACGATGCCGGCTGCTGGTAATCGATAGGACGGAAGGTCCGTGAAAGCGTTGATATTGCGGAACTCGGGCCGCTTTTTCTTGACGGAGGCTGTCATGGGGATTTTTTGCTTTCTGGATGTAACTATCGGCTGATCGGGTTGCAAACCCCAAAATTCTATTGCAGGTGGCTCGCCGGTGCGGGTCAAACCTGATGGGCGTGCTCAGTTCAACTGGTTGTGGTAGTGGTGGGAGTCGGTGCGGTAGAACCCGCGGCGTAGTTCCATCGGCGCGTCGTTGTAGGTATAGGACAGGCGTTCCACGCTCAGCAGCGGGTCGCCTGCGGATACGGCCAGCAGTGCGGCCTGTTCGGGTGTGGCGGCCACCGCACGCAGTTTTTCTTCTGCCCGCACCATGCGTACGCCGAATTCCAGTTCGAACATCGCGTACGTCGGGCCCTTGTAGCCGAGCATCTGTTCGGCGGTGAGTCCCTTGAAAGTCTGGCCGGGCAGCCAGATGTCTTCGAGGATTCGGGGTACGTCGGCGAACACCAATGCGCGACGCACCAGCAACACCGCCTCGCCGCTTCGCAGATTGAGCGCACGGGCCACATCGGCGGATGCCCGGGTGCGTTTGCATTCCATCACCCGGCGTTCGGAGGTCTCGTATTCGCCGCCGTCGTTGCGCAGTTTGAGGAAGCGGTATTGAACGTGGCGTTCGGAGTGGGTCGCGACGAAGGTGCCCTTGCCCTGGCGGCGGATCAGCAGGTTGTCGCCCGCCAGTTCGTCGATGGCCTTGCGCACCGTGCCCTGGCTGACCCTGAAACGCAGGGCCAGGTCGGTTTCGCTGGGGATCGCCTCGCCCGGTTTCCAGTCGCCGGCTTCCAGGCGCTGCAGGATCAAGGTCTTGATCTGCTGGTACAGCGGACTGAAGGCGGGGGCCGCCCCGTCGTCTACCGCAGGGTCGGCGGTGACGGGATCGGCAGCTGACGGGGCGGGGGGCATCGTGGTGCGGCCTGTTGGTGGGTACTTCCGAAAACGCGGCCGATCATATCTTATATAAGACATAAGACAAGTTGACCAGGCCGAAAAATCAGCAGTACACTCCCGCGCTGTCCGCCCAGCCAGGACTGAATTCCAGAATTCCTGTTTCGAATTCAGCCGAGTCCAGGCGATGCCGGCACTCGAAAAAGAATTGCGGCATGCGGCGGGCGAACATTCCTCATTACCCATCCCTGGAGTCCTTCCCATGAGCAAGAAGCCCGTCCGCGTCGCCGTTACCGGCGCCGCCGGCCAAATCGGTTACGCCCTGCTGTTCCGCATCGCCTCGGGCGAAATGCTGGGCAAGGACCAGCCCGTCATCCTGCAGTTGCTCGAAGTGCCGGTCGAAGGCCCGCAAAAAGCCCTGAAGGGCGTGATGATGGAACTGGACGACTGCGCGTTCCCGCTGCTGGTCGAAATGACCGCGCACAGCGACCCGATGACTGCCTTCAAGGACGCCGACTACGCACTGCTGGTCGGTTCGCGCCCCCGCGGTCCGGGCATGGAACGTGCCGAACTGCTGGCCGTCAACGGCGCCATCTTCACCGCGCAAGGCGCTGCACTGAACGCCGTCGCCAGCCGCGACGTCAAGGTTCTGGTGGTCGGCAACCCCGCCAACACCAACGCCTACATTGCCATGAAAAGCGCGCCGGACCTGCCGCGTGAAAACTTCACCGCCATGCTGCGCCTGGACCACAACCGTGCCGCCAGCCAGATCGCCGCCAAGACCGGCAAGGCCGTCGCCGACATCGAGAAGCTGACCGTCTGGGGCAACCATTCGCCGACGATGTACGCCGACTACCGCTTCGCCACCATCAACGGTGAAAGCGTCGCCAAGACCATCAACGACCAGGAATGGAACGCCAACACCTTCCTGCCGACCGTCGGCAAGCGTGGCGCTGCGATCATCGAAGCGCGTGGCTCGTCGTCGGCTGCCTCGGCCGCCAACGCCGCCATCGATCACATGCGTGACTGGGCCCTGGGCTCGCAAGGCAAGTGGGTCACCATGGGCGTGCCTTCCAACGGCGAATACGGCATTCCGAAGGATGTGGTGTTCGGCTTCCCGGTCACCACCGAAGGCGGCAAGTACAAGATCGTCGAAGGCCTCGAGATCGACGCCTTCAGCCAGGAACGCATCAACAAGACCCTGGAAGAGCTGCAGGGCGAGCAAGCCGGCGTGGCTCACCTGGTCAAGTAAATCCGACCGATCGAAAGCACGAGCATGGCCGACTGGAACCCCAGCCTCTACAGCCGTTTCGAGGACGAGCGCACACGCCCGTCCCGGGAACTGCTGGCGCGGGTTCCGTTGGCCACCCCTGCCCGTGCGATCGACCTGGGCTGCGGCCCCGGCAACTCCACCGAGTTGCTGGTGGCGCGGTTCCCTGGTGCCGAAGTCGTGGGCACCGACAACTCGAAGCCCATGCTCGATAGTGCTGCCAAGCGCCTGCCGAACGTGCGTTTCGACTTGTCCGATATTGCAGCCTGGACGCCTGAAAAAGCGCCAGATCTGATCTACGCCAACGCATCCCTGCAATGGGTGCCCGGCCATGAAACCCTGGTTCCCCGCCTGTTCGCCAGCCTCGCCCCCGGCGGCGTGCTGGCGGTGCAGATGCCCGACAACCGACAGGAAGCCACGCACCGTTCGATGCGTGAGGTGGGTGCCATGTCGCCCTGGGCCGAGCAGATCGGCGATCTCGAAAAATTGCGCACTGCGATCTTGCCGCTGACGCATTACTACGACCTGCTGGCGCCCACCGCGGACCAGGTGGATGTGTGGCATACGGTGTACCAGCATCCGATGGAGTCGCCGCAGGCCATCGTCGACTGGGTGAGCGGCACCGGCCTGAAGCCCTTCGTGGAGCGTCTCGACCCCGAGAGCAAGGCGAGCTACCTGGCCGAATACCTTCGCCGCATCACCGCGGCCTACCCGGTGCGCGCAGACGGCAAGCTGTTGCTGGCGTTCCCTCGGATGTTCATCGTGGCGCAACGCAAGGCATGAGCGACCTGGGCGTCCGACACCTCCAGCACCCCCGCCAAGCCCTGCTGGGTGCGCAGGCCGGCGCCGTGGTGTTGCCGGTGTGCGACCACTACAGCGGCGTCGAGGTGCGCATGCGCAAGAGCCTGCAACTGCAGGCCGAGATGACCGAGGAATTCGGCACCTGTGTCTTCGACGTCACGCTCGATTGCGAGGACGGCGCCGCCAGCGGTGCCGAGGCCGAACACGCTGCGCTGGTCACCGAACTGGCTCTGGCCGCGGCGCCCGCCGCCCGGGTGGCGGTTCGGGTGCATGCGGTCGACCATGCTGCATTCGAAGCCGACGTCGCAGCCATCGTCGGAAAGGCCGGCCACCGCCTGTGCCATGTGATGGTGCCCAAGGTCGAGACCGTAGCCGATGTCGAGCGCGCCGTGCGTGTGCTCGACGCCGCAGGTGCTACGGAACTCCCGCTGCAGGTCCTCATCGAATCGCCCGGCGCGGTGCATCGCGCCTTCGATATCGCGTCGCATCCCCGGGTGCAGTCGCTGTCGTTCGGACTGATGGATTTCGTATCGGCCCACGCCGGTGCCATCCCGGCAGCCGGCATGGGCGTGGCCGGCCAGTTCAGCCATCCGCTGGTGGTGCGGGCAAAGCTGGCCGTCGCCTCGGCGGCGCATGCTTCCGGCAAGGTCCCGTCGCACTGTGTCGTCACCGAATTTTCCGACCGCGAAGCGATTACCCAGGCAGCCCGCCGGGCGGCCCGCGAGTTCGGCTATACCCGCATGTGGAGCATCCACCCGGCGCAGATCCGCCCGGTGCTGGAAGCCTTCGCACCCGATCCGTCCGAGGTCGATACCGCCGCCAGCATCGTCGCCGCCGCTCAGGCCGCCGACTGGGCGCCGATCGCCTTCGCCGGACACCTTCACGACCGCGCCAGCTACCGCCACTATTGGCAAGTGCTCGAGCGCGCGCACCGTACCGGCCGACCGTTGCCGCCACAGGCGCGCGCCTGGTTCAAACCCGGCGCCACCTGAATCCCGTTTCAGCCGCTCCCAGCGCAACATCCGAACACCAGGTCACCCCATGAAAAAGCTGCTTCTCGCCACACTGATTGCCTGCGCCATCCCGATGGCCGCCATGGCCCAGGAACCCGTCAAGGCCAAGACGGCCGCGGCCGCCAAACCGGCCGCCAAGGCCGCTGCCAAACCCGCCGGCAAGTCGACCACCGCACGCGCCACCGAACACCGCAAGACGCCGGCCAAGATCACCCGCTCTGCCGCCAAGGCCGTCGAGGAAGTCACGCCGATCGACCCCGACACCGACGTCACCCTGTCGCCGGAGGACCTGGAAATCGCCGGCCGTGTGTACACCGGCGCTATCCGCTGCGAACTGGGCGCCAACGTGCAGGTCACTGCCGACGAAAAACGCCCCGGCTTCTTCAACGTGCAGATCCAGCGCATCCGCTACCGCATGCATCCCGTGGCCAGCCGCACAGGCGCCATCCGTCTGGAAGATCCGCGCGCCGGCGCGCTCTGGCTGCAACTCGGCAACAAGTCGATGCTGATGAACCAGAAGCTGGGCGAGCGCCTGGCCGACGAATGCCAGAGCCCGCAGCAGACCGCCATGGCCGAAGAAATCAAGAAGAACCCGCCGAAGAGCCTGTTCGAAGCGGCCGACCCGGTGCTCAAGAACACGCCCTGAGCCTCTTACCCATCCCACCCCGAATTCCCCACGATCCCAGACGGAGAACGATGATGTTGCAAGCCTACGTTGAACATGTCGCCGAGCGCGCAGCCCTCGGCATCCCGCCACTGCCACTGACGGCCAAACAGACAGCCGAGCTGATCGAGCTGCTGAAGAACCCGCCCGCAGGCTCGGCCGAGTTCCTGCTGAACCTCATCACCCACCGTGTCCCGGCCGGCGTCGACGACGCGGCCAAGGTCAAGGCCAGCTACCTGGCCGCCGTCGCCCTGGGCACCGAGAAGAACGAACTCATCAGCCGCGCCAAGGCCACGGAACTCTTGGGCACCATGCTCGGCGGCTACAACATCAGCCCGCTGATCCAGCTGCTGGATGACTCCGAAGTCGGCGGCGTGGCCGCAGAAGCCCTGAAGAAGACGCTGCTGATGTTCGACCAGTTCCACGATGTGAACGAAAAGGCGCATGCAGGCAATGCCAACGCCAAGGCCGTGATCCAGAGCTGGGCCGACGCCGAGTGGTTCACCAGCCGTCCCGAAGTGCCGGAAAGCATCAAGCTGTCGGTCTTCAAGGTCACCGGCGAAACAAATACCGACGACCTTTCGCCCGCCCCGGACGCCTGGAGCCGCCCGGACATTCCGCTGCATGCCCTGGCCATGCTGAAGAACAAGCGCGACGGCATCACCCCCGAAGAAGACGGCAAGCGCGGCCCCATCAAGTTCATCGAAGAGCTGCGAGCCCAGGGCAACCTGGTGGCCTATGTCGGCGACGTCGTCGGCACCGGTTCGAGCCGCAAGTCGGCCACCAACAGCGTGCTGTGGTTCACCGGCGAAGACATCCCGTTCGTGCCGAACAAGCGTTTCGGCGGCGTCTGCCTGGGCGCCAAGATCGCTCCCATCTTCTACAACACCATGGAAGATGCCGGCGCACTGCCGATCGAACTGGACGTGAGCCAGATGAACATGGGCGACACCGTCGAGCTGCGCCCCTACGAAGGCAAGGCCCTGAAAGACGGCCAGGTCATCGCCGAATTCACCGTCAAGAGCGATGTGCTGTTCGACGAAGTCCGCGCCGGCGGCCGCATTCCGCTGATCGTCGGCCGCGGCCTGACCGCCAAGGCCCGTGAAGCCCTGGGCCTGCCCGCATCCACGCTGTTCCGTCTGCCGGTCGAGCCCGGCGACACCGGCAAGGGCTATACCCTGGCGCAGAAGATGGTAGGCCGTGCCTGCGGCGCGCCTGAAGGCAAGGGCATCCGCCCGGGCACTTACTGCGAACCCCGCATGACCTCGGTCGGCTCGCAGGACACCACCGGCCCGATGACCCGCGACGAACTGAAGGACCTGGCCTGCCTGGGCTTCTCGGCCGACCTGGTGATGCAGTCGTTCTGCCACACCGCGGCCTACCCGAAGCCGGTCGACGTCAAGACCCACCACGAACTGCCTGAGTTCATCAGCACCCGCGGCGGAATTTCGCTGAAGCCGGGCGACGGCGTGATCCACAGCTGGCTCAACCGTTTCCTGCTGCCCGACACCGTCGGCACCGGCGGCGACAGCCACACCCGTTTCCCGATCGGCATCTCGTTCCCGGCCGGTTCCGGCCTGGTGGCTTTCGCGGCCGCCACCGGTGTCATGCCGCTGGACATGCCCGAGTCGGTGCTGGTGCGTTTCAAGGGCGAGAAGATGATGCCCGGCGTCACCCTGCGTGACCTGGTCAACGCCATTCCGCTGTACGCGATCAAGGCCGGCCTGCTGACCGTCGACAAGAAGGGCAAGAAGAACATCTTCTCCGGCCGCATTCTCGAAATCGAGGGCCTGCCGAACCTGAAGGTCGAGCAAGCCTTCGAGCTGTCCGACGCGTCGGCCGAACGTTCGGCTGCCGGCTGCACCGTCAAGCTCAACAAGGAACCGATGATCGAGTACATCAACAGCAACATCACCCTGATGCGCTGGATGATCTCGGAAGGTTATGCCGACGCCCGTACCCTGGGTCGCCGCATCGCCGCACAGGAAGCCTGGCTGAAGAACCCGCAGCTGCTCGAAGGCGACGCCGACGCCGAATACGCAGCCGTCATCGAGATCGACCTGAACGACATCCACGAACCCATCGTGGCCTGCCCGAACGATCCGGACGACGTCAAGACCTTGTCGGAAGTGTCCGGCGCCAAGATCGACGAAGTGTTCATCGGTTCGTGCATGACCAACATCGGCCACTTCCGCGCAGCCTCCAAGCTGCTCGAAGGTAAACGCGACATGCCGGTCAAGCTGTGGATCGCACCGCCGACCAAGATGGATGCCGCGCAACTGACCGAAGAAGGCCACTACGGTGTCTTCGGTTCGGCCGGTGCGCGCACCGAAATGCCGGGCTGCTCGCTGTGCATGGGCAACCAGGCGCAGGTGCGAGAGGGCGCGACCGTGATGTCGACTTCCACCCGCAACTTCCCGAACCGCCTGGGCAAGAACACCTTCGTCTACCTGGGTTCGGCCGAGCTGGCCGCCATCTGCTCGCGCCTGGGTCGCATCCCGACCAAGGCCGAATACATGGACGGCGTCGGTGTGCTGGATGCCAGCAGCGACAAGATCTACCAGTACCTGAACTTCGACAAGATCGAGTCATTCACCGAGGCGGCAGCCAAGGTTCCTGCCTGAGTCTTCCGGGCTCCCTGAAAAAACGCGCTTCGGCGCGTTTTTTTATGCCTGCCTCGCAGCTGCCAGTCCGCTGCGTACCGCACCCTCCAGTGTGGCCGGGTAGGGGCCTTCGATGTAGTCGCCGCAGGCCAACAGCCCTGGTGCGATCTGTCCGGCGGGGCGCCGCAGACCGGGCGTGCAGGCGAACGTCGCACGTTTGTCGATGAAGGTGGCAAAAGGGCGCACTTCCATTCCCAGTTGCTGGCGGGCCTGTTTCCGGACGCTCGCTTCCAGGGTTTCACGTTCGTCCCGCGATGCGCTGACCACAAAAGCCAGTATCCCTGCCGGGCCGCCCAGGCGTCCCCGGTCGAACACGAATTGCGCCGGCGCGTCGGGTGTGCAGCGCAATGCCAGCATGGCTTGCGCCAGGCCCTGGGCGGCTTCGGCGTAGACGGTGGCGATGGCTTCGAAGCGCAATTCGCGGCAGGCAGCAGGCCAGTCGATGTTGCGGGGTGCAGCCATCGTGGCGAGCCGGGCGGCCTCGCCGGGCGGACAGGCCAGGACGATGCGGTCGAAAGACTGGCCGTCGACCTTCCAGCCCGCGCCTTCAGCCTCCAGCGCCATGGCGCGGTGCGCGAACTGCATGGTGACGCCGCGGGCCTTCAGCCATGCAGTCGCGGGAGCGGGAAGAAGGGCGTCGAGATCGGAGCGCGGCAGCAGCAGGTCGCTGCCGCCGGTAGTGCCCAGCAAGGCGTCACGCAGCACCCGCAGGAACACTTCGGCACTCGCTGCTTCGATGGGTGTGTTCAGCGCCGACACGCACAACGGCTCGACGAGTTCTTCTATCACCCGGGCCGGTAGTCCGCGGCAGAGTACGGCCACCGTCAGGCCAGGGTTGCAGCGGAATCCGCGCAGACGCCAGCCGATGGCGATACGAAGCAGGGCGCTTTTGTCGGCCCACGACCAGCCCCCCGCACCCACGATGCCCCGCAAGAGGGCCGGCAGCGCCCGGCCAGGTTTCAACGACAGTCCTCCGCCGTCCGCGAACCGCAACGAGAGCGGCTGGCGTTGCAGCAGCGTGTCGGGGTCGGCACCCACCTTGCGCATCAGCGCGAGCGTCTCGACATAGGCGCCGATGAGGATGTGCTGGCCGTTGTCGAGCAGGGGCTCGCTTCCGGCCACGCTGCGGGCGCGGCCGCCGGGGCCGCGGGCCGACTCGAAAACCGTGACCGAATCACCACGCGAAACCGCCTCCACCGCGCAGGCCAGGCCGGCCCAGCCAGCGCCGACCACCCCCAGCCGGCGCATCAGACGATACCCAGCGCCTGCACCTTCCAGGCCAGCCAGAACTTGCGCAGCGGTGTCAGGCTGACGCGCTGGTTCAGCACCTGGAATTTGTCGTGTTCGATTTCATCGAGCAGCGTGCGGTAGATGCTCGCCATCATCAGCCCGGGTTTCTGGGTCTGTTTGTCGGCGGCTGGCAGCATGGCCAGCGCTTCGGCATACAGACCGCGCGCCCGCTCTGCCTGGAAGCGCATCAGGGCGACGAAACGGTCGGAATACGTGCGGCTGATGATCTCGTGGGCCTTCACGTCGAACTGCTGCAATTCGTTCACCGGCAGGTAGATGCGGCCCCGCATGGCGTCTTCCCCGACGTCGCGGATGATGTTGGTCAGCTGGAACGCCAGTCCCAGCTGGTGGGCGTAGGCGGTGGTCTGTTCGGTGGTCTGCCCGAAGATGCGCGCAGCGACTTCACCCACCACGCCCGCCACCAGGTGGCAGTAGCGCTGCAGGGCGGGGAAGTCCAGGTAACGCGTCTGTTCCAGGTCCATCCGGCAACCCTGGATCACCGCCTGTAGCTGGCGCTCTTCCAGGCCGTAGACCGGTATGTGGGGCATCAGGGCCTTCATCACCGGGTGGCTCGGCCTTCCGGCGAAGGCACTGGACACTTCGCCCTGCCACCAGGCGAGTTTGGTGGCCGCAACCTGTGGATCGACCATGTCGTCGACGACATCGTCCACCTCGCGGCAGTAGGCGTAGAAAGCGGTGATCGCGGCCCTGCGCTCGCGCGGCAGGAACAAAAAAGCGTAATAGAAGCTGCTGCCCGAGGCGGCTGCTTTTTGCTGGACGTAGTCTTCTGGATTCATGTGTCGGCGCGGATTGTCCCATTGGCCGGGGCTCGCATGCGCAACGCCCGCCAGAGCATCGTCAAAACATCGGACTTGCCGAGCCTGGGTCGGTTTGCCAGCGTGGCGTGATCGAGCATGGCGATGCGGTCGAGGATGCGTAGCCCTCCCTGCACCACCAGGCGCAGTTCCCAGCCGGTGCGGCCCGGGACACGCAAGGCCAGCGGTGCGCCTTGCAGCAGCAGGCGGCGTGCCCAGTCGGTGGCATCGGCCACCAGCGCGCGGGTGGCCGGGGTATCGCGGCCCTCCTGGAGCGTCCGGCGGTGCAGGCCGAAACGCAGCAGGTCGGCGTCGCAGACGTAATGCCGTTCGCGGGGCAGATCCACCGAGAGGTCCTGCCAGAAATTCGCGAGTTGGAGGCCGGTGCAGACGGCGTCGCTCTGTGCGAGCGATGTGGCATCGTCGATGCCGTACAGGTGCAGCAACAGGCGGCCGACCGGGTTGGCCGAGCGGCGGCAGTAGCCCAGCAGGGCGCCCCGGTCGGCGTAGCAGGTGCCATCGCGGGTCATTTGGACGTCCTGCACGAATGCGTCCAGCAGGTCGTCCAGCAACTGGACCGGAAGTTTCCATTGGCGGATCTGGCCTGCCAGCGGCGTGAAGACTTCCGGCCAACGCCCGGTGCCCGGCTGCGTATCCGCTGCCGCCCGCAGGTCGGCCCGAAAATCTGCAAGGTCACGCAGTCGGCGGGCCGCCGGTGCGTCGCCTTCGTCGGCGATGTCATCCGCGGTCCGGGCAAAGGCATAGATGGCGGCGATGGGCGGGCGCAAGCGAGGGGGGCACAACCACGAGGCCACGGGGAAGTTTTCGTAGTGGTCGGAAGCCGCCGCAGAGGTGTTTGTGGAGGGCGTGGAATGAGTCACGCGGCGCATTGTCCACGTGACGCATCTGCCGTGCGCAAAACAGGGGTCGCGGGCAGGTTAAAATCCTCGGTTGACCAATTTGCCGCGGTGATTCGCTCCTGGCGAGCCACCGACAAGATTTCCGGTCGCGCGGGTGGCGAAATTGGTAGACGCACCAGGTTTAGGTCCTGACGCCAGCAATGGTGTGGGGGTTCGAGTCCCCCCCCGCGCACCACTCCGATTAGCCAAGACGCTAAGTTAAAAAACGCCTAGCAACGAAAAGAGAGCTCCCATGGCCGTGAACGTTGAAACCCTCGAAAAGCTCGAACGCAAGATCACGCTGACCCTGCCCGTTTCGGTCATTCAGTCCGAAGTCGATGTGCGCCTGAAGCGCCTGGCCCGCACCGTCAAGATGGACGGTTTCCGTCCCGGCAAGGTGCCGATGAGCGTGGTGCAGCAGCGCTATGGCTACTCGGTACAGTACGACGTGATGAACGACAAGGTCGGTCAGGCCTTCTCGGTCGCCGCCAACGAAGCCAACCTGCGGATCGCCGGCCAGCCCACCATCACCGAAAAAGACGGCGCTCCTGAAGGCGAACTGGCCTTCGACGCGGTCTTCGAGGTGTACCCGGAAGTGAAGATCGGCGACATCGCCGAAGCGCAGGTCGAGAAGCTGACCGCCGATGTCGACGACGCAGCCATCGACCGCACCCTGGACATCCTGCGCAAGCAGCGCCAGACCTTCTCGCAGCGCCCGGCCGACCAGGCGGCCGTCGACGGCGATCGTGTCACCGTGGACTTCGAAGGCAAGATCGACGGCGAGACCTTCTCCGGCGGCAAGGCCGAAGACTTCCAGTACTCGGTCGGCGAAGGCCAGATGCTGAAGGAATTCGAAGAAGCCGTGCGCGGCATGAAGATCGGCGAAAGCAAGACCTTCCCGCTTGATTTCCCCGCTGACTACCACGGCAAGGACGTGGCCGGCAAACAGGCCGACTTCATGGTCACCGTGAAGAAGATCGAGCAAGCCAACCTGCCCGAAGTCAACGAGATGTTCGCCAAGTCGCTCGGCATTGCCGACGCCACCGTCGAAGGCCTGCGCGCCGACATCCGCAAGAACCTCGAGCGCGAAGTCAAGTTCCGCGTGCTGGCCCGCAACAAGCAGGCCGCGATGGATGCGCTGGTTTCCAAGGCCGAACTCGACCTGCCGCGCGCTGCCGTGCAGGCCGAACTCGACCGTATGGTCGCCGACGCCCGCACCGAGCTGAAGAACCGCGGCATGAAGGACGCCGACAAGGCCCCGATCCCCGACGACATGTTCCGTCCGCAAGCCGAGCGCCGCGTGCGTGTCGGCCTGACCGTGGCCGAACTCGTTCGCGCCAACGGCCTGGAAGCCAAGCCCGAGCAGATCAAGTCGCAGATCGATGAACTGGCTTCCAGCTACGAAAAACCGGCCGATGTGGTTCGCTGGTACCAGAGCGATCGTCAACGCCTCGGCGAAGTCGAAGCCATGGTCATCGAGAATAACGTGACCGATTTTGTGCTGTCCAAGGCACAAGTCACCGAGAAGGCCGTCACCTTCGAAGAGCTGATGGCCCAGCAAGGTCAGCAGCAAGGCTGAAAAAAGGGCCGGGTCTTTTGAAGGCCCGCCGCATGTGGGGCTTGTGCTTCGCGGCGCAGGCCCCATTTCTTTTTTCGATACAGTCAGTCGTCCCTTTCCTGGAGAAAACATGAGTGCACTCGAAACCCAAGGCCTCGGCATGGTGCCTATCGTGGTCGAGCAATCGGGCCGCGGCGAGCGTTCCTACGATATCTATTCACGTCTGCTGCGTGAGCGCGTGATTTTCCTGGTGGGTCCGGTCAACGACCAGACCGCCAACCTGGTGGTGGCCCAGTTGCTGTTTCTGGAGAGCGAAAACCCCGACAAGGACATTTCGTTCTACATCAACTCTCCCGGCGGCTCCGTCAGCGCCGGCATGGCCATCTTCGACACGATGAATTTCATCAAGCCGGACGTGTCCACGCTGTGCACGGGCATGGCCGCAAGCATGGGTGCGTTCCTGCTGGCAGCAGGCGCCAAGGGCAAACGCTTTGCCTTGCCGAACAGCAAGGTCATGATCCACCAGCCGCTCGGCGGAATGCAGGGCCAGGCTACGGATATCGAGATCCATGCCCGCGACATCCTGAAAACCCGCGCGCAACTCAACCGCATCCTGGCAGAACGCACCGGCCAGCCGCTCGAGAAGATCGAACGTGACACGGAACGCGATTATTTCCTCGAAGCCGACGAAGCCAAGACCTACGGTCTGGTCGACCAGGTGATTTCCAAGCGGGCCTGAGCCGCCATTCGGTAGCGAAAGCGGCGTTTTTCCCTATGGGAAACGCCGTTTTTTATTTCGCTATCATGTTCGTATTCACCTCCTGAGGCATTCACTCCCATGGCCGAGAAAAAAGGCTCTTCCAGCGAAAAGACCCTGTATTGCTCCTTCTGCGGAAAGAGCCAGCATGAGGTCAAGAAACTGATCGCAGGCCCGTCGGTCTTCATCTGCGACGAGTGCATCGATCTGTGCAACGAAATCATCCGGGACGAACTCCCGGACGGTGCCACGCCGAAAGAGCCGCGCAGCGACCTGCCCACGCCAGCGGAAATCAAGGCCAACCTCGACAACTACGTCATTGGCCAGGATATCGCCAAACGCACGCTCGCCGTGGCGGTCTACAACCACTACAAGCGTCTGCGCCACAAGGAAAAGTCCAAGAAGGACGATGTCGAACTGGCCAAGAGCAACATCCTGCTGATCGGTCCTACCGGCTCCGGCAAGACCCTGTTGGCCCAGACCCTGGCTCGCATGCTCGACGTTCCTTTCGTGATGGCCGACGCGACCACCCTGACCGAAGCCGGTTATGTCGGCGAAGACGTCGAGAACATCGTCCAGAAGTTGCTGCAGAGTTGCAACTACGAAGTCGAACGGGCCCAGCGCGGCATCGTCTACATCGACGAGATCGACAAGATCTCGCGCAAGTCCGACAACCCGTCCATCACACGCGACGTGTCGGGCGAGGGCGTGCAACAGGCCTTGCTCAAGCTGATCGAAGGCACCATGGCCAGCATTCCGCCGCAGGGCGGGCGCAAGCATCCGAACCAGGATTTCCTGCAGGTCGACACGACGAACATCCTTTTCATTTGCGGCGGCGCTTTCGCCGGCCTGGAAAAGGTCATCGAGTCCCGTACCGACGCATCGGGCATCGGTTTCGGCGCCACGGTACGTGGCAAGCAGACCCGCACCCTCACCGAGGTGTTCGACGCCATCGAGCCGGAAGACCTGATCAAGTTCGGCATCATTCCCGAACTGGTCGGCCGTATGCCTGTGGTCACTACGCTGACCGAACTCAGCGAAGACGCGCTGGTGCAAATCCTGACCGAGCCCAAGAACGCGCTGGTGAAGCAATATGCCCGCCTGCTGGCCATGGAAGGCGTCGACCTGGAGATTCGTCCGGGCGCGCTCAAGTCCATCGCCAAGAAGGCGCTGGCCCGCAAGACCGGTGCACGTGGACTTCGCTCCATCCTGGAGCACGCCCTCATCGACACCATGTTCGAACTGCCGAACGCCACCAACGTCGACAAGGTGGTGGTCGACGAAAGCACGATCGAGGAGAACAAGGCTCCTCTCCTGCTCTATCGCGAAGCCGCCAAGAAAGCCTGACGGCAGTGGCGCCTTGTCGCGCCCTGTTGCAGGCTCGAGGCGCGTCTCGACTTATTCTTAGCTGCAGTCTTCTTGGTGTGACCGGCATAGCCGGGCATGCCGACGAACTGGTTCAGCGCCCAGGCTTGAAATGGCGTGGGCGCGAACCACATGCAGCAGGTTCTTACTAGGATTTCCATGTCCGGCCACACACCTCTCCCCGCCGATCCGATCGACCTCCCGCTGCTGCCGCTGCGCGATGTCGTCGTCTTCCCCCACATGGTGATCCCGCTTTTTGTCGGGCGTCCCAAAAGCATCAAGGCGCTCGAACTGGCGATGGAAGCAGAGCGCCGCATCATGCTGGTCGCGCAGAAAACCGCTGCAAAAGACGAGCCGGCTGTCGACGACATGTTCGCTGTCGGCTGCGTCTCGACCATCCTGCAGATGCTCAAGCTGCCCGACGGTACGGTCAAGGTTCTGGTCGAGGGCCAGCAGCGCGCTGCCGTCGAAAAGATCACGGATGCCGAAACCCATTTTGTCGCTACCGTGAAGCCGGTGGCCGAGAACGAGGCCGATCGCCAGAGCAGCGAGGTCGAAGCCCTGCGCCGTGCGGTGATGCAGCAGTTCGACCAGTACGTCAAACTGAACAAGAAGATTCCGCCGGAAATCCTGACATCGATCTCCAGCATCGACGACCCGGGTCGGCTCGCCGACACCATCGCAGCCCATCTGCCATTGAAGGTCGACAGCAAACAGACCGTGCTGGACCTGGACGATATCCGCGCCCGCCTTGAAAACCTGTTCGAGCAACTAGAACGTGAAGTCGACATCCTGAATGTCGACAAGAAGATCCGCGGCCGTGTGAAGCGGCAGATGGAGAAGAATCAGCGCGATTTCTACCTGAACGAACAGGTCAAGGCCATTCAGAAGGAACTCGGCGAAGGCGAAGAGGGCGCCGACATCGAGGAGATCGAGAAGAAGATCAAGCTCGCCAAGATGCCCAAGGAAGCGTTGAAGAAGGCCGAAGGCGAGTTGAAGAAACTCAAGCTGATGTCGCCGATGTCCGCAGAGGCCACGGTCGTGCGCAACTACATCGACGTGCTGACCGGCCTGCCCTGGAGCAAGAAGACCAAGATCAAGCACGATTTGACCAATGCCGAGAATGTCCTCAACGAAGACCATTACGGCCTGGACAAGGTCAAGGATCGCATCCTCGAATATCTCGCGGTGCAGCAGCGTGTCGAGAAGGTCAAGGCGCCTATCCTTTGCCTGGTAGGCCCTCCGGGCGTCGGCAAGACCTCGCTCGGCCAGTCGATCGCCAAGGCGACCGGCCGTAAATATGTGCGGATGGCGCTGGGCGGCATGCGTGACGAAGCCGAGATCCGTGGCCATCGCCGTACCTATATCGGTGCCTTGCCCGGCAAGGTTCTGCAGAGTCTGAACAAGGCTGCCACGCGCAATCCACTGTTCCTGCTCGACGAAATCGACAAGCTGGGCACGGATTTCCGGGGCGACCCCTCGAGTGCGCTGCTGGAAGTGCTGGATCCCGAGCAGAACCACACCTTCGGCGACCATTACGTCGAAGTCGATTTCGACCTGTCCGATGTGATGTTCGTGGCAACTTCCAATTCGATGAACATCCCACCGGCATTGCTGGACCGGATGGAAGTCATTCGCCTGTCGGGATATACCGAAGACGAGAAGACCAACATCGCCATGAAGTACCTGTTGCCCAAGCAGATGGGCAACAACGGGGTGAAGGACGAAGAACTCCGGATCACCGAAGACGCCGTTCGGGATGTGGTGCGCTACTACACGCGGGAAGCCGGCGTACGTTCGCTGGAGCGTGAGCTTTCGAAGATCTGCCGCAAGGTGGTCAAGGGCCTGTTGCTCAAGAACATGGCGCCGCAGGTGATCGTCGATGCTGCCAACCTGCACGAGTTCCTGGGGGTGCGCAAGTACAACTACGGCCGGGCAGAGCAGCAGAACCAGGTCGGACAGGTTGTTGGCCTGGCCTGGACCGAAGTCGGCGGCGACCTGCTGACCATCGAGGCTGCCATCACGCCCGGCAAGGGTGTCATTACCCGGACGGGTTCGCTAGGGGACGTGATGAAGGAATCCGTCGAGGCCGCTCGTACGGTGGTGCGCAGCCGTGCCCGGCGCCTTGGTATCCGGGACGATGTCTTCGAGAAGAAAGACATCCATATTCATGTGCCCGACGGCGCTACGCCAAAGGACGGTCCAAGCGCCGGTGCGGCGATGTGCACCGCTTTCGTTTCGGCGCTCACCGGTATTCCGGTTCGGGCCGACGTTGCGATGACGGGCGAGATCACGCTGCGTGGCGAAGTCACCGGCATCGGCGGGTTGAAGGAGAAACTGCTGGCTGCCCTGCGTGGCGGTATCAAGACGGTGCTGATTCCCGAAGAGAACGTGAAGGACCTGCAGGAGATTCCGGAGAACGTGAAGGATGGGCTCGAAATAGTGCCGGTACGATGGATCGATGCTGTGCTGGAAGTGGCGCTGGAGCGAGTGCCACAGGCGTTGACGGAGGAAGAAGCGTCTACGCCACCGGCCACCCCGGCGGTGCCGGCAGCGGGCGGTACCCCTGCGTCCGTCCAGCACTGAAAATTCTTCGAATTTTTTCAGGCTGCTTGAAAAGGTCTGAAAAACTGCGCTAGAATTCGAGGCGTTGCAGCAAACGATGTTTAAAAACAAAGCTTGCAAAATGCAGCAAACGCGGGAGTAGCTCAGTTGGTAGAGCGCAACCTTGCCAAGGTTGAGGTCGAGAGTTCGAGACTCTTCTCCCGCTCCACATTTCGAAAGGGAAGCCCAGGCTTCCCTTTTTCGTCAGGGGGTCGTCAAGGCCGTTCTGGTGGTGATGAATCAGATGGCGCGATAGCAAAGCGGTTATGCCCCGGATTGCAAATCCGGTTAGTCCAGTTCGACTCTGGATCGCGCCTCCAAACAAAGCCCCTCGACTTAAGGTTGCGGGGCTTTCTGGTTTCTGGTCAGGTGATTTTTGCAGCTTGCCTCGATGGTGGAATAGGTAGACACAGCGGACTTAAAATCCGCCGCTTTCCTTGATCGGAGCGTACCGGTTCGATTCCGGTTCGAGGCACCACGCTATATCCATGCGGCTTCGCGGGTGAGTGAGCGCGTCTTCCCGCAGCACAGTTGTTCCGCAATTAATTGGCACTGTTCCGCAAATCAGCGAAGCGGCCGTACCTTTTTGCCGGCTTTGTGCCTGATGTAGTCGGCCGTCATGGCCTCAGTCGTGTGACCCAAAAGCGCTTGTGCGCGCCGGATCCCATCGGCATCGTCGGCCTCGGTAGCCGCACGGGCGCGAAGGTCGCGGAACTGGAAATCCTTCTTCGCGATGCCGGCTGCCTCACGCGCATCATCGAACCGGCTGCGTAGCATGCTGACTGTCAGCGGCTTTCCATCCTCGTTGACCAGCAGC
This sequence comes from Xylophilus sp. PBN-3R, assembly GCF_057747805.1. Classification (NCBI taxonomy): domain Bacteria; kingdom Pseudomonadati; phylum Pseudomonadota; class Betaproteobacteria; order Burkholderiales; genus Xylophilus; species Xylophilus sp. PBN-3R. Next base: position 1,391,056 of record NZ_CM173225.1, read on the forward strand.
TGCATGGCATGAACGCCAAGCGATGCTTTGTAGGCCTTGATTTCGGCCAGTAGTGCCTTGAACTCGCCCTCGATCACCATCCGCATCTTGCTGTCGGTCTTGCCCTGCTGAACATGCATCACGCCGTCGAGCAGATGCTTCTCGCTCATCCCGCGCACATCGGCGGGGCGCTGGCCTGTCAACTCTGCCAGGCGCACGGCGAAGCGCAACGGCGGGCCAGCATGCTTGAGCAGCTTGGCCAGCAGTTCGTCGCCGACGTAGGTGTCCCGGCCTGATTCCTTGAACTTCGCGATACCGGTGCAGGGGTTTGGTCGGTTGGTATAACCCTCTGACCGCGCGAAATTCCACATATGCGAGAACAGAGCAGTTTCTCGATTGGAGCGCACTTGGCCGAGTTTCGGATCGATTGGCAAAGCTGCCCGACCGGCTTTGATTCGATTCACATTGCGCGCCTCTTCAGCCAGTCGAGCCTCTTTAACTCGCCACGTTTTATATTGGCGAATATGACTGGCCTCGATTTCTTCGAGTGGTGCTGGCGGATTACCGAAGAACTTCAGCAACCAGATAATCTCTTTCTCGTTGTCCTTCTGCGTGCGCGGACTTTTGGAAGGCAGGACCTCTTTCCAGTACGCTTCCTTCAAATGGACGAACGTGCCCTCGGCCGCCGCCGGCTTGGTCGCCGAGGTGAGCTCACCCCACTTCTGAACCGCCAGCACGTAGTCGCTGCCCAAAGGGATCTCGCGCCGCGGCTTGGCGCCGGTGTCGAGGTAGTAGAAGATCTTCTTTCCTCGCGGCCGGGCGCGCATGCCGCGGGGCAGGTTGGTCCAGCGCGTCGGCTTCCTTCCCATCCTCAAGCTCCTGCAATGACGCGAGGCGTCCAACCGGTGCGCATTGGCCCAACCTGGTTGGCGGCGGTGTCGATGGCGCTGCGCGTCACCACCGGGTGGCCGGTGGCGGACACCCGGAACGGAATGGCTTGCTTGCGTAGCCAGGCGATCTGGTGCGACTTGAAGCGCCGGCCGGTGAGCTTCACCAGTTCGTCGTTTTCGAGGAAGAGGGCGGACATCGATGGCCTCCTTTCTTGTGCTTCAGCCATAGGGCATTCCATCCTCACCCGGAGCCCGGTCGTGCTTGGAATATTGTGAGACGTCAGTAGCGGTGGGGGAGGGTGCCGACACCGCAATGGCGAACACCTCGACCGGATCCGGGCCGAAGAACTCGTGGGTGATGGTGGTGAGCCGGCAGCCGCGCCAGGGCAGTTCAATGCGGCGCGACGTGTTGGCGGCAGGCGGGTAGCCCTTGGTCAGCACAATGCTGTCGAAGGTGCGGCCTGCCAGGCGCTTGCGCCAGTACGGCGTCGCCAGCCGGAATTCCTCCGGCTTCGTGCCGGCGGCGATCTGGTCGAAGTAGGCGGCCTTCAGGGCCAAATTGAGCGTGGTCATGCGTCCTCCGCGCTGAAAAGCAGCGGTTGCACCGCACCGTTCTGGTAGATCGTCTCCATGACGGTGTCGGCGGCAGGCTCGTCGCCCTCCCAGCCGTCAGGCCAGGTGCCCGCAGCGATCAGCTCCCGGATCCGGAATTCCTCGGCCAAGTTGATGAGGCTGATGGTCGGCCGGCGCTGCGCGGCTGCTGCGGCGTTGCACTCGGCCTGAATCGCCAACACGCGGTTGAGTGCCATCAGCCGGGCTTCCAGGGTGATCGGCCCCATACGCTGCGGGTTCTTGGCAATGCTGCCATCCTTAAGCCGCTCGATGCCCGCCTTCTTGATGCGATGCCGCGGTTCACGCAGTTCGCGCCACAGAGGCTTGATGCCCGTGAGCGGCGCAAGGTATGCCCAGGCCGGATTGCGCAGCACGGTGTTGAGCGCAGTGTCTTCCTGCGCCAGCGGGCAGCCGATGCAGCCGGTGCGGGCATTGATTTCCTCTGCCTCGTCGCCGCCATAGGCGTCCGCGATGGCGGCTGTGCTCCAGTCCCCGAATTCGGCTGTGGGCGCCCAGTGTTTCAACCACTCCCAGACGTGACAAACGCGCCAGTGCAGCAGCGGCGCCAGCGTCGCGATGCGGCCGCGCAGGCCCTTCGCCTGCGGCAGCACCTGCTGATACCAGCCCTGGCCGCATTCGGCGCCGTCTTTGCCGCAGCTCATTTCGATGCGTGCGTCGCGGATGGCGCTCTCTCCCTGACGAACGCCGGTGATCATCAGGAAGTTACCGGGCATATCGGCCAGACGCTCTTCGATAGCGGCCTGCATGGGGTCGATCTTGATCTGCCTAGTGCACCACCGCAGCGTGTTGTTGTTGGGCGGTGGAACGCCACGGCCAAGGATGTAGACCATGAAGCGCTTATCCATGGGCGCGGTCACGATCTCGACGCGGATACCGCGCTCGCGCAACTCATCGATGATCTGCATGGCGGCCGCCCACAGCGGGGGCAATTCCTGCCGGGTATCCGCAAGGAAAACGGTGAGGGAGCGCGGCCGCTGGATCTTGCCGGCGTCGATCAGCCAGACGATCAGGGTCAGCGTGGCGGTGGAATCCTTGCCACCCGACCAGGCGATGCCCCAGTCGGCGTGGTCCGGGCCGTAAGCCTGCAGCGACTGGATGGTGAGCTCGATAGAGTCGGTCATCTGCAGGCGCTTGCTGCCGTCGAAAAACGAGTGCTGATGGGCTTTCATGCAGCCTCCCTTTCCAGGCTGAACAGATCCGGCATCGACACCTCGCGCTCGGCGGCGCGCAGGTAGTGCAGCTGATCCTTGAAGTAGGCCGGGCTCAATTCGGAGCCGCGGGCATATCGGCCCTTCTTGATGGCCCGCACGCCCACCGTGCCGATGCCATGGAAAGGGTCGTAGACCACGTCACCCGGGTTGCTGTACCGCTCGATCACCCGGTCCACGATGTCGAACTGCAGCGGGCAGACGTGCTTTTCGACAGCCCGGCTGGACTGCTCGTTGTTGAGCGTCAGCATCCGGTTGACGTCGTGCCACACGGCCGGGTCGGCGCTGCCCGGCGCCAGGGACATGAAGGTCGCCGGCAGGGCGCCGCGCTCCTGCAAGCGCTCGCCGACCTCGCAGTGGTATTCGAAGTCGTAGACGTTGGCCAAGCTGAATTCGGTGAACGTCTTCACCAGATCGCCGGGCTTCAGCCGCGCCATTTCCTCCGCCGACATGAGACGGTTGCCGCTGGAGCGCCAGAAGGCATGCGCGTCGACCTGCCAGCGGGCCAGGCTGTAGTCAGCCCGGGTCTTGGCAATGCGGTTGTCCGCATAGCCCTTCGTCCGGTCGGTCTGCGGCTTGTGGAACAGCAGGATGTATTCCGGCGAGCCCACGCCCATCTTCGAGCCGTCCTTCAGCATTTCCGAGTAGCTCAGCCGGTAGGTCTGATTGTTCTCGCGCACCACGTCCGTCACCACCGTCACCATGCCCAGGTAGTCGAAGCCGTGCTTTATGCCGTGCATGGTCGCCTCGCAGTGGAACGGGCTGCTGGTCGGCAGGCCGAAGCCGGTCACGTTGCCGAAGTTGATCCGGTCCTTGACGTGGCAGGCGTAGATGCGGCCCGGCTGCAGGATCCGCAGCAGTTCCGGCGTGAGGTGGTCCATCTGCGCCCAGAAGTGTTCGTTGCCCTCGGTGTGGCCGAAGTCTTCGTAGCTGGGCGTGTATTCGTAGTGGTTGGCGAACGGAATGCTGGTGACGATCAGGCCCACCGAGTTTTCGGGCTGCAGGCGGGCTTCACGCACACAGTCGTTGTTCGCCACGGTGAAGCGTTCGCTTTTCACTTCGACGCGCTGCAGGCCGATGGTCCTGGCCAGGGTCTCCTGCATGGCCAACTGGCTCAGGCCGAACTTGCGGATGATTTCGGTCATCTTCTTTCCCATTTCTTCGTGTTGCGCCCACTTCGCCAGCAGGGTGCGCAGCACCTCCCGCTCGCTCTCGGTGTGCACGATGTCGATACGCACCGGCTTCGTCTGGCCGAACCGGTGCACCCGGTGGACGGCCTGAATGAAGTCGTTGAACTTGAAGCCGACGCCCGCGAAGATCTCGCGGTGGCAATGCCGCTGGAAGTTGCAGCCGCTGCCGGCGATCACCGGCTTGGTGGAGAGCACGCGATGCAGGCCGTTGCCGAAGTCCACGATCAGCTGCTCGCGGGCGTCCAGGTCCTGGGTGCCCCACACGCTCACCGCGTCCGGTACCGCCGCCTGGATGGCGCGGCGTTCATCCTCGAGGTCGTGCCAAATCACGAAGTGGTCATCCGGATCCGCGGCCACCAGCTCGGCGGCCTTCGCCACCCGGGCGTCCAGGCTGTCCCGCTTTTCGGTGGCAGCGGCCGACAGGCCCATGGCCAAGTCGGGGATCAGCAGGCCCTGGCCGTTCTTCTCAACGCCGGCCGCTTCATAGTTGCTGGGGATCTCGTGGTACCGGACATCGAGCGCCGGCAGGTCGTAGCCGACATCGCTGTGGCCCAGGTCGCTCGGCCGCTGGATGAACACCGCCCAGCTCGCCACCCACAGCCAGAACTCTTCTTCCTTGTGCGGGTAGAGCGTCAAGTTGCCGGCCTTCTCGCTGTCGCGCTGGAAGAAGCGGGTCAGCGCCTGGCCAGTGTCCATCACGCCCAGGTAGCCGGCGTAGTGGATCAGTTCCTTGAAGCGGTTCGGGCTCGGCGTAGCCGTGCCGACGAACTTGAACTCGACCGGCGCGAAGGCCGGCAGGAACTCCTGATAGGTTTTGCTGCCATAGCTGCGCAACACGCTGGCCTCATCGAGGTTGGTGGCGCGGAACAGGCCCGGCGTGACCTTGCCTTCGCGCACCGATTCGTAGTTGGTCAGGTAGATCGTCGCCGGGTCATCGATCTCGCTGTCCTTGCGGATGAAACGCACATCGATGGCGAACTCGCCGTGGAAGTGCTCCACGGCCTGGCCGGTGAATTCCTGGCGCACACCCAGCGGGCAGACGTTCAGGCGCAGGCCCGGCCGGTGGATGCCGATCAGTCGCAGGATCTCCAGCGCGGTGACAGTCTTGTGCAGGCCGAACGACGCGAAGACCGCCCGGTTGCCGCCCTGGACGGCCCAACGCACCACGTCGCGGGTGTGAGGCTTCAGCCGGGGGTTTACCTCGGCTTCGGCCACATCGAAGCCCTTGAAGTTGGCCAGCTTGATCTTCTGGCGCAGGAAGGTTTCGTAGGCGTCGTTCATGCGGCGACTCCCGGATAGCCGTCGTGCGTGCGGCCATCGAGCAGACGCCCGGCGGCTTTCTTTCCGACGTGGATCGGCACATCGCTCGCGTTGATAATTTGCTGGGGCACGGCCGGGTTACCGTCCTGCATGGCCGGGAGCCAGTCGCCCCACTGCTTGAAAAGCAGGGGAACGCCGGCTGCCGCGCAGGTATCGCGCAGCGTGCGCGCCCAGTCGGGATGCATCGGCCGCGCGCCGGGGCCGCTTTCTCCGCCGACGATTACCCAGTCCAGACCATCCGGGTTCATCCGCTGGCTGGTCGACTCGAACGCGCCGGCCGTCTGGTTCCACCAGATGCCCAAGGTTTCGCACAGGTCGATGCGGCCAAGTAGCGGCTCGATGGACAGGAAGCGGACTGCAGCCGGCAACGCCAGCAGCTTCGGGATGTCCCGGTCAGCCTCGGCCTGGTTCACCACCGTCGCGCCGATCCAGACGTTGGGCCAGTCGGACGCCCACCATCCGCCACCGATCGCCTTTTCCAGCATGCCTTTTACGTTGCCGATGCGCTTCGTGAGCAGCAGCCAGTCGAGATTCGGCGTGGTGCGGATCAGGTCGAACAGGTCGGCGCGCCAGGCCGGATCCACGGCGTTGTCGAACACATCGGCCAAGCTGGCACAGAACACCCGACGGCGCCGGCCGTGCTGGGCGAAGAACTCGGCATGCTCGCGGTCCCAGCGCTTCGGCAGGTTCCAGTTCGACACGCTGGTGCGGCGCCGCGGGGCACCTGGCCCCCAGTTGACCGCGACACCACCGCCGAAGCGGGCGTTGCGGGTCTCGGCGTAGCAGTGGTCACAGCCCGGGCCAACCTTCTGGCAGCCTTCCCACGGGTTGAACGTGGCGTCGGTCCATTCAATGGCGGTGGTTTCGCTCATACTGCGCCCCCTAGGGAGATGCGGACATGAAGAACGTGTGGGGGTGGGTCTGCGAAGGTCGCTGGTGGATTGGTCTTGGCGTTGGCGTTGGTGTGCTCGGGGCCGGCTATTGGGCCTGTATTGATGCGAAATTGGACGCGCAAGCATGGGCTGCTTGGGTGCAAGCCTTTTTTTCTGTAGTCGCTGTTGCTGGCGCTGGCGCGGGCATATGGTGGCAAGTTCGCGCGCAGCAAATCCAGACGAAAACCGGGCGCGCTGACCAAGCCATTTTGATTTTGACCGCCGTTGCTTCTTGCCGAGCAAGCGCGATGGCGATGAACATTACTGGCCAGTTGATGCCCAATAGTGGATTCGGAGTTGACGAGCTGAAAGGCTGGGCGAATTTGCTGCGCGGGGTACCGCTGCTTAGCTATCCGGATGCCGCTGTGCTTGGAGCAGTAAATCTCACGCTTGAGAAAATCAACTGGGTCGAATCGCTTGAGCGTCCTAGCGTCGACGAACTCCACGAGTTGCAGTGGCATGTCACAGAGCGAAATGCCGCCCTTATCGAACGTTGTGACGTAACGGAGCTGATGATCGAGGCGTGGCTTAAAAAACAGGGTGTCGACGGCGGCATCGTGCGAGGCGGGAGCAAATTCGTGCCGCACCGTGGCCGCCGATAGTTGCAACGGAGTGGTGTTATCCACCGGGCGGCCGAACGCGGCTTCCAGGCCCGTCGACGTGCCGCCGCCGCCGGCGAAGTTGTCGATGATGAGTTCGTCGGCAAAGGGTAGGCCGAGCGAGATGAGGTCGCGCTTCATGCCGCGCCTTTCTCCAGGCTAACCAGAAGCCTGAATGCGGACGAGCGGCTTAGTTTTTTTCCTACGAAGCAGGCAATGTGTGAGTAACTACTGTTCGCGCAAACATGTGGAGCGCAGCGGTGGAAACGAGAACAAAGTTCGAGGGCATGATGAAAGACGAGGCCGGGACTGATGTCCGCTTTGTGGTGTTTTTGACTTTCGATAAAGGCGTTGGCCGATGGCACGGACAGACCGAAACAGCGGACGGCAAGTGGCTTCCGTTGATTGGCGGTGAGGTTGTTGGGGACAGTGAGGCAGCCATGCGCGAGGCGGCAATGACGGACTTCCAGACCCGTTTCAAGTTGAGGCTGATCGATCAGACGTTCACGAATTGGCGTGGAGAAGAGACCGAACACCTTCGTTGATTGGCCTCTGGTGATTGCCAAGGCGCTGACAACGGCAGTTACGTCGCTCGGATGAGCCGGTGCTACGGTGCGTTCATCCCCTATTTGCGTACATCCGTGATGAGCAAAATTGACGAGAGCTACCGGAATTGGTCCGATGTCTACACGCGATGGCAAATTGCGAACTGCCAGGCGCGCGCGGCTCGGGCAGCCATCGTGCATGCTTACCAGGAGTTTTCGCGTGGACAGGGTGAGTTGCCGAGACCTTCCGTTCTGGATGAGTGCATTGCACTGGAGCGGTATGCGGACATGATTGCGGAGGCGCTCGGCGACCAAATTTCCGAAGTCGCTTCGGTTCTTGCCATCACGAATGCGGGATGCACCTCGCAAGGACGCTGAGCGGCTGCAGGTGTTATGTAAGGTCGTGACGTGCGCCATCAGGCCACCACCATTTCCGTGATGCGCAAGGTGTGCGCAGCGATCGCACGACCGATGCGCGGCAGGTCGCTGTCGAGGTAGAAGCGGCGGGCGCCGTCGATGCGGGCCGGCTCGAAGCCGAGCGACTTCAGAAACACCGCGCTGACGTCGTAGCCGAGACGGCGATTGATGCCGCCGATCAGCAGCGTGGCCGGGCCGGGTTCGTCGGCGGCCCGGGCAGGCGCGGCTGCGGGCCGCTGAGCGCTGGCGATGACTTGGCCGGCGTCGATTTTGGAGACGGTCTCTGCACAGACATGAGCGGCCGTGTCGGCCAGTGCCTCCAGCAGCGGCGCGGGAAGCGCGGCGGTGGCGCGCGCTTCGGCAATGCCGGCCTGGGCCCGCTTCTCCGCGTCGATAGCTTCTTGACGGGCGGTGGTTTGGCGCTGGCGCTCATCAGCTTCTTGTTGCTCCCGGGCCAGCCGGTTGGCGCGTTCTTCTTCCTCGCGGCGGATGCTGGCGCGGGTGGCGGTTTCCTTCTCTTCTTCCTGGCGCTTGTGCTCGGCGAGCCGGTTCTGCACCAGGGCAGTGAGGTCGTCGTTGGCTTTCAGCACTAGCTGCGGCGCATCGGCAAACAGTAACGGGTGCTCGGCGGCCAGCGTGCGCAGCGTGTTCAGGTTCGCCTGGATCAGGTCGGCCTTTTCGTTGGCCGCGATCTTGGCGTTGGCCAGCATTGTGTCGACGGCATCCTGCATGCTCTCGAAATTCTTCTTGCCCTTGATGGCCGAAGCGAAGTCAGCGCCTGCGGTCGCGGCCGGCATGTAGGCCTTGCCGAGTCGAGTGTTCAGGTCATCGACATGCTTGCGCAGCGCGGCTATGCCGCCGGCAACGATTTCACCGCGGCGCTGTTCCTTGCGGGTCTTGACCAGCTTGTCCAGTTCGAGGCGCACCGTGCGGGCTTCGGCCGAGATCTCATCGATGGTGCGGAAGAGGGCGTCGATGCTCTCCGTCTGGCTCAGCGCATGGTCCTTCGCGGCAGCCAGGCGCTCTTCCACGAAACCGCACCACTTCACCGTCTTCTCGGCGTCCGCGAAGTGCTGGTCTGTCACCAGCGTGCGGTTGATGCCGCCGAACACGGCCAGGGCGTGTTCCTTGAACGCCGACAGGTTGCTGGTGGTCACCGCGCCGGTGAGTTCGATGCGCAGGGCTGGCAGTGTCTCCGGCGTGCGGCCAACCGCTTCAGGCTCGGCGGTGCCCGGCAGGACATATGCGGCCAGGTCGGCGTCGAACTGCGCCCAGCCAGCCCGCAGGCGGTCGAACCATGCGCGATTGGGATACACCCACATCCACACCATGCGATCGGGCGTCCCATCGGACACGACGAAGATGAGCTTTTCAGCCTTCGTCACCATCAGCACTTGCTGGCACTGGGGCATGTGCTCGGGCGGTACTTCGCCGGCGGTCACCAGCGCAGCGATGCGCTCGTTCCACTGCTTGTGCTCGAAAGCGATGTCGCGGGCCATGGTCAGTCCGTCGCAGCTGGCCGAGATTGCGCCGTCCGAGCAGGTCACCGGGTAGAGGTCGTCGCCGATGATCGATTCGACATGCGGCAGAGCGTTGTGCTCGACCTGGTGGCCGTGGTCGAGGATGTTCCTCTGCACCCAGTCGCCGAACTCTTTGGCGATGCCGGTGTGCTTCATGCGGAGCAATTCGCTGCGCTTTGTGGTGAGAGAGAGGCCCAGCATGGCGGCTGCCTCGCTGGCGCCGTGGTGCCGCAGGCGGAATTCGTTCCAGGCTTCGGAGCCCTGTTGGAGTTGGTGGGTTTGCATGGCAGTGCCTTCAGGTCAGGTCGAATTGGCGGGCTTCGTGCTGGGCTGTCAGCTCGGCACGTTGTTCGGCGTCAGGGATTTCGCCGATGAGGTCAGCGGCCTCTGCCAGCTGATCGAGGTTGGTAGCCAAGCGGATGCCGTCGCTGACCTGGGCAAAGGTGACCTTGACCACCGCCACGGCGGTTGGCCGGAGTGCGCGGATCGTGGTCTTCTGCTCTTCGCTGAGCAGGCCTTTGCTTTCGGCGAACCGGATGATTTCTTCGTGACTGCTGCCGCCGTCGACGGCCTTCTGCCACTTCGGCAGGCGGGCCTTGAAAGACGCATCCGGCCAGGCTTCGACTGCGGCCGGGGCGGGCGGTGCCGGTGTTGCGCCGACCACTTCGGCCATACCCATAAAGCGCTCAGCGGGCTCTGCCAGTTCGTCAGGGGTATAGACGCCCAGGATGACGTCTGGTGTGAAGAGGCGGGCCCAGCGCTTTTGCGCCAGGTAGGCGATCTGCTGCTTCGGATCTTCCGTCCACAACGTGCTGTTGCGGGTGCGTGCCTGGGTCATCAGCAGTTCCAGCACACGGGGCTCGGCCTCGCCTTTTATAGTGGCCCAGACGCGAACGCCCAAGCCCTGCTCGTCGGCCTGCTGCCACGCGGGCACGATGTATTTTTTGAAGTTGCCGTTGTCGTCCTTCTTGGTCTTCGACTCGACCTCCTTGAACTTGCCGACGATCTTTTCCCACGCGCCGAACCACTCGAAATGGAAACGGTCGTGCACGGCACCGCTGCTGTTGATCACCGCGGCCACCAGCTGGGCCTCGTACCCCAACACGCCGCTAACCAGAAAGGTTTTCTGTGCGACCGCGAACGGGTTCATCCCCCACTGCATGGACTGCAAAGCGATGGCGAAGCAGTCGCCGTGGCTTCCGCGCAGGTGTTGGGGCACCGACACCTTGCCACTGGCCATGAGCGTGCCGAGGCGCTCGAGGCGCTCCATGCTCGCGCCGTCCATCAGGAGGGCGCCTGCGCTGGCGCTGCGGACGGCCAGAGCGGAGGTTTCGGTTTGAGTGATAGCGGTCATTCGGCGCTTTCTGGATGGGTAGATGGATGCCGGCGGCGTGCGGGCTGCACAGCGCTGGGGTGTTGGGAGCGGTAGGCGAGGGCGGTGGCCGGCAGCGGCTTGGCCCATGCGCTGGCGGCCATCACCAGCCCGGCAAGAAGCGCAAAGCCGACGACGACCAGCAGTCGCCAGACGACGGCGCGAAGGTGCGGGTCGACCTCCACGGCAGTCGGTGGGACGTCGGTGGGGCGGCTGATGCCCCAGCACCGGCCAGCGCAATCGCCGCCGCAGGTTTCGCAGTAGTGGCGGGTCATGGTCGGACCTCCGCAAACAGCACATCAGCCTGCAGTTGCGCCGACTCGGCAGCGCGGTCCAGCACCGTGTCGGCCGTAGCGTGCTCGGTCTCGCTGTCGTGGTTGGTCTCCCAGGCAGTCGGGAGGATCAGCGCCAGGGCGATGAAGGCGGTGAGGGTGGCGCGGTTCATTACGCGGCTCCGGCCACCATGGCGATGGCGGCAGCACGCTCGTGATAACGAGTCAGACCTTCGGGGCTGATGTCAGCCAGATCGCCACGCCGCATCAGGCGGAATTTCTGCTCGCTGGTCATTTCGGCAAGCAGGACCGGGAAGATGCGGTGAGCGGCCTTGAGCTCGACCAACAGCATGTCGCGCTGGTCTTCTGCCAGCTTGGCGCGGTGCCGGAACTGCTCAGCAGTGGCGCCCATGGCAGCCAGGTCCTGGCGGCGGTCAGCCACGCGGCGGTCTGTGTTGGCACCGGTCATGCGGCCTCCGCAGCAATTTCGGCGCGGGCGTCCAGTGCCCAGCCGCATTCCGGGCGGCTGCAAACAGCGGCGCCGGTCAGCTTCGGATGCCAGTGCAGCACGTTGTCAACGCCGCAGTTGGAACAGCGGTACACGGTCTCGTTGTGCCGGTGGCTCACGTCGTCCGGCAGTTCGCCGTGTCGAGGGGCGAAGCTCATGCGGTCACCTCATTGCGGCTGTCGGCGGTGGCTTGGACCTGCGCGGCGTACCGGTCGTAGACATCGGCGAAAGCGGTAGCCAGCCGGGCGCGGTTTTGGGGATCGGCGCTGAGCCAGGCCCGGGCGATGTGGTGAACGAAGGCACCGCCCTGTTGAACCATCAGGTGCAGAACGCGGCAGTCGTCACGAACAGGGGAGGGGGTGGCGACCACCACAGCAGCGGGCACGGCAGCCGGCGTCTGAAAGAATCGCGACGGCGACCAGTCGCAATAGGTGTCCGTCTCGGTGTGGCCGTAGATGGCCTTGCAACGGCGGATGTGCCCGCAGTCACCGCATGCGACGCCGGCCGGCAGGCGCATCTTGTCCGGGTCGGTCGGGTCGTAGTTGAGTGGCTGGCTCATGCTGCACCGCCAGTCGTGGTGATTTGTGCGGCAACCCAGGCACGCATGCGCGACCAGCGCTCGGCATCGGTCTCCTTGGGCTTGTCCCAACGCAACGCGTCGCCGGCCTCATCGTTTTCATAAACGACCTCTCGGACCAGGGCAGGAGCCACGTTAAAGGCCTTCGCCACGGCATTCCAGTCTTCCGGGTCGATGGCTTTCATGTCGATGCCGCGCACGGCACCGAGTGCGCCCAGCGTGCAGTACTGGCCGTCGGCGGTGACCAGCGATTCGAGTGCCAAGACCTTCACCGGCATCGCATCGAGTGCAGCCAGCAGATCGGTCAGCATTGCTTGTCCGCGCTTGCCCTTGAGGGCGCGGGTCACAGCACCACGCCAAAGACCGCCGGTGCCGTCTTCGTCGTAGTCGTCGGAATAACCGCTGCGGCTCATGCCACACCGCCCATCGCGACCAGGTGGCGAGCGGTGGCCGGTGCGCGGTGCGCTTCTTCAACGTGGAACGGAGCGCGGCGGGCAGCAGCGGCCAGGGCTTCCATGTCGCAGTCATCGACCGCGTGCTTCGAGCGGAAGTCAGCAGCGATCTGCGCTGCGTTGCCTGCGGCGGCAAGGATTGCCAGAGAGGCGGGGTAGGCGGCGCGGAGGGCCGGCTGGGTGCGGGTGTTGGTGTGCAAGGTGCGCTCCATCAGGTTGATAGGCGCAAGAATAAGGCGACGCCTTACTGAGTGTCAATAGGCATAGCCTTATTTATTTATGAGCAACGCCTTACTTCCGACATAGGTTCAGCTGTGGCGCGTGACACGTTGCTGAAACTTGCCCGACTCACAGTCGCGACATGTGCCCAAACCAACTTCTCCAGCGCATGACCAAGCCCGCCGGCCCGGTCTCCTATGTGCGTGACCTGCCGGCATCGCTGGCGTTCAACCTGGCGTTGATCGCAGATCGGTTGACCGAGGCAGAGCTGCAGCGCTTCATTGACCTCGGCACCGTGATCAATGAGCGGACGGCGATGATGGCGCCTCGTGTGTACGTCGCTCGGTAGACGAAAAAAAGCCGCCCCGGTGGGCGGCCTAGCTTTGCACAACTTCTTTGGCGACGTTACCTCATGGTGTAGCAGGGGCTATCGTATCCACATACAATTGCCGGGACAGTCAAGCGCAGCACCTTGTAGAGGTCGTCGAAAGACGGCAGCCCTAATGGGTGGGATCCTCGAAGCTGGGGGCTGTCACCAATTCCCAAATGCCACACCAACGTGTGGCATTTTTTCTTTCAGGTCGCCGAAGTCCGAAACAAACTTCAGGCCGTAGCCTAGCCGCCTCCCTCGGTGTCGGTACGCGTGGCCTTTTAGGATCTGTGCGTAGCTTGGTTCGGCGAAGCCGTATGGGCTGAAGTGCAAGGCGAAGAACATGCTTGAAGCCACGGCGTCAGCGACTTGTAGACCGGCCAACTGAGCGTGTGCAGCTGCTCTTATTCTTGTCGTGTCGACGGTTGGCCAATGGATATTGACCTGCCCAGATGCGGATTGAACCCTCAATAAATCGATGTACTGCTTAAGGTCTTCGTAAGACATCGCAGCCCGATCTGAAAAAATAAATTCCACACACCCATCGCCGTCGCCATCTTTTGGGTTATCGCGGCATAACCATGAAACGCGCTCGAGAAGAAGTCTGGTGAGGTAATGATACAGCATGCTTTTTTGCTGCTGAAATTTTTCGGGGTCTGGAATATCCGGCTTGTAGCTGATTATGGTTATTGTGCGAAATGGATATTTCGCAAGGGTGTTGACGTATGCAACACGATGCTCGTGTCTCAGATCCCTAAAGTGCAATGCTTTTTTTGCGTCTTTATTTAATAGAATTCGGCTCTCTTTGAGCGCCTCTACTGGCGCAAGACGCGCGCTTGATCTGAATACTGCAGCGGAAAGAACAAACCACCGGGAGCTACCCTTGTGATCTGGCAAAAAAGTAAAGCCCTCATCCCCTGATTCATCGATATAAGCGGTAAAACTCGCCGATGTCATCGTGGGTCCGCGATTAAATCAACATGCAAGGTTCATGACTCCCGCCGGTCCAGCAGGGCGGCTAACGATTTCCGCTGCTCGTCTGACGACCGTGCTAGATGCTCCAGCGCGGCCGTTGCCTTCTTTTGCTCCGCCAATAGCTCGCGCAGGATCGGCTTGGTGCCAAAGATGGCGAACGGCAAGATGATCCAGACCACGGCAAGCACCAGGCACAGGATGAAGACCACGGGGCCGAAAAAGGCGAACAGTGGAACGCCTGCAGTTGGATCAGTCATCACATCTTCTTTCCGTTCCAGCACCAAACAACCCGGCCGTGAATTTCGACCTGGTGGTCGCCATTCAGCACATCGACCGTCTTCACATTGACGTTGTCGCTACTAATCTCGAACGAGCCGTCCATGCGCTGACGGACCCGTTTGATATAGATCCGGTCGTTGGCCTCCATAACGTAGACACCGTCGACCTTCGGATCCTTTACCCCAACATCGACAAGCAGGATGTCGCCGTCTACGAAGGTCGGGTCCATGGAGTCACCGTAACCGTGGATGAACCGCAAGTTTTTCAGGTCAGTCGGCTTGACGTGCTGCTGTGCCCACTGCGGCGAGACGGTCAGCCGGCCGCGGACAACATCACTCGGCAATGAATCCGACCCAGGACCCATTGAACCTGACTGCGCCAAGACGGGGATGCTGAGTTCTTCGAACCCAGGCAGGAATTGGGCAACAGGCGCTGCATCAGGAAATTCACGGAATGACTGCCGCTGCATCTGCCACTGTGGGTAGCGGTCCAATCCCCAATGCTCGGGACCAACAACGTCTTGGAAGTACTCCCATAGAGCCGGCAGCTTGTCTTTGCCGATGGTCCCCTTGTTCATCCAGTCCTGGATTGATGGCGGCTTCACGTCGAAAGCAAGCGCGAGCGCGCGCTGGGTCACGCCCTTTTTTTGGATGGCCTCACGAATGGCGACGCCTAGTTCTTTGCCAGTAAGCATTGCCTTACTGTCTCAGGTGAAATATCGATAAGGCAATGCCTTGACTAAGTAAGGCGACGCCTTATCATGTCGGTCATGAGCACAACCGCAATCAAAGCCGCCGCTGCAGTCGTTCTCGGCCAGGCCGCGCTGGCCCGCATCCTTGACGTCAAGCCGCCTACCGTCAACCAATGGGCGAACGGCGAGCGCCGCATCCCCGACGACAAGTGCCCGCCTACTGAGCGCGCCACCGACGGCAAGGTGACGTGCGAAGAATTGCGGCCTGACCTCAAGTGGGTCCGCGTTCAGGACGCCGGCTGGCCGCACCCATGCGGTCGACCCCTTCTCGATTTCGCGCAAGCCACCCCCGCCGAGCCCGCCAGAGCAGAGGGCTGAGCGATGGGCCCCGCCGTTGCCTTCTTCGCAAGCCTGGCCATTGGCCTGCTGCTCGGCCTGGGTCTGGGCTGTTTTGCCGGCTTGGCCATCTTCCTTTTTGCGCGCGGTGTAAGCCGCGTTGAAGGCTGAGTCGTGGCCCAGAAGCCAGTCCAGCGCCTCCGCTGCTTCTTCGTGCGCGGTGAGCCATCCCTTTCCACGCCGCCCGCCTGACGTGCCGCACCCCACCAATTTCTGCAAACCCTTTGCACCTGAAAGCAAGCCATGTATTCCGACCCAACTTTGATCCGCAAGCATTTCGTGAAGCTGAGCCTCAGCGACCGCGAGGCGGCGCTGGTCGAGGCCCTGTGCGCCTACACCGGCGAACAGAAAGCGGCGCTCATTCGAGAGATGGTTTTGCGCAAGGCTGAAGAGGTGTTGCATGTGGGCAATTCTGGTCAGTACGGCTCCGATTTGCGAGGCGCTGGACAGTCACTCATAGCGGCCTGAAGAGGCACTCGTTGGTCTCTTCTCGCCACCTCTTCGGCATCTCTGCAGCCACTTTCCGGTAACTCCTTTTGAACTCAAAAGAGACCCTTATGGCACTCACTGAACGTGAGCTTGCGCAGGTCCAACGTGTGGCTCAAGAGCGCGGCGTGACCGTGGAGGTGGCCGCATCAGACCTTTTCCATGAAGCCATGGCTCAGCGCTTCCGTCGGGGTTTGGGCCGAGGTCCTGCCAAGGTCTATCCAATTAAGGACGGGAGTTCGACATGACCACCCACCAAATGCAACTCGGCATGAGCCTGCCCATCCCAATGGACGCTGCGCATGCCGCTGGTGTTGTCGGCGCCACCCTGGCCGCAGAGAAGGCCGAGGGCATCTGCCCGAACTTCGCCGAGCGCGCCTACCGCTTCGTCCTCGACTACATCGCGGAGCACGGCCCCATCTCCGGCGAACTGGTGACCCTGGCCTGCGTGGCGGCCGGCATCGATCCTGGCGAGCGCCGGGCTTTCGGTTCTATCTACGCGCGCGCCCTGCGTGAAAAGGAAGTTCGCGTCGTGGGCTCGGTTCAACGCATGTTCGGCCACGGCACGGCCGGCGGCAGCATCTACGCGAGGAACGGCGCTTGAGCGACTGCCCCGCACCGCTAACCCCTGCCGGCTGCACCCTGCAGGACTTTCCGCACACGCCGCTGTTCCGCGCGCGCCTGTTCGGCTCATCGTTCCATGCCCAGGCCACCGATGGCGAATGGCGTGCGGGCGTGACTCTATGGCTGAAGTCGTGGGACCAGGTGCCAGCAGGCAGCCTGCCGGACAACGACATCGAACTGTGCCGCCTGGCCGAACTGGCGCGCGACACCAAGACCTGGAAAAAGCTGAAGGTAGGTGCGCTGCGCGGCTGGGTGCTGTGCAGCGATGGACGCCTGTATCACCCGGTGGTGGCCGAAGGCATCAACAACGCCATCGAGAAGAAGGCAGCCCAACGTGCCAAGACCGGAAAGGCCCGCCTCGCAGCGCTCGAAAAGCGCCTGAAGGATGCCAAGACAGACGCCGAGCGGTCGCATGTTGCAGATGAGATCAGGAAGCTTCAACAGACCCTGTCACAGACTTCAAAAGAGCCTGTCACAGACCTTGCGACTGAATCCAAGAGAAGAGAAGGAGAAGGGAAGGAGAAGGGAAATAGTTCCGTATCTGACGATACGGACGGCGGGGCGCCGTCACCAACCCCACCGGCACCGCCTCCGCCAGCCCTACCCCCGGCACCCACGCCAGCCCCCAAGCCGCCCAAGACGCCGGAGGAGTTGGCGAAGGCCGAACTCTGGCGCGCCGCCGTTTCGCTGCTGGACGGGCAGGGCATGCCGGAGCCACAGGCCCGAGCCTTCATCGGAAAACTGGTGAAGGACCACCCCCACGGCGACACGGTGATGACCGCCATCCGCAACGCCGTCGCCGAGCAGCCGGCCGATGCCCGCTCGTGGCTCACCGCGACCTGCCAGCACCTCGCCGGCGAGCGTCGCCAACCCAACAAGCAGGAGGCCCTGGAGGCGCGCGGCCAAGCCGTGGTCGACGCCTGGGCGAACCAAGGAGCAGTCGATGCAGCAGCGTGAAAAGGCCGCGTTCGGCCAACTGGTCAAAGACGTCATGGCGTACTACCGCCAGGACACGAGCGGCTTCCTGCTCGACACCTGGTGGGGCGCCTGCCAAGGCTTTGCGCTGGAGCAGGTGAAGACCGCCATGCAGCGGCACGCCACCGATGCGGAACACGGCCAGTTTGCCCCGAAGGTGGCGGACGTCGTGCGCATCCTGGCCGGCACGGCGACGGACCGCGCCGCGCTGGCCTGGGGTAAGACCCACGACGCCATGGCTCGTGTCGGCGCGTACACCGATGTCGTGTTCGATGACCCGGCGATCCATGCCGCGGTAGAGGACCTGGGCGGCTGGCCGAAGCTGTGCCGCACAGAGATTGCCGAACTGAGCTACCTGCAGCACCGGTTCCAGCAGTCCCACCGTGCCTACACCGAGCGCCGTGATTTCGACTACCCGCGCCGACTGCCGGGTGACCGCTCGCCGGACCACGAATACGAAAAGAAGGGCATTCCGCTGCCGCGCCCAGCGCTGATCGGGGATCCGGACCGGTGCCGCGTGGTCTACCAAGGCGGCGGCGCCGCGAAGACCGCCATCACCTACACGTCGGTCGCCGACTTGGCCATGCGTGGCCTGCCAACGCTTGGAGGCCGGCAGTGAAGGTGGTGGTCCCGCTCAAAACCGGAACCGGCCAGAACGACCGCGAGCATTTCCGCGCCCGGGCCCGCCGCGTGAAGCACGAGCGCCTGGGCGTTGCCTGGATGCTGGCCGTGCACAAACCGCCCGCCGGCCCGGTCACCGTGACGTTGTGCCGCGTATCGCCGGGCAATGGTCTGGACGCCCACGACAACCTGCCCGCCAGCCTGAAGGGGCCAGTCGACCAGGTGGCTGAGTGGCTGGGCCGCGACGACCGCGATCCGTCCATCACCTGGAAATACGACCAGCGCCGCGGCAAGCCCGGCGAATGGAAAGTGGAAATCGAGGTGACGCCGTGAGCGACATCACCCTTGTTCGCCAGGAAGCAATCGAGATCAGCGAGGCCGACCGCGCCATCGCCCGCCGGGTGATCTTCGGAATCATCGACGGCTTGGGCGAGACCGGCCGGCGCCAGTGGCGCGGCCTCTGGAATCGCATCTTCAAGCTGGAGCCGGGCGAGATGGTCGACATCAAGACCCACCAGGCCCGGCTGGGCTGGTTCCACCGCAAGCACATGGCGCTGGAGCAGGCCGTGTTCGAAGGACAGGAAAAGTTCGAGGCCTTCGAATCCTTCCGCACATGGCTGAAGGTCGGCAGCGGTTTTGTGGATTGGTTCCCGGGACCAAAGGGCGGGGTCATTCCCGTGCCGAGGTCGATCAGCTATTCGAAGTTGGAGCAGGGCGAGATGGAGGTTTTCCACCGGGCCGCCGTTGAGTTCCTCCGCACCGAACACGCCGGCAAGACGCTGTGGCGCCACCTCACGCCGGCTCAGCGTATCGAGTCCATCGAGACGATCTTGGGGAGTTTCCGCGAATGAGCTTCAAGCGCCCATCAGCCCGCGTACGCCAGGTCGATGAACCCGGTCGCCTATCCATCGCTTTCACGCCCGCCCAGCGTCGAGCCGTGTTTGGCCCGGCAGCGCTGCGGGCTCAGCCCAAAACCGTCGCACGCCGCAACCCGCATCTCCTGGCCATGGCACGCGGCCGCGCGTGTCTGCTGCAGGTGCCAGGCGTCTGTAACGGTGATCGCGAAACCACCGTCGCGTGCCATTCCAACCTGGCCGAGCACGAGAAGGGCGGCCACCGCAAAGCCGACGACTGCTACTCGGTCTGGGGCTGCGCCCGCTGCCACACCTGGCTCGACAGCAGCTACAGCGCCACCGGCGCCGAGCGCGAGGCCGCCTTCATGGCCGCCCACCTTCGCCAGGTGAACGTGTGGCGGCTGCTGGTCACCCTGCAAACGATTCCTGAAGCCGACCGCCGCGCCGCGCAGTGGGCGCTAGACAACCTCAACGCCACGCCCGTGGCCCTGGACCTCCTATGACCACTGCCCGCACCATGTCCTTCGCATCGGACAGCGCACAGGAAAAGCTCTGCACGATCTTGGCCGCGCTGGAGTCGCGCGACCTCGAGGCCCTGGAGTTGGCCAACACGCTTGGAGTGAGCCGGCGGCTGATCTACCTGTACCTGCATCACCTGCAAGACACCAAGCGCATTCGGGTTGCCAGAACGCTGATGCGGCAGGGTCGGGTGACCGCCGTCTACGCGCTTCTCGATGCTCCACGCGAGACTGTGCAGTCGCTCGCGGTGCAGCCTTGGCAGATGCCTACCCCCGAGGCGGTGGCTGCCGTGCGCCGGCGCCTGCTAGCGCAGCACAGCGCCAAGCCGCGGCCTGCACAACGGCACGCCTTTGACAGGATGCTGTTCGGTGAGGCCGGCGCCTGATGGATTGCGAAGACTGCGCTCAGGCCGCCCGCGAGCAGTGGGACTGCTACTCCAGCGGCTGCGCCGGCTGCGAAAAACGCATGGTCGACGCCATAGCGGCGGCACGCGCGGACGAAGGTCCGGCCGAGGAGTGCCCATCGTGAAAGTCCGCGGCCGGATGGTTATGCGCTCCTCCCTAGCATCGGCATTGCTCCGCAAAAGGACGGGCAGGATGTTCTTTGATAGCCGGCAACTCGCGTTCGATTTCGTCACCCAGGTGGAGGAGGAACGCGCGCCGGCCGCCGCAGCACAAACGCACGACGACAGCCACGACGAATGGGCCTCGGCTCCATCCATCCGCCGCATCGTCAGCGCCGCAGCCGTGAAGCGCGAGAAGTGCAGGGCGCCAGCATCGGTGTTCGATCTGGCTCACCGCCCGGTCACCGTGAAGCTGGAAGGGCACGACACCCGGGCCGTGATCTACCGCACCACCACGCACGACGGCGTGACCCGCTGCGTCAGCGTCCGCGAGCAAGACACCCAGGAGTGGCAGGAGAAGGAGCAGGCCCGCCGGGCTCGCCAGCGACCACCGCGCCCAACCAAACAACGATTCAAGATGAGGAACAGCCGGGTATGGGCCGACGAACCGAAATAAGGGCAGGGCAGAGCCGCCCGCGTCCTCCCGCATCCCTCATGGACAACCTCTACACCGCGCTGGCCCCGGCCCCTGAGGTGCTGGAGTGGATCACCCGCGAGGTGTTGAACGAGGGCGGTTCGATCTACAACCCCGACCACCGCCACATACTCGATGCCGACCTGCAGGTGCTGTGGGCCAACGGTGGTTTCGCCAAGCAGGGCCGATCCGTCATCGGTCAGACCGAGCAGGTCATGTTCCGCGCCGGCGGCTGGCAGAAGGCCCGCCAGGAGCAGCAGATGCGGGAATGGTTCGGCGACACGCCCACCTTCTTGATCACCTTCGACGGCCGGTACGCCCAAGAATGCACCGACACCGACTGGTGCGCGCTGGTCGAGCATGAGCTGTTCCACCTGGCTCACCTGAAGGATGCGTTCGGCGCTCCGTCGTTCACCAAGGACGGCCTTCCTAAGATCGGGCTCCAAGGCCACGATGTCGAGGAATTCGTTGCGGTGGTCCGCCGGTACGGTGTCGGTGATCCCAACGGCGCGATCGCGCAACTGGCAGCCGCAGCCAGGGGCATGCCTGAGGTCAGCCGCTCATCCATCGCTGGGGCATGCGGCACTTGCCTGCTGCGATCCGCGTAGGGCGACGGAAGGGATACATGGCCGTTCTCACCGAAGACGCAAAAATCACGCTGGTTCAGTCGCTGGCGTGCTTCGACACGCCCACCCAGGCCGCGGAGGCTGTATCCCAAGCGCATGGCATCAAGATCGAGCGCATGCAGGCGGGAAAGTACGACCCGACGAAGCCCGGCGGCAAAGGTCTCAGCCCGAAGCTGAAGGCGCTTTTCGAGGCGACCCGTGAAAAGTTTCTCGCCGACGCCAGTGTGATTCCCATCGCCCAGCAGGCTTTCCGGCTCCGTGTGCTGCAACGTATGCTCGCCAAGGCCGAGGAGCGCGGCAACATGGCCCTGGCTTCCCAGCTGCTCGAGCAGGCCGCCAAGGAATACGGCGGCGCGTTCACGAATCGGCGGGAGCTGACCGGCAAGGGCGGCGGTCCGATCCAGCAGGCCAACCTTACGCCGGCCGAGTTCGCCGAGACAGCGCGCCGCATCGCTGCTGAGGTGTGAGGCGCGAATTCACGGCCGGCGAATCGCTGGCGGCGGCCGAGATGGCGCGCCAGGATCTTTACTTCTTCAGCCGGTGGATGTTCCTGCGACGCAAGGGCTTCACATGGCGGCGGGCCAGGCACCACAAACTGATCTGCGACGCACTGATGCGGGTGTTCCGTGGCGAGTGCAAGCGCCTGGTGATCAACGTCCCGCCGCGGTATTCCAAGACCGAACTGGCAGTGGTGAACTTCATCGCCTGGGCGTTCGGCAAAGTGCCGGATTCCGAGTTCATCCACGCCAGCTACAGCGCCGACCTGGCCATCAACAACAGCGCGGGCGTACGCGGTGTGGTGCAGCACGAGGTCTACGCGGAAATCTTCCCCGAGGTGGAACTGGCCACCGATGCGCGCCACCACTGGAAGACGACGAAGGGCGGCGTGATGTACGCAGCCGGCACCGGCGGCACGATCACGGGCTTCGGCGCCGGCAAACACCGTGAAGGTTTCGGTGGGGCAATCATCATCGACGACCCGCACAAGGCTGATGAGGCGCGCTCGGACGTCATGCGTCAGAACGTCATCGACTGGTTCCAGAACACACTGGAGAGCCGGAAGAACAGCCCCCAGACGCCCATCATCGTGATCATGCAGCGCCTGCACGAAGGCGACCTGGCCGGGTGGCTGCTGGGAGAGGAGCCAGGCGTCAAGGCCGGGGGGAACGGCGAGGTCTGGGAGCATGTATGCCTACCGGTGTGGAATGAGGACGGCACACCGCTCTGGCCGGAGACACACAGCGCCGACGTGCTGCGCGCCATGGAGAAGGCCGCGCCCTATGTGTTCGCCGGCCAGTACCGGCAGAGCCCTGCGCCACCCGAAGGCGGGGTGATCAAGCCCGACCTGATGACGGTGGTCGACGTCATTCCGCCGGGCGTGGTGGAGTGGTGCCGCGGCTGGGACCTGGGCGCATCAGCATCCGGCGACTTCACCGCAGGGGTGAAGGTGGGGCGCATGCAGGACGGGCGATACGTCATCGGCCACGCTGTCCGCGAGCAGTTCGAAACCCACCAGCGGGACATGCTCATCAAGAACACGGCCACCAGCGACGGCCGGGCGCTGAAGCAGAGCATTCCGCAGGATCCAGGGCAGGCCGGTAAGAGTCAGGTGCTAGCGTTCGCCAAGCTGCTGGCTGGGCATGCGGTGCACTTCAGCCCGGAGTCGGGCGACAAGGTGACCCGGGCCACGCCGCTCGCCAGCCAGATCAATGCCGGCGCGGTACTGCTGTTGAAGGGAGGGTGGAACCAACATTTCATTGATGAGTGCCGGCTATTTCCGAACGGGAAATACGACGACCAGGTGGATGGGGCGGCAAGGGCGTTTAACGCGCTGCTACATCCCGCGGCCGGAATATTTATGTAAAACAGTATCTCCTATATATATTTGCACCGCGGCAGCAATAGGTGATGACTTTTGTGGTGGCGTGAAATGCTCACCTTCAACAGTGACTATAAGCTCTTTCATATCTGCGTATGTTCGGGATTCTTCAAACTTGTGAGTATGAACTATGGTTTTTTCACTGTTTCCAAGAAACATGTTTTTGTACTTTTGCGAAAAAACGATGTCTCTCGGTAGTAAAATCTGCGCGATGAAGCCATCCATGTATATTCTTGCGCGAGTGTAAGGCTTTTCCTTTGGCCCATCTAGGTCATCCACTTCAAAGTGCTCGATTATTGGCGTTCTGTTGAAGTTTGGGCCGCGTGTGCTGCATTGGTAAAGAAAAACTGGAAATTCATCTGGCGATCCAGGATCTTTTTTAATCAATTTATCCCTGATGCTCTCCTCTTCGCTAGGCAATAGCTTGAAATCTTTAAATTCTGGTCGTTTGCTTGCGGATGCTCTCCATAATATGCTAAGCAAAAATAGACGAAGTTCGACCTGTTTGCTGAATATGAGAACGCGCGGGCCGTCTGTTATGGGGAGTTGATCCCACTTCGTGGCCACTAACGCATTCGCAAGCGGATCCCAGCCGCTCCAGACCAGGTTGAGTTCGCGAAGTATCTCAATGCCGTGAGTGTCAAATCTTTCAAGAATTGACTCGCCTTCGGCTGTACAGAGTTGATCGTCATACCATGTGTCCAAGCGTTGTGATTTTCCCCCGCCTATTCTTGCTTGAATGATTTTGGATCCGTTTGTGGATATTTTGGTGAGTGCTCTCGGTAAAATGTGCGACTTCACATATTTGCCCGATTGTTTTGTTAGAGCGCAGAAGCCGAGTCGGTAGTCATCGCTTTTGGTTGACATGGTGGTTATTAAGTTGATTAGCAAAAGTTCTGGCTCCGTAGCATCGGAGTTTATGAGCAAACTAACTGTCAATGAGCATGATGTGATCCGCGCCCGCGAGAGCGCGCTTGCCGTTTGGGGCAGTCTCGACGCCAAACGCCCAACGGCATGGGCCCAGTACGGATATAGGACCGATCTCACCTTCACGGACTTTAAGCAGGCCTATGACCGAGGCGGCGCGGCCCACGGTGCCGTCCACCGCCTGCTCGATGGCTGCTGGCAAAAGCTGCCCCGCATCAAGCAGCCCAATGCCGACAAAGAGACGCCGTGGGAGACGGCGGTGGGCAAGGTCCTTCGCTCTATCAAAGGCTGGCAGAAGCTGCGTGACCTGGACCGCCGCAACCTGGTCGGCAGGTACTCCGCGCTGATTTACCGCATGGCCGACAGCCAGCCTCTTAGCGCGCCGCTGGTGACTGCTTCAAAGCTGGTCGACCTGATCCCGGTGTTCGAAGACCAGATCAAGGTGACGAAGTGGGATGAGGATGAAAACTCCGACCGCTACGGCCAGCCGGTCACGTACCAATACCTCACGCGTCCCATCGGCGCCGTCGACACCCAGGCCCAGCCGGCGACCTGGCGCGACGTCCACCACACCCGCGTGCAGATACTGGCCGAGGGCAGCGTGGGTGACATGTTCGAAGGCGTACCGCTGCTGCGGGCCGGCTTCAACAACCTTGTCGACATCGAGAAGCTCAGCGGCGGCGGGGCTGAGTCGGCGTTGAAGAACAGTGCCCGGACCATCGTCTTCAAGTACGACGCCAATTCGACGGTCCAGCCCATCACCACGGCCAACCCGGACGGCAGCGTTTCCACGCAGTCGGTGCGCGAGGTCCATGAGTCGCAGACCCGTTCCCTGAACCGCAATCAGGATTCATCCATCGTGCTGCAGGGCGGCGAGGCCACCACGCTGCAGACCATCGTATCGGACCTGTCGCCACAGTTCGAGATCGCGGCCAATCTGTTTGCCGCGTCGATCCGGGTGCCCTTCACCATCCTTTTCGGCCAGCAGACAGGCCGCCTGGCCAGCGACGAAGACAAGGCCGACTTCGGTGCGCGGTGTGCATCGCGGCAGGCCAACGACCTGACGCCCATGCTGGAAGAGTTCATCCGGCGCATGCAGGCCGCCGGGGTGATCGATGCCGGCGACTTCGAAGTGGAATGGCCGCCGGTGAATGCTCCGAGCGACCTGGACAAGCTGACCAACCTGGGCAAGGCCACGGCCGCCATGCAGCAGGCATTCCAGGCGGGCCTCTCGGAGCCATTGTTTGACGCAAATGAGTTGCGGCAAATGGTCGGCTTCGAACCTCGCGCCGATGACGGCATGCCGGAGGAGGGCGACCCTGATCCGGAAGACCCGGCAGCCAATCCCGCCGCCGACCCGAAGGGCGCCACGAAGACCAGACCGTGAGCGAGCGCGTCCGAAATCCAGTAATCCCGGGCAACCCACGCGAGCGCACCGGCAGCAGCGGCATCCTCCGCCGCAGCCTGGCCGAGATCAACCGCCGGTGGCGTGGCCTGCAGGTTGACGTGCTTGCGGTTTTCGAGCGGATCCCGGTCTACCAGATGAACGAGGACGACAAGGGGTCGGAGACGTTGCCCCCGGTGCGCTACGGCGCCACGCCCCAGGTGCTGAACCAGACCACGGCTGACCTGCAGGCGGCGCTCGATCGGTGGGTGCTGGATGGCCGCCAGGCCGATTACGTCGCCTGGTGGGATGTCTATGCGCAAGAGGCTGCCCAGCTGGGCACGGCGCAGACGGTCGCCAACCTGACCCAGCTGTCAGCCAGTTACGCCGCCACGCGGACGCTGCAGTCGGTGGTGTTCAGCCAGCCCTACCGCAACCGCGCCGAGATCGCCCGCACGCTGGCCCGCGAGCACTGGACCGGCCTGTCCAGCAAGGCCCGCACCGACCTGGCCGGCGTCATCGGCCGCGCTGTGGTGGATGGGAAGAACCCGAAAGCCGTGCGCTCGGAAATCATGCAGGTGCTGGACGTGTCGAAGTCGCGGGCGGCCTTGTATGCCCAGACTGAAATCACCGGCACGCTGCGCGAGGCGCGCTGGGCGGAAGCAGACGACGCGGAGGCCGAGCTGGGCATCAAGACCGCCATGCTGTGGACGTCGGCGCTGATCCCGACCACCCGTGCATGGCATGCCAGCCGCAACGGCAAGACCTTCAGCACTGCCGAGGTGCGTGCCTTCTATGCCACCAACGGCAACCGCTACCGGTGCCACTGCGCGCAGACCGAGGCGCTGCTGGATGCCGGCGGCGAGCCTATTCTCACGAAGGCGCTGCAGTCGGCTATGGCGAACGAACTAAGAGCCTGGAAAAAAATATAAATTCATCATCCTTTCTTTAGCGCCAATAGATATTTGTCTGTAAGCTCGTCTTTATCAATTTTTGATATCAAATATCCATTTGCGAACAATTCTTTGACGCGATTGATGGCCAATTCTGCCAATGCTTTAAATGCTGGATTTCCGATGGTTGTATATGGAGCCGCGCCCCATCCGCCATTCCATGGGGCTGGCGGATGGGCTACCAAGAAATCGCCCTGACTATCGAATGCATAACGTCGATACGGTCCTTTGCCGTTCGCCCCCCGATCTACAACACTTGCGTCATGGATCATTGCATTGCGCAGCCCGTATAGCGCCTTTGCATCGTCTGACTGCCAATGAATGCCGGCAAAATGGTGTAGCGCTCTTTTGATTGCGGGTGTTTTGGATTCGGTGATTTGCTCGCAAGTTGGGTTTTCGTATGTCGACCCCAACTGGTCTAATATTGCAAAGGTGGCCAGGATCGGTGTAATGACGTTATTGCGTCTCACGTTGATGTGGCGTAATTCTGCTAATGTGGTGCCCAGCGTGGAAAGTATCAAACCATCGGCACAGGCAAACGGTGACACGGTATGAAGATGGATCCATATCAAGTCGTTGAATGAGAGGTCGACCCAATTTGTTTTGTGGATGTCAGCCGGGGTGTAAGGCATAAAAGATTTTTAGCGGGAACACTCCCTAGCATAGCCATGCATCTCCACAAGGGGCATGCACATGGCAGGCAAGAATCAGAAGCGGGTCCACATCCGAAGCGTCGTCAACGCGGCAAACGTTTCCAAGACGGACAAGAACTACACGATCCGCGATGTTTGCGGCGCCACGGACGACATAGTGATGAACCGCCGGCTTTACCCGGCCGCCGAGCTGGCGACGGGCGCACCCAGCTTGTCCGGCAAGCCGGCGCCGGCCGGCCACCCGAAGAACGCCGCCGGTCAGCACATCAGCGCGGCTAACGGTGAAGCCCTGGCCTCGGCCTGGATCGGCGCGTACTGCACCAACGTGCGCCACGAAGCCGGCCGCACCCTCACCGATGTGATCGTGAACGCCGAGCAGGCCCAGGCATCCGCCGCCGGCCGGTCGCTGATCGAGCGCCTGGATGCCGCCATTGCCGGCACCAACGCCGAGCCCATCCACGTCAGCACCGGCGTGCTGCTGCGCGAGGTTGCCGCCAACGGCGAGAGCCGTGGCAAGAAGTACGACTCGATTGCCACGGAACTCCAGTACGACCACCTGGCCATCCTGCTCAACGAGTCAGGCGCCGGCACGCCAGGCGAGGGCGTCGGCATGTTCCTGAATTCCGCCGGCCAGCCCGAAGAGGTCGAGACGGTCGAGGTGAACGCCGCGCCGGATGACCTCCGCGGCAAGGGCTTGGCCGGCTGGCTTTACAAGCTGCTCGGCAACGGCTCCGAACTGTCTTTCGAGCAGATTGACACCGGCCTGCGCAACCTGCTGCCAGACGGCGGCTGGCCGCGCGAGGTCTATGCCCGCGAGTTCGTGTGGACTGACCGCGAAGGAAACCTGTGGAAGCAGGGCTATGCGGTCTCCGCAGACGGCTCCCTAGCATTTGTCGGCGAGGCCATGGCGGTGAAACGCAAGGTCGATTACGTCCCCATCACCAACTCCCAAGAGGATGACCAAGTGAAAGAAACCATCATCGCCGCGCTCAATCAGGCCGGCATCAGCGGTGTCGCGGCGATGACCGACGCGCAACTGCTCGCTTCGTATGAGGCCGTGAAGGCCAAGCCTCACGTTGACGCGCTCAACGCTGAGAAAGAAAAGCTGGTCGCGGCCAACAGCCAGATCGCTGGCTTCGAAGCTGACAAGGCCAAGGTCGAGAACGCGGAGCGTGATGCCCTCGCAAACAAGCTCGCCGTCAACTCCTCGCTGACCGCTGACGACTTCAAGGCCATGCCCCTGGCGCGCCTGAAGGAACTGGACGCCAAGGCCGCACCGGTGGTGATCGGCAACAGCGCGAAGAACTCGGCCAGCGAGTTCGACGCCTACGACATGAACAAAGTGGAGGCCTAAGCCATGAACCGTGTTTTCCGTTCCGGCAGCGGCGTGCCGCGCCCCCGCACCATCTCCGACAAGACCGTTTCGGGTGCGCTCCTGCCCGGCACCGCCGTCTTCATCGGTGCCACCCAGCTGACCCAGGCGACCGCCGTCAGCGGTGGTCGCCTCGCCATCCTGGGTGATCGCGACTTCTACGCTTCCGGCGGCATCGGCCTGGCCACCTCGCCGTTGCTAACCCCGTACGCATCGGGTGAGACCGGCATCGCCTACCTGCCCAAGCCGGACGACGAGTACGCCATGGCCCTGGCCGCCGGCACCTACACCACCGGCCAGGAACTGACCGTTGCCGCTGCTGGCCGCCTGGCCGCTGCTGTCTCCGGAAACATCGTGGTTGCCCACTACGACCAGGCCGGCAAGACCGTCGCCGCTGGTGAGCTGGCCGATGTGGTCATCACCAACTTCTACACCAAGGCCTAAGGGGTCAACATGCTCAAGTTCACCGAAGACCAACAGGCCCGAATCAGGGCCGCCCGTGTCAGCTTCAACGCCCGGGCGGTAGCCATGGCCGCCAACGCTGCCATGCACATCGAAGGCAACTCGCTGGCGATCCCGCTGGACGCATGGCGCCGGATCGATACCCGCGCGCAGATGCTGGCGCGCAGCCGCCTGCCGATCTTCAATAAGCTCGCCCAGGCCAGCACGATCCCGGTCAGCATCGCCGACCTGGTGAACTACTACCCGCAGATGGGCGACTCGGGCGAAGTGCTGGTGTCGATGGACGGCCGCAACGCTGCCAAGGCCGACACCCCGGAGATGACCTTCGCCGGCACCCCGGTGCCCATCCTGACGTCGAACAGCCGCATCGGCTGGCGCCAGATGGAAGTCATGCGCAAGGGCGGCGGCATGTTCGACACCGCGGCCATCGGCAACAACCAGCGTCGTATCGCCGAGAAGATGGAAGACATGGTGCTGAACGGCCTGTCGAGCATCAACGTCGGCGGCAACACCATTTACGGCCTGCGCAACCTGCCGACCCGCAACGCATTCACCCACGGCTTCACGCTGGCGACCGCCACCGGGGCGCAGTGGCTGACCATGGTGAAACAGGCAATTGCCCAGGCGCTGGGCGACAACCAATACGGCCAGATCACCCTGTTCGTGAACCAGGGCGACTACACGGCCGCAGACACCACCGATTACGCCACCAACTACAGCGGCACGATCCTGGAGCGTCTGCGCGCCATCAGCCAGATCAAGGAAATCCTGCCGGCTTCGTCGCTGCCGGTGAACGAGCTGATCGGCATCGTGGATCTGGATGCGGGCGAGTGGGGCGGCATCCTGTCGGCCATGCCGCTCACCACCCGGCCCAAGACCCGGATCGAGCCGGAAGACGATTACGTGTTCGGCGTGATCGCTGCAGCTGCGCCGCAGTTCCGCAGCGACTTCGCCGGCCAGTCGGCCTTCATCCACGGCACCCAGGCTTAAGGAGCGCGCCATGCTGTACGAAATCAAGTTTCTGAAGGCTCCTTGGCCTGCTGGCGCCAAGGTGGGCGATGTGGTCGATATGCCCTACCTGCCTGCCTGGGCGCAGGGCAAGTGCAGCATCGCTCCGGATGGTGCTCGGGCGACCGTCGAGTTTCCGGAGCCAGTTGCGCCGGACGGGGTGAATCGACCGCCGACCGGTGCCAGCCAAGCGCTGCCGACCATTGAAGCGATCGCTGCCGACATTGCCGACCTCCGCGAAAAGCTGGCTGCTGCTGAGCAGGCGAAGGACGATCTGCAGCTGCAACTGCAGGGCGCCGCCGAAGCCTTTAACGAAATGTCGGAGGCCCGTGGTGCGGCGGAAAAGGAGGCGGCTGACCTCCGCGAGAAGCTGGCTGCTGCTGAGGCTGCTGCAGTCGATGCGGCAGCCAACGGCAACACGACTGCGAAGAAGAAATGATCACGGCCACGCAGGCGCAGGCGTATCTGAGCGACTCGCTCGGCGTCAGCGTGCCGTCTTTCATCGTGGACGCGGCAGTGGCAACCGTTGCCACGGTCGAGCAGCGCATGGTCGACGCCGGCTACGACGCCACCAGGCGCCTGCTGATCCAGACCTATGCGGTGGCCATCATCGCGGCGGCTGGCGCACCCCGGCGCATCGCTTCACAGGGCGCTCCCTCCGGCGCTTCGCAGAGTTTCAAAAACTTCGACAACAGCCTGACCCAGCTGCGCCGCACGCTAGCAGGCCTCGACACCGCCGGCATCACCGGCCCACTGGTCGGCGCTGATCCAGCAACCAACACTCTTTTCATGGTGGTCTGCTGACCGCCGGAGCCTTCACATGCCTGACCTCTCTCAGGGCTCTCAAGCCAAAGTGTTCCTGCCTGCAGGCCGGGTGTTGCGGGTTGCCGCGGCCGGTGTTGCTACCGTGAAAGCGGATGGATCCGCCCTGGTGAACGTGACGTCCAACACGCAGGACTTCGGGCCGTTTGCGACGGTGATCCGCCACCGCGTCACTGCCGCCTCCGGACCATGCAGCCACCACATCGTGTCCCGTGACATTCGTGAGGTTGTCGTGGCGGCAGCAGTCCCGCCCGACGCTGACGGTCGTCCTGACGGCACTATTTACCTGCCGAGCGCGTAATGGGTGCGAGCGTTAAGAAAAACGGCGTTTATGCCGCAGTGGCCGGGATGTTCGTCAAGGCCGCAGGAGCTTACCTAGGTGTCCTGCCCTCCGTGATGGCACTTCCGGCGGGCATCTTGCGGGACTTCACAATCACTCGCACTGCTCCGGGTGTCTACGCAACTTCTGCCACGGCGGAAAACCTGAAGCCGACCGGCGGGGTCGTAAAGCAGTATTGGACGGATTCCGTCAATGGCGTGAATACAAATGCCGGCACGCAGGCGGCTCCGCTGCTGAACGTTGGCACAGCTCTTGCCAAAACCGATGCTGATGTTTTGGACATCATCATGGTGCCGCCGCCTTCCCGCATCCTGTGGTCAACACGCGGGACTGGCGGCATCAGCCCGACAAAATCGGTAATGCTGCGCGCCTCAGACGGTGGCCGCATCTGGATCAGCAAGCACACCCTGCCGGTCTGGACTAAAGACGCAACGTACAACTTCTACAGCACGCCGGGTGCCACAGGTACAGCGAACACCGGGCCGGCAATCGATCTTCGCCCGGCTGTCCTGAACGGCACGGAGGAGCTGATGCTTACGGCTGTCGCAAGTCTTGTGTCCATGCAAACCGCGCCGGCTGGTTCGTATTTCCACGACACCACCGCAGGCGTGGTGTATGTCCGTGCGCACGACGACCGGAATCTGGTGGGCGATGCGTACATGCAGGTGCAGAACAGCGCCGCGGGCAACAACGGCGCAGCAAACGTTACTGCAGCGGCCACTGCGGGATTTACCTTCTGGGCGTCTCAAGTAACGTTTGTCGGTGGCAACGCCTTTAACGCCACCAACCTGCAGACCGCAGTCGGCATTCGAGGCCGCCTGGTTATGGACCGTGTGAACTTCATAGGATCAGGCGGTTCCAACGGACTGGCAATTACGGGGGCCTATGACTACTACTCGTTCTATGAGCGTCTGTCGTGGAACTTCCGTGATGCCGAGAACATCCATGCGAATGCTTCGGGCGTGACGCATGCGAGCTATTTCTACAGCACGGTGCTCTCACGAAACGGTTACAGCGGCACCGCAACAGACAATGCGACGACGGGGCATGAAGGCTGCACCGCGCTCATGATGATGTGCAAATACGGCGGCAGTGATGGCCGTGTGGTGGCCTTCATCGACGCATCCCGTTTTGTGATGTATGGCGGTGAGGTGCGCCCATCTGCGCGGACCGATGTTGCCAGCGCCAGCGTCCAGATTGCTGGCACTGGTGCGGCATTCCTGTATGAGGTCAATGTGCTGCCAGCCCCTGGCGTACCCATCGTCCTGGATGCGAGCAGTGGCGGAACAATGGACTGCTATGGCATGGACATTTCGGCGCTGGCGAAAGCGGGCGTTGTCAACTCCAATGCGATGCCGGCCTAAGCGCGTTCCATCTCTACAAAACTCGGCGCTGGTAATCCTGCAGCGTGTTTTGTTAATGCTTCTTGACGGGGGCGTCCCGGCGCCTCGCAGAGCTTCAAGAGCTTAGACAACAGCCTGACCCAGTTGCGCCGGACTCTGGCAGGCCGGGACACTGCCGGCATCACCGGCCCGCTTATTGGCGCAGACCCGGAATCCAATATTCTTTTGCTAGTGGTCTGACTGCATTACGCACTTATGTTGCACGGGCGGCCGCATTCCGTTTCCGGGTCGCCGCAGCTTTTCGCGCGGAAGCCGATCGCTCTTCAGCTGTGCGAGCAGATGCCGCAGCACCGCCGAGCTTTCCACCCTTGTGAGCCGGTTCCTTATTTGTTGCGTGACCGACGCCAGAGCCGCTTTTACGACCGCCACCTGACTCCTTGTTTACGGTGGACCAGGCCCTTCGTTCCGCCTCATCTTTTGCCACACCGCGGGATTCGTACCCTTTTTCAATGTGTTCAGCTTCGCGTTTCTGTTTATCGGTATATGCAGTCTTTTCACCTCGTGGCATGTTGTGCTCCTTGTCGGATTAATTTGACGATCCGACAGGTTGCAACGCGGCGGGAATGAAGCTGTCGGTCTGAGCTCTACGACCATGTCAGAAATGTGCCAATGCTTGCACCTTCCTACTATTGCGGCCATGTCCGCCGCCGCACGTTTCTCGTACACCTCCCGGGCCACCATCTGGCCCAACCTTGGTCGTGACGACTGGCTGGGCACCAGCACCTACGGCCCGCCCCAGGTCTTCGCCTGCGACTACAGCGCTGAATCCGTCCGCATGACCGATGCGAAGGGCGTGGAGTTCACCACCCGCCAGATCCTGTTCACCGAACTGTCGACCGCCAAGCAGGGCGACATGGTGCTGATCGGGGAGTCGGCGGTGGTCAGCCCTATTCAGGCCGGCGCGCTCGAGGTGAGAGCCGTGACGCGGTATGCCGACACGTTCAAGAATGAAGCGGACGATTTCAAGATCATGTCGTAGGGCGGTCTTCCTAGCATTCGTTGGATGGCTTTCAACGGCGTCAACATCAACAAGGTCAAGCTGACCAACAACCTGCCGAAGTTCGTCTCGGAGGTTGAGCGCAAAGCCGCTCGGTCGGTGCTGCAGTCGCTGATTCTGGGCGGATCCGAAGCCAGCGTGCTGACGCCCATCGCCACCGGCAACCTGATCAACAGTCGATACAACCAGGTCTCAAAGGACGGTTCCAAGATCGTCGGCAGCACGGGTTACACCGCGGAATACGCCATCCCGGTCAACGACCCGGATGTGAAGCAGAAATTCCGCAGGCCCACAGCGAAGAAAGACTTCCTGCGCCTGGGCTTCGAGAACGCCAAGCCGCTGATCGATGCCGTCATCAAGGGCACGTTGAAAACATGAGCGCCGCCGACTCCATGCGCGACTTCATCGCCCCGCTGCTACCCGGTTGGCGCATCCAGTTCGGCCGCTGGGTCGACGGCGGGAAAACCGACCGCTTTGCCGTCATCAAGCCGGCGGGCGGCCTACCCGCTGAGTTGGTCCGCCGACCGAGCTTCACGCTGATTCTGGTCGGCGCCATCGATCAAGCTGCAGCAGAGGTTTCTGCCGCTGCAGACGCAGTCATCGAGGCCATGCGCGTCAGCAGTGGCGATCTGGTCTTCATGCAGCCGGCCGAGCCGGTCTTCCAGGCGACCGATGACGGCCGCCCTGTTTTCGAAATCGCCGTCTCGGCAATCACCAACTGAGGAACACACCATGTCTGGAGCTTTCACCGGCCGCGACACCATCGTTAATTTTGCAATCGCCCTGGAGGATGCCGATCCGGCCACCCTGACGTTTCGACGGCTGGGGATGATGCGTGGCAAATCCATGAAGACCAGCTGGGACACCGTCGACACGACGGCAGACCAGAGCCCCGCGTTCACCAAAACCAACCTGGTGACGTTCAAGTCGGGCGAGTTCTCCGGAGATGGTGTCACCTACGGCGACGACGTGTACAGCCAGAAGGACTTTAAGGCGCACGCCATCAGCCCCGACGTCGCCACCGGCAACCAGCCAAAAGTGTGGATTCAGCTGATCGACCCGGACGGCGACATGTACCAAGGCCCGTTCATCGTGAGCGAATGGTCTGACGACCGGCCTTACTCCGATGCGGCCACCTGGTCGATGACCGCCATGAGCAACGGCGAAATTTCCTACATCCGCGCCTAAGGAGAATCATGGCTGCCATCACCTCCATCAACGCCGCCCAGGCGGGCGTCTTCGCCTCTCCGATCGCCACACTGACCGCCGACGACACGATCACCTTCAAGTCGACCAAGAAGCAGATGCTCCTGCTGACCAACACCACGGCCGGCGCGCTCACCGCCAAGCTGGACGGTGACGGCGCCACGACGGTTGCTGTGCCGGGCCTGGGTACCGTGTCGGTCGCTGCTGGCCTGGACATCCCGCTGGCCGCCGGCGAGTCCAAGGCCGTGATTCTTTCCACCGTCAGCGCCTACTGCAAGGGCGTGGTGCACCTGCTCGGCGGCGCGGGCATCAAGGCTCAACTCTTCGACTTCTGAGCCATGTTGGTCGAATCCGGGTTCGTCCGGGCCATAACCCCGGACGGCTCGGAATTCACCTTTTGCCCTTCGTTTGGGCGCATCGCTAGCCTGGGCGCCCCGCAGGCCATCGTCTTGCTATATGCCGGTCTTTTCGGTGCCGACGCCGAGGCGAATGCCCGATATGTGCTCGGCTGCCTCTGTGAGCAGGACGACCCGACCGCTCTATTGGGTTGGGCGGCGGCAGGCGAGGGCGCGGCCTTGGAGTGGCATTCCGGGTTGATGCCGCCGGCAGAGCAAGTGCTGATCGCCCGCCACCTGATGCAGCACGGCATTGCTGGCAAGGCTAGGCCAGAAGGCAAAGACGACGGGAAGTATTCCGACCGCTTCGACGCCGCCGAATACGTTTCCGCCGCGCGCGTGCACCTGGGCCTGTCCAGCGCTGACGCCGAAGCCCTTTCGATGACCGAATTCCAGACCATGCTGGAAATGAAGTTCCCAGAGCAAAACAAGAAGCGCGACGTCCCCAGCCGCGAGGAATACGCGAAGGCGCTGGCCAACCTGCAGGAGAAACGACGTGGCTGAAAAAGTCGGGGAAATATATTACGACGTCACGCTGGACACCGGCAAGCTGCTGGTGGAGGTGCGTGTTGTCACCGATCAATTGAAGAAGGTCGGCAGTGAGGCGGACAAGCTGCCCAGCAAGTTCAACGCGATAGCTGCGGCCGCCAAGATCATGGCCGCTGCGTTCGCAGTCGTGAAAGCCGCTGAGCTTGCGGACAACTTGCGCCTGCTCGCGGCCCGGGTGCAGGTCGCCGCCGGCAGCCTGGAATCAGGCGTCACTGCAATGGCCGCCCTGATCGCCATCAGCAAGGCGACCAGCACTGCCGTAGCCGCCAATGTGGAGGTCTTCACCCGCCTCAACCAGTCGATCATTGCCATGGGCGGCAACCAGAACGACACGCTGCGCGTCACTGAGCTACTCGGCAAGGCCATCAAGGTGTCGGGCGCATCGGCGGAAGAGGCCAAGAGCGCAATGCTGCAGTTCGGCCAAGCGCTAGGTTCGGGCAAGCTGCAAGGCGATGAACTGCGCTCGCTCATGGAGAACGCCCCCTACCTGATGAAGCAGCTGGCCGATGGCCTGGGTGTGCCCATAGGTGCGCTGAAGAAGCTTGGCGAGCAGGGCAAGCTGACGTCCGACGCCGTGGTCAACGCACTTGGCAAGGCAGCCAAGCAGATCGAGGCGGATTTTTCCACCTTCCCGCAGACCGTGGCCGGCGCCTTCCAGGTGGCGCTCGATGCGGCCGGGCGTGCGACTGAAAAGCTGGATCAACTTACCGGTACCAGCACCTTCCTCACTGGTGCGGCGAAAGGCCTGGGCGAGGTACTCGAAAAGCTTGGCGACCAATTTGGTGCATCAAACGATGAGGCGGGCAAACTTGGTCGCAACACCGCCATCAAAGGCTGGGCGGACCAGACGAAGGTAGTGCTCTCGTATGTAGTGGATGCGGCTGATCTTGCTTGGCAGACCCTGAGTGTCCTGGGCCGGAACGTCGCCTTTGTATTCACGGGCATCGGTAAAGAAATCTATGGCATCGGGTCTCAGATCGCGGCCGTCATGAAAGGCGATTTCGCTGGTGCGAAAGCCATCGGCGAGGCGATGACCGCTGATTCCCAGCAACGCCGCGCGGTGCTGGATGCAGCAGACGCAAAGACCCTGGCGAAGCGGCAGTTGTTCGGCGAGCAGATGCGCGAGGCGTGGGAGAAGGGTGCCGGCGGTGGTCGGGGTAGCAAGGATCCTAAACCGGCGGCATCCAAGCTTCACGGAACAGCTGGCGCCGACGACAAGGAAGCCCGGCAACTCGCGGCTCGCGCTCAGGCTGCCCAGGCGTATTACGAAGGCTTGGTGGCTGAGAACTCGACGGCGCTTGCGAAGATCGACGCCGAGGAGCGCAAGGCGCTGGCCGAGAACCAGAAGCGCGCCGCGCTGGATCAGAACAATCAATCCGTGTACGCGAAGGCCCGCACTGAGATCCATAAAAAGTACACCCGTGAGCGCGCGAAGCTCGAGGAAAAGACCACCCAGGAGGTGGCGGACTTGAACATCGCCATCACCACCGACGAGGCGGCAAAGATTTCAGCCGTGCAGGCCGAGGCGATCCGCCGCGCTGACGCTGCCGAAAATCTGGGCACCATGTCGCATGGTGAGGCCGAGCGAGCGAAGACCTTGGCGACCTTCCAGGCCGAGCAGCAGCGTGCCGCTCTGCGCGAGAAGCTCACTCAGACGACGGCCGAGACAGTCATTGCTGCCACGGTAGACGAACTCACCCGTATCGACCTGATTCGCCAAGAGAACTTCCGCCGGGCTGATGCGGCCGCCAAGGCAGGATCGATCACCTTCGCCCAGGCTGAAGCCGACAAGGCCCGCGCCTCGGTAGAGGCGCAGAACTCCATTCGCCAAGCGCTGGCCAGTATCAACCCGGTTGCGCAACTGCAGGCGGAGTACCAACAGAAGCTTGCAATCGTGCAGTACTACGAGGCAGCGATGGCGCAGGCCGGCGTCGATGGCGCCACGTTCGTGGAGGCGAAACGCGCCCAGCTGGCCGAGCAGTACCGCTTGCAGCGCCAAGCCCTGGCCGAGCAAGAGTTCACCCAGCAGAGCGCCAGCAACAAGCTGCTGATGGACTCGCTCAACAGCATGGCCAACACGGCAACATCAGCCATCACGGGGCTGATCAATGGCACTGCCACGGCGGCGGACCTGATGCGTGGGCTGGCAAACGTAGTGCTCAACGAGACAGTAGGAGCGCTGGTGCAGATCGGCCTGCAGTACGTCAAGAATGCGATCATGGGCGCGACTGCAGAAAAAGCGCTGGCGGCTTCGAAGGCTGCCAACGGGCTGGCTTATGCGGCTGCTGTCGGCGCCCAGGTAACAGTCAACACAGCGTTGGCAGCGCAGGGCGCTTTTGCTGCGACGGCGGCAATTCCCTTGGTGGGGCCGGCGCTGGCTCCAGAAGCTGCTGCGCTGGCTGGTGCGTCCGCCGCCGCCCTTGGTGCCCCAGCTGCTGCTGCCGCACCTTTAGCTGGCGCGCGGCAATATGGCGGCTCAGCCACTGGGGGCAGCATGTACCGGGTAAACGAAACTGGCGCGCCGGAAATGTTCACGGGCAGCAACGGGCAGCAATACATGCTGCCGACCAAGTCGGGGAAGGTCACCCCGGCCGATCAAATTGGCGGAGTCAGCGCGCCGACAATCATTATTCAAAATACCGGCACGCCTCAGCAGGTGACATCCCAGAGCTATGACCAGCAGACCAACACGATGAAAATGGTGATGGCCGACCTGGCGTCTCAGTTCAGCAGCAACACAGGTCCCGTTTGGAATGCGCTGAAGGGCTCCAGCAACGTGCGGGGAGCGGGGCTTTAAATTGCTGGCCCGCCGAGGGTGCCCTTGATTTCACCGTCACGAATTGCCCGGGCCAATGTGCTGATGCTGTCGAGCGTCTTCATTGCCTCGTGCAAGACGGTCATCTGGTAGACATCGGGGTGACCCGACGACTTGGCGTCCAGGTCCACAAGCATGGCGCGGCCGATGTTGTTGAGCGCGTCCAACTGGAGCTTGTCTTGGGATGCCAGCAGCATCGCGATAGCGGTGTGCAGCCCAAGATTCTCGCCGGCCTGCTTCAACTCGTCGTCCATCAGTCTTCCTCATGTTGGTGATGGGCAGATGATAGATGCGACTCCCTAGCATCCCTCAGGTGCCAGTCGCCTACCCCTCAACCCTCCCACTTCTCCAGCGCGCGGCGAAGAGCCGAACCCAGCCGGCTGCGTTCTCGATGGCTGACCCTCGGCGTGGGCCCGGCTTTGCGCAGGCTTCGGGAACCGATACGCCCGTCTTCTGGGTCGCGCAATTCAAGTTCAGCACGGACCAGGCGGTGGCCTTCCAGCTGTGGTTCACCCAGCAGATCGCGCGCGGGCTGGACTGGTTCACGATGCCGATCAGCACCGAATTCGGCCTGCAGACCTTCCTGTGCCGTTTCCTGGCTGACGGTCTCGGCGACGCAACCGAAGACGGCGGCGTGTGGACGTACAGCGTCAAGCTGATGACGCGCAAGCAGCTGATCCCGCAGAGTTTCATCGACGCGCAAGACATCATCCTGGGCCTGCCCGACTGGCGCGGCTGGGCAGAGTTCCTCGACCGCACGGTGAACGAAGCGCTTCCGGAGGCCTGATGGACCGAAAGGAATTTTGGTCCTCGAAGAGCCCGCTGCCGGTCTATCAGACGGTGGTCTTCGAACACCCGGCCTGGGTCTCGCCGTTCCGGCTGGTTGCCGACCAGTTCGAGTCTGTCACGCTCGGCGGCCAGGTGCACCAGCCGGCGCCCATGACGATCAAGCCACCGGACCAGTCGGGCGATGCCACGGCCAAACTGACCCTGGCATTCCCCCGCATCGTGGTGGGCCGCGAGTTCAAGAAGCAGCTGCGCATGGTGCGGGCCTATGGCACGCGCGATCCCATCCGGTGCACCTACAGCGTCTACCTGGATGACCTGACCACACCGGCCATCACCTGGCGGCTGTACGTCTCCGATGCGGGCGGCGTGACGTTCAACACCGACTCGGTGCAAGTGTCGGCCACTTTGGACAATCCCATGCGTCGATCGGCCGCGGTGATCTACACGCCTGACGTCTTCACGGGTCTCGAGCTAGTCTGACGTTCGTAGCATCTGGCAGGGTGGAAGCACTACTCACACCCGACCAATTCGCCGCGCGCACCGTCGGCATCCCGTGGGTCCGCTGGCGCTCCGACTTCGACGCCTGCGACTGCTACGGGTTGATTGTCCTGTGGTTCCGCCATGTGCTGGGCGTCGACCTGGGCGCCGTGCCGCAGACCGACATTGCCGAAGGATTCAGCCAGGCCACCGGCTGGATTGAATGCCCACCCGAAGCAGGCGCCACCTGCTGGATGGCCTGGCGCGATGGTGCCCCATCACATTGCGGTGTGCTGCTCACGAGCGACATGGTTCTGCACGCGCAGGAGAACGATCGGCAGCCGCCCGGCAGCGTACGGGTAACCCGCCTCTCCATGATCGAGCGCGCGTATGGCCGCCTCACTTTCTACCGGTACGCGCCTTGCTCACCATCCTGAATGACCCGGCCGGCGCTTCCGGCCGCCACCGCCACCCGTGGGACTTCACCGTCTCCATCCAGGCCAACATAGAACGCCATCTGCTCGCTGGCGGCGAATGCAAGGTGCTGGCCAACGGCTGCGAAATCGACCCGGCCACGGATCCGTTGATGGACCGCTACCCGACGATCGCCGACTTCATCACCGTGCAACGCCGACCGGAAAGCGGCGTTGAACTCGGCTGGTGGGTGCTGGCTGCGGTGGTGGCTTCGGTCGCAGTCACCTTTGCCCTGATGCCCAAGGTCGCCGGCACCACCACCGGCAACGACAGCCCCAACAATCAGCTGACGGCCCAGACCAATCGGCCGCGCGCCTACCAGGCTATCCCAGACGTCTACGGGTTGCGCCGCGTCTGGCCCGACATCATCCAGCCGGGCACCGTCGAATACATCGACAACATCAAGTACGTCACGGAGTGGATGTGCGTCAGCCTGGGCAAGGGCACCATCACCGCAGTCAACTACGCCGAGACGCCGATCGGAGACATCGATGGCGCGAGCTACGAACTGTTCGAGCCGGTCCCGTCCGGCGGCTATCCCGAGCTGGGAGCCACGACGCTGCTCGACGTGCTGGAGACGTTCGAAAGCGACGAGGTGAACGGCCAGGAGCTGGGGTACGCCGTCCCTTATGCGAATGTCATAGCCGTCGGCAACTATGTCGCGGTCACTGATGAAGATTCTTTCACGATCACCGTCCCCAATGGGAGCCACCTCGACCAGCTGAAGAGCATGGCGCCCGACGGCACGGTGTCGGTGGCCTTCACTGTTGAAAGCGGCGGCGAAGATGGGCCCGTCATCCGCAACCTGACGGGTGTTCTGCTTTCGTATGAGGTTGTCGGCAGCTCCTGCGTTTTCACGATCTCGAGCGAGACCTGGACGGAAGACGAGACGTTCGCGGGCGTCGGCCTCACGATCACCCTCGACCGCGTTACCGAAATCACGCTCGGCCCGTACACGCTGCCGGTGACCGCCTCGCGGATGCGCTGGAACACGGTGTTTCTCCGCGGCCTCAAAGGCTCGGTCGACATCCGCGCCGAGTGGTGGCGGGTCGACAGCAATGGCGCTGAAGTGGCCGGCACCCGGCAGAGCCAGATCAACACCTATGCGGCGGACAGCTACGACCAGCAGTTCCGCACCACCGATGTGGTGCCGTTTGGCGGGAATGGCCGATACCAGATCCAGTTCACCAGGTTGACGCCACAACTTGGCGATGGCGGCACTGATGTGGCAAAGCTAGAAGAGCTATACGCGGTCCGCCACTACCCAACCAAGGTGCTGCCAGGCGTGACCGTGATCCGGGTGACCACCAAGGCCACCACCGAGGCCACGGGCTTCAGCGATCGGAAGTTCAACGTGCGGTGGGCGCGCCATGTCCGGACGCTCACGTCCGATGCTCTCAGCGCATCGCGCAACTTCGGCCGGGCCATGGCGCACATATGGACCTTGGCCGGAAACAGCATCACCGAGCTCGACACCGACAAGCTGGCGGCGATCAATGGCGAACATGGCGAGGACGCTTACGTACTGCGTTTCGACGCCAGCCTGGACGATGCCGACATGAGCCTCGGCGAGCGCATGCAATTGGCGGCCGATTCAGCCCGTTGCGCGCTGTGGCGTGATGGCCAGAAGTGGACGGTTACCCGCGACCAGGCGCGCAGCTATCCCGAGCTGCAGCTGGATTACCGAAACCTGGCCGCCGGCGGCGAATCGGCCATCAGCTATGCCGCGCATCTGCCTGCCAGCAATGACGGCGTGGAGGTCGAATATGTGGACGAGACCACACAATCGAAGAAGGCCTATGTCCGTCTGGACATATCCACCGGCGCCGTGGTCGTGGGCGAATCCGCCAATCCACTGAAGATCAAGATGGCCGGCTGCACGACGCTGTACCAAGCGAACGACCGCGCCCAACTGGAAGCCCGCAAGCTGCTGTACCAGCGCGAGAGCGTCAGCGACACTGCGCTGAACGACGCTGCATCGCTGGGCGTGGGCAGTCTGGTCCGATGGATCGACCCCAACGACTTCGCCGGGGACGACGGCCTGCAGGCGGGCGAGGTGCTCGCGATCAGCGGCAACTTCATCGCCACCAGCGAGCTGCTGGACTGGAAGGGCCAGGCGGAGGGCCGCATCTTGTTCACCGGAGCCGACGGCCGGCATATCGGATCGCCGCTGCCTTGCTATCCGGCCGGCGACCTGGTGGAAGTCGCTCCGCTGCCGGCTGGCGTCTATATCGCCGACGCCGAACGCCAGCTGGGCAGTCGCTACGCCTTCGCGGTGGGCCTGACGGATGCTGAGGTGGAGTCGGCCGGCCTGTACGTGGCCACCTCGATCAAGCCCAACTCAGCAGGGGAGTTCGCCCTGGCGCTGGCGCAATACGACGGAAGGGTTTACGCAGCGGACAGTTAGCAGCGACCCACTCCGAACCTATGGGCGACTTCCGCGATTTTCGCGGCGGTCGCTTTTGCACGCCCCTACCTAGCATCTGTTGTCCATGACGACACCAACCACTAGCCAGGTCCCGAGCACGGCTCCTCAGGACTTGCTTTTCAATGCCGAAAAGCTGGATGAGGTAGTCAATGCTCCGAGTCCAACATTTCGCGATCGGTTCGGCCGGGTTAGGCAAACGCTCTCCGGTGTTTTCACTTGGATCGTCTCCGAAGCTCAGATCGTGCTGGGCGGACTGGGGTATTTGCCGCCTGTAGCCTACGCGGCTGGCATCTTGATAAACAACTCCCGAAAGACCGTCACTTTCGGCGGTGTCACCTTTGCGGCCAATGCC
Source organism: Xylophilus sp. PBN-3R (assembly GCF_057747805.1). NCBI lineage: Bacteria > Pseudomonadati > Pseudomonadota > Betaproteobacteria > Burkholderiales > Xylophilus > Xylophilus sp. PBN-3R. Next base: position 1,433,827 of record NZ_CM173225.1, read on the forward strand.
GACGCGATTCCTTTCACCACTTCCGGGACTTTCGAGGCCGACAAGTTCCGCGTTGTTCAGGGCGCCACCTGGACTGATCTGGGCTTGCCAGGCGCTGCCGACCGAGTCGCTTTTGCGCGCGCCGCCGCAGGTGCTGTGCCTGGCGATGTGGGCAGCGAGCTGCGTCAGACGGTCAGCGTCAAGCAATGGGGCGCGAAGTGCAATGCGTACTTTAAGAACGATTCCGGCTTTTGGCAGGACGAAGGTTGCACGGTCCCGGCTACCGATGACACGGCTGCTGTGCGCGCTGCGGCTGTCTGGGCCATCGCAAACCGCATGGATATCGAGGTGCCAGGCAAGTGCCTGATCCGCGACAGTATTTACGTCAATCAGCCCGAGCCGGCCCGTACGTTTCTTCGATATTTCCGGGTTAAGTCGATGTCGGGTGGTGGCCTTGTCACCGACCGACCGATCAAGCTTTTTTCTTCGACAGTGGCGGGTTTTGTTGCCTCGCACCTGCTGTCGCTGGTCGATCTGACCTTTGAAACGCACATTGCGGATCTTGATGCGCACGTCTTAGACGTCGACAAAATTCTTCGGGCCGAATTCCGACACTGCGACTTCGTCAAGGTGAAGGCTTTCAAGGGAGCAAGTGACTTTGGCGTCGATGGCGGCGGCCAACCGGTCGAAGGCTACGTGCAGTCCGTTTACTTCTACGGTTGCAACGCTCGCCATTGGAAAGGTCGCTTTGCGTTCGGACCACGCTCTTACGACGTGCAAGTCATTGGCGGCATGTATGAACAAGGTGACGGGGATGCATTCGTCCTGTACGAAACCCGGGGCTGTAAGTTCTTCACCATCATCGAGGGCCTGGAGAATGGCACGGCTATCGTTGCCACGCGCGCACGCGGCATCGATATCTGCCTTTACGCCGAGAAGAACCGCTGCGACATCGACCTGCGGAGCGTTGAAGCTGGCGACACCGCCGGCAATGAGGCTCGAGCTGTGTGCATTCACGGCAGCTACTTCGTCAACAGCATGGGCCTTCCGCACATTCTATGGGGCGCCGCAACGGCCTGCGTCAGCCTGGCGAACTGGGGAACGGACGCGACCCACGTATTGCACGACCTGCTCCCCAATTCTCAGGTCGAGATCAACGACAAGATGGACGGTGGGGCGGCCACTTCCAATCGTGATGCCATCGCTCACCGCGGCATCCGCCAGAAGGCCAATTACACCGGACTCTCGGTGCGCACGACGGATTCCCCGTCTTACACCGTCTCCCAACTGGACTGCGAGTACACCACCGCTGGCAACCACGTCACGCTCTACCTGTCTTGCGTGCTGACCGCGACGGCAAATACGACGGCTGGCTATTTGTGGTTGTCCGGCTTCCCGTATGACATCAAGGCGGCGGGCCGCGCGTGTGGCACGGCTCGAATCAACGGCGTCATGTATCCGATGGCGACTGTCAGCGTGCCACCCATCAGCGCGCTTTCCATCGAACGAATCATCCCAGCTCTCACCGCCGGCCAGTCTGTGGCGGTCATGGCCGAGATTCTTTACATCTCCGCTGCGGACACCACCACCTAAGGCAAGCAATGACTATCTCCAACAACACGAGGCACCAGGTGAAATTCGACGGAACCATCAACCTGGGGCACGTCCTCAGTGCCCTGGCAATGTTGGCCGCTGGCTTCGGCGCGTACAGCAATCTCGACAAGCGAACTGACATGAACACAGCGGCAATCACGGCCGCCGCAGCAGACAGCACCGCCAGCGAGACCCGCCTGATGGCAGCAATTACCGAGGTGAAGAACGCCCAGGCTGACACCAGCAAGAAGCTGGAAACCATTCAAGTAACCGTCGCCGTGTTGCGCGACCGGACTTCCACGCCGGCACCCCCGGCCTATCACGGAGAAAAACGATGAAACTAATCGACGACTGGAAGGCCATCGCACCGAAGCTCTGGAGCGTTCGCCTGTCTCTGTTGGCCGCCGCCGGATCGGCCGCCGAGGCAGCTTGGCAGACCTATGCGACCGGCCAGAAGCCTGTCATCGCGCTCATCACCATGGCGGTGTCGCTGGGGGCTGCGGTGTCTCGCATCGTGGCGCAGCCGGGTTTGTTCGATGGCTGAGGTTCGGCAGCAGCCTAGCTTCAAGGGCAGGGCTGCCGTGGCCGCTGCGGCGGTGGTTGTTGCTGCCGCCATCGCAGCACCGGCCGAAGGCCTCTTCACAAAGGCCTACCGCGATCCCGTTGGCATCCCGACGATCTGCATGGGTTCGACCCGTGGCGTGCGGATGGGTGACACGAAGACGATGGCTGAGTGCCAGGCGATGCTGACCGTAGAGATGCGCGAGGCAATCGACCAGGTCGAACGTTGCAGGCCCGGGCTGCCGGTGGGTGTTCTGGCAGCGTTCGGTGACGCTGTCTACAACCTCGGCCCGGCCATTGCCTGCGACTCGATGAACTCGACCGCCGCCCGCTACCTGCTTGTAGGCGACTACCAGGGTGCTTGCTACCAGTTGCCGCGCTGGAACAAAGCGCGCGTCATGGGCGTGCTGGTGAGCTTGCCGGGCTTGACGAAGCGCCGCGGCGTTGAAATGGATGTGTGCCTGAAAGGGCTGGCATGACTACCGGCCGGGTCATCCTCCTTGCGTTTCTCGGCATGGCCATGGCCTTCGCCGCCGGCACTTGGTACGGCGCCGGCGTTGGCGAGGACCGCGAGTTCGCCAAGCGCGCCCGTGAGGACGCCATCGTCGCCAGGGCAGGGGAGGCCGCGCAACAGGCCGCTGCCAAGGCCATCGCCGCTAATCGACCGCGGCTGGTCACCATCAAGCAGGAGACGGAACGTGAAATTCAGACGAACACTATCTACGCTCAGTGCCGCCATTCTCCTGAGCAGCTGCAGCGCCTCAATGAAGCCCTCACCGGCCGGGCCGTCGGCGCTGGTGGTGGCGAGTTGCCCGGAGTTGGCGCCGCTCAGTGATGACAGCTTCGGGACCACGACAGCGAAGCTGATGGAGGTGGGCGGGCAGTACCGTGAGTGCCGCACCGCAGCTCTCGGAGGCACAGAAGCGTTGTCGAAATGAGATAGGCCGCAGGCGCAGCCTACATGCGGCTGTACGCACATCAATACCGCTATAAGTTTTTGATGCGCCCTACACCGTAGATTAGTGGATTGCAAGTGCGATTGCTGACGTTCGCAAGCGCGAGGCCTGCGAAAACGAGTTGATAGTGGCCTCGTCGGGCGTGTAACGCCTCCGCAGTGAACAATTCGGGATTGAATCCAGTCGGTGTATGTAAGGGATGTGTTACAACCGGGCGGTCATTGCTGCCAATTATAGATATGAAGACCCTCCAGGAATTAAGTTCTGATGGATTTACCAATAATGGCGCGTCTCGTTATCATACAATTATTAATGATTATGCTGATGAGCTTTATGAGCGCTCCCTTCGGACGGCTGATTTGGCAAAAGAAAAAGCTATGGCGAGGGAGGTTACTTTTGACCACGTTCGACAGGCTGCTGAATTAATCAAGCATAAATCTCCTGAGGTTCCCAGGCATTTAATAGTGATGCAGGTTGTTGAATCGGCATTAACTGTTGGTGTTGGAGTGACTGGTGGTTTGCTTCCTAATCTGTTTGCGATGGGGGGGTTTCTGTTTTGCTTCGTAGGTGCTAGTTGCTTGTTTATTTGGAGAACTTACGGGGGTTCAAAATGAAAATTATTTACACCGAGTCGGGTGAGGCTCAACTCAAAACGTTTTTGAAGTCGCGGCAAGCAACTTTAGAAAAAATTTTTGTAGAGAAAAAGGCGGCTCCAGGAGATAAATTTGTTGAGGTGACCGGTAAAGATGTACTTGAAGCGGTTGCGCAGCTGGGCGAGGTAAAAGCCCGCAGGCGAAGCAGTGTGTTGTTGCTTACTGGCTGGGCCTATATGAGCGGCGGCGTGCTCGCGATAACAGGTGGCTTGTTTTTCCCGTATTTGAGAGAGATGTTAAAAACAAATCCAGTCCAGTTGGGGACACTGGTTGTAGGAATTTTTTCCGTGCTTTTAGGATACTTTGCGGTACGGATGAACTCGGTAAACACGCGCCGCAGGTTGGAGGATCAGTTGGAGGTGAGTGAACAAATTGCTGCCGCTGCCGCAACAATAAATCCGTTATATTTTTCCGAAATGAGCCAAGAGTCATTGCGGATTTGGCACAAGCCTGCACACATGATGAGTCGTGAGGAGATCGAGCTTGCTACTGATCAAAGCATGGCGCAAACCTATGTAAGTCCTGGGTCCAAGAGAAGTAATAAAAATGTTGCTCCCCGTGATGGGGTTGATCTTGATAAACTAAATAAAGAAATTTTTGCGAAGTACGGCGTGTCGCCTGGCCGGCAGCATCTTCTTGCATCAGTATATCTGGCGGAACTAGGGCCGGAATTTGTAGCTTCGGCATCGGATGCTGATCTCAAATCTGCATTTGACAGTATGGTGGGGCAAGGTTACTTCAGTACTGGGTTGAGGAGCAGCAAAGTTGCATCGCCCAACGGCGAACTAACTGCTAATGGAGTCGCGACATTGAAAGAACTCGCTCAAAACTATCGAATAATCGACTAGTTCATCGGGACTTCTTTGATTTTCAAAGTAATGCCGATCAGAGGCGACGGGTGGGGGTCCGCAGCAAAGTTTGTCGCACGCTTCGCACTTCAAACCATGCACCTGGCACTGGCCCCAGCCCCTCCACGCCAGCCCCATGCGCCCGCGGCATCGCCGTCACCCACTCATCCGCCAGACGGCGCTCAGTCTCAGACAACTCTTCCGGCTCGCTTTCCCTGGCCATTGAAAAGGCACGAAACGCCTGCACCACGGCAAGCGCGCCGCCCAGTGCCCGCTCCAACGCCTTTCGATACCGCCACGTTGCCGCCGGCACTTCGTGTGTCATGTCGCCCCAGTAGTCTTCCAAGGTGATGCTGATCAGCTTGCGGGCCCAGGCGGCCTGAGCGTCACCACGGTGGTCGATCTTGTCTACCGTCCGGCCGCGCGTCTCTGCTGCAGCCATGGCGATGGCATCCAGCACGTCATCGATGTTGCGTTTGATCAGAACGGGACCGGGCATTCCACCAACTCCACGGGACCGTCGCCCTGGTAGATCACCTCACCGGTGGCCGCAACGCGAACAGACCAGCCGTCGGGCGCCCGGACCACCTGGTAGGCGTGCGGCTCGAGCGGCAGGTGATTCGCCTCCGGCCAGGTCGCCATGACATTCAGGTCGACCGTATCGCCGAGCTCTGGTGTGCGAAGGAGGGTGGGGTAGGGGACGGCCATGTCAGTTCCTTTCTGGTTTGGCTGGTGGTTGGTCTGGAGCGATCACGTTGCCGTGTGCATCGATCCTGTCGGCCCAGCACGCACCCCATCTCCAGAAGCGGCAGCGATAGTGCGTATAGCTGCTTGCCTCGTACCGGATGCGCACCATGCCCAGATCAGGCACCACGATGTCTGTGAAGCGTGGGCTTTGCGCCCGCTCGGGTTTAGGGAACCCGTTCGAGCCTGCCGATACAAAGCTGCCTGGCACGGCCGCCAACCAGCCGTTATGGGGCTGCCACCCGCTTGTCGCGGGCTCGTTAGGTGGCGGCAAGATTCTGAATTTTGGGTTCGGCACTGTTTAAATATACAGTGCTTTTTCGCCGTAGCGGTTGGTCACGTTCCAGGCCGCGCCAGGCTTCACAGTGGGCCGAACTACTGGAGCCACCATGACCTATGCCCTGCACGTTGTTGATGAAGAGCCGGACGCCTATCGCTGGGTGCTGGTGGAACTCGACGGGGACACCTTCACGCCGAACAGCCATTCGGACTGCGACTTCGGGACGTACGCCGATGCGCTGAATGCAGGCACCTTGGCGCTGGCGGCGGCCGACAGCCAGCCTTATGAGAACGAGGCGGCGGATCCGGTCGGAGATTCGGACTGCGCCGCAGCGGTTGAGCCGCTGGGTTGAGCCAGGCGGAAAACTATTCCGCAAAGCAAAATTGGGCCGCGCCGATGCTGGGTTTGCGGCCGATACCAATTCGCCGATTGCGGAACAAAACGCGGGCTAGCGCGTTGATTTGCAACGACTTATCCACGGACTTAAAATCCGCCGCTTTCCTTGATCGGAGCGTACCGGTTCGATTCCGGTTCGAGGCACCATTTGCGGTCCATGCTGCCTGGCGCAGCAGTGTCCAGATTCCGCGGCGCCCCCATTGGGGCTAGCGGTGGCCGACCTGCCCGCAGGCCTCTTGCAGAATGCGGGCAAGCACTTTCATTTCGACTCGTGCATAAGCCACGGCAATGGCTTCGGCGGGATAGCTGTTTCTGGAGCGATGTAGCGTGATGTGCCCATCGCCGGTCACCACATGAATGACGGGATACCAGCAGTCTTCGAGGTAGCAAGCCCTCGGAAAAAATGTTGAGCCATGAATGTGGATCGGGAAATACATGCCGTAAGTGTCTGTCGCTGCTGCGTTTTCGATGGCACGCAAAGCATGGGAAATTCAGGCTTGTTCAGCCTGCTGGGGCTTTCGCGCTGTGAAGCAAGTGTCGGGACATGGCGGCGGCACTTATCCGGTTTTCCGACGGGACGAGTTAAAAGTTTCGAGCAAAGTTGCAGTTGCCGTATTTCTTGGTATAGAATTCGAGTCTCTGCTGATGACGAACTGTAAAAACAACAATTCATGAAGCCAGCAGATAGGCAGCAATGCTGAAAATGCGGGAGTAGCTCAGTTGGTAGAGCGCAACCTTGCCAAGGTTGAGGTCGAGAGTTCGAGACTCTTCTCCCGCTCCACATTCGAAAAAGGGAAGCCCATCGGCTTCCCTTTTTTTCGTCCATTTTTTGACTGGATCGCGTCGTTTCCGATGTCGCCGCGGCTTTGTACCGGGCCGGGGCCGTGCGAAAATAATTGTGCGGCGATCTAGCTGACGGTCCATTCATTTCATTTCCGGTCGCGCTGCCACGATCGACCTGTCGAGGTCGGAGCGAGGCCCAAGCCAAGAAGCATTCATGTCCAGCTACAACGCTCCCTTTGAAATCCATGTCCATGGCGACGTGGTGCTGCGTCCCGATGTCACCTTCGAGCAATTGCAAGAAGCGCTCAAGCCCTTGTGGAAGTACGCGGGCGCCCGTTCGCTGGCCGACGGCGCGGCAAGTGCCTACGAAGACGAACCTGGCATCGAATTCGATGCCAAGGACCACGTGCTGCACATCTGCTGGACGGTGAATGGGGACGAGGATTTCCGTCAGAACCTCGATGAGATGTGCATGAGCCTCAACGAACTGTCCGGTCAGGGCGCGGCGATCGAGGTGAGCTTCTACGACGCAGATTTCGACGACGAGGAAGAGCCGGAAAACGCCGAGGCCCGCGACGATTTCGTGATGCTGTTCGTCGGCCCCACGCCGGCCGCCATCATGCAGGTCCAGCGGGACCTGCTGGTGGAAGACGTGGTGAACATGATGGAACGCCATTTCGACGGCGCCGAACTGGGCGGTGTGGTGTCGGAGATCGACAAGCTGTTCAGCGAACGTTTCGAAGCACTGGTCAACTCGCTCGAGATAGGCAAGCCGCCGCGCGGTACCGGCGGCAGCGGCCCGGCGGGCGGCCACGGCGGTGGTCGCCGTCCACGGCACCTGCATTGAGCCGCGCTGGCCTCCTGCTAAAGAAAAACGCGCCTGAGGGGCGCGTTTTTCATGGGGGTGTTCCGCTGCAGATACCGATGCCCAGCCAGCGGTCCGCAGCGGCTTCGAGCAAGTGTGCGTCGCCTGTGCTCTGCAGGATCACCTGCGCTTGCCCGCCGCGTCCCAGCAGCCCGCGTTGCTCCAGCAGGCGCTTGGTCTGGCGTGCGACGGCATCGCCGGTTTCGATCAACTGAACCTTTGCACCGCGCAGCGCACGTTTGATGGAAGGTTCGGCAAAGACATAGTGGGTGCAGCCCAGCACCAGGGTGTCCATCTGGTCGGGACCGTCGCCGAATTCACCCATGCCACGAATGTATTGCTCGCACAGCGCATCGGTCGCCGCGATGGATTTCAGACCGGGTTCAGAGATCTCGTCTTCGATGGCGATGGCCAGGCCGTCGCAAGGCTGCGCCACGATTTCACCCCGGGCCGACCAGGATTCGATCAGTCGCGCAAAACGTCCGCTGGCCAGCGTTCCCCGGGTGCCGATGACACCGACCCTGCCGCTGCGACTGCTGGCCAGCGCCGGCTTGATCGCTGGCTCGACCCCCACCAACGGCAGATCGGCATGTTCCGTGCGCAGCAGGTCGATGGCCGCGGTGGTGGCGGTGTTGCAGGCGATCACCAGCGCCTTGATGCCGTGCTGCCGGCGCAGATCTTCCGTCACGGCGAAGGCGCGGGCGACCGCATGTGCCTCGCCGCGTTCGCCATAGGGCGCATAGCCGCTGTCGGCGAGGTAGACGAACCTCTCGTCCGGGAGCAGGGCGCGCAATGCCCGTAGGACACTCAGGCCGCCGATCCCGCTGTCGAACACGCCGATGGGCGCATCGGCAGAAAGCGGCGGCCGTTGCATGTCAGGCCGAGGCAACCTCGATGCCCTTGAATTCGCCGGTGGCGATGCGTTTCTGCCATTCGGCAGGCCCGGTGATGTGGGCGCTGGTGCCGCCCGAATCGACCGCCACGGTAACGGGCATGTCGACCACGTCGAACTCGTAGATGGCTTCCATGCCGAGGTCGTGGAAACCGACCACTTCGGCCTTCTTGATGGCCTTGCTGACCAGATAGGCAGCGCCGCCGACGGCCATCAGATAGGCGCTCTTGTGCTGTTTGATGGACTCGATGGCGACCGGGCCGCGTTCGGCCTTGCCGACCATGGCGATCAGGCCGGTCTGCTCCAGCATCATGTCGGTGAACTTGTCCATCCGGGTCGCGGTGGTGGGGCCGGCGGGGCCCACGGCTTCGTCACGCACGGGATCGACCGGGCCGACGTAGTAGATGACGCGATTGGTGAAGTCGACGGGCAGCTTTTCGCCTCTGGCCAGCATTTCCTGGATGCGTTTGTGCGCGGCGTCGCGGCCGGTCAGCATCTTGCCGTTGAGCAGCAGCGTGTCACCGGGTTTCCAGCTGGCGACCTCTTCCTTGGTGAGCGCGTTCAGGTCGACCCGGCGGCTCTTGTTGTAGTCGGGCGCCCAGTCGATCTTGGGCCACAGGTCGAGCGAAGGCGCTTCCAGAAATGCCGGGCCGGAGCCGTCCATCACGAAATGTGCATGGCGGGTGGCGGCGCAGTTGGGGATCATCGCGACCGGCTTGCTGGCCGCGTGTGTGGGATACATCTTGATCTTGATGTCCAGCACGGTGGTCAGGCCGCCCAGGCCCTGTGCGCCGATGCCCAGGGCATTGACCTTGTCGAACAGTTCGAGCCGCAGTTCCTCGACCTGGCTGAGCTTTTCGCCCTTGCCTGCCTTTTCCTGCAGTTCGTACATGTCGATATCGTCCATCAGGCTTTCCTTGGCGGACAGCACGGCCTTTTCAGCGGTGCCACCAATGCCGATGCCCAGCATGCCCGGCGGGCACCAGCCGGCGCCCATGGTCGGCACGGTCTTCAACACCCAGTCGACCAGCGAGTCGCTGGGGTTGAGCATGACCATCTTGCTCTTGTTCTCGCTGCCGCCGCCTTTGGCCGCCACGGTGATGTCGAGTTTGTCGCCCGGCACGATCTGCGTGAAGATCACCGCGGGTGTGTTGTCGCCGGTGTTCTTGCGGGCGAACTGCGGGTCGGCCACGACCGATGCACGCAGCATGTTGTCGGGGTTGTTGTAGCCGCGCCGCACGCCTTCGTTGATGGCGTCCTCAAAGCCGCCGGTGAAGCCTTCCAGGCGCACGTCCATGCCGATCTTGACGAACACGTTGACGATGCCGGTGTCCTGGCAGATGGGGCGCTGGCCGGTGGCGCTCATCTTGCTGTTGGTCAGGATCTGCGCGATGGCATCCTTCGCCGCCGGGCTTTGCTCGCGCTGGTAGGCCCGGGCCAGGTGGGCGATGAAGTCGGCCGGGTGGTAGTAGCTGATGTACTGCAGGGCAGCGGCGACGGACTCGATCAGGTCTTCCTGACGGATGATGGTTTGGGGCGTGGTCATCGTGGTCTTTTGTGTGGGAGCGCAACGGAATTGGCGGCGGAATTATCCCCCACGAGGCCCGGAGCGGCGCCCGCCCGCTTCCCCTATGCTTGCCGACTTTTGATTTCTGAAGGGGCGGAGATGTCGCAGGCGAAGATTCGGTGGGACTGGCGGGTAAAGGACGGCAGGGCGCTTCTGGGCCGGCTTTGGGATCCGCGCCTGCGGGCCGACACCGATGCGCGGGCCATGGCGGCTGTGCAGGAGGCGCTGGACGCGGTGGAAGGTGTCTGCGGACCCAACGCCAACAAGGCCGGCCCGAACGGCGACGGCTGGTACTACTCGATCTTCCGCGAGGACGCACGGCGCGTGCCCTACGGCGTCCACCCCGATGGCGGCCTGCGCGCCGGCGATGCACACGAGCATGTGCAGTATTCCTTTCACCTCTGGCTGGTGTTCCCGACCGAGACCGAAATGCTGGCGGTGCAGGCGGCCCTGCCGGGGGAAACACGGGTGTAGGCAACCGGCGTTCCGGAAGGGTATGCGCGCGGTCGGTGAAAATGGAGGGCCGCGCTCGGATTTGTTTACGTTGTGCGTTTACTGTGTCACCATGTATCCGCGAGCCATGAACGCATTCGACCAATTACTTTCTCAGCTCGCTGTGTCGATGCGTTCGGACAGCCAGGCCTCTGCGGTCATGCAGGTCGCGTTTGAAGCCAAGGCGGCCTTCGACCAGGAGTTCGGACTGGGCAATCGCCGCTCGCGTTCCATCACCCGCCTGATGCTGCGCCTGAACCAGCCGCTGGATCGCCGCCGCCGGGTGGATACGATCTACCGCATGGCCGAACTGCTGGCAGCGACCGCCAACGACCTCAACCGCAGCCTGGGCAAACCGGTGGCCACGCGCGGTGTCGAGTTCCTGGACAGCATGCCGCACGACGAGGACGAAGGCCGCGCAGTTTGAAGGGGCACGACGGTTTTCATCCCTGCGCAGGCCACGACTTACCCGCCGGGATTAAGCTCGCCGCTGACTTTTTTTCCGCCGCGTACCAGCCGCCGCCAGTGCAAGGCTTCCTTGACCGTTCCAACAAAAGGCCAGAACCCTGTGGAATTCCGTACTGAAAAAGACACCTTCGGCCCGATCGACGTGCCGTCAGACAAGCTCTGGGGCGCCCAGACGCAGCGTTCGCTGCAGAACTTCGACATCTCCGGCGAGCGCCAGCCGGTAGAGATCATCAAGGCGCTGGCCCAGGTCAAACGTGCCTCGGCCGTAGTCAACCATGCGCTGGGCCTGCAGGACCAGAAGAAGACCGAAGCCATCGCCGCCGCCGCCGACGAAGTCATCGCCGGCCAGCATCCGGGCGAGTTCCCGCTGGTGGTGTGGCAGACCGGTTCCGGCACCCAGACCAACATGAACGTCAACGAGGTGCTGGCCAACCGCGCCAGCGAATTGCTGGGCGGCCAGCGCGGCGAATCGCGTTCGGTGCATCCCAACGACGATGTCAACCGCAGCCAGTCGAGCAACGACGTTTTTCCTACCGCCATGCATGTGGCCGCCGTCGAGGCACTGACCCACAAGCTGCTGCCGGCCATCGCAAAGCTGCGGGCCACGCTGGAGCAGAAGTCGAGGGACTTCGACGACATCGTGAAAATCGGCCGAACCCATCTGCAGGATGCGACACCGCTGACGCTGGGCCAGGAAATCTCCGGCTGGGTGGCGCAACTGGCGCATGGTGAAAAACATGTGCGCGACACCCTGCCGCACCTGTGCGAACTGGCGCTGGGCGGCACCGCGGTCGGCACCGGGCTGAACGCTCCCAAGGGTTACGCCGAACAGGTGGCTGCCGAGCTGGCCCGCCTCACCGGCCTGCCTTTCGTGACGGCTCCTAGCAAGTTCGAGGCGCTGGCTTCGGTGGACGGCCTGGTGTTCGCCCACGGCGCACTCAAGACGCTGGCTGCCAGCATGATGAAGATCGCCAACGATGTGCGCTGGCTGTCGAGCGGCCCTCGCAGCGGCATCGGCGAATTGAGCATTCCGGAAAACGAGCCGGGCTCGTCGATCATGCCCGGCAAAGTCAACCCGACGCAGAGCGAAGCGGTGACGATGCTGGCCGCGCAGGTCTTCGGCAACGATGTCGCCATCAACTTCGGCGGTGCTTCGGGCAACTTCGAACTGAACGTGTTCCGGCCGATGGTGGCGCACAACTTCCTGCAGAGCGTGCGCCTGCTGGCCGACGGCATGGTGAGCTTCAACGACCACTGCGCGGTGGGCATCGAACCCAACCGCGACCGCATCGCCGAACTGGTGTCGCGTTCGCTGATGCTGGTGACCGCGCTCAACACCCATATCGGCTACGACAAGGCAGCTTACATCGCCAAGAAGGCGCACAAGGAAGGCAGCAGCCTGCGCGAGGCTGCCGTGGCTTCGGGCCACCTCACCGGCGAGCAGTTCGACCAGTGGGTGGTGCCGGAGAACATGACCGGCCGCTGAGCCTGTCTAGCGCTGCGCCTGCCGTGCCGGGCTTGCGCATACGGAGACGGGCGCCGGGGTGGCGCAAGACTACGGTCGTGGGCATGGACTCACGATTCAACATATGCGCCGGCGGGGCTCGACCGATGGCCCCGTTTTTTCCACCTGCGCCCGGTCCGTTGCCGGTGGGCATGCCGGTACCGCAGGACGCGTCGCCGGCGGCGCTGGTGCCGTGGGCCGAGGCGGTGCATTCGGCGGCAACGCCCACCATGTTGGTCCAGCACTTCATGGTTCCTTTGCCGCCCCCGCCGCTCGCCGCCTCGCTACCTGCACCACGCAGCTTCGGCGACCTCATGGAGCAGCGGACCCCGCCCGGCGATGAAGACAATGCCCGCATCGTCGATCGGTTCAATCAGGGCCAGGCAACCATCGAAGACGTGCTGCGTGTGACCTCCTCGTGCATGAACCGGTGTGGCCCCAACTTCAATGCGGCACTTGCCTGCGTGCGGGCCCTGGACCAATGCGGCCGCCGCAACCGGCAAACCGGGCAGTGGGAATCGGTATGCCCCGACACCATCACCTACAACGTCCTGATCACTTCCTGCCAGAGGGCGAACCGGCCTGAAAAGGCGCTGGCGGTTTTCGAACACCTGTTGCGGCACGGACCGCAGATGCGCCCACCGGTCTATCCGGACACCATTACGTACAACGCGGCGATCGCGGCCTGCGGCAAGAGCGAAAACGCGGCCGGCGTGCAGAGACTGTTCGAACACCTGGTGCGGGACGGGCCGCATTTCCCGGTGCCGGCGTATCCCGACATCGTCACCTACTGCACGACGATGTCGGCATGCGAGAGGTGCGGCGAGGTAAACGAGGCGTTGGCGCTGTTCCAGCACCTGCTGGTGTGCGGTCCGCATCTTCCGTCGCCGGTGTACCCGAGCGTCGTCGTCTACAACATTGCCATCGTCGCGTCCGGCAAGGCAGGGGATGCGGATGCGGCGCAAGGGGTGTTCGACCACCTCTTGCAGTACGGTTCTCAATACCCCGAGCCGGTGCAACCCAGCTCGATCATGTACAACGCGGCCATGTCCGCCTGGGAGAAAGCCGGCAATGCAGCCCGCTCCCACGCCCTGTTCGATCACATGCTCGAAAACGGCCCGCGGCAGGTGCCTCCGGTGCTGCCGGACACCATCACCTACAACGCCCTGATCAGCGCATATGGCAACGCCGGCCGCCCCGACAAGGCACAGCAGTTTTTCGACCACCTGATGCAGCACGGCCCGCAGTCGAAGCAGCCGGCATACCCCGACACCATCACCTACAACGCCCTCATGGCGGCGTATGGCAAGGCTGGACCGGCCAGCCGGGCGCGTGTGGTGTTCGACCATCTTCTGCAATACGGCCCGTCGTTTCCCGAACCTGCCTACCCGGACGCCATCAGCTACAACGTGGTGCTGTCAGCCTGCGCCAAGGCCGGCGACACCCATTGTTTTGCGGCCTTGCTGCGCCACGGCATCGACGGCTTCGGCGGTCTGCAAGGTACGCGTGCGTTCCATCCGTCGCTGGGTTTCGATGCCGGGCGCAACCAGCTCGACCTGCACCAGTCGGCCGTCCTGATGCAGCAGACCAATCCGCAGGGGCGCAGCCCCGTGGTCAATACCGCGCTGGCCCGGGCAATTTTTCATTGCCTGATTTCCGACCCCGCCGACGTGTGCGGGCAGGGCGCCACGGGTATCGATATGAACACCGAGTTCGTGGTCGGCCAGCACGGTAGCAATGCAGTGAAGGACTGCATCGCGGAGTGCATGCGTGAACAGGGCTGGACGCCGGTCGAATGCCAGCTGAATCCCGGCCGCCTGCGAGTGTTGCCGCCGTCGGGGGCGCCGCTGTCCGACAACGGTGCGGCGGGGCCCGCGCTCAACCCGCTCGCCGCGGTGTTCATGCCGCGGTGAGCGCACGGCGCCTCCGTGGCGTCTCAATGGTGTCAGTGACTCTTGTCGCTGTGGCTGTACATCAGCTTGTCGGTATAGGCGATCGCCATCGCCGACAGCAGGAACGCGATGTGGATGCCGGTTTGCGCCAGCAGCACCTTGTCGGTGTAATTATCGGCGTTGATGAAGGTCTTCAACAGGTGGATGGAGCTGATGCCGATGATCGACATCGCCAGCTTCACCTTCAGCACCGAAGCGTTCACATGGCTCAGCCATTCGGGCTGGTCGTTGTGGTTTTCCAGGCCCAGCCGGCTGACGAATGTCTCGTACCCGCCGACGATCACCATGATCAGCAGGTTGCTGATCATCACGACGTCGATCAGCGCCAGCACCACCAGCATGATCACCGTCTCGTTGAGGGAAGTCGGCGGAGTGTCGACCTTGTAGCCGATGCTGCCGACCAGCGCCTGCAGTGCCGTCTGGTTGCCGAAGGCGGCTTCGACCAGGTGGGTCAGCTCGACCAGGAAATGCACCACGTACACCATCTGCGCCACGATCAACCCCAGGTACAGGGGCACCTGCAACCAGCGGCTGGCGAAAATCAGCGCGGGCAGCGGGCGCAACGGGTTGGACGTCTTCTTCACCGGATCGGTCATAGGGTTAGCTCTGTTGTCGCGACTTCGTTGGGGGGGCTTTCGATTTTAGGGGGCGGCCCTCTGGCGGCTCTGCAAGAATGACCTTTGCCGATTGGGCACAAATGGTCAGTGACGCGTAAGTGGCACTGGTCACAGTCGCCCGCGAAATGCAATGTTCAGGAGACTAGAAATGAGCGCCGTTCCATCCGCCATCGAATCCGTATTGGTCGAAAACCGGGTCTTCCCGCCACCGTCCGCCGCCGTGCAGGGTGCACGCATTTCCGGCATGCCGGCCTACCAGGCGCTGCTGGACGAAGCGCGAACCGACCCCGACGGTTTCTGGACCCGGCTGGCGACCGAGAACCTGCAATGGACCCGGCCATTCACCCGAACGCTCGACGAGTCGAAGGCCCCTTTCTTCGAATGGTTCGCCGACGGTGAACTCAATGCCTCGGCCAACTGCCTGGACCGCCACATGGGCACGCCGGTCGAACACAAGACCGCCATCGTCTTCGAAGCGGACGACGGCAGCGTCACCCGCCTCAGCTACCGCGAACTGCTGACCCGCGTAGGCCGTTTTGCCAATGGACTCAAGGCGCAGGGCGTGAAGAAGGGCGACCGCGTCGTCATCTACATGCCGATGGGCATCGAAGGTGTCGTGGCCATGCAGGCCTGCGCCCGGCTGGGCGCCACGCACAGCGTGGTATTCGGCGGCTTCTCGGCGAAGGCCCTGCAGGAACGCATCGTCGACGTCGGCGCGACCGTGGTCGTCACCGCCAATTTCCAGATGCGCGGCGGCAAGGAACTCCCGCTGAAGGCCATCGTCGACGAGGCCCTGAACCTGGGCGGCTGCGAGGCCGTCACCACGGTGCTGGTGTACGAACGCACCACCAGCGCCTGGCCGCGCACGCAAGGCCGCGACAAGACCTTCGCCGAAGCGCTGTCGGGCGTGGCCGACGAGTGCCCGCCGGTGCCGGTCGGCGCCGAGCATCCGCTGTTCATCCTCTATACATCGGGTTCCACCGGCAAACCCAAGGGCGTGCAGCACGCCACCGGCGGCTACCTGCTGTGGGCCAAACTGACGATGGACTGGACCTTCGACCTGCGCGCCGACGATGTGTTCTGGTGCACCGCAGACATCGGCTGGATCACCGGCCACAGCTACGTGGCCTACGGCCCGCTTGCGGCCGGCGCCACGCAGGTGGTGTTCGAGGGCATCCCGACCTTTCCGGATGCCGGCCGTTTCTGGAAGATGATCCAGCAGCACAAGGTCAGCATCTTCTACACCGCACCGACGGCCATCCGTTCGCTGATCAAGGCGGCCGAGGCAAACGAACAAGTCCATCCCGACCGTTACGATCTGAGCTCGCTGCGGCTGCTCGGATCGGTCGGCGAGCCGATCAACCCCGAAGCCTGGATGTGGTTCCACCGCCATATCGGCGGCGAACGTTGCCCCATCGTCGACACCTTCTGGCAGACCGAAACCGGCGGCCATGTCATCACGCCGCTGCCGGGCGCGACGCCGCTGGTGCCGGGTTCCTGCACGCTGCCGCTGCCGGGCATCGATGCGGTGATCGTGGACGAGACCGGCAATGAAATGCCGAACGGCGCTGGCGGCATGCTGGTCATCCGCCGGCCCTGGCCTTCGATGATCCGCAACATCTGGAACGACCCGGAGCGGTTCAAGAAGAGCTATTTCCCGCCGGAACTGGGCGGCAGCGTCTACCTGGCCGGCGACGGCGCGGTGCGCAGTGCCGACCGTGGCTACTTCCGCATCACCGGACGTATCGACGACGTGCTGAACGTGTCCGGCCACCGCATGGGCACCATGGAAATCGAGTCGGCTCTGGTTTCCAAGACCGATCTGGTGGCCGAAGCCGCAGTGGTCGGCCGGCCGGACGACATGACGGGCGAGGCCATCTGTGCGTTCGTGGTGCTCAAGCGTCCGCTGCCCACCGGCGAGGAGGCCAAGGCCATCGCGAAGCAGTTGCGTGACTGGGTCGCGCAAGAAATCGGTCCGATCGCCAAACCCAGGGACATCCGTTTCGGCGAGAACCTGCCCAAGACCCGCAGCGGCAAGATCATGCGGCGCCTGCTGCGCAGCATCGCCAAGGGCGAGGCGATCACCCAGGACACGTCGACGCTGGAGAACCCGGCAATCCTCCAGCAACTCGGCGATGCCTATTGAGGCGGACTAAGCCGGAGGCATCCGGCTTACGTCCTGGTCCCGGCTTTGGGGTTAAAAACGGTCGTTGTCCATTCATTGCAGGAACCGTCCCATGGCCCGAACTCTCTCGCTGCTTGTCATCGCCTTGCTCATCGTGCTGCTGGCGGCCCTCAACTGGACCACGCTGGCGACGCCGACGCTGATTTCGCTTGGCGTCACTTCGGTGACCGCTCCTCTCGGCCTGATCATGCTGGGCCTGACCGTGTTGCTTGCCATCTTCTTCGTGGCCTATGTGCTGACACTGCAGGGCACGGTGCTGCTGGAAACCCGTCGCCATACCAAGGAACTGCAAGTGCAGCGCGACCTGGCCGACAAGGCCGAAGCTTCGCGCCTGGCCGAGTTGCGTACCAGCGTCGATGCCCAGTTGCAGCAGCATGCGCTGGACGCCCGGGTCGCCCGCGACGGCGTCTTGTCGCGCATCGACCGGCTGGAGCAGACGCTGGCGCAGCGTCTGGAGCAGTCGGACAACACCACCGCTGCCTACATCGGCCAGATCGAAGACCGCATGAGCCGTGGCGGGCCTGCAGGTGGCGGCTTGATCTGAGCTTTGCTGCACAGGCTACTTCTGCTGCAGCACCCATCGGGCCAGCGCCTGGGCTTCAGTCTCGCTGATCTGGGGGTTCGCCGGCATCGGCACCGGGCCCCACACGCCCGATCCACCCTTGCGGATCTTGGTCGCCAACAGCGCTTCGGCTGCCGGATTGGCGGCATATTTTTTTGCCACGTCCTGGAATGCCGGGCCGACGACCTTGCGGGTGACGTTGTGACAAGCCATGCAGGTCTTGGCCTTTGCCAGGTCGGCACCTGTATCCGCGGCACCGGCCGGCAGGGCCTGGAGGCCTGCGGCCAGCACCAGGAAGAACGGCAGGAAAAAGGCTGTGCGTTTCATCGTAGGGAAGGTGCGTCGACGCACGTTAAAGTCGCGGCATTGTATTGAGGGTGTCGCATGCTCTTCTTCCTGGTCGGTCTCGTCTTGCTGGCGCTGAAATTCTTCGAAGTGGCGCCGGTGGCCGGCTGGAACTGGTGGGTGGTGCTGCTGCCCTTTGCGCTGGCCGCCGCCTGGTGGACCCTCGCGGACCGCCTGGGCTACACGGCACGCAAGGCTGCCGAAAGGGACGAGGCGCGTAAAAAGAAGCGCATCGACAACCAGCGCGACATGCTGCGCAACCGTCCGCCGCGCAAGTAGCCAAAAATCGGCTCGCGGCATGACCAGACTTCTCGCCTTCACACCCCGTGACCTGCTCGCCGCACTGGCGGTGGTGGTGATCTGGGGTTTCAACTTCGTGGGCATGAAACTCTCGCTGCGCGAATTCACGCCGTTTCAGCTGGGGGCATTGCGATATGTGTTCGCCGCCTTGCCGATGGTGCTGGTCGTCCGGCCGCCCGCCTTGCGCTGGACCTGGGTGGCTGCCGCCGGCCTGACCCAGTTGGCGCAGTTCGGCTTGTTGTTCCTGGCGCTTCGGATGGGCATGACGGCGGCCCTGGCCTCGGTGCTGATGCAGACGCAGGTGTTCTTCACGACCTTGCTGGGGGTGCTGCTGCTGGGTGAACGCCTGAGCGGGCCGCTGCGTTTCGCCCTGGGCCTGACCGCCGTCGGCCTGTGTTTCTTTGCCATGCATTTCGTCGGCGATGTGGCGGAGGGCGGCATCACCTTGCTGAGTCTGCTGCTGAGCCTGATGGCCGCGTCGATGTGGGCTGCTTCCAATATCGTGGCACGACGTGCACAGGCTGTGCAGCCGGGTTTCGATGCGCTGCGGTTCATCGTCTGGATGGCGCTGGTGCCCATTCTTCCTTTCCTGGCGATGTCCTGGTTTTTCGACCCCGTGGCAAGCCGCTCGAACTGGTTCCACGCGAGCATCGGTGCATGGGTCGGTGCGGCCTATCTGGGATGGTTCGCGACCGTCATCGCCTACAGCCTGTGGACCTGGCTGCTGACCCGTCATCCAGCCAATCGCGTGGCGCCCTTCAGCCTGGGCGTGCCGGTCATCGGGCTGGTGGCGGGGATGGCGCTGCTGGGCGAGTCGGTGTCGCCCTGGCAGTGGGCAGGCAGCGTGTGTGTCTTCGCCGCGCTCGGTGTGGTGATGTTCGGTGGCCGGCTGGCGCAACGCTGGCGTTGAAGCTTTGCTGAGGCCTACGCCTACATGGCGTGGCCCTCCGAGACGACGACGCAACAAGGGCGTTCGACCTAGTTTGTCGGCTCAGCCACCCGACGAAAGCAGCCACCATGATCGGCATCGTGATTCCAGCGCACAACGAAGAGCACACCATGGCCGACTGCCTTGCGGCTGCGCTGACGGCAGGCCGGAACCCTCGTCTGCAAGGCGAGCCGGTGACACTGGTGGTGGTGCTGGACAGCTGTTGTGACGGAACGGCATCCATTGCCGGGGCGCACGGCGTCGAAATCCTCCGCGTCGACGCCCGCAACGTGGGTGTGGCCCGCGCGGCAGGCGCGGAATGGCTGCTGGCGAAGGGCGCCCGTTGGCTGGCCTTTACCGATGCGGACACCTGCGTGTCGCACGACTGGCTGGCCGAACAACTTGACCTCGGGGCCGACGCCGTCTGTGGCACGGTCGGTGTCGATGACTGGACACCACATGGGGAAAACGCGGGCCTTATCCAGATGCATTTCAGCGAAACCTATTTTGACTGTGACGGCCATCGCCACATCCACGGCGCCAACCTCGGGGTTTCCGCCGACGCCTACCTGCGTGCGGGCGGCTTTCCCCGGCTGGCTTGCAGCGAAGACGTCGCCTTCGTCGACGCGTTGCAGGCCTGCGGCGCCAGCATCGCGTGGAGCGCGCGGCCGCGTGTCACCACCAGTGCCCGATGCCATGCCCGCGCGGTCGGAGGTTTTGCCGATGCATTATTGGACGCAGTCGCGCAGAGACTGGCTGCTTCCACCGTCATACGGCCGCTGGCGATCTGAGGCCGACTCAGCGGATGCCTTCGCGCTGCGCGACCGAACGGCCGTCCCTGCACCAGACCTGCAGCAGAAAATCCGACTCCTCGTGGAGCACCAGACGGTGCAGGCCCAGCGAGGCCAGCGCTTCGTGGACGACCGAGGTGGACGATGCCCTTTCATCGAAATCCGGCCGCCAGTCGCAGGCCACCAGCGTGCCGTCCGCCCCCAGTGATCGCCCGCAGCAACCTGCCAGTTCCTGCACACCGGTTTCGTCCAGGAAGTACGCGACCTCGCTCAACACGATGAGATCGAAGGGCGGCGTCGCCTGCGGCCAGTCGGCCGGCAGCGTATGGCGCTCGACCTGTACCTGGGGCATGCCGCTGGTGCGTCGCCTGGCCATCTGCACGGCCTGATCCGAAAAGTCGGCAGCCAGCACCAGATCGCACCGGCCCGCCAGGTCGACAGTGAGTTCACCCACACCGCAGCCCGGTTCGTACGCACGGCGATAACGTGCCTGCGGCAGCGCAGCCATCAGCACCGCGCGTTTGCGTTGTTCGTACCACCGCGTCCGGACCGAATAAGGGTCGTCGTTTGCGCCATACATGTCAGCGAAATACGTATGTTTGTCGGTCACAGGAACATCACCTCGAAAGGGCGCGCAGCACGGGCCACTGTGGTGTTGCGCAGAATGGGTGCAGCGCCGGTGGTGGCATCGGCCTCCAGCTGGCTGCGAAAAGCCTGCACCGCATGGCGTTTGCGCTGCTGCGCCTGCGACGACAGGTCGAGCCGGCGAGCACTGTCCCAGGGCCAGCGGCGGTCGGCGGGGTGTGCCCAATGCCAGGCCCATACCGGCACCTCGATCAGCCTTGCGTCTGCTTCTGTCACGGCAGCTACGCATGCGCGCGCTGTTGCCTCGTGGTCGGGATGGCCATCCAGCCGCCAGGTGCTGAAGACGACGTCGCTGTCATTCAGGTGGCGGGCGAGCTGCCGCGCCACATGTTCGGTGGCGTCGGCCACGCCGCCGTCGGGCACACCCAGGCGCAGCAGGACACCCGGCCCAAGACCGAGCCGGTCCAGCGCGGTCAGTGTTTCGGCGCGTCGCACGGCGGCCAGCCCATCGGGAGACCACAGGCCGGAACCCGGGTGGCTCGCATCGCCATCGGTCACCGCCACGACCGACACCGCATGCCCTCGCCCCGCCAGCTCGGCCAGCATGCCGCCCACGGACAAAACTTCGTCATCCGGATGCGGGGCTACGACCACGGCCCGCGAGCCAGGCGGCAGCAGGTCGTCCAGCGATATGCGGGGCAGGGCGTCGATGGCGGGCCAGCTCAACCATTCGGACTCCGGTGTTCCGTCGCCCTCGCCGATGTGGCGGGATTCGGTAAACGTGTTCACAGCCGCCATGGGGGTTCCCCTGCCAGGTCTTGTTTGCCCAGTGCCGCCAGATCGCGTTCCGCATGGCTTTGCCGCAGATACACCGGCAGGTCGGCTGCCACCCGGGCGAAGCGGGCGTCACGGCACAGCGGCCCGGCGCCTACCGCGCGGGTGGCATGGCGCAGCACTTTTTCGGCTGCCGCCTCGACCGCCAGACGGCTACGAAGCGCCAGCGCCGGAACGGCACTCGCCGCGTCGGCATCGATCGCTGCAGCCGCTTCCCTCAGCAGGGCGGCCGCACCTGCCATCGCGATGTCGATCTCGCCGAGGTGGGCCAGGCGGTGAGGGTCTCCGGTTTCGATCGACAGGCTCCGTGTCATGTCGGCCAGCGCGGTTGCGCCACCGAACCAGCAGGCCGCCACACCGATGCCGCCGTGCCAGAAGCCCGGCCGCGCGGTGTAGTCGCCGGGGCGGCCGAGGGGCAGGCCCACTGCATCGTCGAACCGCACGTCGACGCTGGCGCTGCCCGCCATGCCGACCGCCCGCCAACCCGTATCGGTCACGGATATGCCGGGCTGCTTCATGTCTATGGCCGCCAGGCAGGGTTTGCCGGCTTCGTCCCAGCCGCTGACCACCGCATGGGTGACAGTCGCGGCGCCGGAACACCATGCCTTGGTTCCCTGGAGGCGGAACGAACCGTCGGGCCGCGGCGTAAATTCCAGCCGCGCATCGGGCGGCTCGGCGCACCAGGTTCCCCACAGGCTTTTCGGCGGTTGCGCGGCGCCCTGCAATTCGGCCAGGATCGCCAGTGCATCGGTGTGTCCTTCGAAAAGCTTCACCAGACTCAGGTCGTGTGCGGCGACTGCGGCCAGTGCCTGCCAGCGCTCCAGCGTCCTGCCGCTCCCCGGCAGTGGCAACCGGTCCAGCCCTGCGGCGACCAGCTCCGCCAATGTCACGATGAGGCAGTCGTGCTGGCGAAGCCAGTCGTGAATTTCGTTTGGAGCACTTGTGGATTTTTGCAGCATCCGGAAATGGTGCATGCGCCGGCACGTCCGGACCGTCGGCGCGCGGCGGTGCCGGCTGTAGGAATGCGGGGCCCATGAAAAAAGCCCATCCAGGGATGGGCCTCGATGCAGCGCGCGGCCGGACCGGGTCAGTAGTCGTCCAGCACCGCGCCCTTGCTGGCGCTGGCCGCGTTGAAGGCGAACTTGGCTTGCACTCCGCGGTTGTAGCGTGGGGCGGGCGGGGTCCATCCTTCACGGCGTTTGGCCAGTTCGGCTTCCGGCACGTTGAGCTCCAGCTTCAGTGTCGTCGCGTCGATGGTGATCGAGTCGCCTTCGTTCACGAAGGCGATATTGCCGCCCGCAGCCGCCTCGGGGGCGACGTGGCCGACCACCATGCCCCAGGTGCCACCGGAGAACCGGCCGTCGGTGATCAGGCCGACGCTTTCACCCAGGCCGGCGCCGATCAATGCGCCGGTGGGAGCCAGCATCTCGGGCATGCCGGGGCCGCCCTTGGGTCCCAGGTAACGCAGCACCATCACGTCGCCGGCGACGATCTTGCCGGCCAGGATGGCCGCCAGCGCCGACTGCTCGTCATCGAAAACCCGCGCCGGGCCGGTGATGACCGGGTTCTTCAGGCCGGTGATCTTGGCGACCGCGCCTTCGGGGCTGAGGTTGCCCTTCAGGATGGCCAGGTGGCCCTGCTCGTACATCGGGTTGTCGATGTTGCGGATGACGTCCTGGTCGGCACGCGGTACGTCCGGCACGTCCGCCAGCACTTCGGCGATGGTCTGGCCGGTGATGGTGATGCAGTCGCCGTGCAGCAGGCCGGCCTTCAGCAGGATCTTCATCACCTGGGGAATGCCGCCGGCCTTGTGCAGATCGACCGCAAGATACTTGCCCGAAGGCTTCAGGTCGCAGATGACCGGCACCTTCTTGCGCATGCGCTCGAAGTCGTCGATGGTCCATTCGACGCCCGCCGTGTGGGCGATGGCCAGGAAATGCAGCACCGCGTTGGTCGAGCCGCCAGTGGCCATGATCACCGCCACCGCGTTCTCGATGGCTTTCTTGGTGACGATGTCGCGCGGCTTGATGTCCTTCTTGATCGCCTCGATCAGCACCCGGGCCGACTCTTTTGCGGAGTTGGCCTTTTCGTCGTGCGGGTTGGCCATGGTCGACGAATAGGGCAGCGAGATGCCCAGCGCCTCGAACGACGACGACATGGTGTTGGCGGTGTACATGCCGCCGCACGAACCGGTGCCGGGGATGGCGCGCATCTCGATCTCGCGCAGGTCTTCGTCGCTCAGGTTGCCGGCGGCGTTCTGGCCGACGGCCTCGAACACGCTGACGATGTTGAGGTCCTGACCCTTGTAGCGGCCCGGCAGGATGGTGCCTCCGTACACATAGATGGCCGGCACGTTGGCGCGCAGCATGCCCATCAGGCCGCCGGGCATGTTCTTGTCGCAGCCGCCGACGACCAGCACGCCGTCCATCCACTGTCCGCCCACGCAGGTTTCGATGCAGTCGCTGATGACTTCACGGCTGACCAGGCTGTATTTCATGCCTTCGGTGCCCATGGCCATCCCGTCCGAGATGGTGGGCGTGCCGAAGACCTGCGCATTGCCACCGGCTTCCTCGATGCCGGCGATGGCCGCATCGGCCAGCTTCTGCAGGCCCGAGTTGCACGGAGTGATGGTGCTGTGGCCGTTTGCCACGCCGACCATCGGCTTCTTGAAATCGCTTTCCTGGTAGCCCATGGCATAGAACATGGAGCGATTGGGAGCGCGCGACTTGCCCTGTGTGATGTTGTCGCTGCGCAGCGTCTTTTCGGTCATCGTGGAGCCTCTTCGATTTCTGCTGATGGGTGGCGGTGGGGCCGGAAAACTGCCGGGCAGTATGCGCTAGTCGATTGATATATTCCAATCCATTTCATGATGTCGATTGATATGCTGCGCGTATGAAAACCCTTGTTTCGACGGCCATCGAGCTGCGTTCGTGGCGGCAGTTCGTCGCTGTGGCCGAAGAGCTTCACTTCGGCCGGGCAGCCCTGCGTCTGCACATGACCCAGCCGCCGCTGACGCAGGCCATCGGGCTGCTGGAACGCGCGCTGGGCGTGCCTCTGTTCCACCGCACCAGCCGGAAGGTGTCGCTGGCGCCGGCGGGCGAGGCCTTGTTGCCGGAAGTGCGTGAATTGCTGGCGCGAGCGCAGGCGCTGCCCGAACGTGCCAGGGCAGCCGCGGGCGGGCACATCGGCCGGCTTCGGCTGGGTTTCGTCTCGACCGTGGGATTCGAATTGCTGCCGCAGTGGGTTCGGCGGTTCAGGGAACTGCGTCCCCAGGTGGCGCTGGAACTGCTGGAAGCCACCGGCGATGTGCAGCTGCTGGCGCTGGCCCAAGGCGAGCTGGACGCCGGCCTCATGCTGCATGCGCCGGGCCTGGCGCCGCCTGCGCTGGCCCATCTGAGCGTCGCCACCGAGCCTCTGGTGCTGGCCTTGCCGGCCGACCACGCCCTGGCCAACGAAGAGCATCCGCACTGGGATGCGGTGCTGCAGCAGCCGCTGGTGGTGTTTCCGCGGCGCATCCTGCCGTCTGTGCACGACGCGGTTTTCGCCCTCTATCACGAAGCCGGACGGTTGCCGCCAGTGGTGCAGGAAGCCATCCAGATGCAGACCATCGTCAACCTGGTGTCCGCCGGCATCGGCGTGGCCTGGGTGCCCGAAAGCGTCACCCGCTTCCGGCGCGAGGGTGTGGTCTACCGGGTGCCGCGCAAGACCGGTGGAAAGGCATTGCCACGTTGCGAGACCAGCCTGGTGTGGCCGGCCGACGGCGCCAATCCGGCCTTGTCGGCGTTCGTCGATTTCGTACGTCAGCGGGTACCGGTGCGCTGAATCGCCATCGGCCGCCGGGCACAATACCGCCCCATGCTGATGTACCCCACGATCGACCCGGTAGCGCTGAGCATCGGCCCGCTAGCCATCCACTGGTATGGCCTGACCTACCTTGCCGCCTTCGGGCTTTTTCTATTTTTGGGGAACCGCCGTTTGCGGCACGAACCCTACGCATCGTCATCGTTCGACTTCATGTCACCAGGGAGAACCGCCTGGACCCGCAAAGACGTCGAAGACGTGCTGTTTCTGGGCGTATTGGGCGTGGTGCTGGGCGGACGGCTCGGTTACTGCCTTTTCTACAAGCCCGGGTTCTATCTGACACACCCGCTGGACATCTTCTACGTCTGGCAGGGCGGCATGAGTTTCCACGGCGGATTGTTGGGTGTCATCGCCGCGATGGTCTGGTTTGCACGTTCGCGCCATCGCTCTTGGGTGGAAGTGGCCGATTTCGTCGCACCCTGCGTGCCCACCGGGCTCGCGGCTGGGCGTGTCGGCAATTTCATCAACGGCGAACTGTGGGGCCGCTTCTGCGACCCCTCGCTGCCGTGGGGCATGGTTTTTCCGCAGAGCGGCTCGATGGCTCCGCGCCATCCGTCGCAGGTGTATCAGTTTCTGCTCGAAGGCCTTCTGCTGTTCGTGGTGTTATGGCTTTATGCACGCAAGCCGCGCCGGCTGGGTGAAGTGTCGGGCGCGTTCCTGCTGGGTTACGGCATCCTGCGTTTCACGGCCGAGTTTTTCCGTGAACCCGACAGCTTCCTGGGCCTGCTGCCGCTGGGCATGAGCATGGGGCAATGGTTGTGCCTGCCAATGGTGGCGGGCGGTGTGGCTTTTATGGTGTGGGCGCGCCGTCGGCAGCCGCTGCCTGCTCGCACGGCTTAGTAAAAACCCGTTGTGCGACACGCATGAAAACGTTTCCACTTCATCCAATTTCAGAGAATTCGCACGGAAGTTGCGATGTCCGTTGCTTCTTCGCCTGTGACTGACTGTTTCGTGATGGGTTTTGTGTAACATGCCTCCACCGGCACAAAGCCAAAAGCAGGTCATGGAAGAGGCTCCATCCAAAGTCATCGACGTTCGAATGCTGCGCAAGGGCATGTTCATCCAACTCGACCTGGGCTGGATGGATCATCCGTTCCCCTTGAGCAGCTTCAAGGTTACGACCGACGAACAGATGCAGACCATCCTGGCGCTGGGGCTGCAGAACATCCGCTGGTTTCCCGCCAAGAGCGATATCGAGCTTGAAACGGCTCCCGGCAGCGATGCTGAAGATGGCTCCGAAGGCGTCGAGGCGCAGGAAACCGAAACGCCCGCGGTGGAGGTGCTGGACCCCGCGGCCCGCCGGATCCGCGACAACGAACAGCACGCCCGCAGCCTGGTGTATTGCGAGCGGCGTTTCACGGAGTCGGCACGTCGCCTGCGCAAGGTGACCGACAACGTGCTGCAGAACCCGATCCTGGCCCGCGACGAAGCGGCCGACATGGTCAAAGGCTGCGTCGACGACCTGATGGTCGACGGCGAATCCATCATCAGCCTGCTGTCAGAAAGCGTGGGTGAACGTAGCGCCCAGCATCCGGTCAACGTGATGGTGCTGTGCCTGCTGCTGGGCCGGGCGCTCAACCTGCCGCGCGAGGCGCTCGATTCGCTCGGCATCGCGGCCCTGCTGCACGATGTCGGCAAGCTCGAACTGCCACTGCGCTACCGCATGGTCGACGAGAGTTTCTCGACCTCCGAATACCGGATCTACCAGGACCATGTGGCCCGCGGCGTGGCGCTGGCCAAACGCATGGGCCTGTCGCCAGAGGCCATCGCCGCCATTTCCCAGCACCACGAGATGCTGGACGGCAGCGGTTTCCCGTCGAAGCTGCAGGGTCCGCAGATCCATACCTGCGGCAAGATCCTCGCGCTGGTCAACCGCTACGACAACTTCTGCAACCCGCCGCGCACCGCATTGGCCCTGACACCGCACGAGGCCCTGTCGGTCATCTTCGCGCAGATGAAACCGCGCTTCGACGCGACGGTGCTCGGTGCCTTCATCCGCATGATGGGTGTGTATCCGCCGGGTTCGGTCGTGCAACTGGGCAATGACCGTTATGCGATGGTGGTGTCGGTCAACTCAAGCCGGCCCTTGCGACCGCGGGTGATGGTGCACGACCCGGCGGTGCCGCGTGCCGAAGCCGGCGTGCTCGATCTCGAAACAGCGCCCGAACTGGGCATTCGTCGCAGCCTGAAGCCGGCGCAACTGCCGCGCGCCTCGCTCGAATATCTTTCTCCACGGAGTCGCATCTGCTACTTCTTCGAACGAGCGGTGGAACCGAGCGCGGTCGGGGCGCCACTGTGAATTTCGCTGCTTCGGCAGCGTGGATCGACGGACTACTCGAAGCCGTCTGGATCGTCGAAGGAGCGGAGCTGAATGTTCGCGTGTCCAATGCCGCTGCACAGCAGTTGATGGCACGTTCGGCCGAGTCCATGGCGGGCCTGCCGATCACCGATCTGTTCACCGATCCCGAGGATGCGGCTTTCTGGATGTTCGCCGCCGACGACCCCTCGGCCCAGTTGCAGTCGCGCACCCGGCTGCTGCGGCCCGACGGCAGCGTGCTGCATGTCGAGCGCCGCATCAGCCGGATGCAGGCGCTCGACGGCAGCGGTCCCGGCGACTGGCTGGTCGGCGTGGTGGACTGCAGCCGGCAGCAGCGCAACGAGGACGAACTGGAACGCCTGCTGGCCGAATCGCGTGCCACGCTCGAGTCGACCGCCGACGGCATGCTGGTCTGCGGGCTGGACGGAACCATCCGCGCCTTCAACCGTCGTTTTGCGCAGATCTGGGAGATTCCGAAGGAAATCCTGGTGCGCCGCGACGACGCCGCGGTGCACGCGCTGGTGGGCGAACAACTGATCGATTCCGACGGCTACCGCAGCCGGCTGACCGAGGTCTTCGCGCACATCGACCAGAACGCCAGCGATGTGATGCTGCTGCGCAGCGGCCGCGTGGTGCAGCGGCAGTCGTTGCCGCAGTTCAGCCGGGGCCGGGTCATCGGCCGGGTTTTTTCGTACCAGGACATCACCGAACGCATTTCGGCGGAACAGGGCCTGCGGCTGGCCGCGCGGGTGTTCGAATGCTGCCCGGACGCGGTCTTCGTTGCCGACCCGCAGCACCGCATCGTCACCGCCAATCCGGCCTGCTGCCGGCTCGCCCGCCAGACGCCGGACCGACTGAACGGCAGCATCGCCAACGACCTGTTCGAGGACCAGGACGCGGGCCGGCTCTTCACCGACATCCGCAGCGCCTGGGAAAACAGCGGCATGTGGGAAGGCGAGGTCTGGCATCGCCGCGGCGACGGCAGCATCTGCCCGGTGCGGCTTTCGTGGGTGGTGCTGCGCGACGTCCACGGCAACATCAGCCAGACCATCGGTTTCTTCCGCGACCTGTCCGGCCAGCGCGAAGCGCAGCGGCGTATCGAGGAACTGGCCTTCAGCGATGCCCTGACCGGCCTGCCGAACCGGCTGCTGCTGGCCCGCCGGGTGGACCGACAGCTGGCGCCGGGAAAACGCGAGAAGACACCGTTCGCCGTGCTTTTCCTCGACCTGGACCGGTTCAAGAACATCAACGATTCGATGGGCCACCAGTTCGGCGACCGGGTGCTGGTGAAGGTGGCCGAACGGGTGAAGGCCTGCCTGCGACCGTCGGACACGCTGTGCCGCATGGGCGGAGACGAGTTCGTGGTGCATCTGCACGATGCCGACGCTCCGTCCGCCGAGATGGTCGCCCAGCGCATGCTGCATTCGCTGGCGTTGCCGTTTTTGCTGGAAGACATGCGTTTCTCGGTCGGCGCCAGCATCGGCATTTCGCTGTATCCGCAGGACGGCAATTCGCTGGACGACCTGGTGCGCCATGCCGACACGGCGATGTTCCGGGTGAAGGAGCGCGGGCGCGGCAATTACCGTTTCTACGAACCCGAGATGAACGTCGACCTGCGGGCCCGCATGTCGCTCGAACACGCCATGCGCGAAGCCCTGTCGCGCCGGCATTTCGTGTTGCATTACCAGCCACAGCTGAGCGTGCGCACCGGCCAGATGGTGGGTGTGGAGGCTCTGATCCGATGGCACGACGAAGAGCGCGGCAACGTGCCGCCTTCGGCTTTCATTCCGCTGGCCGAAGAATCCGGGTTCATCGTGCAGATCGGTGCCTGGGTGCTCGAAGAGGCAGTGCGCCAGGCGGCTGACTGGCAACGCCGCGGCCGGCCGGTGGCGGTTTCGGTCAATGTCTCGCCGCTGCAGTTCCGCCAGGCCGACTTCGTCGACCGGGTGGAATCGGCGATTCGTATTGCCGGCGTTTCGCCGGAACTCATCGAGCTCGAACTCACCGAGTCCATCCTGGTGCAGGACGCCGACGAAGCCCTTCAGCGCCTGCACGAGCTGGTACGGGTGGGCGTGCGGCTGGCCATCGACGATTTCGGCACCGGATATTCCAGCCTGGCTTACCTGAAAAAATTCCCGATACACCGGGTGAAGATCGATCAGTCCTTCGTGCGCGGCCTTCCAGGCGACGCCAGCGATCACGCCATCGTCACCGCCATGCTGGCGATGGCCCGCGCCCTGCGTTTCGATACGGTGGCAGAGGGTGTCGAAACCGAAGCACAACGGCAATGCCTGCTGGCGCTGGGCTGCGTGAATTTCCAGGGTTTCCTGTGTTCACCGGGCGTGCCTGCCTCGGCGATCGATGTGCTTCTGGATTCGGATCCCGATTTCCGTTCGGTTGCCTGAAACCGGCAGGTCCGCGTCTGCGGGTACTTGATTTCTTAGGCCGTAGGGGCCGGTGCGACGTCGGCTGGACTGGGGGCTGCGTGCCTACATTGACACGTATCGAAACAAGATACGTGGGCCATGGCACAAGAGCATTGGATTCGGGCAGGGCTGCGGTCGCAGACGATCACGCAGCGTTACCGGGCGGTGGGCGGTTTTACCCATGGGTTCGATTATCTCCGGCTGGTATTGGCGGTCGCCGTGATCTGGCACCATGCGGTATTGACATCCGTTACAGACTTGGCGACAGCCGATATATGGGGCGGCTGGCACCGGGTGGTGTTGGCGCCGATCCTG
Source organism: Xylophilus sp. PBN-3R (assembly GCF_057747805.1). NCBI lineage: Bacteria > Pseudomonadati > Pseudomonadota > Betaproteobacteria > Burkholderiales > Xylophilus > Xylophilus sp. PBN-3R. The sequence continues at coordinate 1,464,426 of NZ_CM173225.1, forward strand.
CTGATGTTCTTTGCCTTGAGCGGTTTCCTGGTGGCCGGCAGCCTCAAGAAAAAACCGACGTTGACCGCCTTCGTGACCTTGCGCGCCATTCGCCTGTTGCCTGCCTTGACGGTGGAGGTATTGCTTTCCGCACTGGTGATCGGCCCCTTGATGACAGCATTACCGTGGTCGGATTATTTCTTCCGACCGGAGTTCTGGAAATACTTCCTGAACATTTTCGGCTATGTGCATTTTTATCTGCCAGGTGTCTTCCTGGACAATCCGTTTCCGAAAATGGTGAATCTGTCGCTGTGGACGGTGCCGGTCGAACTGGAGTGTTACCTGCTGCTGGTCGTCCTGTGGCTCAGCGGGATCCTGCGGCGGCGCGGCTGGGTGGTCGCCGTGCTGCTTGCCCTGGCTGTTTTCGGTACTGCTTATGCTGCCACCCATTTTGAGATGAGGTGGGCAAAATCCGCGCCCTTGCCGCGATCGCTGATCGCGGCCTTCGTTGGCGGGATTTGCCTCAGCCTTTTCGGTGACCGGATAAAACTCGATATACGGTGGGCCCTGCTGGCGACAATCGGCCTGATATGTGCGAACCTGCAATATCAGACCGCCTATCTGTCCGCCGTCTTTGCGGCATATCTGGTGGTGTATCTTGGCATGATGCATCCGCCCAAAAAAGGTTTTTTGTTGCGCGGCGATTATTCGTATGGGCTTTATCTTTTTGCCTTTCCCATACAGCAGGCCTATACGCAGCTTTTTCCGCATTATCGCTATTGGTATCTGAATGCCGTGTTCACCCTGGCGGCCGGCCTGGTCTATGCCGGATTTTCCTGGTGGGTCATTGAAAAACCGGTGCTGTCGCGCAAAAAAGAAATTGTCGGCTGGGTGGAAGGCAGGATTGCCTTCTGGAAACAGAAAAGCCGCTGAACTCCAGCGGCTTTTTCAGGGGGAAATCGAGGTGTCTGCGGTTAGCTACCGAGCCGGCATCCTGAACCGGGGTTCAGGTGGGCCAGGGCAGCCATGCATTGGGTTCATCTGACGCGAGACGATCACGCCTGCATGGAAATTTACCTAGCCCGTGCTCGTGGAGCATTGGTACAAGGAATATAAAGCCCGGCATGCGCCGCAGACACGCATCCATTGTATGCCCGACATGCGTCTTGCGGTAAACCCTGAAGCGGCTTGCTGTGACTGTTACAGCAGGCGACCGTCTTCGGCGAGAGCGTCGTCCAGGCGGTGCAGCAGGTGCTGCCAGCGGGCAGCTTCGTTGTCGTCATCGCCGGGTACGGTGACCGCCAGCGGGACGGGCGGGCGCTCCGCGGCGTCGAACGCCAGGTTGAGCGCGGCCAGCACCGCGATGCGGTCGCGTGCGCGGATCTTGCCGGCATCGCGGATGCGCGTCATGGCGGCGTTCACCCGTTCAGCGGCATCGCGCAGGCGGGTTTCGCCGCCCTCGGGACAACCCAGTAGATAACCCTGGCCGAGAATCTGTACTTCGATCTGGTTCATGTCGCACCTTCGGTTTCGCCGTCTTCCTCGAGCGCCAGGGGCAGGCGTTCCAGGACGGCATCGACACGTACCCGGGCAGCGTGCAGCCGCACCTTCAAGGCATCGCGTTCGCGGGTGAGGTTTGCGACCTGGTCGGCGAGCAGGGCGTTGGTGCGGCGCAGTTCGGCATGGCGCAGCAACAGGCGCTCGACGCGTTCGGCAACCTGCTCGAAGGGGACGGGTGTTGGAGCCATGTGCCGGCGATTGTAGGGTTTTGCAACTGCGCCTGGCCTGCATTGCCAGCATTCATCGGCAACCGGCCCACAACACCCGCTTACAATCGCCGGTGTTGGTGCTCGCGTGGCCCGTTCTGGGTGACGCAGTTCAACGGGAAGCAGGAGGGCCGTCCGCCGACGGGCATGCCCGACCTGCGCTGCCCCCGCAACGGTCGGCGGAAGAGCCTGCATCCAGAGCAGCCTCGTGTTTTCCTCATACAGCCACTGGGCGCTTTTCGGCGCCTGGGAAGGCGGGGAAAACGGGTTCCGCCCAGCCCGGATACCGGCCAACGACGTGGCCCTCGTGTGTTCGCCCATCGCTGGATGACGAACATGCCGGGCCGTTCAGGTCCAAGCCGGCGGGGAAGCCGGCACGGACCGACATACCCGTTATCGCTCCACATGAATACTCGTTTCTCCGCCCTGGCACTGGCCGCGCGCGCCGTCGTCTGCCTGTCGCCGCTGGTCGTGTCCTCGTTTGCCTTCGCCCAGGCCGCGCCGGCATCGCTGACCACCACCGTGGTCACCGCCAACCGTACCGAACAGCCGATTTCCGACCTGCTGGCGGATGTCTCCATCGTCGACCGAGAGACCATCGAACGCAGCGGCGCCACCGGCGTGGCCGATGTCCTGGCCCGCCTGCCCGGCGTCGAAATGACCCGCACCGGCGGCCCCGGCAACGCCACCAGCGTGTTCCTGCGTGGTGCCGAATCGCGCTTCACCGCCGTGTACATCGACGGCGTGCGCATCGATTCGCAGTCCACCGGCGGCGCGAGCTGGGAGCAGATTCCCCTGTCGCAGATCGACCGGATCGAAGTGCTGCGCGGACCGGCGGCTGCCGTGTATGGATCGGACGCCATCGGCGGCGTGATCCAGCTGTTCACCCGCAAGGGCGAAGCCGGTTTCCACCCCTATGTCGGCGTGGGCGTGGGCAATCAGGGCACTCGCAAACTCGAAGCCGGCGTCAGCGGCGCGACTGGCGTGGACAACGTGTTCGACTACTCGGTAGGCATCGCCCGCGAGATCAGCGACGGTTTCAACGTGCGCCCCATCGCCACCCAGAACCCCGACAAGGACGGTTATCGCAGCACCTCGGCCAACGCACGCCTGGGCCTGCGCATCGATGCCCGCCAGCGCATCGACGCCACGCTGCTGGCCAGCGACATGAATGCGCAATACGACGCATCGCTGCGCGCCAACGACCTCAGCCGCAATTCGCTGCGCACCGGCGGCCTGACCCACACCGGCCAGTGGACCGATTTCTGGAAGACCACTCTCCAGGCCACCGCCTCGACCAGCCGTTACGAAACCACGCCGTCGGTCTACCTGACCCGCACCGAACTGCACAATTACCTGTTCCAGAACGAATTCCGTTTCGGCGAACACCGGGTGACCGCCGCGCTGGAGCGTCGCGAGGACAAGCTGCAAAACACCCCGATCGACCGCGACCGTGCGCAGAACGCGTTGTCGCTGGGTTATGCGATCAAACACGATGCCCACGCACTGCAACTGCACGTGCGCCACGACGAGGACAGCGAGTTCGGCGGCAAGAACACTGGCAGTGCCGCCTACGGCTACACCATCAACGCCAACTGGCGTGCCACCGCTTCGTTGGGCACCGCCTTCCGCGCGCCCACTCTGTATCAGCGCTTTTCCGAATACGGCCTGGGCAGCCTGTCGCCCGAAACTTCGCGCAACGTGGAAGCCGCGCTGCACTGGACGCAGGGCAGCAGCAACGCCAGCGTGACCGTGTACCGCAACAAGGTCGAGAACCTGATCAGCTTCGGCGCGGCCGGCGGTTGCGCTTCCAGCTTCGGTTGCTACCGCAATACCGCCCAGGCCCAGTACGAAGGCGTGACCTTTGCCGGCGCGCAGCGTCTCGGCGCATTCGCACTGCGCGGCTCGCTCGACCTGCAGGACCCGAAGGACGAAATCACCGGCAAACAGCTGGCCCGCCGCGCCAGGCAGCACGGCGTTCTGGGTGTCGATACCCGCGTCGCCGACTTCAACCTGGGCGCCGAAATGCAGGCGTCGGCCCATCGCTGGGACAATGCGGCCAACACCACACGCCTGGGCGGCTACACGCTGTTCAACCTGTATGCCAGCACCCGTATCGCCCGCGACTACACGCTCATCGCGCGTGTCGACAACCTCGCCGACAAGTCCTACCAGTTCGCCAACACCTATGCGACCGCGGGCCGGGTGGTCTACGTCGGCGTGAAATGGGCACCGCTGTAAATACCGCGATCACCTCCGCAGAACCCGCCCGTTGTGCGGCTCTGCTGGTCGCCGCTCCGGCGTCCGGCCAGGGCAAGACCACCGTGGCGGCCGCGTTCGCGCGGCTGCACGTGCGGGCCGGCCGCAAGGTGCGGGCCTTCAAGGTCGGGCCCGACTTCCTCGACCCGTTCTGGCTGGAGGTCGCCACCGGCGCGCCGGTGCATGCACTGGACCTCTGGATGGTGGGCGAGGGCGGCTGCGCTGCCCAGCTGCATGCCGCCGCGGCCGAGTGCGACCTGCTGGTGATCGAAGGCGCCATGGGCCTGTTCGACGGAACCCCCAGCGCGGCCGACCTGTCGCAGCGTTTCGGTGTGCCTGTGCTGGCTGTCATCGACGCCGGCGCCATGGCCGGCACCTTCGGCGCGCTGGCTTTCGGCCTGCGCCACTATCGCGCCGACCTTCCGTGGGCCGGTGTGTTGGCCAATCGGGTCGCCAGCCTGCGCCACGGCCACATGCTGCGAGAAGGTCTGCGCGAAGACGCCGACTGGCTGGGATCGCTGCCCAAGGGCGCCGAATGGGCCTTGCCCGAGCGTCATCTGGGCCTGGTCGCCGACCTGCCGAAGGAGCAGGCGCTGGCCCGCATCGACGCCGCTGCCGACGCCCTGGCGGCGACTCCTCTGGCCGGCATTCCGCTGGAGCGCTGGGCCACCGGCTTCCCTGCGCCGGAAAGCCTGGCCGACATCCCGCCGCTGCTGGCCGGCCGTTGTGTCGCCGTGGCGCGCGATGCGTCGTTCGCCTTCGTCTACCGCGCCAACCTGGACGTGCTGCATGCCCTCGGCGCGCGGGTCGAATTCTTCTCACCGCTGGCAGGCGATGCCTTACCCGACTGCGATGCCGTCTGGTTGCCCGGCGGCTATCCGGAGCTGTATCCGCAGCAACTGGCCGCCGCCACCGCCAGCCGCGACGGCCTGGCGGCGCACATCGACGCCGGCAAGCCGGTTTGGGCCGAATGCGGCGGAATGATGGCGCTGATGGACGAAATCTGCGACATGGACGGCAACAGCCATCCCGGCTGGGGGCTGCTGCCCGGCAGCACCCGCATGCAGCGCCGCCTGGCAGCCCTCGGCCCGCAGCAGCTGCAATTGCCGGCCGGCACGTTGCGCGGCCATACCTTTCACTATTCGACCGCCGCATCGCCGTTGCCGGTGGTCGCCCGCACCGCGCGGCCCGACACCGAGCCCCAGCCCGATGCGGGCGAGGCGGTGTATGCGCACGAAGGTATTCGGGCAAGCTATTTCCACGCATGGTTCGCCTCGTCGCCGGCCGCCATCGCATCGTTGCTGGGCGGCGGCACATGAGCACCGCGACCGCACCGACCGTGGCGCGCAGCGAGCTGGTGCTGGGTGGGCAACGCAGCGGCAAGTCGCGTCGTGCCGAGCATCTGGCGGCTGCCTGGCTGGCCGCCGACGCCGCGCATCACGCGCTGTTCATCGTCACCGCGCAGCCGGGCGACAGCGAGATGCAGTCGCGCATCGAACGCCACCGCGCCGACCGTGCCGAACGCCTGCCGCGCGCCGGCACGTTAGAGGCGCCGCTGGCGCTGGCCGGGGCTGTCACCGGGCATTCGGACGCATCCACCTTGCTCGTCATCGACTGCCTGACCCTGTGGCTGGCCAACCGGTACCCCATCGACGGAACGGCGCTGGAGGCGGCGACCGAAATCCTGGCCATGGCCATTGAAAACGCCGCCGGTCCGGTGGTACTCGTCTCCAATGAAATCGGCCTGGGTGTCGTGCCCCTGGGCAGCGAAGTCCGGGCCTATGTCGATGCGCTGGGCAGGCTCAACCAGCGCATCGCATCGGCCTGCGCGCGGGTCACGCTGGTCGCGGCCGGCCTGCCGTTGACCTTGAAGGACATTGAATGAAGAGGTTGTTCACGACGGTCGCGCTGACTCTTGCAGCATTGGCCGCCCATGGCGCAGACGTGCCTGTCGGCATCACCGACGGCCGCAACCGCGTCATCACGCTGGCCAGGGTGCCGCAGCGCATCGTCACGCTGTTGCCTTCGCTGACCGAAAGCGTATGCGCGCTGGACCAATGCCAGCGCCTGGTCGGCGTCGACCGTTATTCCAATGCGCCCGCCTACGTGCGCGGCCTGCCGCAGGTCGGCGGCGGGCTGGATCCGAACATCGAATCCATCGTCGCCCTGAAACCCGACGTGGTGCTGCTGGCCGTGTCGTCGCGTGCCAGTGCGCGGCTGGAAGCGCTGGGAATTCCGGTGGTCGCGCTGGAGCCCAAGACCCATGCCGACGTGCGACGGGTGCTGGGCCAGATCGGCACGCTGCTGGGCCTGCCGGCTGCCGCGTCCGACAGGTTGTGGCGCGAGATCGACGCCGGCGTGCAGGCGGCAGCGCAGTCGCTGCCGGCCAGGGCGCTGGGTGCGCGGGTGTATTTCGAAGTCAGCCGCGGCCCGTATGCGGCGGGTGAATCGTCCTTCATCGGCGAGACGCTGACCCGCCTGGGCGCGCGCAACGTGGTGCCGGCATCGCTGGGTCCGTTTCCCCGGCTGAACCCCGAATTCGTGGTGCGCGCCGATCCGGACGTGATCATGGTGGGCAACCGCAGCATGCAGTCGATGGCGGCCTATCCGGGCTGGCAGAGCATGCGGGCGATGAAGACCGACAAGGTCTGCGTGTTCGGCCCCGAGGTGTCGGACGTCGTGGTGCGCCCCGGTCCGCGCATGGCCGAGGCCGCGCGTGCCATGGCATCGTGCCTTTCCGAAAAAATTCGATGATGAGGGGCCGTGTCTGTTTGCTCGGCCTGGCATTGGCGGTCGCCGCGATGCTGCTGCTGGCGCTGGGTTCGGCCATCGGCAGCACCGGGCTCGACAGCCTGGTCGAGATGCGGCGCGATGCGGTGTCCTGGCAGATCGTCTGGGACATCCGGCTGCCGCGCACCGCGGGCGCATGGGTGTGCGGCGCGCTGCTGGGGCTGGCGGGAGCGGTGGCGCAAGGCCTGTTCCGAAACCCGCTGGCCGAACCGTATCTGCTGGGCAGTGCCTCCGGCGCATCCCTCGGCACCGCACTGGCTCTGCTGATGGCCGGCCAGTCGCCGTCCAACGCCATGGCCGCCAACTGGCTGGTGCGGCTGGGCGTGACCGGTGCGGCGTTCGTCGGCGCGGTCATCGCGGTGCTGCTCACGCTGACCCTGGCACGCGGGGCGCAGCATACGCTGCGCCTGCTGCTGGGCGGGGTCATCGTCGGTGTCGTGTTGGGAGCGGCTAAGGACCTGGTCACGCTCGCCGCACCGCGCATCCTCGAGGCCATGCAGGGTTTCACGCTGGGCAGCACGGCCTTCCTCGGCTGGCAGGCGGTGGTGTTGATGGGCGGCATATTGCTGGCCTGCCTGGTGGTGACGGCATTGCTGGCACCGGTGCTGGACGGTCTGGCGCTGGGTGAATCCACTGCCGCCAGCCTGGGCCTGGCGCTGCCTGCGTTGCGCGCGGCGCTGGTCGCGGTGCTGGCGCTGTGCACCGCCACGGCGGTGGCGCACACCGGCCTGATCGCTTTTGTCGGCCTGGCGGCACCGCACCTGGTGCGCCCGCTGGTGCGCAGCACGCATGCCGCGCTGCTGCTGCTGTCCGCCGGCATGGGCGGGCTGCTGCTGATGGCTTCCGACCTGCTGGCGCGTGGCCTGTTTGCGCCGCAGGAATTGCCTGTCGGGGTGCTGACCGCCTTGCTCGGCGGTGGTTACCTGCTGTGGTTGATGCACCGTCGCGGGGGACGCCGATGACCGCACTGCTGGCCCAACAGCTGTCCGCCCGCCTCGGCAACAGCGAAGTGCTGCACCGCATCGACCTGGCCCTGCCCGCCGGCCGCTGGACCAGCGTCGTCGGCCCCAATGGCGCCGGCAAGTCGACTTTGCTGAAAGTGCTGGCCGGCCTGTTGCCGCACAGCACCGGACAGGTCGAACTGCTGGGCCGCAGGCTCGCCGCCTGGCCGAGCCGCGAACGTGCCCGCGCCATGGCCTGGCTGGGGCAGGGCGAAGGGGCCGACGGCGGCGCCGACGACCTGACCGCCTGGGATGTCGCGATGCTGGGCCGACTGCCGCACCGGCCCTGGCTGGCGCCGCCCGCGGCGGCCGACATCGAAGCCGTCATCCGCGCGCTGCGACAGACCCATGCATGGGAATGGCGCGATCGCCCGCTGGGCGAATTGTCCGGCGGCGAACGCCAGCGGGTGCTGCTGGCCCGCGCCCTGGCGGTTCAGGCGCAGGTGCTGCTGATGGACGAACCCCTGGCCAACCTCGACCCGCCGCACCAGAGCGACTGGCTGGCCACCGTGCGCGGATTGACCGCCGCCGGAACCACCGTGGTCAGCGTGCTGCACGAAATCGGTTTCGCCCTCCATGCCGACCATGTGGTGGTGCTGCGCCAGGGCAGTGTGCTGCATGCCGGCGCACCGCACGACGCGGCCACCCACGAAGCCCTGCAGGCGGTGTTCGACCACCGCATCGCCATCCGGCCGCTGGACGACGGCTGGGCCGTCGTTCCCAGGGATTGACCCCGCATTTTTTCGAGACACCGTCATGCAGATAGAAACCCCGCCGAGCGAAAAACCCTACGAGAAACCCGAGGGCGAACGCCGTGGCCTGCTCATCGTCAATACCGGCGACGGCAAGGGCAAGAGCACCGCAGCCTTCGGCCTGGCGCTGCGGGCGCACGGCCGCGGCAAGGCGGTGAAGATCTACCAGTTCATGAAGGTGCCCAGCGCGCGTTTCGGCGAACACCGCATGTTCGAGCAGATCGGCATTCCCATCGAAGGCCTGGGTGACGGTTTCAGCTGGAAGAGCCAGGACCTGGAACACAGCGCCCGGCTGGCGCGCGACGGCTGGCAGAAGGCGCGCGCCGCCATCCTGTCGGGCGAGTTCTTTTTGGTGGTGCTGGACGAGATTACCTACCCGCTGATCTACGGCTGGCTGCCGCTGCAGGACGTGCTCGACACCCTGCGCGCCCGGCCGAAGGAAGTCCATGTGTGCCTGACCGGCCGCCGCTGCCCGCCCGAAATCATCGAGCTTGCCGACACCGTCACCGAGATGGCCATGGTCAAGCATGCCTTCAAGGCCGGCATTCCCGCCCAGCGGGGGATCGAGGATTGAACGGTCTGTCGGTCTCGTCGGCTGGCGGCGCGGTGCTGCTGGCGCTGCTGGTCGACCGGCTGTTCGGCGAGCCACGCCGCTGGCATCCGGTAGTCGGCATGGGTCGATATCTGGGGTGGTTTGGCAGACACATCGCGCCGGCGGGCGAGGGGGGCGGGCGCGATCTGCCGGCTTTTTTCGCCGGGGCCGGCGCTTGGCTGATCGGCGCTGTGGCTTGCGCCGGCCTGGCCTGGGCCGCGCAGTCCGCCTTGTTGCGACTGCATCCGCTGCCGAGCGTAGTGGTGCTCGGCCTGCTGCTCAAGCCGATGCTCGCGTGGCGCATGCTGCGCGACGAGACTGCGGCCGTCGAAGCCGCTCTCGGCGATTCGCTGCAAGCCGGCCGTGACCGGCTTTTGCGCCTGGTCAGCCGTGAAACCTCGGCCCTGACCGCCGCCGAGGTCCGCGAATCGGCGATCGAAAGCCTGGCCGAGAATTTCAACGATTCAGTGGTCGCGCCGCTGTTCTGGTTCGTGCTGCTCGGCCTGCCGGGCGCGGCGGTCTACCGCTTCGCCAACACCGCGGACGCCATGTGGGGTTACCGCGGCAGCCGCAACGGCCGCTGCTGGGAATGGGCCGGCAAGTTCGCAGCCTGGGCCGACGATGTGCTGTCGTGGGTTCCGGCGCGTATCTCGGCGGTGCTGATGCTGATCGGCGCTCCCTCGCGGGCCTGGAGCGGTCTGCCTGCTGTCGCCCGCCTGACACCGTCGCCCAACGGCGGCTGGCCGATGGGAGCGATGGCCCTGCGCCTGGGTGTGCGGCTGGGCAAGCCGGGGGTGTATGTGCTGCTCGCGGCCGGCCGTGTGCCGCAGGCCGGCGACACCGCCGCGGCCTTGCGGATCACCGGCCGCATCGTCTTCTCGCTCGCGGCGCTGGCTGCGTTTTCGTTGACGGTGGCGCTGGCATGAACCTTTCCCTGCGCCATCACGGTGGCCCCGACGCCTTCGGTGACGTCGCCTTCGATTTCTCGACCAATGCCAACGCCTGCGGCCCCAACCCGCTTGCCCTGCAGGCGGTGCAGCAGGCCGATGCGCGCAGCTATCCGGATCCGCAATACCGGGCGCTGCGCGAGGCGCTGGCTGCCCGCCACGGTGTATCGGCGGACCGCATCGTGCCGGCCGCCAGCGGCAGCGAGGCCATCCAGCGGCTGACCGCCCGCGCCATGCAGCGCGGCATCAAGCGGGTGGTGGTGCCGCAGCAGGCCTATGGCGACTACCGCCACGCCGCCGCGGCCTGGGGCCTGTCGACCATCGCAGGCGAATGCGGCGGCACCGACACCCTGTGCTGGTTGTGCGACCCGTCGAGCCCGCTGGGCCAGGCCAGTCATCCGCCGGGCCGTTATCCATCGAAGATGGTGGCGCTCGACCGTGCCTATGGCCCGCTGAGGCTGGAAGGCGTCGACCCGTGGAGTGCCGGCGCGCTGGACCGTGTCTGGCAGCTCCATACGCCCAACAAGGCGCTCGGCCTGACGGGCATCCGGGCCGCCTATCTCGTCGCGCCGTCGAATGCCGGAACCTGTGAAGTCGCCGCCCTGGACCGCATGGCCGCATCGTGGTGCATCGGCAGCCACGGCGTGGCGATGCTGACTGCCTGGTGCCGTCCAGAGATCGATGCCTGGCTGGCCGCCTGCCGCGACACCCTGCGCGGCTGGAAGGCCGCTCAGGTGCAAATGTGCGAAGACATGGGCTGGATGTGCCTGCCGTCGGAAGCCAACTTCTTCGTCGCCAGGTTGCCGGCGGATGCACCGGCCGACCTGCCGGAACGGCTGAGGCGGCAGGGCGTGCGGCTGCGCGATTGCGCTTCCTTCGGCCTGCCGGGCCATGTGCGCCTGGGCGTGCTGGCTCCGGCCGCTCAGCAGGCACTGCACGCCGCCGCGACTACCATCGGCGCCTCCCTGAATTGAAGGACTCCGCCATGGCGCGACCCGACCCGCAAGATTACCGATCCGTCGCCCTGTACTGGGACTTCGAGAACCTGCATGCAGGCCTGGTCGAAAGCCGCTACGGCGAAGGCACCTACGGCAAGCCCGACACCCGGTTCAAGGTTCAGGAACCGCTGGTCGATGTGCAGGCCATCGTCGAGCTGGCGGCATCGTTCGGGCCGGTCGCCATCAACCGGGCCTATTGCAACTGGCAGTACTACGGCCGCTACCGCGATGCGCTGCTTCAGGGCGGCGTCGAACTGATCCAGCTGTTTCCGCCGGGGGCGTCGGCCAAGAACGGCGCCGACATCAAGCTGTGTCTGGACGCCGCCGAAGACATCCAGCGTTTCGGCCACATCGGCACGGTGATCATCGTCGGCGGCGACAGCGACTTCATGCCGGTCTCGCAGAAGATCAAGGCGAACGGACGCACCCTGGTCGGCGTCGGTACCCGGCCCAACACCAACCGTCACTGGGCCAAGAGCTGCCACGAGTTCCGCTACTACGAGAGCCTGGTCGCTCCGCACCCCGAGCCCGAAACGCATGCGCCGGCCGAAGCCGTCACGGCACTCGACCCCGCCGCCGACATGCTGCGACGCGCGGTGCGTCTGCTGGTCGAGACCAACGGCGATGCCTGGGTGAACAAGGGCGCCATCTTCCACATGATCAAGCGCCTGGATCCGACCTTCGACTTCAAGGAACACGGCCATGCCAACTTCCCGGCGATGGTCAAGGCACTCGGTCATGTCGTCGAAGTCCGCAAGGGCGACACCGACCAGCAGGTGCGATTGTTGTGACGGCCAGATGCGTGATGGTGCTCGGCACCACCAGCGGCGCCGGCAAGAGCTGGCTCACCACCGCGCTCTGCCGCCGGTATGCGGACCGTGGCCTGAAGGTCGCGCCCTTCAAGGCGCAGAACATGAGCAACAACGCCCGTGTGGTGTGCGGCGGTGAAATCGGCAGCGCACAGTATTTCCAGGCCCTGGCCGCCCGCGCCGTGCCCGATGTGCGCATGAACCCCGTACTGCTGAAACCCGAGCACGACACCGCCAGCCAGGTGGTGCTGATGGGCCGTGTCGACACCGCGCTGACACGGCTGCCCTGGCGTGAACGCAGCGCCCATGTCTGGCCGCATGTGGCGTCCGCGCTGGACGCCCTGCGGGCCGAGAACGACGTGGTAGTGATCGAGGGCGCGGGCTCGCCGGCGGAGATCAACCTGAGCGCCAGCGACATCGTCAACATGCGGGTCGCCCGCCATGCCGACGCCCGCTGCCTGCTGGTCACCGACATCGACCGGGGCGGCGCGTTCGCCCACCTCTACGGCACCTGGGCCCTGCTGCCCGAGGCCGACCGCGCCCTGCTGCGCGGTTTCGTGCTCAACAAATTCCGCGGCGATGCCCGGCTGCTGGAACCCGGCCCGAAGATGCTGCAGGACCTGACCGGCGTGCCCACCGTCGCCACCCTGCCCATGTGGTGGCGCCACGGCCTGCCCGAGGAAGACGGTGTGTTCGACGACCGGCCTTCCGCGGCCTCGGCGGGTATCGGACGGGTATCGCGCACCGTGGCCGTGGTCGCCTATCCCCGCATCAGCAACCTGGACGAATACCAGCAACTCAAGAACATCGACGGCCTGCGGCTGGTCTGGGCGCGAACCCCGGCCGACCTTCAGGCCGCCGACTGGATCGTGCTGCCCGGCAGCAAACACACCAGCGGCGACCTGGCCTGGCTGCGTGCCCAAGGCCTGGATGCCGCGGTCGCCGGCCACGCCGCCCGCGGCCTGCCGGTGTTGGGCATTTGCGGCGGCCTTCAAATGCTGGGCGAGGCGTTGGTCGACACCCACGGCATCGACGGCAACGCGCCCGGCCTGGGCCTGCTGCCGCTGGTCACCCGCTTCGAGCCCGAGAAGACGGTGCGGCATACCGGGACCCGCTTTGCCGAGGTGCACGGCGCGTGGTCCGCGCTGTCGGGCGTCGCCCTTGCCGGCTATGAAATTCACCAGGGCCAGACCCTGCCACGGCCCGATCTGCCCGCGCCACGGGCGGTGTTGCCGGGCGGCCTGGGCTGGCAGAACGAAACCGGCAATGTGATGGGCATCTACCTGCACGGCCTGTTCGAGGACCCGGCCGTACTGGCGGCGCTTTTCGGAGCCGGTGTCCGCACGCTGGACAGCGTGTTCGACGGCCTGGCAGCCCATGCCGGCCAGCATTTCGACGCCGGTGTGCTGGATGCGCTGGTTGCCTGAATCCGGCTTTTTCAAACCCTGTTTTTCCCCCGAGCCCGCCATGAGTTTCGAAATCCCCGCCATCCCCGCCATCGACGAGCCGGACCTGGCCGCCCGACTACGCCACAGCATCGACCACAAGACCAAGCCGCTCGGATCCCTCGGCCGGCTGGAAAACCTGGCGCTGCAGATCGGCCGCATCCTGGGCAGCGAGACGCCGGAACTCACATCGCCGCAGATGGTCGTCTGTGCGGCCGACCACGGCCTCGCGGCCCGCGGTGTCTCGGCCTATCCGAGCGACGTCACATGGCAGATGGTGCAGAACTTCCTGGCCGGCGGCGCGGCGGTGAGTGTGCTGGCGCGCCAGCACGGCATCGCGCTGACCGTGGCCGACTGCGGCGTGGCGCACGACTTCTCTCCGCGTGCCGGGCTGGTCGACTGCAAGGTGGCCGCCGGCACCGCGGATGCGTCCGTCGGCCCCGCCATGACGGCCTTGCAGCGCGACCGGGCGCTGGCCAACGGCCAGGCCCTGCTGCGGTCCTTGCCCGGCAACGTGGTGCTGCTGGGCGAGATGGGTATCGGCAATACCTCGTCCGCCTCGATGCTGCTGGCACGGCTGAGCGAAGTGCCGCTGACTGATTGCGTCGGTGCCGGAACCGGCCTGGACCGGACCGGCATCGCCCGCAAGCTGGCGGTGCTGCAGGAAGTCATGGCGCTGCATGCCGATGCGGCTTCGCCACTGGATGCGCTGGCAGCTTTCGGCGGCTTCGAGATCGCGACGCTGGTCGGGGTGGTGCTGCAGGCGGCCGCCGAACGCAGGGTGGTTCTGGTCGATGGGTTCATCACCTCCTCGGCGGTCCTGGTGGCTTCGAAACTGAAACCCGAAGTGCTGCAGCGCTGTGTGTTCGCCCACCGCTCCGGCGAGCGGGGGCATGGCGCGATGCTGGCCCAGTTCGACGCCGAGCCGCTGCTGGAGATGGGCCTGCGTCTGGGAGAAGGTTCGGGCGCCGCGCTGGCCTGGCCCCTGCTGGTTTCCGCTTGTTTGGTGTTGCAGGAGATGGCCAGTTTCGCATCGGCAGGAGTGGCGACCGCCGGTTGAGTCCTTTCCGTTCAGAGCACCTCGCCCGGTCCCCGGCACGCCGGCCGCACGCAGCCATTTAGAGCCGGTTTCCCCACGTGCGATGCCTGCATACGGGCCTGTTCGTGCAATGGAGCTGATCGCCAGCGCTCGGCACAGGTGTGCGGCTTTCGCCGGGCGTCGGCGCACCGGTCCTCATTTTGGGGTTTCCAATGCGCTCGATAAATAACCGAATGTCGATTCGAGTAAATCGGCAAAGGTGAATAAACACCTGTTGCCAGATTTTAAAATATTAAGTGTTGGTGCGTTTGCGTTGAATCGCCCCCTGCGTCGTTGATTATCGGATCGCTGAATGGGTCAGCTTCCTTCAATCAAATCAGGCGCGGGAAAGTCAATGGGCGAGCAAGAGGGTGTCACTCTCGTGGAAATGATGGTGAGTATGGCCATATTGGCCATACTTGCCGCCATCGCCGTGCCGTCCTATCGGTTCGTCATCAACAGCGGCCAGGTCTCGGCCGACATGAGTGCCCTTGTCGGCACCCTTCAACTGGCACGGGCCGAAGCCATCAAACGCGGCTTGACCGTCGCTGTCTGCGCCTCGAACACCAGCACGAATGTCGCCACGAATGTGGGCACGAATGTCGGAACGAATGGCAAATCCAGCGTCAACCCGCCCGCCTGCACCGGCGTGAACACCTGGCAGGTCGGCTGGTTTTCCTTCGTGGACTTCAACAACAACGGCAGTTTCGACGGCACCGATACCCTCGTCGCGGTGCAAGGCCCGCTGGCTTCCGGCAACACGCTGGTGGCCGATAACGGCATTTCGATCGTCAGGTTCAACCGCGAAGGTTTTGTGTCGGGCCTGGCGGCCAGCGCGGTCACGCTCACGCTCAGCCCCGTCAGCAATGCGGCTTTGCAGAAACGCTGCCTTTCCATCGGCTCAGCCGGTCGGCTGGCGGTGTTGCAGCCGGCTCCCGGGGTGTGCTGATGCCTGCGTTCTTGCCAGCCAGGGTCGTGCGAGGTGTCGGACTGATCGAGGTGATGATCAGCCTGGTCGTGATCTCCATCGGGCTGCTGGGGGTCGCCAAGCTGAATGCACTGTCGATCGGCAACAGCCGGGTTTCCGGCTCGCGCTCGCTGGCGGCGGTCTATCTCGGCAGCCTGTCGTCGGCGATGCATGCCAACGGCAAATACTGGCAGGTGCCTGCGACCGTTTCCACCGCAAGGATCACGCTGACCGGCCGCATCCTGGGCGGTGACGGCGGCCTGTCTGCCAGCATGGCGGATTGCAGTTATTCGTCGGACAACACCGCCCCCGCTTGCGGCCCGGCGGAAATGGCGGCTTACGACCTGCGGACCTGGGGCACCAGCCTCGAACAATTGCCCTCCGGCGCGGGTTCCGTGCTGTGCGCTAACGCCATTCCTGTCAGTTGTGTCGTCACGGTGTCGTGGGCTGAAAAATATATCGCCCACAACGCCGCTACCGCCGGGGCGCCGGCCCAGCAGGTGGTCACCCAGACCTTGAGCGCGACGGTCCAGCCATGACGCACATCCAACGCGCTGGCAAGGCTGGCAGGCAAGGCGGTTTCAGCCTGCTCGAACTGCTCATCTCGGTGACCATCGGTGTGTTCCTGCTGGCCGGCATTGCCGGAGTGCTGGCCATCACCCGTCAGAACTTCAATGCCCAGGCCGGCATGGGCCAGTTGCAGGACGACCAGCGCATCGCCGTCAACATGTTGGTGTCGGTCGTGGAACACGCGGGCTATTACTACGACGTGCAGAAAGAAACGGCCGCCACGTCCTTTCCGCTGGCGGCCCCCTTTGTGGACGAGGGCCATTCCGTCGTCGGTTCCAGCGGCTCGGGCGGTTCCGGTTCCGGTGCCGATTCGATTTCAGTCCGCTACGTGCAGTCCCCTGCCGGTACGGCCAGCTCGGATTTCCTGCAGGACTGCACCGGCATCAGCAACGCCGGCAACACGCCCTTGCTGTCGGTGAACACCTTCACGCTGGACAACCTGCACCAGCTGACCTGCGCGGTCGGCAGCAATGCGGCCAAACCGCTCGCGGGCGGCATTTCGTCCTTCATCGTGTTCTACGGCATCGACCGGGACAAGGACCGGTCGGTCGACTTCTACCTGCCCGCCCAGGCCATGCCGCCGTCGTACTGGGCGCTGGTCGGCTCGGTGCGGGTCGACATCGTTTTCGTCAACCCGCTCGACCGCGACAAGCCCATCACGGTGAAACGTGTCATCAACCTCATGGGCCGGGCATGAACTCGGCCGTCCCCGGTTTCCCATCCATGCAACTGTGTTTCCATCCCGCGCGCCGCGAGCGCGGCATCTCGCTGCCGACCGCGATGATCATCCTGCTGGTGGTGAGCATCCTGGCGGTGAGCATGCTTCGCAGCTTCGGCAACTTCGAACGTATCGCCGACAGCACCCGCGACAAGCAGCGAGCCTTCAACGCCGCCCAAAACGCCCTGCAATACGGCGAGTGGTGGTTGACGCAGGGCCACGCCACGCCCGGCGCACCCTGTGACCAGGCCTACAGCGCCGACATCACACCCGGCACTTCCAAGGTCTGCACCAACGCGCTCGTCAGCACGGCTTCGACCGCCACGCAGGCACAGGTGTCGGTGGTGCCCTGGAAGACATCGGGCGGCGTGCCGTTCGGCAACTATTTCACCCCACCGGGAATGATCGGAAAGATCAGCACCAGCGGTGGCGCAGACACCTACTCGGCGGTGCCGCGTTTCTATGCGACAGCGCTGGGGGTGGACCCCACCGCCACCCAGCAGCTGTACCGCGTCAGTGCCATGGCCCAGGGAGGTTCACCCGATTCCGTGGCGGTGGTGCAGAGCGTGTTCGGCGTGAAGAGCGACATCACCGATGCGGGTGCCTTATGAAAAAAACCGTGTCCCATGTTTCCGACCGGGGGGCTCTTGCAGCACTGCTGCTGTCGCTGTCCTCGATACTTGTGCTGGTTGCTCATCCGGCGGCAAGCGCCCAGAACATCGTGGTCAGCGAGGACTTCACCGGCGCCAGCTCCGCAACCAACTGGCTGGTGTTCGACGGTGCCTGCCTGACGGCTGGCAACGGCTCCGGCTCGATACCCCCCTGCAGTGGCAACCCGTACTACAGCGGCCTGTTCCTGGGCGGCGGGGAGACCGGTGCGCTGCCCGACCCTGTCGGCAGCGGCGCGCTGCGCCTGACCAACAACTCCACCGGCCAGAAAGGCGGCATCGTCTCAGGCTCCACCTTCCCGTCGGGTAGCGGCATCGCCGTGACCTTCTCGACCGTGACCTACGGCGGCAGCGGCGCGGACGGCATCAGTTTTTTCCTGATGGATGGAAGCGTTACGCCAACAGCGCTCGGTGTGGCGGGCGGTGGGCTCGGCTACGTCTGCGCCGGCTCGGACTCCAGTACGCCCGATGGGCTGCAGGGGGCCTACCTCGGACTGGGCATAGACGAATACGGCAATTTCATGAACACCGGCGGCGGATACAGCCGAGGTGTCGATGGTTATGGATTCCAGGCCAACCGTATCGGCTTGCGGGGCGCCGGCAACGTCAACTGGCGCGCGCTGAACGAACGGTATCCAGGCTATTACCCCGGCTCCTTTTCGGCGGAAAAAAGGGCGCAGGCGGTGTCTGCCACCTGCCGCGACCGCACCATCTACGACTTCTCTCGCGACATCAACAACCCGATAGCCAAGTCGAGCTTTGCGTTCAACTACAACGCGATCGGCGGAGGCACCGTCACCCTGCCGGGCTCTACGCCCCTCTTCACTTCGGCCGGCACACGTCCGACCGCCCGGCCCGTCACCTACCAGCTGAAGATCACCCCGGACAACCTCCTGAGCCTGTCCTTCAGCTACGACGGCGGTACCTTCCAGCCGGTGCTGGACAAGCAGTCGATCACTGCAGCCAACGGTCCGGTACCGGGCAGCTTCCGTTTCGGCTTCAGCGCTTCCACAGGTGGCGCCACCAACTTCCACGAGATCACCTGTTTTCGCGCGGCTCCCGCCGTCCAGTCGGGCAGCGCCGCAAGCGTCAATACCCAGCCCAACCGGCAGGTCCGGACCGGCACCCAGGTCTACCTGGCAGGCTACGAAAGCACCAACTGGTCGGGGCAGATCACCTCGCAGAACCTGCTCTACACGCCGTCCACCGGCATGGTCTCCACCAATCCGGTGGCCAACTGGGACGGCGCATGCACACTGACCGGCGGCAGTTGCGGCACGACCGGCAGCACCACCCAGGTACAGCCGCCGAATGCCCGGACCATGATCACCTGGGACGGCACCGAAGGCATTCCGTTCCAGTACACCAGCTTCAGCGCCGCGCAAAAAGCCGTCATCAACCAGGGCGACGGCACGCCCAACGGAGACCGCACCGCCTTCCTGCGCGGCGACCGGTCCAACGAAATCAACGGCGGCGGCAGCAACCAGTTCCGCACCCGCAAGAAAGTGCTGGGAGACATCATCGATTCGGGTCCCGCCTGGCTGGGACCGCCTTCGGCTGGATATGACGACATCTGGGCCGACGCCCTGGCCACCAGGGGAGCCCTTCCGGAAAACGGCGCCAGCGTCCAAAGATATTCAGCTTTTTCCCGTGCAGCAAGAACCCGGCTGAACGTGGCCTTCGTCGGCGCCAACGACGGTTTCCTGCATGGCTTCCGCACCGGCGCCTACGACGCAGCAGGCGGCTACCTCGACAACGCCGCCCATCCCAACGACGGCAAGGAAGTCATCGCCTACATGCCGTCCGCGGTATTCGCCAATATCCACAGCCCGACGGTGGCGCTTGACTACGCCCATCCCCTTTATTCGCATGCCTACGGCGTGGACGCCGTCCCTTACATCGGTGACCTGTTCTACGGCAACGCCTGGCACAGCTGGCTGGTCAGCGGGCTGGGTCCCGGCGGCAAGGGCATCTTCGCGCTGGACGTGACCGACCCCGCGCAGTTCTCCGAGGGCAACGCCGCCGCACTGGTGAAGACCGACCTCACGGCCGACAGCATCGTCTGCGCCAACGTCAAGGCCTGCGGCGATTACCTGGGCAACACCTACGGCACACCCCAGATACGCCGGTTCCACAACGGGCAGTGGGGTTTTGTCTTCGGCAACGGACTCGAAAGCAAGAACGGTGTCGCCGGCATCTTCGTGCTGATGATCGACCCCGGCACCCAGGTGCAGACGGTGTACTTCCTGGGCACCGGCAGCGGCGGCGCAAGCGCCGCCGCCAGCAACGGAATCACCTATGTGACTCCTGCCGACCTCGACGCCGACCATGTCGTCGACTACCTCTATGCCGGCGACATCAAGGGCAACATGTGGCGTTTCGACCTGCTGGGCGCCAGTCCGGCGACATGGGCCGTGTCGAAGTTCGGAAGCGGCGCCGCCAGGCCGCTGTTCTCCGCCGGTGCCAAGCAGCCGATCAGCACCAGGCCTGTCGTCGCCATCGTGCCGGCCAAAACCGGTTTCCCGCGGGTGATGGTGGACTTCGGCACCGGCAACAAGACGCCGCGCACCACGTACTCGGCCGTCACCTACGCCACCGACCCGCAAAGCCTCTACGGCATCTGGGACTGGGACATGGCCGGCTGGAACGCCAAGGCCGCCAGCGGCTCGATGCGCGCCGCACTGCCGGGGGCGGTCAGCGTGTCCAGGTCGGACCTGCAGCAGCAGGTCATCTCTACCATCGGCGGCACCACCATCTACCGCACGGTGACCAGCAACCCGGTGTGCTGGGACGGTGCGACCGACTGTGCCGGCGCCAACGACAAGCGTGGCTGGTACATCAACTTTCCGGCAGCGTCCGAACAGCTGATCTACAGCCCGGTTCTCTACCAGGGGGTGCTCACGCTCAGCAGCACGATTCCAGCCAACAACACCCCCATCAATTGCGCGACGGCCATCGACAGGGCGGGCGACCTGGCCATCTCGCCATCCACCGGCGGATCGTTCAACCAGTCCTCGTTTTCCGATGCCAGCGGCAATTTCGTGACCTACGGCGGCGCCGTGGTGAGCGGCGTGCTGACCAGCGGCGTCGGATCGCCTTCTTTCGTGATCGCCGGCGGCAACACCTTCCTGCTGCAACAGACAGGCGACGGCACCGGCCTGGTGCTCAAGTACAACCCGGCAGGCGGCAACTCCGGTACGCGCGTGACATGGCAGCAGATCCGATGAACAACCCTGGTATCGCCCTATGAAAATGATCCGGACTCTGCGAATCGATAAAGCGCTGAAGCAAAACGGCTTCACGCTGATCGAACTGATGATGGTCGTCGTGATCGTGGGCATCATTGCCGCCGTCGCCTTGCCTTCCTACACCAACCAGGTTCGCAAGTCGCGAAGGGTGGAAGCCAAAAGCGCACTGCTCGACATGGCGGCTCGGGAAGAGCGCCACAACACAGTGAACTTCGTCTATTCGGTCTCGGAGAAGGACCTTGGCTACGCGATGCCGATGCCCATCGGCGTGCCTTCTGTCGCGAATGCCTATTACCGGATACAGCCCGTTCTGACCACCGGTCCGGCCGGTTATCTGCTCACCGCCACCCCGGTGGGCGATCAGGTGAACGATGCTTGCGGCGCTTTCACGCTATCCGACCTCGGCGTGCAGGCGCTCATCGTCAATGGCGCCGCGGGCAGTGCGGCCCAGGTCGCGGATTGCTGGAAATGATCCGCAGCATGGCTTTCAGGGCTTGTACGCCGCTTCGGGTCCGCCGTCCTTCAGATATAGGTCGGCCGTCGTCAGCACCCCTGCAGCCTGCTTCAGCTGCGACATCAGCACGCCGTAACGTGCCTGCGCAAGGTCACGCCGGGTCTGGAACAACTGGCTCTGCGCGTTCAGCACATCGATGTTGATCCGCTGCCCCACCTGATATCCCACCTGGTTGGCCTCCAGTGCCGCCAGGCTGGAGCGCTCTGCGGTGCGCAATGCGGCCGCCTGCTCGAAACCCGACAGAGCCGCATGGAAAGCCACCCGCACCTTCTGGGCCGCTTCCCGTTGCGCGGCGCTCAGGTCGGCCTCGGCCTTGTCGCGCAGTGCCAGCGTCCCTGGAAGCAGGCAGTGCCGGCCGGGCCTGCTGAGACGGCGTTGCGAGCCATCGCGGCGAAGCGGCAGCTCGTCGGTGGGCCGCGCCGCATGTCGGCCTGGTTCGCGACCAAGCAGGCCGATTTCGCTCCCGACCTGTTGTCGATCCAGGAGCGCCCGCCGGCGCGCCTGCCGCGAACGGTGGCTTGGGTCACCGGCGGTCTATTCGGGGTGATGCTGGCCTGGGGCATGTTCGCCAGGCTGAACATCATCGCCAGCGCCGGGGGCGGCACGGTTGAAACGGTGGGCGCTGACAGTTCCGCGAGAGATCCGCAGAAGGCGGTGGCGATGGGGCAGAGTCCGCAGAGCTACAAGGCCCTGGTCCCGCCTGGACGACCAGCGGTTGGTGGCGGCCGATGGCGGGGTGCTACGGCTGGCGCCGGGCATGGTGGTTCAGGCCGAAATAGAACAGGGCCGCAGAACGGTGCCGCGGCTTCCATGCGCAAACTCAGGCGGCCAGGCGATCCGAGATTTCAGGCCGGCGACAGCAGTCAGTCCTCGGCCGTGGCCAGGGTCCCGCTGCTGCCCGGATGCCGGTCTCCCAGGTCCGCGATGCAGGCGATCTGGCCGACAAGCGTGCGCAGGGCCTGGATCTAGCCCAAGCCGCTTGATCGGAGCCATCGAAGGCGCCTCGGCCTGCACACCATGGGGAGAATGAAATAGATTGAGAATTTTGAAGCGCGGCGACATGCCGTGATTCTCCCTAACCAGGCCACCACCATGTCCCTGAAGTTTCCCCGCCGCCACTCCTTCATGGCCGTTGTGGCCGCGTTGGCCGCATCCATGCTGTCCCTCGCGGCCTGCACCACGGCCCCGGCCGACCCACCGAAGACTCCCACGCTGACCTCCGCCCGCATCGCCGAGATCCTCGCCAGCCCCGACCGCAGCGAGGCAGACCGCCGCACCGATGTGCGCCGCAAACCGCAGGAGGTGCTGGCCTTCATCGGTGTGCGGCCCGGCATGGTGGCGCTGGACCTCAGCGCTGCCGGCGGCTATACGACCGAGCTGATCGCCCGCGCCGTAGGCCCGACCGGCACGGTCTACGGCCAGAGCCCGCCGCGGCCACCGGTCAGCCATGCCGCCCGGTCCGAAAGCGGTGCGGCCGCACAGCCGGCCGGTGTGGTGCGGACGCCTTCACCCGTGGCCCTGGCCGAGCGGGCGAAGAATCCCGGCGCGGCGAACATCGTGCCGCTGGTGCAGCCGTTCGAAAACCCGGCCCCGCCCGCGCTGGCATCGAACGGCCTCGATCTGGTCACCATGATGTTCGACTACCACGACTTCGGTCATCTGGAGGTCGACCGGGCCGCCATGAACCGCGCCGTCTTCGCGGCCCTGAAGCCCGGAGGCATCTATGTGCTGGCCGACCATGCCGGCCGGCCGGGCACCGGCATTTCGGAGTCGGGCACGCTGCACCGTATCGAGCAGTCCTTCCTGGTCGATGAAATCGAGAAGGCCGGTTTCAAGTACGTGGGCGAGGGTGGTTTCCTGCGCAACCCGGCCGACCCGCGTGACCGCAACGTACCCGAACCGCCGCAGCCCAAGGACCAGTTCATCGTGAAGTTCGTCAAACCCTGAACGTGTTTCTCGGGCTTTCGAAAAGCATTAGTCTTCTATAAGACATAACACTTCAAGACAGCACTTCATGCCCGACCAGATGCTTCCGCGCCTTCGCCGCGACGTATGGGAATTTCCTGTCCACCACATGCGCGGCGGCACCTCCACCGGCCTGGTGATCGACGAGCGGGTGGCGCCCGGCCGGCTGGAACTCCGCGAGGAACTGCTGCGGCACCTGATGGGTGTGCCATTGCACGGCGAGGTGCCCGGCAACCGCCAGAACACCGGCCTGGGGCGTGGTTCGGCAACCAGCAACAAGGTCTTTTTTGCGGCGATGGAAGACAGCGCCGACGGGCCGTGCCTGGTCAGCACGCTCGCGCAACTGGCGGCCGACCACGGGCGCATCGACTGGGGCGTCAACTGCGGCAACATGTCTTCTGCACTGCAGATGTGGGCGCTGCACACCGGCCGGGTCGAGGGCGGTTCGGCAGGTGCGCAGAGCCTGGAGATCCGCAACACCAATACCGGGGTGAGGACCACCTCACGCATGGTGATGGACGCGGACGGCCGGTTCGCGACGGCGGAAATCCCTGGGGTGATGGGCGCCCATCCGGCGGTCGACCTGTTTCTTCACCATCCGGCCGGCGCCAAGACCGGAAAGCTCCTGCCCACCGGAAACGCGGTCGACGTGATCGGCGGTTTCCAGGCCAGCTGTGTGGACGTCGCGGTGCCGATGGTGATCCTGAAGGCATCCGAATTCGGCAAGAGCGCACATGAGTCCATCGGTGAACTCGCGGGCGATCGCGGCTTTCTTGAGAGATTGAAAACCGTCTGGGTCGAGGCCGGCCTGCTGATGGGACTGCGCAGAAAGGACGGCTCGCCGATGACCCGAGAAGACATCGGCCGCAGCGAGACCATCCCCAAGGTCTGCATCGTCGGCGAACCGCGCGGCGAGGGCGACATCGCGGTGCGCTACTTCACGCCACAGACGGTCCATGCGTCGATGGCGGTGTCGGGTGGGTGTTGCCTGGCCGCTGCCACGCTGATCCCGGGTTCGGTCGCGCACCAGTTGGCGCCCCGTCAGGCACCGGTGCAGGTGGGTGAGATCAAGGTCGGCATCGAGAACCCGGCCGGTGTGCTGGGCACCACCGTGGTGGCGCGAATGGAAGACGGTCTGCCGGTGATCCGGTCCGCCGCCTACCAGCGCAGCGCACAGGTGTTGCTGGCCGGGCACGTGCCCTTGTACGCGGCCTCCGATGCGCTGCGGGCAGCGCTCGAGGAATCTAGCCGTCTACCTTGATGTTCGCAGCCTTGATCACTTTCGCCCACTTGGCGGTTTCAGCTGCGATATAGGCATCGAACTCGGCCGGTGTTCCGCCGCCGGGCAGGGTGCCCATGGCGTCCAGGCGCAGCTTCATTTCGGGGCTGCGCATGATGGTGGTGATCTCTTCGGACAAGCGCTGCACGATGGCAGGCGGCGTGCCGGCCGGTGCCAGCAGTCCCGCCCAGGTGCTGCCGTTGAAACCCGCGAAACCCTGTTCGATGAACGTCGGTACCTCCGGGATGGCGGGCAGGCGCTGGTCGCCGGCCACGCCGATCAGCCGGATCTTGCCTTCCTTGCCGTTCGGCATGAGCCCGGTGGCGGCGTCGAACAGCAGCTGGATCTGGCCGCCGATCAGGTCCGCCAGCGCCGGTGCCGCGCCGCGGTACGGGATATGAACCATGCTGGTGTGGGTCTGCAGCTTAAGCAACTCGGTGGTGAGATGCGCTGCCGAGCCATTGCCTGACGAGCCGAAACTCACCTTGCCGGGGTTGGCCCTTGCATAGTCGACCAGTTCGCGGGCGGTCTTGAAAGGCGCGTTGTTCGACACCGCCGCCAGCAGCGGCGACACACCCATCAGGCCGACGCCGCGCAGGTCTTTCGCCGGGTCGTAGGGCAGCTTGGGGTAGAGGGTGGTGTTGGCCGAATAGGCCGCGATGACTACCGCGAAGGTATAGCCGTCGGGCGGCGCCTTGGCCACCGCATCGACGCCGATGATGCTGTTGGCGCCGGGCTTGTTGTCGATGATGACCGGCTGGCCCAGCCGGACGCTGAGGCCGGCCTGCAGCAGCCGGGCCATCTGGTCGGTGAAGCCGCCGGGGGTGTAGGGCACCACCATGCGGATGGGGCGGGCGGGCCAGGCGGGAGCCTGGGCCTGGGCCCGGGCGTGCGATGCCAGTCCGAGGGTGGCGGCGGCGCCCAGCGAGAACTGGCGGCGGTTGAGGGACGAGGCGGAAGTACGCAAGTGTGTGTCTCTGGTTTGGTCAGTGCCTGCATGCTGGCTTCTGCGCGGCAATCGCGCAGCAGGAATTTCCCTATCGGCCGAGGACTGTTTTGCCGCCACCATGCGGTTCACCGCATTCCCCCTCCGACAAAAGAGACACGAGAGACACCCGCCCCATGACAGACCGAGCCCTCCACATCCCCAGCGTACGCGACCGGGTCTCCGCAGAAGAATGGCAGGCCCGCGTGGACCTCGCCGCTGCCTACCGGCTGGTTGCCCTGTTCGGCTGGGACGACCTCATCTTCACCCACATCACCGCCAAGGTGCCCGGCACCGAACACTTCCTGATCAACCCCTACGGCCTGATGTTCGAGGAGATCACCGCGTCCAGCCTGGTGCTGATCGACCTGGCCGGCAACAAGCGGATGGACTCGCCTTTCGAAATCAACCCGGCGGGTTTCACCATCCACAGCTGCATCCACGCGGCCCGCCACGATGCAGCCTGCGTGATGCATACGCATTCGGTGAACGGCATGGCGATCTCGGCGCAGCGCGAGGGGCTGTTGCCCATTTCGCAGTTCGCTTTCTCGGTGCTGCATTCGCTGGCGTATCACGACTACGAAGGACTGGCGCTGAACGAAGCCGAGAAGCCCCGGCTGGTGGCCGACCTGGGCACCAGCAACTTCCTGATGCTGCGCAACCACGGACTGCTGACCATCGGCAGTTCGGTGGCCGAAGCCTTCCAGGCCATGCACCGGCTGGAGGCCGCCTGCATGGTGCAGGTGCGGGCGCTGGCAGGTGGAAAGGAACTGATCGACATTCCCCGGCCCATCCTCGACCAGGCCGCGCAGCAGCTCAAGGCGGTGCGGCTGGGCAAGGGCGCTTCGCTCACCTGGCCGGGCCTGCTGCGGCGTCTGGACCGCGTGAATCCCGGCTTCGACCTGTAGCCGAAGCGGCCGACCAGCGGCTCAGCGGGCTTTGCGTTCCGGCGGCGCCGGCGTCTTCGGCTTGAAGTCGCAATAGCGCGCAACCGCACAGTCCCAGCACCGGGGCGTTCGCGCCACACACACATAACGGCCGTGCAATATCAGCCAGTGGTGGGCATGCAGCATGTAGGGCTTGGGGATGCGTTTGAGCAGCTTCATCTCGACCGCCACCACGTCCTTGCCGGGCGCCAGCCCGGTGCGGTTGGACACCCGGAAGATGTGGGTGTCGACCGCCATGGTTTCCTGGCCGAATGCCACGTTCAGCACCACGTTGGCCGTCTTGCGGCCCACGCCGGGCAGTGATTCGAGCGCCTCGCGGGTCTCCGGTACTTCGCCGCCGAACTGGTCCACCAGGATGCGGCAGGTGGCCAGCAGGTTCTTCGCCTTGTTGCGATACAGGCCGATGGTCTTGATCGAGTCTTCGACCTTTTCCAGCCCCAGGTCCAGCAGGCCCTGCGGCGTGTTGGCGATGGGCCAGAGCCGCGCCAGCGCCTTGTTCACGCCGACATCGGTGGCCTGCGCGGACAGCAGCACGGCGGCCAGCAGCTCGAAGGACGAGGTGTATTCCAGCTCGGTCTTCGGCTCCGGATTGGCGGCCTGCAGGGTGGCGAAGAAGGGGGCGATGTCGGCGACTTTCATGGGGCCGAAGTCTAGGGCGGTTGGCGGCGCCTGCGAGACGAGGCGACAATTGCGGATTACCGTCCAGCGACTCCGAGACACCAGCCATGCAATTCGCCGACCGCCTTCAGAACGTCGAAACCTCCGCCATCCGTGAACTCTTCAAGATGCTGGGCGTGCCCGGCATCGTCAGTTTTGCAGGCGGTTTTCCGGACAGCGCCATGTTCGACGTGGAAGGCATCCGCGAAGCCAGCAACCGCGCGCTGGACGAAGAGGCCGGCGGCGCGCTGCAATACGGCGCCACCGAGGGCTACCAGCCGCTGCGCGAGCAGCTCAGCACCTTCATGGGAACCAAGGGCGCGACCGTGGCGCCCCACGAACTCATCGTCACCACCGGCAGCCAGCAGGCGCTCGACCTGATCGGCAAGACGCTGATCAGCCCGGGCGACAAGGTGATCGTCGAGGGCCCGACCTTCCTGGCCACCATCCAGTGCTTCCGCCTCTACGGTGCGCAGCTGGTCAGCGCGCCCATCGACGGCGGCGGCGTGAAGACCGACGAACTCGAAGCCCTGATCGCCGAACACAAACCCAGGTTCGTCTACCTGATCCCCACCTTCGGCAACCCCAGCGGCGCGCTGCTCGACCTGGAGCGGCGCAAGAAGGTGCTCGAGATGGCCGTGCGCCACGGCACGGTCATCGTCGAGGACGACCCGTACGGCGACCTTTACTTCGGCGCCAAGCCACCGCCGAGCCTGCTGGCCCTGAGCGAGCAGGTGCCCGGCAGCCGCGAGCTGCTGGTGCATTGCGGCAGCATGAGCAAGGTCTTGAGCCCGGGGCTGCGAGTCGGCTGGATGATCGCGCCGCCGGCGTTGCTGGCCAATGCGGTCATGTGCAAGCAGTTCAGCGATGCCAACACCAGTACCTTCGCACAGGCTACGGCGGCCCAGTACCTCAAGAGCGGCCGCATGCCCGCAACGCTGGACAAGGTGCGCCAGGTCTACGCCGAACGCGCGCTGACCATGGGTGAATGCCTGAAGAAGGAACTGGGCGACGCCATCGCGTTCACCCAGCCGCAGGGCGGCCTGTTCTTCTGGGCCCGGCTGACCGGTGCCGACGGCGGCCCGACCGACGCCAATGTGTTTGCCAAGAAGGCCATCGAGCAGCTGGTGGCCTTCGTGCCCGGCGCACCGTTCTTCGCCGCCCACCCGGATGTGTCGACCCTGCGGTTGAGCTTCGCCACCGCCGATGTCGCCAAGATCCGCGACGGCATCGCCCGCCTGGCCAAGGCCCTCTGACGTCCGTCCGCGATAATCCGGCATGAAGAAAACTTATTCGCTTGCCATCGAAGGCAAGAACCGCGACCGACTGCTGGAAGCGGTCAAGCACGACATCCGTAAATACCTCAAGCGTGAACGCCGCCGCGACCTGCCCAAGGGCGTCGATTTCTGGGACTTCGATTGCCGCTTCGGCGCTACCCAGGAGACCTCCGAAGGCGTGCACCTGGGCAGCCTGATGGAGCTGGTCAATGCAGCCGCTGCCAAGGGTGACGATTCTTTCTACGTGGAAATCATCGCCACGCACGGTGTCCGCAAAGCGCGCGAACCCGGTTCGGCACCAGACTCGGACAGCGTGCATTTCGACGACTGATCAGTCGAGCTTCGGCTTTTCTTTCGGGCGTGCTGCCAGGGCGGCAGCGGCCCGCAATTTATCCTTTTTGCTCGGGCGTTTGCCCTTGACGCCACCGGTGCCCTGCGGATCCTGCGGCGTCGTTTTTACTTCCACTTCCGTCGGTTCGAAACCGGCGATCTGCTCCCGCGGGATGCTCACGCCATTGCGTTTCTCGATCAGGCGGAAATGCGCTTCGGTGTCGGCGCTGACAAAACTCACGGCACTGCCGCTGGCGCCCGCGCGACCGGTGCGGCCGATGCGGTGCACATAGTCGACGGCCGAGCGCGGCAGGTCGTAGTTGACGACGACGCCCAACAGTTCGATGTCGATGCCACGGGCGGCCAGGTCGGTGGTGATCAGCAGGTCCCAGCGGCCCTCCTTGAATTCGTCCAGCACCTGCTGGCGCGCACCCTGGCTCAGTTCGCCGTGGAAGGAAGTGGCGAAAATGCCGTTCTTGTAGAGCTTGTCGGCAATGGTCTCGGCGGCGTGACGGGTGGCGACGAAGACCAGCGCACGTTTCCAGCCGTGTTCGGTCGCGAGGTGCTTGAGCAGCATGGTTCGTCGGACCGGATCCACGGCGATGGCGCGCTGCTGGATGTCGGGCTTGCCGGTTTCGGTGGCGGCCACCGCGACCCGCACCGGGTCGCGCAGCAAGGTGTTGGCCAGCGCCTCCACGGCGGGCGGGAAGGTGGCCGAAAAGAACAGGTTCTGGCGGCGTTCAGGCAACAGGCCCAGCACCGTCTGCAGCTCGTCGGCGAAACCCAGGTCGAGCAGCCGGTCGGCTTCGTCCAGCACCAGGCATTCGACGGTGTTCAGGCGCAGGGCGTTGTGTTCGACCAGGTCGATCAGCCGTCCGGGCGTGGCGATCACCACTTCGGCACCGCCGCGCAAGGCCATCATCTGCGGGTTGATCGACACACCACCGAAGACGATGGCGACACGGGGTTTGCCGGGCAGATCTGCCGCCAGGTCCTTGATCAGTTCACCGGCCTGGACCGCCAGTTCACGTGTGGGCACCAACACCAGGGCGCGCACCGGCCGGCGGCGGTCGGCGGCAGCGCCGGGCAGTCGCTGCAGCAGTGGCAGGGCGTAGGCGGCGGTCTTGCCGGATCCCGTCTGCGCCGAGCCCAGCACATCCGATCCGGCAAGTGCCGGGCCGATGGCCTGCGCCTGGATGGGAGTGGGCACGGTGAAGCCCAGGGTGCCGATGGCGTGGACGAGTTCGGGCGACAGGCCGAGGGCGGAGAAGGGCATGGGGCGGGGAGCGGCGGACGCCCGTGGTTCGACAAAAAAGGACGCCGAGTTTGTCACATGCCCGGCCGCAGGCAGAGATATGGCCTGTCATGCATAACCTGCATACCGTTGCGGCATGAGTCCTTTGGCATTCGGCGGCTAAGCGCTATCGTGCGTTTCATCGCTTTTTGTCCTACCGGAAGGTCCTTGTCGTCATGAGCACATCCACCACCAATGCCACGCAGCTGAACGCGCTGTCCTTCGTGCAGCCCACGCCCACCAGCGCATGGGGCACCTACCTGTCGCAGGTCGACCGGGTGATGCCTTACCTGGGTTCGCTGCAGCGCTGGTCCGAGACGCTGAAGCGCCCCAAACGCGCGCTGATCGTGGACGTGCCGATCGAACTCGACAACGGCACCATCGCCCATTACGAGGGCTACCGGGTGCAGCACAACCTGTCGCGCGGCCCGGGCAAGGGCGGAGTGCGTTTCCACCCCGACGTCACGCTCGAAGAAGTGATGGCCCTGTCGGCCTGGATGACGGTCAAGTGCGCGGCGGTCAACCTGCCGTACGGCGGTGCCAAGGGCGGCATCCGTGTCGATCCCAAGCTGCTGTCGATGAACGAACTCGAGAAGATGACCCGCCGCTACACCAGCGAGATCGGTCTCATCATCGGCCCGCAGCAGGACATCCCGGCGCCCGACGTGAACACCAATTCGCAGATCATGGCCTGGATGATGGACACCTATTCCATGAACACCGGCGCCACCAGCACCGGCGTGGTCACCGGCAAACCCATCCATCTCGGCGGATCGCTCGGCCGGGTGAAGGCCACCGGACGCGGTGTGTTCGTCACCGGTCGCGAAGCCGCCCGCCGCATCGGCCTGGACCTGCGCGGCGCCCGTGTCGCGGTGCAGGGTTTCGGCAACGTGGGTTCCATCGCAGCCGAACTGTTCGCCGAAGCCGGCGCCAAGGTGGTGGCGGTGCAGGACCACACCGGCACCGTGTTCAACGGCGAAGGTTTCGACATGCCGGCGCTGATGGCCGCCGCCAAACGCAATGGCGTGATCAGCCTCGACGGTGCCGAGCGCATCGACAACGAACATTTCTGGGACGTCGAGTGCGACATCCTGATCCCCGCCGCCCTGGAAGGCCAGGTGACCGCCGAACGCGCCCGCAAGACCAAGGCAAAGTTGGTGCTTGAAGGCGCCAACGGCCCGACCGTGCCCGAGGCCGACGACATCCTGGCCGAGCGTGGTGTGCTGGTGGTGCCCGACGTGATCTGCAACGCCGGCGGCGTGACGGTTTCCTACTTCGAATGGGTCCAGGATTTCTCTTCGTTCTTCTGGACGGAAGACGAGATCAACCAGCGCCTGGACCAGATCATGGTGAACGCCCTGAACCACATCTGGGACACGGCCGACCAGCATAAGATCGGCCTGCGCACCGCGACCTTCGCCGTCGCGTGCGAACGTATCCTGGCGGCTCGCCAGGAGCGTGGTCTCTACCCCTGATCGATCCCCGAATTTTGGAACCTCCGTGCCGGTGAGTCTTTCTTGATCGAAGCGCCTGGCGCTTCCACCGAACACCGCGGCGCCCCTTGGGCCGCGGTGTTCGCATTGGTGGGCTCGATGGCTTCGCTGACCGCCGGGGCCTCGTTTGCTACACAGCTTTTCGGACGGGTCGGAGCGTCGGGCACGACGCTTTTGCGGGTGGGTTTTGCGGCCATGCTCCTGCTGATTTTCTGGAAGCCCTGGCGGGTGCGCTGGGCAAGGCAAGAACTGCTCGGCGTCGGGTTTTTCGGCGTGGCGCTTGGTGGAATGAACCTGACGTTCTATCTCGCCCTGCGTACGGTGCCGCTGGGGGTGGCGATTGCCATCGAGTTGTTGGGACCGCTGTGTGTGGCGGTGGCGTATTCGCGGCGCGTTCGCGATTTTCTATGGATCGGATTGGCGGCGTTCGGCATTTTTCTGCTGCTGCCGCTGAATGGGTTCGCGACTGCACTGGATCCGTTGGGGATCTGTTTTGCGCTGACCGCCGGAGTTTTGTGGGCTGCCTATATCTTGCTGGGAAAGCGGGCGGCTCGGCGGCATCCGGGGCCAGCCCTGGCACTGGGCCTGTCTGTAGCGGCTGTTCTGGCCTTGCCGTTCGGGGTGGCCTCTGCGGGAGGCGGGCTTTTGCATCCTGCAATGCTGGTTTCCGGTCTTGCGCTTGCGCTGCTTTCGAGTGCCTTGCCTTATTCGCTGGAGATGTTTGCCCTGCGGCGCTTGCCGGAGCAGACGTTCGGGGTTCTTTTGAGTCTTGAGCCTGTGTTGGGGGCTGTTTGCGGATTTTTGTTCTTGTCGCAGGATTTGTCGGTCTTGCAGTGGGCTGCTATCGGGTGTGTGGTGGTCGCTTCTGGCGGGGTGGCGGCGGGAGCGGCTCGGAGGCCTTCCGGTGCGGTTATCGGGGTGGAGCCGCCTTGATTATCCGGGTTTGATTATTTGTTTTGATTGCTGGTTATCTTCGCTTCGCTGGCGGATTTCTTCTTTCACGCCGTGGGTAAGGTCCGTTTGTCGTGTGGAGACGAGTAATTTTCTTTTCGCAAAAAATAAAGTCACCAAAGAAATTGCTCGGGAGGACCGAAAACAAAATGTGCGCCGGTTTCGCTCTGGACCAAGGTGTGGTGGTTGATCAAACCAGGTGGATTGCAGAGCGTGAAGCTTTTGGTGAACGGACGTCCCGACCATCGCTCATGCGATTTCCCGATCCCGAGGTAACTTTCATTGGGCAGAAGAAACGACCAGAGCGAAGCGAAGATAAAACCGCCCCCGCTAAAATCCGCCCAGCAAACCCGCCCCAGCCAAACCAAAGACAAAAACATGCAAGCCACCGACCAGCAGGTCCGCACAGCCCTGAGCGCAGTCACCGACCCCGCCACCGGCCAGGACTTCGTCACCAGCAAGTCGATCCGCAACGTCGCCATCAGCCCGGAAGGCCACGTGACGATCACGGTGGACATGGCCTACCCGGCAGCCAGCCAGCACCAAACGCTGGGCAACCTGATCGCAGCGGCAGTGCTTGCCCTGCCGGGCGTCAACAATGTCTCGGTAGGCTTCAACCTCAAGGTGGTCGCCCACTCCGTGCAACGCGGTCTCCAGCCGATGCCGGAGGTGCGAAACATCATCGCCGTAGCCTCCGGAAAAGGCGGCGTAGGCAAGAGCACCACGGCCGCCAACATCGCCCTGGCCCTGGCCGCGGAAGGTGCAAAGGTCGGCCTGCTCGATGCCGACATCTACGGCCCGAGCGTGCCGACCATGATGGGCATCGCCGGCGAAAAACCGGCCAGCACCGACGGCAAGAGCATGGAACCGCTGGTCGCCCATGGCATCCAGGTGATGTCCATCGGTTTCCTCGTCGAGCCGGGCCAGGCGATGATCTGGCGCGGCCCCATGGCCACCCAGGCGCTGGAACAGCTGCTGCGCCAGACCAACTGGAGCGACCTCGACTATCTGGTCGTCGACATGCCGCCGGGCACCGGCGACATCGCGCTGACGCTGTCGCAACGCGTGCCGCTGGCCGGCGCGGTGATCGTCACCACCCCGCAGGACATCGCACTCATCGACGCCATCAAGGGCGTGAAAATGTTCGAAAAGGTGGGTGTGCCGCTGCTGGGCGTGGTCGAGAACATGGCGGTGCACGTGTGCAGCCAGTGCGGCCACGCCGAACACGTCTTCGGCGAGGGCGGCGGCCACCGCATCGCAGCCGACTACGGCATGGACTACCTGGGCGCACTGCCGCTGGCGCTGGCCATCCGCCAGCAGGCCGATGGCGGCATGCCTACCGTGGCGGCAGAACCCGAAGGCGCCAACGCGGCCATCTACAAGGACATCGCCCGCAAGGTAGCGGTCGCCATCGCCGGCAAGGGCAAGGACTTTTCCTCGAAGTTCCCCACCATCACGGTCAGCAAGGACACCTGAGCGGCGTCGGCCGGACAAAGCCGATACACACGTCCGAGGCCCCGCGCGGCGCCGGGTCGGTATGCTCGTCGGCATGAATCTGCTGGCCTCCATGCGTTACCTGCTTGCGCTCGACGAACACCGCCATTTCGGCCGGGCCGCCCAGGCCTGCCACATCACCCAGCCGGCGCTGTCCAACGCGCTGCGCAACCTCGAGCAGGAATTCGGTGTGGTGATCGTGCGCCGCGGCCGCAGCTATGGCGGCCTGACCCATGAAGGCGAGCGCGTGCTGGCCACCGCCCAGCGCATGCTGCACGAACACGAGGTGCTGCAGCAAGAGCTGCACAGCAGCGCCGAGGTGGTGCGGGGCAATCTGCGGATGGGCGCGGTGCCTACCGCCACGCCGGTGCTGGCCCGGTTCGCCGCGCTGCTGCAACGCAGCCAGCCGGGCATCGTGCCGACCGTGCTGTCCATGAGTTCGCAAGAGCTCGAACGCGGACTCGATTCACTCTCGCTGGACATCGGCCTGGGCTACACCGACCGCGTGGATGCGCGGGAAACCAGGCTGCAGAGCTGGCCGCAATACACCGAGCACTATTACCTGGTGCGCCGAAAACTGGTGGCCGATGCGCCGTCCATCGGCAAGCCGATGGCCTGGAAACAGGCGGCTGCCTTGCCGCTATGCCTGCTGACGCCCGACATGCACAACCGTTTCGTGGTCGACCAGGCATTCGCCGCTGCCGGTGCCGACGGCGTGAAGCCGGCCATCGAGACCAATTCGGTGCTGACCCTGGTGCATTCGGTGCTGGCCGGGGATGTATGTTCGATCATGCCGGGCGCCATGGCCGCGACGGTGCGGGTGCATGCCGACCTGCAGGCCCTGCCGCTGCAGGAGCCGGAAGTGCTTACCGAGATCGGGTTCATGACCCCCATGGGCGGCCGGCCATCACGCGCATTGCAGGCCGCGCTGGCCATGCTGGAAACTGCCGACTGGGGTGCGCAACTGGCCGACCACAGCGGCGTGCTGCACGGCTGACCTGGCGGCAAACCGTCAGGCATACCACGACCGGTCTCATATCTTTTGCGAATGAACCCATGTGTCGATGCAATTTGACACATTCGCGGCGACCCAACGACACTCCGCCGCCCAAAGGTGACTGCTCACAAGCAAGCGGTCGTCCCATTCATTCGCAGGAGATATAACCAATGCCCGGATTCCTGGACAAGGAACGCACCATCGCCGGCCCCGGCTTCAACCGCTGGCTGGTTCCGCCAGCGGCGCTTGCCATCCACCTCTGCATCGGCATGGCCTACGGTTTCGCCGTTTTTTGGCTGCCCTTGTCGAAGATGCTGGCGACCGCCGGCACCGGCGCCGTGGCCTGCGCCAAGGACATGAGTTTCTTCACCGAACTGTTCGCCTCCGACTGCGATTGGCGCATCGCCACGCTGGGCTGGATGTACACCCTGTTCTTCGTGTTCCTGGGGTGTTCGGCGGCACTGTGGGGCGGCTGGCTCGAGCGGGCCGGCCCGCGCAAGGCCGGCGTGGTGGCGGCTTGCTGCTGGTGCGGCGGCATGCTGCTGTCTGCGCTGGGCATCCACACCCATCAGTTCTGGATGATGATCCTGGGCTCCGGTGTCATCGGCGGCATCGGCCTCGGACTGGGTTATATCTCGCCAGTCTCGACCCTCATCAAGTGGTTCCCCGACCGTCGCGGCATGGCCACCGGCATGGCCATCATGGGCTTCGGCGGCGGCGCGATGATCGGTTCGCCCCTGGCGGTCGACCTGATGAAAAGCTTCGCCACGCCCACCGACGTCGGCGTGATGCAGACCTTCGTGGTGATGGCCGTCGTGTATTTCGTCTTCATGATGGCCGGCGCGCTGGGTTACCGCGTGCCGCCCTCGGGCTGGAAACCGGCCGGCTGGACGCCACCGGTCGCGCAGGCCGCCAACGCGATGATCACCAAGCGCCACGTCCACGTGAAGAAAGTCTGGGGCATTCCCCAGTTCTGGCTGGTGTGGGTGGTGCTGTGCATGAACGTCAGCGCCGGCATCGGGGTGATCGGCATGTCCTCGCCCATGCTGCAGGAGGTCTTCGGCGGCAACCTGATCGGCGTGGCCAAGCGTTATGCAGAACTCGACAAGACCCAGCTGGCGGCCATCGCCGTGGTGGCGGGCGGTTTCACCGCGCTGCTGTCGCTGTTCAACATCGGCGGCCGTTTCTTCTGGGCCACCTTTTCCGACAAGCTCGGCCGCAAGCTGACCTACGTGGTGTTCTTCGTGCTGGGTGGCCTGCTGTACGCCAGCATCCCGGGCTCGGCCAGCGCCGGCAACAAGCTGCTCTTCGTGGGCGCCTTCTGCATCATCCTGTCGATGTACGGCGGTGGTTTCGCCACGGTGCCGGCCTACCTGGCCGACCTTTTCGGCACCCAGTTCGTGGGCGCCATCCACGGCCGCCTGCTGACCGCCTGGGCGACCGCCGGGATCCTGGGCCCGGTGGTGGTGAACTACATGCGTGAATACCAGCTCGGCCTGGGCATCCCGCGTGAGCAGGTCTACAACCAGACCATGTACATCCTGGTCGGCATGCTGGCCGTGGGCCTGGTGGCCAACCTGCTGGTGCGCCCGATCGCCGACAAACACTTCATGACCGACGCCGAACTGGCCGTCGAAAAGCAGCTGGCCCACGAAAAGGCAGCCGCGTCGGAAGTCGGCGCCGGCAGCGGCGCAGGAGGCACCACGAGCCCGGTGGTGATCGGCTTCGCCTGGCTGGCCGTCGGCCTGCCGCTGGCCTGGGGTGTCTACCGCACGCTGCTGAGCGCCGCCAAGTTCTTCAATTGAAAGCCGCGCCACACGCAGTGGGCAAGCCTGGGGGGAAACCCAATGACTGAGCAGAAAATAGAGTTCTATAGCGGCCCGGCGGGCGGCTGGGGCGCCCTCAGGTCGGTGGGCCTGGCCCTGAAGCGCCAGGACATCGCGGTGAAGGGTGCCAAGACCCTGCTGTCGGCCAACCAGCCCGACGGCTTCGACTGCCCCGGCTGCGCCTGGCCGGACCGCAACCATGCGTCGACCTTCGAGTTCTGCGAGAACGGCGCCAAGGCCGTCGCCGCCGAGGCCACCGCGCGCCGCGCCGGCCCGGAACTGTTCGAGAAATACAGCGTGGCCGAGCTGGCGGAGCAGAGCGACTTCTGGCTGGAAGACCAGGGCCGGCTGACGCATCCGATGGTGTATGACGCCGCCACCGACCATTACAGGACCATCGAGTGGGACGCGGCCTTCGCCCTGATCGCCCGCCACCTGAACGGCCTGCAGGACAAGAACGAAGCCATCTTCTACACCTCGGGCAGGGCCAGCAACGAGGCGGCCTTTCTGTACCAGCTGTTCGTGCGCGAGTACGGCACCAACAACTTCCCGGACTGCTCGAACATGTGCCACGAGCCGAGCGGCAGCGGCATGCGGCCGCAGATCGGCGTCGGCAAGGGTACGGTGTCGCTGGAAGACTTCGAGCATGCCGATGCCATCTTCATCTTCGGCCAGAACCCAGGCACCAACCATCCGCGCATGCTGGGCGAACTGCGCGAGGCACACAAACGCGGCGCGAGGATCGTCAGTTTCAACCCCTTGCGCGAGCGCGGGCTGGAGCGTTTCCAGGATCCGCAAAGCAAGATGGAAATGGCCACGCTGGGCTCCACGCCGATCAGCACCCATTATTTCCAGCTGCAGGTCGGCGGCGACTTCGCGGCGGTGAAGGGAATGATGAAACACCTGATCGAACGCGAAGACGCGGGCGAGCAGGTTCTCGACCATGCCTTCATCGCAGAACACACCACCGGCATCGATGCCCTGCTGGCCGACCTGCGAGCCGAAAGCTGGGCCGCGCTGGAACGTGAATCGGGCCTGAGCATCGAACAGATGCGCCAGGCCGGCGAGGTCTACCGCAACGCGAAAAGCGTGATCGCCTGCTGGGGCATGGGCATCACCCAGCACCAGCATTCGGTGGCCACCATCCAGCTGATCGTCGACCTGCTGCTGCTGCGCGGCAACATCGGCCGCGAAGGCGCAGGTCCGTGCCCCGTGCGCGGCCACAGCAACGTGCAGGGCGACCGCACCATGGGCATCTGGGAAAAACCGCCCGCAGCCCTGCTGGACAAGCTGGAACAGGTGTTCGGTTTCACCGCGCCGCGCGAGAACGGCTACGACGTGGTCGAGGCCATCGCAGCCATGCGCGACGGCAAGGGCAAGGTGTTCTTCGCGCTGGGTGGCAATTTCGCCGCCGCCACGCCCGACACCTTCGAGACCTGGAAGGCGCTGCGCAATTGCGACCTGACGGTGCATGTCACCACCAAACTCAACCGCAGCCACATCGTGCACGGCAAACAGGCGCTGATATTGCCCTGCCTGGGCCGTACCGAGATCGACATGCAGGCCGGCGGTGCGCAGGGCGTCACGGTCGAAGACTCGATGGGCATGGTTCACATGTCGAAAGGCATCAACCCGCCGGCGTCCGAGCATCTGCTGTCCGAACCGGCCATCGTGGCGCGGCTGGCGCATGCCACGCTGGGCGACCGCAGCCGCATCGACTGGCTGGCCGCCATGGACGATTACGGCGTGGTGCGCGACATGATCGAAAAGGTGTTCGTCGATTTCCACAACTTCAATGCCCGGGTGTCCGTGCCGGGCGGCTTCAAGCTGCGCAACACCGCCAGCGAACGGGTGTGGACCACCGACAGCAAACGAGCCAATTTCTACGCACACCCGTTGCCGACCGACACGCCCATGCACCGGGCGCGCGCCCGCAACCTGGACACGGTGGTCTTCAACCTGGGCACCACCCGTTCGCACGACCAGTACAACACCACCATCTACGGCATGGACGACCGCTACCGCGGCGTCTTCGGCCAGCGGCGCGTCGTGTTCATCCATGCCGATGACATCCGCACGCTGGGCCTGAGGGAAGGCGACTGGGTCGATATCCACACCGTCTGGGACGACGGCCAGCAACGCCGCGCCGACCGTTTCAAGCTGGTGCCGTACGACATCCCGCGCGGTTGCCTGGCGGCTTATTACCCGGAGACCAATCCGCTGGTGCCTTTGTCGGCAGTCGCGGAAAATGCGGGCACTCCGACGTCCAAGTCAATTCCGGTGGTGCTGGTGGCGCACGAGGCCTCGGCGCCCGACCTCACCCAACGCGAAGCCGAAGCCGCCCTGGCCTGATGAACCTCACCCCACCGTCACCCCCGCCCGAATCACTCGCCGCAGCCTTGCTGCTGGCGCTGGCCGAAGAAGGCGTGGGTCGAGCGGTCTCGCTGCCGCGCCTGGGCAAACGCCTGCAGCAGGGCGTGAGTGTGCTGATGCGCGAACTGACGATGATGGGCAGCGCCCGCATCGGCCCGCGCACTGGCCCGGGCTGGGTGGCGGTGGAGCAGGACGGCGAGCGCTGGCTTGCCAGCCTCACGCCGGCGGGCGCCGCGGCCGCCGCCGACCTCGAAATGCCTCACTGCGACGAACCCGACGAAGCGCTGCCGCCACCGCTGGTGCGGGTGCCGGTGCTGCGTGAATCGCGCATCGACCCAGGTGAATCGACCTCGGTGGAAGACAGCGACTGGATCGCTGCCGAGGTGCCGGTCGCGTTGGTCTTCAACGGTATTTCGCATGCGGTGATGATGGCCACGCCGCAGGACCTGGAAGACTTCGCGCTGGGTTTCGCGCTCAGCGAAGGCATTCTGGACGAAGCCGCCGATTGCCGCGGGATCGAGTTGCGCACCGTGTCGCTGCCGACCGCGGCCGAAGATGACCCGGAGGCGCCGGCCATCGAACTCCACCTGGACATTTCCAGCCGCGCCTTCGCCCGCCTGAAAGACCGCAAACGGTCGCTCGCAGGGCGCACCGGCTGCGGTGTCTGCGGCATCGACAGCCTGTCGGCGCTCGACCTGCTGCCGGCATCCGGCGGCGCGGCGCCGGCGGCCGGCATCGACGTGCGCTGCGTGCTGGCGGCCTTCGATGCGCTGTCGCAGCGCCAGCCGCTGAACGCCCGGGCCGGCTCGCTGCATGCCGCCGGCTGGGCCTTGCCGGACGGCACGCTGGTCGAGGTGCTGGAAGACGTCGGCAGGCACAACGCACTCGACAAGTTGCTGGGCCGCCTGGTCCGGCTTGGCCTGCTGCGCGCGCCCGGGTTCGTGGTGATGTCCAGCCGCGGCAGCTACGAACTGGTCCGCAAGTGCACTCGCCTGGGTGTGGGTGCGATGGCATCCATATCGGCTCCGACCGCGCTGGCGGTGCGTATCGCCCGCGAAGGCGAACTGGCACTGTGGGGCTTGGCGCGGCGCGACAAGGCGGTGCGTTACGCCTGACGCCCGCCGCCGGATTCGGTGGCCGGAAACCCGTCTTTTCGGACGATGGAAAGCGGATGAACGCGAGTCCAATCGTGGAATGACTACCGCTTCGACCTCTGTCCATCCCATTTCACGCGCCCTGAGTGCGTCCAACCTTGCCGCTACCCGGCAGCTGGCGGGGCAGGACGAACACCAATCCCTGCGCCAGGCCGACCGGGTGATGCTGTTCGCCGTCGCGGTCAGCCTGGCCGGAGCAGCGGCGCTGGCCCTGCAGCATCCGGCCACCGGAACGGCGTTCACGGTTTCCGTGCTGATGGCGCTGGCGGCGGTCGGCGCTTATCTTCTGTTCGGCGGCACGCTGGTCTCGCGCCTGGTGATCGCGACCGTGCAGGTGGCGCTGGTGGCCATGCATATCCAGCTGGCGGCCGGTGCCATCGAACTGCATTTCGGTGTGTTCGTCACCCTCGCGCTGCTGATGGTCTACCGCGACTGGCGGGTGGTGGTCTTTGCCGCCGCGCTGTTCGCCGTTCACCATGTGCTGTTCGACCGGCTCCAGGCGGCGGGTTTCGGTGTCTTCTGCACCACCCATCCGGACTTCGAGCGTGTGCTTCTGCATGCGCTCTACGTGGCGGTTCAGACCGGCATCGAAGTGGTGCTCTGCCGGCGCATGCAGGCCATGGTGCGTGCCGGTCAGGAACTGACCCGGCTGGTGGTGGCGATGAATGCCGGCAACGGCATCGACCTCGACCTGCAGGCGATACCGGTGCGCATGGCCAAGCCCCGGGCGCTGGCAGAAACCGTCGGCCGCATCCGCCACGCGGTGGACGAGGTGCGGCAGGTGACGAGCGCCATGGAGCACACCGCCACCGGCGTGGCGGACGGCAGCGAACGCCTGCGCGAACGCACCGGCCGGGTTACCGCCCAACTGGAGGAGGCCGCGGCCAGCCTGGAGCAGATCGCCTCGACCTCGCGACTGTCGCGCGACGCGGCGCACGCGGCCAACGATGTCGCGTCGGCCGCCACGCGTGACGCCACCAGCGGCGGCGAGGTGATGTCGTCGATGGTCGCCACCATGGACGCCATCAGCCAGAGCTCGCGCCGCATCGGCGACATCGTCGGCATGATCGACAGCATCGCTTTCCAGACCAACATCCTGGCCCTGAACGCGGCGGTGGAAGCCGCGCGCGCAGGCGAGCAGGGTCGCGGTTTCGCAGTGGTGGCCGCCGAGGTGCGCAACCTGTCGCAGCGCAGCGCCCAGGCGGCACGCGAGATCAAGGAACTGATCGAGAGCTCCAGCGCGCAAGTGAACGCCGGTTCGGCGCTGGTCGCCAGTGCCGGCGAGGCGATGGCGCGCATCGTCGGTTCGGTCGAAAAGGCGGCCAGCCTGATGGAGCAGGTGAACACCGCTACCGCCGAGCAGCAGGTCGGTATCGACCATGTCAACGACACCGTGTCGGCGATCGAATCGCTGACCCAGGAAAACGCCGAACTGGCGCATGCCTCGGCCGATGCCTCGCAGGAAATGCGCGGGGAGATCCAGCGCCTGTCGCATGCCATGGGCGCCTTCGTGCGCTGAGCGCGGCCCGGCTACCGCCCCTGCAGCGTCGGCGACCGGCCGAACACCTCGGCGGCCCAATCCACGAAGGCCCGCACCTTGGCGCTCAGGTGCCGGTTGGGCGGATACACCACATGCACCGGAAAAGGAGCGGTGGTCCATTCCGGCAGGACTTCTACCAGCTCGCCACTGGCCAGCAGCGGTGCCGCGTTGAAGGTGGCCATCTGCGAGATGCCGAGGCCGGCCAGCACCGCCGACGTGTGCGCATTGGCCTCGTTGGTGGCGAGCTGGTAGCGCATGGTCAGTTCCACCCGCTCTTCTCCCTTCACGAAGTCCATGGGATAAGGCCGGCCGGTGCGGCTCGACAGGTAATGCACCACGCGGTGGCGCTCCCCTTCGAGTTCGCTCGGGTGCTGCGGCAGGCCGAAGCGCCGCAGGTAGCCGGGCGATGCGACGTTGACGAACGCAATGCTGCCGATCCGCCGCGCCACCAGGAACTGCTCCGTCAGGTCGCCACCGCGGATCACGCAGTCGACGTTCTCGCCGATCAGGTCGACCGAACGGTCGCCCACGCCCAGGTCGAGCTGGATGTCGGGATAGCGGTCATGGAACTCGCGCAGCGCAGGAATGATGATGAGCCGAGCCACCGACGACCCGATGTCCACCCGCAGCCGGCCGCGCGGCGTGGCCTGGGCGTTGGTCATGCTGGCTTCCATGTCGTCCAGGTCGCTGAGCAGCCGGCTGGCGCGTTCGTAATAGGCTGCACCGTCGGCGGTGACGGTGACCCGGCGGGTGGTCCGATTCAACAGCCGCACCTGCAGGCGCGATTCCAGGGCCTGGACCTGTTTGGTGATCGACGCCTTCGGCATCGACAGCGAGTCGGCGGCCTTGGTGAAGTTGCCGGTTTCCACCACACGGGTGAAAGCGCGCATTGCCTGGATCTGGTCCATGGATTCCCTCGTCTGACGCTCAGATGCTCGTTGCTTTTATGAAAGGCCGCCGCTGTTGCCAGCGGTTGCGGCTCGCCTTCGGCGAGACCGCTGCCAGTGGGAGAATTCTGACCGCGGCAAGGCCCTTCATTGTTGGCAATGCGGAAACAGAGCAACGCCGTGAGGCCTGTTTATCGAACGCTGGCAACACTCTACAGTTCGTTTCACGTTGCGATGAGTTGCTCTTGCGCTTCAGCGACAACCCCTTCGGGAAAACACACCATGTCCAACACCGTTTTAAATGCTGCTGCCGATGTCGATGCCGCCCAGAGCGATTGCATCGTAGGCGGCCTGGACGACACCCTGGCGCTGCCGGGCCGCGAGCCGGTCGGCGTGCGCTGGTACGGCAAGGGTCAGCGGGCGGCATCGGGCGGCACGCCGCTGATCCTGCATTTCCATGGTGGCGCCTTCACCTCGGGTTGCCTGGAAAGCGGCGCCCTGGTGCCGCGCCTGCTGGCCAGCACCGGTGCGGTGGTGGCTTCGCTGGCTTATCCGCTGGCGCCGACCCATCCGTTCCCGGCCGGCATCGAGACCGGATATGCGGCGCTCGACTGGCTCTACAAGCACCGGGTGAAGCTGGCCGGCCGCGGTGCCCGCATCTACCTGGCCGGTGAAGAGGCCGGCGGCAACCTCGCCGCAGCCGTGGCCGCCATGGCACGCGACCGCGCGCATCCGCCGCTGGCGGGGCAGATTCTCCTGTCGCCCATGCTCGACCCCTGGAGCAGCACGGCTTCGTTGCGCGACGCAGCCTGCAAGGAGACCGGCAAATGCAAATGGTCCGAAGGCTGGCTGGCCTACCTGCGGGGTCCGAGGGATGCCGAGCATCCCTATGCAGTGCCCAGCGCCTCCTGCCGCATGTCGGGCATCGCGCCCACGCTGGTGATGTCGGGCGTGACCGACCCGATGCACGACGAAGCCAAGGCCTATGCCGAAAAGCTGCGTGCCGCCGGTGTGCAGGTGAGCTGGCAGCCGCTGGTGCAGGCCGAGGGCTGGCCCGATGCGCTGGCCGTCGACCAGGTCAACGAATGTGGCTGTGCCGGCGCCGTGCGTGAACGGGTGGCCGCATTTTTTGCCGAAACCGTGCAGTTGCCCAAACCGCCGCACTAGGCCCGGTCGGCCCGGTCGACCCGGACGGGCCTGCTACCGCTGAACCGCTTTTCCCCGGCATTGCCGTGCCGGGCGAGGGCGCTTTTTTCTCCGTTTTTCCTGCTTGCCGATTTCGACCGCGTTGCGCGCGGGCGCTGCTTCCGTTCGTCTTTTTTTGCTTTCGTCTTTCTTTTCGTTTCCTTTTCTTTTGCGAGGACACACACCATGACCGCCTCTTCCAACATTCCGACCTCCAGCCGCAAGACCCGCCGCTACGGCATGGCGCTTTCCGCCGTCACGGTGGCCGCCGCCCTGGTCGCCGCCCTGATCGGCCTGCCGGGAACTGCCGCCAGCGCGGATGCCGGCGCCGCTGCGCCACCGCCCGCCACGCCGGTCTCGGTGGCGACCGTGGCCGAGCGCCAGGTCAATATCTGGGACGAATATTCCGGCCGGCTCGAAGCGGTGCAGCGGGTGGATGTACGGTCGCGCGTGGCGGGTGCGGTGCAGTCGGTGCATTTCCGCGAAGGCGCGCTGGTCAAGGCCGGCGACCTGCTGGTGACCATCGACCCCGCGCCCTACCAGGCCGCCGCCGACGGCGCCGCCGCCGACGTCGCCGCCGCCCAGGCCCGCCTCAACTTCACCCGCAGCGAACAGGCCCGCGCCCAGCGTCTCTGGGACGACCACGCCATCGCCGAACGTGAACTCGACGAACGCAAGAACGCCGGCCAGGAAGCCGATGCCCGCCTGCGCGCCGCCACCGCCGCCCTGCAGACCGCGCGCCTGAATCTGGGCTACACCCAGGTGCGTGCGCCCGTAGCCGGCCGCATCGGCCGGGTCGAGGTGACGGTGGGCAACCTGGTGGCGGCCGGCCCCGGTGCGCCGG
Organism: Xylophilus sp. PBN-3R; assembly: GCF_057747805.1. Lineage (NCBI taxonomy): Bacteria > Pseudomonadati > Pseudomonadota > Betaproteobacteria > Burkholderiales > Xylophilus > Xylophilus sp. PBN-3R. The sequence goes on from NZ_CM173225.1 coordinate 1,509,005, forward strand.
TGCTGACCACGCTGGTGTCGGTCAGCCCGATCTACGCGAGCTTCGATGCCGACGAACAGGCGCTGGACCGCACCGGCGCACGCGCCGCGCAGGGCAACATCGCCGTGCGTATGGGCACCGCCGGGCAGGACGACACGCCCTATGCCGGCAAGCTGCAACTGGTCGACAACCAGGTGGACGCCCGCAGCGGCACGGTGCGGGTGCGCGCGGTGTTCGACAACGCCGACGGCCTGCTGGTGCCCGGCCAGTTCGCCCGCATCCGCATGGGCCACAGCAAGACCAGCAACGCCCTGCTGGTCAGCGAACGTGCGGTCGGCACCGACCAGAGCAAGAAGTACGTGATGGTCGTCGGCACCGACAACAAGACCGAATACCGCGAAGTGAAGCTGGGCGCGCCGATCGACGGCCTGCGGGTGGTCGATTCGGGCCTGAAGGCCGGTGAACGCATCGTCGTCAACGGCCTGCAGCGGGTCCGCCCCGGCTCGGTGGTGGCGCCGCAGGAAGTGCCGATGCAGCAGGCCAGGGCCGACGCAGCGGCGCGCAGGTCCTGATCGGCGGCCACGCCAGTCAAACCAATAAGAAAAAACCAAGAGCTCAGCCATGAACATCTCAAAATTCTTCATCGACAGGCCGATCTTTGCCGGCGTGCTGTCGCTGCTGATCTTCCTGGGCGGCCTGATCGCCGTCGGCGGCCTGCCCATCTCGGAGTACCCGGACGTGGTGCCGCCATCCGTCGTCATCCGTGCCAACTACCCCGGCGCCAACCCGAAAGTGATCGCCGAGACGGTGGCCACGCCGCTCGAAGAGGCCATCAACGGCGTCGAGAACATGCTCTACATGAGCAGCCAGGCGACCACCGACGGCCTGATGACCCTGACCGTGACCTTCAAGCTGGGCACCGACCCGGACAAGGCGCAACAGCTGGTGCAGAACCGGGTCTCGCGCGCCGAGCCGCGCCTGCCCGAGGAAGTTCGGCGCCTGGGCATCACCACCATCAAGAGCTCGCCCGACCTGACCATGGTGGTCCACCTGGTTTCGCCGAGCGGCCGTTACGACATGGCCTACCTGCGCAACTACGCGGTGCTTAATGTGAAGGACCGGCTGGCCCGGGTTCCCGGCGTCGGCGACGTGCAGCTGTTCGGTTCCGGCGACTACTCGATGCGTGTCTGGCTGGACCCGCAGAAGGTGGCGCAGCGCGGTCTGTCGGCATCCGACGTGGTGACCGCCATCCGCGGCCAGAACGTGCAGGCCGCGGCCGGCGTGGTGGGTGCTTCGCCAGGCGTCAACGGCATCGACGTGCAGCTGTCGGTCAATGCCCAGGGTCGCCTGCAGAGCGAGGAATCGTTCGGCGAGATCATCGTCAAGACCGGCGCCGACGGTGCGGTCACCCGCCTGCGCGACATCGCCCGCATCGAGCTCGGCGCCGCCGACTACGCGCTGCGCTCGCTGCTGGACAACCGTGATGCGGTGGCCGTGCCGGTGTCGGCCGCCCCGGGCTCCAACGCCATCGCCATCAGCGACGGCGTGCGGGCCGTCATGACCGACATCAAGAAGAACATGCCCGAAGGCGTGGACTACGAGATCGTCTACGACACCACCCAGTTCGTGCGCGCCTCCATCGAGTCGGTGGTGCACACGCTGGTCGAGGCCATCCTGCTGGTGGTGCTGGTGGTGATCGTCTTCCTGCAGACCTGGCGCGCTTCGATCATCCCGCTGCTGGCGGTGCCGGTGGCGGTGGTCGGCACCTTCGCAGTGATGAAGATCTTCGGTTTCTCCATCAATGCGCTGAGCCTGTTCGGGCTGGTGCTGGCCATCGGCATCGTGGTGGACGACGCCATCGTGGTGGTGGAGAACGTCGAGCGCAACATCGAGGCGGGTTTCAGCCCGCGCGAGGCAAGCTACCGCGCCATGCGGGAAGTGTCCGGGCCCATCATCGCCATCGCACTGGTGTTGGTGGCGGTCTTCGTGCCGCTGGCCTTCATCAGCGGCCTCAGCGGCCAGTTCTACAAGCAGTTCGCGCTGACCATCGCCATTTCGACCGTGCTGTCGGCGATCAATTCGCTGACGCTGTCGCCGGCCCTGGCAGCGCTGCTGCTGCGCCGCCACGATGCGCCCAAGGACCTGCTGACACGTGGCATGGAAAAGGTGTTCGGCCGCTTCTTTTCGGCATTCAACCGGGTCTTCCACCGCGGTTCCGAAGCCTATGGCGGCGGTGTGCGCCGCGCCATCGGCCGCAAGACGCTGATGGTGGCGATGTACCTGGCCATCGCCGCGCTGACGGTCGGTGTCTTCAAGGCAGTGCCGGCCGGTTTCGTGCCGGCCCAGGACAAGCAGTACCTGATCGGTTTCGCCCAGCTGCCCGACGGCGCCACGCTGGACCGCACCGAGGCGGTGATCCGCCGCATGGGCGACATCACGCTGAAGCAGCCCGGCGTCACCCACGCCATCCAGTTCCCCGGCCTGTCGATCAACGGCTTCACCAACAGCTCCAACTCCGGCATCGTGTTCGTGGCGCTGGATCCGTTCGAGAAACGCAAGGGAGCCGACATGAGCGCCGGCGCCATCGCCGGCCAGCTGAACGCCCAGTTCGCGCAGATCCAGGATGCCTTCGTGGTGATGTTCCCGCCGCCGCCCGTGCAGGGTCTGGGCACCACCGGCGGTTTCAAGCTGATGCTGGAAGACCGTGCCTCGCTGGGCTACGAAGCGATGGACGGCGCGTTGAAGGCCTTCATGGCCAAGGCCTCTCAAGCGCCCGAACTGACCGGGCTGTTCAGCAGCTACCAGGTCAACGTGCCGCAGTTGTTCGCCGACATCGACCGCACCAAGGCGCGGCAACTGGGTGTTCCGCTGACCGATGTGTTCGAGACCATGCAGATCTACCTCGGCAGCCTGTATGCCAACGACTTCAACCGATTCGGCCGGACCTATTCGGTGCGGGTGCAGGCCGACGCCGCGTATCGGGCCCGTGCCGAGGACATCGGCCTGCTGAAGGTGAAGTCGAACACTGGCGAGATGGTGCCGCTGTCGGCCCTGATGAGCGTGACGCCGACCTTCGGGCCGGAACGTGCCATGCGCTACAACGGCTTCCTGGCGGCCGACGTCAACGGCGGCGCCGCGCCCGGTTATTCGAGCGGCCAGGCGCAGGACGCGGTGAAGCGCATCGCGGCCGAAACCCTGCCGCCCGGCATCGACTACGAGTGGACCGACCTGACCTACCAGGAAATCCTGGCCGGCAATTCCGCCGTGCTGGTGTTCCCCATCGCCATCCTGCTGGTGTTCCTGGTGCTGGCCGCGCAGTACGAAAGCCTGACGCTGCCGATGGCCATCATCCTGATCGTGCCGATGGGGCTGTTCGCCGCCATGACCGGTGTGTGGCTGGACAAGGGCGACAACAACGTGTTCACCCAGATCGGGCTGATCGTGCTGGTGGGGCTGAGTGCCAAGAACGCCATCCTGATCGTGGAATTCGCCCGCGAGCTGGAGTTCGCCGGACGCACGCCGATAGAGGCCGCCATCGAGGCCGCCCGCCTGCGGCTGCGCCCGATCCTGATGACCTCGCTGGCTTTCGTCATGGGTGTGCTGCCGCTGGTGCTGTCCACCGGCGCCGGCGCCGAGATGCGCAAGGCCATGGGTGTGGCGGTGTTCTCCGGAATGATCGGCGTGACGGCTTTCGGGCTGTTCCTGACACCGGTGTTCTATGTGCTGCTGCGCCGCATGGCTGGCAACCGGCCGCTGAAGCAGAGCGGCGAACACGAATCGCCGGTGGGCCATCCGCCCGTCATCGAATCGCACGGCGGCGGTGACGCCCGCCTGCTGCCGGCCGCCCCGCGCGGCGTGCACGACTAAGCCCCAAGGAGCCATTTCATGAAAAACAAGAACCTCCTTTCCCTGCTCCCGCTGGTGGCTGCCCTGGTGCTGGCCGGTTGCGCCACCGCACCGTCGGTCGACACGCAGGCCCTGGCGGCCGCACCGGCCCGGTTCAAGGAAGCCGCCGCTCCCGCTGGCTGGACCCAGGCCCTGCCGGCCGAGGCGCAATCGCGCGGCGAATGGTGGCTGGTGTTCCAGGACCCGACCCTGGACGCACTCGTCGAAAAAGCCGGTGCCCGCAACACCGGCATCCAGGAAGCCGCCGCCCGGCTGGCCCAGGCGCGCGCCTTGCTGCGTAGCGCCAATGCCGACCGGCTGCCGCAGATCGGCTTGAACGGCGGTGTCCAGCGCCAGGCCGGCGCCAACACCATCAACGGCATGACACCGGCCACCATCACCACGGCGGGCGCCGCGATCTCGTGGGAAATCGACCTGTCCGGCCGGCTCGCCCAGGTGCGTGACGCCGCATCTCTGGACGCCGATGCGCGCGAGGCGCTGCTGCAGAGCACCCGGCTGGCGGTGCAGGCAGAGACGGCTCAAACCTATCTGTCGCTGCGTGCGCTCGACGACGAACGCACCCTGGTGCGCGAGACGGTGGAGGCCTACCGAGGCACGCTGGACCTGACCACCCGGCGCTGGCGTGGCGGCGACGTGGCCGAACTGGAAGTCGTGCGGGTGCAGACCGAAATGGCCGCCACCGCATCCGATGCGCTGGCCCTGGACCGTCGCCGGGCCGAACTCGAACACGCGCTGGCGGTGCTGGTGGGCGAGGCAGCATCGAACTTCAGCCTGCCCGACGGCAACTGGAACACCGCGCTGCCCGTCGTACCCGCCGGTGTGCCGGCCACGGTGCTGACACGGCGTCCGGACGTGGCGGCGGCGCAGGCCTCGTTGCTGGCCGCGCAGGCACGTGTCGGTGCCGCGCAGAAGGCCTGGTTCCCCAGCCTGAGCCTGACCGGCTCGGGCGGCTATGCATCGCCTGAACTGGGCGACCTGCTGCAATGGTCGGCCCGTGCCTGGAGCGTCGGTGCGCTGCTGTCGCTGCCGATCTTCGACGGCGGCCGCCGCGATGCCGGCATCGCGTCGGCGCAGGCACAGTTCGACGCCGCCACGGCGGGCTATCGCGGGCAGGTGCTGGGCGCTTTCCGTGAGGTCGAAGACCAGCTGTCGGGCCTGCGCCTCCTGGCCGAACAATCCCGGGTGCAGGACCAGGCGGTGACCTCGGCCACCCGCGCCACCACGCTGTCGGACACCCGCTGGCGCAACGGCCTGGTCAGCCAGCTGGATCTGCTGGACGCGCGCCGGGGTGAGTTGCGCAATCGCCGACTGGCATTGCAGTTGAAGGCTGCGCGTTACCAGGCCACGGTGGGCCTTATCCGCGCCCTGGGCGGCGGCTGGAGCGCCTGACCCGATGCTGCAACCGGGTCAGCCGCCGCAGGCCCAGCTGTCGCCCGGCATCCGCTTGACCTTGCCCGGCAGGGCCACGCCGAGCTGCCAGCGGCCCCAGCCGACGAAGCGGTAGCCGATTTCCTGCAGCCGCTTGCACAACAGCGGCTGCAGGTCGCGGCGACACAGCACCACGCCCACGCCGTAGAACAGGCAGCGCACCATGCCGTAGGGTGCCTGGCCGATCCGGGCCGGCAGTCCGGCGCCGACCAGCAGGACCAGCGCGGCCACGATGTCGGTCCAGCCGAGCCAGTACGCGAGGGTGTCCAGATACTGCATTGCGGCGTCTTTCCTGAAGGGGATTGGAGGTCGAAGGGAGAATGGCGAGCAGAAATTCTGTCGGCGGACGGCTCCGGTCGCCGAACGCTGCGACGAACCCCCCAGAATCGGGATGAACTCTATGAATTCCGGCGTGAAACGTATTTCCCAGCGCGTGACCCCTTCCTCTGCACCCCGTTTCTGGAGCCTCGGCTGGCGCGCCTTGCTGCGCGATCTGCGCGGCGGCGACCTGCGGCTGCTGGTGGTGGCCGTCACCCTGGCGGTGGCAGCGCTGACGTCGGTGGGTTTCTTTTCCGACCGGCTGCAGGCCGGCCTGCAGCGCGATGCCGGCCAGTTGCTGGGAGGCGATGTTGTGGTCGCCAGCGATAACCCCGCGCCCGCCGCCTTTGCCGAACAGGCCCGGAAAGAAGGGCTGAAGAGCAGTACCACGGTGACCTTTCCGACCATGGCCCGGGCCTCGGACGAACAGGGCGGCGCCAGCAAGCTGGTGGCCTTGAAGGCGGTGGATGCTGCCTATCCCCTGCGCGGCAGCCTGCGAGTCGCCGAACAGCCCGGCGCGCCCGACGGCGCGACCCGCGCGGTGCCCGGGCCGGGCGAGGTGTGGGTCGATCCGTCCCTGCCCGAAACGCTGGGCTTGAAGATCGGCGATACGTTGCTGCTGGGCGACAAGTCCTTTCGCATGACACGGGTGATCGCCATCGAGCCAGACCGCGGCACCGGTTTCCTGAGTTTTTCGCCGCGTGTGATGCTGAACGCCGCCGACCTGGAAGCGACGCGGCTGGTGCAGCCGGCCAGCCGGCTGAACTGGCGTTTCGCCGTGGCCGGCGCCGACGCACCGGTCAGGCGTTACGGCCAGTGGGCTGCCTTGCAGGCCGAGCAACCTGGCGTGCGTGGCCTGCGGGTCGAATCCCTCGAAACCGGCCGGCCGGAGATGCGCCAGACGCTGGACCGCGCCGGCAAGTTCCTGAACCTGGTGTCGCTGCTGGCGGCATTGCTGTCGGCCGTGGCGGTGGCCCTCGCGGCGCGCGGTTTTGCCGCCCGCCATCTGGACGACTGCGCCCTGTTGCGGGTGCTGGGCCTGAGCCAGGGCGTCATCGCCCGCAGTTATGCATTCGAGTTCGCGCTGGCCGGAGTGGCGGCCAGCCTGCTGGGCGTGGCGATCGGTTTTGTCGTGCATCACGTCTTCGTCTCGCTGCTGGCAGGACTGGTCGAGACGAGCCTGCCGCCGCCCGGCGTGTGGCCTGCGCTGCTGGGCCTGGGCATGGGCATGACTTTGCTGCTGGCCTTCGGCCTGCCGCCGGTGCTGCAGCTGGCGCAGGTGCCGGCGCTGCGGGTGATACGGCGTGATGTCGGAGGGCTCAAACCGGCATCTGCCGGTGTGCTTGCGCTGGGCGTGGCGGGATTTGCCGGTCTGCTGGTGGTGGCCAGTCGTGACCTCACGCTGGGGCTGATCGCGGTCGGCGGATTCGGCGGGGCGGTATTGCTGTTCGCCGGCCTGGGCTGGCTGGCGGTGAAGCTGCTGCGGCGCAGCGTCAACGAAAGCACCGCGCCGCGCTGGCTGGTGTTGGCCACCCGGCAGATTTCGGCCCGGCCGGTGTATGCGGTGGTGCAGATCAGTTCGCTCTCGGTCGGCCTGCTGGCGCTGGTGCTGCTGGTGCTGCTGCGCACCGACCTCATCGGCAGCTGGCGCGCCGCCACGCCGCCGGACGCACCCAACCGGTTTGTCATCAACGTGCTGCCCGACCAGGCAGAAAGCTTCCAGGAAGCGCTGCGTAGTGCGGGCATACAGAAGTACGACTGGTATCCGATGGTGCGCGGCCGGCTGGTGGCCATCAACGGCAAGCCGGTGACGGCAGCCGACTATTCGGTCGACCGGGCACGGCGCCTGGTGGAGCGTGAATTCAACCTTTCTTACGCCAGCGACGAACCCGCCCACAACCAGACCGTCGCGGGTGCCTGGACACCCGATGAGGCCGGCGCGATCAGCGTCGAATCGGGCCTGGCCGACACCCTGGGCCTGAAGTTGGGCGACCGGCTGCAGTTCGACATCGGCGGTGCGCAGAACGAGGCGCGCATCACCTCGTTGCGCAAGGTCGACTGGGGTTCGATGCGGGCCAATTTCTTCGCCATGTATCCGGTAGGCAAGCTGCCGGAAGATGTGCCGGTGACCTACCTCGCCGCCTACAAGGCTCCGGCCACGGCGGGTTTCGACAACCGGCTGGTACGCGAGTTTCCCAACATCACCAGCGTGGACCTGGGCCAGACGCTGGCGCAGATCGAAAGGGTGCTGGACCAGGTGATCCGGGCGGTTGAGTTCCTCTTCGGTTTCACGCTGGCGGCGGGTGTCGTCGTGCTGTTTGCCGCGGTGACGGCCACGCGCGACGAACGGGCACGTGAATTCGCCATCATGCGGGCGCTGGGAGCGGGTTCTTCGCTGCTGCGCCAGGTGCAGCGGGCCGAACTGGCCGGCGTGGGTCTGCTGGCCGGTTTCCTGGCATCCGCGGTGGCGGTGGCGGTCGGCTGGGCGCTGGCGCGTTACGCGTTCGACTTCGCCTGGACGGCTTCGCCTCTCGTGCCCCTGCAGGGTGCACTGGCCGGTGCGGTGCTGGCCCTGGCGGCGGGATGGTGGGGTCTGCGTGACGTGCTGCGCCGCCCGGTGGTCGAGACCCTGAGGCGCGCCGCGGAATAAGGCTCTGGGAACTGGGGCGCGGCGCACCGCTGCTTATCGGCCGGCGTTGCCCATCGCTGCCAGCAGGTGCTGCGCAACCTGCGGATTGAGCATCGGAGCCAGGGCCACCGCGGCCCGACGCCTTGCCTGCCACTCGGCACTGGTGGCGGGCGGAAGTTCTGCCAGTCGCCGATCCCAGTCGCGCTGCTGCCTGGCGACGCTGGTGTTGGGCTCCGGTTCGATGAACAGGCGGCAGAAATCATCGACACCGGCCAGTTGCTGGCGTTCGACGATTTCCGAAACACGGCCGAGACGATGGGTGTAGTCGGCCAGTTGCCATTCCATGGTCGACGGAACCACCGAACGGCCGGCCAGCGTTTCCAGGATGCGGCGCATGTGCGGCAGATAACCCGCCAGCGTGTGATGGAACGCAGGATGGCCGAGCGGCAGCACCCGTCCCTGTTGCCGGATCGAGGCCAGCAGGGTGTCGACCAGGGACCGGCTGCGCACGGCCGCCGGTCCCGGGCCATCATTTCGCATGTCGCCGACGGTCAGGCGTCCGCTGGCCAGCAGTGCGCTGGCGGCGTCGAGAGGAACGCCCCGCTCGCGGCAGGCCTGGAGAAAGTCCAGCAGGAACCGTTCGCCGCATTCGGTCGATTCAAACGCCGGCAACTGGCGCTCCGCTGCTTCCACCCGGTCGGCAAAGGTCGGCGTCTGGTTGCGTGGCGGCGCCAGTTCGCGCCATCGGACGCAGGCGTCGACCGGTCGTTCCTGGAGCAGGTAACCCAGCGAGTGCTGGGTGGAACGGGTCAGTGCGTAGCGGGTGAATTCCGGCATGGAGCCGTAACCACGCAGGGTGTCTTCCTGCGCGAATGGCGTGCTGGATACCGATGCGCCGCGAGTCGCGTCATGTGGCGCGAACCATGGTTTCGAAAGAGGGAGCGACATACATGAATCTCCGGTCGGGTGGGGGATTCATGGTGGTTCGGAGCCCGGACGCCGGCCTTGTGCGAGGCGAAACGGCCGGGTTCAAAACGATCTTTCGACCGCAAGGCTCAGCTGGACAGCACTTTCTGCAGTTCGCCCGATTCGTACATCTCCATCATGATGTCCGAGCCGCCGATGAACTCGCCGCGCACGTAGAGCTGCGGGATGGTGGGCCACTGGCTGAAAGTCTTGATGCCCTGGCGGATCTCGTCGTCCTCCAGCACGTTGACGGTCTTCACCGACTTGGGATCCACGCCGCAGGCCTTCAGCACCTGGATGGCACGGCCGGAGAAACCGCATTGCGGAAAACTGGCGTTGCCTTTCATGAACAGCACCACTTCGCTGGACTGGACGATATCGGCAATACGTTGATGGGCTTCGCTCATAAGAGACTCCTCGCAGGGGGCGGAAAATTGGAAAGACAGTGGGCGGAATTATCGGTGCAGCGGCATGCGGCCGCCCGAACAGCGTTGGTTCCCGCCGAGATCGGTACGGTTTTGTATTTCTTCAAGCCCTGCGGCTGCAAGCAGTGCGCTCACTGCTCCGGCTTGGTCCCAGCCGTGTTCGAGCAGCAGCCAGCCGCCGGGCGACAGGCGGTCGGGCGCGCCGGCCACGATGGCTCGCAAATCATCCAGCCCGTCGGCGCCGGCGGTCAATGCCTGCAGGGGTTCGTGGCGCAGGGCGGGCAGATGGCTGTCGCCGTCGGCGATGTAGGGCGGGTTGGATAGGATCAGTTCGTAGCGAACGCCTTCCGGCGCACCGCCGAACCAGCTGCCGGCGAAAAACTGCACCGGCAGGGCCAGCGCCGCTGCGTTGGCCCTTGCGACGGCCAGGGCGTCGTCGCTGGCATCCACCGCATCGATCTGCGCGGATGGGCGACGGGATGCGACCGCCAGGGCGATCGCACCGCTGCCGGTGCCGAGGTCGAGCACCCGGGCGGCATGGTCTTCAGGCAGCAGTTCGAGCGCCCAGTTCACCAGGGTTTCGGTGTCGGGTCGAGGCACCAGTACGCGCGCATCGACCTGCAACGAAAGGCCGAAGAATTCCTTTTCCCCGAGCAGGTAGGCGACCGGCTCACCGTCGGCGCGGCGCTGCAACAGTCGCTGGAATCCGGCCTGGGCGGCGTCGTCCGGTATATCGGCATCGTGGGCTAGCAACCACGCGCGGTCACCGATGTCGCGGCCCATTGCATGCAGCAGCAGCATCTGGGCATCGAGTCGGTCGACACCTCGGGCCGCGGCGGCTCGCAGGGTTTCGGTGATGGTCGGCATCAGCTGGCGGCTCCCACTTCGAGTTCGGCCAGCTGTTCGGCTTCACGGGCGTGCTGCAGGGCGTCCAGCACCTCGGTCAGGTCGCCTTCCATGATGAAACCCAGCTTGTAGAGCGTCAGGTTGATGCGGTGATCGGTGAGTCGGCCCTGAGGGAAGTTGTAGGTGCGGATACGGTCGCTGCGGTCGCCGCTGCCGATCAGGCCCTTGCGCATGGCCGCGTCCTTGGCGGCGCGTTCGCTGCGGTCCTTTTCCTGTATACGCGCGCTCAGCACCTGCAGCGCCTTGGCCTTGTTGCGGTGCTGGCTGCGGTCGTCCTGGCATTCGGCCACGATGCCGGTCGGGATGTGGGTGATACGCACCGCCGAGTCGGTCTTGTTGATGTGCTGGCCGCCGGCGCCGCTGGCCCGGTAGGTGTCGATGCGCAGGTCGGCCGGGTTGATCTGCACCGCCACCGCCTCGTCGGGCTCGGCCAGCACGGCGACCGTGCAGGCGCTGGTGTGGATGCGGCCCTGGGTTTCGGTGGCGGGCACCCGTTGCACCCGGTGGCCGCCGGACTCGAAACGCAGGCGGCCGAAGGCGTTTTCGCCTTCCACGCGAAACACGATTTCCTTGTAGCCGCCGATTTCGCTGTCGCTGGCGCTGACGACCTCGCACTTCCAGCCGACCCGCTCGAAATACCGGGTGTACATGCGGGCCAGGTCACCGGCGAACAGGGCCGATTCGTCGCCGCCGGTGCCGGCGCGGATTTCGATGAAGGCGTTGCGCCGGTCGTCGGGATCCTTGGGCAGCAGCAGGCGCTGCAACTCGGCTTCGAGCTGGCCGAGCTCGGTTCCGGCGGATGCGATTTCTTCCGTCGCCATCTCGGCCATGTCCGGGTCGGCCAGCATTTCGCGAGCCTCTGCCAGGTCGGATTCGCGCTGCCGGTAACGGGCGAATCGTCCGGCGATCTGGGTCACTTCGGCGTGTTCGCGCGACAGCACGCGGTACTGCAGCATGTCGCCCATGATGTCTTCGCGCGACAGCAGGAAGTCGAGCTCTTCGAGCCGGACGGAATAACGGTCGAGCTGGTGACGGAGAAAGTCTTTCAAGGCGCGATGGCGTGCTGGGCACGCTAGGTAATTCTGGGGAAGGCCGATGCGGCCCGGGGCGGTGGCCGCCCCAACCATGCAGGCGGCCGAAGACAGTCGGCGAGCGCCGCTACCGCTTGGTTTCGCTGCGCAGGAAGATGCGTGAAACGGTCTGCGCCGTGGCTTCACGCTGGCTGGCGTCGCCGGCATGCAGTTCGGCCATGGCGCCGTGCAGCATTTTTTGTGTGAGCCCGCGGGAAAGGGCTTCGAGCACGGCCTCTACATCGTCGCCGCGTGCCAGGTTCTTGCGCGCACGGGCGATTTCAGCCGCGCGCCAGGCGTCGGCCCGGGCGTTCAGCTGACGGATCAGCGGCACGGTGCCGTTGACCGGATTGCGTTCGTCCATCCAGTGCAGAAAACTCTGCACGCCGGTGTCGATGATGGATTCGGCCTGCGCCACCGCGGCCTGGCGGTGCGCCTGCGCGGTCTGCACCACGCCGGCCAGGTCGTCGACGGTGTAGAGGTAGACGTCGTCGAGCGCCTTGACTTCGGGTTCGATGTCGCGAGGCACCGCAAGGTCGACCATGAACATCGGGCGGTGCTTGCGTTTCTTGAGCGCCCGTTCCACTGCGCCCAGCCCGATCAGCGGCAGCGAACTGGCGGTGCAGCTGATGACGGCGTCGAACTCGTGCAGCCGTTCGGGCAGGTCGGTCAGGCGCATCACCTGGCCGTTGAAACGGGTCGCCAGGCGCTCGCCCCGCTCCATGGTGCGATTGGCGATGACGATGGACCTGGGGTTCCTGGCGGCGAAGTGGGTGGCCGCCAGTTCGATCATCTCGCCCGCGCCCACGAACAGGATGCGGATCTGGCCGAGATCTTCGAACAGCTGGCCGGCCAGGCGTACCGCGGCGGCGGCCATGCTGATGGAATGCGCGCCGATCTCGGTGGAAGTTCGGACCTCTTTGGCGACCGCGAACGAACGCTGGAAAAGCTGGTTGAGGGTGGTGCCCAGCGCTCCAGCGCTTTCGGCGGCACGAACCGCGTCCTTCATCTGGCCGAGGATCTGCGCCTCGCCCAGCACCATCGAATCGAGTCCGCTGGCGACACGGAAGGCATGCCGGGCCGCGAGGCCGCCTTCGAGGGAATAGGCATGTGACCGGAGCAGGGCCGGCGAAACGCCACCGGCCCGGGCCAGCCATTCGAAGGTGTGTTCGAGGGCGGCGGTGTCGCCGGCGCAATAGACCTCGGTGCGGTTGCAGGTGGAAAGGATGGCCGCTTCCACCGACGGATGGCGCTGGCCGCCGGACACCTGGAAAGACTGGCGCAGCCCTTGCAGGGTGGGCGCGATGCGGTCGAGCGCAAACGCAAACCGCCCACGCAGATCGAGCGGGGCGGTAGTGTGATTGAGACCGAGAGCCCAGACTGCCATCCGCGGATTATAAAATTTGTGGGAATTTGTTGGTGAACCTTGGTGTATGTCCGAGGCTATTACCGTGATAAGTGCATTCCCGTTTCCTTTTCAGGCAATCCCCGTCGCATGACCGCTACAAACCTGCTGGGCCATTTGGCCAATTTCTGCCTGCCGGCTTTGTGGATGGCGGCGGCCGCCGTGTTGTGCGGCGGAATGCTGGCTCCGGCGCGAGGCGCCCGCTGGCCGAAACGGCTGGCCTGCGATTTCGGCGTGGGGCTGGCGGTCATGCTGCTCGGCTGGCTGCTGCTGGGCAGCGACGGAAAGATGGCCACGTGGGGCGTGTTGGTCGCTGCCGTCGCCCTCAGCGAATGTGCGTTGCGCCAGGCCTGGAAAAGCTGATCAGGGCAGCAGCAGTTGCATGCCCTTCAACTGGGAAAACCAGGCCTCGTAGCCCGCCTGGTTCAGATGCAGTCCGTCGACGGTGAAGCCGGGCTGCAGCTGGCCGGCCGGCGCCAGCACGAAATTCAGGTCCAGGTAGATGCAGCGCCGTGACTGTTCGCAAAACTGGCGCATCGCGACGTTCAGCGCGGCGACCCGTTCGTTGACCGCCAGCGGCATCGGCGGCGCGACATAGAAGGTCGACTGCACATAGATCTTGCTGCCCGATGCCGACAGTTCCGTCAGCAACTGCCGGTAGGTCGCTGCGACCTCCTGCGGAGCCCGGCCACGCAGCAGGTCGTTGATGCCCGCCAGCACCAGGATCTTGTTGGGCCTGGCGGCCAGCACCGGCCCCAGCCGGCCCAGCATGCCTTCGGTGCCGTCGCCCGGGATGCCCTTGTTGGCGATGTTCTGGCCCCGGAAGTTGTTCGACCACCAGCCGCCGAAAGTGATGCTGTCACCCAGCACGACAGTGGTCGTCTTGGCCGGATCGAAGGCCACGGCAGGCTCGCCCTGGGCCTGGCAGGCGCCGTATCCGAAAGTGGCCGCCAAAAGGGCGGCTACGGAGCGGGAAACAAAGCTGGATTTTTTCATGCTGGTGGCCCAGCCGGCGGGTCAGGCCTGCGCGGGCGCGAAGAGTTCGATGCGGTCGGTGATGATGCCATCGACGCCGAAACCCATGACCCGTCGGGCGGCTTCTTCGTCGTTGACCGTATAACAAAGCGCCCGCATTCCGGCGGCCTGGGTCGCTGCCACGGCCTGTGCGGTCCACTCGGTATGCCGGCAGACCACCGCGACGCATTCGAGCGATTGGGCCTGGTCCAGCCAGCCTTCGTACAGTTCGGTGAGCAGCAGGCCGCGCGGCAGATGCGGTGCGCTGGCGCGCGCGCCTTCGAGCGCATAGGGCTTGAAGGAGGTGAGCAGCGGCGGGATGGGTTCGCCCTCCCAGAGCTTCGACGCCAGGGCCGCCACGGTTTCGCCGGTGGTGCGCTCCACGCCGGGCGTGGGCTTGATCTCGATGTTCAGCAGATAGCCGTTGCGCAGGCAGAAACGCGCCACGTTTTCGAGTGTGGGCAGCGTCTCGCCGGCGTAGCTGCGCGAATGCCAGCTGCCGGCGTCGAGTTGCGAAAGGGCCGACCAGGCCAGGCTGCCGCCCACGCCGTGGCCATTGCTGGTGCGCTCCAGTTCGCTGTCGTGCATGAGGAAGGGCACACCGTCGGCACTGAGCTTGGCATCGCACTCGAACATGCGCCAGCCGTATTCAGCGCCGAGCCGGAAGGCCGCCAGGGTGTTTTCGGGCGCCAGCTTGCCGGCCCCACGATGGGCGACCCAGAAAGGAAAGGGCCAGGCTGCAGCGGTTTTCACAGGCGTTTACCGGTGTCGGCGTCGAAGGCATGCAGGCGGTCGGCGCGGGGCAGGATGAAGCAGTTGTCGCCGGTGGCCGGCACCGGCGCGTTTTCCTCGATGCGCACGATCAGCGGGTCGTCGCCGACGCGTCCGTACACGAGGCGTTCGGCGCCCAGCAGTTCGACGGTGTCGACCTGCAGCGTCCACGCGCCGGGCGTGCTGGCCGGCACCATGTCCAGGTGTTCGGGGCGGATCCCGGTGATGCTGCCCGCCACGCCGCCGGGTGCGTTCTTCATCAGGTTCATCGGTGGTGAGCCGATGAAACTCGCGACGAAGGTCGATGCCGGCCGGTGGTACACCTCTTCGGGGGTGCCGAACTGCTCGGCACGGCCGCCGTTCATCACCAGCATGCGTTGCGCGAGGGTCATGGCCTCGACCTGGTCGTGCGTGACGAACAGCGAGGTGATGCCCAGTTCACGGTGCAGTTTCTGGATCTCGATGCGGGTCTGGGCGCGCAGCTTGGCGTCCAGGTTGGACAGCGGTTCGTCGAACAGGAACACCTGCGGCTGGCGCACGATGGCGCGGCCCATGGCGACACGCTGGCGCTGGCCGCCGGACAGTTCGCGCGGCCGGCGTTCCAGCAGATGCCCGAGTTCCAGGATGCCGGCAGCGCGGTCGACACGCTGCTTA
This sequence comes from Xylophilus sp. PBN-3R, assembly GCF_057747805.1. Classification (NCBI taxonomy): domain Bacteria; kingdom Pseudomonadati; phylum Pseudomonadota; class Betaproteobacteria; order Burkholderiales; genus Xylophilus; species Xylophilus sp. PBN-3R. The sequence continues at coordinate 1,524,476 of NZ_CM173225.1, forward strand.
ATTTCTTCCTTCGACTGGCCGGCGATCTTGAGGCCGTAGGCCATGTTGTCGTACACGCTCATGTGCGGGTACAGGGCGTAGTTCTGGAAAACCATCGCGATGTCGCGCTGGGCCGGTTCCAGGTCGTTGACGACCTTGTCGCCGATGCGGATCTCGCCGTCGGAGATGTCTTCCAGGCCGGCGACCATGCGCAGCAGCGTGGATTTGCCGCAGCCCGAGGGGCCGACGATGACGATGAATTCGCCATCGGCTATTTCGGCATCGATGCCGTGGATCACCTGCAGCGACTTGGTGCCGCGGCCGTAGCGCTTGATGACGTTGCGAAATGAGAGATTTGCCATGTGATTCGGAGCTTATTTTTCTGTGTCCACGAGTCCGCGCACGAACCATTTCTGCATCGCCACCACCACGATGGCCGGCGGCAGCATGGCCAGCAATGCGGTGGCCATCACGATGTTCCATTCGTTCTGGGCATCGCCGCCGCCGATCATGCGTTTGATGCCGATCACGACCGGGTACATGTCCTCGGTGGTGGTGGCCAGCAGCGGCCACAGGTACTGGTTCCAGCCGTAGATGAACTGGATGACGAACAGCGCGGCCATGGCGGTGCCCGACAGCGGCAGCAGCACGTCGATGAAGAAACGCATCGGGCCCGCGCCGTCCATGCGGGCAGCTTCGACCAGTTCGTCCGGCACGCTCATGAAGAACTGGCGGAACAGGAAGGTCGCGGTCGCCGAGGCGATCAGCGGCACCGTCAGGCCGGCATAGCTGTTGAGCATGTTCAGATCGGACAACACCTGGTAGGTCGGCAAGATGCGCACTTCGACCGGCAGCATCAGGGTGATGAAGATCATCCAGAACACCAGCTTCTTGAACGGGAAACGGAAGTACACGATGGCGAACGCCGACAGCAGCGAGATGGCGATCTTGCCGATGGCGATCACCAGCGCGGACACCAGGCTGATCCACATCATGCGGGCCACCGGCGCATGCGAGCCGGCGCCGGTGTCGCGGCCGAACAGGGCGGCCTTGTAGGTTTCCCACAAGTAGTCGCCGGGAATCAGCGGCATCGGCAACTGCACGATTTCTTCCGGACGATGGGTCGAGGCGATGAAGGCCAGGTACAGCGGGAATGCCACGATCAGCACCCCCAGCACCATGACCAGGTGCGACAGGACCGTGAGGGCAGGGCGACGGTCGACCATCAGTAGTTCACTTTCTTTTCAACGTAGCGGAACTGGAACACCGTGAGCACCACCACGATGAACATCAGCACCACCGACTGCGCAGCCGAGCCGCCCAGGTCCATGGCCTTGAAACCGTCGTAATACACCCGGTAGACCAGGATGGAAGTGTCCTTGCCCGGGCCGCCCTGAGTGGCTGCGTCGATGATGCCGAAGGTGTCGAAGAAGGCGTACACCACGTTCATCACCAGCAGGAAGAAGGTGGTCGGCGACAGCAGCGGCAGCTGGATGCTCCAGAAGCGGCGCCACGGTCCGGCACCGTCGATGGAAGCCGCTTCGATCAGCGACTTTGGAATCGATTGCAGGCCGGCCACGAAGAACAGGAAGTTGTACGAGATCTGCTTCCACACGGCAGCCAGCACCACCAGCGTCATGGCCTGCCCGCCGTTGAGCAGGTGGTTCCAGTCGAAACCGAGCTTGCCCAGCCAGTAGGCCACCACACCCAGGGCCGGCGAGAACATGAAGACCCACAGCACGCCGGCCACGGCCGGCGCCACCGCGTACGGCAGGATCAGCAGCGTGCGGTAGGCCGTCACGCCCTTCACCACCCGGTCGGCGAAAACCGCCAGCAGCAGCGACAGCGTGATGCCCAGCGCGGCCACCAGGACGGAGAACATCGCGGTGGTCTTGAAGGTGTCGAGGTAACCCGGGTCGGTGAACAGGCGCTGGAAGTTCTCCAGGCCCACCCACTCGGTCGAGGTGCCGAAGGCGTCCTGCTGCTGCAGCGACTGCAGCAGCGCCTGGCCCGCAGGCCAGAAGAAGAACACCAGGATCACCGCCATCTGCGGTGCGATGAGCGCCCAGGGAAGCCAGGAAGACTTGAACTGGACGCGTTTTTCACTCGCCATCGGTCAGCCCTTGTTGGCCTTCTGGAAACGCTCCAGCTGCTCGTTGCCGCGCTTCACGATCGAGTCCAGGGCTTCCTTGGCGGTTTTCTTGCCGCCCCACACCTGTTCGAGTTCTTCGTCCTCGATGGTGCGGATCTGCACGTAGTTGCCCAGGCGGATGCCGCGGCTCTTGTCGGTCACCTTGCGGATCATCTGGGTGACGGCCACGTCGGTGCCGGGGTTCTGCTTGTAGAAACCCGATTCTTCGGTGAGTTTGTAGGCTGCGGTAGTCACCGGGAGGTAGCCGGTGCGTTTGTGGCTGGCCGACTGGATCTCGGGCTTGGAGATGAAGTCGAAGAAGGTGGCGATGCCCTTGTACTGGGCAGGCTTCTTGTTGGCCATCACCCACAGGCTGGCACCGCCGATGACGGTGTTCTGCGGCGCGCCGGCGACATCGGGGTAATAGGGCAGGGGAGCCAGGCCGTAGGCGAACTTGGCGTTCTTGGCCACATTGCCGTAGAAGCCGGAAGACGTGTTGATCATGGCGCACTCGCCCGACACGAAGCTGGCCTCGGGCACGTTGCCCCGGCCCTTGTAGACGAACAGCCCCTGCTTGGCCATGTTGGCCAGGTTCTCGATATGGCGCAGGTGCAGCGGCGAATCGACCTTCAGGCGTGCATCCAGGCCCTGAAGGCCGTTGCCCTTGGTAGCGTATTCGACGTTGTGCCAGGACGAGAAGCTTTCCAGTTGCGTCCAGCCCTGCCAGGCGGTAGTGAACGGGCAGCGGTGGCCGCTGGCCTTCAGCTTGGCAGCTGCGGCGACCACTTCGGGCCAGGTCGACGGCGCCTTGTCGGTCGGCAGGCCGGCCGCCTTGAAGGCGTCCTTGTTGAAATAGAAGATGGTGGTCGAGCTGTTGAGCGGGAAGCTCAGCATCTGGCCGTTGGGTGCGGTGTAGTAACCGGCCACGGCGGAGACGTAGGCGTTCGGGTCGAACTTGTAGCCCGCGTCGGTCATGATCTTGGTGACCGGCACGATGGCGTTCTTGCTGGCCATCATGGTGGCGGTGCCGACTTCGAACACCTGCAGGATGTCGGGCGCGTTGCCGGCGCGGAAGGCGGCCACGGCAGCGGTCATCGACTCGTCGTAGCTGCCCTTGAAGGTCGGCACGACCTTGTATTCCTTCTGGCTTTCGTTGAACTGCTTCGCCAGGTCGTTGACCCATTCGCCGTTCACGGCGGTCATCGAATGCCACCACTGGATTTCGGTCTGGGCCTGGGCGCCCGTGGCCAGGGTGGCGGCCAGCGCAGCGGCGACGGCGAGTGTCTTGGTCGTCATGATGAAAAGTCTCCTGGATGAGGATGAAGCAAACCGAACATGTTGGCGGGCACCTGTGACGGTTCCGTGTAAATGACGATTGCGTGTAAATTTTGTGACCGTCATTTTGCCGCTTTCCGGAGGACATTCCGAAGCGGGCAAACCCTTCGCGTGCAAGACCCTGCCGCGGCTGTTGATGCATCTCGATGCCGGCCGTTTGCTGCGGTGCCGCATGCTAGGATTTCCGCCCTCTCCGGGCCACCGGCAACCTTTGCGGACATCATGACCAAAACATCGCCAACGTCGCTGACCTCACTGGACAAGGCCAAGATCAAGATCCTGCTGCTCGAGGGTGTGCACCCTTCGGCAGTCGAAACGCTCAAGAACGCCGGTTACAGCCAGATCGAGACGGCGCCCAAGGCCTTGCAGGGTGAAGAACTCAAGGCGCGCCTGCAGGACGTGCATTTCCTGGGCATCCGCTCTCAGTCGCAGCTGACCGCCGACGTGCTGGCCCACGCGCCCAAGCTGGTGGCGGTGGGTTGTTTCTGCATCGGTACCAACCAGGTCGACCTGAACGCCGCCCGCGAGCGCGGCATCGTGGTGTTCAACGCGCCTTATTCCAACACCCGCTCGGTAGCCGAGCTGGTACTCGCCGAAGCCATCCTGCTGCTGCGCGGCATTCCCGAAAAGAACGCCATCACCCACCGCGGCGGCTGGCTCAAGTCGGCCGCCAACTCGTACGAGATTCGCGGCAAGACGCTGGGCATCGTCGGCTACGGCTCCATCGGTACGCAGCTGTCGGTGCTGGCCGAAAGCCTGGGCATGCACGTGGCTTTCTACGACGTCGTCAGCAAGCTGCCGCTAGGCAATGCGCGCCAGGTGCCGACGCTGCGCGAACTGCTCGCTACCAGCGACATCCTCACCCTGCACGTGCCCGAGACGCCGGCCACGCAATGGATGATCGGCGCCGCCGAGATCGCCGCCATGAAACACCATTCGATCCTGATCAATGCCTCGCGTGGCACCGTGGTCGACATCGAATCGCTGGCCCAGGCGATACGCGACAAGAAGCTGCTGGGCGCTGCGCTCGACGTATTCCCCAAGGAGCCGGGCAGCAATACCGAGGAGTTCGAGTCGCCGCTGCGTGGGCTGGACAATGTGATCCTGACTCCGCACATCGGCGGCTCGACCATGGAAGCCCAAGCCAACATCGGCCTGGAAGTGGCGGAGAAACTGGTGCGCTACAGCGATACCGGCACCACCACCTCATCGGTGAACTTTCCTGCAGTGGCGTTGCCGGCCCACCCCGGCAAACACCGGCTGCTGCACATTCATGAAAACCGCCCGGGCGTGCTCTCGGAAATCAACCGCATCCTGTCCGAGAACCAGATCAACATCGCGGCGCAGTTTCTGCAGACCGACGAAAAGATCGGCTACGTGGTGATCGACATGGACGGCGCATCGTCCGAAGTGGCCCAGCAGAAGCTGGCCACCGTGCCAGGCACCATCCGCAGCCGCGTGCTTTTCTAGTCCGCTCCGGCGCTGATTGAAAACCCTCGGTCGAGGTTCGACCGAGGGTTTTTGCCATTCTGGAGCCTGAATCCGGCTGTCTATCATGTGGACATATATCCACGATATGGACAACTAGATGCCGCTCGAAGCTACGGATTCCAACCCGATGACGCCTTACCAATATCCGAACCCGCCGGATGCGCGGCCGGAAATCGTCATCCCCAACGCCATTCCGACCGACGAGCGCCTGTGGGTTCCGCAGGGCGAGAACGTCTGGTTCCGTCCGCTCTGCCTGAACGCCAGCCAGGGCTACTGGATGAACCTGCTGAAGGTGCGCAAGTCGGGTGTGCTCAGCAGGCATCGCCATCCGCAGGCGGTGCACGGTTTTGTTCTGAAGGGCCGCTGGCGTTACCTGGAACACGACTGGGAGGCGACCGAAGGCAGTTATGTGTTCGAACCGCCGGGCGAGACCCACACGCTCTACGTGCCGGAAGACGTGGAAGAAATGATCACCTACTTCCAGGTGAACGGCGTCATGTATTACACCGATCCCTGGGGCAAGGGCATGGGTTACGAGGACGTCTTCACCAAGATCGACATGTGCCGCAAGCATTTCGAGGCGGTGGGCCTGGGCGCTGACTACACCCAGCAGTTCATCCGATGACCTCTCCCTACGGCCATGCCCGCTACGACTTCACCGGCGCGGTGGCGGTCGTCACCGGCGGACTGAGCGGCATCGGTGCCGAGGTGGTCGACCAGTTGCGTCGGCACGGTGCTCGGGTGGCGTCGTTCGACACCGCGTCGGCAGAGGACGATGCCTGGCAGCTCGACGTGACCGACCTGCCTGCCGTGGAGCGGGCGACGGCCGGGGTCGTCGGCCGCTTCGGACGCATCGATTTCGTGGTCAACAGCGCCGGTTTTGCCGGGCCGACGGTGCCGCTGGATGCCTACGACCCCGGCACCTGGCGCCGCATCGTCGAGGTCAACCTGGTCGGCACCTTCAACGTCTGCCGTGCGGCGGTGCCCCACCTGCGCGCGTCGGGCCGCGGCCGCATCGTCAACATCGCCTCGCTGGCCGGCAAGGAAGGCACGCCCAACGCATCGGCCTACAGCGCGGCCAAGGCCGGTGTGCTGGCCCTGACCAAGTCGCTGGGCAAGGAACTGGCGACGACCGGCGTGCTGGTGAACGCCATCGCACCGGCGGCGGTGAACACGCCGATCCTGGCGCAGATGTCGGCGGCGCATGTGCAGAACATGGTCGACAAGTCGCCCATGCGGCGGCTGGGCGAGAGCAGCGAAGTCGCCGAGATGGTGGCCTGGCTGTGCTCGGGTTCGTGTTCCTTCAACACGGGTGCGGTGTTCGACCTGTCGGGAGGGCGCGCCACCTATTGATCAACGTCGTTTCTTCTGCCCCGCAAAAAACCCAGACCAACAGAGACAAACCGAATGAAAACACTGACCTCGAATCTGCGCCGCCTGGCGACGCTGGCCCTGCTGCCCGCCGCCTGCCTGATGGCTGCCGGCCCCGTCGCCGCCCAGACGGCGACAAGCGCGACGAACCACGGCTATCCCAACAAACCGATCGAACTGGTGGTGCCTTTCCAGCCGGGCGGCGGCACCGACGCCCTGGCTCGCGCCTATGCCGACGCTGCCCGCAAATACATCCCTCAGACGGTGCTGGTGGTCAACAAGCCCGGCGCCAGCGGTGCCATCGGCTGGCAGGACGTGATCAGTTCGCGTCCCGACGGCTACCGACTGGCGGTCATTACCGTCGAACTCATCACGCTGCCGCCGCTCGGCATGGCCAAGTTCAACTACGAAGACCTGACGCCTGTCGCCCGCCTGAACGCCGACCAGGCCGCCATCACCGTGCGCGCCGACGCACCGTGGAACACCATCGAGGAATTCCTGGCCGCAGCAAAAAGCGAGAGCGGCAAGATCAGCGTCGGCAACGCCGGCAATGGATCCATCTGGCATCTGGCCGCTTCCGCGCTGGAAGACAAGACCGGCGTGAAGTTCAATCACACGCCTTTCCAGGGTGCAGGCCCGGCGGTGCTGGCGCTGATGGGCGGCCATATCGACGCGGTGGCGGTCAGCCCCGCGGAGGTCACCACCTTCGTGCAGGCCGGAAAACTCAAGACGCTGGCGGTCATGGCCGACCAGCGCATCAAGGGCCTGTTCGAAAAGGTGCCGACGCTGAAGGAACGCAACATCGACCTGGTGATCGGCACCTGGCGCGGCATCGCGGCACCCAGGAACACGCCGCCCGAAGTCATCGCCTTCCTGAAGACCGCCAGCGAGAAGATCGCCAACGAAGCCAGCTTCCGCGAAGTACTGGACAAGCAGAACCTGGGTTTCGCCTATGCCGACGACGCCACCTTCAAGACGGTGATCGCCAAGGACAGCGCCTATTTCAAGACACTCATCCAGAAACTCGACATCAAGAACTGAGCACATGACCGCTACCTATCAGCCAGGACTCTTCGCAGGCAAACGAGCGCTGGTGTCCGGTGCCACGCAAGGCATCGGCGCCGTCATTGCCAACCACCTGGCCGAACTGGGTGCCGAGGTGACCGCCATCGGCCTGGGTGGCGGCGACGGCAGCCTGCATGCGTCCGTCGACGTTCGCCAGGCCGATGTCACTTCGGCGGCCAGCCTGCAGGGCGCCATCGGCGACATCGACCGGCTGGACATCGTCTTCAACTGCGCCGGCATCATCCAGCGCGGCGCGGAGCACGACCTGGAAGTGTTCGAGCGGGTGCTGGCCGTCAACCTCACAGGCACCATGCGGGTCTGCAGCGCCACCCGTGAACGGCTGAAGGCCAGCGGCGGCTGCATCGTCAACACGGCATCCATGCTCAGCTTCTTCGGCGGCGGGCTGGTGCCGGCCTATGCGTCGAGCAAGGGCGGCGTGGCGCAACTGACCAAGTCGCTGGCCATCGCCTATGCGCCGGACGGTATCCGTGTCAACGCGGTGGCACCCGGCTGGATCGCGACCCCGCTCACCAGGGCCTTGCAGGACGACCCGGCCCGCGCCGGCCCCATCCTGGCCCGCACGCCGCTCGGCCGATGGGGCCTGCCGGACGATGTGGCCAGGGCGGCGATGTTCCTGTGTACGCCGGCAGCCTCGTTCATGACCGGTGTGATCCTGCCGGTCGATGGCGGTTACATGGTGAGCTGAAGGCTGCGCGTGGAGTGACCGGAGGGCTATGGATAATGGGCCGCCGGCCGCCCCTGCCGCCGCCGGGCCTTCTTTTTCATGCGCGCCTCAAAACCTCCCCAGCCTTCCTTGCCAGCACTTCCATCGCTCCAGCCCGCGGCAGTCGCGGGCACCGCGGCATTCTCCAAGTTCATGCACGTGCTGCAGCTGGTGGCCGATGCGGAAGGGCAGGTCACTGTCGCGTCGCTGATGCGGGCCAGCGGTTACCCGCGGCCGACGGTGCACCGCATCGTGGCCGCGCTGATCGCGGAAGGACTGCTGGGCGAGAACGAACGCGGCGCCACGTTGGCGCTCGGCCCCCGCCTGATCCAGCTGGCGAGTCGCAGCTGGGGGCGTTCGGAGCTTCGGCTGGCAGCCGTCGACGAACTCAAGCAGCTGCGCGACATCACCGGCGAGACGGTGCACCTGGCCGTGCCGAGCGGCCGCCACATGGTGTTCATCGAGAAGCTCGAAAGTACGAGTGCGGTGTGCATGAGTTCGCGTATCGGCACCAGCGTGTCGCTGCATTCGACCGCGGTCGGAAAGGCCTATCTGGCCGCGCTGGACGACGCTGCCTGCGCCGAACTGCTGGCCGGCCTTCCGTCGCCGCTGCCGCGCCATACCGAACACACGACGGTCGACCCGGCAGCGCTGAAAACCCAGATCGACCGGGTGAAGAACGATGGCTGGGCGACGGACGACGAGGAGAACGAAGCCGGTGTCCATTGTTTCGGCGCGGCCATCGTGAATGCCCAGGGAAGACCGGTAGCCGCCATCAGCGTCAGCACATTGCTGTTCCGCCAGAAGGCCGATCCACAGACGGCCTACGTGAAGCCGCTGCTGGAGGCCTGCCGGATCATTTCGGCGCGCATCGCCCAGGCGCCATCGCTGTCCGACGGCCAGGCGCTCTGACGCCGGCGCCGTGGATCGAAATTCTCGCCACGTTCGACTTCGAGCATCGCGGGCACGGCAGGCGGTCGCCGGCTTGCAGCCGTACGAATGGTTTTGCCGGCATGCGCCTTGTTTCCCGGCATGAGCTCGAGGTGGCCGGTCAAGAGGCTGCGAACGGATCGGGGAGGGTGGTGGAATGGCATGCGGAGCTCGGTGACGCTCATCGACGCACTTGGAGCTTCATGACGATCCCTCGATCGGAGGCCTTCTGACCGAGGGTCGGACATGTTCCTGCCTTTCCCGACACCGCCTTCGGCCAGGCGCCTAGGCCCGCACCACCCGGTTCTTGCCGGTGCGTTTGGCCAGATACATGGCCTGGTCGGCCCGCTTGACCGCATCGAAAGGGTCTTCCTGGGCGGCCACCTGCGCCACGCCCGCACTGAAGGTGATCATCACCTTGTCGTTGTTCTGCATGAAGAACCGGCGAGTCAGTTCGCGTTGCAGGCGCTGCATGGCTTCCACGCCGGCGTCCACGGCGGTGTCGGGCAACAGCAGCACGAACTCTTCGCCGCCGTAACGGGCCAGCACGTCCTGTGGCCGCATGGCTTCACGCGCGACCCGCGCCAGATGCACCAGCGCCGCGTCGCCGCCGTCGTGGCCGATGCGGTCGTTGAGAAGCTTGAAGTTGTCGATGTCGAGCAGGGCCACGCACAGGGGCGAAATGGCTTCGCCGTTATTGGCGCCGGCGCGGCGGGCACGCGAGATTTCGCGTTCCAGGGCCTCGTCCATGCCCTTGCGGTTGAGTGCGCCTGTCAGCGGGTCGTGGCGCGCTTCGGCGCTGGCTTTTTCGAGTGCCAGTTGCAGCCGGCCCATGTCTTCCTGTGCCTTTTCGCTGCGTTCGCGCAGCGTCAGCAGGTCGTCGTGGTTGATCTGGCTGTCGAGCGCCATGGCTCGGGTGGCACCGATGACGTCGTGCAGCACCGGCGTGATTTCCTCGATGGTGCGGGCGCTGCCCAACTGCTCGGCGCAGGCTTCGATCTTGTCGTGGTAGACGCCGCTTTTCTCGCTCATGTTGGAGAGGCGGTCGATGAACACCGACAGCATCTGTTTCATCTGCTCCTGGGCTTCCATGCTGCGCGTGCGGGTTTCGCCCTGCTTGAAGATGACGTCTCGCAGGCGTGTCTGCAGGTCGTCCAGCTTGCGCAGCTCGAGCGGCGGCGTGGCGGCCGCCAGCAGGGCTTCGGCCTGGCCGCGCAGCCAGTTGTCGTCGACGCTCAGTACCGAGATGTTGCGGAACAGTTCATGCAGCGCCATGAGAAGGGCGCTGCGGATGGCGGCCTGTTCTTCGGTGGCGAAGGAAAGCCGGAAACCGAAGTTGGCCAGCAGCGACTTGATGGCCGCCAGGTCTGGCGCCGGCGAACGAAGCGCCTGGGTGAGCGTGGCGGCCTGCTCGCTCAGTCGCGCGCTGTCGCTGGAGGCGGAAGGAAGGGAATGTTCGACCAGCCGGGCGACCTGTTCCAGCAACGCACCCGGCAGCGCAGCCGCGACGTCGTCGGCGATGGTCGGAATGCCGACGGCCGGGTCCGCCTTGCGCGCCGGGGAGGCGATGTCGTCCGAACCCTGAACGGGGCCCTGCTGGCCCGCACTCTGGCCGAGGCCCAGGTTGGCGTAACCGACGATGCAGCGTTGCAGTTCGGTCCAGCTCTGTTGCTCGATCGCACCTTCGAACAGGGTCAGCAGGCGTTTCTGCGCAGCGGTCTGTGCCGGCAGCACCCGCAGCATCTGGCGCAGCGGCTGGACGGGGAAGAACGGCGTCGATCGCGCGCCTGCGAGCTCCTCGTAGATCGCACGGTAGTTGTCCGGCGTCGGCTGGAGACGGCGAAGTGCCAGCTGTTTGAATGTTTCGCGAGCGAATTCAGATGCGTTGCGGTCGGGCATGGTGGCGGGGTGCCGGTTGGTGGCGCGCCGGGCTGGCAAACGTGATTCTATTTGTATCAAGGACGGCTTGCCAAAGACGAAATGCGGCGTTGCCGGGGTGCGTCAGGTGCGCTGCAGCAGGGCCGAAATATCGCGTGCCGCCACCTGCAGTTCGGGCAGTACGTCCTGCCGCAGGCGTTCGATGCTGCCGCTGGAATAGGGCGCGCCGACGTTCAGCGCGGCGACCGTACGGCCGGCACGGTCGATGATGGGTGCGGCGATGGAAACCAGGCCGGTTTCCAGTTCGCGGTCGATCACCGCGAAACCCTGGCGACGGGCTTGCTGGATGGCCGCCATCACGGCGCCGGGTTCGGTCAGCGTGTGTTCGGTCAGCGGCTGCGGCGGATGGCGCTGCATCAGTTCCGCCAGCGTGGCGTCCGGCAGGTCGCCCAGCAGCACACGCCCGAGCGAGGTCGAAAAAGCCGACAGCCGGCTGCCGGCACCCAACGTCACCCGCATCACCTTGCGGGTCGGCACCCGCAGCATGTAGACGATCTCGTGGCCGTCCAGCACCGCGATGGAACTGGAGTCCTTGACCCGGCTGACCAGCGCTTCGACGATGGGCTCGGACAGGTGCCACAGCGGCTGAGAGGAGAGGTACGAAAAACCCAGGTCGAGGATCTTGGGCGTGAGCCAGAACAGCTTGCCGTCGCTCGCGGCATATCCCAGCGACAGCAGGGTCAGCAGCACCCGGCGTGCACCGGCGCGGGTGAGCCCGGTGGCGGCGGCCACCTGGGTGATGTTCTGCCGCGGCGCGTCCGCGCTGAAGCTGCGGATGACACCCAGGCCGCGTGCGAACGACTGCACGTAGCCGTCGCCCGGCACCGGGTTTGCGGAGATCTCCTGGCCGCCCTGGCCGGCTTCGTCGGGTGACACGCCCTTCAATCGACGCTGGCGCCGCTCGACTTGACCACCTGCTGGTACTTCGCCAGTTCGGCCCGCATGAAGGTGTCGAATTCTTCGGCTGTGGTGGGAACCGGCTCGGCCAGCAGGGTGGCGAAACGGGCTTTGGTGTCGGGTGCGTTGAGCGCCTCGACAAATGCATGGTTCAGGCGCTGGATGACATCGCGCGGCGTATGTGCCGGTGCGACCAGCCCCCACCAGGTGTCGATGGCGAAACCCTTCAGGGTGTCCGAAACAGGCGGTACGTCGGGCAACTGCGGGCTGCGGTGGGCGGTAGTGACGGCGATGGCCTTGAGTTTGCCGGCACGGATGTTGGGTGCGGCGGTGGACAGGTTGTCGAAGTTGAAGTCGACCTGGCCCGAGAGCAGGGCCAGCTGCGCCGGGCTGCCGCCGGCGTAGGGGATATGCACAGCGAAGACACCGGACTTCTGCTTGAACATTTCACCGGCCAGATGGCCTGCACTGCCGTTGCCGCCGCTGCCGTAGTTGAGTTTGCCGGGGTTCTTCTTCCCGTAGGCGATCAGGTCGGCCACGGTGCGGATGCCGAGGTGCTGCGCGTTCTCCGCGTTCATCACCAGCACGTTGGGCACCCGAACCATCTGCGTGATGCCGGCGAAGTCCTTCGCGGCGTCGTAGGGCATGCGTTTGTAGAGCCAAGGATTGACCGCGTGCGTCGCGGTGGCGGCCAGGCCGATGGTCAGGCCGTCGGGCGCCGCCTTGGCGACCACGTCCGCCCCGATGTTGCCGCCGGCTCCGGGCTTGTTGTCGACGATCACCGGGCCCAGGCTGTCCTTGACCTTTTCGGCCAGGATGCGCGCGGTGGCGTCCAGCGGGCCGCCGGCGGGGTAGGGCACCACCAGCCGGATCGGCCGTCCGGCCATCTGGGCAAAGCTCGCCGGCGCTGCCAGCGCGGCAGCCGTGGCGGTGACGGAAAGGATCAGTTGGCGACGTTGCATGCGGAGGTTCCTGGGATGTCTTTGTTTTTCAGGCGGCGGCTGCGGATCGGGTCCGCATCAGACCGGCTGCTGTTTGTCGGCTTCGCTGGTGAACGCATCCGCATAGAACTCCTCGGCCGGCAGCGCGCGTTGTTCCACATAGGATTTCTGGGCCGATTCGACCACGATGGGCGCACCGCAGGCATAGACCTGGTGACCCGACAGGTCGGTGAAATCGTCGAGCACCGCCTGGTGCACGAAACCGGTCCGGCCGGTCCAGCCGTCGTCCGGAAGAGGGTTCGACACCACCGGCACATAACGCAGGTTCGGCAGTTCGGCGGCCTGCTGTTGCATCCAGTCATGCAGGTACAGGTCGGCCGGGCGACGGCCGCCCCAGTAGACGGTGACGGCACGGTCGCTGCCCTTGAAACGCAGTTGTTCCATCAGCGCCTTGATGGGGGCGAAACCGGTGCCCGAGGCCAGCATGACGATGGGTTTGTCCGAGTCTTCGCGCAGGTAGAAGCTGCCGAACGGGCCTTCGCAGCGCAGGATGTCGCGCTCTTTCAAGGTGCCGAACACCTGGTCGGTGAACTTGCCGCCGGGCATGTGACGGATGTGCAGTTCGACCATCGGGCCGGTTTCTTCCTGGCGATGGGGCGCGGTGGCCATCGAATAGGCCCGGCGGCTACCGTCGCGCAGGATGAACTCGAGGTACTGGCCGGCGTGGTAACGCAGGTGTTCGGTGGCCGGCAGTTGCAGGCGCACCAGCATGACGTCGGCCGATTTCTTTTCCAGCAGCGACACCCGCGTCGGCATCTTGCGCACCGGAAACGCGCTTTCGTCTGTGACCTGGCGCGATTCCAGTGTCACGTCGCTCAGGGCGGTGGCGCGGCAGGTGAGGATGAAACCCTGGGCCTGTTCTTCGGCGGTCAGCGCCTTGGGCTGGTGTTCGCCCATCGCCACTTCGCCGTCGATCTTCCTGCACTTGCAGGAGCCGCAGGCGCCGTCCTTGCAACCGTAGGGCAGGCCGATGCCCTGGCGGATGGCAGCCGCCAGAATGGTTTCGTCGTCCTGGGTGTTGAAAGTGCGGCCGCTGGGCAGCACGGAGACAGTGAGGCTCATCGCTGGGTATCCTCGGGGGTTTTGGTCTGACCCCCCTTGTGTTCGGGTCGAACTCTCGATTTTGCCTGCAAACCTGTCCTCCCATTCCGGCGCCCTGCCAGCGCGCTTCCGGCGTACGCGCCTGCTGATCGTCGGTTGTGGCGATGTCGGCTTGCGTGCCGCGGCCGCCAGCCCGGCTTCGATCCGGGTGCTGGCGTTGACGTCGTCGCCGGACCGCGTTTCCGGACTGCGCGAGCGGGGCATCGTGCCCCTGACCGGCGACCTCGACGACGCCGCCACCCTCAAACGCCTGGCCGGACTGGCGCAGCGGGTGCTGCTGCTGGCGCCGCCGCCGGGCGTCGGCGAAGGCGATCCGCGCACCCGGGCGCTGCTGCATGCGCTCGCCGCCCGCCGTCGGCCGCATTCGCTTGTGTATGGCTCGACCAGCGGCGTCTACGGCGACTGTGGCGGTGCGCTGATCGACGAAACCCGGACACCGCGGCCGGCCTCGGCGCGGGGCCGGCGCCGGGTGGCGGCCGAGCAGGCGGTGCGGCGCTTCGGCCTGGGCGGCACCCGGGTGGCGATCCTGAGGATCCCGGGCATCTACGCACCCGACCGGGAAGGCGGCACGCCACGCACCCGGCTGGAACGCCGCACGCCGGTGCTGTGCGACGAAGACGATGTGTACACCAGCCACATCCACGCCGACGACCTGGCCCGCGCCTGCCTGGCGGCGCTGTGGCGTGGCGGCCCCCAGCGCATCTATCACGCGGCCGACGACACCCGGCTGAAGATGGGCGACTATTTCGAGCTGGCGGCGCGCCTGTACGGAATGCCTGCGCCGCCACGCCTGCCGCGCAGCGAACTGGCGGCATTGCTGTCGCCGATGCAGCTGAGTTTCATGGGGGAATCGCGCCGGCTCGACAACCGTCGCCTGAAGGTCGAACTGCGCCTGGTCCTGCGCCACCCGACGGTGGAGCAGGGCCTGACCGGCTGAGTCAGGCGCTCAGGCTGCCTGCCGGCCGGCGTACTGCTGTTCCAGTTCGGTCTCGTCGACGCCCGGTGCAATGCCGTCGATCAGCCAGGCGAACAGGCGCTCGACATTCACCGCCTGGATGAGCAGCTCGCCCTGGTTGGCCTTGATCACCTCGGTGACCAGCATCGACTGGCCGGTCGCCCGCAACGGGGTGCGGATGATCTGGCCGGGCTCGAATTGCGGCACGGCATGCAGTTCGTCCACCAGCAGGCCGATGGTCTGTCTGCCCAGCCGCAGCACCATCACCTGGCTGTTGCCGGTGACGCGGGTGGCGCTGGCGCCGATCAGCTGGCCGAGGTCGTAGACCCACATGAAACGCTGGTTCAGGTCGGGACGCTGCATGCCCAGGATGCCGACGCGGCCGCCGCCGCCGAGCGGAGTCGGGCGGACATCGGAGAACGGCACGGCTTCGAGTACGTGCAGGGCCGGGACCGCATACAGCGAATCGCGGCAGAAGAAGGTGGCGAACTCGGTGCCCTCGGTGCCGGCCTGCGCCTCGATCTGCAGCGCGCCGCGGCGGGTCAGTGCATTGCTGGCGCGCATCTCGCCGAAGCGCTCGTAGACAACCGCGATCACGTCTTCCCGGTAGCCGTCGACGGTCTTGAATTCGCGGTAGCCGCTGGAAGCGGTGCAGGCGACGATGGCGTAATGGCCGTCGTGCAGGGTGACATGGGCCGCACCCTGGCCGTTGGCCAGTCCACGCAGGTCCTCGTCGATCTCGAGCGTGCTTCCGACAGGCCGGGACGGGTCGGTGCTGGCCAGGACGCGGCCGTCGCGGTCGATGTAGAAAGCCGTCGCCTGCGCTTTGCCGACAATGCCGGCCGCCAGCATGTCGTGGAATTCCGGCGTTGCGTCGAAAACGATGCCGATGCCGCCCACCACCTGCTGCAGGTCTTCCAGATGGCGGACGGCCGCGTGGTAGACGTAGGTCGCGGCATCGCCGTAGAGCGCAGTGGTCTCGAAGGGACTGACGTGGTAGTCCTGGGGGCCGGCCAACGACACCACCCTTGCCAGTGTTGCCGTGTCGATGCGGCTGCCCACCACCGCGCCGTCGCCGGTCGACGCGACGATGGTGCCGTGGCGGTCGTAGACGTACAGCCTGGTGTAGACGGTGTACAGGCCGTTGATGTAGCTCAGGATCTCACCGATCCTTCCGGCGTCGGCGGCGTCGATATCGGTCTGGCCCAGGCCCGCGCGCAGTTCGGGTGTCAAAGCCCACCAGCGGCAATCGGCCGAGCGTTCGTACAGGTTGCGGTCCAGCAGGTCGACCAGCAGGTGCGAGCTGAACTGCGTATTGCGCAGGCTCGACGCCAGCACCGTCTGGTACAGGTCGCGAATGGAGCGGGCGAAGAGTTCGTTGCTGCGGTTGCCGGTTTCGCTGATCTGGTCGAGAACCGTCTTCAGCCTGGTGACGTCGCCTTCCTGGCCGACCGTCATCACCTGCCCGTTCCAGACGATGCGCTGGATGGTTCGTGCGGCGCTCATGATGTCGTGCAGCGGCGGACAGAAGGAATCGGCGTGCGACAGCAGGCCTTCGGCCATGGCGGGTGAGAGCGCGGCCAGCACGTCCTCGTTTTCGGCACCATTGCCGCGGAAGGCGATGTCCACCGGAATCATCACCTGGCCCTGCCAGCCGGCGGGGCCGGGGTAGCCCTGGTAGCCCTCGGAGCGGAAGGTGCGCACCAGGTATTCGCGGCCGCCGAAGACACGCGGTACCGACGACGCCTCCACGTTCACCGGCACCTTCGTGCCGGGCGGCATCCACAGCGGGTCGGCGCTGGCGATGACCCGGTCGTCGGCGTCCAGCAGAAGCAGGTTCGAGCGCTCGTCACCATCGCGGTGAGTCTCGAAGATGCCCTGCATCTCCTGCTGCAGGTTGAAGCCCAGGCACAGCAGCCCGACCACCGCGCCGGTGTCCGGATGGTGCATGCGCCGGGAGTACATCAGCGCACGTGGCAGGCCGGGACGCAGGTCGCTGGCACGGAAGGTTTCGACAAAGGTGTCGCTGGCCAGGGTCTCGGCCACCAGAGCGTCGGCGCTGCGCCGGAGCGACGCGGATTCGTCGAGTTGCAGCAGCACCCGGCCCTGCGTGTCCAGCAGCAGGATCTCGTCGTAGACGGTGTATTTGCTGCGGTAGTCGAGCAGGCGCTGGCGCACCGCGGCGCGTTGTTCGTCCTGCGTGGCTGTGTCGGCGACGAAGCGGCACAACACGCGGTCGGTGGCGAGAAATCCGACGTCCGCCGTGCGTTCGAACAGGTTGCGCACCACGATGTCGATCACGTATTGCGCCTTGGTGCCGATGCCCGCCATCACGTTGCGCACCTTTTCCTGGACCAGGCTGGCGACGAGTTCGTGTTCGAGCCTGGCAAAGCCGTGGCGGGTGGCCGCGATGGTGGGCAGGATGGTCTTGGCTTCGACCGGGCAGTTCATCTTGGCGGACGACTCGATGATCCGCCACATGATGTTGAGTTCCTGCAGCGACTGCTCGCAGCGGCTGACATCGCGGAGGTAGGGCAGAAACACTTCGGTGTTCGTCACCACGGTGGAAGTCGGTGCTGCGGCGGTTTTCGATTCGTTGCGCATGGTTCTCCAGAACGGGGGGACGAAAAACGGGCGAATGGCCGGGCGGCCATGGTCAACATGAGCGGTTTAGCAATAAGTGAGCCGGGCTCGTGTCCAACCCGTCGCTGCGGGTGGCGTTGCGCGGGCTGAGACAATCGGGGCCATGACCCACGAAATCTCCCACACCGAAAGCCGTGCGACCGACACGGCAGCCGATGGCCCGGCCGATCCTCTCCAGCATCTTTTCCCCAACGCACTGCGCGTCGAATCCATCGACCTCGAAGCCCAGGGCGTGGCGCGCCGCGCCGACGGAAAAGTGGTCTTCATCGAAGGCGCCTTGCCGACCGAACTGGTGACGGCCAACGTCCACCGCAAGAAGAACAATTGGGAATCGGCCAGCCTGGTCGAGGTGCACCGTGAATCGTCGCAGCGGGTGCGTCCCGGCTGCCCGCACTTCGGCCTGCATGCCGGCGCATGCGGCGGCTGCAAGATGCAGCATCTGCACGCCGGTGCCCAGGTGGCGGTGAAGCAGCGTGTGCTGGAAGACAACCTCTGGCACCTGGGCAAGACCCGGCCCGAGATGCTGCTGCGCCCCATCGAAGGCCCGACCTGGGGATACCGCTGGCGCGCCCGCCTGTCGGTTCGGCATGTGGTCAAGAAGGGCACGGTCCTCGTCGGTTTCCATGAACGCAAGAGCCGCTACATCGCCGACATGAAGACCTGCAAGGTGCTGCCACCGCATGTCGATGCCCTGCTGATGCCGCTGCGCGACCTGATCGCATCGATGGACAGCCGCGACACCTGCCCGCAGATCGAGCTGGCCTGCGGCGACGAGGTGACCGCCCTGGTGCTGCGCCACCTGGAGCCGTTGTCGGCTGCCGACCTGGGACGCCTGCGCGCATTCGCGGCAGAACATGTTTCCGCTGGCGTTCAGTGGTGGCTGCAGCCCAAGGGTCCGGACACCGCTCATCTGCTCGATCCCGAAGGCGCCTTGCCGCTGGCGTATTCGCTGCCGGAGTTCGGCATCGACATGCCCTTCAAGCCGACCGATTTCACCCAGGTCAACCCGCACATCAACCGGGTGCTGGTCGGCCGAGCGCTGCGGCTGCTGGATGTTCAGGCCGAGGAGCGGGTGATCGACTGGTTCTGCGGACTGGGCAATTTCACCCTGCCGCTGGCCACCCGGGCGCGCCAGGTCCGTGGCATCGAGGGCAGCGACACCCTGGTGGCCCGTGCCCGCGCCAACTACGCCCGCCATCAGGCGACCGGCCCGGTACGGCCGCTGGCGCCGGCCGACTTCATGGCCCGCAACCTGTTCGAAATGACACCCGCCGTGCTGCTGAAAGACGGCGTTGCCGAAAAGTGGCTGGTCGATCCGCCGCGTGAAGGCGCTTTCTCGCTGACGCGTGCGCTGGCTGATCTGTGTCGCCAGCAGGCGGGCCTTCCGCCGGTGGGCAGCGGCGAAGGCGAGGGCGGCGAAGACACCAGGAACACCAACGCACCGGTGGCGCCTGAGGCGCTGGCGCAATGGAGTCCGCCGAAACGTATCGTCTACGTGAGCTGCAACCCGGCGACGCTGGCGCGCGATGCGGGTCTGCTGGTACACCTGGGCGGTTATCGGTGCAGCGCGGCCGGCGCGGTGAACATGTTTCCGCATACGGCACACGTCGAAAGCATCGCGGTGTTCGACTATGTGGGGTTCGCGGAAGCGCCCGTGACACCGGACGCGTGAAATCGGGAAACTAGAGCGGGGCTGCCTTGGCCCTGTTCTTGTTGCGGGGAGCGACGACCTTCTCGGTGTCCTTGTCGATGCTGGCTTCGGCCTCGACCACCGGGGCCGGCGCGCCGGGCACGATGGCGGACGCCTGGCCTGCAATCTTGTTGTCCCGCATGTACTGGTCCATTTCCTTCCAGCCGGCAAAAACGGCCGACTTGCTGGCCTTGGCGTTCAGGGCGTAGCAGTCCTCGATGCCGCGCAGGCTGTAGCGGCAGGCACTGCCGATGGCCTTGGAGTCGGCTTCGCGCTGGGCGATGCGCGGATCGGGCTCCATGCCCGGAATCTCGCAACCTGCCAGCAGCAGGACGAGTAGACAGGGGGCGATCAGGCGGGATGACATGGTGGTGTTTGTGCGGACGGTTCAACTGATTATCGGCAGCCTGCCGAATAAATGAAGTCAAACCCCCTCGGCTGGAAACGGAAAAAGGCCCCGAAGGGCCTTTTTTGGTGGAGCGCCGGCTGAAATCAGTCGCGTTCGCCGCCGACGATGCCCAGCAGCGCCAGCAGGCTCTGGAACACGTTGAACAGGTCCAGGTACAGGGCCAGGGTGGCGCTGATGTAGTTGGTTTCGCCGCCGTCGATGATCTGCTTCAGGTCGTACAGCATGTAGGCGCTGAAGATGCCGATGGATGCCACCGAGAGCGCCAGCATGGCGCCGGTCGACGGCACGAACATGGCGATCACCGAGGCGATCAGCAGCACGATGACGCCGACGAACAGGAACTTGCCCATGCCCGACAGGTCGCGCTTGATGACCGATGCCAGCGTAGCCATGGCGAAGAAGACGCCTGCGGTACCGGCAAATGCCGTCATCACCAGCGATGCGCCGTTGCTGAAGCCCAGCACCATGGCGATCATGCGCGACAGCATGATGCCCATGAAAAAGGTAAATGCCAGCAGAACCGGCACGCCGGCTGCGGAGTTCTTGGTCTTTTCGATGGCGTACATGAAACCGAAGGCGCCCGCAAGAAACACCACCAGGCCCAGTCCGCCGTTGAGCGAGCGGGTGATTCCGGTGGCCACGCCCATCCAGGCGCCCAGCACGGTTGGCAGCAGGCTCAGGGCGAGCAGCCAGTAGGTGTTGCGCATGACCCGCTGCCGCTGGTCGCGCTGTGCCGTTTCCCAGCCGATGGCGGTGGTGGCGGCGTTGAAGGTCTGTAGTGGTTCGCTCACGGTGTTACTCCCAGAGTGATCGTTCGATTTCGTTGAAGTGACCAGGGTGCGCATTCGATCTGCCGCCACCCGTGCGCCCCGAATGGGCGTCTCGGCAAATTCTAGGTGTTGTGTGTTGCCGGGCGGTGGAAACCTCATGAGCGCCTGTGAATGCTTCAGAAGGATTTGCCGCCTTTTTTGGAGAGCAATCATTCGTACAAGGTTCCAATGCACGCGTAACTGCCCGTTATGCTTTCGGCTTGCGCCGTCGCACGCGCTGAACCTTACCACTGGAAGACGCATGAAAACCAAATCCGTACTCGAACTCGCAGACGTCAAGAAGATCGCGGCAGCCGCCGAAGCCGAAGCCCTGCAAAACGGCTGGGCCGTGACCATCGCCATTGCGGACGACGGCGGTTACCCCCTGTGGATCCAGCGCCTGGACGGAGCCGCGGCCACCTCGGCCAGCATCGCGCCGGCCAAGGCCCGCACCGCCGCTATCGCACGTCGTGAAAGCAAGGCCTTCGAGGACATCATCAACAACGGCCGGACCGCCTTCCTGACCGCGCCCGGAATGGACGGTCTGCTCGAAGGCGGGGTACCGATCGTCAAGGACGGCCAGGTGATCGGCGCAGTCGGCGTCAGCGGTGTCAAGTCGACCGAGGACGCACAGATCGCCAAGGCGGGCATCGCCGCACTCGGCCTGTAATCCAGTCGCCCAAAGAAAAAGCCGGCTCATCGAGCCGGCTTTTTTGTGGGTGATCGTGAAGGGAAAAAATGCGTGGCTGGAAGGAAAACCTTTTGGCTGGCAAAAACGACCCTGGGAGATTTCCGGGGAAATCTCTTGGTCGCCCCACGATGAAACGGATTATTTGGTCAGGATCAGCTTTCCCAGGCGGGTGGCCTGCAGGCGGTAGATTGATCCGTTGTGGCGGATGGAAACCGCCTTTTGGCCGCGCAGCAGGTCGGAACTGAGGATGGAAGCCAGCGAGATCTCGACCTGGTCCTGCTCGTCTTCATGGTCTGTCACTGCGTGCAGCGAGAGAATCTGGCGGACCTGGCCGAGTTGGCGGGCCGGAGCGGTGTGGGCTTGAGCTGGCATATCGCTGAATCTCCTGACGCGTTGTCGATTGAGTAATGATAACTATTCTCAAAAGCAAGTCAATCGACCCGATTGAAATAATTTGTTGGACGGCCGCGCTGGGCGATTGCGGCCGTCCAGGGATCCGGTCAGGAGCCTTCCGGATCGGTGACGAAACCGATCTTCTTGATACCAGCCTGCTGCGCTGCAGCCATGGCCTTTGCCACACGTTCGTAACGCACACTCTTGTCGCCCTTGATGTGCAGTTCCGGCTGCGGCTCATGGGTGCCCTCGCTGGCCAGTCGTGGCTGCAGCTGGTCGTCAGGAATCTGCGTGTCGTTCCAGAAATAGGCGCCGTCCGCCGCCACGCTCAGGCGGATGGTCTCGGGCTTGATGTCCTCGGGCTGCGCGGTGGCGCGCGGAAGATCGATGGGCACCGAGTTCTTCATGACCGGCACTGTGATGATGAAAATGATGAGCAGGACCAGCATGACGTCGACCAGCGGCGTCATGTTGATCTCGTTCATCACCTCGTCGGTGTCGTCCTGGGTACCGAAGGCCATCTCAGTTTCCCTTCTTGAGCGGCAGCACCGTTCCGGGCGTGGCGCTGACACGTGCACCGGTCACGAAATAGGCATGCAGGTCGTGGGCGAAGCTGTTGAGCTTGTTCAGGATGGATTTGTTGCCGCGCACCAGGGCGTTGTAGCCCAGCACCGCGGGAATGGCGACTGCCAGCCCCAACGCGGTCATGATCAGCGATTCGCCGATGGGGCCGGCCACTTTGTCGATGGTGGCCTGGCCGGCGGTTCCGATGCTCATCAGCGCGTGGTAGATGCCCCAGACGGTACCGAACAGGCCGATGAACGGTGCGGTCGAGCCTACCGAAGCCAGGATGGCCAGGCCGGCCTGCATGCGGGCGGTGGTTTCGTCGATGCCGTTGCGCAGGGTGCGGGTGATCCAGTCACTGACGTCCAGGCTGTCGTGCAGGTGGGCCTTGGTGTTGCGGTGGTGGGCAGTGGCTTCGCGACCTTCCAGCGCCAGTTGGCGAAAGGGGTTGGAAGCGTCCGCGCCCAGCTTGGCCATGGCGGCGGCGAAGTCCTCGCTGTGCCAGAAATCGTCCGAGTGGCGGGCGAACGCCTTGTAGCGGATGACGTCGAGCGTCTTGATCAGGATGACCATCCAAGAGGCCAGCGACATGCCCAGCAACATGATGGCGACCGCACGGGTGACGAAGTCACCCTGGGTCCAGACATTGGCGATGCCGAATTGCGATTCCATAGAAAAACACTCCCGATGCGGATGGCTTGAATTAATTGAGTACGAAATTGAACGGCGCGCGCAGCAGGAATACGGTCTCTGCATTGGCGGCTGCGCGCCGGATCGGCGTGACCTGGGCCTTGGCGGCTGCGTCCAGGGCGGCCTTGTCGAGGCGCTCGTAGCCGCTGGTCTGTTCCAGGGTGACACGTTTGGCGTAGCCGTCGGCACTGAAGTAGATGCCGACGATGACCTTGCCGGTTTCGCCCAGCCGGCGGCTCACGGCCGGATAGCTGACGGCCGGTTCGCGGATGTATTGCACCTGGCCTTCGGTGACCTCGATCAGCTTGGGCGCGGGCGGTGCCGGAGGAGCCGGCGGTGCAGGCGGCGCGACGGGTGCCGGAGGCGCAGGCGAGGGTGGCGCGGGAGCGGGGGGGGGCGGCTCGATGGCTCCCACGGGTGCGTTGGGCGTCGGAATCGGGTCGCGGATGGCGATCGGCTTGGGCGTGACCGTCTTCTTGGTGACCACTTCCTTCTTCGGCTGTGGCGGCGGAGGCGGCGGTGGTGCCGGTTTGGGCGGCGCGATGATCTGGCTGAGGATTTCAACCGGAACCACCACTTCCGCCACCTTTCGCACCAGTCCGCTCTGGATGGCCCACAGCGCGGCGGCATGGAACAGGATCACGCCGCCGGCAATGGCGACGTTGCGACTGACGCGCGGGAAAGGCGGAAGTCTTGAAGCCGTGGAGGACGAAGGAGCGGGAGAGTGGACTGCTGTCATTTCAAAGGGCGCACACCGAGGTGAAGCGCCTGCGGAGCACAGGCGCGGCTACTTCCGGAAAATCCACCAGGCCGAGCCGACGACGAGGATCAGGCAGCCACCGAGACTTGCGAAGATTTCCATGCCTTGCTCTCCGAGATGGATCTGGCGAGCTGGACCGTCTGGATGCCCGAATCGCATTGCAGCGCGGCGACAGGATGCGATGCACTGCACTGGGCGACCACGTCGCGTGCACAGGTTTCGCACTGACCGCACTGAGTGGCGACACCCAGTTCGAACTGGATTTCGTCAAAGCCCATGCCGGCACGCACATGGCGCGCAATCTCGCGATCCGAAACACGGTGGCAAACGCAGACGATCATGGCAACGAGCGGGTGGCTGGCTGGTTGGAAAAAGTCAGTATAAATGCGAATTCGTCGCATTACTAGCCTGCCGACGCTTTTCGTCGCGAATGGAAGGGGTTTACAACCCTGCATGGCGGTCTATGCTGATGCGCTGCATCCGTAAGTTGGTGCATGCTAAAAACTATCCGTAATGTTTCTACTTGCAATATGCGCATGGCTTTGAAATATGGGCGACTTCTTGAGACGCTTGGCTGCGTATGCTGCTTGCTGGTTACCTTGCCGGCCCAGGCTGCCACTCCCACGCAGCCCCCGATTCCCCTGTCGGTGGAACTCCAGCAGGAAATCGACGCCTACCGGCTCTGCGGTCGGCTCAACCTGCCACCGGATTTCAAACGTGTGAAAGATGCGGCGTCGGCTGCCAGCGTGGCACTGGACAAGTGTCGAAAGCAGCGGTTCGCCGTAGCCGGGCAGTTTGCGCTTGACTATCCCGGCACTGTAAGGACGAAGTCGTTCATCGACAGCCTGACGCTGGATCTGGTCCACGAACTCTCGGGTTGGCTGGAAGACGTGGACGCAAGGCGTGTACCGCCCCAGATGCCCTTGCCGGAGCGGCGAAATCGCTGAGGACTGGTGCCGTCAGCGAGCCCACTTCTTGGACGGACGGGGCTGCAGCTTGATTTCCACCGCCTTCTGAACCACCGGCGCTCCGGTCCGCGGGTCGGTATCCACCATGTCTTCCAGGCCAATGTCGCGGACATCGCTGGCAGTCTTGGTTTCGAGGTCGTCCAGTACCGCACCGATGGCCTTCTGCGCTTCGATGACGGCAGTTTGATTGTTGGTCATGTCGCGGTCGGCAAGCCGAAAAGTTGTAGACAGGCCGCATTTCATGTTCCCGGCCAGATGCCGGCTGTCGGCTGACGCCGACAGCGGCTGCCGTCAGTTGTCGGCACCGCGATGCAGGCAGTCCACCGCGGGCGTCCGGCCTGCAAGGGCCAGCGTGGCCACTGCGGACGGGCTGCTGGCCAGCAACCTGCCGCGACGCCGCACCTGCAGCCGGGTGGCACGCAAACGCAGGGCTTCCACCGGATCCCGTGCCTGCAGCAGCACGAAGTCGGCATGGCAGCCGGCTTCGAGGCCATACGCCTGCAGTCCCATGATCGCAGCCGGAGCGCAGGTCACCGCGTCGAAGCACCGGCGCATGGCGGCCTGGCTGGTCATCTGCGCCACATGCAGACCCATGTGCGCGACGTCCAGCATGTCGCCCGAACCGAGGCTGTACCAGGGATCCATGCAGCAGTCCTGGCCGAAAGCCACCCGCACGCCTTGCGCCATCAGTTCGGGCACGCGTGTCATGCCGCGGCGTTTCGGATAGCTGTCGTGCCGCCCTTGCAGCGTGATGTTGATCAGGGGGTTGGCGATGATGGAAACCTGTGCTTCTGCGATCAGCGGCAGCAGCTTGCTGACGTAGTAGTTGTCCATCGAATGCATGGAGGTGCAGTGCGAGCCCACCACCCGGCCCTGCAGGCCCAGCCGCTGGGTTTCGAACGCCAGGGTCTCGATGTGGCGCGACAGTGGGTCGTCGGTTTCATCGCAGTGCATGTCGACCGGCAGGCCGCGTTCGGCGGCCAGTTCGCACAGCAGCCGCACGCTGTCCGCGCCTTGGCCCATGGTGCGTTCGAAGTGCGGGATGCCGCCGACGATGTTCACGCCCATGTCGAGCGCGCGTCTGAGGTTGTCGAGTCCGCCGGCCGAACGCAGCACGCCGTCCTGTGGAAACGCCACCAGCTGCAGATCCATATAAGGAGCGACACGCCGTTGGACATCCAGCATGGCCTCGACGGTGACCAGGCGCGGGTCGCTGGTGTCCACATGGCTGCGGATCGCCAGCAGGCCCCGTGACACGGCCCAGTCGCAGTAGGCCAATGCCCGCTCGACCAGCGCTTCGTGGGTGAGTTGAGGCTTGAGTTCTCCCCAGAGCGTGATGCCCTCCAGCAGCGTGCCGCTGGCGTTGATGCGCGGGATGCCATAGGACAGGGTGGCGTCGAGGTGGAAATGCGCATCGACGAAGGGCGGTGAAACCAGTTGGTCGCCTGCGTCCAGCGTTTCATGCGCCGGCGCCTGCAGTCCTTGCGTGACCTCCACGAACCGGCCGTCCTGGACGGCCAGCGACATGCCGGTGCGGCCGTCGGGCAGGGTGGCATTGGTGACGAGCAGATCGAGCATCGGGGGTCCTGGGCTTGAAAATGGGGTGGCGAATGCCCCCCGAGCATAGCCAGCCGCAGCAACAAATGCGCCCGGTGAAGCTAGCCGCTGTCCGGCAGATGTGGGCGGGCCGCGCTGTCCGGCGCGCCGATCCACAAATGCAGGGCAGCCGCGCGTGCATGGCGGGGCGCCAGCGCCACAAAACTCGAATATGCAGCCAGTGCCGCCAGCTCATCGCCCGCCTTCAGCTGCGCGTCGCCCAGGTTGAGATAGGCCAGGGAGCGGCTGCCATCCATGTCTATGGCTTTCTGGAACCAGCGTGCCGCCTCTTTCGGCTGGCCGCGCCGGTAGAACACGAAACCCAGGTTGTTGGCCGCCAGGGCGAACCGGGGCTGCTGTTTCAGCGCGTCGAGAAAGGCGGCTTCCGCCTCGTCGTAGCGGCGCTCGCGATAGAACGCCAGCCCGCGGTCGTGCGCTAGCTGGGCAGCGGCGCGAGGTGATGCCGCCAGCGGCGCCGGCCTCTGTAGGGTGCTGTTGCCACCGTCGAGGTTCTTCACCACCACTTCTGCAGAGCCTTCCTGGGCCTGGTCGATGCGGCGGTTGAGGCGCCCGGCTTCGGCGTCCAGCTGCGGGCTGTCGCCGCTGAGGGCCTCGCGTTCGACCGGCAACTGAAACACGAACTCCCCGCCTTCCGAGCCGGGCAGGCTGCCGAAGGCGGGCGTCTGCCGGGCGATGGCTGCCACCGCCGGCGCGACGTAGGCGGCCAGTTCTGTGCCGGTCATCACCCCGTCGCCGTTGAGGTCGCCTTTGCCGGACAGCGCCTGAAGGACCGTCCAGGTGAACACCGAATGGCCGCCCGGGCCGTCGTCGGCCACCGGCTGGTCGGCGCCGCCCGCCGTCATCATCTGGCGGCCGATGCGTTTTGCGTTGTCGTCCAGGAAACGGCCCGACGCTGGCGCGCCGCCGCGGGTCAGACCGAGACCCGAATAACAGGCGTCGACGATGAAAAGCACATGTTTGGCCACCAGCGCCTCGGCGGCTTCCTGTAGCTGGGGCATGGAAATGGCGTCGGCCGCCAGGTCGCCCACCGACGCATCGACCGGAACGATGTAGCCCACGTCGCGGCCGCTGGCCAGCCTGCGGGTGCCGCCGTGACCGGCGAAGAACACCATCACCCGATCGTCACGCCGCACCCTCGCCGGGTCGGCGAGGCGGTCGTGCATCACTCGCAGTATGGCGGCGCGGGTGGCCTCGCCGTCGAGCAGCGTGGTGATGTTTTCGGGCTTGAAGGAAAACCGCTCGATCAGCACCTGCCGGATGGCGCTGGCGTCGGCCACCGCATGGCGCAGGCCGGGCCAGTGGGCATAACGATCGATGCCGACGACCAGCGCATGGCTGTCGCGATAGAGCGCGCCGCCCGACGCGGCCAGAGCGGCCTCGGGCACGGCGGGCGCCTTCACCGGGCTGAGCACGAAAGCGTCGCCGCGCCACAAGGCGAACCGCCAGCCGTCGGCCGCGAGCTGGTCGAGCACCAGCGGCAGGGCCTTGACCGTTCGCGCCTGGATGTCATGGAACAGCACCACGCCGCGCTGCGCCTTGTCGAGCTCCTTCAGCACCCGGTCGGCGATGGAGCGCGGCACCGGGTCTGCCCAGTCGAGCGAATCGACGCTCCACATCATCGAGCGCAGGTGGAGGGTCTCGATGGCCGAAAGGCTGGCGGCGTTGCGCGCACCATAAGGAAAACGGAACAGCAAGGGGCCGTTGCGGCCGGCTGCATCGAGCAGGCTTTCGGTATCGGTCGCTTCGCGGTGTACGGCGGCGTCGGCCAGCCTGGACATCTGCGAGTGGCTGAAACTGTGGTCCGCCAGTTGATGGCCGGCGTCGCGCACCCGTTGCGCCACCGCGCCCCTGGGGCCCAGCCGGGCCTTGCCGTCCGGGCCCACCGTGCCAAGATTCTGGCCGAGCATGAAGAAGGTGGCCGGTGCGCCATAGCGTTTGAGGATCTCCAGGATTTCGTCGGTATGGCTGGGACGCGGCCCGTCGTCGAAGGTCAGCAACAAGGTTTTGGGCGGCAGGGTGGAGCCGAAGATCTCGCGGGACTCGACCCGGGGTGCGCCCGACCGTTGGATGCGTATCTGCGCGTTGCCGCCAGGCGGGTTGGGCACCGGGGCCGGGGGCGCCGCCGCGGGCAGCGACACGCCATGATCGAGCAGGATCTCTTCGCGTCTGTAGATGGAACCCAGCTTGGCCAGGTAGTCGTCCCATTTTTCGCGCTGCGGCCGTATGCCTCGCTGGGCAAAACGGCCGAATACGTCCTTCAGTTCACGGTCGTAGGCCTGTTCGATGTCGGCCAGCACGGCCAGGTCGTCGCGGGCCCGCCTGGCCAGGCGCAGGCCGGCGATGGACTGCGAGCCGATGTTGCGTGCGGCGACGTCCTCGAGAAACTCCTTGAAGGCCAGCCGGTCGGC
Organism: Xylophilus sp. PBN-3R; assembly: GCF_057747805.1. Taxonomy (NCBI): domain Bacteria; kingdom Pseudomonadati; phylum Pseudomonadota; class Betaproteobacteria; order Burkholderiales; genus Xylophilus; species Xylophilus sp. PBN-3R. The sequence goes on from NZ_CM173225.1 coordinate 1,553,036, forward strand.
GTCGAACCAGCCGGGTTCCGTTTCGATGCGGTCCATCAGCGAGGCCAGCTCTGCCGTGGCGGCCGGCTCGGCGGCCAGCATGACCAGCGCCTGCTGCCGCTGCTGCATCGAATGGAACAGCATCTGCCCGACGGTGCCGAGCGCCTCGCGCTGCGGTGGTGAAAGGTCTTTTTCACCCTGCATCAGGACGATGGTGCGGCGGTAGTCGGCCAGCAATTCATCGGCCTGCTGGCGCAAGGCCGATAGCGCCGGTGTCGACTGTGTCGCCGGCGCATCGGGGCGAGCCGGTGCGGGTTTGTGGCAAGCGCTCAACGCCAGCAGGGCGAAGGCAAGAAAAGGCGTGCACACACGCAGTCGGATGGAGGGCATCCGGCGAGCCTAGGCAGCTGAATCGCTGCAGCTGGCCGCCTGTCGGGCCGTTGTGCCCGTTCGTCGTTTCCGGCTCCTAGCGCTCGCCCTTGCGGTACGGTTTCATCAGCGCCTGCGGATACGCTGCCTTGCGTGCCACCAGCGCCAGTGCCAGGATCGACAGCAGGTAGGGCAGCATCAGATACACCTGGTACGGCAGGGCGGCGTCTCCCGACTGCTGCAGCCGCAGTTGCAGCGCATCGAAGAAGGCGAACAGCAAGGCCCCCAGCAGTGCCTTGCCCGGCCGCCACGACGCGAACACCACCAGTGCCACGCAGATCCAGCCACGGCCATTGACCATATTGAAATAGAACGCGTTGAAGGCCGACAGCGTGAGGAAAGCACCGGCAACCCCCATCAGCGCCGAACCCGCCACCACCGCGCCGGTGCGCAAGGCCAGCACCGGCACGCCCTGGCTTTCGGCTGCCTGCGGGTTCTCGCCGACCATGCGCAGCGCCAGGCCCAGCGGGGTGCGCAGCAGCCCTGCCAACAGCGGCACCAGCAGCAGCGCCACCAGGGTGGGCGCGGTCTGGTCCGAAAGAATGGGAATGCCCAGGCCGGTCAGCGGCTGGAAGGGCTGGATGGTCGGCGGCGTCGCCACCTGTCCGAAGGCGATGCGGTAGGCGTAATAACTCAGCGCGGTCGCCAGCAGGGTGATGCCCAGTCCGCAGACATGTTGCGACAGCGCCAGCCCCACGGTCAGCGCCGCATGCAGCAGGCCGAACAGCGCGCCCACGCAGGCGGCGGCCAGCATTCCGATCCACAGCGGCGCACCGTGATAGACGGCCAGCCAGCCCGCCAGGGCGCCGGCCACCATGATTCCTTCGATGCCCAGGTTCAGCACGCCGGCGCGCTCGCACAGCAGCACACCCAGCGTGCCCAGCAGCAGCGGCGTGGCTATGCGCAGCACCGCGCTCCAGAACGACGGGTTGGCGAGGATGTCGGCAATGTCCTGGAAGTTCATGCTTTCAGCCTTTCCAGCGGACCCGAATCCGGTACTGCGCCAGCAGCGAAGCCACCAGCACCGCCAGCAGCGAGGTGGCGACGATGACATCGGCGATGGCGCTGGGTACACCCACGGCGCGGCTCATGCTGTCGGCACCGACCAGCACACCGGCGGTGAAGATCGCCGCCGCCACCACGCCCAGCGGATGCAGCGCGGCCAGCATGGCGATGACGATGCCGCTGTAGCCATAACCGGGCGACATGTCGAGTGTGAGGTAACCGGTGCGGCCCGCCACCTCGACCGCGCCGCCCAGGCCGGCCAGCGCGCCCGACATCAGCGCCACGGTCACCAGCGTGCGGGTGACGGGCACGCCGGCAAAGGCGGCGGCGCGGCTGTTGGCGCCGACGGCACGGATGTCGAAGCCCAGCCGCGCCCGCTGCAGCACCGCCCACAGGACCACCGCCAGCGCGCAGGCGCCGACCAGGCCGCTGTGCAACCGCGTCTGCGGCCACAGCTTGTCGAGCGAAAGTTCGTCCTGCAACGCGACGCTCTGCGGCCAGCCCATCGCTGCCGGGTCCTTCATGGGGCCGTCGAGCAGGGCCGACACCGCCAGCAGGACGATGAAGTTCAGCAGCAGCGTGGTAACCACTTCGTCCACACCCAGGCGGCTTTTCATCAGCGCCGGACCCAGCAGCAGCAGCGCGCCGGCCACCGCCGCGGCGGCGAACATCAGACCGGACAGCGCCCAGACCGGCAGGTCCCAGCCGGCGCCGTCGTGCAGGCCGCCGACCGCCACGGCGGCCAGGGCGCCGGCATAAAGCTGGCCCTCGGCGCCGATGTTGAACAGCCGCGCACGGAAGGCCACGGCCGCTGCCAGCCCGGTGAAGATCAGTGGCGTGGCGCGGGTCAGGGTTTCGCTCCAGGCGAAGGTCGAGCCGAAACCGCCTTCGAACAGGGCCGCGTACGTGCGGCCGACCGGCGCGCCGGCTGCGACCACCAGCAGGGCGCTGACCAGCAGGGTGAAGATCAGCGCGCCCAGCGATGCGGCGGCGATAGCGAGCGGCGACGACCGGGCCCGGCGTTCGAGTCTCATGGGGCCTCGGCTTTCACCGTCGTGGTGTGCGCCGCCATCGAATCGGGCGCATCGCCCGCACCCGCCATGGCCAGGCCCAGGGCTTCGCGGGTCCAGGCGGCGCCCGGAAGGGCGGCGGTGAGCCGGCCCTCGTGCAGCACGGCGATGCGGTCGCCCAGCGCCGTCACTTCGTCCAGGTCATCGGATATCAGCAGTACCGCGGCCCCGGCGATACGCGCCGCGATGATTTCGGTGCGGATGCCGGCCACGGCGCCGATGTCCAGGCCCCAGGTCGGCTGGTGCGCCACCAGCAGGCGCACGGCCTGCCGCTGGCCCGGCGCTGTCAGCAGGGCCCGGCCCAGCAGCAGCTTTTGCAAATTGCCGCCGGACAGGGACCGGGCGGGCGCATCCAGCCCGCCGCCACGCACATCGAAAGCCTTCAAGATGTCGGCCGCATGTCGTCGCGCCACGCCGCGCCGCACCCAGCCCCAATGGCAGAAAGCCGCATTGCGCAGGCGTTCGGACACCGCGTTTTCCCAAATCGGCAGGTCGCCGACCGAACCCACGCCATGGCGGTCTTCCGGAATGCGCGCCACGCCGGCGCGCACCAGCGATGCCGGGTCGCGGCGCAGTGGTTTGCCCAGCAGGCTGACGCTTCCGCCGACCAGTCGGCGGGTGCCGCACAGAACCTCTGCCAGGGCCGCCTGGCCGTTGCCCGACACACCTGCGATGGCCACTATTTCACCCGCCGCCAGCGTCAGCGAGACACCCTTCAGCCGGTCGCGCGGACCGCCCTCCGATACGGCAGCCCGCAAGGCGCAGACGGTGTCGCCGGTCTTGGCCGCCGACGCCCTTCTGGGCATGGCCACCGGCCTGCCCACCATCCAGTCGGCCAGCTGCGCCGCGCTGGTGCCGGCAGCAGGCGCCTGCGCCACCACCCTGCCGCCGCGCAAGACCACCAACCGGTGCGCCACTCGCAGCACTTCTGCCAGCTTGTGGCTGATGAAGACCACCGAAAGTCCTTGCGCCACCAGCAGCGCCAGCGTGGCGAAAAGCGATTCGCTCTCCTGCGGCGTCAGCACTGCGGTGGGCTCGTCCAATATCAGGATGCGGGCGCCGCGGTACAGCGCCTTGAGGATTTCCACCCGTTGGCGTTCGCCGACCGACAGGCTGCCGACACGGGCGTCGGCATCCACCGGCAGGCCGAAGCGGTCGGCCACGGTCGTCAGCTTCTGCCGCGCGGCGGACCGCCGGCTGAAGGGTCGCCATAGCGGCTCGGTGCCCAGGATCACGTTGTCCAGCACGCTCAGGTTGTCCGCCAGCGCGAAATGCTGGTGCACCATTCCGATGCCGGCGGCCAGTGCGGCGCGCGGCTGGCCCGGCGGCAGCGGTCGGCCGAACACCTCGATGCTGCCGCTGTCGGCGGTGTAGTGGCCGAACAGGATGGACATCAGCGTCGATTTGCCGGCGCCGTTCTCGCCGAGCAGGGCCAGCACTTCGCCGGCCTTCAGGTCCAGCGAGATGTCGTCGTTGGCGACCAGCGGGCCGAAACGTTTGTGGATGCCCCGCAGCTGCAGCACGGTTTCGTCCATGTTTTTTCAGGTTTTTCAGCGGTTCAGGAAAGCCACCAGCACCCGCGCCGAGTTCTCGGCGGCCAGCGACAGGAACAGCTTCATCTCGTTTTCGCCGTCACCGCCGCCGGCCAGGTCGCTGAGCGACCGGAACACGATGAAGGGCACGCCGTTGCTGGTGGCGACCTGGGCGGTGGCGGCGCTTTCCATGTCGATCACGTTCGCGCCGAAAGTGGCGAATGTGTATTGGCGCAGCGCGGCGTTGTCCATGAAGGACGCACCGAAACACCGTTCCCGCCGAGGGTCAACTGCGGCTGCCTGCGCAGGCAGCGGCCTGCCGGATCGCAGGACGCCAGCGTGACGCCGCCATCCGCTTTCAACCGCTGCGCGGCGGCCAGCATGCCGGCATCCACCGGAAACCAGAACTGCTTGCGTAGCCGTGGGTCGGCAGCGGTGCGCACATCCACCGGCCGCGGATAGAACATGCCGAAAGGCGGGAAGGGCAGCTCGCCCATGCGGCTCGGCGGGCTGAAATTGCCCGGCGAGGTCTCGCGCGCCGCCAGCACCTCGAGGTATTGGCCGACGCCTTGCACCGAATAGCGGCGCGGCCGGTCCACCTGCTGGCGCAACAGCACCAGTTCGGGTTCGAAGGCGGACACCACGGCGATGCGCGGCGTGTCGTCCAGCCGGCCGGCGGCCGGCTGGACCGCCTTCGTTGCGCAGGCCCCCAACAGCAGCGCAGCAGCCGCGCAAAGCCCGGCCTTCAGCAACCCGGACACCCGGAAACGCATCACTTAGGTGAAGACTTCGGTGTGTTGTTGTCCACCTTCACGGTGAACTTGCCCGACAGGATCTCGGCCTCGCGCGCCTTGACACGGGCCGCGATGTCGGCCGGCACCTTCTTCTCGAACGTGCCCAGCGGCGCCAGCGAAGAACCCTTGTTTTTCATCAGCGACCAGGAACCGTAGTCTTCGGCGAGAAACCTGCCGGCCTTGACCCGGGCGATGGCCTCGTCGATGGAAGGCTCCATCGCCCACAGGGCCGAAGCCACCACCGTATCGGGATATTGCGGCTGGGTGTCGACCACGTTGCCGATGGCCAGCTTGCCGCGCTCCCTGGCGGCATCGGAAACACCGAAGCGCTCGGCATAAAGCACGTCCGAACCCGCGTCGATCATGGCGAAGGTGGCTTCCTTGGCCTTCGGCGGGTCGAACCAGCTGTTGATGAAACTCACGGTGAAGACGGTCTTGGGATCGACCTCGCGTGCGCCAGCCATGAAGGCGTTCATCAGGCGGTTGACCTCGGGAATCGGGAAGCCGCCCACCATGCCGATCCTGTGGGTCTTCGACATGCCCGCGGCAATCATGCCGGTCAGGTAGGCCGGCTCCTGGATGTAGTTGTCGAACACCGAGAAGTTGGGCGACTGGGGCTTGCCGGAAGAGCCCATCAGGAAGGCCGTCTTGGGGAAGTCCTTGGCCACCTTGCGCGCAGCGGTTTCGACGGCGAAGGCCTCGCCGACGATCAGTTGGTTGCCGCCAGTGGCGTATTCACGCAGCACCCGTTCGTAGTCGGCATTCCCGACGTTTTCGGTGGACTTGTATTCGATTTCGCCACGCGCCTCGGCCGCCTTCAGCGCCTTGTGGATGCGGCTCACCCACTGCTGCTCGTAGGGCACCGTGTAGATGGCGGCCACCTTCAGCCTGGCCTGTGCAGAAGCCAGGCCGGACGCACCGGCCAGTGCGGCGGCGGCCAGCGCCATCGACAGGGTGATCAGGGAACGACGTGCGGTCAAGGTTCTCTCCTCGTTGACGAATGGGTCTCAAGGAAACCTAGCAAGAATGCGGCCCGTTGCCTGGGCCGGGTTCACTTGGTTCCGAAAATCCGGTCGCCGGCATCGCCCAGGCCCGGTCGGATGTAGCCGTGGCTGTCGAGTTCGCGGTCGATGGCCGTCGTGTAGATATCCACGTCCGGATGCGCTGCCTGCATCGCGGCTACGCCTTCCGGGCAGGTCAGCAGGCAGACGAACTTGATGGACTTGGGTTTGAGTTCCTTCAGCCGCTCGACCGCCGCGATGGCCGAGTTGCCGGTGGCCAGCATCGGATCGACCACCACGATGTCGCGCTCTTCCATTTCGCTGGGCATCTTGAAGTAGTACTCGATGGCGGTCAGCGTCTTGGGGTCGCGGTACAGGCCGATGTGGCCGACACGGGCGCCGGGCACCACGGACAGCATGCCGTCCAGGATGCCGTTGCCGGCGCGCAGGATGGAGACGAACACCAGCTTCTTGCCGTCGATCACCTTGCCGGTGGTGGCCTCCAGCGGGGTCTCGATGTCGATGTCCTGCAGCGCCATGTCGCGGGTCACTTCGTAGGCCATCAGCGACGACATTTCGTTGAGCAGGCGGCGGAAGCTGTTGGTGGACGCGTCCTTGCGGCGCATCAGGGTGAGTTTGTGCTGGACGAGCGGATGGTCTAGGAGATGGACTTTGGACATGGATTCTGTGGGAAGGGAGTCGTGAAAATGCTAGAAGACGGTTCCGTCGCTGATGATGTTCAGGGGCGGCATTCCGTCACGCAACTGCTGTGCCAAAACCCGGCCGGCGGCCCAGGTGCCGCCTTCCAGCACGCAGGCGAGCGGCATGGTTTCGGCGGTGGTGCCCAGGCGCTTGCGCACCAGCGGCGCCAGCTCGTCGAGCAGGGCCACCGTCAGTGCGCGCCATTCGACGATGAGCGGATCACCCGCGGTGTAGCTGAGGCGGGGCGCGGCCTGGTGGCGCAACTGCAGCGCGCCGCTGTCCAGCATCAGGCCGCCGTTGCGGTATTCGGGCAGGCCGGTCAGGGCATCGATGCCGCGCACCGGCACACCGGCCCACTGGAAGGGCTCGATCAGCGAATAGGTGAGCCACTGGCTGAGTTTGTGGAAGGGCATCCAGCCGTCGGACAAGCCGGGTCCGGCGGCGGCTGGCAGCGGCCAGCAGTCGCCCAGTGCTTCGCCGTCGATGGCGTTGGCCGATGGCCAGATGGGCGACAGCGTGTCGAGCAGGGTCGAGAAGATATCGTGCGCGCCGACTTCGGCCGTGGGTGGAATGGCGTGGTGCTCGGTGCCGGTCAGCAGGTCGAAGATGCCGGCCGGACGGCCCGCATCGCCGAAGGTTTCGTGCCGGGCCGCCAGCGTTTCGCCCAGGCGTCGCAGCAGCATCGCGCGGCCCTCGATGCCGACCAGCGGATTGGTCGGCCCCACCTGGAAAGCCTGCGCCAGGTGTTCGGTGACCAGGCCGCGCAGGCCGGCGGCGTCCACCTGCAGCGGGTGAGCCGCATCGCTCGAGAAAAGCCCGGCGGTAAAGGCGTGGTAACTGGCTACGCCCAGACCTTCGGAGCGAACGAATCGCTGGCCGCTGGCCGACTCGGTGTAGCTCCAGTCCGGTCCCGAGCCGGCGTCGAGCAGCACGCTGACCAGCGCCAGGTCGATCTGCGCGCGGGCGCGGCCTGCCTTGTCGACCGGGCCGAGCAAGGTGTCGAGTTGCGCCGCACGGTCGACGCCGCCGGCCGAGAAATGGCGCCAGCGGCTGTGGAACGGAACACCTCCGCGGGCGTAAGCCGGATAGCGGTCCCGGGTAAGTGCGGCCACCAGGTCGGCGGCGTCTTCCAGCGCGCTGCCGTCCACCGTGAAAAATGCCGATTCACCGGCCCGGGCCCGGGCCAGCAGAAGCTGTGCACGGCGGCGGATCTCGGTGGTGGAACGCAGCAGCCGTACTGCGTGTGCCTTGTCTTCCGTACTCATGTGTCGAGCCCCCGTCCCTTGGCTTTTTTCAGTTCTTCGGCGTCGGGCACCGCACCGGGCGTGAAGTATCCGGCGGCCATCTTGGCGTCCATTTCCACCCGGGCATCGGCGGGGATGAGTTCGTCCGGCAGGTTGATGCGGGCGTCGACCCGGATGCCGGCGTTGGTGATGGCGTCGTATTTCATGTTGCTCATCGACACCAGCCGGTGGATGCGGGTGATGCCCAGCCAGTGCAGCACGTCGGGCATCAGTTCCTGGAAACGCATGTCCTGCACGCCGGCCACGCATTCGGTCCGGGCGAAATACTGGCCGGCGGTGTCGCCGCCAACCTGCCGTTTGCGGGCGTTGTAGACCAGGAACTTGGTGACCTCGCCCAGCGCCCGGCCTTCCTTGCGTGAATAGGCCACCAGTCCGACGCCACCGCGCTGCGCGCCCTGGATGCATTCTTCGATCGCGTGGGTGAGGTAAGGCCGGCAGGTGCAGATGTCGGAGCCGAACACGTCGGATCCGTTGCATTCGTCATGCACCCGCGCGGTCAGCTCGATTCGCGGGTCGGCCAGGTCGGCGGCATTGCCGAAGATATAGAGCGTCTGCCCGCCGATGGGCGGCAGAAACACTTCCAGGTCGGAGCGGGTGACCAGCTCGGGGTACATGCCGCCGGTTTCTTCGAACAGGGTACGGCGCAGGTCGGTTTCGCTGCAGCCGAAACGCCGGGCGATCTCCGGGAGGAACCACACCGGTTCGACCGCCACCTTGGTGACCAGGGCGGCGCCCTGCGCGGTGAGGAACTTGCCGTCGGCCTTGAGTCTGCCGGAGATCAGCGCTTCCAGCACCTCCGGCAAGATGACGTGCGCCTTGGTCACGGCCACGGTCGGCCGGATGTCGTATCCGGCCGCCAGTTCGGTGGCATAGGCCTCGGCCACCACCGCGCCCCAGGGGTCCATCGACACGATCCTGCCCGGCTCGCCCCACTGCGGGTAGGGGCCGATGCGGTCGGTCGGCATGGTGTTGGTGAGGTCGGCGCGGTGCTTCGATGAAAGCGCCCCCGACGCCACAGCCAGTGCGCGGTACACGCTGTATGAGCCGCTATGGGTGCCGATGACGTTGCGGTGCGCCCGGTTGGTGGTGGTCGCCACCACCGGTCCGCGTTCGGCAGCGGTGGCCGCGCCCCAGTGCACCGGCAGGGCGCCGAAACCGCCGCTGTGCGAGGTCAGCCGGATGTGCCTGGACGGCGGGATGGGCGCCTGGGTGGGAAGGGCCGCGGGCACATCGGCGGGATGCTCCGGCGTTGGTGTGATGACAGAGGTTTCGGGCATGGAAACGTCCTCTTCAAAAGTCCAATGTAGCCCTGGGCATGGCGGCTGACAATGGTCCGCGGTCTTCGGTTCAGCGCTTCTTTCCGCCAAACAGGCTTCCCAGCACGCCTCGCACGATTTCGCGTCCGACACTGGTGCCGATCGTGCGGATGGCGGCCCGCGCCGCCGTCTGCGCCAAGCCGTCGTGCTGGCCTCCGCGCGGGCCGGTATGGCCGAAGACCAGATCGTTGAGGCTGTCGAGCATGCCGCCGCCGGAACCGGACGGCGCCTTGGGCGCCGTGGTGCCCGGTGTCGCGCTCGGCGTGGTCGGCATGGTCGGCGCGCCGGGGGCCGTGGCCGCCGCCCGGCCGCGCAGCACCTCGTAGGCGGACTCGCGATCGACCGTCGTTTCATACGCTCCGGCGACCGGCGAATCCTTCATGGTTCCGGCCCGCTCGGCCGGCGTCACCGGGCCGATACGGCTGGCCGGCGGAATCACGAACGCACGTTCGGTCGGCGAGGGCCGGCCCTTTTCATCCAGCAGGCTGAAAAGAGCCTCGCCGGTGGCCAGTTCGCCGATGGCGGCCATCACGTCCAGGCCGGGGTTGGGCCGCATGGTCTCGGCCACCGCCCGCACGGCCTTCTGGTCGCGCGGCGTGAAGGCCCGCAGCGCATGCTGAATGCGGTTGCCAAGTTGGGCCAGCACGCTGTCGGGTATGTCGAGCGGGTTCTGGGTGACGAAATAAATGCCGACGCCCTTGGACCGCACCAGCCGCACCACCAGTTCGATGCGGCTGACCAGTGCCGGTGGCGCTTCGTCGAACAGCAGGTGGGCTTCGTCGAAGAAGAAGACGAGTTTGGGTTTTTCGGGGTCGCCGATTTCGGGCAGGTGTTCGAACAGCTCCGACAGCAGCCACAGCAGAAAGGTGGCGTAGAGCCGCGGCGATTGCAGCAGCTTGTCGGCGGCCAGCAGGTTGATGATGCCCTTGCCGGTGGCCGGGTCGGTCTGCAGCAGGTCGTCGATTGCGAGCATGGGTTCGCCGAAGAACTGGTTGCCGCCTTGCGCCTCGATCTGCAGCAGGCCTCGCTGGATGGCGCCCACGCTGGCCGGGCTGACGTTGCCGTACGCGGTGCGGAACTCGGCGGCGTTTTCGCCGACATGCTGCAGCAGCGCGCGCAGGTCCTTCAGGTCGAGCAGCAGGAGGCCGCGGTCGTCGGCCACCTTGAAGACGATGTCGAGCACACCGGACTGTGTGTCGTTCAGGCCCAGCATGCGGCCGAGCAGCAGGGGGCCCATGTCGGAAATCGTGGCCCGTACCGGATGGCCCTGGTTGCCGAAGACATCCCAGAACACGGTGGGGCAGGAGGCGGGCGAGGGCGGGTCGATGCCGCGTTCGGCCAGCGTGGCGGCCATCTTCGGGCTGGTGCTGCCGGGCTGCGAGATGCCGGCCAGGTCGCCTTTCACGTCGGCCATGAAGACCGGTACGCCGATCCGGGAGAAACCTTGCGCCAGGCTTTGCAGGGTGACTGTCTTGCCGGTGCCGGTCGCGCCGGTAATGAGTCCGTGGCGGTTGGCCAGGGCGGGCAACAGCGCCAGCGTGGCATGGGAATTTCGGGCGATGGGCAGCTCGGCGATCATGCTTTTCGGGCCCCGGCGAGGGCCTTCTGGACGGTATCGGTCCAGTGTATCGTCGCCGCCACGCTGTCACCGCTAAAATCGCCGGTTGCCTGCATCGGGCATGACCGAAGAGAAATCAGCGAATCGAGGCGAACAGAGTATGGCTGGACACAGCAAATGGGCCAACATTCAGCACCGTAAAGGCCGCCAGGACGACAAGCGCGGCCGTATCTGGACGCGCGCCATCCGTGAAATCATGGTGGCGGCACGGGCCGGCGGCGGCGACCTGGGCATCAACCCGCGCCTGCGGCTGGCCGTCGAAAAAGCCAAGGCGGCCAACATGCCCGCCGACACCATCAAACGCAATATCGACAAGGCCACCGGCAACCTCGAAGGCGTCCACTACGAAGAGATTCGCTACGAGGGCTACGGCATCGGCGGCGCGGCGATCATCGTCGACACGATGACCGACAACCGGGTGCGCACCGTGGCCGACGTGCGCCACGCGTTCAGCAAGTACGGCGGCAACATGGGCACCGAAAACTCGGTTGCCTTCCAGTTCAAGCATCAGGGTCAGATGCTGTTCGCTCCCGGCACCGACGAGGACAAGCTGATGGAAGCCGCCCTCGAGGCCGGTGCCGAAGACGTGATCACCGGCGACGACGGCGCCATCGAGGTGCTGACCGCGCCGTTCGACCTGGAAAAAGTGCGCGACGCATTGGCCGCGGCGGGTTTCGTTCCCGAGATCGCCGAAGTCACGATGCGGGCGGAAAACACGATCGACCTCGCCGGCGAAGACGCCGCGAAGATGCAGAAGCTGCTCGACGTGCTCGAAGACCTGGACGATGTCCAGGAAGTGTTTCACAACGCGGCGTTGTCCGAGTGAGGGTCGGCATGAAGGTATTGGTCATTGGTGGCGGCGGACGTGAACACGCGCTGGCCTGGAAACTCTCGCAATCGCCCAAGGTGCAGAAGGTGTTCGTCGCTCCCGGCAACGGCGGCACGGCACGCGATTCGACTTTCGAAAACATCGCCGTCACCGACGTCGTTGCGCTGCGCGAGTGGGCGCAGGCCGAGAAGATCGGCCTGACCGTGGTCGGCCCCGAGGCACCGCTGGCAGCCGGTGTGGTCGACGAATTCCGCGCCCACGGCATGAAGGTGTTCGGCCCGACGAAGGCAGCGGCCCAGCTCGAAAGCTCGAAGGCCTTCAGCAAGGCCTTCATGCAGCGCCACGGCATTCCCACTGCCGAATACGAGGCCTTCACAGACGCCGCCGCCGCTCATGCCTATGTGGACGCCAAGGGTGCGCCCATCGTCATCAAGGCCGACGGCCTGGCTGCCGGCAAGGGTGTGGTCGTCGCCATGAACCTGCAGGAGGCACACGAAGCCATCGACTTCATGCTGGTCGACAACAAGTTCGGCGTTTCGCACAACGACGGCGGCGCACGGGTCGTCATCGAGGAATTCCTGACCGGCGAGGAAGCCAGTTTCATCGTGCTGTGCGACGGCAAGAACGTGGTCGCGCTGGCCACCAGCCAGGACCACAAGCGCCTGCTCGACGGCGATGCCGGTCCGAACACCGGAGGCATGGGTGCGTATTCGCCTGCGCCGGTGGTCACCGCCGACGTGCACGCCCGCGCCATGCGCGAAATCATCATGCCGACCATCCGCGGCATGGAAAAGGACGGCATCTCGTACACCGGCTTCCTGTATGCCGGCCTGATGATCGACGCGGCCGGCCGCCTGAAGACGCTGGAGTTCAACTGCCGCATGGGCGACCCGGAAACCCAGCCCATCATGATGCGGCTGAAGAGCGATCTTTCCGACGTTCTGCTGGCCGGTGCCGAAGGGCGACTTGACCAGGTCGAACTGCAATGGGACCGTCGTGTGGCGCTGGGTGTGGTCATGGCCGCGCACGGCTACCCGCTCGACCCGCGCAAGGGCGATGCCATCCAGGGCCTGCCCGCCGATAGCGAAGACGCCATGGTGTTCCACGCCGGCACGGTGCTGAAAGACGGCGTCGTGCTGACCAGCGGCGGCCGGGTACTGTGTGTCACCGCGCTGGCCGACAGCGTGAAGCAGGCGCAGCAGAAGGTCTACGACGTGGCGCGCGGCATCCATTTCGACGGTGCGCAGTACCGCCGCGACATCGGTTACCGAGCCGTCAAGGGATGACGGAATCCGCGGCCGGCGACATGCGCGGCTACCTCACCGGACTGCAGCAGCGGATCGTCTCGGCCCTCGAAGCCATCGAGGCGGCGGCCGGCGGCACCGCCGCGTTCGTCACCGATCCCTGGACCAAGCCGGCCGGTGAAAAACTGCAGGGCGAAGGCATCACCCGCATCGTCGAGGGAGGCGCGGTGTTCGAGCGCGCCGGCTGCGGTTTTTCGCACGTCAGCGGACCGCAGTTGCCGCCGTCCGCCACCGAACACCGGCCGCAACTGGCCGGCGCGCCTTTCGAGGCCATGGGCCTGTCGCTGGTGTTCCATCCGCGCAATCCGATGGTGCCGACGGTGCACATGAACGTGCGCATGATTTCGGCCGGTCATCCGGGCCAGGAGCCGATGCACTGGTTCGGCGGCGGCATGGACCTGACGCCGGTCTACGGCTTCGAAGAAGACGCGGTGCACTTCCACACCGTCTGCCGCAATGCGCTGGCACCCTTCGGCGACGACAAGTACCCGCGTTTCAAGGAATGGTGCGACCGTTACTTCGTGCTGCGCCACCGCAACGAGGCCCGTGGCGTGGGCGGCATTTTCTTCGACGACTTCGCCGAGCTCGGCGCCGGCCGCGACATGGCGATGGTGCGGTCGGTGGGCGACGCCTTCCTGGGCGCGTACCTGCCCATCGTTGCGCGCCGCAACCATTTGCCTTATGGCGAACGCGAGCGCGACTTCCAGGCTTATCGCCGCGGCCGTTACGTCGAGTTCAACCTTGTGTGGGACCGCGGCACCCACTTCGGCCTGCAATCGGGCGGGCGCACCGAGTCCATCCTGCTGTCCATGCCGCCGATGGCCGCCTGGCGTTATCAACACCAGCCGGAACCGGGTTCGCCCGAAGCCGCGCTGACCGAGCGTTTTCTGCCGCCACGGGACTGGCTCTGAAACATCTAGACCATCCGATGCGAATCGGCATCTTCGGCGGCGCCTTCGACCCTCCGCACCACGCCCATGTGGCGCTGGCCGGCGCAGCCGTGGCCCAGTTGCATCTCGACCGACTGCAGGTGCTGCCGACCGGATCGGCCTGGCACAAGGTGCGGCCGCTTTCGCCCGCGGCTGACCGCCTGGCGATGGCCCATGCGGCTTTCGACGGTGTTTCGGGGGCTCTGGTCGACGACCGCGAGATGCGCCGCAGCGGCCCCAGCTACACCACCGACACCCTGCAGTCGCTGCGCCTCGAAATGCCGGCGGCTGAATTCTTCCTGATTCTGGGCGGCGACCAGGCCGCCTCGCTCCTCGGCTGGCATGGCTGGCGGGAGTTGCTGGACGGCGCGACCATCGCCATCGCACGGCGGCCGGGAGCCGGCGTCGACGACGCCGGCCCGCCCTGGCGCGACGAACCCGGCGCCCGTTGGTGCTGGATCGACATGCCCGCCGTGGACACCAGCGCCACCGACATTCGTGACCGCGCCGCGCGCGGCGAAGACCTGCACCCCCTGGTTCCACCAGGCGTGGCGCGATATATTGACCAACACCACCTCTACCGAACTGCCTGATGACCACCACTCCCAAAACGGAAACCGCCGCCAAGAAAGACGTTCAGAAACTCCAACGCGCCATCGTTGATGGCCTGGAGGACGTCAAGGCGCAGGACATCCGGGTGTTCAATACCGAGCACCTGTCGCCGCTGTTCGAGCGGGTCGTCATCGCATCGGGCACGTCCAACCGCCAGACCAAGGCGCTGGCCACCAGCGTGCGAGACGCCGTGCGCGAGGCCGGCTTCGACAAGCCACGCATGGAAGGTGAAGACAACGGCGAGTGGATCATCGTGGACTGCGGCGCTTGTGTCGTGCATGTCATGCAGCCCGCCATCCGCCAGTACTACCACCTCGAAGAACTGTGGGGTGACACGCCGGTGCGCCTGAAGGGTCCGTCAGGCAAGTCGGCCGACGCCGCCAAGGCCGCCAAGGAAGCCCTTGCAGAAGCGCTGGCCGCACAGCCCAAGGTTCGCAAGGCTGCCGCCAAGAAGGCGACCGACGACGTGAAACCCGGTTCCGCCAAGGCCGCTGCCGCCGCGGGCCCTGCCCGGCGCGCCAAGAAGGCCGAAGCCGAGCAAGCCTCGGAAGTTCCGGCACGCATGCCCGGCCGTACCCGAACTCCGGCGAAGGCCGCGGCTGGCGCATCGGCCGCTCCGGCAAAGAAGGTCGCCGCCAGGAAGGTCGCCGCCAAGTCGGCACAGGTGGAGACCGCGGCCGTCAAGACCGCGGCAACCAAGACGCCGGCCGCCAAGCCGCGTATCAAGACCGTCGTCGTCGGCGCGCCGGCCAAGAAGACCGTGGCCGCAGCCGGAAAGCCCGCCGATAGCCGGGCGCCAGCGCGCAAGGCGCCGGCCCGCAAGAGCTCGCGTTGAGCGTCGGCTGACCGATCGGCGGCAGTGAAACTGTCCATCGTGGCCGTCGGCCAGCGGGTTCCGGGCTGGGCACAGACGGCTTACGACGACTACGCCAAACGTTTCCCGCCGGAACTCAAGGTCGACCTGAAGGCGGTGAAGACCGAACCCCGCGGGTCGAAAACGCTCGAAACCCTTTACCAGGCCGAGCGCGCCCGCATCGAGGCGGTGATCCCGCGCGGCACCCGCATCGTAGTGCTCGACGAGCGCGGCACATCGTTGACCACCAACGCCCTGGCCGCCCGCTTGAGCGCGTGGCAGCTCGAGGGCGACGACGTGGCGCTGGTCATCGGCGGGCCGGACGGGCTGGAACCCGCTTTTCGTTCCGCTGCGCATGAACGCATCCGGCTGTCCGACATGACCTTGCCGCACGCATTCGCACGGGTGCTGCTGATCGAGCAGTTGTACCGTGCCTGGTCGGTCAACGCCGGCCATCCTTACCACCGCGAATAGGCGGCACCGACAGGTTTCGGCTGCGTTGCCGGCGTTGCGGGTTTTCTGCCCGCGCGCCGATGCCACTGGCAACCATCGTTCACCCCGAACCATGGAGCCCGCCAGATGAACAGCCAACCACCGGGCGAATTGGCCCAACTGACAGCACGATTCGCCGCATTTCGTGAAACCTACGCACGCCTGGTCGCAGTCCAGGACGAATCTGCCTGCGACATGCTCCTCGTGCTGGAGCAATGGGCCGGCCACATGACGGCCGCACAGGAGGCCGCGGCACGCGCCCCGGAAACCGATCGGGTGCTGGCCCGCGCATGGGGCGCACGGCTGGTGGACATCATGACGGACGCCCGCCGGGTGCTGGAGGATTCGCCCGTTAGCATCGGCCACCATGAAACCGGAATTCCTCTATCTCGCATCGCAAAGCCCGCGCCGCAGCCAGTTGCTCGACCAACTGGGCGTCGTCCATCGCATCCTCGTCGCCGACGCCGATGAAGACGCCGAATCGCTGGAGGCGGTTCGCCCCGGCGAAGCGCCGCGCGCTTATGTGCAGCGGGTCACCGCGCTGAAGCTGGATGCCTCGGTCGCACGACTTGCGCGCCGCCGCCTGCCCGATGCGCCCATCCTCTGCGCCGACACCACGGTGGCGCTTGGCCGCGATATTTACGGCAAACCCGCGGACGCCGCCGATGCCGCCCGCATGCTGGCGGACCTCGCCGGCAGCACCCACCGCGTACTGACCGCGGTGGCGGTGCAGTCGGGCAGGAACCGCTGGTCTGCGGTCAGCGAATCGCGGGTCAGCTTCGCCCCCATGACCACGGCGCAGATCCAGCGCTATGTCGACAGCGGCGAACCGCTCGGCAAGGCCGGTGCCTACGGTATCCAGGGCGCGGCGGCGGCACACATCCGGCAGATATCGGGCAGTTACACCGGCATCATGGGCCTGCCGCTGTTCGAGGCCGCCCAGCTCCTGGGACATTGCGGTTTTGTGGTCTGAAACGGAACGGTGGTCTGGCATCATCAAAAGTCACCCCGGGTCCATGAGAACAAAACAATGCAGCAAGACATCCTGATCAACTGGTCGCCACAAGAGACTCGTGTCGCAGTGGTGGAACACGGAGCGGTGCAGGAGATCCATGTCGAGCGCACGCTGGAACGCGGCCTGGTCGGCAATATCTACCTCGGCAAGGTGTCGCGGGTGTTGCCCGGCATGCAATCCGCATTCATCGACATCGGCCTGGAACGCGCGGCCTTCCTGCATGTGGCCGATGTCTGGCATGCCCACGGCGACGGCGAGGTGCCGCATCGGCAGGCGCAGCCGCTGGTGCCCATCGAACGCCAGGTGTTCGAGGGCCAGGCGCTGATGGTGCAGGTCATCAAGGACGCCATCGGCACCAAGGGCGCGCGGCTGTCGACCCAGGTCAGCATCGCCGGGCGACTGCTGGTGTATCTGCCGCAGGACGACCATGTGGGGGTTTCGCAGAAGATCCCGCCCGACCAGCGCGACGCTCTGCGCAACCGGCTGCAGGCGCTGATCGGCGAGCGGGCCACCGGTGGCGGCGGCGGTTTCATCCTGCGCACCAACGGAGAGGACGCCAGCGACAACGAACTGGCCGACGATATCGCCTACCTGCGCAAGACCTGGGCTCGTATCCGCAGTGCCGCCCTGCAGCAGCCACCCAAGTCGCTGCTGCACCAGGACCTGAACCTGCTGCAGCGGGTGCTGCGAGACCTGGCGGGCGAAGAAACCCAGAGCATCCGCATCGATTCCGGCGAGCAGTTCCAGAAGCTGGCCGCATTCGGCGAGGAATTCATGCCCGCGGCAGTGCCCAAGCTGCAGCGTTACCAGGGCGAACGGCCGATCTTCGACCTGTACGCAATCGATGAAGAGATCGCCCGGGCGCTGGGTCGGCGGGTTGACCTGAAATCGGGCGGTTATCTCATCGTCGACCAGACCGAGGCGCTGACCACCATCGACGTCAATACCGGCGGTTATGTCGGCGCACGCAATTTCGACGACACCATCTTCAAGACCAATCTCGAAGCCGCGCAGGCCATTGCCCGGCAGCTGCGGCTGCGCAACCTGGGCGGCATCGTCATCGTCGATTTCATCGACATGCTGCGCGAAGACCACCAGACGGCGGTGCTGGCCGAATTCCGCAAGCAGCTGGGGCGTGACCGCGTGAAGACATCGGCGGGCAGCTTCTCTCCGCTGGGCCTGGTGGAGATGACCCGCAAACGGACCCGCGAATCGCTGGCCCACATGCTGTGCGAACCCTGCCCCTGCTGCCAGGCGCGCGGTGCGGTGAAGACTCCGCGCACCGTCACCTACGACATCCTGCGCGAGATATTGCGCGAGGCCCGGCAGTTCAATCCGCGTGAATTCCGTGTGGTGGCGTCGGCCAGGGTGGTCGAACTGTTCCTTGACGACGAAAGTCAGCATCTGGCCGGGCTTTCCGACTTCATCGGCAAGCCGATTTCGCTGCAGGCCGAGGTGGCGATGGGGCCCGAAGACTACGACATCGTGTTGATTTAGCCGGAAGTCAGGTGATTTTCAGGTCCCGCCGCGACAATCGCGGTGTGACCAACCTTATTGTTTCCCTGGGCCAGTCCGCTGTCGACTGGACTTCCGTCCATCTGGTCGTGCCGGTGCTGGACCACCTGCCCGCGATGCTGCGTTCCGGGGCAGGGGAGCCTGCCGACATCGCCGAGGGCCTGCTGATCGCGCTGGTCCAGATCGCCATCATCGCTTTCGTGATGCGGCCCCTGGAATCGCTGGCGCCGGCCGAACGATGGGGCGACCGCAAGCTGGCCGCCCTGGACCGCACCTACACCCTGGTGATGCTGCTCGGCCTGTTCCCGCTCTTCAGTTTCATCGTGCTGACACCGTTGGCGCACCTGCTGGGCGGCGCGCCAGCGGCGTCGGGTGCCCAGGAAGGGCCTTCGGGGCTGCTGCTGTGGGTGCCGTGGTTCGGCTCGCATCCGCTGTTGCTGTTCGCCCTGTACTACGTCGTCTATGACCTGGCGTATTACTGGATGCACCGGCTGCAGCACGAACTGCCCTGGTGGTGGGCAATGCACAGCATGCATCACAGTCAGCGGCAGATGAGCTGCTGGGCCAACGACCGCAGCCATTACCTGGACGGCATGCTGCAGTCCGTGATCCTGGCGGTGGTGGGGTTGGTGATGGGTGTTGACACCGCGCAATTCGCGCTGCTGGTGATGGTCAGCGAACTGATGCAGAGCCTGTCGCATGCCAACGTGCGCTGGGGTTTCGGCCGCTGGATGGAACGTCTTTTCGTCGACCCGCGTTTCCACCGGCTGCACCACATGATCCGCGACCCCGAGCGGCCGGCGCTGCACAACTGCAATTTTGGCCAGGTGCTGCCCTGGTGGGACCAGCTGTTCGGCACGGCGCTCTATGGTGAACCGCTGCGGGCTACGGGCGTCAGCGACCCGGTGGTGGATGCCGACAATGGCATGGGTCTGGTGCAGCAGCAGTGGTACGTCCTGAAGCGTTTCTGGGCGGCGGTGCGTTGCCGCGACGGCTGGAAGCTGGGCGAGGTTTCCTTCGACGAGAACCTGCGGCCGGTGCGCGCCGAGCCTGACAAACACTAGCGCCGCACGGCTGAATTCACGTCTCTCGTGCACTGCCCGCCGGTGTATGCAGGCGGGCGTAAAGGCCGTCGGCCGCCAGCAGCTGCCGGTGCGTGCCCTGTTCGACGATGCGTCCGTGCTGCATCACCACCACCCGGTCCGCATGCTCGATGGTCGACAGCCGGTGCGCCACCACCAGCGTGGTGCGGCCGACCATCACCCGTTCGAGCGCCTGTTGCACCAGGCGTTCACTGTGGGTGTCCAGCGCCGAGGTGGCTTCGTCGAGGATGAGGATGGGCGCGTCCTTGTAAAGCGCGCGGGCGATGGCCAGCCGCTGGCGCTGTCCGCCGGAGAGTTCCGCCGCGTTGTGGCCGACGGGTGTGTCCATGCCCAGCGGCATGGCGGCCACGTGTTCGGCCAGGTTGGCGTCCTCTAGGCAGCGCTGCAGGCGTTCGCGGTCCTGCGGCTGTCCCATGGCGACGTTGGCGGCCACGGTGTCGTTGAACATCACCACATCCTGGCTGACCATGGCGAACTGGTCGCGCAGGGCCTGCAACTGCCAGTCGGCCACATCGTGGCCGCCGACCTCGACGGAGCCGTTGCTGGGCAGCACGAAGCGCGGCAGCAGGTTGACGAGCGTGGTCTTGCCGGAACCCGACGGGCCGACAAAAGCCACGACTTCGCCCTGTCGAATCGACAGGCTGACGCCGTCCAGCGCGGGCGCGGTACCTTCGCGGTAGGCCACCTGCACGTTGCGCCATTCGATCAGCGGCGCACCGGAAGCGAGGGGCGAGGCCGGTTTCCAGTTGCCGCCGGTCTCGGTCTTCACCTCGCCCAGCAGGGCCAGGCCACGTTCCAGCGCCGCCACGCCTCGGGTGACCGGATTCGCGATCTCGGCGAGCCGGCGGATCGGCGCGATCAACATCAGCATGGCAGTGATGAAGGCGACAAAACCGCCCACCGTGACGCCCTTGGGGTCGTCGCCGATACGGCCCTGCCACAGCGCGATGACGATCACCGCGGACAACGCTGCGGCTGCCAGCATCTGCGTCAGCGGTGTCATGGCGGCCGACGCCACGGTCGACTTGATGGCCAGCTTGCGCAGCTTGCCCGCCAGATCGTTGAAACGTTGCTGCTGCCCGCCTTGGGCGCCGTGCAGCCGCACCATGCGATGGGCCAGCACGTTCTCTTCAACCACGTAGGCCAGGTCGTCGGTGGCCTGCTGGCCTGCCTTGGTGACCTGGTACAGGCGGCGCGAAAGCGTCTTCATGATCCAGGCGACACCCGGGATGACGATGCCCACCACCAGCGTCAGTTGCCAGTTGAGCCACAGCAGGTAGCCGAGCAGGGCGACCATGGTGAAACCGTCGCGCGACAGCCCCAGCAGGGCCTGCACGACCAGCGTGGCGCCGGTCTGCACTTCATAGACGACGGTGTTGGACAGGGCACTGGCCGACTGCCGCGAGAACAGGGCCATCTCAGCCTGGAGCAGCCGGTTGAAGAGGTCGCGACGCAGGGCGATCATGCCTTCGTTGGCGATCTGCGCCAGCGCATATTGAGACGCGAACTGGGCCAGCCCGCGTACCGCGAACAGGCCGATCACCGCGATCGGCACCGCCCACAGGGCGAGCCGGCCCTGGGTGAAACCACGGTCTAGCAAAGGCTTCATCAGCGCGGGAATCAGCGGCTCGGTAATGGCGGCCACCACGGTGGCGCAGATGGCGAGTGTCCAGGCCGCCTTGTGCAGCCCGAAATAGGCGGCAAGCCTGCGCAGCCGCCCCAGCAGGGTGGGCGGCGTGGCGGAAGGGGTTGGCGAGGCCGACGCGTCCGTCGTCGAATCTTTGGCCGACCGGCCCGTGTCTTGGGAACTCTGCATGTTCCGGGGATTCTACGTTTGCGTCTTGTTGCGAAGCTTTGCAGTTTTTGGTCACACCTTTTGTTTCAGGCGACGGTCGGCAATGTGTAACATCCGGCTGCGTGCCGGCTTGACGCCGTTGACTTGCGCACGCAAGAGCGTGCATGCCCTCTTTGCTTTTAATGAATCATCCTATCGCCGTGCTGCCGACATCCAACCGACTCCTGTCTTCCCTCCAGCGCCGTACGGTGATGGGCGCCGCCGCCGGTGTGCTGGCCCTGGCACCGGCCATCCCGGCACTGGCCCAGTTCCGCGTCGAAGTCTCCGGCGTCGGCCTGACCCAGGCGCCCATCGCCATCGCGGCCTTCAAGGGTGAAGCCCAAAGCCCGCAGAAGATCGCTTCCATCATCCAGGCCGACCTTGAACGCAGCGGCCGTTTCCGCGCCATCGACCCGGCCGGTGTGGAATTGGACGAGAACTCACGCCCGGATGTCAGCCTGTGGAGACAGAAGGGCGCCGATTCGCTGGCCGAAGGTAGCGTCACCCGTCTGGCCGACGGCCGCTACGACGTGCGTTTCCGCCTGTGGGACGTCGTGCGCGGAGAAGACCTCGGCGGCCAGAGTTTTGTCGTGCCGCAGATCGACCTGCGGCTGGCAGCCCACCGCATCGCCGATTTCATCTACGAAAAGCTCACTGGCGAGAAGGGCGTGTTCTCGACCCGCATCGCCTACGTCACCAAGGCCGGTACCCGTTACACCCTGTGGGTAGCCGATGCCGACGGAGAGAATTCGCAGGCCGCGTTGACCAGCCCCGAACCCATCATCTCGCCCGCCTGGTCGCCTAGCGGCAGCCAGCTGGCCTATGTGTCCTTCGAGTCGCGCAAGCCGGTGGTCTATGTGCATGAGATCACCAGCGGCCGCCGCCGGCTGATCGCCAATTTCCGCGGTTCGAACAGCGCACCCGCATGGTCGCCGGATGGCCGCACCCTGGCCGTCACGCTGAGCCGCGACGGCGGTTCGCAGCTGTATGTCATCGACGCGGCCGGCGGCGAGCCGCGTCGCCTGATGCAGAGCGCCGGCATCGACACCGAACCGACTTTCTCGGCAGACGGCCGCAGCGTTTATTTCGTCAGCGACCGGGGCGGCGCACCGCAGATCTACCGCATGCCGGTGGGCGGCGGAAATGCCGAGCGTGTCACCTTTACCGGGGCGTACAACATTTCCCCGACCGTCAGTCCGGACGGGCGTTATCTTGCCTACATTTCCCGGATCGGCGGCGCATTCAAGCTGCAGGTCATGGAGCTAGCCGGCGGTACGGTCACATCGATCACCGACACATCGAACGACGAAAACCCCAGTTTTGCGCCCAACGGCCGGCTGATCATCTATGCCACGCGCCAGCAAGGCCGCGAAGCGCTGATGACCACCACGGTCGACGGCAAGATCAAGGCGCGCCTGGCAGGCCAGGGCGGTGATATCCGGGAACCCGACTGGGGTCCGTTCACCAAGCAGCCTTGACGAATCCCTGGCGTTTTTCAGTTTCCGCGTTTCAGTCTTTTTCTGCATTCAAACCAAACCAATAGGTTCTCAGGAGGTCTCATGTTCAAGCAAATTTCCCTGGCGCTGGCCGCCACAGCCCTCATCGCGGGTTGCAGCTCTCCCGTCAAGCTCGACAATCCGCCGGTCGAAGACCGCGGTGCCAACTCGACAGCGGGCGCCGGTGCCAACAGCGGCCGCATGGGCCAGACCGGCGTGACCCCCGTCGACATCAACGCCACCGCCACCGCACAGGGCCCGGTCGGTGTCGCCCGTATCGTGTATTTCGATTACGACAGCTTCACCATCAAGGCCGAGTTCCAGTCGCTGATCGAATCGCATGCCCGTTTCCTGAAGGCCAACCCCAACCGTCGTGTTTCCATCGAAGGCAACACCGACGAACGCGGCGGCCACGAATACAACCTGGCGCTCGGCCAGAAGCGTTCCGAAGCCGTGCGTCGTGCCCTGACCCTGCTTGGCGTGTCCGACAGCCAGGTCGAAGCCGTCAGCTTCGGCTCGGAAAAGCCGGCGTCCACCGGCCGTGACGAAGCGTCCTTCGCGCAAAACCGTCGCGCCGAGTTCTCGTACCGCTGATGAACGCACGTCACCCGCAACTCCGCGTGGTTTCGTGGGTGGCACGCGCTGCCGCGGTTGCCCTGGTGGCGTCCGCGTCGGTAGCGCATGCGGGCCTCTTCGACGACGACGAAGCCCGCCGCGCCATCCTGGAAATCCGCCAGCGCATCGATACCAATGCACAAAGCATCACGCGCCTGGCAGGCGAGAACACCGAACTGCGCCGTAGCCTGCTGACGCTGCAAAGCCAGATCGAATCGTTGCGCGCCGACCAGGCGACCATGCGTGGTCAGAACGAGCAGTTGCAGCGCGATCTGTCCGACCTGCAACGCCGGCAAAAGGACATCGCCCAGGGCGTGGACGAACGCATGCGCCAGTTCGAGCCGGCAAAGGTCACTGTCGACGGCGTCGAATTCAATGCCAAACCTGCAGAAAAGACCGACTACGAAGCTGCGCTGGCCGTGTTCCGCCAGGGAGATTTCAACGCCGCGCAGAACGCATTCAGCGGTTTTGTCCTGAAATATCCGCAGTCGGGTTACCTGCCTTCGGCGTATTTCTGGCTGGGAAACGCGCAATACGCCAACCGTGCCTACAAGGAAGCCATTGTCAGCTTCAAGGCATTGCTGAGCCTGGCGCCCACCCATGCACGCGCACCTGAAGCCGCACTTGCCATTGCCAACTGCCAGGCCGAACTGAAAGACACCAAGGCCGCCCGGAAGACGCTCGAAGACCTGATGAAGGCCTTCCCGCAGTCTGAAGCTGCCGCGGCAGCGCGTGAACGCCTCGCGCGCCTGAAGTGAGCGAACCGGCCGACGCCGCCCGCCGTTTCGGTGGGCTGGAAAGACTGTATGGCGTGACGCCGGCCGCACGGTTGCGAAATGCCTGTGTGGTGGTCGTCGGCATCGGCGGTGTCGGTTCGTGGGCAGCCGAGGCGCTGGCCCGCAGCGGCATCGGCCGCCTGGTGCTGGTCGACCTGGACCACATTGCGGAGTCCAACATCAATCGCCAAATCCACGCCCTGACCGCTACCGTCGGCCAGGCCAAGGTGCTGGCCATGCAGGAACGCATCGCGCAGATCAATCCGGATTGCCGGGTCGATGCCATCGACGAATTCGTGGATGCAGAAAACTGGCAGACCATGTTTCCGGCCGAGGCCGATGCAGTCATCGACGCATGTGACGATGCAAGGGCCAAGATGGTCCTGGCGCGATGGGCCTTGCAGGCGCGCAGGCAGAAGCAGGCCCGGAAAGTCGAATTCGTCACTGTCGGCGCCGCCGGTGGCAAACGCCGTGCGCAGGCGGTCGAGGTGGCGGACCTGTCTCTGACCACTCACGATCCGCTGCTGGCGCAACTGCGTTACCGGCTGCGCAAGGAGCATGGTGCGCCGCGTGAAGGAAAGACCATCGGCATCAGCTGCGTGTTCAGCCGCGAAGCCGTGGCGCCGCCCGATCCGTCGTGCGCGATCGAGGGCGACGGCAGCTTGAACTGCCACGGTTTCGGGTCGCTGGTCAGTGTCACAGCGACGTTCGGCATGGTTGCGGCAGGCCATGTGATCGAGAAGCTTGCGATGGCATCAAAAATTACCCTATAATCGTGGGCTTCGCTACATGCGCTAATCAAAGCGTGTGAAGTGGATGGGACGTTAGCTCAGTTGGTAGAGCAGCGGACTTTTAATCCGTTTGTCGTGGGTTCGACCCCCGCACGTCCCACCAGTGAATTCAAGGGCTTAGCCGCAAGGCTAGGCCCTTTTTCTTTGGCTGGACCGCGTTCATATTCCCACGGTGGGAATACTCGGTTTTCCCAATCCCTTCCGATTCACCGTTTCGAGCGGTCATAGACCCGTGCCGTGGTGCCGCATTGGCATGCAGATCGGGCAGCGCTCCATACTGCTCCTTGTACGGGTTGCCGTCGCGGGTCGTGAATACGTAGGGTCGGTCGGCTGATCTGGGCAACTCACGCCGCGGCCGGGCCACGCCCAAGGCAAAGACTTTCATCGGAAAGCTCCTACACGAAGCTGTCGCGTCTCTTCACCGGCTGGCGAGGAAGCGACCGAGACAATTCTCCGAATGACATCCGGAGACGACCTTCCCCGAAAACGCCCGAGCCTCTCACCTCCCGCTCGGACCCAACGGAACGACTTTGCTGAATCAATAAACGCCCTGCATCGAGAGCAAGAGGCCGTTTCCCGCCGCCGTTTGGATGCAATGAAACATGCATTACGAAACCGCGGAATTACTTCGGATCCGGATGGGTCGCAGTTCATGGCGGCACGCGCCAGGGCAATCGCGGCCCGTCGTTTAGCGAACGAACAACTCGAGCGCGAAACCGCGTTCCATCTCCCCGTTGATTTGTCAGGAGAACCTGCAGGGAATGCCCCGCCCCGCAGAGAGAAGACGATTTGGGAAAAGCATCCACTGGCTGCACCGGCATTGGTCTCGCTTGTGGTGCTGTCCGGCATCTGGGTGCTGGGGCCGCTGGTCGTTGCCGCAAAAATGTATTTCGACGAACGCTGACTCATTGGCGCACCCCTCTCGCGGAAGGCATCCCATTGAGTTGCACCAATTCGCTCGCTTCGCCAGGACAGCCTTCTGCCGTAGCAGTCGCGATAGCCGGCTTCAGGCCCTCCAGCGTAGGCGGCACCTTCACATAGCCGATAGCGGCGTCCCGCGCGGTAGGGTGTGCAGCTGAACCTTCAGCTTGGCCTCAGCGGCGTATTTGCTGCGCAGTTCGGCGCTCATGCCGACGGCCCCCTGCGGGCGTTGCACCTTCGACGGCGGGAGTTTGGCGGCACACAGGACGGCGAATTGCCGAAGCCTCGGCGGAAACTGCTTATGCTTTTCATGGCACTGCCGGAGCGCCGCCTTGATCACGTCGGCATCGAAGGGGCGCACGCCGTGCGACCAGATGCGCCGAGCGTTGCCGATGGCCTGGTCCTCTTCGAGTTCCTTGCCGCCGGGAGCACGCCGCCCTGGCGCACGTCGAAGCCATCGTGGGCGGCGGACCTCTACCCGGTAACTTGCTCGGACGGCGCATCTCGGCCAGCTGCGACGGCCTGACCATGGCCCGCGACATGGCCTTCGAGCGCATTGCCGCGCTGACGCCGTCGACGATGCTGGCCAACGCCAAGATCGCAGCCAACGAAAAGGCCGACCTGATCCAGGCCAACCTGACGACGCTCCGCACGCTGGCCGCTGCCTACCCGTTCCTGTTCGCCGATGCGCCGTGACCGCCCTTGTCCAGAAGCGACAACGGGGCGGACGATCGTTTCGATGCAGGCGTCATCGCAGCCCTCGCCCTGGTTCGTGCCCACGATCAGGAAGCTTGCTGGAATGAAATCGCAGACAGCGTCGGCCGCGACGAGTTGATGCAATATGCGGCGCACGTTGAGCCTGAGGACTGAAAACGGCCCGGCTTCGACCGCTACGTGAAGCGCAAACCGAAGCGGGCCGCGAGGGTCCCCTCTCCGCTTCGCAAGCGCGCGGCAAAAGCGAGGTGCTTGGCGATTTTGGCAGAGGCGGAAGGCTTGCCGCCTGACCGGTCGCAGGGTCACCAGCCGTGCCGCGCCGTGGTGCACCTCGCCCCGGGCGTGGCCCAGGTGGCTCGACCCGATATCCGGAGCCGCACAAGAACGATGGCCGTTGATGGCACCACATCCAGCACCAGCCAATCCGCTGGCGATAGCGTTCGGGTGGAGTACGAACGATCTTCCGCTGATCCAGGCTACTTCTTGACGACAGTCGTCGTCGATGCATCACCGGCCCGCACTCGCTGGGCGAGTGGTAAAAGATCGCTGATCTGCTCCTGTTGTGCAAGACGTTGCACGGCGTGGGCGACGTAGTAGTTGGCCTTGTATCGCTCATCCCGGACGAAGAGAAGAACGTAATCGTCCATCTGCCTTGTGCAGCCGCGCACCGCCGTGTAGATCATTGCTTGGACATCGGGGATCTTGTGCGGAACGAGCGAGCGAAGCTGCAGTTCAGTACACATCCGATAGGTCGCAAAGGTATCGGCATAGGTCTTGTCGCCGGATGTCTGTTCCAGCATGCGTGCCGCTTGCGAAAAGTCGCGGATAGTCGGTTCGTTGACGATCGTGGGCCAAGGCATCGGACCCCAATCCTGTGCGGGCTCACTGTGCGCAGCAGGAAACACCGACATGGCGGCCGCAGCCAAAAGCAGATTCTTCATTTATTCGTACGTTGAGTGGCTAATCCGCCGACACACTGGCATTACGCCACTCTTATGGCGTGGAGTAAATAAATGCCGACTTGAATGCCGACGCAGGCACCTACCAGTTGCGATGTATGTTAAGGGTCTTACATCAATCTGCCGAACGATTGAGTGAAGCCGATTTCCATTTGTTTGCATCTCTCTGGGCGCGCAAACCGGCCATTCAAACCATCAGGTTGCTCCGCCACGTCTTCCCAGCACTGAGCGATCACTCTCAGTGCGACATCCTTTTCTTTTTCGCCAGTGCCTTTTTGCGACTGAACTATGACCAGGAAAAGAATTAAAACGATGGTCACGATTACCATGACGTCGCGGCTGCGCGTAGCTTCATTTTTTCTTATGGATTGAGCCATACAAGTAAGTGCGTTCGTCATTGTTTTAGATCAGTCTAGTGTCATCCATTAGCGAAAGCTATGGCGTATGTGAGCACCTAATTTTTTGTGGGAATGGTCCTACAATACGTTGAGGATTCATTCGGGCCGGAACCGTGCGCCGAATGCATTTGCGGATCTTCGACCGACACCGCTAGAAATAGAAAGCGCCAGGTGTTATTCGATTAACGCGAAAGCGGATGCCCACTTCTAAATCTGGGATTCGATTTTAATTACCCGGCATGGATCTGCGCGTGGTTTTCAGCGAGCCCCGACTAGGTGCCCTCATGCCCCCCCGCCTGCACCGCGCGACGCGCCGGAACTGTTGCCAGCATCTGCAGCCAGGGTCGATAAAGCGCCGCCCTCCGCACCCATTCTCGAACCGCCGGTGCGCGTGCAAACGGATCGGCTCATGCGACAGTCGGCGGACCAACACGTCACAAAAATAAGCGTCTCTTGCTGATCCGATTCGGAAAGTAAGAGCTTCCCCGCAAAACGCTTTCACAAATCAGACTAGGCGCCACAAACTGCTCGAAAGACTGTGATGCCGAAGTTCCAGGTCCGCGTGATTCCTGATTCCCCAGGTACTTATCGATGGTTGATCCTTGACCATATATGGGACGGGATCTCGGCTCCGATTGCCGTTGCTCCAACGAGCTATGCGTCCGAATCCGACGCGGTCGCTGCCGGCAATGCCGAAATGGAAAGGATCGAAGTGGGCCCCGCACGGGATCATCCGCTTGGCGATTGATCGGCGCCGGCCGGCGCTCGCAAGCCGGTGCGAATCAAAGTCTGATCAGCAACTGGACAGCTTCAGGAAACACGACGGACGCCCATACCGCGCTGGTCGACAGCGCGATCGCACCGACTGCCCAGCGGCCGCGATGTGCCGCCGGCCGGACCCGTCGGCGGGGTGCCAGGTCGTGCCACGCGTCCAGTCCGGTGGAGGGCTCGTCGTGTTGCTTTGCGGGGGTCAATCCCCATGACCGGGCATAGGTGGGTATTTCAGCCATTGCTCACTCCTGTTGCTGCGTTGCAAGCAAGATTTGTACGCGCGTCTGTACGCCGGTGATCCTGGGGCTTGCCCGATGAAGTTGCCATCTCGCCACGCATCGGGCGGATGCGCATCTCACGTTTATTGTTTGCCGGTGCCGTCCCGCAAGGCGTTCTGGTTCATGGTGGCGTTGCCGGTGCGCCGGACCGGCTTCTTTCTTTTTCCCTGCCGCGCCTTCACGCTGGATGAGCCTGAATCGAAGTGGATGGTGCCGGGCAGGGTATCGGGCGGCGGCGGTGCGGCATAGGCGGCGGTACCCAGTGCCAGTGATGCTGCGAGTGCGAGGGTGCGCATGAAGTCCTCCTGGAGTGATGCATTCATCTTCTTTCGCCGTGGCGGCGGGGGTGTCCCAGCTTGTTACCTGAGTCTGTCGTGTCCTACAAATCATCCGGGCATCGTTGCCTAAGCTGCGCAGCCAGCGCCGCCGCGGCGCGATAAAGGAGCCGACGATGAGAGAGTTCGTACCCGACGAGAAGATGCGCACCATGAGCGGCACCTTCTATCCCACAGGCCACGTGGTCATCTTGTTTCCAGAAAAGGCGGATGCCGAACGTACCGCCCAAAGTTTGGTGGCCGACGGCGGGTTTCCGGCCGACCAGGTGATGGGTCTGGCGCCGGCCACGGTTCTGCGGGAAATCGCACCGCACGGCGACGCGGATATTCCGTTGCCGTCTGTGGGCACCGAAGGCGCCACCGCGCGCTCGTTCGAGGAGTTGGCTCGCAAGGGACATCACGGCCTGGTCGTGGTTTCCGATTCGCGTGATGACACCGAGCGGCTGATGGCAATCGCGCGGCGTGTCCCATTTTCATTGGCGCAGCGTTACCGCACGCTGGTGATCGAAGACCTGGACTGACCTCCCGGCCCGACCGCGCTTATTCGGCCTTGATGCCGTTGTCCTTGACCACTCTGGCCCAGCACAGCGCCTCCGCCTGTTCCCAGTCGGCGATCTGCTGGCGGGTCATGTCAGATGGCTCGGAACCCAGATCCTGCAGGCGTTTCGCAACGTCGGGTCGGGGGACGATGCGCTGGATGGCGGCCTGGATTTGTCTCGCACGGCCGGCGGCGTACCGGCAGGGGCGAGCATTCCTTGCCACGAGCCGGTCATGAAATCCGGGATCTGTGCCGCGACCGTCGGCACGCCGGGCACCGCGGCGAACGGTTTGGCACTGGTAACCGCGATGGACCCTGCCGCCCTGCACCAGGGGATTGATGGCCAGCACGCTGGCCTTGGCCGAATCGAACTGAGAGCCGGCCAGGTCGGCCAGGGCCTGGGCGCCGCCCTTGTAGCCGATGACGTTGAATTCGAAACCCAGCTTCTGCGCCATCAGGATGCCGGCCAGTTGGCTGATCGACGCCAACGGCGTTCCGGAACTTCGGGTGGAACGGCTAGAAGGTGCCAGCGGCGGTCGCCGCCGCGACCGGTGTCTCGTCCGGCCCGTGGGCACTTTTTCGCATCAGTTTCTTGTGCATTACGCCGTTAACTTCAGCGCCGAAAATCAACGTGGTGGCACTGGCGTAGAGAAATACGAGCGTCGCCACCAGCCCCGCGAAACTGCCGTAGACCAGAGTCAGCTTGCCGGCCGAACGCAGTGTGTAAGACAAGGTGGCCGCGCCCGCGACCCATAGCGCGGCGCCCACCAGCGCGCCCGGCAACACCGTCCGGAAATGCAGCCGCGTGTCGGGCAGCCAGCCGTACAACAGGCTGTACAGAACACTCAGCACCACGAAGGCTGACCCGTATCGCACGCCGTCGCGCAGCCAGGCGATGTCCCGGCCGGCACCGACGTTGTCCTCCAGCAAGCGCCAGAGATAGGGCATGACGACCACCGAACTGAAGGTCGCCAGCACGCCGGCACCGACCACGATGGTGAACAGCGTGACCTTGATTCGCGCCTTCCAGAAGGGCAGGCCCTTGTGGATGCCATATGAGCGGTTCATGGCCGTACGCACCGCCTGCATGCCGGACGACGCGGTCCAGAGCGTCACCAGCAGGCCGATCGTCAGGAGCGCCTGGTTGCGTTGCGCCAGCACCTGATCGACCACCGGCTGCAGCGCTTCGCGGACCACCGGCGGCGCATAACCCAGCACGCGGCTGGCCAGCGCCGCCACATCGCCCGGACCTCCGATGTAGCCGGCCGCAGATGACAGCAGCAGCAGCAGCGGGAACATGGATAGCACCGACGAAAACGCCAGGCTGCCGGCCTGATTGGCGCTCTGATGCAGCACGTAATTGCGGATGGCGCGCAGCAACACGTTCAGGCCCGGCGCAGCCATCGCGCCGTCCGCGAGTCGCCGCCACACCGCGCGCAACTTTTCCATCGGCTACTTTGCCGCTTTGGCCTGTATGCGGCGATAACGGTCCAGCAGCCGACGGCCCTTTTCGGCGATCCGCCGCGCCGCGGCCTCGGTGCGCGGAACCGGTTCACCCCAGGCATGCGCCGAGAGGGCGAAGCGGGTCGGCTTCCCTTTATCGTCCTTCAAGGGGGGCAGCGGGTCGCGACCGTAGAAGCGTGTTGCCCAACTGCCTTTGCGGCGCATTTCCTCGGGGGTCATCTCGCTGACTGGTTTGGTCACGCCGGGCTTGAGGTGAGAGCCCTGTTTGTCGCGGAACTCTGCGCGGCCGGCAGGTGTGAGGCCGCCCTCGGGATCCTTGGTTGCGGCGCGGTGCGGTGTGGAAGAACTCATGGGTCGCCTTTCTTCATTCGACGGCCACTGTGGCGCAGCGCGGCTCCGCAGGGCGGTGCCGGCCAGCGCATCCGTCTGTAGGAGTTCGTCGCCGCGATGCGTTGCCACGTTGGCGGGTGATGGCGGTGGGGGGGGGATGGATATCTGAAGGGAAGCTGAACGGCAGGGCGCTTTCTGGTCCTGTGTGTATCCGGCGTGGTGTGGCGACAACAGTTTGTCACATTGGATCCATATAATGCGAACGGTTCGTATTGCTGTTTGAAGTTGGCGCTTCTTCTCTCGACGGCATCTTTTCCGCGCCGCCTGTCTTCCATTTCCATCCGCACATGAAATTCGCACCCTCCGCCCGCTTCGCCCGCACACCCGTCGCAACCCTCGCCCGACAGATGGTCGGTTTCGGTGTGCTGATCGCAGCGGCCTCGGCCGGCGCACAGACCGTAGATACCAAAATCAATCTGAGCGATGTCGAAGTCGCCGAGCAGGCAGAGGCCATCGGCGGCCTGCAAAAAACGTATTCGGGTGGCCAGCTGGCACGTGGCGGCGACCTGGGTGTCCTCGGCAAGACCGACCTGATGAACGTGCCGTTCAGCACCACCAACTACACCTCCGAACTGATCGACAACCAGCAGGCGCTGACGGTCGCCGACGTGGTCATGAACGATGCATCGGTCCGCACCCTGCAGGCCCGTGGCGGTTATGGCGACGACTTCCAGATCCGCGGTCTGCAGGTGGGAACCCGCGACACCGCGATCAATGGCCTGTACGGGCTGTCGCCCGCCACCCGGATACCGCTCGAGATGATCGAGCGGGTGGAAGTGCTGAAGGGACCCGGCGCATTCACCAACGGCACCGGCCCGGCGTCCAGCATCGGCGGCGCGATCAACGTGGTGACCAAACGCGCCAGCGACATTCCCTTGACCCGCCTGACCACCACCTACATGGGCAAGGCACAGTTCGGCACCCACCTCGACGTCGGCCGCCGTTTCGGCGAAGACAACCAGTGGGGCGTGCGCGCCAACGCCGTCTGGAGAAACGGCGAAGGCAACGTCGACGGAGGCCGCCAGCGCGTGGGCCTGGGTTCGTTGGGCGTCGATTACGCCGGTGCGGGCCTGCGCTGGTCCGCGGACCTGCTCTACACCGACAACAAGACCACCGAGTTCCGGCCCCAGGCCACGTTCGCGACCGGCGCAGGCATCACCGCGCCGCCCGCAGTGTCGGACCCGCGGCGCACCTACTACCCCGGTGCGGTGTTGACCGATACCGCGAAGACCGCGCTTTCGCGTATCGAATACGACCTGAACGAACGCACGACGGTCTACGGCGGCATCGGTTACAGCGAAACCGACAGCGAGCAGAACTTCCCGCGTACGCCCGGCGGCATCAACCGGCTCGGTAACTTCACGCTGCAGAACGGCTATTACGACGAATACAACAAGACCTCGTCGGCCGACGTCGGCCTGCGTACCCGCTTCAAGACCGGCTCGGTCGGCCACAGTCTGGTCGTCTCCGCCAACACGCTACAGCGCGAAACCGGGTATTTCTATGCACTCGGCGCCAACACCGTGGCGTCGAACATCTACAACCCGTCGCCGCTGCCGGCACTCACCATCGCCCGCAACGACCCCGCACTGAGCGCCAAGCTGGCGCTCTACAGCGTGGCTATCGCGGACACGATGAGCCTCTTCGACAATCGTTTCCTGCTGACCCTCGGCATGCGTGACCAGACGGTCAACCGCAAGAGCGTGAACGGCTCCACGGCATACAAGGAAAGCGCGATCACGCCGCTGGTCGGCATGGTCTTCAAGGCCGACCGCAACACTTCGGTGTTCTACAACTACACCGCCGGCCTGGGAGCAGGCGGCCAGGCGGCTGCGACCACCGCCAACGCAGGTGAGGTGTTTGCACCGCAGAAATCCAAGCAGCATGAAATCGGCCTGAAGCGCGACTGGGGCACCCTGCTGACGCAGGCCGCCCTGTTCCAGATCGAGCAGCCCAACAGCTATACCGACCCGGTGACCAACATCTTCAGCTACGGCAGCAAACAGAAGAACCGCGGCCTGGAACTGTCCGCGTACGGCGAGGTGCAACGCGGGCTGCGCCTGATGGCCAGCGCGACCTACAACGACGCCAAGCTGGGCGCTGGCGCCAACAAGGGCAAGGATGCGGCCGGTGTCCCCGACAGCACCTACAACCTGGGCCTGGACTGGGACACGCCGTGGGTGCGGGGCCTGAGCCTGAACGGCCGGGTCATCAATACGTCGTCGTTGTGGTACGACGCTGCCAACACGCTGCGCATGCCGTCGTGGACGCGTGTCGACCTGGGCGCCCGTTACACCACGCAGGTTGCCAACAAGAAGGTCGTCTTCCGTGCCAGCCTCGAGAACGTGGCTGACAAGGCCTATTGGGTGACCGCCAGCGGTTATGTCACCGTCGGTGCACCACGGACCCTGATGCTGTCCGCCGCGATCGACTTCTGATCGACAGCGGGCGCGGCGCCAGCCGCACTGGTTGATGACGGCGGCCCGCGAAGCCGCCGTTTTCATTGGCTCGACCGAAATAAAGGACGTCTTCCTACAGCGTTTGGCGGTGGACCGGGTCACACCGTGCAGGCTGTTCGAAGGGATGTTCCGTGTTTCCCCCATATGCCCCATGAAACACATAACCATGCTCGACAACGAACTTCTGAAGCGGCCCGCTATTCGACTGCACGGCAAAGTCGATGACGCGATGCTCAACAATTTCCTGCAGCAGATGGACGCCGCGCTGGATATGAAACGGCCCGTTCTCGTGGAATTGACGACTACCGGCGGCGATGCCGAAACCGGTCGTCGCATCGCCACCGACATCCTGCTGGCGCGTGAACGTTTCGGTCTCGACATGGTCTTCCTGGGCAAGTCGGTGGTCTATTCGGCCGGCGTTTCCATCATGTCCGGCTTCCCGCCGCCAAAGCGTTTCCTGACGCGGGACTGCATGTTGCTGGTCCACGAGCGCCGCCTCGACAAGACCCTCGAACTGAAGGGCGCCATGCGTGGCATGCAGGCTCTGGTCAAGGATGCCCTGGCAGAAATCGAAAGCGCCATGAAGATGGAGCGCACCGCGTTCGAATACCTGGTCGAAGGCTCGGACGTCAGCCTGGACGAATTGATGGAAAGGATCGGCCAGTCCGACTGGTACATCTCCAGCGCCGATGCGGTGCAGAAAAGGCTGGTCGCCGGCGTACTTTGAAACGCCGCGCGGCTCAGAGCTGCGTCGAGATCACCCGCGCCAGCCTTTCGGCAAGCCGCTCCTTCAGCGGCCGGTTCTGCCACTGTTCCAGGCTCACCTGCCTGGAGCCCTTGAGGTCGTCCTCGAACACCCGGGTCTGGTCGGACGCGAACGCGGTGTCGTAGATATTCAGGTTGGCTTCGTCGTTCAGGCGGAACGAGCGGTCGTCGAAGTTGGTGGAACCGACCGACACCAGCATGTTGTCCAGGATCAGCACCTTGCAGTGATACATGGTCCGCTGAAATTCCCATATCTCGATGCCGCCAGCGATGAGCCGGCCCCACATCGCGCGCGAGGCTGCCTGCACCGTCTTCGAATCCATGACCGGCCCCGGCACGATCACCCGGATACGCACACCGCGCGCACGGGCGTCCAGCAAGGCTTTCACCGTCAGTTCGTCGGGCACGAAATACGCGCTCGACAGGTCGATGCTGTGCTCCGCCGCGGTGATGGCGGCGAGGTACATCAGGTGCATGCTTTCGCTGCCACCGGAAGGCGAACTGCTGAACATCTGGGCCTTGCCGGTGTCGCCGGGAGCCAGCGCCTCGATGGGCGGAAAGTATCGGGCGCCGTGCAGCACCTGGCCTGACGTCTTGGTCCAGTTGTCGACGAACACCGCCTGCATCTGCGCCACCACCGGGCCCTGTACTTCGAAATGGCTGTCGCGCCAGTGGTCGGCATCCTGCGAATGGCCGGTCCATTCGGGGGCGATGCCGACACCGCCGGTAAACCCGGTCTTGCCATCGACCACGAGCAGCTTCCGGTGGGTGCGATTGTTCAGCCGGCCCAGGCTGTACCAGGCCAGCGGGTGGAACTTCTTCATGTGCACACCGGCGCGCTCCATCTGGTCGAGATAGGACTGCTCGATCTTCTGGCTGCCGACCCAGTCGAGCAGCACATGCACCTTCACACCTGCCTGCGCCCGCTCACTCAGCGCCTGGGCGAACTGCTGGCCGATGTCGCCGGACCAGTAGATGTAGGTCTCGAAGGTGATCGACTTCTGCGCGCCGCGGATGGCCTCGAGCATGGCCGGAAAGATGGCGTCGCCGTCGATCAGCGCCCGGTAGCGGTTGCCGGGCAGCACTGGCGGGCCCAGCAAAACGCCCATGGTTCTTTCGAACTGCGTGTCGGACGTTCCGTAAAGCCGCGGCAACTGCTGGTCCAGCCGCTTCTCGCCAGGCGAAAAATTGAGCACCAGCAGGGTGGCGACAATGGTCGCCAGCATACTGATGACGACGGCTTTCCAGGGGAATTCGCCTGGGCCGGCAGACCGGGCGCGGGACCACGGCGGGTTGCGGTCACGCCAGGCGCGTTCGTTCTTGTCGTTCATGAGCGGGAAGTTTCCTCCGGCGGCCATTAAACCGGAGCCACCCGACACGGGGAAAGCAGTCGTAACGCCGCTGAGCGATGTAGTACGCCTGTAAACGGGTGTGACCGCGGCGAAATGGACGCGTGTCGCATGGCTATCGTCGCGCCATGCTCGATACAAACCGACAAAACCGTGCAAACACGCACGAATTGACCGGCAGTTTTCTCGACCACCAGAGCGGGCTGTCGTTTCCCTATGTGGTGCGATACCTGGTGGCCGCCAACGACGTCCGCTGGGCTGCGCACATCAGGCTCGCGTCCACCTGGCATCCGGTCGATGCCAGCCTCGCCAGCTACCCGGCCGACCGTGGCACGCCGCGGCTGAGAAACGCCGAAGACGTCCGCGACGCGGCGCTTTCCGCCATGTGCGGCATGGACATCCAAGCGGCGCTGGATGCCGCCCTGGCCGACCGGCAAGGCCGCCTCACCAAGCGGCTGCTGGGCCTTTCCCTACTCGTCCTCGCCCTGGGTTCCGGAGCCTGGTGGTGGGAGTCCCATGGGTTCATCAGCTGAGTCCGCCGAGTCAGGTCTCGGACAGGACGCCCGGCAGAAACTCGTCCAGCCGATCCGGCTGATTTCAACAGGAGGCCACATTGACTGCTGAATATCTTGTGAATCTCGGAGTCGCCCAGGTGTATTTCGACGCCGAGGGAAATCGTTGCAGGGCGCCCGGCAGCGGGCCGGACGAAGCGGCGAAGACGGTGCACTTCGTGCAGGTGGGCGAGGGTGGTGAACTGCTCACCAGGACCTGGGACATCGGCCTGGCCGAATTCACATCGCAGCAGCGCGAGCGGGCCAGGCTCTACAGGAAAAGTACCGGCTGAGGCCGGGCGGAAATGAAAACTAACGACGGTCTGCCTGCATCGTTCTCTAATCGGTAAACGACGGAGGAAAAACACCATGCAGACCCACCAACCGCCCGAGCCGACCGCCACCGAACAGGATGTGCTGGACTTCGCGCACCGCATGTTCCAGCTCGCCCGCGAGGGCGATGCAGAGGCTCTCAGGCCCATGCTCGAACGCGGCCTGCCACCCAACATGACCAACCACAAGGGCGACACCCTGGTGATGCTGGCGAGCTACCACGGGCAGCTCGAAGCCACCCGGCTGCTGCTGGAAAAGGGGGCCGATCCGAATCGATCCAACGACATGGCGCAGACGCCGCTGGCAGGCGCCGCCTTCAAGGGCAACCTGCCCATGGCCGAGTTGCTGATGGCCCATGGCGCGGACGTCAACCTGATGCCGCCAGGCGGCAAACCGCCGCTGATGTTCGCGGCCATGTTCAACCGCTGCGAAATCCTGGATTTGCTGATCCGGCGGGGCGCCGATCCACACGCCGTGAGTTCGGACGGCAAGACCGCGCTGGCGCTGGCCGAGGCCATGGGAGCGGCCGACACGGCCGCGCAACTTGCGGCGCTCAGCGGGCGGTCAATTCCTACGCCGCCGGGCGATGTCGCGGTTCATGCTGATGCCATGAAAAACACCATCTTACCCAACCCGTCCGACAAACCCGACGACGCCATCGACAACGGCGAACACAAGGGTGCCAAGACGGTCGAGAACCCGGGTCCGGGCACTCCAGGCAATGCCGAGGGCGCCATCGACGGCGGCGGCAGCGAAAGCATTGCCGAAGAGAAGGCCGAACAAAGCACCGTGTCCAGCCCGTCCCCTGCTTCCTCCGGGGGTTGAGGCCTAGAGCAGCTTGACCATCTCAGGAACGATGCTGAACAGGTCCCCCTCGATCCCGTAATCGGCCACACCGAAGATCGGAGCCTCGGGGTCCTTGTTGATCGCCACGATCACCTTGGAATCCTTCATGCCGGCCAGATGCTGGATCGCACCCGAGATGCCGGCGGCGATGTACAGGCTGGGCGCCACGATCTTGCCGGTCTGGCCCACTTGCCAGTCGTTGGGCGCGTAGCCCGCATCGACTGCCGCACGCGATGCGCCCAGCGCCGCACCCAGCTTGTCGGCCAGCGGCGTCAGCACCTCGTTGAACTTGTCGCTGCTGCCCAGGGCCCGGCCACCGCTGACGATGATCCTGGCCGCGGTCAGTTCGGGCCGGTCGCTCTTGGTCACCTCGCGGCTGACGAACCTGCTCTTGCCGCTGTCGGCCACCGCTTCGATCTTTTCGACCGATGCGCTGCCGCCTTCTGCCGCCGCGGCGTCGAAGCCGGTGGTGCGCACGGTGATGACCTTGGTCGCATCCGCGCTCTGCACGGTGGCGATCGCGTTGCCGGCGTAGATCGGCCGCTCGAAGGTGTCGGGTGCGTCGACCCTGGTGATGTCGCTGATCTGCGCCACGTCCAGCTTCGCGGCCACGCGCGGCGCGGCGTTCTTGCCGGCAGCCGTCGCCGGGAACAGGATGTGGCTGTAGGCCGGCGCCAGCGCCAGCACCTGCGCGGCGACGTTTTCTGCCAGGCCTTCGGCCAGGCTGGGACCGTCGGCCAGGATCACCCTGGAGACACCGGCGACCTTGGCCGCCGCATCGGCTGCGCCCTGGGCGTTCTGGCCTGCGACCAGCAGGTGCACGTCGCCGCCGATGGCGACAGCTGCGGTCACGGTGTTGAGGGTCGCGGGCTTGATGCCGGCGTTGTCGTGTTCGGCAATGACGAGGACAGCCATCAGATCACCTTCGCTTCGGTCTTGAGTTTGGCCACCAGCGTGGCGGCATCGGGCACCTTGATGCCGGCGCCGCGCTTGGGCGGCTCGCTGACTTTCAGAGTCTTCAGGCGGGGCGCCGCATCGACGCCCAGGTCGGCCGGCGTGACCGTGTCGAGCGTCTTCTTCTTGGCCTTCATGATGTTGGGCAAGGTGACGTAACGGGGCTCGTTCAGGCGCAGGTCGGTGGTGACGATGGCGGGCAGGGTGAGTGCCAGGGTCTCCATGCCGCCGTCGACTTCACGCGAGACGGTGACGCCGTCGGCAGCCAGGTCGACCTTGCTGGCAAACGTCGCCTGCGGCAGGTCGGCCAGCGCGGCCAGCATCTGGCCGGTCTGGTTGCTGTCGTCGTCGATGGCCTGCTTGCCGAGGATGACCAGGCCGGGTTGTTCCTTGTCGACCAGGGCCTTGAGGATCTTGGCGACGGCCAGGGGCTGCAGTTCGACATCGGTCTGGACCAGGATGGCGCGGTCGGCGCCGATGGCCAGGGCCGTGCGCAGGGTTTCCTGGCACTGAGCGACGCCGCAGGACACGGCGATGACTTCGGTGACGATGCCTTTTTCCTTCAGGCGAACCGCTTCTTCGACGGCGATTTCGTCGAAGGGGTTCATGCTCATCTTCACGTTGGCGATGTCCACACCCGTGCCGTCCGACTTGACGCGGACCTTGACGTTGTAGTCGACGACCCGTTTGACGGGGACCAGTACTTTCATGATCGGTTCCTTTGGATAGATTGAATGTCGGTGCTCAGCGGACCAGGCCGGCCAGGCGCCGGTTGATGAGGGAATGGGCCTCGGCCATGATTCGGTCGATCAGCTGGCGCACCGTCGGCACGTCGTGGATCAGCCCCGCGACCATGCCGCAGGACCATGCGCCGGCTTCCATTTCGCCGGCCTGCATGATGCGCGGATAGACACCGGCGACCTCCGGCAGGATGTCCTGGAAGGTGATGGCGTCGCCCAGTTCGCGCTCTTTCTGCAGCAGCCGCTCGACCGCCGGGTTGGACAGCACCCGTTCGGTGTTGCGCAGCGGGCGCATCACCAGCCGGGTGTCGAGTTCGCTGGCCGCCACGATGGCCCGCTTGACGTTCTCGTGCACCGGCGCCTCTTGCGTGGCGATGAAACGGGTGCCCATGTTCACGCCGTCGGCACCCAGCGCCAGTGCGGCCACCAGCGAACGCCCGTCGGCCATGCCGCCGGAAGCGACGAAGGGGATCGTCAGCGTTTCGGCCGCACGCGGCAGCAATATGAAGTTGGGCACGTCGTCTTCGCCCGGGTGCCCGCCGCATTCGAAACCGTCCACGCTGACGGCGTCGCAGCCGATGCTTTCGGCCTTCAGCGCATGCCGGATCGAGGTGCATTTGTGGATGACCTTGATGCCGTGTTCCTTCAGCGCCGGCAGCCACTTCTGCGGGTTGTTGCCAGCCGTCTCGACCACCTTCACGCCGCCTTCGATGATGGCGCGCACGTAGCCCGGATAGTCCGGGGGGCTGACCGACGGCAGAAAAGTGAGGTTCACGCCGAAGGGCTTGTCGGTCATGCGGCGGCAACGTGCGATCTCGGCAGCCAGCAACTCGGGTGTGCGCTGGGTCAGGCCGGTGACGATGCCCAGCCCGCCCGCGTTCGACACCGCAGACGCCAGTTCGGCCAGGCCGACATGGTGCATGCCGCCCTGGATGATCGGGTGTTCGATGCCGAACAGTTCGGTGATGCGTGTCTTCATGCCGCGGTCATTCCGAAACGATGTTCTTGTCGTGGATCACCTTGCCCCACTTGGCGTAGTCGTTCTGGATATGCGCAGCCATGGCTGCCGGGTCCTCGAACTTCGCGATGGCGCCCGCCTGCAGCAGCCGGTCCTGGGTGTCCTTCTCGGCCAGGATCTGGCGCACTTCGCCGGCGATGCGGTCGGCCACGGCCTTGGGAGTGCCTGCCGGTGCCAGCAGACCGCCCCACGACACCGCGTCGTAACCCTTGAAGCCCTGCTCTGCGATGGTCGCGACGTCGGGCAGCATGGCGACCCGCTGCGGCGAGCCGACCGCGATGGCGCGCAACTTGCCGGCCTTGATGAAGGGAAGGGCGGCGACCAGGTCCGAATACATGACGGGCACCTGGCCGCCGATGGTGTCGGTGATGGCCGGCACGCCGCCCTTGTAGGGCACGTGGTTCATGTCGAAGCTGCCCATCTGCTTGAGCAGTTCCATGCTCAGGTGGCCGAAGCTGCCGACACCCGAGCTGGTGTAGGCCATCGGGTCCTTCTGCGCCTTGGCATGGGCGATGAGTTTGCGCAGGTCGGTCACTTCCGGCAACAGGGTCGGGTTGACCACGATGACGATGGGCAGGTCGTAGACGGTGGCGACCGGGGTGAAGTCCTTCACCGTGTCGTAGCCGGTCTTCTTGTAGAGGTGCGGCGCCAGCAGGGTGGGGGTGGCCAGCATCATGAGGGTATAGCCGTCGGCTTCGGACTTGGCGACCTGCAAGGCCGCGATGGAGCCGGAAGCACCGGGACGGTTGTCCACCAGCACCGGTTGTTTCAGGCGTTCGCCCAGCTTCTGGCCGACGATGCGTGATGCGGTGTCGGTCGGGCCGCCCGGCGGAAAGGGGACGATCAGCTTGATCATCTTGGCGGGCCACGCGGCGGTGGTCTGCGCCACGGCGGTGCCGGCCAGCAAGGGTGCGGCGGCAAGCGCCAGCAGGGCGCGGCGGCTGGTCGAAAGGCTGGAAGTCAGGGTCACGTTGTCTCCGTTCGGTCGTTCTTGAAAATCAGGTTCAGTCCAGCTTCGCGCCGGCGGCCTCGACCAGGGCCTTCCACACCGGCATGTCGTGGTTGTAGGCATCGCGGAATTCGGCGGGTGTGTTCATCAAAGGCATGAAACCGGCGGCCTCGATGCGTTCCAGC
This sequence comes from Xylophilus sp. PBN-3R, assembly GCF_057747805.1. Taxonomy (NCBI): domain Bacteria; kingdom Pseudomonadati; phylum Pseudomonadota; class Betaproteobacteria; order Burkholderiales; genus Xylophilus; species Xylophilus sp. PBN-3R. The sequence goes on from NZ_CM173225.1 coordinate 1,594,867, forward strand.
ACCTTGGGGTCCTTGCCGATCTCGCGCAGGTGGCCGTACAGCGCGTCGACAATTTCCTTCGGCACGCCGGCCGGCGCGCCCATGGCGACCCAGCCGAAGATCGAATAGGCCTCGTCGGTCACGCCCTGTTCATGGATGGAAGGCAGCTTCGGCAGGATGGCCATGCGCTGCTTGCCGGTGACGCCGATGGCCTTCAGCCGGCCTGCGTCGATGAAGGGTTTGGTGTTGAGTGCACTCGAAAAACACAGCTGCAGCTGGCCGCCGATCAGTTCCTGGATCATCGGCGCCTCGCCCTTGTAGGCGATGTGGGTCATGTCGGCGTCCATGGTCTTGCTCATGTAGGCACCGGCCAGATGGCCGTATGAACCGACGCCCCAGGAGCCGTACGAGAGCTTGCCCTTGTTGGCCTTCACATAGGCCAGCAGTTCCTTCATGTTGCTGGCCGGCACCGAGGGATGCACCACCAGCGTGACCGGCGCCGCCGAGATCTGGGTGATCAGCGTGAAGTCCTTTGTCGGGTCGTAGGGCAGCTTGGTATAGAGGAACTGGTTGATCAGCATCGAGGTGCTGAGCGACACCATCAGCGTGTGGCCGTCCGGCACGGACTTGGCGACCGCGTCGCTGCCCAGGATGCCGGCCGCACCGCCACGGTTGTCGACCACCACCGGCTGGCCGACCCGTTTGGACAGCGCCTCGCCGATGGTGCGGGCGATGATGTCGGTGGCGCCGCCCGCGTTGAAGGGCACGATCAGGCGGATGGGTTTGCTGGGCCACGCAGCCTTTGATGTCTGTGCCAGGACCTGGCCCATCAGGCCGGCGCCGCCCAGAGCGACCATGCCTTGCAGCAGTCCGCGTCGTGCGTTGGTTCTTGTCGTCATGTCATTGTCTCCGTCGTTCCTTGTCTTCCATCACCCCATGGCGGCGCCGTGTCAGTCAGGCGTCTGCGGCTCCGGCAGCGTCAGCACACCGCGTTGCTGCAGGTCCTTGAGCTGTTCGTCGCTCATCGACAGCAGGCCCTGCAGGATCTCGCGGGTGCCTTCGCCGAGCGTGGGCGGTGCATGGCGGATCGGCAGGCGCTGGCCGTCCAGCCGATAGGGCGGCGCGAACACCGGAGTCGTCCCGACGACGGGGTGCGGCATGTCCTGCAGCAGGCCGCCACGGCGGGTGCGTTCGCTGGTCAACGCTTCATGCAGGCCGGCCACCCGGCCGCAGGGAATGCCGGCGGCGCTCAGGCGCTGCAGCAGCACATCGCGGGGGAAGGCGCGGATCAGCTCGGCGATCAGTGGACCGATCTCCAGCCGGTTCCTGGCCCGGTTCACGTTGGTCGAGAAACGCGCGTCTTCGACGATGTCGGGGCGGTCGATGACCAGGCGGCAGAACTTGTCGAACTGGGCGTTGTTGCCGACCGCGATGATCAGCGGGCCGTCGGCGGCTTCGTACATGCCGTAGGGCACGATGGACGGGTGGGCGTTGCCGTAGCGTGCCGGGTCGCGGCCCAGCTGCATGGCGTCAAGGCCGTAGTAGCCGGTCACCATGATCCCGCAGTCGTACAGCGCCATCTCGATGAACCGGCCCTTGCCCGAACGCTCGCGGCGGAACAGTGCGGCCAGCACGGCCTGCGCGGCATACATGCCGGTCATCAGGTCGACCACCGCGACACCGAACTTCAACGGCGGCTGGCTGGCCTCGCCGTTGATCGCCATCAGGCCGGTCTCGCCCTGGATCACCAGGTCGTAGCCGGGGCGTTTGGCCTCGGGGCCGCTGGTGTCGTAGCCGGAAACGCTGCAATAGATGAGGTCGGGTCTGATCGCCCTCAGCTGCTCGTATCCCAGGCCCAGTTTCTCGGCGCCGCCCGACTTGAAGTTGTGGATCACCACGTCGAACTGCGGCAGCAGGTCACGCACGATCTGCAGGCCTTCCGGGCTCTGCAGGTCCAGCGTGATCGACCGCTTGTTGCGGTTCATGCTGTTGTAGTAGGTGGTCTCGGTCTTGCCGATGCGGATGCCCCAGTCGCGGGTGTCGTCGCCGCGGCCGGGGTGTTCGACCTTGATGACCTCGGCACCGAAGTCGGCCAGCACCTGGCCGCAGAGCGGGCCGGCGAACACACGCGACAGGTCGAGTACCCGGATGCCGTCCAGCGGCAGGTCGGCGGTGTCCGGTTTTTCTGCGGTGCTCATCTTCTTTTGTCTCCTTGAATGCTTTTATCTGGGGCCGCGGCAGCCTTGGTCAGGACGAGGCTCGCAGCCTGGTGAAGTCCGGCCGGCGTTTTTCCAGGAACGCGCTCATGCCCTCGCGGGATTCATCGGTCTCCTGCGACAGCACCATCAGGCCGGCTTCGGCTTCGAGCTGTTCTTCGAGCGTGGCCCGCGGTGCGCTGCGGCACAGCGACTTGATGCGGGCCATGGCAAGGGTCGGGCCGTCGGCGATGCTGGCGGCCAGCGTGATCGCCATCGCCAGTGCCTGGCCGCTGTCGGCCAGCCGGTTGACCGCGCCCAGGGCATGCAGGCGTTCGCCGGAAATGCGTTCGCCGGTCAGGCACAGCTCGGTCAGCACCTGGCGCGATACGAACTCGGCCAGGAAGGCGGTGGCGCCGCCGTCGGGTGTCAGGCCCACCTTCACATAGGCCACCGAGAACACCGCATCACGAGCGGCGACCAGCATGTCGCAGGCCAGGGCGAGCGACAGGCCGGCACCTGCGGCCGCGCCTTCGACGGCGGCGACGACCGGTTTGCCGCTGTCGCGCACGGCCCGGATCAGGTCGTGCAGGCCTTCGAGCAATGCGCGGCGTTCATGCACCGGCAAGTCGCGGCGGGTGGCCAGCTTGCGCAGGTCGCCGCCGGAGCAGAAATGGCCGCCTTCGCCGGTCAGCACGATGGCGCCGACGGCCGGGTCGGTCTGTGCGTCCTTCAGGGCCTGGGTGAGCGCCGTGTAGAAACCCACCGACAGCGCATTGCGCGCGGCGGGGTTGTTGTTGCTGAGCACCAGCACCGCGCCCTCGCGCCGCTGCAGGAGCGGTTGCGCCGCGTCGGTCATGCCGATTCGCCCAGCGCCATGTAGCGCGCCAGGTGGTGGTCTTCGTCGCCCAGTTGATGGTCGATCATCACAAGGCGTTTGGCGTAATGCGCCATCGGCAGTTCCCAGGTCATGCCGATGCCGCCATGCATCTGGATGCTTTCTTCGGCCACCAGCGTGCCGATGCGGCCGATGCTGTACTTGGTCGCCGACAGGGTACGTTCACGCTGCACACGGTCGTTGCCTTCGACGGCGGCTGCGGCGTTGATGACCGCCGAACGGGCCTGCTCGACTTCCAGCAGCAGGTCGGCCATGCGGTGCTGCAGGGCCTGGAAACTGCCGATGGGCACGCCGAACTGCTTGCGGGTCTGCAGGTATTCGAGCGTGAACTGCTTGGTGACATCCATTGCGCCGACGGCTTCGGCGCTGAGGGCCAGCAGGCCCCAGCCGACAATGCCTTCGAGCAGCGCAGCGCCTTCGCCTTCAGCGCCCAGCAGCGCGTCGGCGCCGACGGTCACGCCCTTCAGTTCGATCTCGGCGACCCGGCCGCCGTCGATGCGGCCGATGCCCCGGCGGGTCAGGCCGCCAGCGGTGCCGGGCACCAGGAACAGCGAGATGCCGTGGGCATCGAAAGTGCCCCCGGCGGTGCGGGCCGAAACCAGCAGCCAGTCGGCCGTGTCGCCGAACAGCACCACGGCCTTGGCGCCGTCGAGCACCCAGCCGTCGCCTGAGCGTGTGGCGGTGGTGGTGACACGCGATAGTTCGTAGTGGCTGCCCGGTTCGTCGTGCGCCAGGGCGGCCACGGTTTCTCCTGCGATCAGCGGTGCCAGCAGCGATTCCTTCTGCCCGGCGGTGCCTCCGTCAATCAATGCGCGGCCGACCAGCAGCGCACCCAGCAGGGGTTCGGCGACCAGGCCGCGGCCCAGGCTCTCGAACACCACACTCACGTCGAAACCGGCGCCGCCGAAGCCGCCGTCGGCTTCGGGGAACAGCGCGCCGATGACACCCAGGTCGGCGAACTGCCGGTACAGGTCGGGGCTGTGGCCCTGCTCGCCATAGGCGAGGTGGTTGCGTTTCTCGATGCCGTATTGCTCGGAGACGAAACGGTTGAGGGTGTCCGCCAGCATGCGGCGGTCTTCGGTGTGCTCGAAATTCATGGCATCGACCTCACAGGCCCAGAATCATCTTGGAGATGATGTTTTTCTGGATTTCATTGGAGCCGCCGAAGATCGACAGCTTGCGGTGGTTGAAGTAGCTGGCGGCCGCACCGGCTGCGCCGTCCGGCCCCACGGCCAGGTCTTCATGGCCGGCGTGCAGCGCCTCTTCGTCGAAGGGAAGGGCGTATGGGCCCATGGCACGGCGTGTGAGCGACAGGATTTCCTGCCGGATTTCCGTGCCGCGGATCTTCAGCATCGAGCTTTCCGCGCCCGGCACACCGCCGCCGGCCACCGCCGCGATCACCCGCATGTTGGTGGTCTTCATGTTCTCCAGGTCGATCTCGACCTTGGCGACGCGGGTGGCGAACAGCGGGTCTTTTGCCAGCGGTTTGCCGTTGCACTGCACCGTGGCGGCGATCTGCTTCAGGCGCGCCAGCGCTGCCACCGAGAAACCTACGCCCGCGATGTTGGTGCGTTCGTAGGTCAGCAGGTACTTGGCGTAAGTCCAGCCCTTGTTCTCTTCGCCGACCAGGTTCTCGACCGGCACCTTGACATCGGTGAAGAAGACTTCGTTGACTTCGTGTTCGCCGTCCAGCGTGATGATGGGCCGCACCTCGACGCCGGGAGATGTCATGTCGACCAGCAGGAAACTGATGCCGGCCTGTGCCTTGGCTTCGCGGTTGGTGCGCACCAGGCAGAAGATCATGTTGGCGTGCTGGCCCAGCGTGGTCCAGGTCTTCTGGCCGTTGACGATGTAGTGGTCGCCGTCACGCACCGCCGTCGTCTTGACCGATGCCAGGTCCGAACCCGCGCCGGGTTCCGAATAACCCTGGCACCACCAGTCGGCGCCGTTCAATATGCGTGGCAGCCAGTAGTTCTTGTGTTCTTCGCTGCCGTACTTGATGAGCACCGGGCCCAGCATGCTGACGCCGAAAGGCACGATGCGCGGCGAACCGGCCAGGGCGCATTCGTTCTCGAAGATGAACTTCTCGATGGGTCCCCAGCCCGGACCCCCGTACTGTTCGGGCCAGTGGTTGGCCAGCCAGCCGCGTTCATTCAGGATGGCGTGCCAGCGTTCCAGGTCGGCCTTGCTCAGTCGCAGGCCGTTCCTGACCTTGTGCGAAAGGTCGGCGGGCAGCTTGTCTTTCAGGAAGGCCCGCACTTCGTCGCGGAAAGCCTGCTGTCGGGGAGTGAATTGCAGATCCATAAGAGAGCCTGACTTCAGAAGATTTCAAACAGGCCGGCGGTACCCATGCCGCCGGCGATACACATGGTCACCACGCCCCAGCGGGCCTTGCGGCGCTGGCCTTCGAGCAGGATGTGGCCGGCCAGGCGGGCACCGGTCATGCCGAAGGGGTGGCCGATCGAAATCGCGCCGCCGTTGACGTTCAGGCGCTCGTTGGGGATGCCCAGCGTGCGTTGGCAATACAGGGCTTGCGAGGCGAAGGCTTCGTTCAGTTCCCACAGGTCGATGTCCTCGACCTTCAGGCCGTGGCGGGCCAGCAGTTTGGGCACGGCGAACACCGGGCCGATGCCCATCTCGTCCGGCTCGCAACCGGCCACCGCCATGCCGCGGAAGGCCCCCAGCGGTTGCAGGCCGAGTCGCTCGGCTTCCTTGGCTTCCATGAGCACGCAGGCCGACGATCCATCGGAAAGCTGCGACGCATTGCCGGCGGTGACGAAGTTGCCCGGGCCTTTCACCGGCTCCAGCCTGAGCAGGCCTTCGAGCGTGGTGGAAGGGCGGTTGCAGTTGTCGCGGGTGGCGACCACGTCGCGGTAGGTGACCTCGCCGGTGTCCTTGTTCTTCTCGGCCATGCGGGTGGCGCAGGCGATGATTTCGTTGTCGAACAGACCCTTGTCCTGCGCGGCGGCGGTGCGTTGCTGGCTCTGGAGCGAAAACGCGTCCTGGTCTTCGCGGCTGATGTCGTAGCGCTTGGCCACGATGTCGGCCGTGTCGATCATGGCCATGAACAAGTCAGGCTTGTGTTCGACCAGCCAGGGATCCAGGTCGGTCGGCAGGTTGTTTCCGGGGCGCAGGCCCGAGATGGTTTCCACACCGCCGGCGATCATGGCCGGTACACCTTCGGCGACGATGCGGCCGGCCGCGATGGCGATGGCCTGCAGGCCCGACGCGCAGTAGCGGGTGACGGTGGTGCCGGCAACACTCAGCGGCAGTTCGGCCCGAATGACGGTCTGCCGGCCGAGGTTGCGGCCCTGGAAACCGTCGGGGTTGCCGCAGCCCAGGATCAGGTCTTCGAACATGTTCGGGTCGATGCCCGAACGCTCGACCGCCGCCTTGACAGAGAACGCCGCCAGCTGGGCCGCCGGCGTCACGTTGAACTCGCCCCGGTGGGACTTCGCCAGCGGTGTGCGGGCGGTGGAAACGATGACTGCTTCACGCATTTTCTTGTCTCTTTTCTTGTCTTTGGCTGGGTTACTTGTCCGATGCCGCCTGGTTCAGGCTGTCGAAATTCCGTCCTTCTGCGACCAGCTTTTCGAGCAGCGCAGCCGGTTTCCAGAACAGCGGGTCTTCTTTCGAGAATTCCTGGATGTCGGCCAGGATCTTCGGCAGGCCGACGGTGTCGGCGTACTTCATCGGGCCGCCACGGAAACGCGGGAAACCATAGCCGGACAGGAAGGTCACATCCACATCCAGCGGCCGCAGGGCGATGCCTTCGTCGACCACCTTGGCGCCTTCGTTGACCATCGCGGCCATGTAGCGCCGCATGATTTCTTCCGCCGTGAAGGTCTTCGGCGTGACGCCCTTGCGGGCACGTTCGGCGTCGACGATGGCCAGCACTTCCGGGTCTGGCTGGCCGGTGCGGGCGCCTTGCGGGTAGAGGTAATAGCCGCGTCCCGTTTTCTGGCCGAACCAGCCGTTCTCGCAGATGCGGTCGCCGATCTCGACGTAACGCGCCTTCGGATCACGGGTGGCGGCCTTGCGTTTGCGGGTCGCCCAGCCGATGTCGCCGCCGGCCAGGTCGGTGACCTGGAACGGGCCCATCGGGTAACCGAAGTCGCGCACCGCGGCGTCGATCTCATAGGGGCTGGCGCCGTCTTCCATCAGGTAGTCGGCGGCCTGTTTGTAGACCGCCAGGATGCGGTTGCCGATGAAACCGTCGCAGACGCCGGCGCGTACCGGCACCTTCTTCAGTTTCTTGGCCAGCTCGAAGGCGGTGGCCACCACGTCGGCACTCACCTTGGCGGGCACCACGATCTCCAGCAGCTTCATGATGTTGGCGGGGCTGAAGAAGTGCAGGCCGATGACATCCTGCGGTCGCGACGTGGCCGCGGCGATGGCGTCGATGTCCAGATAGGAGGTGTTGGTCGCCAGCACCGCGCCGGGCTTGCAGACCTTGTCGAGCTGCTGGAACACACCCTTCTTGACCTCGATGTCCTCGAACACGGCTTCGATCACCAGGTCGGCGCCGGCCACGTCTTCATAACGGGTGCTGCCGGTGTAGCGGGCCATGACGGCGGCTTTGGCTTCGGCGGTCATGCGGCCCTTCGTGACCAGGCCGTCGTAGACTTTTTCGACGAAACCGCGGCCCCGGGTGATGGAGGCCTCGTCGCGCTCGATCATGGTCACCGGGAAACCGGCATCCAGCGCAGCCACGGTGATGCCGGCGCCCATGGTGCCGCCGCCGATGACGGCGATGGATTTCAGGACACGTGGCGCGGCGGCCTTTGCTTCGGGGATCTTCACCACTTCGCGCTCGGCGAAGAAGGCGTGGATCAGGCCGGCGCGTTGCGGGCTGTCGATGCAGGCCAGGAATTGGGCGCGTTCGAAGTCCATGCCCTGTTCGAAGGGCAGGTCGATGGCGGCCTGGATGCAGTCGACGATCTTCATCGGCGAGAACAGGCCGCGTGCCGACTTGGCTGTGGCGGCGCGCACCGCGTCGAGTTCGGCCTGGGCGGCGGCCTTGTCGGCCAGCTTGCCCGGCGTTGCGCTGGTCACCCGCAGTGGCGCCTTGTCGGCGAGCAATTGCCGGACGTAGGCCAGGCCGGCGGCGACCGGGTCGGTGCCTTCCACCAACTGGTCGACCAGGCCTGCGGCGAGGGCTGCCGTGGCGTTCAGCGGTTTGCCGCTCAGCATCATGTCGGCGGACGCCTTCACGCCCATCAGGCGAGGCGTGCGCTGCGTGCCACCGGAGCCGGGCAGCAGGCCGAGCGCGACTTCCGGCAGGCCGAGTTGGGCGGCCGGCAGCGCCAGGCGGTAATGGGCGGCCAGCGCCACTTCCAGGCCGCCACCAAGCGCCGCGCCGTGGATCGATGCGACGACCAGGCGGGAACAGGATTCGATGCGTTTGCAGACTTCCGGCAGCGAGGGCGGGACCCGTGGCTTGCCGAATTCGCGGATGTCCGCGCCACCGATGAAGACCTTGCCTTCACCCACGATCAGAACGGCCTTCAGGCCGGCGTCGGCATCGGCCTGATCCAGCGCGGCCATCAGGCCCTGGCGCACGGCGGCACCCAGGGCATTGACCGGCGGGTTGTCGATGCTGACCACCAGAACCTGGTCTTGCACGCGGGTGCGGACGGGCGAAGTTGTTCCTTCAGCGGACATGCACGGTCTCCTTTATGTGTCTCTATTGCCTGGATTTGCATTGTTGCGTGGACAATGACTTTTAAGAATCCCATGAATCATTGACAAACTGTCAAAGGATTTCTACCAATGCGTTTCTCGGATCTTTGAAGACATGGACTCCCAATCACTCACGTTGCTGATGGAAATCATCGACAGCGGCAACCTGAGCCAGGCTGCCCGCAAGCTGAAGATGACCCGCGCCAACGTCAGTTACCACCTGACCAAGCTCGAAAAGGACGTGGGCGTGCAGCTGGTGCAGCGCACCACCCGCCGCATGGAGCCGACCGAGATCGGCATGCGCCTGTATGAACACGGCCGCGCCATCCACAACGAAATGCTTGCCGCGCAAGAAGCCGTCAGCACGCTCGGCGAGGGACTGCACGGCCGGGTCGGCATCAGCGTGCCCAGCGGCTACGGGCAGATCGTGATGAGCGACTGGCTGATCGAGTTCAAGCGCAGTTACCCCGACATCGTGCTGGACGTACTGTTCGAGAACCGGGCCGACAACCTGCGAGACGAAGTCGACATCGCCATCCGGGTGATGCACGAACCGCCGCTGTCGATGGTGGCGCGCAGCCTGGGTACCGTGCGTTACCTGGCCTGCGCGTCGGCCGACTACGCGCGGCGGCATGGCCTGCCGGGCACCTTGCACGACCTGCGCGGCAGCCCGCTGATCACCGCGGGTGTCACCGGGCGGCAGTTGAGGCTGACGGCCTACCAGGGCGAAGAAAGGCAGGAGGTTTCGCTGGAGCCGACCATGATCTCGGAGCACTTTCCCTTTTTGCGGCAGGGCATCCTGGCCGGGTTGGGCGTCGGCCTGGTGCCGGACTACGTGGTGCAGGACAAGATCGAAAGCGGCGAAATATTGACCACGCTGGGCGAGTACCGGTTGAGCATCTTCGGCACCCACATGTACCTGCTCTATCTGCCCAACCGGCACCGGACGCGGGCGGTGCGGACCTGCATCGACTTCCTGATGGAAAAGGCCAGGCCGAAGCCCTGACACGGCCGGCCGGACTCATGCGCGGGGCACGAAACAGCGCGGCGCATCGAAGGCGATCACCTCCTTGATCATTCGCCGCATTTCGGTGATCAGGGGCCGTGCATCGTCCCGCCGCCACTGCACCGTGTATTGCAGCGGCGGCAGCGGCGAGCCCCTGCCGATGATGGTCAGCACCGGGCCTTCGGCCGCCTCCGCCCACTTGCGTGGCATGAACGCGAAACCCAGCCCCTCGGTCACCATGCCCACCACCGCGCCCCAGCTGTTGCACATCAGGCGCTGCTGCAGCATGAGATTCCTGCCCTCCAGCCACTGGTCGAGGATGCGGTTGCTGCCGGAACCTTCGGGCAGGGTGATGAGGCGCTGTTCGGCGATCAGGCGCTGGGGCTGGTCGGTGCGGGCTCGGGCGATGAAGTCGCGGCTGGCCACCCACACGAAGTCGACCTGGGCGATGCGCTCGACCGCCAGCCCGCCGCGCGACGACGGCCCGGCGATGACGATGCAGTCGAGCGCGCCGGTCTCGGTACGTTGTTCCAGCACCTGGCCGATGTCGACCTGCGGCGATACCTGCAGGTCGGGGTGTTCGTTGGCAGCCGTCATCAACAGCCGTGGCAGCCAGGTCAGCCCGCTGAGTTCACCCACGCCCAGCCGGCAATGCCCCTGCAGGCCACGCGACACATTGACCGATGCCTGCAGTTCGGCGGCGGAATGCAGCAGGCGGCGGATGCCGGGCAGCATCTGTTCGCCCTGCGGCGTGATGCGTGCGCTGCGCCCGGAGCGGTCGAACAGCACCACACCCAGCGACGACTCCAGTTCGGCCACCCGTTTGGAGAGTGATGAAAGCGACAGGTGCAGGCGTTCGGCGGCCACGGCGAAGCTGTTGCAGGTGGCGGCCCAATAAAAGGCTTCCAGCTGTTTGAGGGTCATGGTCGGGCTCCATCGGGGGTTTCGTTTTGGTGGAATCAAAGCTCCACTATTTGTCGCTTTCATTCGCAAGCGACCGACGATAGATTGGCCGGGAAATCCGAACAAGGAGACAAACCAGATGGCCCATATTCCCGGCTTCCACATCCATCCACGGCCCGAGGCAGCGGTGCCGGACGCGCTGATCGAGCGCTATCGCGATTACCCGGTAGCCAATGTCAGCGACGCCATGAGCCGCACGACCGGCACCAGCGCGCTGCGGCCTTTCCACCGGCGCGAAGCCGCGCTCGTCGGCCGTGCGCTGACGGTGCGCACCCGGCCGGGCGACAACCTGATGGTGCACAAGGCCATCGACATCTCGGGCCCCGGCGACGTGATCGTGGTGGACGCCGGCGGCGGCGGCCAGAACGCCATCATCGGCGAGATCATGCTGGCGCTGGCCATCGCACGCGGCGCTGCCGGATTCGTGATCGACGGCAACATCCGCGACAGCGACACCATCGGCCGGAACACGTTGCCGGTGTATGCACGCGGCGTGGCGCATCGCGGCCCCTACAAGGACGGCCCGGGCGAGCTGCATGTGCCGGTTTCCATCGACGGCATGGTGGTGCGGCCGGGCGACCTGGTGCTGGCCGACGGCGACGGCGTGCTGGTCGTGTCGCCGGACCAGGCTGCCGATATCGCCGACCGGGTCGACGCGGTGCAGCGTACCGAAGCCGAGATGCTGAAGGCCATTGCAGAAGGCCGTGCCGACCGCAGCTGGGTCGACCGCAGCCTGAAGGAAAAGGGCGTGCTGTGATGCCTTCGAAAAACGTCGTTCGTTTCGACTACTGGCTGGACCCCGCCTTCGACCGCATCGTCTCCGGCTCGCCGGGCGTGAGCCTGCAGACCTGCGCGATGGAAGGCGACGACGCCGTGGCCTGGCAGGCGCTGGCCGCGGCGCAGGTCTACCAGATCACCGCTGCCAAGGACGAGATTCCGCGCCGCTGGTTCGCCGGGGAGGAATTGCTGGCGCGCTGTCCCCGACTGCTGGCGGTGTCGACCAGCGGATCGGGCTTCGACACGGTGGATGTCGCGGCCTGCACCCGGGCCGGCGTGGCAGTGCTGAACCAGGCCGGCGGCAACGGCGATTCGGTCGCTGAAATGGCCATCGGCCTGACGCTGGCGGTGCTGCGCCGCATTGCGGAGTCCGACCGTGCCCTGCACAGCCGGCGCGGCATGTCGCGTGAAGACCTGATGGGCCACGAACTGCGCGGCCGAACCATCGGACTGGTCGGCGTGGGGGAGGCCGGCCGTCGGGTGGCGGCGCTGGCGGTCGCGTTCGGGCTGGAGGTGCTGGGTTGCGACCCGGCGCTCGATGCGGCGCAGATGGCCGCACGCGGTGGGCAGAAGGTGTCCTTCGAAGAACTGTTGGCGCGTTCCGACATCGTCTCGATGCACTGCCCGCGCGATTCGACGACCCTGGGCCTGATGGACGCCCGAGCCTTCGCCGCGATGCGGCCGGGCGCGGTCTTTGTCAGCACCGCCCGCGGCGGCATTCACGACGAAGCCGCGCTGCATGCTGCGCTGGTGTCCGGTCATCTCTCGGGCGCCGGCCTGGACGTGTGGGACCAGGAGCCGCCGCCGCTGGACCATCCGCTGCTGGGCCTGCCGAACGTGGTCGCAACCTTCCACACGGCAGGTGTCACCCACGAGGCCAGGCGCAACAACGCAGAGTTGGCGGCGACCCAGATCGTGGCCTTGCTGAACACCGGCCAGCGTCCGCCCCGGCTGGTCAACCCGGAGGTCTGGCCGCACGCCCGGCAACGCATCGCCGCGGCGCTGCAACTGGAAACGGCCGTCCGCGCCGAGGAGAACTGACAACCGGATCAGCCGACGAGGCATTGAGTGACAGCGTTCGTAAAAAAGGCTCCCGAAGCCGATAACAGGAGACAGACATGCGTGAATCATCCAGGCCGTCGAACCGACGGACGGCATTGCGGTGCGGGGCGGCTTCGCTGCTGGCCATGGCGGCCTTGCCCGCCCTGGCGCAGCCGGAAGCCGGCTACCCCAACCGGCCCATCGAGATGATCGTGGCCTATGCGCCCGGCGGCGGCACCGACCTGGTGGCGCGGCTGGTCGCCCGGCATCTCGAAAAGCAGCTGGGCGGTACGGCGGCCGTGGTGGTGCAGAACAAACCCGGCGCGGGCGGCGCCATCGGTTTTGCCGAGCTGGCCAAGGCGGCGCCCGACGGCTACACCATCGGTTTCATCAACACACCGAACCTGCTGACGATTCCCATCGAACGCAAGACGAGCTTCACCTGGCGCAGTTTCGACCTGCTGGGCAACTTGGTGGACGACCCGGGTGGCTTCACCGTCTTCAACAACAACCCCATCGATTCGCTGGCCGGGCTGGCGGCCTATGCGAAGGCGCATCCGGGCGAAGTGACGGTCGGCACCACCGGCACCGGTTCGGACGACCACCTGGCGATGCTGCTGTTCGAGAAGGCCTCGGGCACCCGGCTGAACCATATTCCCTACAAGGGCGCGGGCGAAGTGCGGGCCGCGCTGGCCGGCCAGCAGCTGACGGTGGGCGCCATCAACGTCGGCGAGGCCCTGCAGTTCCAGAAGGGCGGTACGCCGATGCGCCTGCTCGGGCAGATGGCCGGCAAACGTTCAGCCCTTGCACCCAGCGTGGCGACCTTCAAGGAACAGGGTTTCGACATCGAGCTGGCATCGCTGCGCGGCCTGGGTGCGCCCAAGGGTTTGCCGGAAGGCATCCGCAAGAAGCTGGTGGATGCGGTGGCGCGGGTGGCCGCCGATCCACAGTTCCAGCAACAGGCCGAGGCCATGTTCGCTCCGCTGCGTTACCTGCCGCCGCCGGCCTATGCGGTCGAGCTTGAGAAGGCCGAGGCCGGTTTCCGCCAGCTCTGGAAAGACATGCCCTGGCAGGAGGCGAAGCCATGACCGGGACAACTTCAGGAACCCTGGCCCGACGCCAATTGCTGGCGCTGGGTGCCGCCGCCACCTGCGCCGCCGTCCAGCCCGTGTTTGCGCAGCCGGCGGCACCCATCACCATGGTGGTCGGCTGGCCGGCGGGCGGACCGTCGGACAACGTCGCCCGGCTGGCGGCATTGCACATGGGGGAGGCATTGAAGCAGCCCATCGTCATCGACAACCGGGCCGGTGCCGGCGGCAACATCGGCTCGGACCTGGCGGCCCGCGCAAGGCCCGACGGCAGCACCATCATGCTGGCGACGGTGGCTTCGCACGGGCTCAACTCGGTGCTGTATTCGAAGCTCAACTACGACCCGCTGAAAGACTTCGCGCCCATCGGCATCATCACCAGCTCGCCCAGCGTGCTGCTGGTGCCGGCGGATTCGCCGATCCGCAGCGTGCGGCAGCTGATCGACAGCGCAAAGGCCCAACCCGGAAAGCTGAACTACGGTTCGGGCGGCGTCGGTTCCAGCCAGCACCTGGCCGGGGCCAGCTTCAACAAGCTGGCGGGGGTGGACATCACGCACATCCCCTACAAGGGCACCGCGCCGGCCATGACCGACCTGATGTCCGGCCGGGTCGACCTGGTGCTGAGCACCGGCGCGTTGCCGTTCATCCGGTCCGGCAAGGTGCGGGCGCTGGCGGTGGCGTCACGCCAGCGGCTCGCGGCATTGCCCGATGTGCCGACCTTCGACGAAGCCGGGGTGAAGGGTTTCTACACCGACTCCTGGTACGGCCTGGTGGCACCGGCCGGCACGCCGCGACCTGTCCTGGAGAAGTACAACGCGGCCCTGGCGACGGCTTTGCGCAACCCCGACGTGCAGAAACAGTTCGCCGAGCAGGGCGCGGTCGCGGTCGAGCCGATGGGCGTCGACGCCTTCTGGTCCTTCGTGAAGAAACAGATGCCGGAGGCTGCCGAGCAGGTGCGGGTTTCGGGCGCCAAGGCGGAATAGGCCGTAGCTACCGAAGCGCCAGCGCCAGCCCGCAGGCCGTGCCCCACAGCAGGGCTGCAGCCAGCAGGCCGGCCACCGCAAGGGCGGCCGGCGACCAGGGCCTGTCCGTATGGGTTTTCGTATCCGGGCCTGCGGCGTGGACGCTGAAACGCGGCAGGTGCCGGTGTGTTTCGACCGTCGGCGTCGGTTGGGGCTGCATCTTTTGCATGACCAGGCGCATGGCCATGCTGGCCTGCAGAGCTGCGAACTCCCGCACTTCTTCATCGGTCAGCGGCGCGACCGTTTCGAAAAAATCCTTGCGCGGGCGCATGCGGCGCAATGTCGGCCGGTGCACCGGATGTCGCCTGAGCTGGTGACGGAAGTCCATGCCGCGAATTGTCACGACTGGACCCGTGCTCACCGATCAACTATTTTTCTGTTTCCCCGAATTCGCCCGAGCCTGGGCCAGGTGACGGTACAGCGTGCTGCGATGCAGTCCCAGCTGGCGGGATGCCTCGCTCACATTTCCATGGCTGGTTTTCAGCGCCTGCTGCACGGCCGCCTCGGTGAGCGCCGATAGCAGGCCGTCGGCCGGCCGGGCAATGCCAGCCGTGGCCGGTGCGGCCGCGGCGGCGGTGTCCGGCTGCAGGTCATGCAGATCCACGGTGCTGCCGTCGTCGGCCAATGCGACCAGGCTGCGCAGCACACTCATCAGTTCACGGACGTTGCCGGGCCATGGGCGGATTTCGAGCGCGTGCAAGGCGGCATCGGTCAGTCGCAGGCCGCGCGCCGCGCCGCCGCAATCGTCGAACAGGCGCTGGATCAGCTGGCGCCGGTCCGGCCGGTCGCGCAGCGGGGTCATCGCCACGGTATAGCCCTGCAGCCGGTACAGCAGGTCTTCGCGGAAGAAGCCCTGCCGCACCATCTGCCGCAGGTCGCGGTGGGTGGCGCAGACCAGGTCGAAGTCGACCGCAACGTCGCGCTGGCTGCCCAGCGGCCGCACCACCCGTTCTTCCAGCACCCGCAGCAGGCGGGTCTGCAGTGCCAGCGGCATATCGCCGATCTCGTCGAGGAACAGCATGCCGCCGTCCGCTTCACGCAGCCGGCCCGGCATGCCGCGTCGGCGGGCGCCCGTGAATGCGCCGTCCTCGTAGCCGAAGAGTTCGGCCTCGATCAGGTTTTCTGGCAGGGCGGCGCAGTTGACCGATACCAGGGGGCCTGCGGCGCGCCGGCTTGCCCGGTGCAGGCGACGAACGAAGACTTCCTTGCCGCTGCCGGTTTCGCCGGTGACCACGATGGGAATGCCTTGCGCGACCACCCGCACTGCCCGTGCAAGCTGGGGGTCGGTGGTGTCCTGCTGCCCGGTCGGCGTGGTGGAAACCGGCCGGCGGCGCGGCGTTTCGTGCCGGCCGGGTTCCATCGCCACCGCCCACTGCCGGCCGTCCGCCGACGCCACGAGACCGGGCGCGTTCTGCAGGCGCTGCCAGTGGTCGCCGAAAATACTGCCGGCCGGCGCGCCGATGGCCTGGCCCCAATCCATGCCCAGCAGGCCGAGCGCCGTGCGGTTGGCGCCGACGATGACACCGTCCCGCACCGACAGCAGCCCTTCGCGCGGTGTGTTGAGCAGGCCCGGCCGCGGATGGAAACGCAGCAGCTGGCCTTCGTTGCGGCTGCTCATCAGCCGGTGTTCGAGCTGCGCGGCGGCGAGCCGCACCAGGCCCAGCGCATGCACGTCGACGCGCACCGATTCCCCGGAGATGTCCAGCACGCCGAGCAGTTCACCGCTGGCGTCGAAGATCGGGGCCGCGGCGCAACCCAGCATGCCGTTCTGCGCGAGGAAATGTTCGCCGCCCAGCACCATCAGCGCTTCGCGTTCCATCAGCACGGTGCCGATGGCGTTGGTGCCGCGCCGGGGTTCGGACCAGTCGACGCCGGGTGTCAATGCCACCCGCTGGGCCTTGGGCAGGAAGTCCGGACAGCCGACCTCGTCGAGGATCAGGCCGCCGGCGTCCGACAGGATCACCACACAGCCCTGCTGCAGTGCATGTTCGGTCAGGCCGTCCAGCTCGGGCTGGGCGCATCGGCGCAGCCAGTCGGCGGCTTCGCGGCGCTGCGACAGTTCGATGCCGGTCACCGGTTCGGCCATCGGCAGCACATGCGGCAGGGCGGAGCAACGCCGCCACGAACGCCGGATATAGGGCGCGAGTTCCGCGCCCGGGTCGGCTCCCTCGACGAAGAACAACTGCCGTGCCCGTTCGACGACGTACGACGGCGGCGGCTGATAGCGCATGTCTGTCTCCTTGCCCTGGCCGATCCGCTGGTGTCGCCGGAAGCGACAGGGTCTGCGACGGATTCTCGGCCAAATGTCGCGAATCGCGCCACATCCATTCCCTGACAAAGGCCGTTCAGAAGCGGGCCGGCCCTGGGGAAAATCCCCATGCCGGCAGGCCCGCGAATTGCGCCCCTCGCCAGCGGAGCGCCGCAATGTCGCGGTGCTGCCCTGGCGCATCAGACGCCGATCAATCGCAACGGAGACACAAGATGGACATGCTCGAGCCCGGCAAATTCGGCACCACGGTCAACTTCAAGAAACGTTACGGCAACTACATCGGCGGCGAATGGGTGGCCCCGGCCACCGGCCAGTATTTCGAGAACATCACGCCGATCACCGGCAAGGCCTTCTGCGAGATTCCGCGTTCCACCGCGGCCGACGTGGAACGTGCCCTGGACGCCGCTCACAAGGCCAGGGCGGCCTGGGGCAGGACCTCGCCGACCGAGCGCGCCAACATCCTCAACAGGATCGCCGACCGCATGGAGCAGAACCTGCCGATGCTGGCCGCTGCCGAAACCTGGGACAACGGCAAACCCATCCGCGAGACCACGCTGGCCGACCTGCCGCTGGCGATCGACCACTTCCGGTATTTCGCGTCATGCATCCGCGCGCAGGAAGGCGGCATCAGCCAGATCGACCACGACACCTACGCCTATCACCTGCATGAACCGCTGGGCGTGGTCGGCCAGATCATCCCCTGGAACTTTCCCATCCTGATGGCAGTGTGGAAACTCGCCCCGGCGCTGGCCGCCGGGAACTGCGTGGTGATGAAACCGGCCGAACAGACCCCGGTTTCCATCCTGGTGATGACGGAACTGGTGGGCGACCTGCTTCCGCCCGGCGTGCTGAACATCGTCAACGGTTTCGGGCTGGAAGCCGGCAAGCCGCTGGCGTCGAGCAACCGCATCTCCAAGATCGCCTTCACCGGCGAAACCACCACCGGCCGGCTGATTTCCCAGTACGCCAGCCAGAACCTGATACCGGTCACGCTGGAACTGGGCGGCAAGTCGCCCAATGTTTTCTTCGCCGACGTGATGGCCAGGGACGACGCATTCTTCGACAAGGCGCTGGAGGGGTTTGCGATGTTCGCGCTGAACCAGGGCGAGGTGTGCACCTGCCCGTCGCGGGTGCTGATCCAGGAATCCATCTATGAACAGTTCATGGAACGTGCCCTGAAGCGGGTGGCCGCCATCACCCAGGGCAGCCCGCTGGACATGAACACCATGATCGGCGCCCAGGCCTCGAGCGAACAGCTCGAAAAAATTCTGTCGTACCTGGATATCGGCCGGCAGGAAGGCGCTCAGGTGCTGATCGGGGGTGAACGCAACGTGCTGCAGGGCGAGCTCGAAGGCGGCTACTACGTCAAGCCGACGGTGTTCAAGGGCCACAACAAGATGCGCATCTTCCAGGAGGAAATCTTCGGTCCGGTGGTGTCGGTCACGACCTTCCGGGACGAGGAAGAAGCGCTCGCCATCGCCAACGACACGCTCTACGGCCTGGGGGCCGGCGTTTGGAGCCGCGACATGAACACCGCCTTCCGCATGGGCCGGGGCATCCAGGCTGGTCGGGTGTGGACCAACTGCTACCACCAGTACCCGGCGCATGCGGCTTTCGGCGGCTACAAGAGTTCGGGCATCGGCCGCGAAAACCACAAGATAATGCTGGACCATTACCAGCAGACCAAGAACCTGCTGGTCAGCTACAGCGAGAACAAGCTGGGTTTCTTCTAAACCGGGCGCGCAGCATGAACGACACGGTTGCCAGGGTCGTCGCCACCGACGCAGCGCTGGCGCTCATCGACCGGCTGCGCGAGCAGCACGGGCCGCTGATGTTCCACCAGTCGGGCGGCTGCTGCGACGGCAGCGCGCCCATGTGCTACCCGCTCGGCGAGTTCATCGTCGGCGACTACGACCGGCACCTGGGCGACATCGGCGGCGCGCCGTTCTACATCAGCGGGCCGCAGTTCGAATACTGGCAGCACACCCAGCTGATCATCGACGTGGTGCCGGGGCGGGGCGGCATGTTCTCGCTGGAAGGCAGCCACGGACAACGTTTCCTGACCCGTTCTCGGCTGTTCACCGATGCGGAATCGATGGCGTTGGCGGCCAGGGGCTGAAGCCAGGCCCCCAGCTCGCCAGGTCGGCCGCGGCTCAGGCGGCGGCCAGTTCTTTCACCAGGGCCAGCATCAGGGCCTCGGCGCTCATCGACCGGATGAACGGTGCGCCCTGGCCGGACCAGTAGGCGCCGTAGCCGGATTCGCCCGCCTTGAGTGCGCCCTGATGCAATGCCTTGCCTGCGTCGTAAGCCAGCGGGTAATCGGGTATCGCCGCGGGATCGACGCCCAGGCCGAGGGCGGTGAAACGGTTGGCCAGGCAGCGCGCCGGCCGGCCGGAAATCGCGGAGGTCATCACCGTGTGGCGCGCGGTTTCGGCGGTCAGCAAGAGCTTGCGGTGGTGCGGGTCCGCCGCGGATTCGTCGGTCGCCAGGAAGGCAGTGCCCAACTGTGCCCCCGCCGCGCCGCATCGCAGCACTGCGGCAATGTCGCCGCCCGTCATCAGACCGCCAGCCGCGATGACCGGTGTCTTCAGGCGTTGAACCAGCAGCCGCACCAGCACCGAAGTCGGGTATGCCTCGTCGCGCGCCCGAGGATCGAACATTCCGCGGTGGCCGCCTGCCTCGATGCCCTGCGCCACGATGACGTCGACACCGGCGGCTTCCAGCGCCAGCGCCTCGTCGAGGCTGGTGGCGTTGGCCAGCAGCAGGACGCCGGCCTGTTTCAGCTGCGTGATGAAGGCGGCGGGCGGCAGGCCGAAATGAAAACTCACCACCTCCGGCCGTGTCTCGAGCAGGACCGCGAGCATGGACTCGTCTTCCACGAAGCTGCGGTAGATCTCGTTCAGGGTCTGGAGCTGCGGAATCTCCAGCGCTTCGAATGCGGGTCGCAGGGTCTGCAGCCAGGCCGCGGCCTTGACGGGTTCGGCCACGGCCGGCCGATGGCAGAACAGGTTGATGTTCAGCGGACCGGGCGACAGCTCACGAAACGCCAGGATGGTTTTCCGTGCGGCGGTCGGGTTCATGGCACCGACGGCCAGCGAACCCAGCCCGCCCGCGTCCGATACCGCCGCCGCCATCCGCGGTGTGGAGTTTCCCGCCATGGGCGCCTGGATGATCGGGTGGCGGATGTTCAACCGGCGGGTCAGGGCGTGGGCGGCGTCTGTCAGCTGCATGTGGAGGGGGCCCGGGCTGCGGGCCTTGTGGCGGATCAATGGAGGGGTTGCAGCATGCGCTCGTAGATGCCATGCCACTGCCACGCGATTCTGCGGGATTCGAAGCTCTCCCGGATGGTGTGCAGGCATTGGGCCGACATGGCGGCGTAGTCGTCGGGTGTGTCGATGAACGGCTCGACGGCCGCCACGACCTGCCGCGCCAGCTGGTCGAAGGTGCCGGCCAGCCGCGACCGGTATGCCGGCGACAAACGTTGTTCGCGGCTGGTCGGCAGGTGCAGCCAGCGGCCGATGGCGTCGACCGGCAGTTCAAGCAGCATGCCGTTCTTCCGATGGGTGATCACCTCGGGGATGGCGCACACATCCGATGCGATCACCGGGACCGCGAGCGACATGCTTTCCAGCATGCTGAAACCGAAAGAATCGTCGAGAGTCGGCAGCAGGGTGAAGGTGCTGCCGGCCAGCAGGCGCATCACGTCTGCATTGGGCAGCCGCCGGTAATGCCTGACATTATCTTCGGCCATGTTTTCGACATAATTCCGGTAGAAATCCCGGTCGGTGTCGGTATAGACGCTGTCGCCATAAACCATCTGCGAAACGATATTGATCGTCACCTTCCGGCTACGCGACTTGAACAGCCGGGCGGCCAGTGCCGCGACAGCGCCGCCCTTGCGTGCCCAATGTTTACCGACGAACGTCAGCACGATGTTGTCGGGGTCCAGCGTTCTGGGTGTGCAGGCCGCGACCGCGATACTGGGATAAACCACCTCGCCGGGTATTTCGTCCAGCCGGAGATATTCGTTGCGGGCTGCGAACAGAAATGCCAGCCGCTGCGAGAACTGGCTGATCGGGAAGATTCCCCGGCAGCGGGAAGACCTCAGCGCGGCGTGGCAGGCCTTGCCGACGGCAGCCTTGCCCCAACCCTCGTGGACGCGCGGCATTTCGCCTTCGTAGCTCACCAGAAAAGGTTTCAGGCTCAGCGGCACGGTATTGAAAGTGTGCAGTAACTGGTGATTTTCGCCAGGCCTGGCCAGCGCCAGCGAAACTGCCTGCAGCGGCGCCCAGATTCTCTTGCCCGATTTGAACGGCACATGCTCGATCTCGTCGAATGCACTGGAGCGTGGAGTATTGAAACGGTAGGGGTAGGAGTTTCCGGTGAGTATTTTGGCCATCGGCGCCTTGCAGGTGGATCATCCGGCGAACCCTGAGCCTAGGGTGCGCAACGGTGACCCGCAATCGCCATGGGGACTAATCCATGGCGATTCGCCGACCTGAAAATGCTTGACGGCCGCGCGTCAGATTTCCTTCAGAAGTCGATCTGCGATGCGTACGCTCAATGCGGCGCCGGTCAGCGTGGGGTTCATGCAGCTTGCCGACGGCATGACACCGGTGCCGGCGATGAACAGATTGGGATGGTCGTGGGTGCGGCAGTCGCGGTCGACCACCGAATCCCTGGGGTCGTCGCCCATGATGGTGGTGCCCATGATGTGCTGCCGATCCTGGTGTTTGGTGTCCATCTTCAGGATGTCGGCGTTCATCAGGCCGGCCATCTTGTTGAGATCCTTCACCGCGAAGTCGCGGCCGGCGTTCCAGTAGTCGTTCACGCTGTAGTAGATCTCGGGCACCGGCAGGCCGATGCCGTCCGTCCTGGTCTTGCTGGGCACGATGCGGTTCTGCGGCTGGGCTTCGGTTTCCAGGTCGACCGCCACGTTCAGCGAACGGGCCGACTGGCGGCGGATCTCGGCGTCGAGCTTGCTGCCCAGCACACCCTTCGAAATCAGGTCGGATGCGATCTGCGACGACGGCACGGTGTTGCGGAACTTGGTCTTGTAGCTCGGGATGTCCTTGCGGAATTCGCCGTCCCGGTAGTTCAGGTAGACCAGCAGCTCGGTCGGCCCCTGGCCCGGCCAGACGTCCTCGTTCATCATCACGTTCATGCTGATGCCGGTGTGGCCCATCAGGTTGCGGCCCACCTGGTCGGACGAATTGGCGATGCCGTTCGGGAATTTTTCCGAAGTCGACATCAGCAGCAGTTTGGGCCCTTCGATGGCATAGGCGGCCAGCACGAAATGGCGGGCCGTCAGGCGGTGCGAGGTGCCGTCGGGCTTCTTGTAGTTGACCGCGGTGATCCGGTTGTCGGCACCGTGCTCGATCTTGTAGACCACCGCGTTGTCCAGCAGCCTGGCGCCGGCGCGTTCGGCCACGTCGATGTGCTGCGAGCCGTCGTATTTGGCACCGATCGGGCAGACCGGGTTGCAGTTGTTGTTGCCGCCGCAGACCGGCCGGTTGTTGTACGGACGGGTGGCGCGGCCGTGCGGCTCGATCACCGGGTTGTAGCCGCCGGGCCGCAGCATTTCGTCCATGCGCTGCATGAAGTACGGCTCGTTCAGGCCCTTCATCGGGAAGGGCTTGGAGCGCGGCGGCCAGGCCTGGCCGCCGTGGCCGCTTTCGTCCTGTCCGTCGACACCGGACACGCCCAGTTCGGCTTCAGCCTCGCAGTAATAGGGTTCGAGTTCGTCGTAGCCGATGGGCCAGTCGCGGCCTCGGCCGTAGAGCGTCTTCAGCTTGAAGTCGTTGGGGATCATCCGCCACAGCGCCGAGCCGAAATGCCAGGTCGTGCCGCCCACCACCCTCAGGTATTTGGTCGGGTAGCTCACCGGGCCGGTCTGCACCAGGTACTTGCCGTAGGTCGATGGAATGTGCGGAGGGTTGGGGAAAGGCGAGCCGCTGCCCTGGGCCTTCATGTTGGCCAGCGACAGCTTGACCGGCGCGTTGCGGTAGGTCTCGACGATGTCGGCGCGTTTCACCCGCGGGCCGGCTTCCAGGATGATCACGGACTTGCCGGCCTTGGCCAGGCGGCTGGCGATGATGCCGCCCATCACACCCGACCCGATGACGATCAGGTCTGCGTCAAATTCTTTCGTGCTCATGATTTCTTCTTCTCGAGGGCGGCTGTCAGGACGGCGTTCGGCACGGTGGAGACCGGCGGTTTCTCACCCCACGAATCAGGTCCGCGGCCGTAACTGGGCACCACGATCACATCGTTGGTGGGCCGGTACATCAGCGCTTCTGCATAGCTCACCAGCTCGGCGTCGGTGTCGTTGCTGACGATGCCCAGGTACCAGGCCGACACGATCTGGGTGATGCTTTTCTTCAGCGGTTCGGTCAGGTCGTCGCGGGCCAGCAGTTCGTCGATGTCGGCTGCCTTGGCGCCCGCCACATAGCTTTGCAGCGCGGCTGCGTTGGCCAGGAACGTCGGATCGAGCTTGGCCAGCGATGCCTGGAATCGGGTCGCCAGCCCGGCCGCCAGGGGTTTGCCGCCGGTCAGGAATTCGGACAGCTGCAGGAAGGCGGACGAATCGGCGGCCGCGGCGAAGGCATTGCTGCTGCCCAGCACGGTGCCGCCGCCGAATGCCAGTGCGGTGCCGGCGGCGACAGCGCCGGCCAGCACGGTCCGGCGCGATACGGCAGCCTGTTTTTCAGGCGAACCTGCGGAGGTTTTCATGGGGGTCCTTGTCATGTTCAGGCTCCTTGGCGGGCGCGGCGGCGGCGGGCCGCCAGCACGACGAGTGCGATCAGGATCAGCACCACCAGCACCATGCCGGGCAGCATGAAGGGCTGCAGGCGCGCCAACAGCGGCCGCGGTCCGCCCGCGCGCTGGACGGCGACCTGGGCTTCGGTCACCTTGACGTCGGGATTGCCGTACTGCGTCAACACGTAGTTGCCGACGGCGGCGATCTCGGAGTCGCTCAGGCGTTCGGTGAACGAGCCGTCGTCGCCGAAGGGCGGCATGAAATGGTGCTTGCCCTGAACCGTGCGGTCCACGCCGTGCAGGATGGCGGCGACCAGGTTGTCGGCGCGGTCGGCACCGGTGGCGGTGTTGTGAAACAGCGAGGGATATTCGCCGTTGTCTGTGCCACCGGCACTGGCCTGGTGGCAATGCGCACAGCTACCGCTGAACACGCGCCAGCCGACGTCCACGCCGGTGGCCAGGCCGCGCTGGTCGATCTCGGACACCGACGGCTTGCCATAGGAAAAGCGCGGCTTGCTTTCGCCGCCGGCAATCGCCGGGGTCTGTTTCAGGAAGACGGCGATGGCCTTCAGGTCGGCGTCGGGCAGATGCTGCAGGCTGTGCTCGATGGCTTCTGCCATGGGGCCCGCGGCCTGGGCCTTGCCGGCCACGCCCCCCGTCTTCAGGTACTTGACGAGCTCGGCTTCACTCCACGCGCCGATGCCGTTGTCCATGTCAGAGGTGATGTTGGGCGCATACCAGGCGCCGACCGATCCGCCGGCCAGGAACGCGCTGCCTTCCTGCTCGGCCATCAGGGCGTTGCGGGGTGTGTGGCAGGTGCTGCAGTGGGCCAGTGCTCCGGCCAGGTAGGCGCCGCGGTTCCATTCGGCCGATTTCGACGTGTCGGGCGCGAAACGCCGGTCTTGCAGGAACAGCGCGTTCCACACCGCCATCGAATAACGGATGTTGAAGGGGAAGGGCAGTGCGGTGACCGGCGCTGCCTGGTCGACCGGCGCCACGCCGTGCATGAAGTAGGCATACAGCGCTGCGGTGTCCTCGTCACTCAGCTGGGTGTAGCTGGTGTAGGGCATGGCCGGGTAGAGGCGGGCGCCATCCTTGCGGACACCTTCACGCAGCGACCGGGTGAAGTCCTCGAGGGTGTAATTGCCGATGCCGTCGGCCTTGGACGGCGTGATGTTCGATGCGTAGATGGTGCCCAGCGGGCTCTCGATGGCATACCCGCCGGCAAATGCCGCGCCGCCTTTGGGGGCGGTGTGGCAGGCGGCGCAATCGGCGGCGACCGCCAACTGCCGGCCCTTTTCGACCTGCATCGCCTGTGCGGCGTCTGGACGCGCTTCCTGGGCGCCGGCCGTGCCGACGCACGCTGCCAAACCCAAACCGATCGCCCAGGCCAAAACCGAGGCAGAAAACCCTGACTTGCGTATACGCATCGTGCCGAACCCTGTGTTGTTGTAAGCGTGGTCCCCGCTCCGAAAAGCGTGACATGCCATGTATCTCCCTGGATTTTCGTTTCGATATGTGAAATACGTCTTGAATATTTGTCTTACCCGTCTGATTTACTCGCGTTTTCACCGATGTCGGGCGAGTGTTCTTGGGATATGCAACGCGCTCGTGGGTGCGGACGGGCTAACGTCCCGCCTGTTTTCAATGTGTCCCGCCGGCTCGCCTTGGCGTCCAATTTCTCCTGTGCAATCCGCATGGTGGAGAAAAGACGCTATGAACATATCGAAACTTTTAGTGGTGGCTTGTTGCTCGATGTCGGCAATTTCGGCGCATGCGACGCTACTGACGGCGGACTTTCGGACCGAGTCCAACCTGTTGCCGAGCAGCGGGCCGCTGGTCTATCAGGCCCTCGGACAGGCAGTGGGAGCAGGCGACGAGCTTGCCGCGCCAGCGCTGTTCCAGAACCCTGCCTTTTTCACCGGGGGCGTGGTCTATGTCGACTACAACCCCACCAGCATGCTGCTCACCCTGAAGTCGCGTGACACCGGCGATTTCGACACGTTCAACGCCTATCTGTCGGGTGCTTCCTTCAGCACTGCGGGTGAGCATTTCTCAGGCCTGTCGCTGCTCAGTGGACAGCTGACGAATGGCAGCGCGCCCACGTTGTCCTTCACCGACGACACGCTGCACATCAGCTATGCCGGGGCGCAGGGTTTCGCCTTCACTGGCGGCACGGCGGTGTACCAGGTTTCCACCACGCTCAGGGCGGTGCCGGCCGTGCCCGAACCCGAAACCTGGGCGATGCTGCTCGGAGGTATGGGTTTGCTGTCGGCGCGGCTGGGTCGCCGAAAGGGTTCGCCGAAAGTGTGAAGCAGTCAGAGCTGCAGCAGGAACACGTCGTTCTGCCGCTTCATTTTGGCGAAAGCCAGCGCCGGCAGCAGCGGCCGGCTGACGTAGTAACCCTGGATCTCGTCGCAGCCGATCTCGATCAGCAGGTCGAAGATCGCGGCGGTTTCCACCCCTTCGGCCAGCATGCGGTAACCCAGCGTGTGGCCGAGCCGGATCATCGACTTCACGATGTCGAGCGCGCGTCCGTCGGTGTCGATGGGGCGGATCAGCGACTGGTCCAGCTTCAGCACCTCGGCCGGCAGGCTGTAGAGCGAGCCGAAATTGCAATAACCGCTGCCGAAATCGTCCAGTGCGATCTGGATGCCCAGGGCGCGTGCCTCATTGATGGCCTTCAGCGTCAGCTCGCCGGTCAGCGCCACGTTTTCGGTGCATTCCATCTGCAGTCGGGACGGCTGGATCTGGTGCAGCGTGAGGGCGTTCTGCAGCATCCGGATGAAGTCCGGGTCCTCCAGATTGCGCGCCGAGATGTTGATCGCGACACTCATCGTCAGTCCCTGGCCTTCCCATTCCTTCAGCTGCGCCAGCGCGGTGTGCAGCACCCATTCGGTGACAGGATGAATCAGCGACGTGTTCTCGACCAGCGGAATGAATTCGCCGGGCGGAATGTTGCCCATCGTCGGATGTTTCCAGCGCAGCAGCGCCTCGGCGCAGCGGAAACCCAGTGAATTCCGGTCGAGCTGGGGCTGGTAGACCAGCGAGAACTCACCGTGCGACATGGCATGCGGAACGGCCCGCAGCAGGCTGTATGAACGCTGGTGGTGGCGGTCGGCGTCGGCGTCGAAACGCGACACCTTGCCAGGCCGCGATTCGCGGTGATACAGCGCCGCCGTAGCCTGCCGCAGCGCGTCGTCGGCCTCGCCGGGCCGCAGGCGGAAAGACGCTGCGCCGATCCGCGGCTGCTGCTCGATCAGGAAGTCGTCCTGGCTTTCGAAGGGCTCGCGCACCTCGCGCAGCAGAGCCTTCAGAAAGGTTTCCTGGTCGTCTTCACCGGCATGCCGGATCAGCAGGGCCAGCCGCGTGATGCCCACGTGATAGACGGGCGAGACACCTTGCGCGAAATGCTGCAGGCGGCGGCCGGCGCTGCGCATCATGGCTTCGAGCGGCCTCATGCCCACCGCCCGCATCACGCTCAGCTGGGGCGCCGGGCCCATCAGTTCGAGCATCACCAGCATGCAGGGCGCGTCGGGTTCGGTCTGGCACAGGGCGTCCAGGTCGACGGCCAGCTGGGCCTGGTTGGGCAGGTGCGTAACGTCGTCCACCCGGCCGACCGCGCGCTGCAGTTCGATCTGCGTCACCACCAGGTCGGCCAGTTCCCGCAGCTGTTGCTGCTGCTTGTCGCTGAATCTGCGCGGCTTGCGGTCCAGCACACACAAACTTCCGACCACGTGCCCCGAACTCAGCCGCAGCGGCGCACCAGCGTAGAAACGAATGCCGCCCTCTGCGGTGACCAGCGAGTTGGCTACGAACCGCGGGTCGACCCGGGCATCGGGCACCACCAGTACGTGTGACGAACGGATGGTGTGGTCGCAGATGGCGTCTTCTCGGCAGGTGTCCGGGACGGTCACGCCCACCCGCGACATGAACCACTGACGCTCGGTGTCGACCAGGCTGATCAGTGCGATCGGCATGTTGAACAGGCTGGCTGCCAGTCGGGTGATCCGGTCGAAAGCCTCGGTCGGAGCGGTATCCAGCAGATTCAGGGAATGAAGGGCCTGCAGACGTTCTTGTTCGGATGAGAGCGCGTTCATCATTTCCGGATTATCTGGTGTGTTGCCAGACTAGTGACTGACCGTCACAACTTTCAAAGCTTAATCACATCGCTAGTGGTTTGTAAAACTCACCGCAGTTCGTGAGAGATGATCACGAGATGGCGAGTAAAAAAACACGGGCACACAGCCCGAAGGCGTGGATACGCAAGACAGCACTGGTTTTGGTCATGGGAGTGGTGGGGGCGCTGCAGGTGCCCGGTTGCAGCGTGATGCCATTCGATGCATCACCGGCCAACCCGACGGTGGCTATGAGGCAGGGCGCAGCGCCCGGCAGCGGCACCACCCGGAACTCCCGGAACATGCGGAACACCGGCACGGCCGCCGATTTTTCGGCCTGTCCGCAACATTTCCCGGGTTATGTGCCCGCCGTGCCCTGGCCGGGCCGGCAGCGCGCCCTCTGTTTCGACAGTTTCGCCGTGCTGTATTCGGGTGACAGCAAGACACCCGTGTACACGGTGGAGCGCCTGACCGCACGAACCGTGGCCGCGGCAAGGGACATCAAACGCATCGACAGGTTCTATCCCGAAGCCCGGTTGCCGTCGGCCGACCGTGCGCAACTGGCCGACTACGCCGGCAGCGGATACGACCGTGGCCACATGGCTCCCGCCGGCGACATGCCGACCGATGCCGCCAAGGCGCAGTCCTTTTCGCTGGCCAACATGGTTCCTCAGGCGCCCCAACTCAACCAGCACGACTGGAGCCAGATCGAACAGGCCACACGCAAATATGCGGCGCGGGCAGGTGGCGACCTGTTCGTTTTCACCGGCCCGGTCTTCGACCAGCAACCCGCAACCATCGGTACCGGCCGTGTATGGGTGCCCAGTCATACCTGGAAGGTGGTGATCAGCCGCGCCGCCGACCGGGTGTGGGCCTACTGGATGGAGAACAGCAACGGCAAACACAGCCTGCAGCCGATCTCCTATGCCGAGTTCAGCCGCAGGTCCGGGCTGGTGCTGTTGCAGGATTGAAGCCGGGTCGAATGGATTAGTGCGGACTAACGCCGCAGCTACGACTGGATGCATGGAAAGGACGTCCAGCGCCTAAGCTGAGCGTTCACCAACACGACTTTTGAAGGCAATCATCCATGGGCATTCTTTCGAACATCTTTTCCAAGATATTTCCGTCGGCACACGCAGCGCCGGCACCGGTGCCGTCTGCACCCACCCAGGTGGATGCAGTGCCGAATGCCGGCGCGGCCCCCACCGCACTCAATCAGGTCGACGTCGAGCAGGTTCTGAACGACATGGCTTCGAAGAACCCTGAAAAACTCAACTGGCGCACTTCCATCGTCGACCTGATGAAACTGCTGGGCCTGGACAGTTCACTCACCGCCCGCAAGGAACTGGCCAAGGAGCTGAATTACACCGGCGACACCAACGACTCGGCCAGCATGAACATCTGGCTGCACCGTCAGGTGATGAACAAGGTGGCGGCCAATGGCGGCAAGGTACCGGCCGACCTGAAGGACTGAGTTTCCTTGGCAGACGGGTGGGTTATTCGCCCATCGCAATCGCCTGGCCGACTGGGGCCAGGCGATTGATTTCGGTTTTGTGAGCGATGGCGACGCTTTCCATCTGCTGACATGCGACCCGCATCGCATGAAGCGTGTCGCCCGCCGGCTGCGATTGTTCGATGGCGTCCCAGCATTCGGCGACGGCCAGCCTTTCATCCACCAGCCGGCCGCCCGGGTGGTGGCCGGCCGCCCACATGAACACTGCGGTCGCCAGTCCGCACATCCCCGCCGTCACCAGAGACCGATGCCACAGCGGAGCGTCGGGTTCGAGCAAGGCATCGGCGCTGGTGTCGTTGACGGTGCTCATGGACTTCTCGTGGCGTGTTGTAGGGAATGGCGGAAATTTCGCCGCGCCGGCATGCCTGAAAAGTAGGCGAACTTCGCATGCGCGCTAAGGTGAATCGGAATTCCGGAATTCGGCTCGTCGACAATCGCTGCCATGTGTTCTCGCTACGAAGCCCCGCTCCGGCAATTGCTGCAATCGCGTTATCCGTCCGCCGCCATGCCGGAAGCCTGGGACGAGGTCGACATCTGGCCCGGTTATGTGGCGCCCTTCGTACGCCGCCCGCCAGAGCAGCGCACCGGCGGCGAAGCCGTGCCGGACCTCGAAGTGAAGGTGGGTAATTTCGGCCTCATCCCCGCCTGGTCCAGGGACGACACCATCGGTCGCCGCACCTATAACGCCCGCAGCGAAACTGTCGCCGAAAAACCCGCCTTCCGGGATGCATGGCGAAGGGCGCAGCACTGCATCATCCCGGCGGTCGGCATCTACGAACCCGACTGGCGCAGCGGCAAGGCAGTGCCCACCCGCATCAGCCGCACCGATGGCGATCTGCTGGGCATCGCCGGCCTGTACGAAATCCGCACCACGGCCGACGGCGAACTGGCCTACAGCTTCACCATGCTCACGCTGAACGCCGACACCCACGCAGTGTTCAACCAGCTGCACAAACCCGATCCCGCGCTACCCGCCGACCGGCAGGACAAGCGGATGGTCGCCATCCTGCCGCGCGGCCTTTATGCGGCGTGGCTGGACGCGCCGGCGTCACAGGGCATGGACTTCATGAAGATGTTCCCGGCCGCACGGCTGGTGTGCCACCAGCACGTATCGCCATTGGTGGGCTGAATCGACTGGTCAGGTGGGCAGGCCGCCAGATGCCGGCAGCAATATCGTCGCGGTGGTGCCCGCGCCCGGCGCGCTTTCGAGCAACAGAAGGCCGCTGGCCTTATCGGCAAACGCCCGCACCATCGCCAGGCCCATGCCGGCGCCCGGCCGGCCGGCCTTGGTCGTGAAAAAAGCCTCGCGGGCGCACAATAGGGTGTCGGCATCCATCCCGCAGCCGGTGTCGCTTACCCGGAAACCTACCATCGGCCGCGATGTCGGCAGCGCCGCCAGTTCGCTTCGGCGGGTATCGACCAGACCCAACACCAGGGCTCCGCCCTGGGGCATCGCTTCGCAGGCGTTGGCCAGTAGTTGGCGCAAGGCCATCTTCAAGCCGTCGGGGTCCACCTTCGCCCAGGCCATTTCGCCGGATGGGTCGGTGTCGAGCAGCAGCGTGACGCCGGGTCGGTCCGCCGTGCGTATCTCGTCGGCGCAGGCGTGCAGCATCAGGGCCAGGTTGACCAGGCGAGGCGCCGCCTGCGCGCTTTGCACCGCCGCCGACTGCGCATGCACCAGCGCCACCTCGAGCTCGGCGATGCGCGTCCTGGCGGCCAAAAGTGTTTTTTCAAGGTCGGCAATACGCGCTGCCTGCACGCTGGATTCACGGCTCAGCCGCTGCGCCGTGATGTCGTGCGCCGTGCCGTGCAGTGCGATCAGACGGCCGGAAGCCGGGTCGCGTTCGGCATTGGAGCGCGTCTCCATCCAGCCCTTGCGTCCGCTGCTGTGGATGTATTCCAGTTCGAGCGCATACGGTTCGCCGGTCGCCAGCATCCGGTTCACCGCCCGCTGCAGCAGCTTCCAGCTGGAAGGTGTGTACAGCCCGGGATGCTCGGCAAAACTCGGCGGCATCAGGCGCCGGTCGCGGCCAAAGATTTCGTACAGCGTGTTCGACCAGCTGGTGACGTCGGTGTCGATCTCCCATCGCCAAGTGCCCATCTCCCCGTATCTATGGGCCGGAAGGGCATGGAAATCCGGGTTCCGCTCCAGGGTGCTGATGCGACTGAACTGGTCCGCCAGCTGCCTGAAGGATTCCCAGGTGGTGGCATGTTCGGAGATTTCCGAGATCTGCATGGTGAATCCCACAACATCGCCATCGACGAGATGTGGCAGATAACACGTCATGCTGGTGCGGGCCACGCCGTCCGGGTGAACTGCAATACCCTCGAAATGCTGGGGTGCACCGCCGAGTGCAGCGCGAATATACGGCTCGTTCTCCCTGAAAAGGGTAGGCCCCAGAAGGTCTTTCAGGGAAGTGTGTATCAACTGCTCGAGACTAATGCCGAACCATCGGCTGAAGCCATTACCGGCAAACCAGCACTTCAAATCGGTGTCCCAATAAGCGTGCATGGACGCTTCTCCATTCCCGGCAATCCAGGGCGCGCCTGCTTGCGGGTCTGGATGGGGACGGATGGACATGGAAGCTCCGGAGCAATTCAGAAAAATCGGGTGCCGGAGTTTGCTGCGCACTGGCCGTTAGGGCAAGTTCATCCTTGCTTCAAGGCCCGCCCAACCCATTTTTGCTGAGTACTACGCACATCAGTCGAATGCCGTCGTGTAAATCCTCGGTGCCTCGTCGACATTCACGGCGGAGCGGCCAACT
Source organism: Xylophilus sp. PBN-3R (assembly GCF_057747805.1). Lineage (NCBI taxonomy): Bacteria > Pseudomonadati > Pseudomonadota > Betaproteobacteria > Burkholderiales > Xylophilus > Xylophilus sp. PBN-3R. The sequence continues at coordinate 1,626,942 of NZ_CM173225.1, forward strand.
GTTAATCGCCATGAACCAGCGAACATATTTTCCACCGGAGGGTTTTGGCTCGGGTTCCGGCGTTGTCCGGCTCGGGCACAAAGTGTTGAACGGGACGCCGAACCCGGCTGAGCTTTTCCTGCGCGGCGGCGGAATTTGTTTCATAAACCCCGCCGCGACCTTCCGTCAGGCAGCCCTTTTGGTCGGCTGTCCCAGTTGTCCGATGATCTTGTCCAGCGTCAGCGGATATTCGCGGATCCGTACCCCGCAGGCGTTGTAGACCGCGTTTGCAATCGCCGCCGCACTTCCGCACAGGCCCAGTTCGCCGATGCCCTTGGCCTTCATGGGCGAGGACTTGTCGTCCACTTCGTCCATGAAAAACACGTCCTGCGCGGGCACGTCGGCATGCACCGGCACCTGGTATTCGGCCAAGTCGTGGTTGACGAAATAACCGAACCGTTTGTCGACGACGGCTTCCTCCATCAGCGCCGCACCGAGACCCATGGTCATCGCGCCGATCACCTGGCTGCGTGCCGTCTTGGGATTCAGGATGCGGCCAGCGGCAAACGCCCCGCTCATGCGGCGCACGCGGATTTCACCGGTCGCGGAATCCACCGCCACTTCGGCGAAATGCGCGCCGAAGGTGGACTGTGCATATTTCTTGTCCAGGTCGCCGAACTCGATGGAATCTTCGGCCGACATGCCTTCCTTTCCTGCCAGGTCGGCCAGCGACATGGCCTTCCCGTCGTGCAGCAGCTTGCCGGATTCGAAAATGGTGTCTTCAGGCTTGAAACCCGCCTTTTTCGCCAGCGCCTCGCGCAGCTTGAAACAGGCGGCGTAGACACCGGAGGTGGAGCTGTTGCCGCCGAACTGGCCGCCCGAACCGGACGACACCGGATAGGCCGAATCGCCGAGTTTCACCTGCACCTGCTCCAGGGGCACACCCATCATTTCAGCGGCGGTCTGGCCGATGATGGTGTAGCTGCCGGTGCCGATGTCGGTCATGTCGGTCATGACGGTGACGGTGCCGCGTGCATCGACGGCCACCTTGGCGCCGGACTTGACGACCAGGTTGCCTCGGAAAGCGCTGGCCATGCCGTAGCCGATGAGCCAGCGGCCTTCGCGCACCTGGCCGGGCGTTGCCTTGCGGCGGTCCCAGCCGAAACGCTGGGCGCCCACCTTCAGGCAACCGATGAAGTCGCGGTGCGAGAACGGACGCTCGGGTTTCTCGGGGTCGACCTGCGTGTCGTTGGCAATGCGCAAGTCGACCGGATCCATGTCCAAGGCGACGGCCAGTTCGTCCATGGCGATCTCGAGCGCCATCAGGCCAGGGGCCTCGCCGGGTGCGCGCATCGAGTTGCCTTCCGGCAAGTCGAGCGTGGCCAGCCGGTGCGACGTCATGCGGTTGGCGCCGGCATACAGCAGACGGGTCTGCATCGATGCGGTTTCTGGTTTGCCCTTGGGCAGATTGCCGGACCAGGTCTCGTGGGCGATAGCGGTGATCTTGCCGTCGTTGCCGGCGCCGATACGGATGCGCTGGATGGTGGCCGGCCGGTGGCTGGTGTTATTGACGATCTGCGGACGGGCTAGCGCCACCTTCACCGGGCGGCCGGCTGCGCGCGCGGCCACGGCAGCCATGATCGAATCGCTGCGGATCCACAGCTTGCCACCGAAACCGCCGCCCACGTAAGACGAGATGACATGGAAATGGCTCTTGGGCAGGCCGAAGATCTCCGCCAGATCGCGGCAGGCCCAGGCGATCATCTGATTCGAAGTCCACAGCGTGAGCTTGTCGCCTTCCCAGCTGGCGATGCTGGCGAAGGGTTCCATCGCGCTGTGGCTCTGGTCGGGTGTTGTGTAGGTGTGGTCGACCTTCACCGAGGCCCGGGCAAAGGCGCCGTCGAAGTCACCGACGGCGGTGTCGGCCGGATCCTTGCCCATGTCGGGCTTGACGGCGGAAGCCTTGGCGAAGGCCAGGTCGAACTTGCCTTGCGCAGTTTCGTACTGCACGTCGATCAGCTTGGCCGCGGAGCGGGCCTGTTCGAAGGTTTCGGCGACCACGATGGCGACAGCCTGATCGAAGTGGTCGACCTCGGGGCCGGCCATCAGCTTGGCGGGAATGGCCTTGGCGGTGCCGACCTTCATGGCGTTTTGATAGGTAACGACCTGCAGTACGCCAGGCGCCGCCTTGGCGGCGGTGAAATCGATGCTCTTGATGCGCCCTTTGGCGATGGCTGCGCCCAACACCACGCCGTAGGCCTGGTTGGGCACCACGTCATGGCGTTCGTAGGCGTAGGGGGCGGTGCCGGTGGTCTTGCGCGGGCCGTCGATGCGGTCGTGCGGATGGCCGATGACCCGCAGGCGGTCGATCGGGTTTTGAATGGCGGGGGTATCGAATTTCATGGCTTCAGGCCCTCGCTGCGTTGGCTTCGTTCAGTACGGATTCAAGCGTGCGCTGCACCAGCACCGGCTTGTAGGCGTTGTGGGCGCTGGTGCGTGCGCCGGCCAGCGTAGCGTCGGAAATGGCTTGCGAACCGCGCAGCTTTTCAGCAGCTTCGACACGCCAGGGTTTGGCGGCCAGGCCGCCATAGGCAAAACGGCCGCTGCCGTCGGGCTGCACCACGGCGGCTACGGATACCAGGGCGAACGCATAGCTGGCCCGGTCGCGCACCTTGCGGTAGATATGCTGGCCGCCGAGCGGGGCGGGGAGGGTGACCGAGGTGATCATTTCATCGGCCTGCAGGTCCGTCTCTATATGCGGGGTGTTGCCGGGCAGGCGGTGGAAGTCGGCGATGGGGATCGTGCGTTGACTGCCATCGGCACGCACGGTCTCGACCTTGGCGTCCAGAACCCGCATGGCGACGGCCATGTCGCTCGGGTGTGTGGCCAGGCAATCCTTGCTGGTGCCCATGACCGCCAGATTGCGGTCGAAGCCGCCCATGGCGGCGCAACCGGTGCCGGGCCGCCGCTTGTTGCAGGGTTTGGTGGTGTCGTAGAAATAAGGGCAACGTGTGCGCTGCAGCAGGTTGCCGGCGGTGGTCGCCTTGTTGCGCAATTGACCTGATGCACCGGCCACCAGCGCGCGCGTGAGCACGCCGTATTGCTGCCGCACACGGCTGTGCGATGCCAGGTCGGTGTTGCGTACCAGTGCGCCTATGCGGATGCCGCCGTCGGCCGTGTCCTCGATGCGGTCCAGACCCAGGCGGTTGATGTCAATCAGGTGGGTGGGCGTCTCGATCTGCAGTTTCATCAGATCGAGCAGATTGGTGCCGCCGGCAATCAGCTTGGCGTTGGGCTTGGCCGCCAGCGCGGCTGCGGCTGCGGCGGGGGAGGCTGCACGTTCGTAGGTGAAGGCTTTCATGCTTGCGCTCCCGACACTTCCTGGATGGCGTCCAGGATGTTGGAATAGGCGCCACAGCGGCAGATGTTGCCGCTCATGCGCTCCTTGATCTCCTCAGGGCTTGCTTTCTGCAGGCCGGTGATATCGACCGTGACGTGGCTGGGTACACCGGCCTTGATTTCCTTCAGGGTGCCCACGGCCGAGCAGATCTGCCCGGGCGTGCAGTAGCCGCATTGAAAACCGTCGTGCTTGACGAACGCAGCCTGCAGCGGATGCAGGTTGCCAGGACGGCCCAAACCTTCGATGGTGGTGACTTCGTCGCCTTCGTGCATCACTGCCAGCGTCAGGCAGCTGTTGATGCGCGTGCCGTTGACCATCACCGTGCAGGCTCCGCACTGGCCGTGGTCGCAACCTTTCTTGGTGCCGGTGAGCTGCACATGTTCACGCAGCGCATCGAGCAGGCTGGTGCGCGGATCGAGTTTCAGCGTGTGGTTACGCCCGTTGATGGTCAGGGTGACCGGCATGCTGGGGACGATGTCGAGGTCGGGGACGGCGGGGTTTTTTGTCATGGCGCTGCTGGTGTTGGGGGCGAGCGACTGCGCTCGGGCGGGTGCTGACACCACCATAGCGCCGGCTGCAGTGCCGACACCGGAGGCCAGCACGGTGCGTCGCGAGACTTCCGTGCTCAGGGTTTCGTGCGGGGTCATCGTGGGGTCCTTTCTAGGGCCGCTGGTTGTGCAAGGACTCTATGGGCCTGAAGCGCGCGCGGATGTAGGACGCTTCCCAGCGGTGCCCGAAGCCAAAAACCCGGCGCTGACGGGTGCAGATTGGCTGAACGGCGCGCCGCGGCAGATAAAAACCGTCGCATTGATCTCAAGGCCCGGGGCCGCTGCCGCAGGGGATCGGAGGACCACGGTGGGCGTCAAACAGGAAAGCGAAGGGATGCGCTGCCGGCTGCGCTTGTCGCCCCCGATTGCCTGTCGACCGAAAGCCGCCCCGGCGAACCCCACACCACAGGCCATGCCGCGCAAACATGTTTTTGATCGACAACCGCATCAACCTGGAAACTGGATCTTGGCGCCGGAGATGCCAACCAAGCTGGGATGTATGTCGGGCGACCGCGCGCTGTCTTCGTAAGGCATCAAGAGTTTCGGAGCGCGTCTAACGCTACTAGAGGATGACGGTGTGAGAAGTTGTGTTATAGTCGCCGGCTCAGCTGCTGAGGGGCGTTCTCAACGACGCCGCTTTGCCAGCAGATTCGATCGGCCCCTTGGGGCTGGGTTGCGGATTTCGGTTTGATGGTTTTGGTGGTGGTTCAAAAAGAATTTGCTGCCAAGTTGACCGGATCGAAAAAAGCGGTATAGAATTCGAGGCTCTGCTGAAAACGGTAACTGTCAAGTTGCTGCTTCGGTAGATCAAAAAAAGTTTGACACTCTTTTAAAAAACGTGTTAGAATTTGAGGCTCAGCTGATCGCAGCTAAGCAAGCAAAACAAATCACTTCGGTGGTTTTGTTTTGAGGATCCTTAAAAAATTACAGCCGATAAGCGTGGGCGTTTGAGAGGCAGGTTTGCCAAGGTTCACAGAACCAGAGACTCTTTGTTGAGTCTCATCAAACGCTCATGAGAATAGAAGTGAAGTCACTTCAATTCCGTTTTTATGAGTAAAACAATCAAGATCGAACTGTAGAGTTTGATCCTGGCTCAGATTGAACGCTGGCGGCATGCCTTACACATGCAAGTCGAACGGTAACAGGTCTTCGGATGCTGACGAGTGGCGAACGGGTGAGTAATACATCGGAACGTGCCCGATCGTGGGGGATAACGCAGCGAAAGCTGTGCTAATACCGCATACGATCTACGGATGAAAGCGGGGGATCGCAAGACCTCGCGCGGACGGAGCGGCCGATGGCAGATTAGGTAGTTGGTGGGGTAAAGGCTCACCAAGCCTTCGATCTGTAGCTGGTCTGAGAGGACGACCAGCCACACTGGGACTGAGACACGGCCCAGACTCCTACGGGAGGCAGCAGTGGGGAATTTTGGACAATGGGCGCAAGCCTGATCCAGCCATGCCGCGTGCAGGATGAAGGCCTTCGGGTTGTAAACTGCTTTTGTACGGAACGAAAAGGTCTGCCCGAATACGGTGGGCCCATGACGGTACCGTAAGAATAAGCACCGGCTAACTACGTGCCAGCAGCCGCGGTAATACGTAGGGTGCAAGCGTTAATCGGAATTACTGGGCGTAAAGCGTGCGCAGGCGGTAATGTAAGACAGATGTGAAATCCCCGGGCTCAACCTGGGAACTGCATTTGTGACTGCATTGCTGGAGTGCGGCAGAGGGGGATGGAATTCCGCGTGTAGCAGTGAAATGCGTAGATATGCGGAGGAACACCGATGGCGAAGGCAATCCCCTGGGCCTGCACTGACGCTCATGCACGAAAGCGTGGGGAGCAAACAGGATTAGATACCCTGGTAGTCCACGCCCTAAACGATGTCAACTGGTTGTTGGGTCTTCATTGACTCAGTAACGAAGCTAACGCGTGAAGTTGACCGCCTGGGGAGTACGGCCGCAAGGTTGAAACTCAAAGGAATTGACGGGGACCCGCACAAGCGGTGGATGATGTGGTTTAATTCGATGCAACGCGAAAAACCTTACCCACCTTTGACATGTACGGAACTCGCCAGAGATGGCTTGGTGCTCGAAAGAGAGCCGTAACACAGGTGCTGCATGGCTGTCGTCAGCTCGTGTCGTGAGATGTTGGGTTAAGTCCCGCAACGAGCGCAACCCTTGTCATTAGTTGCTACATTCAGTTGGGCACTCTAATGAGACTGCCGGTGATAAACCGGAGGAAGGTGGGGATGACGTCAAGTCCTCATGGCCCTTATAGGTGGGGCTACACACGTCATACAATGGCTGGTACAGAGGGTTGCCAACCCGCGAGGGGGAGCTAATCCCATAAAGCCAGTCGTAGTCCGGATCGCAGTCTGCAACTCGACTGCGTGAAGTCGGAATCGCTAGTAATCGCGGATCAGAATGTCGCGGTGAATACGTTCCCGGGTCTTGTACACACCGCCCGTCACACCATGGGAGCGGGTTCTGCCAGAAGTAGGTAGCCTAACCGTAAGGAGGGCGCTTACCACGGCAGGGTTCGTGACTGGGGTGAAGTCGTAACAAGGTAGCCGTATCGGAAGGTGCGGCTGGATCACCTCCTTTCTGGAAAAACTAGCAAGCTTTTGCGTTATTGAACGCCCACACTTATCGGTTGTTGGAAGAAGTCGAGGAATCGACGTCGAGAGTAGACAAATGGGTCTGTAGCTCAGCTGGTTAGAGCACTGTGTTGATAACGCAGGGGTCGTTGGTTCGAGCCCAACTAGACCCACCATTGTTTGCGGCGGGCGTGGATTTGAGACGAGGAAAGAATACCCGGGGGATTAGCTCAGCTGGGAGAGCACCTGCTTTGCAAGCAGGGGGTCGTCGGTTCGATCCCGTCATCCTCCACCATTGGGTGATCTGGTGTACAGGTGACTCAGGGGTGATTCGAAGTAAAAGCCAACAGCGGTACTTGTTTAGTTTGAATATATAATTCAACACCAAAGCAGCTTTGCGAGAGGCTGTTTTGTTGTTGATCGCGATAGTGCGATTGATCGGCTGTTCTTTAAAAATTCATAGAGTCGAATCAGCGCTGCTGATGGAAAGAAGGACCGAGGTTCTTCACCGTGCCATCAGCAGCATGAATTTTTGATTGCGTCAAAACGAATATTCAGACCAAGTCTGGAATTCAAATGTATCGATCCGCAAGGGTCATACGGCATAACGCGCCAGGTGAAAGACCTGGCAATTCCTTGAAACGACGGCGGTGTTTCGATAAGAAACGTCAAAGTTATAGGGTCAAGTGAATAAGAGCATGTGGTGGATGCCTTGGCGATGATAGGCGAAGAAGGACGTGATAGCCTGCGATAAGCTTCGGGGAGCTGGCAAATTAGCTTTGATCCGGAGATTTCCGAATGGGGAAACCCACCCTTTTAGGGTATCGCATGATGAATACATAGTCATGCGAGGCGAACCGGGTGAACTGAAACATCTCAGTAGCTCGAGGAAAAGACATCAACCGAGATTCCGAAAGTAGTGGCGAGCGAAATCGGAAGAGCCTGTCAGTGATAGCACGACTGTTAGCAAAATGATCTGGAAAGGTCGGCCATAGCAGGTGATAGCCCTGTATGCGAAAACAGACGTGTGGTACTAAGTTGACGACAAGTAGGGCGGGACACGTGTAATCCTGTCTGAATATGGGGGGACCATCCTCCAAGGCTAAATACTCATCATCGACCGATAGTGAACTAGTACCGTGAGGGAAAGGCGAAAAGAACCCCGGGAGGGGAGTGAAATAGATCCTGAAACCGCATGCTTACAAAAAGTAGGAGCCCGCAAGGGTGACTGCGTACCTTTTGTATAATGGGTCAGCGACTTACATTCAGTGGCAAGGTTAACCGAATAGGGAAGCCGTAGAGAAATCGAGTCCGAATAGGGCGTCCAGTCGCTGGGTGTAGACCCGAAACCAAGTGATCTATCCATGGCCAGGATGAAGGTGCCGTAACAGGTACTGGAGGTCCGAACCGACTAGTGTTGCAAAACTAGCGGATGAGCTGTGGATAGGGGTGAAAGGCTAAACAAACTTGGAAATAGCTGGTTCTCTCCGAAAACTATTTAGGTAGTGCCTCGCGTATTACCTTCGGGGGTAGAGCACTGTTTTGGCTAGGGGGTCATGGCGACTTACCAACCCAAGGCAAACTCCGAATACCGAAGAGTACAGCGCGGGAGACAGAGCACCGGGTGCTAACGTCCGGACTCAAGAGGGAAACAACCCAGACCGCCAGCTAAGGTCCCTAAAATTGGCTAAGTGGGAAACGAAGTGGGAAGGCTAAAACAGTCAGGATGTTGGCTTAGAAGCAGCCATCATTTAAAGAAAGCGTAATAGCTCACTGATCGAGTCGTCCTGCGCGGAAGATGTAACGGGGCTAAGCCAGTTACCGAAGCTGCGGATGTGCAATTTATTGCACGTGGTAGGAGAGCGTTCTGTAGGCCTGTGAAGGTGTCTTGTAAAGGATGCTGGAGGTATCAGAAGTGCGAATGCTGACATGAGTAGCGTTAAAGGGGGTGAAAAGCCCCCTCGCCGTAAGCGCAAGGTTTTCTACGCAACGTTCATCGGCGTAGAGTGAGTCGGCCCCTAAGGCGAGGCAGAGATGCGTAGCTGATGGGAAACAGGTCAATATTCCTGTACCGATCAATAGTGCGATGTGGGGACGGAGAAGGTTAGCTCAGCCAACTGTTGGACATGTTGGTTCAAGCCTGTAGTCGTGCCTGGTAGGCAAATCCGCCGGGCTTAGATGAGGGGTGATAACGAGTCTGCTTACAGACGAAGTGAGTGATACCCTGCTTCCAGGAAAAGCCACTAAGCTTCAGCTATTGACGACCGTACCGCAAACCGACACTGGTGCGCGAGATGAGTATTCTAAGGCGCTTGAGAGAACTCGGGAGAAGGAACTCGGCAAATTGACACCGTAACTTCGGAAGAAGGTGTGCCTTTAGTAGGTGAAGGGATTTACTCCTGGAGCTGAGAAAGGTTGCAAAAAATCGGTGGCTGCGACTGTTTATTAAAAACACAGCACTCTGCAAACACGAAAGTGGACGTATAGGGTGTGACGCCTGCCCGGTGCTGGAAGATTAAATGATGGGGTGCAAGCTCTTGATTGAAGTCCCAGTAAACGGCGGCCGTAACTATAACGGTCCTAAGGTAGCGAAATTCCTTGTCGGGTAAGTTCCGACCTGCACGAATGGCGTAACGATGGCCACACTGTCTCCTCCCGAGACTCAGCGAAGTTGAAATGTTTGTGATGATGCAATCTCCCCGCGGAAAGACGGAAAGACCCCATGAACCTTTACTGTAGCTTTGTATTGGACTTTGAACGGATCTGTGTAGGATAGGTGGGAGGCTTTGAAGCAGGGTCGCTAGATCTTGTGGAGCCAACGTTGAAATACCACCCTGGTGCGTTTGAGGTTCTAACCTAGGTCCATTATCTGGATCGGGGACAGTGCATGGTAGGCAGTTTGACTGGGGCGGTCTCCTCCCAAAGCGTAACGGAGGAGTTCGAAGGTACGCTAGTTACGGTCGGACATCGTGACGATAGTGCAATGGCATAAGCGTGCTTAACTGCGAGACTGACAAGTCGAGCAGATGCGAAAGCAGGACATAGTGATCCGGTGGTTCTGTATGGAAGGGCCATCGCTCAACGGATAAAAGGTACTCTGGGGATAACAGGCTGATACCGCCCAAGAGTTCATATCGACGGCGGTGTTTGGCACCTCGATGTCGGCTCATCTCATCCTGGGGCTGTAGCCGGTCCCAAGGGTATGGCTGTTCGCCATTTAAAGAGGTACGTGAGCTGGGTTTAAAACGTCGTGAGACAGTTTGGTCCCTATCTTCCGTGGGCGCTGCAGATTTGAGGAAGCCTGTTCCTAGTACGAGAGGACCGGAGTGGACGCACCTCTGGTGTATCGGTTGTCACGCCAGTGGCATTGCCGAGTAGCTAAGTGCGGAAGAGATAACCGCTGAAAGCATCTAAGCGGGAAACTCGTTTCAAGATGAGATCTGCCGGGGCCTTGAGCCCCCTGAAGAGTCGTTCTAGACCAGGACGTTGATAGGTCAGGTGTGGAAGCGCAGTAATGCGTTAAGCTAACTGATACTAATTGCTCGTGCGGCTTGACCCTATAACTTTGATAGCCCCCCCCAAAGGGAAACAGCTTCAAGGTGTTATGCCAAGACGTAATCAAAATATAAGCTGATTCCAAACTCTATGAATTCGCCGTCCTGAACTCAACAGCAGGACAGCAACCCTTTATGCCTGATGACCATAGCGAGTTGGTACCACTCCTTCCCATCCCGAACAGGACAGTGAAACGACTCCGCGCCGATGATAGTGCGGGTTCCCGTGTGAAAGTAGGTCATCGTCAGGCTCTTACAGCCAGCAATACCCCTCAGTCGAAAGATTGAGGGGTTTTGTCTTTGGGGGAACGGAAAGTCTAGGTTTGTGGTTATCGGCTTGATGCAAGCCGCGATATCGCATCTTCTTGCCACCACCCTACTGCGGCAAAATATCCTTCCCATACGCAGCCATTGCAGCCACGCCCACAGCAACTGGTGGGCTCGGGCGGCGCTTCTCGAAAATCGCCAACGCCAGCCGTCTCTAATTGCTGAGACAGGTGGCGGATCATGTCTCGCGCAGACTGCGCGTCAGTTATCAAAAAGAGGTTCACCCGAGGAATCTTAAAGGACGTGTTACGCATATTCAGCGGTGCGCTACACCATGGTCAGCCAACGTTCAGCCGTTTCAAGGGATCCTTCGTCCATGTTTTCAGGACTCCCACCATGACCGACACCCGATATGCCTACCTGCTGAGCAAGACTTTCGAAGCGCTGCAAGGCAAACCGTGCTGGGACCTGCAGAGCGAACTGGACAAGGTGGCCACCGCGATCGTTCTGAATCGCACCGACTGGCTCGGCGAAATTGATTACACGCTGCTGGAAGCCACTTCCCGTATCGGTCCGGAGTGGATGTCCTTGCTGCCGCGCGTGGCACAGGCGGTGATGTCCGCCCAGGTAGCCTGAAGACCGCCTGGATCAGTCCATCCGGATATTGCCCGCCTTCACTACGGCAGCCCATTTAACGATCTCGCTTCGCAACTGTTTTCCGAATTCGGCCGGCGTGCCCGGCCTGGCCTCCGCGCCGGCGTCGTACATGCGTTGCCGAACGACCGGGTCACCCATCGCCCGGCCCATGTCCACGCTGATTTTTTGAACGATTTCGGCCGGCGTACCACGTGGCGCCAAAAATGCCGCCCATGAATAGGCTTCGTACTCCGGAAGTCCGGACTCGGCCATGGTCGGAAGGTCCGGCTGCAGGGTCGATCTCTGCAGGCTTCCCACCGCCAACGCTTTCACTTTGCCCGCCTTGATTTGCGGAAGCGCCGTCGGCGCATCGCTGAACATCAGCTGCACCTGGCCACCGAGCAGGTCGGTCATGGCGGGCGCGCTGCCTTTATAGGGGATGTGCTGAAGGCTGGTGCCCGCCTTCATGTTGAAAAGTTCGCCGGCCAGATGGGTTCCGCCACCGTTGCCGGCCGAACCGAAACTCAGTTTGCCCGGCGCGCGTCTGTCGAGTGCGATCAACTCGGCCACGGTGTTCGCCTGCACCGACGGGTGGGCTACCAGGAAGATCGGGAAAATGGCCCCGAAGCTGATCGGCACGAAGTCTTTTTCGATGTCGTAGGGCAGCGGCGCCTTGAGTGCCGGCAATACCGAATGATGGATGCTGCAGACAAAGACGTTGTAGCCGTCCGCTGCCGATTTCGATGCGATGTCCGCGCCCACGATGCCGCCCGCGCCGGCACGGTTGTCGACTACGACAGCCTGCCCCCATATTTCTGCCAGTTTCTGTCCGACCGCCCGACCGGTGATGTCCACCGGACCGCCGGCCGGAAAAGGCACGATGAACCGCACCGAACGGTTGGGGTAGGGCGTTGCCTGCGCCGACGCGGGCAAGGCGCTGACGGCGGTGGTCCAAACGATTGCCTGGCGGCGGTTCACCACGCGGTCGATGTGCTGCATATCGGTCTCCTGTTCGTTGTTGTCGTTCCAAAAAAAGTTTAGGTGGCCCCTGTCGCGCCATGAAGGGTGATAACCATGGCGGAAAATGCATATTCATTACGTTTTTGAATTTCGTCTGCAGAAAGCCTTCCGTCCTATGTCGATCCAGTGGTTCCCCGGCCATATGCACCTCACCCGCAAGGCCATCACCGAACGGGTGAAAGACATCGACGCGGTGATCGAGGTGCTCGATGCCCGCATGCCGGGCTCGAGTGCCAATCCCTTGCTGGCCGAACTGACGGCCGGCAGGCCTTCGCTCAAGGTGCTGAACAAGCAGGACGTGGCAGACCCGGAGCGCACGGCGCTCTGGCTGACCCACTACAACGGCCGACCCGGCACCCGCGCCATCGCGCTCGACGCCAGCCAGCCGACGCCGGCACAGCAGATCGTCTCGACCTGCCACCTGCTGGCGCCCAACCGCGGTGGCATGGCCAAACCGATGCGGGTGCTGATCTGCGGTGTGCCCAACGTGGGAAAGTCGACCCTCATCAACACGTTGACCGGCGTGAAGAAAGCCAAGACCGGTGACGAGGCCGGCATCACCAAACTCGAACAGCGCATCGTGCTGGAGGACGATTTCTACCTGTGGGACACACCCGGCATGCTGTGGCCCCGCATCGCCGTCGACCAGGTCGGCTATCGGCTGGCGGCGGGTGGGGCGGTCGGCCGAAATGCCTACGACGAGGAACTGGTGGCACTGGAGTTTCTGAATTACGTCAAGCAGCCCTACGCGGAGTTGCTGAAGGCACGTTTTCGACTGCCTGAAAGCCTGGAAGAAATCAGCGCGCTGAAGGACGAGGACGTGCTGGAAACCGTCGGCAGACAACGCGGCGCGCTGCTGGGCAAGGGCCGCATCAACCTGCAGAAGGCGGCGGAGATCGTGATCCAGGAATTCCGCAGCGCCACCCTGGGGCGCATCACGCTCGAGACTCCGGTCGAGTTCATGGCCTGGCAGGCCGAAGGCGAACGCATCGATGCCGAGCGTGCGGCCAGGAAGACCGCACGCAAGGACCGCATCAAGAACCGGGAATGACCGGCTGCGCGACCTGGGCCGGCGGTATGACGCCGTAGGTCAGGGCGGCATCACGCAGGTAGCGCCGGTAATGGGCCGACAGCAGATCGGCCCGCTGCGCCTGCTCTGCGCGCATCTGAAGCGGCAGTCTTTTGGGGCGTTGCGATTCGAGAATGGGTTTGTCCTGCGCGAACACCGTGTCCTGAAACTGCCGAACCGCGTGGTCGGGTTCGGGTGACCGGACTCCCGAGAACACCATCCACACCCGCGATGCCTCTTCGCTCACCGGCTGGATGAACAGGGTGATCGCCTCCGCCACATCGCTGCCGACGATCTGCTTGGTCAGAATGGCCGACAGCGGGCGCGAGATACGGTAGCCATATTCCACCTCCGACGGTCCGGCGGCCTGCAGGTTGGCGTGGGGCTGGGTGACACGCATTCCCACCGCCCGCACGCCCGGCTGGCCGCTGCCGTCGATGAAGTCCTCTACCGTGTATTCCGGGATTTCGGTGGTGCTTTCGTCACCCAGGATTCCGTTGTGGACAAAACCGAAATGCGCCATGTCGATGAAGTTCTCGACCACACGCGGCGCGCAGGCGGCGACGTCGTAAGGTCCGGCCATGATGTTGCGCAGGCGCTCGTCGGCGAACTCATCAAAGGGGATCACGTCGCGTGTGGGCGTGCCCAGGCACACCCAGACCAGGCCGTGCCGTTCCTGCACGTGGAAGGCCTGCGTCATCGGCTCGGCCGGCACCGGCAGCGAGGGCTGCGCGGGTTTCAGGGTGCAGCGCCCTGCGCCGTCGAAACGCCAGCCGTGGTAAGGGCATGTCAGGCGGTCATCGACCACCTTGCCCAGCGACAGCCTGGCACCGCGGTGCGGGCATCGGTCGTCCCAGGCCATCACGCGGCCGTCGGCGTTGCGCCACAGCACCAGGTCCTCGTCCAGCAACTGGACGGCCTGATGCTGGCCGGGCAGCAGTTGTTCCGAGAAAGCGACCGGATGCCAGTCGTTCCAAAGCAGGGTGTCGCGGTGGTCGGGCGCCATCGCTCAGTGCTGGCCGGGCAGGTAGCGGAAGCGCGGCTGCCACTCGCCGTTGAATTCGGCCTGTTCGAGGAACATGGCCAGCGGGCGGATCCACATGCCGCTGGCGTTGTACAGCGGACGGTACATCACATAGGCATCGAGCGATTCGCTGTGGCGGGCGACGCCGATGACTTCGTATTCGCCGCCCTTGTAATGGCGGTAGCGGCCCAGGGGCAGTGTCGGCAGGGGCGGCAGGTCGGGGGACAGAACGGCGGACATGACAGATTCTCGAAGGGCGAAACCCTCCATTTTCACCGCCTAGGGCAGGGTTGCGTCAACCACCCGTGCCGGGTCCAGTTCACGGATGCGGTCTTCGACGTAATAACCACCCGCCTCGGTGTAGCGCAGGAATGGTTTGGCGCAGGTGATGCAGGTCCAGACCTCGCTCTGGTTGTACGGAAAGAAACGCGGCGCGATGGGCGCATCGGGCGACCAGAAGGAGGTGCCGTCCGGGTGGTATTCGGCCAGCACCTCGGGTGCATGTTCTTCAGGATTACGCAGGCTGCCGACGGCACGGAACTGCGCCGGATCGAACGACGCGGGCAACGATTCCCAGCCCGGTGCCCGCACATAGGCGCAGCAGGCCGGGCGGGGTGTGTGGGGCGTGACAGGAATTGCCTTCAGGTCTGAAGCAAGAAGATGGGGCAGGTTGGGCATCCGCCGATTTTGCCCCCCGCTGGCTTTCAGGCCTTCTTCAGTGCCGCGGCGACCGTTTCGGTCCAGGGCGTGGTCGGCCGGCCGATCAGGCGGCTGAGTTGCCGCTGGTCGTCGAACAGGCCGCCCTGCGCGGTGCCTGCATCGGAATCCGCCAGCAGTTCGGCGAGCGGTTCCGGCAGGCCGACCTGCAGCAGCACGGCCTTGAATTCCGCTTCCGGCAGGTCCTGATACGCAACCGGTTTGCCGACCAGCCGTGTAACTTCGGCCGCCAGCTGGGGCAGGGTGTAGGCGGCATCGCCGGCCAGTTCGTAAACCTTGCCCGCATGTCCGTCGGTCGTCAGTACCAGGGCGGCGGCTTCTGCATAGTCGGCTCGGCTGGCGGATGCCGTCAGGCCATCCCTGGCCGACCCGACCAGCGCGCCGTGTTCGACCGCCGACGGAATGCTGGCGGTGCGGTTCTCGGTGTACCAGCCGTTGCGCAGCAGGACATGGTGCAGGCCGGACGCCCTCAGGGCGGTTTCGGTCTGCAGATGTTCGGCGGCCAGGCCCAGTGGCGAAGTGTCGGCACGGAGCAGACTGGTGTAGGCCAGCAGTTTCACGCCGGCAGCGCGAGCGGCGTCGATCACCGCCTGATGCTGGGCCACCCGCTGGCCGATCTCGCTGGACGAGATGAGCAACAGCTTGTCGACGCCGTCGAAGGCGGAGGCCAGAGTGGCCGGCTGCGAATAGTCGGCCCGGCGCAGCTGCACGCCGCGGGCGGCCAGGTCCTGTGCTTTTTCAGGGCTGCGCACGGCCGCCACGATCTGGCCGGCGGGCACCTTCTTCAGCAGCGATTCGATGACCAGGCGGCCGAGTTGGCCGGTGGCTCCAGTGATGGCGATCATGAAAATTCCTTGCTTGGCATGTTGTTCGTCGAACTGACGCCGTGCAGAATATCGTCCAAGCAAACTTTTCGTAAGTACGCACCTAAAGGTTAGCTAGCATGAACCACCACGCCACCCCTCTGTCCGAACAGCCATCCGGCACCAACCAGCGCGGTCTTGCGATGGCCCTGCAGCGCGGCGAACTCTTTTCTGCCGACTGCCCGTCACGTGAAGTCCTGCAACACATCACCAGCCGTTGGGGCGTGCTGTTGCTGGTCGCCTTGCTGGGCGGCACTCATCGGTTCAGCGACCTGCGGCGCAAGGTCGGCGGGGTGAGCGAGAAGA
Organism: Xylophilus sp. PBN-3R; assembly: GCF_057747805.1. Lineage (NCBI taxonomy): Bacteria > Pseudomonadati > Pseudomonadota > Betaproteobacteria > Burkholderiales > Xylophilus > Xylophilus sp. PBN-3R. Next base: position 1,642,921 of record NZ_CM173225.1, read on the forward strand.
TGCTGGCGCAGACCTTGCAATGGCTGGAAGGCGACGGTTTCGTGCTGCGCAAGTCGTACCCGGTGGTGCCGCCCCACGTCGAATACAGCCTGACACCCATGGGCCTGGAAGTCGCCAAGCAGGTGGAAGGGCTGGCCGACTGGATCGAGGGCAACCTGCCGCGAATCATGCAATTGCGTCGTTCGCGAGAAAATCCGGCCGGCGAAGCCCGGCTGCCCGCTACTGCTTGAAGTCCGCTGCTGCCCCACTCCTTTTCTTGTTGCTTCCCCTTCGTCTGGTGTCGATGTTTTCTGAATTCGCAGGCTCTGCCGCATGAGCCGCTCTCCCATTCCGCAGTCGCTGCAAACCACGTTTGTCGTCCTGTTCGCCCTGGCGGTGTCTTTCGTGCTCTACCTGGCTGCTTCGCCCGCGCCGTTCCTGCTCGGATCGATCCTTGGCGCGGCGCTGCTCGGCATGCTCAACCTGCGCGCCAGCGTGCCCAGCCCGCTGCTGCATCTGTCGCAGGCCCTGCTGGGCGTGCTGATCGCGGAGAAGATCGCCACCGGTTTCAACCTGCAGGTCGTCGCGCTGATCCCGGCTTTCATCGGCGTGTCGCTCGCCACGCTGGCCCTGTGCGGCGTGCTGGGCGTGGCGATTGCCCGCACCGGCGCCATTCCGGGCACCAGCGCCATCTGGGGTGTTTCGCCGGGGGCCGCGAGCGCGATGGTGATCATGTCCGGCAGCTACGGCGCCGACCCCCGCATCGTGTCGCTGATGCAGTACACCCGTGTACTGTTCGTCTCCATGACTTCGGCGGTGGTGATCGGCTCGACCTCACACCCGAGCATGGAAGCGTTCGTCCTGCAGCTCCACACGGTCGATGCCGGCTCCAGCGCCGGAGCATTCGCCATCGCCCTCGGCGGCATGGCGCTGACCCGTGTCATCCCCATGCCGGCCGGCAACCTGATGCTGCCGATGATCCTGGGGGCAGTGCTGATGGCGGTGTTCGAGGTCAGCCTGACGCCTTCGCCCGTCTTCCTGCTGGGTGCCTATCTGTTGCTGGGCGTGCGTATCGGCGGTGGGTTCTCGCGCCAAACCCTGACGCAGTTCCGTGCCGTGCTGCTGCCGCTGGTGGGCTCGGTTCTGCTGCTGATCGCCATTTCGCTGGCGGTGGCCTTCGCGTTCTCGCGCTGGTTCGGCATCGGTTTCCAGACTTCCTACCTGGCCCTCAGCCCCGGCGGGCTGGACACCGCCGCCATCATCGGTGCGTCCGGCGGCGTGGACATGCATGTGGTCATGGTTTCGCAAACCCTGCGGATGATCATGGTGACCGCCTTCGGGCCCCTGATGGTGCGAATGCTCTCCCGTCGGGTCGAGGCGCGGGAGGCCCTGAAACTGCCGTGAAAAGATGATCTGCCGGCAAGATTCGGCTATTCTGTTTCGCGATGAAAGATTCTGTTCTTTTTGTTCCTGCCGCTCCCAGCAGCGATGATTCGCCCGAAGCCGTCGAGAGAAGCATAGACGCTATCGCCCGCATCGGCTCGGTGCCCGCCATCCTGCGGCTGATGTGTGACCTGACGGGAATGGGTTTCGCCGCCGTGGCACGGGTGACCGACGGCACCTGGACCGCCTGTGCCGTACAGGACAACATCAATTTCGGCCTGGGGGTGGGCGGCCAGCTGGCCATCGACACGACGCTCTGCCATGAAGTGCGCATGGGCGGCAAGACCATCGCCTTCGACAAGGCCAGCGACCACCCGGTCTATAAGGACCACCACACTCCGCGCATCTACGGCATCGAGAGTTATGTGTCGATACCGATCACGCTGAAGAACGGCCGTTATTTCGGCAACCTTTGCGCCATCGATCCCAAGCCGGCCCGGGTCAGCGACCCCCGCACCCTGCTGCAGATGGAGATGTTCGCGGAACTGATCGCCGCCCAGTTGCAGAACGACGACCAATACCTGGCCGCCGAAATGGCCCTGACCGACGAACGCGCGGCAGGCGAGCTGCGAGAACTTTTCATCGCGGTGCTGGGCCACGACCTGCGCAACCCGCTTTCGGCCCTGGTCGCATCGACCGAATTGCTGGCCCGCCGTGCAACCGATCCCGACGTGGTGCGCATCGCCACGGTGATGCGTTCGGCCACCCGACGCATGAGCGCGCTGATCGCCGATGTGCTCGACCTGGCGCGTTCACGCCTGGGCAAGGGCGGCATAGGGGCCCGCATCGCGCCGGTCGAACAACTCGACCTGTCGCTGCGTGAGGTGGTCGGCGAGTTGCGCACGGCTTTCCCCGGAAGGGAGATCGACGAGCACATCGTCATCGACGTGCCGGTGGTCTGTGACCGGGGCCGTGTTCAGCAACTGCTCTCCAACCTGCTGGGCAATGCCATTTCGCACGGTGCCGCCGACCAGCCGGTCACGGTGGACGTACAGGTCTCCGACCGCTGGCTGGAAATCGTGGTGACCAACGGTGGCGAACCGATGGCCGAGGAAACCCTGGCCAAGGTGTTCGAGCCCTTCTGGCGACCCGCCACCAGCGCGCCGGGCGGCGGCCTGGGGCTGGGCCTGTACATCTGCTGGGAAATCGCCCAGGCACACAGCGGCAGCATGAACGTGGTGTCGAACACGGGTTTCACCCGCTTCACGGCCCGCCTGCCGGTGGCCGGCCCTTCGAATTGAGGCAGCTCCGGGCCGGGTCGCAAACGCCAGCCTTCTAGAATTCAGCATGAACGCTCGTGTATCGGTATTCCAGGACCTGTCGGCCCACCTCAAGCGCCGCCGCAACGATCTTCTGCAGCGCTGGCGCGCATCGGTGCTGGCCGATCCCGGCCTGACAACCGGCAACGCCTTGCCCCGCGCCCAGCTGAACGACCATGTGCCGGCGGCCCTCATCGCCTTCGAACGCCAACTGGCGGACGGCGCTGCGGACGCCGGCGAATGCGGCACCGACGGCACCATCGAGGCCGCCAACGCACACGGCAAGCACCGCTGGCAGCAAGGCTACGACCTGCGGGAGGTGGTGCGGGAACTGGGCCATCTCAACCAGGTGCTGGTCACGGAGCTCGATGCTTTCGCCCTGGAGTCGTCGGCGCCGGCCGACACCATGAGCGCCGCCCGCAGCGCGTGGGCGGCGAGCTACGCAGCCGGTATCGAGCAGAGCACGAGCCAGTTCTACCAGCTGCGCCAGATCGAGGCTGCCGGCCATGTGCTCGACCTCGAAAACGCCCTCCAGGAAGTCTCCGAATTCGACCGACAGCGCGCCACGCTGTGGGAACAGCTGGCCCACGACCTGCGCGGCAACGTCGGTGTGGTCGCCGCCGCCACCCGCGCCCTGCAATTGAAGAGCACGCCGGACGATCCGCGTGAACGCTTCACCCGCATGCTGGACCGAAATGTCGAGTCGCTGCGCCACCTGCTCGACGATGTCACCAGCCTGACCCGCCTGCAGGCCGGCACCGAGCAGCGGCAACTCGCCGAATTCGACGTGACCGCCTTGCTGGAGCCGATGTGCGACGGCCTGCAGTCGCTGGCGCTGCAACGCGGCATCTATCTGCGCACCCATCGGCCGGAGTCGGCGCTGCTGGTGCAGGGCGACGCGGTGAAGGTGCGGCGGCTGGCCCAGAACCTCATCATCAACGCCCTCAAGTACACCCTGAGCGGTGGCGTCGATGTGCACTGGGCGCCTTGCACTAAGGCCGACGGCAAACGCTGGTTGTTGACGGTGGCCGACACCGGCCCGGGCCTGCATGCCGGCCCTGGCGCACCGCTGGCCACCGCACTGCAGAACGCCACCGACGTAGCGCATGAAAACGACGCCACCTCGTCCGGCGGCGTGCGGCCGGCCGCGATCCACGCGCCCGACCTGCGCCCCGTGCGCCAGACGTCGGGCGAGGGCATTGGCCTGTCCATCGTCAAGCGGCTGGCCGAATTGCTCGACGCGACGGTGGAACTCGAATCCGATCCCGCATCGGGCACGATTTTCAGGATACTGCTGCCCAAACGCTACGACGCCGCTGCCGCCTGAGCGTCACGGAACCAGCCGGTACCCGACCGCGTTTTCGCTGAGAAAGTGTTTCGGCTGGGCCGGATCGGCTTCCAGCTTGCGCCGCAGGTTGCCCATGTAGATGCGGGTGTAGTGGCTCTGTTCGGCATGTGCCGGGCCCCAGACCGCCAGCAGCAACTGTCGATGTGTCAGCACCCGGCCGGCGTGGGCCGCCAGCGTGGACAACAGGCGGAACTCGATCGGCGTCAGGTGGACCTCGACACCGGCGCGCCGTACGTGACGGGCGGCCATGTCCAGTTCGACATCGCCGAAACGCAAAACCGAGGATTCGCCCGCAGGCGAGGCATTCACCCGTTGCTGGCGCCGCATGCTGGCCCGCACGCGAGCCATCAGTTCGCCGATGCCGAAGGGCTTGGTCAGGTAGTCGTCGGCGCCGGCATCCAGCGCCCGGATCTTGTCGGCCTCGTCGCTGCGGGCCGACAACACCAGGATGGGCACCGCCGACCAGCCGCGCACCGCCTCGATCACCGAACAGCCGTCGGCATCGGGCAGCCCGAGGTCCAGCACGAGCAGGTCCGGCTTGCGGGTGCCTGCCTCGACGATGCCGCGCTCGGCGGTGCCGGCCTCGTGCACCGTCCAGCCCTCGCGTTCCAGCGTGCTGCGGATGAATCCTCGGATGTGCGGTTCGTCTTCGACGACCACGGCGACGGGTGTGCTCATGGTTGCAATGGTAGATCGGCCAGTACCGAAGGCTCCGGCCTGCGCGGCAGCACGATGGTGAATTCGGCGCCGCCGCCGGCCGCGTTGGCGGCAGAGATGCGGCCGCCGTGCGCGAGCACCACCTCGCGGCAGATGGCCAGGCCGAGGCCGACGCCCGGCAGGCCGGATTCGGTCGCGCCGCGGGTAAACATGTCGAACAGGGATTCGCCGGCACCGTCCGGCAGCCCCGGGCCGTGGTCGCGCACCACCAGCCGCAGTTCGGCATCGCCTGCACGCGCGCCGACGACGATCGGCGGCCGGCCGTATTTGGCGGCGTTTTCCAACAGGTTGACCAGCACCCTCTCCATCAGCACCGCATCGAATTCGACCAGCGGCAGGTCGGCCGGAATGTCGGTGCTGACGGTGGCCTGGCCCAGGGCCGGCGCCGCTGCGCGGATGGCCGTGCCCACCGCCTCTTCGACCGACTGCCAGTCGCTGCGCAGAGTGACCGCGCCGCTCTGCAGGCGCGCCATGTCGAGCAGGTTCACCACCAGGCCGCTCATCTGGCGGGCGCTCTGCACGATTCCGTCTAGCAACTGCGCATGGGCTTGCGGAGCAAGTGTTCCGGCATCGGCCTTTAGGGTCTCTGCCAGCCCCACCAAGCCGGCCAGCGGCGTGCGGATGTCGTGCGACATGGCGGCCAGCAGCACGCCACGCAGCCGCTCGGATTCCATCTGCACGACGGCATGGCGCGCGACGTCCACGTAATGCACCCGCTCGAGCGCGATGGCCACCTGGCGGGCCAGCGTGTCGAGCAGTTGCTGCTGGCCGGGGATCAGCAGCCAGCGTGCGTGTTCGGGCCGGCAGGCCAGCACGCCGCGGATCCGCATGGGCGCGGCCAGCGGCAGGTAATGCCAGGCGTTGGCCGACAGCGTGGCGGTCGCCAGGCCTGCCGGCTGGCCGTTGCGGTAGACCCAGTCGGCCACGCTGGCGTCCAGGCCGGGCGGAAGGTCGGCCACGGTGGGCAGGCGGTCGTTTTCGTCGGCTGCCAGCACATGGGCCTGGCCGCCGAAACTGCGGCGTACCGCGGCTTCGCCCAGTTCGGCAACCTGCTGCGGCAGCAGCGCTGCCGACAGGTCGCGGGCCAGCTCGAAGAGGCTCTGCGCCCGGCTTTCGCGGCTGCCCGCGATACGCGCCTGGAAACGCAGGCCGGCCGTCAGCTGGCCGATCAGCAGGCCCACGCCCAGCATCACCACGAAGGTCACCAGGTACTGCACGTCGCTGACGGTGAACGACAGGCGCGGCGGTACAAAAAAGAAATCGAATGCCAGCACGTTGAGCAGCGCGGCCAGCGCGGCCGGCCCGCGGCCGAAGCGCAGCGCCACCAGCACCACGCCGAGCAGGAACAGCATCACGATATTGGCCAGTTCGAATGCGCCGCTCAGCAGGTGCAGTACCAGCGTCAGCGCCACGCTTACCGCGCAGGCCCAGGCGTAACCCGGCCAGCGGCGCGGACGATCGTCTCGGTCGGCCAGTTCGCCCGACATCGCGCTGGCCAGCCGACGGGTGCTGGTGGCGGCACCCACTTCCAGTATGTCCAGCGTCGGCGCCAGCCGCGCCAGCCGGGTCCGAAGTCCCGCACCGGCCATGCGGCGCAGCAGACCGCGCCAGCCCTCGGCCGCTTCGGTCCGGCCCATGACCAGTGTGTCCAGCCCGTGCAGGGTGGCATGTTCGACCAGGGCCACGGCGACATCGGCACCGGTCAGCACGGCGGTACTGGCGCCCAGTTCGGCGGCCAGTTTCAAAACGGCCAGAGTGCGATCGCGTTCGGCTGGCGGCAACTGCTGCAGCCGTGGCGTTTCGACATACACCGCGGACCAGTGCTGGTTGCGCTGGCCGGCCAGCCGGGCTGCGGCACGCACCGCCTGTTCGGCGCCGGCCTGCGGCCCGACGCAGCAAAGCAGCGCGTCGGAACCCGCGTCCCGGCCCGATACGCGGCCGGTGCGCGGGGTTTCCACACGCCAGTGCTGCATGTCGTCGCCCACGCGTTCGGCGGTGCGGCGCAGAGCGATCTCGCGCAGCGCGATGAGGTTGCCCTTGCGGAAGAAATTTTGCGCAGCGCGTTCGGCCTGCTGCGGCAGGTACACCTTGCCGGCTCGCAACCGGGCTACCAGTTCGTCCGGTGTCACGTCGATCAGCACCAGTTCGTCGGCCGAATCGAACACCGTGTCGGGCACCGTCTCGTGAACCCGGATGTTGGTGATGGCGCCCACCGTGCCGTTCAGGCTTTCGAGGTGCTGCACATTCAGCGCGGTCCACACGTCGATGCCGGCGTCGCGCAGCTCCTGCACGTCCTGCCAGCGTTTTTCATGGCGCGAGCCCGGCACGTTGGCATGGGCCAGTTCGTCGACCAGCAGCACCTGCGGCCGGCGCGCCAGGGCCGCGTCGATGTCGAACTCGGGCAGGGTGCGGTCGCGGTACGGTAGCTGGCGGGGCGGCAACTGTTCGAGGCCGGTCACCAGCGCGGCGGTCTCGGCGCGGCCGTGGGTTTCGACCACCCCGATCACCAGGTCGCGACCGGCAGCCCGTTCGCGTTGCGCGGCGCCCAGCATCGCGAAGGTCTTGCCGACACCCGCGTTCGCACCGAAGTAGATACGCAGCCGGCCCCGGCTCGCGCGGTGTTCGTCGTTTTTCAGCTGTACCAGCAGGGCGTCGGGATCGGGGCGGGGCGGGTGGGCGGACACGTTCGAAGGGCGCTGAAAGCCGCTGGGCAAGGGCTGCGACGGTAACGCAATTTCTGAATTTCCATCAAGCGGCCGCACTTGATAATCGGCTCAACCAGGCCCTCAATACCGTGCCCGCCGACAAAACAATGTTCGAACCCGACCGAATCGATCTGAAGATCCTCGACCTGCTGCAACGGCAGGGTCGCATGTCCATGACGGAGCTGGCCGAGCAGATCGGCCTTTCGGCCTCGCCGTGTACCGAAAGGGTGCGTCGCATGGAGCGCGAAGGGCTGATCACCGGTTACCACGCACGGGTGTCGCCAGAGGCGCTGGGCAAAACCCTGCTGGTATTCGTGGAGATCAAGCTGGCCGCCAAGTCCGGCGACGTTTTCGAGAAGGTGCGGCGCGAACTGCTGCACATGCCCGAGGTGATGGAATGCCACCTGGTTTCGGGTGATTTCGATTACCTCGTGAAATTCAGGCTGCGCGGCATGGGTGAATACCGGCACTTGCTGGGTGACATCCTCAAACGGCTGCCGGTGTCTGCCGAATCCAGGAGTTATGTGGTGATGGAAGAGGTGAAGGAAAGCCTGTTTTTGCCGACCGATCGCTGACCGGCCGCCTGCATCAGGCCGCCTTGCGGTTCTCGCCGCGCGGCACGGCTGCGATCAGGCTGCGGGTGTAGGCGTTGCGTGGTGAATCCCATATCTCGTCGTGCCGGCCCGATTCGACGATCTTGCCCTGGTTCATCACCAGCACCCGGTCGGCAAAATAACGCACCACCGACAGGTCGTGCGACACGAACAGATAGGACAGGCCGAAGTCTTCCTTCAGCTCGGCCAGCAAGTTCAATATCTGCGCCTGCACCGAGACGTCCAGCGCGGAAACCGGTTCGTCCAGCACCACCAGTTCCGGCCGCACCATCAGCGCACGCGCGATGCCGATGCGCTGCCTCTGGCCGCCGGAGAATTCGTTTGGATAGCGGTCGGCCGAACCGGCAGGCAGTCCCACCCGGTCCAGGATCGTGGCGATGCGCCTGCTGCGTTCGGCACGCGGGCCGATGCCGTGCACGACCAGCACCGTGTCCAGGATGTCGCCCACGCTGCGGCGCGGGTTCAGAGATGCATACGGGTCCTGGAACACCATCTGGATGCGCCGCCGCCAGGGTTTCAGGCCACGTTCCGATAGGGGCGCCAGGTCGGTGCCGTCGAACAGCACCTGCCCGCCGGATGGCTGGGTCAGCTTCAGCAGGGCGCGCGAAAGGCTGGATTTTCCGCAGCCCGATTCACCGACCAGGCCGACGGTTTCACCGGCGCCGATGTCGAAGTCCACACCGTCCACCGCAACCACCTGGCCGCCGTCGCGGGATGCGTATGAAACCCGCAGCCCACGCACCGACAGCAGCGGTGAGCGGAGGTCCACGGCCAGCGGGTTCGAAGCCTCGCGATGCCTGGGCGGTGCCGGCTGGTGCAGTTCGAATCCGGCAGGTTCGCCCGCGCCGGACGGCACCGTCCGGATCTCCGGCAGCCGCGCTTCGGTGTAATGCGGATTGCCGCCCTGGTGCAACGACGCACCGAGCAGCCCGCGGGTATAGGCATGACGGGGTGCTGCGAACAGGCGCTGGGTCGTGGCTTCTTCCACTTTCTCGCCGGCGAACATCACCGCCACCCGATCGGCCCACTGCGCCACCAGGCCCAGGTCGTGGGTGATCAGCAGCAGCGCCATGTCGAACTCGCGGCGCAGGCCGTCGAGCAGTTCGAGGATCTGCGCCTGGATGGTCACGTCCAGCGCGGTGGTGGGTTCGTCGGCCACCAGCAGGCGCGGCCGGCAGGCGACCGCCATGGCGATCATCACCCGCTGGCGCTGGCCGCCGGACAACTGGTGCGGATAGTCGTCGATCCGCCTCTGCGGTTCGGGGATGCGCACCAGGTCCAGCAGCTCGACAGCGCGACGGCGGGCCACCGCGGCGCCGATGCCTTCGTGATGCCGCAACGTCTCGGCGATCTGCGCGCCGATGGTGTGCACCGGGTTGAGGGATGTCATCGGCTCCTGGAAGATCATCGCGATCTGCTTGCCGCGGATCCGCCGCAATTCCGACGCCGGCAAGGCCAGCAGGTCGCGGCCGTCGAACAGCACCTGGCCGCCGAGCCTGGCTCCCGGCGCCAGCAACTGCAGCAGCGCCAGCGCGGTGGTCGACTTGCCGCAGCCGGATTCGCCGACCAGCGCCAGCGTTTCGCCGCGCTGCAGGATCAGGTCCAGGCCGCGAACCGCATGGATGGGGCCTTGCGATCCGGGAAAGGCGATGTCCAGGCCGCGCACGTCGAGCAGCGGTGTGGGCAGGTGGGGTGTGAGGTTCGGGGCCATGGCGGGCTGCTTCCTAACGTCCGCGCAGGCGCGGGTTGAGTGCATCGTTCAGGCCGTCGCCGACCAGGTTCAGGGCGAGCACCGTCAGCACGATGGCCGCACCGGGCAGCGCGGTCAGGTACCAGGCGGTGCGCAGCAGTTCGCGACCGTCGCCGATCATGCTGCCCCACGAAACCGCGTTGGGGTCGCCCATGCCCAGGAAGGACAGCGCCGACTCGATGAGGATCGCGCTGGCCACCAGCACCGAGCTGGTGACGATGACCGGCGGAAGTGCATTGGGCAGCATTTCCTGCAGCACGATGCGCAGGTGGCCGGAACCCTGGGCCCGTGCGGCCAGCACGAATTCGGTCTCGCGCAGGGTGCGGAACTCGGCCCGCACCAGCCGGGCGATGACCGGCCATGAAGCCAGTCCGATGGCCGTCACGATGACCGGCACCGACGGCTGGCCGATGGCCACCACCACGATCACCAGCAGGAAGGTCGGGATGGTCTGGAACAGTTCGGTCACCCGCACCAGCAAGTCGTCGACCGCGCCGCCGAAGTAGCCCGCGGTCGCACCGACCACGATGCCGATGCCCAGGTTCAACAGCGCTGCGACCACACCGACCGCCAGCGAAACCCGCGCACCGTGTGCGATGCCGGCGGCCACGTTGCGGCCCAGCGAATCGCTGCCCAGGGGAAAGGCCGCGTTCTCGAAAGGCCACAGCAGCGGCGAAGCCACCATGTCCAGCGGATCGCCCGGGAACAGCCAGGGCGCGGCCAGTGCCAGTGCGGCGACGGCGGCCAGCAGCACCAGGCCGGCCATCGCGGACGGGTTGCGCAGGAAGGCGCGCAGCGCGGCATTGGGCCGGCGCGGGGCGGCAATCGCAGGGATGGCGGCCGGCGGCGCAGCCAGCCTGTCTTCGAAGGGGACGGACATCGGCGGAAGCCTCAACGTTGATGGATGCGGGGATCGAGCGCCGCATGCAGCAGGTCGACCAGCAGGTTGGCGACGATCACCAGCAATGACGACATCAGCAGGATGCCCAGCAGCACGGTGTAGTCGCGCGCCATCACCGACTCGAAGGTGAGCCGTCCGAGGCCGGGCCAGTTGAAGACGGTCTCGACCACCACCGCGCCACCCAGCAGCGTGCCGAAATGCATGCCGGCGACCGTGGTCACCGGCAAGAGCGCATTGCGCAGCACATGGCGGAAGGTGACGGCCAGCGGATGCAGGCCCTTGGCACGGGCGGTACGCACGAAATCCTGGCGCGCCACTTCCAGCATCGAAGCACGGGTCAGCCGCGAAAAGATGGCGATGTAGAAACCCGCCATCGCCAGCGCCGGCAGGACCAGGTGGCGGGCCTTGTCGGCCACCAGCGCCCAGCCGTGCAGCGTGACGCCGATGGTGCCGCTGCCGCCGGTGGGCAGCCAGCCCAGGTGCACCGAGAACAGCACGATGGCCATCAGCCCGAGCCAGAAACCCGGCACCGAATACAGCAGCAGCGCGACCAGGGACAACACCCGGTCAGGCCAGCGGCCGGCAAAACCCGCCATCGCCGTGCCCAGCAGCACACCCGCCGCCAGCGCTCCGCCCAGGGCGGTGAACATCAGCAGAAGGGTGTTGCCCAGCCGTGCGCCGATGAGTTCGGTGACCGGCAGGTTGTAGCGCGGAGAGGTGCCCAGGCTGAAATGCGCCAGGTGGTTCAGGTAATTGCCGAACTGCTGCACCACCGGCTGGTCCAGCCCGAAATGGCTGCGGATCTGCGCCATGCTTTCGGCAGTGGCAGATCCCGATTCCGCGGCGATCACATCGGCCGCATCCCCTGGCACCAGTTGCAACAGGCAGAAATTGACCACCAGCAGCGCAATGATCGTCGGCAGCGCCTGCCAGGCCGTGCGGCCCAGTTGGCGCGCGATGCGCAGCGGACCACTCATGCGGCGGCCCGCGCCCTTGCCTGCGTGGGTGTGCCTGGCGGCAGGCGGAAGGTCGCCAGTTCGTCGGCGGTGCATTGCGCCAGCAGGCCGGTTTCCCATTCGAGGTAACGACGCGCGGCGTCCAGGTTGCCGTCGTGGCGGTCATGCACGAACAGCAGGTAGTCGATGGCGTGCGCGTCGGTAGGCGATTGCGGTGTCGCATCGCTGGGCCAGCCAGCCTCGGCGGCTTGCGCGGCCAGTACGGCGGACACGTCGGTCCAGCCGGCTTCGTGCAGGTCGAGGGCCGCCAGTGCGGCGACATCGGGTTCGTCGAACACGAACAGCACCGACCGCGCGGTGTCGCCCTGCGTGGCCTTGCGTACATCGGCCACCAGGCGCGGGCGGATGCTCCACAGGGCGCCCCGCGGATGGCCGCGCCGGTGGATTTGCGAGCCCCGCAGGTCGACCAGCAGCGGTGGCGTACGGCCGTCGGTGCCGGCCCGGATGGCGGCCAGTTCGGCGGTATGCCGCAGCGGCAGAGGCGTCGGCTGGAACCGGCGCTGTTTCGGCAGCGACAGGCGCGCGGCGATGCCGCCTTCTACCAGCGCGGCGTCGAAACCCAGGCGACGCAGCCACAGCGCCACCAGCGGCGCGCGCACGTTGTCGTCGTCCAGCACCAGCACCCGGCTGCCGCGCACGCCGATGGAAAGGTCGGTGGCCTGCAGCAGCTGGCCGCCCGGCGCGCTGACCGAGCCCGCCAGGTGGCCGGCCTTGAACTCGGCGGCGGTACGAACGTCCACTGCGTAGGTGGTGCGATGCGCGTCGTCGACCCAGGCCTGGGCCGCGGCGACGGCCAGTGTCGCGACACCCTCGCGTCGGGCGGCGGTCTCGGCGTCGATGCGGGCGGCTTCACGGGCCGCGGCGTCGGGTGCGTCGGGCAGCTTCCGGTCGCTGCCGTGTTCGAGTGCGAAACCTGCCAGTGCCCAGCCCTGCGTACCGTTCTCCAGAGCGATCACCGGGTTGGGCAGACCCAGGTCGCGCAATATCTGCGCGCCGACGATGCTGCGGGTGCGGCCTGCGCAGTGCACCACGATCGGCACCGTGTCGTTCGGCACCACGCTGCGCCAGCGCAGGGGCAGTTCGCCGTTGGGCACCGGCAGGGCGCCGGGGATGGTCATCTTGCGGTGCTCTTCGAGCGTGCGGCCGTCCAGCAGCACCAGCGGTTCGCCCGACTGTTGGCGGGCTTTCAGTTCCGAAGCCGAGATATGCGGCACATGCCAGGCGATTTCGGCCTGTTCACCGAAAGTCTTCGACGGCAGGTTGACGCCTTTGAACAGGGCCGCCCCGGTGCCTGGCCAGGTCGCCACGCCGCCCGCCAGCTGGTGGACGCCGCTGTAGCCCAGTGCCCGCAGCCGGGCGGCGGCGCGCTCGGCCAGATGGCTGTCGTCTCCGTTGTCCAGCAGCACGATGCGCGTGTCGAGCCGTGGCACCAGTCGGCCGATGTCGAGCTCGAGCCGGCTATAGGGCAACGACACCGCCAGGAAGGGATGGCCTTCGCCGTATTCGCCATGCTCACGCACGTCTAGCAGGGCGATTTCGGTGCCGTCCTGCAGCCAGCGGCGCAGGTCGGCCGCCTTCACGGTGCGCGGTTCGACCGGGGTCGGGACGCGGGGGACGGAGCGGGTCTGGGTGACGGTGGTGGGCATGGTGTTTCGCCTGTTGGGCCTGGTTGGGTTGGCAGGGTTCAGCGCAGCGAGATGCCCGCCGTCTTGATGGCCTGGGAATAACGCGGGCGTTCCACACGCAGGCTGCCGGCCAGTTCGGCCGGGCTGCCGCCGGCAACCTTGAAGCCCATGTCTTCCAGCTTGGCGCGGATGTCCGGGGCACGCAACACCGAGGCGATGTCGCGGTTGATCTTGTCGACGATGGGCTGCGGGGTGCCCGCCGGCGCAAAGAAGCCTTGCCAGCTTTCCACCGCGAAACCCGGCAGGCCGGCTTCTGCCATCGTCGGCACGTCGGGCAATGCGGGCGAGCGATAGGGCGTGGTCACGGCCAGCGCACGCAGCTTGCCGGCACGCACGTATTCGGTGACGGCCGCCAGGGTGATCAGAGTGGCGTTGGTGTGGCCGGCCAGCACGTCCAGCGTGGCCGGGCCACCGCCCGGGTAGGGGATGTAGTTGACCTTGGCGCCCGTCTGCTGGGTGATGATTTCATGCGCCACGTGGGCGATGCCGCCGTTGCCCGGCAGGCCCAGGCTGATGGACTCTGGCTGGGACTTGGCGCGGGCCAGATAGTCGGCAAAGGTCTTGATGCCGGTGTCGGGGTTGACCACCAGGATCTGCGGGTTGACCACCGCCTTGATGACCGGCACGAAAGCCCGGTCGGTGTCGTAGGGCAGGTCGCGGTAGAGGATGGAATTGAGGGTCAGGCCCTCGCCCTGTTCCATCAGCGTATAGCCGTCGGCCGGCGCCCGGGCGACACGGGTGGCGCCGATGGTGCCGCTGGCGCCCACCACGTTCTCGACCACCACCGCCTGGGCCCATTTCTCGGTCAGCTTTTCGGCTACCAGACGGGTGAGTTTGTCGGCGCTGCCGCCGGCCGCCACCGGCACCACGATCTTCACCGGCTTGTTGGGAAAGCTCGCCACATCGGGCTGGGCATAGACCCACAGGCCCTGCAGCAGCACCAGGCCGGTGAGCAGGTTGCGGGCGATGTTGCGCAGCTTGAAGGGTGCTGCTGGCTGAGGCGGGCGCTGGGCGATGTGCATGGGATATCCGGAAGTTCAGGGGCAGAAGACGAATGCCCGATGGACCGGAATCTAGAAGCCGCAACCGTCCGCGCCAACGAACGAGTCCGGATATGCATGCACGAAAAAGTTCGTGGCCCGCGTCTGTCGTGCGGCCTAGCCTGCGGCTCCCTTCACCGAACTTCTTCGCCCGCCGGAGCTGCCCATGAGCCTGACCGAATCCTTGATATCCGCGACCTTTTCACCCGCCACGCTGTCGCCGCAGGACTTGAAGTCGGCGCTGTTCGACGGCCATGAAATCGCCGTGCTCGACGTGCGCGAAACCGGTGTCTTCACCCACCGCCACATCCTCTTCGCCACGTCTGCGCCGCTTTGGCGCCTGGAGGTGCTGATCGACCGCCTGGTGCCCCGGCGGGACACCCGCATCGTGCTGGTCGACGCCGACGAATCGCTGGCGCACGAGGCCGCGGAAAAGCTGTCCCGCCTGGGCTGGCGCAACCTGTCGGTGCTGAAAGGCGGCACCGACGGCTGGGCTGCCGCAGGCTTCGAGATATTTACCGGCAGCAACGTTCCCAGCAAGGCCTTCGGCGAAGTCATCGAGCATGAGAAACACACGCCCTGGGTATCGGTCGAAGATCTGCACGAGCGCATCGAACGCGGCGACAACCTGGTGGTGGTCGACAGCCGGACGCCCGAAGAATTCGCCGACTTCAGCCTGCCTTTCGCCCACAGCCTGCCGGGCGCCGAACTGGTCTACCGCATCGGCGAGATCGCGCCCGACCCGAACACGCTGGTGGTCGTCAACTGCGCCGGCCGCACCCGCAGCATCGTGGGTGCGCAGACGCTGATCGATGCAGGCATCCCCAACCCGGTGGTGTCCCTGAAGGACGGCACCATGGCCTGGCTGCTGGCCGGCAAGAAGCTGGCTTACGGCCGCACAGCGCCGCTGCCCGAGCCCGGAGAAAAGGCCCTGGCCGATGCCCGCTCGCAGGCGGCGGCCGTGGCCCGGCGAGCCGGCGTACGCCGTATCGACGCGGCGCAACTGGCCGCTTTCGAGGCCGAGGCAGGCAAACGCTCGCTCTATCGTTTCGACATCCGCAGCCGCGAGGAATACCGCGCCGGCCACCTGGACGGCTGGCGCTGGGCACCCGGCGGCCAACTGGTGCAGGCCACCGACGAGTACCTGGCCACCCGCCGTTCGCGCATCGTGCTGGCCGACTGGGACGGCGTGCGGGCCCTGACCACCGGCGCCTGGCTGGCGCAACTGGGCGGGCACGAGGTGTTTGTGTTCGCACCGGCCGCCGACAGCGAACTGATCGTCGGTCCGGAGCCGGTGAAAGTGCTGCCCGGACGCGGCCCGGCGCGGCTGGTGTCGGTGCAGCAGGCCGCCGGCTTGCTGTCCGCCGGCGCCGCGCATCTGTTCGATGTGGACAGGCGTGCCGCCTTCGAAAAGCGGCATGCGCAGGGTGCGCGCTTCAGCGTGCCGGACCGTCTGGAGACGTTCGTGGCCGCCTTGCCGGCCGGCCATGCCGTGCTGCTGACATCACCGGACGGCGTGCTGGCGCGGGTGGTGGCGGCCGAACTGGCCCTGCGTTCGGGCCGCGATGTGCGGGCGCTGGTCGGCGGCACCGACGCATGGGTGGCCGCCGGCTTGCCGGTCGAGACCGGTGCCGAAGGTGTGCTGAGCGGCGACGACGACCACTGGTTCAGCCCCTATCACCACGCGGACCTGGGCTTGCGGGACGCCGGCTTCCGCGCCTACCTTTCCTGGGAGCTGGGCCTGGTGGAGCAGTTGGAGAGGGAAGGGGAGACGGGTATCCGCCTGGTCTGACGGCGATCTGCCGGGGTGTCGCGACAGGCTCAATGAATATCAAGGCATTTGTGAGTCGCGACCTCCAGCGAGCGGGATATGTCCACAAGCAGATCAGAGACATCCTCCAGGCCGATATGCAGTCGCACCACCGGCACGCCCGGCTTCGAATAGTAGGAATGCTCCGCCAGGCGCTCCGGCGCAGCAATCAGGGCAAGGCTCTCATACCCGCCCCAGGAAGCGCCGATCCCGAACAGCTTCAGGGAATCCACGAACACCTCGGCCTGTCGCGCATCGATCCCGGCAGCGAATGAAAACGAAACCAGGCCGCTCGCCCCTGAATAATCCCGCTTCCACAACGCATGCCCCGGATGCGATGGCAAGGCGGGATAAAACACGCGGTCCACGGCCGCATGCGACTGCAGATGCAGCGCCACCTCCGTTGCATTGACCTGGTGCTGGGCCAGCCGCACCGGCAGGGTCCGAATGCCCCGCAACACCAACGAAGCATCGTCGGCCCCCACCGTCAGGCCCAGCGCCTCATAAGCCGTGCCGACGATGCCCGACAGACGCGCATTGCCGGTCACCACCACGCCCTGCATGACATCCGAATGGCCCGCCAGGTATTTGGTCGCCGCCTGGATCGAGATGTCCGCGCCCAGCGACAGGGGCTGGTAGAACCATCCGCCGCTCCAGGTGTTGTCGACCGCCACCGTCACGCCCCTTGCATGGGCGACGGCCGAAAGTGCCGGCAGGTCCAGCACCTCGTACAGCAGCGAGCTCGGCGATTCCAGGTACAGCAGCCGGGTCTCCGGCCGGATCAGGGCCGCCAGGTCGTCCTGCGACGGTGAAAAATATTCCAGCGTGATGCCCAGGCCCTTGAGCAGCGTGGCGTCCACCCGGCGCACCGGCGAATACACGCTGTCGGCCACCAGCGCATGGTCGCCGGGCTTCAGCAGGGCCAGCAGCACCAGGGTGATGGCCGACAGGCCCGAGGGCGTAAGGAATGCGCGGTGTCCGCCCTCCAGCCCCAGCACCGCGTCTTCCAGCGCGCGGTGGGTGTCCAGCCCGTGGCGGCCGTAGGTGGCCAGGCGTTCACCTGCGGCGCGGCGGTGATGATGTTCCGCATGCGCCTGCACGTTGGCGAACCTCACCGTGCTGGTCCTCACCACCGGCACATTGACCGGTCCGGATCCGTCGCGCAGTGCGGGCGCGCCCGCATGCAGCAGCCGGGTGCTCGGCCGCAGGGCGATGTTCGACTCGGCGCCGCTCATGCCGCAGCCTCCTCGCTGGGTTTCATCTGGGTGGCGTTGTAGTTGACGACGGCTCCGGTGTCGGGATCGATGCCGATTCGGCCGGTCAGGGTTTCCAGCGGGCGGCCGTAGAGGTGGAAATGCAGGGTGGGTTTGTCGCCTGTGACGTGGATGCTGTGAACGTCCTGCGGCAAAAATGCGATGGGCGTGCCGGGCTCGACGGTGACCTCGCGGTCGACGGCCAGATGGATCACCTGCGGGTCGCTGGCGTTGCCGACGCGGCGATAGACGCGATTGAATTCCTGTCCCTCGATGGCCACGATGACCGCCCAGGTGTCGTGGTTGTGCGGGATGGTTTTCTTGCCCGGATTGATGGAGTTCAGGTACAGCGCGATGTCGCCGTCGCCGTCCGACGGGTTGAGGCGATAACGTGTCGAGGCTCCGACTCCGGCGTCTGCCGCAGGCGGCGGAAAGTCGGCGCGGCTGAAGAGTTCGGGGCGATCGGCCAGGGCGGACAGCCGGGCGGCGACCTGGGTCAGCGCCGCGCGGTCGACGGGTTGCGACTTCACCAGTTGGCGGATGTCGGCCAGGGCTTCGGCGACCGCGGCGCGGCGCGATTCGGCGTAGGCACTGATGGAGGGAGCGGTAGCAGTGGCAGCGGATGTCATCGTGGTCTCCAGTAAAAAATCGACGGGGTCAGTAAGAAAAACGCACCTGGCCGAACGCGACGCCGGCAAAGGCCGGATCGGCGACCGGCGGCCGGCGGGCGTGATCGCCCAGCGCACGATGCAGGAAGGCGCGGGTGCGTTCGTGGCCCGGGTTTTTGAACAGTTGCGCGGGCGGCCCGTGTTCGACGATTCGGCCGGCCTCGGTGAAGTACACCGCGTCGCTGACCTCTTCGGCAAAACGCATCTCGTGGGTGACCAGCACGCAGGTCAGCCCTTCGTCGACCAGTTCGCGTATGACGGTCAGCACCTCGCCGACGGTCTCCGGGTCCAGCGCGGAAGTGACTTCGTCGAACAGCATGAGTTCGGGCCGCATGGCCAGCGCACGGGCGATGGCCACGCGCTGCTGCTGGCCGCCGGACAGTTCGCCGGGGTAGGCGTTTTCCTTGTGGCCCAGCCGCACCTTGTCGAGCAGGCGGCGGGCTTCGGCGGTCGCCTCCGCGCGGTCGCGGCCGTTGACGCGGGTCGGTGCGATGACCAGGTTTTCCAGCACGGTGAGATGCGGGAAAAGGTTGTATTGCTGGAACACGAAACCCACCCGCTTGCGCAGGGCAATGAGCGAGGTCTCGCTGCGCTGCCGGTCGACGCGGGTGTCGGCGACGCGGATCTCGCCGCGCTGCGGCCGTAACAGCCCGGTCAGGCAGCGCAGCAGGCTGGACTTTCCCGAGCCGGACGGCCCGATGACGGATACGGCCTGGCCGCGCCGCACGTCCAGGTCGATGCCTCTGAGCACGGCGTTGGCTCCGAAGGAAAGGTGCACGTCGCGCAGTTCCACCAGCGGCGGCGACGGGTTTTCAGTGACGGTCATGGCGGCGCTCCAGTGCGCGGGTGGCACGTGCGATGGGGTAGCAGTAGGCGAAGAACAGCAGCAGCAGGCTGAGGTAGACCAGCACGGTGAAGTCGGTGCGGGCCACGGTGTTGCTGGCGACCTGTGCGGTGTCGACCAGGTCGTGCACGCCGACCAGCGAGGCGAGCGAGGTGCTCATGGTGATGCTGGCGTACAGGTTCATCCACGGCGGCAGCATGCGGCGCACGCACTGCGGCAGCACCACCAGCCGGAACACCTGGCTGCGACGGAAAGCCAGCGACTGGGCGGCTTCCCACTGGGCGGAGGGGATGGACTGGATGGCACCCCGGAAGATCTCCGCCACGTTGGCGCTGGCCGGCAGCGCCAGGCCCAGCACCACCTTGATCCAGTCCGGGAAGGGGAAGGTCCAGGACACCAGCCGGATCTCGAACGGAAACACGTAGGTGGTGAAGTAGATCAACACCAGGATCGGCGCGTTGCGGAACGCCAGCACGTACCAGCGCACCGCCAGCCGCACCCAGGCCGCGGGCGACAGCGCCAGGGCGCCGATCACCAGTCCGCCGGCGGTGCCGAGGGCGATGGCCAGCACGCTGATCTCGATGTTGACCAGCAGGCCGCGCAGCAGCACCGGCGACCAGGTCCACAGGTGCCGGAAGGCGGCGGGTGTGCCGTCGCCGACCCGCCAGTAGAGCAGCAGCAGGGCGACCGCGGCCGCGCCGACGAGCCATGGGTTGAGCAGCGTTGCGGCCCAGCCCGGGCGGGTTTCTGGTGGCGCTTCGGCCCGGGCCGGCAATGTCAGGTCAGCGGCCATAACCGGGCATCCTCAGGCGCTGTTCCAGCTGCCGGCCGGCCAGAGAAACCAGCCAGGTCAGCAGGCCGAAATACAGCAGGATCAGCAGCAGCAATTCGAGCACGTTGTCGCGCTGCGTCCAGATCATGATCGACTCGTAGGTGACGTCGCCGACCGCGATGGCCGAGGCGACGGCCGTCATCTTCACCAGGTCCACCAGATTGTTCACCAGGGCGGGCAGCGAGAAACGCACGGCCAGCGGAAGCTCCACCCGCCACAGCAGTTGCGAACGCGAGAAGCCCAGCGAGCGGGCGGCTTCGAGCGTGACGGCGGGCACGGCCTGGATGCCGGCGCGCAAGGCCTCGGCATGGAAGGCCGCCTTGTGCAGAGACACCACGATCACCACCCAGACGAAGGGCGTCAGCGGGTTGCCGCCGTGGCTTTGCAGCTGCTGGCTGATCAGCATGTTCAGGACCAGGAAGGCGCAGTAGAGCTGGACCAGCGTGGGTGTATTGCGTGTCACTTCCACGAAGGCGCGGGCCGGGCCGGCGAGCCAGGGTCGGTGCGACGTCAGCCCGGCGGCCACCACCACACCCGCGGCCAGGCTGCAGGGAATGGTCGCCAGGCACAGCTGCAGGGTGACCCACAGGCCGTGCAGGAACGCGCCGCGTTCGCTGGCATCGAGCACGAAGCTGTAGTTCAGGCCGAAGGTCTTCAGCCAGGCCACGGCCTGAAGGGCGATGTTGTCGTTCATCCGCCCGCCGTTTCCAGCACGGTGCCGGCGGACGCCCGGCGGGCGGCCGGCTGCAGGGCCTCGACCGCCCGGCGGATGCGGCCGGCGGCATCCGCCAGCACCGCGTCGCTGGCGGCGAAGGAGATGCGGAAATAGGGCGACAGGCCGAAGGCGCCGCCGTCCACCGCCACAAGGCCCTGCGAGTCCAGCAGCCACTCCACCACGTCATGGTCGGTGGCCAGCGGACGACCGTCGGGCCGCAGCCGGCCTATGAGCCCCGCCACGTTGATGAAGGCGAAGAAAGAGCCCTGCGGTTGCCGCAGGCTCAAGCCCTCGACCGCATTGACGGCGCGGTGCACGAAGGCGGCGCGCTCGGCATAGGCCTGGCGGGCCTGGGCGACGAATGCCTGGTCGGTCGATTCCAGCGCGGCCCGCACGGCGGCCTGGGCGATGCTGTTGGGTCCGGACGATGCCTGCGACTGGATGACCGTCATCGCCTCGATCAGCCACTGCGGGCCCAGGCCGTAGCCGATGCGCCAGCCGGTCATGGCGTAGGTCTTGGATGCGCCGTTGACCAGCAGGGTGCGGGGCGCCAGCGCGGGCGCGAGGTGCAGCAGGTGGGCGGGTTCCTCCGGTGTGAACCAGATGTGTTCGTAGATCTCGTCGAGCAGCACCAGCACATGCGGATGGCGCTCGAGCACTTCGGCCAGGGCCAGCAGTTCGTCGGCCGAATAAACCGCGCCGCTGGGGTTCCCCGGCGTGTTCAGCACCAGCCAGCGGGTGTCGGGGCCGATGGCTTTTTCGAGTGCCTCGGCGCTCAGCTTGAAGCCGGTCGCTTCGGTGCAGGGCACCACCACCGGGGTGCCGTCGTTGACCAGCACCATGTCCGGGAAGGACGGCCAGTAGGGCGCCGGCAGCACGACTTCGTCACCCGGGTTCAGCGTGGCGGCGAAGGCGTTGTAGATGACCTGTTTGCCGCCGTTGCCGACGATGACCTGCTGCAGCGGGTAGTCCAGCCGGTTCTCGCGGGCGTACTTGGCGGCGATCGCCTGGCGCAGCGCGCGGGTGCCGGGCGTGGGTGTGTATTTGGTCTCTCCACGGGACAGGGCGGCGATGGCCGCCTGCTTGATGGCTTCGGGTGTGTCGAAGTCGGGTTCGCCCGAGTTCAGCGCCAGGATGTCGCGGCCCTCGGCCTTCAGGCGCACCGCGCGTTCACCGGCGGCGGCATTGGGCGACAGCTTCACACGCCGCACGCGGCTCGACAGGGCGGGTTCAAAACGGCTCATGGGTGGGTTTCCGTGATGCGGGATGGGATGGCGGCGGCGGCCGGCGACAGGGCCAGCACCTTGCCGGGGTTCAGCAGGCCCAGCGGGTCCAGCGCCTGCTTCACGCGGCGCATCAGGTCGAGTTCGACGGCACTCTTGTAGAGCGGCAACAAGTCGCGTTTGACCTGGCCGACGCCGTGTTCGGCGCTGATCGATCCGCCGTGGGCATGGGCCTGGTCGTGCACCAGCCGGTGGATGGCTTCCTCGTGGGCGAACACCTCGGCAGATGTGCCGCCCGACGGATGCGAAACGTTGTAATGCAGGTTGCCGTCGCCCAGGTGGCCGAATGCCACCGGACGCACGCCGGGGAACGCCGCCTCGAGCGCCGCGGCGGTGTCTCGAAGAAAGGCCGGAATGCGCGAAATGGGCACCGACACGTCGTGCTTGACATTGCGTCCGTCGCGCTTCTGGGCCTCGCCCAGGGCCTGGTCGCGCAGCCGCCAGAGCGCCTCGCCCTGTTCGATGGTTTCCGCCACGGCCGCGTCGGCGACGATGCCGTCCTCGAAGGCGCCGCCGACCACCGTCTCGAAACGTTCGCGGGCATGTCCGGCGCTTTCGTTGTCGCTCAGTTCGATCAGCGCATACCAGGGCTCGGAGAGGTTCGCCAGCGGTATCGGCTGCTCCGGCACATGCCGGGCGATCAGGCCCAGCGCGGTGTCCGACATCAGTTCGAAAGCCGTCAGCGATGGGCCGAAGCCGGCCCGTGCGATCGACAGGAAGGCGATGGCGTCGCCGATGCAGTGGAAGGCGAGCAGGGCGGTCTGCTGCGCCACCGGCAGCGGGTACAGCCGCAACGTGGCGGCGGTGATGATGCCCAGCGTGCCTTCGCTGCCGATGTAGAGGTCGCGCAGGGCGTAACCGGTGTTGTTCTTTCGCAGGCCCGACAGCGACCGCCAGATCTCGCCTTCCGCCGTCACCACCTCGATGCCGAGTGTCAGCTCCCGCGTATTGCCATAGCGCAGCACCTGCGTGCCGCCGGCGTTGGTGCCCAGGTTGCCGCCCACGGTGCAGCTGCCTTCGGAACCCAGGCTGAGCGGAAACAGCCGTCCGGCGTCGGTCGCGGCCTGCTGCACGGCGGCCAGCACACAACCGGCCTGCACGGTGATAGTGTCGTTGTCGGTATCCACCGCCAGCACCCGGTTCAACCGCGCGAGCGACAGCAGCACCGCGCCGCCGTCGGCCTGCGGCGTGGCGGCGCCCACCAGGCCGGTGTTGCCGCCCTGCGCCACGATGGGCGTGCGGTGTTCGCGGCACAGGCGCACCACCCGGGCCACCTGTTCGGTGTCGGCCGGCCGGACCACGGCCAGCGCACGGCCGGTGAGCCGCCGGTGCTGGTCGGTGAGATAGGGCGCGGCGTCGTCGCCGGTCAGCACCTGGCTGTCGCCGACGATGTGGCGCAGGGCCGTGAGCAGGTCAGACATCGGCGGCCTCAGGCGGGAAGTTTCGAGAACTTGTCGTGCAGCTGGTGCAGCAGCGGCGTCGGTGTCATGCCGTTCTGTTTCTCGACCTCGATCAGCCAGCCGCTGCGGTGCCATTGCTGCACGATGCGGTCGAGCGCGGACTGGATGTCCGACTCGCCGCGCCGAACCCAGATGACGGACGGCGAAGGGATGATGTCCGAGGGCGAGACGATGGCGTAGTCCTTCCAGTCGGCGTTGTCGGCGACCAGCTCACGCAGCGTCGGGCTGACATGCACCGCGGCCACGCAATTGCCGCCCTTCAGCGCCAGCAAGGATTCGGGCTGGCCGCGGAAAGCCTTGATGACCGCGCCGTAGGTGTCGGCCAGCGGCCTGGTGAAATTGCTGCCCTGCGACACGCACACCGGTTTGCCGCGCAGGTCTTCCCAGCGTTTGATGCCGCCGGCCTTGGGTGCGATGGCTGCGCCGCCGACCTCTTCGAAGGGCGTCGGCACGAAGCTCAGGATCTCGCTGCGCTCCTGCGTCCACTGCATGTTGGCGATCAGCAGGTCGACCTTGCCCTGCTGCAGGAACTGCACCCGGTTCGACGGCTGCACCTGCACGGTCTCCACCGGCACCCCCAGGCCCTTTCCCACGCCTTCGGCCAGGGCGACGTTGTAGCCCAGGTGCCTGCCGGTCGCAGGGTCGATGGTGCCGAACGGCGGGCCGGACAGCACCACGCCGACGACGACCTTGCCGCGCTGCCGGATCTTGTCGAGGGTGGCGTCGGCATGGGCAGCGGTCGCGCCGGACAGGGCTGCGGCTGCGAGGGCCGCGGCGGCGATGCGGTTCAGGACTCGGCTTTTCATGGGGTCACTTCTGCGGCTCGAATGGCGCATGGTCGAATTGGCCCTTCAGGGCACGTTCATGGGTCTTGGCGATGTAGCCGTCGGGCACGCCGAATTTGCGGGCGGTGGCCAGCAGCAGGCCGCTGCGATGCCAGTCCTGGACGGCCTTGTCGACGAAGGCCTGAGTGTCGGTTTCCCCGCGCCGGGTCCACACCACGGTGGGCGAGGGGATCAGCTGGTCTTCGGTCGCCAGTTCGAACCCCTTCCACTCGCCGGCGCTGTCGCCGTGCAGGGTGTTGTAGAGCGCCGGCTGGATGTGGACCGACGCCGCGCAGGTGCCGCCCTTGAGCGCCAGCAGCGACTCGGGAATGCCGCGCAGGCCCTTGACGATGGCGCCGTACTGCTCCTGCAGCGGCCGCGCGAAATTGCTGCCCTGCGATACGCAGGCCACCTTGCCGCGCAGGTCTTCCCAGCGGTGGATGTTGCTGCCCCTGGCGACCATGGCGGCGCCGCCGATGAGGTCGTAGGGCGTGGGCGCGAAGCTCAATATCTCGCTGCGCTCCTGGGTCCACTGGATGTTGGCGATCAGCAGGTCGACCTTGCCGGCCTGCAGAAACTGCACCCGGGTGGCTGCGGTGACCGGCACGGTTTCCAGCGTCGCGTTCAAGCGCCTGGCGATGTCCTGGGCCAGCGTGGTCTGGTAGCCGCCGGTCTTGCCGGTGGCGGGGTCGAGCAGGCCGAAGGGCGGGCTCGGGCCGTCGATGCCGACGGCGAGTTTTCCGCGCTGCCTGATCTTGTCGAGCGTCGCGTCGGCATGGGCCGCCGACGCTGCCAGGGCCGCGGCGACCAGTGCGGCCGCCAGGCGCGCGGCGGAGCGGGCGAGTTTCATGCGGGTGCCTTGAAGCGGGCGCGCAGCTCGGGCAGCAGCGGTTGCGGCGGGGCGATGCCGATGCGTTTCTCGGTGTCGATCAGCCAGCCGCTGCGGTGCCATTCCTGCACCACCTTGTCGACCGCGGCGATGGTGTCGGTCTCCCCCTTGCGGGTCCACACCACCGACGGTGCCGGCAATATCTCTTCGGTCAGTGGCGCCTGGTAGGCGGCCCATTCAGGGTTGGTGCGCAACAGCGGATGGATCAGCGTGGAGTCGTGCACGGCGGCCACGCAGTTGCCGCCGCGCAGGGCGAGCAACGATTCGGAAGAGGTCTTGAAACCGCGCACCTGGGCGCCGTATTGCTCCTGCAAAGGTTTGGTGAAGCTGCTGCCCTGCGATGCGCAGACGGTCTTGCCGCGCAGGTCTTCCCAGCGGGCGATGCCGCTGGTCTTCAGGGTCAGCGCGGTGCCGCCGACGCGGTAGAAAGGGGTCGGCGCGTAGCCCAGGATCTCGCCGCGGTCGGGGTTGTATTCCATCGACGCGATGAGCAGGTCGACCTTGCCGGACTGCAGGAACTGCACCCGGGTGGCGGGCTGCACCTGCACCAGTTCGACTTCCGCGCCGAGGCGTCTGGCCAGGTCGCGGGCGAGTTCGGGGTTCCAGCCGATCAGTTGCTGGGTGGCGGGGTCGATGCCGCCGAACGGACCGCCGTTGACGATGACGCCGATGGCCACCTTGCCGCGCTGGTGGATCTTGTCGAGCGTGGCGTCTGCCTTCGCCGGGAGGCTGGCGCAGGCCAGGGCGACAGGCGCGAGCGTGAGCGCCAGATGGCGGGCCAGGGAGGTTCGGAAGGACATCGGGGAGCCGTCGGATGAGCTGTTGATGTGCTCATCTTCTGGTGGGCCTGCGGTTGGGCCAACTAAGGATTCCGGATATGCAAAGGCGCTGGGGGGCGCATTTGGTCATGCGGAAAACGATGGTTGGGGTGGCTTGGTGCTGCTCTCCGCTTTGCTCTGTGTTTTTCTTCTATTACTTTGAGGGGTGAGCCGCTTATGCGCGGGGCAGTCACTTTCTTTTCTGGCAAAAAAGAAAGTAACCAAAGAAAGTTGCCTTCGGGAACGGGGAATCGCATGAGCGATGGTCGGGACTTCGATCCGCTTCGCTCCCCTCTCGTCCTCACGGTGGCATTGATTACCGCACCCGGAAAGCCATTGCACGAGGTTTGGGACGCTCTTTCACCAAAAGCTTCACGCTCTGGCATCGGCCATATTCGACCAACCGCCGCCGTACTACTTCGGCGAAAACACCGCTTGGAGCGGGTTTGTGCGCACTGCCGATTTGCTGGCAATGGTGGATGGTGGGACGGAAAAATCGGTCAATCAGGATGGGTCGTCGGCATCACCCCAGGTAGTCGTTCTGGCGCCAAGCTGTATTTCCCACACAAGCCGTACAGCGGTATTCGATCAAAAAAGGCCGATGCCAGAGCGTGAAGCTTTTGGTGAACGGGCGTCCCGATTCGCGAGCATTGAATACGGCTGGGTGATCAATTCGTCTAGGCCAGGACGAGAGGGGAGCGCAGCGGAACGAAGTCCCGACCATCGCTCATGCGATTCCCCGCTCCCAAGGCAACTTTCTTTGGTTACTTTCTTTTTTGCCAGAAAAGAAAGTGACTGCCCCGCGCATAAGCGGCTCACCCCTCAAAAGCAATAGAAGAAAAACCAGAGCGAAGCGGAGAGCAGCACCCCCTCTCAAACCCCGAGGTAAGCCTTCCACAACCCCCGGTCGCCATCCAGTGCGGCGGAATCCCCCTCCCACACCACTCTGCCGCGTTCGAGGATCAGATGGTGGTCGGCCAGCCGTAGCAGCCGCTCGACATACTTGTCGACGACCAGAATCGTCTGCCCCGCCTCGCGAAGCAGGGCCAGGCATTTCCAGATCTCCTCGCGGATGACGGGGGCCAGTCCTTCGGTGGCCTCGTCCAGAATCAACAGCCGCGGATTGGTGGAGAGAGCCCGCCCGATGGCCAGCATCTGCTGCTCCCCGCCAGACAACTGGTTCCCCATGTTCTGCGCCCTCTCCGCCAAGCGAGGAAACAGCGCATAGATCCGCTCGAGGGTCCACGCATCCTTCTGCCCGTTGCGGCTGTCCGCGAAGGCCACCAGATGCTCCTTCACCGTCAGGTTGGGGAAACACTGGCGTCCCTCGGGCACCACCGCGATGCCGAGCCGGGCGATGGCATCCGGCCGAAGTCCGTTCATCGCCTTGCCGCCGAACCGCAAGGACCCCTTGCGCACGGCGAGCCCGCCGATCAGCGTCTTGATCGTCGTGCTCTTGCCCATGCCGTTGCGGCCCAGCAGGGTGACCACCTGGCCCGCACGGATGTCCAGGTCGATACCGAACAGCACCTGGCTGCTGCCATAACCGGCCTCGATGCCGGAAGCCTGCAAAAGGGGAGCGGCGCTCATGCGGCCTCCGCGACGGTTTCGGTACCGAGGTACACCGCCTGCACCTGCGGGTCGTTGCGGATGGCGTCCACCGAGCCGGCCGTCAGCACACGGCCGTAGACCAGCACGGAGATGCGGTCGGCCAGTGCGAACACCGCCTTCATGTCGTGTTCGATCAGCAGGATGGCCATGTCTTTTTTCAGGGTAGCGATGAGGGCGGTCATGCTTTCGCTGTCTTCCGGACCCATGCCGGCCATCGGTTCGTCCAGCAGCAAGAGCCTGGGTTTCGCAGCCAGCGCCAGGGCGACATCCAACTGACGTTGTGCGCCGTGGGGCAGCGCGCCGGCGATGCGGCCGGTGGCTTGTTGCAGGCCGACCCGTGCGGCCAGCGCGTGAGCGGCGGCGATCAATTCCTGATCCTGGTTGCGCCGGCCCCACAGGCGCAAGCTGCTGCCCGCCTGTGCCTGCACCGCCAGCAACAGGTTGTCCAGCACGGTGGCTTTCGGAAAGATGCTGGTGATCTGGAAGCAGCGGGACAGGCCGGAGCGGATCCGCTGGTCCATCGGCATGCCTGTGAGGTCGACGCCATCCAGCACGATGCTGCCTTCGTCGGCCATGGACAGGCCCGAAATCAGGTTGACCAGGGTCGACTTGCCGGCGCCGTTGGGGCCGATGAGCGCGTGGATTTCACCCGGCTGAACTTCCAGCGAAACATGGTCGGTGGCGGTCAGCGCACCGAACCGTTTCACCAGCTTGTTGACGACGAACAGGCTCATGCGACCGCTCCATTGCCGGCAGCAGCCTTGCGCACCAGCCGGATGCCGGCCAGGCCGCGCGGCGCGAGGAACACGATGGCGATCAGCAGCAGGCCCAGCGGCAGGTGCCAGTAGTCGGTGAACTGCTTGAAGATTTCTTCCAGCCCGATCCACACGCCCGCGCCGACGGGCCCGCCCCAGCGCAGGCCGACACCGCCGATGACCACCATCACCAGCAGGTTGGCCGACTGTGTCCAGTGCATGGCCGACGGGCTGACGAATGCGTTGTGGGTGGCCAGAAGCGCACCGGCCAGGCCCGCGATGGCCCCGGCCAGCACGAATGCCGCCAGCAGGATGCGTTGCACCGGATACCCCATGGCGCGCATGCGGACTTCGTTGTCTCGGATGCCCGTCAGGGCATGGCCGAAGCGGGAATCGGTGGCCCGGTTGAGCAGCAGCATCACGCCGGCCAGCAGCACCAGCACCACCCAGTAGAAACCGGCCTCGCCCAGCGAGTCGATGCCCAGGCCCAGCAGCGGGCGTTCCATCAGGTTGTAGCCGTCGTCGCCGCCGTATACCCGCAGCGACACGGCCACGTAATACAGCATCTGCGCGAACGCCAGCGTGCTCATGATCAGATACACGCCCCGGGTGCGAAGCACGATCAGCCCGATGAGGGCGGCCACCGCGCCGGCCGCCAACATGGCAAAGGCCCACATCACCCAGGCAGACTGCAAGCTGGCATCGGCCAGGGCCACCAGCGCATAGGCGCCGACACCCACGAAGCCCGCATGGCCCAGGGCGGCCAGGCCGCCGAAACCGAGGATGAAATTGAGGCTGGCGGCAGCCATGGCAAAGACCATGGCGCGACGCACGAAGCCGATGTAGAAATCCAGCCCCACCAGCGGGGCCATCAGCGGAAAGACCGCCAGCAGGCCCGCCGCCAGCCAGGGTGCCCAGTGTTTGATTTGCATAGCTTTGAATCAGCCCCGAGCCGGGAACAGGCCGGACGGCTTGAAGGCCAGCACGGCGGCCATCAGCGCATAGGTCGCCAGGCCGGCGATGGCCGGTGCCAGGTCGGACACCAGCGTCGGTGAAAGAAAGGACTTGAGGACCAGCGGCACGAAGGCCCGGCCGATGGTGTCGACCATGCCGACCACCAGCGCCGCCACGAAGGCACCGCGGATGGAACCGATGCCGCCGATGACCAGCACCACCAGCGACGGGATGAGGATCTCTTCGCCCATGCCGACCTGCACCGCGGTCAGCGGACCCATCAGCGCACCGGCCAGCGCCGCCAGCGCCGCACCCAGCAGGAACACGAGCGAAAACACCTGGCCGACCCGCACACCCATGAACTCGGCCATGCGGCGGTTGGACGCACCGGCCCGCACCAGCATGCCCATCCGCGTGTGGTTGACCAGCAGATAGAGGCCCAGCGCCACGGCCACGCCGGCACCCAGGATCAGCACCCGGTACGACGGATACAGCAGGCCGGGCAGCAACTCGACCGGCCCGGACAGCGCGGCCGGTGCCGACGCCATCAGCGGCGCAGCGCCCCAGATCATCTTCACCACGTCGTCGGCCACCAGGATCACGCCGAAGGTGGCCAGAACCTGGGCCAGGTGGTCCCGGCCGTAGAGCTTGCGGAACAGCAGCACCTCCAGCACCAGGGCCAGCACGACGACTACCGCCACCGCCACCGCCACGCCGGCCACGAACGAATCGGTTCTGGAATGCACATGGGCGGCCACGTAGGCGCCCGCCATGAACAACGAGCCGTGGGCCAGGTTCATCACATCCATGATGCCGAAGACCAGGGTGAGGCCCGCGGCCAGCAGGAACAGCACGAAGCCGTAGCCGAGACCGTTGAGGATCTGCTCGACAAAAAGAATCGTCGTCATGCCGGGCTCAGGACTTCATGCGGCACTGGTCGTGGTACGCATCGCGGTGCGCCTTGAGCGGCGTGCCCACGGTCTTGTTGGTGATGCGGCCGGTGGCGTCCTTGCCGACCACCCGCAGGTAGTAATCCTGGACGGGGAAATTGTTGTTGTCGTACTTGAACGGGCCACGCACCGATGCGAAGTTGGCCGCCTTCAGGGCCTTCAGCAGCGCCGGTTTGTCGGACACGTTGCCCTTGACGTCACGCACCGCGCCGTCCATCGCCAGGATGCTGTCGTAGGCCTGGGCGGCGTAGAAAGTGGGGTAGCGGTTGTAGGCCTTGCGGAACTCGGCGACGAACTTCTGGTTGGCCGCGTTGGGCAGGTCGTGCGACCACTGCGAGCCGCTGAACAGGCCCAGCATCGGTTCGCCGACGGCCGCGATGGTGTCTTCGTCGGCCGAAGCCGGTGTGGTCACCAGCACGGTGTCCTTCGACAGGCCCGAGGCCACGAACTGCTTGATGAAGTTGATGCCCATCGCGCCCGGCAGGAAGAAATAGACCATCGCCGGCTTGGCTGCGCGCACCTGCGCCAGTTCGGCTGCGTAGTCGAGTTGGCCGACCTTGGTGTAGACCTCGTTGCCGACGTCGCCCTTGAAGCGGCGCTTGAAACCGGTCAGGTGATCGCGGCCGGCGGGGTAGTTGGGGGCGATGATGAAAGCGGTCTTGTAGCCCTGGTCGGTGGCGTGCTGGCCAGCGGTTTCGTCCCAGGTGTCGTTCTGGTAGCTCAGGCCGAAGAAATAGGGGTTGCACTGCGCGCCGGCGTACTGGCTGGGGCCGGGGTTGCTGGTGATGTAGGGCACCTTGGCGGCGAACAGCGACGGGCCGACGGCCAGCGCCACGTTCGATGGCGTCGGGCCGCTGAACAGGCTGATCTTGTTCTGCTGCACGAAGCGGTCGACCACCTGCTTGGCCTGGTCGGGGCTGCCGGCGGTGTCGGCCTGGATGAACTCGGCCGGGTAGCCGCCGAGCTTGTTGTCGAGCAGCTTGATGGCCAGGTTCATGCCGTCGCGTGTCTCTGCGCCGCCGGCCGCGAACGGGCCGGAAATGTCCAGCGCCAGTCCCACCCTGATGGGATCGGCGGCGAGTGCCGGCGAGGCGACGAGGACGGCCAGCGCGGCGGTCATGAGGGACGAAACGGTCAGGCAGGTTTTCATGGCGTCAGTGATGGGCGTTTGAATGAAAGGAGCAATGCAAAAAACGGGCGCGGTCAGACTTCCACTTCGACCCGGCCTGCGACGACCCGCACGGGAAAGGTGCGGACCGGCTCGGTGCAGGGCGCCTTGCAGGCCGCGCCGGTGCGGATGTCGAAGGTGCCCTGGTGCAGCGGACACTCCACCTGGCCGTCTTCCACCCAGCCGTCGGACAGCCTGGCGGCACCGTGGGTGCACAGGTCGTGCAGGGCGAAGATGTCGTCGCCCTGCCTGAACATGGCGATGGCCTTGCCACCGGCCACCACCGGCCAGGCGGCCTCTTCGGAGAAGTCTTCGGGCTCGCCGACATCGTGCCAGACGCTGTTGTTTGTCATGCTCGGTGTTTCCATCAGATCGGTCATATCGGGGTGGCCAGCAGGGTCTGCACACGCAGGGTGTCGAAGACGACGCGTTTCTTGCGGTAGCGCAGTTCGCCGTCCTCGCGCACCAGTTCGTCCTGGTAGGTGCCGGCCTGGTAGACGTTGGATTCACCGGTCTGCCCGGTGATCACCACCACGTAGCTGCTGGTGGTGGTGATGGTGTGGCCGTCGTTCGACGTGACCACCAGGCCCGACGTCATGTGGCGGTAGGTGTGGCCTTCGAAGATGTTGGCGTGGCGCAGTGACAGCACCCGGTCGCGCAGCATCTTGCGGTTGCGGCAATAGATGACCGGAGCCGGCAGGCCGGCATCGACGTTCTCTTTCGGAATGATCTCGTAGCGGCAGTCCTCGGTGAAGAACTGCGTCCAGCCTTCGAGGTCGTCGTTGTCCAGTGCGCTGACGTAGCGGGCCTGCAGCTCGCTCAGTTCCAGCCAGAGTTGAAGTTTCTCGTTCATGTTTTCAGTACCCCATCAGCTTCTGGTAACCCATCCAGAAACGGCGGATCAGGTTTTCGGTGATCAGGGTTTCCTGCTGGTCGGGCGCGTCGCGCGCCATGTCCAGCACCGACAGTGCGTCGGCGTCGCGGAAGGTGCCGCGCTGCACCAGTTCGGTGGCTTCGGTGTCTTCCATCGAGATGTAGCCGGCCGGGCCCACCAGGTTGGCCTGCAGCAGCCGCAGTTCGCGCATCTCGGGGGTGTCGTCGGCATAACCGAAGAAGTGGAAGACCAGTTCGAAGTTGCTCGGCCCCTTGGGCAGCAGTTGCCGCGCCACCAGCGTGTTGTGGATCTGCTGGATCACCAGCTGCGGAAAGATCGGCTGGATGTGGTTGGTCGTGAGTTCGTCGAACTCCTTGATCTGGCCGAGCAGCTCCGGATCCTCGAGCGCGAAACCGTCGTCCATCGAGCGGATGTTCTGCGCGTTGTAGGCGGCGGCGGTGTCTACAGCCTCCTCGATCTTGGTGGCCGTGATGATGCTGTGCAGGCCGTGCGTCGCATCGGGGATGGAACGCGCCTTCATGCCCACCCGGAAGATGTTGAAGGTGGTGTGGAACAGGTGCAGCAGGCTGGCGTGATAGGGGTCCTTCACGTTTTCCAGGTAGAGCTTCCAGTTCGACTTCGAATACTGGCGGGTGCAGCCGAGGTATTCGATGGGCTTGTGGAACAGCCGGTCGATCCAGGGGCGCATCTCGGGGCCCAGGTATTCGGGCAGCGGCGGAGTCTCGTCGCTGAAGGTGGCGAAGAGCAGGCCCTTGTAGCTGTCGACCCGCAGCTTGTGCAGGCCGTTGCCTTCCGGGGTGAAGCTCTTGGGCATGCCGGCCTGGCCCTTCTGGCCGCGCCGGAAGGGCACTCCCTGCAGGTCGCCTTCGCAGGTGTAGCTCCACTGGTGGTACACGCAGGTGTGGCTGGCGGCGTTGCCGCGTTTTTCGCGGCAGACCATTGCGCCGCGGTGGGCGCAGCGGTTGACCCAGCAGGCGAAACCGTCGGCGGTGCGGGTGACGACCACCGGGGTGTCGCCGACGAAGGTGCTCTTGAAATCGTTGACGTCGGGTATCTCGGCTTCCAGTCCTAGGAAGTTCCAGGTCGGTCCGCGGTAGATGCGTTCCTGCTCGCGTTCGTACACCTCTTGCGAACTGAACACGCGGTAGGGCACACGCGAGCCGTCGGCCTGGGGAAAATGCACGGCGCGGCCGACGGGGGCCGGCGGGCTGATGACTTG
The DNA here is from genome assembly GCF_057747805.1 of Xylophilus sp. PBN-3R. Taxonomy (NCBI): domain Bacteria; kingdom Pseudomonadati; phylum Pseudomonadota; class Betaproteobacteria; order Burkholderiales; genus Xylophilus; species Xylophilus sp. PBN-3R. Next base: position 1,676,326 of record NZ_CM173225.1, read on the forward strand.
GTCGGACATGGGGCAGTTCCTGCAGTGATCTTCTTGCGACCGAGTCTAGGAACGGGGGGCGGTGGCCGCTATCCGAATCACGCATCGCGGCGGTGCCGGCCTATCCAGTTCTGGCGGTCTGCGGCCCTGCCGCTTCCATCGCGCAAAATCTGCAAAAACACCTGGAGCCGTGAATATGTTGATTCTTGTGACCGGAGCTTCCGCCGGGTTCGGCGAAGCGATTTCTGAGCGCCTGATCGGCGATGGGCATCGTGTGGTGGGTGTCGCCCGCCGCAAGGACCGGCTGGACGCGATGCGTCAAAAACTGGGGCCCGCCTTCCATCCGCATGTGCTGGACCTGGCCGACGAAGCGGCCACGCTGGCCTTGCTGGAATCGTTGCCGGAAGAGTTCCGGGCGGTCGACGTGCTGGTCAACAACGCCGGCCTGGCGCTGGGCATGGACAAGGCGCAGTCCGCCAGCGTGGAAGACTGGCGGCGGATGATCGACATCAACGTCATCGGCCTGACGCTGCTCACCCGGGCGGTGTTGCCGGGCATGGTCGAGCGCGACGCGGGGCATGTCATCAACATCGGATCGACGGCGGGCACCTATCCTTATCCCGGTGGCAACGTGTACGGCGCGACCAAGGCCTATGTGCGCCAGTTCAGCCTGAACCTGCGCGCCGACCTGACCGGCACGGCGGTGCGGGTGACCAACATCGAGCCCGGCATGGTCGGCGGCACCGAATTCAGTGTGGTGCGTTTCAACGGCGATGCCGAGGAAGCCAGAAAACGCTACGACGGTGTCACCGCATTGACCGCCGCCGACATCGCCGAGACGGTTTCGTGGATCGCCTCCCTGCCGAAACATGTCAACGTCAACACCATCGAACTGATGCCGGTGGCCCAGAGCTTCAGTGCACTGCATATCTCCCGCGGCAAATAAGCAATCCGAGGATCGATAGAAGGATCGGTCCCTTCGCCGCAGGACGCTCCGGACGCACACTGGGCGGCCAGACATCGAAGCCCCGGCAAGGACCCCCAATGACCCGCTCCCTCAACGTCGTCGCCGTCTCCGGCAGCCTGCAGCGTCCGTCCCGCACCCTCGCGCTGGTGGAACACCTGCTGGAGCTGATCGGTGACGCGATCCCCATCCAGACCCGGCTCATTGAACTGGGCGTGGTCGGTCCCGAGCTTGCTGGTGCACTGGCCAGGTCCCAGCTCTCGCCGGCCGCCGAATCCGCGGTGGCTGCGGTGGAGCAGGCCGATCTGCTGGTGGTTGCCAGCCCGGTCTATCGCGCCACTTATTCCGGCTTGTTCAAGCACTTCTTCGACTTCGTTCACCATGACGCGCTGGTCGACGTGCCGGTTCTGCTGGCAGCCACCGGCGGCAGCGACCGCCATGCGCTGGTGATCGACCACCAGTTGCGTCCGTTGTTCAGTTTCTTCCAGGCCCGGACACTGCCCATCGGTGTGTATGCCACCGACAAGCACTTCGCCGATTACCAGGTGGCCGACGAGGCGCTCCGCCAGCGCGCGCAGCTGGCCGTGAACCGCGCGCTGCCGCTGATCGGCCTGCCCAGGACCCGGGCCGTACCTGCGCTGGCCTAGTCGCCTGCTGCCAGGAAAAGCCGCCGGATCATCGGGAACTGCGACCGCACCTCGGCCTCGATGGCGGTCACCGTGCGGGCCGCATCGCTGGCCAGGGTGCCTTCGTCGAAGGACAGGTCAACGGTCACCAGCACTTCGTCCGGCCCCAGGTACATCGACAGCACCTGGCCGGCTTCGCTGACACCCGCATGCGCCGTGGCAAGGGTGCGGATGCGCTCCGCCGTTTCGGGCCGCAGGCCTTCGCCGATCAGCAGGCCGCGCGACTCGCGCACCAGCAGCACCGCCACACCGGCCAGCAGCAGGCCGATGAGGATGGAAGCCACGCCGTCCAGTTCGGGCATGTCCAGCGTATGGCTGAGATACACACCCGCAGCCGCGATGGCCAGGCCGGCGAGTGCCGCGCCGTCTTCGGCCAGCACGGTGTAGCTGGCCGGGTCCTTGCTGTTGCGGATGGCGCGCCAGAAAGGCTGGCCGCGTTTCTGGCGGATGAATTCACGCAGTGCGACGCCGAAACTGGCGCCCTCGAACACGGCTGCCGCGCCCAGCACGATGTAGTTCCAGAACGGGTCGGTCAGCGCCACCGGATGGCGCACGTGCTGCCAGCCTTCGTAGACCGACATGCCGCCGCCCAGTCCGAAGATCAGCACCGCCACGATGAGGCTCCAGAAATACAGCTCCTTGCCATGGCCGAAGGGATGTTCCTGGCTGGCCGGGCGTTTGCTCAAGCGCAGGCCGATCAGCAGCAGCACGCCGTTGAAGGTGTCGACCGCCGAGTGGATGCCCTCTGACAGCATGGCCGAGCTGCCGGTGGCCGCCGCGACGATGAACTTCGTGATGGCGATCGCGATGTTGGCGGCGATGGCCGCATAGACCGCCAGCGGCTTCTCGCCGCCCTCCGGCTTGATGTTGGGCCGGCTCATGGCGGGCAGGTCCCGTCGGTGTTGGGGCGGGGACGAGGGACGAGGACATGCATGGCAGGGGGGTCCGGAAGTTGGCCGTGCATCTTCCGCCAGCGTGCGCCCGCTGCCTGTAGGCGAAGGGCGGCGGCTGCCGTGGGTTCGGGAAGGGAGTACCCGGGTGCTGCCGCGTGCAGTCAGGGCAGGGCGCCGATCAGCTGCGGATCGGCGAGGCGCTGTTGTTCCGGCGTCAGCAGCGAATACAGCTGGTCCGTGGCGCTGCTGAGCGCCTGCAGGCGCAAGGCGGTTTCCTGTGCCTGCTGGGCACGAAGCCTGAAACCGGCCGCTGCGTTTTCACCTTCGGGCGGAGCGGCCGGCCGGATGTTCCGGTGACCGGCCAGCGCCCATACCGCGTCCGAGAAGCGGGCCCACGCGGCTGACTGAGGGGGCGTGATCATCAACTGCAGGCGAAGGTCGAGCAACCGGTCGCGCAACTGGGCGGCGGCGCCCGCGAGGTCTTGCGGCCGGGCTGTCGCGGACGGCTCGGCGCCGTCGCCCGCAGCGCGGCTCCGGCGCCCGCTGCCGCCAGCCATGCCGCCCATGCCCATGCCACCGCCGCCGCCTCCACCACCACCGAATTGGGCAAAGGCCGGGACTGAGAGGGCCAGCACCGAGCCGGCGAGGACGGTGTGGGCGAGGGTGCGGGTGATGGGGTTTTTCATGAAGGGCGCATTTCAACCGAGCGGATTCTCAAGCGTGCGTCGAGGCGGTGAACCCACGGTAAAGCCTGGATTCGCCAGGCCGCGTCAGACCTCGAAATGGTTTTCGCCGGAAGCCCGTCCGTTCACCGCCAGCACCCGTGCATGGGCGAGTGCGCTCAGGTCGAAGTTGCGCATGTTGATGCCCATCAGGCTGCCGTCGGTCGGATGCGACTTTTCCCAGTGCGTGACCACGCCGCAGGTTCGGCAGCGGAAGAAACGCAGGCCCTTGATGCCCCATGAATAGTCCTCGACCGCGGCCTCGTCGCACTGGATCCGCACGCTGCTCGACACGAAATAAGCCCACAGCGCGCCATAACGCCAGCAGATCGAGCAGTTGCAGTTGGTCAGGTGATCGGGTGCGAACGGAATCTCGATGTGGACCGCTCCGCAGTGACACGATCCGGAATGCATGGATTCAGTCCTTGGCGATCAGCTCTGCGCTGACCAGGGAAAGGAACTTGTCCGATACCTCGGAGCCGGCCGTGGCGCGCGACAGGATGAGTGCGCCGACCATCGCTGCGAGGTCTGCGAAGGCCTTCTGTTCGCCGAGACCGGCCGGCGGGTCTGCCGGCAAGGGCTGCACCGCTGCCAGCTTCTTCAGCAGCATGTCGATCGCCTTGTTGAAGACCGGTCGGGTGGGTGCGTCGGCGGGCTGCCGGGCCATGTCGCCGGCCAGGGCGGCAATGGGGCAGGCGTCGCCCGGCGTGTCGCGGTTGCGGGCGACCAGGTAGCCGCGGATCAGGCCTTCGCGTCCGCCTTGCGCGGCACGTGTTTCCCAGCGCTGCATGCCGATTTCGAGGCCGGCCTTCAGCGCTTCGGCGGCCAGCGCCTCCTTGGATTCGAAGTGGCCGTAGAAGCTGCCGTGCGTGAGTCCCGCGGCGCGTGTGATTTCGGGAATGCCGACGCCGTCGAAACCCCGTTCCCGATAAAGGCGGGCGGCCGCGGCTTTGATCGCTTCGCGGTTGAGGTCGGCTTGCTGGCGGGAGACACGGGGCATGGGAAAATCCGGAAGGGCGCTCAATAGCGTAAGGCCATCATATAAACAAGCGTCCTCCGACACCATAGGTGTGTATACCGAGAGGCCGGCGTTCGAAGTGCCGCCAGCGCGGCGTCAGGCCAGTGGCGGCAGCAGGTTGAGCAGCAGCACCATCACCAGGCCGACCAGCGCGACGATGGACTGCACCACCGAGATGGTCTTGGTTGCCTCGCCCATCGTCATGCCGAACGATTCCTTGACCAGCCAGAAACCGGCATGGTTGGCATAGTTGAAGAACAGCGATCCGCAGCCGATGGCGAGTGCCAGCAGCGGCTGGTTGACGGCCACGCCGGACGCCGCCAGCGGTGCCAGCAGGCCGGCCGCGCCGACGATGCCGACCGTGGCCGATCCGGTGGAAACCGACAGCAGCATCGAGATCAGCCAGCCCAGCAACAGGGGTGACAGCGCCAGTTGATGGCTCATGTGAACGATGGCATCGCCCACGTGCGCATCGGTCAGCACCTGCTGGAACGCACCGCCGCCGGCGATGATGAGCAGCACGTTGGCGACCGGCTTCAGGCTCTGGCTGAGCGCCTTGCGCACGGCTTCCGGCTGGCCGGGCCGAAGCGCCAGTACGGCGAAGACCACGCCCAGCAGCATGGCGATGATGGGGTTGCCGACGAAACCGGCCAGGTGCAGCAGGGCCGAGTCCTTTTGCAGCCCCATTTCGGCCAATGCGTGGAACAGCATCAGCACCGCTGGCAGCAATGCCGTCAGCAGGCCCAGGCCGATGGCGGGCGGTGCCTTGCGGACCGGTCCGTCGGCATCCGGTTTTGCGTCGGCGTCGGGCGCGTACTGCGCGACCAGCGCATCGTCGGGGCGCACCTTCATGCGCGGCGCGATGAACGAACCGTAGAGGGGTCCCGCCAGCGCGATCGCCGGGATGGCGGCGATGAAGCCGTAGATCATGGTCGCGCCGACGCTGGTCTTGAGTGTGGCGATGGCGGTCAGCGGTCCCGGATGGGGCGGCACCATGCCGTGCATGGCGGCCAGCGCGGCGATCACCGGGACACCGATGTACACGTAGGGTGAGCCGGTGCCGGGGTGCTCGGCCTCGAGCTTGCGGGCAACGCCGAAGATCAGCGGCAGCATCACGATCAGGCCGACCTCGAAGAACATCGGGATGCCGATGACAAAGGCCACGCCGGTCATGGCCCAGGGCAGTGCCTTGCGCGAAGCGCGGCTGACAATGGCATCGGCCACGCTGTCGGTGACACCCGCGTCGGCCAGGATCTTGCCCAGCATGGCGCCCAGGGCCACCACCAGGCCGACTGCGCCCAGCGTCTTGCCGGCCCCGCCGGAGATCGCCTTGACCAGTTCGTCGAGCGGCATGCCGGTGGCCAGGCCGACCGCCACCGAGACGATGAGGAGCGCCAGCAGCGGGTGCAGCCTGGGTTTGGACACGATGAGCGCGACCAGTCCGAGCACGCTGACGAGCGCGACGACCAGTAGCTGTATATCGCCTGAATTCATGTTGTTTTTAGCTGGGTGAGGGTTGCTGTTTTCCGCGATGTCGCGGGTCCCGCATACGTGCGGCATGCGCGGAGGGTCGCCATCGTAGTGGCGGAAGGTCAGTCGGCCTGCGGGAGCAGCTTCCGGTAGACCAGGAAGCCGGACTTTTCGGCAACCTTGTCGTAAAGCTTCATGGCGTGCGTGTTGGTCTCGTGGGTCTGCCAGTAGACCCGCGGCGAGCCCTGCGCGGCCGCATGCCGGCAGACCGCTTCGATCAGCGCCCGGGCAACACCCTTGCCTCTTGCCGCTTCCACCGTGAACAGGTCCTGGAGGTAGCAGCTGAGGCCTATTTGCGTGGTGCTGCGGTGATACAGGAAATGCGTGATGCCGATCAGGCCCGCGGGACCTTCCGCGACCAGGGCGAACATCGGCTCGGTCTCGTCCATCATGCGCGACCAGGTCGTTCGGGTGACGACGGGGTCGAGCGCGGTGGCGCCGCTGCGGCCGTAGAACCGGTTGTAGCCGTCCCAGAGTGGCAACCATTGCTGGAAATCGGCGGGTTCCGCGGGGCGGATGGTGAATTCTGGGGTCATGCCCCGAGCGTAAACGCTGGGTGACGTTCAGATCACCGTGAAGTGATGCGTGCCGTCGCGCTTCAGCTGCTCCACCAGGCCGAATTCCCAGTCCAGGTAGGCCTGCATGGCTTCGCGCGGTGCGTCGGTGCCTTCGTAGGGCCGGCGATAGCGGTCGGTGCGGGGCGTGGCCAGCCGGGCCTCGCCGGCTTCCAGCGGCAGGCCGGCCGCGGCCCAGGCGGCGTTGCCGCCGTCCAGCACCAGCACCTCGGCGCTGCGCCCGGCTGCCGCCAGCGCAGCCTGCAGGTCGGCCACGGCAAAACGTGCCAGCAGGCTGCTGCCGCAGGTGGCGACGTAACGGCGGGCGGCCGGCACCCTGTACAGCGCGTCGGCAGCCTGGGCACGGATGGCGAACCAGGAGCCCGGGACGTGGCCCTTCACGTGGTTGGCGCTGGCGGTGAAATCGAACACCTGCACCGCGGTCGGGTCGACCTTTGCCTGTTCGAGCCAGTCAGCCACCACCTGCGGCGTGACGGTGCGCACCTCGGGCGGGCTCGGTTGCGGTTTTTTCCAGGGGCCGATGGCATCGCGGTCAGCGCCGGCAACATCTTCGAGCAACCAGACCTCCCAGCCCAGCTGGGCCAGCCACGAAGCCGTCATGGGCGCGCGCACGCCGTCGCTGTCGTCCAGCACGATCCGGGCGCCACGCACCGGGGCATGGTGATCGGTCTCCTGCACCAGCTGGCCGCCGGGTGCGCTGGCAAAACCGGGCAGGTGACCCGACGCGTATTCCTCGGGGGTGCGCACATCCAGCCGGTACACGGTACGTTCGGGCGGCGACAGGACGGCCAGTGCGGCGAAGCTGGTGCGCCGCACTCCGGCGCGGTCGGCTACGGCGCGGGCGCGGGCCTGCGCAGTGGCCAGTGTTATATCGGCGACGGCGGGCGCGCGGCGGTCGGCGCCGTGGTCCAGCGTCTGGCCGGCCAGCAGCCAGCCGATGGTGCCGTTGCGCAAGGCCGCAACCGGGTTGGGGATGCCGGCGTTGACCAGCGATTGCGTGCCGATGATGCTGCGCGTGCGGCCGGCGCAGTTGACGATGACCCGGGTGGCCGGGTTCGGCGCCAGTTCGGCGATGCGCAGCACCAGTTCGGCGCCCGGCACGCTGGTGGCGCCGGGGATGCTCATGGTGCGGTATTCGTCGAAACGGCGGGCGTCGACCACTACGACATCGGCCTGGCCGTCGATCAGCGCCTGCACCTGTTCGGCCGCCAGCGACGGTGTGTGGCGGTGGTGTTCGACCCATTCGCCGAAAGCCTTGCTGGGCACGTTGACGTCGCGGAAGACTTCGCCGCCAGCGGCCTTCCAGCCTTCGAGCCCGCCCGCCAATGCATGCACGCGGGTGTAGCCGAGCGCTCTCAATCTTTCGGCCGCCAGCGGCACGAGGTCGCGGCCGGCATGCGTGCCGAAAAGCACGATGGGTGTGTCGCGCCGCGGAATGCGGTCCCAGGCTTCCAGTTCCAGTTTCGACAGCGGCAGGTTGGCCGCCCACAGGGGATGCTCCTGGGCGTAGGGATCTTCCTCGCGCAGGTCGAGCAGGGCGATCTCGCTGCGGTCCAGCAGCGCCTGGCGCACGGCAGCGGTCTGCATCACGGGAATGTCGTCATTGCGCGATGACTCGGCGGGGCGGTCCAGGTGGGCGGTTGCGCTCATGCGGCGGTGTCCTTTGCTTGGTCGCGGATGGGTTGAACGCAGGTAGTTTCAACGCATCGGATAGCCGGTTTCCGCATGTCGATAGAAACACCCGGCAGGCGCGCTTTTGTCGACGCAAAAAAATAAGCGCCTGGTCTTGCGATCAGGCGCTTATTCGAGCTTTTTCAGGTTCTTGATTTCGATGTTGGAGGCATCGAGCCGAGCAGTACTGGCGACTGCGTCAAACCTGTTTATCTGGCGGAACAGGCGGGATTCGAACCCGCGGAGGGCTATTAACCCTCACACGCTTTCCAGGCGTGCGACTTAAACCGCTCATCCACCGTTCCGAGCCTACGATTCTAGCACGGTGAAAATGCGGTTTTCCGCAACTCATCAACCCTTTTTGGCCGACCCCACCAGCTCCATCGCCGAGGCGATGAGGCCCGACACCTCGCCCATGCCGTGCGGCACGATGAGTGTCGTGCGGGATTCGGAAGCCACCTTGCTGAAGGCATCGACCGCCCGCTCGGCCACTTTCAGCTGTACCGCCTGTTCGCCGCCGGGCTGGCGGATGGCCTGGGCGATACGTTCGATGGCGGCCGCTGTGGCTTCGGCCACCGCGGTGATGGAGCCGGCTTCGCCCTGGGCCTTGTTGATGATCGACTGCTTTTCACCCTCGGAGCGGGCAATGTAGGCCTCGCGTTCGCCGGTGGCGATATTGATCTGCTCTTGCCGACGGCCTTCCGATGCGGCGATGAGTGCGCGTTTTTCGCGCTCGGCGGTGATCTGCGACTGCATGGCCAGCAGGATTTCCTTGGGCGGCGTCAGGTCCTTGATCTCGTAACGCAGCACTTTCACGCCCCAGTTCAGCGCGGCTTCGTCGATGGCGGCCACCACCTGGGCGTTGATGATGTCGCGCTCCTCGAAGGTCTTGTCGAGTTCGAGCTTGCCGATCACGCTGCGCAGCGAGGTCTGCGCCAGCTGGGTGACCGCCATCAGGTAGTTGGACGAGCCGTAGCTGGCGCGCATCGGGTCGGTCACCTGCAGGTACAGGATGCCGTCGACCTGCAGCTGGGTGTTGTCGCGGGTGATGCAGATCTGGCTCGGCACATCCATCGGGATTTCCTTCAGGCTGTGTTTGTAGGCCACGCGGTCGATGAAGGGCAGCAGGAAGTTCAGGCCCGGGGTCATGGTGTCGTGGTACTTGCCGAGGCGTTCTCGCACCCAGGCGTTCTGCTGCGGCACGATGCGCAGCGACTGGCTGATGAAGACGGCGACGAGCGCCAGCAGGACGATGGCAAATTCCATGCAGTTCTTTCTTTCTGAACAGTGGTTGGCTGAAGGTTTCAGTGGGCCGGAACCGGCACCACCACGAAGGTGCTGCCCACCAGGGCAACGATGCGATGGGGCCCCGGCACCAGCACGGAGCCGACCGGGTTCTCGGGCTCCACGCGCCAGCGTGCTCCACGGTGCATGACGGATGCGGTGCCATCGGCAGTCCACCGGTCGACCACCACGGTCTGGCCGATGTCCAGGTTGAGGTCGGGACTGGACTGCGCGGCCACGGCTGCACGTCTTGCCGGTGCACGCAGCCGCCACCAGAGAAGCACCAGCGCCGAGCCGATGGCGGCTGCGGTGACGATCTGCAAGGTGAGCCCGAAACCCAGGTGCGCGGCCAGTGCCGCGGCCACCAGGCCGGCGGCGATCAGCAGCAGGTAAACGGTTCCGGACAGCATTTCTGCAATGACGGCAACGCCGGCCAGCAGCCACCAGAAAGTCGATAAAGCCAACATGGCAGGTCTCCTTTTATGTGCCTCGATCCAGGCCTCGGCCTGCGCCTCGGTCGGGTCATTCTGGGGGTAAAAAGCAGCTTGTCACGGGGCCGCCTCCGCGATTACTTACACTCGCGCGTCTTCACGGCCGCACGACGGCCGCCCGCCCCGATTCCTCTAGCCCCGCATCCCCGGAGCCGCAGCATGAAATTCCGTTTCCCCATCGTCATCATCGACGAGGACTTCCGTTCTGAAAACACCTCCGGCCTGGGCATACGCGCCCTGGCCCAGGCCATCGAGACCGAGGGTTTCGAAGTGCTGGGCGCCACCAGTTACGGCGACCTGTCGCAGTTCGCCCAGCAGCAGAGCCGGGCCAGCGCCTTCATCCTGTCGATCGACGACGAAGAATTCACGCCCGGCCCGGACCTGGATCCGGCGGTGTTGAACCTGCGCACCTTCATCACCGAAGTGCGCCGCAAGAACACCGAAGTGCCGATCTACATCTACGGCGAAACCAAGACCTCGCGCCACATTCCGAACGACATCCTGCGCGAGCTGCACGGGTTCATCCACATGTTCGAGGACACGCCGGAGTTCGTGGCCCGCCACATCATCCGTGAATCCAAAAGCTACCTGGAAGGCGTGAAGCCGCCTTTCTTCAAGGCGCTGCTCAACTATGCGGAAGACGGTTCGTACAGCTGGCATTGCCCGGGGCATTCTGGCGGCGTGGCATTCTTGAAGAGCCCGGTCGGCCAGATGTTCCACCAGTTCTTCGGCGAGAACATGCTGCGCGCCGACGTCTGCAATGCGGTGGAGGAACTGGGCCAGTTGCTGGATCACACCGGCCCGGTGGCCGAGAGCGAACGCAATGCGGCGCGCATCTTCAATGCCGACCACTGCTTCTTCGTGACCAACGGCACCAGCACCAGCAACAAGATGGTCTGGCACCACACAGTGGCGCCAGGCGACGTGGTGGTGGTCGACCGCAACTGCCACAAGTCCAACCTGCACGCGATCATCATGACGGGCGCCATTCCCGTCTTCCTGAAGCCCACCCGCAACCACTTCGGCATCATCGGCCCCATTCCGCGGTCGGAGTTCGACATCGAGACCATCAAGGCCAAGATCCGCGCCAATCCGCTGCTGAAGGGCGTCGACGCCGACAAGGTCAAGCCGCGCATCCTGACCCTGACGCAGTCGACCTACGACGGTGTGGTCTACAACACCGAGACCATCAAGAAGGCGCTCGACGGTTATGTCGACACGCTGCACTTCGACGAAGCCTGGCTGCCGCACGCCGCCTTCCATCCGTTCTACGGCCCGTACCACGCGATGGGTAAAAAGCGCGCACGGCCGACCGAATCGCTGGTGTTCTCGACCCAGTCCACCCACAAGCTGCTGGCCGGCATCAGCCAGGCCAGCCATGTGCTGGTGCAGGACTCGGTCAACCGCAAGCTGGACCGCCACCTGTTCAACGAGGCGTTCCTGATGCACACCTCGACCAGCCCGCAGTACGCGATCATCGCCAGCTGCGACGTGGCAGCCGCGATGATGGAGCCGCCCGGCGGCACCGCGCTGGTCGAAGAGTCCATCCTGGAAGCGCTGGACTTCCGCCGTGCCATGCGCCAGGTCGAAGCCGAGTTCGGCGACAACGACTGGTGGTTCAAGGTGTGGGGCCCCGAAAAGCTGGCCGACGAAGGCATCGGCGAGGCCGACGACTGGATCATCAAGGGCGAGGAACGCGACGCCAAGTGGCACGGCTTCGGCACCCTGGCCGACGGCTTCAACATGCTGGACCCGATCAAGGCGACCATCGTCACACCGGGCCTGGACATGGACGGCAAGTTCGCCGAAACCGGCATTCCGGCCAGCATCGTCACCAAGTTCCTGTCGGAACACGGCGTGATCGTCGAGAAGACCGGCCTGTACAGCTTCTTCATCATGTTCACCATCGGCATCACCAAGGGCCGCTGGAACACGCTGCTGACCGCGCTGCAGCAGTTCAAGGACGACTACGAGAAGAACCAGCCGATGTGGCGGATCCTTCCCGAGTTCTGCCAGCAGCACAAACGCTATGAACGCATGGGCCTGCGCGACCTGTGCCAGCACGTGCACACGCTGTACGCCGAATACGACATCGCCCGCCTGACGACCGAGATGTACCTGTCGGACCTGACGCCGGCCATGAAACCCAGCGATGCCTATTCGTACATCGCGCACCGCCGCACCGAACGCGTGCCGATCGACGAACTGGAAGGCCGCATCACCACCAGCCTGGTGACGCCTTATCCGCCGGGCATCCCGCTGCTGATTCCCGGCGAAGTCTTCAACAAGAAGATCGTGGACTATCTGAAGTTCGCCCGCGAATTCAACGCCAAGTGCCCGGGTTTCGAGACCGATATCCACGGACTCGTCGAACTCGAAGGCGAAGACGGCAAGGTGCGTTATTACGCCGACTGCGTGGCCCTGGCCAATATGCCGGCGAAGGAACAGGCCCAGCCGCTGGCGACCGAGGAAAACCTGGTGCAGGTGGGGGCCGACGGCCCGTTCGGCCGGACGATGTAAACGTGGCGCGGCGCCCGGTCCGATTCAGTTGAGGTCGGGGCGTTCGCGCAGGTAGGTCGCGAACCTGGGCAGGCCGCTGTCGGTGCGGCCGCGGTAGCGGTAGTTGACCCAGCTCCCGATGGCGGGCGGGTTTTTGCGCAACGCATCGCTCAGGCCCGAGCCGATGCGGAAACGCTGGCCCTCGGGCGATTCGACTTCGAGCGCGCCGGTCAGGCCTGCATATTTTCCGTGGCCGCCGATGTGGCCGACCACACGCGCATCGGCGTCGTCGAAGGGCTTGACCTTCAGCAGGTCGTCGCTGCGGCCCGCCTGGTAACGCGAGGCGCCGCGGTGCAGCACCAGGCCTTCTCCGCCGTTCCTGACAGTGGTGCGCATCAACTCCATCAGGTCGGTGTGTGTTTCAACCTTCGACTGCGCGACGGGCCGGGCCCAGGTCGAATCCGGCTGGGCCAGCAGGCCGTTGAGCACGGCCAGGCGTTCGGTGAAGGTGCCGGGCTGCCCGGGGAGGTCGAAAACCATGAACCGCATGCCGCGCCAGGCGGTGTCGTCCGGCTTCTGCTGCCGCACGATGGAGACCGACTTCTGGAACTGGCCGCGACCGGCCCACAGTTCACCGTCCATCGGCCGGGCCGGCCAGCCGGAGGTGAACCAGGCGGGTGCGAAGACCTCTTCGCCGCCGCGGGTCCAGAGGCGTTTGCCGTCCCAATAACCTCGTGTGCCGTCCATTTTTTCGCTGACCCAGTAGTCGGCCAGCGGTATGCCCTGGTGGTATGCGTTGGCCAGCATGAGCGGCGGCGGATTGCCTGCCCGCACGGTGACGGGCAGCAGGTCGGCGAAGGCGACGATGCCCAGCGCCAGCCAGGTGCGGCGCCGCTGTCCGGCAAAGGTCGGGGCGGCGCTCAAACGCGTCAGGCCGAGGGTGCGGCCGGCTCGGCCATGCCGCCGACTGCGTTGCTGAAGCCGCCGTCCACGTAGGTGATCTCGGCGGTGACACCACCGGCCAGATCGCTCAGCAGGAAGGCGGCGACGTTGCCTACGTCCTCGATGGTCACGTTGCGGCGGATGGGCGCGGTTTCGGCCACCACCGACAGGATCTTGCCGAAACCCTTGATGCCGCTGGCTGCCAGCGTCTTGATGGGGCCGGCGCTGATGCCGTTGACCCGCATGCCCTTGGGGCCGAGCGATTCGGCCAGGTAACGCACGGAAGCTTCGAGCGACGCCTTGGCCAGGCCCATGGTGTTGTAGTTGGGGACATTGCGGATGGCGCCCAGGTAGGTCAGCGTCAGCAGCGCGGACTTGTCATTGAGGTAGGGCAGGGCGGCCTTGGCCATGGCCGGGAAGCTGTAGGCGCTGATGTCGTGGGCGATCTTGAAGCCCTCGCGCGACAGGCCTTCCAGGAAGTCTCCTGCGATGGACTCGCGCGGGGCGTAGCCGATGCTGTGGACGAAACCGTCGAACCTGGGCCAGGCCGCCGAGAGGTCGGTGAACAGCTTTTCGATCTGGGCGTCGTCACCGACATCGCAGTCGAACACCAGCTTGGAGCCGAAGTCGGCCGCAAATTCGGTGATGCGGTCCTTGAACCGTTCGCCCTGGTAGCTGAAGGCCAGCTCGGCGCCTTGTTCGTGGCAGGCACGTGCGATGCCGTAGGCGATGGAACGGTTGCTCAACACACCGGTGATGAGCAGCTTCTTGCCGGCGAGAAAACCCATTTTTCTATTCTCCGAAAACGCTTGAAAAATCCCGCAGAATTGTCTCATGCGCGTTTGTTTGCTCTGGTTGCTGTTGTTCGTGGATGTTCCTTCCTGGGCGGCTCATGCCTATGCCCAGTTCGGCGATGTCAAATACCCGCCGGGATTCACCCATTTCGACTACGTGAACCCCGATGCGCCGAAGGGTGGCGAAATCAGGCTGGTGCCCGGCACCACGTCATCCAACTTCGACAAGTTCAACCCGTTCACCCTCAAGGGCACACCGCCGCCGGGCATCGCCGGGCTGATGTTCGAAACCCTGCTGACCGGCAACTCCGAAGAACCGACCACTGCCTACGGCCTGCTGGCGGACGATGTCGAAGTGGCCACCGACCGGCTTTCGGTCACCTTCCGCATCAACGCCGCTGCCCGCTTCAACGACGGTTCGCCGGTGCTGGCGGACGACGTCAAGTTCTCTTTCGACACCCTGACCGGCAAGCTCGCCGCGCCGCAGTTCCGCACTATCTTTGCCGAGGTCAAGGGCGTGACGGTTGTTGCTCCGCGTACGGTTCGTTTCGATTTCGCCAGCCCCAACGCCGAACTGCCGCTGGTGGTGGGAGGCATGCAGGTCTTCAGCCGCAAGTGGGGCGGCGGCAAACCCTTCGACCAGGTGACGACCGACCTGCCCATCGCATCCGGCCCCTACCGCCTGGCAGACAACCGGCTGGGACGCGACATCACCTACCGGCGCGATCCGAAATATTGGGGCGCGGACCTGCCGGTGAGGCGCGGCCAGTTCAACTTCGACCGCATCAGCTACAAGCTCTACCTGGATGAAACCGCCCAGTTCGAAGGCTTGAAGGCGGGCGAGTTCGACTTCAAGCGCGAGTTCATTTCGCGCAACTGGGCCCGGCAATACAAGGGCAGGCAGTTCGACCGCGGCGAATTGCGCAAACAGGTTTTCACCGCCCGCAACCCGGGCGACTTCCAGGGTTATGTCTTCAACCTGCGCAACCCCAAGTTCCAGGACGTGCGGGTGCGCCGCGCCATCGGGCTGGCGATGGACTTCGAATGGCTGAACCGCCAGCTTTTCTTCAGTCTCTACAAGCGGGTCGAGGGCTATTTCCCGAACAGCGAATTCCACGCCGAAGGCCTGCCCAAGCCCGACGAACTGGCCTTGCTGGAGCCGTTGCGCAAGGACCTGGATCCGTCGGTTTTCGGCGCCGTGCCGCTGGCACCCGTCACCACGCCGCCCTCCAGCCTGCGCGACAACCTGCGCCAGGCGCGCGACCTGCTGGCCCAGGCCGGCTGGACCTACCGCGAAGGCGCATTGCGTAACGCCAAGGGCGAGCCGATGGAGATCGAGGTATTGAACGCCCAGGGCTCCCTGGCACGGGTCATCGCGCCGATGCAGGGCGCGCTGGGCAAACTGGGCATCACGCTGGACATCCGCAACGTCGACAGTTCCCTCTACCAGCAGCGCATGGACAACTTCGAATTCGAGATGTCTTCGCTGCGCCTTCCGGCCAACACGGCGCCGGGCGGCGAGCTGTTCGAATACTTCGGTTCCAAGGCGGCAGACACCAACGGATCGGCCAACCTCTGGGGCATTCGCAGCCCGGCCGTCGACGCCTTGCTCGGCAAGGTGGTGCAGGCCACCAGCCGCGCCGAGCTCGCCACCGCCATGCGGGCACTGGACCGGGTGCTGACCAGCGGTTATTACTCGATTCCCCAGTGGTACAGCGACAGCTTCCTGATCGGCTACCGGCCCGGCCGTTTCGTGCTGCCGAAGGTGATTCCGCCTTACTACCAGGCGGACGGCTGGGCGATGTCGACCTGGTGGGCCTCGCCCGAAAATCGTTGACCCACTGACTATCCAAAGGCACCCCACCACATGCTGGTCTATGTCCTGAAACGCCTTCTGCTGATGGTGCCGACGCTGTTCGGTGTGCTGCTGCTGACGTTCGCCGTGGTGCAGTTCGTGCCCGGTGGTCCGGTCGAGCAGATGGTGTCCCAGTTGCAGGGCCGCGATTCGGGTGGTGAACGCGCCGCCAGCGCCGGCGCCGGTTATCGCGGCCGGCAGGGGCTGGACGCCAGGCGCATCGAAGAGATCAAGGTGCTGTACGGCTTCGACAAGCCGCCGGTCGAGCGTTTCTGGCTGATGCTGAAACAGTTCGCGCGTTTCGACCTGGGCCAGAGTTTTTATCAGCGCAAGGACGTGTGGGGCCTGATGGTCGAGAAGCTGCCGGTTTCGGCCAGCCTGGGGCTTTGGACGTTTTTCATCAGCTATCTGATCGCAGTGCCGCTCGGGGTGAGCAAGGCGGTGCGGGCCGGAACCCGTTTCGACTTCGTCACCAGCCTGATCGTGCTGGTGGGTTATGCGATTCCGGGGTTTGTGCTTGGTGTCGCGCTGCTGGTGATATTCGGCGGCCAGTTGCAGTGGTTTCCATTGCGCGGGCTGACTTCGGCGAATTGGGAAACCCTGAGCTGGCCGGCACGAATCGCCGATTACCTGTGGCATATCGTGCTGCCGGTGACAGCCATGGTGTTCGGCAGTTTTGCGGTGACCGCCATGCTGACCAAGAACGCATTTCTGGAAGAGATCCGCAAACAATATGTGCTGGTGGCGCGGGCCAAGGGCCTGACCGAGCGCCAGGTACTTTGGCGGCATGTGATGCGAAATGCGCTGATCCCCATCGTGACCGGTTTCCCGGCCGCCTTCATCGGCGCGTTCTTTACCGGTTCCCTGCTCATCGAAACCCTGTTCTCGCTCGACGGCCTGGGCCTTCTGAGTTATGAGAGCGTGATCCGCCGCGATTACCCGGTGGTGCTGGGAACGCTGTACTTCTTTACGCTGATCGGTTTGTTGACCAAGCTCATCGGCGACCTCTGTTATGTCTGGGTCGATCCGCGTGTCCGTTTTGACTAATCCCACCGCTGCTGCTTCCCCGAGCGTCCGTGCCTGGCGGCGTTTCCGTCGCAACCGGCTGGGCTTCTGGAGCCTGGTGCTGTTCATCTTCATGGTGGTGGCCAGCCTGTTTGCCGAGGTGCTGTCGACCGATCGGCCGCTGGTGGTGCATTACCAGGGACAGACCTACTTTCCGGTGCTGCGGAATTATTCGGAAAAGACCTTCGGCGGCGACTTCGAAACCCCGGCCGATTACCTCGACCCCTTCATCCGCGACCGCATCACCACAGGCCAGAACTGGGCTGTGTATGCGCCCAATCCCTATGGCCCGCGCACGCTGAATTACTTCGCCAGCCAGCCCAATCCGGCGGCACCATCGGGCGAGAACATCCTGGGCACCGACGACCGGGGCCGCGACCTGCTGGCCCAATTGATCTACGGCTTCCGGCTGAGCGTGCTTTTCGGCCTGGCGCTGACGGTGGTGGGGGTGTTGCTGGGTGTGGCGACCGGGGCGCTGCAGGGGTACTTCGGCGGCAAGACCGATCTGGCATTCCAGCGTTTCATCGAGATCTGGGGTTCCATGCCGGAGCTGTACCTGCTGATCATCTTCAGCGCCGTCTTCGCACCCAGCGTGGCGCTGCTGCTGGTGCTGCTGTCGCTGTTCGGCTGGATGGGGCTCTCGGATTACGTGAGGGCCGAGTTCCTGCGCAACCGGCAACTGGACTATGTGCGATCCGCCCGCGCCATGGGCCTGTCGCACTGGCAGATCGTGTGGCGCCACATATTGCCCAACAGCATGACCCCGGTGGTGACCTTCCTGCCTTTCCGCATGAGTGCTTCCATCCTGGCGCTGACCTCGCTGGACTTCCTGGGCCTGGGTGTGCCGGCCGGTACGCCGTCGCTGGGCGAACTGCTGAACCAGGGCAAGGCCAACATCGACGCCTGGTGGATTTCACTGACCACTTTCCTGGTGCTGACCGTGACACTGCTGCTGCTGACCTTTACCGGCGACGCCTTGCGCGACGCACTGGACCCACGGAAATCATGAGCGAATCCCCCAACCAAGCGCTGCTGGAAGTGCGCGGCCTGCGCATCACCTTCGGTGGCAACGAAGTCGTGCATGGCATCGATTTCACGGTGGCGTCCGGCGAAAAGCTGGCGCTGGTGGGCGAATCCGGTTCCGGCAAGACCATCAGTGCGATGAGCTTGCTGCGGCTGGTGCCCGACGCGGCGTGCAGCGGCTCGGCCATGCTGCAACCGCGAGATGGCGGTGCACCACGCAACCTGCTGGCGCTGCCGGAGCGTGAGCTGCGTGGCATCCGCGGTGACGAGGTCGCGATGATCTTCCAGGAGCCGATGACCGCGCTGAACCCTCTGTTCACCGTCGGCGCGCAGATCGCAGAGGTGCTGCAGGTCAAGCGCGCCATGCCCGCCCGCGATGCATGGACCACCGCCGTCTCGCTGATGGCCGACACCGGAATCCCCGAGCCGGAACGGCGTGCGCGCAGCTATCCGCATCAGCTGTCGGGCGGCCAGCGGCAGCGCGCCATGATCGCCATGGCGCTGGCCAACCAGCCACGCCTGCTGCTGGCCGACGAACCCACCACGGCCCTGGACGTCACCCTGCGCGGCCAGATCCTCGACCTGCTCGGTGACCTGCAGCGCAGCCACGGCATGGCGGTCTTGCTCATCACCCACGATCTGCTGATGGTGCGTCGGTTCGCCGACCGTGTCGCGGTGATGGAGCGAGGGCACATCGTCGAGCAGGGGCCGGTGGCCGAGGTCTTCGCCCGTCCACAGCACCCTTACACCCGAAAGCTGCTGGACAGCGTGCCACGCCGGGCGGTGGACGAATCACCCGCGATCGAAGCCGTGCCGCTGATCGAGGTGAAGGACCTGAGCGTTGCCTATCCGGTGCCGCGGCCCGGTTTTTCTGGCTGGTTCCGCAAGGACGCGTTCGTCGCGGTGAGGGGCGTGAACCTGCGGTTGCTGCCGGGCCGCACGCTGGGCGTGGTCGGCGAGTCCGGCTCGGGTAAGTCGACCCTGGCGCTGGCGGTGTTGGGCCTGCAGGCCTTCACCGGCAGCTTGCATATCGACGGCAAGGCGTGGAGCGGCAGGCTGGCCGAAGACCGTGCCCTGCGCCGCATCGTGCAGGTGGTTTTCCAGGATCCGTTTTCTTCGCTGTCGCCACGCATGACGGTCGGTGAACTGGTGGGCGAGGGCCTGCGGGTGCATGCGCCCGGACTGGACGGGCCGTCGCGCGAGAAACAGGTGCGTTCCGCGCTGGCCGATGTCGGCCTGGAAGAAAGTCAGTTCCCGGGCCTGCTCGACCGTTATCCGCATGCGTTTTCGGGCGGTCAGCGGCAGCGCCTGGCCATTGCCCGTGCGCTGGTGGTGCAACCTCGCGTGCTGGTGCTGGACGAGCCCACCAGCGCGCTCGACGTGACCATCCAGAAGCAGGTGCTCGACCTGCTGCAGCGCCTGCAACGCGAACGCGGCCTGGCCTACCTGCTGATCACCCACGACATGGACGTGGTGCGCGCCATGGCACACGACGTGATGGCCATGAAGGACGGCGTGGTGGTCGAGGCCGGCCCGGTGGCGCAGGTGCTGGATGCGCCGACCCATGCTTACACCCGGCGATTGGTTGCAGCCGCGACGACCTGATCCGCCCATGAAAACCCGTGGGCGTCGCTGGATGTGGGGTGCCTTCCTGGCGATGGCCGCCATGTGCGGCGCACGCGCGGAGGCGCAGCCGGTCGCCCTGGCCGCCAGGGCATGCAGCGTCTGCCACGGAGCAGCGGGCATCGCTACCAATCACGGCTACTTTCCGCGCATCGCCGGCAAACCCCAGGGCTACCTCTACCACCAGCTGCTGAATTTCCGCGACGGACGGCGTCACTACGCGGCGATGTCGCAACTGCTGCAGGTGCTGGGCGACGACTACCTGATGGAGATCGCCGGCTACTTTGCATCGCAGCAACTGCCGTACCCGCCGCCGCAGACCGTCGGCGCGGCCCCCGAGGTGCTGGCGCTGGGCGAACGACTGGTGCGGCGAGGCGATCCGATGCGGCAGATTCCCGCCTGCGTTTCCTGCCACGGCGTCGCCATGACGGGAGTCCAGCCTTTCGTGCCCGGCTTGTTGGGTCTGCCGCGCGACTATCTGAATGCGCAGATGGGCGCCTTCCAGACCGGCCAGCGCAAAGCCCTCGCGCCCGATTGCATGGCGCAGGTGGTGCGGCAGCTGACGCCCGCCGATGTGACCGCCATTTCCACCTGGCTTTCGTCCCAGTCGCTGCCCGCCGATACGCGGCCTGCGACCTCGCATCCGCTTTCCATGCCGATGCCGTGCGGGAGTGTCGTGCGATGACGCTTTCTGTCGTCCGCTGGGTCAAGCGGCTATCGTGGCTGCTGCTGGTCGTGGTTGCGTTGGCCATCCTGGTCTGGCGGCTCAACCTGCTCGACGAACAACCCCTGCCGGAAACCCCGACGCCTTTCGTGCCGACCGCGGAGCAGAAGGCGCGTGGCGCCTACCTGGCGCTGGCGGGTAATTGCGCCGGTTGCCACACCACGCCGGGCGGCGCGGCCTATGCCGGCGGTCGGGCCATCGGCACGCCTTTCGGACTGCTGTATGCGGGAAACCTGACACCGCATGCGGCAGGCCTGGGCGGCTGGTCGCCCGACCATTTCTGGCGCGCGCTGCACAACGGGCGGTCGCGCGACGGGCGCCTGCTGTATCCGGCGTTTCCCTATCCGCATTTCAGCCGCATCGGCCGCGATGATTCGGACGCGCTGTTCGCCTGGCTCACGACCTTGACCCCGGCAAGCGACCGGACGCCAGCGCATGCACTGCGTTTCCCGTTCGACCAACCCGCGGCGCTGGCGGTGTGGCGTGCGCTGTTTTTCAGGCCTGCCGTATATCGGACGCAGCCGGCACAGTCGGCGGAATGGAACCGCGGCGCGTACCTGGTGGCCGGTCTGGGCCATTGCGGTGCCTGTCACAGTCCACGTAACGCGCTGGGCGCGACGGTTGCGGGCGATACGCTGGCCGGTGGCCTGATCCCGTCCCGGAACTGGTATGCGCCATCGTTGCGATCCGCTGCCGAAGCCGGCTTGGCAGGGTGGTCGCAGGCCGATGCGGTCAGCCTGTTGCACACCGGCATTGCGGCCGGAACCAGGGCCGGCGTGGAAGGGCCGATGGCCGAAGTGGTGTTTCGCAGCCTGCAATACCTGAGCGAAGGCGATGTCGGCGCCGTGGCGACCTATCTGCGAAGTCTTCCTCAGGCGGACGCGCCTGAAACCGCTGGTCTTGCGCCGCCCTCCGCCACGGTTCTGGACCGAGGAGGTCGTTTGTACACGCAGAACTGTGCGAGCTGCCACGGCCGGAGCGGGGAGGGCGACGGAGCCTATCCGCCGCTGGCCGGCAATCGTGGCGTGACGATGGTGTCGCCAGCCAACGTGGTGCAGATGATCCTGCACGGCGGCTTCGCGCCGTCCACGGCCGGCAATCCGCGACCCGCCGGCATGCCGCCGTTCCTGCAGGAACTCGACGACACCGAAGTCGCCGCGGTCGCCACCTACATCCGCAACGCCTGGGGCAACCGGGCGGCGACGGTCGATCCGCTGGAAGCCTGGCGCTTGCGCGGCAATGCCCGATAAGGCGCTAGCATCGAACTTTTGCGGCCCGCGGGCCAGAGGCTGAAAATGCAGGATCTGCTGGTGGTGAGTCTGTGTGCCGAATGGTGCGGCGTCTGCCGCGACTGGCGTACGGCTTTCGAAGGCGTGGCGCAACGACACACCGACGGCAGTTTCCGCTGGCTCGACGTGGAAGACGAATCCGAAGTAGCCGGCGACATCGACGTCGAGACCTTTCCGACCGTCATGGTCGCGCGTGGCGGCCGGGTTCTTTTTCTCGGCCCGATCCTCCCGCAACCGGCGCTGCTGGAACGAATGTTGTCCAGCCTGCAGTCGGATGCGGCCGAAATACCCGGTACAGCTGGTTTATTGCAGCGCGTTTTGGCATCTTCTCCCGGAGATCGCATTGCGCAGAACTTGCCGGCGGAGTAGAATTCAAGGCTGACGACCAAATGGGCGGATACCAACCGCCCTTTTTTTATGGTCGATCGGTTTTTATCCGGTCCCGACTTGCGGCCTTGATGTTCGACTCCATGGTGTTCCAGGGGCCGGGCACCAAGGGCATTGCATCCGGGGCCGGCAGCGTTTTTTGGGTGACTTTTACAGCAACGTGGCACTACAGCAGATTGTCGAGACGACCGTCATCGGTCTTGGTTATGACCTCGTGGAGATTGAACGCTCCGCGGGTGGATTGCTGCGCATCACGATCGATCTGCCATGGCAGGGTCATCCGACGCCCGAACAGGTCGCCGCAGGCCTTCCGGAGCAGTTCGTCACGGTGGAAGATTGCGAAAAAGTAACCCGCCAGCTGCAATTTGCGCTGGAAGTCGATGGCGTCGACTACAACCGGCTCGAGGTTTCCTCGCCGGGTATCGATCGCCCTCTGCGCCACCAGCAGGATTACGAGCGATTCGAAGGCGAGATCATCGATCTCACGCTGCGCCAGCCCATCGGTGCTGCCGCCGCCGGCCAGGTGTCGGCCAATCGCAAGAAATTTCGCGGTCGCCTGGAGCGTGCGCCCGAGGGCGGTGAGGCCGTCTGGCAGATCGTCTGGAGCGAAGTCCCCGAGGCAAAGCCGGGTGCCCGCATCAGTCAGAAGCGCATCGATGCCGCCCCGCTGCATGCGATGGCCTTCACGCTGGCCGAGTTGCGCGAGGCGCGACTCGCCCCCATTGTGGATTTCAAGGGACGCAAGTCGCGTGGTGACACCGACGCAGCGGCCGACGCGACCGATCCCGGCGCAGAAGAATGAGCGCCGGCGCGGCCACCCTGGCGAAGGGCGGCCGGTGCCGGATGAAAAAGTACAGGACAGGAGTGTTGTGGCATGAATCGCGAATTGTTGATGCTGGTAGAAGCGATTTCGCGCGAAAAGAACGTCGAGCGTGACGTCGTCTTCGGCGCAGTCGAATCTGCGCTGGCGCAGGCAACCAAAAAGCTCTACAGCGGCGAAGTGGACATCCGCGTGGCGATCGACCGCGACACTGGCGTGTACGAGACTTTCCGCCGCTGGCACGTGGTCCCGGATGAGGCCGGCCTGCAGTTGCCCGAACAGGAAATCCTCCTGTTCGAAGCCAAGGAGCAGATCGCCGACATCGAGGTGGACGAACACATCGAGGAAGCCGTCGAATCCGTGCCCATCGGCCGTATCGGCGCGATGGCGGCCAAGCAGGTCATCCTGCAGAAGATCCGCGACGCTGAGCGCGAAATGCTGCTCAACGACTTCATGTCGCGCGGCGAACGCATCTTCACAGGAACCGTCAAGCGCATGGACAAGGGCGACATCATTGTCGAATCCGGCCGTGTCGAAGGACGCCTGCGCCGCGGCGAGATGATCCCCAAGGAAAACCTGCGCAACGGCGACCGCGTGCGGGCCATGATCATGGAAGTCGACCTGACCCTGCGCGGCGCTCCCATCATCCTGTCGCGCTCGGCTCCCGAGTTCATGATGGAGCTGTTCCGCAACGAAGTGCCCGAGATCGAACAAGGCCTGCTGGAAATCAAGTCCTGCGCCCGCGACCCGGGCAGCCGCGCCAAGATCGCGGTGCTGTCGCACGACAAGCGTGTCGACCCGATCGGCACCTGCGTCGGTGTGCGTGGCACCCGTGTCAACGCGGTCACCAACGAACTGGCCGGCGAACGTGTCGATATCGTGCTGTGGAGCGAAGACCCGGCACAATTCGTCATCGGCGCACTGGCTCCGGCCAATGTGTCCTCCATCGTGGTCGATGAAGAAAAGCACGCCATGGACGTGGTGGTCGACGAGGAAAACCTCGCCATCGCCATCGGCCGCGGCGGTCAGAACGTGCGCCTGGCGTCCGACCTGACAGGCTGGAAGATCAACATCATGGATGCGGCCGAATCTGCCCAGAAGCAGGCTGACGAGACCCAGGCGGGTCGCGCGCTGTTCATGGAAAAGCTAGACGTCGACGAAGAGATCGCAGACATCCTGATCCAGGAAGGTTTCACCAGTCTGGAAGAAGTGGCCTACGTGCCCATCCAGGAAATGCTGGAGATCGAAAGCTTCGACGAAGACACGGTCAACGAACTCCGTTCCCGTGCCAAGGACGCCCTGCTGACGATGGAAATCGCCCGCGAGGAAAATGCCGGCGGTGTTTCGCAAGACCTGCGCGACCTCGAAGGCCTGACGCCCGAACTGATCACCAAGCTGGCGGAAGCCAACGTGAACACCCGCGACGATCTTGCCGACCTCGGCGTAGACGAACTCACTGAAATTACCGGCCAGTCCGCCGACGAGGCCAAGGGCCTGATCCTCAAAGCTCGCGAACATTGGTTCGTGGGCCAAGAGTAAGGGTCGTGGGAGGACCGCAAAGAATATGTCCAGCACAACCGTAGCCGAGTTCGCAACCGAACTCAAGAAGTCCACTGAAACCCTGCTCGATCAGCTCCGGTCCGCCGGCGTGAGCAAGGGGGCTTCGTCCGACGTCCTGACCGAAGGCGACAAGCAGAAGCTCCTGGGCTATCTGCAAGCCAGCCACGGCACCGTCGCCGCCGACCGCAAGAAGATCACCCTGGTGAAGAAATCCACCAGCGAGATCAAGCAGGCCGATGCCACCGGGCGAGCCCGCACCATCCAGGTGGAAGTGCGCAAGAAGCGCACCTTCATCAAGCGCGACGACGGCACCGAAGCCGCCGTCGACGGAGACGTCGAGGTCGAAGTCGTACACGAGGCCGTCCCGCCGGAGCCGACTTATTCGGCAGCCGAAATCGAACTGCAGCGCCGCGAGGAAGAAGCCCGCGGCCAGGCAGACGAGATCCGCGTGCAGGAAGAGGAACTCGCCGACAAGCGCCGCACCCGTGAAGAACGCGAGCAGCGTGAGCGTGAAGCCGAAGAGCGCGCCGCCGCCTATGCCGCCCAGGAACAGGCCAAGAAGGCTCAGGCCGGCATGGAAAAGGCCGAACTGGCCCGCGAGCAGGCTGAAATGAACGCCGCTCGCGCCAAGGCCCAGGCCGAGGCCCGCGAAGCGGCCGAAGCCGAGTCGCGCGCCCGTTCCGCCGAGGAAACCGCCCGCGCCAGCGATCTGGACGCCCGGCGCCGCAAGGCCGAGGCCGAGGCGGCCGCCATCCGTTCGATGATGGCCACCCCCAAGAAGGTGCTGGTCGCCGCCAAGCCGGTCGAGGCCCCGAAACCCGCGGTCAAGCCCGCCGATGCGAAGCCTGGTGTCAAGGGAACGCTGCACAAGCCGGCCGTCGGTACCGGCACCGGTGCACGTCCGGGTGCGCCTGCCGCTCCTGGCACCGGCCCTGGCGCCGGCAAGGAAGTCAAGTCTGCCAAGCTGTCGTCCAGCTGGGCCGGCGATCCTGCCAAGAAGAAGGAAATCAAGACCCGTGGCGACACCTCGGGTGGCGTCGGTCGCAACAGCAACTGGCGCGGTGGGCCTCGTGGCCGCCGTGGCGACAACCGTGGCGATCAGCGCGACGACTTCGCTCAGCAGCAGCCTGTCGAGCAACGTACGCTCGAAGTGCATGTGCCCGAGACCATCACCGTGGCCGAACTGGCCCACAAGATGTCGGTCAAGGCTGCCGAAGTCATCAAGCAACTGATGAAGCTCGGCCAGATGGTCACCATGAACCAGCCGCTGGACCAGGACACCGCGATGATCGTCGTGGAAGAGTTCGGCCACAAGGCTGTGGTGGCGGCGCTGGACGATCCGGAAGCCTTCAGCGAAGAAGACGTCGGCGCACACACGGGTGAATCCCTGCCGCGCGCTCCTGTTGTCACCGTCATGGGTCACGTCGACCACGGCAAGACCTCGCTGCTCGATTACATCCGCCGTGCCAAGGTCGCATCCGGTGAAGCCGGCGGCATCACCCAGCACATCGGTGCGTACCACGTGCAGACTCCCCGCGGCATGGTGTCGTTCCTCGACACCCCCGGCCACGAGGCATTCACTGCGATGCGTGCCCGTGGTGCTCAGGCGACCGACATCGTCATCCTGGTGGTGGCAGCGGACGACGGCGTCATGCCCCAGACCAAGGAAGCCATCAAGCATGCGAAAGCTGCCGGTGTGCCGATCGTGGTCGCGGTCAACAAGATCGACAAACCCGATGCCAACGCCGACCGCGTGAAACAGGAACTGGTGGTCGAACAGGTCGTGCCCGAGGAGTACGGCGGTGATTCTCCGTTCGTCAGTGTCTCGGCCAAGACCGGCCAGGGCATCGACGACCTGCTCGAGCAGGTGCTGCTGCAGGCCGAAGTGCTCGAACTCCGCGCGCCGGTCGATGCCGCCGCCAAGGGTCTGGTCATCGAAGCGCAGCTGGACAAGGGCCGTGGCCCTGTAGCCACCGTGCTGGTGCAGTCCGGTACCCTGAAGACCGGCGACATCGTGCTGGCCGGCCAGACCTACGGCCGCGTGCGTGCCATGGTCGACGAAAACGGCAAGACCACAAAGTCCGCCGGCCCGTCGATCCCGGTCGAAATCCAGGGCCTGACGGAAGTGCCGCAAGCCGGTGACGAATTCATGGTGCTGGGCGACGAACGCCGTGCCCGTGAAATCGCCACCTACCGTGCCGGCAAGTTCCGCAACACCAAGCTGGCGAAGATGCAGGCTGCGAAGCTGGAGAACATGTTCGCCGACATGTCCGGCGGCGAAGTGAAGACCCTTCCGGTCATCATCAAGGCCGACGTGCAGGGTTCCCAGGAAGCGCTGGCCCAGTCGCTGCTCAAGCTGTCGACCGAGGAAGTCCGCGTGCAGATCGTGTACGCAGGCGTCGGTGGCATCAGCGAGTCCGACATCAACCTGGCCATCGCTTCCAAGGCCGTGGTCATCGGCTTCAACGTGCGTGCCGATTCCGGTGCGCGCAAGACGGCCGAAGGCAACGGCATCCAGCTGCACTACTACGACATCATCTATGACGCAGTGGACGAGCTGAAGGCAGCCATGTCGGGCATGCTGGCTCCGGAGCAACGCGAGGAGATCATCGGTACCGCCGAGATCCGCACCGTGTTCGTGGCGTCGAAGATCGGCACCGTGGCCGGTTCGTACATCACCTCCGGCCAGGTCACCCGCAACTGCCGTTTCCGCCTCTTGCGCGAAAACGTGGTCATCTACACCGGCGAAGTCGAATCGGTGAAGCGTCTGAAGGACGACGTGCGCGAGGTCAAGGAAGGCTTCGAGTGCGGTATCAAGCTGCGCAACTACAACGACATCCGTGAGCTGGATCAGTTGGAATTCTTCGAAATCAAGGAAATCGCCCGGACGCTGTAAGGCGGCCCTGCGATCCACGAGATGCCCAAGAAGAAATCGTCAGTCCCCAACCGCGGCTTCCGGGTTGCCGACCAGATCCAGCGCGATCTGTCGGAACTCATCGCCCGCGAGTTGAAGGATCCGCGTGTCGGCATGGTCACGATCCAGGCGGTCGAGGTCACGCCGGACTACGCGCACGCCAAGGTGTTCTTCAGCGTGCTGACGGGCGACAAGGAAGCTGCGCTGGAGGGCTTGAGCCAGGCAGCCGGTTTCCTTCGTGCCGGCCTGTTCAAACGCCTGCACATCCACACCGTGCCCACCTTGCACTTCCAGTTCGACCGCACGCCTGAGCATGCGTCCGACATGAACGCTCTCATCGCGCAGGCTGTCGCTTCGCGTGCCAAGGACGACTGAGCATGAACGCGCCGCGCACCAGGGTGCAACGGCGCCCTGTGCACGGGGTGCTTTTGCTAGACAAGCCGCTGGGGTTCTCCAGCAACGACGCCTTGCAGAAGGCGAAGTGGTTGTTGCGTGCCGAGAAGGCCGGTCATACCGGCACCCTCGACCCGTTGGCGAGCGGCGTGTTGCCCTTGTGTTTCGGCGCGGCCACCAAGTTCAGCCAGCTGCAGCTCGACGCTGCAAAGCGCTACGAAGCGACACTGAAGCTCGGCATTCGCACCAGCACCGCCGATGCGGAAGGCGAGGTCATCGAGGAGCGTCCGGTGCCCCACGTCAGCACCGAGCGGCTGGCCGAGGTGGCTCGGCAATTCACCGGGCCCATCGCCCAGGTGCCGCCCATGCACAGCGCCTTGAAGCGCGACGGCAAGGCTCTATATGAATACGCTCGCGCCGGCATCGAAGTCGAACGCGAGGCACGGCAGGTCACCATCCACGCGCTGGACCTGTCGTTCACGACCACCACGGATGGCTTGCCGGCCATCCGTATGGAAGTCACCTGCAGCAAGGGCACCTACATCCGCACGCTCGGTGAAGACGTGGGACAGGCGCTGGGCTGCGGAGGACATCTGGTGATGCTGCGGCGCACCGGAACCGGGCATTTCGATGTTTCGCAGGCGATCAGCCTGGCCGAACTCGAAGCGCTGGATCCCGAGCAACGCCTGGACAGCCTGCTGCCGACCGAGTCGCTGCTGGCCGACCATGAGCGCGTCACATTGGGCACGGAAGATGCGGTTCGTTTTCTGTCGGGCATGCGCCGTCGTGGTGCCTGGCCGGATGCAGACCGCGTCGCCGTCTTCGGCACGGAGCCGCCCGCGCTGCTGGGTGCCGCCCAGATCCGCGGCGGCGAACTGATCCCCAGCCGCCTGCTGAGCCCTATCGAGATCCAGCAAATTTTGCAGAAAGAGAGAACGCCCGGAGCCGTCGTCTTGGCCGCGGGCATCGAGGAAACCTTATGAGCAAGCAAATCCGCAACATCGCCATCATCGCCCACGTCGACCATGGCAAAACGACCATGGTCGACCAACTGCTGCGTCAGTCGGGCACCTTCGCCGACCATGAAAAGGTCGTCGATACCGTCATGGACAACAACGCGATTGAAAAGGAACGTGGCATCACGATCCTGGCCAAGAACTGCGCCGTGACCTGGGAAGGCACCCACATCAACATCGTCGACACCCCGGGCCACGCGGACTTCGGCGGCGAAGTCGAGCGCGCCCTGTCGATGGTCGACGGCGTCGTGCTGCTGATCGACGCGCAAGAGGGCCCCATGCCCCAGACCCGTTTCGTGACCAAGAAGGCACTGGCCCTGGGCCTGAAGCCGATCCTGGTGGTCAACAAGGTCGACAAGCCGGGCGCCAACCCCGACAAGGTCGTGAACCAGGCTTTCGATCTTTTCGACAAGCTCGGTGCAACCGACGAACAACTGGATTTCCCGGTCGTGTACGCCTCCGGCATCAACGGCTGGTCTTCGCTCGAAGAAGGCAAGCCCGGCGAACAGTGGGGCCCTGACATGTCGGCCCTGTTCAACACCATCCTGAAGCACGTGCCTTCGCAAAAGGGTGACCCGGCCGCACCGCTGCAACTGCAGATCTCGGCGCTGGACTTCTCGACCTTCGTCGGCCGTATCGGCGTGGGCCGCATCAGCCAGGGCACGCTGAAGCCCATGCAGGACGTGGTCGTCATGGAAGGTCCGGACGGCAAGGCCGTCAAGGGCCGCATCAACCAGGTGCTGACATTCCAGGGCCTGGAGCGCGTGCAGTCCACCGAAGCCGGCCCTGGTGAAATCGTGCTGATCAACGGCATCGCCGACATCGGCATCGGCGTCACCGTGACCGACCCGGCCAACCCGGCACCTCTGCCGATGCTCAAGGTGGACGAACCCACCCTGACCATGAACTTCTGCGTCAACACCAGCCCGTTGGCCGGTCGCGAAGGCAAGTACGTCACCAGCCGCCAGATCTGGGATCGCCTGCAGAAGGAACTGCAGCACAACGTCGCGCTGCGCGTCAGCGAAACCGACGAAGAAGGCATTTTCGAAGTGATGGGCCGCGGTGAACTCCACCTGACCATCCTGCTGGAAAACATGCGCCGCGAAGGCTACGAGATGGCTGTGTCGAAGCCGCGTGTGGTGTTCCGCGACATCGACGGCGTTCGCCACGAACCCATCGAACTGGTGACAGCCGACCTGGAAGAAACCCATCAGGGCGGCGTGATGCAGGCCCTGGGCGAACGCAAGGGCGAACTGGTCAACATGGAGTCCGACGGCCGCGGCCGCGTTCGCCTCGAATACCGCATCCCGGCCCGTGGTCTGATCGGTTTCACCAATGAATTCCTGAACCTGACCCGTGGTTCCGGCCTCATCAGCAACATCTTCGACAGCTACGAACCCCACAAGGGTGACATCGGCGGCCGCAAGAACGGCGTGCTGATCTCCATGGACGACGGTGAAATCTTCACCTATGCCCTGGGCAAGCTGGACGACCGCGGCCGCATGTTCGTGAAGGCGAACGATCCTGTATACGAAGGCATGATCGTCGGCATCCACAGCCGCGACAACGATCTGGTGGTCAACGCTACCCGTACCAAACAGCTGACCAACTTCCGTGTCAGCGGCAAGGAAGACGCGATCAAGATCACGCCCCCGATCGACTGCACGCTGGAATACGGCGTCGAGTTCATCGAGGACGACGAACTGGTCGAAATCACGCCCAAGTCGATCCGCCTGCGCAAGCGTTTCCTGACCGAAAGCGAACGCAAGCGCAACAAGTAAGTCCTGCGCTGCCGGCACGGAAAAGCCCCGCACGCGGGGCTTTTTTTCGTCTGCGCGGAACGCAGGTGAGGTTGCTTCAGCGCGCCGTGCCGACCACACGCCAGACGGTGTTGCCCACATCGTCGGCTACCAGCAGGCCGCCTTTCGTGTCGATCACCACACCGACCGGACGGCCGCTGGCGTCACCGTCCTTGTCGACGAAGCCGGTGAGCACATCGACCGGGCTGCCCGACGGCTTGCCGTTGGCGAACGGCACGAACACCACCTTGTAGCCGCTGCGGGGCTTGCGGTTCCAGGAACCGTGCTCGCCGATGAACACGCCGTTGGCGAACGGTGCCGGCAGCTTGTTGCCGTTGGCGAACGTCATGCCGAGAGGCGCCACATGGTTGCCCAGGCCGTAGTCCGGGGCGATCGCCTTGGCGACCATGGCCGGGTTGGCCGGCTGGGCGCGTTCGTCCACATGCTGGCCCCAATAGCTGAAAGGCCAGCCGTAGAAGGCGCCGTCCTTTACCGATGTCAGGTAATCGGGCACCAGGTCGCTGCCCAGCTCATCGCGTTCGTTCACCACGGTCCAGAGCGCGCCGGTGGTGGGCTCCCATCCCATGCCGTTCGGGTTGCGCAGGCCGCTGGCGAAGATGCGATGGCTGCCGCTGGCGCGGTCCACTTCCCAGATGGCGGCCCGGCCTTCCTCCTTGTCCAGGCCGTTTTCGCCGACGTTGCTGTTCGAACCCACCGACACATACAGCTTCGAGCCGTCGGCGCTGGCGATGACGTTCTTGGTCCAGTGGTGATTGATTTCGGAAGGCAGATCGACCACTTTCGTCGCCGGCGCGCTGATGGAGGTCACGCCCTCCTGGTAGGGAAACTTGACCAGCGCGTCTGCGTTGGCCACGAACAGCTCGTTCCCCACCAAAACCATGCCGTAGGGCGAGGTGAGGTTCGCCAGGAAGGTGGTCCTGGTTTCCGCCACGCCGTCGCCGTTGGCGTCACGCAGCAGGGTGATCCGGTCGGCGCTGGGCACCTTGGAGCCTGCGCGTTTCATCACCAGGCCCTGCACCCAGGCCTTGGGACCGCCCGATTTCTCTTTTTCGCCCTTGGGTGGCGCATCGCTCTCGGCGACCAGCACGTCGCCGTTGGGCAGCACATACAGCCAGCGCGGATGCTGGAGATTGTCCGCGTACTTGATCACCATCGTGCCGGCCGCTGCCTGCGGCATGGCACCGTCGCGCCAGCCCTTGGCCGGCGCGATGTTCAAGGTGGGGATGAGGGATTTTTGCGGTGCCGGAATGGTGGGGCTGGGGCCGACACCGGCGGATTCCGGCAAAAGCGACTTGTCGCCGCAAGCCGCCAGGGCGCAGGCGGCGATGATCGAAAGGGTGATGCGGGTGAGGCGGATGGACATGGCTTCTCCTTGGGATTTTTGTATCCCGGCCAATGTCTCATCGTAAAAACGCCGTGTTTGTAGGCGACCGGCGCAACCGTTTAGCGGCTGTGCACTTTCATTGCCCGCTCGACCTCGCGTTTGCCTTCGCGGTCCTTGATGGTGTCGCGTTTGTCGTGTTCGGCCTTGCCCTTGCCCAGCGCAATCTCGCATTTCACCTTGCCGGCCTTCCAATGCAGGTTGAGCGGCACCAGTGTGTAGCCCTTCTGTTCGACCTTGCCGATGAGGCGCCGGATCTGTTCCTTGTGCAGCAGCAGTTTCTTGGTGCGCACCGCGTCGGGCGAGACATGGGTGGAAGCCGAGTTGAGCGGATTGATCTGGCAGCCGATGACGAACATTTCGCCGTTGCGGATGACCACATAACCATCGGTCAGCTGGACCTTGCCTTCGCGCAGGGCCTTCACTTCCCAGCCTTGCAGCACCATGCCTGCCTCGAAACGTTCTTCGATGAAGTAGTTGAAGATCGCCTTCTTGTTCTCGGCGATGCGACCGTCGGTGGTGGTGGATTTCTTGGTGGCCATGGATTCGTATATGGGGGCGCGTCGCCAAATTCTTGAAGTTTCTACAATCGGCCGGCAAGACACTGAGCCAGCGATTCTATGAAAACCGTCACCAAGTCCGTACTGATCTGGTACAGCCCCGAAGAGATGTTCAACCTGGTCACCGATGTGGCCAGCTATCCGCAGTTTCTGCCATGGTGCGATCGCGCCTCGGTTCTCTCACAGGATGGCACCGGCATGACCGCCCAGGTCGGCATTTCCTTCAGCGGCATACGCCAGTCCTTCACTACCCGAAACACCCACGTTCCCGGCCGGGAGGTGCATATGCAGCTCATCGACGGACCGTTTTCGCAACTGGAGGGCCAGTGGAAATTCCAGCCGGTGGGCGAGGGCGACCAGCGCGCCTGCCGCATCGAATTCGAACTTCGCTACGGGTTTTCCAATATCGCGCTGGCCACGCTCGTCGGCCCGGTGTTCGACCGTATCGCCGGCAGCATGGTCGATGCCTTCGTCAAGCGCGCCGAAGAGGTCTATGGCGGCTGAGCTGAACCTGGTCGTCGCCATCGACCGCGGCCACCGGCAGGTCGAAGAACGGAGTCTGTCGCTGCCGGCTGGCTGCTGCCTGGCGGATGCCTTGCGGGCCGCTGCCTGCGCGCCCGATAGCGACGCCGGCATCTGGGGCCGCACGCAGCCGGCGAAGACACTGCTGGCGGACGGAGATCGTGTCGAGGTCTATCGCAGCTTGCGGGTCGATCCCAAGACCGCCCGCCGCGAGCGGTTTCGCCAGCAGGGCAAACGCGGTACCGGCCTGTTCGCCCGAAAGCCGCCTGAAAACTAGCTGCAGTCGCTGGAGATGATCGCGCGGGTGCGCTGCGATTCGGTCTGGCGTGTCTGTTCGTCCATGAAACTGCGTTCACCCTGCGCGTTGATTTGAGCGATGCGCACGCCCGAATCGAGCGAAGCCTGGGCCTGGCGCGCGCGTTGGCAGTTGTCGGCGCGGGCCGCCGCCTGCCGGGCTTCGTCCGCGGTCTTCTTCGAGGTCTCGGCAGCTTCTGCCTGCTTGCGTTTTTCTTCCAGTTCGCCGTCCTTGCCGGGCAGCTTCGGTGGCGTCAGCGCGGCGCTGCCGGGCACTGCCGGGACCACAGGTGCATCGGGCCTGGTGGGAAGGCCGGGTGAACGTGGCATGCCGGGCTGCCGCAGGATGCTGCGTTCCGGCACGTCCATCGGCGGCGGACGGTCGCTGAAGACCTTGCGACCGTTCTTGTCCGTCCAGATGTACTGAGCCAGGGCTGGCGACGCGGCGCCGGCCAGCAGCAGCAGGGCAGCTCCAGCAATGAGTACGCGGGCTGGGCGGTCGGTTTTCATCGCGCCAGTGTAGCCCGGCGAAACACCGGCGCGACAAACGGTAACCGTCGGGCGGGTACAATCGTTTTTTTGGAGCTTTGAGACATGCGCCTCCTCGGCAAAGCGCTCACCTTCGACGATGTGTTGTTGGTTCCCGCGTACTCCCAGGTCCTGCCCAAGGACACCACCCTCGCCACACGGTTCTCCCGCAACATCATGTTGAACATCCCGCTGGTCTCAGCGGCGATGGACACCGTGACCGAAGCGCGCCTGGCCATCGCCATCGCGCAGGAAGGCGGCATCGGCATCGTTCACAAGAACCTGACGCCGGCCGAGCAGGCGGCGCAAGTCGCCAAGGTGAAGCGATACGAATCCGGCGTGCTGCGCGAACCGGTTGTCATCACCCCCTCGCATACGGTGCTGCAGGTCAAGCAGATGTCCGAAGAACTCGGCATCTCGGGATTCCCGGTCATCGACGGCGGCCGGGTGGTCGGCATCGTCACCGGCCGCGATCTGCGTTTCGAGACCCGCCTCGACATCCCGGTGCGAGACATCATGACGCCGCGCGAAAAGCTCATCACCGTCGGCGAAGGCACCTCGCCGGCGGACGCCCGCGCGCTGCTGCACAAACACAAGCTCGAACGCCTGCTGGTGGTCGACGATGCCTGGCAGCTCAGCGGCCTGATCACCGTCAAGGACATTACCAAGCAGACCAATTTCCCCAACGCCGCACGCGACGCCTCCGGTCGTCTGCGGGTGGGTGCCGCGGTCGGCGTGGGCGATGGCACCGAGGAACGCGTCGAAGCACTGGTCAAGGCCGGTGTCGACGCCATCGTGGTCGACACCGCCCACGGCCACAGCAAGGGCGTGATCGACCGTGTCCGCTGGGTCAAGCAGAACTATCCTCAGATCGACGTCATCGGCGGCAACATCGCTACCGGTGCCGCGGCTCTGGCGCTGGTCGAAGCCGGTGCCGATGCGGTCAAGGTCGGCATCGGACCTGGCTCCATCTGCACCACCCGCATCGTCGCCGGCGTGGGTGTGCCGCAGATCATGGCGGTCGACAGCGTCGCTACCGCCCTGCGGGGCACCGGCGTGCCGCTGATCTCCGACGGCGGTGTGCGTTATTCCGGTGACATCGCCAAGGCCATCGCGGCCGGTGCGGGCACCGTGATGATGGGCAGCATGTTCGCCGGCACCGAAGAGGCACCGGGCGAAATCGTGCTCTTCCAGGGTCGCAGCTACAAGAGCTACCGCGGCATGGGTTCCATCGGCGCCATGCAGCAAGGCAGCGCCGACCGCTACTTCCAGGAATCCACCACCGGCAACCCCAATACCGACAAGCTCGTTCCGGAGGGCATCGAAGGCCGTGTTCCCTACAAGGGTTCCATCGTGTCGATCCTGTTCCAGCTGGCCGGCGGCGTGCGCGCATCCATGGGCTATTGCGGCTGCGCCACCATCGAAGAGATGCAGGACAAGGCCGAGTTCGTGGAAATCACTTCCGCCGGCATCCGTGAAAGCCACGTCCACGACGTGCAGATCACGAAAGAAGCTCCCAACTACCGCGCTGGCTGAACGTCATCGCACAGTGACCACAGCCGCCGCGAACCGTTCGCGGCGGCATTCTTTTTTCTGACGTACCGCCCACCACGAGGCAGCCCGCCATGCACCAGAAGATCCTCATCCTCGACTTCGGCTCCCAGGTCACCCAGCTCATCGCCCGCCGCGTGCGTGAAGCCCATGTGTACTGCGAAGTCCATCCCTGCGACGTGACCGAAGACTGGGTGCGCGAATACGCTGCCGACGGCCACCTGAAGGGCGTGATCCTCTCCGGCAGCCATGCAAGCGTCTACGAGGACTACACCGACAAGGCGCCCCAGTGCGTGTTCGACCTGGGCATCCCGGTGCTGGGCATCTGCTACGGCATGCAGACCATGGCGCACCAGCTCGGCGGCAAGGTCGAAGGCGGCCATACGCGTGAATTCGGCTTCGCCCAGATCCGCGCACACGGCCACACCAAACTGCTCGAAGGCATCGAGGACAGCACGAATGCGGAAGGGCACGGCCTGCTCGACGTCTGGATGAGCCACGGCGACAAGGTCACCGAACTGCCGCCCGGCTTCAAGTTGATGGCCAGCACCCCCAGCTGCCCCATCGCGGGCATGGCCGACGAGGCGCGCGGTTTCTACGCGGTGCAGTTCCATCCCGAAGTGACCCACACGCGGCAGGGCCAGGCACTGCTGAACCGCTTCGTGCTGGACATCTGCGCCACCCGCCCCGACTGGGTGATGGGCGACTACATCGAAGAGGCCGTAGCCCGCATCCGCGAGCAGGTGGGAGACGAGGAAGTCATCCTGGGCCTGTCCGGCGGCGTCGATTCGTCGGTGGCCGCAGCACTCATCCATCGCGCCATCGGCGACCAGCTGATCTGCGTCTTCGTCGACCACGGCCTGCTGCGCCTGAACGAGGGCGACATGGTCATGGACATGTTCGAAGGCAAGCTGCACGCCAAGGTCGTGCGGGTCGATGCCGCCGACCAGTTCATGGGCAAGCTCGCCAGCGTGGCAGACCCCGAAGCCAAACGCAAGATCATCGGCCGCGAATTCGTCGAGGTCTTCAAGGCGGAAGCTGCGCGGCTGAAAGCCGGCGGCGACGGCGCCATCAAGGGCGCGACCTTCCTGGCGCAGGGCACCATCTATCCGGACGTCATCGAATCCGGCGGCGCCAAGAGCAAGAAGGCCGTCACCATCAAGAGCCACCACAACGTCGGCGGCCTGCCGGAACAACTCGGCCTGAAGCTGCTCGAACCCCTGCGCGAACTGTTCAAGGACGAAGTCCGTGAACTGGGCGTTGCCCTGGGCTTGCCGACCGAGATGGTGTACCGCCACCCGTTCCCCGGGCCGGGCCTGGGCGTGCGGATCCTGGGCGAAGTGAAGAAGGAATATGCCGACCTGCTGCGTCGGGCCGACGCCATCTTCATCGAGGAGCTGCGCAACTTCGTCGACGCCGAAACCGGCAAGACCTGGTACGAGCTAACCAGCCAGGCCTTCACCGTCTTTTTGCCGGTGAAGAGCGTTGGGGTGATGGGCGACGGCCGCACCTACGACTATGTGGTGGCCCTGCGTGCGGTGCAGACCAGCGACTTCATGACTGCCGACTGGGCCGAACTGCCCTACGCGTTGTTGAAGAAGGTTTCGGGCCGCATCATCAACGAGGTGCGTGGCATCAACCGGGTGACCTACGACGTGAGCAGC
This sequence comes from Xylophilus sp. PBN-3R, assembly GCF_057747805.1. Lineage (NCBI taxonomy): Bacteria > Pseudomonadati > Pseudomonadota > Betaproteobacteria > Burkholderiales > Xylophilus > Xylophilus sp. PBN-3R. The sequence goes on from NZ_CM173225.1 coordinate 1,713,363, forward strand.
AAGCCGCCGGCGACCATCGAGTGGGAATAATTCTGGAATGGGAATTAACCGGAAATTTTCGCTGAGCTGAAACACCCAAGCCCCTGTCAGCAGGGGCTTTTTTCTGCCTCGACATAGAAATGAGCAGAAGGGCCCCGAACCGAGAAGAAGCCCGTCTGTATTGGGATACGCCCATCTGGTGACCGACATCCAGAATCTGGATAACGCCGCCGCCGTGCGTCGGCCCGAGCGCGGCGCGAATGCCACCTGCCAAAAAACGAACTGAATGACCTGCCATCGCCAGATGCAGCAGCGGCCTCAGCTTTGCCCACCTGCGCTCTGTTCTGACGGTCTGCCGGCCCCAGAACGCCACTGCCGCCCGACGCATCGCTACGAGCGCCCCCGCCCACGTCGTAACGTCCACGACTGCCCTTGGTCCGTATTCAACGGTTGCCGCACGGCTGTTGTCGACATGGCTGGCAAGGATCAAGGGCAATCGGCTGATGTCCGCCTTACCGGTGACGCCTGGCCGGGGACATGCTCTGATGTCTTCTCGGCAGTGAGTTGAACGCTGAGAAGTGCACATTCAAGACATTTTTTCATGGCGTGTGCTTTTCTTTGCGTTACATATATCGCATTTGCTTTGCAATTTTGTATGCTTGGATATTCCTCAGCGGGTCGAGATCAGGCCTGCGGTTATATGACTGAGAATTGTTTGCATTGCGTGTATTCGGTTTAACCAAGAATGTCAGTCCTGAATATTTCACAAAAAGCTTATAGGTTGTTCTTCGCCGAAAGACGGCGGATGCTAGGGTTTACCATTATCGAGTTGATGCTGGTGCTGGGCGTTCTAGGAGTGTTGAGTGCAATAGCGGTTCCCAGTTATCGTTCCTACGTGGCGCGTGCAGAAATGGCGCAAGTCATTCTTGATATGAGCGCAATTGACATTCTTATAAAAGCATATGAAATGGAATACGGGAAGCTGCCCGACACATTGGAAGAAATTGGTTGGACGAAGCCTGATAAATGGGGGAATCAATACTATTATTTGAATATGGATGGGGCATCCGTTGGACAAAAGAGAAAGGACCGGTCCTTGCATCCCCTCAACAGTGATTATGACTTGTACAGCGCTGGACCTGACGGCAAGACGACCACCCCTTTGACCGCGAAAATAAGTCAGGATGATATTATCCGTGCCAATAATGGCGCTTATATCGGTGTCGCTAAAGATTATTAATAATGTCTGACGCTGGTCGGTTATTTGTCAAGAGCCGCATTGGCAAAAAGATTTTCCTTACCTTTTTGTTCATCGTAGCCCTGCCATTGGTCGGGATTTCGTTGCTTTCGCGGGAGATCAGCGAATATGTGCTAACAAAATCAACCGATCAGCTTCTAAAAGATTCCACCAAAGCTGTGGGTCTTAATTTGCTCGACCGTCTGCGCGGCGGCGAAGCCATCCTGAGGGTCGTCACTTCAGAAAATGGCGTAGGCAGTACAAATGCGGATGCGACCAGGCGTGCACAGATAATATTCTCTGAAATAAAATTTCAATCCGAATCGGAGCGTGTCAAACCTGGCACCTCGATCATTCGTGTGATTCCAAGCGGGTCGTCAGGTCTTCAGGATGTCGAGATAATCATCTCCGACCATACTACCGGTAAAGTTGCGATTGGCGTATTAAATCAAGATTTCTTATGGGAAAATTTGGAGAGTGCGTTCTACACCTTATGCGTTGAAGGCAAAGAATGGCGTGCTGCTCACTGCCATGGACCCCAGCTGCCGGATGTCGCCACAGTTATAAGTAGTCGGCCACTTTATTTCCGGCCATACATGGAAGGCGAGCCCTGGCAGCTTCAGGCAATTGCCGCTCCAAATGTGGCTGATTATCTACCGGTCAAACTGGGTGCAATCTTTGCGTATGCTGCTGCGTTGTCCTTGCTGCTTGCCCTAAGCGTAAGCGCCTTGTTTATAAGAAGGGCGACCAAGCCCCTGGATGCATTGATTACTGCAACGGACGCGGTGAGGCGCGGCGAATTTTCACATCAGATTCCCTTGGCCGGATTAAGGGATGAATTTATAGATGTGGCTCACTCGTTTAATTCAATGGCATCAACCATTGGCGATGACATTGCATTCATGAAATTGCTCTCCGACATGGATACGGCGATTTTAGCGCGCAGCCCGATCGGCATCACAATCTCGTTGGGTCTTTCACATTTCATGAGGCACGCCGCATGCAAGGAATGGAGTATATATGTGTTCCGCGAAGGCCGGAATACTGCCGAAATTTATTCATTGGCGGGCGGTGGAGCTGTTCAGCGGTCGACCGACATTCTTATCGAAGGTGGTTATCGCGCCATCGGATCAGCCGGTACACCCATTGCGATTGTCGATACGACGGCAGTCATTTTGGTCGGCGTGAAAAATTTAGATTTACTTCCAGAGCTGGGGCAAGATCTGGAAGCGGTGAAATCGAAAATTGCCATTGCTGTCAGTTCCGAGCAGCACGAGCAGATTCTGGTTTCCAGGGCTGCGCACGATAGTTTGACTCACCTTCTGAATCGTTTGGGGCTTGTCGATAAACTGAACGGTTTAGTGGCCCGGCCTTATGCTGCACCTCATTTTGCAGTGGTATATCTGGACCTCGATGGATTCAAAGAGGTGAATGACGCGTATGGTCACGATGTAGGCGATCGATTGTTGAAAAAAGTCGCGGATAGGATTTCTGCCTCACTGGAACGTTCGGAGCTTGCATTGGCACGCATGGGTGGTGACGAGTTCGTATTTTTGCTACCCATAGATGAAGGAAATTCATACGCGAAGCGTATCGACGCTGTGCTGCATGATTTGCAGCTGATATTTGATATTGACGAGTTACAGATTCAAGTTGGTGCAAGTATGGGAGTGGCACGTTTTCCTGCAGATGCCGGCAACCAAAGCGACTTATTGAAATGTGCCGACCTGGCCATGTATGCAGCAAAATCGAACGGCCGTAATCAGACCATATTTTTTGAAAGTTCATTAAATAGTGCGGCAGCGGAGCGAATTGAGCTTCGCCGGGATTTAAGCAGTGCACTGATCCGACGTCAATTTTATGTCGTTTATCAGCCGCGTGTGAGCTGCAAAGATCTCGCGCACGAGTCGGCAGAAGCTTTGATTCGTTGGCAGCATCCCACGCATGGGAATATTCCGCCAGACAAATTTATTTCCCTCGCGGAAGAGTCGGGGCAAATCCTGGAAATCGGATATTGGGTTTTGAGCGAGGCGGCAAACCAGATGAATGAGTGGCAATTGGATAGTTCTGTAGCAATAAGAAAGGTGTCTGTCAATATTTCGCCAATCCAGTTAATGGCGGATGATTTTTTACATACAGTGCAAAAAATCGTCGAAAGAAGTGGTGCCGCAGTTTCAAGCATCGAACTGGAAGTCACCGAGGGGGCGTTGATCAAGGATATTGACAAGGCGACCAGGAAACTAAATCGGCTTCGAGAGATTGGTTTCTCAATCGCCCTGGACGATTTTGGTGTTGGATATTCTGCTATGAGCTATTTAAGCGTGCTGCCGTTTGACACGTTAAAAATTGACAAAAGTTTTGTAAGCCGGCTGGGTTTGGATGACTCGGCCTATGCAATTGCATCTGCAATTGTTGCGCTCGGAAAAGCGTTGGGAAAAAACATTGTGGCGGAGGGCGTAGAAACTCGAGAGCAGGCGCAAACGCTGATAGATCTTGGAGTGGATGAATTGCAGGGTTATTTGTATAGCAAGCCGTTGCGGCCGAAAGATCTATCAAGTCTGCTCAGTAACGCACCGGTCAACCGGCTGCATTAAGTTTTGAAGTGGGCGCGATGACAACTTTCATGTTCGGAAAAGTCCTGCGTGTCTGACACACGTTGGAAACGGGATCGACGAACCGACTGCCGAGAAAATACGCCCCGACATCAACGCAGACGATGTGTTAAGGCTGTTTTTGACCTTCAGCCTCGCCGGTGTCCATGCACTCGACATGGCGGTACAGCGTAAGCAGCTTGGTTCCCCAACGGTTTCGCCGATGGCAACGAGGGAGGTCACCACCTGAGTCGCCGCGCCCACTCGTGGGTTTTTGGGGCGTGTGCTGTACAGCACCGGGCTGACCATCGGTAATGTGTGGGGTGGCCGGACGACCGACCTGGCCGCCGACCGTACGCTGATCGTGTTCGTCGGCGTGTCGGCGCTGATCCTGCCGGGCTTCGCGGTCGTCGTGAGACGGCGGCGCTGGGGGCCAGCGCGCTAGTCCTGAGCCTGCCGCTGATGGCAAGAAGGCGGCGCACCGGCTTGCCTGATTCGGCCGGGCGCGCCAACCGGGCCGCGTCCTGCATTCCGTCCATGCCATGGCGGGAAATCGTGGGTTTTAAATGCGATAGTCCGATGGGACCCGCTGGCGCTAAAACTTGCGCCGCGGTTTTCTTGATACCGCACATAACATGCAGACACTCAGTCGCAATGTAATGCTGGGGTTATTTCATCTGCCGGGTCTGCACCACCGCCTTCGTGAAAAATTTCATTCGTTTTGCCACTCTTTCTGGTGGTGGCTGGTTGCTGGATTGCGTGTTGCTGCTGCTATTGGTCCGACTGGAAACTTCGCTGGGCGCCGCCAATTTCATGAGTTCGATGGCCGCAAGCCTGGCGGTTTTTCTGGTATCTCGCCGTCTGATATTCGATGCGTCTGAAAATCCGGTGTGGGGCAGTGCCCTGTTTTATATGGCATACCAGGTTGTCAATATTCTGGTCGTGTCCTTGCTCATCGGGCCGGTTGCCATCAGTGCGAGGGAGGGATTGGAAGCATCTGGAGTTTTCCCGGATATTGCCTGGACTTCATTCCTCGGCAAGGTGTTGTTGACGCCGCCGCAGCTGCTTGCAAATTTCCTGCTATCCCGGTGTCTTGTCAAATATTGGAGGCGTTCGTCAACCCATGTCTGATCGTATCCTGGTACTTATTCCCTGTTATAACTGCGCGCGACAGATTCCCCGGGTCCTGACGCAGTTCCGGTCACCAATCGCTGCTTATATCGAAACCATCCTGGTGCTTGACAACGGAAGCACGGACGGAACCTGCGAAGCGGCCATCGCGGCGGCCCTCGACCTGCCCGGCCTGGATATACGGGTAGCGCGTAACCGAAAGAACTTCAACCTGGGCGGTTCCCACAAGGCGGCATTCGGTTTTGCCCTGCGGCGCGGGTATTCACATGTAATGGTATTACACGGCGACGACCAGGCCGACGTAATGGACATATTGCCGGCGCTCCAAAAACAATGGCATCAAAAATACGATGCCTGCCTGGGTTCGCGGTTCTCGACCGGCTCCCACCTACAGGGCTATTCGGCCCTTCGCATTGTCGGCAACCGGGTGTTCAACAAGCTCTTCAGCTGGGCGACGCACCGGCGGGTGGAAGACCTGGGGTCGGGCCTGAACATTTTCAGTGCGCGGGCCATGCGGTCTCCGGAGATCGTCCGGTATTCGGACGATCTCCGGTTCAACATATTTCTGTTCATGGGGATGTTCGAAAAAAAACTACCGGTGGTTTATTTTCCGATCTCGTGGCGCGAAGACGACCAGGTGTCCAATGTGCGGTTGACATCGCAGGCTTGGCGTACCGTTGCCATATTGTGGAGTCGCCTGCTCCATCCGGCGAAATTCGCGATGACCGACCAGCGGACGATTCGCCACGCGGAATATCGGTTCGACGTGATATTCCCCTTGCTGGCCCAGGGAATCGCATGAACCGGCTTTCGATGGTGATGCCGATGGCGGGTCGCGGCTCCCGGTTTTCCAGCGCGGGTTTCGAGCTTCCCAAACCTTTGATCCCTTTGTTCGGTCGACCATTGTTCTGGTGGGCCACGGAAAGCCTGCGACGGCAGACCGCTCTGCGGCAAATGATTTTTGTGGTGCTCGAAGAGCATTGCCGCATATTCGGCTTGGACGATGCTGTGCTTTCCTATTATCCCGATGCAACGGTCGTGCGGATCCCGGATATAACCTCTGGCGCAGCCGAAAGCGCGTTGATCGGCGTTCGGCATGTCGCTGGTGACGGCCCGCTGGCCGTGAACGATTGTGACCATGCGTTCGAAGTGGATGACCTGGAAAAGCCACTCGCGCAGTTTGGTCATCATTCAAACGCCAGCCTGCAAGGTTCGCTCCTGTGTTTCCGGTCGCACGACCCGGCATATTCATACGCCGAGATCGAAAAAGCCGCGGGTGGCGGCGAACTTGTGGTTCGGACCGCCGAAAAGAAACCGGTCAGTCCGCACGCCATTGGTGGCTGTTATTTCCTTTCCAGTGCCGCGGAGTTTCAATCGGTCTTCCTGGATTATTCAAGATACTGCCCTTACGACGAGTTGTTCATGAGCGGCATATTCAACCTGCTGATTCAACGCAGGCGCCGCATCGGAGTGCTGCACGCAAGGACCCATCGGTCCTTCGGCACGCCGGACGAACTCCAGGCCATGACGGCGGGACGTTTCGCACCGCTGTTGGGCTGGGTCTAGGTCGATGTCGGTGCCGACGTTCTCCGCGTTCGCGGTCTGCTACCTCCTGGCGGCGACGGCTGCGCTGTTGCTGGCCCACGTGGTGCGGGCGGCGCGCTGGGCGGTGTTGTTTTCGCCGGGCGACCTGTTGAAGCGGTTTCATCTGCTGCTCGGCCTGGCGGTGGGTTATGCGGCCAATGCGGTGTTGCCGTTTCGCCTGGGCGAGCTGCTGCGTGCCTGGTTCGTCAGCCGCCGCACTTCACAGCGCCTGCCCTATGTGGCGGCGACGGTCGTGGCCGAGCGTCTCAGCGACGTGCTGGTGGTGTCGCTGCTGTCGGGGTTGGTGGCGTGGGATGGAAGCCGCAGCCGGGCCTGGCCGTTTTCGGTGCTGGGGTTTGTGCTTGTGTTCGTGACGGTCTTGTTCTGTGTGGGTGTGCAGCAGTCGCAAAGGGTGCGACGGGGCATCTGGAACCTGGCTTCGGTCTTCAACAACACCGTTCGTTTCAGGCTCGTCGACTTTGCCTGGACGCTGGGCGAACTGGTGGCGGGCGGCGCGTTGCTGCGCATGCGTTTCCTGGTGGCGAGTGTGCTGATGTGGGCGCTCTACCTGCTGTCGTATTTGCTTTTCGCGCACGCCGTGAACGCCCGTTTCGACCAGACCTTCACCGAGATGATGGGCGCGCCGCTGCGCTCGCGGCTGGTGCCGGACGGCGAGGGCCAGTGGCTGCATGCATCCGCGCTGGCGCTTTTCGCCGGTCTTCCGGTGCTGGCGGTGATCGCCTATGGCGGGCTGAAACAATGGCCGCGTTTCTTCCGGCTGATGCAGGGACGGCGGCGTTACGGCTGGTACGCCGGCCGGGCGGTGCGGGGCGGGGCGCGGCGCCGCTTCAAGGCCGAGGCCGAATACGACTATTTTCTGGCCTCCCTGTTCAGCGGCGACAACAAGGGCGCCTCGCGTTTCGGGCTGGAGGCGCTGGAGCAGGGCACGGTGCACAAGTTGTACGACGGTGGTTCAGAGGCCATCACCGCGCTGGTCGAACAGGCCGATCGGCTGGTCATCCGCAAGTTCGCATCGGGCGAGGCCGGCCAGAAACTGAAGGCACAGCAAGACTGGCTGCTGCAGCACCGTACCGCAGACCTGTCTCTGGTGCAGGTGCTTGCCGGGCACGCCAAGCCGAACGCCACGCCTAACGCCTCTCCTGACGCCTATTTCTACGACATGCCGCTGGTGGTGCCGTCCAACGACTTCTTCGACTTCATCCATTCAACTCCCTTCGAAGGCAGCCGGACGATCCTGGGCGAAGTGCTGGCGCAGGTGTCGGCGCTTCATCTGCGCCACCGCCAGGAACACACGGACCGCGCCACCATCGATAACTACCTGCAGCAGAAAGCGGCGGCCAATGCTGACCGGGTGCTGGCCTTTGCCCGCACCCTGCTGCCGGAAGGGCGCTACCAGATCAACGGCAGCCATTTCCACCTCGACGACTGGAACCGCCTGCTCGACCCGGCCTGGTTGTCGCGCCAGGTGACGCTGGAATCCTCTACCGTGGTCCACGGTGACCTGACCGTCGAAAACATCATCGTGGCGCCTGGCGTGGGGCCGGGCTGGTACCTCATCGACCCCAATCCGAACAACGTGTTCAACAGCCCGCTGATCGACTGGGCCAAGATGTTGCAGTCGTTGCATCTCGGCTACGAAGGGCTGAACCGGCACCACCACTGCACGCTGGACGGTTGCCGCATTGGCCTGCCTTTCACCCGGTCTCAGGTCTACACGCAGTTGCACCAGTTCGTCGACGGCCTGCTGCTGCAGCAGTCGGGCGAGAGAGCGGTTCGCGAGGCGTATTTCCACGAACTGGTGCATTACCTGCGGCTGGTGCCCTACAAGATCCGCCAGAACCCGCAGAAGGGGCTGGCTTTCTTTGCCTGCGCCAGCGTGCTGCTGCACGAATACCGGGAGCGCTGGGATGCTTGAACACGGCAACTTCAAGGCCTGCCTGGTGGACCTCGACGGCACCCTGGCGGACACCGCAGAAGCCAACTTCCGCGCCTATTCCCGGGCCCTGGCCGAATGCGGCGTGGCGGTGGACCGCGCCACTTTCCAGCGCGAGGCGGTCGGCCGCAACTGGCGGCAGTTCCTGCCATCCATGCTGGCCCGGGTCGGCGGCGACGCCACGGCAGCGGGAGTGGCGCACCGCAAGCGGCAGCTGTACCGCGAGACCACCGCACACACCCTTTTCAACGATCCGCTGGTCATGCTGCTGCAGCAGCTCCGGCGTTCGGGGGCACAGCTTGCCCTGGTGACGACCGCGTCCGCCGCCAACGTGGCAGTTGTGCTGGCGAGCCGGCCGGACATTGCCGCGCTGTTCGATCTGGCGGTCACCGGCGACGACGTCAGCCACCACAAACCGGACCCCGAGGCCTACCGCCTGGCGGCGCGACGCCTGGGGTTCGAACCCCACGAATGCCTGGTGATCGAGGATTCCGATATCGGCCTGGCGGCAGGACGGGCCTTCGGTGCGGCGGTGTTGCGGGTGAGCATGGACGGGCTGCGGGCATGACGACGGGCAGGCGTCGGCGGCTGGGCCGGGGTCTGGCGCTGTGCCTGTCGGCCTGGCTGTTGTCGCCGGCGCTGACCTCGGTGCATGTCGAGGGGTTTTCGGCACAGATCCAGTTCCTGGCTTTGGTGCTGGCGCAGCAGGGTTCCATTGCCGGCCACGACCTGGCGCGACCGGTGATCAGCCAGTACATCTTCCTGACCCGGCCCGGCGTGGTCGACATTCTGGCGCTGGCCGACGCGGTCTTCGGTCTGGGCGGGGACGCGGGTTTCCGGACGCTGGTGGCGGTCAGCGTCGCGGTGCTGGTCTGGGCCTCGGCACAGGCTGCGCGGCAGATGGGCGGCGTGCCTTTGCGTGTCGGGCTTTTCGTCTGTGTGCTGACGCCCGGGCTGGTCGAACTGGGTTTCTATTTCAACGACAACCTGGTGTCAGCGGCGTTCTCGACGCTGGCGGTGTGCGCGGTCTGGCGCACCGGCAGCCGGCGCGCGGTGTCGGCCCACGCCTGGGCCGCGGCCACCGGCGTGCTGGCGGTCTGCACGGTGCTTTGCCGCATCGACGGACTGCTGGCGCTGCCTCTGGTGGCGCTGCTGTTCGTGCTGCGGCAACGCCGGCCCGCGATGGCGATTTCCTGCGGAGCGACCTTGTTGGCGGCCGGCGTGCTGACGCATCTTCTGGCAGCCCATTTCAACGGCGGCAGCCCCTGGGATGCCAGGCCCCTGCTGCGCCATTTCAGCAGTTTTTCAGGCGACCACGGGAGGTTTCCCGGAAAGGCGTCGGTGATGTATTTCCTGGGCGCGATCACGCCCTTGCTGCTGCTGCCCGGCATCTGGCGTTTCTGGCATTCCCGGCGATATCGGCCGCAGGGCTGGCGCTTCCAGGTCTGGCTGGCTGCCTTCTGGCTGTATCCGCTGGCGCTGCTGTTCCATTCGATGCGCAGCGCTGGCGAGATCCGCTATTACCTGCCGCTGCTTGCGCCGCTGGTGGCCTTGTTCGCCGGCCAGGGCTGGCGGATGCTGCGCGCGTGGCATCGACGCGGCACCCGGTGGCAGAAAGGCGCAGCGGCCGCGCTCGCCGCGGCGGGGGTGTTGTCGATGGCGCTGCCGCCGCTACTGCCGGCCATGAAGGACGGCCCCCGGGTGATGTCCGGACGGCTTTGGTCGCCCTTCCTGTGGCAACGCTGGCAAGGGGCGGTCGATGCCAGCATGGCGCAGGTCCGGAAGGTCGTCCGCGGCGTGGACGCCCGGGACGCCTGGAATGCGGAAGGAAGCGGGCATGCGGCCACCGTCATGACGCTGCACTGGAACGACGAGTTCTACCTGCGCCTGCGCCTGTTCGAGGCCGGTTTCCGCGAGGTGCCGGCCGGCGCCGACTGCCGGCCCCTGTCCCGGTACCAGAGGGCGTCGCAGGTGCTGTGGCATGTACGGCTGTATCCGCAATACCGGCTGCAGCCGTTCGAGCCCGAACTGTCCGCGGCCCTGACGCTGTCGGCCCTTGCACGCTGCGGCGATTGGCAGGCGGGCCGGCCCGCATGGGTCACCAGCTTCGAGGCGCCGTTGCCCTATGCGGTGGCCAGCGGCATCCGGCCTTCGGATCTTCCGGGGCCTTTCCGTTCCGTGATCGATCGTCCGCTGGTCGACGGCTGGATGAGCCGGCCGCAAGTGGACCCGGTGCTTGTTTACGGCTTGCTGGGCGCCACGCCGTTTTCATCGGAGCGCCTGCAGGAAATGGCACGCCAGGCCGCGGTGCGGGTGGCGCACGAAAGCTCGCTGTCCGGCTGGTCGCAGGCCGCCCTGCTGGACCGCTACGAGCAGGCGTACCGTTCGCCCTGATCAGCGGATGAAGCCCCAGACCCGCGGCAGCCAGGTGCTCAGCGCGGGCACGAAGGTCAGCAGGATCAACACCACGCCGTGCGCCCAAAGGAACGGCACCAGTTCGCGCACCAGCTTGCTCATCGGCACCTTGGACACATTGCAGGTGACGAACAGCAGGCCGCCCACCGGCGGGGTGATCATGCCCAGCGTCAGGTTGACGATGACGATCATGGCGAAGTGGGTCGGGTCGACGCCCAGCTTGAGTGCGACCGGCGCCAGGATGGGCGCCAGCACCATCACGCCCGGCAACGGCTCGATGAAGATGCCGAACAGCAGCAGGAAGATGTTGACCGCGATCAGGAACATCCACGGCGACAGGTTCATGCCGATCAGCCAGTCGGCCATCTGCTGCGGCACGCCCTCGATGGTCAGCACCCAGGCGAACGAGGCCGACAGGCCGATGATGATCAGCACCGATGCCGACAGCAGGGCCGAGCGGGCGAGGATGTCCGGCACCGCCTTCCAGGCCAGCGTGCGGTACACGTACTTGCCGCACAGCAGCGCATAGAACACCGCCACCACCGATGCCTCGGTCGGCGTGAACCAGCCGGCCCGCATGCCGCCCAGGATGACCACCGGCAGCAGGATCGCGGGAATGGCCTTCCAGGTGGTGGCGAGGATTTCGCGCAGCGGCGGGAGGCTGCCCGAGCCCCGGTAGTTGCGCTGTTTCGACACTCGGTAATTCACCACGCACATGGCCGCGGCGATCAGCAGGCCGGGCAATATGCCGGCCGCGAACAGTGCGCCCACCGATACCGAATCGTCCTGCAGCGCATAGATGATCATGATGATCGACGGCGGGATGATCGGTCCCACGATGGCGGTCGACGCGGTCAGCGCGGCGGCGTAGGCGCGGTCGTAGCCGGCCTTGTCCATCATGCGGATGAGCATCGAACCGGGGCCGGCCGCATCGGCCAGCGCCGAACCCGAAATGCCCGAGAAGAAGGTCAGCGCCACCACGTTGGTGTAGCCCAGGCCGCCGCGCTTGTGGCCGACGAACTGGCCGGCGAAACGTAGCAGCACCTCGGTCAGCGAGCCGCCGCTCATCAGCTCGGCGGCGAGGATGAAGAAGGGCACGGCCATCAGCGGAAAACTGTCGATGCCGGTGAAGGTTTCCTTCAGCAGCACCAGCAAAGGGAAGGTGGTCGAAAGGATGAGCGTGGCCACGGTGGCCATGCCCAGGGCAAAGGCCACCGGCACGCCGATGGCGAGGAACAGGCAGGCCGAGACGATGAGGACGAGACTGGGGTTCATGGTTTTTCAGTCCTCAGAGCGATGCACTGGCCGTTGCATCGAAATGCTCATCGGACGGGAAGCTGCGGTCCATCACGTAGCCCTTGACCACCAGCAAGAAATGCACGATCAGCAGGACCCCGCCGATGGCCATCGCGCTGTAGATGTAGGCGAACGGAACCTGGGTGACGGCAGTCAGCTGGAACATGGTGCGCTGCATGTACATCCAGCCGTACCAGACCATGAAGCCGAAGAAGGCGAAGAGCAGGGCGGCGACCACGGCGCGCATGGCGATGGCGCCGGCGCGGGGCAGGGCGTCCTGGAGGTTCTCGACGGCGATGTGGCCGCCGTAGCGCAGCACCGGGCCGGCGCCGAGAAAGGTCAGCCAGATCATCATGTGGCGGGCCACTTCTTCCGACCATTCGATGGACTGGCTGGTGAGGTAACGCATGGCCACGTTCACGAAAATGATGACCGACATGGCCGCCAGCAGGGCGATCAGCGCCCAGCGGTTGGCGGCCAGGAAATAGTGCTCGAATTTCTGCATTTGGTTTTCCGCTCCCGATTCTTGTTGTTCTCGCTGGCGTGATGCGCGCTTAAAAAAGCACCGCCCGAGCCGTTGTCGGCCAGCGGGCGGTGCGAGCCCCCGGAAAGGGGGCCGGGCGGGCTTATTGCACGTCCTGGATCTGCTTGATCTTGTCGGCGCCGAATTCCTTGGCGTAGCTGACATAGGCCGGTTTGATGGCCTCCCGGAACGCAGCGGAATCGACGTTGCGGGTGACCGTCATGCCGGCTTTCTCGAGCTGTGCGATGCCCTGGTCCTCGTCGTCGTTGACCTTCTTGCGCTGGGCGGCGGCGCCCTTCCGGGCGGCTTCCAGGAACACGACCTTGTCGGCGGCCGACACCTTGTCCCAGGTGCGCGGCGAAATCAGCAGCAGCGAGGGCGAGTAGACATGGTTGGTCATCGACAGGTGTTTCTGCACCTGGGCGAACTTGGCCGACAGGATGACCGGGATCGGGTTTTCCTGGCCGTCGACGGTGCCCTGTTGCAGCGCGCCGAACAGTTCGGGGAAGGCCATCGGCGTGGGCTGGATGCCGAAGGTCTTGTAGCCCTCCATGTGCACCTTGTTTTCCATGGTGCGCATCTTCAGGCCGGCCGCATCGCCGGGCTTGACGATGTCGCGTTTGCTGTTGGTCATCTGGCGGAAGCCGTTTTCGGTCCAGGCCAGGGCCACCAGGCCGTGCTTGGGAAACTGCGCCAGCATGTTCTGGCCGATCGGTCCGTCGAGCACCTTCCGGGCGTGTGCATAGTCGCGGAACAGGAAGGGCAGGTCGACGATGCGCATCTCGGGCACGAAGTTGCCGACCGGGCCGGTGGAGGTGTTGAGCAGGTCCTGTGTGCCCAGTTGCAGCGCCTCGATCTGCTCGCGTTCGCCGCCCAACGCCGAGTTGGCGAAATGCTGGCACTTGTATCGGCCCTGGGTGCCGCGTTCGACCTCGTCGCAGAACGTGCCCGAGCCGACGCCGTAGTGCGAGTCCCGGGCCGTGGCGTAGCCGATCTTCAGCACGGTCTGGGCCTGGACCCCGGCAGGTGCCAGGGCCACCAGCATCGCCGCGGCGGCAGCGGACAGCAGGGCACGTTTGGCGCTTCTTGCGCTCTCGACGCTCATCATCTCGGGCATGGGTTTGTCTCCTTGTTTGCCTGCGAGTCATTATGGAAAGCGCAATCCCGGGTGCCATCGGGGTTTTTGTGGAGCGGCCGGCGCACAGGCATAAAAAAAAGCCGGGGACAAACCCCGGCTTTTCATTCGATCAGGCCTACATGCCCGAATAGTTCGGCCCGCCACCGCCTTCGGGCGTCACCCAGACGATGTTCTGCGTCGGGTCCTTGATGTCGCAGGTCTTGCAGTGCACGCAGTTCTGCGCATTGATCTGCAGGCGTTCCTTGCCGGCGTTGACTTCGTCGGGCACGAACTCGTAAACACCGGCCGGGCAGTAGCGCTGCTCGGGACCGGCATATTCGGGCAGGTTGATGCGCACCGGCACCGTAGGGTCCTTCAGCGTCAGGTGCGCTGGCTGGTCTTCGGCGTGGTTGGTGTTGCTGATGAACACGCTCGAGAGCCGGTCGAAGGTCAACTTGCCGTCGGCCTTGGGATATTTGATGGGTTTGAAGCCTGCGGCCGGCTTGAGGCGCTTGTGGTCGGGCTCGGTGCGGTGCAGCGTCCAGGGAATGTTGCCCTTCAGCAGGTATTGCTCGACGCCGGTCATCAGGGTGGCGATGTTGCGGCCCTTCTTGAACCACTGCTTGAAGTTGCGCGCCTTGTTGAGCTCGGTCCACAACCAGCTCGCCTTGAAGGCTTCCGGGTAGGCGGTCAATTCGTCGTGCTGGCGGCCTGCAGCCAGGGCCTCGAAGGCGGCCTCTGCAGCCAGCATGCCGGTCTTGATGGCTGCGTGGCTGCCCTTGATGCGGCTGGCGTTCATGTAGCCGGCTTCGCAGCCGATCAGCGCTCCGCCCGGGAACACCGTCTTGGGCAGGGCCAGCAAGCCGCCGGCCGTGATGGCGCGGGCACCGTAGCTGATGCGTTTGGCAGGCTTGACGCCCTGGGCTTCGTCGCCCTCGAAATACCAGCGGACGTTGGGGTGCGTCTTGAAACGCTGGAATTCCTCGAACGGGCTCATGTAGGGATTCTGGTAGTCCAGGCCCACCACGAAACCCACCACCACCTTGTTGTCTTCGGCGTGGTACAGGAAAGAGCCGCCGTAGGTGTCGGCGTCCAGTGGCCAGCCCGAACTGTGCAGGGCGAAACCCGGCTGGTGGCGCTTGGGGTCGATTTCCCAGAGTTCCTTGATGCCGATGCCGTAGCTCTGCGGATCGCTGTCCTTGGCCAGCGCGAACCGGTCGATGAGCTGGCGGCCCAGGTGGCCGCGCGAACCCTCGGCAAAGATCGTGTACTTGCCGTGCAGTTCCATGCCGATCTGGAAGTCCGGGCCGGGTTCGCCGTTCTTGCCGATGCCCATGTTGCCGGTGGCGACGCCCTTGACCGAGCCGTCCTCGTTGTAGAGAACTTCGGCCGCCGGGAAGCCGGGAAAGATCTCCACGCCCAGCGCCTCGGCCTGCTCGGCCAGCCAGCGGGTGACGTTGCCCAGGCTGACGATGTAGTTGCCTTCGTTGTGGAAACACTTGGGCAGCAGCCAGTTGGGGGTGCGAACCGCGCTTTTTTCACCCAGGAACAAGAAGGCGTCTTCGGTCACCGGCTGGTTCAGCGGAGCGCCGCGTTCCTTCCAGTCGGGGAAGAGTTCGGTGATGGCGATCGGGTCCATGATGGCGCCCGACAAAATGTGCGCGCCGGGTTCGGAACCCTTTTCCAGCACCACCACCGAGACCTCGGTGCCGGCAGTGGCGGCTTGCTGTTTCAGGCGGATGGCGGCGGACAGGCCGGCCGGGCCGCCGCCCACCACCACCACGTCGTATTCCATGGCCTCGCGGGGGCCGTAGGTGCTCAGGATCTCTTCAGGCGTCATGGGCGCGTGTACTCGTCTCATCGGGGTCAAGGCGGCCGGCGTCGGGGAGCCGGGTGATGTCGCAGGCGGCTGTTCCTCACGGGTAAGCCACCGCATCGGATGATTTTATGCGGGGTCGGCATGGGTCGATGCCGGTCGATACCCGGAGTTTTACCGCGACGGCCTGCGTCGTGTGGATAGAATGAGAACTATTCTTATCGACAGGACCCCACCCGGGCTGCCTGTCACATCTTTTTTCCATGTCCGCACCCTTGTCCCCGTCGGCGCCGGTTTCGGTGGAGACGATCTACCGCGATCACCACGGCTGGCTGAAGGCGTGGCTGCAGCGCCGCCTGGGCAACGCCCACGGCGCTGCCGACCTGGCGCACGATACCTTCGTGCGGATGATGTCGTCGCCGCAGTTGCCGGCGCTGCAGGAGCCACGCGCGTTTCTGCGAACCATCGCCCACGGCGTGGTGGTCAACCACTGGCGGCGGCAGGACCTGGAGCGGGCCTGGATGTCCGCCCTGGCCGGCCTGCCCGAAAACCTGGCGCCTTCTCCTGAAGACCGGCTGGTGGCGCTGCAGACCCTGCAACTCGTCGACGCCATGCTCGACCGGATCAATCCCAAGGCGCGTTCCGCATTCCTGCTGTCGCAACTCGACGGCCTGACCTATGCCGCCATCGCCGCTCAGCTGGCGGTGTCCGAACGCATGGTCAAGAAATACATGGCGCAGGCGATGCTGCAGTGCCTGTTGCTGGAGCACGCATGAGCGGCAGGCTGGACGACGGCGCGGCCGGTTTCGACGACCTGCGACAGGCCGCCGAGTGGTTCGCGGTGCTGCAATCCGACCACCCGAGCGAAGGCGACCGGCAGGGCTGGCAACGCTGGCTGGAAACCGGCCCGGGCCCGCAGGCCGCCTGGCAGAGGGTCGAGACGCTGGCCACTGGTTTCTCCGGCCTGTCGCGCCTTCCGGCCCGTGCCGCGCTGGAGGGCAGGGCGCGAATCTCGCACAGCCGGCGCAACCTGCTGCGGGCGCTGGCGCTGTTGCCGGTGGCCGGCCTGGCCGGCTGGCTGGCGGAAAGCCAGCCGTCGTGGCGCGGCTGGAACGCCGCCTACCGCACCCGCACCGGCGAACGGCGCGAGGTTCTGCTGGCCGACGGCGGTCGCTTCTGGCTCAACACCGACAGCGCCGCCGATGTCGACTATTCACCCGCCCTGCGCCGCATCGTGCTGCATGCCGGCGAACTGCTGCTGACCAGCGGCCACGACATCCGGAAACGGACGCTGGTGGTCGATGTCCCCTTCGCTCGCCTGCAGGCGCTGGGCACACGGTTCGCGGTGCGGCATGAAGCCGGCGAATCGGTGCTGTTGACCGTGTTCGAGGGGGCGGTGCGGGCACAACCCGCCTCTTCGAGCGACGCGCTGGTGATCGCTGCCGGCCAGCAGGCACGGGTGCGGCAGGACCGGGTCGAGCCGCTGGGCGCCATACCGCCGCAGGCCGATGGCTGGACCCGCGGCGTGCTGGTGGCCGACGGCATGCGGCTCGGTGATTTCGTGGCCGAACTGGGGCGCTATCGGCGCGGCGTGCTGTTGTGCGCCGATGCGGTGGCCGACCTGCGGATCGTGGGCGCCTATCCGCTGGCAGACACCGACCGGGTGCTGGACGCGCTGCAGGCAACGCTGCCGGTGCGTCTGCATCGGCCGCTGCCGTGGTGGGTGATGGTCGGAGCCGGCGATTGAAATATTCCGGCCGGGCCGGTTCCCTTTTCCGAGGCTCGGCTGGCATGGAGGTAACCGCTTTTGGTTTTCTTCCTTTTCCCGACCACCGTTCCATGAAATCCGCCCATCACCGCGCCCATCGCCGCGCCCTGCGTGTGTCCCGTAGCCACCTGGTGCGCGCCCTGAAGGCCGCACCCAGCCTGTTGTCGATGGCCGCGGCGCTGACCGTCACCAGTGCGATGGCGCAGGTAGTCCACGACTACGCCGTCGCGCCCGGTCCGCTCGCCGCGGTGCTGGGCCGTGTCGCCGCCGAATCGGGCGTGATGCTGTCGGCCGAGGCTTCTTTGACGCAGGGCATCGAAAGCCCGGGCGTGCGTGGACGGTTCACTGCCGAGGAAGGCCTGGCGCGTGCCCTGGCCGGCAGCGGCCTGCAGCTGGCGCGTGGGGCGGGCAACGTCTATACCCTGCGCCGGGCGCCTGCGGGTAACGGCGGCACGACCGGTCCGAGCGCCGCCGCGACCCTCAGCACGGTGATCGTGCAGGCTCCGGCCGCGACCGAATCACCGGTCGGCCCCGGCACGCGGTTCGTGGCCGGCCGCAGTGTGTCGGCCACCAAGACAGACACGTCGATCCTCGAAACACCGCAGTCGATTTCGGTCGTCACCCGCGAACAGATGGATGCCCAGGGCAGCACCACGCTGATCGAAGGCCTGCGCTACACACCGGGCATCGTGGCGCAATACGGCAACACCGATCTGCGGCTGGACTGGCTGACGCTGCGCGGTTTCACGCCGCCGGCGCGTTACCTCGACAACCTGCGACTGCCTTTCGGTGCCCGCGGTTATTCGCAGCCGCGCATCGAACCCTGGGGCCTGGAACGGGTCGAGGTGGTAAAGGGGCCGTCTTCGGTTCTCTACGGCCAGACGACACCCGGAGGTTTGGTCAACATGGTCAGCAAACGGCCGACCACCGAGACCATCCGTACCGTCGAGGTACAGGCCGGCAGCCACAACCGCAAACAGGCGGCTTTCGACCTCGGCGGCGCGCTGGACGATGACGGCACGCTGAGCTATCGCCTGGTCGGCCTGCACCGCGAAGCCGACACCAGCTACGACTACGTGTCGGAGCGCAAGAGCTACCTGGCCCCTTCGCTGACCTGGCGCCCGTCGGACGCCACGAAGGTGACGGTGATGGCGCACTGGCAGAACCTCGACTCGCCGGGCGGCGGCGGCGCACCCGCACTGACCGCGGCCGGCACGCTGGACACCACACGTTTTGCCGCGCTGCCCACCCGCACCTTCGTGGGCGAACCCGGCTACGACCGCTTCACCAACCGCCAGAACTTCATCGGCTACGAGGCCGAGCACAAGCTGGACGAAACCTTCACCCTTCGGCAGAACCTGCGCTACGGCAAGGTGACCGCCGAGACCCGGCGTATCCAGGCCTTCTGCCTGGCAGCCTGCAATCCGTCGTCGCTGCTGCGGTACGCGTGGGCCTTCCCGGAACAGGCCGAACTGTTCACCGTGGACAACCAGGCGCAGGCCGATTTCAATACCGGCGCGGTTCGCCACAAGGCCCTGGTCGGCGTGGATTTCTCCAACGAAAAGTCGAAGTTCGACGAAACCAGTCTGCGCATCATCACCACGCCATTCAACGCCTACAACCCGGTCTTCGGGCTGGACAGCGGCATGGTGCCGGGGGTCGCCACGCACATCGACCAGAAGCGCCGCCAGATCGGCCTGTATGCACAGGACCAGATGAGCATCGACCGCTGGACGGTGGTGCTGGGCGGGCGTCACGACCGGGCCGACACGGCCACCCGCACGCTGACCACCTCGACCGGCCGCACCGCGTCGGCCGACCAGAACGACGGCGAATTCACCGGCCGTGCCGCGCTCATGTACGCCTTCGAAAACGGTGTCGTACCCTACGTCAGCTATTCGACATCGTTCCAGCCGGCCGCCGGCACCGATCGCAACGGCAACGTGTTTTCACCGACCACCGGCAAGCAGTCGGAAGCCGGCGTGAAGTACCAGCCGGCCGGAACCAAGGCTTTGCTGACCGCATCGGTGTACGAACTCACCCAGCAGAACGTGCTGACCCCCGATCCGCTGAGCCTGGCCTTCAGCACCCAGACCGGCGAAGTGCGTGTGCGCGGCCTGGAACTGGAAGCGCGTGGCCCGCTGATGCGCGGCCTGGACGCCATCGCCTCGTACGCCTACACCGACAGCCGCGTGACCCGCGCCAACCCGAACGCCAGCGGCGCCAGCACGCTGGGCAAACGATTCGCCTACGCGCCCGAACGCACCGCCGCGCTGTGGCTGGACTACAGCTTCCAGTCCGACGTCGCGCCGGGTCTGGCCGTCGGTGCCGGCGTGCGCCACACCAGCGCCAGCTTCGGCGACGTAGCCAACCTGTACCGCTCACCTGGCGTCACGCTGGTCGACGCCGCCATCCGCTGGGACCTGGGCCGCCTGACGAACTCGATGAAGGGCGTGCGGCTGGCGCTGAACGTGGCCAACCTGGGCGACAAGAACTACGTCGCGACCTGCCTGGCATCGGCCGGTTGTTATTACGGCGAACGCCGCAGCGTGTATCTCACCGGCCGCTACAGCTGGTAAGGACGCGGACCCTCAGTCCGGCCGGTTGAAGAACCGGTCTAAGAGCGGCAGCAGCGTCGGGAATTCGGTGCCGAAGCGCTGGCGCCGGGTGAAATACGCCTCGCAGGCGACCGGCAGGAATTCGCTGAGCGACTGCGCGCCGTAAGGGTCGAGCCAGGTGGGCGCGCCGCCGAACCGTTCGGCCACGATCACCTTTTCGCGGAAGTGCTCATAGGCCGGCTCGATCACCGACAGCCAGGCGGCGCGGGCCTCGCGCGCATTGCGGCTGCCCATGAAACCGGGCGGCAGCGGCGGCAGGCCGTCGGCACCGCCGGTCCGCATGTCCATCTTGTGGATGAACTCGTGGATCACCACGCTGTAGCCGGATTCGCCGCTGCCGGCCGATGCCTCGATGTCGGCCCAGCTGAGCATCACCGGGCCACGCTCCATGGCTTCGCCGACCAGCGCCTCGCGGTAACGGTGGACGATGCCGGCTTCGTCGGTCACCTCGCGTTGTGCGACCGCTTCGCCCGGCTGGACCACGATCACCACGAAGTCGTCGTACCAGCGCAGCGCCTGGGCCGGAGCGCCGAAATGCAGCAGCGGCAGGCAGGCCTGCGCGGCAATGGCGGCGGCCATGGCGTCGCTCACTTCAAGGCCGTGGGCGCCGTGGAACTGCTTGCGGCCCAGGAACGCTTCGGCCAGTTTTCGAAGTCGCACCCATTCGGCCGGGCCGCGGCCCTCGGAAAGGAACGCCCAACGCCGCAGGGTTTCGGCCCAGAGTGTGTCGGGAATGGGGCGGGGCGCCGGCTGCCACAGGCCGGCCAGCCGCTGCCAAAGACTCATGTCAGCGGGATCCGCCGGGCCACGCCGTCGAATCCGAGGCGCAGCACTTCGGCGCGCGGCGGGGTGGCAGCCATGTCCCAGTCGGACAGCACGATGCGGCGGCGGCCATCGGGCAGCGTATGGTCGGCCGGTTTGTGGGTGTGACCGTGGATCAGCGTGGCCGCCTGCGCGCGGTCGAGCCAGCCGGCGGTCATCAGCGGATCGGCATCGGCGTATTCGGCATCGGTGGCCTTGCGTGCCTCACTCGCCTTGCGCAGTCCGCAGGCGATGGCCCGGCGTTCCTCTAGCGGCCTGGCGAGGAAGGCCGATTGCCAGGCCGGCCCGCGCACCTGGGTGCGGAACTGCTGGTAGTCGATGTCGCCGAGGCACAGCGCGTCGCCGTGGCTCAGCAGCCAGTTGCGGCCCTGCCATTGCAGGACGCACGGGTCTTCCAGCAACCTGACCCCGGCATTCGTGAGATAGGTCTGGCCCACCAGGAAATCGCGGTTGCCATGCAGGAAGAAGAGGGCGTGCGTTTGCGACGCGATGTGCAGAAGCCCGGCGATGCGGGACTCGAAACTGCCGGTATGGGCAGCATCGTCGCCGATCCAGACTTCGAAGATGTCGCCCAGCAGGAAAACCGCATCTGCGGGTGTCTGCCGAAGATAGGCGGCAAAACCGGCCACGGTGGCCGGTTCGTCGGCCTGCAGGTGCAGGTCGGAAATGAAGTCGACCGTGCGCCACGCGGCAGGCGCAGCGACGGTCGACAGGGCTGCCAGCTTAGATGGCAACGGCCTTCTCGATGATCACGTCTTCGACGGGCACGTCGTCATGGAAACCCTTGCGGCCGGTCTTGACGCCTTCGATCTTGTCGACCACGTCGGTGCCGCCGACCACCTTGCCGAACACGGCATAACCCCAGCCCTGTGCGGACGGGGCCGTGTGGTTCAGGAAGGTGTTGCCCTTTGCATTGATGAAGAACTGCGCGGTGGCCGAATGCGGTGCATTGGTACGCGCCATGGCGACGGTGTACTTGTCGTTCTTCAGGCCGTTGTTGGCTTCGTTGTCGATCGGGCCGTCGGTGGGCTTCTGGTCCATGCCGGGGGCGAAACCGCCGCCCTGGATCATGAAACCGGGGATCACACGGTGGAACACGGTGTTGTCGTAGTGGCCCTTGGCGACGTAGGCCAGGAAGTTGGCGACAGACTTGGGCGCTTTGGCTTCGTCGAGTTCGAGCGTGATGACGCCGAAATTCTTGATGTGCAGTTCGACTTGCGGGTTGCTCATGTGTTGGGGCTCCTGGATGAAAAGAGTGGTTGATTTAGGGCAGCACGGCAGCCGAGCGGATCAGCACCGGTTCGACCGGCACGTTCTGGTGCGGGCCCTTGCTGCCGGTGGCGACGGCGCGGATCTTGTCGACCACGTCCATGCCGGAACTCACTTTGCCGAAGACCACGTAGCCGTAGCCATCGGGGCTGGGCGGGTTGAGCATGGCATTGTCCTTCACGTTGATGAAGAACTGCGCGGTGGCCGAATTGGGATTGCTGGTACGCGCCATGGCAATGGTGCCACGGTCGTTGGTGAGACCGGTGGTTTCGAAGGCGATGGGTGCGCGGGTCGGCTTTTCCTTCATGTCCGGGCCGAAACCCCCGCCCTGGATCATGAAGCCGTCGATCACCCGGTGGAACACGGTGCCGTCGTACTGGTTTTCCTTCACGTATTGCAGGAAATTGGCGACCGTGTGGGGCGCCTTGCGTGCATTGAGCTCGATGACGATGTCACCCTGGCTGGTGCTCAGCCTGACCTTCGGGGATGCGGGCGTGGCGGCCGGGGCTTGCGCCATGGCGCTGCCGGCAGCTATCAGGGCGCCGACCAGGAAGGCGCAGGTGCGGCGGGAAAGCAGGTTTGTCTTCAGCATGTTCGTCCGTTTGAGGTTGCCTGAAAGGTGCCTATGGAACGATCAACCGATCGTTCCCTCGAAAATGATTTTCCATTGACCCTGCAGCAGCAGCCAGTACTGGCGTCGCACCGGTCCGGTGGCGGCGCCGTCGGGCACCTCGCCGAAGGTGACCACCATGCTGTTCACGGTGCCGGATTGCCAGTGCAGGAACGTCAGGTCCTTGGATTGCAGCGGGCGATGCGCATTGCGCACCATGTCCTGCTGCACCACGATCGACCAGTCGGCAAGAGTCTTGCCGTAGCTGTTGAAGTCGGGCGCGTAGTAGTTGAGGGTGCGCACCATGTCGCCTGCCGCCTTGGCGCTGCGCCAGTTGTTGAAGGCGGCCTCGAAGGCCTGGGCAGCGGCGGCAGAAGCCTGCGGCGGCACCCATTGCAGCCGTTCGGCGATCACCACCGGCGTGGAGCGCGGCTCGACCGTCTGCAGGATGCGGCGCAGGTCGGGGTTGGCGACCACCACACAACCGTCGGTGGCCAGCGGCGGGCGCGAGAACTGCTCTGACGGCGTGCCGTGCAGCCAGATGCCGCCGCCGGTCTTGCCCTGCCGGGTGTCGAGCGGGTTGGGGTAGTTGATGGGCAGCGCGCCGACGCCGTAGAAAGCCTTCAGCGTGCGCGGGTCGAGACTGCCGGTGATGTAGTACACGCCCAGCGGTGTGCGCATGTCGCCCTCGACCGCCTTCTCGATGCCGGACTTGCCGACCGAGATGTAGTAGTCGGCGATGAGTTTCATGCCGGCTGCGCTGTTCTCGAACAGGTACAGCCGTGAGCGGGACGCATCGACCGCGATGGCGTGTTTGCTGCTGGGTGCCAGCCTGGCGAACTGCGAAGGCACGGCGCCGGCGGGCGGCCTTTCACGCAGTGCCTTCAGGCGCATGGCGGATTCGAGGCGCAGCGCATCGAGGGCGGGAGCGTCGTGCTGGTCGGCATCGGGCAGATCGCCCAGCATGCGCACAGGGCGCACACGCAAGGCCAGCAGGTCGCCGTAGACCAGTTGTCCCAGCTGGAACTGCGGATAGTCGGCCACCAGCTTTTCGGCCATGGCCAGGGCCTTCGAACCCTCGCCTTCACCGACCAGGCGGTAGACGTGGATCAGCCGCGTTTCGGCATCGCCGTCCTTTCGGAGGTCTTGTGGCACGGCGGTGCGTGCCAGGCCGCGCTCGCGTTTGGCTGCAAAGGAGGAGGTCGGCGCGATCAGCAGCGCCGAAGCGCATGCCAGGCACAGGGACGCACGGATGGCGCTCGTCGGCATGAAGGCAGAAATCAGGAATCAGGAATCAGGAAATGAAAACCGGGGCGCCGAGCCCGTCGACGGATCGACGAGCTCGATATCGACCGCAGGAAGGGTCAACCGGTTGACTCGCGAACGATCACCCAGTTCCCGCCGGCCTTCACCATTTCGAGGGTCTTGCGGCTGGTCACGTTGAGCGAGTCGGCGCTGTATTCCTGGCGGAAACGTGCGGTGGCCTTGTTGCCGTCGACGGTGATCTCGAAATCGCTGATGGCGACCTTGATGCGCGACTTGCCGACGATGCGGGCACGGCGTTCTTTTTCCCAGGCGTCGCGGCTTTGTTTGCCGGCCGGTTTGAAGTCGCGCCCGTAGGCGGCGAGGTATTCCTTCATGTCCTTGCCGGCCCAGGCCGCGGCCCATGCCTTGACGGCGGATTCGACTGCCTCGCGGCTTTCGGACGATGCCGATGCAGCCGGTGCCGGCGTCGGGGCCGGGGCCGGGGCGGGTGCAGGCACCGGAGCGGGGGCGGGGGTGGGCACCGGGGCCGGGGTGGGTGCCGGAGCTGGCGCGGGGACGGGCGCCGGGGCCGGCGGCGCGGGGGCGGGCTTGGGTGCCGGAGCCGGAGCAGGTGCCGGTGCCGGTGCAGCGGGAGCCGGTGCGATCGGTGCCGCAGCAGCGACATTGGTCTTGCCGCGGGTGGCCGTGACGCTCGGCGTGAACAGGTCGCGGATCAGGGCCAGCTTGGGCGGCACGTTGGTGTTGCCCGAATCCAGCTGCAGTGCGCGTGCATAGGCCTGGCTGGCCAGCTTGGCGTACACGTCGCCCATGTTTTCATGGGCGGTGGCGTAGCTGGGATTGGTGCGGATGGCCATTTCCAGGGCGGTGCGAGCCTTGTCGTACTGCTTCTGGTTGGCGTAGAGCACGGCCAGGTTGTTATACGGCTCCGGCAGTTCCGGGTATTCCTGGGTGAGAGCGGCGAACGTGGCGATCGCGTCGGGCTGCTTGCCGGACTCGGTCTGGATCACGCCCTTCAGGAAACGCATCTGCGGGTCGCGCGGATTGCCTGCCAGGTATTTATCGGCACGCGCCTGAGCGTCGGCCAGCTTGCCGGATCGGATCAACTGGTTGACGTCCGAATAATCGTCGGCATAAGCCTGTCCGACCATGAGGGTGCTGGCGACCAGTGCTGCTGCCAGGCATCTGAAGAATGGTGGGAGTACGGCGGCGCCAGGGTACATAGAACCTCGAGAGGGAAGCCAAAATGAGAAAAAGAACCGGCTGAATCGCCGGTTGTAAGTTAAAGCTGACAGGCTGCAGGGCTTTATACTGGCGCGGATTGTAGCCGTTGGGGCCATACACACAGGTGCCCGGCGGGCGCGGCGTTTGCGATGATGGCAAGCGTTCGACGCAACGCGGAAAAACGGCCAGCACCGCCGCCCCGTGTACCGAAATAATTTCCCATGAGTTTGCGCATCTACAACACGCTTTCGCGTGCTTTGGAGGAGTTTTCCCCCATCGAGCCTGGCCATGTCCGCATGTATGTCTGCGGAATGACGGTCTATGACCTCTGTCATCTGGGCCACGCCCGGTCCATGGTCGCCTTCGACGTGGTGCAGCGCTGGCTGCGTGCCACCGGCCTGCGGGTGACTTACGTGCGCAACGTCACCGATATCGACGACAAGATCATTCGCCGCGCACTCCAGAACGGCGAAAGCATGCGGTCGCTGACCGACCGCATGGTCGACGCGCTGCACGAAGACGCCGACGCCCTGGGCATCGAACGCCCCACCCACGAACCGCGCGCCACCGATTACGTGCCCCAGATGCTGTCGATGATCGGCACCCTGGAGCAGCGCGGCCTGGCCTACCGGACCGACGGCGGCGACGTGAACTACGCGGTGCGCAAGTTCGCCGGCTACGGCAAGCTGTCCGGAAAGTCACCCGACGAACTGCGTGCCGGCGAGCGTGTGGCGGTTGCCGGCGGCAAGCAGGACCCGCTGGATTTCGTGCTCTGGAAGGCCGCCAAGGCCGACGAACCCGACGAAGCCAAATGGGACGGCCGTTACGGCATGGGTCGCCCCGGCTGGCACATCGAATGCTCGGCCATGTGCTGCGCCTTGCTGGGCGAGACATTCGACATCCACGGCGGTGGTGCCGACCTGCAGTTTCCGCACCACGAGAACGAGATCGCCCAGAGCGAAGGCGCCAACGGCCAGGCCCTGGCGCGGGTATGGATGCACAACGGCTTCATCAACGTCGATGACGAGAAGATGTCCAAGAGCCTGGGCAACTTCTTCACCATCCGAGACGTGCTGAAGGTTTTCGATGCCGAGACGATCCGTTTCTTCATCGTGCGCAGCCATTACCGCAGCCCGCTGAACTACAGCGACGCCCACCTGCGCGATGCACGGGCTTCGCTGCGACGGCTGTATACCGCGCTGGGCGCGGTCGAGGCCGTGGTGCCGCCGGCCATCGACTGGGCCGACCCGTTCGCTGCGCGTTTTCAGGCCGCCATGGACGAGGACTTCGGCACGCCCGAGGCGCTGGCGGTTCTGTTCGACCTGGCCACCGCCGTCAACCGCAACCCCACGCCGGAACAGGCGGGCCTGCTGAAAGCGCTGGGCGGCATGCTGGGGCTGCTGCAATCCGACCCGCGGGTATATCTCACCGCCGGCGCCGCGCTGGACGAGGCGGCCATCCTGGCGCAGATCGAGGCCCGCGCCGCAGCCAAGCTGGCACGCGATTTCTCCGAGGCCGATCGCATCCGCAAATCACTGCTGGAAAGCGGTGTGGTGCTCAAGGACACTCCGGCCGGCACGACCTGGGAAACCGCGTGAGTCCGGTCGCCGAAAAGACCGCGGTCGCCGCGAAGGAAGTTGTCGCCAAGAAAGCGGTCGCGAAGAAAGCCGCCGCAAAAAAAGCGACCGTCCGCAAGGCGATTGCGAAGGTCGACGCCGCTGTGGTGACCGCGGTGGAGCAGGGCGCGCCATCCGCTGCTGCCAGGGTCGCCACCAAGGCCGTCGCCAAACCCGCCGCCAAAAAGGTGGCAGCCGCCGCACCGGTCGCGAAGAAGGCCGCCGCCAGGAAAGCCGAGGCCGAAACGCCCGTTTTCACGCCCGAGTACTGGCAGGCCGCATGTGAGCATCTGCAGGCCAAGGACCGTGTGATGAAACGCCTCATTCCGCAGTTCGGCAATGCCTGCCTGCAGACCCGCGGCGATGCCTTCACCACGCTGGCACGCAGCATCGTCGGCCAGCAGATTTCGGTGAAGGCGGCGCAGGCGGTGTGGGAACGTTTCAGCGCGCTGCCGCGTCGAATGACGGCCGCCAACGTGCTCCGGCTGAAGGTCGACGACATGCGCGCCGCCGGCCTTTCCGCCCGCAAGGTCGAATACATCGTCGACCTGGCGCTGCACTTCGATTCCGGCACGGTGCACTTCAAGTCCTGGGAGTCGATGGACGACGAGGACATCATTGCCGAGCTGATCGCCATCCGCGGCATCGGACGCTGGACCGCCGAAATGTTCCTCATCTTCCACCTGATGCGGCCCAATGTGCTGCCGCTGGACGACCTGGGCCTTATCGCCGGCATCAGCAGCAACTACTTCTCGGGCGAATCGGTCAGCCGCAGCGATGCGCGCGAGGTGGCCGCTGCCTGGGCCCCTTACTGCAGCGTGGCAACTTGGTATATTTGGCGGTCGCTAGACCCCCTGCCCGTCGAATATTGATTGACATTTGCGGCTGTTTCTTGATGAACACCGCGCCTGCCCGACAGCCTTGACGGGGCAGGACCTAAGGAGGACCAAAGCCTTGGCCAAAAAAACATTCCTGGACTTCGAGCAGCCGATTGCGGAACTCGAAGGCAAGATCGAAGAACTGCGATACGTGCAGACCGAATCCGCGGTTGACATCTCCGAAGAGATCGACCAGCTGAGCAAGAAGAGCCTTCAGCTCACGAAGGACATCTACAGCGACCTGACGCCGTGGCAGATCACCAAGATCGCCAGGCACCAGGAGCGCCCTTACACGCTGGACTACATCCGAGAGATCTTCACCGACTTCGTCGAACTGCATGGCGACCGGCATTTTGCGGACGACCTGTCCATCGTCGGCGGCCTGGCGCGTTTCAACGGCAACGCCTGCATGGTGCTGGGCCACCAGAAGGGACGCGACACCAAGGAACGCGGGCTGCGCAACTTCGGCATGAGCAAACCGGAGGGTTACCGCAAGGCGCTGCGCCTGATGAAGACCGCCGAGAAGTTCAAGCTGCCGGTGTTCACCTTCGTCGATACGCCCGGCGCCTATCCCGGTATCGACGCCGAAGAACGCGGCCAGTCCGAAGCCATCGGCCGCAACATCTTCGAGATGGCGCAACTCGAAGTGCCCATCATCACCACCATCATCGGCGAGGGTGGCTCAGGCGGCGCACTGGCCATCTCGGTAGCCGACCAGGTGCTGATGCTGCAGTACTCGGTGTATTCGGTCATCAGCCCCGAGGGTTGCGCATCCATCCTCTGGAAGACCAGCGACAAGGCACAAGACGCAGCCGACGCGCTGGGCATCACCGCCCACCGCCTGAAGGCGCTGGGCCTGGTCGACAAGATCGTCAGCGAACCGGTGGGTGGCGCGCACCGCGACACCAAGCAGATGGCGGCCTTTTTGAAGCGCGCGCTGGGCGACGCATTCCGCCAGGTACACGACCTGAAGACACCCGACCTGCTGGACCGCCGATACGAACGCCTGCAAAGCTACGGCCGCTACACCGACACCAAGGCCGACGTCGTCGCCAAATAAGCGGGCAGCCATCCGACCGGTTCACCCTGTTCGCCCCGGCGCGCTTCATGCGGCCGGGGCGTTGTGTTTTTCATGAGCCCTGTCTTTTCCGATCCTGTCGCGGCTGCCGTTGCTGCCATGTCGCCTGTATTTCCTTTGGCCGTGGCCCTGAGCGGCGGTGCGGACTCGACCGCGTTGCTGGCCGCCTGCGCACGCCGCTGGCCGGGGCAGGTGAGGGCGGTGCATGTGCACCACGGACTGCAGGCGGCAGCCGATGGATTTGTCGCGCATTGCGAAGCCTTGTGCGCCCGGCTGGGAGTGACGCTGACCGTGCAGCGCGTCGATGCCCGTCATGCGCCCGGCGACAGCCCGGAAGACGCCGCACGCCGCGCCCGATACGAAGCGCTGGACGCATACGCACAGGCAGAAAACATCGCCAGCATCGCCCTGGCCCAGCATGCCGACGACCAGGTCGAAACCGTGTTGCTGGCCCTGTCCCGCGGCGCCGGGCTGGCAGGTCTGGCGGGCATGCCCGGCCGCTGGCGACGCGGTGATGTCGAATTCTTGCGCCCCTTGCTCGCCGTCAGTGCCGACATGATCCGCGCGACTGCCCGTGCCGAGGGACTGCAGTGGATGGAAGACCCCACCAACATCGACGAGCGCTACACCCGCAACCGCATCCGCGCCCGTCTGCTGCCGGTACTGGCGGCCGCGTTCCCCCATTTCCGCAGCACTTTTGCCCGCAGCGCCCGCCACGCGGCCGAGGCGCAATCGGTGCTGGACGAAGTCGCCGCCGCCGACTTGCAGGCCGTCGGCTCGCCGCCCCGCCTGTCGGCCTTGCAGGCCCTGTCCGCCGGACGCCAGGCGATGGTCGTGCGCCTGTGGCTGCGTCGTTCGCACGGTACTACCCCCGAGGCCGCACAGCTGTCTGAACTGCTGCGGCAGGTGCGCGCGTGCACCACCCGCGGGCACCACATCCGCATCAAGGTCGGCACAGGGTTCGTCCTGCGTGATGGCCCCTTTCTCGGTTGGTACAATCCCGCGGTTTTGCCCGCCGATGGAGGCGGGTGATACCGCTCCCGCCGACCGGCCTCATCAGGCCCGGACCGGCGAATCTTTCCAGTCGCTTCGCGGCGTTTTGTTTTCCCGATGGCATTAATCGTTCACAAATACGGCGGCACCTCGATGGGGTCGACCGAGCGCATTCGCAATGTGGCCAAGCGCGTAGCCAAATGGGCCCGAGCAGGGCACCAGATGGTGGTCGTCCCCAGCGCCATGAGCGGCGAGACCAACCGCCTGCTCGGCCTGGCCAAGGAGCTGGCTCCCAGCAAACCGGGCGACGCCTACAGCCGCGAACTCGACATGCTGGCATCCACCGGTGAGCAGGCATCGTCCGCACTGCTGGCCATCGCGCTGCAGGGCGAGGGCATGGAGTCGGTCAGCTATGCCGGCTGGCAGGTGCCCATCCGCACCGACAGCGCCTTCACCAAGGCGCGCATCGAATCCATCGACGACGTGCGTGTGCGTGCCGACCTGGCCGCCGGCAAGGTGGTCATCGTCACCGGTTTCCAGGGCATCGACGGCGACGGCAACATCACCACGCTCGGCCGTGGCGGCAGCGACACCTCGGCCGTGGCCGTGGCTGCTGCCATGAAGGCCGCCGAATGCCTGATCTACACCGACGTCGATGGCGTCTACACCACCGACCCGCGGGTAGTGCCCGAAGCGCGCCGGCTGCTGAAGGTGAGCTTCGAGGAGATGCTGGAAATGGCGTCGCTGGGCTCCAAGGTGCTGCAGATCCGCTCGGTGGAGTTCGCCGGCAAATACAAGGTGCCCTTGCGGGTGCTGTCCAGTTTCACCGACTGGGACATCGACATCGAGACAGAAGCCAAGTCAGGCACGCTCATCACTTTCGAGGAAGACGAAAACATGGAACAAGCCGTCGTATCCGGCATTGCCTTCAACCGCGACGAGGCGAAGATTTCCGTCCTCGGCGTGCCGGACAAGCCAGGCATCGCCTATCAGATCCTGGGCGCAGTGGCCGATGCCAACATCGAAGTCGACGTCATCATCCAGAACCTGAGCAAGAACGGTTCGACCGACTTCAGTTTCACGGTGCACCGCAACGATTTCGCCAAGGCGGTCGATCTGCTGAAGGACAAGGTCCTGCCAGCGCTGGGCGGCAATTCCGAAGTCGTCGGCGACGCCAAGATCTGCAAGGTCAGCATCGTCGGCATCGGCATGCGCAGCCACGTCGGCGTGGCCGCGACGATGTTCCGATCGTTGAGCGAAGAGGGCATCAACATCCAGATGATCAGCACCAGCGAGATCAAGACATCGGTCGTGATCGACGAGAAGTACATGGAGCTGGCGGTCCGAGCCTTGCACAAGGCATTTGGTCTCGAACAGGTCTGATCGAACGTAAAAAATGCCTCAGAAATGAGGCATAATTGAGGGCTTGAAGGAAACGTGACCGAGTGGCCGAAGGTGCTCCCCTGCTAAGGGAGTATGGGGTGTAGAGCCTCATCGAGGGTTCGAATCCCTCCGTTTCCGCCAAACAGATGCCCCGCTAGTTGTGAGACTGGCGGGGCTTTTTGTTTTCTCTGCTTCTGCAGGTTTTTGTCGCTACGGAAGCATTCCACGGTACTCAACGCGGAAGTCTCAAGACTCATACACTTTTGCAAGTGAGTAGCGGCGCGGAGACGATGAGCAATAACTACTGACTTGTAAGTTGCTCTTTTTGTACTGGTCCGAATCCATGGGCGACTACGAATCCTAGGAGCCGATTCTTGAAATCGTCCGCCGGTCACGGCCGTAGACTGCATCTTGCGTTGGTGAATAAAACCCTGTGGAGTTGAAATTATTAAAGATATCATCGAGATCTTATTTTCAGACCGTAGTGAACTTGGCTCGTATCTTGCTAATGGCCGTGACGGCTGGTCCGGAGTCATCGACTTCCGTCAAGATTGGTCGACCAATCGAATTTGAATATCGTTACCTAAAACTGCCCGCATTTTGGGTTATTGAACAGTGGAGTGAGCATTGACGTCCGGCACAAAGCACTATCTATACAATTTGCAGGCGCTGCGTTTCGTGGCCGCAGCGTTAGTGCTTTTTGGACATGCCCAGCACGAGGCTCTGGACCTGCGAATCGCGGGCGCAAAGAACTTTCAACCGCTTGACTTTATCGATTGGGGCTTTGGCGTCGATATCTTTTTTGTCATTAGTGGGTTTGTCATGTATTACCTGATGCATGCGAAATTCGCCATGCCCGGATCTGCGTCATCATTCTTGCGCCGACGTTTTGCTCGTGTCGTGCCGATGTATTGGTTGTTCACAACGCTAATGATTGTCGCATCGCTGGTATTCGTATCCCATGTCGCACCCAGCACGGCAAAAATAGGTAATGTCCTTCCCTCATACCTGTTTATTCCCTGGATGAGAATTGACGGCGGCGTTTTCCCCGTGTTGGCGCTCGGCTGGACGTTGAATTATGAAATGTTCTTTTACGCCGCATTTGCTTTGGCGTTGCTTGCCCGCCGCAGGGTGGGTCTTTCGGTATTGGTTGGTGGATTCTTGATATTGGTTCTCGTCGCCGCTGTCGCCCCTGCGTCGTTTTATATGCTGAAGTTTTGGGGCGATCCGATTATTCTCGAGTTTCTGGCCGGCATCGGTCTTGCCGCGCTCTTCATAGGCGGATACCGGCTGGGCGGAGCACAAGCATGGATCTTGATCGCAGTCGGGTTTGTGATCGCGATCGTCATGGTGTCATTTCATGCATTGCAATATGTGCCGCGCGTGATTGCAGGTGGTATTCCTGCTCTCATGGTCGTGACCGGCATCGTGCTCATGCGGGGCGGGGAGGTCGAGGACCTGCGTTTTGGCAAGTTATTCGTGCTGGGCGGCGATGCGTCTTATGTTCTGTATTTATCGCACCCGTTTTCTATTAATATCGTCGTGCTGATCTGGCAGCGCTTCGGCCTGCCTTATCTTTGGGCGTTTGTTATCACGTCGGTGACCGTGTCCATCATCGCTTCCCTGGTGATTCACCTTGTGTTGGAGCGGCCCATGTTGAGGTTGTTTTCATTGCGACGTTGAGCGTCGTATGAGTCTTGGTATCAGCTGATATGGCGACTCAGCGGTATAAAATGTGCGCGAGGCTTTGCGTGGCAAAATGCGCCAGGTCGCTGCAGGACCATGTCATGCGGGCGCAATATGCTTGGGTTTAGAGAAAATTCCCCGGCTCGCAGGAAGCCCCAGACGCGCCTCGATATGCAGTTTGGCAAAAGCCCAATAAGCGACTATCGGAAATACAAGGCCGGCTAATAATCCCAAAGCCACGTGCAGTGCGATGGAGTGAACGCCAAACTTGATTAACAAGATCCGAGTTCCACTGCCGGAAAGAATGTGCATGACATAAATTGGCATCGACATGAGGCCAAGCAACTCGATTATTATGAGTTTTCCTGAAGTTGCCAAAATGCGGGAAGTCTGAAGAACAAGCAGAATTCCCAGAAAAGCAGATGGCAGCGCGGTGGGCGCAGAATAATCACCAGCCAGGGAGGCTGCATAGGTCGCTATCAAAAACGCTGCACAGGTGGCAATGACCCAAGGCGCGGTCGTGGTCCTTTCCAGAATTTTCGGTACTTGAGGTGCCAGAATGAGGCCGAATGCGTAGAATATAAAATATATGAATGTGCTGGACAGAATGCCAAGGTCAAAAAGTTGCCCGATGCAATAAATGACCGTCGCTACGACAGCAAGCCGCACTTTCAAGTCGCCCGTTAACACAATGATGACGTGGCAAAGAAACAATGCGTAAAGGAACCAGAATTGCCCAGTAGGCTTGTAGAGCAGAATCTTCGGAAGGTCCGTGAGGTGCATGGGTTGGTTTGTGCTGCCAGATAGCGTGATTTGCACGACTGCCTGCAATAATGACCACACGACAAACGGGAACAAGATCGTCCTTACTTTACCAGCAATAAATCGAGCTTTTGCCGGATTGACATTCATCCCTGCAAGCAGGAAGAACAGCGGCATGTGGAACGTATAGATCAGGTAATCCGAATGTAATATCCAATGTGTTGTGGGAATGACGTTTGCTGCCGCCAGGCCTCGCAAGACATGCCCATAGACTACGAGAATAATGCCGATGCCTCTTGCATAATCCCAGGTCGACTGTCTCATTTAGATCCCTGAATGTTTGAGAGAAGGCTTGCGGCTTCCGATCTCATACAGCACGCCTACTTGTTTTATCTGCCCTAGCGTGCCTCAACCCTCGTTCGTAAACCGCGTCGTACGAGCGGGCCACAAATGCGAGTCGCGTCCGCTGCATCACTTGCTCGCGTGCGGTCTGCGGTATGTCGCGCGGGCCGTCGCGCATGACCTCCGCCATTTTCTTGGCCAACGCTCCAACATCGCCTGGCGCCACCAATGCGGCGAGGTCAACAGCACCGACGATCTCCGCCACGCCCGCAGTGTTCGAACCAATCACCGGCACACCTGCCGCGTAGGCTTCGATGATCGTCAATCCAAACGGTTCTAGCCAAATCGATGGGACGATCAATGTGTCGAGTCCTGCAAGAAAGCTTGAAGGTTCCACATAGCCGACCAACTCCACCGGAAATCCATCGATGAGCGTTTGAATCTCGGCTGCCTGATATTCATCGAGTCGTCCGGCAATGCGCAATCGCCATCCTTCCGAAGGCAACTGACGGCAGGCCGCAAGCAAGGTATGCAAGCCTTTTTCTGGAACCAGGCGGCCAATGAAGCCGAAAGTGAACGGGAGGTTGGCTGCGGGCTTCCAAGGCGTTCGAACGCCAGCCGGTGGCGCATCGACTGGGTTCCAGATGACATGTTTGTCCTCCCGCCCCAGATGCGGAAAACAACCTTCAGCCAGGTGTCGGTCCAGGATTGCCTGAGACACGCCGACAACCTGGTCGATGTAGCCATGCTGCGTCAGCTTTACCCGGGAGAACAGGCGGCAAGCTGTGTGGCGAGGTGCGCAGTGGGCACCGTCCTTGAACAAAGACGAACGAATGCACAGCAGGTCGTAGTCATGCAATGTATGCACCACTGCGCAGCCCCGCCTGGCGGCGACCTGCCATACCCAGGGTGGCAACTCGACCATCGAATGCGTATGCACCACGTCGGGTCTGAAGTCACGTAGCACGCGGTCGAAGTCGGCGGTCGTCAAGACGTTGAAAAGCGTCGCAACCTTGTTGGCCTGGCGCAGCAGCGGATGACGGCCCGTGTCACCGATCCATAGCGGATTGCGGTGGCGCAGGGGGTGCACCGACACGCCATCGCATTCATGGACTGGAGCCGGTTCTGGCGCGATGTGCGCCACCGCCACTTGGTGGCCCATCGCGGCACCTTGGCTGGCGAGCATTTCCACCACCTTCTCGGCGCCGCCGACACGCTGGGGTGCATATACGGAACTCAGGTGAAGAATCTTCAAGACGGCGCTTTCGTTATTTGGAGGGTTGCAGCCGCCAGGCGCGCCGCTCGCGCCAGCGTCGATTGAGCGATGCCGTCATCGGCTGATCGACCTTTCGATGAACAAACGCGGCGAGCACCACGCTTCCCACGATGAACGCGGCAGCCAGCCAGGGCAGGCCCGGGCGCATCGATGGATCGAGCTTGAGCCAAGCTCGCGTCAATCCCACAAGTGCGAAGGGGTGCAAAAGGTAAAGGGCGTACGACCAGTCGCCTAGATGCACCAGCGGCTGGATGGGCCAGCGGCGCACCCGTTCCGGCTGCCCACGTTCGTAAGACGTCAGGGCAAGCAGCAAGCCACTCGCGGGAATGCCCCAGCCGAGCAGGCGGAAGATGTCGTTCGGAGTCGACTGACCGCGTGGAAGCTGCATGAGGCCGGCCGGGTCCACGCAGAGCCAGGCTATCGCGAGGGACGCAAGCATCAGCGCAAACGGCATCGATAAGCGAAAACCGCGGCGCCACATCATTCCCGCAAGCATGCCTACACCAAACTCCAGCACGATGGTTTGTGTCCAGAAGCGCAATGCCACCCCATCCGGGTGAAATGCCACCCCCACTCCCAAGAGGATGACCAGCAACATCCAGGTAACACAGACGGCACGCCCGATGGGCCAGACGAGCGCGATGGAGAACAGCAGGTAGAAAAGCACTTCGTAGTTGAGCGACCAGCCGAGCGACAAAAGGGGAAACGCGAGGCCGTCCTGTAGTCCGAAAGCGGGAAAGGGCCAAAACAGCAGCGAGGTGACCAGGGCGGTTACGGGCTGGGCAGGTAGTCCCTTGGAGCCAAAGGCCAGCACGAACAGATACAGCAAGGTTGCCAGCCAATACAACGGCACCAGCCGTATGGCACGGCGCACTAGGAATTCGCGCGCTGCACCTGCCTGCCCTGCAAGCCGTGCGGACGTCACGACCATGATGAAGCCCGAGATGCAGAAAAACAGGTCTACGCCGAAGCCGCCTGGCCAGACAAAATGGGGGAGGAAGGCCATGCCACTTTTGAATGCGGCGGTGGCCAGCTGTTCCTGGCAGTGCCCCACCAACACCAGCAGCGCGGCAAGTCCGCGTAAGGCCTGCACAAGGACGATGGTGTTGGAGCGGCTGCCGTTGGCATCCGTCATGCTGGCGAATCCTTTTTTTCCTGTTCACCGCCTTGCGAGCTATCGACTTGCCTGATTACCCGTGCAGGATTTCCCGCTACGACGACGCCTGCGGGCAGGCTTTTGAACACGACCGATTGCGTGCCAACCGTCACACAATCATCAATGACGACAGAACCGATGATGGTCGCGCCCGGATAGAGGGTCACGCCGTTTCCTAGCCGCGGATAGCCTGTATCTCGCAAGTTGCGTCCTAAAGTGCAATGTTGATAAAGCGTGACAAACTCGCCCAGCATCACGCCGGCACCGACAACCACACCGGTCGGATGCGGAAGATAGAGGCCTCCGCCAATGTGCGCATCCAGGTGCAGATGGCAGGACGTGAGCGATGTGTTCATGCGCCAGACGAGCTTGGCCAGGCGTTTCCATCCACGGGCCTGGAGGTGCTGGGCTAGACGGTGCCACGCAATGGCGGAAAAAGACGAGTCGTACACGAGTGCTGCAAACATCGCTTTCATACCGGTGCGGCCGTTGCATGCGTGCAGGTCCATGGACAGCAGCCCACGCAGGCCGAGGGTGCCCTGGGGCGGCGGCGCATTGACGGTGGTCTCGGCGTCGATGATGGGTAACGAATCCGACATATCAGTAGTTGGTTTGGGCCCGCACGTCGGGACCGTTGGTCGAATCCACATCAAGGCCGCCGGTCGAACGACCGCTGCGCACGTTGCCGATCACTTGGACGCCGTCGCTCATGGTGAAACGCATGCTCGGGCCGGATCTGCCGCGGTTGGTGTCCTTGCAGCGGTTGTTGACAACCTGCACTCGCCAAGTGCTCGTCACCGCGATGCAGGCTTGATCCGTGCCATCGACACTATTGTCCTTGATGGCGATGTCGGTGTTGGTGGGACCGTCGTGCAATTTGCCAGGACCCAGGCCATACACGTTGATGGCACCCCAGTCTCCGCTGCCGAGGCGAGTGCCAAGGTTCATGCCCGATTCCCGGATGCTGTTTTTCTCGACCAGCACGTTGAACGCACCCGTTCCTTCCTGGAAAGAACCCGTGTTGCTCAGCAGCTTGATTCCCGCATGGCTCACACCCTTGATGCGATTACTGCGAATGAGCCCGTGCGCCGCCTGCACCAGCACCGCGTTGCAGGCACACGGACCAATGTCGTTGCCCTCGATGGCGTATCGCAGCGTGGACATCTGCAGATCGCGCACAAATATCGGACCGGCCGTGTCGGGCAGGACACCTTGCACGCGGACGGAGAAGTCGAGGCCGCCCAGAGCGACCGGATCGCCATCTGCACGGACATTGGCCAGCCAGTGGTTTTCCTTGTCGAACAATGCAAGGGTGTCCTGGGCCCGGATGAACCGCGAGTAACGGCCAATGCGCAGCTCACTGTCGCTGGTGCGGCTCACGACTGGGCTTACCGGGCTGGCGACGTTGATGGCGTCGTCGCCGCTGCAGGC
Source organism: Xylophilus sp. PBN-3R (assembly GCF_057747805.1). NCBI lineage: Bacteria > Pseudomonadati > Pseudomonadota > Betaproteobacteria > Burkholderiales > Xylophilus > Xylophilus sp. PBN-3R. Next base: position 1,751,181 of record NZ_CM173225.1, read on the forward strand.
CAAGCGGTTGTTCTTGATCAGGATGTCCCCGGTCACGATCTGGACATGGATCGCATCCCAGGCGGTGGAAAGCTGTTCGCAACGGTCGCCCGCCGGTCCGATACGGGAGTCCAGCACCGCGAACCCCCGGCGCACGCCATAACCCACGATGCCCATGCCCGGCGTGTTATCGATGTTCAGCCGCTGAAACATCAGGTCTTCGTCTTGGTTGGGTCCTACCGTGTCGAGCGCCCGCACGGCAATGCCGCCATACCACTGGTGATGAATGCTGAAACGCATCCCGGCCGGGAGCGGAGCGAAAGCCTCCGCGCTGTAAAGGCCCTGCGCCACACGCCTGGGCGTTCGGGCATCGCCCGTGGGAAACAAAAATCGCTTGCCCGTCGATGGCCAGCGTCCGAGCGCCGGATCGAACTCCACCATCTGACGGATTTCATCTTCCGGATCACCGCCCGAGTCCAACTGCAGAAGCTTGCGGCCGTCCTGCTCCACCATTTTCCCGATGGACGACGTGCGCAACGCATATCGCAGAGACAGTCCGCTGATACGAATGCGCTGACTGCGCGAGATCACGATCCCGTCGCTGTTCTTGCCGAAGACAAACTCGGCACCGTCGCCTTCGATGGACACGTCATGCAGGTCTTCGATGCACAGATGGCAGGCCTTCACGCGATCCACCTGGTTCAGGGTGTAGCGCCCCGGCGCCAACACCAGCCGTCCGCCGCCTGCAACCCGCAGTTGGGCGAGCGCCTTGTCAATCACCGGCCCCGCTTCTTCGCCAGTGGGCGGGGGACGCACTTCCACACGCAGGGCGTTAGCGGATAGGCGCGGCACTTGCACGACCACGTGCACGGGCCGACCTGTCGGGCCTTGCCAAGTCGCCTGCGCATCGGCTGCAAGAGGCGTGACCGGACTCTGGGCTTGCAGGAGCAGGGGCGCCGCCCATGCAGGCTCGCCCGCGGTCTGAGCGCCGGCCGAACAGGCCGCACCGATCAGCATCGCGGCACCAAGCCCAGAGATGAGACGGCGAATATTGAGGGAATCGAGCATCTAAGCCTTTGCTAAACCTTCGTGGACCGGAGCGTCATTCCGTTTTACCAGGCTGGTCGAGACATGCCGCAGGTCTGCAATGGACTGGCGCAGCCGCTGCCGGTTGAATGCAAGGGCGATCACCTGAACCAGCAGGAACAGGCTCAACGCACCTGTCCACTGGCCCCAGTGATCGAGGGTCGTGCCGAAGGCCGCGACGGCCAGGACGACGCCGACGACAGCCGCTGCCGCCGGCACCGCCAGCAAACGCGGCAACTCGCCGATGCCGATCCCAAACTGCCGCATGGAGACGACCAGGAAGATGATCGACACCAGCGACATCGACAACGAATAACTCATTGTCATGACTTCGATACCGGCCCATACCGATGCCAGAAAACACAGGGACGCCACCGTACAGTTGAAGATCGAAAGTCGCATGTTCATGCGCGTCTCCTTCCGGCTGATCAACAAGGCGCCGGTGTAGGCCGCCAGAGACTGCAATGCGCCTGCCGGGGCCAGGATCGCAATCAACAAACTGGCGCCGTCCCAGCGGTCACCAAAAAAGGCGCGGATAGGCAGATCCAGCGCGAACGTCATCGTGGCCATCAATGGGAATGTCAGCGTAGCCGTCAGAAGCACCACGGACCGTGCCAATGCCGCGCCCATCTCGCGCTGTCCGTGCAGGCGGGAAAGCACTGCCAGCAGCACGCCACTGGCGGGCCAGGTCAGCAGCACCAGCGGCAAGGTCATGAACTGGTAGGCGAATGCATACAAGCCGAGGCTTGTGGAGCCCAGAACCGCCGCGATCACCAGCCGGTCAAGGTTGCGTGCGCCGAAAGACAGCAGGTTCGCAACAAAAACCGATCCGCCCACATGCACCATTTCTCGCAGTCCTCGTGTCCGGAATCCAAGACGCATGGCGCGGTGGGAAAACGCCAGAAAACCGACCATGCGCGTGCCTTGGAGCACGGCATGAAAAGCCACCAAGCTCAGGATCCCGGCCTGCGCCCAGGCTGCCAACTCGAAAGCGGCAAATCCCGACACCATCGCCGCAAGCTCGATGCCCGACACCGTACCGTAGGCCAGTCGCCGCTCAAGCATCGCCCGCGGCACCACGGCGATGATCGAGCACGCACACACGATCGCGAATCCATGCAGTACCTGGGACAGCCCAGGCATCGCCAGCACCCGCTCCAGGGTCGATGCGGAAATCGCCAGCACAAGCCCGGACAACAATCCGCCAACGCCTAGCAGGCTCAGTGCGGCGCCCGCCTGATCGGCGTCCAGATTCGGCTGCCGAACCACGGCGCTGGCCAGCCCAAGGTCCGTCAGCAGCATCAACAAGGTCAGCAGCGTCACCGCCAGCGCGACCAGGCCATACGCACCCGGCGGCACCAGCCGCGCGATCAGGATCGACAGCAGCAATGACAGGCCTGCCTTGGCCACATTGACCAGGGTCATCAGGGCAACACCGCGCAGCACCATGTCAGGCCAATGCGTCGCTGACGTTTGCAATTGCCCGCGCGGCGGGATCCTGGCGCACGTGATCGTAAAGGTCGAGATATCGTGCAGCGACCTTCGCCGGGGTCGTCGCCTCGACGATGTGCGTGAACGCGGCACGGCCGGGCAGGGCGGCGCGGCCTTGCGAGATGACGGCAGCCATGCGCTGGGCCAGTGCTGCGTCGTCGCCCGGCGGGTACAGCCATTCGCTGTTGTCCTTGCCGATCAGGTCCGGGATACCGCCCGAGTCTGCGCCGATGACCGGCACGCCTGCGGCATAAGCCTCGAGGATGGTGCGCGGCAACGGTTCCGACCAGATGGACGGCACCACCAGCACATCGATCTGGTCGAAGAGCTCGCGCGGCGTTATGAAGCCCTTCCAGTCGACCGGCAGTCCGTCGGCCAAGGGCTTGAGCGCCTCGGATTCCGATCCTTCCTTGCCGGCGATCAACAGCTTCCATTGGCCTTCGCGCAGTTTGGCGCAGGCGTCGAGCAGCGTGCCCACGCCCTTCTCGACGTTGATGCGGCCCAGGTATCCGAAGGTGATCGGCTTGCCTTCCAGCGAGGGTTTGACGTAGTCCGCATCGATGCCTTCCACGATGGCCGGGTTCCAGATCACGCGGCGCCGCACCTCGGGCACCTGCTGGAAGTAACCCATGTCCAGGTGCGTCTGCAGGATGCCTGCGCCGACGCCCACGACGGCGTCGACCGACCGGTGATGGACTTCCTTCATGAAGGTGAATGCCTTGCACTTCAGGTGCCGCTTTTCGCAGCGTTTGCCATGCAGGAACATTGCGGCGTTGCCGCAGGCCAGGTCGAAGTCGCGCAGGGTGTGCACCACCGGCAAACCTCGGGCCTTGGCGGCAAGCCACACCCGCGTGGACACGTCCAGCAGCGAATGCGTGTGCACGACATCGGGTTTGAAATCGTCGATCACACGGCCGAAGTGCGCCTCGATGCGGCGGTTGAACTGCTGCTTGAAGCGGCGCACGCCGCGGGCCAGCACGCTGTGTTCGGGCCATTCCTCGGGCCAGAAGTCGGTCTCGTGCGGCATGCGGTAAACCTTCACGCCGTTGCGCACTTCTTCTTTCCAGCCGGTCGGGGTGATGCAGGCGGCGGCCACCTCGTGGCCGGCGGCGACGAGCGCCTCGGACAGGAGCGCGACCGAACGTTCCGCGCCGCCCATGATGTGGGGCGGGTACAGCATGCTGAGATGGAGGATGCGGGTCATCGGGGATTTTTCTGTCGAAGGTGGGAAGAAAGCGCCGGCGGCGGTGCCATGTGGCGGACGGCGTCCAGCAGCAGCAACGCGCTCTTGTGCCAGCTGTAATGCTGCAGTTGTGCCTGGCCGCGCGCGCGCAGCTGGTCGAGCAGGGCTGGGTCTTCGATGGCGCGAAGCATTGCCGCGCTGATGGCTAGAGGATCACGCGGGTTGAAGAACAGGGCGGCGTCGCCGCAGACTTCGCGCACCACCGGGATGTCGGCGGCCAGCACCGGGCATCGGTAGAGCATGGCCTCCAGAGGTGGAATGCCGAAACCTTCGTAAAGACTCGGAAAGACCAGTGCGCGGGCGCCGGCCAGCAGGCCCGCGACCTCTGCATCGGTGAGCCGGCCAGGCATCAGCACGTTGGCAGGAGCCCCGGCCACGCTGCGACCGAAGACGGCGTTGTCAAGCTTGCCGACAATCACGAGCCGCTCGTCGGGCAACCCGAGTTTCAGGAAACCTTCAATGGCGCGCGGCAGATTCTTGTTGGGGGCAGGGGAGCCGATGGCCAGGAAATACCGCCCGGTCTCCAGCCCCAGCCGACCGACGATGCCCCGGTCGGGTTGGACCTCTGCCAGGTGCTCCCAGGCATTCGGGATGATCGGAACCTGCGAACGATCGATCTTCAGCACCTCGCAGAGCTCGTCCCGCGAGAAGGCCGAGACGGTGGCGATGCGGGCGCGCAGAGACAGCAGCCGACCGAGAGTCTGGTGAAGACCGCGATAAAGCCGGGTGAAATTGCCCGGCGTCCGATAGACCGCCGCGTCGTGCAAAACCGAGAGGCTGTTGCCGCGGAAGATACAGCCGCCGTTGGTCAGATTGACCAGCACCGTCCTGGCATTGCAGTGCCACCGCAGCCGCTGGTCCCAAAGGTGGCCGCCCCTGCCTTCGATGCGGCGTACGCGGATGATCTTCAGCGGCGGCGGATCGCCTGCGTCGTCCGGCACCACCAGTTCGATGAAAGGTGGGGGCACGCTGCCATCGGTCGCGTGTGTCGCCGACAGATGCGCATCGAGCGCGCGAACCAGTTCAAGTGCGAAGCGCTGCACGCCGCTGGCGGTCTGGGCGAGAAAACGCCCGTTGATCGCAATGTCTGGAAAGTCGGTCATGCGTGTCCCTTTGGAGCGGCGGGGACGCTGCGCATGCTGTCGAGTGCTGAGGTGGATTTCGGTCGGCCCAGCACGTCTGCGTAGAGGTTCATCAATTCGTCGTGAGTCCGTTGGCTCGTGTAGTTCGCCATGAAGCGCTCGCGACCGGCAACACCCTGGCGTTCCAGCTGGTCACGATTCAGGCCGCCAATGATGCTTCGCAACGCGGCGGGATCGTCAGGCGGACATAGATGACCGGTCGCCGGGTCCAGCACGATCTCGCACAGGCCACCGACCGCGCTTGCAATCACCGGCTTGCCTGCACGCATCGCTTCTACTGCCACCAGGCCGAAACCTTCCCAACGTGACGGCATGACCACGACATCGCTGGCATTGATCTGGGCGGCTACCTCGTCTAGGGACAGCCAGCCCGTGAAGCTGACGTGAGGCAGGTCTGGCAGTGTATTGCCCGCATGCGCATGAACCCGCTCGCCTACGATGCGCAGGCATACGAGGTCCGCCAGCGGGGTGATCGCCTCGAGCAAGGTATCGACGCCTTTCTGGCGGTCCAGACGGCCGACGAAGAGCAGGCGCAGCCGGGTGTCGGGCCAGTCGGCGCGAATGTCACTGGCAACTGCCGCCACGCCGTTGCGGACGAGGGTCATGCGCTCGGCCGCAATCCCGGCTTCGAGCCCCTGTTGCCGCTCCGCCTGGGAGATCGCCACGATGCGTGCGCATCGGTTAGAAAGCCAGCGTTCGGTGAGTCGGGTCAACCTGCCCATCGGTGCAGGCAGCGGCACGTCGAACACCCAGCCGTGAGGGCAATAGATCACCGGCGGCATCGGCATGACGAGCGACAGCGAACGAACGATGGCTCCGGCGAAAGTGGAATGCGCGTGGATCAGGTCCGGCTTCCATTCCCGCACCATGCGCCGCACCGCACGGATCAATGGAATTTGACCGCGCAAGCGACTGGGCCGGTCGAAAACGTCTAGCATGTCGCCCGGCAAACGTGACAACTGGTCGATATGCTGACGCGGCGCGATGCAGCGCAGATTGCCAGATCCCAGTGCTTCGATCTGCAGCGGCAGCATCTCGCTGAGGTAGGTGCCACAGCCACCCCGCGCGGTCTCTGTCACGTGCAGAACCTTCATGCGCTGCGGTCCTGGACGCGGGGAATATCCGCGAGACGGTCACTTAGTCGTCGGCCGAGACGGATGGCGGGCTGCTCGAGAAATTGAAGCATCAGGTAGGCCGCAACCAGCGTAGTCAGCAGCGTAAGCACTGCCCGGATCGGCAGATTGTCCAAGCTTCCGACCGGCCCGACCAGAAACAACGCCAGCGCAATAGGGTGGATCAGATAGATGCCGTAGCTGATACGCCCGAGGCCGCGCAGAGCCACCTGTCCGAACCAGCGCCAAAGTACGCAGGCAACGAAAATCCATACGCCCAGCACGAAGGCAGTGCAATCGGCGAGGACGGATTCCTTGTGGCTGGAATCGTCGTAGGCCAAAGACCAGGCCAGCGGGATCATGACCGTCAGTGCGAGCATCAACCAGCGCCATTGGCGCAGTGCAAAGGGATTCCTTTCGATATGTGCGAGCCGCATTTGATGGCCGAAGAGCATGACGGCGATATTGATCGGCAGTCCGACCGGCACGAAGCCATGACCGCCGCCTCGCGTCACACCGGCACCCACGGCGAAGATTAAAAGTGCCAAGGCCAGGCAGTGTGTAGCGACGGAAGATTTCAGCCAACCGGCACTGAAGAGCACCAGGCACAGGCCATAGAAAACCCATTCGATTCGCAGCGTCCAGAAGATGCCGAGGATGTCTTCCTGGTGCCATAAGCCGGGCGCCATGGTCAGATTGGCAAAAGTCTGACGGCTGGAGACCGGCTCCCCGGACATTGCCGGCAACACCATTGCAGCGAGCAATACTGTCAGCCAGTAGGCAGGGAAGAGTCGGAACAGCCGCGACAGGAGGAATGCCCGTCTCGGGGATTCGCCGCGAAAACTGACCGTCACGACAAAGCCACTTAGTGCAAAAAAGATCACCACGCCCAATTTGCCCAGGTCATGGTAAGTAAACAGCCAGGTCGGTTGAGTTTGCATGAACCCACCAGGAGTGACTGCGACCCAGTGCTCCACGAGATGCTGGTAAAGCACCGATAAGGCTGCGATACCGCGCAGGCCGTCTGGGTGGCCAAGTCGGTGTGCCATCGAAGACGTAACAGACGCCAGTTTGATTTCACCCATGCGCAAAGGCCATTCGACGAGGCGCCGTCAACCGCAGCCAGGTCCAGACGAGATATTGCAGGCCCAAAAAGGCCACGTAGGCTTTGGCAGCGCTGGGGCTGACGAGATTGGAAAGAGACGCCTGGGACATGAGGTAGAACGTCTGGATCAGAATGAAAGAAGGCAGCAGCACATCCACAACCTGACCTTTCAACATCCGGTATTGCAGCCACCAAACGATGGAACCGATAAAAATGCCTGCCAGCACCGTAACGATAATCAGACCCGTACCCCCAAAAAGCACGAGCGAATAACCTTCGAACAGCATGGTGGGCGTGACTACTCCATTGTTGTGGAGAAAGGACAGGTGCATTGCCGGCAGCGAATAACGCTCGACAAAGTAGAAGGCGAGCAGCCGATGTTCAAAAACATAATTCGCAGGGGCTGCGGCGGTCAGGCTGCCCAGATTGGCGGTCAGGGCTTCAGAGTCGAAATGAAACCATTCACTGTTGTCGCGCACCGCTATCCACCATAACTGGCCTTGCCCTGCCACCCGGTCGGCAAAGCGGTCAAGGGTCTGAACCGGGCTGAGGGTTCCCTGGTTGGAATAGGTGTATAGAGTCACACCAAGAACCACCAAAACGAAAAATATCGCTAGCGGCATCCATCGTCGCATACCTTTCGGAAGTCGAGGCTGCGCAGAGAAGGCTGGCATGATGTAAACCAATGTCGCGATGAGCACATTGAAGAATTTGTCCCCGAACATGAAGGACATCAGCAAATAGCAGACGAACATCGCGTGATGCCAGCGGCGCAATGCTTTGCTGCGGGCAGCCAACGCTCCTGTTCCCAAGGCCGCAGCCCATATAACCTTGAGGTTGAGCAGATTGAGCGTAATCACGTCGGTACTGGACCTGAACTGAAAACGATCGCCACCATGCAGGAGTGGAAAGCTGCTTGTAAGGCCGACCATGAGCAGATATAGGTTCACACCGGCACCGAGCACCAATGCTGCATGAGTCAACAAGCGAGGCCAGTGGGCACGGGTCGTATCGACGTCGCCTGCCAGCGCATTGCGCTGCGGGGCGCGGCGCTCCCAGAATGTGTGGGCTGCCACCGCCATACCGATAAACAGAAACGACACCATCGGGTACAGAACGCCCGCCATCGACGGTGCGCCATTCATGCCTATTTCAAGCATGTAGGCGCCTCGCTCGATGGCCACCAGCGAAACCATCACTGAAAACTGGATCAGCAGAAACGGGGTCAACATGATCATCGCCTTCATGCGGCGCTTGGCGACCCGCATGATCGCAACCAGCCAGATGATGGCTGCCGCCGCACTCAGCAAGGGCGATGGGTCGACCACCGCCAGCAATAGCAGCAGCAACTGTGCAGCGCCCAGCGCGAGCAGGTCGAGCGGCAAGACGCGACCGGTGCGCGCCAGGGGCGGGGCTGTTGGTGTCATCGCTCAGGTCAGCGTGTGTTCATCACGATGCCCGCTAGGCGTGTTGCGGTGCGCGTCAAAGCTGACCCCAGCGCTTGCAGCTCTGACACCTTGCTGTGCTGGCGGCGCCCGACGATGAGCGCCGAGCCGCATTTGGCTGCAAGCAGCCGTGCGTCGGCGCCCATGCTGGCGGCCGGCGTATCGACGATCACGTGGTCGAATCGCGTCAGCAACTCGGCCATCAGCAAAGTGAAAGTCGGGCGCTGCACCAGTTCCTGCGGGTTGGGCGGCTCGCCGCCGGCCAACAATACGGCGAGGCTGGGCAGGTCGGGCACGGCCTGGATCGCGTCTGCCGCGGAGTGGTGACCGGCAAGCACACCACCGAGCCCGCCTTGGCTATCCATGCCGAACATCCTGTGCAGCGCGGGCTTGCGCAGGTTGGCATCCACCAGCAGGGTGCGCCGGCCGAGCTGGCTCAGCGAGATCGCCAGGTTGGCAGCGCAATAACTCTTGCCGTCACCAGGCGAGGTGCTGACCACCGCCAGCGCATGGTGCGGATGCGGCGGGTCCATATGTTCCAGCAGCAACCGGGTCCGCAGGTCACGAAACACGTCGGCCTGGTCACCGAACGGATCGATGGCGGTGACGAGATCGGAACTCAGACTGCACTGGGTCTGCGTGGCATAGGGAAAGTCGAACTGTTGAGATAGAGCGCGGCGCACTTCGTCTTCGGTTGCGAGCTTTAGCGCTACGGCGGAATCGCCGAAGCGCAGGCCGTTCTGGCGTTGGTGGAGCAGGATCTGCTCGATCTGCTGATCGGTTAGCGGGCGCACGTTGCGCAGGCGCTGGCCGATGCTTTCAAAATGCTCGACCGCGGTGGATTCGGAGGTGGCTGCCTCGTCGGGCTCCACGCTGCGTGCATGCGCGCTGACGAAGATCGGAGCGCTGAGCGAAGTTGGTTGGGTAGTCATCGAGAATGCCTCGGTTCAGCCGTTCGTGCGGGTGGGGCTCAGATGGATCAGCCGGCCGATGCGGGCCGGAAGGGCAACTGCACGAGCAGCGGCTGCGAAAGAAGCAGTGCTACGTCGTCCTCGCTTCGCAGGCGGCGGTCGAGCAGTTCGCGCACCAATGCAACGACGACGCCCAGCAGCAGGCCCATCAGCGTTGCCAGCACCATGGTCAGCGCCGGTCGCGGACGTGACGGCTTCACCGGCAGGCTGGGGGCCTGCACGACGGACGCGTTGGTCAGCGCCGCCTGACTTTCCATGCTGGTCTGGCGCGCCCGCGTGGCCGTGTCGACAAACGCCTGGTTAGCGTTTTCGAAGTCGCGCTGCAAGATGCCTGCGCGGTCGCGCATGCTCTTTAAGCGCGCGAGCTTCTCGCGCTGCTCGTCGTATGCACGCTGCAGCTGCGCGACATTGGTGACCTGCACGCTGTTGGCCATTTGCAGGCTCTTGCCGATGCGGTCGGTCGCCAGCGCGATTCGGCGCTTGAGCGCCGCTACGTTGGCACGGGCTTGCTGGAGCTCGGGATGCTCCTCGCCCAAACGCGCGCTGAGTTCGTCGACACGGGCTTCCTGACGACCGAGGTCCGCGGTCATGGCGGAAATAGCGGTGTTGTTCAGTGCTTCCGGCGTACTGTCGACCTGCTCGCGCGAGGCCCGGCTGCGGCTGCCGGTGTCGCCTTCCGCCATGCGCGCGGTCAGGAGCTGGTTGGACAGTTCCGTGAGCCGTGCGTTTTCGACATCCAGGCGTTCGTCGTTGGCCAGCACGCCGGCTTCTCGCTGGAAGTCTGAAAGCCTGGCTTGCGCCTGCGAGAGGGTTTCACGCAGCTGTTTCAGCTGGCCTTCGAAGAACACGTTGTTTCGCGCGGCGACTTCGGTGCGCAGGTCGATGTTGATGGCGATGTAGCTGTCCAACAATGCGCGCAGAAAATCAGTAGCCCGCTGCGGATCGGTATTGCTATATGCCAGCTTGATCATGCTGGACTCGCGCGCGGGGGTGACGATGAGCTTTTTCAGTAGCCGCTCTTCCAGCCAATCGAGTTTGTCACCCTGGCCTTTGGTGTCCTTGCGCCAGGCTGCATCGATCTCCGGATCCGTATCGAGGTGCACGGTCTTCAGGGTGCGCGCCAATACGCGGGAGCTGCGCATCAGGTCGCTCTGGGTTGCGATGTAGTTGCTGATGCCCAAAGCAGGAATTGCCGCCCCGCCGACCGGGTCGGCAGTCTTGATGTCCAGCATCACGGTTGCGTCGACCGTGTATTCCGGTTTGAGTACGAGCAACAGGGCGACGCCAATGGCCAGGCAAAGTGCCAGCACACCTGCCAACGTGCGCCAACGGGCGCGCAGCGCCTGGATCAATTGTTTGAAGGTCATGATGCGGTTCCTATGGATGAACGCGTTTCGGCGGTGGCGACAGCGGCGTCATGGCGTGATGCGCAATGTGAGCAACGAAGAGATGAACGATTGCTGCAGAACGAAAGAGAACGTGCGAACCGCGCCGTTCGATGGACCCGGGAGGCAGGAGCCATTTGACCGGTTGCCGCAGGTATATCGATATTCCCCGAGCGTGCGCCGAGCGCATATGCCACGGCCAGGGTAATAGAACGGGTTATGGTCAGACAGATTTGCTTCGTAATCGGATTGACATCGGACTGGTTATTCAACGGGGCAATTACATGGCTCGTCAGGGCGGGGCTTTCAGAACGCGCGTAAATCATGGCGTCGATTGCCACGTGCTCTCCAATGCTCATTTTTGGAATCCCCCTGAAGATTTCGCTGTGCCAAGCAACTTGCAGGCCACTTTCCGATATGCCGTGATCGTTCTTTGAGAATTGCAAGAACTTTGTATGCTACTACATGTTACAAGAGTGTTCTAATTTTATTCTATGGCCTAATTCGGGGTTTGCTCCAGCCTGGGAGATCTTGCCCAGCGGAAAGGGCTTGGCGGCGTCTTTTAAGTAACGGTTTTGGTAAGTTTGCGCTCGCTGCTTCTTGATGGCAGGTTGCAATTCGCGGTGTTTCGGCGTGTTCGGCGTATCGCCCGAACTTTGCTCCGGGGCTGCGCGGCCGGATGTGCAGCCGCGCAGCCCTTGCTGTTCTGCAAGGGCGCTTGCTGCGATATGGTGCAACGCGCACCGCGAAAGCGCAGCCAGTTGCGTCGGCCGGGGAGTCTTACCGGTAATTGGGTGCCTGACTGGCGCGAGGATAGATCACGAGTCGCAGTCCATATGGCTTACAGTCTATTGCATCATCGCGAGATGGAGTCGTGTGTAAAGTGGGTCATCAGGCCCGATTTCCACTGGAATCAATACCGCTGGCGCGTGCTTTCATGCGTCTTGTGCGCCCGGTTTCTATCGCACTACATTCGCTAGGCGTATTCAATCTCTTTTCATTCAATCTGACAGGGCAGGCATGAAAGTTCCTATTATTCTGACCGGTGCGGCGGGTTTCGTCGGTTACCACGTTGCGCAGCGTCTGCTTGGTCGTGGTGAAATTGTGATTGGTGTCGATGTATTCAACGCCTATTATGATCCGGCATTGAAAGAAGGCCGCGCAGCATTATTGGAGGCCCAGAACGGTTTTCGTATGGTGCGGATGGATATTGCTGAAAACCAGGCATTCGCTGAATTGGTGAAGGCTTCAGGTGCTACGCGGGTCATACATCTGGCCGCGCAGGCCGGCGTACGGTATTCGATCGAAAATCCATTCGCCTATGAGCGCAGCAATCTCGCTGGCCATCTGTCGGTGCTCGAAGCCTGCAGGCACTCCAAGGTCGAGCACCTTGTCTACGCGTCTTCGAGCAGCGTCTACGGCGACCGCCCATTGAACGGAGACGGTTTCCGTGAATCCGACTCGGCGACCGACCCGGTTTCGTTGTATGCCGCCACCAAGCGTTCTTGCGAACTTCTCAGCCAGAGTTATGCCCGGCTCTATGGATTTCCTCAATCGGGTCTGCGTTTCTTTACTGTCTATGGTCCCTGGGGACGTCCGGACATGGCTTATTTCAGCTTCACGGAAAAGATACTGAAGGGGGAGCCCATCGAGATCTACGGCGAAGGGCTGATGTCGCGCGACTTCACCTATATCGACGACATCGTCGACGGCATCCTGGGCGTGCTCGACCATCAGCCGACGCAGGGCAGTCATGAGGTCTACAACATCGGCGACAACGACCCCGTGGGTTTGATGGAGATGATCACCACGCTGGAAGCTGCCTTGGGTGTCGAGGCCCGGAAAATCATGCGGCCCATGCAGCCTGGCGACGTGTCGGCCACGTTTGCCAACATCGACAAGCTTCAGGCGCTTTGCGGCTACAAACCGAAGATCAAGTTGGCCGAGGGGCTTGCAAGGTTTGTCGAGTGGCGAAGGCAATACGGGGCATGAAGCCTTCTCGGGCTGGCGACAGTCCGCCCGTCGGTGCCGGACCGTGGGCCTGGGACTTGCTTGACCTTAGTTACATGGCTGTGATCTTTTCGCGCACGCAAGTGCGGCGCGCGCTCAATTGCATGCTCCGAAAAGGCCGATCTGTCAAAAAATTTGAGGCGCTTTCGGCGTTTTCACGTGTAAAATTGTGCAACCATATTTGGCGGTTTAGGCTATTTCTTACGCGCACGTTATGTCGTTTAGATCCAGCTTTGATTTTTGACGGCGGTTTTCGAAAATCAGACCAATGCTTCGAAAATTTTCGCCTACACCAGATCCCATGACGTACCTCTCTACTAACGCGGTTTTTGTCTGCGCAGGAGTTTTCTGGTGAAAAGTCAAGGCTACAGCTTTCGTGCTGGCTGCGTTCTGTCCCTGATGCTGACTGCGGGAATGGTCAAGGCCAACCCTAATGACTCCTTGCAATTTTTTGCAGGATATGGGGTCGTCCACGACGACAACCTGTTTCGACTTCGCCCGGGAGCGAATGCGACTCAAACCATCGGCAGGGATTCTCCGGCCGAAACGATCAAGACCGCGACCGCTGCCATTGGTTTCGACAAGGAATATGGTCTGCAGCGTATTCAGGCTCGAGTGACGGCGGTTGACTACCGTTATCAAAATTTCGATTACCTGAGTTTTACGGCATTGAATTTTCTGGGTTCCGTCAATTGGAGTTTTACGCCTAAAGTGAAGGGTGTGCTGGCGGCTGAGCGTCAACAACTGCCAGGCGGATTTGAGGACTTCAAGCGTTATACGATCAGCAATGAAACCACCCTTATAAATGCCCGCGCTGAGGGTATCTATGAATTGGATGGCGCGTGGCAGCTCACGGGCGCACTGCTTCATCTCGACGTCAAAAACGCTGCGACTATCATTCAACAGCGCGCGTTCACCCGTGAGTCGGTTCAAGTCGGTGTCAGAAGGGCGTTTGGATCGGGATCGGAACTGGTTTACCGGATCCGCTCCGGCTCGGGCGATTACACCGATACGGATACCTCGGCTACCGCGTTTTTGCCGAACGGTTTCGACGATACCGAGAACGAAGTTCAGCTCAAATGGGCCATCACACCCAAAAGCGCGTTAAACGCGCGTTTGTCTTATCTCCAGAAGAAATTCAATAATTTTACGTTCCGCGATTACAGTGGCGTCAATGGCGATGCGACGCTGACCCTGGGGCTTACGGACCGCACTTCGGTCCAGTTAATTGCCTCCAGTCTGCTGTCGGATTACCAGACAAATTACTCCAACAGCGTGCGGGCGGTTCGATACGCCGTCGTGCCGACCTTGCAGCTCAAGGAAAAAGTTGTGCTCAAACTCCGCCAGGAATATACCCAGCGTTCATTCGACGGCTCGGTTCCAGGTGGCGGCTCAATCCTGAAGCGTGATGACAATACCCACCTCACACGACTGAGTGTGGACTGGGACCCGCGCGAACAATTAGGCTTTAGTTTGTGGCTCCAAAAGGAGCGGCGCGAATCTAACTATGGTGATTTCAGCTATTACTCGAAGAGTATCGGTGTTTTGGCACGGACCTCCTTCTAGTCCGCCGCAGTCTATTGATTTGTTGAACTACGTAGTAATTGGCTAATTTCCCATCAGGCAGCATGCCTCAATCTAATCGAGCAGATGGAGTTTGAAAAATGATCAAAATACTTAAGAAGTGCCTTGCGGTCTGCGTGATTGCGGCATTCAACATGACAGGCGCTGGCGCGCAAACCACGACCGATTATCGGTTGGGTGCCGGCGATGACATTCGCATCCTGGTGTTCCAGAATCCCGATCTGACCGTCGAGACCCGCGTTCCGGATTCCGGTGTCGTCTCGTACCCTCTGATCGGTGAAGTCAAGCTCGGTGGCCTGAGTGTCACCGCGGCACAGAAGGCTATTGCCGATGCCTTGACCAAAGGTAATTTTGTCAAGAACCCGCAGGTGACCATTTCGCTGGGCATGGTCCGTGGCAACCAGGTTTCAGTGCTGGGCCAGGTCACCAAGCCGGGTCGATTTGCCCTCGAAAATAATACTGCCCGTCCGAGCGACATGATTGCTGCCGCCGGCGGTGTCATCCCGACCGGTTCTGACGTCGCGGTTCTCGTCGGTGTTCGTGACGGAAAGGTTTTCCGCAAGAGAATCGATATTCCAGCGTTGTTCATGAACGACGACCTGGATGCGCAAATGGCCTTGCGTGACGGTGACACCATCTATGTCGACAAGGCACCGGTCTTTTATATCTATGGCGAAGCCCAGAAGCCCGGTGCTTATCGTATCGAGCGTGACATGACCATCATGCAAGCACTTGCGCAAGGCGGTGGCCCGACCCCGCGCGGTAGCGAGGGTCGCCTGCGGCTGAGCCGCAAGAATGCAGATGGCACCGTCGTGCAGACGACGCCTGCACTGACCGATCTCATCCAATCCGGCGACGTGCTGTACGTCCGCGAAAGCCTTTTCTAAAGCGCTGTATCAAGGCCTTTTCGGAGGCCGTCTATTTCCGCCGCGGTCAGGCAGACGATGTTCTTGGCCGCAGGTCAGGGTGCAATGCCCGGATCCAGATGGCTTTCTGGCCATTCCGATTCTTCGTAGGGGGCAAGTACGACGTCCGCACCATAAGCAGAAATCACCGCGCTTTTATTTGCAGTGATATCGAAGCGGCTCATGGCTTCCTGTCGCGCATTCGTTCCCAGCTTGAGTCGCCGTTCAGGTGACTCGATCAGGTCGGTGACATAGGCGAGCATTTGTTCATGCGAATCGCAGAGCAACCCGGTCCGGTCGTGCTTGATAAGTTCACGGTGCTCTGCGGTATTCCAGGCGATACAAGGTAATCCCGTGGCCATGGCTTCAGCCAGAAAAACCGGAAATCCTGAAGGACCGCCAAAGTCGACGTACATCCAGCTTGCAGAAAGATGTTTTGCCCGATCAACGGGTTCCACAACGTCGAAGATCTTGACTTCGGAGGCGTGCAGACGGGCAGCCGACTCCTCGTCGGTCGTGCCGAGAAAATGGCAGGTGAGAGGGGGCGATTTACCATTCAGCAATACCGCCAGTTGGGAGAAAAGAGACGCAGCGGTTTGATTCCGGGTTCGACTGCTCATCGAAACCAGCGGTCTGCGGGCACGTTTGCCTTGCGGTTGAAAAAATACCGGGTCGACGGCGTGGGGGACCACCTGCGTGGGAACACCGCCCAATTTGCGCATGGCTGAGCCGTTTGCAGTGCCGGATGTAATAGCCATACGAAGAGGGGTGGCGGAAATCCATTGCGCGGCATTCAGCAGGGCGCCGTGGGCCAACCTCGACCAGCGAGTATGTGCTTCCGCTTCGTGCCGTGAACCATAGAGGACGGATTTCAGGCCGAGCAGGCGGGTGGCAGACAGGCCGGAAAAGATCGGGGCCACGCCGTGCAAATGAACCACTGCGCTGGAGCGGGATGCCTTGATGCGTTTCATCGCACTGAAAGACGTCGCTATTTTTTTGAGCAAGCCATTCGAGTGCGGTAAAAAAACCAGCTTTACTTCTGGATGGAAGCGCGCCAGCAGGTGTCTGGCGGCCGGGTCGTCTTCCAATATGACAGTCTGTTTGACACCGTGTTCCGCCATTGCGGCGGTAGACATTCCGAGAAAGCTGAAAACTGCATCGTCCAGCTTGCCGACCACATGAATCAACCCGCCTTGAACGATTGTCTTCGTAATTGAGTCCGGAGAATTTGATACGGTCATTCTCTATTCACCCGCATGCGGGAGCTAGGATATACATATTGGTGCAGGCAAATCATCGCGCCCCATCTTTGGTAATCACGACCTTGACCGTTTTCGTGAGAATGCTGGCATCCATCCAGAAAGAGCGGCTCTCGACGTATTCCCGGTCCATTTCGACCCGCTCTTCATACGTCGTGTTGTTCCTGCCGCTGACCTGCCACAAACCGGTTATGCCGGGATATACGCTCAGGTAATGCCAGCGCACTTCGCCGTATCGGGTGAGTTCGCCGGCGGTGACCGGCCGAGGTCCGACCAGCCGCATTTCGCCGCGCAAGACGTTGAAAAGTTGCGGGATTTCGTCAAGGCTGGTCTTCCGCAGGAAATGACCGATCGGCGTGATACGTGGATCGTCGGTCAGTTTCTGATCCCGTAGCCATTCTTCTTTCGCTGCCGGATCCGACGCCAGAAGATCGGCCAGCATCTGGCTCGAGTTCCTGAACATGGTTCTAAATTTAAAGCAGCGAAACAACCGGCCCTGGAAACCTACGCGATAATGGCCGAATATAATAGGGGCGCCATCACGGCGCCAAATCAATACCGCGATGGCGAGAAGCACCGGCGCGATGGAGACAATCAGCACCAGCGCAGCGACCTGGTTGAACCACTTGGTGAACAAGCGCCCGATAACCTTGTTCCGGTCGTTGTATGTGAGCGCATACGTGGTGTCGGCAAAAGTTTGCACTGACTTCATTAGACGCTTTCCGGAGTATGGAGCCGCTCGCATGCAAAGCCTGTGCCAGTGCAAGGGCGCGTAGATGTGGGTTCGGTAAGAAAAAGCAACTTCTTTCCGAGATACCTGAATTATGCCCTGATCCGATTGCAGCGATTGTTACGTCTAGAAATGCGCTGGCACGCCGCGCCATCCGTGAAAGTTGTCATGAAGCTGTAGGCTTTTTGCGCAACTGGATCGCCTTATTCATGTCGCGATTATCTAAATCAAAAAATATGCGAACGCGACGCCATGCATGCGGCCAACCTGAAAGCGCGTCGACCTTCGAAGATCGTGCAGATGAGGGAGGCGGCGCCTGCCTCTGCTCTCGTAGGTCGTCATGCTGAGCGAAGGGCGCACGTGGCGATTCGAAACCCGAATATCCATCCTCCGAATCCGTCTTTGTGAAGGCGGCCACGCACTTCGATGATCCAGCGCCCGCACCGTCCGGTTGCGTTTCCCTGGATCATCCGCATGGCCTCGCCAACTACCACCGCTACGTCTCACAACGCACCGTCCTCCGCCGTTTCCGAAGAACCTGTCCGGGTAGCGGTGGACGTCGGCGGCACTTTCACCGATCTGGTGCTCCTGCATGGGGCCGAAGGCAGGCAGGTCCAACACACCGCCAAGGTCCTTACCACCCCGGCGGCGCCGGAACAAGCCGTCCTCGACGGCATCGACGAGATACTGAAAAACGCCGGCCTCGCCTGGTCGGACATCGACCAGCTGGTCCTTGGCACCACCTTGGCGACCAATGCGCTGATCGAGCGCAAGGGCGCACGCACCGCGCTCATCACCACCACCGGTTTCCGCGACCTCGTGGAGATAGGCCTGGAAGACCGCTTCGCCCAATACGACGTCTTTCTTGAAAAAGCGGAACCGCTGGTGCCGCGTCCCTGGCGCCACGGTGTGGCAGAACGGGTGGACGGAAAGGGCAGGGTGCTGACGGCGCTCGACGAAACGCAGGTCGAACGCCTCGCCCGGCAATTGCTGGCCGACGGCGTCGAAAGCGTGGCCGTGTGTTTTCTCCACGGCTATGCCAACCCGGCGCATGAGCGGCGCGTGCGCGAATTGCTGACCCTGCACGCGCCCGGTTTGTGGGTGTCCCTGGCCTCCGACGTCTGCCCCGAGATCCGCGAATACGAACGCCTCTCCACCGTTTGCGCAAATGCCTATGTGCAGCCACAGGTCGCCGGTTATCTGCGCCGCCTGCAGCATGGCGCTTCCGCACGAGGCCTGCGGGCCGAGCCGTTTCTGATGACCTCCGGCGGTGCCATCACCACGCTGCAATCCGGCATCGAGGAGCCCGTGCGGCTGGTCGAGTCCGGCCCGGCCGGCGGTGCGGTGCTGGCGCGCCAGGTGGCGGAGCAGATCGGCGCCCGCAAGGCGCTGTCTTTCGACATGGGTGGCACCACGGCCAAGATCTGTTTCATCGACGATTTCCAGCCGCAGATCAGCCGGAGTTTCGAGTTCGGCCGGGTGCATCGGCATCTGAAGGGCTCGGGCCTGCCGATCCGGATTCCGGTCATCGAGATGGTCGAGATCGGTGCCGGCGGCGGCTCCATCGCCCGGGTCAACCATCTGGGGGTCGTGCAGGTCGGGCCCGACAGCGCCGGGTCCAGCCCCGGTCCGGCGGCCTACGGTCTGGGCGGCGAACAGGCCACGGTGACCGACGCCCATGTGGTGCTGGGCACGGTCGATCCGTCGCGTTTCGCCATCGGCAAGGTGGCGCTGCAGCCCGATGTTGCCCGTCGCGCGCTGGTGCAGGGGCTGGTCGCGCAGACCGGCCTGGATGTCGAGGCCGCCGCGCAGGCGGTGATCGACATCGTCACTGAAAACATGGCCAATGCCGCCCGTGTGCATGCGTCCGAACTGGGCAAGGCGGCCGATGAAAGCACGCTGATCGCCTTCGGTGGCGCCGCGCCGCTGCACGCGGCACTGCTCGCGCGCAAGCTGGGCATCGCGCGGCTGGTGATTCCGGCATCGGCTGGTGTGGGTTCGGCCGTCGGTTTCCTGTGGGCGCCGGTCGCCTATCAGACGGTGCGCAGCCTGCATCAGCGCATCGACCGCATCGATCACGTCGCCGTCGATTCGCTGTTGGCCGAGCTGACCGCCCATGCCGACGACATCGTGCAGCGCGCCGCGCCCGGTGCAGCGCTGGAGCGGGAAAGACTGGTCTATATGCGATATGCCGGCCAGGGCCATGAGATTGCGGTCGACCTGCCGTCCGGCATTTTCGACAGCGCGGCGAGTGCGGCCCTGCACCAGCGTTTCGAGCAGCGTTATGCGCTGCTGTACGGCCGTAGCCTGTCCCACATCGCCGCGGAGGCGGTCAGCTGGTCGGTGTCGGTCCGGGCCGCCGGCGCACGCACGCCGCCGCCGGACGATGTGCCGGCCGACACCGGGCGCGCAACACCGCAGGGCACCCGCCGTGTCTTCGATGCCGACCGTTCCGCCTGGCGCGAGGTACCGGTGTACGAACGCAGCCAGTTGGTGCCCGGCCAGTGGCTGCACGGCCCCGCGCTGGTGGTCGAGGACGAGACCACCACCCATGTCATCGACGGTTTCGAAGCCCGTGTCAGCCGCCTCGGTGCGCTGGTGCTGGACGACAGCCTGAGCCTCGATTTTTCCACCCGCACCCACTCCGCCATCGCCGCCCAGGAGGTGACCGCATGACCACGCCAGCCACTCACGCTCAACACACGGCCATCCGCCAGCAACTGGTCTGGAGCCGGCTTCTCGCAGTGGTCGAAGAGCAGGCGCAGGCGCTGATCCGCACCGCGTTCGGCACCTCGACCCGGGAGGCCGGCGACCTGTCGGCCGGCGTGTTCCTGCCCGACGGCCGGATGGTCGCCCAGGCGGTGACCGGCACGCCGGGCCATGTCAATTCGATGGCCGATTCGGTGCTGCATTTCCTGCGCGCCTATCCGGCGGACACGATGCGCGACGGCGATGTGTTCATCACCAACGACCCGTGGAAAGGCACCGGCCACCTCTACGACATCGTGATGGTGACGCCGGTCTTCCATGGCGGCCGCATCGTCGCGCTGTTCGCCTCGACCGTGCATGTGGTCGACATCGGCGGGCTGGGCGCCGGGCCCGACGGGCTGGAGATTTATCACGAAGGCCTGTTCCTGCCGCTGCTGAAGTTCGTGCGCGAGGGCGTGCTGGACGAATCCATCCTGGCCATCGTGCGGTCCAACGTGCGGGAGCCCGATCAGGTCGAAGGCGACCTGCATGCGCTGGTGGCCTGCAACGCGGTGGGCGCCAGGCGCCTGCAGCAACTTCTGCGCGAATTCAGGCTGACCGACCTGCAGGCGCAGGGCGACTACATCGTCGAACGTTCGGCGCTGGCCATGCGCGAGGCGCTGCGCGAATGGCCGCGCGGCACCTGGACTCACGAGATGACGGTCGACGGATACGACACGCCGTTGCTGCTCAAGGCCGCGGTCACCATCTCCGACGACGGTGTGCTGGTCGATTTCGCCGGCACCTCGGGCACGGTGGCGCGCGGCATCAACGTGCCCAAGGCCTACACCGATGCCTACACCTCGTTCGGCATCCGCTGCCTGGTGGGGTCGGACGTGCCCAACAACTCCGGTTCGCTGGCCGCCATCCAGGTGGTCGCCCCGGAAGGCGCCATCGTCAATGCGCTGCCGCCATGCGCGGTGACGGCCCGTTCGGCCATTGGCCAGATGCTGCCGGACCTGGTGTTCGGAGCGCTGCGCCAGGCCCGGCCCGACCGGGTGCCAGCCGAGGGCGCGTCATCGTTGTGGAACATCCACCTGGTAGGCGGGCGCCCGTTTGCCGGTGGGCCGAACGAGGCGCTGGCGCGTGCCACCAGATTCAACATCACCAGCTTCACGACCGGCGGCACCGGTGCGCGGCCTCAGCAGGACGGGCTGTCTTCCACCGCCTATCCGAGCGGCGTGCGCAACGTGTCGCTGGAAATCCTGGAAACCCAGGCCCCGCTGCTGTTCCGGCGCAAGGAATACCGGGTCGATTCCGGCGGCCCAGGCCGGCAGCGCGGAGGGCTGGGGCAGGTCATCGAGATTGAGAACGCCGAAGGTGCTCCGATGGTGCTGGCTGCCGCGTGGGACCGGGTGCGGTTCCCGGCGCGCGGTGCGCTCGGCGGGCATGACGGTGCGCGCGGCGTCGCCCGACTGAAGAAGGCCGGCACCGTGCTGGTCGGCAAGGGTCGGCAGCTGGTGCCGGCCGGTGATGTGCTGATCGTCGAGACGCCCGGTGGCGGTGGCCTGGGCGACCCGGTGCAACGCGACCCGGCGCGCCTGGCCAGGGACCTCGAAAAAGGCCTGCTGACCGATGCCGGTGCTGCGGCATACAGCCCGGCGGCAGCGGCCGTTCCTGCGGCCGCCTGAGTCTGTTCGGCTGCCTTGTCTTCCTTATTCCAAGTCCATTTCGCCATGACATCCACCGCCTTCCCGTACCGCCGCAGCCTGTTGGCCGTAATGCTTTCCGCCACGCTGCTGGCACCGGCCGTCGCCGCGCCGCCGGACCACAACGGCACGCTGACCATGCTGGTCAGCACCGAGCCGACCGCGCTGGTGACCGTGTCCAACGTGGCCACGCCCATCCTGAGCGTCAGCGCCAAGGTGACCGAAGGCCTGCTGAAGTACGACTTCGACGTGAACCCCCAGCCGCAGCTCGCCACGAAATGGGTGATCAGCCCCGACGGCCTGACCTACACCTTCACCCTGCGCCAGGGCGTCAAGTGGCATGACGGGCAGGACTTCACATCCGCCGACGTGGCCTATTCGATCGGCCTGCTGAAGAAGATCCATCCGCGCGGCCGCAACACCTTCGCCAACGTAACCGCCATCGACACACCCGACCGCTACACCGCGGTGCTGCGGTTGTCGAAGCCGGCGCCTTACCTGATCCGCGCGCTGGTCGCGAGCGAAACGCCCATCGTGCCCAGGCATCTCTACGAGGGCACCGATGCTGCAAGCAACCCGCACAACGCGGCGCCCATCGGCACCGGGCCGTTCAGGTTCAAGGAGTGGGTGCGTGGCAGCCACATCGTGTATGAACGGAACGCGGATTATTGGGACAAACCCAAGCCGTATATCGACCAGCTGATCGTGAAGTTCGTCAACGATGCGGCGGCGGCTTCGGTCGGTTTCGAGACAGGAAATATTGATTTGGGTTACCGCACCCCGGTTTCCCTGGCGGACCTGGATCGTTTGAAGAAACTTCCGCAATTGCGTTTCGAGACCAAGGGCAATAGTTATTCGTCGAACGTGACCCGGCTCGAGTTCAATCTCGACAATGAATTTTTCAAGAACGAGAAAGTACGCCAGGCCGTCGCGCATTCCATCGACCGCAATGTCATTCTGAAGGTGGTGAACTACGGTTACGGGCAGGTCAGTTATTCACCTATCGCTCCCGGGCTGAAAGCTTTTCACGACCCGGCGCCGTCACCTTACGGGTTCGATCTGAAGGCGGCCAACGCCTTGCTCGATGCCGCCGGTTATCCCCGCAAGGGCGGCGGAGTGCGGTTCGCATTACCGCTGGACTTCAACCCGGTGAGTTCGGACGGCAACCGGCTGGCGGACTACATTCGCACCGCATTGGCGCGTGTGGGTATTGCGGTGACGGTGCGGTCGCAAGATCCCAGCGCTTTCATCAAACGCATCTATACCGACCGTGATTTCGCCTTCACCACCAACGGTGCAAGCAACCTGTTCGACCCGACGGTCGGAGTGCAGCGCCTCTACTGGTCGAAGAACTTCATCAAGGGAGTGCCTTTCTCGAACGGAACCCATTACACCAATGCAGTGGTCGACAAACTGCTGGAAGATGCGGCAGTGGAAAACGATCCGGTCAAACGGGTCAGGCTGTTCAAGGATTTCCAGGATGTGGTCGCGCGTGACGTGCCCGACCTGAACCTCTACCAGCCGCTTTTCATCACCATCGCCAACAAGCGGGTGCACGACCACTCGGTGACGGCGGATGGGGTGGAGGGCAACCTGGCCGACGTTTGGGTGGACGCGAGGTAAGCCCTACCGTGCAACCGTCGCCACGACATTTGCATTAAATGTCCGGTAGAGGCCGATACCGGGCAGGAACAGGAGGCTTGCTCCTACCTGTTGCCTGCCTGCCCGACCCTAAAGTCGGGTTTTTGTCACCTTCTCAAGGACTTTCTGTGGGCATTATCTCGACCATCATCGTGGGCTTCGTCGTCGGTCTCATTGCCCGTGCATTGTTGCCCGGCAAACAGGCGATGGGTTTTATCCTCACCACGATTCTCGGCATCGTGGGTTCCGTGCTGGCTGGATATATCGGACAGGCGCTTGGCTGGTACACGGCGGGTGAGGGTGTCGGTTTTATCGGTTCGATCGTCGGTGCCATTATCGTCCTGCTGATTTACGGCATGGTGGCGCGCCGACGTTAATCGTCGGAGGCCCCGGTTGGGCCTGAAAGAAATCGGCCCGGCGGGTGGAAAAATTCCACGAGCCGGGCCGATTTTTTTAATTAGGGATTCAAAGGGCGACCAGCACCGAATCCAGGCTCGCCACCAGCAGATCGGCATTTGCCTTGGAAAACACCAGCGGCGGGCGGATCTTCAGCACATGGGCATCCGGGCCGGTAGCGCTGAGCAGCACGCCGTTGCGCCGCAGATCATTGACGACCTTCGACGCAACGGCTGTGGCAGGCTTGCGTGAAGCGCGGTCCAGCACCAGTTCGAGGCCGATGAACAAACCGGCGCCGCGCACCTCGCCCACCACCGGGTGCCTGTCACCCAGCGCAGCAAGCCCGGCGCGCAGATAGGCGCCGACCTCCAGTGCGTTCTGCTGCAGGCCGTCCTTCTGGATGACATCCATGACCGCAGACGCCGCGGCCATCGACACCGGGTTGCCGCCGAAGGTGTTGAAATAACGGCACTGCCTGCCGAAAGCCGCCATCACTTCCGGCCGGACCGCCAGGCCCGCCACCGGATGGCCGTTGCCCATCGGTTTGCCCATGGACACCATGTCCGGCACCACGCCGTGCCGCATGAACCCCCAGAACGCATCGCCCGTGCGGCCAAAACCCGGCTGCACCTCGTCCGCGATGAAAACGCCGCCGGCCGCGTGGATCACCTCTACCGCCTCGCGCAGGAAACCCGGCGGATCGGTGAAAACACCGTCACTGGAAAACACCGTGTCGACCATCAGCGCGGCCGGCTTGATGCCGTTCGCCAGAAGGTCGGCCATAGCGGCGCGAACGCCGTCGGCGAACACACGGCCGGCTTCTTCTGCCGACCGGCCGCGGGCATCCGGCGCGGGCACCGTCCGTACATTCGCGCCTAGCACGATGTGCTGGCCGAGCGACGGCGAGGCTTCCGCGATGGCCGACGTGACGCCGTGGTACGCCCAGTTCGTCACGATGATTCCGGTGCCGCCGGTATGCGCCCTGGCGATGCGCATCGCCAGGTCGTTGGCTTCGCTGCCAGTACAGGTGAAGGTGGCATGGCCCAGTTCGGGCGGCATGGTCGCCAGCAGGCGTTCGGCATATTCGAGGATGCCGTCGTGCAGATAACGGGTGTGGGTGTTCAGCACCAGTCCCTGGCGTGCGATGGCCTCTACCACTTCGGGCCGGGCATGGCCCACACACACCACGTTGTTGTAGGCGTCCAGCCAGGGTTTGCCGGCTTCGTCGTACAGCCACACGCCTTCGCCGCGCACCGGGTGGAAAGGCTCTTCGTAGAACAGGCGATAGGCGGGGCCCAGCAAGCGCGCGCGGCGCTCGACCATGGCTTGGGTGTCAGACATTCGATGGTTCCGGCGAAGAGCAAACGGCGGCGCAGGCGGCCGCGATGGCGTCGTGCGCCTGTGCGGACGAACAGGCGGCGCAGGCCGCCAGACGCGCCCAGGACACCGCGTTGTTGCGCAGCAGGTAGGCGGCGTTTTCGGGGTGCCGGGCGGCGCGCCAGCCGCTGATGGCGACCACCATCGCCAGGCGGGCGCGGATCATGTCCATCAGCAGCGCCATTTCGCTGTCCTGCAGGGGCGAAACCGCGTGATAGGCCGCCGCGAAGTCTGCGATGGTGGCCAGCGCGTTGCCGCCTTCGTCGAGTTGGTAGGACGCCGCCACCGCCAGGTCGTTCAGCACCGGGGCCTGCACCATGTCGCCGAAGTCCAGGATGCCCGACACGACGTCGGTCGCCGCCGGGTCCACCAGCAGGTTGTAGATGTTGAAGTCGTTGTGGATCGGCTGGCGGCGCAGTTTGGCCATCCACCCCTGGGCGCGGCCCTCGAAATTGTCGAGGGCGTCACTGGCCAGCCTGCGGCGGTCCGGTTCGGTGATGTACGAGAGCAGGGGCCGCACCCGCTCGGCGCGCTGGATGTCCCAGGGCAATTCGAGTTGGCCGGCGGGGTGTTTCAGTCCGGACAGGGCGATGTCGAGCCGAGCCAGCAGCCTTGCGGTGCCCGTGCGTTGCGAGGCCGAACGCGGCGCCTGCGGCATCGGCAGGCCTTCGAGATAACTGAACAGCCGCACCACACGCGGACGGCCTTCTGCATCGGGCAGCAGCAACGATGCCGCGCCGTCGAGCGCGGGCAGCAGGCGCTGCACCGGCAGGCCGGGGTCGGTACGGGCGATGTGCTGCAGCGCCTGGGTCTGGAAGTCGGCCACCACCGGGTCTTCGTCCGGATGCGAGACCTTGAACATGCAGCGGCTGCCGTTGTCGCCGTCCGTGCCGTCGAGACGGAAATTGGAGTCGCGTTCGCCGGTCAGCAGGCTCAGTTTCCCGTCGCGGCCGAAATGCTGTCGCAGCGCCTGCTGCGCCCATTCGACCGATACCGGTGCGGCAGCGGAGGTGAGCACGCCGGCTTCCGGCAGGGCGGCGCGGATCGCCGCATCGTGGTCTGCGTTGTGGGCCGCGCTCATGCCGCGCCCGTGAAACCGCGCAGCGCGCTGGCCAGGTTGGGGCCGAGGTCTTCCGACAGGTAACCGCCTTCCTGCACCAGCACGGTGGGCAGGCCCAGTTTGGCGATCTCGGCGAGGATGAGGGCGAAACCGCCGGTCGTCACCGACAGCGCCTGGTAAGGGTCGTTTTCATGGGCGTCCAGGCCCAGGGCGACCACCAGCGCGCCGGGCGCGAAGGCGCGGATGGCTTCGTGCGCCGTGGCCAGCGCCCGCAGGAAACCGGCGTCGGGCGTGCCCTTGGCCAGCGGCAGGTTCAGGTTGTAGCCCCGGCCTTCGCCTTCGCCCTCTTCATGGGCATGGCCGGTGAAGAAGGGCGTGCAGAAATGCGGGTCGCCATGCAGGGAGACGGTCAGAACATCCTTGCGACGCCAGAAGATGCCCTGGGTGCCGTTGCCGTGGTGCACGTCGATGTCCAGGATGGCGACCCGGTCGTGTTTCTGCCGCAGATGCTGGGCGGCGATGGCGGCGTTGTTGAGGTAGGTGAAACCGTTGGCGCGGTCGGCGTAGGCATGGTGACCGGGCGGGCGGCACAGGGCGTAGGTGGCGCGTTCGCCGTCCATCACCAGTTGGGCCGCGTGGGTGGCGACATGCGCCGACCAGGTGGCGGCTTGCCAGGTGTTGCGGCCGACCGAGCTCGCCATGTCGGCCAGGTGCCAGCCGGCCTGGCCGACCAGGCTGTCGGGGTAGCTGGCGGGCTGGTCGGGGAAGGGGTGGATGTTGGGCATCACCTCTTCGGAAGCGTTGTCCAGCAACTGCCAGCGTTCCCATGCGGTTTCCAGGAACCGCAGGTAGCGCGGGGTGTGGATGGCGGCGCGCGGGCCGGCGCCGAAATCCTCGGGTGCGACGACTTCATGGCCCAGGGCGGTGGCCGATGCCAGCAGCAGATGGGCGCGCTCGGGCTGTTCGTTGCTGCGTTTCATCCGGCCGCGCACGATGAACTGTTGCGGGTCGTGGCCGATGTGGTGTTCGCTGTAGATGACTTTCATGAGGCGCTTCTCTTGCTTCTCTTGCTTGAAATAAGGGCTCAGTACTGGGCTTCGACCGTCCAGCTGATGGGGATCTCCGCCACGCTGGCGGTGGCCGGAAGTTCCAGCACCAGGCGTGCGATGCGGGCGATGTCCTCGGGCCGGGTGAGTTGCGGCTGCAGTTCGGCCGGCACCGCGGCCGCCATGTCGGTGGCGACGAAACCGGGACACAGCGCCGTGCTGCGGATGCGGCTTTCGGCGCCGCAATGGCGGATGCCGTGGGCCAGGGCCAGCACGGCCGCCTTGCTCAGCGCGTAAAGCGATGCGCTGGCGGTGCGTATGCGTTTGCCGGCCAGCGACGCGATGACGACCACCTTGCCTTCGTCGGCGGCCAGCAGGTGCGGCCAGGCCTTCTGTGTCAGGCGCAGCGGCGACTTGACGTTGACTTCGAACAGCCGGTCGACCTCTTCGGCGCTGGCCTCGATCACCGACGAGGTGCTGAGGATGCCCGCGTTGTGCACCAGCGCGTCGATGCCGCCGAAGTCGGCGACGGTGGCGGCCACCCAGTCGGTTTCGGACTGTGCGTCCAGGGCGTCGAAGCGATACACCCGCAGCTGTCCGGGCGGCACGCCGTCGAAGGTCACCGGGCCGCGCGCCCCCACGCTCACCCGCCAGCCGTGGGCCAGCAATTCGGTGACGATGGCCCGGCCGATGCCGCGGCCGCCGCCGCTGACCATCGCCACTTTCCCGTTCGTCGTGTTCATGGTTCAGGCTTTCTCGAACAGGCCGCGCACGTGGATACGCGCCACTTCCAGGTGAAACGTCAGCGCCGCCTGCACCCGGGGCACGTCGCGCGCCAGCAATGCCAGCGCGATGGGGCGGTGGGTCTCGGCCAGTTCGTGGCGGTCGCCGTAGGTGTCTTCGGTCAGTGCCAGGAACATGCGCACCTCGGTCTGCATGTTGTCGAACAGCTTGCGCAGGTAGTCGTTGCGTGACAGCTCGCAGAGATAGGCATGGAAGGCGAGGTCCAGCGCCACCCGTTCCGCCTGGTCCAGCACGTCGGCCTGGGCGACCATTTCATCGACCTTGGCGACCACCTCGGCCAGTTCGGCGTCGGTGGCGTTTTCGCAGGCCAGCGCGGCGCTCATCAGTTCGAGGGTGAGGCGCACGCGGTACAGGTCGTCGACCTGTTTGGCGCTGATGGTGCGCACCGCGAAACCGTGGCGCGGCCGGGACACGAGCAGGCCCAGGCTTTCCAGCCGGCGGGCGGCCTCTCGCACCGGCGCCCGGCTGACACCCATCTGCCGCGCCAGTTCCGCCTCGACGATACGTTCGCCCGGCGCGATGCGGCCGGCCAGGATGGCCTGCTGCAGCTGCGCCTCGATGACGCCGACCAGGTCGGGCACTTCTATCGACTTGAAGGCAGGCGACCTGCCGTCCAGCGGTGCGAACAGCGGTGGCCCGCCAGGGGTGTTGGTCATGTCGTCTCCTGAATCTTTTGCAGGTTGGCGCGGGGCGTGCGTCGCGCCGTCGCCAGGTAGGTGCCGGCCGCCAGGATCAGGGCGATGCCGGCCAGCGCCAGGCCGTCGGGCGGGCGCTGGAACCATACGGTGCTGATGACCAGTGCCATCAGCAGTTGCAGGTAATTGAGCGGCGCCAGCGTGGCCGCGCTGACCCGTCGGAAGGCGGCGAGCAGCAGCAGTTGCGCCAGCCCGCTGATACCGCCGCCCGCCAGCAGCAGCAGGGCGGTCGGCAGGTCGGGCAGGGCGGGTTGCGACACGAAGAACCCGGGCACGCTGGTGATGACCAGGCAGAAGAACGCCATGTAGGCGAACTGCACCGGCGCCGGCACCAGGCCGGAAAGGCGGCGGGTAAGAATCTGGAACATGGCGTAGCAGACGGCTGACAGGCCCATCGACGCCGTGCCCCACAGCGGCAGCTTGCCGCCGGGCCGCACGATCAGCAACATGCCGGCGAACCCCAGGCCGACCGCGATCCACTGCACCCTGCCCACCCGCTCGGACAGCAGCCAGGGCGACAGCGCCACCATGAACAGCGGCGCGGTGAAATAGATGGCGGTGGCTTCGGCCAGCGGCATCACCACCAGGGCGGTCATGAAGCTGGTGGCCACGGTGGCGAGCATCAGCGAACGCAGGATCAGCAGGCCCTGGTGCGGCTGTTTCCACGGTGCGATGGCAGCAGCGCCCTCGGCCCGCAGGTGGCGCAGCAGCAGCACCACGGCCATGGTGCCGATGGCGGTGTAGCGCCCCAGGTTGACCATGGTCGGCGCGGTGGTCGCCAGCATGTGTTTGGCAAACGCGTCGTAGCTGGCGAAGGCGACCAGTGCGCCCAGGAACAGCAGCATGCCGTCGCGTGTGTCCCTGCCTTCCCTGCGTTTGCCGGTGGACGTCATTTCAGGCGACCACTCCCGAGTGGGTCAGCATGGCGCCCAGCAGCACGTTGGCGCCGGCTTCCAGATGGCGCGGTTCGGCATCCTCGATCTCGTTGTGGCTGATGCCGTCGCGGCAGGGCACGAAGATCATGGAAGTGGGCGCGATGCGGGCCATGTACACCGCGTCGTGGCCGGCGCCGGTGACGATGTCGCGGTAGCTGTAGCCGCGCCTGGCGGCTTCGTCGCGCACCGCGTCGACCATGTCCCGGGCGAATGGAGTCGGCGGGAATTCCTGCACGTCCTTCACGTCGAACGTCACGCCGAAACGGGTTGACAGGTCGGCTGCGGTCTTGCGGAACCGTTCTTCCATGCGGTCGAGCAGGGCGGCGTCCTGGTGGCGCAGGTCGACGGTGAAGCTGACCTTGCCGGGGATCACGTTGCGGGAGTTGGGGAACACGTTCACCGTGCCCACCGTGCCGCGGCCGTGGGGCGCGAATTCGGGAGCATTTGCGATGTCGATGATGGCCTGCATGAGATAGGTGGCGGCATACAGCGCGTCGCGCCGCATCTCCATCGGCGTGGGGCCGGCGTGCGCCTCCATGCCGGTCACGGTGACGTCCCACCAGCGCAGGCCCAGCGAACCGGTGACCACGCCGATGACGGTGTCCTCGGCTTCCAGGATGGGGCCTTGCTCGATGTGGGCCTCGAAATAACTGCCGAGCTTGACGGTGCCGATGGGTGCGCCCTTGCCGTAGCCGATGGCCTGCAATTCGTCGCGCACCGACAGGCCGTCCACATCGACCGCCGACAGTGCGGTCTCCAGCGGAAAGACGCCGCAATGCACACCCGAGCCCATCATCACCGGCACGAAACGGGTGCCTTCCTCATTGGTCCAGATGACCAGGGCCAGCGGGGCCTCGGTCTCGATGTTCTGCTGCTGCAGCGTGCGCATCACTTCGAGCCCGGCCATGACGCCGTAGCAGCCGTCGAACTTGCCGCCGGTCGGCTGGGTGTCGATGTGGCTGCCGGTGGCGACCGGCGGCAGCGCCATGTTGCGGCCAGGGCGCACGCCGAAGATGTTCCCGACCTCGTCGACGGTGACGGTCAGGCCGGCTTCGCGCATCCAGCCGCTGACCAGGTCGCGTCCCTGGCCGTCGAGCGCTGTGAGCGCCAGGCGGCAGTTGCCACCCTTGGGTGTGGCGCCGATCTTTGCCAGTTCCATCAGGGCCGACCACATGCGGTCGCTGTCGATGGAAAGGGATGGTTTCAGTGTCGTGGTGTTCATGTCGTTCATGGCTGAAGCCCTTCGAGGAACGCATCGAGTGCGATGCCGATGGCGTCGACCATGTAGCCGCCTTCCTGCACCAGCACGGTGGGGATGCCGAGTTTCCTGACCCGCTCGCCGGCCAGGCGGAAGCATTGGTAATCGAAGCCGAGCAGGGCGGTCGGGTCGCCCTTCAGTCCGTCGAACCCCAGCGGCAGCACCAGGGCCTGGGCGCCGAACGTCTCGATGGCCGCGAAGGCGGTGTCCAGCGCGGCGGTGAACTCGGCGATGCCGCTGCCGTTGGCCAGCGGCAGGTTGAGGTTGAAACCTTCGCCAGCACCGGATCCGGTTTCGTGTGCGTAGCCGGTGTACCAGGGGTACTGGCCGGCCGGGTCGGTGTGGGTGGAGACGGTCAGCACATCCGAGCGTTCGTAGAAGATGTGCTGGGTGCCGTCGCCATGGTGGGCGTCGATGTCCAGTACCGCGACCCGGTCGAATTCCTGGCGCAACCGGGCGGCGGCCGCCGCGCTGTTGTTGGCGTAGCAGAAGCCGCCGGCCCGGTCGAAATAGGCATGGTGGCCGGACGGGCGGCACAGCGCGTAGGCGACGTTGTCGCCGGCCAGCACCGCGTCGGCCGCTGCCGCTGCGGCATGCGAAGAACGCAGGATGGACTTCCAGCTGTTGGGGCCGATGGGGCAGGAAAGATCGGTGATGTAGTAACCGGTCTGCGCCACGATGTGCGGCGACGGGCAGGGACCGCGTTTGTGGCCGGCCGCATAACTCACGCCATACGGCGAACCGTTGGGCAGCACCTCGATGCCGGGGTCCTTGCCTTCGGTGCGCAGGGCCTCCCAGCGTTCGTAGGCGGTTTCGAGATAGTCCAGGAAGTCGAGGCTGTGCACCTGCTCCAGCGGGCCGCGGCCGAGATCGGGTGACTCGGTCACGGTGATGCCGCGTGTCTTCAGCGCCGCCATCAGCGCCTCTGCGCGGGCGGGCAGGTCGGTGGGGTGGACGATGCGGCCCAGCCGCATGAACTGCTGCGGGTCGTGCAGCAACTGATCGTTGGAAAAGAAGGCCTGCATCGTTGGGTTCCTCAAACGGCGGCTGCCATTTCGGCCTCGAGCCTGTCGAAGGCGCGGCCAAGGCGGGCGAACAGGTCGGTGAGTTCTTCTGCGGTGATGATCAGCGGCGGGCACAGGCCGATGGCATCGCCCATGGCACGCACGATGAGGCCTTCTTCGAGCGCCAGCGCAGCCAGTCGGTAACCCACCTTGCGGTCGGCGGCAAAAGGCTTGTGGGCGGCCTTGTCTTCCACGATCTCGATGGCGCCGATCAGGCCGACACCACGGCATTCGCCCACCAGCGCGCGGCCGGCAAACGAGCGGACGGCAGCCTGGAATTGCGGTGCCAGCGACTGCACGTGGCCGAGGATGTCCTCTTCCTCGTAGACCTTCAGGGTCTCGAGTGCGACGGCGCTGGCCACCGGATGGCCCGAGTAGGTGTAGCCGTGGCCGAAGGTGCCGATCTTGCCGCTGTTGGCGGCGATGGCCGCATGCACCTTGTCGTTGACCATCACCGCCGAAATGGGCACGTAGCCCGACGACAGCGCCTTGGCACAGGTCAGGATGTCGGGTTTCATGCCGAAGGTGGTCGAGCCGAACATGTTGCCGGTGCGGCCGAAACCGCAGATCACTTCGTCGGCGATCAGCAGCACATCGTGTCTGGCCAGCACGGCCTGCACTTTTTCGAAATAGGTGGCGGGCGGGACCACCACGCCGCCGGCACCCATCACGGGTTCGGCGATGAAGGCGGCAACGGTGTCGGCGCCTTCGGCCAGGATCTGCTGCTCCAGCGATTCTGCCAGGCGGGTAGCGAAGTCTTCCTCGCTTTCGCCGGGCTTGGCGTTGTAGTAATGGTGCGGCGTGTCGGTGTGCAGGAAACGGTCCAGCGGCAGGTCGAAGTCGCGGTGGTTGGCGTCCAGGCCGCCCAGGCTGGCGGCGGCCACTGTCACGCCGTGGTAGGCGCGCTTGCGGGCGATGATCTTCTTCTTGGCCGGCTTGCCGATGGCGTTGTAGTAGTACCAGACCATCTTCACCGCGCTGTCGTTGGCCTCGGAGCCCGAGTTGGCGAAGAACACCCGCGCCATCGGCACTGGCGCGAGGGCCAGCAGGCGCTCGGCCAGCTGCACCACGGCGGGGTTGGTGCGCTGGTTGAACGTGTGGTAGTAGGGCAGCGTGTTCAGGGCCTCGGCCCCGGCTGCGGCCAGGCGTTTGTTGCTGAAGCCGAGCGAAGCGCACCACAGGCCCGACATGCCTTCGAGGTAGCGTCTGCCGGTGTCGTCCTTCACGTAGATGCCGTCACCTTCGACGACCACCAGCGGCGGCGTGGTGGGCAGGGCGGCCAGGTTGGTGTAGCTGTGCAGGTGGACGGCGACGTCCTGTTGGCCGATGGTTCCGGTATGGGTGTTTTGCATTTTTCGGTTCCTTTGGATGGATGGCGAGAGGGCGTTCAGTAGCCGCGTGCGAAATCGAGCGCGTGCAGGGCGGCGTCGGGCTGGTCCAGCCGGTCCAGGTTCTGGAAGGTCTGGCGGGCGATGACGGCCGGGTTGGTGCGGGTGGCGATGTGCGGCGTGACGATCACCTTCGGGTGGTGCCAGAAGGGATGGTCGGCGGCCAGCGGCTCGACTACGAAGGCGTCGAGCGTGGCGAAACCCAGGCGGCCGTCGTCCAGCGCGGCCAGCAGGTCGGCGTCGACCACGTGCTGGCCGCGGCCGGCGTTGACCAGGTGGGCGCCGCGCGGAAGCTGGTCGAAAAGGTCGCTGTTGAGCACACCCTCGGTCTCTTCGGTCAGTGGCAGCAGGCAGACCAGGGTGTCGCAACCCGACAGGAACTCGGCCCGGCCTTCGGTGCCGTGGAAGGCCTCGATGCCGTCGGGCAGGTCGGTCTTGGCGGTGCGGCTCCAGCCACGCACCTGGTAGCCGATGGCCAGCAGCGCCTGCGCTGCGGCCATGCCCAGCGTGCCCAGTCCGGCAATGCCGACGGTGTGGGTGACCGGCGGGATGATGGGCAGCAGCTGGTCCCATTTGCCCAGGCGGCTGTTGGCCGCATAGGCACCCAGCTTGCGCTGGTGGTTGATGACGGCCCAGGCCACATAGGCGGTCATGCCGCCGGCCATGTCGCTGTCGACGATGCGGCAGATCGGCACCCGCGGCAGGGTCGGGTCGACCGTCAGGTGGTCGATGCCGGCGCCCAGCGACTGCACCATGCGCAGGTTCGGCATGCTGGCCAGCAGGCCTTCGGGCGGGGCCCAGCAGACGGCGGCGTCGATGTCGGCGCGGTCTCCCAGGTTGTCGCCGCGGGTGTCGTGGGTGCGGAATTCGGCATCGGGGCGTTCGGCCTTCAGGGCCTTGACCAGGTAGTCGACCTGGACGGTGGTGCTGACGACGGCGATAACGGGTTTCTTGCTCATGGCTGGGCTCAGGCTGCGGTTTCGATGGTTGTCTCTGTTTGCGGTGCCTGCGTCAGGCGCGGCACCGCTTCGATCAGCGTGCGGGTGTAGGCATGCTGCGGATCGGCGAGCACCTTGGCGGTCTCGCCGTATTCGACGATCCTGCCGCGCTGCATCACCGCGATGTGGTCGCACATCTCACCGGCCACACGCAGGTCGTGGGTGATGAAGACCATGGCCAGTTGGAACCGTTCGCGCACCTCGGCGAACAGCTTCAGCACCTGGGCCTGCACCGACACGTCGAGGGCGGATACCGGCTCGTCGGCCACCAGCAGCTCCGGTTCCATGGCCAGCGCCCGGGCGATGCCGATACGCTGGCGCTGGCCGCCGGAAAACTGGTGCGGGAACCGGTCCAGCGCCTCGGGCCCCAGGCCCACCAGTTGCAGCAGTTCGGCCGCGCGTTTCAGCGCTTCGGCCTTGGGCACGCCCTGGGCGATGGGGCCTTGCGAGATGGCCGCGCCGATGCGGTGGCGCGGGTTGAGCGATGCATACGGGTCCTGGAAGACCATCTGGATCTTGCCGCGCGACTGGGCGCGGAACTCGGCGCCGTTGGTGGCGAGGATCCTGCCCTTGAACATGATCCGGCCGCTGTCGAACGGCGCCAGGCCGACCATGCAGCGACCCACGGTCGACTTGCCCGAACCGGACTCGCCGACGATGCCCAGCGTCTGGCCGCGCCGCAGTTCGAAGTTGAGCCCGTTGCAGGCGTGCACCTTGCGGCCGGCCTTGAACAGGCCGCCGCCGGTGATGTAGGTCTTGTGCAGGTCCTGCACCTGCAGTACGAAGGGCTCTTCGCTGGCCTTTTCAGGCTCGCGCATGGTGCCCTGCGGAATCGCGGCGATCAGCTTCTGCGTGTAGGCGTGTTGCGGGTTGCGCAGCACGTCGGCGGCGGCGCCGGACTCGACCACCACACCGGTCTGCATCACCACCACCTGGTCGGCGATTTCGGACACCACACCGAAGTCGTGGGTGATGAACAGCACGGCGGTGCCCTTGCGCTGCTGCAGGTCCTTGATGAGCTTCAGGATCTGCGCCTGGGTCGTCACGTCGAGCGCAGTGGTCGGCTCGTCGCAGATCAGCAGGGCCGGTTCCATGGCCAGGGCGCAGGCGATGATGACCCGCTGGCGCTGGCCGCCGGACAGGCGGAACGGGTAGCTGTCGATCAGCACTTCCGGCTCGGGCAGGCCGACGTCGGTCAGGGCGGCGATGATGCGCTGGCGTTTCTCGGCGGCGCTCAAACTGATGTGGGCGTCGAACACCTCGGCGATCTGGTCGCCGATGCGCATCACCGGGTTGAGCGCGGTCATCGGCTCCTGGAACACCATGCCGACACGCCGGCCGCGCAGGGTGCGCAGCTGGTTCTCGTCGAGCTTGAGCAGGTCCTGGCCGTCGAACAGGATGGTGCCGGCCACGGGTTCCACATGCGGCCGGGGCAGCAGGCCCATGATGGCGTTGGCGATCATCGACTTGCCGGATCCGGATTCGCCGACCACACACAAGGTCTGGCCGGGCAGCAGCGTCAGGGCGGCGCCCTTGACGGCCAGTTCGCGGTCCGCACCCTGGGGCAGGCGGATGTCCAGGCCGGTGATTTCCAGTACAGGGTTCACGGGGTTCATTTCAGCGGCCCTTTCCGTCGGAACGTGCGTTGAGGCCGTCGTTGAGGCCTTCACCGACGAGGTTGAGTGCCAGCACGGTCAGCAGGATGGCGACACCGGGGAACAGCGCCATCCACCAGGCCTGGCGCAGCACGGTGCGGGCCGATCCGACCATGTAGCCCCAGCTCATCTGGTTGGGGTCGCCCAGGCCGAGGAAGCTCAGGGACGACTCGAGCAGGATGGCGGTGGCGATCATCAGCGAGGCCATCACCACGATGGGCGAGGCGGCGTTGGGCAATATCTGCGTGAGGATGATGCGCGGCGTGGACTGGCCGGCAAGCTCGGCCGCAGCCACGAAATCGCGCTGGCGCAGGGTGAGGAATTCACTGCGCACCAGTCGCGCCACGGGCGGCCACGACACGACGGCGATGGCCACCACGATGGACTTGACCGAAGGCTCGAAGATGGCCACCAGCACGATCGCCAGCGCGAAGCTGGGGATGGCCTGGAACAGTTCGGTGAAACGCATCAGCGCCGCGTCGATCCAGCCGCCGAAGTAGCCGGCGACCGCGCCGATGGTCACGCCGATCAGCAGCGAGACCACGGTCGACACGAAGCCGATGAGCAGCGACACACGAGCGCCGCCGACGATGCCCGACAGGATGTCGCGGCCCATGGTGTCTGTGCCCAGCGGCAGTTCGTGGTCGGCCAGGGGATGAACGAAAGGCGCGCCCACCATGTCCCACGGACTGTTGGTGGCCAGCCAGGGACCGAAGGCCACCACCAGGCCCACGAGGGCCAGCACGAAGAGGCCGAAGACGGCGCCCTTGTTGCGGCAGAAACGCTGCCAGAAAGTGCTTTTCATGATTCTTTCCTGTGCTTAGGAGAGTTCGATGCGAGGGTCGACGAGCGTGTAGACCAGATCGGTGATCAGGTTGAACAGCACGGCCATGGCCGCGGTGAACAGGAAACAACCCAGCAGCAGGTTGTAGTCGCGCTGCAGCAGCGCATCGAACATCAGCCGGCCGATGCCGGGCCAGGCGAATACGGTTTCGGTCAGCACCGCGCCGCCGATCATCCCGCCGGCCTGGATGCCGGCCAGGGTGACGACCGGCAGCAGGGCGTTGCGCAGGATGTGCCTGCGCTGGATTTTTCCGGGCGCCACGCCCTTGGCGCGAGCGGTTTTCACGAAGTCCATCTGCGCCACTTCGAGCATCGAGGCGCGGGTCATGCGGGCATACACCGCCATGTAGAACAGGGCCAGGGTGAGGGAGGGCAGCAGCAGGTGCTGGAAGATGTCCCATGCCTTGGCGAAGCCGTGCAGGTCGGCGCCGACGGTGAAGTATCCGAAGGCCGGCAGCCAGTCGAGCTGCACGGTGAACACCAGCACCGCCATCATCGCCAGCCAATAGAGCGGCGTGGCATAGAAGATGAGCGCCACCACGGTGATGACACTGTCGATCCAACTGCCCACATGGCGGCTGGCCAGTGCCCCCAGGGCCACGCCGAAGATGAGCGACATGACGAAAGCCGAGCCGGTCAGCAGCAGGGTGGCCGGCAGGCGGTCGAGGATGAGTTTGACCACCGGCTGCTGCTGGCGGTACGAGTATCCGAGGTCGAGCTGGGCCACGTGCTTGAGATAGGTGCCGAGCTGTTCGGGGAGGGACTTGTCCAGGCCGAACTGCTGGCGCAGCTGGGCCACGAACTGCGGGTCGGAAGCACCCGCTTCGCCGGCCATGATGGACACAGGATCGCCGGGCGCTGAGTGCACCAGCATGAAGTTGACGGTGGCGATCAGCATCAGGGCCAGCAGGCCTTGAAGTATTCGCACGGACATGAACTGGAGTCTTTTCATGGGGGGCTTCGGGTAATGCGGCGGCTGCGGCCCCTGCCTGTGCGGCAGGGGTCGTCAGTCGGTTGCGGGAGACGCGGTGGCGTCAGGCGATAGACGCGCGGCCCAGGCTGTCGTTCAGGCCGATGCCTGACGAGACCGGGTTCTTGACCTTGGTGCGGTAAAGCGTCGGGAAGTTGATCTCGTGCAGCCAGGCGACCGGCACGTCGGTGACCAGGATCTTCTGGACTTCGAGGTAGATCGCCTTGCGTTTTTCAGGGTCGGCTTCCTTGGCGCCTGCGGCGAACAGCTCGTCGACCTTGGGATTGCTGTAGCCGGACACGTTGTTGAAAGGCGAACCCTTGGCGATGTTGTCGCTGGTGTAGTTGCGGCTGACGCCGAGTGCCGGGTCGCCGTACTGGTACACGTAGGTGAAGGCCAGGTCGAAGTCCCATTCGTTGCAGCGCTGGTTCCAGCCGGCGACGTCGGTGGCGACCATGTCGACCTTGATGCCGGCCTGCGTCAGGTTCTGGCGCACGATCTCGGCCTGGCGCTGCCACGACTCGCCGTAGGGCAGGGGCAGCAGGCGGATGGTTTCGCCCTTGTAGCCGGCTTCGGCCAGCAGTGCCTTGGCCTTGGCGATGTCGCGCGGGTACTTCGGCACGTCGGCGCTGGCAAAGCTGATGTGGCTGTTGAAGGGACCGGTGGCCGGCTTGGCGAAACCGTACCAGGCGATCTTGGCCATGGCGTCGCGGTCGATGGCCGTCCAGATGGCCTGGCGGAATTTGACGTTGTCCATCGGCTTGGTGCGGTTGTTGATCCACAGCCACGAATGCGGCGCGAAGAACTCCCAGCCCTTGGTGGTGACGGCGGTGCCTGGCAGCTTGCTCAGGCGATCGACGTCGAAGTATTCGACCGCGCCACCCGGAGCGATGTCGATCTTGCCGGACTCGAAGGCGGCGGCGCGTGCTGCGGCGTCGGGGATGACGTGAAAGTACACGTTCTCCACGCCGACGGCGCCGGCCTGGTGGTATTCGGTGTTGGCGACCAGCTGGATATAGGTGCCCTTGACCCATTCCTTGAACTTCAGCGGACCGGTGCCGATCGGCGTGGCATTGGCCGGGTTGGTGGCGAAATCGGTGTTTTCGTAGATGTGTTTGGGCACCATCGGCATGGTGCCGTTCTCGAAGATGCCGAGGAACGGGCCGAAGGGTTGCTTGAGGGTGAACTGCACCGTCAGCGGATCGAGCGCCTTGATCGACTCCACCTGGGCCAGCGATGCGCGGAAACGTGCGTGCATCTTGCGCAGGAACACGTCGCACGAGAACACCACGTCGGCCGAGGTGAAGGGCTTGCCGTCATGCCACTTGACGCCGGGCTTGAGCTTGAAGGTGTAGACCTTGGCATCCGGGCTGACCGTCCACGAGGTGGCCAGTTGCGGCTGCGGCTTCAGGTTTTCGTCATAGCGCAGCAGGCCTTCATAGATGTTGCCTGCGATCAGCTGCGTCGGGCCGTTCTGCACGATGCCCATCATCAGGCCCGGCGGTTCGGGCTGGACCAGCACGTTCAGCGTGCCCTTCTTGGCCTGTGCCAGCGCATGGAGCGGCACGCCGGCAATCGACAGGCCCAGGGCGGCGGCGGGTACCGCTTGAATCAGATGACGACGTTTCATGGTGAGCTAGTCCCTTTCTGGGGAGATGAAGGTTCGGAACGCTGGAGAAAAATCGGGCGCGGGTCAGCCTCGGATCAGCTGCGGTAGGGAGTGGAAGTCGCGGGTTCGAGGCGCTGCAGCATGGCGCGCCATTCGCGGGCGTAAGGGTCCTTGCCGCCGTTCGCCAGCCGGTTGGTGTCACCGCTTTCATATTGGCGGGCGGTCAGCTCGCACACCTCGTGCGGCACCGGATTGACGGCCTGGCCGGTGCTCTGCAGGGCGACCTGCACCTTGCAGGCACGCTCCAGGTTGTGCATCAGGATGAAGGCCTCGGCCACGCTGCGGCCGGTGGTCAGCAGTCCGTGGTTGCGCAGGATCATGGCGCGGGCGGTGGAGCCGAGGTCGGCCACCAGCCGCTCGCGCTCTTCGTGGTTGAGGGCGATTCCCTCGAACGTGTGATACACGACGCGGTTGTAGAACTGCAGCGCCCACTGGTTGCAGGGCTGCAGGCCGCCGGCCATGGAGGCCACCGCCACGCCTGCGACGGTGTGGGTGTGCAGTACGCAGACGGCATCGTGGCGGGCCGCGTGAACGGCGCTGTGGATGGTGAACCCTGCCGGGTTCACATCGTGTTCGGTCGGCTCGACGATGTTGCCGTCCAGGTCGATCTTGACCAGCGACGATGCGGTGATGTCGCGGTAGAGCGTGCCGAACGGGTTGATCAGGAACTGGTCTTCACGGCCCGGCACGCGTGCCGAAATGTGAGTGTAGATGCCGTCGTCCATGCCGAACTCGGCGACCAGGCGGTAGCAGGCGGCGAGGTCTTCTCGCAAGCGGCGCTCCGCGTCGGTGATGCCCGGCTGGAAACCGCTGGTGCGGCGGATCGGGACGGCGCCCGCGTTGGCAGTTCTTTCCACGTTTTCTCCATGCAACCAGACCGCGCGGCGATCTTGGTGTTGTGATCTGTCAGCTGTCGACAGATGACATTACGCATAGAGCGTGCCTGGGTTTCTAAGAGGAAAAACCCGGGAGCGTCAAAGAAAACGTCGGTTTTGGTGCTTGGGTTGCACCAAACGCGGGTGCGGTGTCAGCGTTTGCGGCCCAGGCGTGATTCTTCACCCGCCAGCAGGCGCCGGATGTTGAGACGGTGGCGCCAGACCAGCAGCAGCGCCATGGCGGCGATGGCCGCGCTGACGGATGTGGAGCGCGGCCAGGCGATGCCGCCGCCCAGCACTGCGAAGAAAGGCGCGAACACGGCCGCGACCAGGGATGCGAGGGATGAATAACGGAAGAACACCGCGACGATGAGCCAGGTCAGCGCCGTTGCCAGACCGAGCAGCGGAGCGATGCCGAGCAGCACACCGAGCGCCGTCGCGACGCCCTTGCCGCCCTGGAAACGGAAGAACACCGGATACAGATGACCGAGGAAAGCGGCGAGCCCTGCCAGGGCGACGGCGCTGTCGTCGAGGCCGTGGGCCGGCCCGAAGACACGCACCAGGAAGACCGGGAGCCAACCCTTGGCGGCGTCAAGCACCAGCGTGGCGATGGCGGCCTTCTTGCTGCCGGAGCGCAGCACGTTGGTGGCGCCGGGGTTGCCGCTGCCGTAGCTCCGCGGGTCTGCCAGGCCCATGGACCGGCTGACCAGCACGGCGAACGACAAGGAACCGACGAGGTAGGCGGCCAGCGTGGTCAGCAGGGTGAGGGTCAGGGGTGTCATGGCGGCTGTCTGTCTTTATGGGAGTCGGGGGCGGGAGGCGGCGGCTATTCTGCCAGCGCGCAGTGCACCGGTTTTGCTCCGAGCAGCTGGGTGCAGACCTTGGGGTCTATGCCGACGAGGTAACCGCGGCGGCCGCCGTTGATGCAGATCCTCGGCAGGGCGAGGATGGTTTCTTCCACATAGACCGGCATGTCGCGTTTCGTGCCGAATGGAGAAGTGCCCCCTACCTGATAACCGCTATGGCGATTGGCCACCTCCGGTTTACAGGGCTCAACCGATTTGGCGCCTATCTGCCTTGCAAGGTTCTTGGTGGAGACGGTGCGGTTACCGTGCATCAGGACAAGTAATGGTCTGGCGTCCTGGTCCTGCATTACCAGCGTCTTGATGACCGTGTAGGGGTCCTGGCCGAGTTCTTTGGCGCTGTGCTGAGCCCCGCCGTGTTCCAGGTATTCGTAGGGATGCTCGGTAAAATCTATCTTGTGTTTTTTCAGGAGTTGTGTGGCGGGGGTCTCGCTGATGTGGACTTGTTTTTTCGCCATTAATCAAAAAGCTGCTGAAGCAAACCGAAGAACCACAAAGCCTAAAACAATTCGACGTCATCATGCGCAACATCCGCCGCATGCAATTGCCCGCTTTTCATCAGTTCCTCGTAATAACAAACCTGGTTCCGACCATTCTCCTTGGCGTGATAAAGCGCCTGGTCCGCATGGCCCATGATTTCGACCGGTGCGCCGCGGCCGGCACTGGTGAACCCGACACTGACCGTCACCTGTCCGACCTGCGGAAAGGCGAACTGCTCGATATTCATGCGGAACCGGTTGAATATCAGCTGGGCCTGTTCGAGCGACGCCTGACGCAGCAGCACGACAAACTCCTCACCACCGAACCGGAAAATCCGGTCCTGGCTGCGGAAGGAGGACTTCAGCAGGTTGGCGACCAGAATCAGGACCTCGTCGCCATACACATGGCCGAAGCGGTCGTTGACCTGCTTGAAATGGTCGATATCGACAACCGCCAGCCATTGCGCGTCAGGCGCTTCGCCAGTCAGCGACACGGCCGGCGTGTCACGCGCATGCCGCGAAAACTGCTCGTCGAAAGTCTTGCGGTTGAAGAGGCCGGTCAGCGCGTCACGTTCGCTGTAATCCAGCAGGCTCTGATAATTTCGGTAAACCTCGACGATGCCGTTGATGACATCCAGCGTCTGCTGGGTATAGGGCGTGTCGTTGGCAATTTCCAGGCAGGCGACGATGCGGTCGTCCAGCCGCACCGGCAACCACAGCCGGTAACTGCCATCGGGTTCGGTATGGGAAATGCTGTTGGACCGCTGCTCCAGACCACGCACCAGATCGGTGTAGCTTGTCAGCGGGAGGCATTGGCTGTCGGGCACTGCCGCGGCATCGCCGGGCAACATCTCGCCGTCCACCAGAAGGACGTAGGGCCGTACATAACTCACGTCCTTCATCAGGAAGAACTCGAGTTTGCGGACTTCGCGCATGCCGACGAGGTGACGAAGCGCAGAGATCACCGAGAATTCCAGTCGCGTGTGATCGCGGTGACCGGTGATCTCGACAAGGTGCTGGAGGATCGGGGACGGGTTAGTTTGTGTCATCAACTGTGATGCAAGTTCGGTGAACGCCAAGCCATCGAATCAGGTGTTTCCGTCTCCAAGCGCTTTTCGTAGCTGCTTTAGCCTTGCCAATAACTCATGTGAGTAACGCAACGGCAGATGATCGCATGCACCTATGACCCCCGGCAAGTTTGCAACTACTTACCGGTGGTCGATAGTTTCCATAACCGTAGTAACCGCCAGTACGTGTCAGACCTTGCGAAATACCAGGTCCCAGACGCCGTGGCCCAGGCGCAAGCCGCGGTTTTCGAACTTGGTGAGTGGGCGATAGCCGGGCCGCTCCGCATAGGTTTCCGAAGTGTTGGCCAGTTGTTGTTCGGCTGACAGTACTTCCAGCATCTGTTCTGCATAAGGCTGCCAGTCGGTCGCGCAGTGCAGATAACCGCCGGGCGACAGGCGGCTGGCCAGACGCGAGATGAGTGCGGCCTGCACCAGCCGCCGTTTGTTGTGGCGTTTCTTGTGCCACGGGTCGGGGAAGAAAATGTGCACGCCCGCCAGCATGCCGGGCTCGAGCATGTGATCGATGACCTCTACCGCGTCGTGTTTCAGGATACGGATGTTGTGCAGGTTCTGCTCGCCGATGCGTTTGAGCAATGCGCCGACGCCCGGGTCATGGACCTCGCAGCAGAGGAAGTTTTCGTCCGAGCGCAGCGCCGCGATGTGCGCGGTGGCCTCGCCCATGCCGAAGCCGATTTCGAGAATCAGCGGCGCTGTGCGGCCGAAGGCGGCGGATGGATCGAAGGCTCCGGGCCGGTACGGCAGAAGGAACTTTCCGCCCAGCTCGGCGAATGCCCGTGTCTGGCCGGTCGTCGTGCGACCGGTTCGCAGCACGTAACTCTTGATGGTCTTGCGAAAGACGGGTGCGCCCTCCGCCGGAAGTTCGGCGGCGGGCGATTCGGTGGGGGTAGGGTCTGGGAGCTGGCTCACCCGTGAATTGTAGAAGGGGTCAACCGGCCTTCGTCCAGGCGTCGCGCCAGGGCGTTATCCACCGTGCCAGCAACTCTGCCGGAGGCCTTTGCGGATCGCCCGTCGGCAGCCCGAGGTGCGCTGCCGCGGCGCACAGGGCCAGTGCGGGACGGGTCTCGTCGA
This sequence comes from Xylophilus sp. PBN-3R, assembly GCF_057747805.1. Taxonomy (NCBI): domain Bacteria; kingdom Pseudomonadati; phylum Pseudomonadota; class Betaproteobacteria; order Burkholderiales; genus Xylophilus; species Xylophilus sp. PBN-3R. The sequence goes on from NZ_CM173225.1 coordinate 1,795,197, forward strand.
AGGCCTGCGCACCGTTCTGTTTGGACAGCTTTTCGCCGCCGGCCGCTACCACCAGCGGCGTGTGCAGGTAGCGCGGCGTGCCGACGCCGAGTGCGCGTTGCAGCACGATCTGCCTGGCCGTGTTGTCCATCAGGTCGAGGCCGCGGACGACATCGGTCACGCCTTGCGCAGCGTCGTCCGCGACGACTGCCAGTTGATAGGCCCAGAGGCCGTCGGCACGCCGCAGCACGAAGTCGCCGACGGTGTGTTCGACGTCCTGCGACTGTGCGCCGGCGTGGCGGTCTTGCCAGTCGACCGGCGAGGCTTGCAGGTCAGTCCGCAGCCTCCAGGCGCGCGGTGCGAGACCGTGGAGTCCGTGGCGACAGATGCCCGGATAGGGCAGGGCCGCGTTCCGTTCGCGTGTGATGCCGCGTTCGGCCTGCGCACGGGCGATGTCCTGCCGCGAGCATCCGCAGGGATAGGCGAGTCGGTCGGCGAGCAGGCGGTCCAGCGCCATGCGGTAGGCGTCGCCGCGCTGCGACTGGAACCAAGGCGTCTCGTCCGGCAGCAAGGCACAGGCCTGCAACTGGCCGAGGATGCGTTCGGCCGCGCCGGGCACGCAGCGCGGTGTGTCGACGTCTTCGATGCGCACCAGCCAGACACCGCCGTGGGCACGCGCGTCGAGCCAACTGGCCAGCGCGGCGACCAGCGATCCCGCATGCAGCGGGCCGGTCGGCGACGGGGCGAAGCGCCCGATGTAACCGTGCCGATCCATCACGAGCCCACGGGCCCATGCGGCCGATCCAGCAGGGCCGCGCGGGTGGTCGGACTGTCCAGTTGTTGAAGCCACCAGGCGAGTGCCCGACCTGGCGTGGTGTTCGAGCCGCGCCATGCGTAACCCACGCGGTAGATGCGGGGCGGGCGGTCCAGTTTCTTCTCGACCAGGTGGCCGGCCGCCAGGTAAGGCCGGGCCATCGGCAGCGGCACCGCTCCGGCGCCCAGGCCGCGCAACTGGGCGTCGAGTTTTGCCTGCATCGACGGCACGGTCAGCACGTCCTGCCCGGCGAACAGGCCGACCGTCGCACCGCCGCCGCGCTGGACCGAATCGGCCACGGCGACCGCGCGGTGCTTGCGCATCTCGATGTCCGTCAGCGGGCCGGCCACCTTCGCCAGCGCATGGTGCGGTGCGACGACGTAGATGAATTCGACCTCGCCCAGCGGCCGGTAATGCAGGGCGGAAGTCGCCGGGTTTTCGACACTCACACCGAGCGCCAGGTCGGCCTGGCCGCTGTTGAGCGCTTCAAGCGTACCGGTCAGGATTTCGTCGCGCAGCTTGAGTTGCGTGGGCGGCGCCAGGGTGAAGAAGGCGGCGGTCAGCTCCAGTACTGTGGTGCGTTCGATCAGGCCGTCGATCGCGATGGTGAACTGCGGTTCCCATCCGGTGGCGACGCGCCGCACCCGGTTGGCCACCGCGTCGATTTCGTCGAGCAGGCGCGCGCCTTCACGCAGCAGTTCGCTGCCGGCGGTGGTCAGGCGTGCCTGGCGAGAGCTGCGATCGAACAGCAGTGCATCGAGCGCATCCTCGACCTGACGCACCCGGTAGGTCAGGGCGCTGGGCACCAGCCCCAGGCTGCGCGCGGCGGCGGCAAAACTTCCTTCGCGGGCGATGCGCTGCAACAGCGCCAGGGTGTCGGGGGTCAGGACGTCCCGGGGAGTTTGCATATCAAAGGCGTGACTGTTCGAATAATTTGAATGATGACATCAAATGCACCGCACCGCGAGGTTCAGGCAGGAGCCTAAAGTTGCTCCATCGCCTCTCGCACACATTGCAGCGAAGGCCCCCAGGAGATTCACGATGCTGACCATTCGTCCCTCGCAAGAACGTGGCTATGCCGATCACGGCTGGCTCAAGTCGTTCCACAGCTTTTCCTTCGCCGGTTATTACGACCCGAAGCACATGGGTTACGGCAACCTGCGGGTGATCAACGAAGACCGCGTGGCGGCCGGCGGCGGTTTCGGCACCCATGCCCACCGCGACATGGAAATCATCAGCTACGTCCTGGACGGCGAACTGGCGCACCAGGACAGCATGGGCAACGTCAAGGGCATTCCGCCGGGTGACGTACAGCGCATGAGCGCCGGCAACGGGGTGCAGCACAGCGAGTTCAACCATGCGCAGGGCAAGGCGACCCACTTCTTGCAGATCTGGATTCAGCCCAACGTCAAGGGCATTCCGCCGAGCTACGAACAGAAGGCGTTCGGCACCGAAGAAAAACGCGGCAAGCTGCGGCTCGTGGCCTCGCCGGACGGTGCCGACGGCTCGGTGCTGATCCATGCCGATGCCTCGCTGTACGCCGGCCTGTTCGACGGCGCCGAAACCGCCCGGGTATCAATCGACCCGAAACGCAAGGCCTATGTGCACCTGGTGCGCGGCGAGGCCAGCGTGAACGGTGTCGAGCTGCACGGCGGCGACGCCGCGATGATCGAGGCCGAATCGGCCATCACCATCGACCGCGGACGTGATGCCGAAGTGCTTGTGTTCGATCTGGCCGCCTGATTTCGTTGTTATCGTCCCGTTTTTTTCTGTCCCATAGAAAGTTATCCATGACCCGCACCGTTGTCGTCTACCACTCCGGCTATGGCCATACCCAACGCCTGGCCCAATCCGTCGCCGAAGGCGCATCGGCCGAGCTGATCGCCATCGATGCCGAAGGCAACATCAGCGAAGCCGACTGGGCCACGCTGGCTGCCGCCGATGCCATCATTTTCGGCTCGCCGACCTACATGGGCGGCGCCAGCTGGCAGTTCAAGAAGTTTGCCGACGCCTCGTCCAAGCCCTGGTTCGGCCGCGCCTGGCAGGACAAGATCTTCGGCGGCTTCACCAACAGCGCCAGCCTCAACGGCGACAAGGGTTCGACCCTGGCGTACTTCGTCACGCTGGCTTCGCAGCACGGCGGCATCTGGGTGAGCCTGGGCAAGCTGCCGTCCAACGCCAAGGCCGCTCAACGCAACGACGTCAACAACCTGGGCGGCTCCATCGGCGCGCTGGCCCAGAGCCCGTCGGACGCCAGCGTGGCCGAAATGCTGCCGGGCGACCTGGAAACCGGCCGCCTCTACGGCGAACGTGTAGCCGCCGTGGCGGCACGACTGGCCAAGGCGGCCTGAGAACATGGGCGCCGCACCGCAAGACCACCTGACCCTGAAGCCGCACGACCGTGACCTGGGTGGCGGTTTTGTGGTGCGCCGCACCCTGCCGGCCGCTGCCAGACGCTCGGTCGGGCCATTTGTCTTTTTCGACCACTTCGGTCCTTCGGACGAGCGTCCGGAAAATCTTCACGACGTACGCCCGCATCCGCATATCGGGCTGGCGACCGTGACCTACCTTTTCGAAGGTGCCATCCACCACCGGGACAGCATCGGTTCCGACCAGGTGATCGAACCCGGCGCGGTCAACTGGATGAGCGCCGGCCGCGGCATCGTGCATTCCGAGCGCCGCCCGGAGCGCTTGCGGGGCAGCGTCTACCGCAACCACGGCCTGCAGCTCTGGGCCGCCCTGCCGGCCGAACTGGAGGAATCCGATCCGTCGTTCACCCACGTGGCGGCGGCGGACATCCCGGCCTCTGGCCAGGGTGGCGCAACGGTTCGGGTGCTCATTGGCGAGGTGTTCGGTGCCAGGTCGCCGGTGCCGGCTGCTGGCGGCACCGTTTTCCTGGATGTCGAAATGCCTGCCGGAAGCCGGCTGGAGTTGCCGGCCCTCGCCGAAGAGCTTGCGGTCTACCCGGTCGACGGCGCGGTATCGGTCGATGGTGAACTGCTGGCGCAGGCTGAAATGTCGGTGCTGTCCGCCGGCAGCGGCTGCGTGCTGGAATCCGATGGTCCCGTGCGCCTGGTGGTGGTGGGAGGCAATGCGCTGGGCGAGCATCGTTTCCTGTGGTGGAACTTCGTATCAACACGCAAGGAGCGGGTGGCCCAGGCCGCACGAGACTGGGCGGCGGGCGCGATGGGCGGAGTTTCGGGCGACGACGAATTCATACCGTTGCCCGACCGGCCGCTGCCCGGCTGAGAGCCGATCGCATCGCAAGGCATCTGGTGGCTCGCGCGCGCTTCAGAGCCCGCGTGCGTCCAACCTCTGGATGACGTATTGCGCGAACAGCGCATGCAGCCGGGTCGATGGATGCAGGTCGTCGGCGAACATGAAGTTCTGGTCGGCGTCCGGCTCGGTCAGAGTGGCGGCCGAACACAGCAGGGCGGTGCCGTTTTCAAGGATGAACGTTTCAGGAAACGCCAGGCCCTTCGCTCTCGCGAGCGCCAGGATCTTGTCGGCGCTGCAGGCCACGCCCCGGTTGCCGACCTTGAATCCGTTTTGCCGGTAATTGGCCACCATGTCGCCGCTCCAGCGGAAGGAGTCGATCAACACCAGTTCGGCCGGACGCGGCCGGCTGTTGACCCGGCCCAGCAGAACATCGTTGAACAGTGCCGACATGGCGGACAAATCTGTCGCCAGGTCGTCGGATGCGCTGGCCAACGGTGTCGAGCCGATGTCGGAAACATTGACCAGCACGATCTTCCTCCCGCCGTTTGCCACGACGCGGTCGAGGACATCACCCATGTCGTTGGCGGCCTGGGTCACCAGGCCCGGGACGTTGGCGGGGTGGAGCGCGCCATTATGGGCTGCCAATACCGCGTTGATAATGTCATTGGAGCCGGCGTTCAACAGGATGACCTGGTTGGCATTGAATGTGCCGCGGCTGGATAGGTAATCGTTAATCTGTCTTGCGACCGGCTGCGCCAATACCGATCTGTAATTTTGAACGATATATTCCGAGACGCGTGCGCCGCCTTGCGCATATCCGAGTCCGCCGCCTGCGATGGGTGGAAGTCCGAAACCGCCACGGACCGCAGGTTTGAGCGTGTCGCCGTAGTGCTGTGCGACGATTTCTGTCCACACATGGCCGGGATTGGTGGTGTAGCGGCCGCCGTTGAAAACCAGTGGCCCGGTGGATGGCGACCCATTGACTTCGTATGTTCCGACGTCCGAAAGGCTGTCACCGAAGGAAACGACCTGCTGTGGCGTGGTGAACCCATAGTTGCCTTCGCTGCCACCGCCGCAGCCCGATATGACGATGGCGGCGATTAATGCTGATGTGATCAATGATTTCATCGGCAAACAATATCACCGCCCGAATTCACTCTCCTGTCGCGCGTCAGGTAATAAATATGTTCTTGATTGAGGGTGTATGAATCAAGTTAAATAATGTGTCAGAGAGTGGCACAACGGCGAGGAGCGTCAGCGCATGCGGGCTTCCTGCAGATCCAGCTGCCTGACCGCATCGCGGCAGACTTCATCCGATATCTCGCGGGCACGCGCCAAGCGGAAAAGCTCGTCGCGCGATGCGTTCAGCGCGGCGAAACGAAGGGCTCGCGCAATGGCTTCCTGTTTGTGCCGATGGGCTGCTTCGGTTTCGTTCTCCGCAGGCGGCGCCACGCCACCCTGCAGCGCAAAGCTCTCGATCAGGCGGCCGGCCACATCGCTGTAGATCTGCGGATCCACTGCCGGATTGGCCTCCACCAGCTTGCGCAGCCTGGCTTCGATGGCCATCACGCCGGCCCGGCGCGATGCCTGGCGGGCCAGGTCTTCCTGGGCATGGTGTTCGGTCTCGGGCGGCACCTCCAGGCCGTCGAGCAGGCGCGGCAAACCCACGCTGGCGACCACCAGCGAAAGGATGATCACGGTGGCGGCAAGAAAGATCGCGAGATCCCGCGCCGGGAATGGCGTTCCGTCGGCCAGCACGACCGGCAGCGTGAGCACACCCGCCAGCGTGATGGCGCCCCGAACGCCGGCCAGCGAGACCGCGCCGATCATGCGCAGGCTGGCCTCTGGCGCGCGACGGCCGCGGCGCACCGCGATGTGCGAAACGATCTGCAGCGACACCCAGACCCAGGTGAACCGCAGGGCGGCCAGCACCGCGTTGATCACCAGCGCATAGGCCAGCAGCCACCACGGGTTCTGGTGGCCGGTCTCTTCGACGACCCGCACCGCGCCCAGGAAGATGTCCGGCAACTGCTCGCCCAGCAGCACGAACATGATGCCGTTCAGGGCGAACTGCAACGTGTTCCAGACTGCCGCGCGTTGCACCCTGGTGGCGGCGGCGGCACGGCCTGAAAGTTCGACATAACTCATGGTCACACCGGCGGCAACCGCGGCCAGGATGCCGGACGCACCGACCGCCTCGGCCAGTTCGTAAGCGCCGAAGGGCACCAACAGGCTCAGCAGGATCTGCGACCCGGGTTCCTCGCCGTAGCGCTGGCTGAACCAGTCCCGCGCACCGAACACCAGCCAGGTGAAGGCCGCGCCGATAGTCACGCCCGCCACCGATACCCAGACGAAGGACAGCGCAGCCGACGCCAGCGAAAAACCGCCGGTCACCGCTGCCGCCACCGCGAACCGGAAAGCTACCAGGCCGCTCGCATCGTTGAGCAACGATTCGCCTTCGAGGATGTGCATCACCCGGCCCGGGATGGGCACCCGCGCGGTGATGGCCGAAACCGCCACCGGATCGGTCGGCGACACGATGGCGGCCAGTGCGAAGGCGACCGGCCAGGGCATCGCCGGAATCATCCAGTGGATGAGCGCACCCAGGCCCAGAACCGTGAAGAACACCAGGCCGAAGGCCAGTTCGACGATGGTGGTGCGGTCGCGCAGCAGGCCGTCCTTCGGAATGCGCCAGCCGTCGAGAAACAGCAGCGGCGGCAGGAACAGGATGAAGAACAGCTCGGGGTCGAGTTCCACGCCGCGCCTGAACACGCCCGCGATCAGCGCACCCATCGCAATCTGCACCAGCGGTACCGGTATGGCCACCGGCAGCACCCTCACCGCGAACGCGCTGGCGACCACCGCCAGCAGCATCGCAAAACTGATTCCCAAAGCATCCAAACCCGGCGTCCTCCCCGATCGAAACCGTCAGGCTACACCGCGTCGCGGATGGCAGTTCGAACCGATACGAGTTGTTTACCGTGCCGTTCGACAATGCCGTTTTCGCCTTCTTGTGCGCCACGGCGCATTTCGACATGACAGACGCCCTGACCCCACAGGTCTTCACCCCATCGGAGCGACGCATCACCGTGGCCGCGCTGATGATCGTCTTCCTGCTGTCCGCACTGGACCAGACCATCGTGTCGACCGCCATGCCGCGCATCGTCAGCCAGCTTTCAGGCCTGGACCTCTACGCCTGGGTGACGACCGCCTACCTGCTGGCTTCGACGGTGATGGTGCCCATCTACGGCAAGCTTTCGGACATCTACGGCCGCAAGCCGGTGCTGGTAGCCGGCATCCTGATCTTCATCCTCGGGTCTGGCCTGTGCGGGCTGGCCGGGGAGTTCGGCCCGCTGCCCTTGCTGGGCGGCGGCATGGTGCAGCTGATCGTGTTCCGGGCGGTGCAGGGCCTGGGCGGCGCGGCGCTGATCACCTGTGCCTTTGCGGTCATCGCCGACCTCTATCCGCCCCGCGAACGCGCCAAGCTGGGTGGATTGTTCGGATCGGTGTTCGGCCTGGCGAGTGTCATCGGGCCGCTGATCGGCGGCTTCTTCACCGACATGGGTGACGGCCATCTGCTGGGCTACACCGTGGCCGGCTGGCGCTGGATCTTCTACATCAACCTGCCGCTGGCGGCACTGGCGCTGTTCATGATCCTGGTGAAGACACCAGAGCTGACCCACCGCATCGGAGGGCGCATCGACTTCATCGGCGCGGCGCTGCTGCTGGTCACTTTCATTCCCTTGCTGCTGGCGCTCAGCTGGGGCGGCACAGCCGGCTGGTCATCGAAGCCCGTGCTGGGCCTGTTCGCCCTGGCGGCGGTGGGTTTCGTGCTGCTGCTGATGGTCGAGTCGCGGGTGGACAACCCCATCGTCACGCTGTCGCTGTTCCGCAACCGCACCTTCGCCACGTCGGCACTGTCGTCCTTGCTGATCTTCATGGCCTTCATGGGCCTGGTGGCGTTCCTGCCGCTGCTGATCCAGCTGGGACAGGGCATGCCGGCGACGACCAGCGGCCTGGTGATGCTGCCCCTGACGCTGGGCCTGATCGCCTCGGCGTCGCTCAGCGGCCTGCTGGTCAACCGGATCGGGCGATACAAGGCGGTGATGGTGGGCGGGGCGGCAGTCACGGCGCTGGGTGCATTTCTGCTTTCGCGCCTGCCGGTGGACGCCGGCCTGTGGGGATTGGTGTGGCGGGTGGCTCTGCTCGGGCTGGGGCTGGGGCCGGCGCAGAGTGTGTTCAATCTGGCGATGCAGAACGCGGTGTCGCCCGGCCAGATCGGCGTGGCGACCAGCGCGGGGCAGTTCTTCCGGCAGGTGGGCTCGACCATCGGGGTAGCCGTGTTTGGTGCGGTGCTCACACACAACCTGGCTACGGGCAGCGCACCCCAGCCGCAGGCCGCCGGGGCACCGGCTGCCATCGTCCAGCACCTGTCGCTGGCGGACCTGGAGCGCATGGCGGTGATGTCTCAGGTCAGCGGCCAGCAGGCCGCGCCGGGGGTGGACATCGCCGTACGCCACACCGTCACCGAGGCGGTGAAGGGCGTGATCGCCGTCGGGACGCTGGTTTGCCTGCTGGCGTTTCTGGCGACGCTTTTCGTGCCGGAGTTGCCGCTGCGTTCGGCAGCGGAACGGGCCCGAAAACCCGATTGATCAATGGCCCGTCGCCACCGCCAGCCCCGCAGCGACGCCACCGAACAGGTCACCCTCGACCAGCGCGACGCCCGGGAAGGCATGGCGCAGCACATCCTGGAAAGGCCGCAGCGCAGACGAGCCGCCGGTGAGGTACAGGGCATCCGGCATGACGCCTGCCAGGTGGGCGCATTCCTTGGCGTTGCCTGCCACCTTTTCCAGCAGCGAATGCAGGTCGAGCGCCAGTTCCGGCGGCTCGATGGTGGCGAACAGGCCGGCTTCGGCTGCCGAAAGGTCGATGGCGGCGGCATGGCCGGTGCTCGACGCTGCGATCTTCGCGGCTTCGACCGAGTGTGCCAGCCGATGGCCGTGGCGGCCTTCGACGACCGACATCAGCCGTTCGTGCAGCTGGCGGTCGGTATAGGAGAAACGCAGGTCGCGGGCCGCACGGACGGCAGCCGGCGTCGACTGGCGGTGGATCAGGTGCCAGGTCGACAGTTCGAAGAACGCGGTACTGGGCACTTCGCGGCCGGTCGGGCCATGGTGGCGCAAACCCAGCAGCGGCATGACCCGCGCCAGGTTCAGCGCCCGGTCGTAGTCGGTGCCGCCGATGTGGATGCCCGAAGTGGCCAGGATGTCGCTGCGGCGGTCGACCTTGCCGAAACGGTCCGGGCCGAGGCGCACCACCGTGAAATCGGATGTGCCGCCGCCGATGTCGACCACCATCACGCGGGTTTCCTTGTCGATGCGGCGTTCGTAGTCGAAAGCGGCGGCGATGGGTTCGAGCTCGAAACGCACTTCGTCGTAGCCGGCCGCGCGTGCGCAGGTTTCGAGTGCAGATTGGGCGGCGGCGTCGCGGGTGTCGTCGTCATCGACGAAACGCACCGGCCTGCCCATCACCGCACGACGCGGCCGGGAGCCGAGGGCGCTTTCTGCACGGTTGGTCAGTTCGATCAGAAATCGGGTGACGATGTCTCGGAAAGGCACCGATTCGCCATGGACGGCGGTGCGTTCTTCGATCAGTGAACTGCCCAGCAGGCTTTTCAGCGAACGCATCAGCCGGCCTTCTTCGCCGGTCAGGTAACGCTGCATGGCGGCGCGGCCGAAGAGGGTCAGCCGGTCTTCGTCCTGGAAGAAGAGGGCGGTGGGCAGGGTGGTGTGCTCGCCTTCGATGGGCAGGAGACGGCCCGAACCATCGGGCTGTGCGGCAGCGACGGCGGAATTGGAGGTGCCGAAGTCGATACCGACGGCGGGTGCTTTGGAAGAAGACAAGGGGAGAGGACCGGATACGAAAAAGCGGCCGGCGAGTCTATCAGCCCCTTCCGGGCTCCCATCAATCGCGTTTGCGCCGTTCGCCGGGTTCGATGAAACCGCGGTGGTCGGCCGATTCGGCCAGCGGTGCCAGCCCGGCGTCGAGGGCCACACGGTCGTCGAAGACGAAACAGCGGCCGTCGTAGAAGGCGCCGCCGGTTTCCTCGAAGTATTTGAGGATGCCGCCTTCGAGCTGATAGACGTTTTCCACGCCTTCCTCGGCCATCAGGAGGGCGGCTTTTTCGCAGCGGATGCCGCCCGTGCAGAAGCTGACGACCGTCTTGCCTTCGAGCGCTTCACGGTTCTTGCTCAGCGCATCGGGGAACTGGGTGAAACGTTCGATGCGCCAGTCGATGGCATTCTTGAAGGTGCCGTGATCGACTTCGAAGGCGTTGCGGGTGTCGAGGGTGACCACCGGGCGGCCGGCGTCGTCGTGACCGGCTTCGAGCCAGCGTTTCAGTGTTTTTGCATCCACGGCCGGCGCCCGGCCCGATTGCGGCTGGATGGCCGGGTGGTCCATGCGGATGATTTCCGGCTTGACCTTCACCAGCATCTTCTTGAAGGGTTGGGCGTCGGACCAGCTTTCCTTGACCTCCAGGCCGGCAAAACGCGGGTCTTGCCGCAACCCGTCTAGAAAACCGCGCACATTGTCGGCCGCGCCGGCCAGAAAAAGATTGATGCCTTCGGTGGCGATGAGGATGGTTCCGCGCAACCCGCGTGCCTGGGCGGCCTCGAGCAGGGGCTGGCGGAGATCGTCGGCGTCCGGCAGGGCGACGAAACGGTAGGAAGAGATGTTCAGGATGTTGTCCACCCCCCCGATTCTAGAAACTGCTGCCGACCAATCCGTGGGGTCGGACCGGAGGTTCTTAAAATGGACGCATGTTCGTTCACCTCCGCCTGCACACCGAGTACTCCGTCGTCGACGGCACCAACCGAATCGACGAGGTGGTCAAGGCCGCCGCCCGCGATGGCCAGCCGGCGCTGGCCATCACCGACCTCAGCAATCTGTTCGGCGCCGTCAAGTTCTACAAGGAAGCCCGTGGCAAGGGCATGAAGCCGGTCATCGGTGCCGAAATCTTTCTGGAGGGCATGGGCAGCGACCCGGCCCAGCTGTGCCGTGTCGTCCTGCTGGTGCAGAACTGGCAGGGTTACCTCAGCCTGTCGGAACTGCTGGCCCGCGCCTGGACCCGCAACGTTTCCAAGGTGCAGGCCGTCTGCAAGCTGGAATGGCTGGAAGAGTTGAATGCCGGTTTGATCATGCTCGCCGGCGCCCAGGCAGGGCCGGTGGGCCAGGCGCTGGTGCGTGGCGATGAATCAGCCGCCGCCGATTTCGCACTGCAGCTGGCCGGGATCTATCCACACCGTTTCTACCTGGAAATCCAGCGCGCCGGGCGTGTGGACGACGAGGTCTGCACCATCGCCACGGTGCAGCTGGCTGCCCGGCTCAAGCTGCCGGTGGTGGCCACCCAGCCGGTGCAATTCACCGAAGTCGACGACTACGAGGCACACGAAGCCCGGGTATGTATTTCGGACGGCGAGATATTGGGCAACCAGCGCCGGGTGCGGAAGTTCACCCGCGAGCAGTACTTCAAGACGGCGGCGCAGATGGAGGCGCTGTTCGCCGATGTTCCGAGCGCCATCGCCAACACGGTCGAGATCGCCCGCCGATGCAGCCTGGTGCTGGACCTCGGCAAACCGCAGCTGCCGGACTTTCCGACGCCCGACAGGATGCCGATGCCGGACTATTTCCGGTTGACATCGTTCGAGGGTCTGGAGCACCGGCTGGAGCATCTCTACCCCGATGCGGCCAAACGCGACAAACAACGCCCGCGATATGTCGAGCGCCTCGAGTTCGAGATCAACACCATCCTGAAGATGGGTTTCCCCGGTTACTTCCTGATCGTGGGCGACTTCATCAACTGGGCCAAGAACAACGGCTGTCCGGTGGGCCCGGGCCGGGGGTCCGGTGCCGGCTCGCTGGTGGCTTATGCGCTGAAGATCACGGACCTGGATCCGCTGGAATACAACCTGCTCTTCGAGCGGTTCCTGAACCCCGAGCGGGTTTCGATGCCCGACTTCGATATCGATTTCTGCCAGGGCAACCGCGACCGGGTGATCGACTACGTCAAGGACAAATACGGCAAGAACGCGGTCAGCCAGATCGCCACCTTCGGCACCATGGCCGCCAAGGCCGCCATCCGCGACGTCGGTCGTGTGATGGACATGAGCTACACCTTCGTCGACAGCATTTCCAAGCTGGTGCCGGCAAAACCCGGCATGTCGTACACGCTGGCCTATCCGCCGGAAGTGAAGAAGGACGGCGACAAGAACAACTACGCGCTCGAGCTTGAACCGATGCTCTACGAGCGGGTGCGCAAGGAAGAGGACGTCAAGACCGTCATCGAGATGGCGCAGAAGCTCGAAGGCATGACCCGGAACATCGGCATGCACGCGGGTGGAGTACTGATCGCGCCGGGCAAGCTGACCGATTTCTGCCCGCTCTACCAGCAGCCGGGCAGCGAGTCTGCGGTAAGCCAGTACGACAAGGACGACGTGGAGGCCATCGGCCTGGTGAAGTTCGACTTCCTGGGTCTGGCCACGCTGACCATCCTGGAAATCGCGCGCGAATTCATCATGAAGCGCCACAAGGGCCAGGAGAAGTTTGCCTACGAGAACATTCCCATCGACGACGCGGCTACCTACCGGCTGTTTTCCGATGGCAAGACCGAGGCGGTGTTCCAGTTCGAATCGCGCGGCATGCAGGGCATGTTGCGGGACGCCAAGCCCAGCCGGCTCGAAGACCTGATCGCCCTGAACGCGCTGTACCGTCCGGGGCCGATGGACCTGATCCCCAGCTTCGTGGCCCGCAAGCACGGCCGCGAAACGGTGGAATATCCGCATCCCCTGGTAGCTGAAATGCTGTCGGAAACCTACGGGATCATGGTCTACCAGGAGCAGGTGATGCAGACCGCCCAGATCCTGGGCGGCTATTCGCTGGGCGGCGCCGACTTGCTGCGCCGGGCCATGGGCAAGAAGAAGCTCGAAGAGATGGCCATGCACCGCGAGATCTTCCGCAAGGGAGCCGCGGTCAATGAGATCCCGCAGGAAAAGGCCGACGAGATCTTCGACCTGATGGAGAAGTTCGCAGGCTACGGCTTCAACAAGTCGCATGCGGCCGCGTACTCGCTGCTGGCGTATCACACCGGGTGGCTGAAGGTGCATTTCCGCGCCGAGTTCTACTGCGCCAACATGACGGTGGAAATGGACGACACCGACAAGTTGCGGGTGTTGTTCGAAGACGCGCAGAAGCTGGGCATGACCTTCGAGCCGCCGGACGTCAACCGCGGCCGTTACCGTTTCGAGCCGGTCACCAACACCGTCATCCGCTACGGACTGGGCGCCGTGAAAGGCACCGGCCAGGCGGCCATCGAGGCCATCGTGGCGGCGCGCGAGGCGGGCGGGCCTTTCACCAGCCTGTTCGACTTCTGCAACCGGGTTGACCGGCAGCGGCTGAACAAACGCACGGTCGACGCGCTGATCAAGGCCGGCGCTTTCGACTCCATCCACCAGAACCGGGCCGCGCTGGTGGCGTCGATCGACCGGGCCTTCGAATACGCCGCCGCTCAGGCCGCGAACGTCAATCAGGGTGGCCTGTTCGACATGGCCGACGATGGGCATGGCTCCAGCACACAGGAGCCCGACTTGGTCGAGGCCCGGCCGTGGGGCATCAAGGAACGGCTCACTTTCGAGAAGCCGGCGGTCGGTTTCTACCTGTCGGGCCACCTGTTCGACGAGGTGTCGCGCGAGGTGCGGCAATTCGTCCGGCGCGAGATCGCCGAGCCGGGCGACAGCCGCGATGCGGTGGTGCTGGCCGGAATCATCACGGAGTTGCGGATCATCAATGGCCAGCGCGGCAAGCTCGCACTGATGAAACTCGACGACAAGTCCGGCGTGATCGAGGCGACGGCCGACGAAGGCGTGCTGAACACCTATCGCGCACTGCTGAAGGACGACGAACTGGTCATCATCAACGGCAAGCTGCAGCCCGACCGTTTTACCGGTGGCGTTCGCCTGAAAGTGGAGCAGGTGTGGGACCTGGCCACCGCGCGTTGCCGTTTCGGCAAGTTCCTGCGGGTGGCGGTCAACGGCAAGGCGCCGGACATCCAGCGCATCGTGCGAGACTTTCCACCTGTCAGGGAACAGGCGGAAGAGGGCGAATTGCTGCGTGGACTCGAGGTCCGCCTGTCGCTGAAACGGGAAACCGGCGGAATGGAAGTGGGCGTGGACTTGAGGCTGGACGAACGCTCGCTCTTTTTTCCGACCGATGCAGCCCTGTCCAGCTGGGTGGCTCAGGCAGACCATGGAAAGGCGATGATCGTGTATGAGTGAAACTAAGCCCCTTGAAGTTGCCGAATCGACACCAAAATCCCTGCTTGCTGCAGTGCGCAACTCCCCTCGATAGAATGAAATTCATGGCGACCAAGCCCCCTCAGAAATCACCCGTGGCCCCGGGCGCTTCGCCTGCGCCGTCGCGGGACGACGGCGACTCGGTGGTAATGGAGCGCCGCACACAAAAAGTGCAGCCGCCCCAGATGTACCAGGTGGTCATGCTGAACGACGACTACACCCCCATGGAGTTTGTCGTGATGGTCATCCAGGAGTTTTTCAGCAAGGATCGCGAGCAGGCGACGCAAATCATGCTCAAGATCCATCTCGACGGAAAAGGTGTCTGCGGCGTTTATTCGCGCGACGTGGCCGCCACCAAGGTCGATCAGGTCATGGACGCGGCCAGCAAGTCTGGCCATCCTCTGCAGTGTGTGAGTGAACCGGTTGAATAAACCCGGATCGAACCCCAAGTCCAGTACCAGATCAGTACTTACTGGCCATATTTAACCCGCTCGGCAAAGGAAATTTCATGATTGCCCAGGAACTGGAAGTCAGCTTGCACATGGCCTTCGTGGAGGCCCGGCAGCAACGCCATGAGTTCATCACCGTGGAGCATCTGCTGCTTGCGCTGCTGGACAACCCGAGTGCCGCAGAAGTTCTGCGTGCCTGCTCGGCCAACATCGACGACCTGCGCAAGTCGCTGGCCAATTTCATCAAGGACAACACTCCGCAGGTGGCCGGCACCGACGAGGTGGACACTCAGCCGACGCTGGGCTTCCAGCGCGTCATCCAGCGCGCCATCATGCATGTGCAGTCCACCGGCAACGGCAAGAAGGAGGTCACGGGCGCCAACGTGCTGGTGGCGATTTTCGGCGAGAAGGACTCGCATGCCGTGTATTACCTGCACCAGCAGGGCGTCACCCGTCTGGACGTGGTGAACTTCATCGCCCACGGCATCAAGAAGGGCGAGCCGCCGGAGCCCACCAAGTCCGGCGAACCGCAAGCCGAAAGCGAAGAGGCTCAGGCCGAGAAGAACGAAAAGGCATCTCCGCTGGAACAGTTCACCGTGAACCTCAACCAGCAGGCCAAGGACGGCAAGATCGACCCGCTGATCGGCCGCGAATACGAGGTCGAGCGGGTCATCCAGATCCTGTGCCGCCGCCGCAAGAACAATCCGCTGCTGGTGGGTGAGGCCGGTGTGGGCAAAACCGCGATCGCAGAGGGCCTGGCCTGGCGCATCACCCAGAAGGACGTTCCCGAAATCCTGGCTGATTCGCAGGTGTTTTCGCTCGACATGGGTGCACTGCTGGCCGGTACCAAGTACCGCGGCGACTTCGAGCAGCGTCTGAAAGGCGTGCTCAAGGCACTGAAGGACCGGCCGAACGCCGTGCTGTTCATCGACGAAATCCACACCCTGATCGGCGCCGGAGCGGCATCGGGCGGCACGCTGGATGCGTCAAACCTGCTGAAGCCGGCGCTTTCGTCTGGCCAGCTGAAGTGCATCGGCGCGACCACCTTCCAGGAATATCGCGGCATCTTCGAAAAGGATGCGGCCCTGTCGCGTCGTTTCCAGAAGGTCGATGTGGTCGAGCCCACCGTCGAGCAGACTGTCGAGATCCTCAAGGGACTCAAGTCGCGCTTCGAAGAACACCACAGCGTCAAGTACGCAGCCGCCGCGCTGCAGGCTGCCGCCGAGCTGTCGGCCAAGTACATCAATGACCGTCACCTGCCCGACAAGGCCATCGACGTCATCGACGAAGCCGGTGCTGCGCAGCGCATCCTGCCGCCGAGCAAACGCAAGAAGACCATCACTAAGGCCGAAGTCGAGGAAATCGTGGCGAAGATCGCCCGCATTCCGCCCGCCAATGTCAGCAATGACGATCGCGGCAAGCTCGCCACCATCGAACGCGACCTGAAAAGCGTCGTGTTCGGCCAGGACAAGGCACTCGAAGTGCTGGCCTCCTCGGTCAAGATGGCACGTTCGGGCCTGGGCAAGGGCGACAAGCCAATTGGCGCATTCCTGTTCAGCGGTCCCACCGGCGTCGGCAAGACCGAAGCGGCGAAGCAACTCGCCTACATCATGGGCATCGAGCTGATCCGCTTCGACATGTCCGAGTACATGGAGCGCCATGCCGTCAGCCGGCTGATCGGTGCGCCTCCGGGTTATGTCGGTTTCGACCAGGGCGGCCTGCTGACCGAGGCCGTCACCAAGAAGCCGCATTGCGTGCTGCTGCTCGATGAAATCGAGAAGGCGCATCCGGACATCTTCAACGTGCTGCTTCAGGTGATGGACCACGGCACGCTGACGGACAACAACGGACGCAAGGCCGACTTCCGCAACGTCATCCTGGTGATGACGACCAATGCGGGTGCCGAGACCATGAACAAGGCGACCATCGGTTTCACCAACCCGCGTGTGGCGGGAGATGAAATGGCCGATATCAAGCGCCTGTTCACGCCCGAGTTCCGCAACCGCCTGGATGCCATCGTCAACTTCAAGCCGCTGGACGAAAACGTCATCCTTCGGGTGGTCGACAAGTTCCTGCTGCAGCTGGAGCAGCAACTCGCCGAGAAGAAGGTTGAAGTCACCTTCACCGATGTTCTGCGCAAGCATCTGGCCAAGAAGGGTTTTGATCCGCTGATGGGTGCACGGCCGATGCAGCGCCTGATCCAGGACACGATTCGCCGTGCTCTGGCAGACGAACTGCTGTTCGGTCGGCTTACCGAAGGCGGTCGCCTGACAGTGGACCTGGAAGACCCGGAGGCCGAAAAGCCGGAAGTGAAGCTCGACATTACCCCGTTGCCCAAACGCGAGCGGGGGCAAAAGTCGGAGCCGGCCGAGCCGGAAGAAGCGACTGCGGACTAAGCGACCGTTCGGCGCCAAGGGGCGCGCTCGAAAAGGCCAAGGATACAAATCCTTGGCCTTTTTACTTTGGGGCGCGCGATGAACTTCACATTGCAAAAATGTCAGTCTATTTGTGTGTGCTCACACTTCATATTCGACCTCCTTCCACAAGATGCTGAAATCCATGATTTTCGAGAAATCAAACCCGGCCCTGCTCTTCCGCGCCAGGGCGGTGGATCGGAATACAGAATCGTGACGGGCACCTTTTCCGACTTGAACTACGGCAGCGGCAATGCCGTCGTTCAATACAGGGCCTTCGGTTCAGATGGCGTCTGCTAGGACCCGTCTTTGGTTTTCCACGTCACTGCAGGCTTTGATGTTTCACCCGTTATCGCGACCAAGAATATTGCTGCAGCAACCCCGCAGAACCCGCTGACCGGCGCCGCGAGCGTGGCCGAGGCCACGCTTCGCAGCCTCACCTTGTCGAAAGGTATCTTCACGGGTCGTGTGCCCACCCTCGGAATCACCACCAAGGTCGGGTACCTGCCCAACAAACCGAATCTGCATTTTCTGGCGGGTCATTGTGATGCTGATGGTTTGGGACGCTATATCTCAAGCTTGGAATTGAAGAAGATTTAACGAGACTACGCGCCCGGGGAAGGCCACCCCGGGCGAAGATTCGAACCGCGCCTCCTGTACATTGCGTCGCTTCGCGGTAGCGCAAAACAACCAATGTCCGAACTCACTTTTCTCTGGCACGACTACGAGACCTTCGGTGTCAATCCCCGCCGCGATCGGCCCTCGCAGTTCGCCGCCATCCGCACCGATGCCGAACTGAACGAAATCGGCGAGCCGATGATGTTCTATTGCAAGCCTACGGACGACTATCTGCCGGACCCGCAAAGTTGCCTGATCACCGGTATCGTGCCCCAGACCTGCCTCGAGCGGGGAATCAGCGAAACCGAGTTTGCCGGTCGCATCGAAGCCGCCTTCGCCCAGCCCGGCACGGTCGGTGTCGGCTACAACACCATCCGTTTCGACGACGAGGTGACGCGGCATTTGTTCTGGCGCAACCTGATCGATCCGTATGCGCGTGAATGGCAGAACGGTTGCAGTCGGTGGGATTTGCTCGACGTCGTGCGCCTTGCCTACGCTCTGCGGCCCGAAGGCATTCGATGGCCCCTGAAGCCTGACGGTAAACCAAGCTTTCGTCTGGAGGACCTGACACGTGCCAACGGACTGGTGCACGAGGCTGCGCACGATGCCCTGTCGGATGTGCGGGCAACCATCTCCATGGCGCGGTTGCTGCGTGACAAGAACCCCAGGCTTTTCGAATTCGCGCTTGGCCTGCGGAGCAAGGACCGCGTCGCACAGGAGCTGAATCTGCCGACCACGCAGCAGACCGCGCGGGCTTTTTTACATGTATCCGGCATGTTCCCGGCCGAGCGAGGCTGCCTGGCCGTGATGTGGCCGCTGGCAACGCACCCGATGAATCGCAACGAGCTGATTGCGTGGGATCTGTCGCAAGATCCGCAGCAACTCGCGGGGCTGAGCGTCGATGAAATACGCCAGCGCCTGTTCACTCGAACTGCGGAACTGCCGGAAGGTATGACACGGTTGCCCGTCAAGAGCGTGCATCTGAACAAGTCGCCCATGGTGGTTGCCAACCTTCGTACGCTGCGGCCCGAAATGGCGGCTCGCTGGCAGCTGGATCTGGAAGCGGCCGCCCGCCATGCCCTGTCTGCCCAGGCCATGCCCGACATGACTGCGATCTGGACAGAAGTCTTCAAGCGTCCTGCTGGCGGCGATGCACCCGATGTAGAGGAGGACCTTTACGGCGGACTTGTAGGTAACGACGATCGCCGCAAGCTGACCCATCTGAGGTCACTTGCGCCTCAGAAACTGGCAGATGCCCGTACCGGGTTCGATGATCCAAGGCTGGAAGACATATTTTTCCGCTTCCGTGCCCGCAATTTTCCTGAAACGCTCAGCGAAGCCGAAGGCGAGCGCTGGTCTTTGCATCGTGCCGCACGTTTGTTCGACGGTGCGGGTCAGGCCCGAACCGTCGACGAGTTCCTGGCGTCGCTCGACGTGTTGGGCGAACAGGCCGGCGAATCGGAAGATGGGCCGGACGAGCGTACCGAAGCCATCTTGTCGGCGCTCTACGATTACGCCGAAGCCATCGTGCCCGAGCGCGACTGAACCATTCAATCTTGAGACCGAACATGAGTAGCAACCGCGGATTCACCACCGATATCGTGCACGCCGACCGGGCCTTCGGGACCGAGGACGGCGCAGTGCACAAACCCGTCCATACATCCACCCAATACGGTTTCGAAAAGGTTTCCGACCTGATCGGCGTTTTCCAGGGCACCAAAAAAGGCGCTTATGTGTATTCGCGCCAGGGCACGCCCACAACCGCTGCACTCGAGGCCAAGCTGACCAGCATGGAGCAGGGCGTTGGCACCGTGAGTTTCGCCACTGGAATGGCTGCCATCAGCGCGGTGTTCCTGACGCTGCTGAAGGCTGGAGATCACCTGGTGGCGAGCAGGGCGGTATTCGGCAACACCAACAGCATCTTCGGCACGCTCAATGACCTGGGCGTGGCGGTGTCCCGCGTGGATGCCACTGACGTTGCACTGGTGGCTGCGGCCATCACGCCGGCAACCCGCATGGTGTTCGTCGAAACGCTGGCCAATCCGGGAACACAGATCGTCGACCTCGAAGGCATTGGCGCCTTGTGCCGTGAAAAAGGCCTGCTGTTCGTGGTGGACAACACCATCCTGTCGCCCTGGCTGTTCCGGCCGGGCCAAGTGGGCGCCGGGCTCGTGGTTCATTCCCTCACCAAGTCGATATGCGGCCATGGCAATGCGCTGGGTGGCGCGGTGGTTGACACGGGTTGCTTCGACTGGACCCACTATCCCAATATCAGCGAGACCTATCGCAAGGGCGACAGCCGTCAGTGGGGCCTGATGCAGGTTCGCAAGAAGGGTTTGCGCGACATGGGCGCTTCCTTGTCCTCGCAGCATGCACATGCCATTTCAGTCGGTGCGGAGACGTTGGCGTTGCGCATGAATCAGTCCAGCGCCGCCACTCTGGAACTCGCGCAATTCCTGGAGGCGCATCCGGCCATAGGCAGGGTCTATTACCCCGGGCTGCCGTCGCATCCTCAACATGCCATTGCGAAGAGACTCTTTCGTTCGGCCGGTTGGTTGTTGTCGTTCGAGCTGCGCGATCCGGACGACTGCCTGGCTTTCATCGATCGCCTGCAACTGGCGGTCAAGGCCACGGGCCTGGGCGATACACGTACCTTGGTGATCCCTGTCGCCCACACCATCTTCTGGGAAGCGGGCGCGGCGGTCCGTGCGGAAATGGGTATTTCGGACGGCATGGTGCGGCTGTCGGTGGGGCTGGAAGAAACAGCCGACCTGATCGAAGATTTCAGGCAGGCGCTGGAGGGCTGAAAAAACCGGGGCGGCATCAGGGCCGCCCAATAGAAAAAGGCCTCCATGCGGAGGCCTTTTTCATGCGGATCGCGCAGCGATCAGCTCAGGTGCTTGCCGATCAGGGCAGCCAGTTCGAACATCGAAACCTGGTCCTTGCCGAAGATGGCTTTCAGCTTGGCATCGGAGTTGATGTTGCGCTTGTTGGCTTCGTCCTGCAGCTTGTGTTCCTTGATGTACGTCCACAGCTTGCTGACGACTTCGGTGCGTGGCAGCGGGGTGCTGCCGACGACTGCAGCCAGCTGGGCGCTGGGGGTCAGGGCCTTCATGAAAGCGGCGTTCGGGGTGCGCTTGGCGGCGACCTTCTTGGCCGGTGCTTTGGCTGCAGGAGCGTCGGCCTTTGTCGCCGGTGCTTTAGCCGGCGCTTTTTTTGCAGTTGCCATGATCTTCTTCCTAAGGAAAGTTGGAGTCTTACCAGTGGGAAAACCATCTCTCCACTGGCTGCGCGCATGCTACTGGAGAAAAAACGGGTTTCCAAGCAAGACACTGATTTTTTCAGACGAGGACATGGCAATGTTGCGTCCGGGCGGCGGCCTTGTGGTGCCATCCGCCTCGAATCAAGCAAAAGGAAGAAACATGCGGTATGTCTTCGTGTACGGAACGCTTCGGCGCGGTGAGGTAAACGACATCAATCAGCAGGAGCCTGCGCCGCGGTTCATCGGCGAGGCATCGGTCGAAGGGCGGCTGTATCCGCTGGGTTGGTATCCGGGCCTGGTGCTGGGCGGGCCGGGCAGGGTGGTCGGCGAGGTCTATTCGGTCTCGGCGGAACTGGAAACCAGGCTCGACGAGATCGAAGGCCTGTTGCCAGAGCCGAGCGGTGAATACATCAAGCAATGCCTCGTGCTCGAAGTCGCTGGCCAGTCACTCGAATGCTTTCTTTATGAGATCGCACCGGCATTGGTCAGCCATCTTGCGCCGATGGCCGAAGGAGACTGGCTGCGGCGTCCGAGTGCCTGATTTTTTGCCTGCGCGATATTGTTTTCACATGATAAAAATTCTTTCTGCTGCATTGCAGCAATATTTCTCAATATGAGAATTGGAGTTTCTCATCGTGGAAATGTTCAGGCAAGTTGTTGATTTTAATGAATTAAATTCTTGTCTTCTATAAGACCGAAGAGATGATTGTTCGGCGGTGAGTGCCTAAAGTGGATTCCAGCGCGCCATGTCGGCGTAGCAATCCAGAAACCGAAGGAGTCCAACCATGCCGCACACCATCACTGAACAATTGAGCCGTGAACAACAGGTCGCAGCCCTCGAGAAGGACTGGGCTTCCAACCCGCGCTGGAAAGGTATCAAGCGCGGTTACAGCGCCGCTGATGTCGTGCGCCTGCGCGGGTCGTTTCCCATCGACTACACGCTGGCCCACCGCGGTGCCGAAAAGCTGTGGGATCTGCTGCACGACGAGAGTTACGTCAACTGCCTGGGTGCCCTGACCGGCGGACAGGCGATGCAGCAGGTCAAGGCCGGAATCAAGGCCATATACCTTTCCGGCTGGCAGGTCGCGGCGGACAACAACGGTTATGCAGCCATGTATCCCGACCAATCCCTGTACCCGGTCGACTCGGTTCCGCTGGTGGTGGAGCGCATCAACAACAGCTTCCGCCGTGCCGACGAAATCCAGTGGGCGAGGGGAAGCAACCCGGGCGACGACGGACACGTCGATTATTTCGCGCCCATCGTGGCCGATGCCGAAGCGGGTTTTGGCGGCGTTCTCAACTCGTTCGAACTGATGAAGGCCATGATCCGCGCCGGTGCTGCCGGCGTGCATTTCGAGGACCAGCTGGCTTCTGCAAAAAAGTGCGGCCATATGGGCGGCAAGGTGCTGGTGCCGACCAGCGAAGCCGTACAGAAGCTGGTGTCGGCCCGTCTGGCGGCCGACGTCTGCGGTGTGCCCGCGCTGGTCATTGCCCGTACCGACGCCGAAGCTGCCAACCTGCTGACCAGCGACCATGATGAAAACGACCGCGAATTCCTGAAAGGTTGGCGCACGGACGAAGGTTTTTATCGGGTCACCAACGGCATCGAACAAGCCATTTCACGCGCCGTCGCCTATGCCCATTACGCCGACCTGGTGTGGTGTGAAACCGGCACGCCCGACCTCGTGTTCGCCAGGAAATTCGCCGACGCTGTGCACAAGGTGCATCCGGGCAAGATGCTGGCGTACAACTGCTCGCCGTCGTTCAACTGGAAGAAGAATCTGGACGACGCCACTATCGCCAGGTTTCAGCGCGAACTCGGTGCCATGGGCTACAAGTTCCAGTTCATCACGCTGGCCGGCATTCATTCGATGTGGTTCAACATGTTCGACCTGGCGCAGGACTATGTTCAGCGCGGCATGTCGGCTTATGTCGAAAAGGTGCAGCAGCCGGAATTCGAAGCCCGCGAACGAGGCTACACGTTCGTATCGCACCAGCAGGAAGTGGGCACCGGTTACTTCGATGACGTCACCACCGCGATCCAGGGCGGCAAGTCGAGTGTGACGGCCCTGAACGGATCCACCGAGGAAGAGCAGTTCCACTGAGCGGTGGCGTAATTCCCCGGGTGATAAACTCGGGGGCTACGATTTCCATATCAGCAGCAAGAGCGAGAAAGGCAAACTGGTTATGACACCGCGAACTCCCTCGGAGATTTCCACCGGCCGCTAGGCCGAAGGTTCGCGCCTGCCCGTTTCCAAGCCTTCGTCGGCTGACATCCAAAAAGCGCGGACTTCCGCGCTTTTTGCTTTTCAGCCCTTTTGTGATTCTTTCCTGCTTCTTCACGAGAAGCCTCAAACGCCATGATCCAGATCACGCTTCCCGACAATTCGCAGCGCAACTTCGACGGCCCTGTGTCGGTTGCCGACGTCGCCCGGTCCATCGGCCCAGGCCTGGCCAAGATGACAGTCGCCGGCAAGGTCGATGGGCGCCTGGTCGACGCCAGCGACGTCATCGACCATGACGCCAGGCTGCAGATCATCACGCCCAAGGACGCCGAGGGCGTGGAGATCATCCGCCACTCGACGGCCCACCTTGTCGGCCATGCGGTCAAGCAGTTGTATCCGACGGCCAAGATGGTCATCGGCCCGGTAATCGACGACGGTTTCTATTACGACATTTCGTACGAACGCCCATTCACGCCGGACGATATGGCGGCCATCGAGGCACGCATGAAGGACCTGATCGCGCAGGACTACGACGTCGTCAAGAAGATGACGCCGCGCGCCGAAGTGATCGAAGTCTTCAGCGAGCGCGGTGAAGACTACAAACTGCGCCTGGTCGAGGACATGCCCGACGAGCAGTCGATGGGCCTCTATTACCACCAGGAATACGTCGACATGTGCCGCGGTCCGCACGTGCCCAATACGCGTTTCCTGAAGGTCTTCAAGCTGACGAAGCTGGCGGGTTCGTACTGGCGCGGCGATGCCAGGAACGAACAACTGCAGCGCATATACGGCACAGCATGGGCCGACAAGAAGGATCTGGAGGCTTACGTCCGTCGCATCGAGGAGGCCGAAAAGCGCGATCACCGTCGCCTGGGCAAGGAGCTCGACCTGTATCACATCGACGATGTGGCGCCGGGCGTGGTCTTCTGGCATCCCAAGGGTTGGGCTGTGTGGCAGGAGGTCGAGCAGTACATGCGCCAGGTCTACCGCGACACCGGCTACCAGGAAGTCAAGGGACCTCAGATCCTCGACCGCAGCCTGTGGGAAAAGACGGGTCACTGGCAGAACTACCGCGACAACATGTTCACGACCGAGTCGGAGAAACGCGATTACGCGCTGAAGCCGATGAACTGCCCGGGCCATGTGCTGATCTTCAAGAGCGACCTGCGCAGCTACCGTGATCTGCCTTTGCGTTACGGCGAATTCGGCCAGTGCCATCGCAATGAGCCCTCTGGTTCGCTGCACGGCATCATGCGTGTGCGCGGATTCACGCAAGACGACGGCCACGCCTTCGTGACCGAAGACCAGATACTGGACGAGGTGGTGGATTTCACGGCCAAGCTGCAGGCCGTCTACCGGGACTTCGGTTTCACCGACATCCTCTACAAGATCGCGACGCGCCCGGAGCATCGTGTCGGGTCGGACGAGCTTTGGGACAAGGCCGAACATGCTTGCGTGGAAGCGCTCAAGCGTTCCGGTGTCGACTTCATCATCTCGCCGGGCGACGGTGCTTTCTACGGCCCGAAGATCGAATACACGCTGCGTGACGCCATTGGCCGCCACTGGCAGTGCGGCACCATCCAGGTGGACTTCAACACGGCGGAGCGCCTGGGCGCCGAGTACGTCACCGAATCGAACGGCCGTGCCCATCCGGTCATGCTGCATCGGGCAATCGTCGGCAGCCTGGAACGTTTCATCGGCATGCTGGTCGAACACCACGCCGGTGCGATGCCTTCATGGCTGGCACCGGTGCAGGTTTCGGTGCTCACGATCACCGACAACCAGGCGGAATATGCCCGGGATGTTGTCAAAACACTGCGCAATCAAGGGCTTAGGGTTCAGCTTGACCTGCGCAATGAAAAGATTACGTATAAAATACGGGAGCATTCATTGCAGAAGCTGCCGTACATCCTGGTCATTGGTGACAAGGAAATGGCAGCTGGTGCCGTTGCAGTGCGCGCCCGGGGCGGTGTCGACCTCGGTGTAATGTCGGTGGCGGCCTTCGCCGAAAAGGTCGTTTCGGACGTTGCTCTCAAGAGCTGATTTTTTCTCCCGGCTGCTTCGTGCAGCCGGTAAAGACAGCTTTTGCCGTGTGTCTGCTGCCGGTTATTGCTACGGTTGTCGTAGCGTCTTTAAAAGGATATGAGCCATCGCTACTGAATTTCGTGACCGTCGCCATCGCGAGGAACGCAAGCATCGTCTGAACCGTGAAATCATGGCGCCTGAAGTGCGCCTGTCCGGTCCTGAGAACGAGCCCCTGGGTATCGTCAGCCTGTCCGAAGCCTTGCGCATGGCAGGTGAGCTTGACGTCGACCTGGTTGAAATTGCTGCCACGGCGAATCCGCCGGTCTGTCGTTTGATGGACTACGGCAAGTTCAAGTACCAGGAGCAGAAGCGTGCTGCCGAAGCCAAGGCCAAGCAGACGGTTATCGAGATCAAGGAAATCAAATTCCGTCCGGGTACCGATGACGGCGACTACAACATCAAGATGCGCAACATTCGTCGTTTTCTCGACGAAGGCGACAAGTGCAAGATCACGTTGCGTTTCCGCGGTCGCGAAATCACGCACCAGGAAATCGGCATGGCGTTGCTGAACCGCATTCGTGCGGACTTGGCCGACACCATCCTGATCGAGCAGTTTCCCAAGCTCGAAGGCCGGCAGATGATCATGATGATCGCTCCCAGCCGCAAGAAGGCGGCTGCTGCCAAGTCGGCAGCCGAAACGTCCTCGGCTTCGGCCTGAGGCTTTGTATTTTCAGAATTTGCCTGATGGAGACATCGGGCAATCGGGCGGTTGGCTGGCCTCCAGCGAATCGACCGGTGCGGTACTTTCGGGTACTGCAAAACAAGTGGCTCGGGGCAGCCAAGTCCGTGAAAAGTTTTCGCGGCGCCTCACGAGCACATATAGAAGGAGCATTTCATGCCCAAAATGAAGACCAAGAGCAGCGCAAAGAAGCGCTTTCGCGTTCGTCCAGGCGGTACCGTCAAGCGCGGTCAGGCCTTCAAGCGTCACATCCTGACCAAGAAGACCACCAAGAGCAAACGCAATCTGCGTGGCTCCGTAGCAGTGCACGAGACCAATATGGGCCACATCGCCCAGATGCTCCCGTTTGCTGGCCTGTAATCAACTGACGAACAAGGAGTAATTCAATGCCTCGCGTCAAACGTGGTGTAACGGCTCGCGCCCGCCACAAAAAGGTTCTCAAGCTCGCCAAGGGTTTTCGCGGTCGCCGCGGTAATGTCTTCCGTATCGCCAAACAGGCGGTGATGAAGGCAGGCCAATATGCCTACCGTGACCGTCGTACCAAGAAGCGTGTCTTCCGTCAGCTGTGGATCGCCCGTATCAACGCTGCTTCGCGTGAACTGGGCATGACCTACAGCCAGTTCGCCAACGGCCTGAAGAAGGCTGCCATCGAGATCGACCGCAAGATGCTGGCCGACCTCGCAGTGCACGACAAGGCTGCTTTCGGCAGCATCGTGGAACAGGTCAAGGCCAAGCTGGCGGCTTGATTGTTCGACGACGGACCGGCCGCTTGTGCGATCGGTCCGGACACAACATTTGAGGGCTAGGGCTGTCACAAGCACTAGCCCTTTTTCATTCCTAGCAAAAGCATCTATGAACGAGTTGGACGCGCTGGTCGCCAGTGCTGCACAGGCTTTCTCCGCCGCCGCCACGCCCGTGGACCTGGAAAATGCCAAGGCGCAGTTCCTGGGAAAGTCGGGCCGCATCACCGAACTGATGAAGGGCCTCGGCGCATTGCCGGTCGATGAAAAGAAAGCGCGCGGCGCTGTCATCAACAGTGCCAAGCAGGCGATCGAGGCTTCGCTGACCGAGCGCCGCCAGGCGCTGGCCGATGCCGAACTCGCACTCCAGTTGCGGGCCGAAGCGCTCGACGTGACGCTGCCTGGCCGGCAGCGCGGCGAAGGTGGCCTGCACCCGGTGTCGCTGACGCTGGAACGCATCGAAGGCATCTTCGGTTCGATGGGTTTCGACGTCGCCGAAGGACCCGAGATCGAGACCGACTGGTTCAATTTCACCGCGCTCAACACGCCGGCGGACCATCCCGCGCGTTCGATGCACGACACCTTCTACGTCGAGGGCGGCACTGCCGATGCGCCGCTGCTGCTGCGCACCCACACCAGCCCCATGCAGATCCGACATGCGGTGCAGCATGTCAAACGCCACCGTGCGGCCATCGACGCCGGCCACGGCATGCCCGAGATACGCGTGATCGCCCCCGGTCGTACCTACCGCGTCGACAGCGACGCCACCCACTCTCCGATGTTCCACCAGTGCGAAGGCCTGTGGATCGGCGAGAACGTCAGCTTCAAGGATTTGAAGGTCGTTTTCACCGACTTCTGCCGGACGTTTTTCGAAAGCGACGACTTGGTTCTGCGTTTCCGCCCCAGTTTCTTCCCTTTCACCGAACCCAGCGCCGAGATCGACATCCAGTTCAGCAGCGGGCCACTGGCCGGTCGCTGGCTCGAGGTCGCCGGCTCGGGGCAGGTGCATCCCAACGTGGTCCGCAACATGGGGCTGGACCCCGAGCGTTACCTGGGATTTGCCTTCGGCATGGGCCCCGACCGGCTCACCATGCTGCGATACGGCGTCAATGACCTGCGACTGTTCTTCGATGGCGACATGCGGTTCCTGCGTCACTTCCAGTAAACCGCGTTGCCCGACAGAAACACCGAAAGAAGCGACAGATGCAATTCCCGGAATCCTGGCTGCGCGAGTTCTGCAGCCCATCGCTGAGCACCCAGGCGCTCGCCGACACCCTGACCATGGCCGGCCTCGAAGTCGAAGAACTCGAGCCGGTCGCCAAGCCTTTCACCAACATCGTCGTCGGCGAGATTCTCTCGACCGAACAGCATCCCAATGCCGACCGCCTGCGGGTATGTCAGGTCGAGGCGGGGCAGGGCGCTCCGCTCACCATCGTCTGCGGCGCACCCAATGCGCGCCCTGGCATCAAGATTCCCTGTGCACTGGTCGGAGCGGCCTTGCCGCCTGGCGCTGACGGCAAGCCTTTCCTGATCAAGGTCGGCAAGCTGCGCGGCGTCGAGAGCCACGGCATGCTGTGTTCCGCCAAGGAACTGGGCATCGGCGAGGGCAACGAAGGCCTGCTCGAACTCGCGGCGGATGCACCGGTCGGCACCGATCTGCGTAGCTACCTTCAGCTCGACGACACCCTGTTCACCCTGAAACTCACGCCCAATCTGGCGCATTGCCTGAGCCTCTACGGTATCGCCCGCGAAGTGGCGGCCCTGACCGGTTCGCCGCTGCTGACACCGGCCGTGCCCGTGGCGGCCATCGCCCATGATGCGACGCTGGCCGTCGACATCCAGGCCACCGATTTGTGCGGTCGCTTCAGCGGCCGCGTGTTGCGCGGCGTAGATCCGAAAGTCGCCACGCCGGCTTGGATGGTCGAGCGCCTGGCACGTTGCGGCCAACGCAGCGTGTCGCCCCTGGTCGACATCTCCAACTACGTGATGTTCGAATACGGACAACCGACGCACATCTTCGACCTCGACAAGATCCAGGGCGGTCTGCAGGTGCGCTGGGGCCGCGAGGGCGAAAGCCTGAAGCTGCTCAACGGCAACACCGTCACCATCGACGCACAGGTCGGTGTGATCGCCGACGGCAGCCAGGTCGAGTCGCTCGCCGGCATCATGGGCGGCAACGCCACGGCTGTGTCCGACGACACCACCAACATCTACATCGAAGCGGCCTTCTGGTTCCCGCGGGCAGTTGCCGGTCGATCCCGCCGCTTCAATTTCTCGACCGATGCCGGTCATCGTTTCGAGCGGGGCGTCGATCCCGGCCGCACGGTCGAAGCCATCGAACGCATCACCGCGCTGGTTCAATCCATCTGCGGAGGCCAGGCCGGCCCGATCGCCGACCTGACGCCCAATCTGCCGCAGGTCAAGCCGGTCAGCATGCGACCCGCACGCGCCGCCAAGGTCATCGGCATGCCGCTGACCGCGCAGCAATGCGCAGACGCGCTGGCCTCGCTGGGCCTGCCGGTGGAGGCCGGTGCCGACGACACGCTGGTCGTCACGCCGCCGTCGTGGCGTTTCGACATGGCCATCGAGGAAGACCTGATCGAAGAGATCGCGCGTATGGTCGGTTTCGACAACCTGCCGACCACTCCGCCGCAGGGCCCCATCACGCCCAAGCTGCGTGCCGAGGCGCGCCGCAGCCCGTTCGCCGTGCGGCGGTCGCTGGCAGCGCGCGGTTATCAGGAAACCATCAATTTCAGCTTCGTCGAAGAAAGCTGGGAACGCCAGTTGGCAGGCAATTCCGATCCGATCCGCCTGCTGAACCCCATCGCCAGCCAGATGAGCGTGATGCGATCGTCGCTGCTGGGATCGCTCCTGCAGGTGCTGAAGTTCAACCTGGACCGCAAGCAGACCCGTGTGCGAGCCTTCGAACTGGGCCGTGTCTTCCTGCGCGATGCCAAGGCGGTCAATACCGACACGACGGTGCAGGGGTTCGACCAGCCGATGCGTGTCGCAGGAGCCGCCAGCGGCCCGGCCGATGCCATGCAATGGGGTCACGCCGAACGTGCCGTCGATTTCTTCGACGTGAAGGGCGATGTCGAATCCTTGCTGGCGCCACGTCAGCCGACGTTCGAGGCGGCGGAACATCCCGCACTGCATCCCGGCCGTTGCGCCCGCGTGCTGGTCGACGGTGTGGCCGTCGGTTTTGTCGGTGAACTGCATCCCCGCTGGCGCCAGTCCTGGGGATTCGCCCAGGCACCGGTGCTGTTCGAACTCGACCTCGCGGCAGTCATGCAACGTGGCGTGCCCGCACCGGTCGGTGTCGCCAAGCAGCAGGACGTCGAACGTGACATCGCCGTCGTCGTGGCCGAAGACCAGGGCTGGGACCGCATCCGCGCCGCAGCCCTCGGCGGTGACGCAGACGCCGTTTTGCGCCGGATTGAACTGTTCGATGTATACCGTCCGAAGCCTGCCAAGGACGGCAGCCTGCCGGCCGGCGGACTGGCTGCCGGCGAGAAAAGCCTGGCCCTGCGCCTGACCCTCAACGGCGGCGATTCGGCCCTGACCGACGAACAGATCGAGCAGACCGTGAAGGCTGTGCTGGCCCGCCTCTCCTCGGACACCGGCGCACGACTGCGCGCATGAAGGACCTGATCACCATGGACGCCAACGCGGAAGATTTTGTCGTCGAGAGCCTGGAAACCCCGGCCCTCACCAAGGCGCAACTGGCCGAGATGCTGTTCGACCGCATCGGCCTGAACAAACGCGAATCCAAGGACATGGTGGACGCGTTCTTCGACCTGATCTGCAGCAGCCTCATAGAAGGCAACGACGTGAAGATCTCGGGTTTCGGCAACTTCCAGATCCGTACCAAGGCGCCGCGCCCGGGACGCAATCCGCGCACCGGCGAATCGATTCCGATCCAGGCGCGCCGTGTGGTCACTTTCCACGCCAGCCACAAGCTCAAGGAACAGTTGCAGGACTGACCGACGGGGTCGGCGGAAACGCTGAACCTTGCTGGCAAGGCTTGTCGCTGCGACGAGCCTTGCGTTAAATTCGCAGCCCCTTCTTCAAAGCGCATTCATGGGCAGCACCACCCTTCCGGCCATCCCCGCCAAACGCTACTTCACCATCGGCGAGGTCGGCGAACTGTGCGAGGTCAAGCCGCATGTGCTCCGTTACTGGGAACAGGAATTCACCCAGTTGCGCCCGATGAAACGACGCGGCAACCGACGTTATTACCAGCACCATGAAGTGTTGATGATCCGGCGCATCCGCGACCTGCTTTACGAGCAGGGCTTCACCATCAGCGGTGCACGCAACAAGTTGCAGGAGTGGGTTCAGGCGGAACGCGGGGCGCGGTCGTCGGTAACCGCGGGTTTCGGCATCGCGTCTTCGGCAGTGGACATTTCCGATGAAGGCGACGACTTGGACGACAGCGCATCCGAACCCGTGGGAACTGCGGCAGGGTCCGTCGATGCGCCCACAGTCGACGTGCGGCCGCTGTCGCTGGCATCGGTTCGAAAAGAACTTTTGGCAATTCGTCTGTTGCTGTCCGAACCAGTGCAGGTTTGATGCTAGAATTCGAGGCTCGGCGTGTAGCGCAGCCTGGTAGCGCACTTGCATGGGGTGCAAGGGGTCGTGAGTTCGAATCCCACCACGCCGACCATATATTCCGCAAGGAAATCAAAGGGTTAGGACCAAAAGTCCTGACCCTTTTTGTTTTGCGTCTGACAAATCCGAATGGCCGCCTGACAAACGCGCCGGCTTTTAGGCCTTGTTTCGGCCTCCGATCGCTGATGGTAGAGGCATCGAGCTCGGCACCTTTCGGCGGTAAACGCGCTTCGTGACTTTGACGTCTTCATGGTGCAGCAGATCCTGCGCATCACCATCTGAATTGCTGTCCGAGGCAGCCTTTGCTCGCATGTCGTGGAAGGTAATCTCACGCGGGCCCAGGCCCAGCTTTTCTCGCACGTTCGCCCACAACCGCTTAAACGACTCTTTGCTGTACGGCTTTCCCTGCTTGGTGATAAAGAGGTAATCGCTCGGCAGACTGGCCGCTCCGCCGCGATTCGCTTTACGCAGTTCGACGGCAGCCGTCAGCGCGCGCCATAGGTCGGGTGTCATGAGATACGGCTTTGCAACGTGGCCGCGCTCGTTTCGCTTTTTGGTGACGCGCAATTCGAGCTGCTGCTCATTGAAGTCCTGCAGCCGGATATCGAAAATCATGCCGACCCGTGCGCCGGTCTGCGTGGAGATTTCAAGCATGCACCGCAATATCGGGCTTGCGGCTTCATAAATGTCGCTGTACTTCGTGTCGCTCACGTATTGGTCGCGCGGGCTCTCCGGCAGATATTCGATGGCCTCGCACGGGTTGTGTGTCGTCAGGCCCCAGCGGACACGCGCCAGCCGGAACATTCGCGACAGCAGCTGAATGTCTTTGTTCGCTGACGATCCCCGGTCCCGGTTATCGTGCAGGTGCTTTGTGATGGTGACGGCCCGCAGCCTGGTCGGTTGCAGCGCTTCAGTGTCGTTGCGGGCATACCGCATGGCGCCGAACTTCTCACGCAGTCGGCGGATGCGCCCCTCGTATTCGACGCGCGTCAGTTCGCGCTTGAAACCCGGTAGGTCGTCTGCTTCATATTTCTGCAGGATCTCTTCGACGGTGCCGGCCACGTCATCAGCGGGCAGCAGGGCTGCCAGCGCAGGAGATACGTGCTTCTCCCACCATAGGCGCGCCTCGATGGGCGTGACGCCGCAAAACATCTTCATGCCCCGGGCGCGAAGAGTTGTCTCTATTTCCTTGGTAGCCAGGTCGGTTCCTCGCCAGTACCAGCGGTCACCGTCTTTTCGCATGCCCCGCGGCAGATCGGGGATCTTCCGGTTAACCGAGCGCGGTCGCGCCATCGCTGATTTCTTTCGAGAGGGTGGCAAATGCGCGCACGGCGTCGACAGCCGATTCCATGCGGGCCAGGTTGGAGGCGTCGAGTTCGACCGTTGTCCAGCGGTGGCCGCAGGCACCACAGCAGCGCAGGCGGCTGATCTTGGCGCTCCCGGACCGGGAAGTCATCACGCGGTTTTCACCGCTCGTGCATGCTGGGCATTTCATCAGGCGCCTCCTTTCTTTGGTTCTGCGTTTGCCAACTCGATCAGCACATCCGCATGGCACGGCGTGCCTGGTCGGCACCAGCAGGCCAGCGACTTGCCGCGCAGCTCGCGCTGCAGGTCTCCAACCGAAACGAAGACATTGCCGTGGCGGGTACGGCCCGGGAAGCCGCCATCACGCGATACAAGGTCGCGAAACAGCATCACGGCCATGGCCTGATCGGTGATTGGAAACGTTCCGTCGACAGTGGTTACGCTCTCGCCCACGCGGTATGGGTTTCCCCAAACCGTCGTACGGTCGACCTTGACTGTGTTGGCCGGCATCCGCCAGCCCTTCGCACGGCTCAGCTGCACGCGAACAGGTAAATCAGCCATATGGAAACCCATCCTCTCCCGGCGCCCGGTCGGGCCTGGAATATCGTGAGACGTCAGCAGCGGTGGGGGAGGGTGCCTGGTCTTCCCGCTCGGCCCGGCAATTCCAGGCTGCAATAGCGCCGCCTTCAGTCCGGTGGGTTTGCGCCCGCAGGTATGCCGGACAGGTTTGTGCGCCAGCACAGCCCACCGCATGCCATCCGCCAGCGCTCGACATGCGAGCCGCGCCGCCGCAGAAGGGGCATGGCAGCAGCTCGCCCTTGGCGTCCTTTTCGTCGTGGTCGTGGCTCATGGCGATTCCTTGATGAACATGGCCCGTGTGTTCCAGCCGTTCGCAGCGTTGAAACGTGCTTGAGCGTGCAGGTTCTCGCAACGGCCACGCGAACGAATTTGGCCGCCCGCATATCCATTCGGCAAGACGCCGTGCTTTTCAGTGCCGCAGTTGTCGCACTGCACCCAGTAGCTCGGCGTGTGGGTGTTGCGCACATGCAGGTCGTTGGTGGTGCCGCAAAAGGGGCATGGCAAAAGCGGAGGTGTCGGGTTGTGCCCGTCCTGACCGTCTTCTTCGTAGGAGCCGCTGAAGCCCATCTCCTTGCTGCCGAAAATTTGAAGGCTCATGACTGCGACCCCGCTGCCGGTGCTGCTTGCTGGGCCTGCAAGGCGGTATCGATGGCTGCATCGCGCATGGGGAAAACTTCTGGTACGTCACGCCAGGTGTTCCACCCGATGCGTTTCCAGGTATCGAACGGTTGTTTGCGCAGCCATCGATACCGCGCCGCATCCCTCTCATCACCCTCCGCCCGAACGCTATCGCCGGTGGATTGGCTGGGGTTGGAAGCCGCACTCAGCGCATGCATCAAGCGGCGCCCCACCAAGTCTATTAAACGTTCGTCATTGGTTTCAGCAAGTGCTTCCGCCAGACCTTCATGATCTGCCGCCTCGTAGCACCCGACCACTTCGCTCAAGGCGTCCGCAGCTTTACGGTACATGAGCTGCAGGCCATGGTTGCAGTCTTTCAACTGCATGTTCTCGCGGACCATATTGGAGGGGTCAACATTTGCCACCAGCTGGTGGATGTAGTCCCGCGCTGCTGCCGGCAGAGCATTCACCTCGGCCGCCGTCATTCTCGGCACCGCCTCGCTCTTGCCGTGCGCTTGCGATGCGGAGAGGGCTGCGATGGCCTTCTCGACCCTTTCGGTGGCGCGCGCGTGGGCGGCATCAGCCTTGCCCATCGCGTAGTCCTTTGCGCGGCAGTGCCCCTGTGTGCGCTCCTCCTGCGCCAAATCAGCGATGGCTGCACGCAACTCGCTCACCGTCCCGTTGTCGCTCACGGGTTGCGCTTTGCGCTCCACAAGCTGCGGAGCGGCGAACCGAGCGGCAATCTCCTTGGCCTCGGCCAGCTTGCCCGGCACGATATAGCCGGCGGTTTCGAGCAACTGCAGCACGTAGGTTGCATCGCTCGGTGCTTGGTCTCCACTGGTTTCGGTGGAGGGGGCGGAAAGTGCCTCTTCAGCCAACCGGACGCGCCAGTCAAAGGTTTCGAATTCAGCCTGCGAGTCTGCCTTGCTGCGATAAATCACCATCAGTTCGCACGCTTCTTTAAGCGCCGCGCGCAGTTTGGTTCCGTTGGATTCGCTCACGATGCTTCCTTCGGTGAGGGGGTGGTGATGGGGGAGACCAACTTGGCAACGACTGCGCGGGCCGCGTCGAAAGTTGCGCACCGCGGGTCGTCGATCCGCACGTTGACGACGGCAAGAACAGATTGCAGGGCGGCCAGCAGCTCGGGCGCGGTGGCGATCAACACCATGTCAGGGTGCGTCACGTTCATCAGCCATCGGGCGTGGTGTTCTCGGCCGGGGAAAGGTGCGCGCCAGTCGTCGCGTTCATGCAGCTTGTTCAGCAGGTTCATGCCGGCTTCTGATGTATCGCGCAGACGGATTCCTGCACCCGCCATGCCCCACCGGGTGAAATCCATGACGGTCAGGTCAAACTGAGGGCGGAGTCCGCCCACCAGCTGTACTTCCCTGCTCGATGCGTTGAACTCCCAGCGCCAAGGCCCGGGCGTGTGTGTCGCCACTTTGTCTGCCGCTATATCGGGAGTGGCGTTCATACTGGACCTCCAACATGGAGAACGAAATGACCCGACGCGTTACCGACGGCGCCCTGTCCGCCGAAGAATTCGAAGCCCTGACCCCGAAGGAACAGCTGTTCGCGCTGCTCGGCATGATCGACCGCTATATCGACGGGACGCCGGGCCACACGATGGACGCTTGGCATGCGGCCAAGATCAGCGAGGCGCTGGAAAAAATCGAAGCGGGCGAGGTGATGGCTGCTGCCCACGACCTGGCGCTGGCCGATCAGGCGGAACACGGCAGGCCGGAATTGGTGGCTGAAGACGTCTCGGTTGACGCGCTGCGAAAGGAAGCGCACTCGGCGCGCAAGCGCGTGATGGCCTCTGCTTAAAAGATTCGTCATGCTGCGGCCCTCCCGGCGATTTGCATTTCGTGGCGGAAGTTCGCGCGGGCCAGCGCTTCGGCCTGTGCCGGCGCCACGCTGTTGCCGCACATCCGCACCTGGGCCGTGGCCGTCAGCGGGATGCGGGGCACCAGCAACGGCTCGCTGGCCTGCATGCCGCCCGCGAACAGCAGCGCCGGGTTCGGGATCTCGTGGATCACGTAGCCGCGCGGGAAGCTCTGCGCCCTGAAGAGTTCCGGTGCCTTCAGCATCCGCAGCGTGATGTCGACCAACACCCAGTCGCCCACCAACACCAGGTCGGCCGGCTCCGGGAAATGCTCGGGCAGGTACTGGTGCAGCAGCTCGGCGCATTGCTTTGCGCGGGCCTGCAGTTCCGGCGCCAGGCAGTCAGCCGAGACCTGCACTACCTGCACCAGACCCATGCGGCCCTTCGTCGGCAGCGTGTGCATCGGCTCGGCCAAGCCCTGCCACTGGCCGCCGCTGCTGTAGTACTTCACGCAGTAGGCGGTTATCAGCCGCTGGTTGCTGCCGGCGGCCGTGATCGTGGACATCGGCGCATCGGCGGCCCGGCCGTCGCCGTCGTAAAACCCGCCGTTTGCCTGCTCCAGGCATGCCGCCACCAGGGCTTGTTCGCCGCGGTGCGCGCCAGTGATGGTGCGCAGCGGCTCGGCCGCATCGTTGCCGGCCCGCTCGCCGTGGTGGGTGAGGTGCGTCAGGTGCACCGCCGTGACCGCGCTGGGTACGCTGCTAGCCGTGATGGTGTTGAGCGGGACATCGAGGCTGCGCGCGCCGTCGCTCCAACGCTTCGCACCGGTTGAGCAGGATTCACCATGGCCCATGTCCACCAGGTGTGCGGCGATCAGCGCGGACTTCCCGCCGCCGCCGGCTGTGGTGGTGGCCAGGGGCTCGTCCACGCCATGGCCAATGCTCTTGCCCATGTCGCGCTGGATGTGCGCGGTGACAAGCTGGGCCTGGGATACCGCATGCTTTACGCCGCCAGCCACCACCGTGCCGAGCGGCTGGTTGATGTCCAGCGCCCGGGGTTCCTGCCCTGGCCGCTCGCCGTACCCGATGGTGATCAGGTGCGCGCCGGAAAGGGCGTGATGCGTCCCGCCGGCGGAGATGGTCGACAGCGGTGCGGCGATGTCGTCACCGTTCAGGTGGGTCTCTTCGGTGCCGCGCATCGGGTGCAGGGTCGGTGCC
Organism: Xylophilus sp. PBN-3R; assembly: GCF_057747805.1. Lineage (NCBI taxonomy): Bacteria > Pseudomonadati > Pseudomonadota > Betaproteobacteria > Burkholderiales > Xylophilus > Xylophilus sp. PBN-3R. Next base: position 1,832,182 of record NZ_CM173225.1, read on the forward strand.
ACCACAGAGAAATGCCCGCCTTTCACCTGGGCGCAGATCGTACGCAGTGGCTCGCCGGCCGCCATGGTCCGCTGGGTGCTGCTGTTGGCGTGTTCGGTGATGAAAGGTGCGAGAGCTGCACCGGTCAGCGCGTGGTGTCCGCCGGTTGTGATCGTCGGGACCGGGTGGTCCACGGCCGCGCCGCTGTGGCCGGTGGTGTTGGTCACCAGCAGTGGAGCCAGTGCGCCAGTGGCGACCGCGCGATGGTTCTCGGTTGTCAGCGCGCCGAGCGGGCGGTCCACCGGCACTGGTTTGCCGGAATAAGCGGGCCCGCCGGCACCCACGATCAGCGGGGCCATGGCCGGCGCCACAGCTGCAAAGCCGTTTGACGACGTGATGGTCCGCAGTGGTTCGTCAGCGCTCCAGGCGTTGGGCCCGCGGCCTGTGGTCTTGCCGTTGGCGGTGTTGACGATGAAAGGCTTCGGACTGGTCAACACATGGCGCCACAGGCCCTTTGCCACCCGACGCAGGGTGTTGTCGGCCAGGGCCTTCTTGCGGTCGAACACGCTGCGCGCTGGCAGGTCAAAGTCGATGCATTCGGCCGCTGAGCGCCAAGGCAGCAGCTTGCCGGCCAGCACGGCCGGGCTCGCGGGATCGCCATGGGTGGCATCCGGCCAGACGATGGGCAGCCCGTCGCGCCGCGCGACCATGAAGAGGCGCTTGCGGATGGTCGGCGCACCGTTGTCGCAGGCCCGAAGCTCTTTCCATTCGACCTGGTAGCCATGACCACGCAGCTGGCGGACGAAGCTGTCGAAGGTCTTGCCGCGCTTCGCCGGGTCCGGCATCCAGACTTCTTTGCCGTCCACCGTGACCAGCATCAGCGGGCCCCAGGTGGTGAATTCTTCGACGTTCTCCAGCATCATCACGCGAGGCTTGCAGCGGGCGATCCAGCGCATGCCGACCCAGGCCAAGCCACGGATGTGTTTCGCCACCGGCGTGCCGCCCTTGGCCTTGGAAAAATGCTTGCAGTCAGGCGATAGCCACACCAGACCGACCGGCTGGTTCTTCGTCACCTTGATCGGATCCACATCCCACACGCTCTCCAGCAAGTGAAGCGTGTGCGGGTGGTTGATGGCGTGCATCGCTAGCGCTTCGGGATCGTGGTTGATCGCGATGTCCACCGGGCGGCCAAAGGCGGCTTCCAGCCCGGTCGACGTGCCGCCGCCCCCGGCGAAGTTGTCGATGATGAGTTCGTCGGCGAAGGGCAGGCCGAGCGAGATGAGGTCGCGCTTCATGCCTCTTCTCCATGTCGCATACCGTTGGGGATGGCGAGGGCGTACAGTGCGCACGCTACCCAAAAAGGCCTATGAATCCCCTGACGGTCGAGCAGATGCGGGAAATTCGCAGGCTGATCATTCGAGAACGACGGCGCATTCTTGAGGAAGCGCGCGTTACGTCTGAGCGTCTGGCCCAGGTGGTGGAAGAACTTCGCGTGGAGATGGCCGTGAGGCATGGACTCGCCTCGCGCGTACTTGCGGAGATCCGGCTTCGCGAGAGGCGTTGAGCTGTTACATAGGTCAGCGCGTGCTGCGGGCAGAGATTGGTGATCCAATCCGCCTCCACTCCAGGAGCCACCATGTGTGTGGAATATCTCGTTAACTTCGGAACCGCCCAGGTGTATCTCGATGTCGAGGGCAACCGCTGCGCGCCGCCTGGTAGCAGGCCCCCCGGCCACGAGCAGACCGTGCATTTCGTTCAGATAACGAACGACGGAGCGGTTTTGACAAAGACCTGGGACATTGGGCTTGCAGAGTTTTCCGAACAGCAGCGGCAAACGGCGAAGCTGTATAAAAAAACGATCTACTGATCGCGCGGTTAGCTGGCGGGCCTGGCCAGTGGTGGTGCAGGCCTGATAGGTGCTGCGAGCGTTGGAATTCATCGTTCGACCCTCAAAACGGGATGTCGTCGTCCATGTCATCGAAGCCGGTCGACGGCGGATGAGATGGAGCGGGTGCGCGCGGTGCAGCAGCAGGGCGGCGTGCGGCAGGCGCGGGGGCTGGCGGCGGGCCGGCGCCATCGGAGCCTTGGCGACTTCCCAGCATCTGCATCTGGTCGGCGCGGATCTCGGTCGAGTACTTTTCGACGCCGTCCTGCCCAGTCCACTTGCGGGTGCGAAGGGAGCCTTCGACGTAGATCTGCGAGCCCTTGCGCAGGTACTGGCCTGCGATCTCTGCGAGCTTTCCGTTGAACACGATGCGGTGCCATTCGGTGGCTTCGCGCATTTCGCCGCTGGTCTTGTCGCGCCAGCGGTCGGTGGTGGCCACCGTGACATTGGCCACCTGGTCACCGCTCGGGAAAGAGCGCATTTCTGGATCGCGGCCGAGGTTGCCGACCACGATGACTTTGTTCACGCTCGCCATCACGCCTCCGCCATTTCGGTGACACGCAAGGTGTGCGCGGCGATGGCGCGACCGATGCGCGGCAGGTCGCTGTCGAGGTAGAAGCGGCGGGCGCCGTCGATGCGGGCCGGCTCGAAACCGAGCGACTTCAGAAACACTGCGCTGACGTCGTAGCCGAGACGGCGGTTGATGCCGCCGATCAGCAGCGTGGCCGGGCCGGCTTCGTCGGTGGCCGGTGCTGGTGCCGCTGCAGGACGCTGCGCACTGGCGATGGCCTGGCCGGCGTCAATCTTGGAGACGGTCTCTGCCCGGACGTGCGCAGCCGTGTCGGCCAGCGCTTCCAGCAGCGGCTCGGGCAGCGCGGCGGTGGCGCGCGCTTCGGCAATGCCGGCCTGGGCCCGCTTCTCCGCGTCGATAGCTTCTTGGCGGGCGGTGGTTTGGCGCTGGCGCTCATCAGCCTCTTGTTGCTCCCGGGCCAGCCGGTTGGCGCGTTCTTCTTCCTCGCGGCGGATGCTGGCGCGGGTGGCGGCTTCCTTCTCTTCTTCCTGGCGCTTGTGCTCGGCGATCCGGTTCTGCACCAGGGCGGTCAGGTCGTCGTTGGCCTTCAGCACCAGCTGCGGCGCATCGGCAAACAGGAACGGGTGCTCGGCGGCCAGCGTGCGCAGCGTGGTCAGGTTCGCCTGGATCAGGTCGGCCTTTTCGTTACCCGCGATCTTGGCGTTCGCCAGCATCGTGTCGACGGCATCCTGCATGCTGTCGAAGTTCTTCTTGCCCTTGATGGCCGAAGCGAAGTCGGCGACTGCGGTCGCGGCCGGCATGTAGGCCTTGCCGAGTCGAGTGTTCAGGTCATCGACATGCTTGCGCAGCGCGGCGATGCCGCCGGCCACGATTTCACCGCGGCGCTGTTCCTTGCGGGTCTTGACCAGCTTGTCCAGTTCGAGGCGCACTGTGCGGGCTTCGGCCGAGATCTCATCGATGGTGCGGAAGAGGGCGTCGATGCTCTCCGTCTGGCTCAGCGCATGGTCCTTCGCGGCAGCCAGGCGCTCTTCCACGAAACCGCACCACTTCACCGTCTTCTCGGCGTCGGCGAAGTGCTGGTCAGTCACCAGCGTGCGGTTGATGCCGCCGAACACTGCCAGCGCGTGTTCCTTGAACGCCGACAGGTTGCTGGTGGTCACCGCGCCGGTGAGTTCGATGCGCAGGGCCGGCAGTGTCTCCGGCGTGCGGCCGACAGCTTCAGGCTCGGCGGCAGTCGGCAAAACATAGGCGGCAAGATCGGCGTCGAACTGCGCCCAGCCGGCCCGCAGGCGGTCGAACCAGGCGCGGTCGGGATACACCCACGTCCACACCATGCGGTCAGGCGTCCCATCGGACACGACGAAGATGAGCTTTTCAGCCTTCGTCACCATCAGCACCTGCTGGCACTGGGGCATGTGCTCGGGCGGTACTTCGCCGGCGGCCACCATCGCAGCAATGCGCTCGTTCCACTGCTTGTGCTCGAAGGCGATGTCGCGGGCCATGGTCAGTCCGTCGCAACTGGCCGAGATCGCGCCGTCCGAGCAGGTCACCGGGTAGAGGTCGTCGCCGATGATCGATTCGACATGCGGCAGAGCGTCGTGCTCGACCTGGTGGCCGTGGTCGAGGATGTTCTTCTGGACCCAGTCGCCAAACTCTTTGGCGATGCCGGTGTGCTTCATCCGCATGAGTTCGCTGCGCTTCGTCACCAGCGACAGGCCCAGCATGGCTGCTGCCTCGCTGGCGCCGTGGTGCCGCAGGCGGAATTCGTTCCAGGCTTCGGTGCCCTGTTGGAGTTGGTGGGTTTGCATGGCAGTGCCTTCAGGTCAGGTCAAATTGGCGGGCTTCGTGCTGGGCTGTCAGCTCGGCACGTTGTTCGGCGTCGGGGATTTCGCCGATGAGGTCAGCGGCCTCTGCCAGCTGATCGAGGTTGGTAGCCAAGCGGATGCCGTCGCTGACCTGGGCAAAGGTGACCTTGACCACCGCTACGGCGGTTGGCCGGAGTGCGCGGATCGTGGTCTTCTGCTCTTCGCTGAGCAGGCCTTTGCTTTCGGCGAACCGGATGATTTCTTCGTGGCTGCTGCCACCGTCGACTGCCTTCTGCCACTTCGGCAGGCGCGCCTTGAAAGACGCATCCGGCCAGGCTTCCACTGCGGCCGGGGCGGGCGGTGCCGGTGTTGCGCCGACCACTTCGGCCATACCCATAAAGCGCTCAGCGGGCTCTGCCAGTTCGTCAGGGGTGTAGACGCCCAGGATGACGTCTGGTGTGAAGAGGCGGGCCCAGCGCTTCTGCGCCAGGTAGGCGATCTGCTGCTTCGGATCTTCCGTCCACAACGTGCTGTTGCGGGTGCGGGCCTGGGTCATCAGCAATTCCAGCACACGGGGCTCGGCCTCGCCTTTTATAGTGGCCCAGACGCGGACGCCCAAGCCCTGCTCGTCGGCCTGCTGCCACGCGGGCACGATGTATTTTTTGAAGTTGCCGTTGTCGTCCTTCTTGGTCTTCGACTCGACCTCCTTGAACTTGCCGACGATCTTTTCCCACGCGCCGAACCACTCGAAATGGAAACGGTCGTGCACGGCACCGCTGCTGTTGATCACCGCGGCCACCAGCTGGGCCTCGTAGCCCAACACGCCGCTAACCAGAAAGGTTTTCTGTGCGACCGCGAACGGGTTCATCCCCCACTGCATGGACTGCAAAGCGATGGCGAAGCAGTCGCCGTGGCTTCCGCGCAGGTGTTGGGGCACCGACACCTTGCCACTGGCCATGAGCGTGCCGAGGCGCTCGAGGCGCTCCATGCTCGCGCCGTCCATCAGGAGGGCGCCAGCACTGGCGCTGCGGACGGCCAGGGCCGCGGGTTCGGTTTGGGCAATAGCGGTCATTCGGCGCTTTCTGGATGGGTAGATGGATGCCGGCGGCGTGCGGGCTGCACAGCGCTGGGGTGTTGGGAGCGGTAGGCGAGGGTGGTGGCCGGCAGCGGCTTGGCCCATGCGCTGGCGGCCATCACCAGCCCGGCAAGAAACGCAAAACCGACGACGACCAGCAGTCGCCAGACGACGGCGCGAAGGTGCGGGTCGACCTCCACGGCAGTCGGTGGGACGTCGGTGGGGCGGCTGATGCCCCAGCACCGGCCGGCGCAATCGCCGCCGCAGGTTTCGCAGTAGTGGCAGGTCATGGTCGGACCTCCGCAAGCAGCACATCAGCCTGCAACTGCGCCGACTCGGCAGCGCGGTCGAGCACCGTGTCGGCCGTGGCCTGCTCGGTCTCGCTGTCGTGGTTGGTCTCCCACGCAGTCGGAAGGATCAGCGCCAGGGCGATAAAGGCGGTGAGGGTGGCGCGGTTCATGACGCGGCTCCGGCCACCATGGCGATGGCGGCAACACGCTCGTGGTAACGAGTCAACCCTTCGGGGCTGATGTCAGCCAGATCGCCACGCCGCATCAGGCGGAATTTCTGCTCGCTGGTCATTTCGGCAAGCAGGACCGGGAAGATGCGGTGAGCGGCCTTGAGCTCGACCAACAGCATGTCGCGCTGGTCTTCTGCCAGCTTGGCGCGGTGCCGATACTGTTCCGCGGTGGCGCCCATGGCGGCCAGGTCCTGGCGGCGGTCAGCCACGCGGCGGTCTGTGTTGGCACCGGTCATGCGGCCTCCGCAGCAATTGCACGGTCCCAGGCAGCCAGGACCTCGGCGTGGCTGTGGTGATCGTTGAAATGGGCAACGTCGTCGGCCATCGCGGACTTCAGGGCATGCGCAGCCGGGCAGTGGCCGGCATCGCCTTCCGGTAGACCGGTCACCTTGGCGATCGCACCCAGGGAGCAGAAGCACGATGCCTTTTCGCTCAGCGGGTCGATGTCAGCACCTTCTGCATCCCGGGCGAAGGCGTCGATGGTCCAGGTCTCAGGAACGGCAATGACCGCGCGGCCCTCCACAAGTACCTGCAGGGTGGCCTTGTCGGCGCTCATGCCTCACCGCCCATCACGACCAGGTGGCGAGCCGTGGCCGGGGCGCGGTGCGCTTCTTCAACGTGGAACGGAGCGCGGGCAGCAGCTGCCAGGGCTTCCATGTCGCAGTCATCGACCGCGTGCTTCGAACGGAAGTCAGCAGCGATCTGCGCTGCGTTGCCGGCAGCAGCAAGGATCGCCAGAGAGGCGGGATAGGCGGCGCGGAGGGCCGGCTGGGTGCGGGTGTTGGTGTGCAAGGTGCGCTCCATCGGGTTGATGGGGCAATACTAGCGGCACTTGTTTTAAAGATCAAGAGCGGCGCTTGTTATCTTTAAATATTTACAAGTGGTGCTTTTGCCGACCCGTGTCCATGGGGCGGCGCTCCAGCCAAGACTGGCGCTGCTCCTGCCTAATTTTGAATGCTGGTCAACACTCCGTTGACGTAATACAGGTAGTTGTGGCCGCCGTAGACCCACTGCTCGCGCGTGCCGGATGCTGTCGTGGTGGTGTTGATGTGCGACGGCCGACCCCACATGCTGTCTAGGGCATCTTGCTTGGAGGCCCCTAAGCTGACGCCCTCCTTCTTTTTCTGAGCCTTTAGGGCCGCTTCCGCCTTGGCCGCGGCGGCGACACGAACGCGCTCTGCCTTGTCGGCTTCAATCTTTGCTGATGCCGCCTTCTTTTTGTCATCAGCTTCTACTAAAGCTGACATTTGCGCAAAAAAGTCTCTGTTTGCCGCTCCGCCAACACTATCCCGACATGGATAGAGTGAGGCGAGGGCGGTGCGCGGATCGCCTTTGGCGTGGGCCGCTTTAGCCTCCGCCAGCACAGTTTCATATTCATTGGCACAACGGGCTTTCACTGCAGCTGCTTTTGCCCTGACTGCCGCCAACTGTGCTTCCCCAGCCTTCTCCGCTTTCTCTCTGTCGCTTTCCTTGCAGCCGGCCAAGCTGGCGCAAAGCAGCAGCGCAGAAGCTAATTCGAAAGAGGGAAGAGCAAAGTTTCTTGGCAAGTTCATAAAATCAAAGCTCAGAGGCTTTCCACATTACTCGGCCAATCAGTTCGAAATCAATGTCGGCATTATGTATGAGTATGTCTGGATATTCCTCGCGATCAGGATTGTCCGACACCGCCAAAATTGACCCGTCTTGCCGGCGGCTCAGCCTCTTCACCAGCAGTTGACCGTCGCAGCGGAATGCATAAAAGCGGCCGTTGATGACCTCCTGAGAAGCCTTGTTGACGAGCAAGATGGCGCCATCATCGATGGTGGGCTCATTGCTGCGTCCGGCCGCCTGCACGATCACCGCATTCTTTTGGCTAACACCGATGCTGCGTAGGTAATCACGGCGAAATGAGAGGCTCGATTTTCGGCCTTCCACAAATACCAGTCGGCCGTGGCCATTCGAGAATGAGACATCTGCGCGCTCAATCGCCACGAAATCGTCATCGTCGTTGTCCGAGGCGACTGCAATTAGTTCGTCAGCTATCGACGCCAGGCGCGGGCTGAAGTCCGCAATGCTGCAGTTCAGTCCCTTCGCGAAGCCCTTGGCGGCCTTCATGCTGAGCGCTGATTTTCCATTCAAGAAAAAGCCGACGGCAGATTGCGAGCCCACGTCGAAGGCCTCGCCAAAGGTGGCCTGGGTGTAAGGGCCCTTGTTCTTGTCCCAGAGCGCTCTTAGGCGTCCTGCTTCCGCCAAGTGTTCAGCCGTGATGGTTGCGGCGCGGGTACTTGTTTTCATAGGGCGCGGATGATTGCCGCCCGCATCCGAATAACAAACAAGCGGCACTCTTGACGCGCAGAACAAGTGCCGCTAGTATTTGGCGCATGCATAACCTCAAAGCCATCCGAGATCGCCTCGAAGTCACCCAGCAGGCCATGGCTGATGGTCTGGGGTGCACGCAAGCGAACGTCTCCTTGTACGAGCGCGGTCAAACGCTTCCGCCGGTTGTCGGCCAGCGGTTGATCGACTACGCCAAAGCGCGAGGCTTGGAGATCACTTTCGATCACCTCTACGGCACCACGCAACTCCCCGCTGCCGAGCCCTCCCTGGCGAAAGAGGGGGTGTGAGATGCGCGTACTGATCGTCCGCTGGCTGCTGCCGGCAATTGACAAATTATTGGCCGAGCGCATGGCAGATAGCTCTGGGGCGCTCCACCAGGCCGCCAGAAAGGCTGCTTGGAAGCGGGATACCGGCCCTATCCCAGCAGACGTCCTAGCAATGACGTCATCGCAAATTGTTGCCCGCGCTGAAAGTCTTCGGCGCCAAGCGCTTCGAGAGGCTCTCGACCAAACGCCGGCATTGCGCGATGGAGTTCCGCTTTGAAGTCGTCCTGCACTTCTATCGGCAGGCAGCGAAGCAGTGCTGCCAATGCGATCTCCAGTGCTTCTGCGCGACCTTGTTCGAAAGTCCGCTGGAATGAGTCGTGCGCTTCCATTTTGTCCACGCCTCGCGGCGTCCGTGTTGTGGTAACCGGACTCTACGCCGCGGGTGCGTGGGCACCAATCGTTGGAGGGGCCTGACCCATGGCTGCCTTCCTCGGCCTCACCGCCATCGTTGCCTGCACCGCCGCAGTCCTGGCCGGTGCAGCCTGGAAGCCCTAAGCCATGGACCTCGTTCAGTCCGCCGGCACCGGTGGCGGCCGTGGATACGCCATTGCACGCAGCCGCAAGTTCTCGTCGTGTCGGCGCTTGTCCCACACCTCGATGCGGGCTTGGTCGTTTGCCGTCAGCTGCAGAAAGGCCATGTCCGCCTGCCTGGCTGTCAGGTCGTTCTGCCGCTCCAGCGCGACCGCGATTCGTTCGAGGTTGTGGCAGATCAGCGTTTCTTCGTGCGGAGTCATCGGCGTACTTCGGAATGCGCGACAGATTGCCGCCGACCCATTCTGCGCCGCGCCATTTGCCGTCTTGGCCAAGCAGCCAATCAAGCGCTTCGACCCGCTCTTCGTGAGCGCTGAGTCTTTTCTGTTTTCCGCCGGCGGGGCCGCATCGGTCCGCCCCGCTTACCCCACCAATTTTTGAGGCCCTGACATGTACGCCGACCCCACCCACATCCGCGCAAAGCGCGTGAATCTCTCGCTGAACGAAACCGAGGACCGCTTGGCCGAAGCCGCGGCAGAGTTCAACGGCATGCAGAAAAGCGCGTTCCTGCGGGAGTTGGTGCTGGAGGGTTTGCGTCGTGTCCACGGTGGCAATTCTCAGCAGGGCAGTTCCGAATTGCGAGCGCTTGCTTCGTGACTCCTGCGTAACGGAAATGATCCGCAGTGCGTCAGTCCCCACCACCGAAAACGAGCGCCGTCGACCTGACGGACGCAGAAGCCGCAGCGCTGTCGCAGTACGCAGTCGCCCGCGGCATCACGGTCGACCAAGCCGCAACCGAACTTGCCCAGGAAACGCTGGAGCGCCGGTATCGCCGTGCGCCTGTGCCGGGCGCTCGCGTGCTGCCAATTCGGCGGCGTTGAGTACTTTTGCGTAACGGAAAAGCGTCAAACATGAACACGCTCACCACCGCCGGGCAACGCCTGGACAGCTGCGCGCCTACCGAATGCCCGGTGTGTGTGCGTGACTTCTACATGCCGAATGACGACGAGGACGACGTTTACGGCGACTCGCTCAACGACCCGGCAGACCAGATCCACGCGGCGGCGCATTGCTGCCTTTGGAAAGACCGCGATCACGCCGCCCGCGTGCGTATTGCAGCACGGGTGGAGGCTGGATCGACCTGGGCCGAAGCCATTGAAGGAGAAAACCATGCCGATTGAGCACGTAAATATCCACGGCAAGGCGTGGAGCCCCTCGGCCGCATCCACCACCCCCACCAAGAAACCAAAGGCCGAAGCCCCAGCAGAGTTTCACAAAGGCTGGCTGGTCGAAGGTATTCCGCCCGGCGCCAAGGAGGAGGCCGAGCAATTGCATAGCAAGGCAGCGGCGTCGACTCGAGCCAATGGCGGTATCGCGCAGGATTTTGACGCTGAGGCTTGGCTCATAAATGCCAAGGTCAAGCGCGTGCGCTCAAAGCCTTATGAAACAGCTGATGGCGCCGCTGCTTGCCGGTCACTGGCTGAGAAAAGCGGCTGGCTGCGTGTGCGAGTAGTCGAGTCAAAGAAGGTTGCTGCCAAGGCTGTGGCATTCGCATGACCCTGACCAGTCACCAGTATCAACTGGGCATGCCGCTGCCCATCCCGATGGACGCCGCGCGTGCCGCTGGTGTCGTCGGCGCCACCCTAGCAGCGGAGGAGGCCGAGGGCGTCTGCCCGAACTTCGCCGAGCGCGCCTACCGATTCGTCCTCGACTACATCGCCCAGCACGGCCCGATCTCCGGTGAACTGGTGACCCTGGCCTGCGTGGCGGCCGGCATTGATCCTGGCGAGCGGCGGGCCTTCGGCTCCATCTATGCCCGCGCCTTGCGCGAGAAAGAAGTGCGTGTTGTGGGCTCTGTCCCGCGCATGTTCGGCCACGGCACGGCCGGCGGCAGCATTCACGCGAGGAACGCCGCTTGAGCGATCACCCCGCGCCGCTGACGCCTGCCGGCTGCGACCTCCAAGACTTCCCGTTTATGCCGCTGGACGTTGCGCGCCTGCGCGACTCCGACCTGGCATCGGATGAAACGCCGGAGGCTTGCTGGGCAGCGGTGCTGTTGTGGGCCGCATCGTGGCATCAGGTGCCCGCCGCATCCATACCGGACAACGACAACTGGATCGCCAAGCAGGCGGGCTATGCCCAGCGCGGAAAGATCGACAAGGGCTGGAAAGACGTGCGGCCTGGTGCGCTGCGCGGCTGGGTGCTTTGCGCCGATGGCCGCCTGTACCACCCCGTCGTGGCGGAGAAAGCCCGGGACGCATGGCAGGCGAAGTTGGAGCAGCGGTGGCGCACTGAGTGTGGCCGCATCAAAAAACACAACGACCGCCACGAAGGCGCGAACGTGGACAAGCCCACCTTCGAGGAATGGCTGTATCTCGGCTGTCCCACGGGACAACCTCTGTATGTCCCTAGGGACAAGCCCCCCGTGTCCCAGAAAAGTCCCGCAGAAACGCCCTCCAAGAGACAGGGAGAGGGACAGGGACAGGGACAGGGAGACTCTTATTCCGTACCTGACGGTACGGACGGCGGGGCGCCGTCACCGACACCCCCGGCACCGCCTCCACCAGCCCCAACACCGGCACCCAAGCCGGCCAAGACGCCCGAGGAGTTGGCGAAGGCGGAACTCTGGCGCGCCGCCGTCTCGCTGCTGGACGGGCAGGGTATGCCGGAGCCACAGGCCCGCGCCTTCATCGGAAAGCTGGTCAAGGACCACCCCCACGGCGACACGGTGATGACGGCCATCCGCAATGCCGTTGCCGAACAGCCGGCCGATGCCCGCTCATGGCTCACCGCGACCTGCCAGCACCTCGCCGGCCAACGCCGCCAACCCAACAAACAGGAGGCCCTGGAGTCTCGCGGCCAAGCCGTGGTCGACGCCTGGGCGGCCCAAGGAGAAGCTGATGCAACAGCGTGAAAAGGCCGCGTTCGGCCAACTGGTCAAAGACGTCATGGCGTACTACCGCCAGGACACGAGCGGCTTCCTGCTCGACACATGGTGGGGCGCCTGCCAAGGCTTCGCGCTGGAGCAGGTGAAGACCGCCATGCAGCGGCATGCCACCGATGCGGAACACGGCCAGTTTGCCCCGAAGGTGGCGGACGTCGTTCGCATCCTGTCCGGCACGGCGACAGACCGCGCCGCACTTGCCTGGGGCAAGACGCACGACGCCATGGCCCGTGTCGGCGCGTACACCGATGTCGTGTTCGATGACCCGGCGATCCATGCAGCGGTAGAGGACCTGGGGGGCTGGCCGAAGCTGTGCCGCACAGAGATTGCCGAACTGAGCTACCTGCAGCACCGGTTCCAGCAGTCCCACCGCGCATACACCGAGCGCCGCGATTTCGACTACCCGCGCCGACTGCCGGGTGACCGCTCGCCGGACCACGAATACGAAAAGAAGGGCGTTCCGTTGCCGCGCCCAGCGCTGATCGGCGACCCGGATCGATGCCGTGCGGTCTATCACGGTGGCGGGTCTGCCAAGACCGCGATCACCTACACCTCGGTCGCGGACCTGGCTATGCGCGGCTTGCCGACGTTGGGAGGTCGCCAGTGAATCAAAGTTTTGTGAACCAGCTCACCACGCCTGGGAAGCCAGCCATGACAACCAGGATTGCCGCGGCAATGACCAAGCCGGCGACCATCCACCAGCCATATCCACGCCCAGATCCATTACGGTCATACGAGTCGCCCCACGCGTCCAAAACGGCCAGCGTTTCGTCGCGTTCCTTCAGCGGATTGCCATGCAGGGTGGGCTTGGTTTCGGACATCGATGTTTGTGACTGTGTCGTCTGTTTGGCACCCGATGTTAGTGCACACGTAAATTTTGATGAATTCGGCGAGGCGACGGCATGAAAATCGTCGTCCCACTCAAAACCGGCACAGGCCAGAACGACCGCGAGCATTTCCGCGCCCGGGCCCGCCGCGTGAAGCACGAACGTCTGGCCGTGGCATGGATGCTGGCTGTGCACAAGCCGCCCACCGGCCCTGTCACTGTGACGCTGTGCCGCGTCTCGCCCGGCAACGGCCTGGATGCACATGACAACCTGCGTGCCAGCCTGAAAGGACCGGTTGACCAGGTGGCCGAATGGCTCGGCCGCGACGACCGCGATCCATCCATCACCTGGAAATACGACCAACGCCGCGGCAAGCCGGGCGAATGGAAAGTGGAAATCGAGGTGACGCCGTGAGCGACATCACTCTGGTCCGCCAGGAAGCAATCGAAATCAGCGAGGAGGAACGCGCTATCGCCCGCCGGGTGATCTTCGGAATCATCGACGGGCTGGGCGAGACCGGCCGGCGCCAGTGGCGAGGCCTTTGGAATCGCATCTTCAAGCTCGAGCCCGGCGAGATGGTCGATATCAAGACCCACCAGGCCAGGCTGGGCTGGTTCCACCGCAAGCACATGGCTCTGGAGCAGGCCGTATTCGAGGGACAGGAAAAGTTCGAGGCCTTCGAATCTTTCCGCACATGGCTGAAGGTCGGCAGCGGTTTCGTGGACTGGTTCCCGGGCCCGAAGGGCGGCGTCATTCCCGTGCCGAGGTCGATCAGCTATTCGAAGTTGGAGCAGGGCGAGATGGAGGCCTTCCACCGGGCTGCCGTCGAGTTTCTCCGCACCGAGCACGCCGGCAAGACGCTGTGGCGCCACCTCACGCCGGCGCAACGGATCGAGTCCATCGAAACCATCCTGGGGAGTTTCCGCGAATGAGCTTCAAACGCCCATCAGCCCGTGTGCGCCAGGTCGATGAACCCGGGCGCCTATCCATCGCTTTCACGCCCACCCAGCGGCGCGCCGTTTTTGGCCCCGCAACGCTGCGGGCTCAGCCCAAGACCGTCGCGCGCCGCAACTCGCATCTCCTGGCCATGGCACGCGGCCGCGCGTGTCTGCTGCAGGTGCCCGGCGTCTGCAACGGTGACCGCGAAACCACCGTCGCGTGCCATTCCAACCTGGCCGAGCACGAGAAGGGCGGCCACCGCAAGGCCGACGACTGCTACTCGGTCTGGGGCTGCGCCCGCTGCCACACCTGGCTCGACAGCAGCTACAGCGCCACCGGCGAAGCGCGCGAAGCCGCCTTTATGACCGCCCACCTTCGCCAGGTGAACGTCTGGCGGCTGCTGGTAACCCTTCAAACCATCCCCGAAGCCGACCGCCGCGCCGCGCAGTGGGCGCTGGACAACCTCAACGCCACGCCCGTGGCCCTGGACCTCCCATGACCACCGCTCGCACCATGTCCTTCGCATCGGACAGCGCACAGGAAAAGCTGTGCACGATCCTGGCCGCGTTAGAGTCGCGCGACCTCGAGGCTCTGGAGTTGGCCACGACTCTCGGCGTGAGCCGCAGGTTGATCTACCTCTACCTGCATCACCTGCAAGACACCAAGCGCATACGAGTTGCCAGAACGCTAACGCGGCAGGGTCGCGTGACCGCCGTCTACGCGCTTCTCGATGCTCCACGCGAGGCTGTGCAATCGCCCGCGGTGCAGCCTTGGCAGATGCCTACCCCAGAGGCGGTGGCTGCCGTGCGCCGGCGCCTACTCGCGCAGCACAGCGCCAAGCCGCGGCCGGCACAACGGCACGCCTTTGACAGGATGCTGTTCGGTGAGGCCGGCGCCTGATGGATTGCGAAGACTGCACTCAGGCCGCCCGCGAGCAGTGGGACTGTTATTCCAACGGCTGCGCCGGCTGCGAAAAACGCATGGTCGACGCCATAGCGGCGGCACGCGCGGACGAAGGTCCAGCAGAAGAATGCCCGTCATGAAAGTCCGCGGCAGGATGGTTATGCGCGTCTCTCTAGCATCTGCGTTGCTCCGCAAAAGGACGGGCAGGATGTTCTTTGATAGCCGGCAACTCGCATTCGACTTCGTCGTCCCAGTAGACGAGGAACGCGCGCCGGCTGCCCCAACGCACACGCACGACGACAGCCACGACGAATGGCCGGTGCAGAGGAGCATCGTCAGCGCAGCGGCAGTGAAACGCGAGAAATGCAGGGCGCCTGCATCGGTGTTCGATCTGGCCCACCGCCCCGTTACCGTGAAGCTGGAGGGCCACGACACCAGGGCCGCGATCTACCGCACCACCACCCACGACGGTGTGACCCGCTGCGTCAGCGTCCGCGAGCAGGACACCCAGGAGTGGCAGGAGAAGGAGCAGGCCCGCCGGGCCCGCCAGCGCCCACCGCGCCCCACAAAACAACGATTCAAGATGAGGAACAGCCGGGTATGGGCCGACGAACCGAAGTGAGGGTAGGGCAGAGCCGCCCGCTTCCTCCTGCATCCTTAATGGACAACCCGTGCACCGCGTTGGCGCCGGCTCCCGAGGTGTTGGAGTGGATCACCCGCGAGGTGTTGAACGAAGGAGGTTCTATCTACAACCCGGACCACCGCCACATCCTCGACGCCGACCTGCAGGTGCTGTGGGCCAACGGCGGCTTCGCCAAGCAAGGCCGCTCCGTCATCGGCCAGACCGAACAGGTGATGTTCCGCGCCGGGGGCTGGCAGAAGGCCCGCCAGGAGCAGCAGATGCGGGAATGGTTCGGCGACACGCCCACCTTCTTGATCACCTTCGACGGCCGGTACGCCCAGGAATGCACCGACACCGACTGGTGCGCGCTGGTCGAGCATGAGCTGTTCCACCTGGCTCACCTGAAGGATGCGTTCGGAGCGCCGTCGTTCACGAAGGACGGTCTTCCTAAGATCGGGCTTCAGGGCCACGATGTCGAAGAATTCGTTGCGGTGGTTCGCCGGTACGGTGCGGGCGATCCCAACGGCGCGATCGCACAGCTGGCAGCCGCAGCCAGGGGAGTGCCGGAAGTCAGCCGCTCATCCGTCGCCGGGGCGTGCGGGACTTGCCTGCTGCGGGCCGCGTAACCCAGACCCGGCCCGTACCAAATGGCACAGCTCACTGAACCCATGAAGATGGCCATCGTCCAAGGACTGGCCTGCTTTGACACGCCCTCCGAGGTCGCCACCACCGTAAAGGAAGAATTCGGAGTCACGGTCACCCGGCAGCAGGTGGCCGGCTACGACCCTACGAAGGGTTCGTGCAAGGGTATGGCGAAGAAGCTGCGAGAGATATTTGCAGCCACTCGCAAGGCGTTCCTCGATGATGTTTCAACTATCCCGATCGCGCAGCAGGCCGTACGCCTCCGCGCGCTACAGCGTGAGTTCGAGCGGGCCAAGTCGCGCGGAAACTCGGCGATGGTGGCGCAGCTGCTGGAGCAGGCAGCGAAGGAGTGCGGCGGCGCGCTGACAAACCGGCGCGAACACACCGGGAAGAACGGCGGCCCCATCCAGCAGGCCAACCTTACGCCGGCCGAGTTCGCCGAGACAGCGCGCCGCATCGCTGCCGAGGTGTGAGGCGCGAATTCACGGCCGGGGAGGCGATGGCCGCCGCCGAGATGGCGCGACAGGACCTGTATTTCTTCAGCAGGTGGATGTTCCTACGCCGCAAAGGCTTCACCTGGCAGCGGGCTCGGCACCACAAGCTGATCTGCGATGCGCTCATGCGGGTCTACCGCGGCGAGTGCAAACGCTTGGTGATCAACGTCCCGCCGCGTTACTCCAAGACCGAGCTCGCGGTGGTGAACTTCATCGCCTGGGCGTTCGGCAAGGTGCCTGACTCGGAATTCATCCATGCCAGCTACAGCGCCGACCTGGCTATCAACAACAGCGCGGGCGTGCGCGGCGTGGTGCAGCACGAGGTCTACGGCGAAATCTTCCCTGAGGTGGAACTGGCCACCGATGCACGTCACCACTGGAAGACGACCAAGGGCGGCGTGATGTACGCGGCCGGCACCGGCGGCACCATCACCGGCTTCGGCGCCGGCAAGCACCGCGAAGGCTTCGGAGGCGCGATCATCATCGATGACCCGCACAAGGCCGATGAAGCGCGCTCGGACGTCATGCGGCAGAACGTCATCGACTGGTTTCAGAACACGCTGGAGAGCCGGAAAAACAGCCCCGAGACGCCCATCATCGTGATCATGCAGCGGCTGCACGAGAGCGACTTGGCCGGCTGGCTGCTGGGCGAGGAACCAGGGGTGAAGCCGGGCGGCAATGGCGAGGTGTGGGAGCACGTCTGTCTGCCAGTGTGGAACGAGGACGGCACGCCGCTCTGGCCCGAGAAGCACAGCGCCGACGTACTGCGCGCGATGGAGAAGGCGGCGCCCTACGTGTTCGCCGGCCAGTACCGTCAGAGCCCGGCGCCACCGGAGGGTGGGGTGATCAAGCCCGACCTGATGACCGTGGTCGACGTCATACCGCCCGGCGTGGTCGAGTGGTGCCGGGGCTGGGACTTGGGTGCATCAGCATCCGGCGACTTCACCGCAGGGGTGAAGGTGGGAAGAATGCAGGATGGTCGGTATGTGATCGGCCATGCCGTGCGCGAGCAATTCGAGACCCACCAGCGGGACATGCTCATGAAGAACACTGCTATGTCCGACGGCCGGGCGCTGAAACAGAGCATTCCGCAGGATCCTGGGCAGGCCGGCAAGAGTCAGGTGGCCGCGTTCGCCAAGCTGCTGGCCGGCCACGCCGTGCACTTCAGCCCGGAGTCAGGCGACAAAGTGACCCGGGCCACGCCCCTTGCCAGCCAGATCAATGCGGGGGCGGTGCTGCTGCTGAAGGGTGGCTGGAATCAGCAGTTTATTGATGAGTGCCGGCTGTTCCCGAACGGGAAATATGATGATCAGGTAGACGGCGCGGCGCGCGCGTTTAATGCGTTACTGCATCCTCAGGCGGGGATATTTTTATAGAATCGGTTTACGGGCCAGCTGTATTTTTAATTTTTTCAATCAGTTGGTTTATGGTAATGGATTTCCCGGCTTGTCTTACCGTATATACGAGCCATCCCACGCTTAGTATTAATGCTACAACGAAAACACCTTTCAATGATTCTTTTCCCAAGCCAAGCGCATCTTTGAAGTCGGTGGTGGCAAAGGTGAGGCAGAGCGTTAAAAGGGTCGCTGCCGGCGTTTGCCAGTTTTTACGCTGATCGCATAGCGAAATGTGCTCGGTTAATTCGATTTTTAGCTTATCTTGCGTTATCTGAATGACGGTTTGGCTGGTGTTTATATGAACAGCGCTTACAGATATCGCAGTAGGCGTTACAGGAGTAGGGCTCATGCTGCGATAATTTTTTCTGTAAACTGAAGTTCCATTTTATTGGTGTCGACGATTCTCTTTCCGGCGGCCATTAAATAAAGGCGTAGGCCTGGCTTGTTTGCTATTGCGACGGGGTTTGGAAAGCATGATCCTTGGGTGTTTGTCCAATTATTGAGCGTGATTCTGTAGTCGGCTGGGGGGCCGCTAGTCTCTGCGCCGGGTGTTGAGGCGGCATCATTAAAGCGAATTGTCATTTTCATTGCCCAGCCACAGTCGCTAAGGTCAATAAATGCCTCTTCTGACGCCTTGAGAATAAGCGTGTACTGGGCGACCAATTTTTCGCCATTTATTCTTACCACTGGAAGCTCCGGTTTCTTTGTAAGGCGTTCTTGCCTTGTATGCGGCATCCTGCCGTCCCTAGCATTGTCGGGCATGACCCAGCAGCTAGCCACCAACAGCCTCGACCTGATCCGCGCGCGTGAGAGCGTGATGGCCTCGTATGGCAGCATGGACGCCAAACGTCCCACTGCCTGGCAGCAGTACGGCTACAAGGCCACGCTCTCATTCGAGGACTTCAAGCAGGCCTATGACCGCGGCGGCGCAGCCCACGGCGCAGTGCATCGCCTGCTCGATGGCTGCTGGCAGAAGCTGCCCCGCATCAAGCAGCCCAAGGCCGACAAGGAGACCGCATGGGAAACAGCGGTGGGCAAGCTGCTCCGCTCGATCAACGGCTGGCAGAAGCTGCGTGACCTCGACCGCCGCAACCTGGTGGGCCGGTACGCCGCGCTCATCTACCGCATGGCCGACAGCCAGCCGCTCAGCGCCCCGCTAGCGAAGGCGTCGAAGCTGGTCGACCTGATCCCGGTGTTCGAAGACCAGATCAAGGTCACCAAGTGGGACGAGGACGAGGACTCCGACCGCTACGGCCAGCCGCTCACGTACCAATACCTCACCCGGCCCATCGGCGCCGTCGACACCCAGGCCCAGCCGGCGACCTGGCGCGACGTCCACCACACCCGAGTGCAGATCCTGGCCGAGGGCAGCGTGGGCGACATGTTCGAAGGCGTGCCGCTGCTGCGGGCTGGGTTTAACAACCTGGTCGACATCGAGAAGCTCAGCGGCGGCGGTGCGGAATCGGCTCTGAAGAACAGTGCCCGGACCATCGTTTTCCAGTACGACCCTACGTCGTCGGTGGCGGCCATCAACACGACGAATCCAGACGGCAGCATCTCTACCAAGTCGGTGCGTGAGGTCCACGAAGAACAGACCCGCTCCCTGAACCGTAACCAGGATTCTTCCATCGTGCTGCAGGGCGGGGAGGCGACTACGCTGCAGACGACGGTGTCAGATCTGTCGCCGCAGTTCGGCATCGCCGCCAACCTGTTCGCCGCGTCCATCCGCGTGCCGTTCACGATCCTGTTCGGCCAGCAGACCGGCCGCCTGGCCAGCGATGAGGACAAGGCCGACTTCGGTGCCCGGTGTGCATCGCGCCAGGCGAACGACTTGACGCCCATGCTCGAGGAGTTCATCCGTCGCATGCAGGCCGCGGGCGTTATCGATGCCGGCGACTTCGAGGTGGAATGGCCGCCGGTGAATGCGCCGAGCGATCTGGACAAGCTGACCAACCTGGGCAAGGCCACCGCGGCCATGCAGCAGGCCTTCCAGTCAGGCCTCTCGGAGCCGCTCTTCGACGCCAACGAGCTGCGGCAGATGGTCGGCTTCGAGCCCCGGGCGGATGACGGCATGCCGGAGGAGGGCGACCTTGGTCCGGAAGACCCTGAGGCCGATCCCGCCGCTGATCCGAAGGGCGCCACGAAGACCAAGCCGTGACCGAGCGCGTCCGAAACCCGGTGATCCCGGGCAACCCCCGCGAGCGCACCGGTAGCAGCGGCATCCTGCGGCGCAGCCTGGCCGAGATCAACCGCCGGTGGCGCGGCCTGCAGGTCGACGTGCTGGCGGTGTTTGCTCGGATCCCGGTCTACCAGCTCAACGAGGACGACAAGGGCTCGGAGACGCTGCCGCCGGTGCGTTACGGCGCTACGCCCCAGGTGCTGAACCAGACCACGGCTGACCTGCAGGCGGCGCTTGATCGCTGGGTGCTTGATGGCCGCCAAGCCGATTACGTCGCCTGGTGGGATGTCTACTCGCAGGAGGCCGCCCAACTCGGCACGGCGCAGACGGTCGCCAACCTCACGCAGCTGTCGGCCAGCTACGCCGCCACGCGCACGCTGCAGTCGGTGGTGTTCAGCCAGCCCTACCGCAACCGCGCCGATATCGCCCGCACGCTGGCCCGCGAGCATTGGACGGGCCTGACCGACAAGGCCCGCACCGACCTGGCTGGCGTGATCGGCCGCGCGGTGGTCGACGGCAAGAATCCGATGGCCGTGCGGACCGAAATCATGCAGGTGCTGGATGTTTCAAGGTCGCGGGCCTCGCTGTACGCCCAGACCGAAATTACCGGCACGCTGCGGGAGGCGCGCTGGGCCGAGGCAGACGACGCAGAGGCCGAGCTGGGCATCAAGACCGCCATGCTGTGGACGTCGGCGCTGATCCCGACGACCCGCGCCTGGCACGCCAGCCGCAACGGCAATACCTACAGCACAGCGGAGGTGCGGGCCTTTTACGCCACGAACGGCAACCGCTACCGGTGCCACTGCGCGCAGACCGAGGCGCTGCTGGACGCTGACGGAAAGCCCATCCTCACGAAGGCGCTGCAGTCGGCGATGGCCAACGAGCGGAAGGCATGGCTCAGATGATGATTCATTTACCGGGATAACGCCTGACCCATCTTTCTTGCCAAGGATCCGGTGTTTTGGAAAATTAACTGTGCTTCGTCTACGGTAAAGACAGTTTCCACATGCATTGTCGAGTTACGCACTGCATCTTTAGTTGCATGCATGTGCTGCATTATGTCCTGGAATAGCCCGTAGTCTTCCCAAGATGGGCCACGACTAAGGATCTCTGCACGCAGAGCAGCTATTATAGCTCCCCAATTTCCATTCGTATTCAACTCAATCCCGAGATGCACTGCGATTTTTTTAAGACAGATTTCAAGCACTCGCATGCAATGAAAAACAGCTCCGGTAGCACGGCCGTATCCTAAGCATTTCGCGGCTTCGTCAATATCAAACGCGGTTTCGACTACGGATTCTCGAACTTCAGGCCAAATGGGCGCGGGAGGGTTGATAAGCCTTTGCTGCGGCGGGGAAAGTGAGATCGCGCCATATATGGCGGCTTCAGTCTTTATGCACATAATTAGCGAATTCAAAACATTTTTGAACATTCCGATTCGCTCCGCTGTGAATTGGCATTCACCTCCTCCATTGGTTTGAAAAGAACGTGCTAATTCGCTTGCATTAGTTGCAAGGGCCGAGCTGGCGCTCCATCCCAAAGGAGCTGCGATCTGCGAGAACCAAAATAAGGCGTCTGTCAGTTCCGTAACCGATTCTGCGGGAAGTCGAAAATTGCCGCCGCTTTCGGTCGTTAACAGTTGGTTAAAGCTCGAAAATCGGCCGACTTCAGAGATCAATCGTCCTAAAGGTATGTCAGTCATAAGAGGGAGGAACAAAGCCCAACTGTAGCTCCCTAGCATCAGCCAGCATCTCCACAAGGGGCATGCACATGGCAGGCAAGAATCAGAAGCGGGTCCACATCCGCAGCGTCGTCAACGCGGCGAACGTCTCGAAGAGCGACGGCAAATACATCATCCGGGACGTCTGCGGCGCGACGGACGACATCGTGATGAACCGCCGGCTGTACCCGGCCGCCGAGCTGGCGACGGGCGCGCCCAGCCTGACCGGCAAGCCCGCGCCGGCCGGCCACCCGAAAAACGCCGCCGGCCAGCACATCAGCGCTGCCAACGGTGAAGCCTTGGCCTCCGCTTGGATCGGCGCCTACTGCACAAACGTGCGCCATGAGGCGGGCCGCACCCTGACCGATGTGATCGTGAACGCCGAGCAGGCCCAGGCGTCGGTTGCCGGCCGGTCTCTCATCGAGCGCCTGGACGCCGCCATTGCCGGCACCAATGCCGAGCCCATCCACGTCAGCACCGGTGTGTTGCTGCGGGAGGTGGCTGCCAACGGCGAGAGCCGCGGCAAGAAGTACGACTCCATCGCCACCGAGCTGCAGTACGACCACCTTGCCATCCTGCTGAACGAGTCGGGCGCCGGCACGCCAGGCGAGGGCGTCGGCATGTTCCTCAACTCGGCCGGCCAGCCCGAAGAGGTCGAGACGGTCGAGGTGAACGCCGCACCGGATGACCTCCGCGGCAAGGGCCTGGCCGGCTGGCTCCACAAGCTGCTCGGTAACGGCTCCGAACTGTCGTTCGACCAGATCGATACCGGCCTGCGCAACCTGCTGCCCGAGGGCGGCTGGCCGCGTGAGGTCTATGCCCGTGAGTTCGTGTGGACTGACCGCGACGGAGGTCTGTGGAAGCAGGGCTATGCGGTCTCCGCAGATGGCTCCCTAGCATTTGTCGGCGAGGCCATGGCGGTGAAACGCAAGGTCGATTACGTACCCATCACCAACTCCCAAAAGGACGACCAAGTGAAAGAAACCATCATCGCCGCGCTCAATGCAGCCGGCATTAGCGGTGTCGCGGCGATGACCGACGCGCAGCTGCTCGCTTCGTACGAAGCCGTGAAGGCCAAGCCCCATGTCGACGCGCTCAACGCCGAGAAAGAAAAGCTGATCGCGGCCAACAGCCAGATCGCCGGCTTCGAAGCTGAGAAGACCAAGGCTGAGAACGCCGAGCGCGACAAGCTGGCCGAAAAGCTCGCGACCAACTCCTCGCTGAGCGCTGACGACTTCAAGGCCATGCCCCTGGCCCGCCTGAAGGAACTGGACGCCAAGGCCGCACCGGTGGTGATCGGCAACAGCGCGAAGAACTCGGCCAACGAGTTCGACGGCTACGACATGAACAAAGTGGAGGCATAAGCCATGAACCGTGTTTTCCGTTCCGGCAGCGGCGTGCCGCGCCCCCGCACCATCTCCGACAAGACCGTGTCCGGCGCGCTGCTGCCCGGCACCGCCGTATTCATCGGTGCCACCCAGCTGACCCAGGCGACCGCCGTCAGTGGTGGACGCCTCGGCATCCTGGGCGACCGCGACTTCTACTCGTCCGGCGGCATTGGCCTGGCCACCTCGCCGCTGCTGACCCCGTACGCATCGGGCGAGACCGGCATCGCCTACCTGCCGAAGCCCGAAGACGAATACGCGATGGCACTGGCCGCCGGCACCTACACCACCGGGCAGGAACTGACCGTCGCTGCTGCCGGCCGCTTGGCTGCAGCCGCCTCCGGGAACATCGTCGTCGCCCATTACGACCAAGCCGGCAAGACGGTCGCCGCTGGTGAACTGGCCGATGTGGTCATCACCAACTTCTACACCAAGGCCTAAGGGGTCAACATGCTCAAGTTCACCGAAGACCAACAGGCCCGAATCAAGGCCGCCCGTGTCAGCTTCAACGCCCGGGCGACCGCCATGGCTGCCAACGCTGCCATGCAGATCGAAGGTAACTCGCTGGCGATCCCGCTGGACGCATGGCGCCGCATCGATACCCGCGCACAGATGCTGGCACGCAGCCGCCTGCCGATCTTCAACCGCCTTGCCCAGGCAAGCACCATCCCGGTCAGCATCGCCGACTTGGTGAACTACTACCCACAGATGGGCGACTCCGGCGAAGTGCTGGTGTCGATGGACGGCCGCAACGCTGCCAAGGCCGACGCGCCCGAGATGACCTTCGCTGGCACCCCTGTGCCCATCCTGACGTCGAACAGCCGCATCGGCTGGCGCCAGATGGAAGTCATGCGCAAAGGCGGCGGCATGTTCGACACCGCGGCCATCGGCAACAACCAACGCCGCATCGCCGAGAAGATGGAAGACATGGTGCTGAACGGCCTGTCGTCCATCAACGTCGGCGGCAACACCATCTACGGCCTGCGCAACCTGCCGACGCGCAACACCTTCGTGCATGGCTTCGCGCTGGCTACCGCCACCGGTGCTCAGTGGCTGACCATGGTCAAGCAGGCCATCGCCGCCGCGCTGGGCGACAACCAGTACGGCCAGATCACCCTGTTCGTCAGCCAGGGCGACTACACGGCAGCCGACACCACCGATTACGCCACCAACTACAGCGGCACGATCCTGGAGCGTCTGCGCGCCATCAGCCAGATCAAGGAAATCCTGCCGGCTTCGTCGCTGCCGGTGAACGAGCTGATCGGGATCGTGGATCTGGACGCCGGCGAATGGGGCGGCATCCTGTCGGCCATGCCGCTGACGACCCGGCCCAAGACCCGGATCGAGCCGGAAGACGACTATGTGTTCGGCGTCATCGCAGCAGCTGCCCCGCAGTTCCGCAGCGACTTCGCCGGCCAGTCGGCTTTCATCCACGGCACCCAGGCTTAAGGAGC
The DNA here is from genome assembly GCF_057747805.1 of Xylophilus sp. PBN-3R. Classification (NCBI taxonomy): domain Bacteria; kingdom Pseudomonadati; phylum Pseudomonadota; class Betaproteobacteria; order Burkholderiales; genus Xylophilus; species Xylophilus sp. PBN-3R. The sequence goes on from NZ_CM173225.1 coordinate 1,856,597, forward strand.
GCGCCATGCTGTACGAAATCAAGTTTCTGAAGGCTCCTTGGCCTGCTGGCGCCAAGGTGGGCGATGTGGTCGATATGCCCTACCTGCCCGCCTGGGCGCAGGGCAAGTGCAGCATCGCTCCGGATGGTGTTCGGGCGACCGTCGAGTTTCCGGAGCCAGTTGCGCCGGACGGGGTGAATCGACCGCTGACCGGTGCCGGCCAAGCGCTGCCGACCATTGAAGCGATCGCTGCCGACATTGCCGACCTCCGCGAAAAGCTGGCTGCTGCTGAGCAGGCGAAGGACGATCTGCAGCTGCAACTGCAGGGCGCCGCCGAAGCCTTTAACGAAATGTCGGAGGCCCGTGATGCAGCGGAAAAGGAGGCGGCTGACCTCCGCGAAAAGCTGGCTGCTGCTGAGGCTGCTGCAGTCGATGCGGCAGCCAACGGCAACACGACTGCGAAGAAGAAATGATCACGGCCACGCAGGCCCAGGCGTATCTGAGCGACTCGCTCGGCGTCAGCGTGCCGTTTTTTATCGTGGAGGCTGCGGTGGCCACCGTGGCAACCGTCGAGCAGCGCATGGTCGAAGCCGGCTACGACGCCACCAGGCGCCTGCTGATCCAGACCTATGCGGTGGCCATCATCGCGGCGGCCGGCGCACCCCGGCGCATCGCTTCTCAGGGTGCTCCCTCCGGCGCCTCGCAGAGCTTCAAGAACTTTGATAACAGCCTGACCCAGTTGCGCCGCACGCTGGCCGGCCTCGACACGGCCGGCATTACCGGTCCGCTGGTCGGCGCTGACCCGGCAACCAACACTCTTTTCATGGTGGTCTGCTGACCGCCGGAGCCTCCACATGCCTGACCTCTCTCAGGGCTCTCAAGCCAAAGTGTTCCTGCCTGCGGGCCGGGTGTTGCGGGTTGCCGCGGCCGGTGTTGCTACTGTGAAAGCGGATGGATCTGCCCTGGTGAACGTGACGTCCAACACGCAGGACTTTGGGCCGTTCCCGACGGTGATCCGCCACCGCGTCATTGCCGTCTCCGGACCGTGCAGCCACCACATCGTGTCCCGTGACATTCGTGAGGTGGTCGTGGCGGCAGCAGTCCCGCCCGACGCCGACGGTCGTCCCGACGGCACCATTTATCTGCCGAGCGCGTAATGGGTGCGAGCGTTAAGAAAAGCGGCGTTTATGCCGCAATGGCCGGGATGTTCGTCAAGGCTGCAGGAGCTTATCTAGGCGTCCTACCCTCCGTGATGGCTCTTCCGTCAGGCATCTTGCGGGACTTCACAATCACTCGCGTTGCTCCGGGTGTTTACGCAACTTCTGCCACGGCGGAAAACCTGAAGCCGACCGGCGGGGTCGTAAAGCAGTATTGGACGGATTCCGTCAATGGCGTGAATACAAATGCCGGCACGCAGGCGGCTCCACTGCTGAACGTTGGCACCGCGCTCGCCAAAACTGATGCAGATGTTCTCGACATTGTGATGGTCGCCCCGCCTTCGCGCATCCTCTGGGGCGCACGCGGCACCGGTGGCATCAGCCCCACTAAATCTGTGATCTTGAGAGCCTCAGACGGTGGACGCATCTGGATCAGCAAGCACACCCTGCCGGTCTGGACTAAAGACGCAACGTACAATTTCTACAGCACGCCGGGTGCGACAGGTACAGCGAACACCGGGCCGGCAATCGATCTTCGCCAGGCTGTCCTGAACGGCACGGAAGAGCTGATGCTTACGGCTGTCGCAAGTCTTGTGTCCATGCAAACCGCGCCGGCTGGTTCGTATTTCCACGACACCACCGCAGGCGTAGTGTATGTCCGTGCGCACGACGACCGGAATCTGGTGGGCGATGCGTACATGCAGGTGCAGAACAGCGCCGCGGGCAACAACGGCGCAGCAAACGTTACTGCAGCGGCCACTGCGGGATTTACCTTCTGGGCGTCTCAAGTAACGTTTGTCGGTGGAAACGCCTTTAACGCCACCAACCTGCAGACCGCAGTCGGCATTCGAGGCCGCCTGGTTATGGACCGTGTAAACTTCATAGGATCAGGCGGTTCCAACGGACTGGCAATTACGGGGGCCTATGACTACTACTCGTTCTATGAGCGTCTGTCGTGGAACTTCCGTGATGCCGAGAACATCCATGCGAATGCTTCGGGCGTGACGCATGCGAGCTATTTCTACAGCACGGTGCTGTCACGAAACGGTTACAGCGGCACCGCAACAGACAATGCGACCACGGGGCATGAAGGCTGCACCGCGCTCATGATGATGTGCAAATACGGTGGCAGTGATGGCCGTGTGGTGGCATTCATCGACGCATCCCGTTTTGTGATGTACGGCGGCGAGGTGCGCCCATCTGCGCGAACCGATGTTGCCAGTGCCAGCGTCCAGATTGCCGGCACTGGAGCGGCGTTCCTGTACGAGGTCAATGTTCTGCCGGCACCTGGCGTCCCCATTGTTTTGGATGCCAGCAGCGGCGGAACAATGGACTGCTATGGCATGGCATAACGGCATTGGCTAAATCTGGCGTTGTGAATTCCAATCCTATGCCGGCATAAATGCACACCCTCACCGCAGAAACCGGTGAGGGCGGGACGACGCAAGCAGTCAATGTTGCTCCTTAATCTATCCGCCTGCGGAGATATTACGCACGTCTGAAATGACCGAATCCGCCTGGATTTTCGAGGTCTGGGCGGTCTACTATCATTCCCCAGCCGCCCCTACGGTTGTCAATCATTAGCGACCCCACGCTTACACCTACTGGCGTGTCTCTGATCATTTCAACGAGCTGCCCGTCGCGAATAAAATACCCGTTCGCCTTTCCGTCTTCAAATGCTCCACGAGCCACTTTTAGTTCTGTATTCGTGAGCATCATTTCCAGTGCTATTTCGCCGGCTGCGTCCCGAAGCGTTATCGTAGATCCAATGTACGTGTAGTCCCAAACTTGGGTGGATACCGTCACCTCACCTTCTAAAATCTGCAAACGGCAATGGCCGTTAGCATCGATCTGCACTAACGACGGAGAAACCCAGCCGTCCACCGCTGTTATGCTTATCAAAGACATTCCATTTACCCATAGCACATGGTACTGACCATTGCCATTTGGAAACGTGGTGTACCCCAGGTTCGATCCTAATGTTACGGCGAAACTAAAATCTTTTGGTAATGCATACCCAGCGGTATGACTTCTTGTTTTATTAAAGGGTTCATTGCGCCACTTGCGAACAAATTCTGCGGATATCTTTCCCGTCGTCTTCATGCCATGATGTTGTTCACATAGCAGCGCCAAGTTATCCAGCTCGTGCTTTTGGACGACGTTGTATTCTTCTATGTGGTCATAGTGAAAAACCGGACTGCCGCATATGACGCACCCGAAGTAGCAAGCTTGCCGAACAGCGCGCTTAAGTGGTAGGGGTATTGCAGCTCGGTCCATTCATTACTCCGTTTGAAATTAGATTTTCAGGCGTCGCGCTATTCCGGCCGGCAAGCGTACCCTGTGGCAGTGCATTAGTGGGCGCTTATTCGTAGCATCTGCTGAATGTCCTCAGCCGCCCACTTCAGCTACACCTCCCGCGCAACCATCTGGCCCAACCTCGGTCGTGACGACTGGACCGGCCTGAGCACCTACGGCCCGCCCCAGACGTTCGCCTGCGACTACACCGCAGAGTCCGAACGCATGACCGATGCCAAGGGCATCGAGTTCACAACTCGGCAGGTGCTTTTCACAGAGCTTTCGACCGCCAAGCAGGGCGACATGGTGCTGATCGGGGCGTCGGCGGTGGTCAGCCCCATCCAGGCCGGCGCCCTGGAGGTGCGGGCGGTGACGCGGTGGGCCGACACCTTCCAGAACGAAGCGGACGACTACAAGATCATGTCGTAGGCCAGTCTTCCTAGCATTCGTTGGATGGCTTTCAACGGCGTCAAAATCAACAAGGTCAGGCTGACCAACAACCTGCCGAAGTTCGTCTCGGAGGTTGAGCGCAAAGCCGCGCGGTCGGTTTTGCAGTCGCTGATTCTGGGCGGCTCCGAAGCCAGTATGCTGACGCCCATCGCCACCGGCAACCTGATCAACAGCCGATACAACCAGGTGACCAAAGAGGGCACCAAGATCGTCGGCAGCACCGGCTACACCGCGGACTACGCCATCCCGGTCAACGACCCGGATGTGAAGCAGAAATTCCGCCGCCCCACGGCGAAAAAAGAGTTCCTGCGCCTGGGCTTCGAGAACGCCAAGCCGCTGATCGATGCCGTCATCAAGGGCACGCTGAAGACATGAGCGCCGCCGACTCCCTGCGCGACTTCATCGCCCCGCTGCTGCTGGGTTGGCGCGTCCAGTTTGGCCGTTGGCGCGATGACGGCGGCGGTTACCGCTACGCGATTCTGCGGCCCGCAGGTGGCCTGCCTGCAGAGCTTGTCCGCCGGCCGGCCTTCACGCTGACGCTGGTCGGGGCCGAAAACGAAGAGGTGTCTGTCGCCTCCAATGCCGCCGACGCCGTCATTGAAGCCATGCGCGCGAGCAGCGGCGACCTGGTCTTCATGCAGCCGGCCGAGCCGGTCTACCAGGCCACCGATGACGGCCGGTCTGTTTTCGAAATCGCCATCTCGGCAATTACCAACTGAGGAATCACTATGTCTGGAGCTTTTACCGGCCGCGACACCGTCATCAACTTCGCGATCGCGCTGCCCGATGCCGACCCGGCCGGGCTGACCTTCAAGCGGCTGGGCATGATGCGCGGCAAGTCCATGAAGATCAGCTGGGACACCGTCGACACCACTGCCGACCAGAGCCCGGCCTTCACCAAGACCAACCTGGTCACCTTCAAGTCGGGCGAATTCTCGGGCGACGGCGTCAGCTACGACGACGACGTCTACAGCCAGAAGGATTTCAAGGCGCACGCCATCAGCCCAGGTGTGGAAACGAACAACCAGCCGATGGTCTGGCTGCAGATGATCGATCCGGACGGCGACATGTACCAGGGGCCTTTCATCATCAGCGAATGGTCGGATGACCGGCCTTATGCCGATGCTGCCACCTGGAGCATTTCCGGCATGAGCAATGGCGAAATCGCCTACGTGCGCGCAGATTAAGGAACCGACATGGCTGCCATCTCTTCCATCAACGCTGGCCAGGCTGGCGTCTTCGCTGCGCCAATCGCAACGCTCTCGGCCGACGACATTATTTCGTTTAAGCCCACCAAGAAGCAGCTGCTCGTGCTGACCAACACCACCGGCGGCGCCCTGAGCGCAACGCTCGATGGCACGGCCGCCACCACCGTCGCCGTCCCCGGTGTGGGCAGTGTTTCTGTCGCCGCCGGCCTGGTCATCCCCCTGGCCGCGGGCGAGTCGAAAGCCGTGGTCTTATCCACGGTCAGCGCCTACTGCAAGGGCGTAGTGCACCTGCTCGGCGGCGCGGGCATCAAGGCCCAACTCTTCGACTTCTGAGCCATGTTGGTCGAATCCGGGTTCGTCCGGGCCATAACCCCGGACGGCTCGGAATTCACTTTCGCGCCGTCGTTTGGCCGCATCGCCACGCTGGGGGATCCCCAGGCCATCGTCGCGCTGTACGTCGGCCTGTTCGGCGCCGACGCTGAAGCCAATGCCCGCTATGTGCTGGGCTGCCTCTGCGAACAGGACGACCCGACCGCGCTGCTGGGCTGGATGCAGCCAGGCGAGGGCGCCGCGCTGAAGTGGCATGCAGGCTCGATGCCCCTCTCTGAGCAGGTGTTTATTGCCCGCCACCTCATGCAGCACGGCATCGCTGGCAAGGCCCAGCCAGACGGTAAGGGCGACGGGAAATACTCTGACCGCTTCGACGCCGCCGAGTACGTCTCCGCCGCGCGCGTGCACTTGGGCCTGTCCAGCGCCGACGCCGAGGCCCTGTCGATGACCGAATTCCAGACCATGCTGGAGATGAAGTTCCCCGAGCAAAACAAGAAGCGCGACGTGCCCAGCCGCGATGAATACGCAAAGGCGTTGACGAACCTGCAGGAGAAACGACGTGGCTGAAAAAGTCGGTGAGATTTACTACGACGTCACGCTGGACACCGGCAAGCTGCTGGTGGAGGTCCGCGTTGTCACCGACCAGCTCGACAAGGTCGGGAGGGAAGTCGACAAGCTGCCCAGCAAGTTCAACGCCGTAGCCGCCGCCGCAAAGGCGCTGGCCGCCGCATTCGCCGTGATCAAGGCGGCGCAGCTGGCCGATGAGATCCGGCTGATGGCGGCCCGGGTGGAGGTGGCCGCCGGCAGCATTGAATCCGGCTCGGCCGCAATGGCCCAGCTCATCGCGATCAGTCGCACCACGCAGACCGCTGTCGCCGGCAACATCGAAGTCTTCACCCGGCTCAACCAGTCTCTCCTGCAGATGGGCGGCACGCAAAGCGATACGCTGCGCATCACGGAGCTGTTGGGCAAGGCGATCAAGGTGTCCGGCGCGTCGGCGGTCGAAGCCAAGGCCGCAATGCTGCAGTTCGGCCAGGCGCTGGGTTCCGGCAAGCTCCAGGGTGACGAGCTGCGCTCCCTCATGGAGAACGCGCCCTACCTGATGCGCCAGCTGGCCGATGGCATCGGGGTTCCAGTGGGCGCGCTGAAAAAGCTGGGCGAAGAGGGCAAGCTGACATCCGACGTGGTGGTCAACGCGCTGAGTTCTGCGGCTGGCCGGATCGAGGCCGACTTCGCGAAATTCCCGCAGACCGTCGGCGGCGCATTTCAGGTGATGATGGACGCCGGAGGGCGCGCCAATGAAAAGCTCGACCAGCTGACCGGCACAAGCACCGTTCTCACTGGTGCGTCGCAGGGCCTTGGCCAGGTGCTGGAAAAGCTGGCCGACCAGTTCGGTGCCGTGAATTCGGAGGCCGGCACCCTCGGCCGCAACGCTGCGGTGAAGACCTGGGCGGACGAGACCCGCAACGCTCTGTCCTATGTGGTCGATGCGGCCGACATGGTGTGGCAGACGCTCAGCGTCCTGGGCCGGAACGTCGCGTTCGTGTTCACCGGCATCGGCAAGGAAATCGGCGGCATCGGCGCGCAGATCGCTGCGGTGATGCGGGGCGACTTCGCGGGCGCAAAGGCCATCGGCAAAGAGATGACGACCGACGCCGCCCAACGCCGCGCAAAGCTCGATGCTGAAGACGCGAAGACGTTGGCCAAGCGCAAGCTGTTCGGTGAGCAGATGCGCGAGGCATGGGTGCAGGGCGCAGGCGGCGGTCGCGGGTCGATCAATCCGACGGCTGCACCCTCAAAGCTCAAGGCGGTGCCCGGTGCGGCCGACAAGCCCAAGGCCGGCAAGAAGTTCGATGCCGACGGCTACCTGTCCGGCCTGTCCGCCGCAGCGGCCACCGAGTGGGACCGCGTCGGGATCATCGAACAGGAGGCGCTTCGCAAGAACGCCGAGCACCTGGCCGCCGGCCAGATTACCAAGAAGCAGTCGGAAGATGCGATCACGCTGATCACCGAGAACGCCCGCCAGGATCGTCAGAAGATCATGGACCGGGAATTCGATGCCGCGGTGAAGGACGGCGAGCGCCGATTCGATGAGCAGAAGCGCGCCGAAGAGAAGATCAACGCCGAGCGTAAGGCCGCGCTGGAATACGCTGCCAGCCTCACGCGGGCCATCAACCCGGTCGACGCCCTGCGGCAGGAGCTTGAGGCAAAGCTGGACCTGGTGAAACAGTACGAGACCATGATGGCGGCGGCCGGCGTCGATGCTACGGCGCAGGGGGTGGCGGCGCGCACGCAGATCCAGAACGAGTATGAGAAGCAGCGGCTCGCTTTGGCGGAGGCCTCTTTCCGTTCGCAGAGCGAATCCAATGCCCTGGTGGTCGACTCGCTCAACGCGCTCAGCAGCACTGGCGCGAGCGCCATCGTGGGGCTCATCAACGGCACGATGACCCTGTCCGACGTGATGCGCAGCCTGGCCAACACGGTGACGACCGAGGCCGTCGGCGCCCTGATCCGCGTCGGCATGGAGATGGTCAAGAATTCCCTGCTGGCGAACACGCTGGCGTCTGCCGACCAGGCGAAGAAGGCGGCGATGGGTGCCGTCTATGCGGCCAGCGTCGGAGCCCAGGTCGCAGGGATGAGCGCACTGGCTGCGCAGAATGCCTTCGCCGCGACCGCCGCGATTCCGATCATCGGCCCCGGCCTCGCGCCGGCCGCAGCTGCCGCCGCAGGGGCTGCAGCCGCCGCGATCGGTGCGCCTGCCGTTGCCTCGGCCCCGCTGGCAGGCGCCAGGATGTATGGCGGCGGCGTCAATGCCGGCGGCATGTACCGCGTGAATGAAACAGGCGCCCCGGAAATGTTCACTGGCAGCAACGGCCAGCAATACATGCTGCCGACCAAGTCGGGCCAGGTTACGCCGGCAGATCAGGCAGGAGGCGGGGTGCAGTGGACGATCAACATCAACAACACTGCGGCAGGCACGCAAGCAACGGCCTCAGTGAACCCTGATTCAAAAACCGTTGAAATTGCCGTGGCCATGGTTGCAAACCAAATCCAAAACAGGGAAGGAAAGGTTTGGTCGGCCCTTAAAGGCACGACCAACGTGCGCGGCGCGGGCTTGTAAGCGCTACTTGCGAGGCTGGTCCAACACAGCCGATGGCTGACCAGCGGCGAGCCCGGTGCCGGTGCCGAAGTTGCTTGTGCTGCTGCTGGTATCCAGAAGGCGGTCGGCGGCATCAAAACGCAGGGTCATAGTGTTGGAGTTGCTGTCCGCGCCACCCACGAAGGCGCCCACAATGGGGATGAGCGTTTCCGGCCGCACGCGCGATTCGTAGTGGCTGTAGATCACGATCGACGTGTTGTCGGCCAACCGCATCTGCATGGTCGGCTTGCCCAGTACGGCCATGGCCTGGGCCTTGGTGGTTTCGCCCGCCTTGAATGCGGCCACTTGTTCGTCGGTGACTTTGACGCCGCTGGCGGCACAACCAGCTAGCGTCAAGACGAAGAGGGTGGTGGCGAATTTCAGCATGTGGGCTCTTGTTGGATGGTCGGATGATAGATGGGCGACTCCCTAACATCCCCCAGGTGCCAGTCGCCTACCCCTCAACCCTCCCACTTCTCCAGCGCGCGGCGAAGAGCCGAACCCAGCCGGCTGCGTTCTCGATGGCTGACCCTCGGCGTGGGCCCGGCTTTGCGCAGGCTTCGGGAACCGATACGCCCGTCTTCTGGGTCGCGCAATTCAAGTTCAGCACGGACCAGGCGGTGGCCTTCCAGCTGTGGTTCACCCAGCAGATCGCGCGCGGGCTGGACTGGTTCACGATGCCGATCAGCACCGAATTCGGCCTGCAGACCTTCCTGTGCCGTTTCCTGGCTGACGGTCTCGGCGACGCAACCGAAGACGGCGGCGTGTGGACGTACAGCGTCAAGCTGATGACGCGCAAGCAGCTGATCCCGCAGAGTTTCATCGACGCGCAAGACATCATCCTGGGCCTGCCCGACTGGCGCGGCTGGGCAGAGTTCCTCGACCGCACGGTGAACGAAGCGCTTCCGGAGGCCTGATGGACCGAAAGGAATTTTGGTCCTCGAAGAGCCCGCTGCCGGTCTATCAGACGGTGGTCTTCGAACACCCGGCCTGGGTCTCGCCGTTCCGGCTGGTTGCCGACCAGTTCGAGTCTGTCACGCTCGGCGGCCAGGTGCACCAGCCGGCGCCCATGACGATCAAGCCACCGGACCAGTCGGGCGATGCCACGGCCAAACTGACCCTGGCATTCCCCCGCATCGTGGTGGGCCGCGAGTTCAAGAAGCAGCTGCGCATGGTGCGGGCCTATGGCACGCGCGATCCCATCCGGTGCACCTACAGCGTCTACCTGGATGACCTGACCACACCGGCCATCACCTGGCGGCTGTACGTCTCCGATGCGGGCGGCGTGACGTTCAACACCGACTCGGTGCAAGTGTCGGCCACTTTGGACAATCCCATGCGTCGATCGGCCGCGGTGATCTACACGCCTGACGTCTTCACGGGTCTCGAGCTAGTCTGACGTTCGTAGCATCTGGCAGGGTGGAAGCACTACTCACACCCGACCAATTCGCCGCGCGCACCGTCGGCATCCCGTGGGTCCGCTGGCGCTCCGACTTCGACGCCTGCGACTGCTACGGGTTGATTGTCCTGTGGTTCCGCCATGTGCTGGGCGTCGACCTGGGCGCCGTGCCGCAGACCGACATTGCCGAAGGATTCAGCCAGGCCACCGGCTGGATTGAATGCCCACCCGAAGCAGGCGCCACCTGCTGGATGGCCTGGCGCGATGGTGCCCCATCACATTGCGGTGTGCTGCTCACGAGCGACATGGTTCTGCACGCGCAGGAGAACGATCGGCAGCCGCCCGGCAGCGTACGGGTAACCCGCCTCTCCATGATCGAGCGCGCGTATGGCCGCCTCACTTTCTACCGGTACGCGCCTTGCTCACCATCCTGAATGACCCGGCCGGCGCTTCCGGCCGCCACCGCCACCCGTGGGACTTCACCGTCTCCATCCAGGCCAACATAGAACGCCATCTGCTCGCTGGCGGCGAATGCAAGGTGCTGGCCAACGGCTGCGAAATCGACCCGGCCACGGATCCGTTGATGGACCGCTACCCGACGATCGCCGACTTCATCACCGTGCAACGCCGACCGGAAAGCGGCGTTGAACTCGGCTGGTGGGTGCTGGCTGCGGTGGTGGCTTCGGTCGCAGTCACCTTTGCCCTGATGCCCAAGGTCGCCGGCACCACCACCGGCAACGACAGCCCCAACAATCAGCTGACGGCCCAGACCAATCGGCCGCGCGCCTACCAGGCTATCCCAGACGTCTACGGGTTGCGCCGCGTCTGGCCCGACATCATCCAGCCGGGCACCGTCGAATACATCGACAACATCAAGTACGTCACGGAGTGGATGTGCGTCAGCCTGGGCAAGGGCACCATCACCGCAGTCAACTACGCCGAGACGCCGATCGGAGACATCGATGGCGCGAGCTACGAACTGTTCGAGCCGGTCCCGTCCGGCGGCTATCCCGAGCTGGGAGCCACGACGCTGCTCGACGTGCTGGAGACGTTCGAAAGCGACGAGGTGAACGGCCAGGAGCTGGGGTACGCCGTCCCTTATGCGAATGTCATAGCCGTCGGCAACTATGTCGCGGTCACTGATGAAGATTCTTTCACGATCACCGTCCCCAATGGGAGCCACCTCGACCAGCTGAAGAGCATGGCGCCCGACGGCACGGTGTCGGTGGCCTTCACTGTTGAAAGCGGCGGCGAAGATGGGCCCGTCATCCGCAACCTGACGGGTGTTCTGCTTTCGTATGAGGTTGTCGGCAGCTCCTGCGTTTTCACGATCTCGAGCGAGACCTGGACGGAAGACGAGACGTTCGCGGGCGTCGGCCTCACGATCACCCTCGACCGCGTTACCGAAATCACGCTCGGCCCGTACACGCTGCCGGTGACCGCCTCGCGGATGCGCTGGAACACGGTGTTTCTCCGCGGCCTCAAAGGCTCGGTCGACATCCGCGCCGAGTGGTGGCGGGTCGACAGCAATGGCGCTGAAGTGGCCGGCACCCGGCAGAGCCAGATCAACACCTATGCGGCGGACAGCTACGACCAGCAGTTCCGCACCACCGATGTGGTGCCGTTTGGCGGGAATGGCCGATACCAGATCCAGTTCACCAGGTTGACGCCACAACTTGGCGATGGCGGCACTGATGTGGCAAAGCTAGAAGAGCTATACGCGGTCCGCCACTACCCGACCAAGGTGCTGCCAGGCGTGACCGTGATCCGGGTGACCACCAAGGCCACCACCGAGGCCACGGGCTTCAGCGATCGGAAGTTCAACGTGCGGTGGGCGCGCCATGTCCGGACGCTCACGTCCGATGCTCTCAGCGCATCGCGCAACTTCGGCCGGGCCATGGCGCACATATGGACCTTGGCCGGAAACAGCATCACCGAGCTCGACACCGACAAGCTGGCGGCGATCAATGGCGAACATGGCGAGGACGCTTACGTACTGCGTTTCGACGCCAGCCTGGACGATGCCGACATGAGCCTGGGCGAGCGCATGCAATTGGCGGCCGATTCAGCCCGTTGCGCGCTGTGGCGTGATGGCCAGAAGTGGACGGTTACCCGCGACCAGGCGCGCAGCTATCCCGAGCTGCAGCTGGATTACCGAAACCTGGCCGCCGGCGGCGAATCGGCCATCAGCTATGCCGCGCATCTGCCTGCCAGCAATGACGGCGTGGAGGTCGAATATGTGGACGAGACCACACAATCGAAGAAGGCCTATGTCCGTCTGGACATATCCACCGGCGCCGTGGTCGTGGGCGAATCCGCCAATCCACTGAAGATCAAGATGGCCGGCTGCACGACGCTGTACCAAGCGAACGACCGCGCCCAACTGGAAGCCCGCAAGCTGCTGTACCAGCGCGAGAGCGTCAGCGACACTGCGCTGAACGACGCTGCATCGCTGGGCGTGGGCAGTCTGGTCCGATGGATCGACCCCAACGACTTCGCCGGGGACGACGGCCTGCAGGCGGGCGAGGTGCTCGCGATCAGCGGCAACTTCATCGCCACCAGCGAGCTGCTGGACTGGAAGGGCCAGGCGGAGGGCCGCATCTTGTTCACCGGAGCCGACGGCCGGCATATCGGATCGCCGCTGCCTTGCTATCCGGCCGGCGACCTGGTGGAAGTCGCTCCGCTGCCGGCTGGCGTCTATATCGCCGACGCCGAACGCCAGCTGGGCAGTCGCTACGCCTTCGCGGTGGGCCTGACGGATGCTGAGGTGGAGTCGGCCGGCCTGTACGTGGCCACCTCGATCAAGCCCAACTCAGCAGGGGAGTTCGCCCTGGCGCTGGCGCAATACGACGGAAGGGTTTACGCAGCGGACAGTTAGCAGCGACCCACTCCGAACCTATGGGCGACTTCCGCGATTTTCGCGGCGGTCGCTTTTGCACGCCCCTACCTAGCATCTGTTGTCCATGACGACACCAACCACTAGCCAGGTCCCGAGCACGGCTCCTCAGGACTTGCTTTTCAATGCCGAAAAGCTGGATGAGGTAGTCAATGCTCCGAGTCCAACATTTCGCGATCGGTTCGGCCGGGTTAGGCAAACGCTCTCCGGTGTTTTCACTTGGATCGTCTCCGAAGCTCAGATCGTGCTGGGCGGACTGGGGTATTTGCCGCCTGTAGCCTACGCGGCTGGCATCTTGATAAACAACTCCCGAAAGACCGTCACTTTCGGCGGTGTCACCTTTGCGGCCAATGCCGACGCGATTCCTTTCACCACTTCCGGGACTTTCGAGGCCGACAAGTTCCGCGTTGTTCAGGGCGCCACCTGGACTGATCTGGGCTTGCCAGGCGCTGCCGACCGAGTCGCTTTTGCGCGCGCCGCCGCAGGTGCTGTGCCTGGCGATGTGGGCAGCGAGCTGCGTCAGACGGTCAGCGTCAAGCAATGGGGCGCGAAGTGCAATGCGTACTTTAAGAACGATTCCGGCTTTTGGCAGGACGAAGGTTGCACGGTCCCGGCTACCGATGACACGGCTGCTGTGCGCGCTGCGGCTGTCTGGGCCATCGCAAACCGCATGGATATCGAGGTGCCAGGCAAGTGCCTGATCCGCGACAGTATTTACGTCAATCAGCCCGAGCCGGCCCGTACGTTTCTTCGATATTTCCGGGTTAAGTCGATGTCGGGTGGTGGCCTTGTCACCGACCGACCGATCAAGCTTTTTTCTTCGACAGTGGCGGGTTTTGTTGCCTCGCACCTGCTGTCGCTGGTCGATCTGACCTTTGAAACGCACATTGCGGATCTTGATGCGCACGTCTTAGACGTCGACAAAATTCTTCGGGCCGAATTCCGACACTGCGACTTCGTCAAGGTGAAGGCTTTCAAGGGAGCAAGTGACTTTGGCGTCGATGGCGGCGGCCAACCGGTCGAAGGCTACGTGCAGTCCGTTTACTTCTACGGTTGCAACGCTCGCCATTGGAAAGGTCGCTTTGCGTTCGGACCACGCTCTTACGACGTGCAAGTCATTGGCGGCATGTATGAACAAGGTGACGGGGATGCATTCGTCCTGTACGAAACCCGGGGCTGTAAGTTCTTCACCATCATCGAGGGCCTGGAGAATGGCACGGCTATCGTTGCCACGCGCGCACGCGGCATCGATATCTGCCTTTACGCCGAGAAGAACCGCTGCGACATCGACCTGCGGAGCGTTGAAGCTGGCGACACCGCCGGCAATGAGGCTCGAGCTGTGTGCATTCACGGCAGCTACTTCGTCAACAGCATGGGCCTTCCGCACATTCTATGGGGCGCCGCAACGGCCTGCGTCAGCCTGGCGAACTGGGGAACGGACGCGACCCACGTATTGCACGACCTGCTCCCCAATTCTCAGGTCGAGATCAACGACAAGATGGACGGTGGGGCGGCCACTTCCAATCGTGATGCCATCGCTCACCGCGGCATCCGCCAGAAGGCCAATTACACCGGACTCTCGGTGCGCACGACGGATTCCCCGTCTTACACCGTCTCCCAACTGGACTGCGAGTACACCACCGCTGGCAACCACGTCACGCTCTACCTGTCTTGCGTGCTGACCGCGACGGCAAATACGACGGCTGGCTATTTGTGGTTGTCCGGCTTCCCGTATGACATCAAGGCGGCGGGCCGCGCGTGTGGCACGGCTCGAATCAACGGCGTCATGTATCCGATGGCGACTGTCAGCGTGCCACCCATCAGCGCGCTTTCCATCGAACGAATCATCCCAGCTCTCACCGCCGGCCAGTCTGTGGCGGTCATGGCCGAGATTCTTTACATCTCCGCTGCGGACACCACCACCTAAGGCAAGCAATGACTATCTCCAACAACACGAGGCACCAGGTGAAATTCGACGGAACCATCAACCTGGGGCACGTCCTCAGTGCCCTGGCAATGTTGGCCGCTGGCTTCGGCGCGTACAGCAATCTCGACAAGCGAACTGACATGAACACAGCGGCAATCACGGCCGCCGCAGCAGACAGCACCGCCAGCGAGACCCGCCTGATGGCAGCAATTACCGAGGTGAAGAACGCCCAGGCTGACACCAGCAAGAAGCTGGAAACCATTCAAGTAACCGTCGCCGTGTTGCGCGACCGGACTTCCACGCCGGCACCCCCGGCCTATCACGGAGAAAAACGATGAAACTAATCGACGACTGGAAGGCCATCGCACCGAAGCTCTGGAGCGTTCGCCTGTCTCTGTTGGCCGCAGCCGGATCGGCCGCCGAGGCAGCTTGGCAGACCTATGCGACCGGCCAGAAGCCTGTCATCGCGCTCATCACCATGGCGGTGTCGCTGGGGGCTGCGGTGTCTCGCATCGTGGCGCAGCCGGGTTTGTTCGATGGCTGAGGTTCGGCAGCAGCCTAGCTTCAAGGGCAGGGCTGCCGTGGCCGCTGCGGCGGTGGTCGTTGCTGCCGCCATCGCAGCACCGGCCGAAGGCCTCTACACAAAGGCCTACCGCGATCCCGTGGGCATCCCGACGATCTGCATGGGTTCGACCCGTGGCGTGCGGATGGGTGACACGAAGACGATGGCTGAGTGCCAGGCGATGCTGACCGTAGAGATGCGCGAGGCAATCGACCAGGTCGAACGTTGCAGGCCCGGGCTGCCGGTGGGTGTTCTGGCAGCGTTCGGTGACGCTGTCTACAACCTCGGCCCGGCCATCGCATGCGACTCGATGAACTCGACCGCCGCCCGCTACCTGCTTGTAGGCGACTACCAGGGTGCTTGCTACCAGTTGCCGCGCTGGAACAAAGCGCGCGTCATGGGCGTGCTGGTGAGCTTGCCGGGCTTGACGAAGCGCCGCGGCGTTGAAATGGATGTGTGCCTGAAAGGGCTGGCATGACTACCGGCCGCGTCATCCTCCTTGCGTTTCTCGGCATGGCCATGGCCTTCGCCGCCGGCACTTGGTACGGCGCCGGCGTTGGCGAGGACCGCGAGTTCGCCAAGCGCGCCCGTGAGGACGCCATCGTCGCCAGGGCAGGGGAGGCCGCGCAACAGGCCGCTGCCAAGGCCATCGCCGCTAATCGACCGCGGCTGGTCACCATCAAGCAGGAGACGGAACGTGAAATTCAGACGAACACTATCTACGCTCAGTGCCGCCATTCTCCTGAGCAGCTGCAGCGCCTCAATGAAGCCCTCACCGGCCGGGCCGTCGGCGCTGGTGGTGGCGAGTTGCCCGGAGTTGGCGCCGCTCAGTGATGACAGCTTCGGGACCACGACAGCGAAGCTGATGGAGGTGGGCGGGCAGTACCGTGAGTGCCGCACCGCAGCTCTCGGAGGCACAGAAGCGTTGTCGAAATGAGATAGGCCGCAGGCGCAGCCTACATGCGGCTGTACGCACATCAATACCGCTATAAGTTTTTGATGCGCCCTACACCGTAGATTAGTGGATTGCAAGTGCGATTGCTGACGTTCGCAAGCGCGAGGCCTGCGAAAACGAGTTGATAGTGGCCTCGTCGGGCGTGTAACGCCTCCGCAGTGAACAATTCGGGATTGAATCCAGTCGGTGTATGTAAGGGATGTGTTACAACCGGGCGGTCATTGCTGCCAATTATAGATATGAAGACCCTCCAGGAATTAAGTTCTGATGGATTTACCAATAATGGCGCGTCTCGTTATCATACAATTATTAATGATTATGCTGATGAGCTTTATGAGCGCTCCCTTCGGACGGCTGATTTGGCAAAAGAAAAAGCTATGGCGAGGGAGGTTACTTTTGACCACGTTCGACAGGCTGCTGAATTAATCAAGCATAAATCTCCCGAGGTTCCCAGGCATTTAATAGTGATGCAGGTTGTTGAATCGGCATTAACTGTTGGTGTTGGAGTGACTGGTGGATTGCTTCCTAATCTGTTTGCGATGGGGGGGTTTCTGTTTTGCTTCGTAGGTGCTAGTTGCTTGTTTATTTGGAGAACTTACGGGGGTTCAAAATGAAAATTATTTACACCGAGTCGGGTGAGGCTCAACTCAAAACGTTTTTGAAGTCGCGGCAAGCAACTTTAGAGAAAATTTTTGTAGAGAAAAAGGCGGCTCCAGGAGATAAATTTGTTGAGGTGACCGGTAAAGATGTACTTGAAGCGGTTGCGCAGCTGGGCGAGGTAAAAGCCCGCAGGCGAAGCAGTGTGTTGTTGCTTACTGGCTGGGCCTATATGAGCGGCGGCGTGCTCGCGATAACAGGTGGCTTGTTTTTCCCGTATTTGAGAGAGATGTTAAAAACAAATCCAGTCCAGTTGGGGACACTGGTTGTAGGAATTTTTTCCGTGCTTTTAGGATACTTTGCGGTACGGATGAACTCGGTAAATACGCGCCGCAGGTTGGAGGATCAGTTGGAGGTGAGTGAACAAATTGCTGCCGCTGCCGCAACAATAAATCCGTTATATTTTTCCGAAATGAGCCAAGAGTCATTGCGGATTTGGCACAAGCCTGCACACATGATGAGTCGTGAGGAGATCGAGCTTGCTACTGATCAAAGCATGGCGCAAACCTATGTAAGTCCTGGGTCCAAGAGAAGTAATAAAAATGTTGCTCCCCGTGATGGGGTTGATCTTGATAAACTAAATAAAGAAATTTTTGCGAAGTACGGCGTGTCGCCTGGCCGGCAGCATCTTCTTGCATCAGTATATCTGGCGGAACTAGGGCCGGAATTTGTAGCTTCGGCATCGGATGCTGATCTCAAATCTGCATTTGACAGTATGGTGGGGCAAGGTTACTTCAGTACTGGGTTGAGGAGCAGCAAAGTTGCATCGCCCAACGGCGAACTAACTGCTAATGGAGTCGCGACATTGAAAGAACTCGCTCAAAACTATCGAATAATCGACTAGTTCATTGGGACTTCTTTGATTTTCAAAGTAATGCCGATCAGAGGCGACGGGTGGGGGTCCGCAGCAAAGTTTGTCGCACGCTTCGCACTTCAAACCATGCACCTGGCACTGGCCCCAGCCCCTCCACGCCAGCCCCATGCGCCCGCGGCATCGCCGACACCCACTCATCCGCCAGCCGGCGCTCAGTCTCAGACAACTCTTCCGGCTCGCTTTCCCTGGCCATCGAAAAAGCCCGGAAGGCTTGGACCACGCCGAGCGCGCCGCCCAGTGCCCGCTCCATCTCCTTTCGATACCGCCACGTTGCCGCCGGCACCTCGTGTGTCATGTCGCCCCAGTAGTCTTCCAAGGTGATGCTGATCAGCTTGCGTGCCCAGGCGGTTTGAGCGTCACCGCGGTGGTCGATCTTGTCCACCGTCCGGCCGCGCGTCTCCGCTGCAGCCATGGCGATGGCATCCAGCACGTCATCGATGTTGCGTTTGATCAGAACGGGACCGGACATTCCACCAACTCCACGGGGCCGGCGCCCTGGTAAATCACCTCACCGGTGGCCGCAACGCGCACCGACCAGCCTTCTGGTGCCCGCACCACCTGGTAGGCATGGGGCTCCAGCGGCAAGTGATTCGCCTCCGGCCAAGTCGCCATGATTCCTGGGTTGACGGTGTCACCCAGTTCGGGCGTGCGGAGCAGGGTGGGGTAGGGAATAAAGCGCTTCATTTGGGTCCTCCGGTTTCAGGTAGGCGGACGGAGATGCCTGCCGGCAGCCGACCCGTCCAGGTGGTTAGGCAAAGCCACATCTGTTCATGCTCGTAGATGCCTTCGGCCACGCTGCGCAGTTCAATGCCGCGCAGGATGAAGCCGTTGGCCACTGTGTGAAGAAAGGTCGGCTCGAAGAGGAAGATCTGTTTCACCCAGCGCTCAGCCACGCCTACCTTTGTCGACACCACTGCTTGGCGGATAGTCCTGCGGAAGTTGTTCTCAGCAGCGTTGACGCACTCGATTTCGAGGCGCCCATGCACAGGCTCCGGCCACGCCTCGGGGCGTAGCCTCAATCCGTCTCGGCGAAGTTGAATGACATGGCAAAGCACTGTTCAAATATACAGTCTTTCCATGCGGTAGCGGTTGGTCACGTTCTAGGCCTCGTCAGGCTTCAGAGTTGGCCCAACTCTTGGAACTCTCATGACTTTTCGTGCATACGTGACCGAAGGCGAGCCGGGTGCTTTCTATTGG
The DNA here is from genome assembly GCF_057747805.1 of Xylophilus sp. PBN-3R. Lineage (NCBI taxonomy): Bacteria > Pseudomonadati > Pseudomonadota > Betaproteobacteria > Burkholderiales > Xylophilus > Xylophilus sp. PBN-3R. Next base: position 1,875,622 of record NZ_CM173225.1, read on the forward strand.
GCATTGTTGGAGGCAGACGGCTATGCCTGCGAGCCGCACTACGAATCAGGCTGCGACTTTCCAACATACGCCGCCGCACTCAACGCGGCAGCTATGGCGCAGCCGGCGGATTGCCAGCCGGATGAAATCGACGCGGGCTACCAGCTTGGGACTGCGAATGGCTCGGTTGCAGCGGCGAGGCTCGGCTGAAATGTGTTCACGTTACGAAGCTCCATTGCGTCAGCTTCTGCAGGCTGGCTTCCCCGGCGCCGCCACACCGCAGCCGTGGGACAAACCAGAAGTCTGGCCAGGCTACGCCGCGCCCTTCATTCGCAGGCCACCCGAAATTGATGCCGGTGATGAGGCGGTGCCGGCGCTGCAGGTCGACGTTGGCAGCTTCGGGCTGATTCCGTTCTGGGCGAAGGACGACACCATTGCGAAACGGACGTACAACGCCAGGTCAGAGACCGTCGCCGAAAAGCCGGCGTTCCGCGATGCCTGGAAAAGGGGGCAGCACTGCATCATTCCAGCGGTGGCGATCTACGAACCGGACTGGCGCAGCGGGAAGGCGGTGCCGACCCGGATAACGCGCACCGATGGCGAATTGCTGGGCATCGCCGGCCTGTACGAGCGACGGAAGGGTGCGGACGGCAGCTATGCCTTCAGCTTCACCATGTTGACGCTGAACGCCGACGACCATCCGATGTTCAACCAGTTGCACCGGCCAGATCCAAAACGGCCCGTCGAACTCCAGGACAAACGCATGGTCGCCATTCTGCCCCGGGGGTTGTACGACGCCTGGTTAGATGCGCCGGCCGTGCAGAGCATGGATTTCATGCGGATGTTTCCGGCGGATCGGCTCACGGCCGAGCCCAGGCCAAAGGCGCCGCCGTCGGCACCTGCCGCATAGGCCGCAGGGCACAGGAACCCATATTCAGGGAGGGATGCAGCGTGCTGTCTCGACGCGTTGCCGAAGTATTCAAATCTCCTGACAAACATGGCGGGGCCCTATATGAAGCGAATGCACAAAGTGGCTGCTAAAAGCAGGTTGGTTTGTCAGACTGTTTTGCAGAATGGCTAGTAAAAACAACGGGTTACGTTGTTTTGCCTACCCTCATGGGGTGCAAGGGGTCGTGAGTTCGAATCCCACCACGCCGACCATATATTCCGCAAGGAAATCCAACGGGTTACGTTCACAAGACGTAGCCCGTTTTTATTTTTGGATCCACTGGCGTGTGCGGGTGCCGTAGGGGGAGTGACGGCTCAGCGATAGGCATCGAAGCGCCTTCTGTACTTTCCGCTGCAACTCGTCCGTAAAAGTTTTTCCCGATCTGACATGTCTGCCTCCTGAATACATGGATTCGATGTGTCCAGGAAACCTGGGGACGCCCGCAACCGATGCCTTTTGCGCCCCGATCACGCTTTCAGCCGGAATGCTGTGATGTTTCTGCCTGTGAGGCAGATTCTGGGTTTGAAGGGATCTCCGCCTTACCGCTTCCTGGGTCGGTGAAGAATTCAAATCACTCTTACCTGCGCGCGCGCTCATCCATGCCATGCGTAGTGTCTGGGATTTTGTTTTCGTTGGGAATCTGTCCGAGGCGAGATGTCAGTTGGAATACCGACACGGCGCGATGCGCTTGGTCTGGCTGCTCGAATGCCTGACGCCACAGCGTTCGTGGAGATCCCTGCCAGGGCTGGTATGCGGCGTAGCACAGCGCAAACATGAACCACATTATCGGCAGAGCGTACAAATACATTGCCGGACCGCGGAGCAAGCGTCTTGCCGTTGACTTTGCGATCAACTTATTCCACGTGGATAGTTTCACCGTGACGACCTGCCGCTCAACCAACAAATCCGAGGCAATCCGTAAAGTGCCGGCCGGATGAATGTAGTTTCTAAAAACGTCCACCTGCCCATCTTATGGTGAAAAGCGGGGTGGATGGCAGGGCAGCACGCTAGCAGGAGGTAAACCCCGGCTGCTCGAGATTCGCAACAGATAACCTTGAACCCCTTTTATGTTTGCGGCGTCCAGCTCTATTCGGATCCTTCCGTATTTCTCGGAACGGAAGTGAATGGCAAAGCCCAAGGCACTGTATATGCATGCGACCCAGCAAAAGGCGTATGCCGCCCAATTGGTCTCGATTTCGCCAAACGAAGGGCTGACAGCGAAGGTGAAATTTGTTCCGGACAAGATGACGAGAACGCTGCTAGTGGCCAGCAGCGTAAGGCGGTACCAGCCAAAGCTTCCGGGCCGGTCTGTCGGATTAACGATCTCGGGATTTGACAATGTCGGGCTCTCGTGAGATTCGACTGTACTGCGACACTTCGACACACGAAACCGCAAACGAAAAAAAGGCCGCATGCGCGGCCCATCGGTGGGGGTGAAACTCAGGAGCCAGGGTCCGCGTCTTTTTCAGCGCCTGTGTCCTCATGTTTCATCGCTGGCTTTTGACCAGGCTGAGGCACATGTACCGAACCAGGAGCGATTTCCTCGCCGTGGTTCTTCTTTTCTTGCTGCACTTTTTTGTCGTGCGCGACATTGCGTGGATCAGTCATGCATTCATTCTGATTCCGGCCGGCCTAGGCTACGTGGGATGGCATGCCGTCATTCGGTGGGATCCAAGGCGGTGCTTCGTCGCCATCAGGCAACAGGTGCGCTCGGCGTGTTCGGCCTTGAAACGGCCACGCACCTTCAGCCAACGCCTGCCGGTGAAGTGGAGAACTCAGGCGGTGGTAACGCGGCGAATGGCCTGGTTTGCCGGTGGTCGGCGCGGCTCGGTGGTCTTCTTTCCCGCAGCCTTGGCGAGTCCACAGACCACGAGGCCGGAAAAGCTGCACATCACGATCATTAAGGAAGCAAGGGCGAAGATCATGGAGGTCTCTTTTCTTTGTAGTTGCTACGAAAACAGATGCTGGCGGTCCGTTGGTAGTCAAGGCTTCTTGTCGCTGCAAGGTTAAAAGCAGCATGCTTAAATTCCGCTGAATCGCACCTGTCTGTCACGCCATTGACACTGGGCGCATCGGCGCTGATCTGCAAGAGGATTTGTTCTAAAGGCACATTAGGGGAAACCCAATGCAATATGCTCGCGGCGGTGATTCCGACACCCATTCCCCTGACTCCCCATACGGCTCCGCACTTCCTTCTGGGATTGGGCGATAGCGGTCTTGCCGCCCCTATTGCCGCCGCCGTCGCGATGCTTCTTGCCTTCGGCAGCACGACCCGCCGGCTTGCCTGCGTATTCACCTTGGCCTTCCTTTGCGTCGCCGGAATCGTGTTCGCAACCAAGCTCGGCCTGTTCGGCTGGGACGAGGGAATCGATGCGTTTTCCTTTCGAGGGCCGAGCGGCCATGCGACCTTGTCGGCATGTGTCTGGCCGGTTGTGGCATGGCTTCTCTCGAGCCGGGCCGGAGCCGCCTTCAGAGGCGTGGCCATCGCGGTTGGTTTCGGGTTTGCCTTGGGCGTGGCCTATGTCCTGGTCGCCTACGGATATCACACGCTTTCGGAAACGGTAGCCGGAACGCTGCTCGGCGGATGCGCCTCGATGCTCGTTCTCCGGGTTTCGACGGCCGTGGCGCCGCCTGCCAGTGTGGTGATGTTTGCGGGTATGGCAGTGGCCGCCTGGTTCGGCTTCCAGCACGGACACCCGCTGGCGCCGCTCGAAAACCTCAAGTACAGCATCCACGCGATGGTTCATCACACACGTTCCACTCCTTAGACAGTTCTGTCTTCCGCTTGGTATACTGGCCTGGATCAGCTAAGCAGGGAGACGGAAATGGCCGAAACGACATCCGACAGCATCGTCGAAGTGGTGTATGAAAAGCTGAAGACGATGAGCGTGCGCTACCAGTTCAAGCCCGGCGAGCGGCTGAACGAGGGTGTGCTCGCCAAGGCGCTGGGCGTCAGCCGCACACCGCTGCGCGAGGCTTTGACCCGGCTTTTCGCCGAAGGGCTGCTGCTTTTCGTGCCGGGCAAGGGTTTCTTCTGCCGCAAGCTCGATGTAAACGAAGTCTTTTCCCTGTACGAAATGCGCCGTGTCATCGAGGTCGAGGCGTTGCGTATCTCCATCGAACGCGCCACGGACGCTGACATCGACTCGCTGTTGGCCTTCCTCGACCAGACAGGTCCCGAGCCAGGCGACCGAACGGTGGACGAACTGGTGGATCTGGACGAAACCTTCCACGAAAGGCTGATGGCCATGTCCGGCAATGCCGAGATGCTGCGGGTGCTGCACAACATCAACGCGCGCATTCGTTTTGTCCGCTGGATCGACATGGACCGCTGCGACCGGCGGGTCAGCCAGAACGACCACCGCGAAATCCTGCTGGGCCTGAAGGCGCGGAACATCGAGACCTGCGCCCCTGTCCTGACGGCGCACATCAGCCGCCGCCTGGACCAGATCTCATCGGTCCTCAAAGAGGGCTATGCCCAGATCTACATGAGCGCCTTGCCCGCCTGAGAGCCTGCATTTGCGGCGTCGGCCCGACGCGGGCCGGGCAGGGGTTCCGGTCAGTCGACCTGGGCGCCCGATTCCTTCACGATCCTGGCCCAGCGCACCATGTCGGCCTGCTGCACGCGGGTGAAGGCGGCGGGTGATCCGTCCTGGATCGGCGCGATGCCCTGGCTGGTCAGCCATTTCTTGAAGTCGTCGGTGTTGATGGCGGTCAGCACCGCGCTCGACAGCTTCGCCTGCACAGCGGGCGACATGCCGGCGGGGCCGAACAGTCCATACCAAGTGGTGCTTTCGAAGCCGGGCAGGCCGCAGGCCTCGGCCACGGTCGGCACGTCCGGCAGGGCGGCGATACGTTGCGACGAGGTGATGGCCAGCGCCCGCACCTTTCCGGACTGGATCACCGGGATGCTCGGCGAACTCTGGTTGAAGAAGAAATCGACATCGCCCGCCATCAGCGCCGTCATCGCCGGGCCCTGGCCGCGGTAGGGCACATGGGTTGCGCTGGTCTGGCTGGCGCCGCTGAACTGAACCGCGGCCAGGTGGCCAGACGCGCCGTTGCCGGTGGAGGCGTAGTTCAGCGCGCCCGGTTGCTTGCGCTCGGCAGCCAGCAGGTCCTTGCAGGTCTTGATGTCCGGATGTTTTTCCGGGTTGACCAGCAGCACGTTCGGCAGGTCGCCCAGCAATGCGATGCGGGTGAAATCCTTGACCGGGTCGAAACCCAGCTTTCGGTAAAGCGCCGGGTTGATGGCGTGTGTGCCCGCGGTGCCCAGCAGCAGGGTGTAGCCGTCGGGTTTTGCCTGGGCGACGTAAGCCGACGCGATGTTGCCGCCGGCACCGGTCTTGCTGTCGGCGATGAACGGCGTCTTGAGTGCCGTGCCCAGTTCGATGCCCAGCTTGCGGGCGTAGAGGTCAGTGGCGGCCCCACCAGGAAAACCTCCGATGATGGTAATCGGCTGGCTCGGCCAGACGTCCTGCGCTAAGGCCAGGCTGCCGAAGCTGAAAACCGAGAGGACTGCCGCGCAGACATGACGCAATTTCATGAAGTTTCTTCCAGGCTCCGAAGCAGAAGAGACGGTTCGCTGCACTGTCGCCGCGTCCGTGTTCCGTTCTGAATACAGACTATAACTATTGATGTGTACGCAGACAAGAGTTATAGTCTGTGTACCGATTTTGGTGCGACTGCCCCGGTTTGGGGCGGCCTCCGGACGGGTTCAACCAATAGCAAACACATGAACAATCCAGCGACCAGCCAAGCCTGTTTCATCGATGCGAATCCGAGTCTCGCGGCAGTTTTTGCGCAGCTTCACCGGCCGGCGGAATTTCCGCTGGTCGTCAATGCACAGCCTGAAATCAAGCCGGCCGACCTGCCCGGAGTGCTGTCCGGCTCGGCCATCGCCATCGTCGATCACACCGCCGTACCGACCGACATCGCCCGGGCCTGCCACGGACTGAAGCACATCGTGTTCCTGGGCACCGGCGCCCGCAGCTACATGAACCCGGAAGCCCTGGCCGAGATCGGCATCACGGTCCATACCATCAAGGGCTACGGCGACACAGCGGTCGCCGAATGCGCGTTCTCGCTGATGTGGTCGGCCGCCAAGGGTTTTGCCCGCATGGACCGCGAAATGCGCGTTGGCAACTGGCTGCGGACCGAAGCGGTCCAGCTGACCGGCAAGACGCTCGGCCTGGTCGGTTTCGGCGGCATCGCCGATGAGCTCGCCCGCCTGGCGCTGGGCGTCGGCATGAAGGTGATCGCCTGGAACCGCTCACCCAAGGCGCGCGAAGGCGTCGAATTCGTCGACCTGGACACCTTGCTGGCGCAGAGCGACGTGGTATCGCTGCACCTGCTGCTCAACGACGAAACCAAGGGACTGCTGTCACGCGAGAAGATCGCAGGCATGCGCGACGGCGCCATCCTCATCAACACCGCCCGGGGAGCGCTGGTCGATGAAGACGCCATGGTCGAAGCACTCGAATCCGGCAAGCTGCGCCACGCCGGTCTGGACGTGTTCACCGTCGAGCCGCTGCCCGCCGGCCATGTGCTGACCACTTTGCCCAATGTGACCCTCTCGGCGCATTCGGCTTTCCGCACACCGGAAGCCACCGCCAACCTGGTCGGCGCCGCGCTCGACCACTGCCGCCGCATCGTCGCCCCGGCTTGAGGAGAAAACCGACATGACCGACATCATCCGCATCGACCAGAACGCCCGCCGCAGCCGCGCCGTCGTCGCCGGCAACCTTGTTTTCCTCGCCGGCCAGGTGGCCGACGACAAGTCGCTGGACATCGCCGGCCAGGCCGCCCAGGTGCTGGCCAAGGTGGACGACCTGCTGGCCCAGGCCGGCAGCGAACGTTCCAGGCTCCTGACCGCGCAGATCTGGCTTTCGACGATGGACGACTTCGCCGGTTTCAACGCCGTGTGGGACGCCTGGGTCGTGCCCGGCCAGACGCCGACCCGCTGCTGCGGCAAGGTCGAGCTGGCCGACCCCGGCTACCGGGTCGAGGTCGTCGTCACCGCGCTGAAGGGTTGAAGGCCACCATGATCTCCACCACCGATCCCCATCGCAACCGCAAGCCGCGCAACGTTTCCGATGCCGAATGGGAAGTGCGCTGCCAACTGGCCGCCGCCTACCGGCTGGCGGCGAAGTTCCAGCTGACCGACCTCATCTACACCCACATCTCGGTGCGGGTGCCGGGCCGGCACGACCAGTTCCTGATCAACCCGCACGGCTGGTTCTTCGACGAGATCACCGCCTCGAGCCTGGTCAAGATCGACGTCGACGGCAGGCCGGTAGACGACGACCGATTCGAAGTCAACGCCGCCGGTTTCACCATCCACAGCGCGCTGCACCAGAGCCGGCCCGACGTGGAATGCGTGGCCCACCTGCATACCAATGCCGGCATGGCGGTGGCGGCGCTGCAATGCGGTTTGCTGCCGCTCAACCAGATCAGCATGCAGTTCTACAACCGGGTGAACTATCACGACTACGAAGGCATTTCGCTGGACCTGGACGAGCGTTCGCGCATCGTCGCCTCGATGGGCGAGGCGCATTACCTGATCCTGCGCAACCACGGCCTGCTGACCACCGGCCGTTCGGTAGCCGAAGCCTTCACCCGCATGTTCTACCTGAACCGTGCCTGCGAGATCCAGGTGCAGACGCTTTCGATGGGCCAGCCGTACACGCTGCCGTCGCCGGCGGTTTGCGAACACGCTGCCAAACAGCATGACGATTACGCGTACCTCGACACGGTTCATCTAGACCGCGAATGGACCGCGCTGCTGCGGCTGGTCGACCGCGAGGGCGGCGACTACCGCTGCTGATCCGCATGCCGCCGGTCAGCGGGGTCCGCCTTCCAGCCGCTGCAGCATTTCGCGGGTGATCAGCACCACGCCGCTGTCGGTCCGCTCGAACCGTGCGGCGTCGGCAGCGGCGTCTTCGCCGACCACCATGCCGTCGGGGATGACACAACCGCGATCGACCACCACCTTCGACAGCCGCGCGCCCCGGCCGACCTCCACGTCCGGCAGCAGCACGGCCTGCCGCACCTCGCAGAACGAATGGATGCGCACGCTGGAAAACAGCACCGACTCGACCACCTTCGAGCCCGACACGATGCAGCCTCCCGACACGATGGTGTTGACCGTCATGCCGCTGTTGCCGTCGCTGTCGACCACGAATTTGGCCGGCGGCAACTGGCGCTGGTAAGTCCAGATCGGCCAGTCGGTGTCGTAGATGTCCAGTTCGGGCGTGATGGAGGCCAGGTCGAGATTGGCACCCCAGAAAGCGTCGATGGTGCCGACGTCGCGCCAATAGGCCGGCATGTCGGGCCGGCGGGCGCCGCTGGTCACGCACGACATGCTGAACGGATGCGCCAGCGCGCGTCCCTCGGCGACGGCGCGCGGGATGATGTCCTTGCCGAAGTCGTGATCCGATCCGGGGTCCAGCGCATCGTCTTCGAGCAGCTTGTAAAGGTACTGCGAATCGAACACATAGATGCCCATGCTGGCCAGGGCAGTGTCCGGGTGGCCGGGCATCGCGGGCGGATCGGCGGGTTTTTCCAGGAAGGCGGTGATGCGGCGCTCGTCGTCGATCGCCATCACGCCGAATGCGGTTGCCTCCATGCGCGGAACCTCGATGCATCCCACGGTGCAGCCCATGCCGCGTTCGGCATGGTCCTTGACCATGATCGAGTAGTCCATCTTGTAGATGTGGTCGCCTGCGAGGACCACCACGTAATCGTGTTTGGTCGAGCGTGTCTGGATGATGTCCAGGTTCTGGAACACCGCGTCTGCCGTGCCGCGGTACCAGTGCTGTTCTCCCACCCGCTGCTGGGCCGGCAACACGTCGACCATCTCGTTGAGTTCGGCGCGGAGAAAACTCCAGCCGCGCTGCAGGTGGCGCATCAGGGAATGCGATTTGTATTGCGTCACCACCGCCATGCGGCGGATGCCGGAGTTCAGGCAGTTCGACAGCGCGAAATCGATGATCCTGAACTTGCCGCCGAAATACACGGCCGGCTTGGCGCGCCGGTCGGTGAGTTGCTTGAGCCGTGACCCGCGGCCGCCGGCCAGGACCACGGCGATGGTGCGGCGCACCAGCTGGTGCGCCTGAAGGGTTTGTTGTGTCTGGGGTGTGTTCATCTGCGTCCCTGTCTCATCCGGTTTTATTGCATTTCGTGTTTGGCAATGACCCGTCGCCTACCTTCGATGCAGTCTGATCATGGAGCGCAAGCAGATGTACCTGGGGCAGTGCATTCCCTCAGTCGGTTGCGAGGTGTCGGGCGACAATACGAGATGATCAAAGAGAAGCAGTCGGGGGTCGTCGTCCGCACCCTCCGCAATGGCGTGCGCCTCCTGGCCTTGCCCATGCCCCATGTGCAAAGCGCCAGCGTCGGGGTTTTTTTGCGGGTGGGTTCACGCGACGAGACGGCCCGGACCAACGGCATCAGCCACGTGCTCGAACACATGGCCTTCAAGGGCACCGACACCCGCTCGGTGCAGGCCATCAACCTCGATGCGGAACGCCTCGGCGCGGACGTCAACGCCTTCACCGGCAAGGACACCACAGGCTACTTCATGACGGGTCTCGGCAAACATGTCGAACCGCTGCTGCGCATGACGGCCGACATCGTGCTGAACAGTACCTTCCCGCAACACGAGTTGCAGCGCGAACTCGACGTCATCCACCAGGAGGCGATCGAGTACGAAGAGGACCCGGAAGACGCTTCCAGCGACCTCCTGGACCGCGCCATCTGGGGCGACGACCCGATGGGCATGCCGGTCATCGGCACGGTGGGCAACATCCAGGGTTTCGTCCGCGAAGACCTGGTGCGCCATGTCGAGCGCCATTACGTGGCCGAAAAGACGGTGGTGGCGGCTGCGGGAAACTTCGATGTCGAGGCCTGGATGGCGGTCGCCGAAGAGCTGTTCGGCGCAATGCCTCGGTCGACCGGAGCCCCGGTCTGCCTGCCGCCGGCACCGGCTGCCTATGTCGGCCATTCGCTGGCGCGCCGGTTTACCCAGGTGTCGCAGGTTTTCGTGAACATCGGCTACCCGCTGGTGCCGCCACCGGGGCTGGCGCCGGAGTCCCAGAAGCGCTGGCGCCTGGCGGTGTCGCTGGCATCCAACCTGTTCGGCGACGGCATGTCGTCGCCGCTGGTGGACACGGTGCGCGAGCGGCTGGGCCTGGCGTACACCGCCTATTCGTCGATCGACATGGGCGATGCCTGGGCCAACTTCGTCGTCCACGCAGTCACCACGCCTGAAAAACTCACGCCCCTGCTGACGGAGACCGGACGCCTGCTGCGGGTGCAGGCGGCGGGCATCGATCCGGTGCATCTGGAGCGTGCCCGCAACCAGCTGACCGTCGCCAGGGTGCGCACCGCCGAACGACCTTATGCGTCGATGGAGCAGGCGCTCGAAGAGCTGTTCGCCACCGGCACCGTGACATCGATGGCAGAGACGATCGAGCTGATCGACGGCATCACGACGGACGAAGTGCGCGCGGTGTTCGAACGCATGCTGACCCACGCGCCCGCGCTGGCCATGACGGGCAAGGGCGTGGGCCCTCGCAGCGTCAGGCAATTCGCGGCATGCCTGGTGGCGTGACGCCCCCCGGTCGGGCAGCGCCGCTCATTCCGGCTTGATGTTGGCCGACTTGATGGTGGCGGCCCACTGGCGGCGGTCGTTGTCCAGGAAGTTGCCGAACTTCGCTGGCTCCATGCCGGCCACCGGCTGCGAACCCAGGCGCGCCATCTTTTCGATGGTGCCGGGCTGCCTGACGATTTCCTGCAGCGCTTCGTAATAGGCCAGCAGGATGGGCGCCGGCAGGCCGGCCGGCGCGAACACGCCTTGCCAGGTCGGCATGTCGAAGTTGGCCAGGCCCTGTTCCTGCAGCGTCGGCACGTTGGGCAGTTGCGGCGCGCGCTGCGCGCTGGTCACGCCCAGGGCCTTCACCTTGCCTTCGTTGGCGAGTGCGGCGGCAGTGGTGATGTTGTCCATCGTCATGGCGATGTGGCCGCCCAGCAGGTCCGATATGACCGGCGCCGCGCCCTTGTACGGAATGGCTTCCATCTTCACGCCCAGGCGGTGCAGCATGGCTTCGGCGATCAGGTGGTTCGAAATGCCGATGCCGGCGATGCCGTAGCTGGCCGACGGCGTGCGGGCCACGTAGGCCTTGAACTCCTGCAGGTTGTTGGCCGGCACGTCCCTGTTGACGATCAGCACGTTGGGCTGCGAAGCCACCATGGTGATGGGCGTGAAACTGGTCGGCTTGTAGGGCGTGCCCTTGGGGTTCAGCTCGAAGGTGATGGCCATCGAGCCGGCTGCCGCGATGCCGATGGTGTAGCCGTCGGCCGGCGAAGTGGCCAGGCGGCCGGTGGCGATGTTGCCGCCGGCACCGGCGACGTTCTCGACGATGACCGGCTGGCCCAGTTTCTGGCCCAGGGGCTCCGCGATGAGCCGAGCCAGCACATCGGCCGAGCCGCCCGGCGCGAAGCCGACCAGCAGCTTGACCGGGCGGTCGGGTTTCCAGCCGCCCTGTGCGTTGGCGGCACTGAAAGGGGCGGCACAGGCCAGCAGCGCTGCGCTGGCGACGATGAGACGGCGAGACAACATGATTCGATTCCTGAGGGAAGAGGGTGAAGGTCGGAAAACGCTGGGAGCTGTCTCTTGTTTTGAATGCGGAAACTCGGTTTGCCGGTCAGGCGAGCAGTTGCGCCAGGGCCTGGGCGACGATGCCGTTCGACAGCAGCGTCGGCCGGCCGGAGGCCCGTGCCACGGCGGCGCGCATCGGCTCCGTGTAGCCCATGCAATGCATGACGATGAAGTCGCAGCCCGCCAGCGACCTGCCGGCCCGTTCGAAGGCGGCGGTGGCCAGCGCGGCATCTCGTTCGTAGGGCGATGCGTGGTCGATTTCGGCCGCGCAGGGCAGCGGTTGCGCCAGGTGCAGGGTGGTGGTCTGGGCTGCCAGCGGAACCAGTACACCAACGCGGCTTGCGTGATGCGCCAGCGCGGCGGTGAACTGGTCCACCAGTTGCTGCGGCTCGATCACCAGCGTGCGCAGGCGAGGCAGTGCGGTGCCGGTGCAAAGCGGCACCAGGAGGTCGTAGCCGGCGGCGTCGGCCTGGCGCATGACATCCGCCAGGCGGACCTCGGTGGCGTGTTTGTCCAGTTCGATGGAGCCGCCGTCGCGCAGGCGGGTGACAAAACGGTGTTCGCCGCCGTCGCGCGGTGCCAGCGCCCGCCGGGCGGTGTCGTCCAGCGCGTCGAGCGCGCCGAATTCATCCACCTGCACATGCGAGCCCAGCAAGGCGGTCATGGCCGGCACGATGTCGACCCTGGGCGATTCGCCGATGGTGAAGAAGGCGACCCGGCGGTTTTTCATGCGGCGGCGCCGGTTTCCTGTCCCACGGTCTGCAGGTGGGCCAGAGAGCCGTAACGCGACTGCAGCTGCGCCCAGTGTTCGGGGTTGAAGAAGGGCAGTGCGCCCTGGCCGAACAGCTTGGCGATCTCGATGCAGAAACGCATCGCCACGTCGGCGTCCCAGGCGTTGGTCACGCCGGTGGCGCAGCCGGGCACGGTGGTCTGCGCGGTCAGCGCCACGCCGACGACCGGTGCGGCGGTGACGATGGTCGGCTGCATCAGCGAATTGACATGCGGCAGGCCGTTTTCATAAGGCGTGATGTCCTGCGTGGTCAGCGGCAGGGTGACCGGCAGTTGCCCGCTGACCCAGCCCATGACGTCCAGCATCAGGTCGGGAATCGGCAGCAGATAACCTTCCTTGGCGACCGGCGTCAGGGCCACGCCGCGGTGGTTGACCAGCCGGTTGCCTCGCGTGGTGTCGACCGACAGGATGGCGTCCATCCGCGGGCTGACCTCGTGCGACATCATTTCGCGCATGGGGAACGGCGACCGCATCATCGGCACCGGATGGTGCGGCCGGGTACCGGCGCGCGGGCAGATGTGGGTGTGGACATGCACGCTGGCGGGCAGCGTGTCGCCGCGTTTCGCCATGTCCATGATCTTGGCGGCGGCGGCCAGCACCACCACCGCGCCGTCGCTGTCCGAGACCAGGCCGGACACCGTGGGCCGTGCACCGATGCCGCCCAGCCGGCCGACCAGGCCCAGGCGCGGAGCCGTCAGGTCGGCGCCGGGAATCTCGATGGACAGGAAGTCGGTCGACGCCTCGCCGCGCTCCAGCCGGGTGACCTTCACTTCGCAGTTGCCGATGGCGCGCAGGTGTTCCGCCACTTCCTCGCCGGTGACATGGGCAGAGGACAGCAGTTCGATGGTTTCGCTGACGTGTTTCATGGGCTCTCGGGCAGAAGGAAGGGGCCGGCGTCCAGCAGGGCGGGATCCTGGTCGCCCAGGAAAAGGCGGCTTTGCGTATCGCCCAGCAAGTGGGCGTCGTGGCCGTTCACCCACAGGCCGCAGCCTTCGGGCAGGCCCAGCACGGCGGTGCGAGGGTGCAGCACGGTGAATTCGCGCAGTCGCTGCCGGCGTGTCTCGCCGCGGTGCCCCGGCGGATGCATGTCGGTGTAATGCGCGTTGATCTGCAAGGGAACAAGGCCCATCGCGTCCAGGCCGCCGGGGTCGGCCACCGGCATGTCGTTGGTGGTGTGGATGGTCGGACAGGCGACGTTCGAACCTGCGCTCCAGCCCAGGTAGGACGCACCGCCGCTGCGCACCCGTTCGGCGATGGCGCCGAGCAGTCCGCGCGACCGCATGTGGCCCAGCAGCGCGAAGGTGTTGCCGCCGCCGACCAGGATCAGGCGCGCGGCCTTGACCGCGTTCACGGCCGCCGCCGGGTCGGCTTCGCGGTGCACCGAGCGCACCTTCAGGCCGACCGGCGCGAGTGCGTCGGCGACCAGTGTTTCGTAATCGTCCCAGCCGCGGGTCACCCCCGCGAAGGGCACCAGCAGCGCCTCCCCGTCGTGGGCCCGGGCGGCGGCCCAGTCCTGGATCCACGGCAGCGCGTGTGTCAGGTAACCGGCGTCGCTGGAGGAATTGCTGAGCAGCAGGAGGTTCATGGGTGCCAGACGCAAAAGGAAGAAATCAGAGGGCGGCGGAACGCCAGAAAGGGTCGCCGATGCGCCGTCCCAACGTACCGACCGCATCGACCATCAGCCGCTGCCATGCCTCGGTCTGGCGGTTGTCGGCATGGCGGGCGGCGGCGAAGGAAATACAGAGACCGCGCAGTTCGCCGTCGCGCGGGTCACGCACCGCGGCGGCGATGGCGCCGATGCCCGGCATGGCGCCATCGACCACCATCGCATGGCCGGCGGCACGGACCTGGTCCAGGCACGCCATCAACGCGCCGACATCCGCCAGGCCGGACTGGCCGGTGGGCGGCAGTGCGAGCGCCGGGTCGGTGCCATAAAGCGCGCCGATTTCGTTGGCATCCAGCCGGGCCAGCAAGGCGCGGCCCATGGCGGTGCCCGGCGCAGCGCGTCGGGATCCGGGCGACGACAGCACCTGCACCGGCGTGTCGCCGTTAAGGCGTTGCAGCACCACCGTCTCGGCGCCGTTGAGCGCCGACAGATAGGCGGTGACGCCGCTCTCGGCGGAGATCTGCTGCAGGGTTTCCCGGCAGGCGTCGTCCAGCGGGGTCGCCGCATAGGCGCCGCGCGCTGCGCGGGCCAGTAGCGATCCGGCACGGTAGCGGCGGGTTTCGGCGTGCTGGTCCAGCAGGCCGTAGCGGGCCATCTGGTTGAGCAGGTGGGACGCGGAACTCTTGGCCAGGTCGAGGCGGGCGGCTGCCTCGGTGAAGCTGAGTTCTTCGGTACCGTCCGCAAAAAGCTGCAGCACCCGCTGGACGTTGTCGAGAATACTCATCGGTTCGAAAAAACGGAACTAAAGTTCGATATTTTCGTAATCTTAACCAGTGGCGCTGCCGGCCACAAGGCCGGTAGCCGACGTCGTGTGGATCAGGCCGGGTGCGGCGCCGCGCGTTCGCCCGCCAGCAGTTGTGCGGTGGCCGCCTCGATGCCGTCGGTCAGCACCGTCGGATAGGCCAGCTGCGGGCGCAGCCCGGCAAAACCCGCGCCGCCGAGGATGCAGCGGGGCGCACCGTCCTGCGCGAGTGCGTGCAGGGCCTGCTGCAGCCGGCGCACGGTGCCTGCGGCGTCGCGCGATGCGGCCAGGCCGTCGGCGGGCAGGATGGTGATGCCGTGCAGCAGCGGCGCAGCCGGGTGGGTGGCGATCAACGCCCGCAACATTCCGTCCCAGGCGGCTCCGGCGGTGACGATATGGAAACGCTCACCGGCAACCAGCGCGGCATCCAGCGACGCGGTCGCCATGCCCGCGACGGGGCGTCCGGCGACGGCTCGCAGCGCGGCCAGGCCCGGGTCGCCGAAACAGGCCAGCAGCACCGCGTCGGAGCGCCAGGCGCGGTCCATCGCCGGCCAGTCCGCGGCGATGGCGCGGGCACCCGCCGCAAAACTCGCGGGGCTGGAGATCACCGCCGGTCCGCTGGCGCAGGTCGCGCCGTGCACCGTCACATCCTGGCGGCTGCCCAGGTCCAGCAGGCGCCGCACCTCGGCCACCACGCTGTCGGTCATGCCTGCGGTGTTGTTGGGGTTGAGTACGGCCAGTTTCATGCCGAGGCGGCAGGCGCGGCCGCGTCGGGCAGGGTGTTAGCCAATGCCCAGGCGCGTGCGATCACCGCGTCGGTGTCGTCCGCCTCGTCCGGTTGCGAAACCCGCGGGATCAGCCGTGTCTCGATCAGCGAAAGGTGCACATGCATCGACTTCATGGCACGTGCGCCGTCGCCGCGCCGCAGGGCGTCGAGGATTTCCTCGTGCTCTTCGCAGGCGCAGGATGACGATGCCGCAGGCTCGAAGAAAGCCACCAGCATCGAGGTCCGGCTGACCAGTTCCTGCAGTTCACGCAGCACGAAAGGGCTGTTGGCAAAACCGGCCAGCAGCATGTGGAATTCACCAGAGAGACGGATCGACAGCGCCCGGTCGCCTGCATGCAGCGCCTGGTGTTCACGCCGGCCGTGTTCTGCCAGGGCTTCCAGTTGCGGCTCGGCAAGCCGGCCCGCCAGCCGGCCGGCGATGCCGCCTTCGACGATGCGCCGCGCCTCGTAGATTTCGCGCGCCTGCGCCAGCGTCGGGTTGGGCACGAAACATCCGCGGTTGGCTATCACATCCAGCAGCCGTTCATGGCCCAGCCGGTGCAGCACCTTGCGCACCCGTTCTCGCGATACACCGAAGACCTGCGCCAGCCGGGTCTCCACCAGTTGGGAACCCGGTGCCAGCCTTCCGGTGAGCAGTGTCTGGGCGAGGCACTGGTAGATGGTGTTTTCCTGCGGATGCATCCGGCGACTCTAGCGCGGCCCCGCATGGGCGATCCAGTGGCGCGCGATCTGTTCGCGTGTGGCGATCCAGGCACCCGGCCGGGCTCGCATGTGGCGCAGGATCAGCTCCAGCGCCTTCATCCGCGCCGGCCTGCCGATCATGCGGAGATGCAGGCCGACGGACATCATGCGCGGCGCATGGCCGCCTTCCTGTAGCAGCCAGTCGTAGGCGTCGACGACGTATTCGGCGAACTGCCCGGCGGTGGCGAAACGCTGGGTGTGCTGGAACTGCATGTCGTTGGTGTCGAAGGCATAGGGCAGCACCAGGTGCGGCCCGCTGGCCAGCGGCACGAAGTAGGGCAGGTCGTCGTTATAGGCGTCGCTGTCGTACAGGAAACCACGCTCGGCCAACAGCCCGCGGGTGGCCGGTGTGCAGGCCGAACGGGTATGCCAGCCCAGCGGGCGCTTGCCGCACGCCGCCTCGATGGCGCGGATGGAGGCGTCCATGTCTGCGGCTTCGCGTTCGGGTGTCATTCCGGCGTGGCTTTCCCAGCGCCAGCCGTGCGCCGAAACCTCGTGGCCGCGGCTCACCGCGTCCTGCGCCAGCCATGGGCTGCGTTCGACTGCGCGGCCACAGGCGCTGACCGTCATCGGGACATCGAAGCGGTCGAAGGTGTCGGCGATGCGCCACCAGGCCGCGCGGGTGCCGTATTCGAAGTGACTGTCGATGCACGGATCCCAGCCGGAGCGCGGGTCGATGACCTCGTACACACCTTCGTTGCGGGCGTCGCCGTCGGCCACCGAGAACTCGGCGCCTTCCTCGAAATTGAGCACGAAAGAAACCGCCACCCGCGCGCCGCCCGGCCAGGTCACGGCGGGCGGCCGGTTGGCGTAGCCTTGGAAATCGCGCGGGTGCGTCGGTGTGTCGATGGGGTTCATTCGGCTTTGATGTTGCGGTCCTTCACCACCTTGGCCCAGCGCACGAACTCGGCGTCGAGGTAGTCGGACGATTGTTTGAGCGTCATGCTGGCGACGTCGCCGCCGGTCTCTTCCACGCGGCCCCTGAAGTCCGGCGACGCAGCCATGCGGCGCAGTTCGGCATTGACCTTCTCCAGCACCGCGACCGGCGTCCTGGCAGGCGCCAGCAGCATGTACCAGGAGGTGAATTCATAACCCGGAATACCGGCCTCGGCCACCGTCGGCACGTCCGGCAGGCGGGGCGAGCGCCTGGCGCTGGTGATGGCCACGCCGTTGAGTGTTCCGGCCTTGATCTGCGGCATCGACGACGTGATGATGTCCACCGACATCGCCACCCGGTCGCCCATCACATCCTGCAGCGCAGGCGCTGCGCCCTTGTAGGGTACGTGGGTCATGTGGATGCCCGCCATCGACTCCATCAGCGCGGCGCCGACATGGCTGGTGCTGCCCACGCCGGACGACGCGTATTGCAGCTCGTCCGGTCGGGCGCGTGCCATGGCGATCAGGTCCTTCAGCGACTTGCCCTTCAGCGCCGGCCCGGTGACCACCACGCTGGGCACCTGGGCCACAACACCGACCGGCACCAGGTCGGCCTTGGTGTCGTAGGGCAGTCTGGCGTACATGAAGGGGTTCACCGCATGGCCGATGGTCACCATCAGGAAGGTGCTGCCGTCGGCCGGAGCCTTGGCCACCACGTCGGTGCCGATCACGCCGCCCGCGCCGGCGCGGTTGTCGATCAGCACCGGCTTGTTACCCCAGGCCTCGGAGAGCTTCTGGCCGACCATGCGGGCGAACATGTCCGCGGCGCCGCCGGGCGGGAAGGGGACGACGATCTTCACGGGTTTGTCGGGGTAGCTCGAAACGTCTTGCGCGACGGCTGCCGGCGCGCCGAACACGGCGGCTAGCGCGACCGCCAGCGCAAGGGCGGATTGGATGGAAACGGATGGGGTGAACAGCTTGGGCCAAGACATCGCAGGACTCCTGAATACACGAAGGAGAGGTGCAACGATCTGGCCGCGCACCCGAATTGTGCACTTGCCATCTGGCATTGTGCACAATCTTCATCAACGCAGCTTCCATGCCAAGTACGGTCTTGAAACGCCTTTGCGCCAGGGATCGGCCAGACTCCGGCAATTCATCCAGGAGCTTTTTCGTGTCCAAACTTTCCCTCGCCGCCAAGTTCTCTATCCAGCAGGCTCAAGGTGTGGCCGCCACCATTCGCAGCGTGCAGACCGGCAGCTTCAACGGCAACCGGATCGAGGTCGTGACCGGTTACGACGCAGGCGAAGACCGTTATGCCATCCACGCCTACATCACTGCGGCAGACGGCGTGCGACACAAGTTGCCGATGGTCGACAACCATGTGGACGCCGAGCGTGAAGGTTTCGCTCGGGGCTGGGAAGCCGTGGCGGCGTTTTTCGAAAGCTGATCGGCGGTCTCGCCAACGCCGACGCACCGTTTCAAGTCGGCTGCACTTCAGGCGGTGCACTGTGGTGCATCTCGGTGGGTTTTTCGCTGCTGT
Source organism: Xylophilus sp. PBN-3R (assembly GCF_057747805.1). Taxonomy (NCBI): domain Bacteria; kingdom Pseudomonadati; phylum Pseudomonadota; class Betaproteobacteria; order Burkholderiales; genus Xylophilus; species Xylophilus sp. PBN-3R. The sequence goes on from NZ_CM173225.1 coordinate 1,894,352, forward strand.
TCGCAGGCACGGTTTCTGCATGCTTTCCGGCCTGTGGCGGGTGATGCAGCCCGCAAAAATCAGTTCTTCCGCTAATGACGGCGCCAACCCACACCCGTGGTTCCACGAGGGTGCGTTGTGCCGGCCCGCCAGCGGAGGTGCGCCGGCCTCGTCACCAAGCCCTCGGCGCCCCGGGTCCCCACGAAGGATCCCATGAAAATCATCGTTATCGGCCACGGCATGGTGGGCCACAAGTTCCTGGAAAGCCTGGCGGAAACCGGCATCGCCGATGCCCAGGTCACCGTGTTGTGCGAAGAACCGCGCGCCGCCTACGACCGGGTGCACCTGTCTGAATTCTTTGCCGGCAAGACGGCGGACGACCTGTCGCTGGTCGAAGCCGGTTTCTTCGAACGCACCGGTTTCAGCCTGCGCCTGGCCGCCCGCGCCACCAGCATCGACCGCCGCGCCAGAACGGTGACCACCCTCGACGGCGAAGTGCTGCCCTACGACAAGCTGGTGCTGGCCACCGGCTCCAGCCCGTTCGTGCCGCAGGTGCCCGGCCGCGACCGCGAACACTGCCATGTGTACCGCACCATCGAGGACCTGGAAGCCATGCAGGCATCCGGCGCGAAGTCGAAGACCGCCGTGGTGGTCGGCGGCGGCCTGCTGGGCCTGGAATGCGCCAAGGCATTGCGCGATCTGGGCATGGAAACCCATGTCGTCGAATTCGCGCCGCGCCTGATGGCGGTGCAGGTCGACGAGGGCGGGGGCCAGTTGCTGCGCGCCAAGATCGAGGCGCTGGGCCTGACGGTGCACACCGGCCGCAATACGCTGGAAATCGTCGATGGCGCACGCTGCCGCCACCGCATGGTGTTCGCCGACGGCAGCCATCTGGAAACCGACATGATCGTTTTCTCCGCAGGCATCCGCCCGCGTGACGAACTGGCCCGCCAATGCCTGCTGGCGGTCGCACCGCGCGGTGGTGTCGCCATCGACAGCGCCTGCCGAACCGGCGACCACGATGTGTATGCCATCGGCGAATGCGCATCGTGGAACGAACAGACCTTCGGCCTGGTGGCGCCGGGCTACGACATGGCGCGCGTCGCCGCCCGCCACATCGCCGGCGACGCCGACGCCAGCTTTGCCGGTGCCGACCTGAGCACCAAACTGAAGCTGATGGGCGTGGACGTGGCCAGCATCGGCGACGCCCACGGCCGCACCCCGAAAAGCCGCACCTGCCAGTACGTGGACGAACGCAAGGGTGTCTACAAAAAGATCGTCGTCAGCGAAGACGGCAAGCAGCTGCTGGGTGCCGTGCTGGTGGGTGATGCGGGTGAATACGGCACGCTGCTGCAGCTGGCGCTGAACGGCATCGCACTGCCCGCCGATCCCGAATTTTTGATCCTGCCGTCCGGCGACGGCAAGGCCAGGCCAGGCCTGGGCGTGGACGCCTTGCCGGACACCGCGCAGATCTGCTCGTGCAACGACGTCAGCAAGGGCCGGATCAACGCCGCCGTGGGCGAAGGCGCATGCGACATCGCGGCCGTCAAGGCCTGCACCAAAGCCGGCGCCACCTGCGGCGGTTGTGTGCCGCTGGTCACGCAGGTGATGAAACTTGAAATGTCCAGGCGCGGCATGGCGGTCGACAACCATGTCTGCGAACATTTCGCTTACTCGCGCCAGGAGATCTACCACCTGGTCCGCGTCGCCAACATCCGCACGTTCGACGAACTGCTGGCGCGCCACGGCAGGGGCCTGGGCTGCGAGGTCTGCAAGCCGGTGGCGGCCAATGTGTTCGCGTCGTGCTGGAACGAGTTCGTGCTGAAAAAAGACCTGGCCGGACTGCAGGACAGCAACGACTACTACCTGGGCAACATCCAGAAGGACGGCAGTTATTCGGTGGTGCCGCGCATGCCGGGCGGCGAAGTCACGCCCGACGGGCTGATCGCGGTCGGCCAGGTGGCGAAGAAATATGGCCTCTACACCAAAGTGACCGGCGGCCAGCGGGTCGACCTGTTCGGTGCGCGGGTCGAGCAACTGCCGCTGATCTGGGAAGAACTCATCGCAGCCGGCTTCGAATCCGGCCACGCCTACGGCAAGTCGCTGCGCACGGTGAAGAGCTGTGTCGGCTCGACCTGGTGCCGCTACGGAGTGGGCGACAGCGTGGGCCTGGCAGTAGCGCTGGAGCATCGCTACAAGGGCCTGCGTTCGCCGCACAAGATCAAGTTCGGTGTGTCCGGCTGCACCCGCGAATGCGCCGAGGCGCAGGGCAAGGACATCGGCATCATCGCAACCGAAAAGGGATGGAACCTCTACATCTGCGGCAACGGCGGCATGAAACCGCGCCATGCCGAACTGTTCGCCTCAGATCTCGACAAGGAAACCCTGGTGCGCATGATCGACCGGGTGCTGATGTTCTACGTGCGCACCGCCGACCGGCTGCAACGCACCAGCACCTGGCGCGAGAACATCGAAGGTGGCCTGGCTTACCTCAAGGGTGTGCTGATCGAGGACACGCTGGGCATCTGCCCGGAACTCGAAGCGCAAATGCAGCACGTGGCCGACACCTACCAGTGCGAATGGAAGGCCGCCATCACCGACCCCGAGACCCGCAAGCGTTTCCGTTCCTTCGTCAACAGCGACAAGGCCGACGAACACGTGGTGTTCGTCGAGGAGCGCGGCCAGATCCGGCCGGCCCGTGCCGACGAGCGCGACCCGCAACGTGCGCCCGCGCTGGAAGGAGCCTGAGATGGAAACCCCGAGCCTGAACTTCACCGCCGTGTGCGATGTCGACGACATCCTGCCCGGCACCGGTGTCTGCGCGCTGGTCGAAGGCCGTCATGTGGCGGTGTTCCGCATCGGCCGGGACAGTTTCTTCGCCATCGACAACATCGACCCCAAATCGGGTGCCAGCGTGCTGTCGCGCGGCCTGCTTGCCAGCGTCGGCGAGCGGCTGGTGGTGGCGTCGCCGCTCTATAAGAACCGCTTCGACCTGCGCACCGGCGAATGCCTGGATGCGGCCGAATATTCGGTGGCCGCGCATGGCGTGAGAATCGACGGACAGCGGGTGCTGGTGGCGCTCGGCGGTTGAGCGCCGCACCGGCTGCCACGACCCAGGAGTTCCCCATGCCCGAAGCGGCCGAGCCTTTTTCCGCGTCCGCGTCCGCGTTGGTGCTGGCCGCCAAGCAGCTTGAAATCGACGCCGCGCGCCAGCTGGCAAGCCGCACCGACCTGGTCGATGCGCTGGGCCAGCTGATCCAGCGTCTGCAGCGCGAACGCGGTGCTTCCAGCATCTACCTGGCGTCGAACGGCGAGCGCTTCGGCGATGAACGCCGTGCCCTCATCGCCGAAAGCGTGGTGGCGCAGGCCCGCCTGCGTGCGGTGTTCGCCCAGCACGTCGAGCCGCAGCAGGGCGCGACCGCCAAGTCGCTTTCGCTGATGGCCTGGGCACTGCTGGGTCTGGACGCGATGGACGGTCTGCGCGGCCAGATCGAACGCCAGGCCATGAGCGCGCACGACCTGGTGGCCGCTTTCAGCCACCTCATCGCAGGGCTGATCGAACTGGTGTTCCTGGTGGCCGATGCGGCTGGTGTGCCCAGCGTGTCCCGGCTGCTGGTGGCCTTGCTGCATCTGGTTCAGGCACAGGAAGAAGCCGGCCAGGAACGTGCGGTGGGCGCTTTGCTCTACGCCTCCGGCCTGGGCGATGAAACCCAGCAGCAGCGGGTGCTGAGCCTTATCGAAGCGCAGGAACGCAGCCTGGTGGTGTTCGCCGAATTCGCCGAGCCGCCGCTGGTGCAGGCGCTCGAACGGCAACAGCATCTGCCAGCCGTGGCGCGGCTCGAACGCCTGCGCCGCACGCTGTGTACGGCGAGGGACGGCGCGGTGCTGGACAGCAACCTGAGCCACGCCTGGTTCGACGTCTGCACCGAACGTATCGACGGCCTGTGGCTATTGCAGACCCGGCTGGTCGAACGGCTGCGCGAGGTGTGTGCCAAAAGGGTTCGCGACGCGCAGCAGGAACTGCTGGACCTGCGCGGATTGCTGCGCAGCCTGCGCGACAACCCGCCATCACGCAGCCAGGCGGTCGACCGGTTCTTCGACAACGCGCTGGCTCCGGGGCAGGCGCCCGCTCTGCCTGCTGCGGGTGAGGCAGCGTCCTTGCACGCCTTGCTGCAGATGCAGTCCGAGCGCCTGGCGTCGATGGAAACCGAGCTGGCCACCGCCCGGTCCACGCTCAACGAACGCAAGCTGGTCGAACGCGCCAAGGGCGTGCTGATGGCGCGGCTGGGCATGAGCGAAGAGGCTGCCTTCCGGGCTTTGCAGAAGACCTCGATGGACCACAACCGGCGGATGGTGGATGTCGCCGAGGCCACGCTGGCGCAGCCGGATGCGGCGCTTGCGCGGCTGGGCGCGGTGGGGCGGGATGAGCGGCGCTAAAGCCTTGGAGAACCTTCTGCGCTAGCCGCCGGCCCCCGCCAGCAGGCGTGCAATGCCCTCCGGCAACCCCCGGTGGTCCTTAGAGGGCGGCGGCGAAAAACTCCCGATCCGGGCCTTCCCGGGCTGCAATGCGATCATCGAAGCCGCATGCCGGACAGCACTGGAAACCCCTTCGACCACGGGCACCGGCAACTGCCCCTTCAGGCTCCGCGCCAGCCCCGCCAGGGGCGCACCGGCCAGGATGATCACCTCGGCGCCGTCCTCCTTCACCACCTTCTCGCACAGTGCCATCAGCGCATCGCCATGCTGGGACTGCACATCGCCGATGGACGCCAGCGGCCGGTCCAGCGCGCGGATGCTGGCCAGCCGATGCTGCAGTCCGTGCGACTCCACGACCTCGCGGTACCACGCCTGGATCCGCTGCGAAATCGCGACGATGGAGAACCGGTGCCCCAGCAGGCAGGCGCTGGCCAGTGCCGATTCGGTCAGCCCCAGCACCGGCACCGGCAGCGCCTCGCGCAAGCCCGACAGGCCGGGGTCGCCGAAAGCCGCGACGATCACCGCGTCGTAACCCGCATGGTGTTCGGCCGCCAGCTGCGCCGTGGCATAGGCGCCGATCAGGGCTTCGAACCGGGTCTCGATATAGGCCACGCCGAAGGGCGCGGTCATCACGGTGATGTCGCAACCGGCCGGTGCGCTGGCACGGGCCTCGGCGGCGATAAGGTCTGAAACGCTCTCGGAGATATTGGGGTTGATCAGCAACAGTTTCATGGCTGGATTCACGCTTTGCGTTTGCGCGGCAGCAGCGTCGGCGCGCCGCATTCCAGGAACCGGCCGCGGCCCTGGAGGCCATGGAAATCCTTGCCGTCCCACACCACGTCGCCGCGCGAAATGGTGGTGCCAGGCCAGGCCTTCAGCTGCATGCCGGCGTAGGGCGTGTAGTCGACCTCGTGGTGCAGCATGAGGTTGTCGACCGTCACATCGCGTTCGTCCCAGATCACCAGGTCGGCGTCCGAACCGATGGCGATGGTGCCCTTGCGAGGGTGCAGTCCGTAGGTCTTCGCCGGGTTGGTGGATGTCAGCTCGACGAATTTCTGCGGCGTGATGCGGCCGGCCAGCACACCTTCGGACCACAGCAGCGGCAGGCGCGTTTCCAGGCCCGGGATTCCGTTGGGGATATGGCGGAAGGCGACTTCTTCGCCACCCGGATGTTTGCCTTCGGTGCCGTCGTACCTGAAGGGCGCGTGGTCGGACGAGAAGATGGTGAACGTCCCGTCCGCCAGGCCGTTCCAGATGACCTCCTGGTTGGATTTGTCGCGCGGCGGCGGACTGCACACGCAGCGCGCGCCGAGGTAGCTGCCTTCGCCGTCGCCTTCGATCCCCAGGTCTTCGGCGGTCAAAAAAAGATATTGCGGACAGGTCTCCGCAAAGATGTTCAGGCCCAGGCCGCGCGCCCAGCGGATCTGCTCCACCGCATCCTTGCCGGACACGTGGACGATGAGAATCGGCACGTCGACCAGCTGCGACAGCGAGATGGCTCGGTGCGTGGCCTCGCGCTCCACCAGCATCGGCCGTGAATGCGCATGGAACCGCGGGGCGGTGCGGCCCGATGCCTCCAGGCGTCTGGTCAGCCATTCGATGCAGTCGGAGTTTTCGGCATGCACCATGGCCATCGCGCCGTGCTCACGGGCCACGTCCAGCACGTCGAGGATCTGGCCGTCGTCCAGCTTCAGATCGTCATACGTCATGTAGATCTTGAACGAGGTGTAGCCCTCGGCGATGAGCGCCGGCAGCTCCTGGGTCAGCACTTCGGGCGTCGGGTCGCTGACGATCAGGTGGAAGGCGTAGTCGATGTGCGCCTTGCCGTCGGATCTGCGGTGGTAGTCGTCCACCGCGGCGCGCAGCGAATGGCCTTTTTCCTGGGCGGCGAAGGGGATCACGGTGGTGGTGCCGCCGCAGGCCGCCGAGCGGGTGCCGGTGTCGAAGTCGTCGGCCATCCGGATCGGGGGTGGCGTCGGTTGGTCGAGGTGGCAGTGGGCATCGACGCCGCCGGGCGTCACATGGCGGCCGGCCGCGTCGATCTCGCGTGCGCCGGCAGCCAGGCCGCGGCCGAGCGCGGCGACGACGCCGTCCTTGATGCCGATGTCGCAGTCGAATTCGTCGGAGGCGGTGACCGCGTGGGCGTTGCGCACCACCAGGTCGAAGGCGTGTGAAGTCATTTCGGACATGGTTGTTTGTCTCTTGAAATCGGCAGGGTCGGGCGGCCATCCAGGGGCCGGAGCAACGAGAGGATGTGGCGCTTGTAGTCGTTGAACCGTGGCGATGTGGAGTCGCGCGGGCGTTCCAGGTCGATGGGTAGCAGTTCGCGGATGCGACCCGGCCGGGCCGACATCACCGCCACATGGGTGCCCAGCGCCAGGGCTTCGTCGATGCCGTGGGTGACGAACACGATGGTGCTCTGGCTCTCGCGCCAGATCCGCACCAGTTCGCCGTGCATGTCCATCCTGGTCTGTTCGTCGAGCGCGCCGAAGGGTTCGTCCATCAGGATCACTTCGGGGTTCATCAGCAGCGCGCGGGCGATGCCGACCCGCTGGTTCATGCCGCCGGAAAGCTCGCTGGGGTAGTGGTTCTCGAAACCCTTCAGGCCGACCATCTCGATGAAACGCTGGGCCTTCTCGCGGCGTTCGGCCCTGGGTGCACCACGCATCTGCAGATGGAAAGCCACGTTTTCCCAGACTGGCAGCCAGGGCATCAGGTTGGCCTGCTGGAAGACGACACCGCGGTCGGCGCCGGGCCGGGTGACGGGCTGGCCGCCGACCGACACGGTGCCGGTGGTCGGATGGTCGAAACCCGCGATCATGTTGAGCAGGGTCGACTTTCCGCAACCGCTGGGGCCGAGCAGGCAGAGGAATTCATTGCGCGCCACGCTGACGCTGACGCCGTCCAGCGCGACCACGGGTTTGCCGCGCTTGGCGTCTTCGAACAAGCGCGAGACGCGGTCGACGGTGATGAGTGCCATGGTTTTTCCTGTCCGCTTATTTGGCCTGCAGGGTGGAGCCTCGCTGCCACCGCAGCACCCGGCCGGCAATGAGTTTGATGACCAGGTCGCTGAGGAAACCCAGCAACCCGATGCTGGCCATGGCGGCGATCACCAGGTCGTAGCGCAGGAAGTAATACGAGTCCCACAGCACGTAGCCGACGCCGCTCTTGACGGCGACCATCTCGGCGGTGACGGTCAGCATCCAGGCCGATCCGATGGCGATGCGCAAGCCCGAGAAAATGCTGGGCAGCGCGGCCGGGAACACGATGTAGCGCAGCAGCCTGCCGGGCGATCCGCCGGTCATGGCGCCGGCGCGCAGCAGGTTGCGGTCGACCGTCTTGACGCCGTGGATGGTGGACAGCAGCACCGAAAAGAAGGAGCCGAGGAACACCAGGAAGATGGCCGGTTTGTCGGCGATGCCGAACCAGATGATGGCCAGCGGGATCCATGAGACAGGCGGCACCGGGCGCAGGATCTGCAGCGTGGGCTCGATCAGTTTTTCGACCGTGCGCGACCAGCCGATGGCCATGCCCAGGCCGATCCCCAGCACACCCGCGATGGCGAAACCGGCGAACACCCGCATGAAGCTGTGGGCCACGTCGAAGATCCAGTTGCCGCTGTAGTTCTGGGTGTTGCCGTCGGTGGCGAAGATCCAGTCGGCCCATGCGAGAAATACCTGCGAAGGCGCGGGCAACAGGGCCGGCGGCAGTACACCCGAGCGGGAGAAGATTTCCCACCCCGCGAGCACGGCCACCGGGACGATGGCGCGTTCCACGCGGCGGTAGATCCTGCGCCACGGCGGCGCGGAAGGCGTCGTCGTCGCTGCCACCTCAGTAGCCCAGCTGCGACTTGGGTTTGCCCGTCACCGCTTCGAGAAAACGGTAGTCCATGTTCTTCTCGATCTTGGCGGTGACGTCGGAGTTGATGTACTTGAGGTCGCGCATCATGGCGCCGATGGCCACGGCCGGAGCGCGGTACATCCTGTAGTCGGGGTAGAGGTTGTCGACCGAGCCGGAAGCGATGGCCGCATCCAGGCCGGTGATCTTCTGGATGGTGGCGACGAACAGCGGTTTGTCGTTGGCGATCAGGTCGTTCACCTTGACCACGGAACGCACGGTTTCTTCTACCGCCCTGGGTTTGGACGCGATGACGTCCGGACGGGTCAGGATCAGGTTGGTCAGCTTGCCGGCGGCCTGGTCATAGGGGAAGGCGAAGAACTTGGCGGCCTTGACCTGGCGGATCTGGGTGGCGAAGGGATCGACCGAGCAGATGAGTTCGACCTCGCCGCGACGCAGCGCCTGCACATGGTCCGAAGGATTGGGGATGTTGATGAACTGCACGTCCTTGTTGACGTCGATGCCCTGCCTGGCGAATGCGCCGCGCATGTGGATGTCCTGCGCATTGCCGCGCGAGGCCGCGACGCGGAACGGTTTGCCTTCGGCCTTGTATTTGGCGATCAGCGCTTTCAACCCGGCCCAGTCGTTTTCGGCCAGCGGTACGTCGTTGCCGACCAGGATCTGCGAACCGCCATTGACCTGGCCGGAAATGGCGACCAGGTCGAAACCCTTGTCGAGCGCGGTGGCGTAGTGGAGGTAGGTGACCTGGCCCACGTCGATGCTCTTGGACAGCAGGGCGGTCAGCACATCGTTACCGGTGTTGAACCCGATGGCTTCGAGCTTGACGTTCTGCGCGTGCTCCGGTGTCAGGGCCAGCGGCGTGCAATGGGCGCACTTGGCATAACCGAGCTTGATGCTGTTGTCCTGCGCACGGCTGGCCAGCGGGATGACCGCAGCTGCGATGGCGGCTCCGGCGAATACGAGTTTCGCGATCACTTTGAACATGAGGACTCCTGGAAGGGCGGCGGGCGGCTGCTGCCGTATGGCAGTTTTGCGAGCAAGCGGCATGCCAAGGGTGTATCCAATGTTTTTTGGTTATGGATACAGGTTGCGGGTGGGGTCAGCTGGCGGACGAACGCCAGTAGTGCACGCCTTCAGCGCCCCAGAGTTCATGGCACGCCGCTTCGGCTTCGGCGCACACGGTGTCCATGTCGACCTTCGTCGGTTGGCCGTCCGCCACCAGCATCTCCCCTTCGACGAAGACAAAACGCACGTCGCGCCCCTGGCCGGTGTGCACCAGGTTGCCGAGCGGATTCACATGCGGGCGAAGGTGCGGCCGGTTAGCGTCGAACACCACCAGGTCGGCCGACTTGCCCAGAGCGAGGCTGCCGATTTCGTCGCCCATCCCCAGCGCGTTTGCGCCGGCCTGAGTGGCCATGTGGAAGACATGGCGCGGTTGCCAGGCGTCGTTTACGCCGCCTTCCTGCACCCGCGCGGTGGCCAACGCCCAGCGCATCAGTTCGACCATGTCGGCATGCTGTGTGTCGGTCGCCAGGCAGATGGCGACTCCCGCGCGGGCCAGCGCCGGCGTGGGCGCCAGGCGGCCGGAAGCTGCATTGCATTTGGGGATGTGCACCGCATGTGCGCCGGCCGCCGCCATGCGCTGCATGTCTTCGGGCGTGAGGTAGATGCAGTGGCCGCCCATCAGGCGATGGTTCAGCAGGCCGGTTTCTTCCAGCACCTCGGTAGAAGTGCGGCCGGTGCGTTCCTTCACCCGTTCCACCTCGACCCGGCTCTGGCCCAGGTGAGTGCTGACGACCATGCCGAATTGCGCCGAAGCGGCTGCGATCTCGCGCAGGAAGTCGTTGGAACAGGTGTCGACCGCATGGGCGGCCAGGTTGACCGTCACCCGCGGATGCGATGCCCAGCGCTCACGCAGGGCCAGCCCGGCGTCCAGCGTGCGGCGGCCGATGGCCGGGTCGTAATGCCATTCGCCCTGGGCCACGCGGGCGAAGTCGACATCGTGGATGCGCCAGCTTGGGCACAGCCGCAGGCCCAGTTCGACCATGGCCTCGGTCGCCACATCGGCATGCACGAAGTTGTCGCCGACCAGGGTCGAGCCGAACATCAGCGCCTCCAGCGCACCCAGTCTTGCCAATGCCTGCGCCTGCTGCGGATTCAGCTGCGTGCCCTTGGGAATGCCCGGTGTGTAGGAGGGCGCGAAACCCAGGTCGGCGGCCACGCCGCGCACCATCGACAGCATGCTGTGGGTGTGCGGATTGACGAAACCCGGGGTGATGAAATGGCCGGGCAGGCGCAGGGTGCGCTCCGCGGTGTGGTTGGCTGGCGGCTGGTCGGACAGCCAGGCGATGCGGCCATCGCGTACGCCGAGTGCGCAGTCGCGGATCTCGGGGCGGGCCGGATCGGCGGTCAGCGCGATCGCGTCCAGGATCATCAGGTCGAAGTGGGGCGGCGGGTTTTGGGTGTCCATGCCTCCCGGTGGCTGCAAATCGTGTGCCAGTCATGTATACGATTTCATGACATATTGAATACGAGTTCGAGCCGGAGCATGCACGGCATCGAGGTGTCGCCGCACCGAGTTGGACCAACTGCGCACCAAGTGGTGCGCGACCGGCGCGTCAGCCCAGCAGCACTTCCGCCAGATCGACTTCAACCTCGGACTCCCGGTCCAGCCGCAGGGCGGTTTCGATATGCATCAGGTGGTCGTGCATCAATGAACAGGCCAGCGTTTCATCACCCGCTTCGATGGCGTCGATCAGCACCAGATGTTCGTCGTTCGGGCAGGCGGATGACAGCGGTGTGTCGAAGGTCAGGATCGCCAGGCAGGTGAGGGGGGTCAGCTCGCGCATCATCCGCGCCAGGATGCTGCTGCCGGACAGTTCGGCCAGCAGGACGTGGAATTCGCCTGACAGCCGCACCGCGGCCCGCCGGTCGCCCTCGTGGTGCGCGGCATGTTCGCGTTTGGCCAGGGCGCGCAACTGGCCGACCGCGCCGTCGGCCCGGCCTGCGGCGATGCGGGCGATCAGCCGCGACACCATCGACGGCTCCAGGGTGCGGCGCACCGCCAGCACATCGCGCGCTTCTTCGACAGTCGGAGTGGCAACGAAGGCGCCGCGGTTGGGAATGAGTGTCACCAGCTGCTCGACCGCCAGCCGCTGCAGCACGCCCCGCACCTGGGTCCGGCTGACGGAGAACAGTTCTGCCACCTTTTCTTCCGGCAGCTTGGTGCCGGGCAGCAGGCGGTGTTCGACGATGGCGTTGTAGATGCGTTCGTGAATGTCCGCCTTGGAAAGCGGCGCGGCACGGACGGCGGAGCGGGTCTTGGGATCGGATGACATGGCGGTTGATTAGCAATTCCGGGGCCGGCAATACTCGGCTGGAGTCGCGGATTGGATACAAAAGGCCGGAGGATGGCATGGATCTCGCATCGAGCATTGCACTTTCACCTGCTGGCCGCCGTCCGGCCCATTCCATGAACCGCCACCTGCTCGGCATGCTCACGCCGTCTTCGAACACCCGCCTGGAGCCCGTCACTTCCGCGATGCTGGCCGACGTGCCCGACACCAGCGCCCATTTCGGGCGTTTCCGCGTGACGGAGATCGCCCTGTCGACATCGGCCCTGGCGCAGTTCGATCCATCCGGCATTCTTTCCGCCGCCGAGTTGCTGGCCGACGCCCGTTGCCAGGTCATCGGCTGGAGCGGCACCTCGTCTTCATGGCTGGGGTTCGATGCCGACGAACGGCTGTGCGCTGCCATCACCGAGCGGACGGGTGCCATGGCTTGTACCTCGGTGCTGGCGCTCAACGAGGCCTTGCGGATGACCGGTGCCACGCGGCTCGGGCTGGTGACGCCTTACCGTGCCGACGTGCAGGCCGCCATCGTCGCCAACTACGCGGCTGCGGGCATCAGCTGCACCGAGCGGCACCTGGGGCTGCAGGACAATTTTTCGTTCTCGGAAGTGACTGACCAGCAGATCCGCGACATGGTGGCCGATGTGATGGACCAGCCCGAGGCGAGCCGGCCGCAGGCGGTGACCATCCTCTGCACCAATGTGCGGGGGGCGCCGCTGGTGCCGGAGCTTGAGGCTTTGTACGGCGTGCCGGTGTATGACAGCATCGCCACGGTGGTATGGAAGGCGCTGCGGCTGGCGGGGGTGGATACCGGGTGTCTTGCGCCTTGGGGGTCGATTTTTTCTTTGGGTGAGTGATTTTTTTTTGGGTTATCTGCGCTTCGCTCTGTTTTTTTCTTCTGCTACCTCTACGGAGTCGTAAAAGAAGAAAACAGAGCGAAGCGAAACCATTCGCCGTATTAAAAAACCAGGCTCAATTCAAAGCCAGATAATCACCCGAGCCAGAGGAGAAAGCCGACCCACCCCCCGGCAACCGGAACGTCCCCACCAGGGCAGACAACTGCTGCGCCTGCGCCTTCAACCCCTCGGCAGCCGCCGAAGACTCCTCCACCAACGCAGCGTTCTGCTGAGTCATCTGATCCAGGTTGGTCACCGCCTCGCTGACCTGACCGAGCCCCGTGCTCTGCTCGCTGGTCGCCACCGTGATCTCGCTGATGATCGAGGTGACCCGCGCCACGGAGGCGACGATCTCGCCCATCGTCACTCCCGCGGCCTGTGCCAGCTGGGTTCCTTCGCCGACCTGCCGCACGCTGTCCGAGATCAAGCCGCCGATCTCCTTGGCAGCCGTGGCCGACCGCTGCGCCAGGGTCCGGACCTCGGCGGCGACGACCGCGAACCCGCGGCCCTGCTCGCCGGCCCGCGCAGCTTCGACAGCGGCGTTCAAGGCCAGGATGTTGGTCTGGAAAGCGATGCTGTCGATCACCCCGGTGATCTCCGAAATCCGGCGCGACGACACCGCGATGCCCTCCATCGTCGACACCACCTTGGCCACTGCAGCCTGGCCGCTCTGGGCCACGCCACCGGCCGATTCGGCCAAGCCGTTGGCCTGGCGCGATGCATCGGCGGTCTGGCGCACGGTGGCCAGCAACTCTTCCATGCTGGCCGCCACTTCCTCGAGGTTGGACGCGGTCTGCTCGGTGCGTGAAGCCAGGTCGTTGTTGCCGGCGGCGATTTCCGAACTGGCACCGGCCACGCTGGTGGCCGAATTGCGCAGGTCGCCCACCAGCGCTACCAGGCGCGATTGCATGCCGCCCAGGTCGGCCAGCAGTGCCTGCACTTCGTCGCGGCTGCCGGGTCGTGCCGGCGGCAGGCTGGAGGTGAGGTCGCCCTGGGCGATCTGGCCGGCCATGCCGGAAGCCAGCGACAGCGGCCCGACGATGGACCGGGTCAGCAGCCAGCCGCACAAAACGCTCAGCAGCAGGCCCAGCACCGAACCGGCGACCAGCAACATGACACCGGTGTCGGCGCTGTGGATGGCGTCGGCGCGGTCTTCGGCCACACGCTGGCGCTGGTATTCGGCCAGGTCCTCGACCGACTTGGCATAGGCGTCCGCAGCGGGGCGCAGGGTGCCTCCCACGGCGTCGGCCGGCAGTGTCTCGCCCGCCTTGCGGCGCTTGACCAGACCGTCGCGCGCGCTTCGGAAGGCATTGCCCTTTTCGTCGATGACGGCGAACAGGCGCTTGGAGCCCTCGTCCTCGGCCAGCACTTCGAGGCGCTTGCGGACGACTTCCGAGCGGGCCGACGTGGCCTTGCGGTCGGCGTCGATGCGGCTGACGTAGGCCGGGTTGTCGCCCAGTTCCAGCAGGGTTTCGGCCCGGCTGGCGCTGATCACCACGATGGCCTGAAGCTCGCGCGCCAGCAGGGCGCGTTCGGATGAATTGCCGCCCAGGTCGTCGGCCAGGCCGCGCAACTCGACCAGCCGCCAGACACCGACGGCCGAGGCCAGGGCCATGACCAGGCACACCAGTCCGAAAGCCAGCACCAGACGGGGCGCGAGCCGTGCACGAGAGAGAGACATCTAGTTCACCGCGATTCAATAAAGGAAATCTGCTTCTGGCACCGTCCGGAAAGGAACGGGGCCTACGTGGGGGTTATCGGCAATCGACCGCCGATCTTGAAGCGGCTCAGGGTTCGAGCACGATCTTGCCGACGTTCAGCCCGGCTTCCATGCGGCGGTGTGCGTCCGCGGCCTGGGCCAGCGGGTAGCGGCTGTCCAGCACGGGCTTCAGGCGACCATCGGCGAAATGGCCGATCCAGGCGTCGGCAAATCGGCGAGTCATGGCCTGCTTGGTTTCGGCAGTGCGGGATTTCATCACGGTCCCCATGATCTGCAGATGACGGAACAACACCCGGTCCATCGGCAGGCTGCCGGCCGCCGTGCCGCCCATCAGGCCGACCTGCACCAGCCGGCCGCCTTCGGCCAGCGCACGGACGTTGCGCTCCAGGTAAGGCGCGCCGATGAAGTCGATCACCACGTCCACGCCCCGTTCGCCGGCCTCGGCCTTCACCACTTCGGCGAAATCCTGGGTCTTGTGGTCGATCAGGATGTCCGCCCCCAGCGCGCGGACTTCGGCATGTTTGCCGGCGCTGGCGGTGACGAAGACCTGTGCGCCGACGGCGTGCGCCAGTTGCACCGCCGCAGAACCGACACCGCCGGCCGCGGCGTGGATCAGCACCTTCTCGCCGGCCTGCAGGCGGCCCAGGTGCAGCAGGGCTTCATGGGCGGTGACGAAGACTTCCGGGATGGCGCCGGCCATCACGATGTCCATGCCTGCGGGCACGGCCATCGCCATGCGGTGGTCGATGCGTGCCAGTTCGGCATACGAGCCGCCGCCGACGATGCCCATGACACGGTCGCCGATGGCGAAACCGGTGACCTCGGCGCCCATGGCGACCACCTCGCCGGCGATCTCCAGGCCCATCAGGGTGGAATCGCCGAAGTCGGCGCGGCCGTAGGCACCGCGGCGCTGGTTCAGGTCGGCGCGGTTGACGCCGGCCGCGCGGTTGCGAACCAGGAGGTCGTGCGGGCGCACCACCGGGTCGGGTGCGTCTTCGAGTTTCAGGACATCGGCTTCACCGAAATTTTCAAGTGTGATGGCTTTCATGTGGCGATGTTCGCATGGGCGCAGATGGCGCCGGGCGTCGTCAGCCAGATGTCCCCGCGGTCGCGCGCTGCCGCAAAACGCTGCAGCACGGCACGCAGGTGGCGCAGGCGATAGGGCTGGCCGACGATGTACGGATGCAGAGCCAGGCCCATCACAAGCGGCTGTTTTTCGGCCTGCTGCAGCATCTCGTCGAAGTTGTCGACCACCATGCGGCAGAAGGCTTCGGAGTCCATCTGACGGCCGATGATCATCGGGATGTCGTTCAGCTCCTGCGGGTAGGGCACCGACCAGAAGTTGTTGGCGCCGCGGGTGCGGATGCGGTGGGGCTGGTCGTCGTGGCACCAGTTGAGGCTGTAGCGGTAGCCGGTTTCGGCCAGCAGGTCGGGGGTCAGCGGGCTTTCCGATATCCAGGGCGACAGCCATCCGGCCGGGGCAACGCCGCTTTCTTTCAGGATGCGTTCGCGGCAGTCGTGCAGCAGGCGGCGTTCATCGGCCTGGCCCAGGCGGCCCTGGCGTTCGGCGTTGGTGTGGCCGTGGCCGATGAGTTCGTCGCCACGTGCGACGCAGGCCGCCACCAGTTCCGGGCAGTGGTCGTACAGCGCGGTGTTCACGATGGCGCCGGTCGGCAGGTCAAGGCTGTCGAAGAGTTCGAGGCAGCGCCAGGCGCCGACCCGGTTGCCGTATTCGCGCCAGGCGTAGTTCAGCACGTCGGGTTCGGGTGATATCGGGCCGATGTTGGCGCCAAGTCCCTCACCGAAGGCGAAGTGCTCGAGGTTGAAACCCAGGTAAACCGCGAGGCCGGCGCCGTTGGGCCAGCGGTAGCCGGTGCGCCGGTGGATGGGCTGGTAGTCGAAGCGGTCGTGGTGCGGCAGCGCGCCGACATAGCTGGCCTGTGGCTGGTTTTGTCCCTGGGGCAAGGCGGTCTCCGTATCGGTTGGGTGTGATGGAGCGCGAGCAATGGGCGTGCCATGCATAGAATCCCGCATGTTGGTGCTCGCGGGCCAGATCTGGCGCGCAGTTCAACGGGAAGCAGGCCGGGCGATCTTTATGACCTCCTGGACCTGCGCTGCCCCCGCAACGGTCGGCAGGAGGAACCGTCTTTTTGACGGACGGTTCGGCGCCCCTCTTCAGCCACTGGACGAACGTCCGGGAAGGCGACGGGTGTTTGCTTCTGCCCAGCCCGGATACCGGCCAACCTGTCGCCCGGCTTCGGCCCGGCTTTTTTGTCCAGACCCGGCGGGGATGCCGGCGAGGACTCGCCCACGCATGGGCATTCAGAGAAAAATTTCATGCTCGAAGAAGGTTTTGCACAGGTTGCGCAGTCGCTGCTCGTGCCGGTTCTGGTGCTGGTCGGACTGGCCGCGTTGTATTCGGTCTGGCTCGCCGGTGCCACGTTGGTCGAGGCTCTGCAGCGCTGGCGCCAGCCGCATTACCGCGCGCTGGTGGTCACGCCCGACACCTCGATGGACGACCTGGAGATGGCGATCCTGCGGCGGATCGAACCGGTGCGCCTGCTGAGCCGGCTGGCCCCGATGCTGGGCCTGATCGCGACGATGGTGCCGCTGGGCCCTGCGCTGCAGAGCGTGGCGGGCGGACAGGGGCAGCAGGCCCTTGCGGTGTTCAGCGGTGCGTTTGCCGGCGTGGTGCTGGCGCTGGCCGCGGCATCGATCGGGCTGGTGGTCTATTCGGTGCGTCGGCGCTGGTTGCTGGCCGAACTGATGGTGGTGCGCAGGCAGCGTGAAAAGGCGGCCGTGATGCTGGCAGGAGCGGCAGCAACCACCGGAGCCGTGGCATGAGCCGCGGCAGCCTGCAGATACTGCATGAGGAAGACGACGACCCGATGCTGTCGGCCGTCAACCTCGTCGACGTATTCCTGGTGCTGGTGGTGGCGCTGCTGACCGCGGTGGCCGCACAGAAGCAGAGCCAGATACCCGAAGGCGCGACGGTGGTCCGCAACGCCGGCAAACCCGACATGGAAATCGTCGTGCGCGAGAAAGGCAAGGACGTTCACTTCAAGGGCGCGGGCAGCGCCAGCGCGGGGCAGGGCACCCGGGCCGGCGTGGCCTACACACTCGAAGACGGCACCATGGTCTATGTGCCGGAAGCCGAGGCCGCCAAGGCCGGTGCCGCGCCTGCCCAGTTCGCCAAATGACGGGCGCGCCCTTTATCCGCCGGCTGCTGCTGGCGGCCTGGCTGTGCCTGTCCGCGGCCGGCGCGCAGGCGGCCGGCAAACTGCTCTGGCTGACCGCCGACGTGACCACCGCCAGCCGCACCGAACTGGTCGAACGGCTGGGTGCGCAGGCCGGGTTCGCGGTGGAGCATCTGGAATATCCGATCACCGGCCCGGCCCGCCTGGCCGAGGGCAAGGCCGCCACCTTGCGCGCCGCCTGCGGCAGTGCTGCCTTGGTATGGATCGATGCGCGCCATCCGTCCATCGAGGCGCGTCTGCGGGGCTTGCTGCAACAGGCTCCCGGCTGTGAATTGCCCGCGCCGCGCACCGTCTGGATCACCCAGGAAGGCCCCGCCGTTTCCGGCGATGCGGCCCTTCGCCTGGCCGGCTACCTGCGGGCAGGCGGCGAACGCAACCTGGCGCCCGCCATGGCCCTGGCACGCGCCGTGGCCGACGGCGAACCAGCGCCGAACCTGCCGCCGCCGGTGCCCTGGCCGACCCAGGGCCTTTACCTGCCCGACATGACGCAGACCTTCGGCGATGCCCGCGCGCTAGCCGACTGGCAATCGAATCAGCCGGACGTCCGGGCGCTGCCGGCCGTCGCCGTGCTGGTGCACCGTTATCACTTCGTCGACGGCAGCACCGAATGGCTGGACGACTGGCTGCGGTCCTTCCGCAAGCAGGGTCTGCTGGCCTATGCGGTGTTCTCGCAATCGACCAGCGCGGCCGAACTTCAAGAGCTGCTGCAAATGGGCGACGGCCGTGCCCATGCGCGGGTGTTGGTGCTGCACCAGTTGCTGCCGCGCGGCGCGGAACTGCAGCCCCTGCTGGAACGCTGGGGCACGCCGTTGCTGGCGACCCAGCCGTTCCGCAACGGCGACGAAGCCGCCTGGGCCGCCGACGCCACCGGCCTGAGCAGCGGCGACGTGCCCTTCTACCTGGCTCAGCCCGAAGGGGCCGGCGCCATCGACCCGGTGCTGATGGCGGCCCGGGGCGCCGGCGGCAAGGGCACCGCGCTGATCGATCGCCAGGCCGATGCGGTGGTCGCCAAGGCGCGCCGCCTGATCGCGCTGCAGATCCGGCCGGAGTCCGCCAAACAGCTGGTGGCGATGGTCTACAACTATCCGGCGGGCGGCACCAATTTCGGAGCCTCGTTCCTGAATGTGCCGCGCAGCCTGGAGCGGGTTTCCGCCGGCCTGGCAGAGGCCGGCTACGACACGCGCGGTGTGCCCGAGGCCGACTGGATCTCGGGCCTGCAGCCGCTGCTGAAGGCTTATTACCCCGGCACCGACCTGAAGTCGCTGCTGCAACTCGACCAGGCCGCCGCGCTGCCGCTTGCTGACTACCGGCGCTGGTTCGCCACCCTGCCCGCGGCTGTGCGGCAACGTGTCGTCGGCCAATGGGGCGAAGCGGAAAAAAGCCCCTATGTCGTCGATTGGCAGGGGCAGAAGGTGTTTGTCATCCCACGCATGAAGGTCGGCAAACTTTCGGTATTGCCGCAGCCGCCGCGCGAAGAGACTCTGAGGTCCGGCCAGAATCCCTTCATGCACCGCAGCAAGACCCCGCTGTCGCACCATTACCTGGCGGTCTATCTGTGGACGGGGCAGTCCGACGCACTCATCCACTTCGGCACCCACGGCACCCAGGAATGGGCGCCTGGCAAGGCGCGCGGCCTGGACGTGGACGACGACGCGCTGTTGCCGCTGACGGCCGCAGCCGGCAACGTGCCGGTGGTCTATCCCTATATCGTCGACAACCTGGGCGAGGCGCTGACCGCCAAACGCCGGGGCCGCGCGCTGCTGGTCAGCCACAAGACGCCGGTGTTCTCGCCGGCCGGCTTCAACGGGCGCATGGCGCACATGCACGAGCTGATGCACGAATGGGAAACCGTCGACGCCGGACCCACCCGGGCAGCGCTGGAAAAAGAACTCATCAAGCAGTTCACCGAACACCAGCTGCACCGGGACCTGGGCTGGACACCGGAACGCATCGCAGGACATTTCGAGGGTTTCCTGGAAATCCTGCATCCCTACCTTGACCAGCTGGCGCAAAGCTCGCAACCCAAGGGCCTGGCAGTCTTCGGTGTGGTGCCGGACGCCACGCTGCGCCGCCAGACCGTCATGCAGGCGCTGCGCAAGCCGCTGATCGAGGCGCTGGGCGAGGACATCGACGAGGCCTTCCTGATCGATTACGCCGCCATGCCCGCTGCCCGCCCGGCGCGCTGGCTCGACCTGGCCCTGCGCGACCCGCAGGCCGCCAGCGTGCTCGACCTGCGCAAGGAACCCCGCAGGGACCTGCCGGGTACCGCCTTCGTGCCCAACCATGCAGCCCTCAAGCCGATCGACACGCCGGCCCTGCTGGCGTTGGCCGAGCGGGCGCAGCAACTCGACAAGCTGCTGGCGACCGAAGGAGAACTGCCGGGCCTGCTGGCGGCGCTGGACGGGCGCTTCGTCTCCGCGGCCTACGGCGGCGACCCCATCCGCAACCCCGACAGCCTGCCGACCGGCCGCAACCTGACCGGCCTGGACCCGGCCCGCCTGCCCACGCAACAAGCTTACGCGGTGGCTCAAAGCCTTTTCGACGAATGGCTGAAGGGCTGGCAGCGCGACCACAGCGGTCGAATGCCCGAGCGGCTGGCCCTGTCGCTGTGGGCCGGCGAAACCCTGCGACAGCAGGGCGTGCTGGAGGCGCAAGCGATGGTGGCTCTGGGAGTGCGTCCGGTCTGGGACGCCTCGGGCCGGCCGCAAGCGGTGGTGCTGGTTCCATCTTCCGATCTGAAACGCGCACGGGTCGATGTGCTGTTGAGCGTCACCGGCTCCTACCGCGACCAGTTTCCGGCCTTGATGGGACTGTTGGACAGGGCGGTGGCGCTGGCCGGGGCGGCTCCGGCCGATGGCGGTGGCGCGAACGCCATCGCCCGCAACACCCGCCAGGTCGAGACCGAACTGCTGCAGCGCGGTGTACCGAAAGAGCAGGCCGCCTTGCTGGCCCGCGCCCGCGCCTTCGGCAACAC
This sequence comes from Xylophilus sp. PBN-3R, assembly GCF_057747805.1. Taxonomy (NCBI): domain Bacteria; kingdom Pseudomonadati; phylum Pseudomonadota; class Betaproteobacteria; order Burkholderiales; genus Xylophilus; species Xylophilus sp. PBN-3R. The sequence continues at coordinate 1,914,862 of NZ_CM173225.1, forward strand.
CGCCGGCGACTACGGCACCGGCATCGCCGAAGCGGTGCAGGACGACGGCCTGCAGCGTGACGACACACGGCTGGGCGACATGTTCCTGCAGCGCATGAGCCAGCCTTACATCGACGGCCGGCCGGTGGAAGGACTGGCCGATGGCGCGGCCGCCCAGGCGCTGGGTTCGCACCTGCGGCATACCGACGCCGCGGTGATGTCGCGCAGTTCGAACCTCTACGGCATGGTGAGTTCGGACGACCCGTTCCAGTACCTCGGTGGCCTGTCGGCGGCAGCCCGCAGCGCCGGCCGCAAGGAAGGGCTGGACCTGTACGTCAGCGAGGTGCAGGACAGCGGCGAGGTGCGCACCGAATCGGCACAACGCACCATCGCGCTCGAGATGCAGTCGCGTTACCTGCACCCAGGCTGGATCGAGGCGCAGAAACAGGAAGGTTATTCGGGCACCCTGCAGGTGCTGAAGGCGGTGCAGTTCGCCTGGGGCTGGCAGGCGGTTGCCAAGGACACCATCAGGTCCGACCACTGGCAGAGCTTCTATGAAGTGCTGGTCCAGGACAAACACAGGATGGGCATTCCGGCGTGGATGCTCAGCCATCCTCAAGCCTTTGCGCAGACGCTGGAACGGTTGGTGCAGGCGCAGAAACAGGGTTACTGGGCAGCGGATGCCGACGCACAGGCGCAGGTCGCAAGGCTGTACCGCGAACTGACCCGTGATACGCCGCTGGCCAACGAACTGGCGTCGGTGCGGCATTGGGTCGATGCGAACGACCCATTTGCTGCCCAGTCGCCGCAGATGGCGGCGGGCATGGCACGGGCGCAGGCCGACGCGGCGTTCCTGCCGCCGCCGCCGGTCGCCGAGCCAACGCCTCAGCCCGCGACGCCCGCGACGGCTGCAGCACGGCCACCGCAGGCATTGCGCCTGGAGCGCCAGCCGGACGCGTCGCCGCCGACGCCGGTCGCGCTGCAGCGGCTGCTGCAGATGTTCGCCTGGAGCCTGATCCTGCTGACCGGCATCGCCGGTGGTGTGCGACAACTTCGAACCGGTCGTAACAACTCAAATTTTGTCAAGAGGGAAGATGTTTCCATGTTTCCCGGTGCCTAATGTTTCCGGGAAATCGCCCATCCACAAACTCGGAAAAAAGACCATGAAGAAGACCGCAATCCTGATAGCCGCTGTCACCCTGTTCGCATCGCAGGCCTTCGCCCAGACACCGCCCGGCCCGACCGACGGCAGCAACAAGTCGCCCGCGCTTCCGATGGGGAGCGCAGCCAAACCGGTCGGCGAAGGCAGCGGCAGCATGGCTCCGATGAAGGCGGACCGGCCGAGCAAGGAGTCCCGTGCGGCCACCAAGGCTGCCAACAAGGAAGCCCGCATGGCTAAACGTGCCCAGATGAAGGACGCCAACAAGGGGGGCGAAATCCCTTCGCCGTCGGTCAACCCGAAGAGCTACTGAGCCGTCGAGACCCGGTAAGGGACACGAGGGGAAACTAAACTGCAGGCATGTCCGCCGACCGCCTGTCACCGAGTTCCTTCCGCCTTTCCGGCATCCGAAACCGCGCAGCGCGCCTCGACGCCCTGCGCGGTTTTGCCGTTGTGTGGATGAGCGTCTTCCACTTCTGTTTCGACCTCACCTTTTTCGGATTCAGCCGCCAGCAGATGCTGAGCGACCCGCTGTGGACCAGCCAGCGCATCGTCATCGTCAGCCTGTTCCTGTTCTGCGCCGGCATCGGCCAGGCGCTGGCGCTGCAGGCAGGGCAGGGCTGGCCACGTTTCTGGAGGCGCTGGGCGCAGGTGGCGGCCTGCGCACTGTTGGTGACCGTCGGTTCCTACTTCATATTTCCCGAAAGTTTCATCGGCTTCGGTGTGCTGCACGGGCTGGCCGTCATGCTGATCGTCGCCCGGCTGACGGCCGGATCGGGCGTCTGGCTGTGGCCTCTCGGCGCGGTCGCCTTGGTTCTGCCGACACTGGCCGGAACGCTGTTGCCCGGCAGTGGTCTGGAAGCCGCCTTCAACGGCGTTCCGCTGCGGGTGCTGGGGCTGGTGACGGTCAAGCCGGTCACCGAGGACTATGTGCCCATCTTCCCGTGGCTCGGGGTATTGTGGTGGGGGGTAGCGGCTGGCGGCTGGCTGTGCCGACACCGCGCCGGCTGGCTTGATGGCAGGCTTCCAGGCGGCTGGCTCGGCACTGCGCTGGCCTGGCTGGGCCGGCACAGCCTGCCCTGGTACATGCTGCATCAGCCGGTGCTGATGGGTCTGGTCGCCGCGGCGGCGTGGGTGACACGGCGATGAACAGAAACGCGGCCGAGGCCGCGTTTCTGTGGGTGGATGAAAAAACGCCGGGGCGTGTTATTCGACCTTGGCCTTGGCGCGCAGGTCTTCCTGGTACTTGGCCAGCTTCTGCTGTTGCAACTGCTGCACGATCTGCGGCTTGACCTGGTCGAAAGGCGGCAGCTTGGAATCGCGGGTGTCGTCCAGGCGGATGACGTGGTAGCCGAACTGGCTCTTCACCGGGGTTTCGGTGGTCTGACCCTTTTTCAGGGCGACCAGTGCGGCGCTGAATTCAGGCACGTAGCTGTTCGGATTGGCCCAGTCGAGTTCGCCGCCGTTGGCGCCCGAGCCGGTGTCCTTGGACTGCTTCTTGGCGATGTCGTCGAACTTGGCGCCCTTTTTCAGGCGGGCGATGATGTCCTTCGCGTCGGCTTCCTTGTCGACCAGGATGTGGTGGGCCTTGTATTCCTTGGCACCGTTGGCAGCGGCGAACTTGTCGTATTCGGCCTTGGCTTCGGTGTCGCTGATGGGGTTGGCGTCTTGCCACTTGGCGAAAAGGTCGCGGATCAGGATGGTCTGGCGGGCCAGTTCCATCTGGTTCTTGTAGTCGGGCGTGCCTTCCAGGCCTTGCTTCTGGGCCTCCTGCAGGAAGATTTCACGGGCGATGACTTCGTCCTTGATCTGGCCTTCGATTTCCGGGGTGATAGGGCGGCCCGACTTGGCGATCTGGGCGGTGAGCACTTCTGCACGGGCCTTCGGCACCGGCTTGCCGTTCACGACGGCGATGTTCTGCGCCAGTGCGGGCAGCGAGAAGGCTGCGACAAGAGCAGCTGCGACCGCGATGCGGGTCGTGCGTTGATTCAGCATAGAGGTCCTCGGAGATCCGTTTGTTGGTGTAGTAGCAGGAATGAGCTTAAGGGCGCAGAACCTGGGACAGGTATCTGAACTTGTCGGCTGCCGCCGCAGCTGATTGCAGTCGTTGCGGCGCCGCAAAGCGGGCGGATGATGTCAGACAGAAATCGTCCTGGAAGGTTCCGGAAGGACTTCGATCGCCAGCGCATGCAGGCCGGCGTCCAGAAATGGCCGCAAGGAATCATACACAAGCCGATGTTGGGCCACGCGCGGTTTACCGGCCATTTGCGCAGCGGCTATCCGCACGCGGAAATGGGTGCCGAAACCGCTGCCGTTGGCGCCGACGTGGCCCGCATGCGCGGCACTTTCGTCGATCACTTCGAGCTGGCTGGGTGCGAGCGTTTTCTGCAGTTGCCGGCTGATGGCGTCGGCTGTTATGTCTTGTGGCTGCATGCTTTTAACGAGGGTCGTTGGCTGCGCGGTCTTCCGGCAGCATGTGGCGGCCCAGATAGAGGCCTTGCGCGACGACGAAAACCACCATCAGGCCCATGCCGCCGAACAGCTTGAAGTTGACCCAGGTGTCGGTGTCGAAGTGATAGGCGACCCACAAATTGAGCCCGCCCATCACCGCGAAGAAAGCGGCCCAGCTCCAGTTGGCGACCTTCCAGGCGTGGTCGGGCAGCTGCAGCTGCGAGCCCATCACCGACTTGAGCAGGTTCTTGCGGAAGAACAGCTGGCCGATGGCCAGCGCGCCGCCCATAACCCAATAGAGCACGGTGGGTTTCCATTTGATGAACTCTTCGTTGTGGGCGATGAGTGTGGCGCCGCCGAAGAACACGATCACCACCAGGCTGACCCATTGCATCGGTTCGATCTTGCCTCGCTTGAAATAGAACCAGCCGATCTGCAGCACCGTCGCGACGATGGCCACGCCGGTCGCGACATAGATGCCTGCGACCTTGAAAGCGACGAAGAACAGCAGGATGGGGAAAAAGTCTAGGAGCAGCTTCATGCCGGTATGGGTCTGTGAGGTCTGTGCGCTCTGTGAGGGGACAGGCCTGTTTCGGAAGGCGCCATTGTGCCCGCGCGCCTTCCGGTATCGAGCGGCTTATTCGCCGCCGGTCGGACTGAAATCCAGCGAGGCGGAGTTCATGCAGTAACGCAGGCCCTGCGGTCCGGGACCGTCAGGGAACACGTGGCCCAGGTGTGCGTTGCAGTTGGCGCATACCGTTTCGGTGCGCAGCATGCCGTGGCTGCGATCGACGATTTCCTTGATGGCGCCCGGAATAGCCTGCGAGAAGCTGGGCCAGCCGCAGCCGGCGTCGAATTTGGTGTTGGAATCGAACAGCTTGGCACCGCAGCAAATGCAGTGGTAGCTGCCGTCGGCCCATACGGCGTTGTATTTGCCGGTGAACGGGCGTTCGGTGGATGCGTGGCGGGTGACCTCGAAAGCCACCGGTTCGGCGCCTTTCTCGGCTAGCCTGGCCTTCCATTCGGCGTCGGTCTTCGGAAGATCGTTCGGTGCGGTCGCGGTGGTGTCGTTCATGGTGTTTTCCTGTTGTTCAAGAAGAGCAGCTGATTTCGATACTCGACGCCCAGTCGGGCGGAAAGCCGGCGAATTCATCGAAACCCGGATGTTCCTCACATGGGGCCGACAGCAGCGTCGTCAAGGTTGAGACGCCGCTGTAGTCCTTCTGCCTGGCCTGGCGGATGGCGAGTTCACCCAGGTGGTTGCGCAGCACGAACTTGGGATTGACGGCCAGCATGGCCGTGCCCGCTGCGGCCCGGTCGGCCCCCTGCAGGCGTGCTTCGTAGCGGCTCATCCACGCATCGAAGCCTTCTCGGTCGAGGAAGAGATCGCGCAAGGGTTCCAGCGCGCCCTGCGCCACGAAGTTCGAGAGCCTGCGCCAGAAGATCGTCCAGTCGACCTGGTGCTGCGCCATCAGCCGCAGCAGCCCGTCGAGCAGGTCGGCGTCGGTTCCCTGGCTGTCCGGCAGGCCCAGCTTGGCGCGCATGCGGCCGAGATAGGCCTGCGGAAACCGGGCCTTGTAAGGCTCGAGTGCCGCCATGGCGAGATCGGTGTCTTCGATCAGCGGCATCAGCGCCTGGCCCAGGCAGAACAGGTTCCAGTAGGCGACCTGCGGCTGCTGGTCGTAGGCGTATCGGCCCTGGGTGTCGCTGTGGTTGCAGATGTGGTGCGGGTCGAAGCCGTCGAGGAACTGGAACGGGCCGTAGTCGATGGTCAGGCCCAGGATGCTCATGTTGTCGGTGTTCATCACACCGTGGCAAAAGCCCACCGACTGCCAGAGCGCGACCATGTCGGCGGTGCGGGTCGTGACCTCGGCCAGCAGGGCCGCGTAGGCGTTGCCGGCGAATCCTTCGCCGGTGCGTGCCTGGGCATAGTGACGGTCGATCACCGTGTCGGCGAGGGCGCGCAACGAATCGGTGTCGTTGCGCGAAGAGAAATGTTCGAAATGCCCGAAACGGATGAAGCTCGGTGAAAGGCGGGTGACGACGGCGGCGCTCTCGATTTCTTCGCGGCGCACCGGCTGATCGGACCCGACCACACACAAGGCGCGGGTGGTCGGTATGTCCAGGGCTGCCATCGCCTCGCTGCAGAGGAATTCGCGGATGCTGGAACGCAGTACCGCGCGCCCGTCACCGCCGCGTGAATACGGGGTGCGGCCGGCGCCCTTGAACTGCATCTCCAGCGGGCCGCCGGGGGCCCGGACCTCGCCGAGCAGCAGTGCCCGGCCGTCGCCCAGCTGGCCGGCCCATTGACCGAACTGGTGACCGCTGTAGACAGTGGCGACCGGTGTCGATCCCTGGATCGGCCGGCTGCCGGCCAGGGCTTCGATCACCGCCGGTTCGGACAGGCGTGCCATCGGCAGACCGAGCAAGGCTGCGGCCCCTGCGCTGGCACCCACGAGATAGGGCGCTGGCAGCGGTTGGGCGGGGAGCGTGGTCGAGAACGTGTTGCCGAGCGCCGCGAAGCCCGGAGCCCATTCCAGGTTCAGGTCTACAGGGCCTGGCGCGGCGGGCGCGGAGGAGGGAAACGTGGTGGTCTCGGCATGCATGCGGGCATTTTCGTGCAGCCGCCGAGCCCTGTCGTATCGCGGGGATTCAGGGCGTGGAGCCGGCCGGCATCTGGACCTTGAAGACCTGGGCCAGATAGGCGAGGAAGGTGTGGTCGTCGCACAGGGTCTTGCCTGGCGAGTCGGACAGCTTGGCGACGGTCTGGCCGTTGCAGGAGGTGAGCTTCATGACGATGTTCAGCGTCTTGTAGCCCATGTCGTTCGTCAGGTTGGTGCCGATGCCGAAACCCAGGTTCACCCGGTCGCCGAAGTGGCGGTAGAGCTCCAGCGCCGAAGGCAGGTTCAGGCCGTCGGAGAAAACCAGCCGTTTGGTGTGGGTGTCCAGCCGCAGCCTGGCGTAGTGGGCCAGCGCTTTTTCGCCCCATACGATCGGATCGCCCGAGTCGTGGCGCAGACCGTCGAACAGCTTGGCGAAATACAGGTCGAAGTCGGTCAGAAAGGCATCCATGCCGATCACGTCGGTCAGCGCGATACCCAGGTCGCCGCGGTATTCCTGTACCCAGTCTTCCAGGGCGGCGCGCTGGAAGTCGCGCAGCCGCACGCCCAGCGCCTGATAGGTCTGCAGGTATTCGTGGGCCATGGTGCCGATCGGCACGATGTCGAGTTCCTTGGCCAGCAGCACGTTGGAGGTGCCGCGGAAGTAGGGCGCCGCCTGGTCCTTCAGGATCTGCACCACCTCGGTCTGCCACTGGCGCGAGAAACGCCGGCGCACGCCGAAGTCGAAGAACTCGAAGGGGTGGCGGCGCTCCGGCTCGGTCGCGAATTCCTTCAGCCATTCGATCTTGCCGGCCAGGCGCTTGCGGCCTTCGGCCAGTGCGGTTTCCTGGTCGAACCGGCGGAAATACAGCTCGTTGACGATGGACAGCACGAAGATCTCGAAACCCATCACGTGGACCTGCGGGCCCTTCACCTCGATCCGCAGATGCGGTCCGTCGGCATAGGCGTGGATGAATTCACGCTGGAAACTGAAGATGCGCAGATAGTCGATGAAATCGTTGCGCATGAAACGCAGCCCACGCAGATACGCCTGTTCGGCTGCTGTGAAACGCAGGCTGCACAGGTGGTCCAGCTGCTCGTTGACTTCGCCCACCAGGTCGGCCAGCGGATAGGCGGTCGTCTGGTTGCGGCAGGTGAAGGTGTATTCAGCCTCGTTCTGCGGGTGGCGGTGCAGGATGGCCTGCCACATGGTGAACTTGTACAGGTCGGTGTCGAGCAGGCTGGTGATGATGGGTGTCATGTCGCTGTCAGGTCTCTGGCGCGCTGAGGTGCCCGGCGAGTCTATGCGTTGTGCGGCTACAGTCCTGCCCCATGCCTGCCAAACCCCCTCTGGTCGATGAGAACGACGTCGAATGGACCGCGATCCGGGCCCAGGGTGCGGGCGGCCAGAACGTCAACAAGGTGTCGAGTGCGGTGCACCTGCGTTACGACATCCCGGCCAGTTCGCTGCCTGACGACGTGAAGGAACGCCTGCTGGCGCTGCGTGACAAACGCATCACCGAAGCCGGTGTGCTGGTGCTGAAGGCGCAGCAGCACCGGACGCAGGAAATGAACCATGCCGACGCCATGGCGCGGCTGCAGGCGGTGGTGGACAGCGTGGCTTTCGCGCCCAACGTGCGAAAGGCGACCAAACCGAGCTTTGGCTCGAAGATGCGGCGGCTGGAAGGCAAGAGCCTGCGGTCGATGATCAAGAGCTTGCGAGGGCCGGTGCGGGATTAGTGGGGGCCTCAAGCCAGCAGGTTCGCATGCTGCATGGTCTGAGGACACTTCCGCACCGGTTGAATCAGCGTGGTGGCGTGCGTTTAGGGTTTGGCTCGGTCTTGTTCCCAGTTTTCAAGCGTGCGAGGTTGGTGCGGAAATCATGGCGAACTCGCGCCTTGAAGATAAAGGTGTTTTCGGATCTTCACGAGCGCCTCTGCTGAAAGTGGCGACCTCAGTGACCTGGCATATGCGTGAGCGCCGCGTTGCCTGCCAGGCACGTGCATCGAAACCTTCGACTAATGCGGTGAAACGCTGCGGCTAATATTTTTCCTTGCATGCCACTTGCTGCGACGTGAGCGCTACATTTTCATGATCTTGCTCAAGTTCGTACCGACGCGTATCAAATATCTCGTTGATTTTTCAAATGATCTGCAGATGCTGCATTCGCTCATTCGTATGGGTATTTCAATAGTATTTCATCCTGTAGGGCCAAAATTGAACTAATCTACAGTCTTTCGGATTTTGCCTTGATGCCGATCACCACAAGGAATGGTATGGATATGAATTTTCGCAGGAAGAATCTACTGAGCTGCCGCAACAAAATCTATTCGTGGATAAAGTCCATAAGATGCTGGTGGCCGATTTTCTGATCAATAGACTTGGACCCCTATGTGATGACCCTATTGGCCTTACATGCAGTATGGATGCGGCCCGTCGGTGGGGCAGGACCCGCGAAATATTTCCATTTAATCTTTCGAAGATGCTGCTGACGCTCTGAAGCATTTTCCATCATTCGGCCGTCACCCCGCTGCTTGCCGAACTTGATTTTTCTTGGAAAATTTCCACGGTAGTCTCTTCAAATTCAGAGGCATGTCGTATGCACTTAACGTCTTCGAATTCTTCTGGGTGCATTACGAATTCCTTGTGTGCCGCACATTTTGACTTGGCCGTTTTACAAGTGCTCAGGGGAGGCATATCAATACCCTGGATTTGTTTTGGAAAAAGAGATATTTTTGCTCGGGGAATTGCTTAATGGAAAAAAATGTTTACCCATTCAGCTCGTTCCAAGCCGATTCATCGGGAGCCGCCTTCCCGTTTTGGGACTCACCATTGGCGTTGTGGCCGTGGGCGTGGAGGCGTTAGTCATTTCGCCTCTTCTTGGGGATATCGCAATTACATTCGCGTTGACTGCTGCCAATGCGGCATGGGCGGTTTCGCTATATGGTTTGACATTGGCAGTCGTGGCGCTGGTCATCGCACTGGCCGGATCAAAAATCTCGCGCAAGAGTACCATGACTGTTGGGTTGGTTGTTTTTATACTTGCCGGGGTATTATGCGCAATTGCGACTGAATTCTGGATGTTGCCGTTGGCTAGGGCGCTCTGCGGTGCCGCAGCCGGTGCATTTCTCCCGGCTTGTTATGCCTATGTCGGCGATACCACGCCTTATGGTGACCGAGCCAAGGTAATGGGACGAGTTATGGCCGGTTGGTCACTGGCGCTGATCATCGGCATTCCGCTGGGAGGCTGGCTCGCGCAAATATGGGGCTGGCGATCCACTTTTTTAGCCGTCTCGATGTTAGGAGCTGCCGCCGCTTTGCTCGTAAATCGTTTGCCACCGACCGTTCCGTATTCGGAAAAGGGCATTTGTTCCGTTGAAGTTGAATATTCCAGTCCGATTCTCCGAAATGGGATTCCCTTCCTATTGGCGATCAATTTCTTCGATGTGATGAGTTTCTACGGCATCTATACCTTCCTGGGGGTGGTGGTGCGTGAACGACTGCGCATAGGTAGCGCGGGTTTTGGTGTACTTGTGCTCTGCTACGGCGTGGGCCTGATGTTCAGCACTTTGAATGCGCGCCTGCTTGACCAGTGGGGGAAGGAGCGTGTGCTGACCCTATGCCTTTCGGCATTGGTGATCCAACTGGCCTCGTTGGCACTGGCTGTCGGCCATCCGGGTGCGCTTGGGCTATGCATGCTTCTGTGGGGCGTGTCCCAGGGTTTTGTCCAGACCGGCACAGCGACCTTGGTCAGTCAGGCATCCGGCGGCGCACGCGGATTGGCCATGGCCTTCATGAGTTGTGGTAGTTACCTGGCGGTGGGCTTGGGTTCCCTCGGCGGAGGGTGGCTGCTTGAAGGCAGCGGGTTTGCCGCCTTGGCCTTGGCGGGAGCGGCAGCGGTGTCGATGGCTTTGCTGCTGCTCCGCTGTTACGTCTCCCGTTTCCCAGCGACATGAAAAAAGTCGGTGGCCGGCGGAGGGCCGCCGACTCGTCGCCGATCCACAGAAAAGCTTACTGGATTGATTTCAGCGCGGCGCTCGGGCCGTAGCTTTAGTGTCCAGGCCGATGCTGGCGTTGGCGATGCTGCTTTGGGGCGTCTCGCAGGGTTTTGTCCAGACTGCCACGGCAACGCTGGTGACGCAGGCTTCCGGCGGCGCACGGGGACTGGCCATGGCGGTCGTGAGCTGCGGCAGCTACCTGGCGGTGGGCGTCGGATCGCTGGCAGGCGGATGGCTGCTTCAAGGCTACGGATTCGGCGGCTTGTCGCTAGCCTGCGCCGGAGCGGCATTTTCGGCGTTGCTGCTGCACCGACCATATGTCGCCCGTTTTGCCGGCCGCCCCTGACCCTGCGCGGCGCCGTTCAGCGCCGGCCCAGGGTCATCCAGCCGGGCGGCACCATGAATGCGCCCTGCGCATTGACGATCTTCAACACGTCGCGGCAGGTTTGCCGCAATGCCGCCATGGCTGGCTGCGAAAGCTCGCCCAGGCTACCGGTCGGGTTGTGGATGTGGCCGACGATGTCCTGCAGCCGGTCACCCAGCAGGTTCCTCACCGACGCCGCGGACCACACCGTGCCGGGCGGAACGGCAGGTGCCGGCCAGTCGGCGCATCCGACCAGTTTCTGCAGTGCCAGCAGGTTGGCGAGGGCGGCATCTCCCAGAGGTGAATTCAGGACCAGGGTCGTCGCATTCAGAAAACGCTGCGTGGCGCGGGCGACGATCACCTTTTCGTTGCCGGCCAGGGGCAGGCGAAAAATGCCTTCGACTTCGCCGCCATAGACCGCCACCTGCGCCGCCTTGGCGGTCTCCTCGATGTGGATCAGCCGTTCCACGTCCGACCAGGCGCCGGGCTCGGTGAGGTCCTTGCGGTCCCCGGCCAGCCAGTCGATGCCGCCGGGGCAGGGCTCACCGTTTTCCTGTCGGGCCTGCAGGCGGAAGAACGCCGTGGAATAACGTTCGACGAGGTGCCTGGCCTGCACCTCCAATGCGTCAATCGCCCGGCAGATGTCGATGAAATGCGCGGTCTGCGGCTCGGCAAGCGCTCCGCGCAAGGCGGCTTCCGTGATGCTGTCGAGTGCATCGAACAGCATGCGTTTGTCGGCGTTCCGCAGCTGAAGATAGGCGGTAGAAACCTCGGTGAGCTGCTTCAGCAGTGCCGGAGTGGTCAGGAAGTCTTCGTCCAGGGCAGTTGTCCGGACATCGCTGTTCGGTGAGGCAAGCGAGGCGGGTGCGCTGTCGCGGCGGACGGGGCGACCGGTCGGCGGTGCCTGCTCCGGACCGTCGGGCCGATGGACGATACGGGTCGGCTGGTGGGAGCCAATGGGCTGAAGCATGGGAGTTCCCTGGGTGATGCCTGCGGGACGGGCGTGGATAAACCCTTCTATTTCAGTAGTCGCGTGCCGTCGTGTTCGCGGGTGATCCGATGCTTTGCATGCCCGGCCGAATTCGTGCCGCGGGCAAAAAAAAGCCGGCGGCCCCGAGAGGCCGCCGGCTGGTCGCCGATCTGAAAAAAACTTACTGGATCGATTCCAGCGCCGCGTTCAGCGTGGCGCTCGGGCGCATGGCCGCGGTGGCTTTTTCCAGGTTGGGGCTGTAGTAGCCACCGATGTCCACCGGCTTGCCCTGGGCCGCTTTCAGCTCTTCGACGATCTTCGCCTCGTTGTCGGCCAGGGTCTTGGCCGGACCTGCGAACTGGGCCTGCAGTTCCTTGTCTTCCGACTGGGCGGCCAGCGCCTGCGCCCAGTACAGGCCCAGATAGAAATGGCTGCCGCGGTTGTCCAGGCCGCCGACCTTGCGGGCGGGCGACTTGTCGGTGTCCAGGAACTTGCCGGTGGCTTCGTCCAGGGTCTTGGCCAGCAGCACCGCCTTGGGGTTGTCATAGGCGCGGCCCAGGTGTTCCAGCGATGCGGCCAGGGCCATGAACTCACCCAGCGAATCCCAGCGCAGGAAACCTTCCTCGACGAACTGCTGGACGTGCTTGGGTGCCGAGCCGCCCGCGCCGGTCTCGAACAGGCCGCCGCCTGCCATCAGCGGCACGATGGACAGCATCTTGGCGCTGGTGCCGAGTTCCATGATGGGAAACAGGTCGGTCAGGTAGTCGCGCAGCACGTTGCCGGTCACCGAGATGGTGTCCTTGCCGGCGCGGATGCGGTCGATCGACAGTTGCGTGGCGGCTTCGGGTGCCAGGATCTGGATGTCCAGGCCGGCGGTGTCATGGTCCTTCAGGTATTTCTGCACCTTGGCGATGATCTGGGCGTCGTGGGCGCGCTTGGCGTCCAGCCAGAAGACGGCCGGGGTGCTGGAAGCACGCGCGCGGTCGACGGCCAGCTTGACCCAGTCCTGGATCGGTGCGTCCTTGGTCTGGCACATGCGCCAGATGTCGCCGGCCTCGACGGCCTGCGTCAGCAGCACCGTGCCGGCGCTATCGGTCACGGTGACGGTGCCGGCCTTGGCGATCTCGAAGGTCTTGTCGTGCGAGCCGTATTCCTCGGCGGCCTGCGCCATCAGGCCGACGTTGGGCACGGTGCCCATGGTGACCGGATCGAAGGCGCCGTTCTTCTTGCAGTCCTCTATGACGGTGGCGTAGACACCGGCGTAGCTGCGGTCCGGGATGATGGCCTTGGTGTCCTGCAGGTCGCCGGCCGGGTTCCACATCTTGCCGCTGTCACGGATCATGGCGGGCATGGATGCGTCGACGATCACGTCGCTGGGCACGTGCAGGGTGGTGATTCCCTTGTCCGAATTGACCATGGCGACCGCCGGCAGCGTCTTGTATGCGGCCTGGATGTCGGCTTCGATGGCGGCCTGCTGCTCGGCGGGCAGCGACTTGATCTTGGCGTACAGGTCGCCGATGCCGTTGTTGGTGTCGAAGCCCACTTGCGCCAGCACGTCGGCGTATTTGGCCAGCACGTCCTTGTAGAAGACCGCGACGCCGTGGCCGAAGATGATGGGGTCGGAGACCTTCATCATGGTGGCCTTCAGGTGCATCGAGAACAGCACGCCCTTGGCCTTGGCATCCGCCACCTGCTCTTCGAGAAAGGCGCGCAGCTTGGCCTTGCTCAGCACGGCGGCGTCGATGATTTCGCCGGCCTTGACAGCGGTCTTTTCCTTCAGCACGGTCTTGCTGCCGTCGGCTGCGGTCAGCTCGATCCTGACCGTGCCGGCGTCGGCGATGAGAGCCGACTTTTCGCTGCCGAAGAAGTCGCCTTCGCTCATGCTGGCGACATGCGACTTGCTGTCGGCCGACCAGGCGCCCATCTTGTGCGGGTGCTTGCGGGCGTAGTTCTTGACGGACAGCGGCGCGCGGCGGTCGGAATTGCCTTCGCGCAGCACGGGGTTGACGGCGCTGCCCTTGATCTTGTCGTAGCGGGCCTTGACGTCCCTGTCGGCATCGGTCTTGACTTCGTCCGGGTAGGCCGGAATCTTGTTGCCTTGCGACTGCAGCTCGGCGATGGCGGCCTTCAGCTGGGGCATCGATGCGCTGATGTTGGGCAGCTTGATGATGTTGGCTTCGGGCGTGGTGGCCAGCTTGCCGAGTTCACCCAGGGCGTCGCCGATCTTTTGCCCGTCTTCCAGGAAATCGGGGAAGGCTGCCAGGATGCGGCCGGCCAACGAGATGTCTCGGGTCTCGACCACGATGCCTGCGGACTTTGCAAAGGCCTGGACGATGGGCAGCAGCGAGTGGGTCGCCAGTGCGGGGGCTTCGTCGGTCAGGGTGTAGATGATCTTGGCAGTGGACATGTCTTTGTGATCTTGCGGGTCGTGCGATCCGCTGTGCAGCAGGGATGAGAAAAACACCGAAAGGTGCCCAAGGGGATGCCAAGGCAACGGTCGGCCAACGTCCGGCGAAGTGTCGGGGGCAACTCCGCGTCAGCGCGAATTGTCGCAAAAAATGGGTGCGTAGCTCACAGACCGAAGTCTGAGTCTTATAAAAGACCTGGAAATTTGTGCGGCACCGTCAGGCGTACTCCAGAGGCAGTGCGGTGGTGTACTTGATCTGCTCCATGGCAAAACTCGAACTCACGTCCGACAGCGCGATTTCGCGGATCAGCCTTTTGTAGACCGCGTCGTAGCCCTTGATGTCGGGAACCACCACCCGCAGCAGGTAATCGACATCGCCGCTCATGCGATAGAACTCGACGATCTGCGGAATGGCAGCCACGACGGCGGTGAACTTGCGAAACCACTTGTCGTTGTGTTCGCTGGTGCGCACCGACACGAAAACGGTGACTCCGACGTTGAGTTTGTCCGCGTCGAGCAGGGCGACCCGCTGGCGTATGAAGCCTTCTTTTTCGAGCCGCTGGATGCGCCGCCAGCAGGGTGTGGTCGACAGGCTGACCTGTTCGCTGACTTCCTGCAGTGAAGCCGTCGCGTTGGCCTGAAGAATTTCAAGGATAGCCTTGTCGATCTTGTCCATGTTTGCTGCGTTTAGAAAATTGTTTTCATAAGGTACAAATTTTGAGCATGAAATCGCGAGGATGCCATCAATCAAGCCAAATTCCAGCAAAACAAGCGCAAGCGGCCTTTCTAGACTGGAGTTGATCAAACCCGCCGAACGATTGCCCTCCATGCTCACTTCCTACGATTGCGAAACCCGGCTCGTCCACGCCGGGCGCGACCCCGCCAGCCATGGCGGAATGGTCAACACACCGGTGTTCCGCGGCTCCACCATCTTGTCCTGTTCGCTCGGCGAATGGGAATCCCGCAAGCTGCCCGGCAACCCATATGCGTCGTATGGCCGCTTCGGCACGCCCACCACCCGGGCGCTGGAAACCACGCTGGCAGATCTCGAGGGCGGCTTCAGGTCCATCGTGTTCCCATCCGGCCTGGCGGCCTGCACCCACAGCCTGCTGGCGCTGGTGCGGCCGGGCGACCATGTGCTGATGACCGACAGCGTCTACGGCCCCACGCGGAGCTTCGCGCTGACGGTGCTGAAGCGATTCGGGGTGGAGACCGAATTCTTCGATCCCCTGATCGGTGCCGGCATCCGCGCACTGATGCGGCCTAACACCCGGGTGGTATTCGTCGAATCGCCGGGCTCCGCGACCTTCGAAGTGCAGGACATTCCCGCCATCGCGAGCGAAGCCCACAAGGCGGACGCGTTCGTGGTGATGGACAACACCTGGGCCAGCCCGCTGTTCTTCAAGCCTTTCGTACACGGCGTGGACATTTCCATCCAGGCCGCCACCAAATACCTGGTCGGGCATTCCGATGCGTTGCTTGGCGCCGCCACCGCCAACGAACGGGCATGGCCGCTGCTGCAACTTGCGGCCCACGATTTCGGCCAGACAGCTGGGCCGGACGATCTTTACCTGGCGCTGCGCGGCATGCGCACGTTGTCGGTGCGGCTGCATCGTCACTGGGAAAACGCGGTGTTGCTGGGCGAGGCGCTGCTACGCCATCCGCTGGTCGAGCAGGTGATGAATCCGGCATTGCGAGGCGACCCCGGCCATGGCTTGTGGCGGCGCGACTTCACGGGGGCCAGCGGACTGTTCTCGATGGCGCTCAAGCCGATCGGCCGAGATGCGCTGGCGGTGTTCTTCGACAGCCTGGAACTGTTCGGCATCGGCCTGTCCTGGGGTGGCTACGAAAGCCTGGTGCTGCCGATGGACGCACCCACGCGCACGGTGCGGCCGTGGAACCTGGCCGGCCCGCTGGTGCGGGTGCATGCGGGGCTGGAGTCCTGCAACGATCTCATCCGCGACATGCTGGCCGCACTGGATCGGGCCCAGCGCCATGCCTGATTTGCTGCAGGCGGCGAAAATCGACGCAAACCGAACTCCGCACCGAGTTCCCGAATTCTCAATTCTCGTGATTCCATGACCGAAGACACCGCTGACACCCGAGGCACCGCAGACACCGGAGGACTGGCAGCGCTGGAGCGTCGCCTCGCCCAGGACCTCCAATACCTGGGCTGGCCCGCCAAACGCTGGATGGCGGCCATCGACCATCCCGAAGGCGCCGTGCTGGACGTCGCCATCATCGGCGGCGGCCAGGCCGGGCTGGCGGCGGCGGTCGGTTTTGCACAGCAGGGCATCCACGCGGTGGTGTTCGACCGCTCTCCGGCCGGCTTCGAAGGCCCCTGGGCCACGACGGCCCGCATGGAAACGCTGCGGTCGCCGAAAGAACTCACCGGTCCCGCCATGGGACTGCCGGCGCTTACCTTTCGCGCCTGGTTCGAAGCGCAGTTCGGCCTGGAACAGTGGGCCGCACTCGACAAGATTCCACGCCTGCAGTGGATGAATTACCTGCGCTGGTACCGGCGTGTGATGGCGGTCGACCTGCGCAGCGAACACCGCATCACCGCCATCGTGCCGCGGGCCGATGCGCTGGTGCGGCTCGACCTGACCACGCCCGCCGGCGCGGTCAGTCTGCTGGCCCGCCGTGTGGTGCTGGCGACCGGACGCGACGGACTGGGCGGTGCCACCGTGCCGGACTTCGTCTCGCACCTTCCGCGCGAAAAATGGGCCCATTCTTCGGACGACATGGATTACGCACGGCTGGCCGGCAAGAAGGTCGTCGTGATCGGTGCCGGCTCGTCGTCGATGGACAGCGCGGCCACCGCGCTCGAGAAGGGCGCCGCCAGTGTCGACCTGCTGATCCGCCGCGACGATCTGCCGCGTGTCAACAAGGGCAAGGGCGCCGGATCGCCGGGCCTGACCCACGGCCATTACGACCTGCCGGACGAATTCAGGTGGCGTATCCGTCACTACATCAACGTGGTGAACGTACCGCCGCCACGCGGCAGCACGCTGCGGGTTTCCAGCCACGGCAACGTGCGGTTCAATTTCGGCTGCGCCATCCGGGGTATCGAAATGGCTGGCGAAAAACTGCATATCGACACACCCAGGGGCGTGTTCGAGGCCGACTTCCTGGTGGTCGCCACCGGGTTTCGCATCGACTGGTTCAGCCGTCCGGAATTCGCGGCCATCGCGCCCCATGTGCGCGCCTGGGGTGACAGATACACACCCGCCGCAGGCGAGGAAGACCGGGAACTGTCGGATTCGCCGGACCTCGGGCCGGCGTTCGAACTCCGCGAAAAGTTTTCCGGCGAATGCCCCGGCCTGGACCGGATCCACTGCTTCTGTTACCCCGCTGCGCTGTCGCACGGCACGGTTTCCGGAGATATCCCGAACATCAGCGACGGCGCACGCCGCCTGTCGACCGGCATCGCTGGCCTGTTCTATCGCGAAGACTTCGAGCAGCACTACGCGCGCCTGCTGGCTTATGACGAACCGGAATTGCTGGGCGACGAGTGGGTGCCGGCCTGACATGAAAATGCGAAGCGGCCTACATGTGTGGGCGCCGCACGCGCCAAAGTCGGCTGACGCGACTGCGGCCTGCCGGGCCACGGCGCCTCAAACCTCCGGGGTCTATCCATGTCACGTCTCGCATCGTTTCGTTTTTCTGGCCTGGTGGCCGTTGCCGTTCTGCTCTCCGCCTGTGCCGGGGGTGGCTTTGTCGGGGTCGGATCTGGAGGCGTAGGCCTTGTTTCAGGTCTTGGGCCTGGCGTGCAGAACGACGCGAGCGGCGTGTCGCCCGCAATGCTGCAAACGCGGCTGGGCCAGCCGTCCGGCGTGTACGCATTGCCGAATGGCGGGCAGCGTATTCAATATTCGCAGATGCCCGCGGGTAGCCAGGTGTGGAATTACGATTTCGACAATGCCGGGCGGCTGGTGAACCAGGACCAGGCTCTGCGTTATGCGAACTTCAATCAGATCGTGCTCGGCCAGACACGGCAGGAAGAAATCATGCGCAATTTCGGGCGGCCGATGCGCATCGTGCGGGTGGCCAGATTCGACGGACCGGTTTGGGATTACAAGTTCAGCGATATCAATAATCCACGGATCATCAGCATCCATATCGATCCCGCAGGCGTGGTTCAAAGAATCGTCTATACGGACATCGATCGTCGGCGACTGTTCGGGCCGGATTGACCATTGGCCTGCCGACTCGAACGCGCGTATTCGTCCATGGAAGATTTGCGCAAAAGCTTATGCGCACCGCAAATATCGGGTGGAAGGCCAGTGCTATCGTCGAATTCTGAATACTTGGCACCTAACTTGCCTTCGGACAGCATGAACTACCACACCTCCGGCCGTTCTGCGGCTGCCAGCCACCTTGTCCATCGCACCGCAGTGTGCGTTGCTGCCCTTGCATGTTTTATGGCATCGCCCGTGCGCGCACTCGCAGATGACTTTCCCAGCAAGCCCATCACGCTGATCATGGGGTTTCCTGCAGGTTCCGGCGTCGACGTGGTGGCGCGGAGCATTCAGGAGCCGCTCGGGAAAAAGCTCGGCCAGCCGGTCATCATCGATTACAAATCCGGCGCGGCCGGCAATATCGCGAGTGAATATGTCGCCCATGCCAAGCCCGACGGATACACGCTGGCCTTCGGCACGGCAGCTACCCACGGCAGCAATGCGGCGATCTACAAGAAGCTGCCGTTCGATGTCGAATCCGACTTCGTGCCGGTGGCTCCGGTGCTCGATGTGTCTAACGTGCTGGTAATCAACCCGGATGTGATCGACGTCCGGACGGTCAAGGAATTCGTGGAAGTTGTCAAAGCGAACCCGGGTAAATACAACTACGCGTCGACCGGTAACGGCGCCGGGACCCATATGGCGTTTGCGGAATTCAATTCACGCATGGGGCTGCAAATGGTGCATGTTCCCTATAAAGGCGGGCCTGAAGCCATCACCTCGGTCACCCGCGGAGAAACCTGCTGCATCATGAACCAGGTGCAGACGGTCTTGCCGCAGTACAAGGCCGGAAAGGTGCGGCTGCTGGGTGTGACCACCATCAAGCCGGTGCTGGCGGTAAAAGAGGTGCCGACCATCGCGTCCACCGGCCTGCCGGGCACCGAGGGATTCGACAGTTCGATCTGGTTCGGCGTGTTCGCACCCAAGGGGACAGACGCCAAGGTGGTCGCGAAGATCAACGAGGCCATCACCGCGGTGATGGAGCAGCCCGAAATTCGAACGAAGTTCGAAGCGCAGGGCAACAGCATCCGCATCGAAACCCCGGCCCAGTTCAAGAAGACCGTGCATGAAAACCGTCTGAAGTGGGCCGAGGTCGCAAAGACCGCCAACATCAGCGTCGATTGATTCGCAGGGTTCAGTCGACCTTGATGCCACCCAGTTTGACCACACGGCCCCATCGGGCGTCGTCTTGGGCCACGACCTTTTCGAACTCCGCCTTGCCGGCACAGGTCGTGACTGCACCGATCTTTGCAAATTGATCGCGGGTTTCGGGCAGTTGGCAGGCTTCCATCAGCGCCGCGGCAATCTTGTCGGCATGTTCGAGCGGGACCTTCGCGGGCACCATCACACCGATCCAGACCGGTACATCCATGTCCTTCAGGCCACTGGCCGCGTTCATGGTGGGCGGGTTGCCCAGGCCCTCGAGGCGGTTCTTCGAAAAACTGCCCAGCACACGGGCCTTTCCGCTTTCGACCATCGGGTCGATGGACGCAGCGCTGGTGATGATCATCGTCACCTGGCCGCCCAGCAGGTCGGTCAGCGCCGGGGCAGCACCGCGATAGGGCACATGCAGGATGTCGACGCCGGCGGCCTGGTCGAGCAAGGCGCCGGTCAGGTGCGACACAGATCCGTTGCCGGTGGATGCGTAGCTCAGCTGGCCCGGCTTGCTCTTGGCATCCTTCAGCAGCTGCGCCATGTCCTTGTACGGGCTGTCGCTGCGGACTGCCAGGGTCATCGGCGTGTCGGCAACCAGCGTGAGCGGCAGCAGGTCACGACGCGGGTCATAGGGCAGCTTCGACTGGATGTGCGGTGCCACGGTGATGGCGCCGCCGGTGGCCAGCAGCACGGTCGCGCCGTCTGTGGCCTTCGACACATAGTCGGCCGCCACGATACCGCCCGCACCCGCCTTGTTGTCGACGATCACGGGCACTCCCAGCTTCACCGTGAGTTTGCTGCCCAGGTAACGCGCGATGACGTCCTGGGAACCGCCGGCCGCGAAGGGGACGACGATGCGCAACGGCTTTTCTGCCTGGGCCGATACGGCGGTGACCGCCAGGCCGGCCAGCAGGGCGAGGGTGAGTTTGGGCAGGCGAAACGACATCGGGAAACTCCGGGAAAGAGACGGTATTCAGTTGCAGAGTCTAGAGCCTGGTGACAATGCCGCAATGTTCACACCAGACGCTTACCGCCACGCAGCCGACGTCGTGTTGATGCTGCATGTGGGTGTCGTGCTGTTCATCGTGGGCGGGCTGGCATTGGTGCTGGCAGGCGGTCGCATGGGCTGGCGCTGGGTCCGTGACCTGCCGTTCCGGCTTTTGCATCTGGCGGCCATCGCCTATGTGGCTGCCCAGTCGTGGTTCGGCATCGTCTGCCCGTTGACGCTGCTCGAATCGTGGCTGCGACTACAGGCCCATCAGGGCGCCTATCAACGAGGTTTCATCGAGGACTGGCTGCAGCGCGCCCTGTATTTCAATGCTCCGGCCTGGGTGTTCGTACTGGCCTATTCCGCCTTCGCGGCGTTGGTGGCCGCGTCGTGGTGGTGGGTTCCGCCGCTCAGGCGGGGCGGATCGCAGACTTCGGCCTGAAAGCCTTGCACACTGCGTCGTCGGTCTGCAGATAAGGGCCGCCGATCAGGTCGATGCAATACGGCACTGCCGCGAAGATGCCGGGCACCCGCTGCGAACCGTCGGCGTTTTTCAGGCCCTCGAGCGTCTCGGCGATGGCCTTGGGCTGACCCGGCAGGTTCAAGATCAGGCTCTTGCCGCGCACCACACCGACCTGCCGTGACAGGATCGCGGTCGGCACGAAGGCCAGGCTGATCTGGCGCATCTGTTCGCCGAATCCGGGCAGTTCCCTGTCGGCCACGGCCAGCGTGGCTTCGGGGGTGACGTCGCGCAAGGCGGGGCCGGTCCCTCCGGTCGTCAGGACCAGCGAGCAACCGGCATCCACCAATTCGACGAGTGCCGCACTGATGACCGGCTGTTCGTCGGGAATCAGTCGCGATTCGAATGTCAGCGGGTTCTTCAGCGCACGGCCCAGCCATTCCCGCAGCGCGGGCAGCCCCTTGTCTTCGTACACGCCGGCGGACGCCCGGTCGCTGATCGACACGATGCCGATCCTGACGGGCTCATGACTCATCGTCTTCCTCGTCGGTCTCGGGGGTTTCGTCTCCATCGTCGCCCTGCAGGTGCGAACGCACCAGCTGGAACACTTCGCGATAGGCACGACCGTGACGCGGTGCCAGGCCGGGTTTCTCGGGCACCGCATCCTTGCGGGCCTGTCGCACCAGGGCGCGAAGCTGCTGGATGTCGGTGGTCGGGAAACGCTGGATCCATTCCTGGGCCGCTTCGTCGTTGTCGATGAGCGCTACACGCCATGCCTCGGCTTCGTGCAACGACGCGGCTTCGGTGGCCGAGCCGTGTTTCTGTTCGTCCAGGGCGGTGCGGATGGCGGCGACTTGTTCTTCGTCCAGCTTGCGCATCAGCTTGCCGATGAACTGGCCCTGGCGGCGGCGGCCTTCGAAATTGGTGATCTTCTTGGCGGCCTCGAGTGCGTCTTCGAGTTTCTCGGGGAGCTGAAGCGCGATGCGGGTTTCGTTGCGCAGGCCCAGCAGTTCTTCGCCCAATGCTTGCAGTTCGGTGCTTTCGCGTTTCAGGTCAGTGCGCGTCGATTCGGTCGTGCCCTTGAGTTCGGCCTTCATCTCGAGGTCGAGTTCGCTGCCTTCGGCGACGAACTGGCCGCGGACGAAGTAGCCTTTCTTTGGTTTGCGTGACATGGGTACTACAGGGAATTCGGTAGCGCTGCGGCGGTGGCAGCAGCGCAAAAATGGGTAGCCCGCCGGCGGCGAGCGTACGGGGGAGGGCGGCAAGTATCATAGCCCTCGCATGAAAAACAAGATCTCCCAACCGGCCGCACCGGCCACGCCCGGTGGCGGCACCGATGGTTTCAGCTACAGCCGAGGCTTCTTCGAAGCCATCGTCGACAAGGCACTCGCCCATGCCAGGAAGCTGGGTGCCAGCGATGCCGGGGCGGAAGCCTCCGAAGGCTGCGGCTTGAGCGTCAGCGTCCGCAAGGGCGAACTCGAAACGGTCGAGCGCAACCGCGACAAGTCGCTGGGCGTGACGGTCTACATGGGCCAGCGCCGCGGCAATGCCAGCACTTCCGATTTCTCGGATGCGGCCATCGCCCAGACGGTGCAGGCGGCTTACGACATCGCACGGTTCACCGCCGAAGACCCGATGGCCGGCCTGCCGGACGAGGTCGACATCGCCCACGATCAGCCCGACCTGGACCTGTTCCATCCCTGGGCCATCGACAGCGAGAAAGCCGCCGACATGGCGCGGCTTTGCGAACAGGCCGCGTTGTCGACGTCCAGGAAGATCACCAACAGCGAAGGCGCCGGCGTATCGGCCCAGCAGTCGCATTTCTTCTCGGCCCATACACGCGGTTTCCGCGGTGGTTATGCAAGTTCCCGCCACAGCATGTCGGTGGCCCCCATCGCCGGTCGTGGCAACGACATGCAGCGTGACTCCTGGTACAGCTCGATGCGTGATGCCTCCGAACTGTCAAGCCCGGAAGCGGTCGGCCGTTACGCGGCTGAACGGGCGCTGTCGCGCCTGAAGTCCCGCAAGATCGCCACCACCCAGTGCCCGGTGCTGTTCGAGTCGTCGCTGGCGGCGGGCCTGCTGGGCGCCTTCACCCAGGCAGTGAGCGGGGGTGCTCTGTACCGCAAGAGCACCTTCCTGCTCGACTCTCTTGGCAAGCCGGTGTTCCCCAAGCACATCAGCATCGACGAGGATCCGTTCGTGTTGAAAGGCAAGGGCAGTTCTCCGTTCGACGAGGAGGGCGTGGCCACCAGGGCGCGCTGTGTGGTCGATGCCGGCCGCCTCGAAGGCTACTTCCTGAGCACCTATTCGGCCCGCAAGCTCGGCATGAAGACCACCGGCAACGCGGGTGGTTCACACAACCTGGTGATGCGTTCAAAACTTACCCGGCCCGACGACGACCTGGATGAAATGCTGCGCAAGCTGGGCACCGGCCTGTTTGTCATCGAACTGATGGGGCAGGGCGTGAACTACGTCACCGGCGATTACTCGCGTGGTGCCAGCGGCTTCTGGGTCGAGAACGGAAAGATCGCCTTTCCGGTCCACGAAATCACCATTGCCGGCAACCTGAAGACCATGTTCAAGGGCATCCAGGCGATCGGTGCCGACACGTACAACTACGGTGCCAAGACCGTCGGTTCGATACTCATCAACAAGATGAAGATCGCCGGTAGCTGACCTGCCGTGCAGCCGGCCTCAGCGGCCGGGTTGCTGTTGTGGCGTGTCGGGCCGTCTTTGCGGGCCACCCGGGCGCTGCATCGGGGCCGGCTGCTGGATCTGCTGTTGCTGGATCTGCTGCTGGCGTTGCGCCTGGTCCTGTTGCTGCCTTTGCAGTTGCTGCGCCTGCTGCTGGCGCTGTTGCTCAACCTGGAACTGGCGTTGCTGCTGTTCGATCTGCTGCTGCCGGCCGCGTTCCTGTTGTTGCTGCGCCTGCTGTTGCTGGCGCTGCTGCTGGAACATCTGCTCCTGCTGCTGGCGTTGCTGCTGCCGCATCAGGTCCTGTTGCTGGCGCTCCACCTGTTCCCGTTGCGCCTGCAGTTCACGTTGTCCGTAGCTGGGCTGGAAACGCTGCTGGGCTTCACGTGTCTGCTGCTGGCGCAGCATGTCGGCCTGGTGCTGGTCCTGGCGGGTCCGCTGGTCGCGTTCCCATTGGTCCTGGCGTACCCGGTCGGCCAGCGGTGCGGTGGGCGGCAGCGGCTGCATCATCGGCCGTCCCATCGTGCCCTGCGGTATCTCCTGCGGCGGGGTGCGGAGCCTCTGGCCGTCCGGGACCATCGTGACAGCGCCAGGCCGGGTTTGGTAGTAGTAGCCGTTGGTGTTGTCCTGCGCGAGTCCTGCACGGTTCAGACGGGCGATGTATGCCGGGCTGGCAGGGAACGGTGGTTTCCAGCGTTCGCCGGGGGCCAGCGGGAACCAGCCTGTCCCGGGCGGGGAGCCTCTTGCGGGCTGCTGTCCGCCGACAAAACCCACCACGGCCGGTGCATACGCCGGACGCGCCTGTTGCGGGCCGGGCACCCAGCCCCAGCGGCTGCCGGCCTGCGCCCAGCGGCCGTAATGAGACGGCGCGAATCCCCAGGGAGCGTCGTCGATCCAGGTCCAGCCCCAGGGCTCGATCCATTCCCATCGACCATTGCGGTAGGGCGCCCAGTCGGAAGCCACGCCGCGCGGATACCAGATGGGGCCGTATCGGCTGTCGTTACCCCAGTCGCCATAGGCGTCGAGTTGCGCCACGCCCGGGATGTCGGCGGAGGCATAACGCAGCGAGGACGACTGTGCGGCGAGACGGTCCCGGTCGGCCGACCAGCGTTCGAAGTTGTCGCCCACGCGGTTCGGCAAGGGTGCCGAGCCCGCCAGGGTCTGGAACGCGAAATCGCGGCTTTGCGGCGCGCTGAAGGCCTGCGCCTGGCCGTTGGCGCCATATAGGGTGCCGCTGCCCTGCTCGGCGGTCACGCGGGTGGTGTTGCGGCTGGGGTCGACATCCAGGCGCCAGCGGCCGGGCCGGTCAAGCACCAGGGCCAGATTGGGCGTGTCGATTTCCACCCGGTCGCCCTCTTGAAGCGCGCGCACCACCAGGCCGACCGTACCCGCAGTGAGCTTGACCTGGGTGGTGCGGTCGTCCAGTGCGGTGAAGGACATTTCGCTGCCGTCTCCCAGGCGGATGCTGGCGTCGCCTGCATGCAGCTCGGCACGGGCGCCGGCGGCGGTCCAGATGCGGTCACCGGTGGTCAGCGGCCACCGCGGATCGGCCGGAAGCGACTGCCGGGTGGCGGCCGACTGGAACTGGACGCTGCCTTCGCTGGCCTCGAAACGCGCGACCCTGGCAGGCGGGTCGGCCGACTGGGCAGAAGCCAGCGAAGCGACCAGCAACAGGGCAGTCGCCATCAGCGCGGAACGAAGGGGGTGGAACGTGGTGTTCATAGCATCCTGAAACGCCTGAGTCATGCTTCACGTTAACCGCCACCGGTAAATCAGCCGGCAGAAGATGAAAGCGGCGGTAACCTGCCGCCCTGCATCAGTTTGACAGTGCGGCCTTTACGGCGGCGGAAACCTGGCCCATTTCGGCCTTGCCGGCCAGTTGTGCCTTGGCGGCACCCATCACCTTGCCCATGTCGGCCGCTGCGGGCTTGCGGCCGAGTTCAGCGGTCAGCTTCTCAACGATGGCGGCGATCTCGGCAGCCACCTCTTCTGCGGACAGGCGTACCGGCAGATAGGCCTGCAGCACGGTGGATTCAGAGGCTTCCTTCGCAGCCAGGTCCGGGCGGTTGGCCAGCTCGAAGGCGGCGATGGAATCCTTGCGCTGCTTCAGCAGCTTGTCGACGATGGCGACCACCGCAGCGTCGTCCAGCTCGACACGTTCGTCGACTTCCTTCTGCTTGATGGCAGCCAGCAGCAGGCGGACGGTGCCCAGGCGCTCGCTGTCCTTGGCGCGCATGGCGGCCTTCATGTCGTCGGTGATGCGTTCTTTGAGGGTCATGGCAAATTCCTGCGGAGAATTAAAACGGGTCGCTGAAAAAACAAAACCCGCACCTGGCGTCCCGGGTGCGGGTCGTGCCGCCCGGCGCAAGGCCGGAGGGCGGAAGAAACTCAGTACAGTTTCTTCGGCAGTTGCATGCTGCGAACGCGCTTGTAGTGGCGCTTCACGGCAGCCGCCTTCTTGCGCTTGCGTTCAGCGGTGGGCTTTTCGTAGAACTCGCGAGCGCGCAGGTCGGTCAGAAGACCCAGCTTTTCGATGGTGCGCTTGAAGCGGCGCAGTGCGACGTCGAAGGGCTCGTTTTCTTTAACGCGGATAGTGGTCATTAGCTAATGGTTTTCTCTAGAGATTAGTTTGCCAGCAGGTGGATCGAGAGCCCGCTTGGCGATTGTTCCCGGCCAAAGGGTGATCAGGCCGCCGGGAGTCTGCCGGTAGATTAGCCTCGGATTATAGCCCGTGTATTTGCCGCCGCAAGTGGGCCTATGACCGAGACGCCAGCGCCTGCCCGCAGGCAAAACCACTGGCCCACGCCCACTGGAAGTTATAGCCGCCCAGCCAGCCGGTGACATCCACCACCTCGCCGATGAAGAACAGGCCCGGCTGGCTGCGCGATTCGAGCGTCTGGGAAGACAGGTCGCGGGTGTCGACACCGCCGACCGTGACTTCGGCCTTGCGGTAACCCTCGCTTCCGTTGGGTGTCATTTCCCAACGACCGATGCGCTGGGCCAGCCCGGCCAGCGCCTTGTCGGGAATCTCGACCACCGGCCGCTGCAACGCGGCATCGCCGCTGATCCAGGCGTCGGCCAGCCGGCTCGGCATCCAGGCGGTGAGTTCGTTGCCGATCTTCTTGCGCGAACCCGTCTGCTTGAGCTGCAGCAGGGCTTCGGACAAACCGACGCCGGGCGCCAGGTCGACCGCCAGCGGCGTGCCTTCCTGCCAGTAGCTCGAAATCTGCAGGACGGCCGGACCCGACAGCCCGCGGTGGGTGAACAGCAGGTCTTCCAGGAAGGACATGCGGCCCTTGCCGCTGCCGGTCGAAACCTGCACCGGCAGCGCCAGCCCCGCCAGGCCGGCGAACGGCGCCCACTGGCCGCCGTCGAAGGTCAGCGGCACCAGGCCCGGCCGTGGCTCCACCAGCCTCAAACCGAACTGCCTTGCCAGCCGGAAACCGAAATCTGTCGCGCCGATCTTGGGGATGGACAGCGCTCCGGTCGCCACCACCAGTTGCGGCGCGCAGGCGATGCCGTCGGCGGTGTCCACCTCGTAGCCGGCTTCGGTGTGTCGCACCGCTTCTACCTTGCAAGGTTGCCAGCGAACAACCCGCCCGCCGGAAGCGCCGCCTTCGCATTCCTTCAACAGCATCTGGATGATGTCTTCCGCCGACCGGTCGCAGAACAGCTGGCCCTTGTGCTTTTCGTGGAAGGCGATGCCGTGCCTGCGCACCAGGTCGACGAAGTCGCCGGGTGTGTAGCGGGCCAGAGCCGAACGGCAGAAGTTGGGGTTCTGGCCGATGAAATGGCGATGCGGCGCGGCCGGGTCGAGTTCCCGGTTGGTGAAATTGCAGCGGCCGCCGCCCGAAATCCGGATCTTCTCGGCGATTTTCTCGCCGTGGTCGATCAGCAGGACGGACAGGCCGCGTTGGGCGGCAACGCCTGCGCAGAAAAGGCCGGCAGCGCCGGCACCGATGACGATGGCGTCGAAATTTTGCAAGGGAGTCAGGGAAGTGAGCGGCGCGCAGTCTACCGCTGCTTTTCAGGCTCGGCGGCGGCAGTTCGATGCGGGCAAGACCGTCGAACCCGGCAAGTGCAGACTGCCGCCCGCCTTCGTGTACGGTCTGCAGCGAATAGGCCCCCGACCGGTACAGGATTTCGGTGGGGCGGCCTGTTCTGACGCCCTGACTGTCCGCAACACCCTTTCAGCACTAATCCTCGGCTCGCTGGCGCACCGCCGATTTCCTTTTCTGCCACGAGCCAGTTCAGAAATCCGACCGACGAGCTGGGCCTCCGTATGACAAGCGGAACGAGTATTGGTTTTGGTAGCCGAATTGGGCGTTTGTCAGGCCGCACGCATGGCGGAAGCTGCATCTGTTCCAGACGCCGACGCGGCCGCCAGACCTTGCAGGACGTCGCCCACCACGATGACGGACGGGCTGGAAAAAGCCTGGTCCACGATGGTCTGCTGCAGCGTGCCGAGCGAACACACCGCATGCCGCTGGCTGGCCAGCGAAACGTTCTGGATGACGGCCACCGGCGTTTCGGCCGGCAGGCCTGTCAGCAGTTCGTCCTGGATGCGCTGCACACCCGCCACACCCATGTAGATCACCAGCGTGAGCCGCGCCGTGTGGGCGGTCGAGGCCAGCAGCGGCCAGTCGGTGCCTTCCGATCCGGGTTTGGCATGGCCGGTGACGAACACCACGCCGTGGGCATGGTGGCGGTGCGTGAGCGGCACGCCGAGCGTGGTGACGGCGGCCAGTCCGGCGGTGATGCCGTTGACGACTTCCGCTTCGATGCCGAAGGCGCGCAGGTGTTCGACCTCTTCGCCTCCGCGCCCGAAGATGAACGGGTCGCCGCCTTTCAGCCGCACCACGGTTTCGCCTTCGCGCACCGCCATCAGCATCAGTTTCTCGATGAACGCCTGGGGTGTGCTCTTGCAACCGCCTCGTTTGCCGACGTAGACCACCCGCGCGCCGGGCTGGGCCAGTGCGACGATGGCGTCGCTGACCAAGTCGTCCACCAGCAGCAGCGTGGCCGAGGTGATGGCTTTCACCGCCTTCACCGTCAGCAGGTCCGGATCGCCCGGGCCCGCGCCCACCAGGATGCAGCGTCCACGGCCCGGGATGGCAGGCAGGACGGGCTGGGCGACCGGCATGTCGTGCACCTCGCCGCCGCGTTCCCGGAAAACCGGGTCCAGCGCGGGCTCCGGCTGGTCGGTGGGGCGTTTGTCTTTCATGCGGTCTCCGTTGCTGATGGTTTGTGTTGCCTTGTCAAGAGCAAGAGGTGTTCCAGCTGACGTTCGATGGGTTCAGGCAACGGTTGCCGGCCGTCCAGCACGGCGCGGGTGTATTCGGCGGCCACGTCGGCGTCGGTCGTGTCGGGCAGGCCCGGCACTTCGGCCGCAGTGCCGGGAGCCTGGGCCTGCAGCTGGATCGGCTGGCCGTCGATGAAACCGGTCAGTTCGGCGGTGCGGCGCGGGTCGGCCACCACTTCACCTTCCATGCCGCGCGACAGCAGTGCGGTGGCGCCGACCAGTCCGAAGGTTTCGGCCATCGATTCGGCATAGGCCGGATGGGTGTAGCTGGCCACGCGCAGGGCGGGGCCGTCGCAGGGGTTCATCAGCTTCACGACGCTGTGCGCCGGGTTGCGCAGGCCGACCACCCGGCGCACGTCGAGCAGGCGTTTCAGGCCGGGGCTGATCAGTTCGGTAGGGGCGAAGGCGACTTCGCCGGCTGCCACCGCCCGCACCTCGGTCAGCGGCTGGATTCCCAGGCAGGCAAAAACCTGCTGCGACGTGACACGGCCGTTTTCGGTGGCGGTGCCGTGCACCAGCACCGGCCGGCCAGTGCGCGCCGCCAGCAGGGCCAGCAAGGGCGTCAGCATGGGCAGCTTGCGGGCGCCGTTGTAGCTGGGCAGCACGACGACCGGTGTGTCACCCTCGACCGGGAAAAGCCGGCTGCGGGATGCGGTGGCGTCCAGGAAACCCGCCAGCTCGGCCGCGCTCTCTCCCTTGATGCGCATGGCCAGGCAGAAGGCGCCCACTTCGAGATCGGTCACGCTGCCGTCGAGTACCTGGGTGAACAGGTCGGCGGCCTGGGCGCGGTCGAGCGGACGCGCGCCGCGTGCGCCGCGGCCGATTTCCTTGAGGTAATGGCTGATGCCCATGGGTATTGTTCTGAGAAGGGGCGAGTGGGGGAGGCGATTGTCCCGAAAGCTTGATGACCGTTGGCTATATCGACATGCGGCGCAGGGTTTAGGCCGCGACCGGTTGGGCCGAACGCGCAGCCTGCACATGCCGCTTCAGTTCAGGGATGCACGAACCGCAATTGGTTCCGCAGCGCAGCGCCTTCTGCAGACCTGCCAGCGCGGCGCTTTCGTCGGCGGCGGCGCAGGCGTGGTCTGCCAGCCAGTCGTCGATGGCCGGCGCTGCCACCCCGAAACAGCTGCAGACCTGCGGCCCGCGTTTTTCCATCGCCACCGGAGCAGCGGCGCTGCCGGACAGCAGGGCACGGCCGAAAGCCTGGGCGGGCATCTGCTGTTGCAGCAGCGGTTTCATCCAGGCCTCGGCGCGGATGTCGCCGGCGAGCAGGAAACCTTCCAGCAGCACATCGTCGCCGGCTCGGCGCAGGCGGGCGCTGCGGCGCTGGGCATGGCGGCGGTCGGCATAACGCTGGACATCGGAGCCGGCCAGGCCCAGGCATGTCTCGATCTCGGCCAGCAGTGCGTCCGGTGGAACCTGTGCCGACGAGGCCCGCATCAGCAGACCGCTGCGTTCGTCGGTGACGCTGGCCAGCGGTGTATCGCTGGCGAAGGGCACGCAGCTGCAGAAATCGAACTGCGGCATCAGCGCCCGCAGCGACGCCTGTGCGGCCAGCAACTCCCCGGCCGGCAGCCAGGCCACTGCGACCATGTTCCACCCGAATTCGGCACGTTCGATGCGGACTGCCGAATGCTTGAGTTCCGGCTGTTTCGAGTCCGGGCAGAACAGCGGCTGTGTGAGCGCGTTGACGCCTGCCAGCGGCGATCCGTCTTCTGCCCGTCCCGACAGGAATTCGCCACCCCAATGCATGGCGATGAAGGCCTGTGCGGGCGACACATCCTGGGACGGCTGCACCGGCAGCACGATGCGGCCCCGGCGCGACTGCACGCTGACCAGGCCGCCCGCCACCAGTCTGCGACGCGCCATGTCTTCGGGATGCAGCTGCACCACCGGCTCTGCCGCATGGCCGAACAGCCGACCCAGCGTGCCGGTGCGGCTCATGCCGTGCCACTGGTCGCGCAGGCGGCCGGTGTTCAGGGCGAACGGGTAACGGGCGTCGCGGGGCTCGGCGACGTTGCGATAGGGCACCGCGATGAAACGCGCCTTGCCGTCCGGTGTGGGGAAAACGCCGTCTTCATAGAGCCGCTTCATGCCGGCATCGGCACCCTGCGGAAACGGCCATTGGGCCGGCGCAGCCTCGATGGCCGCATAACTCAGGCCGGTGATGTCCAGGTCGCGGCCGCGGGTGGTTTCGCGGTGTTCGTTCCAGACGGATTCCGGGGTCGGGTAATCGAACCGCGCCGGCCTGCCAGCGCCCAGTCGCGCCTGCAGCCGGTCGGCGAAGTCCCCCCCGATGGCCCAGTCGTGCCGTGCTTCGCCAGCGGCCGGCACGGCGGCCCGTACCCGGGTGATGCGGCGTTCGCTGTTCGTGACCGTGCCTTCCTTTTCACCCCAGGTGGTGGCGGGCAGCAGCAGGTCGGCGAAGGCGCAGGTGGCGGTGGTGGCGAAGGCTTCCTGCACCACCACGAACTCGGCCCGCTCCAGCGCACGGCGCACGGTGGCCTGGTCGGGCATGGATTGCGCCGGATTGGTGCAGCCGATCCAGAGCGCCTTGACCTCGCCGTCGGCGGCGGCCTGGAACAACTCGACCGCGCTTTTTCCGGGCCGGGCGGGCACATCGTCGACTCCCCACAGTGCGGCCACTTCGGCCCGGTGGTCGGCATTGCCCAGGTCGCGGTGTGCCGACAGCAGGTTGGCCATGCCGCCCACTTCACGTCCGCCCATCGCGTTGGGTTGCCCGGTCAGAGAGAACGGCCCGGCGCCGGGTTTGCCGATCTGCCCGGTCGCCAGGTGGAGGTTGATCAGCGCGGTGTTCTTGGCAGTGCCGCTGGCCGACTGGTTGAGGCCCTGGCAATACAGGCTGAGCGTGGCGGGCGAGGTGGCGAACAGGCGGGCGGCCTCGACCAGGTCTTCCTGCCGGATGCCGCAGGCGGTGGCCACGGCGGCCGGCGTGGCGTCGCGCACCAGCGTGCGCAGCTCGGCAAAACCGGTGGTGTGGGCGGCGATGTAGGCGGTGTCGACCC
The DNA here is from genome assembly GCF_057747805.1 of Xylophilus sp. PBN-3R. NCBI lineage: Bacteria > Pseudomonadati > Pseudomonadota > Betaproteobacteria > Burkholderiales > Xylophilus > Xylophilus sp. PBN-3R. Next base: position 1,946,662 of record NZ_CM173225.1, read on the forward strand.
AGCCTTCCCACAGCATCAGGTGCAGCATGCCGTGGTACAGCAGCACGTCGGTGCCGGGCTGGATGGCCAGGTGCAGGTCGGCCACCGCTGCGGTGTCGGTGCGGCGCGGGTCGACCACTACCAGTTTCATGCCGGGCCTGGCGGCGCGGGCGTCCTCGATCCGACGGAACAGGATCGGGTGCGCCCAGGCCGCATTGCTGCCGGTGATGAAAAGGCAGTCGGCCAGGGTCAGGTCTTCGTAGCAGGGGGGCGGCGCGTCGGCCCCCAGGCTCTGCTTGTAGCCGGCGACGGCGCTGCTCATGCAGAGCCGTGAATTGGTGTCGATGTTGTTGGTGCCGATCAGGCCCTTGGCCAGCTTGTTGAAGACGTAGTAGTCCTCGGTCAGCAGCTGGCCCGACAGGTAGAAACCGACCGCGTCAGGCCCGTGCGTCCGGATCACGCCGGCGAATCTGTCCGCCGCCAGGTCGAGCGCGTTCGACCAGCCGATGGGCTGCGGCGCCTCGCCGCGCGTCAGCCGTCGCATCGGTTGCAGCAGCCGGGTCTGCAAGGTGACTTCGGCGGTGGCGGTGCGGTGCAGGGTCGAGCCCTTGGTGCACAGGCGGCCGAAGTTGGCCGGATGTTCGGGATCGCCGCGCACGCCAGTGATCTGGCTGCCGGTCGATTCGATGATGACGCCGCAGCCGACGCCGCAATAAGGGCAGGTGGATCGGGTTTCGGTCATGGTGGTTCAGGCACCGGAAGTCGCACTGGCCGGCCTGCGCGCAGGCCCCGCCACGGGGCGCTCGAGGTCGATGGCGAGGGAAGTGAGTTCCGCGGCATCGAGAAACACCACGCCGTCGTGCACCCGCACCGCGAAACGGGGCGTGCAGCCTTCGTCCGGCACCTTGGCGCAACCGTCGTCCAGTCCGATCGTCCAGTTGTGCAGCGGGCAGGCCACGCTGGTGCCGAAGACGATGCCCTGCGACAGCGGCCCACCCTTGTGCGGGCAGCGGTCGAGCAGGGCGAAGACCTGGTCCGCATCGTTGCGGAACACGGCGACATCGACGCCCGCCGGGCGCGAGACACGGCGCGAACCGAGGACCGGAATGTCCTCGACGCGGCAGATGGCGGTCCATTGATCCATGGTGGCTGGCTCCGGTGTTCAGGCGTTGATCGCGACGATCGGGATGACGGGCGTGAACTGGCGTGTGTCCACCAGCGCCTTGCTCGACTCGAACCACGGATCGGCCGCGCCGTCGAGCGAGAACTGCAGGCGTTCCCACAGCGCCTTGCGGTTGGCGGCGTCTTCCACCACCTTCCTCTTGACGTAGTCCAGGCCCACCCGCGCGATGTAGTGGACCGTGCGGTCGAGGTACCAGGCTTCCTCGCGGTACAGCTGCAAGAAGGCCCCTGCGTACTCCATCACTTCCTCGGCGGTCTTCACCTTCACGAAGAAGTGCGCCACCTCGGTCTTGATGCCGCCGTTGCCGCCGACGTACATCTCCCAGCCCGAATCGACACCGATGATGCCGACGTCCTTGATGCCGCTTTCGGCGCAGTTGCGCGGGCAGCCGCTGACCGCCAGCTTGACCTTGTGCGGCGAATACATGGCCCACAGGGCGCGCTCGAGGTCCTTGCCCAGCTGGGTCGAATCCTGCGTGCCGAAACGGCACCATTCGCTGCCGACGCAGGTCTTGACCGTGCGCAGCGACTTGCCGTAGGCGAAGCCGCTCGGCATGTCGAGGTCCCTCCACACCGCCTGCAGGTCTTCCTTCTTCACGCCCAGCAGGTCGATGCGCTGGCCGCCGGTCACCTTGACGGTGGGAATGTCGTATTTGTCGGTGACGTCCGCGATGCGCCGCAACTCGGCCGCCGTGGTGGTGCCGCCCCACATGCGGGGCACCACCGAATAGGTGCCGTCCTTCTGGATGTTGGCGTGGCTGCGTTCGTTGATGAAACGGCTCTGCGGGTCGTCCACCGCCTCTTTCGGCCAGGTGCTGATGAGGTAGTAGTTGAGGGCGGGGCGGCAAGTGGCGCAGCCGTTGGGTGTCTTCCATCCGAGCTGCAGGAACACATCGCCGATCTTCAGGATGTGGTCGGCCCTGATGGCTTCACGCACCTCCTGGTGGCTGCGGTCGGTGCAGCCGCAAATGGCCTTTTTCTTGGGCGTCGCCGAATAGTCGCCGCCGGCGGTGAACATCAATATCTGCTCGACGAGTCCGGTGCAGGAGCCGCACGAAGCGCTGGCCTTGGTGTGCTTTTTCACTTCGTCCAGGGTGAATAGCCCTTTTTCCTGGATCGCCTTGCAGATGGTGCCCTTGGTGACGCCGTTGCAGCCGCAGACCTCGTCGTTGTCGGCCATGGCGGCGGCCTTGTTGATGCCCTGGTGGCCGGCATCGCCCAGGTGCGATTCGCCGAACATCAGCCGGTCGCGGATGTCGCCGATGCTGCGGCCTTCGCGCAGCAGCTTGAAGTAATAACTGCCGTCCACCGTATCGCCGTACAGGCAGGCGCCGACCAGCTTGTCGTCCTGTATCACCAGCTTTTTATAGACACCTCCGAAGGGGTCGCTCATCACGATTTCTTCGGTGCCTTCGCCGCCGGTGAAGTTGCCGGCGCTGAACAGGTCGATGCCGGTCACCTTCAGTTTGGTGGATGTCAGCGAGCCCAGGTAACGGCCGATGCCCATCTCGGCCAGGTGATTCGCCGCCACCTTGGCCTGCTCGAAAAGCGGCGCCACCAGGCCGTAGGCGATGCCCCGGTGCGCAGCGCATTCGCCCACCGCGTAGATGCGGGCGTCGGTCACCGTCTGCAGGGTGTCGTTCACCACGATGCCGCGGTTGCAGTGCAGGCGCATCGATTCGGCCAGGGCCACGTTCGGGCGGATGCCGACCGCCATCACCACCAGGTCGGCGGGCTCCTCGCTGCCGTCCTTGAAACGGACGGCCTTCACCCGGCCGGCGTCATCGCCGATCAGTTCCTGCGTGTGGGCTCCGAGCCGGAACTTCAGGCCCCGGTCTTCGAGCGACTTGCGCAGCAGGCCGCCTGCCACCTCGTCCAGCTGGCGGTCCATCAGCCAGCGGTTCACATGCACCACGGTCACCGACATGCCGCGCAGCATCAGGCCGTTGGCCGCCTCCAGGCCCAGCAGACCGCCGCCGATGACGACCGCATGTTTGTGCGTCTTCGCCGTCTCGATCATCGTGTTGGTGTCGGCGATGTCGCGGTAGGCGATCACGCCCCGCAGCTGGGCGCCCGGCACCGGCAGCATGAAGGGGTTGGAACCGGTGCACAGCAGCAGGCGGTCGTAGGGCGCTTCGGTCCCGTCGTCGGCCCGCACGACGCGCCGCTGCCGGTCGACCGAGGTCACCTTGCGGCCGGCGAACACCGTGATGTTGTTTTCCTCGTACCAGGACCACGGGTTGAGCACGATCTCGTCCACCGTCTGCTCGCCCGCCAGCACCGGCGACAGCAGGATGCGGTTGTAGTTCGGATGCGGTTCCGCGCCGAACACGGTGATGTCGTACAGGTCCGGGTCGATCTTCAGCAGCTCTTCGAGGGTACGGACACCGGCCATGCCGTTGCCGATCAATACCAGCTTTTGTCTTGTCTTGACGCGCATGTCCATGGCTGTTTTCTCCGTGGGCTTTTTCGTGGGGCGAACCGATGGGCCAAAAAAAAAGCGTCCGCATGGATCGTGTGCCGGGGTGAGCCGGTACATCCATGCGGACGCCTTTGTCCTGAAGTCAGCGTGCGACGCCGTTGCCGCTCGCTGACCTTGCGGGTGGGCAAGCAAGCGGCGTGCCATGGGCTTGCATCGGGATGGTGCGCGCGGGGATCCCATAGAGCCTGGATCCTCCTGGGTGGCCGCAATATGACCATGTTCTGCCGGTATACGCGTACGAGACGCGCGTCGATGACGGGCATCTACACTGCGAACTCTTTTGGGAGGACTCCCCCATGGCATCCATCGCTCACCGTCCACAAACACAGGTGCCGGCACGAAAGTCCACCAACCTGACGCTGGGCTCCAGCCTTGTGGCAGAGGCGCGGCATTGGGCGTCAACATCTCCCAGGCCGCGGAGGTCGGTATCGCCGCAGCGGTGGCTCAACGCCGCCAGGCGCGCTGGCTGGCAGAAAACAAGGAAGCTCACGACAGTTCGAATGCATTTGTCGAGCAGCACGGGCTGCCCCTGGCCCAGTACCGGAATTTCTAACCTTGGCGCGGTTTCATGTTTATCGCAATGCAGAAGGCGGCGGTTACCTGCTCGATGTTCAGGCCAACCTACTGGACCATTTGAGCACCTGCTGGACTGCTTGTTCCAGGGCATCTGATCAGTTGCGATACAGTTCGCCGTCGCGTCTCGAACGCGATCGGGATTGCAGTCCCGGAAATCATCCATACGGCTAAGGCCGTCTTGACACCCGCAGGGCAATGCGGCCTTTTCTATTCGATTCGCTTATGGCGGTTCGCGTAGGAGGGCTCGCGCCCTGCCGGTTTTTTCGTTTGGATGTCCGGTACTGCAACCTGCGCGAGCCGCCGCCCTGATCCTGGGGCCGGCGGCTGTTTCTCCAGCAGTTTTCGCCCGGAGGCCAGCATGAACCCACCCACCAACCCCGTCGTCCCCATGGACACCGAACGCGCTCGCCAGCTGTTCCAGCAGGTCTGCAGTCTTGCCAGCACCGCGCTGCATGTTTCGCGGCTCCGGGACGAAGGCGATCCAGACGACCTGCACGCCGACCTGCAGGTGCTGCGCACGATGGTCAGCCAGATGGCGTTTCTCGCCGACCGCGGCGACCGCGCACTAGGCGGGGCAGGGGCCTTCGAGTCGGCCGAGGATTGGCTGTTGCTGGCTTGATCCGCGTGCGCTGACGCCAAACCGTCAGCTTTGTCAGGCCGCCTTCTCCACATGCCCTTGACGCGTGTACAGAAAGTCGATCACCGCCTTGCGGTAATGCACATACTGCGGGTCTTCCGCCAGCTCGACCCGGTTGCGCGGCCGGGGCAGGTCCACCGACAGCACCTCGCCGATGGTCGCCGACGGACCGTTGGTCATCATCACGATCTTGTCGGACAGCAGCACCGCTTCGTCGACGTCGTGGGTGACCATGACCACGGTGCTCTGGGTCTTCTGCACGATGGCCAGCAGTTCGTCCTGCAGGCGGGCGCGGGTCAGCGCGTCGAGCGCACCGAAGGGCTCGTCCATCAGCAGGACCTTGGGTTCCATCGCCAGCGCACGGGCGATGCCGACGCGCTGTTTCATGCCGCCCGAGATTTCGCCGGGGCGCTTCTGCGTGGCGGGCGTCAGGCCGACCAGGGCCAGTGCCTCATCGGTGCGCAGCTTCAGCTGCGCCTTCGACTCGGTCTTGCCGAAGACCCGTTCCACACCCAGATAGATGTTTTCGTAGCAGGTCAGCCACGGCAGCAGCGAATGGTTCTGGAAGACGACAGCGCGCTCCGGGCCAGGCCCCTTGATCTCGCGGTTGGCGCACATCAGCGAGCCGTGGGTGGGTGTGGTCAGCCCGGCGATCAGGTTGAGCAGCGTCGACTTGCCGCAGCCCGAGTGGCCGATGAGTGCGATGAATTCGCCCTTGGCCACGTTCAGGTGGATGTCTCGAAGCGCCTGGAAGCTGCCCTTGGCGGTCTTGAAGGTTTGCTCGACTTCGCGGATCTCGATGAACTTGGCGTTTTGTTCGGCAATGCTGCTCATGACTTCACCTCTTCGAACGTGAATGCGGTCGCGATCTTGATGAGGGCGTATTCGAGGACCAGCCCGACGATGCCGATCACGAAGATGGCGATGATGATGTTCTTGACGTTGAGGTTGTTCCACTCGTCCCACACCCAGAAACCGATGCCGACGCCGCCGGTCAGCATCTCCGCCGCGACGATCACCAGCCAGGCGGTGCCGACGGCGAGCCGCACGCCGGTGAGCATGTAGGGCAGCACCGCGGGGAACAAAATCCTGGTGAGGATCTTCCACTCCGACAGGTTCAGCACGCGGGCCACGTTCATGTAGTCCTGCGGCACGCGCTGCACGCCGACGGCGGTGTTGATGATCATCGGCCAGATGGAGCAGATGAAGATGGTCCAGATGGCGGCCGGGTTGGCTCCCTTGAACACCAGCAGGCCGATGGGCAGCCAGGCCAGCGGCGACACCGGGCGCAGCAGGCTGATCAGCGGGTTGAACATGCGGCCCAGGAAACTGAACCTGCCGATGGCGAATCCCACCGGAATGCCGACCAGTGCGGCCAGGCCAAAACCCATCGCCACACGTTTCAGCGAAGACAGCACGTTCCAGCCCACGCCCTGGTCGTTCGGGCCGTTGCTGTAGAACGGGTCGCGGAAGACGGTGACGGCCTGCAGGAAGGTGTCCTTGGGCGACGGAATGCTGCTGCCGGTGCTGACCGATACCGCCTCCCACACCAGGGCCAGCAGCACCAGGCCCAGCACGGGCGGCAGCACCCGCAGCCAGAAGGCGCGCCAGTCGAAGGGCATCTTCTTGCGGGCGGCGGGTGCCGGTACGGCCGGCGCGGCGACGGTTGCGGTCATGGGGGTCTTTTCGACGGCCTTGGCGGCCGGGATGTCGGTCGGCGGGTCTTGCAGGGTGTGGAATACGGCGCTCACCATGGCGTTCTCCTTCAGGCCTTGATCTTGAAGCTGTCGGCGTATTTGGCCGGGTCCTTGCCGTCCCAAACCGTGCCGTCGAAGAACTTGCTGGTGCGCATCGGGTCTTTCGGCACGGCGACCTTCATGGCGCCAGCGACGTCCTTGTACAGGTCGATCTGGTTGATCTGTTTCGCCACGGCGAGGTAGTCGGGGTGTTCCTTCAGCAGGCCCCAGCGCTTGTGCTGGGTCAGGAACCACATGCCGTCGGACAGGTAGGGGAAGTTGACCGCGCCGTCGTCGAAGAACTTCATGTGGTTCGGGTCGTCCCAGGTCTTGCCCATGCCGTTTTCATAACGGCCGAGGATGCGCTGGTTGATGGCGTCGGCGCTTGTGTTGACGTAGCTCTTCTCGGCGATGACATCGGCCATCTTCGTCTTGTTCTGCAGGCTGGCGTCGATCCACTTGCCGGCTTCCATGACCGCCATCATCACGGCTCGGCAGGTGTTGGGGTGGGCCTTGACGAAGGCGGCCTGGGTGCCCAGCACCTTCTCGGGATGGTCCTTCCAGATGTCCTGCGTGGTGGTGGCGGTGACACCGATCTTGTCGATGATGGCGCGCTGGCCCCAGGGCTCGCCCACGCAGAAACCGTCCATGTTGCCGACCCGCATGTTGGCGACCATCTGCGGCGGCGGCACCACGATCACCTTGGCGTCCTTGACGGGGTTGATGTTGGCGGCGGCCAGCCAGTAGTTGAGCCACATGGTGTGGGTGCTGGTGGGGAATGTGCCGGCAAAGGTGTATTCACGCTTGTCGGATGCCATCAGCTTGGCGAGCGACGGGCCGTCGACCGCGCCCTTGTCGGCCAACGCCTTCGACAGCGTGATGGCCTGGCCGTTGCGGTTCAGGCCCATCAGGTTGGCCATTTCTTTCCTGGGGCCGCCGACGCCCAGGTGCAGGCCGTAGATGAGGCCGTACAGCACGTGGGCCATGTCGAGTTCGCCGTTGGACAGCTTGTCGCGCACGCCGGCCCAGCTGGCTTCCTTGCTGGGCACGATTTTCACGCCGTATTTCTTGTCGAAACCGAGCACCGAGGCCATGACTACGCTGGCGCAGTCGGTCAGCGGAATGAAGCCGATCTTGACTTCTTCCTTCTCGGGTTTGTCGGAGCCGGCGGCCCAGACGCCGCTGTGGCCCAGTGTGGCGAAGAGGGCGGTGGCGCCCGCCTTGCGCATGAAGTCGCGGCGCGGCGCGGCCACTCCGGAGGCAGCGGCGACGGCGGTGGTCGGCACTGTGGCGGCGTCGTGGTCGGTGGTACCGGGAATCTTCTGGGCCATGGTCGGAACTCCTTGCTGGTCGAGACGAAAAATGCGGACTGGAAAACAGAAACGGCGTCCATTCCCGGCCGCTTGCGCTTTGGCCGGGAATGGACGCCGTTGTCCAGATGTCGTGGGGTGACTGATGACCCCGGACCGCCATTGGCCCGAAGTCGTACCACCGTTCATGCAGGAGTCGTGCCAGGCGTTTTCGACCCTGATCGGGCGGAATGCGCCGCTTCGAGGAGCTGTCCTGGTGCGCCGCACCAAACTGCGGCGGTACCGCCGGCTCAGCGCGCCTTCGCGGGTAGCAGGTCGGCCATGGACAGCACGGCTTCGGCCACGTCGACCAGCCGTTTGCCCTGGCTCATGGCGGTCTGGCGCAGCATCTTGTGGGCGTCTTCCTCGCTCAGATGGCGATGGGCCATCAGCAGGCCCTTGGCGCGTTCGACCAGCTTGCGCTCATTGAGGGCGGCGCGAACGTTGGCAAGTTCGTCGGCCATCGCCTGCAGGCGGTGCGACTGCTCCTGCACCATTTCCAGTACCGAACGTTCGAGGTGCGGGCCGAGCGAGGGCGAGCCGTTTTCGGTGCGCGGCAGCGGGTTGTCGAAAAATGCGCCGGGCGCGGCGTCGGGCGCCGATGCCGCGGCGGCCAGCAGCGCCGCCTGGGCCTGCAGGTCGGCCCTGGCGTGGCGCAGTTTTTGTTCGCTGCGCGCGACCAGGTCGGAAGCGAGCTTCACCTCGACCGCATGCATGGCGTCGATGCGTTCGCTTGAGTCGTGGAACCAGGTCGCGCTGAGTGCGCGGTCGAGTTCGCTGCCGACCGGCGCAGTGCAGCCGACGCGGCGCAGACGTTCGATCTCGGCCACTGCCGAGCCGCCCAGGCAGGCCTGCCAGAGTCCGATGTGAGCCGGTTCGGCGAAATCGCAGAAGACGTTGAAGCAGCGCTCCTGCGATTCGATCAGGTGCAGCCAGTGTTGCTGACGCGCCGGTTCGACCTTTCCCTGGGCGAAGGCGGCGGCACCGGCCGCGCGTTCCTGGCCGGTGAATTCCTTGCCCTGCATGAAATGGAACATGGCCACCAGAAGCCGCGAAAGCTCGGGGTCGCTGGCGCTGTCGGCCGCGTCGAACACCACGCCCAGCAGGGCGGTCACCACCCGGTTGAAGCTGCGGGTCGATTCGCCGCTTTCGAGCTTGCGAGCCTCTACCCGTTCGCGCAGCCCGGCCAGCGCGAGCATGCCTTGCAGGGCATAGGCGATGCGGCTGAAAAGCCGGGCGCCGTTGCCGATGCGTACGCCGTCGGTGTCGAGTTGCTCCAGGGCCGATCGCCAGCGGGTCGCGGCCAGGTCGCTGGCCGCCAGCTGTTTTTTCCGTTGCTGGACAAAAGCCGACTCTTGCGAACCCAGGAAGAGGTTGGTGAGCCCGCGTTCCTTCTGCAAAGCGTGAATCAGGTCGGCGGTGCGACGCACCAGTTCGCTGGTGAGCAGCAACTGTTCGAGTTCGCGGATTTCGCACTGGCGCGCGGCGACGAGAAAATTGAGGCCGGATTTCATGGAGTCCAAGGAAACGCAGCAAGCTGCGTGCCGGTATTGTCACCAGGGCAGGTCGAGTCCGTCGGCTGGAGGTTGCGGCGCGACCGCTGGCGGGTCCTGGGTCGCATGGCGGGCGGCCGCGTGGATCCTGGCGAATGCGCTGGCCTTGATCAATTCGAGCTCCAGCGTCGTCGAGGTGGGAAATGGCAGCCACGGACCGCCGCGCAGGCGATAGCGGTTGGCTTCGTAGCCGCCATCGGGTTCGGGCGATTGAGCGATGGTCTGGAAGACGTCGTCCGCCGAGTTCCAGAATCGCAACTTGAAACTCGTGTCGCGATAATCGATGCGATTGGGCCGTTCTCCGTGGAAGTTCAGCGGCCCGTATTGGGTGTTTTTGAGACTGCGGGTCGACGGCCAGACATCCATGTAGTCGACGAACACCTCGCGTGGCGCCATTTTCAGGGCGTCTTCCAGTTTTTCGAAAACCAGCCGGCCGTCGACGATCCAGGATGTGGTGTGTTGCTTGACCGGCGGCAGGCCGACGATCTTGCCACCGAGCAATGCCTGTTCATAGAAGGTGTCGATCTCGGCGATGCGCCGGCCGCGCTCCGCCTCGGCCCGCACCAGCACGGTCTCGGTCTGAGTGAGTGTCGGAGGCGGGTTCGGCTGGCGGAGCAGCAGGGCGAGACCGTCGTCGATCTGGCGTGTGACTTCCTCCCTGACGAAAGGCAATATGTTTTCGCCCGCCCTCCGCATCGCCGCGGCCAGCAGGTCGGCTCCCCGTCGGATGAAGGTCGCGGCCTGATCCATCCATCTGTCGATACGTTCGCTCTCGGCGCTGTCATCTGCCGAAAAAGACGTGGTGACGAACTTGCGATAGGCGGCCGCAGCGACCGGGTGGGTGCGCAAGAGGTCGGCGTAGGTCTTTATCCGCGTGGCCTTGGACGCGTTCCAGTATTCGCGTTGGGGCGTGGTGGGTTCCGCCGAGGCGCTGCGCCTGCGCGCGACGAGACTTGCCTGCGGGTCGGCATCGCGCTGCAGCGCATCCAGATAGGCCTGTGCTTCGGCGCTGCCGGCGGTCGGGTAGCCGAAAGATTCGGTCCGTGCCAGCTGACGCGGCTCGGGCGCGCCGTTCAATGGACTGGGCGGGTCGTATGGCGCTTTGCCGACCGTGCCACGAGCCAGTTCGGCAGGCGGAAGAATCGGACCTGAATAGCCGGTGCGCGACACCGGCGGCAAGGGGTTCTGGTACATGGCGAAACCTGCAAGAGTGGGCGACGTCAAGAACTGTGGGTTTGCAGTAGAAAGCCGGCGGCTCGTCGTACGAAATGCCTGCGCCGTAGGCGAATGGGCAGTTTCGATGCCTCTACACTTTCCGTATGCGCCAAGATTTCACTGTTCTCGGTTTCGAATCCTCCTGCGACGAAACCGGCGTTGCCCTGGTGCGCGCGGAAGGCGCGGGTGTGCCTCGCCTGCTGTCCCACGCACTCCATAGCCAGATCGCCATGCACCGCGCTTACGGTGGCGTGGTGCCAGAACTGGCCAGCCGCGACCATATTCGCCGTGTTCTGCCCTTGTCCGACGAAGTGATGGCGGGCGCGGGCCGCACACTGGACGACGTCGACCTGATCGCCTACACCCGCGGGCCGGGCCTCGCCGGCGCCTTGCTGGTGGGGGCGGGCGTCGCCTGTTCGATGGCGGCGGCACGGGGTCTCCCGGTACTGGGCGTTCACCACCTCGAAGGCCATCTGCTGTCGCCCTTCCTGAGCGCCGACCCACCGGAATTTCCGTTCGTCGCCTTGCTGGTATCCGGCGGGCACACCCAGTTGATGCGGGTCGACGGCGTGGGGCGTTATGCCTTGCTGGGCGAGACCATCGACGACGCGGCCGGCGAGGCTTTCGACAAGTCCGCCAAGCTGATGGGTCTCGGCTATCCGGGCGGGCCGGCGCTTTCCAGACTGGCAGAGCAGGGCGACCCGGCCGCCTTCGCCCTGCCGCGCCCGCTGATGCGCAGCGGCAACCTCGACTTTTCATTCGCCGGACTCAAGACGGCGGTACTGACCCAAGCCAAGAAACTGGGCGACCAGCTGGAAGCGCGCAAAGCCGACCTGGCCGCTTCGACCGAGGCGGCCATCGTGGAAGTGCTGCTCAGGAAGTCGGTTGCGGCGCTGCGGCTGACTGGCCTGGATCGGCTGGTGGTAGCCGGCGGTGTCGGGGCGAACCGCCTGCTGCGGATGCAGCTGAATGCCGAATGCGCACGCCTGGGCGTTCGAACGCACTACCCGGAACTGCATCTTTGCACCGACAACGGCGCCATGATCGCCATGGCTGCGGCCATGCGTGTAGCCGCCGGAGTGGCGCAGCCGACGCACACCTATGCATTCGATGTGCGTCCGCGCTGGATGCTCGGCGAATCCTGAGTTTGCGCTGTCATGGAGGGCAGCGAGGTTTCCAGGTCGGTGCAATTCGCCCGATCGAGTCCCGCCGTATCGGCTCCTGCCTCCTCCGGTTCCCTGATCTCGGTGCGGTTCACCGATTTATCCTGGCCCCGCCGGACACGAAATGTTGGATCCCACGACCAAAACAAAAAGGCCCCTGCCGCGGATGGTCATTACCACCCGACGCCGGGGCCTTGAATAACCCGGGATCTGCGGGTTCAGGAAATGGCGAGGCTTCTCGCAGTAGAAACAACGGCCTTGCGAGCCAGTTTCAAAGTCAGCACGCCGTTCTCGAGTTTGGCTTCGCTGGCATCGGCATCGATATCCTGTGCCAGTTCATAAGCCAGCTTCAGTTTGCGCGGTGCATCTGCAATGCTTTCGAGCCTGACGATATTCGCCTCGATGCTGATGGTGATCTGTTCACGCGAAAGGCCGGGAACGTCGAGCGTCAGCACCACGGCGTTTTCTTCCTGCTTCACCGAAGGCGCCTGAGCGGTGGATTGCCGAGTGCCCTGCGTAAATGCATTGGCGAGAAAACGTTCGAGCGTCTGGTCCACGGAACGCGGTTGGGAAACATAAGCCTGGCGACGTGCGGGGGTATAGAACACAGTAAAAGCTCCTGTACGGTGCGCGGCTCTCAACCTCGATTGCCGCTTGGAATGGAATCTGCGCACGCCATTCGGCATTTCAAGAGCTTTATTCACCCGATGAAAATATGCCGGGCGGTATCTTGAATTCCTTTTGCGCAGGACTATTTCCTTGCGCCCATCAGGAGCCATAACCGAAACCCTGGCACGCGCCGGCGTTCGGCAGGTGCCGGCATTCGCGTGTCATGCGGCGGTCACGGTCGGCCTGTGTCTCGCCGTTGTCTTTTGGATTGGTCCTGGCCTTCGCATTGCGGCGGCGTGTGGTGGTGGCTGCCGACAACGAAAGCGGAGCGGCGATCAGCAGGACGAGGAGGGCGGTGCGGCGATTGGGCATGGGGGTTTCGGATCGTGGACGGACTGTCATCGTCCAGTGGTTTGCAGGGCGCCGGCGACCGTTCGTCGGCTGCCTCGGCCATTCGGGCTATAATCGACGGGCTTTGCCTCCTGCAAGGCGCACGTGCAGCGCATTTCCAGCGCCGCTCGCAAGTTAAATATCTACCGGAAATACTGAAATGATCGCCTCCTCTCTCAAGGCCGAAGTCGTCAAGAGCAATGCTCGTGCTGAAAACGACACCGGCAGCCCGGAAGTCCAAGTGGCTCTGCTGACCGCTCGTATCAACGAACTGACCCCCCACTTCAAGACCCACGCCAAGGACCACCACGGTCGCCGCGGCCTGCTGCGCATGGTCAGCCGCCGCCGCAAGCTGCTGGACTACCTGAAGGCCAAGGATCCGTCGCGTTACACCGCACTGATCGCCAAGCTGGGCCTGCGCAAGTAAGCCAGGGCAGATGAAAGAACGCCTGAGTTAGCCTGCTAGCTCAGGCGTTTTTTGCATTTCGCATTTCAAATCCTCAGCCGGACAAGACCCCTCACGGATCGAAGCTGTGTCATTCCAGAGGCGTTGCGCCCCTTGAGCGCCCCTGGAATGGCATCGTCTTCTGACGGGACTCCCGGCTCCGACACACCATCACAACGACAACCGACAGGAGCAGAACTCATATGAGCATCTTCAACAAAGTCACCAAGACCTTCCAATGGGGTCAACACACCGTCCGCCTGGAGACCGGTGAAATCGCACGCCAGGCCGGCGGCGCCGTGCTGGTCGATATCGAAGGCACCGTGGTGCTGGCTACCGTTGCCGCTTCCAAGACCGCCAAATCGGGCCAGGACTTCTTTCCGCTGACCGTCGACTACATCGAGAAGACCTACGCCGCAGGCAAGATCCCCGGCAGCTTCTTCAAGCGCGAAGCCAAACCGAGCGAACACGAAACCCTGACCAGCCGCCTGATCGATCGCCCGATCCGCCCGCTGTTCCCCGAAGGTTTCTTCAACGACGTGCATGTGGTCATCCACACCGTGTCGCTGAACCCTGAAGTCGACGCGGACATCGCCGCCATGATCGGCGTGAGCGCCGCGCTGGCCGTGTCCGGCATTCCTTTCGCCGGTCCCATCGGTGCAGCCCGCGTGGGTTACATCAATGGCGAATACGTGCTGAACCCGGGCCAGACCGCCCGCAAGAACTCGCTGCTGGAACTGGTCGTCGCCGGTACCGAATCCGCCGTGCTGATGGTGGAGTCGGAAGCCCAGCAGCTGTCCGAAGAAATCATGCTGGGCGCCGTGGTGTTCGGCCATGAGCAGGGCAACATCGCCATCAACGCAATCCACGAACTGGTGCGTGACGGCGGTAAGCCGGTCTGGGACTGGCAAGCTCCCGCCAAGGACGAACCGCTGATCGCCAAGGTCGGCGCACTGGCCGAAGAAAAGCTGCGCGCCGCCTACCAGCTGCGCAACAAGCAGGCCCGCACGCAAGCCCTGCGTGAAGCCACAGCTTCCGTCATCGAAGGCCTGAAGGCGGATGGTTCGGCGGTCGACAGCGTCAAGGTCGAAGGCCTGCTGTTCGACATCGAAGCCAAGATCGTGCGCAGCCAGATCCTGTCGGGCGAGCCCCGCATCGACGGCCGCGACACCCGCACCGTGCGCCCCATCGAAATCCGCAACAGCGTGCTGCCCCGTACCCACGGTTCGGCCCTGTTCACCCGCGGCGAAACCCAGGCGCTGGTCATCACCACGCTGGGCACCGAACGTGACGCCCAGCGCATCGACGCACTGGCCGGCGAATACGAAGACCGCTTCCTGTTCCACTACAACATGCCTCCCTTCGCCACCGGCGAAGTCGGTCGCATGGGCAGCACCAAGCGCCGCGAAATCGGTCACGGCCGCCTGGCCAAGCGCGCCCTGGCCGCGGTGCTGCCGAGCAAGGAAGAATTCCCCTACACCATCCGTGTGGTGTCGGAAATCACCGAGTCGAACGGCTCTTCGTCGATGGCTTCGGTCTGCGGCGGCTGCCTGTCCATGATGGACGCCGGCGTGCCCATCAAGACCCACGTGGCGGGCATCGCCATGGGCCTGATCAAGGACGGCAACCGCTTCGCCGTGCTGACCGACATCCTGGGTGACGAAGATCACCTGGGCGACATGGACTTCAAGGTCGCAGGCTCCGCCGCCGGTATCACCGCGCTGCAGATGGACATCAAGATCCAGGGCATCACCAAGGAAATCATGCAGGTCGCACTGGCTCAGGCCAAGGAAGCCCGCCTGCACATCCTGGGCGAGATGAACAGCGCCATGAGCACCGCCAACACCACCGTGTCGGACTTCGCTCCCAAGCTGTTCACCATGAAGATCAATCCGGAAAAAATCCGCGACGTGATCGGCAAGGGCGGCTCGGTGATCCGTGCGCTGACCGAAGAAACCGGTTGCCAGATCAATATCGACGAAGACGGCACGATCACCATCGCGTCGTCCGATTCGGACAAGGCCGACGCCGCCAAGCGCCGTATCGAGCAGATCACCGCTGAAGTCGAAATCGGCAAGATCTACGAAGGCCCGGTCGTCAAGATCCTGGACTTCGGCGCACTCATCAACCTGCTGCCCGGCAAGGATGGCCTGCTCCACATCAGCCAGATCGCCCACCAGCGCGTCGAGAAGGTCACCGATTTCCTGTCGGAAGGCCAGATCGTCAAGGTCAAGGTCCTCGAGACCGACGAAAAGGGCCGCGTCAAGCTGTCCATGAAGGCTCTGCTGGACCGTCCGGCATACAACGAGCAGCCTCAGTCCTAAGCGCTGAGCTTTGACGGGCTGCAGCGGCATCACGGCCGCTGCAGCCCGTTTGCCTGTCAACTGTCCAGAAGGATGATTCCAATGCGAGCTGTCGAAATCACGCAATACGGTGCGCCCGAGGTGCTGGTGGCGGTCGAGCGGCCCAGGCCGGTGCCTGCTGCGGGCGAGTTGCTGATCCGCGTGACCGCGAGTGGCATCAATCGTCCGGACGTGCTGCAGCGCACTGGCAACTACCCGGTGCCGCCGGGTGCTTCCGACATCCCCGGCCTTGAAGTGGCTGGTGTGGTGGAGGAGGGCGAGCCTGCAGAACTGGCAGCTGCCGGCCTGCAACTGGGCGACCGCGTCTGTGCGCTGCTGCCCGGCGGCGGTTATGCCGAATACGCCACCGCAGCCATACCGCTCTGCCTGCCGGTGCCCGCTTGCCTGAGCGATGTCGAGGGTGCGGCGCTGCCCGAAACCTTCTACACGGTGTGGAGCAATGTCTTCATGCGCGGTCGCCTGCAGGCGGGCGAAACCCTGCTGGTGCAGGGCGGCACCAGCGGCATCGGCGTGACCGCCATCCTGCTCGGCAAGGCGATGGGCGCCACCGTCATCGTGACAGCCGGCAGCGACGAAAAGTGCCAGGCCTGCCTGGACCTCGGCGCCGACCATGCCATCAATTACAAGACGCAGGATTTCGTCGCAGAAGCCAAACGCATCACCGGCGGCAAGGGTGTCGACGTGGTGCTCGACATGGTGGCGGGCGCCTATGTCTCGCGCGAGATCGAGTGCCTGGCCGAAGACGGCCGCATCGTGATCATCGCGGTGCAGGGCGGCGCGAAGGCCGAGTTCAATGCCGGCCAGTTGCTGCGTCGCCGCCTGACGGTGACCGGTTCCACGCTGCGTCCGCGTTCGGTCGAATTCAAGGCCGGCATCGCCGCGCAGCTGCGCGAACACGTCTGGCCGTTTCTGGCTTCGGGTCGTATCCGTCCCGTCATCAACAAGACCTTCGGCGCCGAGCGCGCCGCCGATGCGCACACCCTGATGGAGTCGGGTGCGCATGTCGGCAAGATCGTCCTGACCTGGTAATTTCATTCAAATGCAGCAACGCAAAAAATTAGTCGCCGGCAACTGGAAGATGAACGGCGGCCTGGCTGCCAACGCAGCACTGCTCGACGGTCTGCTGTCGGGCGTTGGTACGCCTGCTTGCCAGGTAGTCGCCTGTGTGCCGGCACCTTATCTGGCGCAGGTCTCCGCCCGCGTCGCCGGTAGTGCCCTGGCGCTGGGCGCGCAGGACGTCTCGGCCCATGCGTCCGGCGCCTATACCGGTGAAGTCTCTGCGGCCATGCTGGGTGATTTCGGCGTAGCGTATTGCATCGTCGGCCACTCCGAGCGCCGCCAGTACCATGGCGAGACCGACACCACGGTGGCGGTCAAGGCCCATGCCGCACTCAAACAGGGCATCACGCCCATCGTGTGTGTCGGCGAGACCCTGGCCGAACGCGAAGCGGGTGAGACCGACGCGGTGGTCGGACGCCAGCTGGCTGCCGTACTGAAGCTGTTGGGTGACGATGCCGCTGGCATGGTTCTGGCCTATGAACCCGTGTGGGCCATCGGCACCGGCAAGACCGCCAGCCCCGGGCAGGCCCAGGCAGTGCACGCCGCATTGCGTGCCCAGTTGAAGGCGGCCGGCGATGCCATCGCTGCGCAACCGATTCTTTATGGTGGCAGCATGAATGCCGTCAATGCCGCGCAGCTGCTGGCCCAGGCAGACATCGACGGCGGCCTGATCGGTGGCGCATCGCTGAAGGCGCCTGATTTCCTGGCCATCGTGGCCGCTGCCAGCTGATTGCTCCAATTTTTTAGCGTTTTCCTGTCCGAGAGATTTTGATATGCACATCGTCCACAACCTGATCCTGGTCGTCCAGATCGTTTCCGCCCTGGCCATGATCGGCCTGATCCTGGTCCAGCACGGCAAGGGTGCCGACATGGGTGCCGCGTTCGGCAGCGGCAGCGCCGGCAGCCTGTTCGGTGCCAGCGGCAGTGCCAACTTCCTGTCGCGCACCACGGCGGTCCTGGCAGCAGTCTTCTTTGTGGCGACCCTGGCGCTGGCTTATTTCGGCAACCTGCGCGGAGGCGATTCCGGCAGTGTGCTCGACCGCGTGTCGACCCCTGCGCCCGTGACGGCTCCTGCTGCTCCGGTCGATACCGGCCCGGCATCGCAGATCCCGGGTAATGCGCCGACAGCACCTGCTGCTCCGGCATCGACTCCCAAGGCTCCCTGAAGACTTCTATAAGAGTTGGTCAAAACTTCTTCCCGGGCGGTAAAAACCCGCACGATTACAGGGTAGAATTCGAGTCTGTTCGGAAAGCCACAAACTGCAGGTCAGATGTAAATCAACCTCCAGTCCTCATGCCATCCGAACAGTAGAAAAAAGCCGTCGTGGTGAAATTGGTAGACACGCTATCTTGAGGGGGTAGTGGCGAAAGCTGTGCGAGTTCGAGTCTCGCCGACGGCACCATACAAGACGGGTCTGCATGCTTCTTGCTTGCAGGCCCGTCACGAGAGACGCGATAGGGCCACCCCAGATGAACCTCAGCCAGTACCTCCCCGTCCTTCTGTTCATCCTGGTCGGTATAGGGGTCGGAGTCGCCCCTCAGGCCTTGGGTTATCTGCTGGGCCCCAATCGGCCCGATGCGGCCAAGAACTCCCCTTACGAATGCGGCTTTGAAGCCTTCGAAGACGCCCGCATGCAGTTCGACGTCCGGTACTACCTCGTCGCCATCCTTTTCATTCTGTTCGATCTCGAGATCGCCTTCCTTTTCCCCTGGGCCGTGGCATTGAAAACCATCGGTCCGGTCGGATTCTGGGCAGCGGTGATCTTCCTGGGCATTCTGGTCGTGGGTTTCGCCTACGAATGGAAAAAAGGCGCCCTCGACTGGGAATGACGGATCAGCAGGCAAGGAGCAAAAGCCATGGCAATTGAAGGAATCCTGAAAGAAGGGTTCATCACGACGTCGTACGACTCGGTGGTGAACTGGGCCAAGACCGGCTCGTTGTGGCCCATGACCTTCGGTCTGGCCTGTTGTGCGGTCGAAATGATGCACGCTGCAGCAGCCCGTTACGACATCGGTCGTTTCGGCGCAGAAGTGTTCCGCGCCAGTCCCCGCCAGTCCGATCTGATGATCGTCGCCGGCACGCTGTGCAACAAGATGGCGCCAGCATTGCGCAAGGTCTACGACCAGATGGCCGAGCCGCGCTGGGTGCTGTCCATGGGTTCCTGCGCCAACGGCGGCGGTTACTACCACTACAGCTATTCGGTGGTGCGCGGCTGCGACCGCATCGTGCCGGTCGACGTCTATGTGCCGGGCTGCCCACCCACGGCTGAAGCGCTGATCTACGGGATCATCCAGCTGCAGCAGAAGGTGCGCCGCACCAACACCATCGCCCGCGTCTGAGCGCGCTTTCGAAAAACCGCCCCCGATGACAGCCGAAACGTTTGCAGTCGCCCCCGAGGCGCTGAAGGAAACCCTGGTGAGCACGCTGGGTGACAAGGCCCGACGGATCGAGATCCGCCTGGACGAAGTCACCGTGATCGTGCCACTGGAAAATTACCTCGAGGTGATGCAGACCCTGCGCGATGCGCCGGGTTGCCGCTTCGAGCAACTCATCGACATCTGCGGCGTGGACTATTCCACCTACCGCGAAGGTGCCTACGAAGGCGCCCGCTACTGCTCGGTAGCCCATCTGCTGTCGGTCAGCCTGAACCAGCGCGTGCGGGTCAAGGTGTTCTGCACCGACGACGACCTGCCGGTGGTGCCTTCTGTCAACTTCCTGTGGAACTCGGCCAACTGGTTCGAGCGCGAGGCTTTCGACCTGTTCGGCATCGTCTACGAAGGCCACGAAGACCTGCGTCGCATCCTGACCGACTATGGTTTCATCGGGCACCCGTTCCGCAAGGACTTCCCGCTGTCGGGTCACGTCGAAATGCGATACGACGCCGAAATGCAGCGTGTGGTCTACCAGCCCGTCTCGATCGAGCCGCGCGAAGTCACCCCCCGCATCCTGCGCGAAGACAACTACGGCGGCGGACTGCACTAGAGCCATGGCTGAAATCAAGAACTACACCCTCAACTTCGGTCCGCAGCATCCGGCCGCCCACGGCGTGTTGCGCCTGGTGCTCGAGCTCGACGGCGAAGTCGTGCAACGCGCCGACCCGCACATCGGGCTGTTGCACCGTGCCACCGAGAAGCTGGCCGAACACAAGACCTTCATCCAGTCGCTGCCCTACATGGACCGCCTGGATTACGTCTCGATGATGTGCAACGAGCACGCCTATTGCCTGGCCATCGAGAAGCTCCTCGGTCTGGAAGTTCCGATCCGCGCGCAATACATCCGCGTGATGTTCAGCGAAATCACCCGCATGCTGAACCACCTGATGTGGCTCGGCTCGCACGGCAACGACTGCGGCAGCTCGACCATCCTGATCTATGCGTTCCGTGAACGCGAAGACCTGTTCGACATGTACGAAGCCGTCTCCGGCGCGCGCATGCATGCTGCTTATTTCCGTCCGGGCGGCGTGTACCGCGACCTGCCGGACACCATGCCGCAGTACACGGTCAGCAAGATCAAGAATGCCCGCGCACTCGCTCGAATGAACGAGAACCGCCAGGGTTCGCTGCTCGATTTCATCGAAGACTTCACGAACCGCTTCGACCACAACTGCGACGAATACCACACGCTGCTGACTGACAACCGCATCTGGAAACAACGCACGGTCGGAATCGGTGTGATGGACCAGCAGCGCGCGCTCAACCTCGGCCTGACAGGCCCGATGCTGCGCGGATCCGGTATCGCCTGGGACCTGCGCAAGAAGCAGCCCTATGACGCGTACGACAAGGTGGATTTCGATATTCCGGTCGGCAAGACCGGTGACTGCTACGACCGTTATCTGGTGCGCATGGAAGAGTTGCGCCAGTCGAACAAGATCATCAAGCAGTGCGTGCAGTGGCTCAAGGCCAATCCCGGCCCGGTGATCACCGACAACCACAAGATTGCGCCACCGGCTCGCGAGTCGATGAAGGCCAACATGGAAGAGCTGATCCATCACTTCAAGCTCTTCACCGAAGGTTTCCACGTGCCCGAAGGCGAGGCCTACGCAGCGGTGGAACATCCCAAGGGCGAATTCGGCATCTACCTCATGAGCGACGGTGCCAACAAGCCTTACCGCCTGAAGATCCGGGCGCCGGGTTTCGTGCATCTCGCCGCCTTGGACGAGATGGCGCGCGGCCACATGATTGCCGATGCGGTTGCCGTCATCGGCACGCTGGACATCGTTTTCGGGGAGATCGACCGATGAGCTCGGGCCATACCCATACATCCGCTGAAGCCGTGCCGCTGTCGGCCGACGCGCTGGCGCGTTTCGACAAGGAAATCGCCAAGTATCCCTACGCACAACGCCAGTCGGCCGTGATGGCCTGCCTGTCGATCGCCCAGCAGGAGCAGGGCTACGTCAGCCAGGCCAGCGAAGCGACGATCGCCGAGATCCTGGGCATGCCCGAGATCGCGGTGCGCGAAGTCACCACGTTCTACAACATGTACAACCAGCACAAGCTGGGCACCTACAAGCTGAACGTCTGCACCAACCTGCCGTGCCAGTTGCGCGACGGCCAGAAGGCGCTGCATTACCTCGAGAACAAGCTGGGCATCAAGATGGGCGGCACCACGCCTGACGGCATGTTCACGCTTCAGCAGAGCGAATGCCTGGGCGCCTGTGCCGATTCGCCGGTGATGCTGGTCAACGACCGCACCATGTGCAGTTTCATGAGCGAAGAGAAGCTCGACCAGCTGATCGAAGGCCTCAAGGGAGCACAAGCATGAACGCCGAACAAGTTCTGTCGCAGTTCCAGGCGACCGGTGTCCAGACCTGTTTCCACGACCGCCATATCGAGCCCCAGATCTATGCCGACCTGAACGGCACCAACTGGCGCCTGAAGGATTACGAAGCCCGCGGTGGCTACGCGGCCCTGCGCAAGATCCTTCAGGGCGCTGACGGCGCCGAGCCGATGACGCAGGACCAGGTCATCGCCACCGTCAAGGAATCCGCGTTGCGCGGCCGTGGCGGCGCGGGTTTCCCGACCGGCCTGAAGTGGAGCTTCATGCCCCGTGCGTTTCCGGGCCAGAAATACCTGGTCTGCAATTCGGACGAAGGCGAACCGGGTACCTGCAAGGACCGCGACATCCTGCAGTTCAATCCCCACATCGTCATCGAAGGCATGATCATCGCGGCCTTCGCGATGGGCATTTCGGTCGGCTACAACTACATCCACGGCGAGATCTTCCAGACCTACGAACGGTTCGAGGAAGCACTCGAAGAGGCGAGGGCGGCCGGCTACCTTGGCGACAAGCTCCTGGGCAGCAACTTCAGCTTCCAGCTGCACGCCTTCCATGGTTTCGGCGCCTACATCTGCGGCGAAGAAACTGCGTTGCTCGAGTCGCTCGAAGGCAAGAAGGGCCAGCCGCGCTTCAAGCCGCCGTTCCCGGCCAGCTTCGGCCTTTACGGCAAGCCGACCACGATCAACAACACCGAAACCTTCGCGGCGGTCCCATGGATCATCCGCAACGGTGGCGCTGCATACCTCGCCTGCGGCAAGCCGAACAACGGCGGCACCAAGATCTTCTCGGTGTCCGGCGACGTCGAAATGCCCGGCAACTACGAGATTCCGCTGGGCACGCCATTCAGCAAGCTGCTCGAGCTGTGCGGCGGCGTACGCAAGGGGCGCAAGCTCAAGGCCGTGATTCCGGGTGGGTCGTCCTCGCCCGTGCTGCCGGCCGACATCATGATGCAGTGCACGATGGACTACGACTCCATTGCCAAGGCCGGCTCCATGCTGGGTTCGGGCGCGGTCATCGTGATGGACGATTCGCGCGACATGGTCGAATCGCTGCTGCGCCTTTCGTACTTCTACATGCACGAGTCCTGCGGCCAATGCACGCCTTGCCGCGAAGGCACGGGCTGGATGTGGCGCGTGATCGACCGGATCATGCACGAGCACGGCCGCGAGGGTGACCTCGACCTGCTGAACTCTCTCGCAGACAACATTCAGGGGCGCACCATCTGCGCCCTGGGCGATGCAGCGGCCATGCCGGTGCGCGCCATGATCAAGCACTTCCGCCCCGAGTTCGAGGCTCTGATCCAGCAGAGGAAGAATTCCGCCGGCACGGCTCACGCCTGATATCCGCGGAAAGAACACGACATGGTTGAAATCTCACTCGACGGCCAGAAGGTCGAAGTCGCCGAAGGCTGCATGGTGATGCACGCCGCCGAAAAGGCCGGCACCTACATCCCGCACTTCTGCTATCACAAGAAGCTGTCCATCGCGGCCAACTGCCGCATGTGCCTGGTGGAAGTGGAAAAAGCGCCCAAGCCGATGCCGGCCTGCGCAACGCCCGTCACCAACGGAATGATCGTCCGCACCAAGAGCGAAAAGGCCATCAAGGCCCAGCAGTCGGTGATGGAATTCCTGCTTATCAACCATCCGCTGGATTGCCCGATCTGCGATCAGGGCGGCGAATGCCAGCTGCAGGATCTCGCGGTCGGCTACGGCGGCTCGGCTTCTCGTTACGCGGAAGAAAAGCGCGTCGTGTTCCACAAGGACGTCGGCCCGCTGATCTCCATGGAAGAGATGAGCCGCTGCATCCACTGCACCCGCTGCGTGCGTTTCGGCCAGGAAGTCGCCGGCGCCATGGAACTGGGCATGATCCATCGGGGCGAGCATTCCGAAATCACCACGGTGATGGGCGATACGGTCGACAGCGAACTGTCGGGCAACATGATCGACATCTGCCCGGTGGGCGCGCTCACCAGCAAGCCTTTCCGCTACAGCGCCCGTACCTGGGAACTGTCGCGCCGCAAGTCGGTCAGCCCGCACGATTCCACAGGTGCCAACCTGATCGTGCAGGTCAAGAACAACCAGGTCATGCGGGTTCTGCCGCTCGAGAACGAAGCGGTCAACGAATGCTGGATCGCCGATCGCGACCGGTTCTCTTACGAATCCCTGAATAGCGACCAACGCCTGACGCAACCCATGCTGAAGCAGGGCGGTGAATGGAAATCTGTCGACTGGCAGACCGCTCTGGAATATGTGGCCAACGGCCTGCGCCAGATCAAGACCGACCACGGTGCCGCATCCATCGGTGCACTCGTCAGTCCGCACAGCACGCTCGAAGAGCTGCAACTCGCCGGCGCCCTGGTGCGCGGGCTGGGCAGCGACAACATCGATTACCGCCTGCGTAATGCCGACTTCACCGCTGCCCCCAGCGGTGCGGTTCGCTGGTTGGGCCTGCCGATCGCAGACCTGACTTCGCTGCAACGTGTGCTGGTCGTGGGTTCCAACCTGCGCAAGGACCATCCGCTGTTCGCCCAGCGCATTCGCCAAGCAGCCCGCAAGGGTGGCTCGGTGCATGCGGTAGCCGTCGGCGCCGCCGGCTGGGCGATTCCGCTGGCCACCTCGGTTTCTGCATCGTTCGACCAATGGCTCGACGTGCTGGGTGGCATCGCCGCCACCATTGCTGCCGACAAGGGCGTTGCCGCTCCGCTGGCAGTCGAAGCCGACGACGCCGCCAAGGCCATCGCCGCATCGCTTTCCGGTGGCGACCGCAAGGCCATCCTGTTGGGCAACGGTGTCGCGCACCATGCCAATGCATCGCAATTGCTGGCGGTCGCCCAGTGGATCGGGGAGCAGACCGGCGCCAGTGTCGGTTTCCTGACCGAGGCCGGCAACACCGTCGGCGCCCAGTTCGTCGGCGCAGTGCCGCAGAACGGTGGCCTGGATGCCGGTGCCATGCTGAATGGCGGCCTGAAGGCGGCCCTCCTGCTGGATGTCGAAGCCGGACTCGATACGCCGCTGTCGGGCAAGGCCGTGGGCAACGCCCAGATGGTCGTTACCCTGAGCCCTTTCAAGAGCAACCTGGACATCAGCGATGTGCTGCTGCCCATCGCTCCCTTCACCGAAACATCGGGCACCTTCGTCAATGCCGAAGGCCGCATCCAGAGCTTCCACGCGGTGGTCAAGCCTCGTGGTGAGACCCGTCCGGCCTGGAAGGTCATCCGAGTGCTGGGCAACCTGCTCGGCTTGCAAGGTTTCGACTTCGAATCCTCGCAGGAAGTGCTGGCACAGATCCGCAACGGCCTGCCCGCCGATGCGACCCACGTGCCGGCCGAACGCCTGTCCAACGCCACCACCGTGGCCGCGAACAGCGCTCTGTCGAGCAATGTCGCGGCTCCTGTCGTGGCTTCCATCTACCAGTTGGACGGCATGGTGCGCCGCGCAGTCTCGCTGCAACTCACCGCCGACGCGCGCCTGGCTGCAAGCTCGGCCGTCTTGACCGCCGAAGAGGGCGTGCCAGCATGATCGATAGCATCTACAACGGCGGCCTGGGTCTGGTCGCCGCTTCCTGGTGGCCGGCCATTGTCTGGCCGGTCCTTTGGGCACTCATCAAGATCATCTGCGTCCTGCTGCCGCTGCTGGGCGCCGTGGCCTACGCGACGCTGTGGGAACGCAAGTTCCTGGGCTGGATCCAGGTGCGGCACGGTCCCAATCGGGTCGGTCCGTTCGGGCTGCTGCAACCCATCGCCGACGCGGTGAAGCTGCTGACCAAGGAACTGATCAACCCGTCGGCCGCTGCCGGTGGACTTTTCCGCCTGGGTCCGGTGATGGCCATCATGCCGGCGCTGGCCGCATGGGTCGCCATCCCCTTCGGGCCCGATGTGGTACTGGCCAATGTCAATGCCGGCCTGCTGCTGATCATGGCGATTACCTCGATCGAGGTGTACGGCGTGATCATCGCCGGCTGGGCATCCAACTCCAAATATGCCTTCCTGGGCGCGCTGCGGGCTTCGGCCCAGATGGTGAGCTACGAAATCGCCATGGGCTTCTGCCTGGTGGTGGTCATCATGGTCACCGGCAGCCTCAACCTGGGTGACGTTGTTGCCTCGCAGGCCAAGGGCATCTTCGCTGACCGGGGCGTCAGTTTCCTGTCGTGGAACTGGCTGCCGCTGCTGCCGATCTTCATCGTCTACCTGATTTCCGGTGTCGCTGAAACCAACCGCCATCCGTTCGACGTCGTCGAAGGCGAAGCCGAAATCGTCGCCGGCCACATGGTCGAGTACTCGGGCATGGGTTTCGCCATTTTCTTCCTGGCCGAATACGCCAGCATGTGGCTGGTGTCGATCCTGGCGGTGCTGATGTTCCTGGGTGGCTGGCTGTCGCCGGTCGGTTTCCTGGACTTCATCCCCGGCTGGATCTGGCTCGCCGCCAAGACTTTTTTCGTCCTCTCGCTTTTCATCTGGATCCGCGGCACCTTCCCGCGCTTCCGCTACGACCAGATCATGCGTCTGGGCTGGAAGATCTTCATTCCCGTCACGTTGGTCTGGCTGCTGATCGTCGGCGGCTGGATGCAGACATCCTGGAATATCTGGAAGTAAAAACACGATGAGCGCCGTCGCTACACCTCCATCCACGTCGTCTGCCTTTTCGGTTCGCGACTTCCTGAAGAGCTTCATGCTGGTCGAGCTGTTCAAGGGCATGGCCCTGACCGGCCGATACACCTTCCGTCGCAAGATCACCGTGCAGTTTCCGGAAGAGAAGACCCCGCTGTCGCCGCGTTTCCGCGGCCTGCATGCGCTGCGCCGCTACGACAACGGCGAAGAACGCTGCATCGCCTGCAAGCTGTGCGAAGCGGTCTGCCCGGCAGTGGCCATCACCATCGAGTCGGAAGTGCGCGACGACGGCAGCCGCCGTACCAGCCGCTACGACATCGACCTGACCAAGTGCATCTTCTGCGGCTTCTGCGAAGAGAGCTGCCCGGTCGACTCCATCGTCGAGACGCACATCCTCGAATACCACGGCGAGAAGCGTGGCGACCTGTACTTCACCAAGGACATGTTGCTGGCTGTGGGTGACCGCTACGAGAAGGAAATCTCGGCGGCCAAGGCTGCGGACGCCAAGTACCGCTGAGGCGCCACGAGGCTCCTGAAAAAAGATCGACCATGGACGTCAACACCGGTTTTTTCTATCTGTTCTCGCTCGCGCTGCTGTTTGCCGCGTTCCGCGTGATCACCGCGCGCAACCCCGTGCACGCGGTGCTGTTCCTCATGCTTGCGTTTTCGCAGGCGTCGGCCCTCTGGCTGTTGCTGAAGGCCGAATTCTTGGCCATCACCCTGGTGCTCGTGTACCTGGGTGCGGTGATGGTGCTTTTCCTGTTCGTGGTGATGATGATCAACCTCAACATGGACGGCATCCGGCAGGGTTTCTGGAAACACTTCCCTCTGGCCGCCGTCATCGGCGTGGTCATCGCCCTGGAAATGGCCTATGTGCTGATGGGCGGCTTCCGGGTCACCGCTGCCGTGGCGTCGGCACCCGGCACCGTTGAGGTGTCGAACACCCAGGCGCTGGGTTATCTGCTCTACACCAAGTACCTTTATCCGCTGGAAGTGGCGGCAGTGATCCTGGTGGTCGCCATGATCGCGGCCATCGCGCTGACCCTGCGTCGCCGCAAGGACACCAAGGCCATCGACCCGTCCGAGCAGATCCGCGTGCGCTCCAGGGACCGCATGGTCCTGGTGAAGGTGCCCGCCACCCGTGTCGCACCGCCGGCACCCCCTGAAGCACCGGCTGCGCCAGCAGCGGCCGTGGAGACCAAGGCATGACGCTCACCCTCGGACATTACCTGGCGCTGGGCGCCATCCTCTTCGCGCTGTCGGTCATCGGCATCTTCCTGAACCGCAAGAACATCATCGTGCTGCTGATGGCCATCGAACTGATGCTGCTGGCGGTCAACATGAACTTCGTCGCGTTCTCGCATTACCTGAACGACATGCACGGACAGGTTTTCGTGTTCTTCATCCTGACCGTGGCTGCAGCCGAATCGGCAATCGGCCTGGCGATCCTGGTGCTGTTGTTCCGCAACCGTTCCACGATCAGTGTCGAAGAGCTCAACACGCTCAAGGGCTAAAGGGAACAAGAAGAATCACGATGAGCGCAACCCTCTCCGCATCCACATTGCTGGCGATTCCGCTGGCACCCCTCGCCGGCGCGCTGCTGGCCGGTATTCCCGGCACGCTGTTCGGTGGCAACGCCATCGGCCGCAAGGCCAGCCACACGCTGACCATCCTGGGCGTCTTCATCGCCTTCATGCTGTCTGCTTTCACCCTTCGCGACGTGCTGGTCGACGGCGCCCATTTCGACGCCACCATCTACGAATGGATGACGGTCGGCACGTTGAAGATGGAAGTCGGCTTCCTGATCGACAGCCTCACCGCCATGATGATGTGTGTGGTGACCTTCGTCTCGCTGATGGTTCACCTGTACACGGTGGGCTACATGGCCGAAGACGACGGCTACGACCGCTTCTTTTCGTACATCTCGCTGTTCACCTTCAGCATGCTGATGCTGGTGATGAGCAACAACCTGCTGCAGCTGTTCTTCGGCTGGGAAGCGGTGGGCCTGGTCTCGTACCTGCTGATCGGTTTCTGGTACACCCGCAAGACCGCCATCTTCGCCAACATGAAGGCCTTCCTGGTCAACCGTGTCGGTGACTTCGGTTTCATCCTGGGCATCGGCCTGATCGCCTCGTACACCGGCACCCTGCATTACGGCGAGATCTTCGCCAAGGCAGAACAGCTGTCGACGCTGACCTTCCCCGGTACCACCTGGATGCTGATCACCGTCATCTGCATCTGCCTGTTCATCGGCGCCATGGGCAAGTCGGCTCAGTTTCCGCTGCACGTCTGGCTACCCGACTCGATGGAAGGCCCGACCCCCATCTCCGCGCTGATCCATGCCGCCACCATGGTGACGGCCGGCATCTTCATGGTGAGCCGCATGTCGCCGCTGTTCGAGCTGTCGGACACCGCACTGAACTTCATCCTGGTCATCGGTGCCATCACCGCGCTGTTCATGGGTTTCCTGGGCATCATCCAGAACGACATCAAACGCGTCATCGCATATTCCACGCTGTCCCAGCTGGGGTACATGACCGTTGCGCTGGGCGCGTCGGCATATTCGGTCGCGGTTTTCCACCTGATGACCCACGCGTTCTTCAAGGCGCTGCTTTTCCTCGGAGCCGGCTCGGTCATCATGGGTGTGCACCACAACCAGGACATCCGCTGGATGGGCGGCCTGCGCAAGTACATGCCGATCACCTGGATCACCTCTCTGCTGGGTTCGCTGGCCCTGATCGGCACGCCGTTCTTCGCGGGCTTCTACTCCAAGGACAGCATCATCGAAGCAGTGCATGAAAGCCATCTGCCCGCAGCCGGTTTTGCCAGCTTCGCGGTGCTGGCGGGGGTGTTCATCACGGCGTTCTATTCGTTCCGCATGTACTTCCTGGTCTTCCACGGCAAGGAACGCTACGACCAGAACCCGGATGCACACGGCCATGGCCATGACGACCACACTGCGCACGACGACGCACACGGCCATCACGAAGAAACCTTGGCCGCCGGTCACGAAGAGGCCGACCACAGCCACGACGACCACGGCCACGGTGGCAAGCCGCACGAATCCCCGTGGGTCGTCACGCTGCCTCTGGTCCTTCTGGCGATCCCGTCGGTGGTCATCGGTTTCATCGGTATCACGCCGATGTTGTTCGGCGACTTCTTCAAGGGCGTGATCTTCATCGACGAAGCCAGGCACCCGGCCATGGCCGAACTGGCCGAGGCCTTCCACGGGCCGGTCGCCATGGCCATCCACGGCCTCAGCACCGCGCCGTTCTGGCTGGCCCTGTCGGGTGTCGTGCTGTCGTACTACATGTACATGATCAACCCGGCTCTGCCGACGGCGATCAAGCGCATCTTCCACCCGGTTTACGTGCTGTTCGAGAACAAGTACTACCTCGACTGGATCAACGAGAACATCCTGGCCCGCGGCGCCCGTGCCCTTGGCACAGGCCTGTGGAAGGTGGGCGACCAGGCCATCATCGACGGTGCCATCGTCAATGGCTCGTGGCGGACCGTGGGTCGCCTGTCCAGCGTGGTTCGCCGCCTGCAGTCGGGTTACCTGTTCCATTACGCGCTGGTGATGATCGTCGGCATCTTTGTCCTGCTCACGTACTTCGTGTGGCACGACCAGTTCATGGCGCTGTTCCGCTGATCCGGTAACCAGAAGGAAAACGATAAAAATGGGCTGGTTGAGTCTCGCCATCTGGACACCGATCGCATTCGGTGCCGTCTCTCTGCTGCTGGGCCGCGATGGCCAGCAAAATCTGGTTCGCTGGTTCGCGCTGATCGGTTCGTTGGTGGCCCTGGCCGTCACGGTGCCGGTGGTCGCGGGTTTCCGCATCGGCACTGCAGCGATGCAGTTCGTCGAACGACACGACTGGGTCGAACGTTTCAACATCCACTACCACCTCGGTGTGGATGGTCTGTCGATGTGGTTCGTGCCGCTGACCGCCTTCATCACGGTCATCGTGGTGATCGCGGCCTGGGAGGTCATCACCGACCGGGTGCACCAGTACATGGGCGCGTTCCTGATCCTGTCGGGCCTCATGATCGGTGTGTTCAGTTCGCTGGACGGCATCCTGTTCTACACGTTCTTCGAAGCCACCCTGATCCCGATGTACCTGATCATCGGCATCTGGGGCGGACCGAACAAGATCTACGCCGCGTTCAAGTTCTTCCTGTACACGCTGCTCGGTTCGTTGCTCACCCTGATCGCGCTGATCTACCTGTACAACGTATCGGGCGGCAGCTTCGACATCGCCACCTGGCACAAGCTGCCGCTGTCGATGACGGCGCAGACGCTGATCTTCTTCGCGTTCATGGCGGCCTTCGCCGTGAAAGTTCCGATGTGGCCGGTGCATACCTGGCTGCCGGACGTGCACGTCGAGGCGCCTACCGGCGGTTCGGCCGTGCTGGCGGCCATCATGCTGAAGCTGGGGGCCTATGGTTTCCTGCGTTTCTCGCTGCCGATCGCCCCTGACGCCGCCCACAAGTACGCCTGGCTGTTGATCACCTTCTCCATCATCGCCGTGGTGTATGTGGGCCTGGTCGCGATGGTCCAGAAGGACATGAAGAAGCTGGTGGCGTATTCGTCCGTCGCTCACATGGGCTTCGTCACCCTGGGTTTCTTCATCTTCAACGACATCGGCATGGCCGGTGGCATCGTGCAGATGATCGCGCACGGTTTCGTGTCGGCCGCCATGTTCCTGTCGATCGGCGTGCTGTACGACCGGGTTCATTCGCGAGACATCGCTGCCTACGGCGGCGTGGTCAACAAGATGCCCCGTTTCGCCGCCTTCGCGCTGTTGTTCGCCATGGCCAACTGCGGCCTGCCTGGCACTGCCGGTTTCGTCGGTGAATGGATGGTCATCCTGGCCGCGGTCAAGTACAACTTCTGGATCGGCGCACTGTCGGCCACCGCGTTGATCCTGGGCGCCGGCTACACCTTGTGGATGTACAAGCGCGTCTACCTCGGCCCGGTGGAAAACCACCATGTCGAAGAGCTGACCGACATCGGCGGCCGCGAGTTCCTCATCATGGCGCTGCTGGCTGTCGCCACGCTGTACATGGGCCTGTATCCCAAGCCCTTCACCGACGTGATGGATGCGTCCGTGGCCAATCTGCTGCAACACGTTGCCCAGTCCAAGCTGCGCTGACCCGAACGAAAAGAAGACTGACGTATGGAATCCTTCGGCTGGGCAACCCTCTACCCGGAAATACTGCTGCTGATCTCGGCCTGCGTGATCGCGCTGGTCGACCTGCGGGTGACTGACAAGAACCGCTCGCTTACCTATTGCCTGACCTTGCTCGCCATCGGCGCGGCGTCGCTCGTCGCCGGCATCCAGGCCGCGAGCGGCACCACGCAATACGGCTTCTCGAACATGGCGGTCAACGACCCCATGGGCAACTGGCTCAAGTGCTTCTCCGGCATCGCCATGATGGTCACGCTGGTCTACGGCCGGCCCTATGCGGCCGACCGCGACATGACCCGTGGGGGTGAACTGTTCACGCTGGGCATGTTCAGCCTGCTGGGCATGTTCGTGATGATCTCGGGCAACAACTTCCTGGTCATCTACCTGGGCCTCGAACTGCTGACGCTGTCGAGCTACGCCCTGGTGGCGCTGCGCCGTGACCACGGCAGCTCGACCGAAGCCGCGATGAAGTACTTCGTGCTTGGCGCGATGGCCAGCGGTTTCCTGCTTTATGGCCTGTCGATGCTCTACGGTGCGACCGGTTCGCTGGACATCGGGCAGGTCATCAAGGCCGTGTCGTCGGGCCAGATCCGTCACCAGGTGCTGGTGTTCGGCCTGGTATTCATCGTCGCCGGCCTGGCGTTCAAGCTGGGTGTAGCGCCGTTCCACATGTGGGTGCCCGACGTCTATCAGGGCGCGCCTACGGCCGTAACGCTGATCATTGGTGGCGCCAGCAAGTTCGCTGCTTTCGCCATGCTGATGCGCCTTTTGGTCGAAGGCCTGCTTCCCCTCGCGTTCGACTGGCAGCAGATGCTGGCGGTGATGGCCGTGGTATCGCTGCTGGTGGGTAACCTGGGCGCCATCGCCCAGACCAACTTCAAGCGGCTGCTGGCTTACTCCACCATCTCGCAGATGGCCTTCGTGCTGCTCGGCCTGATGTCGGGCGTGATCAACGGCAATGCTTCTTCTGCCTACAACGCCTATAGCTCGTCGATGTTCTACATCGTCACCTATGTTCTGACCACCCTCGCGGGCTTCGGTGTCATCCTGATGCTGGCCAAGGAAGGCTTCGAGAGCGAAGAGATATCCGACCTCGCCGGCCTGGCCAAGCGC
Organism: Xylophilus sp. PBN-3R; assembly: GCF_057747805.1. Lineage (NCBI taxonomy): Bacteria > Pseudomonadati > Pseudomonadota > Betaproteobacteria > Burkholderiales > Xylophilus > Xylophilus sp. PBN-3R. Next base: position 1,979,088 of record NZ_CM173225.1, read on the forward strand.
AGCCCGCTGGGCGCGGCAGTCCTGGCGGTCTGCATGTTCTCGATGGCAGGCCTGCCGCCGCTGGTCGGTTTCTACGCCAAGCTGTCGGTGCTGCAGGCGCTGATCACCTCGGGCTTGCCGATGTACGTCGGCCTGGCGGTGTTTGCGGTCGTCATGTCGCTGATCGGTGCGTTCTTCTATATCCGCATCGTCAAGGTCATGTACTTTGACGCGCCCACGCACCCGGTATTGGCGGCTGCGCCTGCCGATGTACGTATCGTGCTTGCGATCAACGGCGCGCTTGTGCTGCTGCTGGGCCTGTTCCCGAGCGGCCTGATGAAGCTCTGCGCCGACGCCATCGTGCGTACGCTGGGTTCCTGATACCAATCCCGGCGTGGCCCAGCATTTTTCGGTCTGGTTGGTATTGCTCGTCGCCGTACTTGCGGCCAACCTGCCTTTCGTGTCCGAGCGTTTCATCGGCATGCTGCCGCTGAAGAGCGGCACCAAACCGGCCGCCATCCGCATGGCCGAACTGGTGCTGCTGTATTTCGTGGCAGGTGGCCTGGGCTTGTGGCTCGAACAGCGGGCCGGGCAGATCGCGCCGCAAGGCTGGGAGTTCTATGCGGTTACCGGTGCGGTGTTCGTGACGCTGGCGTTTCCGGGTTTCGTCTGGCGTTACCTGCTGCGCCGGCCTGACGTCCATCGGGCGCCAGCATGACGGTCGATTCCCACCTGGCCGAGCGCCGGGTTTCCGGCGAAAAGCTGTTCCAGGGCAAGTTCCTGGAAGCCTGGCGCGACACGGTCGAACTTCCGGATGGCCGCCACGCCACCCGCGAATATGTAGTCCATCCGGGTGCCGTGGTCATCGTCCCCATCATCGACACGCCCAACGGCATCAGGCTGGTTCTGGAGCGGCAATACCGCTACCCGGTGGAGCAGGTGATGGTCGAGTTTCCGGCCGGCAAGCTCGATGCCGGCGAACGCATCTTCGATTGCGCGCGCCGAGAACTCCTCGAAGAAACCGGCTACCGTGCCGCTGAGTGGGCACGGGCCGGCGCCATGCATCCGGTTATCAGCTATTCGACTGAATTCATCGACATCTGGTTCGCCCGGGGCCTGACGGCGGGTGACCGGGCGCTCGACGAAGGCGAGTTTCTCGACGTGTTCCTGGCATCGCCGGACGAACTGATGGACCTCTGCCGCGACGGCCGCCTGACCGATGCCAAGACCATGAGCTGCATGCTCTGGTTGCAGAACGTGTTGTCCGGCGCCTGGCCTCTGCAGTGGCGCACCGAAGCTGCATGCGATGCCGAGGAAGCCCCACGTCCGGCTGTCGATGGCCTGCGTGGGAAAATGGGCGGGTGAAAGTACTCGACCTCCATTGCGGTGCCGGCCATGCCTTCGAGGGTTGGTTCGGCTCCGAAGACGACTTCCAGTCGCAGATCGGCCGCGGCCTGGTCGAATGTCCGATGTGTGGAGATCGGCAGATCACCAAGATGCTGTCGGCACCGAGGTTGAATCTTGGCCATTCACGCGCAGAAGAGAAAACCGGTCACCAGGCCGAGATCGGCGCACCGTCGGAAGCGCCTGTCGCGCCGGCCATATCCCCAGAGCTCGCCCGCATGCGTTCCGTCTGGTGGCGGGCTGCGCGTGAGGTCGTCCAGAACACCGAGGACGTCGGAACCCGCTTTGCCGAAGAGGCGCGCCGCATTCACCACGGAGACGCCGCTGACCGGGGAATTCGCGGCCGGGCGTCCGGTGAAGAAGTGCGGCAGTTGGTGGAAGAGGGCGTTCCCATACTGCCGCTACCCGACGCACTCGGTGAAACCCTGCAATAAGGCGTGATGGCGATGTTCGATCAGTGGCAAGGCGTATTGGTGGGGGGGATTTCTCTGGTGGTGACCGCGTTGGTCGCGCGCTGGGTGCGTCGGCGTTTCGATGCCAGGCTGGCCAAAAAACGCGAGGCCGCAAAACCGGCGGCCAGCCGTCAGGTGCGCAGGTCGCAGGCACGTCGGCAGCGCTGACAGTCCTGCTTTCAGGACGGCAGATGCGCTTCCGCTTGTCCTACATCATCTTCAGTGCGCACCGACCTGCGTAGCTCTAGTGGCTTCCTAAAGTTGAATCACCGGCAGGCAATCGGGCCTGCTTCATTCAAAGAGTCAAAGGAAACGCCATGAACAAGCATCAAGTCGAAGGCCGTGTGGACCAAGCCAAGGGCGCTGTCAAGGAAGCCGCTGGCAGGGCCGTGGGCAATGACCGTCTGCAAGGCGAAGGCATGGCCGACAAGGCCGCCGGCAAGACCCAGGCGAACTACGGTGACGCCAAGGAAAAGGTCAAGGATTCTGCCAAGAAGACCATCGACAAGCTCTGACCAGAAGAGCCAGCATGTGCATCGGCAGTGAGGGCATATCGCCCCAACGTCCGACAAACCCCGACAGCCTTTCGGTGAACAACAGAAACCCGCTGCGGGGTTTTGTCGTGGCAAACCGAGCCCGTCAGCCCCAACCCAGCCAATTGCAGCGCCGGGCCGAGCGGCCCATGGCGCAGCGAGAGTCACGCGCATCCTGACCTGCCGTCGAGCGGGCAGCAGCCGAGGAGATCCAAACATGTCCTTTCCCTACCGATTCCGTCGCTCGGCGTACGCCGCCCGTTTTCTGACAGCAGGCGTGGTGATAGCCGGCAGCACCGTGATGCTGGCTGGTTGCGAAAAGGCGCAAAGTCCGGCACCGACCACGGTCGGTGAAAAACTTGACTCCGCGATCGACAAGACCAAGGCAGTCGCATCGGACGTCAAGGTCGAAGCCAGGACCGCGATCGCCGATGCCCAGCGGCGTGTGGAGCAGGACGGACCGAAGGTACAGGACCGCGCACAGAATGCCGCCACCACCGCTGGCCGGGTGATAGACGATGTGGCCATCACCGCCCAGATTTCGACCGGACTGGCTAGTGATGCAGAGCTGAGCGCCCTGAAGATCGACGTCGATACGAAAGACGGCGCGGTCATCCTTCGGGGCCCGGCGCCGTCGGCGGCCGCGCGTGAACGTGCGGGCTCGGTGGCGCGCGGCATCAGCGGCGTGGTTTCGGTTGACAACCAGCTTGTCGTAAAGGCGGGGTGAAATGAACGCCACCCACTTCGCACCGGCAACGGCTGAGGGTCTCTGGAACAGTTTTACCGGCCGCTGCAATGCAATCTTCAACAGCTTGCAGGTGTGGCGCGGCACGTCCTTGTTGGTTTTGGGCGAAGCTTTTGGCGATGCGTACGACGCGGCGAAGGCGGGCAAGGCCGCCAGGGTGGTGGAGCGGCTGAGCCGGCTGAATCCCGCGCTCCGGGTGGTTAGCCAGTGCGCCACCGGTCAGGACCTCATGACAGCAGGCAGGCTGGCTGCCGATTACGGTCGGCGCAGTTTCGATGCAGCCCTGGTCTTCGTCGGCCCCGCACAGCTGCATGGTCTCGACTCAGGGCAGAATTTTGCAGACGCTGCCGATCAAGCGCTACTTACCATCGCGCGGTCGTCACAACGCTCATTTCTTGTGGCCGCGCTCGGCGTGCAAGATGCCTCGGGTCTGCCTGAATCCGCCATTCTGGCCCGCCGTCGCCGCTGGCTGGAGCGCACCTTGCAGGATTCGTGTGCCCGCAATGGGGTGGAATGGGTGCCGCTGCTGGAAGAAGAAGGCTCGGTCGTTTCCGCAAACCTGGCGTCACAAAACTTTTCGGTGGACGGCTTCCGGCCGGTTAACGATCCACACGAAATGTGGACCGCCCGCATGCTCGAACGCCCTGCGCTGGCTCAATTGGTGTTTCACTGACGTTTTACCGAAACCTCGGGGCGCCGATGGGTAGGATGCGACGATGACGCAAGACATCGCCACCTCCCTCATTCACCATCCGTATCTGCCGCCGGCGGACTTCGACGCACCACAGCCGGGTGTCCACAAGGCTTCTACCGTTTTCTTTCCAAACGTTGCCGCACTGGAGGCGCGCGAGTGGAGGGACAAATCCGGCTACACCTACGGACTGCATGGGACACCCACCACGTTCATCCTGGAAGAGCGCCTGGCGACCCTCGAAGGCGGCCTGCAGTGCCTGCTGGTACCCAGCGGCCTCGCGGCCATCGCCTGTGTGTCGCTGGCCCTGCTGAAGACTGGCGACGAAGTTCTGTTGCCCGACAACGTGTATGGCCCCAGCAAGGCATTGGCCGACGCCGAACTAGCCTCCATGGGCATCGGCTGCAAGTTGTACGACGCCATGGATCCGGCTTCACTGCAGGCAGCCTTGTCTGCGCGCACCGCCCTGGTCTGGCTCGAAGCTGCCGGCTCGGTCACCATGGAATTTCCCGACCTGCCGACGCTTGCCGGCATCTGCCGGCAACACGGCGCCGTCAGCGCACTCGACAACACGTGGGGCGCTGGCCTGGCATTCGACCCGTTCGACCTGGACGGGCAGGGCGCCGGCGTGGACCTTTCGATCCACGCCCTCACCAAATACCCCAGCGGCGGCGGCGATGTGCTGATGGGCAGCATCGTGACCCGCGACGAGCCGCTGCACATGCGCCTGAAGATGTGCCACATGCGGCTGGGTTTCGGCGTAGCTGCCAACGATGCCGAACTGGTGCTCAGGGCGCTGCCCAGCGTTTCGCTGCGCTACGCGGCGCAGGATGCGGCTGCGCGCAGCCTGGCACGATGGCTGGACGAGCGGGACGAGGTTTCCAAGGTCCTGCACCCGGCGCTGGCCGGTTCGCCCGGCCATGAGCACTGGCTGAGCCTGTGTGGCCAGCGCGACCGGGCGGCGGGCATCTTTTCCATCGTGCTGGATGCCAGATACAGCCGTTCGGAGGTGCATGCCTTCTGCGATGCGTTGCGACTGTTCCGCATCGGATATTCATGGGGCGGGCCCATCAGCCTGGTCGTGCCATATGACATTTCGACGATGCGCGACCCCTCGGTGTCACATTGGCCGCATCAGGGTCATCTGGTGCGACTTTGCATCGGCCTGGAGGCGGTGGAAGACCTCCGATTGGACTTGATCCACGCGCTGGCTACACTGCCCCCTGCGCGCTGACTTGCAGTGCGTGCGGCCAACAGGCCGTGCTTTTCGATAACCAGCATGTGTCCCGGGGCACATGACAACAGGAAGACCGCGTGGCTACACCAAATTATGGATACGAGAAGCGTCAGAAGGAACTTGCGAAGAAGCGCAAGAAGGAAGACAAGTTGAAGGCCAAGGCCGAACGCAAGGTCTACGGCCCCGGGGAAACCGACCCGGATGCCAGCGTTTCCGACGGCGGCAACGCTGAAGACCCCAGCGCCCCGAAAACCGAATAATCCGGATTTACGTCTTTCCGCAGCTCAGCGCTTGAGCAGCGGGACCAGGTCCGGCCACACGTTGTCCAGCATGCGCGGATGCGCGCTGGCCAAGGGATGGATGCGGTCGGGCTGGAAATTGTTCTCGGCGTCCGGCACATCTGCCACGCCGCGCAGCAGAAATGGCGCCACCGCGCAACCCGTCTTCTTCGCCACGGTCGGGAAGACACCGGAAAACTTCTGCATGTAGTCGCCGCCGTAGTTGGGCGGCACCTGAATCCCCACCAGCAACACCTTCGCCTTGACGGCCTGCGCAGCCCTGACCATCGCTGTCAGGTTGTCGATCGTGCCCTGCAGCGGCAGGCCTCGGAGGGCGTCGTTTCCGCCCAGCTCGATCACCACCACGTCGGGGCGATGCTGGGCAAGCAAGGGGGCCAGCCGGGCGCGCCCGCCAGAGGTGGTGTCGCCGCTGATGCTGGCGTTGATCACGGTGGCGGTGATGTTCTGTTCGGCCAGACGTTTCTGCATCAGTGCCACCCAGCCGAAACCGCGTGCCAGGCCATATTCGGCGCTGAGCGAATCGCCCACCACCAGAACCTTCTGCGGCTCGGCATTCTTCGTGCTTTTTGCCGGCTGAGCCATGGCGGGCAAACCCGACGCCATGGCCAGGATGGCGCCAGCGCCAATCGCGATACAGTCTCTACGCTTCACTTCACAAGGCCTTTCATGACAGAGCCGGTCACCGCGCCCGCACCGATCATCGCGGTGGAACATCTCACCAAAACCGTTGCCGACGCGACCGGCTCCCTGGACATTCTCCGGTATATCGATTTCCGTCTGTACCCGAAGGAAACGGCTGCCATCGTCGGCGCTTCCGGATCGGGCAAAAGCACCTTGCTGTCCATCGTCGCCGGACTCGATACACCCAGCCAGGGCACGGTGCGTCTGGCTGGCGAAGACATCTTTGCCATGGACGAAGACAGCCGTGCTGCATTGCGCGCCCGCAAGATCGGTTTCGTTTTCCAGAGCTTCCAGCTGATGGCCGGCCTGACCGCCCTCGAAAATGTCATGCTGCCGCTGGAACTCACCGGCGTGCGTGATGCTCGCCGCGCCGCGACCGACATGCTCGGACGGGTCGGCCTGGGCCAGCGGCTCGGCCACTACCCGCGCGTGATGTCGGGCGGCGAGCAGCAACGGGTGGCGCTGGCCCGGGCCTTCGTGGTGCAGCCGGCCGTGCTGCTGGCCGACGAGCCCACCGGCAGCCTGGACTTCGCCACCGGCGAAAAGGTGATGGAACTGATGTTCGAGCTGAACCGCGAACGCGGCACCACGCTCGTGCTTGTGACACACGACCGGGCCATCGCCGAGCGCTGCGAACGACGCATCGAGATCGAGGCCGGGGCACTGCGCGAGGTTCACTGACATGGCGGCGGCTGACCTTGCCGGAAGTGCTTCGGGACCGCTTTTCAGGCAGGTGGTCGAAAAGCTGCGCCAGGAGATCCTGCACGGCGTGCATCCGGTCGGGCAGAACCTGCCGACCGAAGCAGAACTGTCGGCCCGTTTCGGCCTCAGCCGCCACACCATCCGGGAAGCCCTGCGGGAGCTTCGGCTGGCCGGCCTGGTCACCTCGCGGCGCGGGTCGGGCACCACGGTGGCGAGGCAGGGCGGCGGCCAGTACTACCTGCATGAAAACGGATCGCTCGAAGACATTCTTCAGTACGTCACGTCGGCGCGCTGGGACTACACCACGCAGGTCGAAAGCATCGACGCCGAGCGCGCCGAATTGCTCGAAAGCACCGAAGGCCAGCGCTGGATGCGGCTCGAGGGTTGCCGTTTTTCAGGCACCGACCCCAAACCCGTCTACTGGACGCAGGCCTACATCCACAGCGACTTCGCAGGCGTGGCCCGCCTGCATGATCGTCGCAACGTGCCTTTCTACGAGCTGATGGAAGACATGTACGGTGTCTCCATCGGAGGTGTCGAACAGGTCATCCGGGGCCGCAAGGTGCCGCCGGAAGTCGCCACCTTGCTGGGCCTGCGCAAGGGCAGCACGGTCATCGAGATGGTGCGCAGCTACCGGCTGACCGACGGCCGGCTGGTGGAGGTGTCGACCAACCTGCACCCCATCGACGGCTTCAGCCTGGCCATGAAACTGAGCCGCCGCGCCAGCTAGTCGCGCCGGAATTTTTTCAGGCCACCATTGGTGCCCGCTGGAGATGGAAGTCGGTCACCTCCTGGTAGGCCACGCCGGCGCGGAACAACAGGGGTTCCTGCCACCAGGCGGCTTCCAGTTGCATGCCGATGGGCAGCCCGCCAGCCGTCAGGCCGACCGGCACCGACAGGCCCGGCAATGAACCCATGCTGCCCGCATATGTGTTGCGGGTGACGGCCCTGGTCGCTTCCAGCAGGCTGGCACCATCGTCGATGGGTGGCGCCGCCACCGGCGAGGTGGGCGACAGCAGAATGTCGACCTGCGCGAACAGCTGGCGCAGCATCACCCGGTAGCGGGTACGAAAGGCCATCGCCTCTGCGTATTCGACGCCGGTCACCGCCAGGCCGTTGCGCATGCGCTCGACCACGGCGGCGGTGATGGTCTCGGGGCGTTTCGTCAGCTGTTCGTGGAACACATGGCAGACGTCCGAGAAAACCGAGCGGCTGAGGTGCACATGGGCTTCGGAAGCCATCGGCACATCGACATCCACCAGCAGCGCGCCGGCCCGCTCGAGCTGACCCGCAGCAGCCATCACCGCCTCGGCCACGCCCGGTTCGCAGCCCTCGAAATAGAAGCTGCGCGGAATGCCGATGCGCCGCCCGACGATGCCGTCGCCCAGCGTCGGCAGGAAGTTGCCCATGGGCGCATCCACCGTGCTCGGGTCCAGCATGTCATAACCTGCGATCACCGCGAAGATGCGCGCCACGTCACCCACGCTACGGGCCAGCGGGCCAACCGTGTCGTTGTGTTCGCTGACCGGCACCACGCCGCGGATGGGCACCCGGCCGAAGGTCGGCCGCAGGCCCGAAACCCCGTTGAAGGAGGCCGGCAGCCGCACCGATCCGCCGGTGTCGGTGCCGAGCGAGCCGACGCACATGTCGGCCGCCACGCTCACCGCCGAACCGCCGCTCGATCCGCCCGGAATGCGCGAGGTGTCCCAGGGATTGCGGCATTGCCCGCCGATCGCGCTGAAGGAGCGGGAGCCGAACGCCAGCTCAGCCATGTTGGCCTTGCCCATCAGCACCGCGCCGGCCTTGCGCAGGCGTTGGATCACCGGTGCGTCGCATGGGGCCAGGTTGTCCGCCAGGAAGGCTGCGCCGGCGGTGGTCGGTTCGCCGGCGATGTCGATGTTGTCCTTCACGCTGATCGTCATGCCATGCAGCAGGCCCAGGCTTTCGCCGCGGGCGGCTGCGGCGTCGGCCCGGTGCGCATCCTGCAGGGCCGCCTCACGGCGGATGGCGATCAGCGCATTCAGCTGCGGGTTGATTTTCTCGGCCTGGGCCAGATGGGTTTCGACCAGTTGAACGGCGGTGAGCGTCATGGTTGTCGTGAGAGTGGAGTGGTTAAAGGGGAGGCGCGGCCGGCACGCCGTTGCCGGCGCATGGCGCGGTGCGTCAAAAGCGACATCACGATGCCCAGCAGGCAGAGCGCGGCGAGTACCGCGAAGGCGACCTGGCAGCCAGAGACGAAGCGGTGGATATCCAGCGGCGACGCTTGCGAAAGCCGGCCTTCGTACACCGCCCGCTGGCCCTCGGGCGGCAGTTGTGAAATGGCGATGCTGGTGGCCAGTGCGGCGCCCACCACCAGGCCGGTGTTCTGCAGCGTCGAGCGCACCGCATTGGCGATGCCCCTGCGGCGAGCCGGCACGCTGACCATGATTCCGCTGTTGTTGGCGGTGAGGAACAGCCCGGTGCCCACGCCGACCAGCGACAGCGCGGCTGCCAGCGTCGGCCGCGTCACCTGCGGGCTCAGCAGCAAGGCCAGCGCCAGCAGTCCCAGCATGACCAGCAACAGTCCGGCGGTGGACAGCGACAGCGCGCTGAAGCGGTTCAGCAGGCGCCCGGTCAGTGGTGCGGTGAGCATCATGCCGACCGGCACGAACGCCACGCCCAGGCCGGCCTGGAAGGCGTCGAGGTTCTGCACGCCCTGCAGGAACAGGGCGATCAGCAGCAGGCTCGAGGTCTGCCCCATGCAGATCAGCAGCACCGACGCATAGGCGGTGGCCCGTTCGCGGTCGGCGAACAGCCCCAGGTCGATCAGGGGATCACGCCGCAGCCGCTGGGTGACCACGAAGACGCCGAAGCCCAGCGCCGCCGCCAGGCCTGCCAGCAGCACCGGCCGGCTGGACCAGCCCATCGGCCCGCTCATCGACAGGGCATAGACCAGGCAACCCAGCCACAGCATGGCGAGCAGCGCACCCGGCAGGTCGAATCGTTCGGCCGTGTGGCCGTTCGAATGGTCCGGCCGCAGGATGGCGCGTGCCCGGACCAGCGCGTACACGCCGATCGGCAGGTTCAGCAGAAACACCGCACGCCAGCCCAGCAGGTGCACCACCGCACCGCCCAGCATCGGCCCGAAACTCTGCGCGGCCGCCGACAGCGTGGCATTGAGTCCCAGCCCCATGCCCAGCTGGCGCGGAGTGAACGCATCCGTCAGCAGGGCGGTGGTGTTGGTGATGACCGCGGCCGCGCCGATCGCCTGCAGGCAGCGGAACACCAGCATCGTCTCGACATTGGGCGACAGGCCGCAGGCCAGGCTGGAAAACGTCAGCACGGCCAGTCCGCCCAGGTACAGCCGGCGCCTGCCGAACATGTCGGCCAGCCGGCCGAACACCGGTATCAGCACCGTGGTGACCAGCATGTACGACAGCAGCACCCAGCTGGCCTGCATCGAGCTGGCGCCCAGGTCGTGGGCGACCACCGGCAAGGCGACCGTGAGGGTGCTGGCATTGACGAAACACAGCATCACGCCCAATGCGGTGACCGACAGCACCCGCCAGCCGTAGCGGTCTTCGGCGGCCGGCGTGGCTGGCTCAGACACGGGCCAACGCCGCCTCCACCATGGCGGGGCGGCGCAGGTGGTGCCTGGTCACCGCCTGGTAATGCGCGCCCAGGGCCAGCACCCGGCTATCGGACCAGCGTGGCGCCACCAGCTGCATGCCGACCGGCAGGCCGTTGCCGGCAAAACCGCATGGCACCGACAGGGCCGGCGTGCCGGCCAGCGCCCATGCGTAGGTGTAACGCGAAATCTGCCGGGTGGTCTCCAGCATCTTCACGGTGTCGATGCGCAGCGGCGCGGTGACCGGGCAGGTCGGCGTCAGGATCACATCCACCTCGGTGAACGTGTGTTCCAGCTGCCGCAGCCAGCGTTCCTTGAAACGCATGCCCGCCGCGTATTCCGGCCCGGTCACCGCCTGGCCGACCCGCATGCGCGCCAGCACGTCTGCGCCGAAGACCTCGGGCTGGTGCGTCAGTCGTTCGGCGTGCACCGATGCGGCGTCGGCATGCACCATGGGCATCAGCTGCGACTGCGCCTGTTCGGCCCCGGGCAGGTGGATGTCGAAGACGTCGGCGCCCATGCCCTTGAGCACCTCGATGGCCTCGCGGATGCGCAGTTCGACATCGGGTTCCAGTGCGGTCAGTGCCCAGTGCGCCGGCACGCCGATTCGCAGGCCCTTCACACCCTTGGCATACGCATGTTCCCAGCTGTCCACCGGACGGTCGACGGTGCAGTCGTCGCCGGTGTCCCAGCCGGAAATGACCTCGTGCGCCCAGGCCACCTCTGCCACGGTGCGGGCCAGCGGGCCGATGGTGTCGTAGGCCGCGCTGACCGGAAAGCAGCCGGTGTTGGGCACCCGTCCGTGGGTAGGCCGCAACCCGGCGACGCCGTTGAGTGCCGCCGGTATGCGGATGGAGCCGCCGGTGTCGGTGCCCAGCGAAATATCGTTCATGCCGGCCGCCACCGAAGAGCCCGAGCCACCGCTCGAACCACCCGGAATCGCATCCACATTCCAGGGGTTGCCGCCCAGGCCGTGGTGCGGGTTCTGGGTGGTGCCGCCGAAGGCGAATTCATGCAGGTTGGCCTTGCCGACGATGACCGCGCCGGCCGCGCGAAACCGCCGCACCACCGGTGCATCGGTGGTCGGCACATGGTCGCGGAAGAAGGCCGAACCCATGGTGGTGGTCCAGCCCGCCGTGTCGATGTTGTCCTTCAGGCTGACCGTGCGGCCGCCCACGCCCGGCAAGGGCGCATGCGCCAGGCGTGCCGCTACCGCCTGCGCCTCTTGCAGTGCCTGCGGGTTGAAAGAAATCATGCTGTTCAGCTGTGGGTTCAGTGCCTGGCCGACAGCGAGCTGGCGACGCGTGTGTTCGACGATGTCGTGGTTCATGGCTCGGTCCTCCATCAGCCGATGCTGATCGGCGTCAGGTCCTGGAACCACGACTGGGCCTGCACGAAACCCTTCACCTTGGGGCTCAGCGCACGCGGGTTCAGGTCGTGGGCGGCAAACAGGAAAAGTGCCCGGTCGACCACCTGGCCGTGTACCTGTCCCAGCAATACATCCTGTTTGGCCGGGTTGGTCTCGGTCTGGATCTGGGTGAAGACCTTGTCCAGTTCCGGATCGCTGAAGCGGCTCCAGTTCACGCCGACCGGTGCGGCCATATTGGTCTGCAGGCTGCGGGCAAAGGCGCGGAATGGGTCGAAGGCACCCTGCGAAATGTTCAGTGCCATGCAGCCGCGCGTGCTGGGTGCTCCTGCCCCGGCGCGCCAGGCCTCGATCAGCGCCTGCCATTCGAACACCTCGAACTCCACCTCGATACCGATCTCGCGCAGGTTCTGCTGAATGAATTCGTTCATCGCCAGCGGCTGCATCTGTCCGGAGCCGCTGCTGGAGATGGCCACCTTGGTCTTCAGCGGTTTCTGCGGCGAATAACCGGCTTCGGCCATCAACTTCTTCGCGGACGCCGGGTCGTGGGTCAGCTTGAATGTGGGTTTGCCATACCAGGGATGGCCGGCCGGCACGATGCCCTGGCCCTCGACCATCAGGCCGCCGAGAAGGTCCTTGAGCCCCGCCCGATCGATTCCGAGGTTCGCCGCCTTGCGGACGCGGATGTCAGTCCAGGGCGAGCCGGGAATCTGCGCCAGCGACCAGGTCCAGTTGTGCGGATAGATGTTGGTGACGATCTTGAAGCCCGCGTCCCGCAGGGACTGCACCGCATCGGGTGCCGGCGCCTCGATGAAATCCACTTGGCCGGATCGAAGCGCGGCGATGCGGGCGGAGGCATCCGGGATCGGCAGCAGAACCAGCTTTGCAGCCTTTGGCACCCGCTTCCTGTCCCAGTAGGCGTCGTTGCGCACCAGCACCGCGCGCTCACGCTGGCTATAGCTTTCCAGTTTCCAGGGGCCGGTGCCGACCGCCTTATTCTGGAACAGCACCCAGTCCTTGCCCGAAGCCTCCCAGGCCGCCTTGTGCACGATGCCCATCCAGGTCATGGCATAGGGCAGGGTGCCGTCGATGGTGGCGGTCTCGACCCAGAAAGTGCTGGGGCCGAGCGCGCCCCAGGCGACGATGCCCGGAATCTGCGGCAAGGCCTGGCTGGCAGCCCGTTGGTCGAACCAGGGCGCATCGCGCTTGAAGGCCCGGTCGAAACTGAAGACCACATCGTCCGCCACCAGCGTGTGGCCGTCGTGGAACTTCACGCCGTCGCGCAAGGTGAAGATCCAGCGCTTCGGATTGGCCGCATCCACCTTCCAGGCGGTTGCCAGGTTGGGCATCAGGCCGGCTGGTTTGTCCGACCGTGACAAGTCCCATGACACCAGCTGGTCGAACAGCGTGATGCCCATGAACCGGGCGCCTTCGCCGCCCTGGTCCGGAATGCCATTGGCAGATGGCACCGCACCGACCGTCATGCCCACCCGCAGGATGCCCGAGGGGGTTTGCGCATTCGCCAGGTCCAGGCCAAGCAGGGACGTGCCGAAAGTGGCGGCGCCGGCCATGAGTGCATCGCGTCGGTTCAGTGAGATCGGCATGTCGGGATCCGCTGGGGCAGGAGTGGAGGATGAAAGTTGTCCATGCAACTTGCGGGCCAAGCAGAACGCACGAGTCCGTGGAAGCCGGCCTGTACTGCCGCGATAATCCCCACCCTATGTCTACTCCTAAAGTGCTGTTCGGCTTTCATGCCGTCGGCGTGCGCATCAAGACTGCGCCGGCCTCGGTCATCGAGGTGTATTTCGATTCTTCCCGGCGTGATGCACGCATGCGGCAGTTCACCGACCGAGCCCGCGAGGCCGGTGTGCGGCTGCTGGAGGCCGACGGCCTGCGGCTGGCCAAGCTGGCGGGCAGCCACGGACACCAGGGTGTCGCGGCCCGGGTGCACGACATCCCGCAGGCCCGTTCGCTGGACGAGCTGCTGGAAAACCTGGAAGCCACCGAGGGCGCCGAGCCCCCGCTGCTGCTGGTGCTGGACGGCGTGACCGACCCGCACAACCTGGGTGCCTGCCTGCGGGTGGCCGACGGCGCGGGCGCGCATGCGGTCATCGCGCCGAAGGACCATGCGGCGGGTATCAACGCCACGGTGGCGAAGGTGGCGAGCGGTGCGGCGGAAACAGTGCCGTACTTCATGGTCACCAACCTGGCGCGCACCTTGAACGAGTTGAAGGAACGCAATATCTGGTGCATTGGCACGAGCGACGATGCGCCGGGCACCCTGTACCAGAGCGATTTGAAGGGGCCGGTGGCACTGGTGCTGGGGGCGGAGGGTGATGGGATGCGGCAGTTGACTCGCAAGACCTGTGACCAGCTGATTTCGATTCCTATGTCTGGTGCGGTGGAAAGTTTGAATGTGTCGGTGGCGAGCGGGGTTTGTTTGTATGAGGCTCGGCGACAGCGGTTGATTTGAATGTTTTTGGAATTGGGTTGAGTTAATAAAAAACGACGGTTATGCCGTCGTTTTTTATTTCAGCAATATTAATGCGAACTCGATTGATGGATGGGGTCTGTGCGGCGCACTTGGGTGTGGTTGATCTGAAATCTTTATACCCAATAGCTTTGGGGCTTATCATCATCGGTGTGTTTGCCTAATTTCCCTCTGAATGAACCAATCTGACATTCAGCTTGTCATCAAGGAAATCGTAGTCGCCTGCGACGTGATGAACACCGCCTTTCACAAGGTCCGCAAACCATGCGGAACCATCGCGGTGCATATCGGACGTCCAGTAGAATCGATTATTGGCATTGATGTCCGGGAAGATTTTTGTATTTGCCGTGTTCGTTAACGAGAAATCTCCGGCGATGGTTTTTATCTCAGCTCGAGTGGGGATGCGCCACATGCCATCGTGCAAATTCCATTTGAGTGATTTTTGTGCTGCAAAGAAGCCCATTTTTTTTGCGGCGCCAGAACATTTTTCATTCTTGGTGTAAGTCTGACCAACGCTGCAGCGTTTCCAGCGCAAGCCGGTGTCTTTATCGAACGCCGTATCGTTGTTCATGATAAATCGTTCGGAGCCAGCAGAGCCTGCGGCGGATGCATTTGGCATGTCGCATAGAACTGAGAGGCACAAAAAAAATATTGCGCGCATCTTATAAACCACTTGATGACCAATGCGGCTTGTCGGTTCCTGGGCCGTTGTATTTGATTACGCCGTATGTCGCGCCGACTTCATGGAGGTCGGTATTCATACGATCCTTGGGTGATGTGGTGATGGTTTTAATGGTGCCATCCTTTTGTGTTATCGATAGATCTCCCTTCCAATTTATTCGCATGTCTACAGCTAGCCCGATAGTGTGCTGAGAATGCCATGCGGGTTTCGTTCGCAAGCCATCGATGTTGAATCCTGTTGACATTTCGCTAGCGGCCTTGATGGATTTTTCGTCATCTCCATGGTCCCATTCGATATTGACGCCTTGTTGTGACGGGACACCTTGCGGTTTTTGTTCTTTTCGTTTGATTAGGTAGCAGAAACGCATCATGTAAGCGCGCTCGACTGGACGAAATGTTTCTGCTATGTGTGTGGTTGCACCAGCCTTTTTTAATGCGTCCAGAAAGCCTATGAAATTGACTTTAAATGGCTCTTCGAGGTCGTCCAAACTTGCACTTCCCGGAAAGCTTGCGCACCATGCGACGCCACTCAGGATTTTGGGTGAATTAACAGGCACAAGTATCGGCGTTACATCGGCCGCCGGAGTCGAGGGATGATGCGTTGGTGACGTCGCCATAATAAGGTGCTTCCAGTTGTGCGGTAAAAGGGGTGTCGTTTTCGACGATTTCTGTCAGCCCGGATGAATTGGTCAGGCCTTGGTATTCAGTATTCGTACTCAACAAAATGCGATAGGGTGTATTCGCCAGCGGCTCACCGGTCGTCTGGTTCTTTAACTCAAACTGGAGTGAGTGCGGCAGGCCGTGACAAATTTTCTGACCCTTTCGCATATTGATGAATTGGCGAAACGGTGGTGGCAGCAACCCCAGTGTCTCAACCCGGTCGTCTACATAAACCTGCGGAGGCCGGCTGCTCACGGCCAGCGCATGGAGCTTGGGTGGCACCGGGCATTTGCAAATGACCAGGTCGCCATCCAGAACCTCTTCGGCTCCCCAAACGGTCGGCCGGTACGGCCCTCCGGCTTTTGCGATGAAACCTTCTGATTGACAGGTGGCGCACCAGACCTTGCCGCCCATCAAAGCCTTCGCTACTCCGTTGACGTATGACCTGCAGTCGTTTGGCAACACTGCTCCGCCTGAATACGGCGGGTCGCCGACAAGAACGACGTTACGTTCCATATGTGGCGATCGGATGTTTTACAAGGTACGTTTCCCCATCGATTTCCATGGCTTGCATCTTTCAAGTGTCGAACAAATAACGAGTTCGCACTGTAGATGCCGCTGCCGGCGCGCCGGAATATTATTTTGTTGGAAAGTTTTTCAAAAGATGCTAAATAATTTGAATATCTCTTCTGGAGATAATCAGCTATCGAATTTGGATATATCGGCACCAGCCAAGCCAAAGCCCGCGCACGACACGCCCCATTCATCCATCATGGAATGCAGCCTTGCCGCAGGGCTGCAATCAGGCTTTACCGCGCAGCCGCCACCGCCGCACCCAGATCCAGAACCGCCATAGCGTAATAACTCGACCAGTTGTACCGGGTAATCACATAGAAATTCTCGGTGCCGGCCACCAAACTCGGTGCGTCATCTCCGTTTTGCAATTCAACCAACGCCAGCGGGCCGGCATGCTGCAAGGCCACCCCTTCCAGCACGGCGCCTTTCGCCATGAAGGCGGCAGGACTGAAAGTCGGCAGGATGTCCGGCGCCAGCAGGCCATCCAGGTCCAGCCGGCCGGCATCGAAGGAAACCGGATAAACCGCCGGCATGCCGGTCTTCCAGCCGTAGCCCTTGAAGTCGCTCGCCACCGAACCAATGGCGTCGTCGGGACTGTTGAACAGGTCGATCCGCCCGTCACCGTCGAAGTCGATGGCCCAGCGACCCCAACTCGACGGCATGAACTGCGGCAGGCACATGGCGTCGGCGTAGCTGCCCCGGGCAGTGTCGGCGTCGAGCGTGCCGCCGTTTACGGTTCTTGGTGAATACTGTGGGTACCCAGACGTCGTCTTCCATCGACAGTTCGATGAACCAGCGAAAGAGAAAGTTGTACTGGACCTGCTCCAACCACTGCAGCTCCGAGCGAACGCTGAAGAGCACCTGCAGCAGCATCGTGCTCAGAAGCTTTTGCGGGGCCACGCTGTGATGCCCGCCTTTGACGTCGGATTCGTACATACCAGCAAACCAGTGCTGCATGCGTGCCACGCCGCATTGGTCATCCTGCGGATCGCCCGCAGCGGATGCGAAGCCGGCACGAAGTCATCAAGCCGGCGGGTGCTGAACAAGCTCTCGGAGAAGGTATATGCGCCGCGCATGGAGTTGAGAAGTAAGCCTGCCGTCTACTCGCAGGAAGCGCGCCAAGTGGGTGGTATTTCAGCAGCCTTCTAACCGCGCGCTTTATTTCAAATAGGAGGTGACCGGTAATACATGGCCAACATCAATTTCAGTGCGGCGGCATCGGCCAATATTCACGCCGTCCATATTCTGAGAGAGTAAGGTATGTGGAATTATGGCCGCATTGGCATCATGCGCCTGACTAATTTCTATATCGCCCATCACTGTATCTCTTAGCCACCAGACTGCGGATTAGGCCGCCTAGTGGCCAGACCAACCCACATTTGAGCTTCGAGCTCTCTGAATTTGGCGTAGGCAGTGCGCGATTGCAAATCTGTTTGGCTTTTAAAGTAAATATAACCTGCGGCAGTAGTTAAGGTTGTTGTTTTTTTGATTTCGCGACCTTTTGAAAAATTGACGTCTATGCTATAGAAATCGGCGATTTGCTTAAATTGATCTAATTGGATATCAGCTTCTAGTTTAATGTCGATCGGCGACACAAAGTAAGCCTTGAGAACTACGTCATGATGATTTCGGGAACGGATAAAACGTTCGCCCTTGAGTAATTTTGCTAGGCAACTTATTTGACTTGCATTTGACGCCTCTTCAATTGCATACACGTCCAGGCTCCCATGTAATCTGGGATTTATCTCAATGATAGTCGGTATATGATGATCGATTTTTATCTCACAATGCGCCGGCCCAAAACGATGCCCCGTAGCATCAAGGACTTTTTTCACATATGCGTACGCAATCTCAGCTTCTGGCGAAGACAGGTCAATTGTCTCCGCAAAGAGTGGGTATGGCGTTCTTGATTCAGACCGATGCATTTTCCATACAGAGATTAAATGGTGTTCGTCATCGATACTTACTGTATCGATCATGAACTCTTGGCCGTAGATGAAGCCCTGAATCACTGCGTATTCATTTCTAGCCCCATAGACATTCTTTGTGTTTAGGATTTCTTTAACGGCCTGTTTTAATTCATTTGCATTATTACAAATGGAAACGAGATCAACCCCGGCACTTTTGGGCGGCTTTGCGACAATCGGAAACGCAAAAGTTCTGATGTGTGCATCGAGGGTTTCGATGTTTTCGATTTTTGAGCATTGGGGTGCGTTTAACCCGGCTCTTGCTATCGCCCTTATCATTTCGTATTTGTCAACCCGGTCGTCGGAAGTCGTGTTGCTGTTGGTATATTTTGCATTCAACGTCTGCCCTAATCGATCTGCTAATGGAGCAACTGGGTCTTGCCCGGGGAGTATGCTCAGTATTTCATATTTAGTGCTTAGATCCCGCAGGCCGGCCTCATCGCTTGCTAGTGTGTTGCTAAGAAAATTTGACTGTACAAACTCACGATAAAATCGCGGGTGCATCTCTGTATTGGATTGAATATGTGCGCACTTGATGTTATGTTTGCGCAGTACGTCTGCGTAGTGCCTCGCTGTGGACATTGCATCAAGAATGACTACTATTGATTGCTTTGATTCGATCATGATTTGCGGCTTGTTGGTGTTGCTTTGCTTGGATTGCGTGGCTGCCGATTAAAATTAGACATGCTCCAATAAAGATGGCCATCATGCAGAAGATCCAAATATTTTCAAATCCCTGCGCGACGGTTATTGCTGCAATGAAAAGAGGCGTGGTGACTGCAGCCGAATTCCATGCTGCAGCTGATACTCCAAAATACATTCCCGACTTTTGGCCCCTTGCTCTTTTCATTATTTGGACGTTAATAAAGGGAAATAATATAATTTCTCCAATGGTCCAAGTTATTGTTGATACGACGAGCAAAATAAATGTTGTTCCGATATACAAGAGGAAAAATCCTGTTATCAATAACATTGTTCCGGTTATAACGATGGTGGTACCCGAAACGTGAGCGAGTTTGCGGCTGATCGGTATTTGAAGCAAAACAACTATTGCCGCGTTTATGGTGAATTGGATGCCGAAACTTGTGGTTGATCCGCTATAGGCGGTCAGCACCTGCGTCCCAAGACCGAAGTATAGGGCGTGGTATGCAATCGCTATGAAGATCACACCAATTTCGAAAATTAGGAACTGAATGTCTCGAAATGGTGATTTTCCGACTGCTGATGGGGTTTTGCCGTAGGCTTTTGTTTTTTTAATACCGGAGAAAGTTTTGTGAATTATGGCGGCCGCTCCTAGCGAACAAGCTGCGTCGAAGAGAAAGACTAAATTGAATTTATAAGCAGCAAGTAGGCCGCACAGAATCCCTGCTACAGCGGCCCCCAAGTTGTTGCCAACGCGGACTAAAGCTTGGGCGGGTAATCTTTCGTGCTCGTCTGTCGTTTCGAGAAGCAGCCTTTGACCTAGAACATTTGCGCCGCTGTCAAAGATGCCTGCGCTCGCTAGGAGAATGGCTAGGGTCGTTCGATTTTGTACTATTGCTAGTAAACTAAGGGTCGCTGCTGATCCAATAAATGCGACTATTGCAAAACCTTTGGGGGATTTGTCGGCTAAGTAGCCTAGTATTAGCGCTCCGACTAATAGGCCGCCCCCGTAGAATGACATAATTCCTGCTGCTTGGGAGACGGTAAGGTTGTGCTCTCCGACGAGATATATCGGAAAGAACATTTTTGTCATTGCGCCTAGACGATTGACGAAAAGTGCCATGCATATAGCGATAGCCTTTCGATTGACTCCGATTGCTCCAACAGTCCCTATTCGCGCAATAAATTTCAATTCCATACTACTTGATTTATATGGCGAAGACCAATTGCAAGAATGGAATACACTGGTCGTGTCCCATTTTGTGGTGTAAACCTAGCCGTCTTGGCTGATCGTACTGATAGGCGTTCGTTGATCGGATTTGTTTCAATAAAAACGATCGCTCGACAAACTATTTGCATATATTTCGTGATTTTCTTGATGAATAACTGGCCGCTTCGGTAGATGCTTCTGGCTGATTAAAGTTGTGTGCAATTCAATGGGTGCTTTTTACAATCGCCGCATAATGCAGCGAGTTTGTTTAAGCAAGAAAATTTTGATAAATGGTTTGCTTATCTAAAATCGTTTAGCGGCTGTCGTTCAGTTTGCCCAACACAATCGCCCCAAGGCGAAGTGATTTCGGTGCATCCTATGTTTAGACTGCCGCGTCGTAGAACGCCTGCTGGGCACCCAAACAAATATGGGAAAAATGTGCGCGGTCCAGTGTCACAATTAAATTGTGACTTAAGTTTAAGAATTACGTCTGCGCCAAGGGAAGAATCTACGATTACTTGATTAAGATCGCTTGCGTCTATTCGTTTTTCTTGAAATGCGTCTCCTAGAGCCATCTCATAATCAAGCATAAATGACAATAGTTGAGTCAATGCACTTACGATTTTTCTACCCCCAGATGCGCCTATTGCAAACATTTTACCGTCTGTAGATTCTCCTACTATTGGGCAAACATTCATTAGACATGACTTACCAGGCGACAAGGAATTTGGTAATCCTTGTTCTGGATCAAACCACATTATTCCGTTATTTAGCAATATTCCAGTTGATGGAGAGACAACCTGCGAGCCGAATACCGAAAGAAGTGTCTGCGTCACCGAACACATATTGCCCTGTTTGTCCACCACGGAAAAATGCGAGGTACATGCAGGTGCATTGGGCGCATCTAAGTCGCCCATAAAATTTAGCCTGTCTTTATAGGCTTCTCTAATCGCTTCTGCATATTTTAAGTAATCGTCTGCACCAGGTTTTGAGTTCTTCGCTTCCCAGTTTTCTTGAAGATAATTGAGAGCATTTGAGAGTGTCGGTCCACCCGTAAGGCCCGGCGTTGCGTAAATACACGCATTGCGATATTTGACGATTAGCGGTGCAGCTAGGTACGCTTTGTACTTTTTAAGATCGGTAGAGGACAGGTATCCGCCTTTGTCTCTTATATCCTTTACTAGCGAATTAGAAACGTCCCCGCAGTAAAGTTCATGGCATCCATGTCTGCCTATCATTTCCAAAGTATCAGCGAGCGCGCTTTGATTTAGTCTTCTGGTGTTTTCGCGGGCCCACCCACCGATGATTGGCCATTTCCCGTCATCGAGGAACAAATTGGCCGCATCTTTGTCTAAAGATAAACTGCGTGCTACGGACGAAATTAATAACGAAGAATACCAATCTACTTCCATACCACTCTTGGCTTCTGCAACGGATGGCGCAACGACCTCATTCCATGGAAGTTTCCCATAATTTGAATGTATCAACTCCATCCCGGCCGCGAGACCTGGCGCTGCGATTGATTTGGGACCTCGCAAATTAATGTCACCGACTACGGATTTCCACCCGAAAAGGTCATTTTGGCGAATGTCTGAGTTAACTTTGAAGTCTTCAATAAGAAGATCTCGCGGTGATTTAAGTCCAAAATTGCAAGTGATTGGTTTTTTTTCACCTGCGCGCCAAAGAACCATAGCGCCTCCTCCACCGATGCCGCTCATCCATGGCTCAACCACACCTAATGCAAAAGATGTTGCAACCGCTGCATCCACAGCATCGCCGCCTGCATCCAAAACAGCAGCCCCAATCTCAGCGGCCCTACGATGTTGCGATGCAACAATCCCACCTCGACTGCTCACGGTGTGCTTATTAATAACTTGGCTGTGTGAAAAATAATTCAAAAGGCGCTCCAAACCCAGTATTTCAAAACACTTATTTTATTAATATTTTAAGTTTTTACTAGTTTTGATTTTTCCATGTCGACCGAAAAATATTTTTCGGAGTATGGCATCGAACCATCATTCATTTCACGTACTCTTCCATCGTGAATAAATCCGAAGCGATCAAAATAGTGGTGAGCACGATGGAAGCGTGAATCAGACCAGAATTCAACTTTTTTTATGTTCAGTTGCTTCGCTGTGTCAATAGCCCAGTTCATAAGGATGTTCCCCCAAGAAGTCCCCCTTAGGGAGGGGGAAAGATAAAGTCGCTTGAATGTGCCGATTCCGCCAGCTCCAGGTACAACTGCATGACTGGCAACAATGGTCCCATCTCCAGCTTCAAGAACTACGAATACAGCTCCTTTATCGAAATAGTTTTGGTTGATGTCTAAGAGGTCTGCATCCGCGTCCAATGTATTAAGTTTATCGCCGTATTCTTGGTAAACCCCATCTATTAAACGGCATATTCCGAGAGAATCTTTGCTTTCCGCTAGACGCAGGGTGTGGTTTCCGATTGAAAATGGAATATTCATGACGTAAGTTAGGCTGAAAGAAAATTCTTGACTCGAGATTTGTATATATCCTTTGGATACTCACTCTGGAAAGCGATTGTGAGACGTCCGGGATCGCCGGAATAAAACAATTCGTAAAGTAGGTGTCGTGATCCAAATTCGGTCGCACTTAAGTCCCAGGCTAACCTTAGCAATTTAACCCTATCGGTTGAACTTCCGAGTGCGCCGCGGCAATATTGGTCCGTAAATTTTGCGAGTGGGCCCTCTAATTGGTTAAATGAAGACGGATTTTGCATAAGTCCCCCACCCCCAAGACGCTTAATCAAATGAATCAATTTTGGGTAAATTGCAGGCCCTATTAATCTTCCTGCTTGGAGTGGCGGCAAATGTGGGTACATATAACCTTTGCTTTCTCCGGCATTAAATTCAGAGGCGCATATAAGGGCGCGTAGTTGCTCAATCTGGCATGCGCAATCACCGAGAGCTTCTTGTATGGCCGGTGCATGACTAATGCCAATCGATTCCGCCATAAGATTGAGAAGACCGTAAATAAACTCAATCTTGACGACTAGCCTAATGTTAGTTTGATGAGCTGTTAGCGCGCGGGCTTTGGTTTGAGATATATTTTTTAATCTTTCTACGTCGCGGTACACAAATACTTTTTCCCATGGAACAAAAACGTTATCAAAAAATAGTACAGAGTCGATTTCATCAAATTTAGAGCTTAACGGATAATCGTGGACGTTCAAATGTGTGGGGCAAAAAGAATTTCTGCAAACGATTTTTAAGCCGGCAGAATTTGTTTTTACTGAAAAAGCGTGGGCTACATCAATTTCTTTTTCTGATTGAGGGACAGGGAGAGGCCAAACAATTATTTCGTCTGCGATTGCGGCAGAGGTTGCAATTGTTTTCACTCCCGTCACATAAATTCCTGACGAGTCTGAATTTAAACATTTTAAAATAGCGGACTCATTTAAATTTCCTGTCCTATTTGTGCTTCTATCAATTTGCGGATCAACCAACGCATGAACTAGGAACAAATCATTTTTTGCGCAATCGTCGTAAAAGTTGGAGACGTTTTTTTGATAAAGCGGATCGAAGAACTCCAGATTCATTTTCCACGCGGTAAGCATGGCTGCAACGTAATCACCCGTTCGCCCCATCATTCCATTTGACTGGCGTGCCCAGTGCTCGATTAGTGCCCGTCTAGCAGCTATGTCTGCATTGCTTTTCGGTCTAAGATACGAATTGCCAACTAATTCGCCGAGGGCTTCGTTCCAATGAGTGATTGATCCCTGTATTTCAGGGGAATGTTGATCTTCGTATAGGTTCGCGATGTGTTGAATAGAGCCGGAAAAGGCGGGATGTGATTCAAGTTCTTCAACTTGTTGACCCTCATACCAGACTTCACGGCCATCCTTCAGCGATTCTTTGTAATTTTTAGCAGTTCTGAGGCCCATATCTTAAACTTTCAATGAATCGATTAACATAACGGTCAAAGAGTATAAGCACCTTGCATTAATTGGATCTTCTTTAAAGCTTTTGTTAAAAACAGTGTTTGTCGCTTCGCGTAAAGTTGCACCAGTGTTCATGCATGTGATTAAAGCGTCGCATTCAACGAGGGGTGCAAGGAGATAGTCTTCGATCTCTAATTCCCACAGGCCATCAGGAAGAATTCCGAGTTTTGAGATATATTTTGCGGTGAGTTTTTTGTGATCGTATTTGGACGTAGTGCTTTTTGAATCTAATGTAACGTCGCCGTATTGATATACAGGAAGTGATTGAAATTGCGCTTTACCATCAAACGAAATTACTGAGCTGCATGTATAAAAATAACTCGAATTTATGCTTGTGTTGTGCTTGTCAAATTCAGCCAAAAGCTGTGTTGGAGTGTAAGACTTGTTTAGTGGTGCGGCCCAGCGGGTAGATATTGCAGCTCTAATTTCGATAGGAATTCTAGAATGCTGGACAAATCTTATGGAGCAACCCGTTCGTTCAACCATTTCTTTCAGTAAGAGTTCTGAAAAAGGTGATTTATCTGTACCGATGGACTCAAATTTGTGGAATATTTGTCCTTTTTGTTCAATTGATTTTTCTGCCAATTTAAGGGCTGACTTTGATATCGATAAACCGTCGGGGCCGCCATTCCCAGCCGGCGAATATTCAATATGAGGTGGGATTGGAACGCCAGGCGTATTGCCTATAATGATTCCATATTTGTTATTTGTTTGGTAGGTCGTTAGATCGCTATTTATGACATGGATCTTATTTGATGCGCTGTTTAGCGTTGCGGTTATGTGGATCGCTTCGCAACTAATAGGATCGATCTCGATCGCATCGACATAATTTGATATTTTGCTTAGTGCGACACACGATATGCCAGATCCTGCGCCAAGATCTAATGCTTTATCGCACGGTCGTGCATTTGAGAGCCAATCTACAAAGTGTAGTGAATCTTCGCCGATATATACGCTCGAATCCCGGCCTGATTTAGGTGTATCTGTGACCGCAAAAATACCTTTGTACGACGTCATGCGCCATTTTCCTGGCACGAAACTATTTCCTTTCTCTTCCATAAATCTTGCTTTGACTAGCATCTCTACAAGAGTCTGGTTTAACTCGGGGTGCCGTTGGGCAGTCTTTCCTTGATGAAGAACCTCAATTAAAGAACCAACTGCTGTGCTAGTTATGTATTCAGGCAGCGCTGATTCAACGTATGCAGCGTAAGGGTGAGCTACTGCCGCGCGTGCTGCATCTAAGACGGCTGCAAAGCCGATTTCATGGAGGGCAGAATTTAATTCGTTGTTTGCTTGCATTTTAGTTTTTTGTAGTTAGATTGGTTGTCTGAAGCTTTTCAATTATTTTCTCAATTGCTACAGCTGCTGGTGTATCTAACGTGCTTTTGAGGTATCTATCGATGAATTCCGCAGTATCATCTAAGTTTCCATTTAGGATCGAGTTGGTGATGCTTCTGCACAAATTGAACACGCCATTTTTGATGGATTCAAGTGTCCATGTTATTTTCCCGGCGGCGTCAATGGTAATGTGCTTGTTGAGAATGAAATATTTTATTTCGAAATAAGCAGCCTGGCTGTCGAAAAAATACTTTTGATCGCGCCTCAGATAATTCAATATTTCGCACATAAATCCATACACGACGGCATTTTGGTCTAGCCCAAAATCTTTTGTAATGGGTTTTGTTAATAGGCTTGCCAAGCCAAAGCTATCAGCTACGATTTCGCCGAGCACCGATACATATTCAGATCCAAATCGTCTTTTAACATCGGCCCAATTTGTTGACTCTCCGAGTATGGTGTGCGAGATGTCATGTGCTCTTAGCCACAGAAGCTGATTCCGAAACATGTCTTCTGATCGGTTCCAGTGCTTTGCGGCGTCGATGTATTCGCGACCTAAGAGCATGCTCATGCTCTCAAATCGGGAGCGATAACTATCGACAAATAGTATTACTATATTTTCCTGGCCGATAGGGTGGCCATGGTCTTCCGGAAAGAAGTAAGCAAAATGGTAAGGCGGTATCGCAGCCTCACCTCCCCTTGCGATTGAGTTCGTACATAAAAATTCGGGTGGGGCAGCGAAGGTCGTATTGTGTACACCGAGTTCGATCTTTAATGAAGAACTAAATGTGCTTAAAAAAACTTCGTCGAATCGTTTGACTAAATCATTGTTTTTTCCATCCAACTCCGACAGGAAAAATGAATGAAGTGGTTTTTCGCTTTTGTTGCGCCAAGTCCCGAGGCCACCCCAGTGGATAATATATTTTTGATCAGATTCTGATGAGCTGAACTTTATGTTTGTATATAAGGAATTAAAATTTACATCGTTGTCTAATCCCGTTATTTTTGGGGCAAGAATTCCATATTTTTCGGTTAGGCGTATTACTGATAATTGTGCTTTTTTATAGATATCTTCAACTACGCTTTTGTTTGAATATATTCCATCAACGTTTTGTAATGCACGAAGTGCATCGCTTAGAAGAGCAACCTCTTGGCATAGGTGATCGCTCCTAATTATCGACTACGCTGCTGTGGGGGGGTCTATTAAAATGCCTGCGACAGAATGGTCTCGGTAGTTGCCGTGTGGCCATAAATTTCTATTGCCGTATTGGTTTAGCTTAAAACTATGTTGGCGATGGTTGTCTATGCTTATTTTTTTCTTTTCAATTTCACTCAAGGTCTATCTCCACGCGCCATTGACGGTTGACTTGCACCCGTTGGGTAATACCTCGTCCCCGGAATTTGGCGGGTCGCCGACCAGGACAACTTTACGCTCCATGTACGTTGACTGCCAGTTTTCCGGACGACCGCATTTCAGCCGCTCTCAACTCAATTTCCATGTTCTGCATCTTTCATAAAGTGACGAAAAATAACGGAGTCAGGACTGTAGACGCCGCAGTCAACCGTTGAAAAGAATATTTTGTGGGAAAGTTTTGCAAACGCTGCAAAATATTTTTAATATCTGGATTGCAGGGGTAGGCATATTGATTATGGATACCTCCGCGCCACGCAGCGCAGAGCCAGCGCAATCAGCGCAGCTTTAATCAATAGGGGAATCCAGCTTCTGCCAGACTTGGCTAGGGCTATCGAGCTACTGTCTTACCGCGCAGCCGCCACCGCCGCACCCAGATCCAGAACCGCCATCGCGTAATAACTCGACCAGTTGTACCGGGTAATCACATAGAAATTCTCGGTACCGGCCACGAAACTCGGTGCGTCATCTCCGTTTTGCAATTCAATCAACGCCAGCGGGCCGGCATGTTGCAAGGCCGCCCCTTCCAGAACGGCGCCTTTCGCCATGAAGGCGGCAGGACTGAAAGTCGGCAGGATGTCCGGCGCCAGCAGGCCATCCAGGTCCAGCCGGCCGGCATCGAAGGAAACCGGATAAACCGCCGGCATGCCGGTCTTCCAGCCGTAGCCCTTGAAGTAGCTCGCCACCGAGCCGATGGCGTCCTGCGGGCTGTTGAACAGGTCGATCCGCCCATCCCCGTCGAAGTCGATGGCCCATCGCCCCCAGCTGGAGGGCATGAACTGCGGCAGGCCCATGGCGCCGGCGTAGCTGCCCCGGGCGGTGTCCGGGTCCAGGGTGCCGCGCTGGACCATGGTGACGAACTGCTCCAGCTCGCCGCGGAAGAAGTCGGCCCGTTCTTTCGCTCTCGGATGGGCGGCGGGGAAGTCGAACGACAAGGTCGCCAGCGCGTCCAGGATGCGCACGTTGCCGATCTGCTGGCCGTAGATGGTCTCCACGCCGATGATGCCGACGATGATTTCCGCCGGCACGCCGTATTGGGACTCGGCGCGTTCCAGGGCGGCGCGGTTCTCGTTCCAGAAACGCACGCCTGCGCGGAGGCGGATGGGCTCCACGAACCGGCTGCGGTACAGGCGCCAGTTCTTGGCGGTGCCCTTGGTCGGCGGCAACACCAGCTTGGGAACGTAGGGCAGAAAACCCGCCTGGCCGATGATTTCGCGGGTCCACGCGGCATCGAAGCCACGCCGGTTGGCCAGGTCGTCGGCAAACCGCATGGCGTCTTCACGGCCTGCATAACGGACCAGCGGCGCGGCGGGCTTGGCGGGTGTTTTGGCCTTTGGCGGATGCAGCGGCTTGTGCCCCGAGGCCGTGTTGGCCCGTGCGATGAGGGGGAGGGCGCTCGAGGCGATGGCGGCGGCCGCACGGAGCAGGGCGCGGCGAAGAAGAACAGAGGTCATGGAGCTTTTTCAGGACACGGCGGGCGGCCAGCGCAGGCCGCGCATTTCTCGAGCCAGACGACCCAGCGCAGCGCGGCGTTCGTGATCGGCGGCAGGGGCATAACGTTGGGTTTCCAGGCGCAGCAGCCAGTCGGCGACAGGCCGTGCGGCTTCACCCCTCTGCTGCAACAGTTGGCGTGCCAGGGCGCGGGGCGGTACGGCTTCCGACGACGGCAGGCCACGCCGTGCCAGGCGGCTGCGAGCTTGCGCATACAGGCGCAACCAGGGGTCCCGGCGGCGTTGCTGCAGGGCCTGCCAGCCCAGGCCGCCCAGCAGTGCCACAAGCACGAGGCTGCCCAGCACACGTGCCATGCTGGACCAGTCGGGATCGCTGAAACCCAGGCGCTTGAGCAGGTTCAGCTGGCGGTCTTCGGTGTAGTTGAGCACCCACTGGTTCCAACGGTCGTTGAGGGCTTCCCAGGTGAAACGCAGGCGGGTGGCCCAGCCCCTGCCGCCCCCCAATACCTGGCCGAAGACACCCGGTGCCGCCTCGGCGCGGAATTGCTGCAGCCTTTGAGGCGCAACCGATGCGGTGGGGTCGACCCTGACCCAGCCCTGGTTTTCGATCCACACCTCGGTCCAGGCGTGGGCGTCGCTCTGGCGCACGGTCCAGACGCCGTCCACGCTGTTGATGGCGCCGCCCTGGTAACCCGTCACCACCCGGGCCGGCACGCCGGCGGAGCGCATCAGGACGACGAAGGCCGAAGCGATGTGTTCGCAGAAACCGGCCTTGCGGTTGAACCAGAACTCATCCGCCGTATCGCGGCCGTAGACGCCCGGTTCCAGCGTGTAGCTGTAGCCCCCCGTGCGCAGGCGGGCCAGCACCGCGTCGACGAGGGCGGATGTGCCGCCCGCGGTTACGGCGGGCTCGGCCAGCAGTTGTGCGGCCAGTTGGCGGGTGCGCGGGTCGAAGCTGTCGGGCAGGCGGGTGAATTCGGCCAGCGACCTTTCGATGCTGCGCGGGCCGTGGGTGAAATCGGGATAGGCCACTGCGCGGTAACGCTGCAGCTGGGTGAGTGGCCGCGACGAGATCCATTGCAGTTCGGCACTCTGGAAACCGTCGGAGCCGTCGGGGCGGGCGGGCGTGGCGTCCAGGGCCAGCAGCCAGTGGCGGCCGCTGGGTTCGAGGGTGGTTTCGTATCGCAGGGCTTCACCCCGCACCTGCAGGCGTGAGGGTGGATACCAGCGCGGCTGCACCCGGCCGTTGATCTCTTCACCGGCCGGTGTCCAGTTGCGGCCGTCGAAACGCGACAGCACCGGGCCGCGGAAATACAGGTCCTGTTGCGGCGGCGAGGCGCCAGCGGCCAGGTCGGGGAAACGGATGCGCATGACTGGCGAGCCGTCCTGGGCCAGCGATGCGATGGTGCCGACCCGCATCTCCTGCGAAAGGCCGGTGCGGCCGGCCTCGGTGGGGCCGGGCACGCCCCACAGCGGCGAGATGCGGGGGAAGAACAGGAACAGAGCGGCCATCAGCGGCGCGCCATAGAGCATCAGCCGCGCCGCCACCCGGCCGGCCTGGGCGATGGTGGGGCGGCCCACCGGCATGTGCGCCTGCACCAGGGCGGTCATCAGGCCGAACAGCCCCAGCGTTGCCATGAAGGCGAGCGGCAGCGCCTGCGAATACAGGAAGTTCATCAGCAGCACGAAGAACCCGAGGAAGAACACCACCAGCGCATCGCGCCGGGCGCGCAGTTCGAGTGTCTTCAGGGCCAGCAGCAGGATGGCCAGGCTGATGCCGGCCTCATAGCCGGCCAGGGTGCGAAAACGTACGAACACCGCGGTCACCGATACGGCCAGCATCAGCACCCGCAGCGCCGGGCGCGGCAGCGCGGCCGAACGCCAGGCGAGCAAGGCCCGCCACAGCAGCATGCAGCCGGCCAGCGCGCCCACCCAGGGCGGCAGTTGCAGGCTGAGCGGGGCGATGATCCAGGCCAGTACGGCCAGCAGGAACAGGGTGTCGCGGCTGTCGCGCGGCAGCTTCCCGAAGGTTTGGAGAGGAGCGGTTTTCAGCATCGCGCCAGCGCCTCCAGGCAGCGGTGACGATGGGCTGCGCCCTGGTCGGGGGCGATCTCCACGCCTGGCAGGCGCAGGCCGTAGGGCTGGCCCAGCTGGTCCGCCGCGACCACCCAGGCGCACAGGCGCGACAGGCGGCTTTCCAGGTCGGGCGCGCCGGTGTGCTGAATGTCGAACCAGAGATCGTGCTCGCTGGGCTGGGCGGTGTCGCGGCTGGTCAGGTCGCCGATACCGGCGGCAATGGCCCGGGCGGAGAGTTTCCACACCACCTGTCGCAGCGGGTCGCCGCGGCGGTAGGGGCGCACGCCTTCGGGATCGGTGCCGGTATTGAGCATGGCGCTGGTGTGCGGGGCACTGCCTTCACGCGGGGCTCCCGGCGGCAGCGGCGGGGCGGGTTGTTCCGGCCGGGGGTAGACCAGCAGCTCGGCGGCTGGCCGCCACACCGTCCAGGCGCGGAAAGCGCCGATGGGAAAACGTGTTTCGGCTTCGATGGCGGGCAGCGGATGCTGCCCCCGGCCAGGTGGCGTCCAGCCGACCGACAGGCGGGCTCGGCCGCCGGCCGGCACATCGGTCAAGGCACGTTCCGCCTGTCCACGCAGGCCGACGGCGATGGCCGGACGTGGTTGCTGGCCTTCGTCGGCGATCTCGACCTCCAGCGCGGCGGCGCTGCCGGCGAACACCGGCGCCGGCTGCAGCAGATGCAAGGTGGCGCCGCGCAGGGTGGCGTGGCCCACATGCATGGCGGCTACCGCGCTGCCGCCCAGCAGGAAGGTGAGCAGATAACCCAGGTTGAGCTGGAAGTTGATGGACGCGATCAGCAACACCAGCAGTACCAGGGCCAGCGTGGCGCCGGCTCGCGTCGGCAATATGTAGACGTTGCGCTGTGTCAGCAACTGGGTGTCCTGCCGGCGGGTGCGCGAGAAGATCCAGCGCGAGACCCGGCCGGCCTCCGGGTCGGAGGGCCGCAAAGACTGCGGTGTCACGGCAAGGGCACCGCCTCGGCCATTGCGCGCACCTGCTCGATGGCACCGCGCCCGGCACCACTGACCGGCACCAGCCGGTGGGCGATGCACTGTGGCAGCACCGACTGGATGTCGTCCGGCGCCACGTAGTTGCGGCCGGCCAGCAAGGCCTGCGCCTTGGCGGCCCGGAGCAATGCCAGGCCGGCGCGTGGCGACAGCCCCTGCAGAAACCAGCGGCCCGATCGGGTGGCGGCGATCAGTGCCTGCAGATAGTCCAGCAGCGCGTCGGACGCATGCACCGACAGCACTTCCTGCTGCAGGGCGTTGAGCTCATCGGGCGTCAGGCAGGGCGCCAGGTGGTCGACCATGTCGCGCCGGTCGCCGCCCGCCAGCAGCACCCGCTCGGCGGCGCGGTCGGGGTAGCCCAGCGAGATACGCATCAGGAAGCGGTCGAGCTGCGATTCGGGCAGCGCGAAGGTGCCCAGCTGGTCGTGCGGGTTCTGCGTGGCGATCACGAAGAAGGGTTGGGGAAGGGCGCGGCTGTCGCCTTCCACGGTCACCTGTTTTTCTTCCATCGCCTCGAGGAGGGCGCTCTGGGTCTTGGGGCTGGCGCGATTGATCTCGTCGGCCAGCAGCACCTGGGCGAAGACCGGACCGGGATGGAACACGAAGGTCTCGGCGCCGCGTTCGTAGACCGACACGCCGATGAGGTCGCTGGGCATCAGGTCGGCGGTGAACTGCACCCGTGAAAACTGCAGGCCGAAGGTGCGTGAAAGCGCATGCGCGAGAGTGGTCTTGCCGACTCCTGGAACGTCCTCGATCAGCAGGTGGCCGCCGGCCAGAAGACAGGCCACGCAGTCCCTGACCTGGTCGGCCTTGCCGACAATCACCGTGTTAAGCTGGTCCAGCAAGGACTGGAGTTTCTGAGGTGTCTGCATGGCGCCGACGTTAGCCGAAAAAAGAGACATCGATCTAGCCCCATGAACAAGACCGGTTACTTCAGCCATCCGGCCTGCCGCCGCCACGACATGGGCCGCGGCCACCCCGAATGTGCCGCGCGGCTCGACGCCATCGACGACCGCCTGCTGCTGACCGGCGTGCTCGACGCGCTGGAGCGGATCGAGGCCCCGGCCGCTCAAGATTCGGACCTGCTGCGCGCCCACACTCCCGCTCATCTCGAATACCTCCGCACGCTCGATGCAAGGCTGGCATCCGACGTCGCGGCCGGCGGCCCGGCGCATGCGGCCATCGACCCCGACACCAACCTGTGCAGCCACACGCTCGAGGCAGCGCTGCGGGCGGCCGGTGCCGCCATCGCCGCCACCGATGCCGTCGCGGCTGGCGAGTTGTCCAACGCCTTCTGTGCGGTGCGGCCGCCCGGCCACCACGCCGAACACGACAGGGCGATGGGTTTCTGTTTCTTCAACAACGTCGCCATAGCCGCGCTGCGCGCGCTGGAGGTACACGGACTGCAAAGGGTGGCGGTGATCGACTTCGACGTCCACCACGGCAACGGCACCGAAGACATCCTGGCAGGCGACGAGCGGGTGCTGATGGTCGGCCTGTTCCAGCATCCGTTCTTCCCGTTTTCCGGCACCGAGGCGCCGGCCGACAACATGCTCAACCTGCCGGTGCCGGCCTATACACGCGGTCCGGCCATTCGCGAGATGGTGTCGCAGCAATGGCTGCCTCGGCTGGATGCCTTCATGCCTCAGATGGTCTTCATCAGCGCCGGTTTCGATGCCCACCGCGAGGACGAACTGGGCCAGTTGGGTTTGGTCGAAGCCGACTTCGCCTGGATCACCGAAATGATCCACGGCGTGGCTGCCCGGCATGCGGGCGGTCGCATCGTGTCCTGCCTCGAGGGCGGTTATGCCCTGGACGCGCTGGCCTGCAGCGTCGAGGCCCATGTGCGCGTATTGGCCGGGGTTTAATGGGTCGAAACGATTCACGCGCCATCCGCGACATAAAATTGTCCGGATATCTTTGCTATTGAATCAATCTCATCTGGAGGCGCTTGCAATGAAGGTACTGGTCCCCGTCAAACGGGTCGTCGACTACAACGTCAAGGTCCGCGTCAAGTCGGACGGCACGGGTGTGGACATCGCCAACGTGAAGATGAGCATGAACCCCTTCGACGAAATCGCCGTCGAAGAAGCGGTTCGCCTGAAGGAAAAAGGCATCGTCACCGAAGTCATCGCCGTGTCCTGCGGCGTCGCTCAGTGCCAGGAAACCCTGCGCACGGCCCTGGCCATCGGCGCCGACCGCGCCATCCTGGTCCAGACCGACGTCGAACTGCAGCCCCTGGCCGTCGCCAAGATCCTCAAGGCCCTGGTCGACAAGGAACAACCCGGCCTGGTCATCCTCGGCAAGCAGGCCATCGACGACGACAGCAACCAGACCGGCCAGATGCTGGCCGCGCTGGCCGACCTGCCGCAGGCGACGTTTGCCAGCAAGGTCGACCTGGCTGCCGACGGCGTCACCGTCTCGCGTGAAGTCGACGGCGGCATGGAGACCCTGGCACTCACCCTGCCCGCCATCGTCACCACCGACCTGCGCCTGAACGAGCCCCGTTACGTCACCTTGCCCAACATCATGAAGGCCAAGAAGAAGACGCTCGACACGGTCACGCCGGCCGACCTGGGCGTCGATGCGGCGCCCCGCCTGAAGACTCTGAAAGTCAGCGAGCCGCCCAAGCGCGGCGCCGGCATCAAGGTGCCCGATGTCGCCACGCTGGTGGCCAAACTCAAGACCGAAGCGAAGGTGATCTGATGGCTGTCCTCGTCATTGCCGAACACGACAACGCCGGCATCAAGCCCGCGACCCTCAACACCGTGACCGCAGCTGTCGCCATCGGCGGCGACGTGCACCTGCTGGTCGCAGGCCAGAACGCCCAGGGCGCAGCCGATGCGGCGGCCAAGGTCGCCGGTGTCTCCAGGGTGATCCTGGCCGACGGTCCCAGCCTGGCCGAAGGCCTGGCAGAAAACGTCGCCGCGCAGGTGCTGGCGCTGGCGCCGGCCTACAGCCACATCCTGTTCCCGGCGACGGCTGCCGGCAAGAACGCCGCGCCGCGCGTGGCCGCGAAGCTGGACGTGGCGCAGATCAGCGACATCACCAGGGTCGACGCACCCGACACCTTCGAGCGGCCGATCTACGCCGGCAACGCGATCGCCACCGTGCAGAGCGCGGATGCGACCAAGGTCATCACCGTGCGCACCACCGGCTTCGACGCCGCGGCGGCAGAAGGCGGCAGCGCATCGGTCGAAAAGATCGAAGCGGTGGCCGACAGCGGCAAGAGCAGGTTCGTCAGCCGCGAGGTGACCAAGAGCGACCGGCCCGAACTGACCGCGGCCAGGATCATCGTCAGCGGTGGCCGGGCCCTGGGCAGCAGCGACAAGTTCAACGAGGTGCTGACGCCGCTGGCCGACAAGCTGGGTGCGGCGCTGGGCGCATCGCGTGCGGCAGTCGATGCGGGCTACGCGCCCAACGACTGGCAAGTGGGCCAGACCGGCAAGATCGTGGCGCCCAGCCTGTACATCGCCGCCGGCATCTCGGGTGCGATCCAGCATCTGGCCGGCATGAAGGATTCCAAGGTGATCGTGGCGATCAACAAGGACCCCGAGGCTCCGATCTTCGGTGTGGCCGATTACGGGATCGAGGGGGACCTGTTCACCCTGGTCCCCGAACTGGTGGCTGCCCTGTAAAAAAACAGGCCATGTCATCTAAAATGCCGGCGCCGGTGACGCCGGCATTTTTTTGCGCGTCATAAAAACAATCGAGACTGCTGCGCTCCGCGCCCCATGAAGACTTCCGCCTCGCGGCTGCCCCTGATCGATAGCCTCAAGGGCCTGGCCTGCTGCCTCATCGTCTGGCACCACCTTGCTTTCTACGGCCCCATGTCCGAGGTCGCGCGTCCGCTCGCACCCTGGCTGATGGACGTGCTGGCCGACTACGCACGCATGGCGGTCCAGCTGTTCCTGGTGATCGGCGGTTTCCTGAACGCCCGGTCGCTCGCGCCGCGCGGCACCTCGTCCATCGACGCACCCTGGTCCCGCATCGGCAGGCGTTACCTGCGCCTGGCCACGCCTTATGTGGTGGCGCTCTTCACCGGCCTGATCGCGGCCATGCTGGCCCGGCCCTGGCTGCCCGGTCCGCTGGTTCCCGATGCACCGCATGAATCACAGCTGCTGGCGCACGGGCTGTTCCTGCAGGACCTGCTGGGTTCCGAGGCGCTGTCGGCCGGCGTCTGGTACGTGGCCATCGACTTCCAGTTGTTCGCGGCCACGGTGCTGCTGCTCTTCGCTGCGCAACGCTGGTCGCGCCGGCCGGCGCTGACGGCCTTCTGGCTGGTACTGGGCATCGCCAGCGGCTCGCTGGTGTGGTTCAACCGGCATCCTGAACTGGACCCGACGGCGCTGTACTTCTTCGGTGCGTACGGCCTGGGCATCCTGGCCTGCTGGGGCGCGACCTCGCAGCGGCCGTGGCAGTGGATGGCCGGCATCGCCGTGCTGGGCGGGGTGGCGCTGGCCATCGACTTCCGTGCCCGCATCGCCATCGCGCTGGTCGCCGCGCTGATGCTGGTGTGGACCCAGGCGCGCCAGGAGTCGCAGGGCGTGGACTGGCAACCGCCGCGGCCCATCGCGGCGCTGGGCCGCATCGGGCGCATCTCTTATTCGGTGTTCCTCATCCACTTTCCGATCCTGCTGTGCGTGGGCGCGCTGGTGCATCACCTGTGGCCGACCGCGCCGGTGGTCAACGCCCTGGGCATGCTGGCGGTGTTCGGCCTGGCCTTGCTGGCCGGCCTGCTGCTGCACCGGACGGTCGAATCGCGCGCCACCGGGCCGGGCCGCCTGTTGCTGGCGATGGTGTCCATCCTGTGTCTGGGTGCCGTCCTGAGGTGATACGGGCGATGGCCTGCGGGTAAGCCCTGGTTTGGGTATGCTCGCGGGCCTTCTTTTCGACCCCTCAATGAAAAACAATTTTTTGCGCGCCGCACTGGTGCTGGGCCTGCTGCAGGCCATCGGTCCTTTTGCGATCGACATGTACCTGCCGGCGTTGCCGTCCATCGGCCAATCGCTGAACGCGTCGGCGCTGGCTGTGCAGATGAGCCTGATGGCCTTCTTCATTTCGCTGGGCGTGGGCCAACTGATCTACGGTCCGGTTTCGGACATGTACGGCCGCAAGCTGCCACTGTATTTCGGCCTGATCCTGTTCGCCGTCGGCAGCGTGGGCTGCGCCCTGGCGCCGGATATCCAGACCCTGGTCGCCCTGCGTTTCATCCAGGGATTGGGCGCCTGCGCCGGCATGGTGGTGCCGCGCGCCATCGTGCGCGACCTTCATACAGGCAACGAAGCGGCGCGCCTGATGTCGCTGCTGATGCTGGTCTTCAGTGTGTCGCCCATCCTGGCGCCGCTCGCCGGCAGCTTGGTGATCGAGTTCTTCGGCTGGCGCGGCGTGTTCTGGACGGTGCTGGTCGCTTCCCTGCTGGGCCTGGTGCTGCTAGGCACCAGCCTGCCGGAAACCCGGCCGCCTGAAGAGCGTCTGGGCAGCAGCGTGCGCGGTGCCGTGGCCGCCTATGCGCAACTGCTGCAAGACCGCCATTTCCTGGGCCTGGTGTTCATCGGCGCATTCGGCATGTCGAGCTTCTTTGCCTATCTGGCGCATTCGTCCTTCGTGCTGATCGACCATTACGGGCTGACGCCGCGCCAGTACAGCCTGGCGTTCTCGCTGAATGCGGCGTCGTTCATCGGCGTGTCGCAGTTCACCGGAAAACTCAGCCGCCGTTTCGGCTTGAAGCGGCTGGTGTCCGGTGCCGTCGCCGGTTTCACTGTCACCATGGTCGTGCTGGCCGCATTGAGCGTGGCAGGCGTCGGCAACCTGCCGGTGATGGTGGCGTTGCTGTTCGTGGGCTACGGATTTCTGGGTCTCATCGTGCCGACCACCGCGGTGCTGGCGCTGGAAGACCACGGTGCCATCGCCGGCACCGCATCGGCCCTGATGGGCACCCTGCAGTTCGTCACCGGAGCGGTGGTGGTGACGATCTCGGGCCTTTTCCTGGACGGAACCGCCCGGCCGATGCTGGTGGCGATCGCCGCCTGTGCGGTGGCGGCCTACCTGATGACCCGGCTGACACTCGGACGCCGGGCCTGAGCAGGTTCCTTCCGGCTCTTCAGCCAGCGGCAATCGCGGGTGGGGTGGCGACCGGGCCACCCACGAAATAACGCGCGGCGATCAGCAGCGCACCAGCGCCGACCAGCGCGCCGACGAATGCGCCCATGGCTTCCTGGTCCCAGAGCTTCATGCCCTGGCCGGCGAAACTCACCGCCAGCGCGCCGACGATGCCGATGCCGCAGGCCAGCAGCAGGGCTTTCAGACCGGTGGCCAGGCGCATGGGATGGAAGGCGTTCATCAACATGCCCAGGATGAAACCTGCGAACAAAGTCCAGAAAAGACCGACGGTCATGAAATTCCCCTTGAAAACAGCCGTGCGCGGGCAGCACCCAGACGGATGTGTCGGGGTGGGGCGAGACTAGGCTTCTCCGATGCGGGTGCCACGCGGGTAAGTGCCCGGTCATCGCGGATGAATACCCTATGGCCGGGTATTCGGACAGGCAGGTACGAACATTGCGGCGAGTTAAATTCGTGACCGGTCACCTTTTTCGTCATTCTTCAATTTCTTCCAGCCGCATGAATCCCGCTCGTCTGCTTCGAGGCATCGCTCTCACTTTTTGTCTGGGTGCCGTATCCGCCTGCATGGCCCAGGCTTATCCCAACAAACCGATCCGGCTGATCGTTCCCTTCCCGGCCGGCGGCGCCACCGACCTGTTCGCCCGCACCCTCGCGCCGAAGATCGCCGAAAAGCTCGGCGGCTCGATCGTCATCGACAACAAACCCGGCGCGGGCGGAGTGATCGGCTCCGACCTGGCGGCCAAAGCCCCGTCGGACGGTTACACGCTGCTGCTGACGACCACCAGCACCCATTCCATCGGCCCGGCGCTGGGTGCGAAGATGCCTTTCGACCCGGTGCGCGACTTCACGCCCATCGCCCACGTGGGCGACGCGCCCTCGGTCATGCTGGTGCCCAGCAATTCGCCCGCCCACACGGTGCGTGAGTGGATCGACTACGCAAAAAAGAACCCTGGCAAGCTCAACTACGCATCCAGCGGCAACGGCACCATCGTGCAATTGACGGCCGAACTGTTCAAGGCGCAGGCAGGCGTGTTCGTCACCCACATCCCGTACAAGGGCACCGCGCTGGCCATGCCCGACCTGATCGCCGGCAACATCGACGTGTTGTTCGATTCGCTGCCCACCGGCATGCCCCACGTGCGCGACGGACGCCTGCGCGCGCTGGGTGTGACCACCCTCAAGCGCAGCCCGCTGGCGCCCAACCTGCAACCCATCGCCGAGGTGTTGCCGGGTTATGAATCCAACACCTGGTTCGGCATCTACGGTCCCAGGGCATTGCCGGCCGAACTGGTGACCCGCATCAACAGCGCCGCGAATCAGGTGCTGGCCGACCCGGAGGTGAAAACCAAGCTGGCCAGTCTGGGCGTCGAGCCTGCGGGCGGAACGCCGCAGCAGTTCGCCACGATGGTCGCGGTGGATGCTGCCAAGTGGAAGAAGATCGTCCTGGAGCGAAAGATCTCGAACGATTGAAAAGGGGCCGGCCTGTCAGTCCTCGACGGACTCCCCCAGGAACCCGCCGCTCTGATGCGCCCACAGGCGCGCATAGATCCCGCCCGCGGCCATCAGCGTGCGGTGATCGCCCACCTCGGCAACGCGCCCGCCGTCCAGCACCACCAGCCGGTCCATCGCGGCAATCGTCGACAGCCTGTGCGCGATGGCGATGACGGTCTTGCCTTCCATCAGCCGGTAAAGGCTTTGCTGGATCGCCGCTTCCACTTCCGAGTCGAGTGCGCTGGTGGCTTCGTCCAGCAGCAGGATGGGCGCGTCCTTCAGCATCACGCGGGCGATGGCGATGCGTTGCCGCTGGCCTCCCGACAGCTTGACGCCGCGTTCGCCCACATGGGCGTCGTAACCGGTGCGTCCCTTGGCGTCCGACAACTGGCCGATGAAACCGGCGGCTTCGGCCCGTTCCGCCGCATGGCGGATGGCGGCATCGTCGGCATCCGGCCGGCCGTAGGCGATGTTGTCGCGCACCGAGCGGTGCAGCAGCGAGGTGTCCTGCGTGACCATGCCGATGTTGGCGCGCAGGCTGTCCTGGGTGATGCCGGCGATGTCCTGGCCGTCGATGAGGATGCGGCCGTTGTCGAGTTCATAGAACCGCAGCAGCAGGTTGACCAGCGTCGATTTGCCTGCACCCGAACGGCCGACCAGGCCGATTTTTTCACCCGGCTTCACGACCAGGTCCAGGCCGTCGACGATGGGGCGGGGCGGCGGTGCGTCTGCCGGTGCGTTGGCCGCCACCGGGTAAGAGAAACGCATGTTCTCGAAACGCACCTCGCCGCGCGGCACGGCAAGGGCCGGGGCGGCTGGCGCGTCCAGCACGGCCTGTGGGGTGGACAGCGTCTTGATACCGTCCTGCACGGTGCCGACGTTTTCGAACATGCTGCTCAGCTGCCACATGATCCAGTGGGCCATGCCGTTCAGCCGCAAGGCCATGGCGGTGGCCGCGGCGATGGCGCCCACACCGACCAGGCTGTGGGTCCAGAGCCAGAGCGAACAGCCGGCCACGCCGATGATGAGCGACATCGACAGGGCATGGTTGACGGTCTCGAAGCTGCTGACCAGCCGCATCTGCGCAAAACCGGTGCCCTGGAATTCCCGCATGGCTTCGCGGGCGAAGCCGGCCTCGCGCTGCGAATGCGAGAACAGCTTGACGGTGGCGATGTTGGTGTAGGCGTCGCTCACACGGCCGGTCATGAGCGAGCGGGCATCGGCCTGTTCGCGGCCGACCCTGGCGACGCGCGGCACGAAATACACACAGGCCGAGGCATAGGCCACCAGCCAGACGGCGAAGGGCAGCACCAGACGAATGTCGAAGGCGGCTGCGAACACCATGATGGTGACGATGTAGATCAGCATGCCGACCACCACTTCGCATACGGTGAAGATGAGGTCGCGTACCGCCAGGGCGGTCTGCATCATGCGGGAGGTGATGCGGCCCGAGAACTCGTCCTGGTAGAAGGTCATGCTCTGGCCGAGCAGCAGTCGGTGGAAGTTCCAGCGCAGGCGCATCGGGAAGTTGATGGCCAGGGCCTGGTGCTGCACCGTGGTCTGCAGCCATACCACCCCCACGCTGGCCGCGATGACCACCGCCAGCAGGGTCAGCAACGGGCCGCGCTGTGCCCACAGGTCTGCGGGCTGGGTCTGGCCCAGCCAGTCGACCACCCGGCCCAGAGCGGCGAACAGCACCGCATCGAACACGCCGATGGCGGCGGTGAGCAGCATCAGCAGCAATACCCAGCCGCGCGAGCCTTCGGTGCAGCGCCAGATGAAGGCTGCGAAGGAACGCGGCGGCAGGGACGGCGCGCCAGGCGGGAAAGCCTGCACCCGCGACTCGAAAAAGCCGAACAGTCCCGAGGGTCTTGGAGAGTCGGGCGGAGTGGAATTTAGGGATTCTGGCGTTCGGGACAAACGGAAACTTTCTGGAGTGAACCATCACTATGCCAACGATGTGTGCAGGGATGGCGGGCCGGGAACGGTACGAAAGGACCGTGGCCTCTGGATGACAGGCAATTTTCGCGCACCTCGCCGGTGCCTGCGTAAAAAAGCATGGACGCCCCTATCGCAGATGGCGTTACTGTATAAAAATACAGGTGTCCGTGGTTTTTCCTCTCATTCTTTTTGTCTCGCTCTCATGTCCCTCGCTGCCTTCGATGCCCATGCCGCCGCCCAGCCTGATGGCTTCAGGCAGGTCTGGCGCGCCGAATCGCTTGCGCGGGCCGAGGGTGCGGTTGAATCCAGCGGGTTCGCCGCCCTCGATGCCGAACTGCCTGGTGGCGGTTGGCCCGTGGGGGCCATGACCGAGGTGCTGCATTCCGGCCCCGAGACCTTTGCCTGGCCGCTGTTGTTGCCGGCCCTGGGCCGTGCGGTGGCGGCGCAAGAGCGGCCGGTGGCGATGATCGGTGCGCCTTACCAGCCCTTCAGCCCGGCACTGGCCGCGCAGGGGGTGCCGCCGGAGGCCTTGTTGTGGGTGCGGTGCGATGCGCCCCAGGCGCGCCTGTGGGCCTGCGAACAGGCGCTGCGCTGCGCCGATGTAGCGGCGGTGCTGGCCTGGCTGCCGCAGGCGCGGGTGGGTGAACTGCGAAGGCTGCAGCTGGCGGCCGCGCAGTTTGATCGGTTGCTGTGGGTGTTCCGACCCGCCGCGCAGGCCGGCCATGCATCGCCCGCCCGTCTGCGCCTGCTGGTCGAAGGGGGCGATACGCCCGACCAGTTGTCCATCCACCTGCTCAAACGGCGCGGTCCGCCGCTGGCCGCACCCGTGTCGGTGGCGGCGCATCCGCCGCGGCTGGCGGCGGTGCTGGCTGCCGCGCGGCAACGGCGGGACACACGCCAGCCCGGTGTTGTCACGGCGCCTGTCGCTTCGGCCGGAGTCACCGTCCTTCGCCTGGTGCTGCCACCCAAGGAGACCGCCAATGCGCTGGATCGCCCTGCAGTGGCAGCTTGAACACGCTCCGGTGGTGCCGGGTGAGCCCCTGCCGCCGGATGCGACCCTGCCCACCCGCGAGGCGCTGGGCTGGTGGGCGCTGCAGTTCACGCCGCGTGTGGCCTGGCTCGACGAGGCATTGCTGCTGGAGGTGTCGGCCTGCGAACGTCTATGGGGTGGCCCGCGCGGGCTGGTGGCGGCCATGCTGTCGAGCAACCCGGCACCCGAAGCCCGCCTGTTGCGGGCCGACGGCAGCAGCAGCGTCACGGCGCTGGCTCGGCTGCGGCTCTTTGCCGCGGATCGGCGTCCGCCAGCCGATGTCCCTGCCGACCTGCCGCTGTGCACACTCAGCGCGGCCCGGCCACATCTGGACATGCTGGAACGCCTGGGCTGCCTGCGTTGGGGAGACGTCGAAAAACTGCCGCGTGCCGGTGTGGCGCGGCGTTTCGGCATCCCGCTGCGCGAGGCGC
This sequence comes from Xylophilus sp. PBN-3R, assembly GCF_057747805.1. NCBI lineage: Bacteria > Pseudomonadati > Pseudomonadota > Betaproteobacteria > Burkholderiales > Xylophilus > Xylophilus sp. PBN-3R. Next base: position 2,021,276 of record NZ_CM173225.1, read on the forward strand.
TCGACGTCGCCTGGCTGCGTCGGCCCGAGGTGTTTCCCTGGCTGCAATTGCCTGAGCATTTCGAACTGAAGCTCGAATTGCCGGCACTGGCCGAAAGAGCGCCCGAACTGATGTGGTCGGCCGGCCGGCTGCTGAAGTCGTTGCAGATCTGGCTGCGTGCCCGCCATCGCGGTGTGCTGGCCCTCGAACTGCAATGGACACTCGACCTGAAACGTATCGACGGCGTGGACCTGCCGCCGTTCCAGGAGCTCCTTCTGCGCACCGCCGAGCCGCTGCAGGACACGGCACACATCCAGCGCCTGATGGGCGAGAAGCTGGCCCTTCAGAAGATGCTCGCGCCGGCCAGCTGGCTGCGCCTGCGCTCGCTTGAAACCGCGCCCTGGGGGGGCGCAAGCTTCAGTTTCCTGCCCGAGGACAACCGCAAGGGCGATGCGCTGCATGAACTGGTCGAACGCCTCAGCGCGCGGCTGGGCGAGGGCAGCGTGCTGGCCGCCGTGCCCCAGGCCGACCACCGGCCCGACGGCATGCAGCAGTGGTTGCCGGCACGTTCGAACCTGCGCCGCTTTCTCGGTAAGACCGCACCTGGCAAGCCGTCGCCGGTCCGCCGCGACGTGCAGGCCGACGGCATCTACCCCGGCTGGCTGCTGCCCGACCCGTTGCGCCTGGAAACCCGCCAGGGCAAGCCGCTGTGGCGCGGCCTGCTGCGCACCGTGGCGGGCCCGCAGCGGCTGGAGACCGGCTGGTGGACATCGCCCGACGGCAAGGCTCCGCAACGTGCGGTGCGTGACTATTTCATTGCCGAGAGTCCTGGTGCGGGTCTGGTGTGGATTTTCCAGGAACTGCATCGGCAGCGCGACATGCCGGTCGAACTGGAAACCGAAGGCGGCGACTGGTTCCTGCACGGCCTGTATGCCTGAAAAGGAAGTCAGCCTGCAGGGGCGGCCCGATCCGCCTTCGGTGCTGCGGTTTCCTGTGCCCGCACGCCCGCCCGCCGTCGAGGCAGCCCTGGCGCCGCCTTTTTCCGTTCTCTATACCGAGCTTCACTGCATCAGCAACTTCAGTTTCCAGCGCGGCGCCTCGCACCCGGACGAACTGGTGATGCGCGCGCTCAAGCTGGGTTACCAGGGCATCGCCATCACCGACGAATGTTCGGTGGCAGGTGTGGTGCGGGCCTGGGACAGCCTGCGGCAGTTCAACCGCGACCTGCCCGAACCGGTCGAATTGCAACTGCTGTACGGGGCCGAGTTCCTGCTGGAAGACGGTGCCCGCCTGGTCGCCATCGCCCGCGACCTGGACGGCTGGGGGGGCCTGTGCCAGGCCATCTCCGCGGCGCGCATGGCGGCCGAAAAAGGCCGGTACGACATCCGCGCCATCGACTGGCGTTTGCTGGCGGGCTGCGAACGTATCTACCTGCCGGTACGCAAGGTCGACACGGTGTCGGTCGACCTGTCGGCCACCTGCGAGCGTTTCGGTGCAGACGGGCTTTGGCTGGGCGTCGAACTGCTTTGCGACTTCGACGACGACCTGTGGTTATCGATGCTGCAGCAGGCGGGCGAAGCGGCCGGCGTGCCGCTGCTGGCCTGCGGTGACGTGCACATGCACGCGGCCGGCCGCAAGCCCTTGCAGGACGTGATCTCGGCGGTGCGCGAAGGCCGGACGGTGGGCGACTGCGGTTTTGCACTGCAACGCAATGCCCAGCGTTACCTGCGGCCGCTGGACCGGCTGGAAACGCTGTACCCGTCCGAACTTCTGCAGGCCACCCAGGTGCTGGCGGCGCGCTGCAGTTTCCGGATGGAACAGATTTCCTACCGCTACCCCAAGGAAAGCGTGCCGCCCGGGCTGTCCCCCGGACAGGCGCTCAACCGCCTGGTGCTTGCCGGTGTCCGGCGGCGTTATCCGGATGGCTCTTCGCGCAAGCTGCGGGTCCAGATCCTGAAGGAACTGCGGCTCATCGCCTTCAAGAAATACGAGATGTACTTCCTGACGGTCGAGGACATCGTGAGGTTCGCCCGGGACGAACACATCCTCTGCCAGGGCCGCGGCTCGGCCGCCAATTCGGTGGTCTGCTACTGCCTCGGCATCACCGAGGTGCGGCCGGACGATTCGAACCTGCTGTTCGAACGTTTCATCAGCAAGGAACGAAACGAGCCGCCCGACATCGACGTCGACTTCGAGCACCAGCGGCGCGAGGAAGTCATCCAGTACATCTATGAAAAGTACGGCCGCGACCGCGCCGCCATCGCGGCCACCGTGGTGCGTTATCGGTCACGCATGGCCATCCGCGATGTGGGCGCGGCCCTGGGCGTGCCCGAGCCGCTGATCGACGCCTTCGCCAAGGACCACTACTGGTTCGACAAGGACATCCTGGAAAAACAACTGGTCGAGGTACAGGCCCGGACCGGGGTGTCGGCGCCTCAGCCCCTGGTCGACCATTGGCTCGAACTGACCCATCAGCTGCGAGGTTTTCCGCGCCACCTCAGCCAGCACGTGGGCGGTTTCGTGCTGACCGACGGCCCGCTGACCCGGCTGGTGCCGGTCGAGCAGGCCAGCATGGAAGGGCGCTCCATCATCCAGTGGGAAAAGGACGATCTCGAAGCCGTCGGCCTGATGAAGGTGGACGTGCTGGCCCTGGGCATGCTGTCGGCCCTGCGCCGCATGATCGATTTCCGCAACAGCTGGCGCGGTACCGACTGGACCATGGCCGAGATTCCCCGGGATCAGGCCGCGGTGTTCGACATGATCTGCACCGCCGATACCGTGGGTGTGTTCCAGGTCGAAAGCCGGGCGCAGATGTCGATGCTGCCGCGCCTGCTGCCACGCAAGTTCTACGACCTGGTGGTCGAGGTGGCCATCGTCCGGCCCGGGCCTATCCAGGGCGGCATGGTGCATCCGTACCTGAAAGCCCGCAAACGCGAGCGCGAGGACCTGGAAATCCTCTACGTGAAGGACGAATTGAAGAAGTCGCTGGAACGCACCCTGGGTGTTCCCATCTTCCAGGAACAGGTGATGCAGTTGGCAATGGACGCCGGCGGATTCAGCGCCGACGAAGCCGATCAGCTGCGCCGCTCGATGGCGGGTTGGGGGCGCAAGGGCGGGGTGCATCACTTCCAGGAAAAGCTGGTGCAGGGAATGATCCGCCGGGGTTATCCGGCCGAATTTGCCAACGCCATCTTCGAGCAGATCAAGGGCTTCGGCGAATACGGCTTCCCCGAAAGTCATGCGGCAAGTTTTGCGCTGCTGGTCTACCTCAGTTGCTGGATCAAATGCTTCGAGCCGGCGTGTTTCCTGGCGGGCATCCTGGATGCGCAACCCATGGGTTTCTATTCGGCTTCGCAACTGGTGCAGGACGCCCGGCGCCATGCGGTAGAGGTGCGGCCGATCGATGTCACGCTGAGCGGCATCGACTCGGTGCTGGAGCGCCACGACAGCCCGCAGGCGCCGCTGTACAGCGGTGTGGAATGGGCACTGCATCCCCGCCCCGCGTCCGACAAGGGCAAACCGTCGCGGCCGGCGCCGGGCGAGCCGGTTTGGCCCGGTACGCAGGTGCCGCAGCCAGGGCGGCTGTCCCAGCCGGCGGTGCGGCTGTCGCTGCGGCTGGTGGCGGGTTTATCGAAGGAGGGCATGGAACGCATCGTCGCGGCGCGTGGCAGATCACCGTTCACCAGCACCGAGGACCTGGCCTTGCGCGCCGAACTCGACACCCGCGACATGCAGGCGCTGGCGGCGGCCGATGCGCTGATGTCGCTTTCGGGCCACCGGCGCCAGCAGATGTGGGAGGCCAGTGCACAAAGACGTTCGCCCGCCTTGCTGCGGGGCGTACCGGTGCTGGAAGATCCGCTGATCCTGCCCGAAGCCTCGGAAGCCGAAGAAATCATCGGCGACTACGCCTCGACCGGTCTGACACTGCGCCGCCATCCGCTGGCCCTGCTGCGCGAGCGCCTTCGCAAACAACGGCTGATGACAGCCCAGCAGATGCGTGACAAACCCCACGGCACGCCGGTCCAGGCCTGCGGCATCGTCACCATGCGGCAGCGGCCGCCAACCGCCAAGGGCACCCTGTTCATCACGCTGGAAGACGAGACCGGTGTCATCAACGTCATCGTCTGGGCCGATGCGGTCGAGAAGTTCCGTGACGTGGTGCTGAAGTCGCGCCTGCTGGCGGTGAAGGGTGTCTGGCAACGCGACCACGAAAGCGGCGGGCAGGTGCGGCATCTGCTGGGGCGTGATTTCCGCGACATGACACACATGCTGGGACGGCTCGGAACCCAGAAGAGCCGCGACTTTCACTGAACCTTTGCCTACAGCTTCAGGAACTGCTTTCCAATGCCGTCGGCAACCGGTTCCGACAGGCCCGCCTGTTCGGCAAAACCGCGCCAAGACTCCAGCGCAGACGAGACTTCGGCCATCACCCGGGGAGCCGAACCGACACCGAAACGGTGGGCTTCGTCCAGCAGGTCGGCCCGCTCGAAACCCCTGAACCTGCCGTTGACCGACATCAGGTGCTGGTGGGTCCATTCGCCGTTCGGGTTGTGGGCGAAGGTGACGTCGTAGGCGGGGGCCAGTTCCCAGCCACGGCCCTGCTGCAGCCGGAAGGAAAAGTTCTTGGTGTGGTCGTCGCAGTTGCGCGCCAGCACATTGAAAACCATGCGGCGGAAGGCTTCTTCCATCGCCTCATACGGTAGATCCAGGGCACGGATCGCCATGAACAACTGCGAATAGGCGTTGGTGCCCTTGCGTTTGTAGTCGAGGTGCGACATGGCGCACAGCGTCTGCATGTGGTGGCGCCTGCTGTCCGCACCGCGATCGAAACGCCGGGTCATGAAATGCGCCCGGCCGTTTTCCTGCAGCAGGCGGCAGTCGCTCATCTGCAGGCCGGCCGCGCGGGCCATCAGGTGGTAGGCGTATTCGATGCGGCCGTATTGCTGCGACTGGCCCAGTTCGCTGTCCAGGCCCATGCCGTCGAACTTCAGCAGCCAATGTTCGAAACCTTCCGGCGCGTCGAGCTGGCCGGCGCGGATCTCGCCGCTTTCGGGGTTCCAGGCGACCACCGCCTTGGCGCGTGCACCGCCGGCCGACGTGCCCACTTCGATGATGCTGCGCAGCGCTGCATTGGCATGGTCGTCGTCGTCGATATGGCCGGCCACCGCCTTGCGCGCCTGCTCGACCAGGTTGCTCAGCACGATGGACGTCGGCTTGCGGTTGGCCGGCCCGCGCGACGGCTTGAAGGTCAGCGCGCCCATGCCGCGGGTGCTCATGTAGCCGAGCCGGTCGAGCGGGCTGACGGCATTGGCGGGAATGCCGTGGTCGGCCATGTAGCGGTTGATGAGGGCGTTGCCGAAGTCGTCGGGCAGGGCGTCGCTCAGCAGGGCTGGAAGACGTTTGTAGGTGGCCTCGGGCAGTTCGGTGAACAGGTAGGGGCGGCTGCCGCGGGCCGGCATGTGCAGCGGCGAAGGTTCTATGCCGCTGGCCTTGAAGGCTTCGGTGTAGGCGAATGCGTAATAGCCATATGCCGGGTCGAGGGCGACCGCGCCGATGTGGCGGTCCCACAGGTAGACGTCGACCTTGTCGATGTGGCGATAGGCCGTGCGGCGGGCTGGGCGCCTGGATGCTTCAGGGCTTGTTGGCATGGCGGTTCCGGCTGGCGCGCTGGCGGGGCTCGGCTGCCCGGTTCAGCATCAGGGGGTTGATGGTGGAGACGGGCGCGATGGTGTCCAGCCATTCCTCGCGGCCAAGGGCACGAAGCACCGAGGTGAGGGTGCGAAGAGTGGAGCCCCGGCCGCCTTCGAGATTGCGCAGCGACCGTTCACTGATGCCGGCGCGTTCGGCCAGCGTTTTCTGGTCGAGGTCATGGTCCAGGCGCAAGACCTTCAGGCGTTCGCCGAGCGTGGCTTCCAGTTCTTCGGGGGTGAGGTGTCGGGTGGTCATGGGGTTCCTGCCAGGCCACTCTAATCATCCCGTGACAACCCGTCAAATGAAACTCCATAACCAGCCGATATTTGCCGGTTAAATTGTTTTATTCAATTAAGCGGCGTATTTTTGCCGTTTAATTTGAGGCGTTCATGCAGCAGGCTGCTGCTTGATGTGTACTGCAGCACCTGGTTGCGTTGCGGATTCAGCAGGTCGGCCGCGGCAAAGGCAGCCAGGGTGGCCTCGTGGAAGGCCGAAAGGATGAGCTTCTTCTTGCCGGGATACGTCACGATGTCTCCCACCGCGAAGATGCCCGGCTGGCTGGTGGCGAACCGGGCGGTATCCACCGGGAGTTGTTTGCGGTCCATGGCCAGGCCCCAGTCGGACAGCGGTCCCAGGCGCGGGCTCAGGCCTTGCGCCACCACGATGGCTTCGACGGGGAGCGGCGGCAGGTCGCCATCGGGGCCGGCGCGTTCGACGCCCGTCAGCCGACCTTCGGCCAGCAGCAGGGTGGTGACCTGCCCGGCTTCGAACACGATACGGCCCGATTCGCAGAGGGCTTCGAACCGCGCCAGCCGATCAGGCTCGGCCTGGATCTGCGCCCGTCGGTGCATCAGGGTGATGACGGCCGGGGGCTGGGCCTCGGCCAGCAATGAATCGATGCGGTCCAGCGCCAGTTCGTCACCACCGATGACCAGCACCTGTTTGCCGCCCAGGCTGCCCGGCGCGGGACGCCAGTGAAACACCTGCGTGTTTTCCAGCGCCTCGATGCCTTCGACCTTGAGCCGACGCGGCGCGAAGGCTCCGACCCCGGCGGCGATGAAGACACAACTGCTGTGGAAATGCCGATCCCGGGAAGTGGCAAGCCGCCAGCCGCCATCGTCGCCACCCGAGGCCAGCGTGACGACTTCCTGGCCCAGGTGCAGGCTGGGCTCGAAAGGCTTCACCTGCTCCAGCAGGCGGTCGGTCAATTGCTGGCCGGTGCAGGCCGCGATGCCGGGGATGTCGTAGATGGGTTTGTCGCCATAAAGCGTGGCGACCTGGCCGCCCGGGGTTTCCTGGGCATCCACGATGTGGCTGTGAATGCCCAGCAGGCCGAGTTCGAAAGCCAGAAACAGGCCGGCAGGGCCGGCACCGACGATCAGCGCGTCGGTGGCGATCAACGGATCAGTTCGGCCAGCTTGTTGGGCTTGTCTTTCCACTCGTCCGCGTCGGGCATCGAGGGCTTGCGTTTGGTGATGCTTTTCCAGCCGGCCAGGCGTGCCAGTTCGGCGTTCAGTTCGATGAAGGCCAGCTGGTCCGGCGGCACGTCTTCTTCGGCGTAGATGGCGTTGGCCGGACATTCGGGAATGCACACGGCGCAGTCGATGCATTCGTCCGGATCGATCGTCAGGAAGTTCGGGCCTTCGCGGAAACAATCGACGGGGCACACGTCCACACAATCGGTGTACTTGCACTTGATGCAATTTTCGGTGACGACGTGGGTCATGGTCTCAGTGCAAACGTTCAGGGAAAGCCCGCGATTTTAGGGGTTCGCGGGCGAAAACAGAAGAATGCCGGGCGCAAAACCCGGCATCGGACTCGATCGATGGGGCACCGACGATCAATCGACCAGCACGGCAGCCGATGTGCGCTGGCTGGCGGTGTCCACCAATACCAGTGCGCCCAGAGTGCGCGAGCGGCTGAAAGGCAGCGTGGCCAGAGGCTCCTGAAGTGCGAATTCGACATGGCCGAGGGCGTTGGCTTCCAGCTTTTCAGCCGGTTGGCGCTCCAGTGTCTGTATGTCGAGCCTGTCGACAATACGCGACACCTTGGCCTTCACCCAGCGATGGCCGTGCAGCGCCCAGTACACGCGGCCTGGCACCAGAGGTTCGTCGTCCAGCCATGCGACCGTGGCGCGCAGGGTGCGTTCGGACTCGAAAGCGCCGGGCTGCAGCAGCCAGTCGCCGCGAGAAACATCGACTTCACGGTCCAGCACGATGCCGGTGCTGTGGCCGGCGGCGACGTGTTCCTGCGGACGGCGGGCATGGTCCACCACCTGCGCCACACGGGCGACGGCGCCGCCCGGCATGACGATCACATCCTGGCCGACGGCCACCTGGCCGGCGTTGACCCGGCCCCAGAAGACGCGGCGGCCCTTCTGCGTATCGGCCGAAGAAGAAAACTTCTCGACCCACTGCACCGGAAAGGCGAACGGCAGGTCCACGTCGGCCGGCGTGGCTGGCAGACCTTCGAGGATTTCGAGCAGCGACGGACCGTCGTAGCCGGCCCAGCCTGCACGCGCATCGACCACGTTCCAGCCTTCGAGCGCCGACATCGGCACGGTAGCCGCGACCGTGATGCCGGCTTCGCGGGCGAAGGTTTCCAACGCCGTGCGGATGCGGTTGAAAGCGACCGTGGCGTTGTCCACCGCATCGAGCTTGTTGACCGCGAAGATCACCGACGGCACCCGCAGCAGATGGGTCAGCAGGCTGTGGCGGCGGGTCTGTGGCAACAGGGTGTGTTCGCCGGCGGAGTCAGACGACGCCCAGGCCAGCTTGGTCGCGTCGACCAGCACCACGGCGGCGTCGGCGCTGGAAGCGGCGGTGACCATGTTGCGGGTGTACTGCTCGTGGCCCGGCGCGTCGCCGATGATGAACTTGCGTTGTGCGGTGGCGAAGTAGCGGTAGGCGACATCGATGGTGATGCCCTGTTCACGCTCGGCCGACAGGCCGTCGGTCAGCAGTGCCAGGTCGGTGGCGCCGGAACGCTGCACGCCGGCCAACTGGTCGGAAAGGACGGCGCGGGTATCGACCAGCAGGCGGCCGATGAGGGTGCTCTTGCCGTCGTCGACGCTGCCGCAGGTGATGAAACGCAGGGCCGCACCGTGTTGTTCGTCAATATTGCTCATCAGAAGTACCCGTCCTTTTTGCGCTTTTCCATCGAAGCGTCTGAAGTCTTGTCGTCCATGCGGGTCGATCCGCGCTCGCTGACCTCGGCCGACAGGGTTTCGATCACCACGTCTTCGGCGTTGGCGGCAGTGCTGGCCACCGGGCAAGTGCAGGTGATGTCGCCGACGGTGCGGAAACGCACGTCGCGCAACACCGGCGTTTCGCCTTCGCGTGCCGGGGTGAGCGACGTGACCGGCACCAGCAGGCCCTTGCGTTCCACCACTTCACGCTGGTGCGTGTAGTAAAGCGAGGGCAGGGCGATGTTTTCGCGGGCGATGTATTGCCACACGTCGAGTTCGGTCCAGTTGGAGATGGGGAACACACGAAAATGTTCGCCCGGCTGGATGCGGGTATTGAACAGGTTCCACAGTTCGGGCCGCTGGGCCTTGGGCTGCCACTGGCCGAAGCTGTCGCGGTGCGAAAAGATGCGTTCCTTGGCGCGCGCCTTTTCTTCGTCACGGCGGGCACCGCCGATCAGGGCGTCGAAGCGGAATTCCTCGATCGCTTCGAGCAGCGTGACCGACTGGTGCACGTTGCGCGACTCACCTTCGTGGGCCAGACGCACGGTGCCGCGGGCCATCGAATCCTCGACGCTGCGGACGATGAGTTCGGCCTTCAGTTCGGCGGCGCGGCTGTCGCGGAAATCGGTCACTTCATGGAAGTTGTGGCCGGTGTCGATCATCAGCAGCGGATAGGGGATCTTGCCCTTGCCGACCGCGTCGCCGTCATTGCCCACGAAAGCTTTTTCGGCCAGCTTCAGCAACACCAGGGAATCCTTGCCGCCCGAGAACAGCAGGGTGGGGCGCTCGAACACGGCGGCCACTTCGCGCAGGATGAAGATGGCTTCTTCTTCCAATGCATCGAGGTGGCTGTCGGCGAGGTGTGCGGTCCCGAGAAGCTGGGGTTCTGTGCGGGCGTTCATGCGGCGGTCTCTTTCACGGGGCGGCTCAGGGGATAAAAACTGATGGGCGAAACGTCGGATGCCAGCGGGTCGTCCTGACTGGTGCCCGAAGGCGCGCCGTCATGGCCGGCAGCCACATGCAGGCCGCATTCCTTGGCGCTTTCGTTTTCCCACCACCAGCGGCCGGAACGGAAGTCTTCGCCCAGGGTGACGGCGCGGGTGCAGGGCGCACAGCCGATGCTCGGGAAGAACTGGTCGTGCAGCGGGTTGTAGGGCACGCCATGCAGGCTGATGTAATGCCAGACGTCGCCCCAGGTCCAGGCGGCCAGGGGGTTGACCTTGGCGCGACTGCCGGCCTTGGCGTCGTCGGGCGCCTCGATGTCGTGCACCTCGGCGCGAGCCTGCGACTGTTCGCGGCGCAGGCCGGTGATCCAGCCGCGTTTGCCGGCAAGGGCCCGCTCCAGCGGCACCATCTTGCGGATGTCGCAGCACTGCTTGCGCAGGCCTAGGCTTCGGTACATGGCGTCTTCGCCGTTGGCCGCCACGAAGGCGTCGGCCACGGCCGCATCGGGGCGATAGACCTCGACATCGCGGCCGTAATGGGTTTTCAGGCGGTCGATCAGCGCCAGGGTTTCATCGTGCAGCTTGCCGGTGTCCAGCACGAACACCGCGCAGTCGATGCCGCTGCGCCGGATCAGGTCGGTGACGACCATGTCTTCGGCACCCAGGCTCGATGCCTGGGTCAGCGGGCTGTATTGCGCCGCCGCCTTTTGCAGCAGCGCGGTGGAGAACTCGACCTTGGCGTCGAAATCGGCAGAAGGGCGGCCGCGTTGCAGCGCCAGCAGGGCGTCCGACATTGGCTGGGCCTCTCAGGCTTCAGCTTCGACGAAGTGCGGCTTGGCCGACACATCGCCTTGGTAGAAGCCGGAAAACCGGTCGAACTGGCGCTGGGCGGCAGAAGCGTCGACGCCGGCCTTGAGCACCGCGCTGCTGAAACCCTGGCGGGCCATATGCACCAGCTGGTCGATCAGCACGTCGCCGTTGGCACGCAGGTCGCCCTGGAAACCCAGGCGTTTGCGCAGCAGGAAGGCCTGGCTGTAGGCGCGGCCGTCAGTGAACTTCGGGAAGTTCAGGTCGATGCGTTCGATGCCTTCCAGCCGGTCGGCCAGCGTGAGCGGGTCTTCGTCGTTGGCCAGGGTCAGCACACGGGCCGCGTCGTTGGCGGTGGCGGCGCTTTCTTCGGCGGAAACCAGGCGCAGCGGCTTCAGGTGGGATGTCGTCATGGTGGGGTTGTCCTTCGGTCAGGCCAGGGCTTCTTCGGCCTTGGGCGCGCGGGCTGCGTTGGCGGCAGCCTTGAAAGGGTCGTGGCCGACGCGGCGCAGCGTGTCGATGAACGATTCGCCGTTCAGGCGGGTGTCGCGATAGGTGCCGAGCACCGCCTCGATCACGTCGGGCACCTCGGCACCGGTGAACGAAGGGCCGACCGCCTTGCCGACCTGCGGAGCACCCGATAGCGCCGAGCCGTCGGAGCCGCCCAGGGTGACCTGGTACCACTCCTTGCCGTCCTTGTCCACGCCCAGGATGCCGATGTGGCCGCTGTGGTGGTGGCCGCAGGAGTTGATGCAGCCGCTGATGTGCAGATCGATTTCGCCGATGTCGTCGAGCTCGTCCAGGTCCTGGTAACGCTCGGTGATGGCATTGGCGATAGGCAGCGAACGGGCGTTTGCCAGGGCGCAGAAATCACCGCCCGGGCAGGCGATCATGTCGGTCAGCAGATGCACGTTGGTGCTGGCGAAACCGGCGGCACGTGCGGCCTGCCACAGTGCCGGTAACTGGATTGCAGGCACCCAGGGCAACAGCAGGTTCTGGTCGTGGGTGACGCGGGCTTCACCGGCCGAGAAGTCGTCTGTCAGGGACGCGGCGATTTCCAGTTGGTCTCCGGTGGCGTCGCCGGGCGACTGGCCGGGGCGCTTGAACGACAGCGTGACAGCACGCAGCGCCGGGTTCTGGTGAGGCGCGACGTTGCGCTGCAGCCAGCGGGCGAAGGCCGGTTCTTCGGCTGCGAATGCCAGCACGGCAGCATTGGCGGCGGCCACGCCGGCTTCGGAATCGTCCACGGCCAGTTTCGGCGGTACGAACGATGCATTGACACGATCGAACTCGGCCTGCGTGATGGTGTGCGGGCCGCCGTCGTGTTCGACGATCTGCTTGTATTCGGCTTCGACGTCGTCGATGTAGCGCTGGCCTTCGGCCTTCACTAGGATCTTGATGCGGGCCTTGTAGATGTTGTCACGGCGGCCGTAGCGGTTGTAGACCCGCACCACGGCTTCGAGGTAATTCATGATCTGGTTCCAGGGCAGGAACTCGCGCAGCACCGTTCCCAGGATGGGTGTGCGGCCCATGCCGCCGCCGACCGAAACGCGGAAACCGACTTCGCCGGCTTCGTTCTTGATGACATGCAGGCCGACGTCGTGCCAGGCGGTGGCGGCCCGGTCTTCGGTGGCGCCGGTGATGGCGATCTTGAACTTGCGCGGCAGGAACGCGAACTCGGGGTGCAGCGTGCTCCATTGCCGCATGATTTCCGCAAACGGGCGAGGGTCGGCGATCTCGTCGACCGCCACGCCGGCGCGTTCGTCGGTCGTGATGTTGCGAATGCAGTTGCCGCTGGTCTGGATACCGTGCATGTCGACGGTCGCCAGCAGGTCCATTACGTCCGCACCCTTGGCCAGGGGAATCCAGTTGAACTGGACGTTCTGACGGGTCGTGAAATGGCCGCAATGGGTGGGCAGGAACGTGGTGCCCAGGGCGCCCTGGCCTGCCATCGCCGTCTTGAACGCGTCGGCTTCGGGTTCGTCGTATTCGCGTGCGATGCGCGCCAGCACCTTGAGTTGGGCACTGGAGATTTCGCCGTAGGGCACCGCCACCCGCAGCATGGGCGCGTAACGCTGCACATACCAGCCGTTCTGAAGTCGAAGCGGCTTGAACTCGTCTTCGGTCAGTGCGCCGGCTTGCCAGCGCTCGAGTTGGTCACGGAACTGGTCCGCACGGTGTTGGACGAAATTTCGGTCGAAGGCGGTGTATTGATACATCGGAAGTCGGGGGGCACCATTTTTGGATGCCCGACGCGTCATGGGCGACGCTCGGGCTTTAGGTGTACTTTAAGACTTTGATGTCTTAAGACCAACGACTTCTTCGTTCTTGACATATATGCCCAGGTTATGAGCCATATGCAATTAGCGAGTTAGAAGGCCCGGCCTTCCCCGCCGCCCTGCCCACCGGTGGGTGCCGCCGACTGCTGGGTTCTTACCTGGGCCGACATGCGTTTACGCATTCGTTCTGTCGAAACCGCCTCGGCCAGGCGTGGCGCGACGGGCAGCGGTTCGTCGTGCAGCCGTGCCAGCAGCAGTTCTGCGCACAGCAGCGACAAGGTCATTCCTCGCGCGCCGAGTGCGGTGCACAGCCAGGCCGACGTTTCGCCCACCGTCCACGGTCCGACGATGGGCAACCGGTCGGGGGAGGTGCCGCGAACGCCGCGCCAGTCAGACGCTGAAACGAACATGGCCGGCAGGCGCGGACCCAATGTCGGCAGCAGTTCGGCGAGGCGACGCTGGTTGTCCGCGCGATGCCGAAACCGCTCATCGTCGGAAACCCCGGTGCACGACACATCACGCTCGAAACTGGCACCGGTCAGCCAGACTTCGCCGCGCCCGGCCGGCACCGCCGGCAGGAAATGTCCGTGGCCGTTGACAGGCAAGGGTGTCGCCGGCTCGCCTTCGACCGGTCCGAAAGCCACCTGCCCGGCCACCGGCTGCAACGGAAACCCCTGAGCCAGCAGCTGGACGGTTTCGAAGCCGGCGGCGACGATCACCGGGACATCGCCCAGGCTGGCGATGTCAGGCACACGCCGACCGTATTCCACCGAAATGCCGGGCGTTGCCAGCAAGGCCGAAACCAGGCGCGCCGGCCGCAGCCAGCCGGCGGTCTGGTGGTGCGTCAGCGTGCCGTCTTCATGGCGCTGGCACACACCGGACAGGTTCCAGTCGACACCTGGCCGAAGCAGACCCGGCAATACGTTCAGCAAGGCCCGCACCCCGGCGCGTGTGAGGCGTGAAAGCACCGCATCGTCGGCCGACACGTGGGGCGCAAAAAGCCCGGCCGGAACGCCCGATGCGCCGGAGGCCGGGCCTGCGCCGGCCTCCATCACCTTCACCTGCCAGCCGCGCAAGGCCATGCCGCGCGCCACGGCAGCGCCTGCCAGTCCGGCGCCGATGACCACACAATGGCCCGGCGTTCGCAGCGGCGCATCGACATGCCGGGCCGGCATATGCACCAGTCTCGCCTGGATGGAATGCCGTTCAAGCGGAATCCCTTCCACGTCCGTCACGAAAAAACCGGCAGAGGTGAGACCATCCCGCACGGCGCGTGCATCGGTCCAGCTGGCCAGGCGCGCATCACGGCGGCAGCAGCGGGCGACCGCACGCATGGAGTCAGGGGTCCATATGTCAGGGTTGCGTTCGGGGCTGAAGCCGTCGAGGTAGACGCTGTCGGCAAAACGGCCGAGGCCGCGCAGCGACGTGGTGCTGTCGCCCACCAGCAGGGTGAGAAGCACCCGGCCGCCGTCCAGCACGATACGGTGGGTGCCGGGTTCGATTCCCCACCAGCTGCGTGCCAGTTCATCGCCCAGCGGCGCCAGGTCGGGGTCGATCGAGGCATTGCGCCGGATACCCTCGGCATCGACTGGCCAGGCTTCGGTGGCGAGGTAATGCAGTTGCGGCGGCCGCTGCGGATCGTTCCGCCAGGCCTGCCAGGTGCAGAGAAAATTGAGTCCCAGGCCGAAGCCTGTTTCCAGCACGCACCAACGGGGGGCGCTCCGCCAGGCGGCGGGCAGCCCGCACCCAGCCAGGAAAACATCGCGGGCCTGAGAAAGGCCGCCATGCTCGCCGTGGAAAGACTCCTGGAAACGGGGGCTGAAGGGCGTGCCGTCGGCCCGCCACTCGACGGGTTCGGACACGATGGTTCCAGGAATCAGGAAGCGGTCGGGGGCACGTAACCCTGGACGCCGTCGGCGCCGTCGCCGAAGAAGTGCTTTTCCATCTGGCGCGCCAGGTATTGGCGTGCGCGGGCGTCGGCGAGGTTCAGCCGGTTTTCATTGACCAGCATGGTCTGCTGCTTGAGCCAGTCTGCCCAGGCCTGCTTGCTGACGCTTTCCCAGATGCGTTTGCCCAGTTCGCCCGGGTAGGGAGGAAAGTCCAGGCCTTCCGCCTCTTGGCCGAGTTTGATGCATTGGACGGTACGCGCCATCGGGATGTGCTTTCTAAGTTGATTTTTCGAGTAAACAAGGAGGAACTTATTCGTTCCGCGTGCAGTAGTCGACTTTCAGAATCGACCGCTCAAGACCACTTTCGAGGAAGAAGAGCATGCAAGCGCGCCGCGACTTTATCAAGATTCCCCTGGCAGCCTCACTGGCCGCAATGATGGCCCTGCCCGGTGCCTCGGCGTTCGCCCAGGCTCCGGCAGCTGTCACCCTGCTGAACGTCTCGTACGATCCGACGCGCGAACTGTATGTGGATTACAACCCGGCTTTCGCCAAGTACTGGAAGGCCAAGACCGGCCAGGACGTGAGCATCAAGCAGTCGCACGGCGGTTCGGGCAAGCAGGCGCGTTCCATCATCGACGGCATCGACGCCGATGTGGCCACGCTGGCGCTGGGCGGCGACATCGACGCGCTGGTCAAGCACAACGGTTTGGTCAAGGCCGACTGGCAGAAGAAGCTGCCGCACAACTCCGCTCCCTATACCTCGACCATCGTGTTCCTGGTCAAGAAGGGCAATCCCAAGGGCCTGAAGGACTGGGACGACCTGATCAAGCCGGGTGTGCAGGTCATCACCCCAAATCCCAAGACTTCCGGTGGCGCGCGTTGGAACTACCTGGCGGCCTGGGAATTCGGCCGCCGCAAGTACAACGGCGAGCAGGGCGCGGCCGACTACATCGGCAAGCTGTTCAAGAACGTGCCGGTGCTGGACACCGGTGCCCGTGGCGCCACCATCACCTTCGTGCAGCGCGGCGTGGGCGACGTGCTTCTTGCCTGGGAAAACGAAGCCTTCCTGGCCCTGAAGGAATTCGGCCCCGAGAAGTTCGAGATCGTCGTTCCCTCGGTTTCCATCCTGGCCGAACCGTCGGTGGCGGTGGTCGACAAGGTGGTCGACAAGAAGGGCACCCGTGCCGTCGCCGAGGAATACCTGAAGTACCTGTATTCCGACGAAGGCCAGGACATCGCCGGCCGCAACTTCTATCGCCCGACCGGCGAAAAGGCCAAGGCCAAGTACGACAAGCAGTTTCCCAAACTCGACCTGGTCACCATCGACAAGGCCTTCGGCGGCTGGGAGAAGGCCGACAAGGCCCACTTTGCGGACGGTGGCTCGTTCGACAAGCTGTACGTTCCGGGCAAGTAAGACCTCGGGGCATCAAGCCCCGGGCGATCACATCCGGCGGAATTCGGCCAGTTCGCGCGACATCCGCGAGAACTCGGCCACCAACTGCGGCGTGGCGCCGTAAAACACCAGGAACTTGCCCGCCAGCGTGCGGGCATAAAGCCGTGGGGCTATGAGCCAGTCCAGGCCCGGCACACGGATCAGCTTGACGTAGGCGAGGTCGCCCAGCGGCAGGCGCTTGTTCCAGATCCAGCGCTGCTCGATCATCTGGCCGTCGATGACGGTGCGGCTGCGCAGCACGCTCCACCATGTCCAGGTCATCAGCACCAAACCCGCGGCCACCCACATCATCCCGGGACCGAAGGTGATGGCGTCACGCAGCCAGAGCCGGGCGATCCAGCTGAAACAGCCGCCGACGACCAGGGTGGTCAGCGTCTGGAAAACCCGCGAGAAAGCCGGTCCCTCGACACGCCCGCCATCGGGTGCGAACACGAAGGGCGCCGGCCCCGTTCCGGCCATCGACAGGCTGCCCATCATCATTTCTTCTCCGGCTCGGGAGATGGCGCCGCGCTGCCCTTGAACAGGTCGTCCATTCGTTTCTGGCGTGCTTCTTCGGACTCGTCGTCGTTGTTCGGCTGGTCGCTGACCGGCGCCTCGATCTGCACCTTGTCGAGGTCGATCACCTCCGCCTTGTCCAGGAAGACGGTCACCGTTTGCGGCACGAAGATCACGATGGCCACCAGCAGCAACTGCAGCAGCACCCAGGGGATGGAACCCAGGTAGATGTCGCTCGACTTGATGGGTTTCGGGATGCGTTTTTCCTTGAAAAGCGTGTCCGAGATGCCCCGCAGGTAGAACAGCGCGAAACCGAATGGCGGATGCATGAAGCTGGTCTGCATGTTCACGCACAGCAGCACGCCGAACCACACCAGGTCGATGCCCAGTTTGGCGGCCACCGGGCCCAGCATCGGCAGGATGATGAAGGCGATCTCGAAGAAATCGAGGAAGAACGCCAGGAAGAAGATGAAGATGTTGACCGCGATCAGGAAACCCACCTGTCCGCCGGGCAGGCCCGACAGCATGTGTTCGACCCAGATGGCGCCGTCCACGCCCTGGAACACCATGGAGAAGGTGCGCGCGCCGATCAGGATGAACACCACCATGGCGGTCAGCCGCATGGTGCCGACCATCGCGTCCCAGATCATCCTGAAGGTCAGCCGGCGGTGCAGCGCGGCCAGCAGCAGGGCGCCGACCACACCCATCGCGCCCGCCTCGGTGGGGGTGGCGATGGCCGTGTTGATGCCCGGCAGACCGCCCATGGAGCCCAGCACCGCGAAGATCAGCACCGCCGACGGAATGATGCCGCGCAGGCACTTGCCCCACAGCGCCCAGCCGTGCAGCGTGCGTTCGGACTTGGGCACCCCCGGAATGTGGTGTGGCTTGAACACACCCAGCATGAAGGTGTAGCCGGCGAAGATCAGCACCTGCAGGATCGACGGACCCCACGCACCCTTGTACATGTCGCCCACCGACCGGCCGAGCTGGTCGGCCATCACGATCAGCACCAGCGACGGCGGCACCAGCTGTGTGATGGTGCCCGAGGCCGCCAGCACGCCGGTGGCGTAACGCATGTTGTAGCCGTAGCGGATCATCACGGGCAGCGAGATCAGCGCCATGGCGATCACCTGGCCGGCCACCGTACCGGTGATGGCGCCCAGGATGAAACCCACGATGATCACCGAGTAGCCCAGACCGCCCCGTACCGGGCCGAACAGCTGGCCCATCGAGTCGAGCATGTCTTCGGCCAGGCCGCATTTCTCGAGGATGGCGCCCATGAAGGTGAAGAAAGGGATGGCCAGCAGCAGTTCGTTGCTCAGGATGCCGAACATGTTCAGCGGCAGGTTGGCCATGAAACTGGCCGGGAACCAGCCCATCTCGATGGCCAGAAAACCTGAGCCGAGGCCCAGCGCGGCCAGCGAGAAGGCCACCGGGAATCCGATCAGCATGATCAGCACCAGCCCCAGGAACATGAAGGGGGCGAAATTTTCCATTTGCATATTGGTCTCCTCGGCTCTTTTGTTCGGGCCGCTTACTGCAGGGGCTTCTCGTAATGCGTGTCCATCTGGAACTTGCCGGCCAGGTAGAAGCCACGTTTGATGAATTCCGACACGCCCTGCAAAAACATCAGCCCGAAGCCCAGCGGCAGCAGCAGCATGGCGGGCCAGCGGATCAGGCCGCCGGCGTTGCCGGACATTTCGTGTGTCAGGTACATCTTCATGAACAGCGGCCAGCTCAAATACGCCAGCAGCCCCATCACCGGCAGCAGGAAGACCGCGATGCCGAACATGTCGACGATGACCGGGCCGCGGCCCTTCAACCGGCCGTACAGGATGTCGACCCGCACGTGTTCGTTCAGGTTGAGCACCGTCGGTGCGCCCAGCATCACCGTAGCGGCGAACAGGTACCACTGGATCTCGAGCCAGCCATTGGAGCTGATGTCGAAGCCGTAGCGGATGAAGGCGTTGCCGGCCGAGATGAGCGCGGCGGCCAGCACGGCCCAGGCAGCGACCTTGCCGAGCTGGGTGGTGACCCAGTCCACGGTGCGTGCGAATGAGATGAGAGCGGACATGGCGGACCTTTTCGGGGTGCGTGGTTGCGGTTGTCTTGTGGGTGTTCTGCGCGCCGGAATGCTAAGCCCGGCCCCCTGCGCGGCGCTGATAAATGGCTGACGTGTTTTCGCGGGGTTTTCCCCTATCGCAACGCCAAGTTACGATTCGCGGACCCTTTCTGGAGTGCTCCGAGCCATGAGATTGCTGCTGGTGGAAGACGATGTGATGGTGGCCAGCGGCATCAAGCTGGGCCTGGCCGACGCCGGTTATGCGGTCGACTGGGTCGGCAGCGGCGAACGTGCCGAAGACGCCTTGCAACGTGCGCCGTTCGACGCCGTCATCGTCGACATCGGCCTGCCGCGCATGGACGGGCTGGAGCTCACCCGGCGCCTGCGCAACGACGGCCATGCCATGCCGGTGCTGATCCTCACCGCCCGCGATGCGCTGGAAGACCGGGTGCAGGGCCTCGATCTGGGCGCCGACGACTATCTGGTCAAGCCCTTCCAGCTGCCCGAACTGCTGGCCCGGCTGCGTGCCTTGCTGCGGCGCTCCCATGCCGCCACTTCTGCGGTGCTGAGCTTCGGCCCCATCGAGCTGGACACCGCCCAGCGCCGAGGCAGCGTTGCCGGCCAGCCGCTGGAGCTGGGTCCGCGCGAATGGACGGTGCTCGAATACCTGTTGCTGCAGGCCCCCAACCCGACAGCGAAGGACAAGCTGCTTCAGGCGCTGACCGGCTGGGACCGCGAGATCACCGCCAATGCGGTGGAGGTCCATATCTCGCGGTTGCGCGGAAAGCTGGAGCCGCACGGTGTTTCGCTGCGGGCCATCCGCGGATTCGGCTACCGGCTGGAGCTGCGGGACTCAACGCCGGCCGCGTCAGCGACGCCCGGCACGCCTACATCCACCAGCCCATGAAGACCCGGCGCAGCCAGGTTTTCCGCGGCCTGCAACGTCGCCTGCTGGTGCTGTTGCTGCTGCCCCTGGTGCTGCTGGCCTTGCTGTCGGCCTGGATCGACTACCGCTCGGCCGACAGCGCCGCGCTGCAGCAGGATGCCAAGCTGCTGCGCATGGCGCCGCTACTGGCCGATTCCATCATCGTGCCGCCACCCGAAGGCAGCCCCGCTCCGCAGGTTCCGCAGGTGCTGCTGGCACCGCCGGTCGAGGAGTTCCTGAAGGACCGGCATGGCGTCTCCGCCTGGAGCCTGGCCGACGATGTGGGACGGGTGCTGCAGGGCGACAGCTGGCTCGAATCGCCCGCGCCCGGCACCCGCGAACCCGAGTTCCTCAGCCGCGAATACGAGGGCGTGCTGTACCGCATCCTGGCCCAGCGCATCGTCACGCCGGCCGGTGACTTCGTCATGCAGCTGGCCGACGGTTCCGACCCGCGCCAGAACTGGGGCCGCGCGGTGCTGATCCGTGCCTTGCTGCCCAACCTGGTGCTGCTGGCCCTGGGTGCGCTGGCCATGCAGATGGCGGTGCGGGCCGCGCTCAAGCCGCTGCTCGACCTGAAGGACGCAGTGGAACGACGTTCGCCACGCGACCTGAGCCCGCTCGACGAAGGCCCGACGCCCGACGAAGTACGGCCGCTGGTGCAGTCGCTCAACCGCCTGTTCGGCATGGTCAACGCACAGAGCGACAGCCAGCGGCGTTTCGTCGCCGACGCCGCACACCAGTTGCGCACGCCGCTGGCCGCGCTCCAGTCGCAGGTCGAGGCGTGGGCGCATGCCGCCGACGAGCGCGGTGTTCGGCTGCAGGCTGGCGACGTGCGTGCCATGCGCGACGCCACCCGGCGCACCTCGCAACTGGCGCACCAGTTGCTTGCCCTTTCGCGTGCCGATTCGCATGCGCTGCATGGCCAGCCCGGCGCGCCGGTCGACCTGAAGGCCTTGTGCAACGCCATGATCGAAATCCATTTCGCGGCCGCGCTGGACCGGCAGGTCGACCTGGGCCTGGACTGCGAACCCGCCACCGTCATCGGCCAGGAATGGCTGTTGCGGGAGATGCTGTCCAACCTGGTCGATAACGCGGTGAAGTACACCGCGCCTGGCGGCAGCGTCACCGTGCGCTGTGGGCGCAACGGCCTGAATGCGGTGCTGGAGGTCGAGGACGACGGCCCTGGCATCGCCGTCGAGGAACGCGCCCGGGTGCTGGAACGTTTCTACCGGGTGCGCGGCACCGGCGGCGAAGGCAACGGCCTGGGCCTGGCCATCGCCGAGGAGATCGCCCGCAGCCATGGCAGTCGTCTGCAGCTGGACGCCGGCGGCGGCGGCCGGGGCCTGAGGGTCAAGGCCGTTCTTCCGGCGGCCTGATCGCCCGGCGCCAGCAAAGGATCCCGGGTTTTCCTAGAATGCCGCCACGCCTCCCTGAACGGAGGCGTACGTTTTCAGGGCGGGGTGGAATTCCCCACCGGCGGTGATGGTTTCCAGGGCCTGACGGTCCGGAAACACGAGCCCGCGAGCGCCCGCAGGTGCAAAGCCTGCGGGGTCAGCAGATCCGGTGTGATTCCGGAGCCGACGGTTCGGGATCCTTCGGGTTCCTACAGTCCGGATGCAAGAAAACGTCGATTCACGCCGGCCGCCGGCGTGGGCCGCCTTGCCCTGGACTTTGCCGTTCCACCCGTTTTTTCCGGCTGTCCCATGTCTCCTGTTTCCCTTTCCCCGGCTTCGTCCGCTTCCGCGGCACGCATCGCGTTCGTCCACGCCAGCTGGCACCTCGACATCGTCTCCAGGGGCCGTGAAGGTTTCCTGGCCGGCCTCGCCGAACTCGGATTCGACGCCCGACAGGTCGACGTCTATGCCGTGCCCGGCGCGTTCGAGATACCGCTGCACGCCGCGAAGCTGGCCGCCACCGGCCGTTATGCGGCCATTGCCACCTGCGCGCTGGTCGTCGACGGCGGCATCTACCGCCATGACTTCGTGGCCACCGCCGTGATCGACGGCCTGATGCGGGTGCAGCTCGACAGCGGCGTGCCGGTGTTTTCGGCGGTGCTGACGCCGCACCATTTCCACGAACATGCCGAACACCGTGACTACTACCTGCGGCATTTCCTCATCAAGGGGCGCGAACTTGCGTCGGCCTGCCTCGGCACGGTCGAGGGCCTGCGCAAGATCGAGGCGATGGCTCAGGCGTGACCGGACGTCCCTGAAGTCGCCGGCCCGGCGGCGATCGCGTCCAGCCGGGCGATGGCGCCGGCATCCAGCTTCAAAGCCCCGGCGGCCAGGTTCTCGCGCAGGTGGCCGAGCGACGACGTACCCGGAATCAGCAGCAGGTTCGGCGAGCGCTGCAACAGCCAGGCCAGGGCGACCTGCATCGGCGTGGCCTGCAGTTCCCGCGCGACATCCGACAACGCACCGGACTGCAGCGGCGTGAAGCCGCCCAGCGGGAAGAAAGGCACATAGGCGATGCCTTCGCCGGCCAGCTGGTCCACCAGCGCACCGTCGGCCTGATGCGCCAGATTGAACATGTTCTGCACACACACGATGTCGCAGATCTTCCGGCCCTCGGCCACCTGCCGCGCGGTGACGTTGCTCAGCCCGATGTGCCGCACCAGGCCGCGCTGCTGCAGTTCGGCGAGCACCGTCAGTTCGGCCTCCAGCGAACCCTCTGCCGGGCCGTGCAGTCCGTGCATGCTGCGCAGGTTGACGACGTCCAGCACGTCCAGGCCCAGGTTGCTCAGGTTGTCGTGCACAGCCCGGGTGAGTTGCTCGCGCGAGAAGGCCGGCAACCATGAGGCATCGGCGCCCCGTGTCGCACCGATCTTGGTAACGATGGTCAGGTCGTCGCGGTACGGGTGAAGCGCTTCCCGAATCAACTGGTTGGTGATGTGTGGACCGTAGAAGTCGCTTGTGTCGATATGGTTCACGCCCGATCCCACCGCTTCGCGCAGCACCGCCAGTGCGCCCTCGCGGTCTTTCGGCGGGCCGAAGACGCCCGGCCCGGCCAGTTGCATGGCGCCATAGCCGAGGCGATTGACGGTAAAGCTGCCCAGCGTGAATGTGCCGGCGTTTTCGATGTCGACTGGTATGTGAGCGTGGTCCAAGTTCGGCTCCTGAAAGATGAGGACTCGACTTTAGGCAGGCATACGCTGCGTGATAATCCGCCTCAATTCATACAGGCTGTGCGGCAGGGCGAACAATGGCGGCAGATCTCGGCGACTTGACCGCCTTCGTGGCGGTGGCCCGCGCAGGCGGTTTCCGGGAGGCGGCGCGGCTGACGGGCGGCAACGCTTCGAGTCTCAGCGAGGCCCTGCGCCGGCTCGAAACCGGCCTGGGCGTGCGGCTGCTCAACCGCAGCACTCGCAGCGTGGCGCCGACCGAAGCCGGCTCTCGCCTGCTCGAACGGCTGGGCCCGGCGCTGGCCGAGGTCGACGCCGCGGTGGATGTGGTCAACGGGTTCCGCGACCGACCGGCGGGCACGCTGCGGCTGAACGTGCCGGTGAGCGCGGCGCGGCTGATCCTGCCGGACATCGTGCCGGCCTTTCTCGCCGCCTATCCGGACATCCTGCTGGAGGTGATCGCCGAGGACAGCTTCGTCGACATGCTGGCTGCCGGTTGCGATGCAGGCATCCGCTACGGCGAGCGGCTGGAGCAGGACATGGTGGCCATTCCCATCGGTCCGCGCCGCCAGCGTTTTGCCGTGGCTGCCGCGCCCGATTACCTGCACCGCCGGGGCACACCGCAACATCCGCGCGACCTGCTGGGCCACGACTGCATCCGCGGCAAGTTCGCCAGTGGCACGGTGTACGCCTGGGAGTTCGAACGCGGCGGCGAAAGCCTGAAGGTCGACGTGAAGGGACCGCTGATCGTGCGGGTGGGGGCGGCGACCGACCTGGCGGTGGACGCGGCGCTGGCCGGCAGCGGCGTCATCTACCTGTTCGAGGACTGGCTGCGGCCTTTCCTCGACAGCGGCGCGCTGGTGCCGGTGCTGGAGCCGTGGTGGTTCGGTTTCAGCGGGCCGTTCCTGTACTACCCGAGCCGACGCCAATTGCCGGCGCCGCTGCGTGCTTTCGTCGATTTCGTGCAGGCACGGTCTTGGGCGCCGCCTGCCACGCTCACGCCGCCAGCCGGAACAGGCCGAGCCAGACGGCCTGCGTCCAGCATCGGCATGGCATTGGCCCGCACCCAGTAGTCAAGGTCCGCTTTTTTTCAGGCGTCTGCGACCACATTCAGGCGACGTCGCCGACTGCGTACGAATACCAGCAGGCTACCCGACAGGAATAAGGACATGGTCGCGGGTTCCGGCACCGGAGAAACAACTGCACCCTTGGAAATGACGTTGCTGTCCAGTGTCACCGCACCGTTGAGCGCGAGCGCACTGCCGTACAAAATGCTTGCTGCATTATTCAGGGTAATGCTGGCGTCGGCCAATATGTTCCCGGAAAAACTGCTGTTGTTTCCCAAGGTGGCAGAGCTTCCAATCTGCCAGAAGACATTGGTGCCTGGCAAGGCGCCATTGTTGACCACCGCCACCGACGAGAACGAACCGGTAGTCAGGGCGCTGCCGACCTGGAACACGAATTGCGCATTGGGGTCGCCTTGGCCGTCGAGAATCAGGTTTCCGGTAAGGCTCGCGCCGGAGTTGAAGGAATAGACTCCTGGCAGCAATGTCATGCCGCCGAGGTTCTGCCCTGTCAGGTTTTGCGATGGCGTCAGAAGAAGGGCTTGCGCATAGGCGGTGGCCAGATCGTCCTTCGCGGTTTTTGCAATGGCATCGCCCACATGCATGTCGCCGAGCACGATTGCGGGTGGAAATCCGGTGATGGAAGAACCCGGCTGCAGTCCCACGTCGCCGTCGTAGACCACGCTGAACCCGGTGCTGGTGATGGTCGTCGCGGCGAGCAGGCCAAAATTACCGGCTGATTTAAGGTCGATATTCGCCTGCGATATGCCAGGTAGCGACATGGCTCCCACCACCAGGCCGATCGATAATATTTGGAAAGGACGTCGCATGAAAACCTCCAGGAGGAGTGAATGAATTCCAATTGAACCGCTGGTTATTTGCTGTGCGCAAGACCATTCGGGTCGTGAAATATTATTCAGTTCATGGTGGTTAGCAGGCACTGTCGGTGAGGGTAATAATTGCGCTACCCTTTGTCCGCCTGAAAGCGATGTGCGGATTATCGATCCTTGTGCGTCGATGTTTCCCGCATCTGAATATCCGGCGAGATTTCGGGAAAATCGCTCAGCCTGCCGTGGACGTGGCGATGACGGTGGCGCCGGGTTGCGATGACGTCAGCGTCTGACGCGCCTGCTCGCGCAGCCACAAACGGAAGGTGTTCAGTGCCTTTTCGTGTTTTCGAGCGCTGGGCAATACGAAGTAATAGCCCATGCGGCTCTGGAATCCCCGGCAGATCACCGGCACGAGGTCGCCTCGCGCCAGCTCCTCCTGCACCATCACCCGGGGCACCAGGGCCAGCCCCATGTCCATGGCGGCAGCCTTGATGAGGGTGGAATAGAACTCGTACCGGATGGTGCGGCCGGGCCGCTCGACCGCGGGCTGACCGAGCGACTTCTGCAGTTCGGCCCAGGCGTTGGGCACCTCGAAATGCTCCAGCAGGGTCAGCGACTGCAGGTCGCGGGTGTCCAGGACCGATGCAAACTTCAGCCGCAGGGCTGGCGACATCAGCGCCACCATTTCGCTGCCGAAAAGGTAGTCGGACTCGCAACCGGTCCAGGTGCCGCTGCCGAAACGGAATTCGCCGTCCGCTTCGAGCTGGGCATAACTTCCGCCCGATCGCTGATTGGTGAATTGCACGTCGAATTGAGGATGTTCCTGCAGGAATGACGCGAAACGAGGCAGCAGCCAGCGGTCTCCGAGGATGTGCGGAATGCGCAGGGTGAGCGAGGTGCGCGGCGCATGCAGCTGGGTCAGCTGTTCGGACGCAGCCGACAGTGCTCCCAGCAGGGGCGTTATCTGTTGCAGGTACCAGCGGCCCAGGTCTGTCAGCGCCAGGCCACGATTGACCCGCACGAACAGCGGCACCCCCAGGGTTTCCTCCAGCGAACGCAGCTGCTTGCTCACCGCGCCCTGGGTCATGCACAGCTCCTCGGCCGCGACGGTGCAGCTGAGCTGCCGCGCGGCGACCTCGAAAACCCGCAATGCCGTGGTGGATGGAATTCGGTGGCGCATGGATGAGGACATGGATTTCGCGGTGCAAGGATCAAGCCAGCGTTCGGTCACCGAATTTATTCCTTTGCGGAATGGCGGGCAGAAAATTTGTCGTTTGAAGCGGGCAGGGCGCAGGCACACACTGATGCTTCCATTTGTTAACGAAGCGCCACATGCACGCCAACCGACGCCACGTCCTTCTCAGCCTCATGACTGCTGCCTCCCTGTTCGCCGGTAGCGCCCAGGCGCAGAACCAGCTGGAAGAAATCCAGAAGGCCAAGGTGCTGCGGGTCGGGATCCCGACCGATTTCGCGCCCTACGGTTTTGTCGGCCCCGACCTGAAACCCCAGGGGCTGGACATCGAGATGGCGCAATACATCGCCGACAAGCTGGGCGTGAAGCTGGAGATGATGAGCATCAGCACCCAGAACCGCATTCCCTACCTGCAGACCAGGAAGGCCGACCTGGTGATCTATTCGCTGGGCAAGACGCCGGATCGCGAGAAGGTGATCGACTTCTCTGCCGCCTACGCGCCGTACTTCATCGCGGTCTACGGCCCGAAGTCGATGGCGGTGAAGTCGGCGCAGGACATGGTCGGCAAGACGGTTGCCACCAACCGCGGCACCACCGACGACATCGAGGTGACCAGGGTCGCGCTGCCCGGCACCGAGATCCGTCGTTTCGAAGGCAACGACGCGACCATCAGCGCCTTCGTGGCAGGCCAGACCCAGTTGATCTCGGTCGGGTCGCCGGCCGCCGAAGTGGTCAAGCAACGCAATCCTCAGATGGGCCTGGAAGTCAAGCTCACCCTGAAGACGTCGCCCTGTTTCATCGGCATCGCCAAGGGCGAGGACGGCCTGCGCACCAAGGTCAACGAGATCATTGCAGAGGCCAAACGCAGCGGCCTGGTCGAGAAGATGTCGCAGAAATGGCTGGGCCTGCCAGCGGGCGATCTGCCCATGTGATTCGCAGCGGTCGATGCGGGTCAGGGCGGCCCGCCACAGCGTGGTTGCCGTGGAAATTGAACACGTGACCGCCTGCCCGAGCCCCTCGCGGCGCAAGTTTCATAAACTGTGTCGTGCAGAAAGAAATCAAGTCATTCGTGAAACCTGCGGTCCAGGCCCTCGGTCGCAGCGTCGAGCGCCGCACCGCCTGGTACGGATTTGCCGGCGCCCTGTTGATCCTCGGACTGTTCGGCACGACGCTCTGGCACGAGCGGGACGACGCGCTGGAACACGCCCGCCAGCAGGCCGACAACCTGGCGCTGGTCGCCGAACGGGATGTCAGCCGGAATCTGGAGCTATACGGCC
The DNA here is from genome assembly GCF_057747805.1 of Xylophilus sp. PBN-3R. Taxonomy (NCBI): domain Bacteria; kingdom Pseudomonadati; phylum Pseudomonadota; class Betaproteobacteria; order Burkholderiales; genus Xylophilus; species Xylophilus sp. PBN-3R. Next base: position 2,048,471 of record NZ_CM173225.1, read on the forward strand.
TTTCGCTGCAGGCCATGGTCGAAAACTGGGCTCGTCCGGAGATCAGCGCCTTGCCGATGGCGGTGCGCCGGATGGTGCTGTTCGACCGTTCCATCGAGGCCACCAACGTATCGTCGGCGGTCATCCTCGACAGCCAGGGCGAAGTGCTTCTGAGCATGAAGGACAGCCGCTGGCTCGGCCTGAAGTTCGCCGAGCGCGCTTATTTCCAGTCGCATGTGCAGACCGTCGACGACGGCATGCACATCAGCGAGCCCTTTGTTTCGCGGGTGAACAACAGGACCATGCTGGTCGCGCTGTCGCGCCGCCTTTCGAACGCCGACGGCAGCTTCGGCGGCGTCGCGGTGGTTTATCTCGACGTCAATTATTTCCGGCAGCTGCTGCAGGGCATCCAGCTCGGCAAACACGGACGCACCACCATCTTCGGCCCGCAGGGCAGGGTGCTGATGACCCTGCCTTATGTGCAGGACCTGGTCGGCAATGACGGCACGAACAACCCGATCTACCAGTCCGTGAGCACAGCGCGCACCGGAAGCTTCGTGGGGACCAGCCCGGTCGACGGACGACAGCGCCTCACCGTCTTCCGCACGGTGGATGACAGCGCCATCAAGATCCTGGTGGCGCCGGCCATCGACGATATCTTCGCCAACTGGCGACGCCGTGCGTTCGAAGTCATGGGGGCGGCATTGTTGCTGGCGGCCGCCCTGGTCTTCCTGGCGGCGCTGCTGGGCCGCGAACTGCGCGCCCGCCACCGTGCCGAACAGCGCATGGTCGAAATGGCGCATACCGACGGCCTGACCGGCCTGGCCAACCGCCGTTCGCTCGACACGGCGCTGGCCCGCGAAGGCGCACGGGTCGGCCGCACCGCCACCGAGTTGAGCCTGCTGTTCGTGGATGTCGACTACTTCAAGCGGTTCAACGATTCGCAAGGCCATCCGGCGGGCGATGCGGTGCTGGCGGCGGTCGGCGCCGCGCTGGCCGGTGCGTTGCAGCGGCCGGGTGACCAGGCCGGCCGTTATGGCGGAGAAGAATTCCTGGTGCTGCTGGCGCAGACCGACCTGTCGGGCGCCTGCTTGGTAGCCGAGAAGGTGCGCTTGGCGGTGGCCGCGCTGAACATCCCGCACCCCGACAGCCCGCTGGGACGGGTGACGGTGTCGATCGGCGTGGCCGCCCGCAGTTCGGAAGACGCCACCGAAGTCGACACCCTGCTGGCCTCGGCCGACGCCGCGCTGTACCAGGCCAAGTCGGCGGGCCGCAACTGCGTGCGGGTCTTCGGGCGGCGGCTGGGCGGTCTCTAGCTGCCGGTCAGTCGATCAGCCCGCCTTCGTCGTGGAACGGATAGGGACCTTCGAAGTCGCCGATGGGTGCGAGATGGCTCACCAGCCGACCGTCGTCCGGCAGTGCCAGCACCCGGAAGGCCGGGGGTTCCAGCAGCCATCGGGAAGGCGCGGCGGGGTCGAGGTCCAGCACCACCTGGTGCGCCGGGGCGGGTGTGGTGCAGGCGATGCTGCCGCCGAACCGGACCTCGATGGCACGGTGCAGGTGGCCGCAGATCAGCCGCTCGACATTCGGAAAACGGCGCACAAGCGCTTCAAGCTCCGGTCCGCCCCGCAGCAGTCCGATCTCGTCCATGTGGCCGATGAGGGTGGCGAAGGGCGGATGGTGCAGGGCGATCACCACGGGTTCGCCGCGGTGCATTTCCAGCTCGGTTTCCAGCCAGCCGAGCCGTTCGGCACACAACTCGCCATGCGGTTTGCCGGGCGTGGCCGTGTCGAGCGCGATCAGGCGCAGGCCGCCGACCCTGGCGCTGTATTGCAGGAAACCGCCTTCGACGCCCATGTAGCCGTGGCCGGGAAACGCCCGGCGCAGCGCATCGCGGTCGTCGTGGTTGCCGGGCAGCAGGTAGACCGGCAGGTCCAGCCGGTCCAGCGGCGCGAGCAGTTCGGCCAGGTGGGCGTATTCGGCGGCACGGCCGAAGTCGCTCAGGTCGCCGGTGATCACCACCGCGTCGGGGCGCTGGCGCAGCGCCAGCACGGCGGCCACGGCGCGGCGCAGGTAGGGCGCGGTGTCGATGCGGCCATAGGCCAGCCGGCCGGGTTCGCGGATGTGCAGATCGGTGAGTTGCACCAGGAATGTCGTGGTCATGGGCTGATGGGGAAAGGATCGCCCAGCGATTCGCCGGGCATGAACAGGTGTGGCAACAGGCGGCTTGCGTCTGCCGCCAGCGGTGTGCCGGCTTCGGCGGCGGGCGCCAGAAGGGCGACGCATTGCGCGCCGATGTCGCGGTTGGGCTGGGCGATGGTGGCCAGGTTGGGCACCAGGTCGGCGCCCAGCGCGATGCCGTCGAAGCCGACGATGCTCATGTCTCGCGGCACATGCAGGCCGCAGGCATGCGCAGCGCGGTGCGCTCGCAGGGCCAGCAGGTCGTTGGAACAGACCAGTGCGGTCGGCCGGTCGCTCGCTTGGAGGGTGACGGCCAGCAGGCCGGTCACATCGCCGTCGAAAGGCGCCTCGACCAGCGGGCCGGGCGCCAGCCCGACGGCCAGCATGCCGCGCTCGAAACCCCGATGCCGGGCACGCGACCGGTCGGACGCCTGCAGGTCGCCGCACAGCATGGCGATGCGCCGATGCCCGCGCCTGTGAAGCGTGCCGACCAGTTCCGCGACCGCAGCTTCGTTGTCCACCGACACGCAGGGATGCGCCTCGTGCCGGTTATAGGCCAGCACATAGGGCAGGCCGGCGGCGCGGATGGCCTGCAGCGCCTTCGAACGGGCCGGGTCGGAGACGACCAGCACCAGTCCGTCGACACGCGGCAGCAGGGCTGTGACGGCTGCGAGTTCGCGTTCGGGCTGGTATTCGGTGGTGGCCAGCTGGATGGCATGGCGGACTTGCACGGCGGCTGCCGCGATGCCTTCCAGGCATTCGGCGAACACCGGGTTGCGCAGCGTGGGCAGCACCACGCCCAGGATCTCGCTGCGGCGGCGGCGCAGTGTGCGGGCGGCGCCGAGCGGGCGATATTCGAGCTGCCGGGCGACGGCCAGCACCCGATCACGTTTGTCGGCCTGCACCATCTCCGGCTGGTTGAAGACCCGCGACACGGTGGCCGCCGACACGCCGGCCGCGAGGGCCACGGCCTGGATGCTGCTGCGGCTCATGCGGTGGGCTTGCCGGGCATCAGCCGCCCGGTCGGAATGTGCAGGCCCACTACGTCGCCTGGCAGCCAGGGGCTGTCGCGGCCGGCATCGGCCAGCAGCGGTTGCTGGCCCTGGGCTTCCAGCCGCAGCCGCAGGCGGTCACCCAGGAAACTGCGATGCATCACCCTGGCCAGTGCCCGTCCGGGCAGGGGTGCTGTGATCTCGATGTCTTCCGGGCGCACCAGCAGGCCGTGCGGCGCATGGTGCGCCAGGCACTGGCCGCCCAGCGCGACATCGCCGCCGGCGTCGGCCTCGAGCCGGTTGACCCGGCCCAGGAATTCGGCGACGAAGGCATGCGCCGGCCGCCGGTAAAGGGTTTCGCCGTCGCCCACCTGCACGATGGCGCCGCCCTGCATCACGGCGAGCCGGTCGGCGATGGCGAAGGCTTCCTGCTGGTCGTGTGTCACATGCACGGCGGTGATGCCCAGACTGCGCAGCATTTCGGCGAGTTCGTCGCGCAGGCGTTCCTTCAGCTGGGCATCCAGGGCGGCGAGCGGTTCATCGAGCAGCAGTACGCGGGGCCGGGTGGCGACGGCACGCGCCAGCGCCACGCGTTGCCGCTGCCCTCCCGACAATTCGGCCGGCCGCCGATGCTCCAGCCCGCCCAGGCGTACCAGGTCGACCAGTTCGCCGACCCGTTGCCGGACCTCGTCCGGCGGCACGCCACGCACCCGCAAGCCGTAGCCGATGTTGGCCTGCACCGTCATCTGCGGGAACAACGCATAACTCTGGAACACCATGCCCACGCCACGCCGTTCGGCTGGGCGGGAAGTGACGTCCTGGTCGTCGAAACGGATCACGCTGCCGGCATCGGCCGACTCCAGCCCGGCCAGCAGGCGCAGCAGGGTGGTCTTGCCGCAGCCCGATGGGCCGAGCAGGGCCAGCACTTCGCCGGGTTCCACCGTCAGGCTGGTGGGCCGCAGGCCGCGTGTGCCGTCGGCATAGGTCTTGGCGCATTGCTCGACGGAGATGCGAGTACGCGAGATTTCAGGGATGGAACTCATGGGGCGATGCGTTTCTGCAGCAGCGCGGCGATGCCCTGCAGTGCCCAGAGCACCGGCAGCACCACCGCGAGAAAGACGAATGTGTAGGCCGAGCCCAGTTCGATGCGCATGCTGGCGTAGCTGTCGGCCAGGCCCACCGGCAGGGTGCGGGTCAGCGGCGTATGCAGCATCCAGGTGAGGTTGAACTCGCCGATCGACAGGGTGAAAACCATCAGGCAGCCGGCCACGATCGCCGGCAGCACGGCCGGCACCAGCACGCCGATGAAACGCCGGCCGAACCCGGCGCCCAGGGTGCGGGCGGCTTCGTCCAGCGCGATCAGTTCGCGCCGGGCGAAAGCGGCCGCCACGGTGCGCACCATGAACGGCAGGGTGAACACCACATGCCCGACCAGGATGAAACCAAAACCCTGGCGGAAATCGGCATGACCGCCGTAGACCAGCAGCAGCGCCAGCGCGGTCGCCAGCCCGGGAACGGCCACCGGCAGGGTGAGCAGTTCCTCGAGAAGCCGCGCCGCGCGCGACCGGCTGCGGGCCAGCGCCCAGGCGCAGGGCACACCCAGCACCATGGTCGCCGCCACGCAGCAGATGGCCAGCAGCAGCGATGCGCCGACGGTCGCGCCATAGACGCCCCAGACCTGTTCCAGCCATCGCAGCGTGAGACCGCTGGCCAGGCCGCCGCTGTAGTTGACGACAAACGCGGCCATCACCGACACCACCATCGGCGCGATCAGGAACAGGGCGACGGCAGCGGTCAGCACGGCCAGCATCGGCGTGCGCGAAGGGGACATCGTTTTCATGCGGCGTGACCTTGTCCACCAAACACCCGGGCGATGAACAACGCACCCCAGGTCATCAGGCCCAGCGCCACCGACAGCGATGCGGCGAGCGCGAAGTTGGCGTAGTTGGTGAACTCGTTGTAGATGGTGATCGGCAGCACCTCGAACTGGCTGGCGAGGGTGAAGGCAGTGCCGAATGCGCCCATGCAGGTGGCGAACAGGATGGCGCCGCAGGCGAGGGTGGTGGGTGCCAGTTGCGGCACCCACACGTCGCGCACGATGTTCCAGCGCGACGCGCCCAACATGCGCGCGGCTTCTTCCAGCGGCGCGTCGAGGGCTTCGGCCGCGGCGGTGTAACTGGCGATGGCACGTGGCAAAGAAAAGTACAGGTAACCCAGCAGCAGTCCGATCAGCCCGTACGCGAAGGTGACACGGCCAAGCCCGGCCGCCAGCGTGCCCTGCGCCAGCAGGCCCTGGCGTCCGCCGATCAGGATCACGAAGAAGCCCACGACCACACCGGGGAAGGACAGCGGCACCGTCATCAGCGACAGCAGAAGCCGACGGCCGGGAAACCGGTTGCGGCCGAGGTACAGGCCGACCGCCGCACCCAGCACGAGGGTCATCAGCGTGACCACCACCGACAGCATGAGCGTCTGGCCCAGGCTGGCGAGGTAACGCGGATGGGTCAGCACGGCGAAGTAGGCCGCGGCGCCGCCCGCCTGCGCCGGCAGGGCGAGCAGCCGGGCGGCCGGCAGCAGCCAGAAGGCTGCGAAGAAAGCGGTGGCCGGCGCGGCGCAGGCCGGCAGGATCCAGTCCCTGCCGAAGCCTGGTCGCGCGGAGCCTGGTTCAGCGAACCTCATTCAGGTAACGCTCCGAAAATGCACGCTGGACATCGGCCATGCGGCCGTAGTCGACCGGCCTGGCGCGGGCATAGTCGGCCGCCGGCAGGAACTGCGCCGCCACTTCCCTGGGCATGGCGACGTTTCGCACCGGGCGCAGGTAGGCGCGCGCCCACAGGGCCTGGCCTTCGTCGGACAGCACGAAGTCCAGCACCTTGTGCGAGTCGGCCGCATGCGGAGCCCTGGCGACGGGTGTCATGACGTAAGGCACCACGATGCTGCCTTCCGACGGGATGACGAACGCCACGTTGGCCTTGTCCTTGTACTTCGCGCGGTAGGCGTTGAAGTCGTAGTCGAGCAGGATGGCGATCTCGCCCGACAGCACTCGCGCATAGGAGGTCTGCTTGGGCACGATGGGCTCGTTTTTCATCAGCGCCTTGAAGTACTCGATGCCAGGTGTGAAGTTGTCCAGCGTGCCGCCGCGGGCCTGGTTCACCGCCACCGCACCCACATAACCAACGAAGGCCGATGCCGGGTCCAGGTAACCGATCAGGCCCTTGTAGTCGGGCTTCAGCAGGTCGGCCCACGAACGCGGGATGGGTTTGCCGCCCAGCGCATCGACGTTGACCATGAAACCCAGCGTGCCCGAGTGAATGGAGAACCAATGGCCGTCCTTGTCCTTCAGGCCGGCGGGAATGTCATCGAAGCCGGCCGGTTTGTAGGTGCCGGCCAGGCCGTCTTTCTGCGCCTGGATGGCAAATGTCACGCCCAGGTAGGCCATGTCGGCCACCGGGCTGGCGCGCTCGGCGGTCATCTGGGCCAGCGACTGGCCGGAGTTCTTGTTGTCCGGCGGCACGGTGACGCCGGTCCTGGCCTTGATGGCCTTGATCTGGGTGCCCCAGTCGGCCCATTCGACCGGGCAGTTGTAGCAAATGGCGGTCTGTGCGAAGGCAGCGCCGGCGGAGGCCAGACCCAGCGCCAGGAAGGCGGTGCGGCTGGCGCGGAACATCAGGTTTTTCATGGAGGATGGAGTGACTGCGAGTCACGGCGTTAGAGAACGAACACACGCTGAAAACGATTTCATTAAAAAAGATGCATGTGACGCCACCATGACCGTGCCCAGCCCTTTAGGCTGCGGCCCTGTCGTTCCTTCAACCCGAGGATTACTGCATGTTCACCCTGACTCCCTACCTCAGCTTCGCCGGCAACACCCGTGAAGCCTTCGCCTTCTACGAGCAGGCGCTCGGCGGAAAGATCCAGGCCATGATGAGTTACGAAGACATGCCGAAGCCGCCGGCCGGCGCCACGGCACCCGGGGGCTGCGGCACGGCCCCCCAGGGCGACGGCATCATGCACGCCTGCCTTTCGCTGCCCGGCGGCGCCATGCTGTTCGCCGGCGACGTGCCGCCCGGCATGCCCTACGAAGGTGTCAAGGGCTGCATGCTGGCGGTGCAGTTCGACACGGTGGAAGACGCGCAGAAGGCATTCGCCGCCATGTCGGAAGGAGGCACCGTCACCATGCCGCTGGCACCGGCCTTCTGGTCGAAGACCTTCGGCATGCTGACCGACAGGTTCGGTGTCGGCTGGGCCATCAATGGCGAACCCATCCCCTTGCATCCATGAGGGCCGACACATGCATAACGACCGCGACCTGACCCTCACCCGCGACATTGCCGCGACAGCCTCCCAGCTGTTCCGCTGCTGGACCGAGCCCGCACTGATCCGGCAGTGGTTCTGCCCCAAGCCCTGGACCGTGTCCCGCGCCGAAACCGATGTGCGCCCCGGCGGCAGCAGCCTCATCGTGATGAACGGGCCCGACGGCGAGGTCCACCCCAACCCCGGCGTGTACCTGGAGGTGGTGCCGGGCGAACGGCTGGTCGTCACCGATGCCTACACAAGCGCATGGGAGCCGTCGGCCAAACCCTTCATCACCATCGTGCTGACTTTCGACGACTTGGGCGACGGCCGCACCCGCTACACCGCGCTGGTGCGCCACTGGACGGTGGCAGACCGCGAGGCACACGAAGAGATGGGTTTCCACCAGGGCTGGGGCATCTGCACCGACCAGCTGGCCGCCCTGGCACCCACCGTCTGAAGACCTGACGGCGAGGCGGGATGTAGGCCTTGTTCGCCAGGTGGATCCGGCCAAAGTCGCACAGCGTCCGGTGGTTGGAAATGGCACCATCCTCCGATGGACAAAATGGACCTCACCGTACTACGCGCGCTGCGTGACTGGCGAAGCGCCGGCCGCCACGCATTGCTGGCCACCGTCGTGCGCACCTGGGGTTCGTCCCCCCGACCCGTCGGCTCCACGCTGGCCCTGCGGGACGACGGCGCGGTGGTGGGCTCGGTATCCGGCGGCTGCATCGAGGACGACCTGATCGCCCGCCATGCCCGCGGCGATTTCTCCGGTGCGCCGCAGCTGGTGCGTTATGGCATCGATGCCGACGAAGCCCACCGTTTCGGCCTGCCCTGCGGCGGTACGCTGGAGCTGATGCTGGAGTTCGACCCCGAAGCTGCGTCGCTGCAATCGCTGGTCGGTTCATTGCAGTCAGGCCGGTTGATGCGTCGAACGGTGGCGTTGGGAAATGGTGACGTGAGCCTGGCAGAGACTACGGAACCCGAGGCGCTGCGCCTCGACGGCACCTCGCTCGCCGTCACCTTCGGCCCCGAATTCCGCATGCTGCTGATCGGCGCCGGTGCCTTGTCGGAATACCTGGCCACCATGGCCCAGTTCAGCGGTTTCGCCGTCACGGTCTGCGACCCGCGCAACGAATACAGTGGTCACTGGTCGGTGCCCGGCGTGACGTTGGCCGAGGGGATGCCCGACGACGTGGTGACCGCCTTCAGGCCCGACCGCCGCAGCTGCGTGATCGCCCTCACACACGACCCCAAGCTCGACGATCTGGCGCTGCTGGAGGCACTCGGCACCGAGGCTTTCTACGTGGGTGCCATCGGTTCGCGCCGCAACAATGCGGCGCGACGGGAGCGCCTGGGCGAGCATTTCGATGTCCCGCCGGACGCCCTGGCCCGTCTGCGCGGACCCATCGGCTTGTACATCGGCAGCAAGACCCCGCCGGAGATCGCCGTGAGCGTGATGGCGGAGGTGCTGGCGGTGAAGAACGGGGTGATGCTGCCTGCCGCCATGGACGTGGCCGCAGCCAAGGAAGCCGAGGCTGCATTGGCTGCGTGAGGGCGATGAAAGCCAGGTTTTCACACCCCCCGGTTATGAGGTATGCCGCCGATGAGTTCCCGGAAAGACTGCATGTCCGCATAGGCAGGAGGTAAACGCTGCTATCGCATCCCAGCAGCGTCCGGCCCTGAAGAAGCTTGGTTCGTCAATCGTGCAGCGAAGACAGGAACTGCTTCAGTTCCGGTGTCTGCGGGTTGCCGAACAGCTCGGTCGGCGACCCCGACTCATGCACCCGCCCCTGGTGCATGAAGATCACCCGGTCGGCCACCTTCCGGGCGAAAGCCATCTCGTGGGTGACCATCAGCAGCGTCATGCCTTCCGCCGCCAGCGACTCGACCACCCGCAGCACTTCGCCGACCAGCTCAGGATCCAGCGCGGAGGTGATTTCGTCGCACAGCAGCACCGCCGGTTCCATTGCCAGCGCACGGGCGATGGCCACCCGCTGCTGTTGGCCGCCAGAGAGCTGCTCCGGCCGGGCATCGAACTTTTCTCCCAGGCCGACACGTTCGAGCAGTTTTTTCGCCAGCGCCGTCACCTGCGCCTGGCCGGTCTTCTTGACCAGCGTAGGCGCCAGCATCACGTTGCGGCCCACGGTCAGGTGGGGGAAGAGGTTGAAGCTCTGGAAGATCATGCCCACCCGCTGGCGCAGCGCCCGCATGGCCTGTGCGCTGTCGTACACCAGCGGCTGGCCATCGACGGTCAGCGAGCCGTCCTGGAAGACCTCCAGGCCGTTGATGCAGCGCAGCAGCGTGCTCTTGCCCGATCCGCTCTTGCCGATGATGGCGATGACTTCTCCGCGCGCCACTTCCAGGTCGATGCCCTTCAACACCTCGTTGGTGCCGTAGGACTTGCGCAGCCCGTGGATGGAAACGATGGACGCGCCCGGCGCCGCGGTCGGCTTGGCGGCATCGGCGATGTTGTGTTCAACGGCTGTTTGCATGGTTCATTTTCCTTTCCAGGACACGGGCGCAGAGACTGATCGGGAAGCACAGCGCGAAGTACATCAACGCCAGGCAGCTGTACACGACGAAGGGTTTGAAGGTGGCGTTCGAAATCATGCTGCCGGCCTTGGTCAGCTCGACGAAACCGATGACCGAAGCCAGCGCGGTGCCCTTGACCACTTGCACCAGGAACCCGACGGTCGGCGCGACCGCCAGCCGTGACGCCTGCGGCAGGATGATGTGGCGCAGTTGTTCGCCGAATGACATCGCCAGGCTGCCGGAGGCTTCCCACTGGCCTTTTGGCACTGCCTCGACGCAGCCGCGCCAGATGTCGGTGAGGTAGGCGCTGGTGTAGAGCGTGAGCGCCATGGCGGCCGACACCCACGGCGAGGTGTCGATACCGAACAGCGCCAGTCCGAAATAGGCCAGGAACAACTGCATCAGCAGGGGGGTGCCCTGAAAAAGCTGCACGTAGCCGATGACGAAGCGGCGTGCATATTTGCCGCGTGCCAGGCGCAGCACCAGCAAGGCCATGCCGACGATGCCGCCGCCGATGAAGGCGACCAGCGACAGGGCGATGGTCCAGCGCGCTGCCAGCAGCAGGTTGCGAAGAATGTCCCAGATGGTGAATTCGATCACGGGGTGTCTCCTTAGCGGCCGAAGATGAGCCGCGGACCGGCCCAGTTGAGCAATTTGCGCAGCGATATCGCCAACACCAGGTAGACCAGCGTGGCCACGATCGACGATTCGAAGGAGCGGAAGTTGCGGCTCTGGATCAGGTTGGCGGCATAGCTCAGCTCGGGCACCGATATCTGGCCGCAGACGGCCGATCCCAGCATCACGATGATGATCTGGCCGGTCATCGAAGGCCAGACCTTGGCCAGCGCTGGCGGCAGCACCACACGGGTGAAGATCTGCATGCGGCCCATGGCCAGGCTTTGTGCGGCCTCGATCTGTCCCTTGGGCGTGGCGGTGATGCCGGCGCGGATGATTTCGGTGGCGTAGGCGCTGAGGTTGATCACCATCGCGATGACCGCCGCCGTCTCGGGCGTCAGCTTGACGCCGGCGGCCGGCAGCCCGAAGAAGATGAAGAACAGCTGCACGATGAAGGGCGTGTTGCGGATCAGCTCCACATAGGTGCCGACCACCGCTTTCAGCCACATCGGCCCGCTGGCACGCGACCACGCGAAGGCGACGCCCAGCAGCAGCCCGATGAGGGTGGCGACGGCCGTCAGGCCGATCGTCCAAGCCACGCCGGTCAGCAGCAGCGGCCATTCGGCCAGCACCGCTGGAAAATCCAGTTGAATACGCATGCGCCCTCCCTCGGGTCTGTCGTTGTCGAGTTTGCAGACAGCCCCCGCAGGGGCGTGGATTCAAACGATCAGAGCGGCAGGTCGCCGACCGGACGGCCGAGCCACTTCCTGGACATCTTGTCGAGCGTGCCATCGGCCTTGGCCGCCAGGATGACTTCGTTGACCTTGGCCTTGAGTGCGTCCTCGCCCTTGTTCATGCCGACGAAACACGGACTGTCTTTCAGCAGCAGCTTGTATTCGGCACCGATCTTGGGGTTCTTGGCGATCATGTTGCCGGCCACCGATGCGCTGGTGGCGATGGCCTGGGTCTGGCCGGCCACGTAGGCCGCGATGGTCGCGTTGTTGTCCTCGAAGCGGCGCACGTCCACGCCGGTCGGGATCATCTTGTTGAGTTCCTGGTCTTCCATGGCGCCACGGGTCACCGCTACGGTCTTGCCGCTCAGGTCGGCGAAGGTCTTGACGTTCATGCTCTTCGGCGCGAACACGGCCTGGAAGAAGGGCGCGTAGGCAGCGCTGAAGTCCAGCACTTTTTCGCGCTCGGGGTTCTTGCCCAGGGTGGAGATCACCAGGTCGGCCTTGCCGGTCTGCAGGTAGGGAATGCGGTTGGCGCTGCTGACCGGAATCAGTTCGACCTTGACGCCCAGCTTGGCGGCGATCAGGCGGGCCATCTCGATGTCCAGCCCTTGCGGCGCCATGTCGGGGCCGACGAAACCGTAGGGTGGGTAGTCGGTCGGGATGGCGACCTTGAGGGTCCTGGACTTCATCACGTTGTCCAGCGCGGCCTGTGCGTGGGCGCCGGTGACACACAGCACCGATGCGGCAGCGATCAGGCCAAGAACGAGGGGACGGCGGGCGAAAGTCATAACAAAGCTCCCAGGTAGGTGGAGGGGGGATCGGAAAGAGGGACCTCGTCCGCCTTCCTGGCGGACGAGGTCTTGGGTGACTTGAGCGAGGAGGTGGCCAGCGGCGCCAGCGCGTCGCGCAGGCCGCTCAGCGGGTCCTCTTCGGGCGCGGCGGGTTGCAGGCGCAGGGCGTCCTTCACCGAGCCGATGTGGGCGGCCATCAGGCGGGCGGCCTCGGCACTGTCGCCGGCTTCGAGGGCGGCGACGATCTGCACATGGTCCTCGCAGGACTGCACCGCGTCGTGGGACGACTGGTAGAGCATGGCGATCAGCGTTGTGCGAGCGGTGAAGTCGCGCAGCGTGTCGGCCAGCAGGTGGTTGCCCAGGCATTCGGCCAGGCACACATGGAAGTCGCCCAGCAGGAAACTGCGGGCGCCGACATCGGTGCCGCGCACCGCGGCTTTTTCACGCTGCAGGTGCTGCCTGAGCTGCTTGATGGCGGGTTTGCCCATGGCGGGCATTTCTCGGATCAGGCCGACCTCGATCACCCGGCGGGCCTCGAAGGCCTCGCGGGCCTCGTCACGCGAAGGCTCGACCACGAACCAGCCGCGACGGGCGCTGACGGTGACGATGCCGCGGGTGGCCAGCCGTGTCAGCGCCTCGCGCACGATGGTGCGGCTGCAGTCGAACAGCATGGCCAGTTGCTGCTCGCCGAGACGGGTGCCGGGGGCGAGTTTCTGGGCCATGACGGCTTCGATGATTCGGCTGCTGATGTCGGCTGCTGAGGGCATGCAACTGATGAGCAGAAACCGTGCCACTGGTATACAAGACCTGTGCACCGGATGCGGGCTGCTTGATGCACCAAGGCCGGTGATCGTTCGGCCCGGTGCACCAAAACCAGAAAAAGCAAAGGCGCCGGAGCGCCTTTTTCAGTGTGAGCGGATACGTCCAGTCCGATCAGTCCAGCCGGGCGCCGGATTCCTTCACCGCCTTTTTCCAGCGCGGTGTCTCAGCTGCCAGGAACTTGCCGAAATCAGCACTGCCCATGAAGGCCGGATCTGCGCCCTGGGCAATCATCCGGGCTTTCAAGTCCGGCTGCGACATCACCTGGCCGAAGGCGTCGCTCAGTTTGGCCACGACGTCGGGCGGCGTTGCGGCCGGAGCCATGAATCCGTAGAAACCCACGACCTCGAAGCCTTTCAGGCCGGCCTCCTGTGCGGTCGGAACCTCGGGCAGGGCCGGATTGCGTTCGCGGCTGGTGACGGCCAGCGCTCGCACCTTGCCCTGCCTGGCATAGGACGCCGCCTGCGGAATGGATTCGGCCATGAACTGCACCTGGCCGCCGATCAGGTCGGTGAAGGCCGGCGCGCTGCCGCGATACGGGATATGCACCATGAACAGGCCGGTGGCGTTCTTGAACATCTCCGGGACGAGGTGCGAGATGCCGCCGTTGCCAGCCGAACCGTAATTGACCTTGCCCGGTTCCTTGCGGGCATAGGCGATGAATTCTCCGAGCGTCTTCGCCGGCACTGCGTTGTTGACCAGCAGTGCGAGCGGTTGTTGAGCGGTGCGGGCAATGGGCACGAAGTCGCGCAGCGTGTCGTACGAAGGTTTCTGGTAAAGGGCACCGTTGATGACCAGCACGCCGGTGTTGGCCAGCATCAGGGTGTAGCCGTCGGCCGGGCTGCGGGCGACCGTTTCTGCGCCGACCGAACCGCCGGCGCCGGGTTTGTAGTCCACGATGATCGGTTGGCCCAGCACCGCCTGCAGCCGGTCGGACAGCAGCCGCACATGCTGGTCGAGCGGCCCGCCCGCAGGGAAGCCCATGATCACCTTGATCGGTTTTTCCGGGAACGCGGCCTGGGCCTGCAGGCCGCAGGCCATCAGCGCGGCGCAGGCGAGCGCCTGCAGGGTGCGGGAAATCTTCATGTCTGCCTCGTGTTGTTATCGACGATGCAGATGATAAGAAATCACCCGTTCTGCGTTGGCGGCTTTTCGGACGGGGTCCGCTGGTGGCCGGGCGCCGGATGCTGAACGCCGACCACGATGCGCGCAGCCCGCTGGAACTGGAAATAGGCCGAAGCCCAGTCCAGCAACACGCCGATGCGGTTGCGGAAGCCGATCAAAAAGTAGATGTGGGCGAACAGCCAGAACAACCAGGCCGAGGTGCCCGAAAAACGCAGCGGCCCCCAGGGCGCCGCCAGGTCGACGACGGCCGCGCGGCGGCCGACGGTCGCCAGGTTGCCGTAATCGGCGTAGTGGAAGGGCAGGGTGGGTTTGCCTTCCAGTCGGCGCAGCAGGTTGGCGGCGGCAGCGCGGCCCATCTGCTTGGCACCGGGCGAAACGCCGGGCACCGGTTTCGGGGTTTCCCCATCCTTGTGGCTGAGGGCCGCGGCCATGTCGCCGACTACCGATATTTCCGGGTGGCCCGGCAGCGAAAGATCGGGCTCGACCGCCACCCGGCCGGCACGGTCCACCGTGGCGCCGGTCGCCGTGCCCAACAGCCGCGCCAGGGGCGAAGCCGCCACGCCCGCAGCCCATACCATGCAGCGGCTGGGAATCCGATAAGTGCTCCCGTCAGGCGCAGTGACTTCCAGGCCGTTGCGGTCGATGTGGGTCACGCGGGTGCCGGTCCGCACCTCGACGCCCAGGTGCACCAGTTGCAGCCGGGCTTTTTCGGACAGCTCTTCCGGAAAGCTTGCCAGCACCCGGGGTCCGCCTTCGATCAGCAGCACCTGTGCCGAGGCGGGGTCGATGTTGCGGAACTCGCCGGGCAGCGTGAGCCGGGCGATCTCGGTCAGCGTGCCGGCCATTTCGACACCGGTCGGGCCGGCGCCGATCACCACGAAGGTCAGCAGCGCCTTGCGGGCAACCGGGTCGGTTTCGCGCTCGGCGGCTTCATAGGCCAGCAGCACGCGGCGGCGGATCTTGAAGGCGTCGTCCAGCGTCTTGAGGCCGGGTGCGTAGGCGGCCCATTCGTCGCGGCCGAAATAACCGTGGCCCGCGCCGGCCGCCACGATCAGCTGGTCGTAGTGCAGCGAGGTGTTGTCGGCCAGCGAAACGGTGCGTTTGTCCGCATCGATCCCGGTGGCTTCGGCCAGCAGCACGGTGACGTTGGGCTGGTGGCGGAACAGGTTGCGGATGGGCGCCGAAATCGAAGGTGCCGCCAGTCCGGCGGTGGCCACCTGGTAGAGCAGGGGCTGGAACAGGTGGTGGTTGGCGCGGTCGATCAGGGTGACGTCGACAGGTGCGTCGCGCAGGGCCCGGGCGGCCTCGAGGCCGCCGAAACCGCATCCGATGATCACCACGTGCGGCCTTGACGGCGCCGACCTGACCAGGGCGGTGGATGCGGAAGACGAATTAGGGTTTACGTTAGCTTGCATTTTGTCCTGGATGGTGCCACTGCTGATGACGCACTGCAACATGACGTTTTGTCTCACCCCATCGCTGTATGCTGCTGCGCCTTCGAATAAATAGAGACTGTCTTGAACCCGCCCACCGTACCCAGTCCCGCGCCCAGGTCGATGCGCCGGGTGTTCTGCCTCGACGACCTGGAGGCGGAAGCCCGCCGTTTCCTGCCTCCCGCCATTTTTTCGTATGTGGTGAGCCCGGCCGAAACCGGCGCCACGCTGGACGACAACCGCCGGGTGTTCGACGAAATCCGTTTTGTGCCCAGAGTGTTGCGCAACGTGGCCGAACGTTCCATCTCCACCACACTGATGGGGCAGGAATACGCCGCTCCGTTCGGCATTGCGCCGATGGGTGTCAGCGCCCTCACCGCCTACCGCGGCGATGTAGTGCTGGCCGAATCCGCGGCGCGGGCCGGCATCCCGATGGTGATGAGCGGATCGTCGCTGACCCGCATGGAAGACGTGGCCCGCGCCGCACCCGGGAGCTGGTTCCAGGCCTATCTGCCGCCTACACCCGAACGCATCGCCGCACTGGTCGACCGCGCGGCGCGTGCAGGTTTCGGCACTCTGGTGGTGACGGTCGACGTGGCGGTCCGCGGCAGCACCGAACACTACGAACGTGCCGGTTTCAGCAGTCCGCTCAAACCCGATCTTTCCTTGCTGTGGGGCGGCATCACCCATCCACGCTGGGCGCTGGGCACGTTCGTGCGTACCGTGCTGACCAGCGGTCTGCCGCATTTCGAGAACAGCGACAGCGACAAACGCATCGCCGTGATGGCGCGCAATGTCGTGCGTGAATTCAGCGGTCGCGCGCATCTCGACTGGACGGCCATGCGGCGCATCCGCGAACAGTGGAAGGGCAAGCTGGTCATCAAGGGAGTGCTGCACCCCGACGACGCGGTGACGGCGCGCAACGAAGGCATGGACGCCATCGTGCTGTCCAACCACGGCGGCCGGCAGCTGGACGGGGCGACCTCGCCGATGCGGGTGCTGCCGGCGGTGCGTGCCGCCGTCGGGCCGCAGATGCCGCTGCTGGTGGACAGCGGTTTCCGGCGCGGCACCGATGTGCTGAAGGCGCTGGCACTCGGCGCCGATTTCGTGCTGGTCGGCCGGCCCTTCAACTATGCCGCGACTGTCGGCGGAGCGGCCGGCGTGGCGCATGCGGCCGGCCTGCTGGCGCGTGAGGTCGACATGGCGCTGGGCATGCTCGGTGTCAACCGGCTCGCCGAGTTGTCTGCACAATCGCTGATGCTGCAGCCGGACACCTTCTACCGGACGCACCCAGCCTGAACGTTTTCCGCTTTCGATATTTGCCATGTCCAACACTTTCTCGCCTCCCTGGACGCCGCTGGAGCGGCTCGATTCACAACTGAAGGAGCGCGGTTTCGCGGTACTCGGGCCGGCAGATGTATCTGCATGGGCGGGCGTCGACATGGCGGGGCTCGAAGCATTACGCGCAGACTGGTCCGAACTGCCGCCCGACGAGTACCTGAAGGACGGCGGCAACTACCGCCGACGCCGGCATGCGTGTTTTGTGGTGGACGGCGCCCGCATCGAACAGACGCCGCCGCGCCCGCACTGGCAGCCGGTCGAATACAACGCGCTGCACGGCGGCATGCAGCGCTGGTTCGCGCCGATGATCGACGCCACGGTGGTCCAGCCGGCCTGGCGCGGCCTGCTGCAAGCGATGGCCCGGGCCGCGACGGCCCTGCGCGGCGCACAGCCGTGGTTCCTGGAGGCGCATCAGTTCCGCATCGACACCACCGACGGCATCGGCCGCCCGACACCCGAAGGCGCGCATCGCGACGGTGTGGACCTGGTGGCGGTTTTTCTGGTGTCACGTCACGGCATCAAGGGCGGCGAAACCCGCGTGTTCGAGGCCGACGGCCCGGCCGGCCTGCGTTTCACGCTATCCGAACCCTGGTCGCTGCTGCTGCTGGACGACCCGCGCATGATCCATGAATCGACACCGATCCAGCCGCTGGATGCCGGCGGCGGCTGGCGCGACACCCTGGTCCTGACCTGCCGGGCGCACGGCTTCCAGGGCGACTGAGCGGGGGAGAGGCAGGGAAATCACCGGTGGGGTTGTCAAAACCGCTTACGTCCGCCGGCGGGGCAGGGCGCATAAAGTGGGCTCGCATCAATCACAAGAAGGAGTTCCGCCATGTTCAAGAAAATCCTCGTGCCGATCGACGGTTCCGACACCTCCATCGCAGCCCTGCGCCGGGCGATCCGGCTGGCCAAGCTGACCGACGGTTCGGTGACCGCGGTTTCGGTGATCGATCCCTATCCCTTCACCGGTGTCGGCACCGACATGGCTTATGGCCAGGAGCAATACCTGGTGGCGGCCAACAACGAAGCCAGCGCGGCCCTGGACCAGGCGCACGCATCGGCGGAAGCGCTGGGATTCGAACTCGAAACCGTGGTGGTCGAGGGCCATGCGATTCACCGCGGCATCGTCGAGACGGCGGACAGCATCGAGGCCGACCTGATCGTGATCGGCTCGCACGGCCGGCGCGGGCTCGAAAAACTGGTGCTGGGCAGTGTCACCCAGCGGGTGCTGGGCGACGCCACCATCCCGGTGCTGGTGACACGCAACTGAGCCGCGCAGCCGGAGTTCAGCCCCGCACGTCGGCCAGCGGTTCGGCGCCGAAGTCGGGGCGCTGCAGATAGGCCAGAACCGCGCGCGCGGCGTCGGCCGGTGAGGCCAGGCTGCCGGACGCGTGCAGGCCGGCAAAACGGCCGATGTCCGGGAACGCCGCTGCATCGGCTCCACGCAGTTGCTGCTGCATTCCGGTGTCGATCACGCCCGGCGCCAGCGAGCAGAGTTGCGCTCCGTTAGGCAAGGTGGCTTCGTCCAGCGCAGCACAACGGGTGAACATGTCCATGCCGGCTTTCATCGTGCAATAGGCCGATTGCGAGGCCATCGGCCGCCGTCCGAGTCCGGACGAGATATTGAGCACCTTGCGCGGCATCTGCCAGTCTCGTGTGGCCGACAGGAAGGCCGATGTCAGCAGCATCGGCGCTTCGAGTCCGACCCGCATCGCCGTCACGATGTCGGCAGCGGACGCATCGCGCAGCGGTACCAGCGGCGGCATCAGCGCTGCGTTGTTGATGAGCGTGACGCTGGCGAAGCGGGCTGCGTCCTGTTCGCCCAGCCACTGTGAAAGGCGAGCCGCGGCGCCAGCGCCGTCCGCCAGATCCACCGGCCATTGCGCGACGGCGAAGCTGTTCCTGAGGGCTGCTTCTTCCAGGCTGGCGTCGGTGCCGCGGGACATGCAGACCAGTGTATGGCCCGCCTGCAGCAACTGGTGCGCCATGGCCTGGCCCATGCCTTTCGAAGCGCCGGTCAGGATAAAAAGATGGGTGGTTTCGGTCATGTTCCAGCTCTTGGTTCAGAAGGGCGGTTCGGCATCGAAGCGCAGTGGTTCACGGGTGATGGGATGCGCCAGCGCCAGTGTCTGCGCATGCAGCAGCAGGCGCGGCGCGCGGGCAGCCACGTCGGGTTCGGCGTATAGCGCATCACCGACGATGGCATGGCCCTGGGCCAGCAGGTGCACCCGCAGCTGGTGGGTGCGGCCGGTCAGCGGCTGCAGCCAGACGCGTGTGGTGCCGGCCTGCGGGTCGTGCGCCAGCACCCGCCATCGCGTGCTGCTGGGTTTGCCTTCGGCCGCGTCGACCTTCTGCAGCGGCCGGCGTGGCCAGTCGGCCGCCAGCGGGAGGTCGATCATCGACCAGCCTTCGTCGTCCAGCGTGTCTTCCGCCTGCCGCAGCCGGCCGTCGACCACCGCCACATAACGCTTGAAGACCCTGCGTGCGGCGAACTGCCGGCCGAGCGCCGCCTGCGTCGCGGCATCGCGCGCGAAGATCATCAGGCCGGACGTCGCCATGTCCAGCCGGTGCACCAGCAGCGTTTCGGGTCGGTCGATGTGAAGGCGGGCGATCAGGCAGTCCTGCTTGTCCTCGCCCCGGCCGGGCACGGCCAGCAGGCCGGCGGGCTTGTCGACCACGAGCAGGTGGTCGTCCACGAACAGCGGCGTCAAGAATGTTCGCCCTGCACCAGGCGTTGCACGGTGGCGCACAACTCTTCGACGTCGTTCGGCTTGTGGATCAGCGCGCGTGCGCCTTCCTGCCTGGCCGCCGCCTCGATCTCGGCGGTGACGTAACCCGAAGCCAGCGCGACCGGCAGGTCGGCGCGGATCATCCGGGCCTCGCGGGCCAGGTCCAGACCGCTGTAACCGGGCATGTTGTAGTCGGTCACCAGCAGGTCGAATGCGGCGGGGTCGGCCCGGAGTGCGGCTTCGGCGGTGCGCGGATCCGAGAAACCGCTGACCCGGAAACCGCGTCGCCGCAACAGGCGTTCGACCAGGAACACCAGGGCCTTGTCGTCGTCCACGTACATGACGTGTCGGCCGTGGCCTTCGGCGACCGGCGACGGGTCGATCCGGCGTTCGGCCTTGCCGGTGGGCGCTCCGTCGGCCGCCATCGCCGCCGGGAAATAGAGGGTGAAGGTGCTGCCCTGTCCGGGCACGCTGCGCACGTCCGTGGCGCCCTGGTGAGTCCGCATCACGCCATGCACCACGGACAGCCCGAGGCCGGTGCCCTGGCCCACTACCTTGGTGGTGAAGAAAGGTTCGAAGATGCGCTCGAGGGTGGCCTTGTCGATCCCGCTGCCGCTGTCGCTGACCATCAGCGCCTCGTAGGCGCCGGGCGCCAGGCCCAGCCTTTCGCAGGTGCGCTGGTCGGGATGGGCCATGTCCAGCCGCACGGTGACCGAACCGCGGGCGTCGCCCACGGCGTGGATGGCGTTGGTGCACAGGTTGAGCAATGCCTGCTCGACCTGGGTGGCGTCGGCCATCACCGGGGGCAGGTTGCCGGCGAGGTCCAGCCGCAGTTCGACGGTCGGCGGCAGCGTGACCCGCAGCAGGCGTTCGGTTTCGTGCACCACCTCCGACAGCGACACCGGCGCGCGCTGCGTGGGTTCGTTGCGGCTGAACGTGAGGATCTGCCGCACCAGGTCGCGTGCACGTCGGCCGGCCTTGCCGATTTCCTGGAGGCTTTCCTGTGCGGGCGCGCCTTCCGGCAGGTCGGCTCCGGCCAGTTCGACATTACCGAGGATGGCCGCCAGGATGTTGTTGAAATCGTGCGCGATGCCGCCGGCCAGCGTGCCCATGGCCTGCATCTTCTGCGACTCGCGCAACTGCGCTTCCAGCACCGCCCGGTGCGCCTCGGCCTTCTTGCGGCCGGTCAGGTCTCGGGCGAACACGGTGGTGCTTTCGCCGGCCGCGTGGCGCTCGAAAGACACGCTGATCTCCACCGACAGTTCACGCCCTGAAGCGGTGCGGGCGGTGCGTTCGCCCAGCATGGCCTGGGTGGAGATCTGGGCAAATGCCAGGGCCTGGGCGGCGTCGGGCAGGAAACGCTCCAGCGGGCTGCCCAGCGCGTTGCCGGCGCTGCACTGGAACAGCGCGGCGGCGGTCGGGTTGAAGACGGTGATGCGGCTGTTCTGGTCGACGCAGATGATGGCGTCCAGCGCGGAATTGATCACCGCCTCGAGCCGGCGTTCGCCCAGGAAAAGCTGCTCGTTGCGCTCCTGCAGCGCCATGGCGCTCTGCTGCAGCGCGCGCCGCTCCGCCAGCAGCGGGCCCTGGTCCACCACCGCGCAGATGAATTGCACCACCGGCTCGCCGTCTTCCTGGAGGGTTTCGATGCGGCGGATGTGCAGGTCGCCGGTCAGCGTGGCGTGGTCGCCGATGGAAAACACCACCTCCGACGTTTCGCTGTGGCCGTTGCGCAGGGCCTCGCGGAAACCCTGCATCACCTTGGACACATGTCCGACGCTAACAAAAGGCATCAGCGACACCAACGGGCGGTCGCGTTCGGAGGGCTGGAAGAGCCGGTGCGCCATGGCATTGCCCTGGACCACCATGTCGTGCTCGTCGACCACCATCAGTGCCAGCGGCACGCTGGCAAAAAGCGTCTCGAATCGCTCCGAGGCGCTTTCGGCGGCCGCGTTGCTGTAGCGCAGAACCTTGTTCTGGGCTTCCAGCTCCGCCACCCGGCGCTCCAGCGTTTGAATGCTGGAAGCGGACGGCTGACCCCGTCGGCGTGGCTCTTGAGGTTTGCGTTTGGAGGCTTTGGCCATTCTGGGCATGCATTCTGCCTGCGCCTTCGCCGGCCAGCCAGCGGCACTCGCCGAATCCCGCGGCGCGGAACCCGCTTTCCGCGGTACAGGCGACCCGGGAATCGGTAACACCATGGAAACGAGCCGCTTGTTCATGAACAATCCTCGAAGTGACTGCCGATACGGCGGTGATCACCAAGGAGTCAATATGTTCGAAGGATTTGCCACCCACGATGTGGCGGTCGACGGGGCGACCATTCATGCCCTGGTAGGCGGCCACGGGCCTGCCGTGCTGCTGCTGCACGGCCATCCGCAGAACCACACCATGTGGCATCGGGTGGCCGAAGGGTTGTCGATGCGTTTCACCGTGGTGGTGGCCGACCTGCGTGGTTACGGCGATTCGTCACGGCCCGAGGCCGGCATCAACAACACGGCTTATTCGAAGCGGGTCATGGCGCAGGACATGGTCCAGCTGATGTCGCACCTGGGGTTCGAGCGTTTTCTGCTGGGCGCGCATGACCGTGGCGCACGGGTGGCGCACCGGCTGGCGCTCGATCATCCGGAGCGTGTCGAAAAACTCATGCTGCTCGATATCGCGCCCACGCTGGACATGTACGCCGGCACCAATGAGGACTTCGCCAAGGCCTACTGGCACTGGTTCTTCCTGATCCAGCCGGCCCCTTTGCCCGAACGCCTGATCGAGGCCGACCCGGTCGCATACGTGCGTGAGGTGATGGGCCGGCGCCATGCCGGCCTGGCTCCGTTCGCTCCGGCCGCCATGGCCGACTACGAACGGTGCATCGCCATACCCGGGACGGCGGCCAGCATCTGCGCGGACTATCGCGCGTCGGCCGGCATCGACCTGGACCACGACCGTGACGACCGCGAGGCCGGCAACAAGCTGACCATGCCGGTGCGGGTGATGTGGGGCGCCGACGGCGTGGTGCACCGCTGTTTCGACGTGCTGGAGCTGTGGCAGGCCCAGGCCGAGAACATCAGCGGCGCACTCACCGGATGCGGTCATTATCTGGCCGAGGAAGATCCGGCGGCGGTGCTGGGCCAGATGCACGATTTCTTCAAGAGCGAGAAATCGGGCGACTGACCCGGCCTGACTTTCAGGACTTGGCCTTGCGGTTGAAAATCTTGCCGACCACCAGCCATTTGCCCTCGATCTTCAGCAGGTTGAAATAATCGACGAACTGATGGGTGGGGTAATCGATCGTCAGTTTGGCGCTGGCCGCCGTGCCTTCGATGTCGATGTGGTCGATTTTCACGGTACGGGACTGCACGACTCCCGCCGGAATGTAGTTGGACAGGAAGTTCGCGACCGACTCGTCCACCAGATGATTTTCACGGACGAACTTCACGCTGGCGGACGGATGGAACGCCCTGGCGACGGTGGCTGAATCACCGGCGGTTCCGCCGTCCGCATAGAAACCGATCACCTGGCGTATGGCGTTGCTGTCTTCCACTATCCTCCTGACAGCCTGCAGGCCGCTCGAATACACACCGTTGACGGCTGCAATTGCGGCCGCATCGTCCTTGCCTGCCGCCGGCCGGGCCGTCCGGTCTGCCCGGCTGAATGTGCCGGTCCAGCTGAACAGCGCCTTCTCGCGGTCCGGCAGTGCCTTGATTTCGATGGTGGTCAGGTAATCGGTAACCGGAAACGCCCCCCCGGTGATCGTGTAACGAAGCAAACGGTTTTGCGGCTCGTAGGCAGTCAGCCTTTCGTCCAGCGTGCCGCCATCGACGAATCGCAGCCGGCGAATGGCGCCTGGCACGTTGTTGGTTCCGTGGGTGATGTCCGTGGCGACCACCACCGGGTGCCAGTCCTGCAATCTGCCGAAATCGGAGACGATGGCCCAGACGTCGGCGGGCGACATGTCGAGTTCGATTTTTTGCTCGACATGGAGATTCGCCTTGTCGGTTTGAATGGCCTTTTCGGCTTGGGCAGGTGTGGTCATGAATATGGCTCCCGGAATGATGAGTAAGTTGAAGAAGGAAACGAAAACCTTCTTCTTGATTTCGCCGGAACGGAGCGTTTTTATGGCATTTGCCATCAGCAGCGATTTGCATGGATCGGGCAGCGCCTCGACTGAGATGGTGGCGGGATAAGTGAAGTGGTACCGGAGCATCCGGTATTGCAGCTCCTGGGCCAACAGGGTGCCAACCATGCTTTGGAGTCTTGTCTCTGCGACGTGGGCAGGGTCGTTCATTGGAGTGGCCTTCAAAATGATTGAGGCGAAAATACGATTCAAAAACAGATGAATGTATTCGGCGGTGAAAAATGTGTAGGCTCTGTTACGCCAATGGCTCCACGCGGATACCGGGAATATCGATGCAGGTGAATGGCTTTCCAGAGTTGAAAATTCATTATTGCCCCCCGTCGTCCGGCCTTGAATAATCAACGGAATCGGAATATGTGGTAAGTGTGCGCGCACACCATTCGGGCGGGTGGCGGCGTGATAACTTCCGCTTTTTGCCCCAGGAGTCCTCCATGCCGCAAGGCCGTACCTTCCACCGTCCCGCTCTGGTTGCCGTCGCGGCTGCCGCCACGCTCGCTTTCGTTTCCGTCGCGCACGCTGCGCCCGTGGCCGCCATCCAGGAAGCCGCCAGGGCTCAGCAGCAGGGGATGCTCGACACCATGCGCGACCTGGTGAACATCGAATCGGGCAGCAAGGACATCGAAGGACTGGGCAGGATCGCGGCGCTCATCGGCGACCGCCTCACGGCGCTGGGCGGCAAGGTCGAGCTCATCACGCCGACGGATGTCTTCCGCATGGACGACACGCCCGAAAAGGTCGGCCAGGTGGTGCATGCCGAGTTCAAGGGCACCGGTACCAAGAAGATCATGCTGATCGCGCACATGGACACCGTGTACCTAAAGGGCATGCTGAAAGACCAGCCCTTTCGCGTCGAAGGCGACAAGGCTTACGGCCTGGGCATCGCCGACGACAAGCAGGGCGTCGCAGCCATCATCCACACGGTGACGATGCTGCAGAAGATGGGTTTCAAGGACTACGGCACGCTCACCGTGCTGATCAACGGCGACGAGGAGATCAGCTCGCCGGGCGCCCGCAGCACCATCGTCAAGTACGGTGCCGAGCAGGACGCGGTGCTGTCCTTCGAAGGCGGCGGCAGCGACGGCAGCCTGCGGCTGGCGACCAGCGGCATCGGTGCCGCCTACCTGAACGTCGTCGGCAAGACATCGCATGCCGGCGCGCGTCCGGAAGGCGGCGTCAATGCGCTGTACGAGATGTCGCACCAACTGCTGCAGATGAAGGACCTGTCGCAGAACGATCGCGGCCTCAAGCTCAACTGGACCGTCGCCAAGGCTGGCACCAATCGCAACGTGATTCCCGGCGAGGCCAGTGCCCAGGCCGATGCCCGCGCACTCAAGGTGGCCGATTTCGAAGCCCTCGAAAAGGCGCTGCAGGAAAAGGTCCAGAACAAGCTGCTGCCCGAATCGAAGGTGTCGGTGAAGTTCGAGGTGCGTCGCCCGCCGCTCGAAGCCAGCGACGCCGGCCGCAAGCTGGCCAACCACGGCCGTGCCGTCTACGAAGAACTGGGCATCCCGATGAAGGTGATGGACGTCGCGACCGGCGGCGGCACCGACGCCGCCTTTGCGGCGCTGAAGTCCCGCGGCGCGGTGATCGAAGGCATGGGCCTGAGCGGTTTCGGCGCGCATTCGAACGACGCCGAATATGTCCAGATCAACACCATCGTGCCGCGCCTGTACCTGGCCACCCGTCTGGTCATGGACGTGTCGCAAGGCAAGGTGAAATAAGGAGCAGGCGGCATGCGTGCACTGTTCGGCATCGTCGGGATCCTGCTGGTCGTGCTGGTGGTGGCGCTGTCGGCTCGCCAGCAGCTGGAAGCCAGGGCACCGGGCGTACCCATCGTGCCGGCTGCGTCCGGCGCACCGGGTGTCACCACGGCCGCGCCGGTACACCCGGAGGCGCAACAGGTGCAGCAGGTCCAGCGTGCGCTCGACCAGGCGGCAGCCGAGGCACGCAACCGCCTCGATTCGGCCGAGAAAGCCCCCTGAGGTGAACGACGAACAGGCGATGCGCCTGGCCATGGACCAGGCCCGCGCCGCCCAGGCGGCCGGTGAGGTGCCGGTAGGTGCGGTTCTGGTACGGGACGGCCAGGTTTTTTCCGCCGGTGCCAATGCGCCGGTCGCACTGTCCGACCCTACCGCCCATGCCGAAATCGTCGCCCTGCGCGCCGCCGCGGCCGCCACGGGCAACTATCGGCTGGACGGCTGCACCCTCTACGTCACGCTCGAGCCCTGCCCGATGTGCGCGGGCGCACTGCTGCATGCGCGGCTGGCTCGTGTGGTCTACGGAGCGGCCGATCCACGGACCGGCGCCGCCGGATCGGTGGTCGACCTGTTCGCCGAAGCACGCCTGAACCATCACACGAGCATCCAGGGCGGCGTGCTCGCCGACCAATGCGGCGAACTGCTCAGCAGCTTCTTTCGCGAACGCCGTGCGGTGCAGGCGCGTGCCGCCGAACCGCTGCGGGAAGACGCCCTGCGCACACCGCGCCGCGCCTTCGGTGATGCCTGGGAAGGCGCCTATCGGAGCGACCTTCCGGCCCTGGAAGGCCTGCGGCTGCACTACCTGGACCTGGGATTCGGCTCGGCGGCCGCCGACGCACCGGTCTTCGTCTGCCTGCACGGCCCCGCCGACTGGAGCCAGCGTTTTGCCGATGTCGCGGCCGGGCTGGCCGGGCAGGGCGCGCGGGTTCTGGTGCCCGACCTGATCGGTTTCGGTCGCAGCGACAAACCCAAACGCGAGGACTTCCATCGGCTCGACTGGCATGTGCTGGCCCTGCGCGACTGGTGCCTGGGCCTGGTTCGCGGCCGCATCGTGCTGGTCTGCGACGGCGCTGATACCGGCCTGGCCGACGCCCTGGCTGCGGCGCTGGGGGAACAGTGCGCCGGCCGGCTCCTGCTGCCGTCGCCGATGCATGAAACGCTGCGCAAGCTGCCATATCCGGACCGGGGACACGCAGCCGCGGCGCGGGTGTTTTCGGGAGGCTGGCGAGCACCCTCAGACAGCGGCGCCGCCGCCCGTGCGCCCAAACCATTGCGGAGCCTCAGCCTGCCGGACGAAAACGTGCCTGCGCTGAGGGGGGCTGTGGAATACTTCCGCGCCTGAATCCGTCCATCCCTTTGACGAGGCGGCCCGACCTGGGCCGACATCCCGCTTGCCTTCCACGCCTGACCATCCGGAACATTCGGACCACTCGCAGCATGATCACCAGGATCATGACCACGCCCACTGCACGCATCCGGCGCACGACCATGGCCCGAAGACCATCTACGTTTATTCGCCTTCCGGCGCGGTGCGCGACAAGCCGGCATTCCGCCGTGGCGTGAAACGCCTGCAGGCGCTTGGCCACACGGTAGAGATCGACGCCGACGCACTCACTTCCCACCAGCGTTTCGCCGGCGACGACGCCACCCGCGTCACCGCCATCGAGCGGGCCTGCGCCAGTGGTGCGGATGTCGCGCTGATCGCTCGCGGCGGCTACGGCCTGACCCGCATCCTGCCGTCGATCGACTATCCGATGCTCGAAAAAGCCATCGGCGGCGGCATGAAGTTCATCGGACTGAGCGACTTCACCGCCCTGCAGCTGGCGGTGCTGGCAAAGACCGGCGCCACCACCTGGGCCGGCCCGGCGCTGGGGGCGGACTTTGGCACGCCGGAGACGCCTGACGACATCATGGAAGCCTGTTTCGATGACCTGCTGACCGGCCACGGCGAAGGCGCCGGCTGGCGCATGCCGGCCACGCCGCGCAGCGCCACCAGCGTGGCACCCGACGACCTCTACCTGCAGAAGGCCACCTTGTGGGGCGGCAATCTGGCGGTGGTGTCGGGCCTGGTCGGAACGCCCTACCTGCCGTCGGTTAAAAACGGAATCCTTTTCCTGGAAGACGTCAACGAGCATCCGTACCGGGTAGAACGCATGCTCACCCAACTGCTGCTGTCGGGTGTGCTGGGCAGACAGAAGGCCATCGTGCTGGGCCAGTTCTCCGCCTACCGCCTGACTTCCCACGACAAGGGTTTCAAGATGCAGACCGTGGTCGACTGGTTGCGTTCACAGACCGACGTACCGGTGCTGACCGGCCTGCCGTTCGGCCACGTCGCCACCAAGGTGCTGCTGCCGGTGGGCGGCAGGGTTTCGTTGTCCGTGGAAGGCCGTGACGCACTGATCTATTGGGGCCACGTCCACTGAAAGACTATTCGGCCACCGCCTGCGGGTAGAGCCCGTGGGCCCGGCCGAACAGCCGAGCCAAGCCCAGCAGGGCGTCGATCGAAGGTGTCGGCACACCGGCCCGCCGGGCGATCTCGTGCACCGCCGTGACGATACCGTCGAGTTCCATCGGCCGCCCGGCTTCCACGTCCTGCAGCATCGAGGTCTTGAAGGCCCCCAGCTTGCGGGTGATGAGGTGGCGTTCTTCGGGTGTCTGTTCGATGGGGCAGCCGATGCGTGCACCGACGGCCTGGCATTCACGCATTGCGTCGGTGCAGAACTTGCGCACCAGCGGGTCATCCAGTACGCGGTCGCTGGTGGCGCCGGTGATGGCGGTCAGCGGGTTCATGGTGAGGTTGCCCCAGAGCTTGTACCAGAGGTGATGCCGGATATCGGGCACCGCCCTGGCGTCGAAACCGGCATCTTTCAGCAGTGCCGCGATCTGTCCGGCGCGTTCGCTCGAGCCGCCCTGCGGTTCGCCGACGATCAGCCCGGCGCCCATCGCGTGGCGGACCAGGCCGGGTTCGGCGGTGGCGGTGCTGGCGTGCACCACGCATGCCACCACCTGCGAAAACGGCAGTGCGGTGGCGATACGGCCGCCCGGGTCCACGCTGTCGAGGGGCCGGTCGCCGATGGCCGGAACGCCATGGCCGAACCACCAGGGGACGCCGTTCATGGCGGGCAGCAGCACCGTGTCCGGGCCGATCATCGGGCGGATCCGTTCGGCTGCTTCGGCCAGCGCGGGCGCCTTGACGGCGACGACGATCAGGTCCTGTTCGCCGAGTATCGCCGGATCGTCAGAAGCCTGTCGGACCGGGGCCTGGATCAGTTCGCCCTGCTGCTGCAGCCGCCAGCCGTGTTCACGCAGGGCATGCAAGGTCGCGCCGCGGGCCAGCGCACTGACCTGCCGATCCTGGCCCCGCCCCGCCGCCGCCAGCCGTGCGCCGATGAAACCGCCGATGGCCCCTGCGCCGACGATTGCGATACGTTTGAAACCCGTCTCCGCCATATCCGATGTCTCCTTTTGAGGAGCCGGATTTTGCGTCAGTTCAATGCACCCGCACGCCCATGCTGCGCAGCATCTCCGCGGCCTGGTCGGAAGAGATGACCGCGCCCTTCAGCAGCTGCGCCACCGCCGTGATGCGCATTCCGCCCAGGTCGACCGAACGCAGGTCGGCGCCGTCGAACCGGGTGTTCTTGAGGTTGGCATCCCGCAGGCTGCCGCCGTTGAATACGGCATCGCGAAAATCGCAGCCGCCCAGGTCGGCATCACTCATGTCGAGCTGTTCGAGTTTCTGTTTGCGGAATGAAAGGCCGCGCAGATCGGCGCCCACCAACAATGATTCCCTGAAACTCAGGCCCAATCCCTGGCATTCCCGGAAATTGGCGCCGGTGAGTTTGACTTCGGAAAACAGCGCCGACGACAGGCGGGCCGCACCCCAGAAGGTATTGTTCAGGTCGCATTGCCAGAACCGTGCATCGGTCAGGTCGGTCGCCTGGAAGTCGGCTTGCCGGGCGCGGCAGTCCTTCCAGCGCGAACTGCTCAGTTTTGCGCCCTTGAACCCGGTCTCCGCAAAGTTGCATGCGGTGAAGACGCAGCCACGCAGGTCGAGGCCGGACAGGTCGGCGCCTTCAAAATCGCAGCGTTCGAAGCTCAGGGCCGGCGGTTTTCCTGCCAGCAAGGCGGCCAGGGCATCGCGATCGAAAGTGATGTCCTGATGGTGGGATTCGGTCATGTGCGCCAGCGGTTTCGATTATTCAGGGGCGGCGATCTTATTCGCCGTCACGGTGCTGCCACGCGCCACCAGTTCGTAAGGGAGTTCGACACAGCTCTGCGGCACCGCGCGGCGCTGCATCAGCTGCAACAGCATGGTGGCGGCGCGGGTGCCGATCTCGCCGCGCGGGGTGCGCAGGCTGGTCAGCGGCGGGACCATCTGGTCGCTGCCCGCCAGGTCGTTGAAACCCGCGACGGCCACCGTGCCCGGAACCGATATGCCCAGTCGCAACGCGGCCAGCAGCGCGCCCTGTGCCAGGTCGTCGTTGCAGAAGAAGATGGCGTCGGGCGGCGAGGGCAGGGCCATGAAGTCTTCGAACATGCGCGCGCCCAGCGCAATCGAAGAAGGTTCCGGTCTAAGGAACTCAAGCTCGGGCCGGTAACAGCCCGCGAGCTGCAGTGCATGCCGATAACCGTTGGCCCGCTGGATGACTCGCGAATCCAGTTGCGCGCCGGCAAAGGCGATGCGGCGCGCACCGCCCGCCAGCAGATGCCGCGTCATGGCCTGACCGGCGTCCTGCTGCGAAAAACCCACGCAATACACCTGCGGTGCATCACTCACCTCCATCGTGTGGACGCAGGGCAGTCCGCTTGCGGCGATCAGCCGGCGGGTCGCGTCGCTGCGTTCGAAGCCGGTCACCACCAGGCCCGCCGGGCGATGCGCCAACTGTTCGCGCAGCAACTGTTCCTCTTCCTTGAGGTCGTAGTGGGTGATGCCGATCAGCGTCTGGAAACCCGCAGGCCGCAAGGCGCGCTGGATGTTCTCGACCAGGTCGACGAACAAGGTGTTGGACAGCAGGGGAATCAGCACTGCGACATGGCTGCTGTGGCTGGACGCCAGTGCGCGTGCGGCGGTGTCCGGAACGTATCCCAGCGCATCTGCGGCGGCGCGCACGCGTGCCACCAGGTCGGGTGCGACCGCCCGTTCGCCACGGAGTGCGCGCGACACGGTGATGGGGCTGACGCCGGCCTGCTCGGCGACATGCTGAAGAGTGATGCGGCCTTTGGACCGCGTTTTTGGCGTACTCATGCTTGCTTGTAAAGGTGGTGACGGTTCGCCGCGACCTAGTGCAAACCCGTATACGGGGTCAGGAGGCAGGCGATTAGGATAGCGCTGTCCGATGGTGGGCCGGCTTGTTCCGGCCTTCTGCCGTCCGACTTTTCCGGGCCGTACCTCATGACAGCGACTTTCGACAATTCAGATAACGACCAAAAGAACGATGCCCGCCGTCCGGCAGCGACCTGGTGGGTGGTGATGGGGGTTTCCGGGTGCGGCAAGTCCAGCCTGGGCACCCGGCTGGCTGCCAGTCTGGGGTTGCCCCTGATCGAAGGCGATGATTTTCACCCCCCGGCGAACATCGAGAAGATGCATTCCGGCATCGCGCTGACAGATGCCGACCGCGCCGGATGGCTGATCGCCCTGGGCGAGGCGATGGCGGGGCACGAGGACGGCGCGGTGCTGACCTGCTCGGCCCTCAAGAAGGCCTACCGCGACACCTTGCGTGCCGCCGTGCCCGGCCTGCGTTTCGTCTTCATGGAAATCAGCCCGCAAGAGGCGCTGGACCGCGTCGAGGCGCGCAAGGCAAGCCATTTCTTTTCCAGCAGCCTGGTCGACAACCAGTTCGCCACGCTGCAGGACCCGACGGGCGAAGACGGCGTGCTGCCGGTCCCGGCAACCGATTCCATCGACCAGCTGGTGCAGCGCGTGTCGGCCTGGTCGGCTGGGCAGGGCGACTGAGACCCGCTCGCCGCCGCCCCGCCTCCCATCATCAAGTTCAAGTACCGCTTCTTCGAAAGATAGTCATGGCATTTCTCGACGGCCAGAAAGTACCCAACCGCCGCTGGCGCATCGGCGGCCTGCTGGGCATCGGCGTATTGGTCAATTATCTCGACCGGCTCAGCCTGTCGGTGGCGGCCCCGCAGATCAGCCACGATCTGAACCTGTCGCCCGAACAGGTCGGCATCTTCCTGTCGGCCTTCTTCTGGTCGTACGCCTTGCTGCAGGTGCCGGCCGGCATGCTGCTCGATCGTTTCGGCCCCACCCGCATCGGCCGCTGGGGCGCCTTTGCATGGGGCGTGGCTTCGACCATCACCGCTTTCGCCGGCGGCTGGGGCGGCATCTTCGCGGCGCGCATGTTGCTCGGCGTGGCCGAGGCTCCGGGTTTCATGGTCAGTTCGAAGGCAACCGGCTACTGGTTCCCGCGCGGTGAACGTTCCTTCGCAACCGCGCTGTTCGATGCGGCGGCCAAGTTCTCGAACGTGATCGGCGTACCGATGGTGGCTTTCGTGGTCGTCGGCATGGGCTGGCGCTGGGGTTTCGCGCTGACGGCGGCGATGAGCTTCGCCTACTTCTTTGCCTTCCTGTTCATCTACCGCGACCCGAGCGCCGACACGAAGCTGTCGCCCATCGAACGCCGCTACATCGTCGAAGGCGGCGCGGCCCCCGAAGGCGTACCGCCGGTCAGTGCCAGCGGCATGCTGGGTTACCTGTTGCAGCAGCGCAAGGTCTGGGGCCTGACCATCGGTTTCGCGGCCTACGGTTATTCGTTCTACCTGTTCCTGACCTGGCTGCCGGGTTACCTGGTGCAGACCATGCACATGAGCATCATCAAGTCGGCCGGTTTCGCCGCCATCCCCTGGATGGTCGCCACCATCTCCGACCTGGTGGTCGGCGGCTGGCTGATCGACCACCTGATCGGCAAGGGTCACGAGGAATCGAAGGTCCGCAAGACGGTGCTGGTGTGCGGCATGGTGCTGGGCCTGGCGGTTTTCGGCGCCACGCAGACCACCGACCCGGTCTGGGCCATCACCTGGATCTCCATCGCCCTGGGCGGCCTGGCCGCGGCGGCACCGGTGGGCTGGTCGCTGCCTTCGCTGATCGCTCCGCGCGGCGGCGTGGGGACCGTCGGCGGCCTCATGAACTTCGGCAACAACCTGATGGGCGCGGCCGCTCCCATCGCCACCGGTTTCATCGTCGGTGCCACCGGCTCGTTCGGCAACGCCTTCCTGCTGGCCGGTGTGATCTTGTTGGTGGGGATCTTCTCGTTCGTGTTCCTGATGGGGCGTATCGAGCCGATCCCCGAGCCGAAAGGCTGACCAGGCCGCGGCAGGGGGGGCCAGCGTCTACACCTGGCCCAGGTAGTCGTTCTTGCCGACAGGCGCGCCGTTGTGACGCAGGATCGCGTACGCGGTGGTGATATGGAAGAACAGGTTGGGCAGGGCGAAGTGCAGCAGGTAGTCCTGGCCGTTGAACCGGCGCTCACGCTCGCCCGATCCCACGGTCACCGCCCGCTCCTCGCTGCCTTCGAAGGCGCCGGGCGGCACGGTCTTGATGAATGCCAGCGTCCTGGCGATGCGTTCGGCCAGCTGCTCGAACGTGGTCTCGTTGTCCTCGAAGGGCGGGGCGGTCTGGCCGCTCAGGCGGGCCACCGCCAGCTTGGCGGTGTCGCAGGCGATCTGCACCTGCTTGGCCAGCGGCAGCATGTCGGGCGCGAGGCGGGACTGCACCAGCACGGTCGGCTCGATCTTTCGGGCGACGGCATCGGCAAGGGCCCTGTCCAGCACGAAGGCCAGCCGGCCCAGGCTGTGCTGGAAAACTTTGGAAGAAGCGTCGTACATCGACAGGGACATGGGATGCTTTCTGGTTATCAGCTTATGAGGGTCGCCATGCTATCCAGCGGCAGCCCGCGGTGCCACCGGGTTCGCCGTAGCCCCATGCATCCCCGGTGATAGCCACCGGCTACTCGGCCTCGATGCCGGCTGCCTTTACGATGCGGCCCCATTTTTGCGATTCGGCCGCCTGGAACTTCGCCAGTTCTTCGGATGTGGTGGTGTACACCTCGGTGCCGGTCGGTTCGTAGAACGCGGTGCGTGCGGCTTCGCCGTGCGCGGCCCTCACCAGCATCTCGTTGAGTTTCTTCACCACCGCCGGGGGCGTTTTGGCCGGCGCGTAGGCGGCGAACCAGTAGCCCATTTCATAACCCGGCACACCGGCTTCGGCGATGGTCGGCACGTCGGGTGCCAGCGGCGATCGCTTGGCGCTCGACATGCCCAGCGCCCGCAGCTTGCCGGCACGCACCTGGGGCAGCCCGGTCGCGGTGTCGGTGATCATCATGCTGATCTGGCCGCCCAGCAGGTCGGTGACCGCCAGGGTGTTGCTCTTGTAGGGCACGTGCAGCAGTTTGGTGTCGGTCATCTGCTGCAGCAGTTCGCCGGCCATCCGCGACGACGAACTGCCGCTGCCGAAGGAATATCTGCCCGGCTCTTTTTTGGCGAGCGCGATGAACTCACCCACCGACCTGGCCGGGAATGCCAGGTTCACCACCATGATCTGCCCGCCCTTGCCGAGCGCGGCGATCGGTGCGAAGTCCTTCACCGGGTCGTAGGGCAGTTTCTTGAACAGGTGTTCGTTGGCCGCGTGGGTGGTGTTGGTGGTGATCAGCACGGTGTACCCGTCGGCCGGTGCCTTTGCGACCTGCTGCGAGGCGATGAAACCGCTGGCGCCGGCGCGGTTGTCGATGACCACCGGCTGTTTGGTTTCGGTGGTCACGCCGTTGGCCAGCGCGCGGGCGATCTGGTCGGTGGCGGTGCCGGCGGCGAAGGGCACGACGAAGGTGATGGCCCTGTCCGGAAAACCCTGTGCGAATGCCGGTGCGGCGACCAGGGCCGCGATGGCCGCCAGGGCGGTGCGTCGGGGAAGTGAATGCAGGTTGAATCTCATGTTTTTGTCTCCGTTGTCGTTGTCGAAAAAAGGGTGCGTCAGTCGGTTCCCACCAGTCGGTGCGCCAGTGCGGCGGGCACCTGGATCGGCAGTTCGAGCAGCAGGAAGGACAGTGCCTTGCCGTGGGTATCGAGGTTGAGTGCGTCGTTCACGCCGCCGTCCAGCACACCGTCCAGCACGATGTTCATTGCCTGCAGCCTGGGCAACACGAAACGCTGCACATCGGTCGGCCGCCGATGGCCGAAGTGCGCCGCCACCGCATAGGTGGTGACCTGTTCTACCAGCAGCGGCCAGAGCTCGGCGTGCCAGGCAATCACGCTGATATTGGATCGGTCGCCCTTGTCTCCGGTACGGCCATGGGCCAGCCGGTACAGCGGAACGGTGAGCATGTCGGCTGTTTCGGTCATGCGGTTTCCTCGGTGATGAAACGAAAACCGGTGGGCACCGCATCGCGCGGCAGCAGGCACGACACAGTGTTGAGCCTCGCGGTGAGGCTGGTGCGCACGCCGCCGCCGCCAGCCGGGCCGCAGGTGTAGAGCGCGGTGACCTCGCGGCCCAGGCGCTCGGCCTGCGCCCGGTCGGCATGGGTGGCGGCCACCCGCAGGCGGATGTCGCGCCGGCCGAGGTCGGCGCTGGCGGCCAGCAGGCGGCCGTCGTCGTCGCCGAGGATGCTGGTCGCACCGATCAGGTCCACCCGCAATTTAAGCCCGGGCAGGCGCTGGCGCAGCACGTCGGCCGCCAGCCGGGCGCGGGCCTCGGCGCGGGGGCCGGCATAGGAGATTTCGCCTTCGGCCAGCCAGCCGCCTTCGTGGCAGACGTTGACCTTATAGCTGGCGGTACGCGGATGGCCGGTCACGCCCTGCAGCGTCACCTGGTCGATGCCGGCCTGGCCGACGGTGGCGTTGGTGATGTCGGCGACCACGTCGGGCGTCAGGTAGGCGGAAGGATCGTGGACCTCGTACAGCAGTTGTTCCTTCACCGTGGCCTCGGTGACATAACCGCCGGTGCCGGCCGACTTGCCGATGGTGCAGCTGCCATCGACATGGATCTCGACAATGGGGAAACCCACTTCCGCCAGGCCTGGAACATCCTTGTAGCCGGGGTCGGCGAAGTAGCCGCCGCACACCTGGCTGCCGCATTCGAGCAGGTGGCCGGCCATGGTGGCGCGGCCGAGTTTCTGCCAGTCGTCCGCCGCCCACCCGAAGTGCGAAACGGCCGGGCCGACCGCCAACGACGGGTCGGCCACCCGGCCGCAGACGACGATCTGCGCGCCCGCGTCCAGCGCGGCGGCAATGGGTTCGGCACCGATGTAGGCATTGGCGCTGACCACCTCGCCGCTGGCCAGCCGCACGCCGAGTTCGGCGCGCAGCAGGTCCATCGCGGAGGTGCCGCGCAAGTCGTCGCCCCACACCACGGCGACCCTGGGTGCCGCGGCACCCAGTTCCGCCGCCATCCGCAAGACCTGGCGGGCCGCTGCCTCGGGGTTGGCCGCGCCGAAGTTGCCGACGATGCGGATGCCGTGCGCCAGGCAGCGTTTCAGCACCGGCCGCAGCATGGCGTCGAGCAGGGGTTCGTAGCCGGCCTCGGGGTCGGCCCGGCGGCGCAACTGCGCCAGCGCCAAGGTGCGCTCGGCCAGCGTCTCGAAGATCAGGAAGGCGCGCCGGCCTTCCGGTCCGCCTGCCAGCCTTTCGATCAGCGTGTCGACCACCGGGCCGGCGGCGTCGGTGCGGTCGCCTGAAAAACCGGCCGCGCAGCCGATCAGCAGCGGAAGTCCTGAACTTGTCATCTCACCCTCCTTGTCTCGTCGTTTGGCCGCACTTTAGGCAAGCCTGGACAATCCGTAAAATTGAAAATCCGGATCGATTCATCCAACAGGCAGATCAATGGGAAATGTCCAGCCCGACCTCTCCACGCGGCAGCTGCGCGCCTTTCTGGCACTGGCGGATGCGCGGCATTTCACCCGCGCGGCAGAGGCCTGTTACCTGTCGCAGCCGGCCTTCAGCGCGCTCATCCGCGCGCTGGAATCCTCGCTGGGTGCCCGGCTGTTCGACCGCAACACCCGCAGCGTGCAGCTGACCCCGGAGGGCCGGCTGTTCGAGCCCTCCGCACGGCGGCTGCTGGCCGATGTGGGCGATGCCCTCAAGAGCCTCGACGACCAGGTCGAACGGCGGCGCGGCCGGGTGCATGTTGCGGCACTGCCGTCGCTGTCGGCGGGATGGTTGCCGGCCATCCTGGCGGAATTCCACACGCATTGGCCGGGCGTCGAACTGGTGCTTTCGGATCGGCTGTCGGACGCCTGCATGGGCCTGGTGCGCGGCGGCCAGGCCGATTTCGCGCTGGCTTCGGTCGCCATGCCGGCTGCCGAATCAGCGGGGCTTCACCTGCATGCGCTGCACGCGGACCGTTTCCATCTGGTGTGCCGAACCGACCATCCGCTGGCGATCGGGCCGCTGCCGTCGTTGAAACGTATTTCGGCCTATCCGTTCGTGCACATGGCGCGCAACACCAGCGTGCGGCAGGCGCTGGAAGCAGCGCTGCATCCGCTGGTGATGAACACGGTGCTGGAAGTGGAGCAGCTGGCGACCGTGACCGGGCTGGTGGACGCCGGGCTGGGTGTCAGCATCGTGCCCACCCTCACGCTGTACCAGTTTCAGCGGCCGACGCTGGTGACCCGGGCCTTGAACCTGCCCAGGTACACCCGGCCGGTGTACCTGGTGCGGCGGAAGGAAGGCAGCCTGTCGGTCGCGGCGCAGACGCTGCACGACCTGGTGGTGCAGCGCATGGCCCATACGAAATGGGTCTAGCCCCGACACGCCGGCGCAGCGCAGCGCGCAGCGGGGTTTTTTCTTATTCGGCCTGCACGCCCGAGGCCTTGATGACCTTGCCCCACTTGTCCATCTCGGACGCCAGCAGGTTGCGCAGGCTCTCTGGCGTGACCTTGTCGGGCGACACGATCTCGCTGCTGAGTTCGGCCAGCCGAACTTTCACCGTCTCGTCCTGCAGTGCGGCGCGCAGGGCGGTGTTGATGCGACTGGTGGCTTCCTTCGGTGTGCCCTTGGCCACGTACATGCCATGCCAGACCTTCACGTCGAAACCCTTCAGGCCCTGCTCGTCCAGCGTCGCAAGGTTAGGGAAACTCTTGAGGCGCTGCGGTGTGGTCACGCCGAAAACCTTGACACGGGTGCCGTCCTTGATGACCGGGCCGGTCGATGTGGTCTGGTCGCACAGCACGTCGACTTGGCCGCCCATCAGGTCGTTCAGCGCCGGGCCGGCGCCCTTGTACGGAATCTGGGTGGGTGTGGTGCCGGTCTGGCTGGTGAACAGCAGGGCGCACAACTGCGACACGGCGCCGATGCCGGCATGCGCCATCGACACCTTGTCGCCGTTGGTCTTCATGTACGCCAGCAGTTCCTGGAAGTTGTTGACCGGCAAATCCTTGCGCGACAGCAGGGTCATCGGCACGTCCATCACCTGGCCGATGTATTCGAAATCCTTCAGGGGGTCGAAGCTGAGTTTTTTATAGAGCGAAGGCGCGGTGGACATGCCCATGTGCTGGAACAGCACCGTGTAGCCGTCGGGCTTGGAACGCGCCACCCGCGCGCCGGCCAGCGTGCCACCGGCCCCCACCGTGTTCTCGACCACCACCGTCTGGCCCAGCGACTTGCCCATGGGCACGGCCAGCACCCGCGCCACCACGTCGGTGGGGCCGCCGGCGGAGTAGGGCACCACCAGCGTGATGGGTTTTTCGGGCCAGCCGTTCTGCGCCCGGGCGGCAGTCTGCAGGCCCAGGCCGAGCACGGCGGCGGTGGCCAGCAGGGCAAGGCGGCGTGGCTTGAGTGTCCTGGAAAGATGCATGTCGGTGTCTCCTTTGTAGGTCTTCAGATACAGGCTGATATTTGACCGCTCTCAGGCGGTTTGCCGGCTTCGCGCAAGCACCCGTTGTGCGGTGACGATGACCGGTGTATCGACCATGCGGCCGTCCACCGTGCAGACGCCGCCACGGCTGGTATCCACTGCCGCCAACACACGCCGTGCCCAGTCCTGGCGGTCGGCGGTGGGTGTGAAAGCGGCATGCACCCGCGCTACCTGAGCCGGATGGATGCACAGTTTTCCGCCAAAACCCTGGCGTAGCGCACGGGCCGCGTCGCGGTCGGTGGCGGACAGGTCGCGGGTGTCGGTGGTCACGCTGTCGACCGGCGGCGGCAGGCCGTGGCGGCGGCTGGTGCGCACCATGTCCCAGCGGGCAGGGGCGATCTCGGATTCATCAGGACCGCAGCTGATGCCCAGGTCGTTCTGCAGGTCGAGATGGCCCAGGCAGAGCCGCACCACGCCAGCGCCCGGGGCGATGCTGTCGAGCGCGTCCAGCCCCGCGCCGCTTTCGATCTGCGGCAGCAGCGGCAGGCCGGGGCAGGCGGCGGCGATGGTGGCGAGCAGCGCGGCGTCTTCCACCTTCGGCACCATCAGACCGCCGAGCGACGCTTCGGGCAGACCGGCGATGAAAGCCAGGTCGTCGCCGAACCAGGTGGTGTCCCGGGCATTGATGCGCACCATCACACGCAACCGGTCGGCCGCGGACAGGCCGGCCAGGCTTTGCGCCAGGGTCTGCCGTGCCTCGGCTTTGGCATCCGGCGCCACGGCGTCTTCCAGGTCGATGATCACCACGTCGGCACCACTGACCAGCGCCTTGGCATGGCGTTCGGGCCGGTCGGCCGGCACGAAGAGCAGGCTGCGGGCATTCGTCGGCAGCAGGCTCATGCGGTCGCTCCGGTCAGCGCGGCGATGGCGGCGTCGTCCAGCCCGGCCTCGCGCAGCAAGGCTTCGGTGTGTTGGCCGATGCGTGGCACCGCGTCCATGCGCGCCTCCCAGCGATCGCTGCGGCCGGGTGGCAGCAGCGCCGGAATGTCGCCCGCCGGGCTGCCCACCGTGCGCCAGCGCTGGCGGGCCTTCAGTTGCGGATGGGCCCACAGGCCGGCCATGTCGTTCATGGTGGCGTTGGCGATGCCGGCGCGGTCCAGACGCTCCAGTACCTGCGTGGTGTCCAGCGTCGAAAAGGCGGCGACGATGATCGCCTTCAGCACCTCCCGGTTGGCATTGCGTTTCGAGTTGGTGTCGAAACGCGGATCGGTCGCCAGCGCCGGGTCCTGCAGGGCCAGGTCGCAGAAGAGTTTCCACTCGCGTTCGTTCTGCAGTCCCAGCATCACCGTGCCGCCGTCGCCCGCCGGGAACGGGCCGTACGGGTAGATGCTGGCATGCGAAGCCCCGGCGCGGGGCGGAGGGGCGGCGCCTTCGTAGGCGTAGTACATCGGGAAACCCATCCACTCGGCCAGCGACTCCAGCATCGACACGTCGATGTGTGCACCCTCGCCGGTATTGGCCCGCCGCAGCAGCGCCGCCAGGATGTTGGTATAGGCGTACATGCCCGCCGCGATGTCGGCGATGGAATTGCCCGACTTGCTGGGCTGCTCGGCCGTGCCGGTGACCGACAGAAAACCCGCCTCGCTCTGGATCAGCAGGTCGTATGCCTTCCTGTCGCGATAGGGGCCGTCGGCGCCGTAGCCGGAGATGTCGCAGACGATCAGCCGCGGATGGTCGTTCTTCAGGGTGTCGTAACCCAGGCCCATGCGGGCGGCGGCACCCGGCGCGAGGTTCTGCACCAGCACGTCGGCCTTGGCGATGAGCTGCCGCAGGGCGGCCAGCGCGTCCGGGTTCTTCAGGTCCAGCGTCAGGCTTTCCTTGCTGCGGTTGGTCCAGACGAAATGCGATGCCTCGCCGTTCACCCGCTGGTCGTACGCGCGGGCGAAGTCGCCCACGCCCGGCCTTTCGACCTTGATGACCCGTGCGCCCATGTCGGCCAGCTGGCGGGTGCAGAAGGGCGCGGCGATGGCGTGTTCCAGGGAGACGACGGTGATGCCTTCGAGTGGCAATGACATGGCGTGCCTCTTTCAGTAAGACCGCGGCAGACCCAGCACATGCTCGGCGACATAGCTCAGGATCATGTTGGTGGAGATGGGAGCCACCTGGTAGAGCCGGGTCTCGCGGAACTTGCGCTCTACGTCGTATTCGTTGGCGAAACCGAAACCGCCGTGGAACTGGATGCAGGCGTTGGCCGCCTCCCAGCTCGACTTGGCGGCCAGGTACTTGGCCATGTTGGCCTGCGCACCGCAGGGCTGGTGGGCATCGAACAGGCGGCAGGCTTCCCAGCGCATCAGGTTGGCGGCCTCGACCTCGACATAGGCCTCGGCGATGGGGAATTGGACACCCTGGTTCTGGCCGATGGGCCGGCCGAAGACCACCCGCTCCTTCACGTATTTGCTGACCCGGTCGATGAACCAGTAGCCGTCGCCGATGCACTCCGCCGCGATGAGGGTGCGCTCGGCGTTCAGCCCGTCGAGGATGTACCTGAAACCCATGCCTTCCTCGCCGATGAGGTTTCCGGCCGGGATTTCCAGGTTCTCGAAAAACAGCTCATTGGTTTCGTGGTTGACCATGTTGGGGATGGGCCGCACCGTGAGCCCGGTCTTTTCGGCCTCGCGCAGGTCGACCATGAAAATCGACATGCCTTCGGACTTCTTCTTCACTTCGGCCAGCGGTGTGGTGCGCGCCAGCAGGATCATCCAGTCGCTGTGCTGCACCCGGCTGATCCAGACCTTCTGGCCGTTGATGACGTATTTGTCGCCCTTCTTCACCGCGGTCGTCTTGATCCTGGTGGTGTCGGTGCCGGTGGTCGGTTCGGTCACGCCCATCGCCTGCAGCCGCCATTCGCCGCTGGCTATGCGCGGGAGGTAGAAATCCTTCTGCTGTTGCGAGCCGTGGCGCAGCAGGGTGTTCATGTTGTACATCTGGCCGTGGCAGGCGCCCGAGTTGCCGCCGCTGCGGTTGATCTCTTCCATCACCACGGAAGCCTCGGCCAGGCCCAGGCCAGAACCGCCGTATTGCTCGGGGATCAGCGTGGCCATCCAGCCGGCCCTGGTCAGGGCGTC
The DNA here is from genome assembly GCF_057747805.1 of Xylophilus sp. PBN-3R. NCBI lineage: Bacteria > Pseudomonadati > Pseudomonadota > Betaproteobacteria > Burkholderiales > Xylophilus > Xylophilus sp. PBN-3R. Next base: position 2,089,842 of record NZ_CM173225.1, read on the forward strand.
GACGAACTCTTCCGGGTAGCCGCGTTTCTCGTCGACCTTGCGGTGGTATTCGTCCGGGAACCGGGAACACAGGTCACGCACCGCATCGCGGATGTCGACATAGGGATCGATGGATGTCTGGCTCATGTTCTTTTTTCAGGCGAGGGTGGCGGTGGCTTGCATGGTCAGGAAACCTTGGTGGTCCTGGCCCCAGAGGCGAATGCTCTTGCCGTCTTCCGACGGTTGGCCGTTGAGGCGGAAAGGGTGGATGTCGAACGTCGGCCGCACTGCACGGAACTCGAAGGCCGCCAGCTGCCGGCCGGGCAGGTGGCGATGCACCAGATCGACCAGCAGGGTGGCGATCAGCGGGCCGTGGACGATCAGGCCGGGATAGCCTTCGACGCCGGTCACGTAGCTGCGGTCGTAGTGGATGCGGTGGCCGTTGAAGGTCAGTGCGGAATAACGGAACAGCAGCACCGGGTCGGCCTGCAGGTCGCGCTGCCAGGCCGCGCCGGTCTCGGCGCTTGCCGGCGGCGGCGCGGTTTCGCCGGGTCCGGCGGCGGCGCGGTAGACGATGTCGTGTTCTTCCGATACCGCCAGGCCGTTCTGGTTGTGCAGTTCGTGGCGCACGGTGACGAACACCAGTTCGCCGCTGCGGCCTGCCTTGTGTTCGACCGACACGATGTGGGAGCGCCTTTCGACCTTCTGGCCGACGGTGACCGGGTTGCCCGCCGCCCACCGCAGCCGGCCCCCTGCCCACATGCGGCGAGGCAAGGGCACGGGCGGCAGGAAACCACCACGTTTGCCGTGGCCGTCGGGCCCGATGTCCGACTGTCTCTGGTGCGGCAGAAAATAGAGCCAGTGCCAAAGTTCGGGCAGCACGGTGCCCGCTGCGGGCGTGTCGGCCTCGATGTCCATGGTGGCATTCATGGCCACCACCGGGCCGGCGGATATATGGTCCGTCGCGGTTTCGCTGCGGCCCTGCCAGCCTCGCAGGTGTTCGATTTCAGTGGGGTTCAGCATGCCCCTGATTCTGGGCAGCCGGCCTCGTCAAGGCCATCGGGATTAGGTCAAGTGGGGCTTGCCGAAATTCGAGGTCCGGGGATACCCCCGGCGGCAACGCCCGCAGGTGTCGCCGGGTTTTCAGCCCGGATGGGGCGCTGTCAGCAGGCCCAGCAGCAGGGTCAGCGACACCGGGCGCGGCCGGTCCTTCTTGATGCAGGCCAGCATGCGGCGGTCGGCCCAGGGCTCGGCCAGCGCGCGCACCTGCAGGCCCATGCTCTGGCTCATGGCGCTCGCCGCCTGGTAGGGCAGGATGCCGATGCCCAGCCCGGCCTGGACGAATTTGCAAACCACCTCAAAACCCCGCACCTGAACCCGCAGCTTCAGCCCCTTGCCGGCGTTGACCGCGTGTTCGGCCAGCAGATTCATCATGGTCGAGCTCGATTCGAGTGCCACCAGGTCGTAGTCGAGGACATCGGAAAAACGGGCGGTCTCGCCGTCGGCCAGCGGGTGGCCCGGCGGCACAACCACCGCCAGCCGGTCGCTGCGGTAATCGAAACATTCCAGGCCCTCGGTCGCCGCGCCTTCCATCACGATGCCGATGTCGGCCTCGCCGGCCAGCAGCATCGCCACGATCTGCGCGCTCCAGCGTTCGTCGACGATCAGCCGCACATCGGGATGAGCCGCGCTGAAACGGGCCAGGTCGTCCGGCACGAACTGCGTCATGGCCGAGGTGCTGGCGAGGATGCGCAACTGGCCGCGCCGCCCCGCGCCGTGGTCGGCCATGTCGGTCTGCATCTGGTTGATGTGCAGCAGCATGGCGCGCGCGTGCTGCAGCAGCGTGGTGCCTGCGGGAGTGAGTTCGACACCCTTGGGCGAGCGTTCGAACAACTGCGACTTCATGCGGTGTTCGAGCAGCGATATACGCCGGCTGGCCGCTGCCAAACCCATGTGCTGCGACTCGGCGGCGCGGGTGATGCTGCGCAGTTCGGCGGCCTTGACGAAGAGGGCGAGGGAATCGTTGTCGGGCAGCATGCGCAATTATGGTCAGTCAGCCGAGCGCTTCGAAAAACAGGGCGCGGAAGTCTTCGCGGGACGCGGGTCGCGGATTGGTCGGCGTCGAATGGTCGGACATCGCGCCATCCAGGATGTCTTCGACCACGGCTTCGGTGACGCCCATCTGCCGCAGCGTCGCCGGCATGCCGATGCGGTAGTTCAAGACTGCCACGACATCGGCCAGGTCCGTGCCCGCGGCCAGGCCCAGGGCCTGGCGCAGCCGGGCGTACTTGTCGCCGACATGGCCGTCGTTGAACCGAAGGACGACGGGCAACAACACCGCGTTGACCGTGCCGTGGTGCAGCATGGGGTCGGTCAGCGCACCCAACGGATGCGCCAGCGCATGCACCGCACCGAGGCCTTTCTGGAAGGCCAGGCCGCCCTGGATGCCGGCCATCATCATTTCCCAACGGGCCTGCCGGTCCTGGGGATGCGACACGGCTCGTTCGATCCAGCGCCAGGCCCTGGCGGCACCGTCGAGGGCGATGGCTTCGGCGGGTGGATTGATGCGCGGCGACAAGAAAGTTTCGACGCAGTGGGTGAACGCGTCCATGCCGGTACCGGCCGTCAGCGGTGCCGGCAGGCCCAGGGTGAGGTCGGGGTCGCAGAGCGCGCGCTTCGGCAGCAGGTGCGGGCTGACGATCACGCGCTTGCGCCCGTCGTGCAGGCAGATCAAGGCGCCGCGCCCGACCTCGCTGCCGGTGCCCGATGTGGTCGGGATCGCGATCATGGGCACCGCCTCCGGCCCGATCAACGGCATGGCCTCCATGCCGGCATAACGGGACAGGGGTCCCGGATGGGTCGCAAGCACGGCTATGCCCTTGGCCAGGTCGAGCGGAGAGCCGCCGCCCAGGGCGACCAGGCCGTCGCAACGGTTGGCGCGGTAGACGGCAGTGGCCTTTTCTACCGCTGCTTCCGTGGGGTTGGGAGGCGTGTCCTGAAAGACGGCGATATCGCCGGGCGATTCCAGATAATCCGCAACGCGTTCTAGAAGGCCCGCTTTCACGATGCCCATATCCGTCACGAACAGGGGGCGGCGAATGCCAAGGTCGGCCAGGGCGCGCGGCAGCAGGGCGATGGCGCCGGAATCTATTTCAATCGTGGTGAGAAAGTTGATGGTGGCCATTGAATATCCTCACCGCGCGGCCGCTGCAGCGGCGGTTCGTGCTTTCTTGATGTTCGCGGAAACGTGTGAAACCACCGCCGCGGTGGACGCCGGATAACCGGCCTCGGTATGGACGATGTGTGCCGCCAGGATCTTGTTCAGCCGGGGCAAGGCATGGAACGGCACGGCCGGATAAGCATGGTGTTCGACGTGATAAGGCATGTTCCATGCAAAGAACCTGACGAACGCGTTGGTATAGGTGGTGCGCGTGTTCTCCAGCATGTTGGCAGTGTTCGCACAGCCGGTATGCTCGGACAGCAGGTACGGCCGGAGAAACCATTGGCCTGCCATGACGGGAACGACCCAACACCAGATGACGGCCGATGAGTGGGTGGCAACGGATAATCCCGCAACGGCTGCATATGCGAGCAGATAAAAACGGGCTTCTCTTGCAATCAGGCCGCGCTTGTTTTCGGGCACCCAGCGTTTGGTCACCCGGCCATGGATACCGTGGGTAACCAGCATGCGGACCCGGTCGATCCAGGTAGGCACACCCGTCAGAAACCAGGCCAGGCGCGGCAGCGTCGTCGGAAGCGGGCGGGCTAGTTCAGGGTCGTTCGCCGGGTCGTTGGTGTGTCGGTGGTGATCCCAATGGAATACCCGGTAATACTCGTAAGGCAGCATGATTGCAAAACCGGATAAATGCCCCATGGCATGGCTGAATGCCCGGGTCCTGAATGCGGTGTGGTGTGCCATTTCGTGTTCCGCCGTGAACAGGAAGGCAATCAGGTACCCTTGCAGAAACGTCAGCGGCAGCATCCACCACGTTCCGATGAAATGCAGCAGCGCGGTGCCGACCACTGCAATGGCGCCCAGGTGGCCGGCGGCATGCAATATCCCCGGTAGATTGCTTTTGGCCGACAAGGGCAACAGCTCCCGCGCTGGAATCCGGAATTGTTCTGGTTTATGCATGGTGGTCAATCCGATTATTCGGCAAGCAAGGCCTTGACATTCGTTTCGATGAATTCGCGGTCTGCCGGCTGGTTGACCGGATTACCTGCGCGATGGCCCCACGCCGAAGGAATGGGGCACAGCCTTGCGTTCTTCAGGTGCGGTAATTCCTTCTGGTTATCGGCAACCTGAAAATACAGATCCTGTTCGCCCGGCATCAATAATGTCCTTGCCGTGATGCTCGAAAGCGCCAGGGCAAGATCTCCCCGGTAAAGCTCATTGGCGCTGATGTCGCCGTTCTGCCAAGTAAACATCTGCGCCAGCAGATCACGCGGGTCCCGGCGCGCAAAGTTGCTTTCCCAAAAGGTGACCAGGTAATCTTCCAGCGATGTCGCCCCCAGCGCCCGCCACATTTCTTCTCGGTAGAAAGTCTGAGACAGCGCCCAGCCGGCATAAACCCGACCCATGGCCCGAAAACCCCGCTCCGGCCGGCTCACGAACACGCCGTCCTGGTAGGCCGCATCGGCGGTCAGCGCGTGCCGTACGCCCTCGAGAAAAACCCGGTTATGAGGCGCGCAGCGGGCAGAGCCGCAGATCACGGCGATTCTTTCCACGGCATGCGGGAACAATGCAGCCCAGTGATAGGCCTGCATGGCCCCCATCGACCAGCCGTAGACCAGCGCGAGTTTCTCGATTCCCCATAATTCGGACAGCATGCGGCGCTGCACATGCACCGCGTCGTAATAGGTGACGTCCGGATACCGCGTTCCTACATCCGGCCAGGGTGTGTTCGACGGTGAGCTGGAAAGCCCGTTGCCGAGCAGGTTGGGGATGACGATGAAGTATCTGGACGGGTCCAGCGCACCACCTTCACGCACCATGAACTCTGTGTCGTGGTGCTGGGCCGCGTACGAGGTCGGATAAAGGATGGCGTTGGACTTGTCCGCGTTCAGCGTCCCGTAGGTCTTGTACGAGATGAACATGTTGCGGAAGGTCCGTCCGGACTGGAGAACGACATTCCCGGCCTGGAAAACGGAAGGTGGGTTCGTGTGCATGGGAGGTCCGATCTGCAATTACTATACGATTAGTATAGAAAATATCAAGCAGGTTCCGTACCTGGTGCCAAGCACCGGAAAGCAGCTCGGTTAAAGTTGAAACCCGTGTTTTTCGAGGTGTTTCCGTGACCGAACCAGATGCCGCGTCGGGAGCCGAAGTCGAGCAGGTGCGCCGGCGCCCGGGCCGTCCGCGTTCGGAAGAAGCCACCGTGGCCGTGCTCGAGGCAGCCTACCGGCTGGGTGCATCACGTGGCCTGAAGGGCGCCACGCTGCAGGCCATCTCGGACGACACAGGCGTTTCGAAGATGACCATCTACAAATGGTGGGGCAACCGGCTGCAACTGCTGATCGATGCCTACCTGCGGCAGGCCAGCGCCGCATTGCCCATCTCCGACACCGAGCCGCCGGTGCAGGCCGTGCAGGCCCATGCGGCGCGGTACGTGCAGGCCCTGCAAGGCGACCTAGGCCGCTTCCAGCTTGCGGTGCTCGCCGAATGCCTGGCGGAGACCGGCGGGTCGGCCTTGTTCGTGGAGCGCTATCTCAGCGTGCGGCGCGGCCTGGGGCTCGACGTCATCCGGCGCGGCCAGGCGGACGGCAGCATCACCAAGGCCGGCACGGCCGAAGAGCTTTACGACCGCATCTACGGAACCATCTTCTACCGCTACCAGTTCTCGCTGCCGGGGCTGGACCTGGGCTTCGTCCAGAAGCTGGTGACCAACACGCTCGAAGCAGGAATGTCCGACGCCTGATTTCCGTTCGTGCTGACAGGCACCGCGCCTCGGAAAAGCATGCTGGGGGGTTGTTCAACAGCATCAGCGAAGCGAGAAATCATGGCCCGGAACGTTGCCGAATTCGTCTGGAAACGCCTTTCTGAATGGGGCCTGTCGCGTGTCTACGGATACCCGGGCGACGGCGTCGGCGGCCTGGATGTGGCACTTGAAAAAGCCAGGGACTTCATGCACTACACCCAGGTGCCGCATGAAGAGATGGCCGCTTTCATGGCGACCGCGCATGCAAAATTCACCGGTCGGGTGGGTCTCTGTTATGCGACCTCCGGCCCCGGTGCCATCCATCTGCTGACCGGGCTTTACGACGCCAAGGCCGACCACGTTCCCGTGGTCGCCATCGTCGGCCAGCAGGCACGCAGCGCGCTGGGTTCGAACTACCAGCAGGAGGTCGACCTGCAGAACCTGTTCAAGGATGTGGCGTCCGACTACGTGATGACCGCCGTCGTCCCCGAGCAGGTGCGCACCGTCATCGACCGGGCGGTGCGCATCGCCCAGGCCAGGCGCTGCGTCACCACCGTGATCCTGCCGAACGATGTGCAGCTGCTGCCCTACGAAGACCCGCCGATGGCACATGGCGCGACCCATACGGGCGTCGGTTTCCCGGGTGAATCCCTGGTGCCCGAGGCCGCGTCGCTGCAGCGCATGGCCAACATCCTGAACAGCGGAAAGAAGGTGGCGATGCTGGTCGGCGCCGGTGCCCTGCAGGCGACTGACGAAGTGATCGCGGTGGCCGAGCGGCTGCAGGCCGGCATCGCAAAGGCGCTGCTGGGCAAATGCGCAGTGCCCGACGACCTGCCGTTCGTCACCGGCTCCCTGGGCCTGCTGGGCACCAAACCCAGCTGGGACCTGATGAAGGAATGCGACACCTTGCTGATGGTCGGCTCTGCCTTCCCCTACAGCGAATTTTTGCCCAAGCCGGGTGATGCCCGCGGCGTTCAGATCGACATCAACGGCGCCAACCTGAGCCTGCGCTACCCGATGGAATTTTCGGTGGTAGGCGACAGCAAGGCGACGCTGGCCGCGCTGCTGCCACTGCTGGAACAGAAGGCTCCCGGCAGTTGGCGCAAGCAAATCGAAGGCAACGTCGCCGACTGGTGGAAAGTGCTCGAGGCACGTGCCATGCACGCAGCGGAGCCGATTAACCCGCAGCGTGTTTTCTGGGAACTGTCACCCCTGTTGCCGGATGACGTGATCATGACCGGCGACAGCGGCTCGGTCGCCAACTGGTATGCGCGTGACATCAGGGTCCGCCGCGGCATGATGGGATCCCTGTCCGGCGGCCTGGCCTCGCTGGGCGCCGCGACGCCATATGCGGTGGCCGCCAAGATCGCCTATCCGCACCGTCCGGTCATCGGTTTCATCGGGGACGGCGCGATGCAGATGAACGGACTGAACGTGATGATCACCGTCGGCAAGTACTGGAAGGAATGGTCCGACCCGCGATTCATCATGATGGTGCTCAACAACGAGGACCTGAACCAGGTGACCTGGGAAGAGCGGGTGCAACTGGGCGACGGCAAGACACCTTCGACCCAGACCATCCCCAACTTTCCGTATGCGCGTTATGCCGAACTCGTCGGCCTGAAGGGCATCTACTGCGACAACCCGGACAAGGTGGCCGATGCCTGGAAGGAAGCCCTGGCGTCGGACCGGCCGGTGATCATCGAATTCAAGACCGACCCCAACGTGCCGCCGCTGCCGCCGCACATCACTTTCAAGGACGCGAAGAACTTCATGACCATGATGGCCGACGAACCCGAGTTGGGCAGCGTGCTGAAGAACAGCTTGAAGGAAATCATCGCGACGGTGCTGCCGGGGAAAAAATAAGCGATGGCTGGGTCGCCGGCGGCTGCACCTGGGTTGGTTCCACCCGCCGGGTCAGGTAGTCGACCGCGCTGAGGCCGCCCAGCACCAGCAAAGTCCACAGCGCCACCGCGACCGCAAGCCGCGCAGACGCGTGGCTGCGACCCAGCTGCATGTAGACGAGCCCGACCAGGGTGGCCTTGACGCCCGCGATCAGCAGGCCGGCCGCCGCCTTCCACGCCGCGTCCATGGGCAGGTAGGCGACGTACAGGCTGAACAGCATGAGGCCGAGCAGCACCGCCCAGATCCATACCAGGCGCCGCCGCTGGCCGGCCCAGTTTTCGCGGGCCTTCACGGTCGGCCCACCAGGTAGAGCAGCGGGTACAGGCCCAGCCACACCACGTCGACGAAATGCCAGTAGAGGCCGACCGTTTCCAGGCGCGAGCTCCGCAGCCAGTCGCTGCCCGTGTCCCGCGCGTTCCAGGCGTAGAGGGCCAGCGCGACGATGCCCACGATCATGTGGACCGCATGCAGAAGCGTGGCGGTGAAATACAGCATGAAGAAGGTCTGGGCGCCGGGCTGCGCCAGCGCGAAACGAGGGCCCGGCACCAGGTTTTCGATCCAGTCCCTGCGGTATTCGAAACCCTTCACCGCCAGGAACAGGCAGCCGAGCGTAGCCGCCGCCCAGAGGAATCGTGGAGCCAGCCGGCGCTGGCCGTGCGAGGCGGCTTCGACCGCCAGCGCCACGCACAGGCTGCTGGTCAGCAGCACGGCGGTGTTGACGGTGCCCAGCAGCACGTCTGTATGCCGCCCCGCATCGGCGAAACCGGCGGGTGCGCTGATCCGACCGTGGGCGTAGGCGAAAAACAGGCCGCCGAAGAACAGCATTTCGCTGGCAACGAAGATCCACATGCCGAAACGCGCCACGCGGCGACGCTGCACCGCGTCGAGATCCGGCGGATCGATGCCATCGTCCAGCACGGCGTCGGTCATGGCGAAACCTTCTGCGCGCCGGGCCCGGTCGGGGGATGTTCGGGTGTGTAGCCGTAGACATCGGCCGGGGCTGCCGGCGGCGTGTCGAAGTTGTGCGTGGGCGGCGGCGAACGGGTCGACCATTCCAGCCCAGTGGCGCTCCATGGGTTCGGCCCCGCGTTGGCACCCCGCCGCAACGACCAGGCCAGGTATACCAGCGGCATCAGGTAACCCACGGCCAGCACCGCGGCTCCGGCCGACGAGAACAGGTTCAGCACCTGGTATTCGGGCGGATAGGCGTGGTAGCGGCGCGGCATGCCCTGGAAACCCAGCACGTACTGCGGGAAAAAGGTCAGGTTGAAACCCACGAAGATCATCACCGCCGCAATGCGCGCCCACACCTCCGAAAACATACGGCCGGTCACCTTGGGCCACCAGAAATGCAGGGCGCCGAAATAGGCCATGACCGCGCCGCCGACCATGATGTAGTGGAAGTGCGAGACCACGAAATAGGTGTCGGTCAGGTGCACGTCCAGCGCGATGGACGCCAGAAACAGCCCGGTCAGCCCGCCGATGGTGAACAGGCCGACGAAACCCAGCGCGTACAACATCGGCGCGTCGAACCGGATGGCGCCCTTGTAGAGCGTGGCGGTCCAGTTGAAGACCTTGATGGCCGACGGCACCGCCACCACGAAACTCAGCAGCGAGAACACCAGGCTGGCGGCAGGTGACTGGCCGCTGACGAACATGTGATGGCCCCACACCAGGAAACCCAGCGCCGCGATGCCCAGCACCGCGTAGGCCATGAAACGGTAGCCGAAGATGCGTTTCTTGGCGAAGCACGGAATGATCTCGCTCACCACACCCATGGCCGGCAACACCATGATGTAGACCGCCGGATGCGAATAGAACCAGAACAGGTGCTGGAACAGCAGCGGGTCGCCGCCGTGCGACGGGTCGAACACACCGATGTGGAACAGCCGTTCGGCGATGGTCAGCAATGCGGTGATGGCCAGCACGGGTGTGGCCAGCACCAGGATGATGCTGGTCGCATACAGGCTCCACACCAGCAGCGGCAGCTTGAACCAGCCCATGCCGGGCACGCGCAGCAGGTGCACGCTGACGATGAAGTTCAGCCCGGTCAGGATGGATGAAAAACCGGTGATGAAGATGCCGGTGAGCGTCAGCACCACGTAGCCGTTGCTGAACATGGTGGAGTAGGGTGTGTAGAAGGTCCAGCCGGTGTCCACCCCGCCCAGGAACAGCGCCCACAGCGTGACCAGCCCGCCGATGACGTACAGGTACCAGCTCAGCAGGTTCAGCCGGGGGAAGGCCAGGTCACGCGCGCCGAGCATCAACGGGATGATGAAATTGCCGACCACGCTCGGGATGGACGGGATCAGGAACAGCCACACCATCACCACGCCGTGCACGGTGAAGAGTTTGTTGTAGGTGTCGTTGCTGACCAGGTCACCGGCGGGCGTGGCGAGTTCGAACCGGATCAGCGTGGCCGCCGCGCCGCCGATGAAAAAGAAGGCGGTGATGGCGATGGCATAGAGGATCGCGATGCGTTTGTGGTCGACCGAAGTCAGCCACGACCAAAGCGTGACGCCGTCGTCGAGGTAGCTGGGCGCGAGGGGTGGCGGGGCTTGGCTCATGCGTTGGTCAGTCCGGTTTCGGGGATGCCGCCGGTGTCGGCGATGCTGGCGGTTGGCGCAGGTAGGCGATCAATGCCTGGATGTCTTCCTCGGACAGCTGGCCGGCATAACTGGGCATCGACGGCTGGTAGCCTGCAACCACGTCCTTGGCCGGCAGCACCATCGCGTCGCGCAGGTAGGTTTCGTCGGCGGTCAGCAGCCGGCCGTCCTGCAGCGCGACACGGCGGCCGAAGATGCCGCGCAGGTCGGGCGATCGCACCGTCGATGCGGCGTCGTGGCAGCCCACGCAGCCGTTCTCCCGGAACAGCCGCGCACCGCGTTCCGCCAGGCCTGGTTCGGCGGGCCCGGCGGCCAGCCAGCGGGCATAGTCGGCGGGCGCCATCACCACCACCCGGCCGACCATCGCCGAATGTTCGCTGCCGCAATATTCGGCGCAGAACAGGCGGAAGTCGCCCAGCTCGGACGCCGTGAACCACAGTGTGCTGTAGCGCCCGGGCACCACGTCCTGCTTCACCCGGAATGCCGGCACGTAGAAGCTGTGGATCGCGTCTTCCGACGTCATCACCAGCTTGACCGGCCGGCCCAGCGGAACATGCAGTTCGTTGATTTCGCGCCGGCCGCCGGAATGCTGAAGTTTCCACATCCACTGCTTGCCGGTCACATACACCGGCAACGCGCCGGCCGGCGGCTGGCGTTGCGCCACGTACACCCAGGCGGCCCAGGTGAACACGCCGAGGAACAGCAGCAGCGGCAGGATGGTCCAGGCGGCTTCCAGGCCGTTGGCATGCGAGGGCGGGGCGCTGCGGTCGGCGGTCGATCCCGCCCGGTAACGCACGGCGAAGAACACGATGACCGCCGCCAGGAGCAAGGCCATGCCGCCGCACAGCAAAACCATGACAAAAAACAGGGCGTCGGTCTGGGTGCCGGCGATGGATGCGCTCATGGGGCGGGTCTCCGGGGCCGGCGATGGCGTAGCATCCACAGGCCGAGGGCGCACACCAGCAATACGCCGCCGACACGCAAGCCCTGCATCACCGGCTGGCTGAACCGGCCCTCGACCGGGTCGAAGTGGGTGCAGAGCATGGCAAAACCCCGCATCAAGGCGCTGGCCGGCGGTTTGCCTTCGACAGCGGACGTGATGGCCGAGCGCAGCTCGCCGGCATCGAAACGCACGCCCTGGAAAACCTGCACGATGCGGCCGCCGGGCGACGCCACCACGAAACCGGAGGCATGCGCCCAGCGGTCGGCCGGGTCTTCCGCAGCAGTGCGACGCCAGTCGAATCCGATGGTGCCGGACAGCGTGGCATCGCCCAGCAACAGGTGGAGGTCGGGCGGCGGCAGTTCGCCCGACCGGGTGGCCCGGCTGCCGTAGGCGGTGGCGTATTCGAGGTCGGAGCGCTGGCGGGCGGCGGCGTCCCGCGGGGTCTCGGCCGGGTCCACCGAAAAGCCCACCACCGTGTAACTGCTGCGGGGCAGGCCGGTGTCGGCGGCGGCTTCCAGGATGCCCTGCATCAGCGTGCCGCAGAGGGTGCGGCATTGCCAGTAGCCGGGCACCAGCAGCACCGCGCGGCCAGGCTGGAACAGGGTGCCCAGGCGTACCGGCCGGCCTGCCGCATCGCGCAGCACGGTGTCCAGCGGCAGCGCGTCGCCGGTCCGGTCGATCACCGGCAGATCGGGCGGAACGGCGCGGGCGAATCCGCCGGCATGGGCGATGCCCGCCAGGGCCAACAGCATGCAGATGGAGAGCCGTTTCATCGCACGCCCTTTCCGGCAGCCACCAGGTCCATCGCATCCGGCACCGGGATGCGGGCGATGCCGTTCTGCCGGTCCACCCAGACGACCGCGTCCATCGCATGGCGCTGTTCGGCGCGGAACTGCGCCAGGTCGACCTGCGGGGCGGACTGCAGACGGGGCGCGGGCACGGCCTGCAACTGGGCCGAGTCGGCCGGTGCACCGGAGGGCGATATGCGCCAGTGCCGCATCAGCAGCAGCACCGCGACGATGGCGACCACGATCAGCGACGCCAGGGCAGCGCCGGTCCAGCCCAGGCGGCGCATGTCGATCCGGTCAGGGGCGGCCATGGCGCAACTCCTTCACGATGCCCGCGTAGACCAGCCAGGCCATACCGGCCGCCAGCGCGGCCGACAGCAGCGGCGCCAGGGCGGAATGCGGCACGGACGACGGCAGTACCTGCCAGGCACTGTCCAGCCACTGGGCCGCCCAGGCCAGCGTGGCGACACCCGCCAGGCCGGCACGGCTGTCCTTCACCGCGCGGAACAGCAGCAGCAGGAGCGGCAGCGCGAACTGCAGCAACAGCAGCGCCGCACCGCCCGCCCACCACGGCCCGCGCAGGCGCGGCAGATACCAGGTAATTTCTTTGGGCAGGTTTTCGGCCCAGATGATCAGCAGCTGCATGAAACCAAGATAGGCCCACAGCATGGTCGCCATCAGCAGCAGGTTGCCCAGGTCGCGACCAGGCAACGGTCGGCCGCAGCGCAGGGTCAGGCAGGTGCAGGCCGCGGTGCCGGCGACGAGCTGGCCAGACAGCAGGGTCAGGGCGAACACACTCGAGTGCCAGGTGGGCAGCAGTCCGCCGATGGCGTCCACCGCGGCGGCCGAGCCCAGCGACAGGTACAGCAGCAAGGCAACCGCCGAACGCCCCGGTCCGGCTGCGGCCAGGCCGACCGGCCGGGCCAGCAGCCAGGCCGCGATGCCGTAGCCGGCAGCGCGGGCAATGAAGAACCATGGCGTGAACCAGGCCTGCAGAAAGGCCGGCCGGTCGATGCCATGCAGCCAGGCGCTGCCGCCGCCGGCGAACGGGTAGATGGCGGACAGGCCGAGCAGCAGCGGCGTCCACAACAGCAGCACACGCGGCATACGCCGGCAAAGGGCTTGCGCCGCCGGCAATATCGTCGGGCCCCATGCGCCACCGGTCAGCCGATGGATGGCGACCAGGACGGTCGCGCCCAGCATCGGCCCGGTGCACCACCAGACGGCCGACAGCCAGGCCGACCAGAACACGGTGGCGCTCATCGGGCGGGCTCCGGCTTCGACTCGTCGGGTGTCACCCGCCAGCCATCGGAGACCGGCGCGGGAGGCGCATCCAGCCGTGCGGTGATACGGGTTCGCGCTTCCGGCGACAGGTCGGCCAGCCGGGCGGCGCGGCTGGTCTGCAGGGCTCGCAGGTAAGCCACGATGGCCCAGCGGTCTGCCGGCTCCACCCGGTCGGCGAACGGGTACATCACACCGGAACCCTGGGTGATCACGTCGTAGAGATGGCGGTCGGTGGCTGTGCGCTGGCGCGGTTCATGGAAGGCGAGCGGCGCCGGGAAACCGCGCCGTACCACCATGCCGTCGCCGTCTCCGGTGGCGCCGTGGCAGGGCAGGCAATAGATGGTGTAGCGCTCCTGGCCGCGCAGGAGCAGGGCGCGGCCGGGCACGGTGGGCAGGGCTTGCTGAAGCGCGGCGGCGTCCTGGCCCCGGGCCTCGGCCTCGCCCTGTGCACCGCCGCTGACACCGGCCTCGATGCCGACCGCACGGGGCACGCTGCCGGGCGGAGGCGGGCGTGAAGCCAGGCGGTCGGCGAACATCTCGCTGGCATCGCCCGGCCGTTTGACCGGCTGGTCGTACATGTTGCGCATCACACGTTCGCAGCCGGCCAGGCTCAGCAAGGCCGGCAGGAGGCAGGCGCAGAGCAGGCGTTTCATGGCCGCACCTCGTCGAGCGGGTGCAGCGCCACCGGCTTGAGTTGCGTGAGCAGTCGGTGAGCCCCGGTCTCGTTCCAGGCCGGGTCGTCGGCCCGCAGGCAGAGGAAAAAACCATCGCGGGTGGCATGTTCGAAACCCGGTGCACCGAACACCGGGTGGTCGAGCGAAGGCAGCCGGCTGCCGAACATGAAGGCCAGGATTGCCGCCAGCGCGCCGCCCAGGATGGTCATTTCGAAAGTGACGGGAATGAACATCGGCCAACTGTGGTCCGGCCGGCCGCCGACGTTCAGCGGCAGGTCGACGACCGCTGCGTACCACTGCAGGAAATAGCCGGCGAGCCCGCCGACCAGGGCGCCCGCCAGCGTGGCGGCGGCGGTGCGCGGACGGGGCAGGCCGAGCGCCTTGTCCATGTCCTCGATGTCGAAGGGCGCATAGGTTTCTGCCTGGCCATAACCGGCGGCGCGCACCGCCCTGGCGGCGGCCACCAGGGACTCGACCGAGTCGAACTGCGCCAGAAGCCCCCAAGGTTTCATGGTCTGGCCTCCGCTTCGGATGCCCGTGAACTGGCATGCACCAGGCCCCGCATCTCGGCGATGCTGATGGCCGGCAGAAGTCGCACGAATACCAGAAAAAGCCAGGCGAAGGTGCTGATGGAACCCGCCAGGAACAGCCAGTCCCAGCGTGTCGGCACATACAGGCCCCAGGCCGACGGGACGTAGTCGTGGTAAAGGCTGGTGACGACGATCATCACCCGCTCGGCCCACATGCCGACGTTGACCACCAGCGACAACACGAACAGCAGTGCGAGATTGCGGCGGTTGGCACGCCACCAGAGCAATTGCGGCACGAGGATGTTGCAACAGACCATGCCCCAGTAGACGAAGGCGTAAGGCCCGGTCCAGCGCTGCAGGGTGACGGCGATCTCGTAGCGGTCGCCGCTGTAGAAGGCGGTGAAGATTTCCATCACGTAGCCGTAGCCCAGCAGGCAGCAGGTGGCCAGCACGACCTTGGCCGCATTGTCGAAATGCTGCGGCGTGATGACCGCCTGCAGTCCGAAGAAGTAGCGCAGCGGCACCGCCAGCGTGATGACCATGGCAAAACCCGACAGCAGAGCACCGGCCACGAAAAAGGGCGGGAAGATGGTCGAGTGGTAACCCGGCGTGTTGCCGATGGCGAAGTCCAGCGACACCACCGAATGCACCGACACCACCAGCGGCGTCGCCAGTCCGGCCAGCAGAAGGTAGGCCGTGCGATGGGTGGACCACTGGCGCGCCTCGCCCCGCCAGCCCATGGCCAGCACACCGAAGGTGATGGCCTTCCAGCGCTGGCGGGCCCGGTCGCGCATGCTGGCCAGGTCGGGCACCAGGCCCAGGTACCAGAACAGCAAGGACACGGTGAGGTAGGTGGCGATGGCGAAAAAATCCCACACCAGCGGACTGCGCCATTGGGGCCACAACTCCATGCGGTTGGGGTAGGGCGCCAGCCAGTAGGCGAACCACGGCCGCCCCAGGTGCAGCACCGGGAAAAGCCCGGCCATGCTTGCGGCAAAGAGTGTCATCGCTTCGGCAAAGCGGTTGATCGAGGTGCGCCAGCGCTGCCGGGCCAGCAGCAGCACCGCTGATATGAAGGTGCCCGCATGGCCGATGCCGATCCACCAGACGCAGTTGGCGATGGCGAAACCCCAGGCCACCGGTATGTTGATGCCCCAGATTCCGACACCGATGTAGAACAGCCAGCCGATGGCGCCGAGAAACACCAGCATGCCGATGCCGCTGACCGAGAAGGCGATCCACCAGATGCGGCCGGTGCGGTGGTCGAGCACCTTGCCTTCGATCAGTTCGCCGATCGATTGGTAGGTCTGGCCGGCCTGCAGCACACCGATGTCGGTGGAGACCGGATATGCGGTGGCAACCGGTGCCGTGCTCATCGGCCGCCTTTCACCCGGTCGTCGACCACACGCGCCAGATAGGTGGTGCGCGGCCGGGTGCCCAGTTCTTCGAGCATCGCGTAATGGCGCTCCGACTTGCGGGCCTGCACCACCGCGCTGTCCTTCAGCATCAGGTCGCCGAAACGGATGGCCTGCGTCGGGCAGGCGCTCTGGCAGGCGGTGCGCACGTCGCCGTCGGCCAGCGGTTTGCCGCTTTTCTCGGACATCAGCCGGGCCTGCGACAGCCGTTGCACGCAGAAGGTGCACTTCTCCATCACGCCGCGCCGGCGCACCGTCACCTCCGGGTTGCGCAGGTGCTGCAGGGTTTCCAGGCCGCTTTCGCTGTCGCCGTCGTGCGCCAGGAAGTTGAAGCGCCGTACCTTGTAGGGGCAGTTGTTGGAACAGAACCGGGTGCCTACGCAGCGGTTGTAGACCTGTACGTTGAGGCCTTCGCTGTCGTGCACTGTGGCGCCGACCGGGCATACCACCTCGCAGGGCGCGGTCTCGCAATGCATGCAGGGGACGGGCTGGAAGCTGCTGCTTCCGCTGTCGGGGTCGTCGTAGCGGTCGACCCGGATCCAGTGCATCTCGCGGCCCGCGGCGACCTGTTCGGGACCTACCACCGGGATGTTGTTTTCCGACTGGCAGGCCACCGTGCAGGCATTGCATCCGATGCAGGTGTCGAGGTCGATGTTCATAGCCCAGGCGTGCTGGCCGCCGTCGTCCCGCGGCGGATAGAGCGATGGCAGCTCCGGCGGTCGCGGCAGGCGGGGCGCGGACAGCGGCACGCTGCGAGCCAGGTCGCGGCCTTCCTGGTCCATGCGCTGCTGGGTGACCGCGAACGCGTGGCGGCGTCCCGTGGGCTGGAGGGTGACACTGCAGGCGCTCATGTCGAACGTTTGCAGCGCCGACACGTCCACGCCGACGCCGTTGCCGGTGCGGCCCGCATCGCGCCGGCCGTAGCCGAGGGTCAGCGTCACGCAAGCATCCGCGTGGCGGGGCTCCACCCAGACCGGTATCTCGACCGGTGGCGCGCCCGGACGGGCAAGCCGCACGATGTCGCCGGTCTTCAAGCCGAGGCGGCCGGCCGTGTCGGTGCCCAGCGTGGCGGCGTTGTCCCAGGTCAGCTTCGAAAACGGGCGTGGAAGCTCCTGTAGCCAGCCGTTGTTGGCATGACGGCCGCCGGCGGTGCTGGGGTCGGGCAGAAAAAACGCCTCGAGCGAATTCATCGTCGTGCCTGTGGCCGGCTTCGCAGGCGGCGTGAGGGGCGAAAGTATTTGCGGATTCAGCGGCGCCGCCGCGCTGCCGGGCAAGAAGCCATCCCGCAATGCCTGACGCCACGCGGCATCGGTCAGCTTCCACTGCTGCCGTACCCACGCGTGTCCGTCACGTTCGACCGACTGGGTGACGAGGGCGAGGCATTCGATCGCAGACCGGGTGTCGTACAGCGGTGAGATCGCCGGTTGCAGCACGGTCGCGCTGCCATCGGCGGCACGAGCATCGCCCCAGGCTTCGTAGGCATGGCTCATCGGCAGGTGCCAGGTGCATGCCACGGCGGTTTCGTCGCGGTAAAGGCCCAGGTGGGCGCTGAACGGAACGTGCGAGAGCAGGGTTGCGATATCCGTCGCGCCGGCCGTTTCAAAGGCGGGGTTGGCGTCCAGCACGATCAGGTCCTGCACCTCGCCGCGACGCAGCGCGGCGCAAAGGCCCGCCATGCCTTCTGCCGCCGATGACGGCTGGGCCGGCGACTCGATCAGGTCGACCGTCCGGCCGGATGCACCCAGCCTCCGGTGCAGCGCATGCACCAGCGCATGGCCGTGCGGAGACAGGCCCGGGCCGGGTATCAGCAGCGCGTCCGGGCCGGCGGAGTGCAGTGCGGCGACCAGGTCAGCCTCGGCCTGGGGCGCCGGGCCGTAGCCTTGCGGCTGCGGGGCCAGATCGGGCGCGAGCCGGTATGCAACGCGCCACAGCAGATCTTCGATGGCGGAGGGTTTCAAGGCCAGACGTCGGGCTGCCTGTGCCCCGAACAGCCCGGGGGCGGTTTCAAACGCCCAGGTCGATGCCGGTGCCCTGCCCGCCGCGAGGTCCGCGCGCCGCACCTGCGCCCAATCGGCGGCTTGCGTCGCGGCTTCTGGGCCGTGAGAGAAAGGGTCGGCCCCGAAAGCGACGATCAGCCGGGCGCGGTCCAGGTGACGCACCGCACGCAAATCCCGTCCGAAGGCGCGTCGTGCGCCCTGGCTGGCGGCGGCCTCTTCCACCGGAGCGGTACACCAGCGGCGGGCTTCCGGGTAGGCCGCCATCAGCGCGGCCATCTGTGCCTGCTGGGTGGGCGAAGTCACCGCGCCGGTCAGCAGGTGCAGGCCCTTGCCGCGCGCCGCCTTCAGGACCGGTTGCCGGTCCAGCCATGCGGCCTGGAAGTCGTCCCAGGTCGCAGGCGTGGCCGCGCCGCCGCGCAGCCTCCGCCAAACGGTCTGCGACCGGTCCGGATCCCAGAGCTCCAGCACCGATGCCTGTACGAACACGTCGGTGCCTCCGCCGCCTGCCGGATGGCGCGGGTTGCCTTCGATCTTCACCGGCCGGCCCTCGCGGGTGCCGACCAGTACACCGTGGGCATAACCGTTGCGCACATAGGCGCTGGCGTAATACACCGGCAAGCCGCCCAGCCCGGCCTCGGGCATGTGCACGTATGCATGCAGCCGTTCGTCCGGCGCGCGGGTGCAGGCGCCGGTTGCCAGCGCAGCGGATGCCGCCATCAGCTGAAGCAGCCGGCGGCGCTGCGGCTCGGCCGGCTGCTGGCCCTCGGCCTGGATCGGGATGACGGTGCGTGGTGCCATGGCTCGTCTTTTTTTTGTTCTAGCGGTGGCAGGTCGAGCAATCGGTCAGGCGGCGGGTGTCCTGCAATCGCAACGCCTGGGCCAGCAATCGGGCATCGGCCTCGGGCAGCGGATCGGCGGGCATGGCGAATACCTGCTCCCTGGGATGCAGGTGCGGTGCCGGGTCGCGGTGGCAGGACACACACCAGCCCATTTCCAGTTTCTGGGTCTTCCACTCCAGCGGCATCTGGTCCACGCGGCCATGGCATTCGGCGCAGGCGACGCCCTTGGCGACATGGATGCTGTGGTCGAAGTAGACGAAGTCCGGCAAGAAGTGCACCCGGCTCCAGGCCAGCGGTTTGTTCTCGGCCTCGCTGCGGCGCAGGGCGGCAAGGATGGTCTGCTGCGCGAACAGCTGCGAATGGCAGGTCAGGCAGGTGCGGGTGGCCGGCATGCCCGGAAACGCGGTCTTTTCGACCGTGGTGTGGCAGAAACGGCAGTCCAGGCCGATGTCGCCGACATGGTGCTTGTGGCTGAAGGGTATGGGTTGCGAGGGTGACTCGCCGATGGCCTCGTAGCCGTCTGCCAGCGAAACCAGCAAGGCGAAAGCCGCTCCGGCGGCCAGGAACAGCGCTAGAAAAACAAGTTTGACCGCCAGCTCCGCCCGGCGTCTGAACTGGGGTTGCGTCACCGCAAGGCTTTCCGATTTTTTAGGATTTGAGACGCCTCTCAAGTCGCTTCGGAGATCATGGGCGGGCGTCCTTTTGCCTCGAAGATGGCACAAGCTGTGCGGCCATTGGAAGCAGAACGTAACCAACCGAAAAAGCTGACGGCCGCAAGGCCGTCAGCCGGCGGCACCCCCCCGGACGCCGCCTGGAAACACACCCGCCAAATTACTGCGGCGTGATGTTGTTGTCCTTGACGAACTTGGCATAGTCGGCCGATTCCCTGGCCAGGAACTTGCCGAAGTCGGCCGAAGAACCACCCACCACGTCCAGCGAAATCTCGCCGATCTGCTTGCGAACGGCAGGGTCGGCCAGCACCTTCTGCATTTCTGCATTGAGCTTCGCGACGATGGCCGGCGGGGTGCCGGCCGGCGCTGCCATGCCGATCCAGGTGACCGAATGGAAACCGGGCACGCCGGCTTCGGCGATGGTCGGCACTTCGGGCAGGTTGGCGATGCGTTTGTCGGTGGTCACGCCCAGTGCGATGAGTTTGCCGGTCTTGGCGTAGGGCACGGCGGTCGGCGAGGTCTCGAACATGATGTCGATCTGGCCGGCGAGCAGGTCGGACAGGGCCGGAGCACCGCCACGGTAGGCCACGTTCAGCATGTCGGTGCCGGTCGAGCTCATGAACAGGCGGGCCGCCACGTCCTGCGCGCCGCCCACGCCGGCGGTGCCGAAACTCACCTTGCCGGGGTTGGCCTTGGCATAGGCGATCAGCTCCTTGACGTTCTTCACCGGCAGCTTGGGGTTGACGATCAGCACCGCCGGCTGGTCGGCGATGCGGATGATGGGTGCCAGGTCCTTCTGCGGATCGAACGGCAGCTTGGCGAACAGGTGCTGGTTGGCGGCCATGCCCGAAGGTGCGACCAGCAGGGTGTAGCCGTCCTTCGGAGCCTTGGCCACGACGTCCATGCCGATGTTGCCGCCAGCACCGGCGCGGTTGTCGACCAGCACCGGCTGGCCCAGCGCTTCGGAAAGCTTCTGGCCGACCAGGCGGCCGATCATGTCGACGCTGCCGCCCGGCGGGAAGGGCACGATCATCTTGACCGGCTTGTTGGGGTAGTCCTGCGCGAAGGCAGGCGCGGCCAGGCAGGCGATGCTGGCGACGGCGACGAGGGTCAGGGCGCGGAAGAGGTTTTTCATGGTTTCAAGAAGTCCGGAATTGCAGGTTGGGGCGCGGCTCGCTCATGGCGAACCGCTTCTTTTGGGTTGGTCTCCTCGGCGCTCCTGCTGCTTGGCTTCTTTTCAGGCTTGCCAGCGGATTTCGTGCCAGTCGGTGGCCGACTGGAAAGCGCAGGCGATATCCATAAGCTGGCGGTCGTGGCCTTCGGCTGCCGCGATCTGCAGGCCGATGGGCAATTGCTGCCGGTCGTAGCCCAGCTGCACCGACACGCCGCACAGATCCAGCAAATTCACCGCGCGCGTGTACTTGACCGGCGGCTTGCCGTGATCCACCTCGGCGATGGGAGTGGCGGTGTGCGGTGTGGCAGGCGTGACGAACGCGTCGAACCGCTCCAGCACCGTGCCGATTTCACGTTTGAGGGCATCGCGCTGGCGCAGCGCGTCGTAGTAACGGACGGCGCTGATGGCGCCGCCGCCGATCAGGCGAGGCCGCACCGCGCTGTCCATCGGCAAGCTGGCATCGGACGCCTTGGCGCCCCAGAAGCTCGCACCCTCGGGCAGCATGATGGCGGCCGCGATGTCGGCGAAGCTGTCGAAGGAACCGGTCAGCGCGATGGGATCGAGCCGCGCTCCATTGGCACGCAGCACTTCCAGCGCGGCGCGGTAGGCGTCCAGCACCTCCGGCTGGACGCCTTGCAGGTCGGCATCGCCCAGGTAGCCGATGCGTTTGCCTTCCAGGCCTGTCTGCGCGATGGCGGCCTCGTCGGTCAGCGCGGTATAGGCCAGCGATGCATCGGCTGCGGTCTGGGTGAACAGGCCGACGCTGTCGAGCGTGGTGCTGAGCGGCACGACGCCTTCGGTGCTCAACTTGCCGACCGTCGGCTTGAGGCCGGTGATGCCGCAGAACGACGCCGGCATGCGCACCGATCCGCCGGTGTCGGTGCCGATGGACAGCGGCACCATGCCGGCGGCCACCGCCACGGCCGAACCGCTGCTGGAGCCACCCGGTGCGCGGTGCACGTCGCGGCCCCAGGGGTTACGCGGCGCACCCATCTGGTCGTTGGTGCCCCAGGCGCCCAGGGCGAACTGCACCATGTGCGTCTTGCCGACGATGACCGCGCCACTGGCCAGAAGCCTTTTGGCGATCCAGGCGTTTTCGGTGGCGATGCTGTCTGCCAGCAGCGGCGAACCGGCGGTGGTGGCGCGGCCGATCAGGTCCACGTTGTCCTTGATGGCGACCGGGATGCCGTGCAGCGGACCCAGGTCGAAACCGCCGGCCAGCAGCTTGTCGGCGGCCTCGGCGGCCAGCAGCGCCTCGTGTTCGAACACGCTGATGAAGGCATGCAGTTCGCCGTCGAGCCGTGCGATGCGCGCCAGGCTGGCACGCACCAGATCGACCGAGGTGCAGCGGCCGTCGCGCAGCTGCGCGCCCATTTCCGCGATGCCTGGGAAGCCGTCTTCGAAAACCGCGCTCATGCCAGCCCCATGGCCTTCTTGATAATGCCGGTGGTGCCCATGATGTCCGGGTATTTCTCGCCGGCATCGAGGCGGCGCAGCGTCGTCTTTTCATCCAGCTGCATCTGGATCGCGCGTTTGGCCGACGCCTCGATATCGGCCGGCGGCAATACCAGGATGCCGTTTTCGTCGGCCAGGATCGCGTCGCCCGGATTAACAGCGACTCCGCCGCAGGTGACCGGAATACAGAACTCGCCGCCCAGTCCCAGCGATTTGACGGTGACCGCCGAAGTGCCCTTGGACCAGACCGGCACGCCGTACTGGCGGAGTTCTCCCAGGTCGGTGACCAGCCCGTCGACGATGAAACCGGCCACGCCGATCACCCTGGCGGCGTATGCCACGGCGCCGCCCAGCGATGCGATGGACATTTCGCCGCAGCGGTCCATGACGATGATGTCGCCCTTGCGGGCCTGGCCGATGGCGTAATGGACCATCGAGCCGTCCATGCCCGGCACCCGCACGGTGACCGCGGTGCCCACCACCCGGCGGTCCTGGAAATGCGCCTTGATGTCCGGCGACATGAAACCGGTATATCGGAAATGGCCGATGACCGCGGGTTCGGCCTGCACCAGCAGGTCCAGCAGGGCCGGGTCGACCTGGGGCGGAAGGGAATTGAGATGGAACAAGGCGGCGACTCCGAAAAGAATTCGATAACAGGCCGCAAAGCTATCAGCCGCATCCGCTGCGACAAAATTGATTATTCGAAAGCGGGTTGATAAAATAAATGGATGACCCGTTTTACCTTCCGGCAAATCGAAGCCTTTTATTGGTGCGCGATGCTCGGAACCGTGCATGCCGCTGCACAACACCTGCATATAAGCCAGCCCGCGGTATCCACCCGCATTAAGGAATTGGAAGAGGCGCTGGGCCTCACCCTTTTCTCGCGCAGTCACCAGCGAATAGAGCTCACTCCGGCGGGCCGCAAGGCGCTGTCGTACGCCGAGCGAACCCTGCGTGCCGGACACGAGTTCCAGCAGCTCGGCGGCAGCCGGACACCGATGCGCGGCGTGCTCCGTTTTGGTGCAGACGAAACCGCCGCGATGGTGGTTGCCACCGAATTGCTGCGGCAGATCAAGCTCTTGCATCCGGGCCTGAAGGTCGAATTGACCCTGGAGGTCAGCAAGGTTTTAAGTGAAAAACTGGCTCGCGGCGAGATCGATGTGGCGCTGCACGGCACCGCCTTGCACCGGCCGAACGTGGTCGACGAGTTGCTGGGCCGCATTCCGCTGGCCTGGATCGCCGCAGCCGGTTTCGATGTCGGCAGCCAGCCGCTGACACCTGAACAGGCGGCCACGCTTCCCATCGTGACCAATCCGCCGCATTCCATCCTGCATGGCCTGGTGAAAGAATGGCTGAATGTGTCGGGTTATGAATTCAATAACTTCAATTCATGCAATTCCATATCGCTGATGATCCGGCTGGTGCAATCCGGGCATGCTATTGCGGCATTACCCATGCCGGTGATCCGCGAGGCATTGAACAGCGGGGCCATTCGCCTGATCGAAACCCGGCCGCCATTACCGACGATGGCTTATTACATATCCTATGTCGACGATAAAACCGATTCGGATATCGCCGATATTGTCGCCCTGGCAAAAGGCGTATTACATACGGCGCAGTTTTTCGGCGAACTGATCCCGCATTGATGCCCGGTCCACCGGTCTGCCGCAAATGCCTTTTCACGGTGCATGTGGTTGGCACACGGATTGCTTGACTTTTGTGTACCCAGGGTACAGAAATGTGCATCGCATCCGACAAAGGCCGACCGCATGAACGCAGATTCCCCAGGCACCGAAAGAGTGGTCCACGGCGCCTGCCCGCACGACTGTCCCGACACTTGCGCGATGCTCATCACCGTCAGGGACGGAGTTGCCGTCAAGGTGAAGGGAGATCCTGCGCACCCGACTACCCAGGGCGCCCTCTGCACCAAGGTTTCGCGTTACCTGGAGCGGACCTACAGCCCCGACCGTGTGCTGTATCCGATGCGGCGTGTCGGGCCCAAGGGGCCGGGGCAGGGGCAGGGGCGATATGAACGCATCGGCTGGGACGAGGCGCTGGACACCATCGCCGAGCGTTTGAAGGCGATAGCGGCCGAGGACCCGCAGGCCATCCTGCCGTATGCCTACTCGGGCACGCTGGGCCTGGTCAACAACTTCGGAATGCCGCGCCGGTTCTTCCACCGGCTGGGTGCGTCGCTGCCGGAACGGGTGCTGTGCGCCACGGCGGGGCGCACCGGCTACAACACCGTGATCGGCGCGCAGGTGGGCGTCGACATCGTGCATTTCGCCGAGTCGAGACTGATCATCCTGTGGGGCACCAACCCCATCGCGTCCAACCTGCATCTGTGGACCCGCATTTCCGAGGCCAGACGCCAGGGCGCACGAGTGATCGCCATCGATCCCTATCGCTCCCAGTCGGCAGAAAAGGCCGACTGGCATATCGCGCCGCTGCCCGGCACGGACGGCGCACTGGCCTTCGGCCTGATGCACCTGCTGATCCGCGACGGCCGGATCGACCGGGACTACATCGACCGCCACACGCTGGGCTTCGACGCGCTGGCTGCCCGCGCGGTCGAATTTCCGCCCGAGACGGTGGCCGGCATCACCGGGCTTCCGGTCGAAACCATCCTGCAATTGGCGAGCGAATACGGCGCCGAACGCCGCTCCGCGATCCGCGTCAACTTCGGCCTGCAGCGCCATGCCGGCGGCGGCAATGCCATGCGCGCCATCGCCTGCCTGCCCGCCCTGACCGGCGCCTGGCGCGAAGTCGGCGGCGGCGTGCTGATGGACGTGGCGGGCGCCCACGCCATCGACCTCGCAAAACTGGACGGGCGGCACATGCTGCCGAACCCGCCACCACGGTCGGTGAACATGGCGCAGATCGGCCGGGCGCTGACGGAACTGAACGATCCGCCGATCAAGGCGCTGTTCGTCTATGCATCCAACCCGGTGGCGGTTGCGCCCAACAACGGCCTGCTGCGCGAAGGCCTGCTGCGGCCCGACCTGTTCACCGTCGTGCACGAGATCTTTTTGACCGACACCTGCGACTACGCAGACATCGTGCTGCCCGCCACCACCCAGCTGGAGCAGTTCGACATGCACCGCCCCTACGGAACCCTCTACACCATGCTCAACCAGCAGGCGATAGCGCCGCTGGGCGAGGCTTGTTCAAACGCCGAGCTGTTCCGCCGGCTCGCCGAACGCATGGGTTTCGACGATGCCTGCCTGCGCCAGTCCGATGAAGAGATCGCCCGCGAGGCCTACGACATGTCGGCACCGGTCAACGCCACGCTGGACTTCGATGTGCTGCACGAACAAGGCTGGCAACGGCTGAACCTGCCGGAACGCCACGCGCCTTTTGCCGAGGGCAACTTTCCCACGCCTTCCGGCAAGTGCGAATTCGAAAGCCGGTCCGCCGCGGAGCAGGGCTGGAGCGCGGTTCCCGAATTCATCGCGCCGCGCGAGTCTTCGCTGGGCAACCCCGAACTGGCGAAGAAATTCCCGCTGATGCTGCTGACCCCACCGGCGCGGCACTACCTCAATTCGAGCTTTTCATCGGTCGAGTCGCTTGTGCGCGATGTCGGCGAACCCTGGGTCGACATCAGTCTGGGCGACGCAGCCGCACGCGGCATTTCGGACGGCGACCGGGTGCGGGTCTTCAACCATCGCGGCGCGTTTTCGGTCATCGCCAAGGTGGGCGACAAGACCCGCGACGGCGTGCTGGTCGCACCCTCGATCTGGTGGCTGAAGAAGACCTCCGACGGAGAGAACGCCAATGCCGTCACATCCGACGGCCTGACCGACATCGGCCGCGGAGCAACTTATTACGACACCGCGGTCGAGGTGCAGAAGCTCGCCGCCTTCCTTTAGCCACTCCCTGGACCAGCATGAAAAAACGTGAATTCCATAAGTTCGTATTGGCAAGCGGAGCCATCGGGCTGGGCTTGCACCAGAGCCCGGCACTCGCCCAGAGCAAGGGCGGCACGCTGAACGCCATCCTGAACCCGGAGCCCGCCATGCTGAACCTGGCGGTGAACCAGCAGACACCGACGCAGACCATTTCCGGAAAGATCTTCCTGGGGCTGCTGACCTATGACTTCAACCTGAAACCGCTGCCCAGCCTGGCGAAAAGCTGGACCGTGTCACCCGACGGCCTGACCTACACCTTCAACCTCGAACCCGCCGCCAAGTGGCACGACGGCAAACCCCTGACGTCGGACGACGTGCTCTACACGGTGAAGGAGTTTTTGCCGCTGACACATCCGCGCGCCAAGGCGATCTTCGGCCGCTGCGAGTCGATCACCGCGCCCGATGCACAGACGGTGGTCTTCAAGCTGGCCGCGCCTTTCGGCCCTTTCCTGGGTGCGTTCGACATCTCGAACCTTCCGGTGATGCCCAAACACATCTACGCCGGCACCGACCCTTTCAAGAACCCCAACAACATGGCGCCCATCGGTTCGGGGCCCTTCAAGTTCAAGGAGTGGGTGAGGGGTTCGCACATCCACCTGGTGCGCAACGAGCTGTACTTCAAGCCCGGCCTGCCTTACCTGGACGCGCTGATCTATCACATCATTCCGGACGGCGCCTCGCGCGCCGTCGCCCTGGAAAACGGTACGGTGCAGCTGTCGCAGTGGACCGACCTGGAACTGTTCGACGCCCAGCGGCTGGCCAAGTCGCCCAAGCTCACCATGACCACCAGGGGTTATGAATATTTCGCGCCCATCATGTGGCTGGAGATGAACAACCGCACCGCGCCGATGAACGACAAGCGGTTCCGGCAGGCCGTCATGCATGCGATCGACCGCAACTTCATCAAGGACCGCATCCTCTATGGATACGGCAAGGTGGCCACCGGACCGATCAATTCCAAGACCAAGTTCTACGACAGCAAGGTCAAGACCTACGATTTTTCGGTCGCCAAGGCCATCGCGCTGCTGGACCAGATGGGCCTGAAACCCAACGACAAGGGCATACGGGCGACCTTGAAACTGCCGGTCGGCCCTTTCGGCGAGATGTCGGTGCGGGCCTGCGAATACGTGCGTCAGTGCCTCGGCAAGATCGGCGTGACGGTGATCCTCGAAACCGGGGACGCCGGCAGCTACGCGGCGCGCATCAGCAACTGGGACTTCGACCTGAACCTGTCGTGGCTCTACCAGTTCGGGGATCCGGCGCTGGGCGTCACCCGCAACTATGTGTCGACCAACATCCGCAAAATCATGTTCACCAACACCGAGGGTTACGTGAACCCCGAGGTAGACCGGCTGGCCGACGCCGCGGCGGCAGAAGTGACCGACGCCAAGCGGCAGCCGCTCTATAGCGAGATGCAGAAAGTGCTGGTCGAGGATGTGCCCATCGCCTGGCTGGTGGAGATGGAGTTCCCGACCATCTACGACAAGCGCCTGCAGAACGTGGTGACGACGGCCATCGGCATCCACGAAAGTTTCGATTCGGTGTACTTCGCCAAGGGCTGATCAAAAGCGGCTTCACCTACAAGGGGCGCCGCCCCGTTCTGACGGGCGTTTCCGGGGGGTTGGGCGAAAACGTGGGCATGAGCACACAACCCAAATCCCCCGACGTTTCATCCAGCGGTTCCGAGGAGCCCAAGCCTCATCTCAGCGAGGACTCCATTCCCCAGGACGAGGGCACGGACAACGAGTGGCAGATGGAGCCGCTGACCGAGGAAAGGCAGGAGGCCGCCAAATGATCAAGTTCCGCCACTCAGCACTGGCCCTTGCGGTAATGCTCGGCACCGGTCTGGCCCACGCCGCCGGCGCCTTCGACCAGACCGACAAACGTTTCGTGACCGATGCGGCCAATGCCGGCGTCTACGAAGTGCAGGCCGCCCAGGTCGCCGCTAAAAAAGCGCAGGACCCCAAGGTCCGCGCATATGCCGAAATGCTGGTGAAGGACCACACCCGGGTCAACGACGAACTCACCCAGCTGGCCGCGACACGTTCGATGGAGCTGCCCCGCGAACTGCCGCACGACCTGCGGGGCCGCGTGCAGGGACTGGAACGCGAAAAGAGCGAATCGTTCGACCGCGACTTTCTGCAGAAAGTCGGACTGGACGACCACAAGAAAGACATCGAACTGTTCGAGAAGGCCCAGGACAAGGCCACCGATCCTGACCTGAAGGCCTTCGTCAGGAAGACTTTGCCCGGCCTGAAGGAGCACCGGGCGCAGGCAGAAAAACTGATGGTAGGCCTGCCTCGCTGATTCTTCGTCCTTCGCTGCGCCCGCATCGCCGGAAACGGTCATGCGGGCGCAGCTTTTGATGGGTTTGAAAATAAGTTTCCGATCCTGACTTACCCTTGAAAGTGTTGACACTTGATTGATAATTGAAAACACTGCGGCTTAGAAAGTTCTTCAGTCAACAGAGCCCACCCATGCCGCACATGCCAGCTTCCCAGGCCTTGAAACGTTTCCGGGTCATCGACCTGACACAAGTCCGTGCCGGCCCGACCTGTTGCCGCCAGCTGGCGGACTGGGGGGCCGACGTGGTACAGGTGCAGATGCCCGAACACATGCGTGGCGACGACACGCTGGGCGGCCAGGACGGGTCGGACTACCAGTACACCCACCGCAACAAACGCTCCATCACCCTCAACCTGAAGGAGCCGGAAGGCATCGAGACACTCAAGCGCCTGATCGCCACCGCCGACGTGGTGGTCGAAAACTTCCGGCCCGACGTCAAGTTCCGCCTGGGTATCGACTACGAATCGCTGTCGATTGAAAACCCGGGCCTGGTCTACGCCAGCATCTCGGGCTTCGGCCAGACCGGGCCGCTGGCCAAACGCCCCGGTTTCGACCAGATCGCGCAGGGCATGGGCGGCCTGATGTCGGTCACCGGCCAGCCGGGCGAGGCGCCGATGCGGGTGGGCATCCCCATCGCCGACCTGTGCGCCGGCATCTTCGCGGCGCAGGGCATCCTGGTCGCCCTGCTGGAGCGCGACAGCTCGGGCCGCGGCCAGTGGCTACACACCTCGCTGCTGGAGTCGATGGTCTACATGATGGATTTCCAGACCTCGCGTTACCTGATCGACGGCGAGATCGGCACCCAGGCCGGCAACTTCCACCCGACCAGCATTCCGACCGGCGTCTACAAGGCCCGCGACGGCTACATGAACATCGCAGTGTTCGGCTCCAAGATCTGGGAACGCTTCTGCAACATCCTCGGCGCGCCCGAGTGGATCGACGACCCGCGCTACCACGACAAACCGTCGCGCTCGGTCAACCGCGAAGACCTCAACGCCGAGATCAACCAGCGCCTGGCCGCGCAGGACCGCGAACACTGGATCCGCGAGTTCAACGACGGCGGCGTGGCCTGCGGGCTGATCAGCAACGTGCGCGAAATGCTGGAAGAACCGCAGGTCGAACACCTCGGAATGATCAAGGACGTGGTGTCGGCCCGGCTGGGACCCCAACGCATGGTCGGCCAGCCGGTGCAACTGGAACGCACGCCCAGCAGCATCGTCCGATCGGCGCCTCGCCGGGGTGAACACACCGAAGAAATCCTCACCGAACTCGGCCTCGGCGCCGAAGACCTGAGCCGCATGAAAGCCACCGGAGTCTATTGAGATGATTGAAAAGAGCGACCAGAAAGAAGACCGGAACCTGCCCGCATACGCCTCGACCACCGAACGGGTGCAGTCATGGCTGGACGGCAGCACCCTGCATATCCGTTTCAACAACCCGGCTCGCCACAACGCGCTGTCGGTCGATATGTGGGAAGCCGTGCCGCCGCTGTTGCGGACCGCAAGGGACGACGACCGGGTGCGTCTGGTGGTGTTTTCCGGCGCCGGCGAAAAGGCGTTCGTCTCGGGCGCCGATATCTCGCAGTTCGAGGACATGCGGGCCGCCAGGGAAGCCGTCACGCGTTACGAGGCGATGGCGGAAGAGTCGCTGATGAGCATCCACGACTTCCCGAAACCCACGCTGGCCTGCATCCGCGGTTATTGCATCGGCGGCGGGGTGAACGTGGCGATCAGCTGCGACATCCGCATCGCCACCGCCGACTCGGTGCTGTCGATTCCGGCCGCGCGGCTGGGGCTCGGTTACCGGTATTCGGCGATGAAGAACCTGGTTGATCTGGTCGGCCCCGGCGTGGCGAAGGACCTGTTCTTCACCGCCCGCCGTATCGACGGAACGGAAGCTCAGCGGGTTGGCCTGGTCACCCGGGTCTGCCCACCGGACGGGCTCGACGCGCTGCTGGCCGAATACACCGGCGCCATGGCCGAGAACGCGCCACTGACCATCGCGGCGGCCAAGGCCATTACCCGCGAAATCATGAAACCGTCGACCGACCTGGACATGGGCCTGTGCACCACGCTCATTCGGGGTTGCTTCGAAAGCGCCGACTACACCGAAGGCCGCAGCGCCTTCATGCAGAAACGCAAGCCGGTCTTCACCGGTCACTGATCAAGAGGACGACCGATGAAAAGCTACTGGATGCAGATGACCGAAACGGGCACCGTGCTAGAGCTGCGCGACACGCCGCAGCCTGAAGCGGGTGCCCGGCAATTGCTGGTGCGTATGCGCGCCGCCTCGCTCAACCGGGGCGAGTTCGTCATCGGCCACGGCCTGCACGGCGCGGCCGGCAGCTGGAAAGCCATCGGCGGCGAGGGCGCTGGCGAGGTGGTTGCGGTGGGCGCGGAAGTGACCGGCTTCAAGGCCGGTGACCGGGTGATGGGCCGTTGTTCCGGGGCTTTCTCGGAATACGCGCTGATGGAAGTGGACGAGGCGATGCACATGCCCGAAAACCTCGGTTTCGAGCAGGGCGCAAGTGTGCCGATGACCTTCCTGGTGGCTTTCGACATGCTGGTGTTGCAGGGCCGGCTGCAGGCGGGCGAATGGCTGTTGATCAACGGTGTTTCTTCCGGCGTCGGCGTGGCCTCGCTGCAATTGGGCAAGGTGCTGGGCGCGAAGGTGATCGGCACCTCGGGGTCGGCCGACAAGCTCGAACTGATGAAAGGCCTGGGTCTGGATGTCGGTATCCAGACCCGGGCTCCCGACTTCGCCGGGCGGGTGATGGAAGTCACTGAAAAACACGGTGCCGACATGGTGGTCAACGCGGTGGGCGGAACGGTCTTCGCCGAGAACATCCGAGCGATGGCTTTCCAGGGCCGGCTGGCCACCGTGGGTTATGTCGACGGCGTCGTCAAGGCCGAGATCGACCTGGACGCACTACATGCCAGGCGGCTGACCCTGTTCGGCGTTTCCAACAAGCTGCGCACGCGCGCGCAGCGGGCCGCCGCCGTGCCGCGTTTCGTGGCCGAAGTCATGCCGCATATCGCCGCCGGACGCATCCGGCCGCAAATCGACCAGGTGATGCCGCTGGCGCAATTGCCGCAGGCCAAGGCACTGATGGAAGCCGGCGGCCATGCGGGAAAGATCGTGCTGCGGATGGACTGAGCACTTCCATAAAAAAGACGGAGACAGACAACATGAAGAAACGCAATTTCGTCCTTGCCGCCTGCGTGGCCGCCGCCGCGCCACTGGCCTTCGGGCAGGGTTCTGCCTATCCCGCGAGGCCGATCCGGCTGGTGGTCGGTTTCGCGCCGGGTGGTGCCGCCGACCTGGTGGCGCGCGCCATGAGCGACGCGCTGGCCAAGGCGCTCGGCCAGCCGGTGCTGGTCGACAACAAGCCCGGCAACGGCTCCAGCATCGCGGCCGACATCGTCGCCAAGGCGCCGGCCGACGGCTACACATTGCTGATCGCCAGCCCCAGCAGCATGTCGGTCAACCCGGCGCTCAACCCCAAGCTGGGTTATTCGCCCAGGGACCTGATGGCGGTCACCAAGATCACCACCTCGCCGCTGGTGCTCGCCGTCAATCCGGCAACCGGCATCAAGACCGTGCCCGAACTCATCGCCGCGGCGAAGAAGGACCCCGGCAAACTCAACTATTCGACCTCCGGCAACGGTTCGGCGCCACACCTGGGGGCTGCGCTTTTCAGCCAGGTGACCGGTGTCGAGATGACCCATATCCCCTATCGCGGCGGCAGCCTGGCCATCCAGTCGGTGATGGCCGGCGACACCCAGCTGACCTTCGGCACATCGCCGTCGGTGCTGCCGCAGGCCAGCGGCGGCAAGCTGCGGGCGCTGGCGGTGAGCACGAAGGACCGTTCGCCGCTGGTGCCAGGCATTCCGGGCATGGCCGAGGCCGGTTTGCCGGGTTACAGCATCGAGTTCTGGTACGGCATGTTCCTTCCGGCCGGCACGCCCGCACCCATCGTCAGGAAGGTCTACGAAGCCACGGTTGCGGCCATGCAGCAGCCCCAGGTGAAGGCCACGCTCGCGCGCGACGGCACCGAGGTTTCCGTCTCCGAGTCTCCGGAGAAATTCGATGCATTCCTGGCGGAAGACGGCAAGTTCTGGACGCATCTGGTGAAGAGCGCCAACGTCAAGGTCGAATGAGCGTGCAGGGGCTTGTCGCGCGCAGGTAGCATTTGCCCATGGCGATCTCACCCCCCATCACGCGCGGCCCCGGCCTTTCGCACACCATCGCGGCCGAACTGAAGGCGCTCATCTATTCCGGCGAATACCAGCCCGGCGAGCGCATCAACGAAGCCGCGCTGGCGCTGCGCATGGGCACCAGCCGCGGGCCCATCCGCGAAGCTATCAAGGTGCTGGCAGGCCTCGGCATCGTCACGGCCGTGCCCAACAAGGGTGTCTTCGTACGGCAGTTGTCCTTGCGCGAGATGCTGGAGATCTACGAACTTCGCGCCCTGGTATTCGGTTATGCCGCCGACCGTGCCTGCGAACACCTGACCGAAGGCCACCGGCAGAAGTTCGAAAAACTGCTCGACGCCATGGACGCGGCCTGCGAGGCCGGCGACGGCACGCTGTACTACGAACTCAACCTGGAGTTCCATGCGCTGATCCTGGTGCTGTCCAACAACCAGCGCGCCCGGCAGGCCTACGACGACTACGTGAAGGAGCTGCACCTGGTGCGGCGCAAGTACTTCAACGCGCCCGGCAACATGCGCCGTTCCAACGTGGAGCACCGCGCCATCTACGACGCCATGGTGGCGTCGAATCCGGCCAAAGCCCGCGCGGCAGCCGAGCGCCATGTGCAGGCCGGCCGCGTGCGACTGCTGTCGCACTTCGACCCGGCGCCCCTGGCCCCCTGAACATCGGCCTCAGGCCGGTCGCGCCAAGGCCGCCAGTGCGCGCACATCGGGTGCATCGCCCAGGCCCCAGCAGGCGTCGAGCAATTGTCGCGTGCGGTCTGCGCCCAGGATGGCGTCCGACATTCCGCTGAACTTGGCTTCCAGCCGTGCGTCGCTCAGCGGCCTCTGCATCGAGCCGATGGCGTGTTCGACGAACACATGCACACGCCGGCCGTCGGCCAGCACCGCCGTCACGTCTGCGCTGGCCTCGTCGATGCTGTCGTCCACCGTGGCGACCACCTTGCGGCGCAGTGCCACCATGTCGGCGCGGTTGACGATGTCGTCGGCATATTCGTCTTCGGTCGCCTTGCCGAAGATCAGGCCGGCAGCGCAGCCGTGGTAGACGCTGAACTTGCCCTGCAGGCCGTCGGCCGGTTCCTTCTTGCCGGTGAGCTCCAGCACCAGCGAGTGCACCCGCAACTCGATGCCGGCCACGTCTTCGGCCCGCACGCCCTGGTCGCGCAGCTGCACGCAGGCGTCGATGCTGGGGTGGATGACGATGCCGCAGGCGAAGGGTTTGTAGCTGTTGAAGGAGATCTCGAAACGCTGGCCGAGTTCGTCGGTCACCTCGCTCCAGGCGGTCTTGGGCGACACCACCTGGGCAAAACCGCGCGGCGCTTCCAGCGCGCGAGGGCTGGCGGTAAAGCCATGCTGCGCCATCAGCGCCGACATCAGGCCGGCCCGTGCCGCGCCGCCGGGGTGGAAGGGTTTGGTCATGGTGCCGAACTGCTCGCGCAGGCCCACCGGCTGCGATGCGGCGATGCCCAGCGCCATGCGTGTGCGGTCCACGTCAAGGCCCAGCAGCCGGGCGCAACCGGCGGCCGCGCCCAGCATGCCGGTGGTGCCGGTGATGTGCCAGCCGCGGTCGTAGTGGTCGGGATAGATGGTGTTGCCCATGCGGCAGGCGACGTCGATGCCGATGACGAGCGCGTCGATCACCTGCCGGCCGCTGGCGCCCGTGTGTTCGGCCAGCGCCAGCAAGGCGGATGCAACCGGGCCGGCCGGATGGATGATGGTCTTCAGGTGGGTGTCATCGAAATCGAAGGTGTGCGAACTGATGCCGTTGAGCAGCGCGGCGCTGGCGATGTCGACCTTTTCGGTGCGGCCGGCGACGGTGGCCTGGGCCGAAGGCTGCAGCACCTGCACCGCCGCCAGCGCGGCTTCGACCGCTTCGTGGTGCGCAGCGCCGACAGCGCAGCCGAGCCAGTTCAGGAAGGTTCGGTGGGCTTCGCGATCCACCGCGTCGCTCCAGCCGCGCGAGGGATGGTTGGCCACGAATTCCGCCAGGATCTGCGTGATGGGCGGGGCGTTGTGGTCGGCCTGGACCTGTGTGTTGCGTGCCATGTCTGTGAGGTTTTCCGAGGTTTTGGATGGGTCAGTCGAGCGAGATGTTCTGTGCCTTGGCGAGCGCGGTCCAGCGGGCCACGTCCTTCTGGATGTAGGCGCCGAATTCGGCCGCCGACATCACCATCGGCTCGACCGCCTCCCCGCTCAGCTTGTCGCGGAGGTCGGGTGCATGCAGCACGGTGGCCAGGGTTTCGTTGAGTTTCTGCACGACGGCAGGCGGCATGCGGGCGGGCCCGACGACGCCGTACCACTGCACTGCGTCGAAATTCTTCAGGCCCAGTTCGTCGAGCGTCGGCACGTCTTTCAGCTGCGGCGCGCGGGTGTTGCCGGTGACGGCGATGGCGCGGACGCGGCCGCCGCGGATGTGGGGCAGGGCCGCTGCAAGTCCGGGGAACACCGCCTGCGTCTGGCCGCCCATGGCGTCGGTCAGGGCGGGCGCGATGCCGCGATAAGGCACGTGGACCATCGGCGTGCCCAATTGCTGGGCCATCAGTTCCATGGTCAGGTGGGTGAGCGAACCCGCGCCCGCCGAGCCGTAGCTCACCTTCCCCTGGTTGGCCTTGAGGTAGGCGACGAACTCCTTGAAGTCCTTTACCGGCAGCTTGGGATCGATGACCAGCACGTTGGGCGTTGCGCCGATCATGCCGATGGGTGTGAAGTCCTTCACCGGGTCGTAGGGCAGCTTGCGGGTGGCCGGGGCGGTGCCGTGGGTGGCCACGTAACCCTGCATCAGCGTGTAGCCGTCCGGCGCGGCGTTCATGGTGTTCTGGCAGGCGATGACGCCGCCCCCGCCGCCCTGGTTGTCCACCACGATGGTCTGGCCCAGCACCTTGGCCCAGCGTTCGGTGACGGTGCGGCCGACGAGGTCGCTGCCGCCGCCGGCCGCGACCGGCACGATGTAGCGGATCACCTTGTCGGGATAGCCCTGCGCGCGCGCCAGGCCTGTCAGGCCCGAGAGCGCTGGAAAGAGTGCGAGCGGGGGCACCGCCCGCAATAACGTGCGTCTCTGCATTTTTGTCTCCGTCTTCTTGTCGTCTTCTTCGTCTGCGCGGTCGCCCCATGCGGCCGCCCGGTATCCGTGGGGCCTGGCCCGGCTCTCAGCCGGTGGCGTCGTTCAACCGCCCGAAGGCGTCCTTGACGTGGGTGGCCAGCAGCTTTTCGCATCGGGCGGCATCACCGTCGCGCAGGGCGCGGGCGATGGCGGAGTGTTCGGCAATGGAGGCCTTCATGCCCATGTCCTGCGACAGGTTACGAAGGCGCGACAGGTGCAGCTTCTGAACCACGTTGCGATAGGTCTCGGCCACCGGCAGGTTGTCGGCGGCCTCGACCATCAGCCAGTGGAAACGCAGGTTCTCGGCGTAGTAGCGGGTGACGTCGCTCACCTTGGCGGCAGCACGCATGGTGGCGATGGAGGCGTCCAGGGCGTCGCACAGTGCGATGCGCGCGGGCAGAGGCAGGGCGGTCGCACGTCGGCCGGCATAACCGTCGAGCAGGGCGCGCAGGTCGTACAGGCCGCGAATCTCGTCGGCATCCGGCGCATGCACGAAGACGCCTGCATGTTTGCGGGAGACGACCAGTCCGGAGCTTTCGAGCTCACGCAACGCCTCCCGCACCGGCACCCGCGAAACACCCAGTTCGGCTGCCACCTCCGGCTCGCCGATGCGTTCGCCGGGCAGCAGTTCGCCGCGCAGGATGCGACCGAGGACATGCTCGCGCACCAGCTTCGAGAACGATGTGTCGCGTACGGCGGCCAGGTGGTTTTCGTCAGCAGTGGTTTGCCAGGGAAGCATGGTTTTGATCCGGTTGGGTGTACGTAATATCGTATACGTTAGCGATTTAAAAAATTCGGGTTTGCCTGGGTCGAGGCTCTCGATCCATCTGGCAGAGTGCGGCACGCCCCGATCCATGACCTTTTTCGAAGACATTCCATGCATCCTGAAATCCAGCGCCGCTCCACCCTGGCCGTCATGGCCGCTACGCTGCTCGCCGGCTGTGCCGGCACACCGAGCCCGACGCCCCCGCCGAATGCCTTCGAGGCCACGTCCGCCGTCGTCGCCGCACTGGCCCCGACCGGCCGCCTGCGCGCCTCCATCAACCTCGGCAACCCGGTGCTGGCCGGCCGCGACAAGTCGACCGGTGCCTTGTCCGGCGTTTCGGTCGACCTGGCCCGGGAACTCGGCCGGCGCCTGAACGTGCCGGTTGACCTGATGGCGGTGGATGCCGCCGGCAAGTCGGTCGAGGTGGTGCGCGGTGGCCATGCCGACATCGGTTTCTTCGCCATCGATCCGCTGCGCGGGGAGGGCGTTTCGTTCACCGCCGCCTATGTGGTGATCGAAGGTGCCTACATGGTCCGCGCCGACTCGCCGCTGCAACGCAACGAGGATGTCGACCGCGCCGGCCTGACGGTGGCCGTCGGCAAGGGCAGCGCCTACGACCTTTATCTGACACGCGAGTTGAAGAACGCCACGCTGGTCCGCACGCCGACGTCCGGCATGGTGGTCGACGAATTCATGAACAAGCGCCTGGACGTGGCCGCCGGTGTGCGCCAGCAGCTCGACTTCGATGCGAAGCGCTTCAGCGACGTGCGCCTGCTCCCCGGCCGTTTCATGGTCATCGAACAGGCGATGGGTGTGCCCGCCGGCCGGCCGCCGCTGGCGGTGCAAGCCCTGCGCGCCTATGTCGAGGAGATGAAGGCCAGCGGTTTCGTCGCACAGGCCTTGCAGCGGAACCGCATCGAAGGCGCACTGGTGGCACCGCTGAATTCCACCGTCCGGTGAACCCGTCCTGAATCCATCAAGGCATTCCATGAAAACAAAACCTTTTCTTGCGCCGGTCGTTTCGGTATCCCGTCGCGCCACCTTGCTGGCGGGCCTGTTCGTGGTCGGCCTGGCCGGTTGCACCGCGCCGCCTGCTGCCAGGGTGCCGCACCAGGTGACGATGATGACTTCCGGGGCCTTCGCAGCCACCGCGACCGAACTCAAGCCGGGCTATGAGGCGAGCACCGGCGACAGCCTCACCATCGTCTATGGATCGTCCATGGGCGGCGCGTCGGATTCCATCCCCGCACGGCTGGCGCGCAATGAGCCGGTAGACGTGGTCATCCTGGCGCGCAGCTCGCTCGACGAACTGGTCGCGCAGGGCAAGGTGGTGCCTGGCAGCCAGGTCGACCTGGTCAATTCCCTTATCGGTTTCGCGGTGCGCACCGGCGCGCCCAAGCCCGATGTCAGCACGGTCGCCGCGGTGCGCGCCGCCTTGCTGGCAGCACCGTCCATCGCCTATTCCGCGAGCGCCAGCGGCACCTATTACCAAAACGAGATGCTGAAGAACCTGGGCATCGAGGCGCAGGTGAAACCGAAGAGCAAACGCATCCTCAGCGAACGTGTCGGCACCGTCGTCGCGCGCGGTGACGCCGAACTGGGGCTGCAGCAGGTGAGCGAACTGCTGCCCATTCCCGGAGTCGATTTCGTCGGTGTGCTGCCGCCCGAACTGCAGCGCATGACGACGTTTTCCGCCGGCATCTCGACCACGGCAAAGGACGTCGCGGGCGCCAGGGCGCTGATCCGCTATTTCGCTTCGCCCGCCGTGGTGCCGGTGCTCGAACGCAACGGGCTGGAGTCGGCCTCGCGCCCCTGAAGCCGCGTCCGCCGGCTACCGGGCGGCGATGCGTACCTGGTGCGCCGCCCGGTGCAGGTGCGACATCAGGTGCCGGACCAGCGCCCGGGTCGCGACGTCGCCGCGGATGATCACGCCCACATCCAGGTCGAGTCCACGCTCTTCGACCGGTATCACCGAAACGAAGTTGCGAGACACCGGATGTTGCGCGATCTGCTCCGGCATCAGGGCCACGCAGTCGGTGCTGCTGACCAGCGACAGCAGCGATAGCGTCGAGTTGACGATGGCGCCTGCCGGGGGCGCCGGCAGCCCCTGTTCGTCGAACCACTGGCGGGCGTAACCGGTGGCTGCATTGGCGCCGGTGTAGACCCAGCGCGCCGGCTGCAGGTCTGCCAGCCGGCGGGCCGCCAGCCACGGACTGCCGATGCGGGCCACCGGCACCATGGTTGTCTTCACGAGCGGTTCGACCACGAATTCGTTGCGCGGCAGTTCGGGCGGCACGCCACCCACCATCAGGTCGACCTCACCCGAACGCAGGCGCTGCAGCTGCGCCACGTAAAGCTCTTCGCTCACCCGTATCTGCACCTCCGGATAACTCTGGCTGAAGGTGCGCAGAGTTTCCGGAATCAGCAGCATCACCGCCAGCGGCACCGCGCCGATATGCAACTGGCCGACCATGTCACCCCCCAGCCGGCGCACCGCGTGGGCGGCGTCCTCGAACTCGCGCAGCGCTTTGGCGGAGTGTTCGTAGACCACCCGTCCCTGCGCGGTCGAGGTGACTCCGCTGGGTGTGCGCATCAGCAGCGGCGCACCCATTTCAAGCTCCAGTTCACGCACCAGCTTCGAAAGCGCTGGTTGCGAGATGCCCAGTTTTTTGGCGGCCGACCGCAGGCTGCCTTCCTCGACGGCGGCCATCAGGCCCTTGATGCTGGTCAGTTTCATGCGGCCGATGCTATTCGGCCGATGCCGCTTTCCCAAACGTGATAACGCCAGGTTCTCGCCCCTTCGAACGCGCTATCTATCCGCGAAGGCCATGCCTCAACACAATCGCGCCGCATCGACCACAAGCGCTGCGGCGCAGGGGACAACATGGCCAGAATCATCGGGGGCATCGGCGCCTCCCACACGCCGACCATCGGCTTCGCCTTCGACCGCGCCAAGGAAGACGACCCGCAGTGGGGCCCGGTTTTCTCGGCCTTCAAACCGGCCCGCGAATGGCTGCAGGCGCAGAAACCGGACGTCATCGTGATGGTCTACAACGACCACGTCACCTCCTTCTTCTTCGACCACTATTCGGCGTTCGCGCTGGGCATCGGCGAACAATGGGCGGTGGCCGACGAAGGCGGCGGCGCACGAGACCTGCCCGCCATCGCCGGCCACAGCGCACTGGCGCGGCACGTCGGCCGCAGCATGACGGCGGAAGAGTTCGACCTGTCCTTCTTCCAGGACAAGGCGCTGGACCACGGCTGTTTTTCTCCGCTGTCGATGCTGTGCGACCACCGGCCGGACTGGCCCGCCCCCATCGTGCCGCTGCAGATCGGTGTGCTGCAGTCGCCGACGCCGTCGGCCAGACGCTGCCTGAAGTTCGGCCGTGCCCTGCGCCGTGCCATCGAGAGTTTTCCGGACCCGGACCTGCGGGTCGCCATCGTCGCCACCGGCGGTCTGTCGCATCAGGTGCACGGCGAACGTTCGGGTTTCAACAACCAGGAATGGGACGCCCGCCTGCTGGAAATGGTGCAGAACGACCCCGACCGGCTGGCCGAGCTGACGCTCGCCGAATACGCCGGCCTGGGCGGCTACGAAAGCGCCGAGGTTGTGATGTGGCTGGTGATGCGCGGTGCGCTGTCGGCCAGCGTGCGATGCCTGCACAAGTCGTACACGCTGCCGTCGATGACCGGCATCGCCACGCTGGTGCTCGAAAACCTGGCCAGCGATCCGGTGGCAGGCGAGGTGCGCCGCCACCGGGCCCTGATGGCCGAACAGGGGCAGGGGCCCGAACTGGCCGGCACCTATCCCTTCGACCTGGACCGCAGCGTGGCCTCGTACCGGATCAGCAAGTTTCTGCACGGCCTCATCCAGCCGGCGCGGCGCAAGGCCTTCCTGGCGGACGAAACCGCGATGCTGGCTGCCGCCGACCTGTCTGAGCAGGAGCGGGAATTGATCCGCACCCGCGACTGGCAAGGGCTCATCCACTACGGCGTCATCTTCTTCCTGCTGGAGAAGCTGGGTGCGGTCGTCGGCGTGCCCAACCTGGCCATTTATGCCGCCATGCGCGACCAGCCGCTGGAGGATTTCCTGCTGACGCGCCAGGTGCCGCTCAGCTATTCCGTCGCCGGCAAGGCAGAAGAGGAGACCGACGCCTGAACCTGTTCCCCGGACTGATCCATCCCCCAAAAACACAAAAGAGACATATGAAAAACACCAAACGCTT
Source organism: Xylophilus sp. PBN-3R (assembly GCF_057747805.1). Taxonomy (NCBI): domain Bacteria; kingdom Pseudomonadati; phylum Pseudomonadota; class Betaproteobacteria; order Burkholderiales; genus Xylophilus; species Xylophilus sp. PBN-3R. The sequence goes on from NZ_CM173225.1 coordinate 2,130,579, forward strand.
TCTCTGTAAATCCATTGCCATCACCGCGATGGGCCTGGCCGCGGGCCTGGCAGCCCAGGCACAGGAATTCCCGGCACGCGCCGTACGCCTCATCACCCCGTTCCCGGTAGGCAGCGGACCCGACGGCCTGGCGCGGCTGCTGGCCGACAAGCTGGGCCGGGCGTGGGGCAAGGCGGTCATCGTCGAGAACCGGCCGGGTGGCAACGGTTTCGTCGCCATCGACGCATTCAGGCGCGGCGCCACCGACGGCCACGACATGATCCAGCTGGACAACGTCCACCTCACCGCCTATCCGCACCTGTTCAAGAAGCTGCCCTACGACGCGACGAAGGACTTCGACGTGCTGATGCCGCTCAACAAGGCCTACTTCCTGTTCACCACGGCCAAGGCATCGCCGTACCAGAACCTGAAGGACCTGATCGCCGATGCCAAGGCCCGGCCAGGCCAGCTCAATTACGGATCGTGGTCGGTCGGCAACCCGGTGCACCTGGGGTCGGCCCGTTTCGCCGCAGCCACCGGCACCGACATGGTTCACCTGATCTACAAGGAAACCAGCCAGCTCTACACCTCGGTGGCCAACGGCGACCTGTCGTTTGCCATGGGTTCCAGCGGCTCCACCCTGCCGCTCTACCAGGCGGGCAAGATCCGTTACCTGGCGGTGGCCGCACCTCACCGGCTCGCGGCCCTGCCCGAGGTGCCGACAATGGCCGAGGCCGGTGGCCCGGGCGACTTCGAAGTCAGCGGCTGGACGGCGCTTGCATTGCCGCCGGGCCTGCCCGCAGCCGTGACCAACAAGGTCCGCCGCGACGTGGCCGCCGCGCTGGCCGACCCCGCCATCCAGGCCAAGTACACCAGCTTCGGTTACGTGCCTTTCGTGATCGCGCCGGACGCGTTCCGCCAGTACATCAAGGACGAATCGGCATCCATGGGCCGGGTCATCCAGCAGACACGCGCATCGCTGGACTGAAGGCTGCCGGCCTTCTTCGAAAAATACCAAACCACCCCGAGGAGACAACATGAAAGTCAGAAGCAATGCCCTGCGGGCAGGCGCAGCCCTGGTCGCAAGCGGCGCCTTAGCAGGCATCGGCAGCCCCGCCCGGGCGCAGAGCAGCGTGAGCATCTACGGCAGCCTGGACCTGGGCGTCTATTCGAAACAGCTCAGCGGCGAGTCACGCACCCAGACACTGACCAGCGGCCTGATGAACGCATCGCGCTGGGGCGTCCGCGGGACGGAAGACCTGGGCGGCGGATTGAAGGCCCGCTTCGACATGAGCAGCTACATCCGGGTCGACACGGGTGAATACGGCCGCTCGGCCACCGATGCCTACTGGGCGCGTTATTCGTGGGTGGGCCTGGAAAACCAGGCGGGCCTGCTGCGCCTGGGCCGCATCTCCACGCCCAACTTCATCAACACCATCCGCTTCAACCCGTTTGCGGATTCGTCGCTGGCCCCGGTCTTCATGGCGACCTACCTGCCGAGCGCCGCGCAGCCGCTGATGACCAGCCACGGCGTGACCGACTCGGCCTGGAGCAACAGCATCGCCTACAACACGCCAAGCTGGAACGGCTGGGAAGGCGCGCTGCAATACGCCATGGCCGAGGGCACGACCTCGGGCCGGCGCTTCGGCGGCAGTGCCACCTACCTGAGCGACGGGCTGTCGCTGGGCCTGTCGGTCGAAAGCCTGTCGGGCATGGCGCTGAGCTATTCGAAGCCGCCGGCGGTCATCAACATCAATACCGACCGGGCAGCGCAGCTGGCCGCGGCCTATGACTTCAAGTTGCTCAAGGTCTACGGCCAGTACCAGCGCAGCAAGCTCGAGGCGCCCGGCGTGGACATCAGGCTCGGCACGGCTCAGGTGGGTGTCTCGGTGCCCTTCGGTGCGGGCAAGGCACTGGCCAGTTATGCCCACACCGACAAGGAACAGACGGCCATCGCCGATGTGAAGCGGTCCACGGTTTCGGTGGGCTACGACTACGCCTTGTCCAAACGGACCGATGTGTATGCGGTGCTGCTGACCGACAAGGTGACCAACACCGCACGCGGCAACGGCCTGGCCGTGGGCATTCGCCATAACTTCTGAAACGACAGCGGAGACAAGCAATGAAAACCACACTTACACGCCGCGGCCTCATCACCGCCATGCCCGCACTGGCTTCGGCCGGTGTGCTGGCCGGTTGCGGCGGCGGCAATTCGGCCGTGGTGGCGGATACGCCTGCGGCGGCCACGGCACCCGTGGCCACGGTGACACCCAACCCGAACGACGTGGCCCTGAAGTTCGACGCCGCCGCCTACACGACGGTCAATGTCACGCTGGACGGCGTGGCCCTGGCGGTGCGGCAGTACCGCATCGTTTATGTCGCCAAGCCGATCCGTTTCGCCATGACGCAGACCAGCCTGACCGGTGCCGCCACCACGCTGGCCGACCCGTTCGCGTACCAGACCATGATCGTCTCGGTAGCCGAAAGCCTGGTCGCGGACCAGACGCGGCCGATCTACATGGTGGTGAACAACGCCGGCTGGTTCAACAGTCCGGTCGCCACCACGATCAACGCCGGCGCCACCTTCGTCAGCACCAGCAACACCGACGCCATCGGCGCCGCACTGAAGGCCGGTTACGTGGTGGTCAACGTCGGCAGCCGTGGACGCGGTGCGCGCGCCGCGGACGGCCGCTGGGCCGGCAAGGCACCGGCCGCCATCGTCGACACCAAGGCGGCCATCCGCTACCTGCGGCTCAACGACAGCCTGATGCCGGGCACCACCAACCGCATCGTGCTGACCGGCACCAGCGGCGGCGGCGGACTGGTGTCTGCCGTGGCGGCCAGTGGCAACAGCGCCGATCACCTGCCTTTCCTGGCAGATATCGGCGCCGCCGGTGTCACCGGATCCGGCAGCACCGCGGCCAGCACGCTGAACGACGACCTGTTCGCCGTGGTCGCCTACTGTCCGATCAACAACCTGGGCAATGCCGACGCCGGCTACGAGTGGGAATACAACCCGGTCCGCAGCGACGGCAACACCGGCGCGTTGAACGCCATCGCCTATTCCGCGGGCCCGCAACCCGCCGCGTCGGCCGCCATCGCCGCGACGTTCCCGGCCTACCTGGCCGGCCTGAACCTCACCCGGGAGGACGGCTCCGCGCTGACCGCGGCCAACCTGCGCGACAGCACGCAGGCCCAGGTCAAGCGAGAGATCGAGGCACAGATCGCCAAGGGCACGGCGGTGCCGGCGCTGGGCGGCAACTTCACCATCGCCGGCACCATGGGTGCGGCCAGCACCACGGTAGTCAACGACTGGCTGACCCTGAGCGGCAGCGGCACCACCGCGACGGTGGCCGCCATCGATTACAACAAGTACCTCAAGTTCATCACGACCATCAAGGCGCTGAAGACGGTGGTAGCCTTCGACGCGACGGGTGTCACCGGCAACACGGCGGTCAGCGGCGAGACCAACCTGTTCGGCTCCGATGCGTTCGCCTATTCGAACTTCACCGAATGGAGCTGGAACAACAACCAGGTGCGCGGCGACGGCTCCGGCGCCGACGACACCGGCATGAGCTTCAGCGACTACATCGCCGCCAACGTCAACAACCTCGCGACGCAGCTCAAGCTGATCAACCCGCTGGCCTACCTCAATACCGCTGCCGATACGGCACCGTACTGGTACGTGCGCCACGGCATGATCGACCGCGACACCTCGTTCGCCATGCAGCTGGTCCTGTACTACGCCATTCGCAAGGATCCGACGGTGAAGGAGGTGGATTTCAAGATCCCCTACCTGGTGCCGCATTCGGGCAACTACGACGTGCAGGAAGCCTTCACCTGGATCAAAGCCAAGCTGGCGGCCAATCCCTGATCGCAAGGCTTCGAAGCAAGGTTCCGGCAGGGTAATCCCCGAAGAATTCCGCCAGCCGGAACGGTCTTGCCGGCCCTCGGTGCGCCTCCTATATTTCGCGCCATCGACGCCTCCAAGAGACAACAAAGACAAGGCGTCGAGGGCAGTTCACCTGCCCGGCAAGGAGGCTTCCCGGCAGTCACGCACCGCCAGGAAGCAGGGGCCCCAAGGGGCTGCAAACCATCGAGGAGACCATGAAGAAACGACTCATCACCGTGGCATTTCTCTGCCCCGTCGCCACCTGGGCGCAGAGCAGCGTGACCATCTACGGCATCGCAGACCTGGGCGTGCGGCACAGCACCGGCCTGAGTGCCGCACACGCGCCCGACCCCGGCACCACCAACGCCCTGACCAGCGGCATCGACAACACCAGCCGGCTGGGATTTCGTGGTGTCGAAGACCTGGGCGGCGGCATGAAGGCGCTGTTCAACCTGGAAACGGGCCTCAACTTCGACGCGGGCACCACGGTCAACACCGCCAAGTTCTTCGACCGCGCTTCCTTCATGGGGCTGGGCGGGGCCTGGGGCACGCTGACGGCCGGGCGTCACACCAACCTGCTGGCCGACGCCATCGGGCCGGTCGACGCGGTGGGCATGCGTTTCGCCAGTTTCAATCCCAACATCGTGACCACCGCGGTCAGCACGCACGGCCTCGGCATCGAATACGGAACCAGCGGTTCCACCACCGGTTCGTACCGGCTGGACAACTCGCTGAAATACACCGGCGTGTTCGGCCCCGTCACGGCCAAGGCGATGTACAGCTTCGGCGAGACCACCAATGCGACCTCTGCCAAGTCTTCCGCAGGCCTGGGAGCGCAATATCAGGTCGACCGACTGGTGGTCTCGGGTGCTTACCAGAACTTCAAGTCGGCGACCTTCCAGGATCTGGAAGCCGCCACGCTGGGCGCGTCGTACCAGCTCAGCGCACTGCGCCTTGCGGCCAACTACGGCCGCAACAAGGGCCAGACATCGGGTACGGCCAACACGGTGCAGAAAGTCGGCTCGTTCGGCGGCACCTGGGCCGCGTCCTCGGCGATCGACCTCACCGCGTCTTTCTACAAGCTCGACCGCACCCGAACCGGCGCGGCGGACGACGGCTATTCGCGCGTGATCCTGTTCGCCGAATACAAGTTCTCCCGCCGCACCCGGCTCTACGCCGAAGCCGACTACACCCGCTGGAAGAACAACTACCAGGGCGTCGCCAACAAACCGAAGGGCACCGGGGCGACGCTGGGCGTGATGCACAGCTTCTGAGCGCGACGTCTCAGTCGATATAACGCAGGCCGGCCCTGGCCAGACCGGGCCGCATGTCGTACATGTCCAGGCCCAGCACGCCGCTGGCGAGCCGGTCGCGTTTTTCGGCCTCGAGGGCCTCGCGTTGCCGGGCCTTCTCCAGCGTGGCAGCGGCGAGCCTGCGCGGCACGTTGACCACGCCGTCGTCGTCGGCCACGATCACATCGCCGGGCTCGACCAGCATGCCGGCACACACCACCGGAATGTTCACCGAGCCCAGCGTGGCCTTCACGCAGCCCTTCGCGCTGATGGCCTTGCTCCACACCGGAAAGCCCATTTCCTGCAGCACCTTCACATCACGCACACCCGCGTCGATGACCAGCGCCCGGGCGCCACGCGCCTGGAAACTGGTGGCCAGCAGGTCGCCGAAAAAGCCGTCGCCGTTAGGCGCGCTGAGCGCGGCGACCACGATGTCGCCGGGCTGGATCTGCTCGGCCACCACATGCAGCATCCAGTTGTCGCCGGGGTGCAGCAACACCGTCACGACCGTGCCGGAAACCTGCTGCCCGGGGTAGATCGGTCGCATGTAGGAAGCCAGCAGGCCGACGCGGCCCATCGCTTCATGAACCGTGGCCGAGCCCAGGCTGGCCAGTGCATCGGCGACGGTGCTGTCGGCGCGTTCGATGTTCCGGTAGACGACGCCGAGTTCATGCATGGCGGGTTTCCTCGAGGTTCTTGATGCGGGCGTCGAGCCGTGGAAACACCCGGCGGGCATTGCCTTCGTAGACCTGGTCGCGCGCCACCGTGCCGAGCCGGCTGGCCTCGATGTAGCGCTTCGTGTCGTCGTAGTAATGGCCGGTCTGCGGATCGATGCCGCGCACCGCGCCGATCATCTCGGAGGCGAACAGCACGTTCTTCACCGGCATCACCTGGGTCAGCAGGTCGATGCCCGGCTGGTGGTACACGCAGGTGTCGAAGAACACGTTGTTCAGCAGGTGCTCGTCGAGCAGGGGTTTCTTCATCTCCTGCGCCAGCCCGCGGAAGCGGCCCCAGTGGTAGGGCGCGGCGCCGCCGCCGTGCGGCACGATGAACTTCAGCGTGGGGAAGTCCTTGAACAGGTCGCCCTGGATCAGCTGCATCACCGCCGTGGTGTCGGCGTTGAGGTAGTGCGCGCCGGTGGTATGGAAACACGCGTTGCAACTGGTGCTGACGTGGATCATGGCGGGGATGTCCAGCTCGACCATCTTTTCGTAGATGGGGTACCAGTGGCGGTCGTACAGCGGCGGGCTGGTCCAGTGGCCGCCCGACGGATCGGGATTCAGGTTGATGCCGACGCAGCCCAGCTGATTCACGCTGCGCTCCAGTTCGGGGATACAGGTGGCCGGGTCCACGCCGGGCGACTGGGGCAGCATGGCGGCCGCGGCGAAACGGTCGGGGAACAGGCCCGCGACACGGGCGCACAGGTCGTTGCAGATGGCGGCCCAGGCCTGCGACACGGCAAGGTCGCCGATGTGGTGGGCCATGAAACTCGCGCGCGGGCTGAACACGGTGACGTCGATGCCGCGTTCGTCCATCAGCCTGAGCTGGTTGCCTTCGATCGACTCGCGCAGTTCGTCTTCGCCGATCTGCAGCTCGAACGCGCTGGGCGGAGGCGTGCCGTTGTCGAAGGCCTCGATCTGGCGCTTGCGCCAGGCCTCGAGTGCCGGCGGTGCGGTGGTGTAGTGGCCGTGGCAGTCGATGATCATGGGAAGAATCGAAGTGTGTGCTTGTGGGCTTGTGTGGATGGGTGAGTCGTGTGCGGGGGCAGGGGGCGCCGGCTCAGTCGACGGTGACCTTGGCCTGCCGGACCACCTGCGTCCAGCGGGCGAGGTCCTTGTCGATCAGCTGACCGAAGGCCTGCGGCGTGGTGGGCGTGGGCTCGGCGCCTTCGGCGGCCATGCGCCTGGAGACCTCGTCGGAATTGAGCGATGCGTTGATCTGCGTGTTGAGCCTGGCGACGATGTCTGCCGGCGTGCCGGCCGGTGCCACCAGTCCGTACCACTGGTCGGCCTCGAAACCTGCCGTGCCGGGCACGCCCGATTCGGCCACGGTGGGCACGTCGGGCAGCACCTGGATACGTTTCGGGCTGGAGATCGCGATGGGGATCATCTTGCCGCTCTTGATGAAGGGCATCAGGGCGGGCGCGCCGGTGAACAGCATCTGCAACTGGCCGGCCAGCAGGTCGTTGACCGACGGCGCGGTGCCGCGGTAGGGAATGTGCAGGGCCGAAGTGCCGGTCTGCATCTTCAGGTATTCCATGGTGATGTGCGCCGCGCTGCCGTTGCCGCCGGAACCATAGGAAAGCGCGCCGGGCCGGGCCTTCATCAGGGCCACGAGTTCCTTGAGGTTGCGCGCCGGCACCGACGGATGCACCACCAGGATGTTGGGCACACGGGCGACCCATGCGACCGGCGTGAATGCGCGGTTGGGAACCAGCCCCATCTTCGGATACAGCGATGGGTTGACCGCCAGCGTGCCGGTATGGCCCATGAACAGCGTGTAGCCGTCGGCCGGCGACCTGGCCGCCCGTTCGGTGGCGACGGTGCCGCCGGCTCCCGCCAGATTCTCGACCACCACCGGCTGGCCGAAGGCCTTGCCGATTTCGGTGCCGATGGAGCGGGCCAGCAGGTCGGCCGAGCCACCGGGCGTGAAGGGCACCAGGATTTTGATCGGGCGTGCCGGGTAGCTCTGCGCCGATGATGGGCCGGCAGTGCCAAGCAGTGCGGTGCCGAGCAGGGCGCCGCACAGGTCGCGCCGGTTCAGTTCAGGGAATTGCATCATCTTCTGTGTCTCCGAATGGATTTTCTGAGCAGCATAGGTTTCGGGATGACCACCGGCAAGGTCGTTTCATTGGGTGGAACGACCGCTGAATTCGGCGGTGAACGAGGTAAAAACCGCCGCATGAATCGTCCTGAATCCATCACACGCCTGCGCTGCATCTCGTCGATGGCGACGCGCCGACTGCTGCAGGAACTCGCGGCGCTATACATCGCCGCCGGCGACGTGCGCATCGAGATCGAATCGGTCGGCGGCGTCGATGCCGCGCGCCGGGTGGCGGCTGGCGAGGCCTTCGATGTGGTGGTGCTTGCCGGCGATGCGATGGCGGGCCTGCGGGCCTCGGGTGCGCTTCTGCCCGACAGCCAATCGGTGCTTGCGCGATCGTCGGTTGCGATGGCCCTGCCGGCCGGAGGCGTGGCGCCCGCAGTCGATACCGTGCCGCAGTTGCTGGACATCCTGATGGCGGCCGGCGCCATCGGATATTCGACCGGGCCCAGCGGCAAGGCGCTGCTCGGACGGCTGGATGGCTGGGGCGTTCTGGATGCTCTGGCGCCGCGCCTGGTGCAGGCGCCGCCGGGCCAGCCGGTGGCCGACATGGTCGCGCGGGGCGAGGTGTCCATCGGCTTTCAGCAACTGAGCGAAATGATCCATTCGCCCGGCATCACGCTTCTGACGCGCCTGCCGGCCGGAGCCGAAATCGTCACGGATTTCGTGGCCGGTGTATGCGCTTCTTCGACGCAGGTCGAGGCCGCCAGGATGTTCATCGGTTTTCTCTGCTCGACCGCAGCCGGTCCGGCCAAATTGGCCGAAGGCATGCAGCCGGCCTGAGCCGGCGGGCCGGCCCCGCGCCTGCGAAGGCTGGGCAGCCCGTGGTTCTTCAGTCGGGCTGGATGTTGGCGGCGCGGATCACGCGCTCCCACTTGGCCGACTCGGTCTTCAGGAAGGCAGACGCCTCGGCCGGGCTCGACGGCGTGATGACCGCTCCCAGGCCGTTGAGGCGTTCACGCACTGCGGGATCGGCCAGGGCCTTGCGGGTTTCGGCATTCAAACGGGCCACTACGTCGGCGGCTGTTCCGGCCGGGGCCAGCAGCGTCCACCAGACGGTCGCCTCGAAGTTGGGCAGGCCGGCTTCGGCCATCGTCGGCACGTTGGGCAGCATCGGCGCGCGCTGGTCGCCGCTGACGGCCAGGGCCTTCAGCTTGCCCGACTGCAGGTGCGGAAGCACTTCGAGCGGGTTCAGCAGCATGAAGGAAACCCGCCCGGCGATCAGGTCGATCAACGCCGGCGAGCCGCCCTTGTAGGCGACATGGATGGCGTCGAACTTGCCGACCGATTCGAAGAGCGCGCCGGCCAGGTGGCCGGACGTGCCGTTGCCGGCCGAACCGTAGGTCATCTCGCCGGGTTTGGCCTTGGCCGCGGCGATGAGTTCCTTCACCGAGTTGTACGGCTCCGACGCGGCGGTGACCAATACCAGCGGCGCATAACCCAGTCGGGAAATGGGCGCGAAATCCTTCAGGCCGTTGAAACCCAGCTTGGGGTAGAGCGTGTTGTTGGTCACCACGCCGTTGGCCGCCACCAGCAGGGTGTAGCCGTCGGCCGGCGACCGGGCGACGTTCTCGGTTCCGATGTTGGCGTTGGCGCCCGGTTTGTTGTCGATCACCACCGGCTGGCCCATCTGGGTTCCCAGCTTTTCGCCGACGCTGCGGCCCACGGTGTCGACCGCACCGCCGGCGGCGAAGGGCACGACCAGCCGGATCAGCTTGTTGGGATAGGCGCCCTGGGCGGACGCGGACGTGGCGATCAGCGCCAGTAGCAGAGGCGCGAACGCACGGCGCATGGATACGAAAGTCGATTGCATGGGAAGTCTCCTTTTCCCGAGGATAGAAAGCGTCGGCCAGCGGCACAATCTCGTTTTGCCTGGCGGAATGGTTTATGCCGGGAAAACCCTGAATTCCTGTCGCATGACACCTTCCGATTCCGCCGCCCGCCCGCCTGCAACCGAAGACACCGTCAACGCGGTGACCCGATCGCTCGGCATCCTGGACGCTTTCGGGATGACCGATTCGCACTTGGCGCTGGCCGAACTGGCGCGGCGCACCGGCGTTCCCAAACCGACCGTGCTGCGGCTGGCGCGAACCCTTGCGCAGTCGGGTTACCTGGTGGCGCTCGATGGTGGCGCCTGGCGTCTGGGACCTGCGGCAGCGCGGCTGGGAGCGCGTTACCAGCGGGCCTTCGACCTGCGCAACCTGATCGAGCCGGCCTTGCAGAAACTGGCTGACGACACCGGCCGCAGCGCGTCCTTCTTTGCGCTCGAAGACCGCCAGCGGGTGCGGCTGCTGAGGGTGCGTGGCAAGGACGGTTTCGTCAGCCCGACACGGGTAGGGGAGTCGTTGCCGCTCGAGAAAGGGGCGGCGGGTCAGGTGATCCTGGCGTTTTCGGGCGGGCGGGGACATGCGCTGGCGGCCATCCGCGAACGCGGCTGGCACCTGACAGTCGGGGAGGCCGACGCGGGCTCCGCCAGCGTCGCCGCGCCGGTCTACGCAGGCCCGCGCACCCTGCTCGGCGCCATCAGCCTGGTGGCTCCGGCGGACGGCGCGGCGGTGCAGGAACTGGAGCGGCACGCCGCCTCGCTGACGGCGGCCGCGAACGAGCTTTCCAGGGCTTTCTCCAGCACCGCGTTCAAGGCGGTCGACCGTGTGACGATGCGGTCGCTCTGGTATCCGGAGTAGGTTCGCCAGGCCCGCAGGTATAAAGCAGCCGATGCATTTCCCGACCTTCCCGAAACCTTCCACGCACCGCACATGAGCGCCCCACGCAAGCGCCCCGCAACGCTCCGTGACGTCGCCCATGCGGCCGGCGTCTCGACCGCCACCGTCTCCAAGTTCATCAACGGCAACCAGCGTTTCACCACCGAGGTGGAAACCCGCATCGCCGATGCCGTGAGCAGGCTCGGCTATTCGCTGAACCCCATGGCGCGCGGCATGATCACCGGCCAGACCGGCAATGTCGGAATCGTCATCCTGGACATCCGCAACCCTCACTTCACCAGCCTGATCAAGGGCGCATCGCGGGTAGCCACCGCCGACGGGCTCAACCTCATCATCGCGGACGCCGCCGAAAGCACCTTGCCCGAACTGGCGGTGCTGCAGGCGCTCACCCGTCGTGTCGACGGCCTGATCGTCAGTGCGCGGTTGCCGGCGCCCGTGATCGACGGGCTGCTCGACAGCGGCACGCCGGTCGTGTTTTATGGAAAGTCGGCCGAATTCGCCGGCAGCCACAGCGTCGGCTGCGACAACATCACCGCCGGCCTGATGATCGGCCGCCACCTGCGCGAGCTGGGCCATCGACGCATCTGCTACCTGGGTTTCTCCGGCGCGCGCTGGAGCCACGAACGTGCGCTCGGCCTGCAGAAGGCATTCGAGGACACGCCCGGCGCGCGTGTGCGGGTGGTCGATGCCGCCGGGCCGTCCACGGAGGATGCAGAACGCATGGCATCCACCGTGTTGCTGTCCGACGAAAAGGACGATGCCATCGTGGCCTACAACGACCTGATGGCGCTCGGCGTGCTGCTCGAGGCCCGGTCGCTCGGCATCCGTGTGCCCGAGCAGCTTTCGGTCGCGGGCTTCGACAACATCGCCTACGGTCGCTTGTCCAGCCCGGCGCTCACCAGCGTGGACATGATGGGCGAGGCTACCGGTGAACTCGCCATGCGCAGGCTCATCGGGGTCATCAAGGGCGAACCGGCAGGGTCCGAAAGCGACATGCTGCCCAGCCGGGTCGTGGTACGCGAATCCACCGCGGCACGACATTCCGGGTAAACGATTAGCTGCCGATATTGACGAAAAGCCGAGCGGGGAAGAGCATCGAGACTCTGTATCCGCTCTGTTAACGCAACTCGGAGTTAAACGTTTACGCGATGGATTTCCCCACCAATCCAGATGGCCTGGCGACCAGGCCCCGACGTTTGTTGCTGACTGGCGCCGCCGGCGGACTGGGCCGGGTGCTGCGCGAGCGCCTGGCGCCCACGTCGGGCGATGGCCGGCTGCTGAGGGTGTCGGACATCGCCGACCTCGGCGCACCGCGCGGCCCGCACGAGGAAGTCGTGCAGTGCGATCTGGCCGACAAGGAGGCGGTAGACGCCTTGCTCGAAGGCTGCGACGCCGTGGTGCACCTCGGCGGCATCTCGGTCGAGCGGCCTTTCGAGGAAATCGTAGAGGCCAATATCCGCGGCACCTTTCACGTGTACGAAGGCGCGCGCCGCCACGGCGTGCGGCGGGTGGTGTTCGCCAGTTCCAACCATGTGATCGGTTTCTACCGGCAAAGCGAGGTACTCGACGCTGCAGTGCTGCGCCGGCCCGACGGCTATTACGGCCTGTCCAAATCCTTCGGCGAGGACCTGGCGCAGTTCTATTTCGACCGCTACGGCATCGAGACGGTCAGCCTGCGCATCGGTTCGTCCTTTCCGGAGCCGGCCAACCGCCGGATGATGAGCACCTGGCTGAGTTTCGACGACCTGACCGCGCTGGTCGAGCAGTCGCTTTCCACACCGGACGTCGGCCACACGGTGGTTTACGGCGCGTCGGCCAACCGCGATGTCTGGTGGGACAACCATGCCGCCGCCCGCCTGGGCTGGACGCCCCGCGACACCTCCGAAATCTTCCGACACAAGGTGGAGTCCCAGCCACCGGTGGCCGCCACCGATCCCAACGCCATCTACCAGGGCGGCGCCTTTACCGCCCAGGGCCCGTTCGGCGACTGAAGGCCGGGTCCCAACGTTTTCCTGCGCACCGTTCGATCAACAACACACGGACAAAAAGAGACAAGACATGAAACTGCGTTCCACCCTTCTGGTTTCTTCCCTGCTGGCCTCGGTGCTGGCCATGCCGCTCGCCTCGCGGGCCACCGAGTTCCGCTCGGCGGACATCCATCCGGACGGCTATCCGACGGTCGATGCGGTGAAGTTCATGGGCGAGCGCCTCAAGGCCATCTCAGGCGGCAAGAACACCGTCCGCGTCTACAACAACAGCGCCCTGGGCGGCGAGAAGGACACCATCGAGCAGGCCAAGATCGGCGCGATCCAGATGGTGCGAGTCAATGTCGGCGCGATGAACAACATCTGCCCCGAGACGCTGGTGCCGACCATGCCGTTCCTGTTCCGTTCGGTGGACCACCTGCACAAGGTGCTCGACGGTCCGGTCGGGGAAGAAATCCTGAAGGCATGCGAAAAACAGGGTTTCGTCGGCCTGGCCTTCTACGACAGCGGCTCGCGTTCGGTCTTCACCGCCAAGAAGCCGGTGAAGAGCCTTGCCGACATGAAGGGCCTGAAAGTGCGGGTGCAGCAGTCCGACCTGTGGGTCAGCACCATGGAAGCCATGGGCGCCAACGCCACGCCGATGCCGCAGGGCGAGGTGTACACCGGCCTCAAGACCGGCCTGATCGACGCCGCCGAGAACAACTACCCCACCTACGAAAGCTCGCGCGCCTTCGAGGTCGCCAAGTTCTACAGCCGTACCGAACATTCGATGGCGCCCGAAATCCTGCTGTTCTCGAAACGTGCCTGGGACAGGCTTTCGGCGGAAGAACAGACCCAGGTCCGCCAGGCCGCGAAGGAATCCGTGCCCTACATGCGCAAGCTGTGGGCCGACCGCGAGGTCAAGTCGCTCGAGATCGCCAAGGCCGGCGGTGCGGAAATCATCGATGTCGACAAGAAGCCTTTCCAGGCGGCGATGAAACCGGTGTACGACAAGTACATCACCGATGCCAAGCTCAAGGACCTGGTCAAGCGCACCCAGGACACGCAGTGACCGGGAAGCCCTCCATGTACTCGCGGCTCTGCCGTTCCCTGGCACGGTCGTGCATGTGGCTGGGCGTCTTCGGCCTGGTGGCGCTCATCTGCGCCGTCAGCTGGCAGGTGTTCGGCCGTTATGTGCTCAACAGCACGCCCACCTGGGCCGAAAGCCTGGCCCTGCTGCTGGTGCTTTACGTGACCATGTTCGGCGTGGCCGTCGGCGTTCGCGATGCCGGCCATATCGGGCTTGAATCCTTCCTGGTCCTGGCCCCCGACTGGCTGCGCACCCGGATGGAATTCCTGATCCACGGCCTGGTGTTGCTGTTCGGCCTGGCCATGGCCTGGAACTGCGCCTCGCTGGCGCATTCGGTCTGGGACTACCGGCTGCCGACGCTGCCGCTGTCCGAGGGCTGGAAATACGTGCCGGCCACCATTGCCGGCGTGCTGATCACGATGTTCTCCATCGAACACATCATCGCCCTCGCGCAAGGCCGCGAAGTCGAGCCCAGCTTCAACATCCACAAGCCATGACCGTCCCACTCCTGATCCTGAGCGTGTCGTTCACGCTGCTGCTGCTGCTGGGGGTGCCGGTCGCCTTCTCGATCGGCCTGTCGGCCCTGGCGACGCTGCTGTACGAAGGCCTGCCTCTGGAGGTGGGTTTCCAGCAGATGACGTCCGGCATGGGGGTCTTCTCGTTCCTGGCGATCCCGTTCTTCATCTTCGCCGGCGAACTGATGCTCTATGGCGGCATCGCCGACCGCATCGTCAACTTCGCCCGCAACCTGGTGGGCCATGTACGCGGCGGCCTGGGCATGTCGAACGTGGTGGCCTGCACGCTGTTCGGCGGCGTTTCGGGTTCGCCGGTGGCCGATGTTTCGGCCATGGGCGCAGTGATGATCCCGATGATGAAAAAGGAGGGTTACCACGCCGACTACGCAGTCAACGTGACCACCCATGCGGCCCTGGTCGGAGCGTTGATGCCGACCAGCCACAACCTCATCATCTATTCGCTGGCGGCCGGCGGAAAGGTGTCGATCGCGGCGCTGATCCTGGCGGCGCTGGTGCCGGCCCTGGTGCTGACCATCAGCAACCTGGCCGCGGCGTACTTCGTGGCGGTGCACCGGGGTTACCCGGCCGGCACCTTCCCCGGCTGGCACATCGTGGCTCGGTCCTTCGCGGCGGCGCTGCCGGGGCTGTTCATCGTCGTGCTGATCCTGGGCGGCATCCTGTCGGGCGTCTTCACCGCGACCGAGTCGGCGGCGGTGGCGGTGCTGTATGCGCTGGCGCTGACCGTACTGCTGTACCGAACGCTGAAGTGGGAACATTTCCTGAAGGCGGCCATGAAGGCGGTGCGGACCACCGGCGTCATCCTTCTGCTGATCGGCATCTCCAGCACCTTCGGTTATCTCATCAGCTTCTACGGCGTGGCCGAACTGACCGGCAAGCTGCTGTCGGAGATCACCACCACGCCCTGGATGATCTTCCTGCTGATCAACGTCATATTGTTCGTGCTGGGCACTTTCCTGGACATGGCGGCGACCATCCTGCTGTGCACGCCCATCTTTTTGCCGATCGCCCAGCATTACGGCATGTCTTCGGTGCAGTTCGGCATCGTCATGCTGATCAACTGCGCCCTGGGGCTCAACACGCCACCGGTGGGCACCACCCAGTTCGTGGGTTGTGCCATCGGCGGGGTGTCCGTCGGCGCGGTGATGAAGACCATCTGGCCCTTCTACGGCGCGCTGATCTTCGCGTTGATGCTGGTGACCTTCGTTCCGGCGTTCTCGACCTGGCTGCCGAGCATGTTCATGGTGGTGCGTTGACCGGAATGACGCACGGACCGGCGTCACGATGACCCGGTCCGGTGCACGCCGCCCTCTATTTTTCCCTTCGAAGCATGCCGTCCTTCCTCTGACGCCTTAAGAAAATTCCACTGGTATACCAATGGCATGCGACTTGCATACCGTTGGTATCGCTGCGCACAAGGCCTGTGTGCGGCGTCCTCGACCAGGGTGTTTCACGGGAGCGTTAGATGAAAAGCAAGTTTCTGAAGTTGGCGGCCAGCCTGCTGGCTGCATCGGTTCTTTCCAGCGGCGCGGTACACGCGGCCGAGCTGAATTTCGCCAGCTGGGGCGGCGCCTACCAGGGCGCCATCCGCGACGCCTGGCTCAAGCCTTTTGCCAAGGAAACCGGCATCAAGGTGATCGAGGACACCGACCCCCAGGTAGCCAAGATCCGCGCCATGATCGACACGAAGTCGATTGCCTGGGACGTGGTCAGCGAGAACAGCGCGCGTCTGGCGCGCGGCGTGAAGCTGGGTGTGTTCGAGAAGATCACGCCCGAGATGGTCGATCAGAAACACATGATCCCCGGCGCGCGCAACGACTACGGCGTGCCAACCGAAATCTTCGCCACGCTGGTGGCTTATTCGACCAAGGCCTTCCCGGCCGGCAAACCTCAGCCGAGCACCTTCGCCGACTTCTGGGATGTGCAGAAATTCCCCGGCAAACGCACGCTGCAGGACGATCCTTCCACCGTGCTCGAAGCTGCGCTGATCGCGGACGGGGTGCCGCCGGGCGATGTCTACAAGGTGCTTTCGACGCCTGCCGGTGTGGACCGTGCGATGAAGCAGATCGAGAAGATCAAGCCTTACGTAGCCACCTGGTGGAAGAACGGTGCCGAGCCGGTGAACACGCTGGGCAGCGGCGAAGTTGTCATGGCGCTGGGCTGGAACGGCCGGTTCGACGCCGGCATCGCGGCTGGTTTGCCGATCGCCATGGGCTGGGGCAATTCCGTTGCGCAAGTGGGTTACATGGCACTGGTGAAAGGGGCGCAGAACCGGCCGGAGGCCATCAAGCTGTTGAACTACATCGCCGTGCCGAAGAACCAGGCGGAGTTCAGCAAGTACATCGCCTACGGGCCCACGACCGAAGCTGCACTGCCCCTGATCGACGAGGCTCGCAAGCAGCGCTTGCCTTCCACTCCGGAGCGATTGAAGACCGCCGTGTTCATGGATTCCGAGTTCTGGGAAACCCACGGGCCGGCGATTGTGGAGCGGTACAACGCTATTCGGGCTCGGTGAGTCTTTTCTTCGGTGGTTGTTTTGCTGCTTCTTCCACTGCTTCGCAGGTGCGCCCGACCCCTCATGACCGCCATCCCTCACACAACCCGCCCCCGCGTGCGCACTGGCAAACCGACCGCCGCGGCACTGGCAGCGCTCCCCCTGCTGCTATTCCTGCTGGCGTTTTTCATAGGCCCCATCGCCGGGCTCATGAAAGAAGGTTTCCTGAAAGAGGGAAACCTGAGCCTGGCCCACTACCAGCATCTGCTCGACACGCCCATCTACCGGATCGTGCTCGGCAACACCTTCACCATCGCCGCAGCCGTCACGCTCAGCAGCGTGGTCATGAGCTACCCCCTGGCCTACCTCATGGCCAGCGTCAGCCCCCGCACCGCAAGACTGCTGTTCTTCGTCGTGCTTCTGCCTTTCTGGTCCAGCGCCCTGGTGCGGACATCCGCCTGGATCGCGCTGCTCGGCAAGAACGGCCCGCTCAATGCCTTGCTGACCGGCACCGGCCTGACCGACGCACCCATCGCGTTCCTCTACAACTTCACCGGCGTGATGATCGGCACCACCCACGTGCTGATGCCCTTCGTGCTGCTGCCGCTCTATGCCTCGTTCAAGGCCATGGACCATTCGGTGGTGCAGGCGGCCCAGAGCCTTGGCGCACGGTCGGTCGCCATCTTCTGGAAGGTGGTGATGCCGCTGACCAGCCCGGGTGTGGTGGCCGGCGGCATCATCGTTTTCATGAACGCGGTGGGTTACTACATCACGCCCTCGCTGATGGGCGGGCCGGGCCAGCGCATGGCTGCGGAACTGATCTCGCACAACATCACCGAAGACCTGAACTGGGGCCTGGCCGCCGCGCTGGCCGGCGTGCTGCTGGTCACCGTGCTGTTTCTGCTGTGGATGTTCAACCGCCTGTTCGGGCTGGACAAACTGATCAGCGGATCGGCCGGCAAGGGCAGCAGCCATGTGACGACCAGGCGCACGCCGGGCGGCCGGGTCTCGGTGATCGCGGGCATCGCCGGCGCCGTCTTCCTGATCCTGCCGATCGTCGTGGTGATACCGATGAGTTTCGGCACCTCGCAGTACCCGTCGTTCCCGCCGCCCGAATACGGCCTGCGCTGGTACAGCAGCTTTCTCGAGGAATCGAAATGGCTGGACGCCCTCTGGTCCAGTCTGAAGGTCGGGCTGGTGGTGACGGTGCTGGCCAGCGTGCTGGGCATCAGCGCGGCGCTGGGCGTGCACAAGATGAAGTCGCCCGCCAAGGTGTGGCTGGACGCGCTGTTCATCGTGCCGATGTCGGTGCCGGCCATCATCACCGGGGTGTCGCTGTATTACCTGACGGCACCGCTGGGCTGGGTCGCCAATTCGGTGGCGGTCATTCTGGGCCACACGGTGCTGGCCGCGCCCTATGTCTACATCACCGTCCGGGCGGCGCTGCGCAGCTTCGATCCGAGCCTGGAACTGGCCGCGTTGGGCCTGGGCGCCACCTGGCCGGTGATGTTCCGGCTGGTCATGCTGCCCGCGCTGATGCCCAGCCTGGCGGGAGCGGCCATCTTCGCCTTCGTCACCTCCTTCGACGATGTGGTGATGGCCTTGTTCCTGACCACGGTGCGCAACCGCACCTTGCCCAAACTCATGTTCGAAGGCCTGTCCACCGACTTCGACCCGACGGTGATTTCCGCGTCCTGCCTGCTGGTGGGCGCGACCGCCGTGATCCTCATCGCCAACCAGTTCCTCAGCCGCAAGAAGGCAGGTGCCTGACATGTCCGCAACCTTTTCCGAGACCGCAGCCCCCGCCACCGAACGCCAGGGCAAGGACGTTTCCCTGGCCGCCATCCGCAAGTCGTATGGCAAAACCGTCGCGCTTCCATCGGTCGACCTGTCGGTGGCGCGCGGCGAGTTCTGCACGTTGCTCGGCGCATCCGGCTCGGGCAAGACCACGCTGCTGAAGATCATCGCGGGCTTCGAGGCGCCGGACAGCGGCAGCGTGCGTATCGCCGGCCGCGACGTGACCGCCATGCCGATCGCCGACCGCAACATCGGGATGGTGTTTCAGAACTACGCGCTGTTTCCGCACATGACCGTCTTCGAGAACGTCGCCTTCGCACTGCGCATGCGCAAGCTCAACCACGAGGACATCCGCCGCAAGGTCGGCGATGCGCTGGAACTGGTGAGCATGGGTGCGCTGGCCGACCGGCTGCCGGGCGCGCTTTCGGGCGGCCAGCAGCAGCGGGCCGCACTAGCCAGGGCGCTGGTGTTCCGGCCCGACATATTGCTGATGGACGAACCGCTGGGGGCGCTCGACAAGAACCTGCGCCAGGCCATCCAGCTGCAGTTGAAGAAGCTGCACCACGACCTGGGCCTGACGGTGGTGTTCGTCACCCACGACCAGGACGAGGCCATGAATCTGTCCGACCGCATCGTCATCATGGACCAGGGCCGCATCGTCGAAAGCGGCACACCTGAAGGCCTGTATCGACGGCCGGCCTCCGCCTTCGTGGCGGGCTTCCTGGGCGAATGCAACTTCATCGAGCAGGGCGGGGAGCGCCTGGCGGTGCGGCCCGAACATGTGCGCACCGGCAGGCAGCTGACCGGCACCGACCTGCGCCGCGAGGGCAGGGTGGTGGCGGCCACTTTCTGCGGCCTGCACTGGAAACTGTTCATCGAGGACGCCGGCAACACGGTGGTCGCCTATGCCCCCATCGGCCTGCCCGAGGCTGACCGCCGGCCCGGCCAGCCGCTGGCCTGGGGCTTCGGCGCTGCCGACGCGATGGTGTTCGCCGATGCGTGAACTGGGGCCCATCGCGCCGGCCGAAGAGATTCCGGACCTGGCCGGCGATGCCTATCGCACGCTGCTGGAGATGATCCAGCTCGGCCGCATCGCACTGGACGAGCCGCTGCAGGAACGCACGCTGGCCGCCACGCTGGGCATTTCGCGCACGCCCTTGCGCGAGGCCATGAGCCGGCTGATCGGCGGGGGGTTTGCGGTGCGCACGCCGCGCGGCCAGCTGATGGTGCGCGAACCCACGCTGCGCCAGTACCTCGAGATCCTGCAGATGCGAATGCTGCTCGAAGGCGAGGCCGCCGCGGCCGCCGCGACCCGTATCGAACCGCATGAAGTCATCCGTGTGATGGCCCAGGTGCGTGCCCATCTGGCGACCGCCAACACCGACAAGGAAGAAAACCACCGCATCGACAACCTGGTGCACGACACCATCGCCCAGGCCGGCGGAAATGTGCAGATGGCGCAGGCCATCCACGACTTGCGCATCAAGGCCCGCACCTTCGACCAGAACGGTGCGCCGGCGCGGTTCGAGCCCGGTGTGGCCGAGCATGTACAGATCTTGCAAGCCCTGCTGGACCGCAACCCCGAAGCGGCCCGGGCCGCCATGCGCGGCCACCTCGAAAACGCGCGCGCCGGACTGGTCGCGCGCCTGACCAACATCTGAACCATGACAAAACCTTCCCGCATCGACGAATCCGCTACCGGCGTCTACATCATCGCCGCCACCCCCTTCACCGAAACCGGCGCGCTCGATCTGGCCAGCACCGACAGCCTGGTCGATTTCTACCTCGACAAGGGCGTCGCCGGCGTGACCATCCTGGGCATGATGGGCGAGGCCCACACCCTGACCGACGAGGAGTCGCAGACGTTCACCCGCCAGGTGCTGCGCCGTGTCGCGGGCCGGGTACCGGTGGTCGTCGGCGTGAGCCACGCAGCGCAGCAGCAGGTGGCGCGTTTGGCCGGCATGGCCATGGACAGCGGCGCTGCCGGCGTGATGGTCGCGCCCGCACCGGGGCTGCGCACCGACGGCCAGGTCCACGGCTATTACGCCGATGTCGCCCGCATGCTGGGCCGCGACGTGCCGATCTGCCTGCAGGACTTTCCGCAGTCGACCGGCGTGTGGACGTCGGTCGAAGTCGTGCACCGTCTGGTGGACGAGTTCGAGCAGGTCGTGATGTTCAAGCACGAAGACCTGCCGGGCCTCAAGAAGCTCAGCCGCCTGCGCAAGGAAAGCGAGGCCGCCGGCCGTCGCCGCATCAGCATCCTGGTGGGCAACGGAGGTTTGTTTCTGCCGCAGGAAATGGCCCGTGGAGCCGACGGTGCCATGACCGGATTCGCTTATCCGGAAATGCTGGTGCAGGTCTGCAAGCTGTATGCGCAAGGTCGACCGGCCGAGGCCGAAGACCTGTTCGATGCCTACCTGCCGCTGCTGCGCCACGAGTTCCAGTACGGCATCGGCCTGGCGCTGCGCAAGGAAACCCTGCGCCGCCGCGGAGCCATCGCCAGCGCCACGGTGCGCCGGCAGGGCGCCGGCCTGGACGCCACCGACCAGGCCGAGCTGTCGGGCCTGATCGGCCGGCTGGAACGCCGGCTCGAAGGCTTCGAGACGACGGCTGTTTGATTTCATGTCGGCATCCCAGACAACCGAATTCGACATCGTCGTCGTCGGCGCCACCGTGGTGGACGGCAGCGGCCGGCCGGGCTTCGTGGCCGATGTGGGCATCGCCGACGGCCGCATCGTGGCGGTAGGCCCCTTGCCGGCCGATGCCGGGCGTGAACGCATCGAGGCAGCCGGCCGGGTGCTGTCGCCCGGTTTCATCGACGTGCACACCCACGACGACCGGGCGCTTCTGACGCCCGGCGCGATGACACCCAAGCTGTCGCAGGGCGTCACCACCGTGGTGACCGGCAACTGCGGCCTGAGCCTGGCGCCGGGCCAGGTGCGCGGACCGATCCCGCCGCCGCTGGACCTGATCGCCACGCCCGAGTGGCTGCGGTTTCCCACCTTCGCCGACTACCTGCAGGCCATCGACGCCCAGGGCGCGGCCACCAACGCGGTGTGCCTGGTCGGCCACCTGAGCCTGCGCGCCAACGTGATGGACGACTTGCAGCGCAGCGCCACGCCGGCCGAATGCGACGCCATGCAGCGCCTGCTGGCCGAAGCGCTGAACGCGGGTGCGTTCGGCCTGTCGACCGGCACCTTCTATCCGCCGGCGCGCCATGCCGGCACTGACGAGATCGTGGCGGTCGGGGAACCGTTGCGCGCGCATGGCGGCATCTACGCCACCCACATGCGCAACGAAGCCGAGAAGGTGGTCGATGCGCTGGAAGAGACCTTCGAGATCGGCCGGCGGCTGGGCGTGCGGGTGCTCATCTCGCACCACAAGCTGGCCGGCGTAGCCAACCACGGGCGTTCGGTCGAGACGCTCAAACGCATTGCCGAGGCGATGGAGCGGCAGCCGGTTTCCATCGACTGCTATCCGTACAACGCGTCGTCCACCGTGTTGCGGCCGGAGTTCGTGGCAAGGGCTTCGTCGGTGCTGGTCAGTTGGTCCGAACCGATGCCGCAGCATGCCGGCCGCACGCTGGCGGACATCGCCGTCGAGATGGGTTGCAGCGACGAGGCTGCGGCCGAAAAGCTGATGCCCGCAGGCGCCATCTATTTCATGATGGACGAAGCCGATGTGCGGCGGATCCTGGCCTTCCCCAAGACGATGGTCGGGTCGGACGGCATGCCGCACGACGAACATCCGCACCCCCGGCTGTGGGGGACTTTCCCGCGTGTGTTGGGGCACTATGCCCGCGAGGAGAAGCTGTTCAGCCTCGAGACAGCCGTCCGCAAGATGAGCGGCCTGACGGCGGAAGAACTGGGCCTGGCCGACCGTGGACTGGTGGCGGTCGGCAAGGCGGCCGACCTGGTACTGTTCGACCCGCGGGCAGTGGGAGACCGGGCCACTTTCGCCGAGCCGCGCGCGCTGAGCGCCGGGGTCGAGAGGGTTTGGGTGAACGGGCGGTTGGCGTTTGCCGACGGGGTGCTGCGGGATGAGCACGCGGGGCGGGTTTTGCGGCGCTAGGCGTTGGCCGGGTGTTGTGGTTCGGCGGGTGGGGGTTTTGATCGGTCGTCTTGTGATCTCCGCTTCGCTCTGGTTCTTTCTTCTGCTACTCCGTAGGGGTGAGCCGCTTATGCGCGGGGCAGTCACTTTCTTTTCTGGCAAAAAAGAAAGTAACCAAAGAAAGTTGCCTTGGGAGCGGGGAATCGCATGAGCGATGGTCGGGACTTCGATCCGCTTCGCTCCCCTCTCGTCCTCACGGTGGCATTGATGACCGCACCCGGAAAGCCATTGCACGAGGTTCGGGACGCTCGTTCACCAAAAGCTTCACGCTCTGGCATCGGCCTTGTTTGATCGAACACCGCTGTACGGCTTGTGTGGGAAATACAGCTTGGCGCCAGAACGAGTACCTGGGGTGATGCCAACCACCGATGCCGGTTGAGAGCTCCCGGCCCACCGCCATTCGCCATTCGCCAGCAGATCGGCAGTGCGCACGATCCCGCTCCAAGCGGTGTTTTCGCCCAAGCCGTACGGCGGCGGTTGATCGAACATGGCCGATGCCAGAGCGTGAAGCTTTTGGTGAACGAGCGTCCCGAACCTCGTGCAATGGCTTTCCGGGTGCGGTCATCAATGCCACCGTGAGGACGAGAGGGGAGCGAAGCGGAGCGAAGTCCCGACCATCGCTCATGCGATTCCCCGCTCCCGAAGGCAACTTTCTTTGGTTACTTTCTTTTTTGCCAGAAAAGAAAGTGACTGCCCCGCGCATAAGCGGCTCACCCCTACGGATTAGTAAAAGAAGAAAACAGAGCGAAGCGCAGCTAACCCCCAAACCCAAACCTCAACCAGCCAACCCCAACCCAAGCGCCCCGAAAGCCCCTTTCACCATCGCCTGCACCGTAGGCGAAACAACCGAGGCCAGGTCCTCCCGCCAGCCGAAAGGCGCGGTCTCGTCCATATAAAGCTTCTGCGTCATCTCCAGTTGCACCGTATGAACCCCGTCAGCCGGCCTGCCGTAGTGGCGGGTGATGAAACCGCCCTTGAAACGACCGTCGGCGATCCAGCTGAACGGCCCTGCAGAAGTGGCAGAAACCACCGCTTCGCGCATGGCCGGAGCACACGAGGCGCCGGCGAAGGTGCCCACGTTCAGGCCCGGCAGTTCGCCCTCGAAAAGACGGGGCAGCAGGCTGGCGATGGAGTGGGCTTCCCATACCAGGACCTGGCCGTGCAGGGCTCGCATGCGGTCGATTTCGCCCTGAAGGGCATCGTGATAGGGCTTCCAGAACCGGTCTACACGGCGGGCCGTTTCGGCGGCGTCGGGCGGCGCGAACCCTTCTGCGTACAAGGGCTCGCCGCGGAAGGTTTCGGCCGGGCAGAGGCCGGTGGTGGTCTGGCCCGGATAGAGGCTTTCGCCGCTGCTCGGCCGGTTCAGGTCGATCACGTAACGCGAATAGTGGGCTCGCAACATCGAGCCGCCCATGGCCGTCACGAAGTCGTACAGCCGGGGCAGGTGCCAGTCGGTGTCCGCCACCAGGCGGGCGGCGGGGGTCATCTGCGCGGCAAAGGACTCGGGCAGGTTCTCGCCGCAATGAGGAATGGAAACGATCAGCGGGACGGTGCCCCGGGTGAGGGTGAAGACAGGTGGATTCATCGGAACTCAGGAAGAAACAGGACTGATGCTGCTGAAACGGCGGCGCGCCCAGACTTCGGGTCGCACCAGGTCGGATGGTTCCCGACCGGCCAATGCCGCCAGCACCTGGCGGGCGCACTGGCTGGCGGTAGCGTACAGCGCCTCTTGCGACGATCCGGCGATGTGCGGTGTCAGCACCACGTTGGGCAGCACCGAAAGGCGGGTGTTGGCAGGCAGGGGCTCGCTTTCGAAGACATCCAGACCGGCGCCGAACAGTCGGCGTTCGGCCAGGGCATCGGCCAGCGCGGCTTCGTCGATCAGGCCACCGCGAGAGGTATTGACCACGATGGCCTCGGGTTTCATCCGGCTTAGGGTTTCGGTGTTCAGCATGTGGCGGGTGTCGGCACGCAGCGGCCGGTGCAGGGACAGCACATCGCTGGCCACCAGCAGTTCGTCCAGCGACGCCACCGATTGCACACCCGCCGCCGCCAGTTCGAACGGATCGGCGCTGGGCGACCACACCAGGGTGCGCATGCCCAGGCCGCCGGCCGCCATCTCGCACAGCAGACGGCCGGTGCGGCCGAAGCCCGCGATGCCGAGCGTCTTGCCATACAGCCCGAAGGTCGGCTGCTGGTACTTATAGGCCCAGTGACCGCGCCGGGTGGCGGCGTCTGCGGATACCGCCTGGCGCGACACGGCCAGCATCAGCATCAGCGCGTGTTCTGCCACCGCGCGGGCGTTGGCGCCGGGTGTGCAGGTCACAGGAATGCCTTGATCGGCAGCATGGGCGACGTCGATCCGGTCGGTGCCGGTGCCGTGGTTGGCGATGACGGCCAGGCGCGGTGCGAGATCGATCAGCGAGGCAGAGATGCCGTCGCGCACGATGACGGCGTCGGCGCCGGGCAAGGCTTCGCGTAGCGCCGCCGGGCCGTTCGCTGCGAGGACGGTGACGCCGGCCCGCCGCAGCAGTTCTGCGCCGATGGGATGAATGGGCTGGGCGATGACGCAGGTGGCGTTCATGAAACGATGTCGGTGGTGTTCGGGTGCGCAGAAGCCAGGCCGGCACGCTCACCCAGCACCTGGCAGAGGACGGCGGCACCGAGGGCGAAGTCGGCCATGTCCATGGCTTCTTCCGGGTTGTGACTGCCGTTGGCATTGCGTACAAAAAGCATGGCCGACGGCACGCCGGCATTCGCGAAAGTGGCCGCGTCGTGGCCGGCGCCGCTGGGCATGGTGAACGCCGCCTGGCCGGCCTGCGCCAGTGCGGCGCGCAGGCTGTTCTGCAGGCCGGCATCCATGGCGGCGGGCTGACTGCCGCTCGGATCGCCGAAGTTGAAACCGACCCCGTGCGGCACCGCCTGTGCATTGGCGGTGGCGTGCAGGCGGCGGTCCATTTCGGCCAGCGTGGCCGGGCTGCGCGAGCGGATATCGATGCAGAAATCCACCAGCCCCGAAACCTTGCTGAAGTCGGCCTGGCGCGGGTCGGTGTTGACCTGGCCGAATGTGACGGTGAGTTCGTGGCCCTCGGACTCCATGGCGGCCCATTCGTACTGCATGTGGTGGATGAAGGCTGCCGTGGCCACCACCGCGTCCTGCCGGTGCCCGCGCGGGGTGGCGCCAGAATGGGCATAGCGGCCGGTGATGTGTGCCTGCCGGTAACGCAGGCTCCCGCAGATGCCGCTGACCACACCGAGCGCGTGGCCGCCGTCGATCAGCACCGGGCCCTGCTCGATGTGGAGTTCGACAAAACAGTCGATGGCCGCCGCGCTGATCTGCGGCTCGCCCGCGGCCAGCGACTCGGGTCGGCCGCCGCAGTCGGCCAGGTGTTCGGCCAGCGTGCGGCCGCTGTCGAAACGGCGGGCCGCCAGCGCGCCGGGGCCCAGCAGTCCGAAGGCCGCCTTGCTGCCGATATAGGACACCGGGAACCATGCGCTTTCTTCGGCGCGGATCGCCATCACGGTGACGTCGCGTTGCGGCACTACGCCGGCGGCGACCCATCCCGCCAGCACCGCCAGCCCGGCGACCACACCGGCCGCGCCGTCGTAGTTGCCGCCCAGTGGTACCGAATCCAGATGCGAGCCGGTCATCACGACCGGCAATGCGCGATCGCGGCCGGGCAGGGTGATGTAAAGGTTCAGCGCGGCATCGGTCCGCACCTGCAGGCCGAGAGCCCGGGCGGCGTCGGCCAGCAGCGCGTGGGCCTGTTGTTCACCCTGGCCGTAGGTGTCGCGGGTGATGCCGCCGGCCTGGCCGCCAGCGGCGCTCAACCGGTCGAAGAGCCGGGCGGCCAAAGCCAGGTCGGGCAGGGCGCGCGTCACGCGGTGACCGCCCTGGACGGGTCCCATTCGCGGCCCGGCATGGCGGCGATCAGCTGGCGTGTGTACGCATGCTGCGGTGCGTCGAATATCTGGGCCGGCGGGCCTTGTTCGACCAACTTGCCGCGATGCATCACCAGCAGGTGGTCGCAGATCTGTGCGGCCACCCGCAGGTCGTGGGTGATGAAGATCAGCGCGATCTGCAAACGCTGCTGGACATCGCGCAGGAGCTTCAGCACCTGGGCCTGCACCGACACGTCGAGCGCAGAAACAGATTCGTCGGCGACGATCAGCCTGGGTTCCATGGCCAGCGCGCGGGCGATGCCCACCCTTTGCCGCTGGCCGCCGGAAAACTCTCCGGGATAGCGGTCGAAGGCCGACACGTCCAGCTCGACCAGCTGCAGCAACTCACGCGCGCGGGCTTCGGCCTGACCACGCGGCACCCCCGCCGCCAACGGACCGTCGCACAGGATGCGGCCGACCGTCTGGCGCGGGTTCAGGGATGCGAACGGGTCCTGGAAGATCATCTGGATCTTGGGCCGCTTGGGACGGAACTCGGTCTCGGACAAAGGCACGATGTCCTCGCCGTCGAACAGCATGGTTCCGCCGTCGACCTCGGTGAGTTTGAGCAGGCATTTGCCGATGGTCGACTTGCCCGAACCGGATTCACCGACGATGCCCAGCGTCTGGCCGCGCCGCACGCTGAAGCTGACGCCGTCCACCGCGTTGACCACCCTTTTCGCCTTGAACAGCCCGCCGCCGCTGCGATAGGTTTTGCGAAGGTCGGAGACTTCGAGCACCGGCTTGCCTCGCACGGCGGCGCTGGCGGAACCGTCTGCACGGTGGTGCGGCACGGCTGCGATCAGCCGCCGGGTGTAGGGATGCCGCGGGTGGTTCAGCACCTGGCTCGCCGAACCCTGCTCGACCATCACGCCTTTTTCCATCACCACCACCCGGTCGGCGATTTCTGCGACCACACCGAAGTCGTGGGTGACGAACATCACGCCCATGCCTTTTTCGCGCTGGATGCGGGCGATCAGCGCCAGGATCTGCGCCTGGGTGGTGACGTCCAGCGCGGTTGTGGGTTCGTCGGCGATCAAAAGACGGGGCTCCAGAGCCAGCGCCATGGCGATCATCACCCGCTGCCGCTGGCCGCCTGACAGGCGGAAGGGCCAGGAATGGCGCAGCGTGGCCGGGTCGGGCAGGCCGACGAATTCGAGAAGCTCGAGCACCCGCTGTTCACGCGCCGGGCCGGGGTAGGCGCCGTGCACCCGCATCACTTCGGCGATCTGTTCGCCGACGGTCAGCAGCGGGTTCAGGGCCGAGAGCGGCTCCTGGAAGATCATGGCCATCTCGCGGCCGCGCATGTCGCGCAGCGTTTCTTCGTCGAGCTTGAGAAGGTCGCGGCCGTCGAGCAATATCTCTCCGCGCTGGGGCTGCAGGTAGTCGGGCAGCAAGCCCATGATGGCGTTGGCGCTCATCGACTTGCCGGAGCCGGATTCGCCGACGATGCAGACGATTTCCCCGGCGTGGATGTCGTAGCCGATGTCCTGGACGGCGAAGGCGCGGTCGCCGCCCCTGGGCAGGGCGATGCTGAGGTTCCTGATCGAGAGCAGGGGCATGTCCATGGTCATGCTCCGCGCTTGCGCAGTTGCGGATTGAGGGCATCGTTCAGTCCCTCGCCGATGAGGTTGATCGACAGCACGGTCAGCATGATCGCCAAGCCCGGCCAGAGGCTCATCCACGGAGCCTCGCGCAGCATGGTGCGTGAAGCGCCGATCATGAAACCCCAGCTCATCATGTTGCGGTCGCCCAGGCCCAGGAAGGACATGGAGGATTCGGTGAGGATGGCGGTGGCGGTCATCAGCGATGCGGTGACGATGATCGGCGAGGCTGCGTTGGGCAATATCTGCGAGAAGATGATCCGCGCCGGCGTCTGGCCGATGGTGATGGCGGCCTGCACGAATTCACGCTGCTTGAGGGTCATGAATTCGCTGCGCACCAGGCGTGCCACCGGCGGCCACGAAACCGCCGATATGGCTCCGACGATGGAGTAGATGGTGGGCTTGAAGATGGCCACGAGCACCAGTGCCATCGCCAGTTGCGGAATGGTCTGGAAGAACTCGGTGCCGCGCATCAGCAGGTCGTCGGTGCGGCCGCCGTGGTAGCCGGCCAGCGCGCCGACCAGGATGCCGAACAGCACCGCCACCGCGGTCGACACCACGCCGATGAGCAACGAGACCCGTGCGCCATACAGCAGTCCGGCGGCAATGTCCCGGCCCAGCATGTCGGTGCCCAGCGGATAGCTGCCGTCCTCGAAGGGCTTGATCAGCGGGTCGGCCACCATCGACCAGGGGGATTCGTCGAACACCAGGGAGGCGGATGCGCCGGCCAGGATGACGACGACGAGCAGGACGAGGCCCAGGGCCGCGCCGCGGTTGGCGATGAATCGCCGCATGAAAATCTTCACGATGGATAGTCCTTCAGGCGTCGCCGATTCGGGGATCGACGAACCGGTAAGCCAGGTCGGTCAGCAGGTTGAACACCACCACCAGGGTGGAAGTCACCAGGAACACGCCGAGCAGCAATTGGTAGTCGCGCTGCATGAGTGCGTCGAAGAGCAGCCGGCCGATGCCCGGCCACCCGAACACCGTCTCGGTCAGCACCGCGCCGCCGGCCATCTGCCCCAGCTGGATGCCGGCGAAGGTGACCACCGGCAGCAGGGCGTTGCGCAGTGCGTGGTGGCGGACGATCTCGCCGACCGGAACACCCTTGGCGCGGGCGGTCTTGATGAAGTCCATGCCCAGCACTTCGAGCATGGATGCGCGGGTCAGCCGGGCATACACAGCCATGAAAAAGCAGCCCAGCGACAGCGTGGGCAATATCAGGTGCACGGCCACGTCCCTGACGTGCGCCAGGCCGGTCAGGTTGGCGCCCACCGTCTCCATGCCGAAGGGCGGCAGCCAGCCCAGCTGCAGGCTGAAGAAGATGATGGCCAGCAGGGCCAGCCAGAATTGGGGCGTGGCGTAAATCAGCAGCGACACGGTCATCAGCGCGCTGTCCAGCGCCGGGAACCTGCCGCGGTACCTTGCGCGCGATGCGATCACCCCGACCAGCACACCCAGCACGATGGAGAACACGAAGGCGCAGCCCATCAGCAGCAGGGTGGCGGGCAGGCGGTCGAGGATGAGGTCGAACACCGGCAGCCGTTCGCGGTACGAGAAACCGAGGTCGAGCCGCAGCACGCCGCGCAGGTAGATGGCCAGTTGCATCCACACCGGCTTGTCGAGGCCGAACTCATGGCGCAACTGGTCGACATAGGCGGGGTCCGACGATCCGGATTCGCCCGCCATCACCGAGGCGGGGTCGCCCGGCGCCAGGCGGATCAGCAGGAAGTTGACGATCACCACACCCAGGACGACGAAGACCGCCTTTCCAAGTCGGGACATCAGGAAGGACAGGTTCTTCATCGCGGGTTTCCGGGGACAGGGCAGCGCTCGACTTACTTGTCGATGTAGACGTTGGCGAAGGTGTCGTTCAGGCCGATGGCGGTCTGGATCAGGTTGTGCACCTTGGCGCTGTACATGGTCGGGATTTCCATCTCGAACAGGTAGCCGTTGGCGACTTCCTCGACCAGCGTCTTCTGGATCGTGCTGTACAGGCGCTGGCGTTCTTCCACCGAGGTGGCGGCGGCGGCCTTGTCCCAGGCGACGTCCATCGCCGGGTTGTTGTAGCCCTGGTTGTTGACGAAGGCCGAGCCCTTGACCATGTTGCGCGCCAGGTAGAGGCGTGCCACGCCCAGCGCCGGATCACCGTACTGCGAGGTGAAGCTGAAGGTCATGTCGAAGTCGAAGTCGGACACTCGCTTGGCCCAGGTGCCGGCGTCGGCGGATTCGATCTCGACCTTGAAACCGACCTGTTCCAGCGCCTGGCGGGTGTATTCGCCCAGGCGGTCCCAGGTCGCGCCGTAGGGGTACGACAGGATCTTGATCGGGGTCTTCGAAACATCGACGCCCGATTCCTTGATGAGCGCGCGTGCCTTTTTCAGGTCGAAGGTGTAGGCCGGGACGTTGGCGTCGTAGAAAGGCGTGGTCGACGAGATGGGGCCGGTGGCGATCTTGCCCAGGCCGAAGAAGATGTTGTTGACCACGAACTTGCGGTTGACGGCCTCCATCACCGCCTGGCGCACCTTCACGTTGTCGAACGGCGGCTTGCGCATGTTCATCTGGATGTAGGCCTGCTTGGAGAACATCTCCCAGCCGGCGGTGGTGGTCAGCGTGTTGGGCACCTTCTTCAGGCGGGTCACGTCGACGTTGTCGACATCGTTGGCGCTGACCACCTGCACGTCGCCGCGTTCGAAGGCCACGGCGCGCGATGCGGCGTCGGGGATCACGTTGAAGACGATCTCGTCGAGGTAGGGCTTGCCCTTCTGCCAGTAGTCGGGGTTGCGCGTCAGGATGATGTAGGAGCCCTTCTTCCATTCCTTGAACCTGAACGGACCGGTGCCGACCGGCGTCTGGTTGGCCGGGTTGGTCTTGTAGTCGGTGCCGTCGTACAGGTGTTTGGGCACCATCGGCATGTTGTCGCTGACGAAGGACTTGAGGAAGGGCGCGAAAGGTTCCTTCAGGCGGATCTCGACCTTGTTCGGGCCGGTCGCCTTCACCGACTCGACGAACTGGTTGATGATGACCCGCGCCCGCGGATGCACCTCGCGCAGGAACTTGTCCACGCTGAAAACCACGTCGTCCGATGAGAACGGCTTGCCGTCGTGCCACTTGACGCCGCTCTGCAGTTCGAACGAATACAGCTTGCCGTCGGGCGACACGGTCCACGACTTCGCCAGGCCGGGCATCGGCTTGAGATCGGGTGTCCAGGTCAGCAGGCTTTCATAGATCTTGCCCGCCACGTACTGGGTGGGCGTCTGCTGGTTCAGGCCCAGCATCAGGGTCGGCGGCTCGGGCTGGGCAATGGCACGCAGCGTGCCGCCACGGGTCTGTGCGTGCACACCGGCGACGCCGAGCATCAGGGCAAGGCCGAGCGCGATGCCGGTCAGTACGGGGCGGGATTTCTGGCTGGAAAGCATGGATCTACCTTGGGGAAACGGGAAAGCGGATAAGAAATCGGGCAGGGGAGAGCGCGAGTCAGCAGGTCGTGACATCGATGCCGTCGGCTGCCAGGGCCGCACGGATGCGTTTGGCGAACACGGCCGCGCCGGGCTGGTCGCCATGGATGCACAGGGTGTCGGCGGCGATCTTCACGTCCTTGCCGGACAGCGAACGCACCACACCGTCGATCACCATGCGCTTGACCTGCGTGATGGCCTGATCCACGTCTTCGATCATGGCGTGAGGCAGGTTGCGCGGGGTCAGCGTGCCGTCGTCCTGGTAGCTGCGGTCGGCATAGACCTCGAAAGCCACCGGCAGGCCGAGCGTCTGGGCGGCTTCGGCCATGTTGGGGTTGGCCACATAGACCAGCAAACCGGGGTCGTAGTCGTGCACCGCCTGGGCACAGGCTCGGGCCAGCGCGGGGTCTCGCATGGTCATGTTGTAGAGCGCGCCGTGGGTCTTCACGTGGTGCAGCGACGAACCCTGGGTCTGGGCGAATGCCTGCAGCGCGCCGACCTGGTAGATGGTCAGGTTGTAGACCTCGGCCGGTGTCATGGCCATGGCGCGGCGACCGAAACCCTGCAGGTCGGGCAGGCCGGGGTGGGCGCCGACGGCGACGTTGCTGGCGATGGCCGCCTGCACCGTCTTGAACATCACGTCCGGGTCGCCCGCATGGAAGCCGCAGGCGATGTTGGCCGAGGTGACGTGGGCGAGGATCTCCAGGTCCTGGCCCATGTTCCAGGAGCCGAAGCTCTCGCCCATGTCGCAGTTGATGTCGATGGATGGCATTGGTCTTTCCTTCGCTGGTGGTCGGTGGGGTTCTTTGGATGGCGGTGTCAGAGCAGGGCGCGGGCAGCGTTGCCGCAGGCGCGCCGAAGCCGGGTTTCGAAGCTCGCCCAGAGCTGTTCGGCCGCGGCCTGCTCGATCGAGCTGAAACGCACGGCCTGGCCGGGCAATGCCTGGGCCAGCGCGGGCAGGTCGGCGCTGCAGACGTAGCCGACCTTCGGATAGCCGCCAGCGCTCTGCCGGTCGGCCATCAGCACGATGGGCTGGCCGTCCGGTGGCACCTGTATCGCGCCGAAGACCACTGCCTCCGACACCAGTTCGAGCGGCCTGCGCAGCTGGAGCGGGCTGCCGCTCAGGCGCTGGCCCATGCGGTCGGAGTCCTGGGTGATGGTGAAGGGCTCGTTGCAAAAGCTCCGCTGGGCATCGGCCGTGAAGGCGTCCCAGTGCGGGCCGGGCACGAAACGCACCGCGACGTCCGGGCCGTCGAGCAATGGCGGCAATGCCGGTGGGCGCGGCAGGTCGGCCAGCATTGGCAGGCCGCTTTCACGGCGCAGTTCTTCCAGCGGCAGGCATGCGGTGCCACGAATGGCGCCGACCGGCAATTGGTCGCCCTTGCGCAGGGCGCGTCCTTCGAAACCGCCGAGGGCGCCGCGCACATAGGTGCTGCGGCTGCCGAGCACCGGCAGCGTGTCGAAGCCGCCGCGTACCGCCAGGTAGACCCGCGCGCCGTCGACGCGGGGCCGAAGTCGAGCACCGCGCCGGCACGCACCATCACCGCCCTTTGCATGGGCACCGGCCGGCCTTCCACATGGGCCTGGAAGGTGGCGCCGCAAAGGGCGACCAGCGTGTCCTGCGAAAACGAGACACGCGGCCCGGTCAGGGTGCATTCCAGCACCGCCGCATCAGCGGCATTGCCCACCAGTGCGTTGGCCAGCCGGTGCGACCATTCGTCCATCGGCCCGTTGACCGACACGCCGTATTGCTGGTGGCCGAGACGGCCGAGGTCCTGCAGCAGGCTGAACATGCCGGGACGTTCGACCTTCATCAGGTGGGAGAGTGCGCGGCTCATGGGCGGGCCTCGCGGCGTTCGTTCAGTGCGTGGAATTCATCGATGCCGATGGGCCGGAACTGCATCCGGTCGCCGGGCTGCAGGCGGGTTGGCGGCATGGCCTTGACGTCGAACATGTTCCAGGGCGTGCGCGCCAGCAGATTCCAGCCGCCCGGCGATGTCGCCTGGTAGATGGACGTGATGCCGTTGGCGATGGCGACCGTCCCGGCTTCCACCCGGGTTCGCGGCGAACGGCGGCGCGGCACCTGCAGGCGCGGGTCCACCGGGCCGGCAAACGAATTGCCGGGCGAGAAGAAGAAGGCATAGACCGTCATGGCGACGCTGCTGTGCAGCGCGATCAACTCGTCGGGGTCGAGTCCGCAATGCCGTGCGACCTCTTCCAGATCGGGGCCGAAGTCTCCGCCGTAGCAGGCGGGAACCACGACCAGCCTGCCGTCGCCGGCCTGCTCCGGCACGCCGCCCGCCAGGGTATCGGCAATAGCGGCGGTCAGCTGGGCCGAAGGCAGGCCCTGCTTGAATGAGAACGCCATCGGATCGAAGTACACCGCCACGCTGGTGAAGGCCGGCACCACGTCGACCACGCCGTTCAGCGCCTTTTGCAACAGCAGCGCGGTGACCGCATGCACGAGGCGGCTGGTCCGCACCGAAACCTGCTCGCCGAGCCGGATCAGCAGGCAGCGTTCGCCGACAGGCTCGATGCTGTGATCGGGCACGGCATGAGCGGGCGTCGGAGTGTTCATGCGGCCTGGGTCTGTTCTTGCGGCAGCAGGGCCCGGCAGGCGGCGACGATGCGTTCGCAGGCCAGCCGCAGCCGTTCGTCCGACAGTGCGTAGGCCAGGCGTACATACGGCGACAGCCCGAAGGCCGCGCCATGCACCACCGCCACACCGGCTTCGTCCAGCAGGTAGGCGGCAAAGTCGGCGTCGTTGCCGAGCAGCAGGCCGCCCGGCGTGGTCAGGCCGATGGCGGCGGCGCAGTCCGCATACAGATAGAAGGCGGCCGGCGGCTTGCGGATGGACAGCAGCGGCGCGGCGGTCGAAAGGATGGACAGCGCCTCGTCGCGGCGGGCCTTCAGGCGGGCGCGCCAGCCGTCGAGAAAGTCCTGCGGACCTTCCAGTGCCGCGGCGGCGGCTGCCTGGCTGATGGCGCTCGGGTTGCTGGTGCTCTGCGACTGCAGCAGTTCGAGCGCCTTGACCAGCCACGCGGGTCCGCCGGCATAACCCAGGCGCCAGCCGGTCATGGCGTAGGCTTTCGAAACGCCATTCACCGTCAGCGTGCGTTCCTGCATGGCGGGCGCGGCCTGGGCGAACGAGCAGAACTCGCCTTCGAACACGATCTCTTCATAGATGTCGTCCGAAAGCACCAGCAGCCGGGGATGGCGGGCCACCACCTCGGCCAGTGCGCGCAGTTCGTCGGCGGTGTACAGCGCGCCGGAAGGATTGCCCGGCGCATTCAGCATCAGCCAGCGGGTGCGCGGTGTGATGGCGGCGGCCAGCAGGGCGGGCGTCAGCTTGAAGCCGTTGGCGGCGTCGGGCGTGACGACCACCGGTTCCCCGCCCGCGATGCGCACCATTTCGGAGTACGAAACCCAGAATGGCGCCACCACGATGACTTCGTCACCGGCCTCGACCGTCGCCAGCATGGCGTTGAAGAGAATCTGCTTGGCACCGGTGGCGGCAATGATCTCGTCCGGCCGGAAGTCCAGCCGGTTGTCGCGCAGGAACTTGGACGCCACTGCCTGCTTGAGGCGCGGCGTGCCGCCGACATCGGTGTAGCGCGTTTCGCCCCTGGCCATGGCCAGCGCCGCGGCCTGCTGGATATGTGCGGGGGTGTCGAAGTCCAGCTCACCCTCGCTCAGGCTGATGATGTCCCGGCCCTGGGCAGCCAGTTCGCGGGCGCGGGCCGAAGCGGCGCCGGTGGCAGAAGGGCGCACCAGCTGCAGGCGGGCAGACAGGCGGGTGTCGAGAGCGGGGCGTTCGGGAGGCTGGATCACGGGCAGGTTCTTCAATGTGGTGCACAACTGGTATACCAGCGGTATCTAGCAATCGCCGTGCCATCCGTGGACTGCATGCTCCATGCACAATCGCGGGCAAATGAGCAAAGTCAAAATGACCGAAGACATCCAGGGCGACAAAGAGACTGCGGCCGAGGCCGCGAGCGAGACCGAGATCGACGCCGGTTCAGCCCTGGGCAAGGGCCTGGCCAACCAGGCCTATGAATCGCTTGTCGATTTGGTGTTTTCGCGGGAGCTGAAGCAGGGCGAGCTGGTGCAGGAACGGTCTCTGGCCTTGCGGCTGGGCATCTCGCGCACGCCGCTGCGGGCGGCGCTGCACCGGCTGGAAGGCGAAAGGGTGCTGGAACGCAAGTCGAACAATCGGCTGTTCGTGCGTCTGGTGACACTGCAGGAAATCATGGAGGCGCTGCACGTGCGCCGCCTGCTCGAATCAGAGGCCGCGTCGCGGGCCGCCGGCAAGATTCCCGTGGCACAGCTGGCCGAGGTGCGGCGGAGAATCGAAACCCTGATGAGCCTGGACGACCCTGCCAGCCCGGAACATCAGCGACTGGATGCCGATCTGCATGGTGCGGTGGTCGAGTGGTGCGGCAACCAGATGCTGGGCGACATGATCGTGGAGGTGCGCCGCAAGACCCGCATGTTCTCGCTGAAACGCCTGGACAACCGGCTGATGCCGGTCTGCCTGGAACACCTGGCCATCGTCGAAGCGCTTGAGCGGGCCGATTCGACCGCAGCCGCGGCGGCCACCGCGGTGCATATCGACAATATCCGGCAGTCGATTATCGACAAACTCACCCAATACTGACGATATTAAGCCGGCGATCTAATGGAGCTTGAAGATATACCCGGCGCCACGCACGGTGCTGATCATCGATGTCGGGTCGGCGCCGCAATTGAGTTTCTTGCGCAGGCGCGATACCAGCAGGTCGACCCCGCGTGGTGCGTCCAGGCTGGAATTCTGCCGAACCAGACCTCCGAGCTGTTCACGGCTGATGATGCGGTTGGGTGATGTCAGGAATATATCCAGCAGCCGATATTCGGAACCCGAAAGCTGCACTTCGATGGCGTCCGGGGTTTTCAGGCTGCGTTTGCTGCGGCTCAGTTCCCAGCGGTTGAAACGGACAGGCGAGTCGGACTCATGCTGCTCCGTCTTGCTGGCGGCGGCGCGTCGCAGCACCGAATGGATGCGGGCCACCACCTCGCGCGGCTCGTACGGCTTGCCGATGTAGTCGTCGGCACCGAATTCAAGTCCGAGTATCCGATCATGCGACCCACTGCGTGCCGAGAGAATGATGGTAGGCAGCCGCCATTGGTCGCAGATTTCGCGCATCAATAACAGGCCATCGGCCTGCGGAAGCGCCACTTCGAGGATCACCAGGCTGATGCGATTTTCGGCGATGATTTTCTGCATTTGCCTGGCATTGGTCGCCGAACAAGTGGAAAAACCAAAACCGGTCAGATACTTGGCAAGCAGGTCGATATTTTCCTGGTCGTTGTCTACTATTAGAATTTCGGGGCGCTCACTCATCCCCCAAGTATGGAACAAGCAGCAGGGGCGCATTGCTTGCCAATCGTGGGATAAGGGGGTGAAACGCCGGCCAGTTCCCGCGTTCGGCGACTCTGGAAAACGCTGCCTTTTGC
The DNA here is from genome assembly GCF_057747805.1 of Xylophilus sp. PBN-3R. Lineage (NCBI taxonomy): Bacteria > Pseudomonadati > Pseudomonadota > Betaproteobacteria > Burkholderiales > Xylophilus > Xylophilus sp. PBN-3R. Next base: position 2,167,770 of record NZ_CM173225.1, read on the forward strand.
GGGCACGGCCGGATTTTCAGCAGCGTGCCCGGTCCAGCAGTGAGCCAAGGCCGGCCAGCCAGGTTCGACAGCATCCAACATACAATGCAACTATACATAATATACATCGTATAAAGTATTAAAACAGATGAGCAGGATGCATCCATATCAAGACCTTCGCCGTAGCGAAGGCCCCGATCACCAGCGTTTACGAGGCGCGCCCGCAACGGGCTTGCGATAGCTGGCAGCCACCTTGTCGAGTTGCGCGCCCAGCGGTTCGCGTTCGGCCAGTCGGGCAAAGTCGCCCGCGGTGAGGCCTTGTTCATTGCGCAGCGTCGGGTCGGCGCCTTCGTCGAACAGCAGCTTGACCGCATCTTCGCCGCCGTAACGCGCGGCCATCATCAGGGGCGTCGTCTTGTTGGGCGATTCGGCGTCGATATAGGCGCTGGCGTCGAGGAGCAGTTTCACGATCTCGACCTGCTGCGGGCCGCTGGCACTGACCGCGTAATGAAGCGGTGCCCAACCGGTCTTGTTGACGTCGGCATCCTTGGCGATGAGCGCCTTGACGACATCGACCTGGCCCTTGATGGCAGCCATCATCAGCGGACTTTCTCCGGCAGCGTTGCGCACTTCGGCCTTGGTGCCGGGCCAGGCCAGCAGCACCTTCAGCGATCGGGGCGACGGCTCCTTGATGGCCAGGATCAGGCCGCCCTCGCCTTTTTCTCCATGCACGTTCGGGTCGAAGCCGGCCTTGAGCATGCGTTCGACGGCACCCGCGTTGTCGCGTTTGATGGCGGTGAAGAAATCGTCGGTCGGGCCGGCGGACGCACATCCGGTGCCGACGGCGGCGGCCAGCAAGACCAGACTGAATACATGGCGGCGCAGGACGGTCATGCGGGATCCTTCAGGAAGAGTCGGTTGAAGTTCTGGCTTGTGGCGACTGCGATTTCCTCGACGGTCACGCCTTTCAGCTCGGCCAGTTGCCGTGCCACGTAGGGCACGTAAGACGGGTTGTTGGTCTTGCCGCGGTAAGGCACCGGTGCCAGGTAGGGGCTGTCGGTCTCTATCAGCGTGCGGTCGAGCGGCACGAAGGCTGCGACATCGCGGATGTCTTGCGCCTTCTTGAAAGTCAGGATGCCCGAGAAGGAAATGTAGTAACCCAGGTCGAGCGCGGCCCTGGCGACGTCCATCGTCTCGGTAAAACAGTGGAAGACGCCTCCGGCTGCGCCCTGCCCCCCGGTTTCACCCTCTTCCTTCAGGATGGCGATGGTGTCGTCGGATGCGCTGCGGGTGTGGATCACAAGCGGTTTGCCGCATTGCCGTGCGGCGCGGATGTGGATACGAAAACGGTTCCGTTGCCATTCCAGATCAGGGATGCTGCGGCCGCCCTTGCGGTCCTCCATGCCGTAATAGTCCAGGCCGGTTTCGCCGATGGCGATGACTTTCGGCCGGGCGACACGTTGCAGCAGGTCGTCGAGCGTCGGTTCCTGCAGGCCTTCGGTGTCGGGATGGACACCCACCGTGGCCCAAAAGTTGTCGTATCGGGCGGCCAGCGCCTGCACCGAGTCGAATTCTTCCAGCGTGGTGCAGATGCAGAGCGCCCGGTCGACGCGGGCCTCGGCCATGGCGTTGCGGATGGCCGGCAATTGCGCGGCAAGCTCGGGCATCGAGAGATGACAGTGGGAGTCGGTAAACATGTGGGAACCTGGAAATTCGGACGACCGTGGGCCGGACGCCGTGGGCCAGTATCGGCGCCGCCGGGCGCCAGGCGGTATCAGATCGTCTGCGTCGCGCGGTCGGACGAGAGATGCGCACCCAGCAGCTGTTCGATGCGGATCTTCAGTTCGCGCGACTTGTCGTCGGCAGGGAACTGGATGCCGACGCCCTGGGTGCGGTTGCCGGATGCGCGGGCCGGCGTCACCCACGCCACCTTGCCCGCGATCGGGTAGCGCACCGGGTTCTCGGGCAGGCTCAGCAGCACGTAGACGTCTTCGCCGAGCCGGTACTCGCGGGTGGTGGGGATGAACATGCCGCCCTCGGTGAACAAGGGAATGTATGCCGCGTACAGGGCCGCCTTTTCCTTGATGGCGAGCTGAACGACGCTCGGGCGGGGGGCGTTGGGCGGTGTACTCATGTGGGGCGTTTGCTGCCGGCAGAGTTTAGGGTGTTTTGCGCTGCGCTAACAAGCGACTCGAGCATCAGTCCGGGGTTGAACGGATGATCCGCCGTGCGCGCTTCGGTCGCCAACGCCTTCGACCAGCGTGTCAGCGCCATCCAGCTGGGGGCGGGCGGCAGGTCGGCGGCCGAGAAATAACGCGGCGCCGCGCCGGCCCTCTGCGCGAACAGGTCGTGGCAGAGCTTTTGCAAGGCCTCGATCACCTCCGGTGGCGACCGGTCGGACAGTGCCGAGACATCGCCGCGCAAAACTGCCTTGGGCAACAGCGCCCAGCGTGCCGGGTCGTGGCCGGCCCGACCGGCTTCCAGCGCATCCTGCGGTCGACCGCCCGCGGCCCGCAGCAGCGCCGGTGCGTCCTTTGCCGGTACGCCCTGTCCCGCCAGCCAGGTTTCAGCTTCGCCCGGCGCGGGCCAGGCCATCGCGTGGGCCTGGCAACGGCTGCGGATGGTCGGCAGCAACTGGTGCGATGCCTCGCTGGCCAGCACGAACCGGACGTCGCCGACCGGTTCTTCGAGCGTTTTCAGCAAGGCGTTGGCGGTGACGGCATTCATCTGTTCGGCCGGATAGACCAGCACGACCTTGCCACGGCCACGGGCGTCGGTGCGCTGGGCGAATTCGACGGCGTCACGCATGGCATCGACGCGGATCTCGCGGCTGGGCTTGCGTTTCTTGTCGTCCAGTTCGGCCTGGGCCTTTTCCGGCAGGGGCCAGCCAAGAGCCATCATCTGGACCTCGGGCATCAGGACCCGCAGGTCGGCATGGGTGCGGACCTCGATGGCGTGGCAGCTGGCGCAAACGCCGCAGGCGCTGCCGTCGGCCGCTGGGGTGTCGCACAACCAGGCGCTGGCAAGGGCCAGGCCGAGCGGATACTGGCCCAGGCCGGACGGCCCCTGCAGCAGGCGCGCGTGGCCGCGCTGGCCGAGCAACTGGTGCAACTGGCGGGCGATCCATGGCGCCAGCACGGTGCCGTTGACGATTTCGGTCGCAGGGCTCATAGAGTGCCCTCTTCCGCCAGCCAGCCACGGGCCGCAAACACCGCCGCCACCTGCCGCGCCACCTCGGCACGTTCGGCGGCAGCGTCGATGCGGGCGAACCGCTGCGGCGATTCGCCGGCGCGGGCGCCATAACCGGCCGCGACCCGGCTGAAAAACGCCTCCGGCTGGGATTCGAACCGGTCCGGCGCGCGAGCGCCTGCCAAGCGCGCGGCAGCCACTGCCGGCGGCAGGTCGAACCACACGGTGAGGTCCGGTTGGCGCAGACCGGCAGTACCGCTGCGCTGCACCCATTGTTCGAGGGTCGAGAGCACCTGCAGGTCGAAGCCACGGCCCGCGCCCTGGTAGGCAAAACTGGCATCGGTGAAACGGTCGCACAACACCACGTCGCCACGAGCCAGCGCCGGTTCGATCACCTGTTGCAGGTGATCCCGGCGGCCCGCAAATATCAGCAGGGCTTCTGTCAGCGGGTCCATCGGCTGGTGCAGCACCAGTTCACGCAATTTCTCGGCCAGCGCCGTGCCGCCGGGCTCGCGCGTCATGACGACGGTTCTGCCCTGGCGAGTGAAGGCCTGCGCCAGGCCGTCGATATGGCTGCTTTTGCCGGCACCGTCGATGCCTTCGAAACTGATGAAAAGACCGGGCGCGCTCATGGTTTGTCGTTCTGGTTGGCTGCGGCCGCTGCGGGCTTTCGCTGGTACTGGTTCACCGCGCGGTTGTGCTCTTCGAGGTTGTCGCTGAAGTGGCTGGTACCGTCGCCGCGCGATACGAAATACAGCGCATTGCCGGCCGCCGGCTCGACGCTCGCCAGCAGGGCGGCCCGGCCCGGCATGGCGATGGGCGTGGGCGGCAGGCCGTTGCGGGTATAGGTGTTCCAGGGCGTGTCGGTCTGCAGGTCGCGTTTGCGCAGGTTGCCGTCGAAGGCGGCGCCCATGCCGTAGATCACCGTGGGGTCGGTCTGCAGCGGCATGCCGACCTTGAGGCGGTTGACGAACACGCCGGCAATCCGTGCCCGGTCGTCCGGCCGGCCGGTTTCCTTTTCGACGATGCTGGCCAGAGTCAGAAGGTCGGACGGGGTTTTCAGCGGGCTGTCGGGCTTGCGTAATGCCCAGGCGGCATCGAGATGGCTGTCCATCGCGCGCAGGGCGCGTTTCAACACGGCGACATCGCTCGAACCCTTGGAATAGGTATAGGTATCCGGGAAGAATCGGCCCTCGGGCGCCACGCCGGGGCGGCCCAGCAGGGTCATGACGGCCGCATCGTCCAGGGCCGCGGCCTCGGGTTTCAGCTGGTCGGACTTGGCCAGCGCCGCACGGACCTGCCGCCAGTTCCAGCCCTCGACCAGAACGACAAAACGCATGGCCTCGTCACCGCGGACCAGCTTGGACAACAGGGTACGAGGGGTGACGCCGGCTTCGAGTTCGTAGCTGCCGGCGCGAATCAGGCGATCCTCGCCGGAAAGCCGGAACCACCAGTAAAGCAGTCTCGGGTCGACCTGGATACCGGTGGCGGCGACATCTTCCGCCACGCCGCGCGGTGTGCGCCCGGGTTCGATCGACAGATCGACGGTGGGTGCCGGCAGGGCCAGCGGCCGGTACAGCCACCAGAATGCGGCGCCGCCCGTCACGAGGACCAGCAGCGCGACCAGCAGGATGAATCGGCGCAATGCTTTCACGGCCCTTGGAACAGTACAGACATGGACGGACGATGATAATTCAGGCCATGAGCCAATCGCCCGCCGTTTCCTTCCCGGTTACCGACACCTTCGACACGCTCGAAGGTGTCGCCCTTCTTTCGCACCTTGGAGTCATCCGTGTCGTCGGCGACGATGCGGTGAAATTTCTCCAGGGCCAGCTCACCAACGACTTCGCACTGCTCAAGCCGGACCAGGCCCGGCTGGCGGCCTTTCTTTCGGCCAAGGGCCGCATGCAGGCCAGTTTCATCGGCCTGGTGCGGACGCCCGGCGAGGTGCTGCTGGTCTGCAGCCGCGACATCCTGGAGCCTGTGCGCAAGCGGCTTTCGATGTTTGTCCTGCGGGCCAAGGCCCAGCTGACCGATGCCAGCGAAGAACTCGCGTTGTACGGCATTGCCGGACGCACGGTCGCCGCGCTGGCCGGCGGTGAAGTGGCTCCCTGGTCGCGCCGCGATGTCGGCAACGCGCAGATGGTCGGCCTGCCGCCCGCCGGTGTGCAGGCCCGTGCGCTGTGGTTGGCGCCGGCGGGCGAAGCCGCGCCGGCCGGTGTTTCGATGTCGAACGAATCCTGGTTGTGGGGCGAAGTCGCCAGCGGCGTCGCCACGCTGACCGCTCCGGTGGTCGATGCCTTCGTCCCGCAAATGCTCAATTACGAATCCGTTGGAGGCGTCAATTTCAAGAAGGGCTGCTACCCGGGGCAGGAAATCGTCGCGCGCAGCCAGTTCCGCGGAACGCTCAAACGGCGCGCCTACATCGTCCACAGCAACGCGGCCGTAGCGGTTGGCGCCGATGTTTTCCATGGGGACGACCTGTCGCAGCCCACTGGAACCGTGGTGCAGGTGGCAGCGGCGCCGGGCGGCGGGTTCGACGCCATCGTGTCGATGCAGATCGCCTCGGCCGACGGCGGCGCGCTGCATGCCACCACGGCCGACGGCCCGCTGTTGTCGTTGCGCGCCCTGCCCTACCCACTGCTGGAAGACATCTGAAGGCGGGGGCGCAGGCCCTTGCCTTCAATAGCGCAACACCATTTCGATGTGCTCGATGCCGCCTTCGTCGAACGTATCGCCCCGCTCGACAAATTTGCGCCCCGTATAAAAACCTCTGGCCCGGCATTGGGCGTGAAGCACCACGCCGGCATCTCCCCGTCGGCGCGAGGCCGACAACAAGGTATCGAGTACCTGCGCGCCCAATCCGGTGCCGCGATGTTCCCGGCTTACGGCCATGCGCCCGATGCGGGCAAGGTTCAGGTCCGGACCTTCGGCGAAGACAGGTAGCAGGCGGCCGGTGGCGATTGCCTGCCTGCCGTCACCGACGACCACCGCATGCAGGCAATGCGGGTCGTCGTCGTCCAGTTCCATTGCGGCCGGCACGCCCTGTTCGTCCACGAACACGGCCATGCGCAGCGGCGCGGCGAGGTCTTTCAGCTCGTCCCACGAGCCCAGTCGCAACGCACTCATGACACGAAAGCCCGGCGCAGCGCCGCGGCCGCATCGGCGTGGGCACGACGGGCCTCCGGGATCAGGCGGCCCATCTTGATGAATTCGTGGGTCACGCCGCGGTAGATGTCCAGGTCGACCGGCACACCGCCGGCACGCAGGCGGTCGGCATATTCGACGCCTTCGTCGATCAGCGGATCGCATTCAGCCAGGCCGAACCAGGCCGGCGCGACGCCGTCCACATCGGGCGCCAGCAAAGGGGCGAAACGCCAGTCGTCACGGTCGGCGTCGCGGCGCACGTACTGGTTGAAGAACCACTGGATCAGCGTGGCATGGATGATCGGTCCGTGGGCGAAACGCCGGTGGGAATCCGTGTCCTGCCAGGCGGTGCAGCCGGGGTACAGCAGCAGTTGCAGGGCCAGCGGCAGGCCGGCGTCGCGCGCCATCAGCGCGCAGCCGGCCGCCAGCGTGCCACCGGCGCTGTCGCCCCCGACGGCCAGGCGACCGGCGTCGATGCCGATGGCGTCACCGTTGGCCGCCAGCCAGCTGAGCGCGTCCCAGGCATCGTTCGAAGCGGTCGGGAAAGCGTGTTCGGGCGCCAGCCGATAGTCCAGCGACAGCACCGCGCAATCGGCCTGCCGCGCCAGTTCGCGGCAAAGGACGTCGTGGGTGGCGACGCTGCCGACCGTGAATCCGCCGCCGTGGAAATACAGCAGCGCGGGCAACCGGTCAGCGGCGGCCGGCGCGACCAGGCGAACCGGCAGGTCCGCACCGTCGCGGGAAGGGATATGAAAATCCTCGACCCGCGGCAGCTCGGGCCGGTCGATCTCGAGCACTTCCGCTCCGCCTGCGTACATGGCGCGGGCTTCGGCAGGAGCCATGCTTTCCATGGGCGCCCGCTGCAGGCGGGCCATGCCGCTCACGATGCCGCGCATGGCGGGTGTCAGCATGGCGAGGATGGATGCGTCAGGCAACATCCTTCAGACCACCGTCGGCGTAGTTGCGCCGTCCATCGGAACGATGGCGCCGTTGACATAGCTGGCCTTGGACGAAGACAAAAACACCACCATGGCGGCGATTTCATCGGGCCTGGCCACCCGGCCCATGGCCATGCGTGCGCCCGGGTCTGCCGGTGCCGGCCGGCCTTCCGAAGCCGCCATGCGGGCATCGACCTCGACCTGCTGCAGCAGCCTCTCGGTGGCGACCGGCCCCGGGTTGATGCCGTTCACACGCACGCCCTGCTTGGCGTAGGCGGCGGCCAGACCGGCGGTGGCCAGCATCAGCGCTGCGTTTGCCGAGCCGCCGGCGATATGCACCGGATTGCCCATCTTGCCGCCCATGCCGATCACGTTGACGATGGCGCCGGACGTGCGGGCGGCCATGCGTTTGACCACCGGGTCGATGACGTGGATGTAGGTGAAGTACTTGGCGTCCATGGCCGCATGCCAGGCCGATGCGTCCAGTTCGGCGGGCGGCGTGCGTTTGGCGGCGCCGGCGCTATTGACCAGGACGTCGATCGGGCCGACCTGTTCTTCGGCGGCGTCCACCATCTTCATGGCGGCATCGGCGTCGCGCAGGTCTGCCGGAAACATCGCGACCCGATCTGCCGCTTCGGCGCCCAGGCTGGCCACTGCGGCGGCCAGGTTTTCGGTGCTGCGAGCCACCAGCGTGACACGTGCGCCCTCGTCGAGGAAAGCCTTGGCGCATGCCAGGCCGATGCCGCGGCTGGCACCGGTGATCAATACGTGCTTGCCGGCAAGTTGCAGATCCATTTATCTCTCCAGGTTTTTTTGGAACCCGGGAGTGTCACGCAAACATCGCAGCCTCGCTGCCACTCGACCAATCGATCGGGTCCTGCTGCAGGACCGCGTCGATGTCCAGACCCAGCGCCAATCCGACCACGTCCGGAAAGCTGGTCGCGAGTTCGCGTTCGCTGAGCGCGGCCTCGCGTGCCCGGGCACGCCATGTCGCCAGGTGAAGGATGCCGGCCAGCGGTTCATAGGCGTCGTTGTCGAAGGGCGCGTGCTGGTATTGCAGTGCATCGACGATCTGCTCCGGGAAGTTCCAAGAGCTGCAGAGGCCGGCGCCGACCTGGCCCCAGGCAAAACCGAAGGTGCGCTGTTCTGCGCGGGCGCGGCGCGGGTCCAGCGGCGGCACCGTACGGTCCAGGGCCAGCACCGATTCACCCATTCCCAGATGCATGACGAGTTCACCCGCCGCGTGGATCAGGCCGGCAGTAAAGGCCGTGCCCTGGTTTTCACGCACGTTGCCGGCGAGCGCGCGGGAAATCTTGGCGACGTCCAGGCTGTAGCGCCAGAACTGCTGCATGGCGATGCCCGGAACGGTCTTGAAGGCACCGCTGAGGGCCGCCGTGCTGACCAGCGACCGAACATGGTTCATGCCCAGTATGGCGAGCGCTTCCGATACCGATCCGATGCGACCCGACAAATTGAAATGCGCGGAGTTGGCAAGTTGCAGCACCCGGGTCGCCAGGCCCGGATCGGTATTGACCAGCTGGTTCACCGTACGGAGATCGGGCTCCAACTTGTTGAGCTCGCTCATCAGCAGCGCCACCACCTTGGGGATGCTGGGCAAGGCGGCGGGCATCGCCAACAATTCAGAAAGCTGCATACGGGTAATCCTCGAACCGGACTGTCTTGGAACGTCTTGTTGCGGATTATCAGCGTCGAGATGTGTCAAAAAACATTTCAGTAGCGCTGTGGAATAGATCGACGCGATTCAGAAAAGCAATGTGCCAAATACTGCACGAACTTTTGGTGACAGTTTCAACAGCCGTACGAGAGGACAAGTGAACCACATGTCCCTGCGCGAAGTTGTCATGATCCGACCGGATACGACCGGCTGGGTTCCGCCCTCCCGGAGACGGTTGCGCGGATGGTGGCGTGGTCCAGGTGCGAGGCCACCGTCGCCGGCCCGGGTCGGGTCAGCCAAGGCACGATGCCCAGGCACGGCGCCCCATGGCGTCGCAGCAGTGCGACGCGAAGGGTGTGGATGTTTTCCTCGGGCCAGGGCGCATGTTCGTCGACCGTGTTGCCGACCCAGCCGACGATCTCCAGACCGCGCGCCCGCACTCCGCGGGCGGCAAGCAAGGCGGAGTCGAGGCTGGCCACACGCAGGCCCACCACCAAGATCACCGGCCACCGAAAGTCCCCGACCATCCCGTCGCGAAGGTGACCGTACTCAGCCAGCAACGGCGCCAGGCTCTCGCCGATCAGGGAACAGCCTACGCCGGCACCACTGCCGACGACGAACCATCCCTGCGCGGTCATGGCAGCAGGGTCTCCACCGCATCGGCCAGCGCCGAACTCAGGCGCCACACATCGGCTTCGGTATGCGATGCGCTCAGGCTGATGCGCAGGCGGGCGGTACCCACCGGCACGGTGGGCGGACGGATGACCGGCACCATCAGGCCGACCGCGTCCATGCCGGCGGCCAGGGCCAGGGCCGACTCGTTGTCTCCGACGATGAAAGGATGGATCGGCGTTTCCGACGGCGGCGCTTCCCAGCCCATGGGCGGCAGCGCTGCCACGATGCCGGCCAGCGTTTCGTGTAGCGTGGCTCCCAGCAGCCGCAGCTGGGCACGGCGCCGTTCGCCCTCCTCGCCCGTGACCAGTTTCAGGCTGGCACTGGCCGCATGGGCGACGGCCGGCGGCGCGGCCGTGGTGTTGATGTAGGCGCGAGCGCTTTGCACCAGCCAGGCAATGATGGTCGGATGCGCGGCCACGAAAGCGCCCGCCACACCCAGCGCCTTGCCGAGATTGCCCAGGTAGATGAAGCGCGGGCTGGACAGTCCGAAGTGCGCCAGCGAACCATGCCCCTGCGCACCCAGCACGCCGAACCCGTGGGCGTCGTCCACCACCACCCAGGCATCGTGCTGGCCGGCCAGGGCCAGCAATTCGGTCAACGGAGCGATGTCTCCGTCCATGCCGAATACCCCGTCGGTGACGATCAGCTTGACCTGGCTGCGGCTCTCGACGAGCTGCTTTTCGAGTGCCGCCAATTCGCCATGCGGGTAACGCAACACCTTGGCCTTGTGGGCCTTGGCCAGCGAGGTGCCGTCGACCAGCGAGACATGTTTGTGTTTGTCTGAAAACAGCGTGGCGTGTTCGTCGCCAAGCGCGCTGAGCAGGGCCAGGCTGGCCAGATAGCCGTTGCCGAAGTACAGCGCCTCGCAGCCGGGGATGGTTCCGGACTGGGTGGCGGCCAGTTCCTGTTCGAGCTGGGCGTGGGCACGCGAATGGCCTGTGAGCAAGGGCGACGAACCGCTGCCGACGCCGTAGCGCGCTGCTCCTTCGCCCAGCGCCTCGATCAGCGCGGGATGCCTGGCCATGCCCAGATAGTCGTTGCTGCCGAAGCTCAGCATGTCTCGCGGCCGGCCGCCGTCCATGCTCAACCGCTGCTGCGGTGCGCAGCCGGTTTCGGCCACACAGCGGCGACGGCGCAGCAGTTGCGTGTCGCGCTCGCGCAACTGGTGGTTCAGAAGGTCGAGCAGCATGCCCGTTCAACGGCCCTTGAGCTTGGCGAATGCCGATGCCATCGCCGAGCCGGCCATCGGAGCGCCGTTGTCCGGCGCGCCGCGCTGCGGACCTCGACCGCGGCCCGCCGGTTCGAACTTGTTGTCGCGGGCGCCGTCGCGGCGCGGCGCGGCGGCGTCGAGTTTCATGGTCAGGCTGATGCGCTTGCGCACCGGATCGACCTCCATCACCTTGACACGCACGATGTCGCCGGTCTTCACGACCTCGCGCGCATCCTCGACAAAACGGTGGGCCAGCTGGCTGACATGAATCAGGCCGTCCTGGTGAACGCCCAGGTCGACGAAGGCACCGAACTGCGCCACGTTGCTGACGGTGCCTTCGAGGATCATGTCGGGTCGCAGGTCGGCGATGTCTTCCACGCCGTCGTTGAAGCGTGCCACCTTGAAGTCCGGCCGCGGGTCGCGACCCGGTTTTTCCAGCTCGACCAGGATGTCCTTGACCGTCGGCGCGCCAAATCGCTCGTCGGCGAACTGTTCGGGTTTGAAGGCCCGCAACGAATCGGTACGGCCCATGACCTCGGCGATCGGCCGACCGGCCCTGGCGACGATACGTTCGACCAGCGGATAGGTTTCAGGGTGCACACCCGTCATGTCCAGTGGCTGCTCGCCGTTGCGGATCCGCAGGAAACCGGCGCTCTGCTCGAATGTCTTGGCGCCCAGGCCCGCAACCTGCATCAGTTGCTGCCGGTTGCGGAAGGCACCGTTGGCCTCGCGCCAGCGGACCACCGCCTTGGCCACGCCGCCCGACAGGCCCGACACACGAGCCAACAGCGGAGCGCTTGCGGTGTTCAGGTCCACACCCACCGCATTCACGCAGTCCTCGACCACGGCTTCGAGGGTGCGAGCCAGTTCGCCCTGATTCACGTCGTGCTGGTACTGGCCGACGCCGATGCTCTTCGGGTCGATCTTCACCAACTCGGCCAGCGGATCCTGCAGGCGTCGCGCAATGCTGGCGGCGCCGCGCAGGCTGACGTCGACGTCGGGCATTTCCTGGCTGGCGAATTCACTGGCGCTGTAGACGGACGCGCCGGATTCGCTGACCACCACCTTCTCGACGATCTTGCCGGCCTTGGCGGCCAGCTTGATCAGGTCCGCGGCCAGCTTGTCGGTTTCGCGGCTCGCCGTGCCGTTGCCGATGGCGATCAGGTTCACGCCGTGTTTTTCAGTGAGCTTGGCCAGGGTGTGCAACGAGCCTTCCCAGTCCTTGCGAGGCTCGTGCGGATAGACGGTCGAGGTTTCCAGCAGGCGGCCGGTGGCATCCACCACCGCCACCTTCACGCCGGTGCGGATACCCGGGTCCAGGCCCATCACGCAACGCGGCCCGGCGGGCGCCGCGAGCAGCAAGTCGCGCAGGTTGTCGGCGAACACCTTGATGGCGGTCTTTTCGGCGTCTTCCCGCAGGCGGCCGAACAGGTCGCGTTCGGTCGATAGCGACAACTTCACCTTCCAGGTCCAGGCGACGCATTTACGCAGCAGGTCGTCCGCCGGCCGGCCGGCGTGGCTCCAGCCGAGGTGGATTGCGATGCGGCCTTCGGCCACCGTCGGTTTGCCAGGCTCGGGCTCCACGGGCAGCAGCAGCTTGGCGTCCAGGATCTCCAGCGCCCGGCCGCGAAAAACTGCCAGCGCACGGTGCGAGGGAATGCGGCCGATGGGTTCGGAGTAATCGAAGTAGTCGCGGAACTTGGAGACTTCCGCGTCGTTCTCGTTCTTGCCCTCGAGCTTTTTCGAGGCCAGCACCCCTTCGGCCCACAGCCATTCGCGCAGTTTCTGCAGCAGGCCTGCATCTTCGGCCCAGCGCTCGGACAGGATGTCGCGGACACCGTCCAGCACGGCCGGTATGGTGGTGAAGTCGCTGCCGTCCTCGCCCTTTTCCGTCTTGACGAACGCCTTGGCTTCGTCGGCCGGAACCCGCGAGGGATCGGCGAACAGCAGGTCAGCCAACGGCTCGATGCCAGCTTCGCGGGCGATCAGGCCCTTGGTGCGGCGGCGTTGCTTGAACGGCAGGTACAGGTCTTCGAGTTCCTGCTTGGTGGGCGCGGCCTCGATGGCAGCCCGCAACGAATCGGTCAGCTTGCCTTGTTCCTCGATGCTCTTCACTACTGCGCTGCGCCGGTCTTCCAGTTCGCGCAGATAGGCCAGCCGGCTGTCCAGTTCCCGCAACTGGATGTCATCGAGACCGCCGGTGGCCTCCTTGCGATATCGGGCGATGAAGGGGACGGTGGCGCCGCCGTCAAGCAAGTCGACGGCGCTGCGGACCTGGCTCTCGGCAACGGAGAGTTCGGCGGCGATCTGGCGAAGGATTTTCTGCATCGGGTTTCAGTGTCGGCAGGCCTCGAATGGCCTCGAAAACAGCGGGAGCGACAAACGGCGGGCGAGTTTGCCATACCGCTCCGAGCACGTTCGGCGTGGGCGTAGACACATTTGCTTCATCTCGCGACACATCCGCTGTCAACGCCGCCGCAGGTATGACTACGATGACCGGCCACCCTGCTAAGCCCTCGCCGGCCCCCTTTCGTGCTCAAGCCCCTGCTTCATCTGGTCAAAACATTGCTCCGCGGCCTGTTCGTGGCAGTGATGCTGCCGATCCTGCTGTTCGAGGAATGGGGCTGGGAGCCGCTGGCACGGATGATGGCCAGACTGGCCTCGCATCGCATGTGGGCGGCGCTCGAAAAACGCATCTGCAGCCTGCCTCCCTGGGCGGCGCTGATGAGTTTCCTGGTCCCCGTCCTGCTGCTGCTGCCGGTCAAGCTGATGGCGTTGTGGCTGTTCGCCGAAGGCCACATGGCCACCGGTGTCCTGGTGCTGGGCGGCGCGAAGCTTGCAGGCACCGCGCTGGTGGCCCGCATCTTCCAGCTGACGCAGCCGGCGCTGATGCAGATCGCTTTCTTCGCCCGCTGGTACATCCGCTGGAAACGCTGGAAGGACGCAGCGCGGCTGACGGTGCGGTCACACCGGCTATGGCGTGCAGCCCGTCACCCGGGTGTCGCCCTCCGTCGCCGTTGGCGCGTATGGGGCCGCAGCCTGCGTGCCTGGGGCGCAGGCTGAACCACTAGGCGACCGCGGCGGGCCACGCGTCCGACTGAGAGATCACCTGCTCCACCAGCTGCGGCCCGCTGCCGAGGTAGGCGGACGGATCCAGCGCAGCGTCGATTTCCGCGGCGGACATCAGCACCGTGACGTCCCGACTTCTAAGCAGCACCTCGCGCAGGGGCTGGCCCTCACGCACGGCATGTTCGCAGGCACGCGAAACCAGGCGATGCGCAGTGCGCCGGCCCGACTTTCCGGCCAGCCGTGCCATCACGCTGTCGGCCATCGCCAAACCCTGGACGCCATCGATATTGCTGCGCATGCGCTGGGGAAAAACCTCCAGCCCGTCGAGGATCGCGGCCATTCGTGCCATGGCCGAATGCACCAGAAGGAATGTCTGCGGAACCACCAGTGTTTCGAGATTGCCCAGCCAGTCTCGCTGATGCTCGCGGCTTGCCGCGTCCATCACCACCGCCACGTTCTGGGTTGCCAGGCGCGCCTGCACCATGACACGGTCACAACCGGAATGTGGCATGACACCCGCACCGTGTTTGCCGCCAGCCACCGGCTCGCGCAATTCCTGCACCGCACTGCGGCTCATCGTGGCGATGGTGCCGGCCATGCCGGCCATCGTCGAAGCTGCAGCGGCGATGACAAACACGACCTCACAGATCTGGTTTCGCGAGGAAACGCCGGTTTCCAGCGACGCATGCAAACCCAGTTCGCTTAGCAAGGAGGCCTGGACTTCGCTCCCCCGGTCGCCCAGGACGGCAAGCTCTCCTAACGCGCCGCCGAAATGACCGGCGGAGAGATTCAGGCGCACGCTGGCGAGCCGAGCCGCCTGTCGTTCGACCTCGTTCAGCCAGACAGCACAACGAAAACCAAAAGTCGTCGGCAAGGCCGGTATTCCGTCGGTGCGCGACAGCATCAGCGTGGATTGGTAAGCCTCCGTCATGCCACGCAACAGCTTGCCGATTCGGTGGGCCTCGGCCTCCAGTACGGCCAATGCGTCGCGCAGTTGCAGGGCAAATGCGATGTCGGCAATGTCGAGCATGGCCGCACCCCAGTGCAGATACTCGCCGGCGCTGCCGCACGCCTCTCCGAGCTGGTCGAGGGAAGGGAGGACCGGATAACCGAAAGCCTCGATATCCTGGCGGAGACGCTCCCAATTCACGGACAGACCCAGGGCTCGCCGTGATATCTCCTCGTAGGCCTGCGCCGGAATCAGCCCGATATCGGCCTCCACCTTGGCCAGCGCTACCTGGGTCCGCAAAAAATACGCGACGCGAGTTTCGTCCGAAAACACCGATCTCATGTCTTCCGTACCAAAAAAATTCCTGAACAACTTCGAGCCATGTATCGGCATGTTTACCCCCTGACAAGAATGTTTACAAAACTCTGCGGTGTGGCCCGATCAGGCGCATTTGCGAAGGCTCCGCTCGCTTGTTAACCTCATCTTGAATGCCGAGACGATTAGTTACAACAGTCTTTTTGGCCCATTGGAACACGCGTTCATTTTTTTCACGTCACGCTTTGGTCTGACGCGATGTGGCAGACCGATCCCACGATTCACAATCGGCAGCACCGCGCTTGCCAAAGCTGCGATACCAAACACACAAACGGATAAAAAAGGGATGGGCCTCATGGTCGAACACGGCAGCGAACTGGTGAAGGCAGTGGTGGTACTGGCGGCGGGTGTGATCGCCGTTCCGCTCTTCAAACGCCTCGGGCTGGGCACGGTGCTGGGATACCTGGCAGCGGGGCTTGCGATCGGGCCGTCCGGCCTCGCTGTTTTTGGAGACCCACAGTCGGTACTGGGCCTGGCCGAATTCGGCGTGGTGATGTTTCTTTTCGTCATAGGCCTCGAAATGCAACCCAGCCGTCTCTGGAGCTTGCGCCGCGAGATATTCGGCCTCGGCCTGCTCCAGTTGGTGGTCTGCGGGCTGGCGCTGACCGGCGCCGGTGTCCTCGCGGGTTTTGCACCTGCGGCGGCGTTCATCGGCGCAATGGGTTTTGTGCTGTCTTCCACCGCCATCGTGATGCAGATGCTCAACGAGCGCGGGGAAACATCGACCAAGAAGGGGCAGCGCATCGTGTCGGTGCTGCTGCTGGAAGACCTGGCCATCGTGCCGCTGCTGGCCATCGTCGCAGCACTGGCGCCTGATTCCGGCTCGGACGACGGTGTCTCTCGCTGGGTCCAGGTCGGCATAGCCCTGGGTGGCCTGATCACGCTGGTGGCGGTCAGCCGCTTCCTGCTGAATCCGCTGTTTCGCCTGCTGTCGAAGGCGCGGGCCCGCGAAGTGATGGCGGCCGCGGCGCTGCTGGTGGTTCTTGGTGCGGCCCTGGCCATGCAGGCAAGCGGACTGTCGATGGCCCTCGGTGCTTTTGCTGCCGGCGTGATGCTGTCCGAATCCACGTTCCGCCATCAACTCGAAGCCGACGTCGAACCCTTCCGCGGTCTGCTGCTGGGGCTTTTCTTCATGGGCGTCGGCATGTCGCTCGACCTGGGCCTGATGCGCGCCGACTGGGCCATGCTGCTCGGCGGCGTGGTGGTCGCCATGACACTCAAGTCCGGTGGGGTCTACCTGGTTGCCCGGCTCATGAAGGCACGGCATCCGGAAGCCCTGGAACGCGCCGCGCTCATGACACAGGGCGGCGAATTCGCCTTTGTCCTTTACGGTGCTGCAGCCGGCGCCGGCATCATCGAAGGCCACGTCAACGCCCTGCTCACCGCCTCGGTCATTTTGTCGATGGCGCTGACGCCGGTCGCGGTCTTCGCACTTCGCTGGCTGCTGCCGGCGCGCCAGCCACAGGACATGCGCAATGTGCGCGACATCATCGATGCCGCCCGTGCCGGCGAAGAGATCGCGGGCAACGTGGTGGTGATCGGCTTCGGACGCTTCTCGCAAATCACCTGCCAGACACTGCTGGCGCGCGGCGTCGACGTGACCATCATCGAGAACGACACCGACATGATCCGCACCGCCGGCCGTTTCGGTTTCCATGCCTATTACGGCGACGGAACCCGCATGGACGTCCTGCGCGCCGCCGGGGCGGCCCACGCCCAGGCGCTGCTGGTGTGCGTCAACGACAGGGAGGCCGCGACCCGCATCGTCGAGTTGGCCAAGAAGGCATTTCCGCTGGTGCCAGTGCTGGCCCGCGCCTATGACCGCCAGCACGCCATCGAACTCATCCGGCACGGCGTCGACTGGCAACTGCGGGAAACATTCGAGTCGGCGATGGAATTCGGCAGCGAGGCACTGCGCCGCCTGGGCGTCAGCGAAGGCGACATCGCAGAAGTCTCGGAAGACGTGCGGCGCCGTGATGCCGAGCGCCTGCAACTCCAGATGGCAGGCGGGATCCAGCAGGGCCTCGACCTGGTGCGCGGCAACCGCTGGACTGCCGCCCCGCTGACCAAACCCAAACGCACCGGCAATGCCCTGAACGATGCCGCTGCCGCCGCGCTGAAGGTCAGCGAATCACCGCCGGCACCCGGCAAGACCGGGCCGGTGCCGTGAGCGTTGATTTGCTTCGGCCGTAAGCGATATTTACGATTGAATCGAATGGCTAGCCGATGAATATTCAAGGAAATCTTTGCGGACAATCGCCGCGTCGATTATCTCCATCCTTGGATTCTCATGAAACCTTACCACTCTTTCCGTTATGCCATTATCTCGTTGATCGCATGCGCGTCATTATCGCCCGCCCATGCGCGCCTTGTTTCTTCAGTCGAAAGTTGCCACGCCACCACCTCTCAGCAAATAGAGAACCTGTTCGACGAATGGAAGAATGCGGTGCAGACGGGCAACGCCGAGGCGGTGGTCGCACTTTACGCAGAACAGTCTGCACTGCTGCCCACCTTCTCAGCACGGCCGAAGCTCACCCGCGATGAGAAGATCGATTATTTCAGCCATTTCCTGATGCTTCGACCGGTAGGCAAGATCGACAGCAGCTGGACAACAGTCCATTGCAATTCGGCATTGAGTACGGGTCTATATACATTCACCGTCAAGGACGGGCGTGTGATCAAGGCACGTTATACATTCACCTACGAATACGATGACGGTGACGATCGCTGGAAAATCACCAGCCATCATTCATCCGTCGTCCCGTGAAAATATCCAATGAATCCCCGCCCGATCCCGAAAGGTCAGGCAAGCGGTTTCAGCACATAACCGATGCGCGGGAAATGCACATGCACCGTGCCGGCGCGTGCGTCTTCACGCCGCAGCGTGAGATGCATGCGTGTGGCTGCCACCAGCACGCCTTCGGTCGGTTCTGTACCGAAGGTTTCGGCCGCGACGCTGACCGATGAACCGAGGGGAATGCCGTGATCGTCCTGAAACACCTGGTCTTCCACCGGCAGCGGCGTCGCGGCGGAGGCGACTGCGATGGCCTCGGCAACGTCCATCTCGGACGATTCGCCATGCCCGATCATGGCCATGCGGTCCATCCAGTCCAGTACTGCTGGCGTCAACTCGAGGATGTGCGCGACCGCCGGCACCCGGGTGCGGGTGAACCACAACGGGTGATAAACAGAAAAATCGGCGATGCAGGGCGTTTCGCCCAGCAGGAACGGCCGGTCGTCCAGCATGTCGGAAAGCCGCCGGAGATAAGACTTGTAGGCAGCGGCGGCGTCTTCTGGCCGCAGTCTGGTCATGTTGTTCTGCGACATGGCCGCCCGGTCGTTCACGAATGCCTTCATGGCTTCCGGCGGCGCGCTGCCGAACAGTTGCTCCCGCGCCGCCGGCTGCAGGTTCCAGGCCATGGCGCTCCAGAACAAGGTGCTGTCCGCCCATTGCGACATCACCCGGCCCAGGCCTTTCTCGGGTTCCGGATAGAGCGTCGGCGCGGGCTGGAGATGTTCGATGACATCGCACATCAGCGCGGTGTCGCAGTAGATGTCGGCCCCGATCTGCAGCACCGGAGTCCGGCGATAGCCACCGGTGAGCGCCATCAGGTCCGGTTTGGGAGCAATGCGCGGGGAAGTGACATAACGCCAGGCGATCTGCTTGAAACCCAGTACCAGCCGTATCTTTTCGGAGAAAGGCGAGCTGGGGTAGTTGTGCAGGATCAATTCGGGCATCGGCGGCTCCTTGGATCGTGGGGTTGCAGGCGGGAAAACCGGTTCAGTCGGTCGAAGGCTGGTCGTTGACCGGACCGCCGTCACCCTGCGGCGGCCGCGGCATGTACTTGAAAGTACCGGTAGCGTGTGCGCAGACCTGACCGTCCGCATCCTCGATGGTGGCTTCCAGGAACGCCATGCTGCGGGTGCGGTGCATCAGCCGGCCGCGTCCCATGACCGGACCACGCGCCGTGCGCATGAAGGAAGTCTTCATCTCGATCGTGACCATGCCGGATGCCGGCTGAACGCTGCGCCCGGCCGCCGCCATGGTGACGTCGAGCAGCGTCATCTGCGCACCCCCGTGGATAACGCCGAAGGAGTTGAGGTGTTCCGGCCGCGGGCTGAAACTCAGCGCCGAATGGCCGTCGGCCATGTGCACGATATCGATACCCAGGTGCTGGGCGAACGGAATGGCGATCTGGCGCCATTCGGCAATGTTTTCCTGTTCTGTCGGCATGGTTCGTCTGTCTTCAGTTCTTGTCTTGTTGCATGCGCGCGCGCACGAAAATGAGCGCCACGCCCACCGCGGCAACGATGAGGCCCACCACCATCAGTGCGCCGCCCGCGCCCGCTGCGGCGTGTCTGACCGCAAGACCGAGGATCAGAGCCAGCATTCCGCCGTAGATGAGTATCCAGACAAGACGTTCGATGCGGGCAATGGTGGTGGCAGCTGCCATTGTGTGGTCCTCTCGGTGCAATTTCGGTGAGCCGGAATCATAGGCTGCGTGCGGGCACGGAATCTGGCCCGCCGCACGCGTCATCTCGCATCGAGACGCCGCCATCCATAAATTCGCTTCCTGGCGATTCCGGGTGACACTACGCACCTTGAGCAAAAACCCGCTGATAAAAGTAAGAGCGCACGACGTTCCTGCACCAACATGCCGCCTCGTTTCCTGGTTCCATCCGCCATCCTTCCTCCGCTTCGCCTCGTCCTGATGGCCAGTCTTGTTTCCGTCGGCGTTGTGGCCGGCATGGCGCCTGCGCAGGCGCAGACCGCCAGTTCCGCCCCTGCTGCGGACGCTTCGGCCGATCGCGCCGGCACCATCAAGCTGGCGAACGGAAAGGTAGCCGCTGCAGCCGGCAACAGCGCTGATCGACCGCTGGCGGCCGGAGATCCGGTCTTCAGCACCGACCGTGTGACCACGGGCGCCGACAGTTCGGTCAGCCTGGTGCTGCGCGACGGCACGACCATCGTGCTGGGGCAGTCCAGCCGCATGGAACTGAAGTCGTTCGCCTTCAACACGACCACCTATCAAGGCAATCTTGCGGTAATGGTCCTGCGCGGAAGCATGCGGATGATCAGCGGGCTCATCCGCAAGAACAACGTGGATGGCGTGCAGATCGAAACGCCTACCGCCGTCATCGGAATTCGCGGCACCGACTTCATCGTCGATGTCGACCCCGCAGGAGAGGCGCGATGAGCCATCGCCTGAAATCGTCGGCCGTGCTGATGCTGGTCGCCTTGCTTGCCTCGTGCGCAAAGCCGCCGCAGCGCGCCATGACCCGCGTCACCCTGCTGCCGCAGGCGGACGGTTCCGCATCTGCGGTGACGGTGCGCGCCAGTGGCGGAGGCAACACCGAGGAACTTCGCCTCAGCGAACCCTATCAGGTGGCAGTGGCGATGCGGGACCAACCAGTGTCGGTGACGACCGACGATGCAGAAAAGGTCAAGAAAGCCTACGGTGCCCTGTTCAGTGCCGCGCCACCGGCAGCGTCGCGTTTCGTGGTTTATTTTCGCAGCGGCACGACCGAACTGACCCGCGAATCCGAGCAGACCATGGTCAAGGTGCTGGCCGAAGCACGGGCGCGAAGTGGTGCCGAGATCCTGGTGACCGGTTTCACCGACACCACCGGATCAAGCGATACCAACGACGCCCTGTCGTTGCGACGCGCCGACATCGTCCGCGGCCAGTTCATCGCAGTCGGCTTCTCGGAGGCGCTGGTGGTGGCCAATGGCCGCGGCGAACGCGAACTAGCGGTCCAGACCGCGAACAACGTGAGCGAACCCCGCAACCGGCGCGTCACCATCGTCGTGCACTGATCCAGATTTTCAGGCGGTGATACCGGAGAAATCCGCGACGTCCAGGCAGACCGGCCTGTCGGGATGGTCCAGATGGACAGCCGTGGCCCTTGCATCGATCAGCCGGGCATTCTTCCGGTAGGCCTCCAGCCAGGTGGACGGACTCCGGCCGGCAGCGAATATGGTCTGCAGCGCCCGTTCCGAAATCCTCATCGGGATGTTTTCACCGTCGATCTCCACCGCAAAACTCAGCCCGCCAATCGAAGTGTTGCGCCGGCTGGGACGACGGACTGAGATGGGGCGTTCCGGCATGAACAGCCAGTTGGATGCTCGTTTCATGTGGTCGTGGGCGTTGCCGTTTCGTCATTTCATGATTTGTCGATCATTTCTGATCGCTGAATGTCAGTGTAATGATTTAGCGCTTACAACAAGGCCTTGTTACACGGCGCAGTCGTGGTTCATCGGTTAACCTGCGGCACCGTTTTTCTTGCGGGTTTTGCGTGTTTCCTCAAAATATTGCGCTGGTCGATGACGACCTGGAATTTTCCGAATTCCTGGCCCACCACCTCAAAGACCAGTCTGGGGCAGTGCGGGTCTTCAACGACAGCAGCGACCTCCTGTCCGACCGCGAAGCCTTTTTCTTCGATTTCTACATCGTCGACCTCATGCTGCCGGGGGTCGACGGCATTGAGCTTTTGCGTATCCTGAGGCGGCGCACACAGGCGGGCATCCTGGTGGTGTCCGGCCGGATGGCGCCAGATGTTTTCGATCAGGCGATCACCGCGGGCGCCGACATGTACCTCGCCAAACCCGTGCGGCTGGAGCAGGTTGCGCTGGCGGTGCACGCGGTCCAGCGGCGCGTGCAGGGCTCGCATGAGCAGACCAAGACCTGGAAACTGGACCACACCAGCAGCGAACTGACGGCGCCCGACGGTATCCGCATCAGTCTCAGCGACAACGACCGGGCCGTGCTGGAGTGTTTCATCGATGCGGCCGGAGCGCCGGTTTCCAGAACCCAGCTACTTCGAAAGCTGGGCCGTGTCGAACCGGACGAGACCGACAACCTGCTGCATGCCAGCATTTACCGCCTGCGCCGCCGCATCGAGCGGGCAACCCCGATGCTGGCGCCGCTGCAGTCCGTGCCGCGGCAGGGCTATGTCTTCAGGGCGCTGCTGGTTCGCGCCTGAAGTGTCATTGCGGGACGACCAGGCGGACCTTCAACCCGCCGCCGGGTCGGGCTTCGGCAGAAACCTGGCCTCCGTGCAGTTCCATCACGCGCCGCACGATGTAAAGCCCCAGCCCGTGCCCGTGCCGGTTATGAACCTGGTCGCCGCGCGCCCCGCGGGTGAACAGACGCGGCAGCAATTCGGCGTCGATGCCGGGCCCTTCGTCGCAGACCTCGAAAACCAGGGCCAGTGGCTCGTCCGAGTCCGCGATGTGCACCAACACCGGTGACCCGGCAGGCGAATAGGCGAGCGCATTGGCGATGACGTTTCGCAGGGCCAGCCGCATCAACCCGGCGTTCATGGCTGCCGTGCGGGTTCCACTGCCCCGCTCGCGAAGCACACGGCCGTGGCTTTGCGGATCGATGTCGCCCAGCGCCAGGTCAAGCAAGACATCGACATCGACATCCTGTCGCGACGCCGGCGCATGACCGGCTAGCAGCACGGCATCGGACAGGGTGTTGTCCAGCGCCGAATTGACCTGCATCAGCACCGAGTTGGCGCGGCGCAGGCGGACCGCGGCATCGGCACGCGCGGCGGTGCCGTCGGCATCGGGATGTTCGATGGCGTGGCTGGCACTGGTGAGCGCTGCCAGCGCGTTGTTCAGCGGCTGCCGTACTTCGTGTGCCAGTGCACCCAGCATTTCGTCACGCTGGGCGAGCAGGCGCGCACGCTCTTCCAGCAGGGCGGATTGCTCGCGCACCCGCAGCTCCGTCTGCAGCAGGCGCTCATGTTCGCGGGCGAGCGCTGCGGTGCTGTGCAGTTCCTTTCTGTTCGCCGACTCGAGCGCGATGCCGATGTAACCCAGGTTTCCGCATAGCGCGGCCAGGAAGGCTGCCAGCAGCATCAAGCCGAAATCCATGCTGACCAGCGTCGGCAGCACCGAGGCATCGCTCAACGAAACCGTGAACAAGCGCAATGCCAGAGCAGTCGCCAGCACGCCGGATGTGGCGGACAGCAGTGCGGCGTTTCGATAACGGCTGCGCCGGTACACCTGCCAGGCCAGCCAGCCCATCATCAGCGCGCCGGAAAGGTGGATCAGGTTCGCAACGGCCAACCGCAGCCGGTATTCATCGATCAGCACCTGGAAGGCAGCGTAGAGCAGCACGACCGCCCCCCAGCGGACCAGATAAGCACTATCGCCACCACGCCGCCCCAATTCCCGGCGAAGTGCCGCACAGCGCAGCGGATAACCGGCAAATGCCAGCGGCCCGCCGAGCGTGAAGGACAGCCAGATCGGCTGGCTTTCACGCAAGGAAATAAGCATGAAACCGAACCCGAACAAAAGGCTGCCGGAACACCACAGCGCGACCGAACGTCTGTCATGTTTGCGGTACAGAATATTCCAGGCGATCAGCGGCAAGGCGACATGCATCATTCCGACGATCAGTGATGCCGTTTGCCATTGGGTCATGGTGGTGGAGCCGGTTCAGGTTTCAAAAGTGGCAGGAACGAAAGCCGACCGCCGCCTCGCAGAAGCGGCCGGTTACGAACACGGATCGTTTGTGAGCGACCATGGCATGAACACGCGATCAGCTTGCTTTCCTACGGGCGGCTGTAGTGATCCCCCACCTTCTTCCACGCCTGCTGTGCATACAGTGGCATGAACCAAGAGAACCTTTCATGGCACTGAATATCTTTCTCGTAGAAGACAACCGGATCGTTCGTACCGCGCTGACCGACATGTTGCAGGAAACCCTGGACTGTCGCGTCGTTGCGTCTGCTGCGACCGAACCCGAGGCCACACGGTGGCTCACGAATCATCAGGTGGACTGGGACATCGCCGTCATCGACCTCACGCTGGCCCAGGGTAATGGTCTCGGTGTGCTTGCGAGTTGTCGCGATCGCCAACCCCATCAGCGCGCCGTGGTGCTGACCGGCCATGCCGACGTGGCGATTCGTGCCCGATGTGCCGAACTGGCGGCAAATGCTGTTTTCGACAAGACCACCGAACTAGACCTTCTGTTTGCCTATTGTTGTGGACGTGAGACCCCCGAAAACAACCTGCTTGCAGCCGCCACTTAGGGGTCCGCTCGCAACGCTGGCTAGACTTGGCGCTTTCAACTGCCAGGATCCGCCAGTCAATGCAAAGCTGTCATCAGCCGCGCCGCCTTTTTTCGGCGGTCGTTCCATGGCTTCTGCCTATCGCCGCGGTCTGCATGCCCCTGGCAGGGAACACAGCGGAACCCGGGTCGGTGCCGGAGGCGACCTCGATGATTCTCGGCGCATGTCAAAACCGTGAGACCGCCTTGTGGGGACTCTGCCGCGTCGACGGTAGCGCAGCGCCGCCGCTGGTGGCCCAGCGTTTCTTTTTCATCGGATCTGCCGGCAGCGGCGCGGATGGCGACCGGTTCCCGGCACGGGCCCAAGCGGGCGACCAGATGGGTTACCTGGACCCCAAGGGTGAATGGGCCGTGCAACCAAAATTCAGCCAGGCGCTACCGTTCAGCGAAGGACTCGCCGTCGTCACGGACGGTATCAGGTCCGCTGCGATAGACCGAGACGGCAAGGTCGTCGTACCCTGGTTCGACGGCTTGATGTATTCGTTTTCACAAGGGCTGGCCTGCGTGGTTCCCGGCGGCTCGATACGACTCGGCTTACCTGGGAGGATCCGCCAAAAGCTCGCCGGCAATATGGGAGACGACCCTTATCCGGCTCCGTGGTGGCATTTGCATGGGCAGGCAGGATTCGTGGATCGCACCGGCCGCATGGCGATAACGCCGCGTTTCGATCCCAGGCTCAACTTCCTCACCGCCGGCTGCGGGTTCAGTACAAACGGTTATGCCGCCATGCGCCAGGGCGGCAAGGAAGGCCTGATCGACAGACACGGCGACTGGGTCGTCGAGCCGCGGTACGACTATCTCGGCATGGTGTTTTCCGGCAACCGGAAAGTAGTGGCGCTGATTGCCGAGCGTGTGGTGAAGGCGGGCCTCTTCCTCGACACCATTGAAAGGGTGGACGGCAGCATGGTCCCCGGACAGCCGGTGCGCTGGCGTGAACCGGGCACCACGCAAGAAGTGATCGTGAGCGGTGGACTGATCCGGGCGCTCGCCAATCATTTTTTGTTCCCACGCTGGCAAAGGGATCTTTTGAACGACGACGTTTCCTCTCACACGCTTGTCGCGTGGCTGGGCAGTCTTGCCCTCGGCATCGCAACCGCAGTTGCAATGTTTTGGCGAATGGCTCGCAAGGGGACGATTCTGCGTTCGGTTGCGGCTGCGCTGAGCGGAGTACTCGCCACGGTCCTGGGCTTTCTGGCCGGCCTTTTCAGCCTCTATTTCACGGCCGGCCTGCTGCTGTCAGCCGCCGCGATGGCGGTCCGCAACCGGAGAAACACAGGATCCGAAGCGCGGGCCGGCTAGCCGGGAAGCTGGTCCGGTCCGCGCAAGGCGTCGACCGATTCGAGATTCTTGATCTGCAGTCGCCGGACCGCCCAGTCACCTTCCGGCAGTTTGGTGAGATGTCCCTCGACATCGACCCGCAGGGCCGGGTGCCCGGCCCGGTCGCCATCACCGCCATAGTGGATGTCGAATTCGCCGTCGAACATGACACTGCCGTCCACATCGAAACCGGCTGCATCTATGACGTGGCGGCGGCGCTTCGGACTGGCACCATCGGGCAGCGCATCCCGGACCGCAACGCTTTGCAGCAGGGCCTGGAAAATCTGATCAGTGAAATCTTCGGCAATATCGACGGCGGTTTTCATGGGTCGGTTGCTGGCAGCTGTGATGAAGCCGCCAGCATACGAGTCGCCGCGCCGGCGGAACTGTCAGGAATCTTTTCCTTGCAGCAACCGCACCTTCACGCTTCGCCCCTTCACCTTGCCTGCCGACAGACGTCGTGCAGCGTCGTGGGCGATGTTTCTGTCCAGTGCCACATAGGTCGAAAACTCGTTGACATTGATACGCCCGACCTGTTCCTTGGCATAACCGCAGTCGCCTGTCAGCGCACCCAAGACGTCGCCGGCACGGATTTTCTCCTTGCGGCCTCCGACGATCTGCAAGGTGATCATCGGCGGAACGAGCGGTTCGCCGCTGGCAGGGGTGAGTTCCGAAAGACTGTGCCAGTCCGACTCCCGGCCCTGCAATTGCTCGATGCGGCCAACCGCACCCATTTCGTCGAGGCTCGCCAGGTTGAGCGCCAGGCCTTCGCCACCGCCCTGCCCTTCGCGGCCCGTACGGCCGATGCGATGTACATGCACTTCCGCGTCCGGTGTGGTGTCGACATTGATCACCGCCTCGAGTTGAGTGATGTCGAGGCCGCGGGCCGCTACATCGGTGGCCACCAGCACCGAACAGCTGCGATTGGAGAACTGCACCAGCACCTGGTCACGCTCGCGTTGTTCGAGTTCACCGTAGAGAGCCAATGCAGAGAAACCGGCCGCTTGAAGCACCGCGACCACATCGCGGCATTGCTGTTTGGTGTTGCAAAAAGCCAGCGTGCTCTGCGGGCGGAAATGATCCAGCAGCAAGGTAACGGCGTGCAGCCGCTCGTCTTCCCGCACCTCGAACCACTGCTGGCGAATGCGTGCCTCGGCGTGCTGCGACGCGACCTCGATACGCTGCGGGTCACGCATGAAACGAGCGGCAATCTGTGCGATGCCATCCGGATAGGTCGCAGAAAAAAGCAGGGTCTGGCGTTTCGGGGGGCAGCGACTGGCCACCTTCGCGATGTCATCGACGAAACCCATGTCCAGCATGCGATCGGCTTCGTCCAGCACCAGGGTGTTCAGCGCGGACAGATCGAGCGTGTTGCGCTCCAGATGGTCCATGACCCGGCCCGGCGTGCCCACGACCACATGCGCGCCGTGTTCCAGACTGGCAATCTGGCCGCGCATGGCCACGCCGCCGCACAGCGTGACAACCTTGATGTTTTCTTCCGCACGTGCGAGGCGCCGGATTTCGGTCGTCACCTGGTCCGCCAGTTCTCGTGTCGGGCAAAGGATCAGCGACTGCACCGCAAAACGGCGGGAATTGAGGTTTGCCAACAATGCCAGACCAAATGCAGCCGTCTTACCGCTTCCCGTCTTGGCTTGTGCAATGAGGTCCTTGCCGAGCAAGGCCGGGGGAAGGCTGGCCGCCTGGATGGCAGTCATCGACCGGTAGCCGAGCGAATCGAGGTTTGCCAGCACTGAAGGCGGCAGACCCAGTGCGCCGAAGGAGGCCGAAGATACGGGCAATACGGGCAATACGGGCGCGGAAGAAACGTCGGAACTCAAGAGGAAAACCTATGGCGTTGGTGCGTGGCCGCTGATGGCACGGCAGGTCCGTGTGGCCACCGCAGGGATGAAGGCTTGACCTTCCCCGTGCGAACATCGCCAGGAAAATCAAGTAGTTAGCTGATTTTAACCGGCGCTCTCGCCATCAGCGCCGACAAATGTTCTTCTATGGAACGCTGGATGCGCTGCTCGACGAAACCTGGCGCCAACTCATGATCCGCTTCATGAATGACGGTGGTGCGGGGTGCAGGCTGTTTCTCCACACCCTCCACCGTTGCCGTCCATCCAAAACGCAGGCAGCCCTGTCTATCCCGCAGCGGGCGACTGTAACTCCCCTCATATGCAAACGGGAATTCCGTGCCGCCGGAACCATGAAGATAGGCGGTCCCAGCAAATGATGTCCTGCTTGCAGAGTGATTCATCACAAAGTCCCCGTTGGACGTATGTCCGCGTCAGTTGTCACATCTGGTGGTCATTTAAACGCAAAATTTCAAATAGAGCTATTTTTGGAAATCGTTCAAGCCGCGCGTTGACTTGACGGCTCGATTTCGATCGGAGTTCCGGCAAGTTTTTTGAGTCGTGCGCGCAGTTCTTGCAGCAGAGCCTGTTCATCTGCATTTCCCGAAATGGCTCGGCTTCCGCAAAGTACGCCTTGGTTGAAAACTGGCCCGTAGCGACTCACCCACCCCTGGGTATCGGTCTCTATGCGCCATTCGATGCGGCTCCCCGCCGCATCGACGCGGTTGGCCCACTGCAACTCATGTGCGCCGTAGCGCTCGATATGAGTGTGAACATTTCCGTCGATCATCTTTTTGCCATCGGTTTTTGCAGAGACAGGCAGATTGATCGGCAGCTTGTTCTGCAGGTGTAGGACGGTGCAGATGTCGCTTGTGCCTAAATTTCCGGCAGCCAACGGCGTGGGGGGTCAGGAAAGCCAGAGCGCCTTGGCAGCTTCCACCGCCCTGTCCGGTGCGGCAAAGAACTGGTCGTCACCCGCAATATCGGGTTTGTCGTTCTCGGCGATCACATCGACAAACCAGCCTTTTTCACCACGCTGCAGCGTGGCAATGGCGGAACGACTGCCGAGATGCAATTCGACAGAACGTTCTTCGAGAGGTGTTGGCATCGGCATGTTTATCCTTGAATGAAGAGAGTTGGACGCCCTCGCTTCATCGCCGCTAAGCCCATTCCTGTCAATTTCGGGAAATTACCCAGATGGTGCGGAACGGTCAGGCTTCAGCCTTCTGATACAAGCGTCCACGTTCTCGCTGCAACCGAGTGAACTCGGCAAGACCGATGTCCCAGGTGGTTTTCAACAAGGCACCGCCCTCTTCGACGCGGACAAAATACATCGTCTGCGCCTTGGCATCCGGTGCGCTGCCGGGCGCCTTGCAACGCTGCAACTGCGCATCGAAATACAGCTGCGCGTTTTCCATGTTCACAAAGTATTGAGCCGTCATGGTCGAGCCTCTATCAGTAGATCTGGCGATGGGTGTCTGCGCCAAATTTCCCGGCTCGCCAGCAGATCCTGCTGGCAACCATGAGGTTTTGCGCGGCCGCTAGTGTCGTGTACCCGGCAAACATTAGGTAACGATTTTTTCTAATGCACCAATAGCCGTAACAAATCTCTGATCGACGCAAGAAAGCCCCGACATCGTGAGACGTCGGGGCTTGCCAAAAACGGTGGTAAATCGTTTTACTTTTAATGGTCGGAGCGGCGGGATTCGAACTCGCGACCCTCTGGTCCCAAACCAGATGCGCTACCAGGCTGCGCTACGCTCCGAGCCTACGATTCTAACCTCGATTTCAGTGCGTTTTACACAATCCTGAAAAACTTCTGCAATTGTCCGCTTTCACCAAACGTACAGTCCTAGGCCGATGGCAGGCAATCGATCCACGCTTTCAGTAAAGTTCGCTTCCCGACTCTCCGTTACCCCATGTGTCCGAATCCATGACATCGCCAATTTCGCCTCAAAAACACACAACGCTGCGTGTCATGTTCGCAACCGTCTCCGGCACCGCCCGGCGGGTGGCTGAGGCAATCCAGTTGGAAGCCGCCACAATTCATGGTATTCGAGTCGAAGTCGTCGACATGCACGATGCTGACGTCAGGATGGAATTCGACCCCTACGGCCCGGTGTTATTGCTGTGCGTCTCGACTACAGGCTCTGGTGACGTTCCCGATGACGGACAAGCACTATTGAACAGCCTGTCTTCCTCGCCACGATATCTCGGCGGCCTGAAATACGGCCTCATCGCCTTGGGCGACAGCAGTTACGGCGCGACCTTCTGTGGCGGAGGCATGCAATTTGAAGACACGCTTCGGGACCTCGGAGCATTCCGTTTGGGCGAAATTCTCCGACTGGATGCTATGGATGAGCCTGAACCTGAACAAGCCGCTATCCGATGGTTCGACGAATGGAAGAAAACCGCGGGCCTGACGCAGTAAAATGCGGAGTTCCGCCTGTCGTTCAACGGATAGGACATCGCTCTTCTAAAGCGATCATGGGGGTTCGATTCCCTCCGGGCGGGCCAGATTCAGCGCATGAAGTGCCATGAGGCCTGCGGCCATGCAAAGGAAGCGGCTTCCAGAAAACGCGGATGCGCCTTGAAGTGAAAAGAGATCACGTGCGAGAAGCGGGATAAGGACAGCATGACGGCTCCAATGGATAAGTTGGAGTCATGCTCCGCCCGCCGTATGTGTGTGCTGCCTAATCCTCGTTCCACCCTTGGTGTGGGACCGCACCGACGCCGCTTGTGCGCTCAACCAAAAAAAAGACCACCCGCAGGTGGTCATTTTGCTTCCCGGAGACGGTTGAATCAGCCCAGCGGAACGCGTTTGCCATCCTTGAAGATGTAGAGCGTCATGGCTGGGTTCTTCAGTTCCCCATTAGGCTCGAACGCGATGTGGGCAGTGACGCCCTTCATGTCGGTCTTGAGCAGGAACGGGATGTAGACCTTGGGGTTCCAGGAGTTGGCGCGTTTCATGGCGTCGGCCAGAACCATGGTCGCGTCGTAGGTGTACGGGCCGTAGATCTGATATTGGTTGGGGTATTTGGCGTCGTAACGCTTCTTCCAGGCCTCGCCGCCCGGCATCTTCACCAGTGACGCGCCACCTTCGGCACACACCACGTTGTTCAGGCTCTTGGCGTTGCCCGACAGCTTGGTCATCTCTTCGGTACAGATGCCGTCGCCACCGAACATGCGCACATTGCTCATGCCCAGTTGCTCCATCTGGCGCAGCATCGGACCTGCCTGGGAATTCATGCCGCCGTAGAAGATGCCGTCTGGCGCCTTTGCCTTCACGGCGGTCAGGATCGCCATGAAGTCGGTGGCCTTGTCGGTGGTGAACTGTTCGTCGACGATCTGGATGCCCTTGGCCGCCGCCGTTTTCTTGAACACTTCGGCCACGCCCTGTCCATAGGCGGTGCGGTCGTCGATGATGGCGAACTTCTTCAGCTTGAGCGCGTCGGCGGCATAGAAGGCCAGGCCGGCACCCAGTGCGTTGTCGTTGGCAATGATGCGGAAGGTGGTGTTGTAGCCGGGCTTCATCAGCGCCGGATTGGTGGCGGCGCCCGTCACGTGCGGAATGCCGCAGTCGTTGTAGACCTTCGAAGCCGGAATGGTGGTGCCCGAATTCAAGTGACCCACCACGCCCGCCACCTTGGCGTCGCACAGCTTTTGTGCCACGGCCGTGCCCTGTTTCGGGTCGGCCGCATCGTCTTCGCCGACCATTTCCCACTTGATCTTCTTGCCGCCGATGACGATGTTCTGGGCGTTCAAGTCTTCGATGGCCATCAGCACACCGTTTTCGTTGTCACGCCCGAAATGCGCCTGCGCACCCGACATGGGGGCGACGTGCCCGATGCGGATCACCTGTACGTCCTGCGCCATCACCTGGCTGCCCGTCACGGCCATTGCGGCAGCGATCACGATCAACTTCATCTGCATGAACATCTCCAGTTGCGAATATGGTTTGAACCGCCTGAGAGCGGCTGGGAAATGCCGGACGCAAAAACCGAGCCGGCTGAAACCGACACGACACTAGCATGCGAATTCAAGTCGCCATACAGGGGCTGCACCGAGCGCAATCAGTTTGAAGTTGTGCCACCCGGCTGCAGGAATTCGTCTGCCAGCGCCTCCGCAACCGTCGCGTGCACGGCCATGACGATTTCTTCGCGCACCGCTGGCAGAAGAGTCCGGGTGTGCTGTTCGACCACTTGCCGGATGGCCTCGGCCAAACGCTCGGCCAGCACGGCATCGACACGCTGGAGCACACGGTGTGCTACCTGCTCCGCCAGGTCGTCGGCAGCGCGGCTCTCCCCGCGTATTTCGGCCTGGGTTTCCGCGGCGGGAGAGGTCATCGCCGGCGGCGCCGCCGGTGGTGGCACCGATGGCGGGGGTGCAGCCGGAACCTCCACGATGTCCGTCAGCGTGGGAACGAAACGGGGCAGGTCTGGCGGCATCGACGGGGCGTTTCAGGAACGCAGTGCGAGGTCGTGACGGGTGATGTTGTATCCCCGGTCGGCGTAGTGTTTCCAGCGAAGCCGGGCACGCCGACGGTCCTCGGCATCGTCCCGGCCCACGACCTCGATCAGACGTTCGAAGCTGCCGAAGCCAGTGGGCACGCCCTCGCCCAGGTTCACCAGCACCTGCTGGTGCGGCGCGCCCTGGGGAGTGGATGTGAGGACGATGGGTGATGCAACCCGCACGAATTCGGGAGCGTCTGCGCGGCAGTGCGCCAGGAATTCGTGCGGCGCCATGTTCCACAACGCCCGGTCGAGCAGGTCCAGCGTTTCGTCGTCGCCCAGGACCACCAGGCGCGAACCGCCGCCCATCGCCTTGCGCAGCAGGCGGCAGACATATGCGACCTTGTCGGGCGCGTTGAAATGAAAGGCGACTTCGGTCATTTCAGGCCGCTGGCTTCACCGCTTTCCTGGCCACTGCCTTGCGGGCGGCGGTCTTTCCAGCCACCTTCGCGGCGACCGGCGCCACGACGTCGACGGGAGCCTGCCCAACCTGCGACACCAGGTATTGCAGCAGCAAACCGACCGGACGACCGGTCGAGCCCTTGGCACCGCCGCCCTTCCAGGCACTGCCGGCGATGTCCAGGTGCGCCCAGGCGAATTTCTTGGTGAAGCGCTGCAGGAACTTGGCTGCGGTCACCGCACCGCCGGCACGCCCTGCCACGTTGGCGACGTCCGCAAAATTGGTCTTCAGGCCTTCGCCGTATTCGTCGTCCAGCGGCATGCGCCAGCAAAGGTCCATGGCGGTATCGCCTGCCTGGGACAGTGCTGTTGCCAGTGCGTCGTCGGTGGAGAACAGCCCGCTGCGGACCGAACCCAGCGCCACCACACACGCACCGGTCAGTGTGGCGATATCGACCACAGCCCGCGGCGAGAAACGTTCGGCATAGGTGAGCGCGTCGCACAGCACCAGCCGGCCTTCGGCGTCGGTATTGAGGACCTCGATGGTCTGGCCGCTCATGCTGGTGACCACGTCACCGGGTTTCAGCGCGCGACCGTCGGGCATGTTTTCGGCAGCGGGGATCAGGCCGACCACGTTGATGTCCGGCTGCAGGTCGGCCAGTGCGCGGAAGGTGCCCAGCACGCTGGCCGCACCGCACATGTCGAACTTCATCTCGTCCATTTCACCCGCCGGCTTGATGGAGATACCGCCGGTGTCGAAGGTGATGCCCTTGCCCACCAGGACCAGCGGCGCTTCCGCCCTGGCAGCGCCGTCATAGCGCAGCACGATGAACCGCAGTTCTTCTTCCGAACCCTGGGCCACCGACATGAATGAACCCATGCCCAGCTTTTCGACCTCACGCGGGCCCAGCACCTCGACCTTGATGCGTGGAAACTTGGCCAGTGTCCTGGCTGCATTGGCCAGCAACGTGGGCGTGGCGTGGTTGGATGGGCGATTGCCCCATTCCTTTGCGAACTCGACACCTGAGACCTGGGCGGTGGCATGCGCGAAATCCGCGCGTACTGCGTTGGCATCGGCTACGGCAATCACCACCTTTTCGATGCGGCGGACCTCGGCCTTGGGTTTGGTGGTCGTGTAGACATAACTGGCATCCGCAACGGCCGCCACCGCTGCGCGCACCGCCAGCCCGGGTTGCGGAAGGCCTTCCGGCAGCACGATGCAGATGCGACGCACGTTGACGATCGCCTTGAGCCCGCTCACGGCAGCCATGACCGCCTGGCGCACCGACGCCGGGCTTCCGTCTCCGGCACCGGCCAACACCGCCCGCGAAGCGGAAACTCCAGGTACGCGGTACAGGCTCAGAAGCTTGCCGGCCTTTGCTTCGAAATCGCCGGCCTTGCGGGCACTGGCCAGGGTGAGGGAAAGGGTGTCGTCCGATTTCGGTGCGAACGCCTCGGAAATCAGCAGGACGACCGCGTCGGCCTTCTCGGTTGCCGCCCTTGCGCTGTCCAGTGTCTTGAGTTGAAAGTCCATAATCCGCAGGTTGTTCTCGATTCCGAACCGATGTTATTCCATTCCTCCGTGCGCAAGGAGCTGGCCCGCAGCTTCGGGGCCACCCTGGTGGTCCTGGCCACCGTCGTGATGACGATCATGCTGATCCGGGTGCTGGGCCAGGCCGCACGCGGCAGCGTCAGCCCGTCCGATGTGCTGATGGTCATGGGTTTTACCGTGCTGTCGCAGCTTCCCACCATCCTCGCGCTGAGCCTTTTCATTTCCATCGTCGGCACGCTTTCGCGGATGTACCGCGACAGCGAGATGGTGATCTGGATGTCCGCCGGCCGCGGCCTGGGCGCCTTGCTGGGGCCCTTGCTGCGTTTTTCCTGGCCGGTGATCGCGGCCGTGGGTGTGCTGTCCCTCGGCGTCTGGCCGTGGGCCAACAGCCAGATCCAGGACATGAAGGACCGCTACCAGAGCCGTGGCGACCTGGAACGCATCGCGCCAGGCCAGTTCCAGGAATCAGCACGCGGAAACCGGGTGTTCTTCATCGACAAGGAAACCCCGGACGCCGCCACCGCCAACAACGTGTTCATCACGGCCAGCGACCACGGCCAGGATGTCGTCACATCGGCGCGCAGCGGCCGACTGACCACCATCGGCGAAGACCGCTTCGCCATCCTCAATGACGGACAGCGGCTCGAAAGCAGCAGCAGCAAACCGGGCCTGAAGATCAGCGACTTCAAGGAATTCGGCAACCGGCTGGGCAATGCCGCGCAGACCGCGCAGGACGAAATTCCGGTGCGAACCCGTTCCACCCTCGAGCTGATTCGTGACCGTACCGTCGTCAACCTCGCCGAACTCGGTTGGCGTCTTGGCCTGGTCGCGGCGGCTTTCAATTTCGTGGTGATGGCGCTCGCCCTGTCCAGCGTCAATCCACGCGCCGGCCGCAGCGGCAACCTGGTGTTCGCGCTGTTCGCATTCATCCTTTACTACAACCTGCTCAACCTCGGCCAGGGTTGGGTGCTGACCGGCAAGCTCAGCCTGGGCGCGCTGATGCTGGTGATGCACGGCGGCGTGCTGTCGGCGAGCCTCATCCTGCTTGCCAAGCGCCATGCGCAGTGGTCCTGGCGTTCATTGCTCGGGCCGCGCCGGGCGCCGGCCACCGCAGGGGCCTCGGCATGAAAACCATCCGGCGTTACCTCTACCTGGACGTGGTGACCGCGGTTGCCTTCGTCACGCTGGGTTTTCTGGCACTGTTCTTCTTCTTCGACCTGGTCGATGAACTTCGGTGGGTCGGCCGCAGCAACTCCGAATACCAGATCACCCAGGCCCTGGGTTTCGTGGCGCTTTCGATTCCGGGGCACCTCTACGAACTGCTGCCCATCACCGTGCTGATCGGCACCATCTTCGTGATGGCGCGGCTGGCGCAGAGTTCCGAGTACACCATCCTGCGTACCAGCGGACTCGGCCCCTGGCGCGCATTGCAGATGCTGCTTTCGCTCGGCATCGCTTTCGCCGTGCTGACCTTCGCGGTAGGCGATTACGTCTCGCCACTCAGCGAGCGCGCCGCGACACTGGTGAAGGCTCGTTACCAGGGCGACCTCACGGTCGGTCAGACCGGTGCCTGGCTGCGCGAACGCCAGGGTGAACATGCCTACGCGGTCAACGTGCAGTCGCTGTCGTCCGACGGACGCATGAAGGGCATCCGCATCTATGCCTTCGACAACCGCGGTTTTACCTCGGCGGTGACACAGGCCGAAGGCGCCACCTTCGGTCCCGGCGCGGAATGGACGTTGCAGGGCGTGCAGCGCAGCGAATTCCACACCCAGGCCAACGAACGCGTCCGGGTGGAGCGACTGAGCGCCGAAACCCTGCCGTGGCCGACCCGGATCAGCGCCGAAATGGTCGCTGCCGCCGTGCTTCAGCCGGACAAGATGCCGACCATCGACCTGTTCCAGTACATAAGCCACCTCGAAGCCAACGGGCAGTCGGCACAACGCTACGAGATCGAATTCTGGCGAAAGGTGTTCTATCCGCTGTCCTGCCTGGTGATGGTGGTGCTGGCCCTGCCCTTCGCCTACCTGCATTTCCGCTCGGGCGGCATCGCAACCTACGTTTTCGGCGGTGTGATGGCCGGCATCAGTTTCTTTCTGCTGAACAACGTCTTCGGCTACATCGGCAACCTGCAGAACTGGCTGCCCTGGCTGACAGCCGCCGCGCCGGGGATCATTTACAGCGTCCTGTCGCTGACCGCGTTCGGCTGGCTGGTGCTGAGACGATGAAGGCAGTCGTACTGTTCGGCCACGGCTCGCGTGACCCGGCCTGGCGCCGACCCATCGAGGCCGTGGCAAGCCGCATGCAGGCCGCTTCACCCGGCCTGATGGTGCGTTGTGCCTACCTGGAACTGACCGAGCCGTTTCTGCCCCGCACCACCGCGGAACTGGCAGCCGCAGGCGTCGACAGAATCCGTGTGGTGCCGATGTTTCTGGGCGTCGGACGGCACGCACGCGAAGACCTTCCCCGCATCGTGGAAGAACTGCGCGGCCAGTACGCCTCCATCGAATTCGAGCTGGCTCCCGCAGTAGGCGAAGACGCCCGCCTGCTCGATCTGCTGGCCGACATCGCCCGTGGATGACGGGCCCTCGAGAGCCATTAGCTTCCAACCAGGAAGCATAATGGCGGGGCCTCTTATCACGTAATCAACATGAACCTCCATCAGTTCCGCTTCGTGCAGGAAGCCGTTCGGCGCAACCTCAATCTGACCGAGGCCGCCAAGGCACTGCACACCTCCCAGCCGGGGGTGTCGAAGGCGATCATCGAACTGGAAGAAGAGCTGGGAGTGGAAATCTTTGCGCGCCACGGCAAACGCCTGAAGCGGGTGACCGAACCCGGCCAGCATGTCCTGGCAAGCATCGAACTGATCATGCGGGAGGTAGGCAACCTGCGCCGTATCGGCGAACAGTTCAGCTCGCAGGACAGCGGCACGCTTTCCATTGCCACCACCCATACGCAGGCGCGCTACGTGCTTCCGATCCCAGTGGCCAGGCTGCGCGAGGCCTACCCGAAGGTCAACGTCAGCCTGCACCAGGGCTCGCCCGACCAGGTCGCCCGCATGTTGCTGGACGACGTTGCTGAAATCGGCATCGCAACCGAATCGCTGGCCGGTTATGCAGACCTGGTCACCCTGCCCTGCTATCAGTGGGAACATGTGCTGGTGGTGCCGCCCGGCCATCCGCTGGCCTCGGTCGAGCTGGTGACGCTGGAAGAACTCGCGCGTGAACCCATCGTCACCTACCACCCGTCCTTCACCGGCCGCACCCGCATCGACCAGGCATTCGCCACCAAGAAGCTGACGCCGCGCATCGCCCTGGAAGCCATCGATTCGGATGTCATCAAGACCTATGTCCGTCTGGGGCTGGGCATCGGCATCGTGGCCGAGATGGCCGTGCGCAACGACGGCCTGAGCAGCGACGCCACCGATCTGGTGGTGCGGCCGGTCGGTCACCTGTTCGGGCAAAACGTGGCCCGCGTGGCGTTCAAGCGCAGCGCCTATTTGCGCAACTTCGTCTTCAAATTTGCCGAACTGTTGAGCGACCGGCTGAGTCGCGACCTGATTGCCAAGGCCCTGTCGGGCCATTTCCACGACCATGAACTCTGAGCTTTCGACCACCAACCCGCGCCTCGTTCCGCGTACACCGGCACCCGCCAGCCGGCTGCCCGCCGTGGGCACCACCATCTTCACGGTGATGTCGGCCCTCGCCGCCGAGACCAGGGCGGTGAACCTCGGCCAGGGATTTCCGGATTTCGACTGCGACCCACGCCTGCTCGACGCCGTCGACCACGCCATGCGCAACGGCGCCAACCAATATGCGCCGATGGCCGGCATGGCGGCCTTGCGCGAGGTGATGTCCGCCAAGATCGAGGCCGAGCACGGCCGGCGCTACGACCCGGCCGCCGAGATCACCATCACCGCAGGCGCCACGCAGGCCATCCTGACTGCATTGCTGGCCGTGGTGCATCCGGGCGACGAAGTCATCGTGCTGGACCCCTGCTACGACAGCTATGTGCCCGGCATCGTGATGGCCGGCGGCACTGCTGTCAGGGTGCCGCTGACGCCCGGCAGTTTCCGCCCCGACTTCGCCCTGATCGCCGCCGCTCTGTCGCCGCGCACCGCCGCCATCATCGTCAACAGCCCGCACAACCCTAGCGCCACCGTATGGACCCGCGACGAGATGCTGCAGCTGCAGGCCCTGCTGGCACCGACCGATGCAGTGGTCATCAGCGACGAGGTCTACGAACACATGGCCTTCGATGCGCCGCACGAAAGCGCCTCGCGTTTCGAGGGACTGGCGGCGCGAAGTTTCGTGGTGTCGAGCTTCGGCAAGACCTTCCATGTGACCGGCTGGAAAGTCGGCACCGTGGTCGCCCCGGCATCGCTGATGGCCGAGTTCCGCAAGGTGCACCAGTTCAACGTGTTCTCGGTGAACACGCCGATGCAGGCAGGCCTGGCCGAATACCTGCAGGACCCGACGCCGTACCGCGACCTGGCCGCCTTCTATCGCCAGAAACGCGCGTTCCTCCGCAACGGCCTGGCAAACACCCGTTTCCGGCTGCTGCCGTGCGAAGGCACCTATTTCCAGTGTGTGGACATCTCGCAGGTCAGCGATCTGAGCGAGGCCGATTTCTGCCAGTGGCTGACGCGCCAGCACGGTGTCGCCGCAATCCCCATGTCGGCGTTCTACGGCGACGGGTTCGACCAGAAAGTGGTGCGTTTCTGCTTCGCAAAAAAGGAAGAAACGCTGATCGCCGCACTCGAACGGCTGCAGCGCCTCTGACCGTTCAGGCCACCGGCTCGGCCTCGGTCCAGAGTTCGTTCAGGCCTGCGAACTTCCACTGTTCGGGGTCCTCCACCGCCACCACCCGGTCGATGCCGGCGGTGGCGCGCAGGTCGATGCGGCGCGGGACGATGCGTTCGTCGCTCTGCAAGCGGAAGAAAGCCTTCACGACCGGCGTCAGCAGCGCGTCGGCATGCTGTTCGCAGACTACCGCCAGGAATCCCGACTCGAGGCGCACCAGCGAACCGACGGGATAGATGCCCAGGCTGCGGATGAAGGCCTGGAAGATGGTCGGGTCGAAATGGCCCTTCCAGCGCGCCATCTGCCGCACCGCATGCGCGGGGTCCCATGCCGGCTTGTAGGGTCGCTGCGATGTGATCGCGTCATAGACATCGGCGATGGCGCCCATGCGGGCATACAGGCTGATGGCCTCGCCGGCCAGCCGCTGCGGATAACCGGACCCGTCGAAACGCTCGTGGTGGCTCAGGGCCACGGATTTGACTGCCGCACTCGCAGCCTTGCCGTCCTTCAGCAGCTGCCAGCCCTTCTCGGCATGTGTCTTCATCAGGGCGAATTCGCCTTCGGTCAGCGTTCCGGGCTTGTTGAGGATTTCCAGCGGGATCAAGGCCTTGCCCATGTCGTGCACCAGGCCGCCCAGCCCGGCTTCGCGCACCTGGTCGGCCGGCAGGCCCATGCGGGTGCCCAGGGCCACCATCAGGCCGCACACCGCGACCGAATGCATGTAGGTGTAGTCGTCGCGGCTTTTCAGGCGCGCCATGCCGATAAGAGCGCCGGGATTGCGTGCCACCGAAGAAGCGATCTCGTCCACCAGCGGGATAGCGCCATCGACGTCGATCGCCTGGCCCATGCGGATCTCGGCGAACATCGAGACCACCCGCTCACGGCCCTGCGCACAGATCTGGCGGGCGCGGGCTACCTCTTCATGCAGGGGAACCCGTGTGTCGCGCACGATGACTGCCGGAGCCACCCGGGCGGCGGGCTCGGCCGGCGCACGGGCAGCGCCCGGAGCCGCCGCTGCTGCTGCCGCATCCGGCATTTCGATCGCCACGTCCAGGCCGCGCGACACGTCGATCCACACTTCCTGGATGCCGCTGCCACGCAGCGATTGCAGATCGGCCGGGTCCTCCAGCACGAAGGCGCGCCGCCAGAAGGGTGTCTTCAGCCAGGATCCGTCGAGGCGGTGCAAATACATGCCCTGCCGCACCTGCGCGACCGGGATTTTTTTCAGGGCACCGTCCAGTTCCACGCGAAGTCGTCTTTCGTACAGTTTTAAATTCTCGACACAGGAACCCGGCTGACAATCCATAAAAATACCAGATCGGGGATCGTTTCAAATTACCTCGCCGACAAAAATGAACATGCGCAACAGCGGTTTTTGGATTAACGCCACGGTCGGTCTGCTGGGACTCGCGACCATCGCCCTGCCCGCGTTCGCCTTCGACCTGCAAGGCCACCGTGGTGCGCGCGGACTGGCGCCGGAGAACACCGTTGCAGCCTTCTTCAAGGCGCTCGAAGTCGGTGTTGACACGCTCGAACTGGATGTCGCAGTCACATCCGACGACGTGGTGGTGGTGTCGCACGACCTGCGCCTCAATCCCGCCATCACCCGCGACGCGAGCGGGCACTGGCTGACCGACGCCGGTCCTTCTATCCGCAGCATCCCCTTGTCGGTGCTGTCCGAATACGACGTCGGCCGGCTCAATCCGGCAAGCCGTTACGGCAGCGGGTTTCCCCGCCAGGCCGCGCACGACGGCCAGCGCATTCCTACCCTTGCCAGCCTGCTGCGGCAACTGCGCGAGAAGAACGAAACCCGTGTGCGGCTGAACATCGAGGTCAAGTCCGACCCCTACCACCCGGAACTCAGCCCGCCGCCCGAACAGGTCGTCTCGCTGCTGCTGAAGGTGTTGCGCGACGAATCGATGGAAAGGCGTGTCACCGTGCAAAGCTTCGACTGGCGCACGCTGGCCGCGATGCGTTACCAGGCGCCAGATGTCGCGAGGTCATGCCTGACCAGTCCGCAGACGGTCAGGGACATTGCCTGGACCATGGGCCGGCAGCTTGCCCGCTTCGATTCCGTTCCGGCCATGGCGGCCGACGCCGGTTGCGACATCTGGTCGCCCGCCTATGGAGGCATCACCGCGGCGGATGTCGACCAGGCCCATCGGCTGAACCTGGCAGTGTTGCCCTGGACGGTCAACAAACCGGCGGACATGCGCAGGCTGCTGGACATGGGCGTGGACGGTTTCATTACCGACGAACCGGACATCGCGGTGCCGCTGCTGGTCGAGCGCGGCAAACGCCCGCCATCCCGGAACTAGACGCCGGTCACACATGACGCCTTGCCGTCGGAGCCGGGGACGGCAGCGCTTGTGCGTCGGCCTCCCGGTGCAGGGTTTCGATGATTCCGCAGTGTTTGCCATTGCCGTCACAACCGTCGCGCAGGGCCAGCAGATTGGTTTCGAGCGACCGCAATTCGGCCAGGCGTTCGCGAACATGGCCCAGGTGTTCATCCAGGGTTTCGCGGGCCTGCAGGCAGTCCGCCTTATCGGCGAGGTTCAGGCCGAGCAGCTTGCGAACCTCGTCCAGCGACATGTCCATCGCGCGGCACAGGCGTATGAAACGCAGGCGGTGGACATCGTCGGCGCCGTAGAGCCGGTAGCTCGCCTCGTTACGAGCCTGCGTCGGAAGCAGGCCTTCCTTCTCGTAATAGCGGATGTTGGCTGCACCGACACCCGAAAGCCGGGCCGCTTCGCCGATACGCAGGTGGGGACTTTGGTTCGCCATGGCTTGACCTTCGAGTGGCTGTAAGGTTTTGAATGGTGCCATGCCTGAAAAAACCAATACCGACTTCGGCCATTCCAGCCACGCCGCCCATGCCGCCCACACGGACCACTCGCACGGGGCTGCAGCCGCGTCGTCCTGTTGCGGCTGCCGACCGGCAACCAAGACGCACGCCCATGACGGTCACGGCCATGTCGATGGTCACGGCGACCATGCGGGCCACGACCACGATCATTCCGCCCTTCCGGGCCCCTGGCGACTGGGCGCGTCGCTGGCTCTTGCCGCGGCGGCGGAGGTGCTGCATTTCGTGGGGGGCGATTCGCTGCAGTGGCGCATTGCGGGCATGGCGCTAGCCGTCGCGGCCATCGTGCTGGCCGGGCTGGGGATCTATGCATCCGGCTGGAAGTCACTGCTGAAACTCAAGCTCGGCATCGACGCGCTGATGGCCGTTGCGGTCACCGGTGCCTTCCTGCTCGGGCAGTGGCCGGAGGCCGCCATGGTGATGGCGCTGTACGCCCTGGCCGAACGCATCGAGGAAGCAGCCGAGGCCCGCGCCCGCAACGCTGTCGGAAGCCTGCTCGCCTTGCGGCCGGAACGCGCCGAGGTGCTGGGTGAAGACGGAAACTGGACTGAGAACCCGCTGGCCGACATCGACCTCGGCGCCACGGTGCGGATCCGCCCCGGCGCCCGGGTGCCGTTCGACGGCGAGGTCAGCAGCGGCCACGGCGCGGTCGACGAATCCAGCGTCACCGGCGAAAGCCTCCCGGTGGACAAGGCGCCAGGCGACCGCCTCTTTGCCGGCACCCTGAACCGCAACGCGGCGCTCGAATTCAAGGTGACCGCTGCCAACGGAAACACCACCCTCGACCGGACCATCCGCACCGTGCAGGAAGCACAGTCGGCACGCGCCCCGAGCCAGCGCCTGGTCGACCGGTTCTCCGCCATCTACACACCGGCTGTGTTCGGCATTGCCGTCATGCTGGCGGTCGGCGCCCCGTTGCTGTTCGACTGGGCCTGGCGCGACGCCATCTACCGCGCACTGGTGCTGCTGGTCATCGCCTGTCCCTGCGCCCTGGTGCTGTCGACACCGGTCACGGTCGTCAGCGCACTCGCGGCAGCGGCGCGGCGCGGCATCCTCATCAAAGGCGGCATCTGGCTGGAACAGGCGCGCCTGCTGCGGCTGGTGGCCTTCGACAAGACCGGCACCCTGACCGAAGGCAAACCGGTGCTGCTCTCCCAGGCGGTGCTGCGAGGCAATGACAGCCAGGCCACGCTGGCATCGGCACTGGCGCTCGCGGCCCGCTCGGACCACCCGGTTTCTCAAGCGCTTGCCGCGGGGCTCGAAGGCAGAGCGACTGCGGTCGACAACTTCGAGGCACTTTCCGGGCGCGGCGTCTCGGGCCGCATCGGCGGACAGGACTGGCTGCTGGGCAACCGTCGCCTGATGCAGGAACGCGGCGTGTGGACCGACGCGGTGGAAAGCGCTGTGGCGGCCGACGAAGCCGCCGGACGCAGCGTCACCCTGCTGGCCGACGCGCAGGCTGTGAGAGCGGTTTTCGCGGTGGCCGACCGCCTCCGTCCCAGTGCCCGCGAAGCCATCGCGGAGCTTGGCAGGCTGGGCGTCGCGACCGCGATGCTGACCGGCGACCATGCCACTGCCGCGAATGCCATGGCCAAAGAAGCCGGCATCGACGAAGTGCGCGCCGGTCTTCTGCCGGAAGACAAGCTGGCCGCCATCCAGGAACTGCAACAGACTCACGGGGTGGTCGCCATGGCCGGAGACGGCATCAACGATGCGCCGGCACTGGCCAGTGCCGACCTCGGTTTTGCCATCGGCGCGGCCGGCACCGACGTGGCGGTCGAGACCGCCGGCATCGTCATCCTTCAGGACGATTTGCGCCGGATCGCCGAAGTGGTGCGCCTGTCGCGCCGCACCCGCATCGTGCTACTACAGAACTTCGCCATCGCGCTCGGCCTGAAACTGCTCTTCCTGGGCCTGGCCATCGCCGGTGCGGCCAGCATGTGGATGGCGGTATTCGCCGATGTCGGCGCCAGCCTTCTGGTGATCGCCAACGGTTTGCGGCTGGGCCGGGCGCTGCGCTGAAAACTCAGGCGGGTCGTCGCTCGGCCGGCCGATGTTTTTCCCGCAGCAGCGATTGAAGGCGTTCGGCGAGAGAGTCGACGCGGCGCGCAAGTTCGATCCGGCGCGGCAGACCGGCGGATGCGGCGGCGAGGTCTGCGCGATCCTGCCGCGAAAAAGCGAGTTCGCTGTCGCGCAGCATCACTGCAGCCCGCAGCCGGATGTTTTCCGATTCGAGCGCCGAAATACGCTGGTGGACGTTCTGCACCATGTGCCCGCTCCCATGTCAGGTTTCCTTAGATCCGGCGGAATTGTCGATTCCATGCGGCGTGTTGCGACACGGGCGAGGGGCAGGTCAGTGGTTCTTCATGGCCGCCGGTGTCGTCCCCACTATCTGTCCAGACGTGTTAGGGCGCCGAATCCTTCAGAAAAGTTCCTCCTGCCCGTCCAGCCGCGGCCGCCTGAAACCGTCTGCCGACAGGACGGTGCGCTGGCGGTTGAAACCCAGCCGGTTGCAGGCTACTTCGAAGCGCTTGCGGATCAGGTCGGCCCACACGCCCTTGCCCTTCA
Organism: Xylophilus sp. PBN-3R; assembly: GCF_057747805.1. NCBI lineage: Bacteria > Pseudomonadati > Pseudomonadota > Betaproteobacteria > Burkholderiales > Xylophilus > Xylophilus sp. PBN-3R. The sequence continues at coordinate 2,211,927 of NZ_CM173225.1, forward strand.
TGCGGGTGGCGAAATCGGCGTCGTAGTCCCTGCCGCCCCGCATTTCCTGGATGCGGGCCATGACCCGTGCCGCGCGTTGCGGGTAGTGCAGTTCGAGCCATTCACGGAACAACGGAGCCACTTCCCAGGGCAGCCGCACCACCGTATAGAAGGCGGTGCGGGCACCGGCCTCGTATGCGGCTTCCAGCACCTGTTCCATGTCTTCGGTGATGAAGGGAATCTGCGGCGCCACACTGACCCCGACCGGCACTCCGGCCGCCACCAGCGTGCGAATGGTCTGCAGTCGCCGGTGCGGCGCTGCGGCGCGGGGTTCGAGGATGCGCGCCAGTTGCGGATCGAGTGTGGTGATCGTGATGTAGACCGCCGCCAGCCGCCGAGCAGCCAGTGGCGCGATCAGGTCGAGGTCGCGTTCGACCGCGCTCGACTTGGTGACCAGTCCGAACGGATGCCGGGCCTCGCCCAGCACTTCGATCACCGCGCGGGTCAGCCGCAGTTCACGTTCGATGGGTTGATAGCAGTCCGTCGCGGTGCCGATGGCGATGTGCCGCGGCTGGTATCCCGGCCTGGCCAGTTCTTTTCGCAGCACTTCTGCGATGTTTCGTTTGGCGATCAGCTGGGTTTCGAAATCAAGACCCGGCGACAGGTTCAGGTAGCTGTGCGTCGGCCGGGCAAAACAGTAGATGCAGCCGTGTTCACAACCGCGGTAGGGGTTGATCGACGCATCGAACGGAATATCCGGTGAGTCGTTCCGGCTTATGACGCTGCGCGCATCCTCGAAGTGGATCTGCGTGGCGATGCGGGTCGGGCGTTCGGCGTGCAGTTCGGTCAGCGTGTCCCAGCCGTCGTCCCAGGCGTCGCGTTCGTCAACGCTGAACCGGTGCGCCAGCCGGGTCGCGCTGCCACGACCCTTGAGGGCTTCGACGGGAATATGAGTGGTGGTCATCATCGGCCTTTGGTGCTGTACGAATATACAGTACCTGCGGCAGACGGCGAATCCACCGAGCCTATTTGCCGACCAGTTCGTTCAGTTTGGCGGCCTCGAAGCTTTCGGTACGCGCAGCTTCCGCCGGCACGCAGCATTCGCCGTCGGTCCGGCGATCGGACAAGGCCTGGATGGCATTCCACAGCAACGCGATCTGGTGTTCCTGAGAACCTGCGTTGTCGATCAGGCCACGCAGGGCCTGGCCCATCGGGTCGTCCTGTTCACCGATGCCGTAGGCTGAAAAACCCATCTTGGCAGCGGTGGCCTCGCGCCGGTTGCGATCGTCGCCCTGGATGATGCGAGCCGGAATCCCGACCGCCGTGGCGCCTGCCGGCACTGGCTTGATGACGACCGCATTGCTGCCGATGCGCGCGCCATCGCCCACGGTGAAACCACCCAGCACCTTCGCGCCGGCGCTGACCACGACATCACGCCCCAGAGTGGGATGCCGCTTGGCGCCCTTGTACAAGGAGGTGCCACCCAGGGTGACTCCCTGGTAGATGGTGCAGCCGTCGCCGATCTCGGCGGTTTCGCCGATGACGACACCCATCGCGTGGTCGAAGAAAACCCGTTCGCCCAGCCTGGCGGCCGGATGGATCTCGATACCGGTCGCCCAGCGGGTGAACTGCGAAATGAAGCGGCCCAGCCAGCGGAAGCCGGCGTTCCAGCAACGGTGCGCGAAGCGGTGCAACACCACCGCATGCAGGCCCGGATAACAAGTCAGCACCTCCCAGGTGCTGCGGGCCGCAGGGTCGCGGTCGAGGATGCACTGGATATCGGAGCGGACACGGCTGAACATCGGGGGAAATCGCATGAACTGAAACGAAAAGAGTCTATCGGCTCGCCCCGCCATCCGCTGGCGGCACCGCACCCGCCTTGGCAGTCATCATGGATTTGGCGATACCGCGCAGGATGTGGATCTCTTCCTCGGTCGGCTGGGCCCGATGGAACATCTGCTGCAGCCTCGGCATGAGTTTCTTGGGTGCCTGCGGGTCCAGGAAACCGATGTCGACCAGCGCCTTTTCCCAGTGGTCCAGCATGCCCGCCACCTGACGCGCATCCGCCCGGCGGGTTTCACGCACCGCGCCGGCCGATTCGGGCCGTGCATCGAAACCGCCGAGCGCCTGGCGCCATTCGTAGGCAATCAGCTGAACCGCCGCGCCGAGGTTCAGCGAACCGAATCTGGCATCGGTGGGGATCGTCAACGCGACATTGCTGCGGTACACGTCTTCATTGCGCATGCCGAAGCGTTCGCTGCCGAACAGAAAGGCCACGCCCTCCTCGCCCGCTGCCTCGGCTCCGGCTGCGAAGGCTTCCAGATGCTGGCGCGGCGCACGGGTCGGCGGACCGAAGTCGCGGCCGATCATGGCGGTGGCGCAGATGTGTGTGATGCCGTCCAGCGCCTCGTCCAGCGTCTCGACGATGCGGGCGTTGTTCAGCACGTCGAGCGCACCGCTGGCGCGCTGGATGGTCTCCTCGCGCCGCAGCACGTTGGCCCAGCGCGGCTGCACCAGCACGAGATCGGTGAAACCCATGGTTTTCATGGCGCGGGCGGTGGCGCCGACGTTACCGGCATGGCTTGTCTGGATCAGGACGAAACGCGTGTGCATGGGATGTTCAGGGCGACCGAGCTAAAATCCCGGCATTGTCGCCGCCAGCATCGCCCGGTTGCGGCTGCCCCGGTCCGAACCCCGACCGCATTGCGCCTCTTTCTTTCTCACATGTCGTCGAACCTGCATCCCATGCTCAACGTGGCCATCAAGGCCGCACGCGCCGCTGGCGCCATCATCAACCGCGCGGCGCTCGACGTCGAATCCGTGCGGGTCTCGCAGAAGCAGATCAATGACTTCGTCACCGACGTGGACCACGCGGCCGAAGCCATCATCATCGAGACGCTGTTGACCGCCTATCCCGGCCACGGCATCCTGGCAGAGGAAACCGGCTCGCAGCATGGCGCGCAGGATTCGGAATACATCTGGATCATCGATCCGCTCGACGGCACCACCAATTTCATCCACGGTTTCCCCGTGTACTGCGTCAGCATCGCGCTGGCCGTGCGCGGCAAGATCGAGCAGGCGGTCGTATTCGACCCGTCGCGCAATGACCTGTTCACCGCCACCAAGGGCCGGGGCGCCTACATGAACGAGCGCCGCATCCGCGTCTCCAAGCGCACCCGCCTCGACGAATCCCTGATTTCGACCGGCTTTCCGTTTCGCCCGGGCGACAACCTGCGCCGCTACCTGAAGATCATGGGCGAAGTGATGGAACGCACCGCCGGCATGCGTCGCCCCGGTGCCGCGGCACTCGACCTGGCTTACGTGGCCGCTGGATTCACCGACGGTTTCTTCGAGACCGGACTGTCGCCCTGGGACGTCGCCGCGGGTTCGCTGCTGGTGACCGAAGCCGGCGGCCTGGTCGGCAACTTCACCGGTGAAGCCGACTTCATCGACCAGAAGGAATGCCTGGCAGGCAACCCGCGCATCTACGCCCAGTTGGTGGGCATCGTCGGCAAATACTCCAAGTTCGCCGATGTCGAGTCCAAACGGCTGGCCGGCGACGCCGCGTCCACCGAAGAAGTGACGCCCGTAACCGACGCCGCGGAGGCATCGGCCGAAGCTGCACCCGCACCCGCACGCAAGCCCCTGCGCGTGCGCCGGCCGACCGGGGAAGTCTGACCCGGCCGGTGGTGTTGACCCGCCTCCGGCATTTCCGCGCGGCCCTGCTGAGGCAGGCCGAATCGTGGAGCGTCTGGCGCAGCCTGAGGCGCAGGCTCTGGCGCCTGATGTTTTCCGTACTCGGGCCGCATGTCACCAACGGCTTCGCCGTCGCCTTCGGGCTGATCGGCACCGCGCTCATCCTCTATGCCGCCGGCGGCCTGACCGCTGCGGCGACCGCGGGCGTCGGCATCCTCATCGCCACGATGGGCGACCTGCCGGCCCAGAAACACCACAAGCTCCAACAACTGCTGCCGGGGCCGGCGCTGGGGGTTCCGCTTTTCCTGGCCATGCAGCTGTCGCACCAGTCGGTGCAGCAGCAGGCGATGGTGATCATCTGCGGATCGTTCGTCTCCTTCCTGGCGATGGCCTGGGGCAAACGCGGCGGGCCGGTGAGCGCCGGCATGATGTTCTCGATGGTGTTCGCGCTGGCCGAAACACCGCCGCGCGGATTCATCGAGGCACTGCACCGCACCGGCTGGTTCGCCCTCGGAGCCGGCATCTACATCGTCTACGGCGTGGTGGCCAACGGCCTGCTGAACGGGCTCTACCGCAACCAGTTGCTGGCCGACGCGCTGAAGGGGTTCGCCGGCATCCTGCGCACCCAGTCGCGCCGCTTCGACGGCCATGCGCACGCGGACGGCGTGATGTCGGACATGCTGACCCAGCACGCCTCGCTGGCCGATTCGCTACAGTCCGCCCGCGACCTGGTGCTGGAGTCTCCCCGCACCGCAGCACGCCAGCGGCGCGCCGCCATCCTGATGGCCCTGCTCGACGCGCGCGACCACATGCTCGCCTGCGACCTGGACATCGACACCCTCTGGCAGCAAGGTGCGCAGCAGGTGGTACAGCCGGCACTGCGCGACGCCCTGCTGTTCCGGGCGCGGCAGCTGGAGATACTGGCAACCGCCCTCCTGCTGGGCCGCAGTGCACCCACCGCGCCCGAACCCTATCGCCCCATCGAAACGCTGGAGCCGCCCCACGACAACCTCGCCCTGCGCGACGTGATCGCACGCGTGGCCACCATCGGCGCGGAGGTCGACCGCATGTACGGGCTGGCGCATGGCGAGATCAAGCCCGACATCGCCGCCGTGCGCGAGACCTGGCAGCTGTTCATCAGCGCCACCACCTGGAGCTGGCTGCCGCTGCGTTCGTTGCAGGGCTGGTACGCACCCACGCTCCGTTACGCCTTGCGCGGTTCGCTGGCAATCGCCATCGGCTACGCCGTGTCGCGCCACCTGCCCTGGGCGGCTCACAGCTACTGGATCCTGGCGACCATCGTGGTGGTGCTGCGCGCCAACCTGGCGCAGACGCTGGAACGCCGCAATGCGCGGATCGCCGGAACCATCTTCGGCTGCGTGATGGTGATGGTCATACTGGCCGCGCACCCCGAGCCGTGGATGGTGCTGGCCACCATCGCGCTGTCGGCGGCGGTGGCGCATGCCTTCGTGCTCCGGCGCTACTTCATCACCTCGGTGGCCGCCACGCTGCTGGGGCTGATGCAGGCCCACCTGCTGGCAGCCGATGTGCATCCGGTGTTCGCCGCCGCCGAACGTATCGCCGACACCGTCATCGGCGCCCTCATCGCCTGGGGCTGCAGTTATGTTCTGCCGGTGTGGGAGCGGCAGTCGGTGCCGCAGCTGGTCGACCGCGCGCTGGCCGCCCAGTCGCGCCATGCGCAGCTGGCCCTGATGCCGGGCGACGTCCAGTCGCCCGACCTTCAATGGCGGCTGGCCCGACGCGAGGCGTACGACAGCCTGTCCGCCCTGGTGCAGGCCACGGCCCGCAGCCGTTCCGAACCTCAGGCAGTGAGGCCGGCGCTCGAACCTCTCGAAACACTGCAAGCGCTCAGTTATCACATGCTGGCGCATCTGACTGCCGTGAAATCGATGTTGCAGTTGCGGCGCGGACAACTGGACATGGCGATCGTCGAGCCCGCACTGGCGGCAGCAGCGGTGACCATGGCCCGATCGCTCACCCGCACGCCGGCCGGCAGCAAACCGGCGGCGGCGCACAAATCCGGCAGCGCGCCCGACCCCACCGAGGCCAGGCCGCCCGACATGCTGGCACCCGACCTGACGCCCTGGTTGCTGGAGCGGCTGAAGCTGTCGCAAGACGTCGCCGTGCAGATGCGCAGCGCGGCCGAGCAAAGCAGCCTGGCCTGACCTTTTCCCAGTCGCGCCCGCCGTGGCGCGATCGTTGCTCGCAATCCGCCCATCGAAGGCGCCGCGCAGCATCGCGTTTTTGAGTGCGTTTGATATCAGGAGGAAACCGCATGCCAGACCTGTCCGACCTTTCACCCTGGATAGCCACCATCGTCGCCGCCCTCGTCGTCGTCTTGGGCGCCCTGCTGCTGCACCGCGTGGCCGCCATGGTGCTGTTGCGGGCCACTGGACCCACGCCGGTGCTGCAATCCATCGTGCGGGCCTGCCAGCGACCGACCCGACTGCTGCTGCCGGTGCTGGCGCTGCAACTGGTGTGGCAGGCAGCCACGGACGACATGCGGTTCATATTGGCGATCCGCCACCTCAACGGCCTGCTGCTGATCGCCACGGTCACCTGGCTGATCATCAGCGCCATTGGCGGCATGGGGGCCGGCATCATCGCGCAGCATCCGGCCGACGTGGAGGACAACCTGCAGGCACGCCGCATCCACACCCAGGCGCGGGTGCTATCGCGCAGCGCCATGCTGATCGTGCTGTTCGCCGGCGCTGCCATGATGCTGATGACCTTTCCGGGCGCCAGGCAGGTCGGCGCAAGCCTGCTGGCGTCTGCCGGTGTCATCGGTATCGTCGCCGGCTTGGCCGCCAAACCGGTGTTCAGCAACCTCATCGCGGGTCTGCAGATCGCCCTGGCGCAGCCCATCCGCATCGACGACGTGCTGATCGTGCAGGGCGAATGGGGCCGCGTCGAAGAGATCACCGGCACCTATGTGGTGCTGAAGATCTGGGATGACCGGCGCCTGATCATTCCGCTGCAGTGGTTCATCGAGAATCCTTTCCAGAACTGGACCCGCACCGGATCCGAACTGCTCGGCTCGGTGTTCCTCAACGTCGATTTCCGCATGCCGGTGGCGCCGCTCAGGGCGGCGCTCGAGAAGATGATGCCCGGCTACCCCGAGTGGGACCGGCGCTTCTTCAATCTGCAGGTGACCGACGTCACCGAAAAAACCATGCAGCTGCGGGTGCTGTGCACTGCGCAGTCGTCCAGCAAGGCCTTCGACCTTCGCTGCAAGGTGCGCGAAGACATGATCTCCTTCATGCAGAAGGAATATCCCCAGTACCTGCCGACCGTCCGTTTTCTCAACGAGAAAGACGTCGCTTCGGGTGCGGTGCAGGTGCCTCCAGAGCCCGAAGTCCGGCCGGTCACCGACCGTTCGCAGGCGGGCATTACAGCCGCGCCGTCGGCGCCGGACGCCTGAGGTCCGGGCAGCCGTATCCGGACGTTGACTTTGTGAGTGTTCATCTCCAGGTTAATAGTGTGCTGTGTTCACACACTTGAGGACTTGACGCCTTCTTAATGCGGATCGCCTCTTTCAAGGGAAAGAGGACTCATCCAAAGGAAAAGGCTCAACATGTTTTTCAAAGCACGCCAATGGCGGCTCGGCGCCACTATCGCCTGTATGGCAACCCTCACGACCTTCGCGGCGTCGGCCCAGCCAGCAACCGAGGCAGGCGTCAATTCACCCGGCAAACGAACTTATGTGCCGGTGCCCGAGCATGCCAAGGGGCCGGCGATGCCCCCCAAGGGTTACCTGCTGGACGACCTGGGCGGCGGCGTCTACGGTTTCCGCAGCGAACGCGAGAACTCGATGTTCATGGTCACCCGCGCCGGCGTGGTGGTGGTCGATGCGCCACCCGAAGCCCGGGGCGGCATGGACGTGATGAAGGCCATACGCGAAATCACGCAACTGCCAGTCACACACTTCATCTACAGCCACCCGCATTCGGACCATGTGGGCGGTGCGGTGCTTTTCCAGCATGCCAATCGCAACGGGACCAGCCCGATCTACATCGCCCATGAATTCGCGGCCCAGCGCATCCGGGCGGCAGCCGATCCGAGACGCCCGGTTCCGCAGGTGACCTTTACCGGCAACCGTTATGTGCTGGAGACCGGCGGGCAGACCCTGTATCTCGACTACCACGGCGACCTGCATTCGGCCGGCGACCTCTTCATCTATGCACCGCGGCAGAAGGTACTGATGCTGACCGACGTACTGTCGCCGCGCTGGGCGCCATATTTCAAGCTGGGGCACACACCCAACGTGCCGCTGAGCATGAACGTCGCAAAACTGATTCTTGGGTACGACTTCCGCACCTTCATCGGCGGCCATGTCGGGTGGTTCGGGACCCGCGCGGATATCGAGACCATCGACCGGTATCTGTCAGACCTCGACCGCGTCTGCAAGGAGGTCTACGCCACCTACAAGGTCGATTTCTCAGCCATCGAACCCGCCAATGCCTGGGCCCGGTCGCAGACCGCCTACGAAACCTGGGCGCGGGTGGCGGCCGAGCGTATGCCCAAACACTGGCTGACCGAACTGGGCGGCGCCGACGTCTTTCTGTTCGACAACGCCCATTCGCTTCTGTTCAGCCTCTTCACCGACTATTCGCCGGCGTCGGCCAAACCGTGATCGCCCGGCCGCGCTGCCTGCTCAGTTCTTGTGCAGGTCGGCGTTCAGCGTGCCCCAGGCCTCGGTACGGCCGATCGCCTGGATGGCGCCGGTCTGCGAGTTGCGGCGGAACAGCAGGCCGGCCTTGCCGGACAGCGTCAGCGCCTTCACAACCGACCCGTCGGGCATGGTGACACGGGTGCCGCCGGTGACATAACAACCGGCCTCGACCACGCAGTCGTCGCCCAGCGAAATGCCGATGCCGGCGTTGGCGCCGAGCAGGCAGCGCTTGCCCACCGAGATGACCTGGGTGCCGCCGCCCGACAAGGTGCCCATGATGGACGCGCCGCCGCCGATGTCGCTGTGGTCGTCCACCACCACACCGGCGCTGATACGGCCTTCGACCATCGACGCGCCCAGCGTGCCGGCGTTGAAGTTGCAGAAACCTTCATGCATGACGGTCGTGCCGGCAGCCAGGTGTGCACCCAGGCGCACACGGTCGGCATCGGCGATGCGCACGCCGGTCGGCACCACGTAGTCGGTCATGCGCGGGAACTTGTCGACGCTGTGGACGGTGAACGCCAGGCGTTGTGCACGGGCGCGGCCACGGACGGCTTCCAGGCCTTCGACGGCGCAGGGGCCGGCCGAAGTCCAGGCCACGTTCGCCAGCTTTCCGAAAATGCCCGTCAGGTTCTGTGCATGCGGCAGCACCAGGCGGTGGCTCAGCAGGTGCAGGCGCAGGTAGGCGTCGTGGGCATCGGCGGGCGCATCGGCCAGCGAGGCGATGGTGGTGCGAACGGCAACCACCTCCACGCCGCGCAGTGCGTCGGAGCCGACGGCCTTGGCCGCTTCACCCAGCGCCTGGGCGGCTTCATCGGCCGACAGGCGCTGACTGCCCGAGGCGCCGGGCGCATCGGCCAGGGTGGGCGCCGGGAACCAGGTATCGAGCACGGTGCCATCGGCTGCCAGGGTTGCCAGGCCTACCGCGACAGCGCCGCGGGTGATGAACGGGTTGGATGTGGTCATGTCGAAAAGCAGAAAAACAGGGATTCGAGGTGGAACCCAGCATTATCGGTTGCCTCCGCTTCGTTTTGCGTGGCATGTCCTTCGGGTGAAGGAACAGTCGATTCGGTCACCCGGCCAATCATGCGGAATGTCTGCACGACCAGTCTTCCCGGGCCCATTTATCCATTCGTTGAACCCGTCCGTCATCGACAGGCTTCGCCCCCACGCCAGGCCGCAAGCCCCGCCGACGCCGGACACAGGCCATCCTGCAGGCGGCGCACAACTTCAGCAACTGGCGGCGCTGCGGCGGCAGCCGGTCGCACGGGTCAATCTCGCGTCCGGCCGGCCGGTCACCATCCTGCCCGGGCTTCCGGTCGACATCACCCGATTCGTCAGACACGAAATGATTCCGCGCAACCTGCAAACCCGCCATGGAGGCGAACTCCAGACCGTGCGTTTCCAGGGCCGGTCACAGGGCGTGATGACACGCTATCCTGTGCGCACCCTGGAGGTCGCGGACATGCTGCAGAAAGCCCTGCTGTCCCCGTCACCCCGCGTGGTCAACCTGATGAACCCCGGCGACATGGGAATCCGTCATTCGTATGTCGACCGCATGCCCGAAGGCCGGACCTGCCGCGTGGGCCACCTGGATGTGTGGAAACAAACCCTGAGCCGGCAAAACATCGGATCCGACGGCAGCAACGGCGAGATTGCGCATGTGCAAACCAGGCTGCACGTACGCGATCCCGCGCAGCCGCTCCAGCCTTGGCGTGCGGTCGAACACCATGCCTTCCCCGGCTGGAAGGACACCAAGGCCATCCCGCCGGAGACTTTCGGGCGCATGTGGCGATCGCTGTATCAGCCGGGCCGTGTCGATCAGGGAGTCGTGCATTGCGCAGGCGGTGTGGGTCGCACCCCGACCCTGATGTGGCGGCTGGCTTTCCAGTCCTATCTGGACCAGGCCAACCGGCAGGGCCGCACGGTGTCCCAGCCGGAGACCGCCAGCTTTCTGGACCACCTGACCCAGGAAGCCCGCGCCATGCGCGGCGGCCAGGTGCTGCCCGATCCAGGGCAGGTCCGCATGCTCTACGCCTCCTGCCTGCGTGCACTGCAGCGGCAAACAGTCGTCCGCCGATAACAGGTCACGGCCATTGCGGCGGGGACACACCTGCCGGTATTCAGGTGCGGGCCTGCCCGTCCGCCAGGCGTTCCGTCGCAACCATCGCGGCTTCGACTGACTGAACTTCTGCCTGCAACAGGCCGAGGCCTCTGGCCGCGAAAGCCCGATGCCGGGTGGCGTCGCTCCACAGGCTGGCGACCGCTTCCGAACTGGTCACCCAGGTGTAACGGATGCGGCCGGCGACCAGGTCCGCAAAGAGGGCTTCGCGTTTCGGACTAGCAGTGTCCCAGGCGTTGCCGATCAACACCCGGCGTCCGCGTTTCACCCGGGGTTCCAGTTCGGCGAAGAAGGGCAGTTTCACCGTCATCCAGCCGATCAGCCCACCCCTGGTGGCGGCGTCCAGTGCAGCCGATGCCGGCAGTTTGTTTGCCAGTTCGCGCAGCGTGCCGAGCCGGTAGCTGCCCGGGGCGGGCTGGGGTTTGGTGTTTTTCTCGATCCGACCGTCGGTGCGTTTAGGTTTCTGTGATTCCGCCAGTTCGGCTGGCGACATCCGCAGATAGAGCGCTGCGATGTCGGCGCTCAGCATGACGTCGTCGGCCAGGGAGGCCGGCAGATCCAGGTTCTCGTTTTCGGTCATTTCCATCATTCGCGCCCTGTTCTAAGCGCGAGCATCGCAGACCGATTTTAGATTCGAGGAAAATCGAACCGACTCGCACCAGCCGGCCCGGCGACACGACAATCTATCGAGAGCAATGGAAAAAGAAGAAATCAGCGCGACAGCGGTCGACATGAAGAGCGAGGCGTTCCGAGCGCTGGAGCACACGCCGATGATGGCCCAATATCTGGGGCTCAAGGCCGGCTTCCCCGACACCCTGCTTTTCTACCGCATGGGTGATTTCTACGAGATGTTCTGGACCGATGCCGAGAAGGCTTCCCGGCTTATCGACCTGACGCTCAGCCGGCGCGGCAATTCCGCCGGTTTTCCGATCACCATGGCCGGTGTCCCCTTCCATGCGGTCGACACCTATCTGGCCAAACTCATCCGACTCGGCGAATCCGTCGCCATCTGCGAACAGGTGGGAGAGGTCGGCGCCAACAAGGGGCCGGTCGAACGCAAGGTGGTGCGGGTCGTCACGCCCGGCACGCTGACCGATACCGAACTGCTGCAGGACAAGTCCGAATCGGTGCTGCTGGCCATCCACTCCGGCCCGCGGAACCGCATCGGCCTGGCGTGGCTGGCGGTCACGCAGGGCGAGGTGCAGATGGCCGAATGCGACACCGATGCGCTCGACGCCTGGGTGGCCCGCGTCTCTCCCAGCGAAGTGCTCTACAGCGCCGACGACGCCAGCGCCGCTTCGCGCCAGCTCAACCAGGCGCGGCGAAGTCTGCCATTCGCCGTCACGCCTCGGCCCGAATGGCAGTTCGACAGCGCCCTGGGCTACAGCCGCCTGCAGGAACAACTGGGTACCAAGGGCCTGGGTGCCTGGGGGGCCGACGACCTCCAGCAGGCGCACGCCGCCGCCGCCGCGCTGCTGGCCTTCGCGGAACACACCCAGGGGCGCGCCCTCACCCACATCAGCGCCCTGCGGGTGCACCGCGACGACGAACTGATCGACCTGCCGGCCGTCACCCGACGCAACCTCGAACTGGTGAAGACCCTGCGCGGCGAGGACTCGCCCACGCTGTTGTCACTGCTCGACACATGCCAGACGGGCATGGGAAGCCGCGCACTGCGCACCTGGCTCCTGGAGCCCCGGCGCGAGCGCAGCCAGGCTCGCCATCGGCTGGGCGCCATCGCGGCATTGAGGGGCGAACACGGTTCCGGTCCGTTCAGTCGCCTGCGTGAACAACTCAAGGGCATGGCCGATGTAGAGCGCATCACCGCCCGAACCGCCTTGCGGCAGGTACGGCCGCGCGAACTGGTGGCCCTGGTTCAGTCCTTGCAGCGCACCGAGCGCATTGCCGCTTCGCTGCCGACCGATTCCCGCCTGCTGGCCGACGCCGCCAACGACCTGGTGGCTCCGCCCGAAACGCTCGCGCTGCTGCAGCAGGCCATGCACCCCGAGCCGGCGGCACTGGTTCGCGACGGCGGAGTGATCGCCGACGGATTCGATGCCGACCTGGACGAACTGCGGGCCATCCAGACCAATTGCGACGGTTTTCTGCTCGAACTCGAAACCCGCGAACGCGCCCGCACCGGCATCAGCAACCTGCGGGTCCAGTTCAACCGGGTGCACGGTTTCTACATCGAGGTCACGCAAGGCCAGCTCGACCGCGTGCCGACCGACTACCGCCGCCGACAGACCCTGAAGAACGCCGAACGCTTCATCACGCCTGAGCTGAAGACCTTCGAGGACAAGGCGTTGTCGGCCCAGGAACGCGCCCTGGCACGCGAGAAGTTCCTCTACGAACAGCTGCTCGACGCATTGCAGCCCCATGTGCCGGCGCTCGGCCGGACGGCGCGGGCCCTGGCCGCGGTCGACGTGCTGTGCGCGCTGGCTGAACGCTCGCTCACGCTCGGCTGGTGCCCGCCCGAATTCACCCGCGAACCCTGCATCGAGATCGAGGCCGGCCGCCATCCGGTGGTCGAGGCGCGGCTGGCCGAAGGTTTCGGTGGCAGCACGCAAGGTGCCGCCAACTTCATCGCCAACGACACCCGGCTCGGACCGCGCCAGCGCATGCAGGTCATCACCGGCCCCAACATGGGCGGCAAGTCGACCTATATGCGCCAGGTGGCGCTGATCGTGCTGCTGGCTTCCATCGGCAGTTATGTGCCGGCCACACGTTGCCGCCTGGGGCCCATCGATGCGATCCACACCCGGATCGGTGCCGCCGACGACCTGGCCAACGCGCAATCGACCTTCATGCTCGAGATGACCGAAGGCGCGCAGATCCTGCATGCCGCCACGCCGCACAGTCTGGTGTTGATGGACGAGATCGGGCGCGGCACCAGCACCTTCGACGGCCTGGCACTGGCAGCCGGCATCGCGGCGCATCTGCACGACAAGGCGCAAAGCTTCACGCTGTTCGCAACCCATTACTTCGAGCTGACCGAGTTTCCGGCCAAACACCATGCGGCGGTGAACGTGCATGTGAGCGCGGCCGAGACGCCAGGTTCGGTCAAGGGCGGCGGCGGCATCGTGTTTCTGCACGAGATCCAGCCCGGCCCGGCCAGCCGCAGTTACGGCATCCAGGTGGCGCGCCTGGCCGGCATGCCGGCCAGCGTGCTGGCCCACGCCCGGTCGGCCCTCGCCGCGCTGGAAGAGAACGCCGGCGCCCATCAGGCGCAGGCCGACCTTTTCGCCGCACCGGTGGTTACCGAGACCGACGGACCCAGCGCCTTAGAATCCCGGCTGCACGAGATCGACCCCGACGCCCTCACCCCTCGGGAAGCACTCGATACCCTTTACGCCCTGAAGAAACTGGCCATGCGCGACAGCCGCTAGTCCTTGTTTTCTTGTTCAGCACCCCTCTCGCGAAAGATCCCTCGCCCATGACCTACTGCGTTGCCATCAAGCTCAATGCCGGCCTTGTTTTCCTGTCGGATTCGCGTACCAACGCCGGTCTCGACCAGATCAGCACCTTCCGCAAGATGATCGTCTACGAGAAGGCGGGCGACCGTTTCATGACACTGCTGTCGGCCGGCAACCTGTCCATCTCGCAGTCGGTCCGTGAAATCCTGCAGACCGAGCAGCTGCGTGAATTCGACGACGCCGAGCCCATTACCATCTGGAACGCCAAAAGCATGTTCGACGCCGCCCGTGTACTGGGCCAGGCAGTGCGCCATGTGTACGAACGCGATGCCGAAGCCCTGCAGCAGGCCGGTGTCGAGTTCAATGTGTCGCTGATCTTCGGCGGCCAGATCCGCGGTGAAGGCATGCGCCTGTTCCAGGTGTATTCGGCCGGCAACTTCATCGAAGCCACACCCGAAACCCAGTACTTCCAGGTCGGCGAATCGAAATACGGCAAACCGGTGCTGGATCGCGTCATCACCCCCGAGATGCCGCTGGACGAAGCCGCCAAGTGCGCGCTGGTGTCGATGGATTCGACCCTCAAGTCCAACCTGTCGGTCGGCCTGCCGCTCGATCTGGTGGTCTACGAAGCCAATGCATTGCGCACCGACCGGGTGATCGCCATCGACGGCGACAACCCTTATTTCCGCATGCTGCACAACAGCTGGGGCCAGAAGCTGCGCGAGGTTTTCGACAGCCTCGAAGACCCGGTCTGGGACGATGCCGAAACCGAAAATCCACTCAAGGTCGCCAATGGCCGTGCCAAGCCCCTGAAGAAACTCAGCAACCCCAACGAGAAGCTGATCTGAGTCTGCTGCGAGGTTCAGCGGCCGGTGGTGATCCGGCCGGCCGGACCGGTCTTTTCGTCGGCCATGTCGAAACGCACTTCCCGCGTCTGGCCGTTCTGTCCCGGGAAGCCGTCGAACACCGCCTTCGCCAGGTAGGGCACCAGATCCGGCAGGTTTTCCATGCCGCCTTCGTAGACGGCGGTAGCCTCGAAAACGCTGGGTGCCGACGCGGTGCTGCCCGGCGAAGCGACCTGCGCCTTGCGATCCCGCATCTGCACCCGGAGCTTGCTCACCTGCAGGGTACGCGCGACCTCGCGGTCGCCGATGTACTGGCCGCCGATCATGTCGGCCGACCAGTAGCCCGGGATCGTCGTGCCGTTGGGCCCGGGCCGCGGCGGCATGAACACCCGGTAGTTCTGATACACCGGCTGCAGCGAACGCACGGTCCGCTGCGATCCGCTGGCATCCACTTCCACCACGAACCGCGCCGGCTGCCCGGCAGGCGCGGCCTTCAGGCCCAGCCGATCCAGCTCTTCGCGTACGTATTGTTCGTAGGTCGACTGTTCAAGTTCCTTGGCGTCACCCGCCTTGTGCGGGGCGAAGGCAAAGCTGCTGCCCGCCGCGTCCGCCGGCCAGGCGTTGAAGTTGGTGACCCTGGTACTGACGGTGGCGGCACAACCGGTCAGAAGCAGCGCCGTGCCGAGCAACGCCAGGCAGGCGAAAGACGAGAAACGCTTGTGAATCAAAGGCATCGGCCATTATCGGCCGCGTTGATTCAACCGGCCTGTATCGGACTGTGCAGGAACCCGGCTCTCAGCCTTCCCAGGTGACGGCGCCGGTCCACCAGGTCGCCAGTACCACGATGCCGAAGACGATGCGGTACCAGGCAAACGGCGTGAAGCTGTTGTTGGCGATGTACTTCAACAGCCAGCGCACGCAGATCCAGGCGGCGATGAACGACATCACCAACCCCACCAGGAACATCGGCGCGTCGGCCGCCGACAGCAGCGCGCGGTCCTTGTAGAGGCTGTAGGCACCGGCGCCGATCAGTGTCGGGATGGCCAGGAAAAACGAAAAGTCGGTCGCCGCCTGGCGCGACAGCCCCATCAGCATGCCGCCGATGATGGTCGAGCCGCTGCGGCTGGTACCGGGCACCAGGGCGAGGCACTGGGCCAGACCGACCTTCAGCGCGTCCATCGGTGTCATGTCGTCGACCGACACCACACGCGGGGCCTTCAGCTGGCGTTTCTCGGCCCAGAGGATGATCAGCCCGCCCACGATGAAGGTGGTCGCCACCACCAGCGGGGTGAACAGGTGCGCCTTGACCGCCTTGCCGAACAGCAGGCCCAGCACCACGGCGGGCAGGAAACCGATGAGGACATTCAGCACCAGGCGGCGCGATTTGGCGCTGCCGGGCAGCGTGGTGAAGGTGGCCTGGAGCTTCTGCCAATAGACCAGGATCACCGCCAGGATGGCGCCGGTCTGGATGGCGATCTCAAAAACCTTGCCGCGGCCGTCGTCGAACCCGCCGAGCAGCGAACCGGTCAGGATCAGGTGCCCGGTCGAGGAGATCGGCAGAAATTCGGTCAGGCCCTCGACGATGCCCATCACGGCGGCTTTGGCTAGCAGGACGATATCCAAGGGAACTCCCCAATATAAAAACAGCGGCGATTATCACCAGTGCCACCTGAACGAAAGCAACGCCCGGCGGCCTCGTTCTGCATTTCGCGCCGGTTTTCCGAGGTTTCGCCGCATGGGGCTGGCCGCCCAAGCCCCGCAGCGCAACAGTGCGGCACCCAACGCCAACCAGGACGCCGCCATGAACACCATCGCCCACACTCCTTCGCTTCCCCAACTGCTGCACAACATCCCCAATGGGGTCTTCGCGCTTTTCCTGCTGCTGCTCTGGGTGGGGCTGCGCCAGCTGGCGCCCGGTCGCCCGCACTGGCGGCGTGCCGTTCTGCTGCCACTGGGCATGGCCCTGCTGTCGGCCTTCGGCGCCGTGACGACACTCCGCGCAGCTTCGCTGGCACTGGGCGTCTGGGCACTGTCCGCCGGCGTGGCGTTCGTCCTGATGATCCGCCGGCCGCTGCCCGAAGGCGTGCGTTACCTGGCCAACGAACAGCGGTTCGTGTTGCCCGGCAGTGTGATTCCGCTGGCGCTGATGATGGGCGTGTTCTTCACCAAATTCGCCGCCGGCATGGCGCTGGCGCTTCATCCGGCTTTGCGTCACGACAACGACACGCTGCTTTTGCTCGGCTTGTTTTACGGCGGCTTCAGCGGCCTGTTCGCCGGGCGTGCCGGCCGGCTGATCGTGCTGGCGCAACGCGTGCAGCCGGACCAACTGCCGCTCGCCCGATAGACGCCTGCAGCCGCCATGGACACCTTGATTTCCCAACACCGACAATCCGCCCCCATGCCCATATCGCTTTCCGAAGAACAGATCGAACGGCTGGCACGCCGCCGCGCGGCTGCCAAGCTCGGCTGGTACAGCCACGCCGCCATCTACCTGGTGGTCAACGCACTGCTTTTCGTACTGGCCCGCCACGGGGTCACGCACCGGCAATGGAACCTCTATCCGGCCGCCGGCTGGGGCCTGGGCCTGCTGCTGCACGGTGTGTCGGTGTTCCTGCTGAGTGCCGGCAGCGGCCTGCGCGAACGGATGGTCGAGCGTGAACGCCAGCGCCTGCGTCGCGATCGCTGAAACCTCGAACCGGGTGCAGACGATGCGCATCGACCGGCTGAGCCACCTGCTGCAGACCCTGGCCTTCTGCCTGGTCATCGCTTCCCTGAAAGCCTATTTCGAACCCGGCAAGGCCTACGCCGTTTCGCTGGTGTACTCCACTGCCATCGGCACCAGCATCTGGGCCCTGGTCGACTTTGGCAGGGTCCGCATCGACCCGGGCAGTCCGACCGGCTGGCCGCGCGGCTGGCGTTCGGTGCTGCTGCTCATGGTGTCGATCCCGCTCGGTTTCGCCTTCGGCATCACGCTCGGCGACCGCTGGTTCGGCTGGTCGTCCTGGCAGGAATGGTCTTCGCACCAGTTGTTGAACTCGCTGATCCTGACGCTGGTCGCCAGCGCCGTCATCTCATACTTCTTCTACTCCCGCGGGCGCAGCGCCGGGCTGCAGCGCCGCGCCGCCGAAGCCCGGCGCGAGGCCGACGAGGCACGGCTCAAACTCCTCGAAGCCCAGCTCGAACCCCACATGCTTTTCAACACCCTGGCCAATCTGCGCATGCTGATTGCCACCGACGCGCCGCGCGCCGAAAACATGCTCGACCATCTCGTCGCCTACCTGCGCGCCACGCTCGACGGTGCGCGCGCGGCGTGGCATCCGCTGGCCGACGAGTTCGCCCGGCTCGACGACTACCTGGCCCTGATGGCGGTGCGAATGGGCGACCGGCTGGCCTATTCGCTCGAGCTGCCGCCGGCGCTGGGCGCCGTGCCGATACCGCCGCTGCTGCTGCAGCCGCTGGTCGAGAACGCCATGCGCCACGGGCTCGAACCGCAGTTGCAGGGCGGTCGTATCGATGTCATGGCCGCGTTTGAAGACGGCCTTGTCCGCATCACGGTGAAAGATACCGGGCGTGGCCTCGGCCAGGGCCCGTTACAGCCAGGTTTCGGCACACGCCAGCTCCACGAGCGCCTGTCCACCGCCTGGGGCGACGCGGCGGAGGTATGTTTTCTGCCGCTGGAACCACAGGGCACGCAGGTAGTCGTCCGTTTTCCCATATCGCATCAGTCATGAGCCGCCACCCGACCGCCCTCATCGCCGAAGACGAACCGCTGCTGGCCCAGGCGCTGGCCAAGGCCTTGTCCGAGGCCTGGCCGCAACTGGAGATCGTCGCCACCGCGGGTGACGGCGTGTCGGCCGTGGCCCGGGCGCTGGATCTGCTGCCCGACGTGCTGTTCCTCGACATCCGCATGCCGGGCCAGGACGGGCTCGAGGCGGCCACCGCGCTGGTCGACGCCTGGCCGGCGCACAGGCCTTTCCCGGCGCTGGTGTTCGTCACCGCCTACGACCGATATGCCGTGCAGGCCTTCGAGGCCCAGGCGGTCGACTACCTGCTGAAACCGCTGCAGCCGCTGCGCCTGCAACGCTCGGTCGCGCGGATGCAGCAGCTGCTGGCGCAACGCCTGTCGGCACCCGACGCCGCGCTGGACCAGCTGCGCCGGCTGTTCGACGGGGTGGCGGCGCCGGGCCCGGCCGCACCGACACTGCGTTTCATTCCCGCGGCAGAAACCGGCAGCCAGGGTGCGGTGGTGCGGATGGTGCCGGTCAACAACATCGTGGTCTTCGAAGCGGCCGACAAATACGTCCGTGTGCTGACCGCAGCCCGTGAATACCTGGTGCGGACGCCGCTGCGTGAACTGACGGTGCAACTCGATGCCCGGGTGTTCTGGCAGATCCACCGCGGCACGCTGGTGCGGGCCGACGCCATCGACACCGTCTCCCGCGACCAATCGGGACGGCTGACCCTGGCGATACGGGGGCGGCCCGAAAGCTGGGCTGTCAGCCGCCTGTATGCCGCGCAGTTCCGCGCGTTGTAGCCGCACGGCAGGTCAAGCCACAGGCTGACAAATTTCGTCTCTGCACGGCACGCTAAATCGGGGTTCCATTCGCCCAACCCGCACCGGCATGCAGAACGACATCAAACACGACAAAGACACCATGATCCGGATCCATTCCTACGAGGCCCCGGCCGGCGGCTGGGGTTCGGTCCAGTCGCTCGGTGTCACCGCCGCCCGCTTCGGCGCCTACGACGCCATACCGGGCCTGGCCCGCCAGAACAAACCCGACGGCTACGCATGTGTCAGCTGCGCATGGGGCCGGCCGCAGAAATCGCATCTGGCGGAGTTCTGCGAGAACGGCGCCAAGGCCACATTTTCCGAGTTGACGAGCGCCCGTGTGGGCGCCGATTTCTTTGCGCAGCACACCGTCACCGAACTGCGCTCCTGGTCAGACATGGCGCTCGAACAACTCGGCCGGCTTACAGAACCGCTGCGCTACGACGCCGCGTCCGACCGTCTGGTGCCGGTGGGATGGGACCAGGCATTCGCCGCCATTGGCGCCGAGCTGAAGGCGCTCGATCCCAGGTCGGTGGTGTTCTACGCATCGGGCCGTGCGTCCCTCGAAACCTCCTACATGTATCAGCTGCTGGCCCGGATGTACGGCAACAACAACCTGCCGGACAGTTCGAACATGTGCCACGAGACCACCTCGGTGGCCTTGAAGAAGGTGATCGGCCAGCCGGTCGGCACGGTCCACGTCGCCGACTTCGAACACACCGACTGCATCTTCTTCTTCGGCCAGAACGTCGGCAGCAACAGCCCGCGCATGCTGCACCAGCTGCAGGAAGCGCGGGAGCGCGAAATTCCCATCGTCGTCTTCAACCCGCTGCGCGAGCGGGGGCTGGAAGAATTCAAGAACCCGCAGAGCCCGGTGCAGATGCTGGGCGGAGCGGCCACGGAAATCGCCACGCATTACCACCAGGTTCGGCCCGGCGGCGACATCGCGGCGCTGTTGGGCCTGTGCAAGGCGCTGTTCGCCCTGGACGACGAGGCCGGCGACGCTGGCCGTCCGCCAGTGCTCGACCGGCCGTTCATCGACGCCCACACGCATGGGTTCGACGCATTCGAGGCACTGGCACGCGGATATGACTGGTCAGCCATCGAAGCCGAATCCGGACTGAGCCGCAGCGCCCTGGAAGGCGCGTCCCGCATCTACGCCAAGGCGACCGCCGTGATGGCGGTCTACGGCATGGGACTGACGCAGCACAAACGTGGCATCGACAACGTGACCATGTTGGTCAATCTGATGCTGATGCGCGGCAACATCGGGAAGAGCGGCGCCGGTTTGTGCCCGGTGCGAGGTCATAGCAATGTGCAGGGCCAGCGGACGGTGGGCATTTCCGAAAAACCGGAGCTGGTGCCGCTGGACAAGTTGGCCGAACAGTTCGGTTTCGAGCCGCCGCGCGACACCGGGCTGACCACTGTGGACGCTTGTGCCGGTGTGCTCGACGGCACGGTGCGCGCCTTCGTCGGCCTGGGCGGCAACTTCGTGCGGGCCATTCCCGACCACAACCGCATGGAACCGGCCTGGGAAAAGATGCGCCTCACCGTGC
Organism: Xylophilus sp. PBN-3R; assembly: GCF_057747805.1. Lineage (NCBI taxonomy): Bacteria > Pseudomonadati > Pseudomonadota > Betaproteobacteria > Burkholderiales > Xylophilus > Xylophilus sp. PBN-3R. The sequence goes on from NZ_CM173225.1 coordinate 2,232,786, forward strand.
AGGTGGCGACCAAACTCAATCGCAGCCATCTGATCAATGGTGAAGTCGCCTATCTGCTGCCCTGCCTCGGCCGCATCGAGCGCGACGAGCAGGCCGGCGTGCTGCAGACGCTGATGACCGAAGACAGCACCGGCTGGATGCATGCCAGCCGCGGCCACCATGCGCCGGCGTCGGCATCGCTGCTGTCCGAGGCGCGCATCGTGGCCGGCATCGCCAAGGCGACGCTTGCTCCCAACGCCAAGGTCGACTGGGATGCATGGGCGCAGGACTACAGCCGTGTGCGCGATGCCATCGCCGTCACTTTTCCGGAGATCTTCCACGACTTCAATCGGCGGATCGAGGCGCCGGGCGGATTCGCGCGACCATTGGCGGCCCGCGAAAGGGTCTGGAACACCAAGTCCGGCAAGGCTGAATTCACCTTGCCCGAAGCGCTCAGTGCGGCCTTCCCCGGCGACGGCGGCGAGGATGTGATGCGCCTCATCACGCTGCGCAGCAACGACCAGTTCAATACCACGGTGTACGGCCTGGACGACCGCTTTCGGGGTGTCGAGGGCACCCGCATGGTGGTGTTCATGCACATCGACGACATTGCCCGGCTGGACCTCCAAGCAGGTGCCGAGGTCGGCCTGGGGTGCGCCGCGGGCGACGGCTTCGTGCGCGAAGTGCATGGGTTGCGGGTGGTGCCCTACGACATCCCGCGAGGCAGCGTGGCGGCCTATTACCCGGAATGCAATCCGCTCATCCCGCTGTGGCAGCACGCGGACGAAAGCAAGGTTCCGGCGGCCAAGTCGGTTCCGGTCCGTGTGGTCGCCTGACGAAATTTGTATACAGTCCACCGCTCATTCAAAGGGCGGACGATGCAGGGATTGAGGCGGCGGATTGTGTTTGTGGTGTTGTACGAAGGCATAGCGGTGGCGAGCACCAGCGTCGGACTGGCGGCGGCTTCGGGCGGATCAGAACAAATGGGTTCTGCCTCGATGGTCGCGGTGGGATCCTCGATGATCGCCATCGTCTGGAACCTGGTGTTCAACTGGTTGTTCGAGCGCTGGGAATCGGGTCGGGCAGTCCGGGGCCGGAGCCTCGGCCGGCGCGTCGCCCATGCGCTGGGTTTCGAAGGCGGGCTGGCCGTCATGCTGATCCCACTGGTGGCCTGGGGCCTGGGCGTCACGTTGAAGGAAGCCTTCTGGCTCGACCTCGGCCTGCTGGGTTTCTTCCTGGCCTATACATTCGTCTTCAACTGGGCTTTCGACCGCATCTTCGGCCTGCCCTCCAGCGCCGCCTGAACGGAACATCGAACGCAAATCGCCATGTACGAACCCGACCAGACATTCATCGCCGACAGCTTCCTGGCGCTCTACACCGCCAACGGCCGGCCCACCGGCAGCCGCCAGGAAGTCGCGGCGCGCTATGAGTTTTGCGAGGACATGGCGACGCAGGTGGGCGAGATATGCCGCACCCTGCAGTTCGAAACCGACGTGTCCGAAAGCACCGCGCTGCGCAACTGCCTCGACGGCCTGCTGGCACCGCCGGCCTCGGTCAGCGCCGACGAAGCGACCTGGGTGATGCGGCGTGTCGCCGAGCTGCTCGACTGGCATCTGCCGCTCTGGCTGATGCCGGAGTCACGCCCGCCAAAGTAACGCTGTCCTACGGGGACGGTAAAACGTCGATGCTACATTTTTCGGCTTCGTGTCTCCCACCACCACGCAGCCGATGCCCTTGAACGACATGACGACAGCCCACCACGAAGTGTTCGTGGGCGACAGTGAATCAGCCCGCCTGCTGCGTGCCCATGATTGGTCCCATTCGCCACTGGGCGACCCGGGCAGCTGGCCCGAAACCCTGAAGGTCGCCTTGCGTCTGATGCTCACTTCCCGCTTCGAGATGTGGGTCGGCTGGGGTCCGGACGTGGTCTTCTTCTACAACGACGCGTACCGCCCCACCCTGGGCATCAAACATCCTGCCGCCATGGCTCGGCCCACCCGAGAGGTCTGGCCCGAAATCTGGGAAGACATCGAAAAGCGGGTGCGCATCGTCTACGACCAGGGACAGTCGACATGGGACCGCGCCCTGCCGCTGGTCATCGAGCGGTCCGGCAGGCCAGAGGAGACCTATCACACCTTTTCGTACAGCCCGCTGATCCTGGGGCCGGGCGAGGTCGGCGGCCTGTTCTGCACGGTGACCGAAGAAACCGAACGGGTCATCAACGAACGCCGCCTGGCTTCGCTGCGCAAGCTGGCCGCCGGCCTGGTCGGCACCGATAGCCGCCATGCCGTGCTGCAGGCCACGCGCCAGTGCATGGCGGAAGCGGTCAACGACCTGCCGTTCAGCCTGCTCTACCTGTTCGACGAGCGCGGCCGGGCGCGCCTGCATTGCACCACCGGCCTGCCCCCCGATCATGCGATGGCGCCGCCGCTCCTGACACCCGGCCAGCCGGTACCCTGGCCGCTGGTGGAAGTGCTCGCGGCCGCCACGTCGTTCACGGTGGATCTTGGCTGCCGCACCGATGTGCCACCCGACCGCTGGGGCAGGCCGTCGCCGACCGCCCTGCTGGTGCCGCTGGGTCCGAAGGGCGCGCCACGACCGCTGGGTTTCCTGGTCGCGGGCCTGAGCGCGGTATTCAGCCTGTCCGACGATTACCGAAGTTTTGTCGAATTGCTGGCTGGCCAGATCGCCGCCAGCCTGCTGAACGCCGATGCCTTCGAACGCACGCGGGCATCGCGCGACCGGGTCTGGCAGAACTCGCGCGACCTGCTGGTGCTGATCGGCGCGGACGGCATCTTCCAGGCGGTCAACCCGGCCTGGACGGACATCCTGGGCCATCGGCAGGAAGACGTGGTCGGGCGCAGTTTTCTCGAATTCATCTGGCCGGAAGACGCTGACATGGCCCGGCACGGACTGGACGACGCAGCCGCCTCGCGCGACCTGACGGACTTCGAAAACCGCTACAGGGACCTGGATGGCAACCCGCGCTGGATCTCCTGGCACACCCGCGCCGAAGGCGATGTGGTGTTCGCCTATGGCCGCGACGTGACGGCCCACAAGGAAGCGCAGGCCGAACTGGCATCGGCCCAGGAAGAACTGCGCCAGTCGCAGAAGATGGAAGCCGTCGGCCAACTGACCGGCGGCATCGCCCACGACTTCAACAACCTGCTGGCGGGCATCAGCGGCTCGCTCGAACTGCTACAGCGCCGGGTGGATCTGGGCAACTTCAGCGGCCTGGAGCGTTACATCACCATCGCACAGGGCGCCAGTCGCCGCGCCGCCGCCCTGACCCAGCGCCTGCTGGCCTTTGCACGGCGCCAGACGCTCGACCCCAAGGCCACCGACGTCAACCGCCTGGTGACCGGCATGGAAGACCTGATTCGCCGTGCGGTGGGACCGGACGTCACCCTGGAAGTGGTTGGGTCGGGCGGCCTGTGGCCGACGCTGATCGACCGGTCGCAACTCGAGAACGCCTTGCTCAACCTGTGCATCAACGCGCGCGACGCCATGTCGCCTGCGGGCGGCCGGCTCACCATCGAGACATCGAACAAATGGCTGGACAGCCGAGGCGCCCGCGAACGCGAGCTGGCGCCCGGCCAATATGTCGCCCTGTGCGTGACCGACACCGGCAGCGGCATGCCGCCCGAGGTCGTCGCACGCGCCTTCGAACCCTTCTACACCACCAAGCCGCTGGGCCAGGGCACCGGGCTCGGCCTGTCGATGGTCTACGGTTTCGCGCGCCAGTCGGGCGGGCAGGTGCGCATCTATTCCGAGCTTGAAAAAGGCAGCACCATCTGCCTCTACCTGCCACGCCACACCGGTGACGAGGCGGAGGAACCTTCCGAGCCGCAGCTGCCCGACACCGGTGGCGACGGAGAGACGGTGCTGGTGATAGACGACGAGGAATCGGTGCGGACCCTGATCGTCGAAGTGCTGCGCGAGGCCGGCTACCGCACGCTCGACGCGGCAGACGGCCCTGCCGGCCTGGCCATCCTGCAGTCGGCGGCGCGCATCGACCTGCTGATCACCGACGTCGGCCTGCCCGGCGGCATGAACGGACGGCAGGTGGCCGACGCCGCCAGGATCTCGCGGCACGGTCTGCGTGTGCTCTTCATCACCGGCTATGCGGAGAATGCCGCGGTGGGCAATGGCCACCTGGAAGCCGGCATGGCGGTGCTGACCAAACCGTTCTCGATGGCCAGCCTGGTTTCCAGCGTCAACGGCCTCCTGGGCCGCTAGATCAGGCGAGCGACCGGCCGGCCGGTACGGTCACTCGCAGGTAAAGGTCGCTGGATTGCTCATTCGGTTGCATTACGTTGCATGATTGCGGGAGATCACATGGATTACCAGTGACCAGTCGCTTCCTGAGAGTCCAGCCCTCATGTTTTTACGAGAGTCAAAATGACCCGCAGTGGCGCTGACGAGCTTCGCGTCCTGCATACGCCAGATCACACCGCCGGCTCCCACAGCAAAGACCTGTTCCCCGCATCCGACTTCTGGTACGAACGTTTCATGCCCATTGCCCGAATTCTGGGCCGATACCCCCGCCTGGCGGGAAACGTCATCGGCTATGTCATGGCCGCAGCCATGGTGATGGTTTTCTGCCTGACCGCGGTCGGCCTGCGTGTGCAGCAGGTCCAGGCCGGGCACGGCCGTGTCCTCGCGCGCATGCAATCGGTCCAGGACGACACCCGAAAGTTGCTGGACGAACTCAATGCCGGCTACCGCCCGGATTGCAGCCCGGAAAATCTACGCCGCCTGGGCGGCCTGATGTTCCGCCACCGATATGCACGCGGAATCGGGCTGGTCGATGCGAAGGGCGACCTGTTCTGCAGCACCGGCGCCGGCTTGCTCGACACCCCGTCGCCACCCGGCAAACACCATATCGACGGAGCCTACGGCCGTTACTACCTTCGCACGCCGGTGCATCTTTTCGTCGGCTCGCTGGAAGGTTCGATCACTGCCACGGTGATCGAGCGCGGCCGGTTCCAGGTATTGGTCGACAACAACCTGACCCAGGAAGCCTTTGCCGAATATGCCGATGCGGTGTGGGCCGGTGGAGGCAGCCAGCGGCGCCGGGTCTTCGGCGGCAGGTTCGCCGACATGACCGAACCATATGTCTCGGGTGCGCCTCCCGAGTTGCGCGTGGACTGGCCCCATCTGCGCCTGATCGTCACCACTACCGAACCCGGCGTCAGCCCGGTGTCGGTGCAGAGCGTGCTGGGCTGGCATTCGCTCGACGCCGCCCGGATGCGGGTGCTGATCGTGGCGATGGCCTTCTTCGGCCTGTTCGGTTTCGTCTCGGGCAATGCCATTGCCCGCCAGTGCCGGCGTTACCACTCCATCGACTACCGAATCCGCCACTTGTGCACGGCGGCCAACGTGGTGTGCCACTACCAGCCCATCCTGGAGCTGGCCACAGGCCGCATGGTGGGTTGCGAAGTGCTGGCGCGGCTGCAGGACGGCGACAAGCTGCTGTACCCCGACAAGTTCATCCCCTCGCTCAACAAGCAGCATCTCAGCTGGAACTTCGACGCCGCCGTCAGCCGTGCCGCCCTGCACGAGCTGGCCGCAGCCCTGCCACCCCAGACCGGGTTCACCGTCGCCCTCAACTTCTTCCCGCACAACCTGAGGCGCGACACCATCCATGCGCACCTGCAGTCGGTGATGTCGGAGATCGACCGCAGCGACTTCCAGATCGAACTGGAAGTGACCGAATACGACTTCTCGCCCGACCTGGCCCCCGAACTCCGGCGCCTGAAACTCGACGGCTACGGCATTTCCATCGACGACTTCGGCACCGGGTATTCGAACCTGGGCATCGTCAAGAAGGTCAGCCCCGACTACCTGAAGATCGACCGCAGCTTCGTGTTCGAGATGGAAGACGAAACCATCCGCTCCAGCCTGATCCCGGAGATCATCGCCATCGCCCGGGCGGTCGGCAGCCAGGTGATCGCCGAAGGTATCGAGACCGCCGCGCAGGAAGCCCAGCTCAGAGCGCTGGGAGTGCAGCTGGGCCAGGGCTATTACTTCGCCAAGCCAATGGGGATGGAAGACCTCCAGCGCTACATCGCGGCCAAGGCGGCCCATTCGACCGCCGAGGTCTGACCTGCCGACGCCCGCCGCTGTCGGCAAAACGGCTGGAATTCCGACAGGCCGGGAGGCGGCGCATGGGCGATGATCCGCGGTGATGTCCCGCCCCGGCCGCCCCAAACCTCCATGATCGAAGTCCCCGAAGCCATCGTCTGTGAAAGCTGCGATGCCGTCTGCGAGCGCCGGCCGCTCCAGCGCCGCGAGGTATCGAACTGCCCGCGTTGCGGGGCCGAACTGGAGCGCGACACCCGCAGCCAGCAGCAGCACGTGCTGCCGCTGGCCATCGCCAGTCTTTTCATGTTTGCCGTCGCCAACCTGTTTCCCATCGTCGAGATCGAACTGCGCGGCCTGCGCAGCCAGACCACGCTGGCCGGCGCGGTGATGACCCTGGCCGCAGAGGGCCGCTCGCTGGTGGCGCTGCTGGTGCTGGCCACCACCATCCTGTTCCCTCTGCTGCAACTGCTGATCCTGGTCTGGCTGCTGGTGCCGCTCCAGCATCCACGGCATGCGCGGCGCGCCGCCGGTTTTGCCTTCCTGGTCAACAGCATCCAGGTGCTGCGACCCTGGGGAATGATCGAGGTATTTTTGCTCGGCGTACTGGTTGCGCTGGTCAAGCTGTCCGGCATGGCCAAGGTCATCCCCGGACCGGCCCTGTGGGCCTTCGCCGCGCTGACGGTGCTGCTGACGGCCGTGCTTTCGTTCGATCCGCGCGGTTTCTGGACCATGGCGCAACGCGCCAGGAACGCGCCGTGAACGAACATCTCCCGGTGACCACCGCCTGCTCCGCCGGGCTTTCACCGTGCCGCCACTGCGGCACCGTGTGGCGCGATGCAGCCGAAGGCCAGTCCTGCGAACGTTGCGGGACCGTGCTGCGTGCCCGCAAACCCGACAGCTTCAACCGCACCTGGGCGCTGCTGATCGCCGCATGCGTGATGTACCTGCCGGCCAACCTGCTGCCGGTGATGATCACCCGCTCGCTATTCGGCGTGCAGAGCGACACCATCCTCAGCGGCATCATCTATTTCTGGATCAGCGGCTCGTACGGCATCGCCGCCATCATCTTCGTGGCCAGTTTCCTGGTGCCTTTGTTCAAGCTGGCGGCGCTTTTCATCCTGCTGGTGACGGCCCAGCGTCGCAGCGACTGGCGGCGTGGCGACAGGGCGCGCCTCTATCACATCATCGAGGTCATCGGCCGCTGGTCGATGCTCGATGTGTTCGTGGTCGCGCTGCTGACCGGCCTGGTGCAGATCAAGGGTTTCGCGCAGATCACCGCGGGCCTGGGCATTGCCGCCTTCGCCTCGGTGGTGGTGCTGACCATGCTCGCATCGCTCAGCTTCGACCCCAAGCTCAGCTGGGACGACCGCGCCGCGGCCGAACCATCGACCTCTCACAAGACATTCCCTGAAACAGGTTCCGCATGAACGGTGACGATTCCAACCCTCCACTGGCCGCGCCGCAGGTCAAGCGCCGCCGCAACTGGCTGCCTTCGCTGATCTGGCTGATTCCGGTAATCGCCGCGCTGGTCGGCATCACGCTGGTGGCGAAGGTGCTGGTCGATCGTGGCCCGGAAGTCGAGGTCAGCTTCAAGACGGCCGAAGGCCTCGAGGCCGGCAAGACCGCCGTGAAGTACAAGGACGTGCAGATCGGCGTGGTGCAGAGCCTGCGCCTGGCCAAGGACCGTTCGCATGTGCGCGTGGTGCTCCAACTCAGCAAGGACGCCGACGGATTCACCGCGAAAGACACACGTTTCTGGGTGGTGAGGCCGCGGCTCGACACCAGCGGAATCTCGGGCCTGAACACCCTGCTCTCGGGTGCCTACATCGGCGCCGACGCGGGTGTCGACGAAGAGACCGGCAGCAGCTTCACCGGGCTCGAAACGCCCCCTATCGTCACTCGCGACGCGTCGGGAAAACAGTTCCTGCTGCATGCGGCCGACGTGGGTTCGCTGGATGTGGGATCGCCGGTCTATTACCGCCGCATCAAGGTCGGCCAGGTCGCGGCCTTCGATCTCGACAAGGACGGCAAGGGGGTCAGCCTGCGCATCTTCGTCAACAAACCCTATGACAGTTTCGTCGGCGCCAACACCAGGTTCTGGCACGCCAGCGGCATCGACATGCAACTGGGCGCTGGCGGTGTCACCCTGCGCACCCAGTCGGTGGCGTCCATCCTGCTGGGCGGTATCGCCTTTCGCGCGCCGGACGACCGCAATGGCGCAGAGGCCACGGAAAACACCACCTTCACCCTGGCCGAGGACGAGACCACGGCGCTCAAACCGCCGGACGGCCCGGCGCACCTGCTGATGCTGTACTTCAACCAGTCGGTCCGCGGCCTGTCGCCCGGCGCGACGGTCGACTTCCGTGGCGTGAACATCGGCGAGGTCCGGTCCATCGGTGTCGAGTGGGACAAGGTCGGGCAGCAGCTGCGCATGCCGGTTCTCGTGCAGATATATCCGAACCGGGTGCGCGGGCCCAAGGATCAGAACGAGCCCGAATCCCGGCTGGAACAGGAAACCCAGCTGCGCCGCATGATCTCCAAAGGCATGCGCGCCCAGCTGCGCTCGGGCAACCTGCTCACGGGCCAGTTGTACGTGGCCATCGACTTCTTCCCCAAGGCGCCGCCGGTCACCGTGGATGTCAGCAAGGAACCGTTCGAGATGCCCACCATGCCTGGCAGCTTCGACCAGCTGCAGTCGCAGGTGCAGGAGATCGTCACCAAGGTCAACAAGGTGCCGTTCGACGAGATCGGGCAGGACATCCGCACCACGCTGGCCAGGCTGGACAAGACCCTGGCCAATGCCGAGCAGCTGACCGCCACCCTCAACAGGGACGTGGCACCCGAAGTCACCGCCGCGGTGAAGGACGCCCGCAAGACCATCGACAACGCCGGCCGCACCCTGGCGCAGGATTCGCCCCTGCAGCAGGACATGCGCGAGACGCTTCAGCAGCTGAACCGCACCGCCGCGTCGGTCCGCACCCTGACCGACTACCTCGAACGCCATCCCGAATCGCTGCTGCGCGGCAAACCGGACGACAAGAAATGAATTTCTCATCGCTGACCAAAGCCCTGGCCGTGTTGTCCGCAGCCGCACTGGCGGCCGGCTGCGCGGGCCCCAAGGACCGCTACTACACCCTCGCCGCAACGGCTGAAACCGCAACGGCCGCGCCGTCGCCCGCACCATCCACGCCGCTGTTCATCGAGATGGCACCCGTCGCCATGCCCGAGCGCCTCGCACGGCCGCAGATGGTGGTCCGCAAGGACGCGCCCGGTGCGGAAGTGCGTGTGCTGGAACAGCATCGCTGGGCGTCATCGTTCGAGAACGAACTGCGCGATGCACTGGCCGCAGGTGTCGCCGCCCGCACCGGTGCGATCGACGTCACCCGGGGCGGTCGTCAGGCCAGCCAGCCGGTTTGGCGCATCGCGGTGCAGGTGCGGCAGTTCGATGCGGTCGAAGACCGGCGTGTCGATGCCGCCATGAGCTGGACGTTGCGGCGGGTGGACCGCGACGCCGCACTCAGCTGCAGCTGGGCGGGTTCGGAAAAGGCCGACGCGGGCATCGACGCACTGGCCTCAGGCGCGCAACGGCTCGCGCGGCGTGCAGCAGATGCCATAGGTGACCAGATGCTGGCCCTTCAGGCATCGGCTTCCGCCGCCTGCATCCGCTGAACCGACGGAGCCGCGCCCTCAGTAATAGCGCGGCATCGGTCCGTTGTGCGGCGTCGGCGCGTCGGGCAGGTCGACCTCGACATCGTCCACGAAACACCAGCCCCAGCCTTCCGGCGGGTCGTAGCCTTCGATGATGGGATGCTGCGTGGCCTGGAAATGGGCGCGCGCGTGGCGGTGCGGCGAATCGTCGCAACAGCCCACATGGCCGCAGCTGCGGCACAGGCGCAGATGCACCCATTGGCTGCCGATCTTCAGGCATTCCTCGCAACCCAGGGCGCTGGGCACCACCTGGTGGATGGTGTCGGTATGGCTGCAGACATGGCGCATGGATCAACTCCTTCTTGAGATGTTACGGGTCAGAGGCTGGCCAGGTGCTGGTGCACGAAGGCCACCGCCATCGCACCTTCGCCGACTGCGGAAGCCACCCGTTTGATGGACCCATGCCGCACGTCACCCACCGCAAACGAGCCCGGAACGCTGGTTTCCAGCGGAAAAGGCGGACGCTTCAGCGGCCAGTCGCGGTATTTCGTTTCCTTGATGCCCGGCACCAGAAGATCCTGGCCGGTGATCAGGTAACCGGCGGCGTCGCGCACGATGCTGGTGTCCCGTGCCCAGTCGCTATTGGGCTGGCCGCCGATGCAGACGAACACATGACCGGTCGCCAGTTCGGTCTGCTCGCCGGTATTGCGGTCGCGTACGGTGATGCCTTCCAGCGACCGGTCCCCATGCAGGCCGATCAGTTCGCAATGCGTCACCACCCGGATGTTGGTGGCCGCGTCGATCTTGCGCACCAGGTAGTCCGACAGGGTGTCGGCCAGCCGGTCGCCGCGCACGAGCATCACGACATGCTCGGCGAACGCCGCCAGGTACATCGCGGCCTGTCCGGCAGAATTGCCGCCGCCCACGACGTAGACGGTCTCGCCGCCGCACATCGGCGCTTCGCTGGCGCCTGCGCCGTAAAACAGTCCGGCGCCCAGAAAACGCGCCTCGTCCGGCAGCCCCAGCCGCCGCCACTCGATGCCGGTCGCGCAGATGTTGCTGCGAGCGGCCAGCTTGGTGCCGTCGGCCAGGTCCACATGGATGCCGCCATCGATGAAAAGGGCGTGCACACCTTCGCGCAACCGCAGGATCTCGGCACCGAAACGCACTGCCTGCTGGCGCGCCCGTTCGGCCAGGTCACGCCCGCTGATCCCCTGCGGAAAACCCAGGTAGTTCTCGATCAACGACGAACTGCCGGCCTGTCCGCCGATGGCCTGCCGTTCGACCAGCACGGTGCTCAGGCCTTCGGACGCGGCGTACACCGCTGCGCTGAGACCGGCCGGGCCGGCGCCGTAGATGGAAACGTCGTAGATCTTCAAGCGCGGCTGCTCGATCCAGCCCAACCGCCGGGCCACGTCTTCTATGGTGGCCGACAGCAGCCGCGAACCGTCCGGAAACTCGCACACCGGCAGTTGCGGGTCATCCAGGCCGTGGATGCCGGGCACATCCATAACGCTCCGTTCGTCCAGTTCGACCCAGTCGTAGCAAACCACGCTGCGGCTCAGGAAGTCGCGCAGCTCGAAGGCAGCGGGCGAATGGGCACAGCCCAGCACACGCAGATGAACCGGTCCGGTGTTCTTGGCCACGGCGTCTCCGGTCAGCCGGCGTTGCGGCCGGATTCGAACAGGAACCAGGTGCGGCGTTCGGTCTCGTCGATCCAGTTCTCGAGCAGGCTCGACGACGCGATGTCGCGGTGTTCGTCGGTCACGTCGTGGGCTTCGCGCAGGCGGGCGGCCAGCGTCTTGTTGTCTTCGCGCAGTTCGGCGAGCATGTCCAGCGGGTCCACGTATTCGGCGTCGTTGTCGCTGATGCGCTGCACGCGGGCGATGTGGCCGACCGAGCGCAGCGTGGTGCCGCCCACCTTGCGGATACGTTCGGCGATCGGGTCGGTCATCGCGAACAGCTGGTCGCCCTGCTCGTCCAGCAGCAGGTGGTAGTCGCGGAAATGCGGACCGCTCATGTGCCAGTGGAAGTTCTTGGTCTTGAGGTAGATGGCGAAGACGTCGGCCAGCACGCCGTTCAGCGCGGCCGAAATGTCCTTGCACGCACCTTCTGCCAGGTCGCTGGGCGTGCCCAGCGGGGCCTTGCGGCGGGCGTGGAGTTCAGCTGTCTTGCTGTCGGTCGGGTTGCTCATGAATCATTCCTTTGAAGGCGAAAGATGCGGGAAATACGGGCCGGGCGCCCGAAATCCACATGCTGACAGCGGGCAGCCGGCCTGGCATCCGACCGAAGGAGCATTGACAAGCCGCACAACTCCGCTCGACCCGATGGTCCAGTCGTTCCGGCAATTCTTGCCTCTGGCTGCCGCTGCATCGGTTACCTAAAGTTCGCTCGTCTAACGAAGGAACACATGCCATGACCCAACGCATCGACCACACCCGCGCCGCTCCCAATGCCGCCAAGGGTTTCTACGCCACCGGCGCCTATCTGAGCCAGTGCAGTCTGCCGCTGCCGCTGGTGGACCTGGTCTATCTGCGGGTGTCGCAGATCAACGGCTGCGCCTACTGCATCGACAAACATTCGCGTGACCTGATGAAGCAGGGCCTGGACATCGACAAGCTGGTGTTGCTGCCGGTGTGGCGCGAGGCCGGGCCGCTGTTCGACGACCGGGAAAGAGCGGCGCTGGCCTGGGCAGAATCCGTCACCGACGTGGCCCGCAGCGGAGTTCCGGATGCCGACTTCGCCGCCGTGTCGACCGTGTTCAACGAGCGTGAAGTGGTGGACCTGACCATGGCAGTCAGCCTGATGAACGGCTTCAACCGACTGGGTGTCAGCCTCCGGCTCGAACCCGAAGGCGCACGGGTTCAGCCCGCAGCCTGATCGATCAGCGCCTTCAGGCGCGACCAGTGCAAGGCCGCCTCTTGCGGCAGCAGGTTGGTCACGCCCAGCAGTAAACCCTGCCGTGCTGCGGCCGGTGTCGCGTACCAGGGCGACAGCGGCACCGGGGCCAGGCCGTGCTGCCGGCAACGGCGGGTCAGTTCCACATCCGACACGCCCTGTGGCAACTGCATCAAGACTGCCAGCGCACTCGGCCGATGGGTGATACCCGTTGCCTGCAGGCAGGCGACCAGCGCGTCGCGCCGCTGCAGGTACAGGCGTTTCATGCGGCGCAGATGGCGCAGCAGGTGGCCGTCTTCCAGGAACTCGGCGGCCGCCCACTGGACCGACGGCGTCGGCGCCGAACCGCCCAGCACCGACGCTTCGTCGAAGTGCGCAACCTGGGCCGCAGGGACCACCACGAAACCCAGGCGCAGCGTCGGGCTGATGGTCTTGCTGAAAGTGCCGATATGCAGCACCCGATCACCTCCACCGCTCGCCGCCAGGGACGGCATCGCCCTGCCCTGCAGCTGCAGTTCACCCAGGTAGTCGTCTTCCAGCAGCCAGGCGCCGGTCCGTGCGGCCCATTTGCCCAGCGCCAGCCGGCGCGCCGGCGACATCACCACGCCCAGCGGTGCCTGGGCGCCCGGCGTGACCACGGCCAGCGCCGCATCGGCTGCCAGCATTTCTCCGGCCGCGACATCGAGCCCCGACGAATCGACCGGCACCGGCACACACGCAAGACCGAGTCCGGCCAGCAACTGCCGGGTCGGCGGATAACCGGGGTCTTCGAACCAGGCCCGGCCTTTCAGGCCCAGTGCCAGCACTGCCAGGCCCACACCCGCCGCCTGTCCGCCGGTGACGAACACCTGCGCCGGGCTGCAGGCGATGCCGCGCGCCACCGCCACATAGGCCGCTATGGCCGACCGCAGCGCCGGTTCGCCACGGGGATCGGGATAGAACAGACCGGCACCCGTGGATTCGCGTGCCGCCCGGGTGTAGATGCGCGACCAGACCTTGGCCGGAAACCCATCCTGTGCCGGCACGCCCATCTGGAACACACCGGGCGCACGCGGATAGTCCGCGATCGGGTCACGCAGGCTTGCGACCGGCCGGCCGCCACCGGGCGCAACCGGAATCTGCCGCGCCACGTGGGTGCCGGCCGCGCCCGACGACACCACCAGCTGGGCATCGACGAGGGATTCGTAGGCCGCCTGCACCGTGCCGCGCGCCACGCCCAGCTGCGATGCCAGGTCGCGCCACGAGGGCAGCCGTGCGCCAGGCGCCAGTTGACCGGCCGCGATGGCGGCGCGCAGGGCCTGGGTGATCTGTTCGGTCACCGGCTCCCGGGCCTGGCGATCGACCCGGAAATCCAGGTTCGGCATGTCAGCGCACCGATTTCTGCACGAAGGCCATGAATTCGCCGGCGGGCAAGGCCTTGCTGTAAAGCCAGCCCTGCGCCCATTCGACGTCGCGCTCTCGCAGCCAGGCTGCCTGCCCCTCGGTTTCCACGCCTTCGGCCACGATGGAAAGCCCCAGCGTCTTGGCCATGCCGACGATGTGATCGATCACCGAACTGGGCGCTGAAATGGTGCCGATGGCGTCGACGAAGGCCTTATCGATCTTCAGGGTGTCGGTCGGCAGGCTCTGCAGGTATTGCAGGCTCGAGAAGCCGGTGCCGAAGTCGTCGATGGCAATGGCGTAACCCAGCGCCCGGGCTTTTTCCAGAGTGGCGCGGGCCGCGTCGATTTCCATGAAGCCGCGCTCCGTCGCCTCCAGCCAGATCTGGTCGCGCCGGATCTCGCTGCCCTCCAGCGTCTGTTCCAGCACCGGCAGAAAGCGTCCGCTCTTGATGTCGGCGGCGGCCAGGTTGATGGCCACGTGCAATGCCCGGTGTTGCAGCAGGAAGGGGCCGAGGTCGCGCACCACGGCTTCCATCACCTGGTCGGTGATCGGGCAGATGAGGCCGCTCTCTTCGGCCAGGGGAATGAAGAGGTCGGGCCGCACCATCGAGCCGTCGGGCCTTCGCCAGCGCACCAGGGCCTCGGCGCCGATGCACGCGCCGGTCTTCAGTTCCACGATCGGCTGGTAGAAGACCACGAACTCGCGCCGCTCCACCGCGATGGCCAGTTCCGCCAGCGGCGACAGGCGTTTGCGCGACAGGCGCACCACCAGGAAGACGATAAAACCGCCGACGAACATGCCGATCGGCAGCAGCCATACGAGTTCCTTCAGCAAACTGGTGCCCAGCTTGCTGCGGTCGCGCAGCGCCACCGCCGTCCAGCCGTCCGCCTGCGCCACGGCGAACAGGAAATGCCGGTCGATGCCGGTGCCGGCGGTGGCGGCCACCCGGCCCACCGCGCTGCGTTCGGGTGCCCGCAGTTCACTCACCACTCGGGAACCGTGCAGAACGGCGATGCGGACGTCCTCGTCCACGATCACGTCGGCCAGGCGGTTGGCATTGATCAGCACGTTGTAGTTTCCGCGCAGCAGGGCGGTCACCGCATCGCCGTGGGTGACCAGCGGCTGCATGCGCAGCGTGACCTGGATGCCGTCGTCGGTGGTGAAGTCGCCAGGCAGCTTGGGCACCTGGACGACGGTGCTGCCCCAGGACGTACAGCGCAGGAAACCGTCTTCGAAGTAACCGATCTCCTCGACCGTGTGTGAATTGAAGGTCAGCCGCCGCATCTGCTCCAGGTGCTCCGGCGAACAGGGCCTGCCGGTCCAGGCTTCCATCTTCTTCAGCGCCTCGGCTCCCAGTTGGAGTGTGACCCGTGTGTTCTGCAGGCTGCGGGTGGCGTAGGCGGCCAGAAGCGCCTGCTCCTTGGACAAGGCGCGTTCCCACGACAGGAAACCCATCAACGCCAGCGGCACGATGGCCCCCAGAAAAGCCAGGAAGACCGCCTGCGTGATGACTCTCGACCGATTCAATGCATCTCCCTTTCAGTGCCTGTTTGTCACGCCGAGCCGTAAATATGCATCATCGACGCGGCCGGATCGACTACGCGCTGTAGTCCAAATCGCGGCCGGACGGCCCAAATGACTGACGCTGGGGTAGGCCCGGGCCCGAGGCTGGCGGGCCGATGGGCCTGCAAACGGATGGGGTGGTGCCCGCCACGGCGCACCGGCCGGGCGGGGGACTATTCAATTCATGAAAGCCGCTCTCCAATCCCGCCAAACCGCAGACTTCCTGGCTGTCGCCGCCATGGCGCTGCCGGTTGCAGCGGCGGGTCTGTCCAACCTTCTGGACCAGTCGATGCGCCGTCCTTCGCTGGCCGGCCTGCTGATCCAGTCGGTCCGCCTGGCTTTCTGAATCCGGCTCAGCGCATCCAGCCGAGACCGTCGGAAGTGCCGTTGGCGACCGCTCCACGCGCAGGGCGGTATTCGCAACCCACCCAGCCATCCCAGCCGCATTCGGCCGATACTTCGTCGATCACCTTGAAGAGGTAGGTGTAGTCGAGTTCGCCCATATCGGGTTCGTGGCGCATCGGTACGCCGGCGATCTGAAGATGGCCGACACGGCCTGTCGGCAGGTATCTGCGCAGCTTCATGGCGACATCGCCCTCGACGATCTGGCAGTGGTACAGGTCGAACTGGACCTTGAGGTTTGCCGCGCCGACGTCTTCGACGATCTGGTGGGCCTGGTCCTGCCGGTTGAGGAAGAAACCCGGCATGTCGCGGCCGTTGATCGGTTCGATCAACAGGTCCTTGCCGGACTTCGCTGCCTCGGCGGCGGCCCAGCGCAGGTTATCAACATAGGTGCTGCGGGCCACGTCGGCAGCAAGGCCGGCAGGCACCAAGCCGGCCATGACATGGACGCGCGGGCAGCCGAGAACCGCTGCGTATTCCATGGCCTTCGCGATGCCGGCCCTGAATTCTTCCTGCCGCCCCGGCAGGCAGGCCAGGCCGCGTTCGCCGCTTTCCCAGTTGCCGGGCGGCGCGTTGAACAGCACCTGCTGCAAGCCATTGGCTTTCAGGCGCGCGGCAAGTTCGGCAGCCGGCACCGCGTAGGGGAACAAGTATTCGACCGCGGTGAAACCGTCCTTCGCGGCGGCATCGAAACGGTCCAGAAAGTCGAGCTCCGGATAGAGCATCGAGAGGTTGGCGGCAAAACGGGGCATGGTCGTTTCTATAAAAAAGGGTTTACCAACGAGCGCCGAAGCTGCGACGCAGTTCTTCTATCCGGTCTTCGTCCAGCGGCCGGGTGCCGGCGACGGACAACATGTGCAGCCGCGCGGTTTCTTCCAGTTCCTCCAGCACCGACATGGCAGCGGAAGGGGTTTCGTGCCAGACGTTCGGTCCGAGGCGCGACAGCATCACTGCGCGAATGGGCGTGGCCGCGTCGCCGTAACTGCCGATGGCGGCAGCGACCGCCTCGGCGGCCTCGGCGGCCCCCGGCCGGTGATAGTCGACGACCGGCACGCGGCCGACCTTCATCACGAAATACGGCGTCAGCGCGGGCAGCAGTTCAGTTCCGACATCGGGCCTCAGGGTGAGCGCCACGCAGTGCGTGCTGTGCGTATGGATCACGCAGGCGGTGGCCGCGTCGTAACGTCGGGCCGCCGCGTAGATCCGGGTGTGCAGCGCGATGGTCTTGCTGCCGCGGTCGCCGGAAATCTGCTGGCCGGCGCTGTCGAGCCGGGCCAGCCGTGCCGGGTCGAGGAATCCCAGGCAGGCGTCGGTCGGCGTGATCAGGAAACCTTCCTCCATCCGTACGCTGATATTGCCGGCCGTGGCGTGCACATAACCGCGTTCGAACAGGCTGCGTCCGATGCGGCAGATCTCGTCGCGTGCCTGGGTTTCGGTCATCGCCGTCACGGACGTCATGCCAGCACCTGGAAGGCCTTGGTGAAGAAATCGTCGGTGCCGAAGTTGCCCGACTTGAGGGTGACATGCACACCCGCACCGCCGGCCGCATCGGCCCGTGCATGGCACCAGGGCACACCCGGGTCGATCTGCGGACCGATCTGCATCTGGTTCACCCCCAGCGCCTGCACGCAGGCGCCGGAGGTTTCACCGCCGGCCACCACCAACTGCCGGACACCCAGCTCCACCAGCCCGCGGGCGACGGCGGCGATGGTGCGTTCGACCAGGGCTCCAGCCTCTTCCACTCCCAGCCGGCCTTGCACCGCTTTGACCGCGCCGGTCTCCGCGGTCGAATACACCAGCACCGGGCCGGCGGCCAGCAGCGGCGCGGCCCAGGCCAGCACTTCGGCGGTGACGTCTGCGCCGCAAGCAATGCGCAGCGGGTCGACAGCCATGGCCGGAAGACCGGTCGAGATGAAATGCGCCACCTGTCGATTGGTGGCGAGGGAACAGCTGCCCGAAACCACCGCCTGCCGCCCGCCGGCGGACGGCAGCACACTGGCCTGCGACGAGGGCTCGATGCCGAAGTTGGCCGGCAGGCCGATGGCCACGCCAGACCCGGCCGTCACCAGCGGCATGCCCTTCAGGGCCGGACCCAGCCGCAGCAGGTCGTCGTTGGTGACCGAATCGACCACCGCCATCGCCACCCCGTCCGCGCGCAGTTCGGCAATGCGCTGCCGCACCGCATCGGATCCGCGCGCCACCACCGTGTGGTCGATCAGCCCGACCCTGCGGGTCGCCTGGCTCTGCAGCACACGCACCAGGTTGGCGTCGGTCATCGGCGTGAGCGGATGGTTCTGCATGCCGCTCTCGTTCAGCAGCAGGTCGCCGACGAAAAGGTAGCCCTTGAAAACGGTGCGTTTGTTGTCCGGAAAGGCCGGCGTGGCGATGGTGAAGTCGCAGCCCAGCGCATCCATCAGCGCTTCGGTCACCGGGCCGATGTTGCCGGCCGCGGTGCTGTCGAAGGTGGAGCAATACTTGAAGTAGATCTGTTCCGCACCCTGGGCCTGCAGCCATTGCAGAGCCGCCAGCGACTGCGCGATGGCATCGGCCGGTGCGACAGTGCGCGACTTCAGCGCCACCACCACGGCATCGACATCGGCCGCCAGCGAAGTTCCGGGCACGCCGATGGTCTGCACCACCCGCATGCCGGCGCGCACCAGGTTGTTGGCCAGGTCGGTGGCGCCGGTGAAGTCGTCGGCAATGCAGCCGAGCTTGATCTTGCCCATGTGTCCTCAGTCCTTCTGCTGGCCTTCGGGCAGCGTGATGCCCGGGAAAATCTTGATCACCGCGCTGTCGTCCTCGCGCGCGAAACCGGCGGTCGATGCCTGCATGAACATCTGGTGGGCGGTCGATGCCAGCGGCAGCGGAAACTTGCTGGCCCGCGCCGTGTCCAGCACCAGGCCCAGGTCCTTCACGAAGATGTCCACCGCCGACAGCGGCGTGTAGTCGCCGGCCAGCACATGGGCCATACGGTTCTCGAACATCCAGCTGTTGCCTGCGCTGTGGGTGATGACCTCGTACAGCGCGTCCGGTGCCACGCCTTCACGAAGCCCCAGGGCCATGGCTTCGGCTGCAGCGGCGATGTGAACGCCGGCCAGCAGCTGGTTGATGATCTTCACCTTGCTGCCCGCGCCGGCCTTGTCCGCCAGCCGGTAGACCTTGCCGGCCATCGCGTCCAGCACCGGGTCGGCAGCGGCATAGGCGGCGGGCGTGGCGGCCGTCATCATGGTCATGGCGCCGGCAGCTGCCTTGGCCGCGCCACCGGAAATCGGGCCATCCACGTACAGCACGCCAAGGTCGGCCAGCCGTGCTTCCAGCGCCATCGACCAATTGGGATCGACGGTGGAACACATCACGAAGACGCTGCCGGGCGGCATGGCTGCCGCAGCGCCACGGTCGCCGAACAGCACCGTCTCGGTCTGGGCGGCGTTGACCACGACCGACACCAGCACCGGGCAGGCCGCGGCCAGTTCGGCCGGTGAAGCCATGGCAACGCCGCCTCGCGAGGCGAAGGCTTCTGCCGCGCCGGGCCGCACATCGCACACATGGACGTTGAAGCCGCGGTTGCGCAATGTGCTGGCGATGCCGAGCCCCATCGCGCCCAGGCCGATCACACCGACGTTCTTGGAAGTCATGCGGAAATTCTCGTTGTTGACAAGTCGATGCCAGGTAATTTATCAGGTTGTCATACGAATTTGATCGTTCGCCGCACGGGTGATTACCCGATGCGGACTACGGTTTCCGCAGACCATCGGTCAGCGGTTGGGCCAGCGCCTCGCCTTCCTGCTGCCAGAAAGCAGGGTCTGCAGCCCTGATACGGCGAATCGCGTTGTTCATGTGGCAGGCCGCGGCATGCCTGGCCGCGGCCGGATCGCCGGAGTCGATGGCTACCACGATATCCCGGTGTTCAGCGGCAACTTCGGCTGCAAAGTCCAACCGCCGCGCTTCGTTCGCGCGTGTCACCCGGGTGGCGCCCTTGAGGTATTGCCGCAGGTAATTCAGAGTGTCGATGAGAAAAGGGTTGTGGGCCGCGTCCGCGATGCTGCGGTGGAAGGCAAGATCTTCCGCGACACCGTCCGCCCCCGCCGCGACCGCGCCTGCCAGTGCCTCGATCGCGGTACGGATACGCGCCATGTCGGCCGCGCTCCGCCGCTCGGCCGCCAGTCCCGCCACCTCCGCCTCCAGCGCGCGCCGCACCTCGACCATCTGAACGACGGCTGCCTGCGACCCCGCATGCCGGGTGTCGAAATGCAGCGGCGCCATGCCGGCTTCCAGTACATACAGACCGCTGCCCTGGCGCGAATCGACCAGGCCCATCGACTTGAGTCGGGACACTGCTTCACGTACCGACGTGCGACTGACACCGAACTGCTCGGCCAGCGCCGCCTCGGTCGGGAGTTTGTGCCCGGCTTCAAGCCTGCCCGCGCGGATCCCGGCTTCCAGTGCCTCGGCCACCCGGTCGGAAAGCCGGGCAGCCGGAAGAAGGGAATTGAATCGTGCGGTCATGCTTGCGGCTGGTCGTGTGCTTGTCACACGACTTTAGCGGAAGCCCACGGCGACGGCCGGTCAGGAAGCGTTCGAGCCACCCGCCCCGGCAGCCGCTGTCGGAAACGACGCACGGCGCGCCCCAAAACAATCAATCGATGCGATAGCGCAAATATCGCCCGCGATCAGCATCCGGTAAGGAGGTTTGCCGCGTAATGCCTGCACTGCTTTGAATCGAATCATGAAAACCAACCAACTTCGCATCGGCACCAAGCTCGGCCTGGCCTTCGGCCTCATCACCGTTCTGACCATTCTCCTGGCATTCGCGGGGTGGTGGCAGATGCTGTCTATCCAGAGTGCGGCGGCCGACCTGGGGACCAACTGGCTGCCCAGCGTCCAGGCAGTGGGCGAGGTGCGCGTCGCGGCGAACCGCATCAGGCGAACCGAAAGCGAGCTGTTCCTTTCCGAAGCGCAGACCTCAGGTGACAAATACAGGGCCGAGCTGAGCAAACGCATGGAGGCTCTGATCGAGAGCGAAGCCAGGTACGAACCGCTGGCAACGCCAGGAGAAGAAACCCGCCTGCTGCAGCTCTACAAGACCCAACGCTCCAGCTACCAGCAGATTCAGCAACGCCTGCTTGCCCTGCCCGCCGCCAGCCGGGAAGAAATCTCCCGGCTGTTCCTCGGCGAATCAGAAGCCGCTTTTGACACCATGGCCGGCACACTCGGAGAACTCGCGGCTTTCAACCGGGCCGGTGGCGACAAGGCCGAGGCCGCTTCCCGCGCAGCTTTTTCCCGCGCGCAATTCACCCTGGGCGGCCTGCTGCTGATCGTCATCGCCATGGCGGCGGCGCTCGCCACCTGGATCACCCGGCTGGTGACCCGGCCCATCCACCGGGCGGTTTCCATCGCCGAGGGCGTTTCGGCCGGCGACCTGACCATGAAGATCGAAGCCGACGGGAACGACGAACCGGCGCAACTGATGCGGGCCCTGTCGGCCATGCGGGCGTCGCTCGAATCCGTGGTGGCGGACGTTCGTTCCAATGCCGAAGGCGTGTCCAGCGCCAGCTCGGAAATCGCCCAGGGCAACCACGACCTGTCGGCCCGCACCGAACAGCAGGCATCGGCGCTGGAAGAAACCGCTGCGTCGATGGAAGAGCTGAGCTCCACCGTGCGCACCAATGCGGACAACGCCCAGCGCGCCAACGAGCAGGCCGACAGCGCTGCCGGCATCGCCCGCCGCAGTGCCGAGGATGTCGAAGCCATGGTCGGCACCATGAAAACCATCGACGCCTCCTCGCGCAGCATCGGGGAGATCATCGGCGTCATCGATTCGATCGCCTTCCAGACCAACATCCTCGCGCTCAACGCGGCCGTCGAGGCTGCACGCGCCGGCGAACAGGGTCGCGGTTTCGCCGTCGTGGCGAGCGAGGTGCGCAGCCTGGCCAAACGCAGCGCCGATGCGGCCAAGCAGATCAAGGATCTGGTCGCCGCCAGCGAAACCAGCGTGACGGAAGGCTCGCGCCAGGCGGCCCGCGCAGGCACCTCGATGCGTGAAGTGGTGGCGTCCATCGCCCGGGTGGCGGCCATCGTCGAAGAGATCAGCGTGGCCACACGCGAACAGAGCGCCGGCATCGAACAGGTGGGCGAGGCAGTGGTGCAGATGGACCAGACCACCCAGCAGAACGCCGCGCTGGTCGAACAGAGTGCGGCCGCATCGTCGGGCCTCAGCCAGCAGGCCGAACAACTGGTGGCGTCGGTGGCGGTGTTCCGCCTGCCGGGCACTGCGCATTCGCATGCACCCGCATATGCGAATGCATCGGCGGCACATGCACATGCGGCAATTGCAGCAACGACATCGGCTCCGGCACGTTTCCCGGCGCCCCGTGCCGCGGCCCGGCCTGTCGCGCGCAAGGCGCCGGCATTGCCGGCTGCGCCGGCCAAGCCCGCACCGGTCGCTGCGACAGTGGGCGATGACGACTGGGCGAGCTTCTGACCGGCCGACCCGACCTGCGGACCCTGCTCCTGCCCCTGCCGACATGACCCTCCCCAAGACATTCCCCGGACCGGCGGCCGTGCCGGAGTGCACCGCCGAACCGGCGCGCATCCAGGCATTGCGCGGCCTGCAGCTGCTCGACAGCCAGCCGACCGAATCGTTCGACCAGATCACCAGGCTGGCCAGCCTGATGTTCAAGGCCCCGATCGCGCTGATCTCGCTGGTCGATTCCGACCGCCAGTGGTTCAAGTCGCGGCACGGCCTGGACACCCAACAGACCGAACGCGAGTTTTCGTTCTGCAGCCATGCCATCGGGCAGTCCGGCGTGATGGTGGTCCTGAACACCACCCGCGACCCGCGGTTCGCAGGCAACCCCCTGGTGACAGGCTTTCCCCACATCCGTTTCTATGCCGGCGCGCCGCTTATCCTGGCGTCGGGCGAAGCCCTCGGCACGCTGTGTGTCATCGACCACGAGCCGCGCGAGTCCTTCGACGAACGGGAACAGGCGCAACTGTCCACCCTTGCCGAACTGGTCATGGGCCAGATCGAACAGCATCGCAAGACCGGTCGGGTGAATGAAGTCACCCGCCTGCCGAACCGCACGCGGATGTCGGAGGACATCGAGGCGCGCATGCTGGTCGACCCCGGATCGACCCACGGGATGCTGCTGATCGACGTGATCGACCACCAGAGGCTGCAGGAGACGGCACGCGCCGTCGGCAGCGAACCGCTGGAGGCCACCTTGCGTGACGTTGCAGCCCGCCTGCGCGAAATTGTCGGCACCGGCTGGCCGCTGTACCACGTCGGTGAAACCCGGTTCTGCGTGAAGATGCGCGGCAACGACCGTGCAGAGCGCGAAGCCTTCTGCCGCGCCACCATCGAGCGGCTGGAGCGCCCTTTCAACAGCCGGGGTGTCGCGGTCGAACTCGACGTCGTGGCAGGCCTGGTGGAGTTCAGCCTCACCGAGCACGACGGCGTCGACGCTTTGCGCAAGGCGACATCCGCGATGCAGGAAGCCGCCGCCCGCGGGCAAAAATTCTGCTGGCACGACGACACGCTGGACGCCGGTCACACCCGCGCCTACCAGCTGATGGGGGAAGTTTCCGGAGCGCTGTCGCGGGGTGAGTTCCGGCTGGTCTATCAACCCAAGTTCAACTACGGCGCGGCTGCATTTACCGGCGTCGAAGCCCTGGCGCGCTGGCACCATCCGGTGCATGGCGACGTGTCGCCCGGCGAGTTCATTCCGTTGATCGAGAAGACAGCACTCATCCACGAGTTCACCCGCTGGGCGTTGAGCCAGGCGCTGGCGCAGGCGGCGGCCTGGCAACGTGCCGGCATCCGGCTGACGGTGGCGGTCAACGTGTCGTCGCGCAATCTCGACGAGCCGACTTTTGTCGAATCGGTACGCAGCATCTGCGCCTCCAAACAGGTCGACCCCCGATGGCTGCATGTGGAATGCACTGAAAACGCGGTGCTGACCAGCGCCGAAACGCGGGCTGCCCTGGCCGAACTCTGCGATATGGGCGCGCAGGTTTCGCTCGACGACTTCGGCATGGGTTATTCCAACCTGTCCTGCCTGCAGGGACTGCCGGTTCAGATGCTCAAGCTCGACCAGTCGCTGGTCCGGCCGATGGAGACCGATCCGGCTTCGTTCGAACTGGTGCGGTCGCTGATTCTTCTCGGCCACTCGCTGGGTTTCCGCATGTTGGGAGAAGGCGTGGAGACCCGGCGTGCGTTCGACCTGCTGGTGGAAGCCGGTTGCGACGCCATGCAGGGCTATTACCTCGGCCGCCCGATGGAGCCGGCGCTGATTCCGGCTTTCATGCGGGCGCCGCCGGTGGCGGCCACGGCCCCGGCATCTGCCGCTTCGGACTGATCCGGGACCGGCGGTGCGGCGGCCCTACATCGCGGCCGGCGCCACCGATGCACCCCGGACACCGTGGCGCTCCAGCGCTGCCGCCACGAAACCGCCCGACTTCTGTTCTTCGACAAAAGTCCGCAGAAAGCCGGCCGCAATGTCGCCCCGCGATTTCGGCAGCCCCATCGCCTGCTGGATGACCATGAAACGCCCCGGCAGCAGGCGGTTGCCGGGATGGCGAAGCAGATCTGCTTCGAGTTGCTGGCGCACACCGGCGGCCACTTCGAAACCGCCTTCGACAAAAGTGTCGACCACCGCCTGCGAATGGGTCGCCCGCACCAGTTCGGCCTGCCTGATTTCGCGTGTCAGGTACAGGTCGTAGGCGCTACCCTTGCCGACCACGACACGCCGGCCCGGACGGTCGACTTCTTCGTTGGACTGCAGCGGCGAACTGTTCGCGACCAGGTAGGCACCTTCGATCAGCACATAGGCAGCGGTGAACTGGATGCCCTCGCCTCGCAGGGGATCGATGGCGAAGAAACCGACGTCGGCCTGTTCGGCGGTGACCGCGGCGACCGACTGGCCCGCGGTGTCGAAGACCCGCAGTTCCACTTCGACACCCAGCCTGGCTGCCAGCCCACGCGCCAGGTCGATGGAGACGCCGACCGGCTCGCCGTGGGAGCCACGATTGGCGAGCACGGGATTGCCCAGGTTGATGGAGGCGCGCAGGCGGCCGGTGGGCGCGAAAGCGGTGACGATTGCGGAGGAAACGGACATGGTTCAGGTCGATCTGAAAGAGTGGAACGAACGTTCCGGATTCCGACATTATTCGCCGCGGCGCACGGTCGGAAAGCCTTGTGCGCATCGGCGTCCCCGCCACGGTCGCTTCAGGCCGGCGCACCGATAGGTCAAATCCTGACAAATGGCCGGCGCGGCCGCGTCCACCGTGGCGCATGCACACCGATTCCCTGGCCACCATCTTCACCATCAGCCAGTGCACGGCCGATGAAACCGAACGACGCAGGCTGGTCGCCATCTCGCGCGGGAACCTGAAAAAGCTGAACGTCACCGGTTGCCTCTTCTGGACCGGCCGTTTCTTCGCGCATGTGCTCGAAGGCACCGGCCGGCAGCTCGGCAAGGCGCTTGCGGCGCCCTGCAACGAAAGCCGCCTGAGCGCGCCCAAGGTGGTTTTGCAGACACGCACGGAAACGCGCGAATTCGCCGTTGCGCCCCTGGCGTTCATCGCGGTGCCCGACTTCGACGAAGCCGTTTCCAGGGTCTACGAAGGCGCCGGCGGCAGCAACGCAGTCCGGGTGCTGATGGCTCTGCTGATCGGCGAATACTTCGAGCGACTGCCTCAGGGCGTCGATGCGCCGGCAACCGGGCCCGCCGAGACCGTCGAGTCCCGAAGAGGCAACAGCGCAACCTTCTAGGGATGCCAGGTGGTCAGCACCGGCGGTGTGTTGGCCGACGTGGCCCCCGCGAGGCTGTAAGAAAGCTGGTTGGCCGAACCCATCACGTCTTGTGCCATGGCGGTCAACTGGTCTTCGGTCAGCCGTGATGAAGGCCCTGAAATGCACACCGAGCCCAGCAGCTTCCAGTTGAGCCCGAATACCGGCGCGGACACGGTGGCCACGCCTTTTTCGCGTTCACCGATCGAGAGGTGGTAACCCCGTGCGCGGATCGCTTCGTAGATCTTTCCGGATTGCCCGGTGAAGGCCAGGATCACCCGGCCGGGTGAACCGCGGTCCAGCGGCAGCGCCTCGCCCATGCGGGCATGGTGGCGCAGAGGATGCGGGCCTTCGACCCGGAACAGGCAGGTTCGGAAGTCACCTTCGCGCACGTAGAAGGCAGCGCTTTCGCCGGTCAGCTTGCTCAGGTCGCGCAGCATGGGTTCGATCACGTTCTGGATGTCGAAACCGGACTGGTAGCGCGCGCCCAGCCAACCGGCGGCAGGCCCCAGCCGCCATTCGCCGTCGTCGCACTGGACCATGTAGCGGTGCATCGCCAGGGTGCGCGCGATGCGCAGCACGGTGGTCTTGTGCAGGCCGCAACGCCGGCTCAGTTCGCCCAGGCCGAGCTTGGGTTCACCCAGGGCAAAGGCCTCCAGCAACTGCATGGCACGGCTGACGGCCACCACACTTCCGGTGCTCGGCATCTCGGTTTCATCGGGTTCCGGCATGGTGGCGGAAACCTCGGGTTTGCCCTTGGCAGCGTTTCGCATAACACACCTCATTTCGACAGTCGAAACGCAATTGTATATATCGAAACGCTTGTCTACAGTCCGGCCACGGCCACTGAACGATGGCCATGCAACCACACCGGAGACAAAAATGAGCTTTAGGACCGCCGTCGATCGACGTACCGCCATCGCCGCCACCATCGCGCTCGGCGCTCTCTTCGCCGCCACCGGCGCCATCGCCCAGGCGGCCTATCCGTCCAAGCCCATACGCCTGATCGTGCCCTTCCCGCCCGGCGGCGGCACCGACCTGATTGCCCGTACCGTCGCACAGAAGCTGACCGACACGCTCAAATGGACCATCGTCATCGACAACCGTCCCGGCGCGGGTGGCAACCTCGGTGTCGACACCGCGGCCAAGTCGCCGGCCGACGGCTACACGCTGGTGATGGGCCAGACCAGCAACCTGGCCATCAACCCGACGCTCTATACCAAGCTGCCCTACGACCCGCTGAAGGACCTGGTGCCGGTGGTCGTGGTGTCCAACTCGCCGATCGTCATCGCGGTGCCGGAAGCCTCGCGTTTCAAGACCTTCGCCGACGTCGTGGCAGCCGCCAAGAAGGAACCCGGCAAGGTGACCATGGGTTACCCGGGCAACGGCACCGTGGCCCACCTGTCGAGCGAGCAGGCTGAAAAAGCCGCAGGCATCGAACTGCAGCACGTGCCCTACAAGGGCGCCGCCCAGGCGCTGACCGACGTGATGAGCGGCCAGATCGACCTGTACGCCTCGTCGGTGCCGACGCTCATCGGCCAGGTGCGCAACAAGAAGATCCGCGCGCTGGTGGTGACATCGGCCAAACGCTCCGAACAATTGCCCGATGTGCCGACGCTGGCCGAGTCCGGCTACAAGGGGTTCGACGCGGTTTCCTGGTTCGGCATCATGGCGCCGGCCGGTACCCCGCCCGCCATCGTCAAGACCCTCAACGTCGAGATCAACAAGGTGCTGAAGATGCCCGACGCCGCCGAAAAACTGAAGTCCGACGGCGGCGACGTGATGGGTGGCACGCCCGAGGCTTTCGCCGCCCTGCTCAAGGCGGACATCCCGCGCTGGGGAAAGATCGTCAAGGAATCCGGCGCCACCATCGACTGACCCGGACGGCCGGCGTCAGCCGGCTTTTCCGCCCTCTCCGACGCTCCACGAACAAGGCTCAAAGAGACAGGCACGCCTGCTTCTCGAGCCGTCTTCCATCAACACCTCCAACAGATCCGCACCATGAGCCAGCTTCCAGAAATCGTCCGTGAATTCGACCGTGTATCCCCCGAAGTGGTCGCCAGAGCCAGGACCTTCCAGGCCGCCATCCTGGCCGACGTCGCAGGCCGCCGCGGCACCATGCACGCCCGTGTCGCACCGGTCGATGCAAAGATGATCGTGGCCGGCCCGGCCTTCACCGTCGAGGTGCGCCCCGGCGACAACCTGATGATCCACGCCGCCATCGCGCTGGCGAAACCCGGCGACGTGCTGGTGATCGACGGCAAGGGCGACCAGACCGCCGCCCTGATGGGCACGCTGATGCTCAGCGCCTGCAAGAAGCTGGGCCTGGCCGGTGTCGTGGTCGACGGCGCCATCCGCGACAAGCTCGAACTGCTGGACCTGGGATTCCCGGTCTTCAGCGCCGGCTTCAACCCCGCCGGCCCGACCAAGTACGTGCCCGGCCGCATCAACCACCCCATCTCGGCCGGCGGCGTCACCGTCAACCCGGGCGACCTGATCGTCGGCGACGCCGACGGCGTGACCGTCATCGAGCGTGAAAAAGCGCCCGCCATGATGGACCTGGCGGTGAAGAAGGTGGCCGACGAAGCCGCCCGCCTGGAAGCCATCGCGCGCGGCGACACCGCTTCCAAGTGGCTGCCCGCCGCCCTGCGCGCCGCCGGTGTTCTGAAGGAAGGCGAATCGCTGTGAGCACTGCCACCAAGCCCCGCATCCTGGTCACCGGCGCCGACCTGGCGCCCCAGGCGCTGGCCCTGCTGGGCGACTACGAAATGGTGTACGCCGGCAAGACGCCGTCCCAGGAAGACATCGTCGCCCTGTGCCGACAGCACGACCCTTCGGCAGTCATCGTCCGCTACAACGGCATGAGCGCCGCCGCCATGGACGCGGCACCCTCGCTGAAGGTGATTTCCAAGCACGGCAGCGGCACCGATTCCATCGACAAGGCCGCAGCCAGGGAACGCAGCATCGAGGTGGTGGCCGCCGTCGGCGCCAATGCCGCGGCCGTGGCCGAACAGGCGATGGCACTGCTGCTGGCCTGCGCCAAGTCGGTGGTCGCGCTGGACGCCCGCATGCACGCCGGCCACTGGGACAAGTCCACCCACAAGAGCCTGGAACTGGGCGGACGCACCGTCGCCCTGGTGGGCCTGGGCGCCATCGGCCAGCGTTTTGCGCGAATGGCCCATGCGATGGACATGAAGGTCATCGGCTTCGACCCGTATGCCAGGAACCTGCCCGACTACATCCGCGTGGTCGACATGGACACCATCTGGAAAGAGGCCGACGCCATCTCGCTGCACTGCCCGCTGACCGACGAGAACCGCGGCCTGCTGAACGCCGGGACGCTGGCTGAATGCAGGCGCGGCGTGATCGTGGTCAACACCGCTCGCGGCGGACTGATCGACGAGCCGGCGCTGCTGGCCGCGGTGCAGTCCGGCCAGGCGCGCGCCGCCGGCCTGGACAGTTTCGCGGTCGAGCCGATGACGGCCGGCCACATCTTCCACGGCCAGCCGAACTTCATCCTCAGCCCGCACATCGGCGGCGTCACCAGCGATGCCTACGTGAACATGGGCGTGGCAGCGGCCACCAACCTGCTGGCCGTGCTGGACCGGCAGCCACAGACCGCCAGCGCCTGAGCCCTGGCTACGGAGTCCTGCAAGCGGCAGCCACCGCTGCCGCTTGCAGGCGATGAATAAAAAAGGAGACCGACATGAATTCGCCTGCTTCGGCACGCGCCGCCTTGTGCTGCGCCATCGTTTCCACCCTCTCGGCCGTGGCCCCTGCCGCCATCGCGCAGCCCGCTGCATATCCCACCAAACCCATCCGCCTGGTGGTCGGCTTTTCTGCCGGCGGCCCGACCGACGTGGTGGCCCGCGCCTTTGCCGACTATGCCGGCCGCACACTCGGCCAGTCGGTCATCGTGGACAACAAACCCGGCGCCAACACCATCCTGGCGGCTGAAGTGGTGGCGGTCGCCCCGGCCGACGGCTACACGCTGCTGCTGGGCGCGACCAACCACACGATGATCCCGGCGCTCTACAGCGCACGTGTCAGGTTCGATGCGCTCAAGTCCTTCTCGCCCATCTGCACCCTGGCCGTCAGCCCCACGGTGCTGGTGGTCGGACCGGCGATGCCGGTCAGGTCGCTCGCGGAATTCCTGCAGCAGGTGCGCGCCCAGCCCGGCGCGCGCACCTATGCCACGCCCGGCAGCGGCAGTGGCGGCCATTTCGCCAGCGAGCAGTTCACCCGGCTGACCGGCACGAAGATGAACCACATCCCCTACAAGGGCGCGGCCCAGGCCGTGACCGACCTGATGGGCGGCCAGGTGGACAGTTCATTCGCCACCCTGGGCTCGGTGCTGCCCCAGGTGCAGACCGGCAAGCTTCGTGCGCTGGCGGTGGCATCGCCCCAGCGCTCGGCCCTGCTGCCCGATGTGCCGACCTTCGAGGAGTCCGGGGTCAAGGGCTATTCGGCAGACGCCTGGTACGGCCTGCTGGCACCCGCCGGCACGCCCGCCGACATCGTGGCGAAACTGACCCGCGTGGCCAGCGACTTCAGCCGCCTGCCCGCCACCGGAGAAAAGCTCAAGGGCCTGGGCATGCAGGCGCAGAACACCTGCGGCGAGCGGTTCGCCACGCAACTCGACGGCGAGATCAAGGCGGCCACCAGGACCGCTCGCGAACTTGACCTGAAGCTCGAATAAGCCAGCCCGCGCCCATCGAAAGACATCCAGGAGACATCCATGAAAAACGCCCTCAAATCCCTCGTGATCGCCTGCGCCATGGTGGCCGGCGCTGCCCACGCCGCGTTCCCCGACAAGGTCATCACCATCGTCGTGCCCTACGCACCGGGCGGCGCGGCAGACGCCCTGGCCCGCCAGCTTGCGGTGCGCATGGGCAGCAAGCTGGGCACCAGCGTGATCGTCGACAACAAGCCCGGCGCCAGCGGCACCATCGGCCAGGCCTTCGTGGCCCGAGCACCGGCGGACGGCTACACCATGCTGTACGACGCCACCCCGTTCTCCATCAACCCGGCGCTGTTCTCCAACCTGAGCTTCAGCGACAAGAGCTTCCAGCCGCTGACACTCGTGTCGCTGTCGCCGAACGTGCTGATCGTGCGCAAGGAGTCCCCGCTGAAGGACCAGAAGGAGCTGATCGCCAAGGCCCGGGCGGAGCCCGGCAGGATCAATTTCGCCTCGGGCGGCAGCGGCACGGTGCAGCGCCTGGCGTCGGAGCTGTACCGCCAGGGGCTGGGCCTGGACATGGTTCACGTGCCCTACAAGAGCGGCGGCCCCGCCATCTCCGACGTGATGGGCGGCCAGGTCGATTTCATGTTCAGCACGCTGGCCGCCAGCTATCCGCTGATCACCTCCGGCAAGCTGCGTGCGCTGGCCATCTCGTCGCCCAGACGCTCGGCACTGCTGCCCGAGGTGCCGACCGTCGCCGAATCTGCCCTGCCCGGTTACGAAGCCTTCGAATGGAACGGCCTGCTGCTGCCGGCGGGCACCCCGCCGGCCGTGGTGCAGCAACTGCACAAGGCGGTGGCCGAATCGCTGCAGGACGAGGAACTGAAGAAACGTTTTGCCGACATGGGTGCGCAGACCGTGGGCAACACGCCGGCCGAGTTCAGCACCTTCCTGCAGAAGGAACAGGCCAAATGGGCCGAGGTGATCCGCAAGGGCAACATCAAGCTGGACTGACCGAACCCGCCCTCATGCAGACCGACACCGACGTACCCCATTCCGCTGGCGGCGCCGCGCCCTCCCTCGCCCTTCCGGCGGGGGCCTGCGACAGCCACATGCACATCTTCGACCCGCGTTTCCCGGCTTCGCCGCACTGGCACCGCACCCCGCCGGTGGCCGATGTGCCCGCCTACCGGCTGCTGCAGCAACGTGTGGGCACCAGCCGCACGGTGGTGGTGACGCCGTCCACCTACGGCGTGGACAACCGCTGCACCCTGGACGCCGTGGCCAGGCTGGGTTCGCAGGCTCGCGGGGTAGCGGTGGTCGATGTAGATGTGGGCATGGCCGAACTCCGGAGGCTCGATGCGCACGGCATACGCGGCCTGCGGGTGAACTTCTACAGTCCCCAGTCCTGGGGCGTGACCACCGCCGGCATGCTCGCCACCCTGGCCACCAGGGTGGCGCAGCTGGGCTGGCACATCCAGGTGCTGGCGCCGTCGGCGAAGCTGCTGGAACTGGCCCCGGTGCTGCAGGCGCTGCCGGTGCCGCTGGTCATCGACCACATGGCACTCATAGGCCCCGAGGAAGGCTGCCGGGGCCCGGCATTCGCCCTGGTGCGGCAACTGCTCGACGCCGGCCGCACCTGGATGAAACTCTCCGGCGCCTACATGGAATCGCGCAGCGGCGGACCGCTTTACGCCGACCGCGACGCCCTGGCCAGCGCCCTGCTGGCCGCCAACCCGCAACGCATGCTTTGGGGCAGCGACTGGCCGCACACCACCGCCGCGCCCGGCAGCGTGGACGACGCCCTGCTGCTGGACCAGTTCCGCCGCTGGTGCACCAGCGACGCGCAGCGCGATGCCATCCTGGTGGATAACCCCGCCGCGCTCTACGGCTTCGACACACCCGTCCTCCATGCACCCTGAATCGCACTGACTTGCCCCGAATCGCCATGTTCCTGCTCAATCCGCCCGAAGTCCGCACGCTCGAATCCTTCACCCGCCTGCCCGACCGCTTCCGCCAGCGCCAGCACAGCGACTGGAGCCGCGCCAACCGTGGCGGGCACCCGACCGACTCCTTCCTCGAAGGCCCGGTGGCCGACGAGCACGGCAACCTGTATGTGACCGACATTCCCTTCGGCCGCATCTTCCGCATCGACCCCGCCGGCGAATGGACGCTGATCGCCGAATACGGCGGCGAGCCCAACGGCATGAAGCTGCTCGACAGCCGCACGCTGCTCATCACCGACTACCAGAACGGCCTGATGCGGCTGGACATCGCCAGCGGCAAGGTGGAGGCCTTTCTGCAGCGCCGCAACAGCGAACGTTTCAAGGGCGTCAACGACCTGGTGTTCGACGCCGAAGGCAACCTCTATTTCACCGACCAGGGCCAGACCGGCCTGCACGACCCCAGCGGCCGGCTGTACCGGCTACGCCCCAGCGGCCAGCTCGACCTGCTGCTGGGCAACATTCCCAGTCCCAACGGCGTGGCGCTGTCGCCCGACCAGAAGGTGCTGTACCTGGCGGTGACACGGGGCAACTGCGTCTGGCGGGTGCCGCTGCTGCCCGACGGTAGCGTGGCCAAGGTCAGCCAGTTCTTCACCTCCTACGGCCCCAGCGGTCCCGACGGACTGGCGGTGGACACCGGCGGCCGGCTGCTGGTCGCCAACCCCGGCCTGGGTTATGTGTGGGTGCTGAACACCCGGGCCGAGCCAGAACTGGTGCTGCGCGGCCCGGCCGGCGCATCCATCACCAACCTGGTTTTCGGCGGCGCCGACCGGCGCACCCTCTACGTCACCGATTCCACCAACGGAACCGTGCTGCGCGCCGAACCCGGCACGGCCGGCCTCCCGCTGGACCGCGCCGCGCCGCCCGCACCGAACACCTGAAACCCGCCCCCCCGAACAGGCCCCGCCATGAGCACCGCCACGCCAGACACCATCGTCATCACCGAAGCCAGGATCCACCCCGACGCCGTCGCCCTGCTCGCCGGCTACCGGCTGGTCTACACCGGGGCCAAGTTCACCGAGGACCAGCTGGTGGCCCTCTGCGAAAACGAACAGCCGGTCGCCATCCTCGCCCGCTACGGCCTCTTCAACGAACGGGTGCTCGCGGCATCGCCACGCCTGAAGGTCATCTCGCGCCACGGCGTCGGCATGGACGCCATCGACCAGACGGCCGCCCGCCGCCTGGGCATCGAAGCCCTGGCTGCCATCGGCTCCAACAGCCAGGCCGTGGCCGAACATGCGCTCGGCCTGATGCTCGCCTGCGCCCGCCGCATCTCGTGGCTGGACCAGCGCATGCACGGCGGCCACTGGGACAAGCCGGGTTACCTGGGCCTGGAACTGCAGGGCGCCACGCTGGGCATCGTCGGCTGCGGCGCCATCGGCGGCCGGGTGCTGCGGTTCGCCCAGGCCATCGGCTTGCGGGTGCTGGTATGCGACCCTTTTCTGGACGCCGCCGCCCTGCCCGCCGATGTCGAACTGCTGCCGCTCGAGACGCTGCTGAAACGCAGCGACATCGTCTCGCTGCACTGTCCGCTGGACGACAGCACCCGGGGCCTGCTCACCGCTGCGCGCCTGGCAATGCTTCGCAAGGGCGCCATCGTCATCAACACCGCTCGCGCCGGGCTGTTCGACGAAGCCGCCATGCAGGCGCGCCTGCGGGCCGGCGAACTCCAGTTGGGGCTGGACTGTTTCGTGACCGAGCCGCTGCCCGACTATTCACCCTGGCTGAACCTCGACCACGCTGTGCTGACACCCCATATCGGGGGCACCACCGACGGCGGCCTGCGCGGCATGGCCGTCGGTGCGGCGCAGAACATCCTGAAGGTGCTGCAGCGCGGTTAGGCCGGGGGCGGGCGCCGGGAAACTTATCCCCGCAGCCTGTGGAAAAAGCTGTGAATTGTCCGGGGGGCAAGTCCGCAAAACGAGGCGGGCATTGGGCTGCAACGCGGTGCCTGCCAAAACGGCAGGCCCGAATTGCAGCCGCCCCGGTCGACTCATGTCATTCCGCAACCGACTGGAACAATGTCGGCGTGGGATCAAACCGCCCCCTGCGCCTCCACATAAAGCGCGTAAAGCGAATGGCTGCTGGCCATGTAGAGGCGGTTGCGTTTCGGTCCGCCGAAAACCAGGTTCGGGCAACGTTCGGGCAGGCGGATGAAACCGATGGGTTTGCCGGCGGGGTTGAAGATCTTGACTCCGTCCATCTCCTCTGATTTACCCAGTGCCGGCAGGGCCTTCATGCCACCGCCGATATCGACCGCCTCGGAACCCAGCGCACCGGTGTAACCCCAGCCGCACCAGAGGTTGCCGTCCTTGTCGACCTTGAAACCGTCGAACGCGCCCGGACCGTCCGCATCGATCAGTTTGGTCTTGCCGGAAACAGACATTCCGTCGGCCGATACGTCGTAAGCCCAGATACTCCGGTTGGGCGTGCCCTTCCACTCCACCACATAAAGCTTTTTCTCATCGGGAGAAAACGCCAGGCCGTTCGGATTCACCAGGTCGGTAATCACGGCCGTCAATTTTCCGTCGGTGCCGATGCGGTAGACATTGGTGGTGGCCTGCTCGGGCGTGGCCTTGAAACCTTCCCATTCGCCGCCGATGCCGAAGGTCGGGTCGGTAAACCAGATGCTGTCGTCCGAACGCACCACGATATCGTTGGGCGCGTTCAGGCGTTTGCCTTCGAAGCGGTCGGCCAGCACGGTCTGTTTGCCGTTCTTCTCGGTACGGACCACCCGCCGTGTGACGGAATGCTCGCAACTGATCAGACGCCCCTGGCGGTCGAAGACGTTGCCGTTGGTGTAATTGACACCGGTCTTGTGGACCGAAAACTTGCCGGTCTTTTCGTCGAACTTCATCAGCCGGTTATTGGGAATGTCGCTCAGCAGCAGATAAGCGCCTTCGGACGAATAAGCCGGCCCCTCCGCCCAGCGCATGCCGCTGCCCAACTGTTCGACGGTGCTGCTGTAGAGCCGGTATTTGGTGAAACTCGGGTCGAGAATGAATACCGAGGGGTCGGGATAACGCTGGTTGGGCGAAAAACTGAAACTCTGCGCACCCGCCAGGCCACTGGCGACCGCCAGTCCGGCGCCGGAAGCGGCCTTGAGGAAACGACGACGATTATCTTTTTGCTCTTGCATTGGCACGGTTTTCTCCTGTTATCGATTCGTTCGAGTGACTTCATGGGCCGGGTTTCAGGCCCGCTTGCCGAATTCGGCGGTATCGCGTGTCCAGGCGCGGGCCTGGTCGGTCAGGCTCAGTCCAAGGCCCGGCCGGGTCGGCACCAGCATGCGGCCGTCCTTCAGTTCCAGCCGTTCGTTGAACAGCGGCTCCAGCCAGTCGAAATGCTCCACCCACGGCTCTGTCGGGTAGGCCGCGGCCAGGTGCACATGCAGTTCCATCGCAAAGTGCGGCGCCAGCATCACGCCGGCCTGTTCCGCCTGCGCGGCGATCCGGAGGAACGGCGTGATGCCGCCGACCCGCGGGCCGTCGGGCATCAGGAAGTCGCATGACCGGTTGCGGATCAGCTCACCGTGTTCGGCCGCGCTGGTCAGCATCTCGCCGGTGGCGATGGGGGTGTCGAAGGTGGTGGCCAGGGCTGCATGGCCTTCGAAGTCGTACGCGTCCAGCGGTTCCTCGATCCACACCAGGCCGTAGGGCTCGAACACCCGGCACATGCGCTGCGCCGTCGGCCGGTCCCACTGCTGGTTGGCATCCACCATGATGCTGGCGCCGTCGCCCAGGTGCCTGCGCACGGCCTCGACACGCTGGATGTCGAGCTTGCCGTCGGGCTGGCCCACCTTGAGCTTGATGCCGCCGATCCCCCGGTCGAGCGACGCCTGGGCGTTGACCAGCAGCTGGTCGAGCGGCGTGTGCAGGAATCCGCCCGAGGTGTTGTAGCAACGCACCGACTCGCGGTGCGAACCCAGCAGCTTCGACAGCGGAAGTCCGGCACGGCGGGCCTTCAGGTCGTAAAGCGCCACGTCGAACGCACCCAGCGCCTGCACCGCCAGGCCGCTTCGGCCGACCGAGGCACCGGCCCAGCAGAGTTTGGTCCACAGGCGGGCGATGTCGTTCGGATCTTCACCCAGCAATGCGGGCGCCACCTCTTCGGCATGGGAAAACTGGCCCGGCCCGCCCGCCCTTTTGCTATAGCTGAAACCCAGGCCGCGATGGCCGTCGCGGGTTTCGATTTCGGCGAACAGCATGGCGATCTCGGTCATCGGCTTCTGCCGCCCGGTCAGCACCTTGGCGTCGCTGATGGGGTTGGCCAGCGGCAGGTAACACGAGGACAGGCGCACCCAGGCAATGCGGTCGCCTTCGACGGGTTCGTTCAGTGGGTTGCTGGTATTCATTCGACAGAGATCTTTCCGACTTCGATGACCTTTTTCCATCGGGCGAATTCGGCCTGCTGGAATTCGGCGAACTGCGCCGGGGTGTTGGCCACCATCTCGAAGCCGACCGACACGAACGGGTCTTTCACCGCCGGATCGTTCAGCACCTCGACGATGGCGTGGTGGGCTTTTTCACGCACGGCGGCGGGCAGGCCCTTCGGGGCGACGACGGCCTGCCACGAGGTGACTTCGAGATTCTTCACGCCGGTCTCGGCCATGGTGGGAACGTCGGGCAGCACCGGCGACCGCCGCGCGCTGGTGATGCCCAGGGCGCGCATCTTGCCGGCCTTGATGTACTGGGCCACGGCGTTGATGTTCTGGAAAGAGGCGTCGACCTGGCCGCCCATCAGGTCGGTATGCGCGGGCGCGCCGCCCTTGTAGGGCACATGGACGCCCCTGGTGCCTGTTTCCTGCCAGAAGAGTTCGGCGGTCAGGTGGTCGCTGGTGCCGTTGCCGGACGAGGCGAAACTCATCTTGCCGGGGTTGGCTTTTTCATAGGCGATGACGTCGGCCACACTCTTGTGCGGCGAAGCGGTCGGCACCACCAGCACGTTTGGCGACTGCACCGCGACCGTGATCAGGTCGAAGTCCTTGAGTGCGTCGTAAGGCAGCGTCTTCATCAGGTGCGGCGCGATGACCAGCGGGCCAAGCGAGGTGACGAAGAAGGTGTAGCCGTCGGGCGCGGCGCGCTTGACCATGCCCGCGGCAATGGTGCCGGCCGCTCCCGCACGGTTGTCGACGATGAAGTTCTGTTTGAGCTTTTCACCCAGCCTGGGCGCCAGCGCACGGGCCACCTGGTCGGTACTGCCGCCCGGCGGGAACGGCACCACCAGGGTGACCTGCCTGTCGGGCCAATTGGTGGTCTGCGCCTGCAGCGGGGTTTGCAGGGCCGCCAGGGCCAGCGCGGTGGCGCCGGCTGCCATCCAGATTCTCTTCATGCGGTTGTCTCCTTTTGGTTTTGTTCGCCGCCCTGTTTCGCCCCTGGCCGGGCAAAGACATGACAACGTTGTCATTTTGAAGAGAAAATAGCGGTTTGTCGGGCCGTTCGGCGCCCGATGACTCAGGGTTTTCGTTGAAGACAACTATCGCCAGGACCACCGCATCCGACCACCGCGCCGCCACCCTGCATGATGTCGCGCGGGCCGCCGGGGTGTCCCTGATCACCGCATCGCGGGCGCTCAGCAACCCTGCAGTCGTCACGCCGAGGACCATCGAGAAAGTGCGGCTGGCGGTCGAAGCCACCGGCTACCTGCCCAACCGGCTGGCCGGCGGGCTGCGTTCGCGCCGCAGCATGACGGTGGCGGCGCTGGTGCCGGCCATCTCGGTGCAGCAGTTCCTGCCTTCGGTACAGGCCATGACCGAAGCGCTGCATGCGGGCGGTTACCAGGTGATCCTGGGCCAGAGCGGCTACGACGCCGCGCGCGAAGACGAGCTGCTGGCCACCATGCTCGGCCGGCAGCCCGACGGCATCGTCGTCACCGGGCTGATCTATTCCCGCAAGACCCGCGACATGCTGCGCCGCATGCGCCTGCCGGTGGTCGAGACCTGGGACCTGAGCCACGACCCGGTCGACATGCTGGTCGGTTTTTCGCATCAGCAGGTTGGCGCGGCCGTCGCGCGTTTTCTTCAGCACCGGGGCTGGACCCGGCTGGGCATCGCGACCGGCGACGACCACCGGGCCCATGTGAGACGCCAGGCTTTCGTCGACGCGGTGGGCCGGCCTGTGCCGACCGCCGTGGTGCCAGCGCCCAGCAACCTGGCGCTGGGCCGCCGTGCGCTGGGCGAGCTGCTGGCGCAGGAGCCGGCCTTGGAGGCCGTGTATTGCAGCTCCGATCAACTCGCCCAGGGTGTGATGGTCGAAGCGCTGGCGCGAGGCCTGCGGGTGCCGCAGGACCTGGCCATCTGTGGTTTCGGCGATGCCGACTTCGCCGCGCATACCCAGCCGTCGCTCACCACCGTGCAGGTGGACGGCGCGGGCATCGGCAGGCGCGCCGCCTCGCTGATCCTCGATCGGTGCCGCGGTGTCGCCATCGAACAGCCGGTGCTGGACATCGGCTTCCGCGTCATCGAACGGCAGTCGACCGGCGCCTGACCGGACAAGTGAAGCCACGACGGTGCGCTGAGGCAAAATTGGCGGATGACCGATACCACCACCC
Source organism: Xylophilus sp. PBN-3R (assembly GCF_057747805.1). Taxonomy (NCBI): domain Bacteria; kingdom Pseudomonadati; phylum Pseudomonadota; class Betaproteobacteria; order Burkholderiales; genus Xylophilus; species Xylophilus sp. PBN-3R. The sequence continues at coordinate 2,271,772 of NZ_CM173225.1, forward strand.
AGACACCCGCCCCGGCCACCGATACCCGTCCCGCCCTGCCCGACCACCTGTCGGCCGATCCGCGCAGCCCGCACCACCATGCCGCCGTTTTCGAACACGACATCGGCATCCGTTTCAATGACAAGGAGCGTGGCGACGTGGAGGAATACTGCATCAGCGAAGGCTGGATCCGTATCCCGGCCGGCAAGGCCCGCGACCGCAAGGGCCAACCCCTGCTGATGAAACTCAAGGGCAAGGTCGAGGCTTTCTACCGCTGATACGCGGCCGGGTTTGCCGGCTCAGTCCGGCAGGAAGGTGTCGCCTTCGGCCAGCGGAGCGAACCGGTAGCTGGCCGGCGTCCGGCTCAGCTTGACCGGCGAGCCCAGTCCGCGATAACCGCCTTCCATCTCGACCACCATTCCGCGATGGGCCGTATGCGGATGCTGGAGGGCGGCATCCACCCCCAGCACCGGTGCGGCGGGAACGCCGGCCGCCATCAACTCGTCCACCAGTTTCACCCCGTCGAAATTCGACAGCGCGGATTCCAGGGCCTGCTTGAGTTCGGCGCGGTTCACCGACCGCGCGCCGGCCTGGGCATAACGTTCGTCATCGCTCAGCTGCGGTACCCCGATGCAACGGCAGAACGCCGTGAACTGCCGGTCGTTGCCCACCGCCACGAAGATCGGTTCGGTACCGGTCTTCAGGGCGTCGTAGGGGTAGATATTGGGATGGGCGTTGCCGGTGCGTTTCGGCGGTTTTTCGTCCATGAACCAGTTGGCCGCATGCGGATGCAGCAGCGAAAGCCCGCTGTCGTACAGCGCTGCTTCCACCAGTTGCCCGCGTCCGCTGCGCTGGCGTTCCTGCAGGGCCAGCAGCACTCCGATAACGGCGTTGAGGCCGGTCACCATGTCGACCACCGGCAGGCCGACCCGCAGTGGCCCCCCGTCGGCTTCGCCGTTGATGCTCATGATGCCGGTCATGGCCTGCACCGCCGCGTCGTAACCCGGCAATGCGCCCAGCGGGCCGTCGCTGCCGAAGCCCGATACACGACACCACACCAGGCGGGGAAACCGCGCCTGCAGGGTGTCGTAGCCGATGCCCCAGCGTTCCATGGTGCCGGCCTTGAAGTTCTCGACGAGCACGTCCGCTTCGGCCAGCAGCAGCAGCAGCGCCTCGCGGCCTTCGTGGCTGCCCAGATCGAGGCGGAGGCCGCGTTTGTTGCGGTTCAGGCCCCGGTAGTACGAAGCCACGCCGTCCTTGAACGGCGGGCCCCAGGTGCGGGTGTCGTCGCCCTGCGGCGGTTCGACCTTCAGCACATCCGCGCCATGGTCGCCCAGGATCTGGCCGCAATACGGCCCGCCGAGGATGCGCGACAGGTCGAGCACCCGGATGCCGGCCAGTGCGCCCGGCTGCTGAGGGTTCTGTTTCATCGGTTCAGTCCAGTTGAGCGCCCGACTGCTTCACCACGGCTGCCCACTTATGGGTTTCCGACGCGATGAACTTCGCCAGCGCCTGCGGGCTGGTGTCGGTGGCGGCTTCCAGGCCCTGGGACGCGAAGAGTTCTTTCACCTTGGGTGTCGCCAGCACCGATGCAAAGGCCTTGTTCAGCACCGCGATGCGGTCGGCGGGCGTGCCGGCCGGCGCGACGATGCCGAAGAACACGCTCACGTCATAGCCTGCCAGGCCCTGTTCGGCCACGGTGGGCACATCGGGCAAGGCCTGCGAACGGCTGGCGGTGGTCACGCCGAGCGCCCGAAGCTTGCCGGTCTTCACGTAGGGGATGGCGGTCAGGATGTCGGTGAAACTCATGCCGACCTGACCGCCCAGCAGGTCGTTCAATGCCGGGCCGGTGCCTTTGTAGGGGATGTGCTGCAGGTCCGTTCCGGCGACCGAATTGAACAGCACGCCGGCCAGATGCGACGAGGCCCCGTTGCCCGACGATGCATAACTCAGCGTGCCGGGATGAGCCTTCGAATAGGCGATGAGTTCCGGCACGTTCTTCACTGGCAGCGACGGATGCACCACCAGGATGTTGGGCAGGTGGCCGACCCGGATGACGGGTGCGAAACTCTTGCTCGGGTCGTAGCTGATCTTGCGGTACAGGCTGGCGTTGATGGCCAGTGGACCGGAGGTGCCGAACATCAGCGTGTAGCCGTCCGGCTCGGCCCGAGCCACGTACTCGGCACCGATGTTGCCGCCGGCGCCGGCCCGGTTCTCGACCACCATGGTCTGGCCGAGCTTGTCGCGGATTTCGGCCGCCAGCGTCCGGGCCATGGCGTCGGTCGGGCCGCCCGGCGGGAAGGGAATCACCAGGGTTATCGGTTTGGAAGGGTATGCCTGCGCCTGTGCGGCCAATGGGCAGACGGTGGCGGCCAGCGCGCAGGTGGCGGCCAGCAGGAAGGAACGTTTATGCATGGTTTGTCTCTTCTGTCGTTGTTGTGGTGATGTCGTGATTCCAGTCGTCCGGCACCGCGTCGGCGGCCAACGGATCGCGTGGCAGCAACCGGTGCAGCAGCACCAGTTGCGACCAGCGCAGCCGCTCGGCCGAACCGGTGCCCGCAGCTTCCCAGGCCATGGCGATGGCGCTGGTGGAGTGGTACAGGGCGGACGCGGCCTGGCGGGCCAGCACGTCACCACCCTGCTCTGCGGCCATGGCGGCGAGGTCGCAGGCACGGCCCAGCGCCGAGCGCAATGCCTGGGCGAAGCCGGCGGTCAGCGGATGCGGCCGGGCGTCGTCCAGCAAGGCTTCCGCGAATGCACGCAGCACCGGCAGCGAGCCTTCGCGCTTCACCGCGCGGATCACGTCCAGCGCCACGATGTTGCTGGTGCCTTCCCAGATGGAGCCCAGGTGGGCGTCGCGCAGCAGGCGGGGGTCGCTCCATTCCTCGATGTAGCCACAGCCGCCGCGCACCTCCATCGCATCGCCGGTCACCTTGCGGGCGTCGCGGCAGGCACGGAACTTCAGCAGCGGCGTGAGGATCCGCAGCAGCGCGTAAGCGCCCTCTTCGCCGGCATCCGAACGCGCCAGTGCGCGGGCGGTCTGGAACACCATGGTGCGGGCCTGCTCGGCCGGCAGGCGAAGTTTGTCGAGCTGGCGGCGCATCAGCGGCATGTCGACCAGCGCCCGGCCGAAGGCGCGGCGCTCCGCGGCGATGAATTCGGCCTCCGCGACAGCGCGGCGCATCAGCCCGGCGGCGCGCACGCCGTTGGACAGCCGCGAGTTGTTGACCATGTCGGCCATCTGCACGAAACCCCGGCCGGCCTCGCCGACCAGCCAGGCCACCGCTCCTTCAAGGCGAATCTCGCCGCTGGCCATGGAGCGGGTACCCAGCTTGTCCTTCAGCCGCACGATGCGGTAGTGGTTCAGGCTGCCGTCGTCCAGCCGGCGCGGCAGCAGGAAAAGCGACACGCCCTTCATGCCCTCGGCTGCACCTTCGATGCGGGCCAGCACCATGGCGTAGCCCGCGTCGGGGTTGGAGCAGAACCACTTGTCGCCGGTCAGCAGGAACTGGCCGGCTTCGGCGGCGGGCCGGGCCAGGGTGGCGGTGGCGGCGATGTCCGAGCCGGCTGCCTGTTCGGTCATGAACATCGCGCCCTGCGAAAGGGTGTCGAAGTCCAGCGAGGTGAGGCTGGGCAGGCAGCGTCGCAGCAGTTCCGGACTGCCGAACTTGCGCAGCGTGCGGGTCAATGAATCGGTCATCGACACCGGGCAGCACAGGCCGAACTCGGCCTGCACGAACAGGTAGGTCAGCACGTACTTGACCAGCGGCGGCATGCGCCCCTTCCAGCCCAGCGTCTCGTCGCGGTGCGACATGGCACCCAGGCCGAATTCGCTCAACGCCAGCCTTTCCATCTGCACATAGGCCGGGTGCTTGACGATGCGTTGTTCGTCGCGCCCGGTACGGCTGCGGTGCTCCAGTTCCGGCGGATTTCGGTCGGCGGTGCCCGCCAGTTCGTCCAGCAGTCCGCCGGCCAGTCCGCCCAGCCGCTCGAAGTGCGGGCGCATATGGCCCAGCAGGTCGTCGGGCAGGTAGAGCGCCAGCAGGCCGTGCAGTTCGTGGTCGGTGGTGAAGAGGTTCTGCCCGTGGCGATCCGGAATCGGATGGGCGATGGGCTGCGCCACCGGTGAGGCGTTCGACATGTCGGTCTCCTTTTTGGGGTCGATGTTCCGCCGTTCTTCGATGCACGTCTAATATCGAATAGGTCTTGATCAATTTGAAATGACTATCGACGGAGCCGTGATGGAACTGCGCCACCTGCGATATTTTTCCGTGTTGGCCGAAGAACTCCACTTCGGCCGCGCCGCCGTGCGGCTCTCCATCTCGCAGCCGCCGCTGTCGGTCGCCATCCGGCAGCTGGAAGAAAGCGTGGGCACCCGGCTGTTCGACCGCAACAGCAAGGAGGTGCGGCTGACGGCCGCCGGCCTCGCGCTTCGGGCGTCGGCCCGGCGCCTGCTGGCCCAGTCGGAAGAAGCCGCGCTCGAAGCCCGCAACGTGGCGTCGGGCCTGGCCGGACGGCTGCGGGTGGGTTTCGTCGGCGCCATGCTGTACCGGGGCCTGCCCCAGGCGCTGAAGACCTTCCAGGCCGAACATCCGGCGGTGCGGATCACCCTGTCCGAACTCAATTCGGGCGAGCAGGTGCTGGAGCTGATGCACGACCGGCTGGATGTGAGCTTCCTGCACACCAGCCGGCTGCCCGATGCACTGGACAGCCGCTTGCTGCTGTCGGAGCCGTTCGTCTGCTGCCTGCCGGCCGATCATCGGCTGGCAGGCAGACGCAGGCTTTCACCCTTAGACCTGAAGGATGAGCCGCTGGTGATGTTCGCCCGTAACTCGTCGCCCGACTATTACGAACGCATCCTGTCGATCTGCGCCGACGCCGGCTTCCGGCCCGAACTGCGGCACGAGGCCCGCCACTGGCTGGCGGTGGTGTCGCTGGTGTCGCAGGGCCTGGGCGTGGCGCTGGTGCCCGAAGCCATGCGCCGCTGCGGCCTGCAGGGCACGGTGTTCAAGCCGCTGTCAGGCGTCAGCGCCCGGTCGGAGGCCTACGGCGTGTGGCGCAAGGGCTCGGTCAACGTGCTGGCCGAGGTGCTGCTGAAGCAGTTTCCGGCCCGCGGCTGACGAACCCGGCTCAGGCCGGCATGGCCAGCGGGGCTTGCCGCTGCTCTCGGTGCGATGCACCCATGCGGCAGGCCAGGTCGAAGGCGCTGGCCATGGCCGTGGCCTGTGCAACGCCCTGGCCGACGATGTCGTATGCCGTGCCGTGCGCGGGTGTGGTGACCGGGATCGGCAGGCCGCCCTCGACCGTCACGCCGATGTCGAAGCCCAGCAGTTTGGTCGCGATCTGTCCCTGGTCGTGGTACATGGTGACGATGCCGTCCAGCTGGCCTTTTTTGGCGCGCAGGAAGATCGTGTCCGCCGGGAACGGTCCCTGCGCGGCATGACCCTGTGAAGCCGCCAGGGCGATGCCCGGAATGATCACGTCGCCTTCTTCCGTGCCGTAGTTGCCGTTGTCGCCGTTGTGCGGATTGAGACCGCACACACCGATGCGCGGCTCGGCATTGCCCGCTGCCTGCAAGGCCCGGGTCAGCATGCCGATGGCGCCGGCCACGCCCTGCGGCGTGAGCAGATCGGACACATGCTTCAGCGCCACATGCGAAGTGACACGTGCGGTCCACATCGGGCCGAGCACGTTGAATTCACCGCACGGGCCGTCGTAGCGCAGCAGCTTGGCGAACCAGCGCATTTCGTCCTCCTCTTGCATGCCGCCCAGGCGCATTGCGCCCTTGTTGAGCGGCGCGAAACACAGGGCGTCGGCCTCGCCGTTTTCCACCATGCGGGTAGCGAAGGTCAGGCTGTCGAGGATGAACCTCCCGTTCGCGGGCGTGGCTTGCGAAGGCTCGAACCGCAGCGAGCGACCCGGCCAGTCGACGATGTGCAGGTTCGGCGCTGGCTGGATGGCCGGCACGCTGGCTTCCAGCGCCTGGTCGGTGGTGATGAGGAATATTTCGGCGCGGCCGGCGCTGGCCGGGTCGGCCAGCAGTTTGGCGACGATCTCCGGGCCGATGCCGGCCGGGTCGCCGATGGTCAGTGCGATGCGGGTGTTCATATGCGCGGTCTCTTCAGTCGAGCTTGATGTTGCGCTGCTCGATGAGCGCGGCGAAACGTTTGTTGTCGGCGGCCTGCAAGGCGACGAACTGTTCGCGGGTCAGGGCCGAAGGCTCGCCGCCGAGTCCCTTCAGTTTTGCCTGCACCTCGGGCATCTGCAGGGTCTTGCTGAAGTCGCGCACCAGACGGTCCAGCACCGGGGCCGGCGTGGCGGCAGGTGCGTACATGGCGTACCAGGTGCTCATCTCCGCACCCTTGATTCCGAGTTCGTCCAGCGTCGGCACATCGGGTAGTTCTGCAGCGCGTTTGGGGGTGGTCACTGCGATGGGGCGGAACTTGCCGGCCTTGATCAGCGCCATGGCCGACGAGGTGGTGTCGAGCATCAATTCGACCTGACCGGCCAGGATGTCCTGGTGCGCCTGCGAACTGCCCTTGTATGGAACATGGACCATCTTCGTGCCGGTGGCGGCCATGAACAGTTCGCCGGCGATGTGCTGCACGCTGCCGACGCCCGACGAGGCATAACGCACGTTGTCGGGCTTGCCCTTGATCTCGGCCATCAGCTCGGGCATCGACTTGACGGGCGACGCGGCGTTGACGATCAGCACATGCGGCACCACCACGATCATGCCGAGCGGCGTCAGTTGCTTCAGCGGATCGAAGTTGAGTTTCATCAGGTGCGGCGCAATCACCTGCGGCGAATTGGTCGCGGCGAGCAAGGTGTAGCCGTCGGCCGGGGCCTTGGCGGTCAGGTCGGCAGCAATGGTGTTGGCCGCACCGGGGCGGTTGTCGATGATGAAGGGCTGGCCGACCAGCGGCCCCATCTTGTCGCCGATGAGACGGGCCACCACGTCGGTGCCGCCGCCGGCCGAGGCGCCGACGTTGATGTGGATCGGTTTGTTGGGGAAACCTGTCTGGGCGTTGACGGCGATGCAGGCCAGCAGCGCGGCCGCCTGCACGCAGGCCTTCACGGGGGCGAATTTCATGGGTTTGTCTCCGGAGCTTTTTTATCGGTCCGGCCGACTTTAAAAGTGCTGCGGCTGCCGCGCCATCGCCCATTTCTTGACTCTGATTTCGCATTTCGCGAAACCGGTGGGTGGCGCTAGGGTGTCATCACGGCCACGGTCGCCAAAGCTGCGCGCGACATCGCTGCATCGGCCTGGTGGCAGAGCATCAGCTGGCGCTGCGGCCAGTCGCCTTCGATACGGATGCGGGCGAACACCTTGCCGCCGGCAATCGAGCGGGCCACCATCTGCGGCATCACACCCACACCTACGCCCTCTCGCACCATGGCCGCCATGCTGTCGAAACTGCTCACCCGGATGCGCATGCGCAGCGGCCGCCGGGCCTGCGCGGCCAGCCGGGTCAGCGTGGTGGAGATGGCCGAGCCTTCGGTCAGGCCGATCACGTCGAAATCGATGAAGTCCTGCAGCGTCACCGATTGCAGCGACGCCAGCGCATGGTCGGCGCGCACCACCAGCACCAGCCGGTCCTGGTGATAGGGCTGCGTCGGCAGGCCGGCCGCACCGACCGTGCTTTCGAACACGCCGATGTCGGCGACACCCCGGTCGACCGCCTGCAGCACACCCTGGCTGTTGAGTTCCTGCAGATCGATCTTGATGCCGGGATGCAGCGCCTGACAGCGCTGGATGTCCTGCGGCAGGAACTGCAGCACGGCCGATGTGCAGGCCGCGATGCGGACGACCCCCATGTCGCCCTGGCGGAAGGCCTGGGCGTCATCCTGCATGCGGGCCACCGCGTGCGCCATGCTGCGGGCATGGGCCAACAGGGCCCGGCCGGCGTCGGTCAAGGCCATGCCGTGCGGCAGGCGCTGGAAAAGCGGCACGCCGAACTGCTGCTCCAGCTCCTTCAGGCGGCGCGAGGCTGCCGCCGGCGCGAGGGCGATGCGCTCGGCCGCGCGGGTGACGCTGCCGGTCTCGGCGGTCTCGATGAAAAGACGCACCGTGACCAGGTCGAAATGCACGGCCTGCAACGCAGACGGTGCCAGCGGTTTCACGCCAGGCTCAGCCAGCCAGGCCGACGTACATCTGCTGCACGTCGTCGTTGGCGTCGATGGCGGCCAGGAAGGCTTCGACTTCTTCCAGCGCTTCGGCGCTGAGCGACGCCGGGTCGACCGGGTTCTTGGGTTTGTAGCCGAGCTTCATCGACAGCACGGTGAAACCGAAGTTGGGCAGGGCGCGGGCGACCAGGTCGAGGTCGGTCGGGTCGGTCAGGAACAGGGTGACGGGTTTGGCGTCGCCCTCTTCCACTTCACGCGTCTCGAAGTCCTGTGCGCCGGCTTCGATGGCGGCCACTTCGGCGTCGGCGTCGGCGGCGGCGGGTTCGGCCTCGATCATGCCCAGGTGGTCGAAGTCCCAGGCCACCGAACCGGAGGTGCCCAGCTGGCCCTTGCGGAACAGCACCCGCATTTCAGGGGCCGTGCGATTGACGTTGTCGGTCAGGCATTCGACCATCACCGCCACCCGATGCGGTGCATAGCCTTCGTACATCACGTGTTCGAAGTTGACGGATTCACCGGTCAGCCCGGCGCCCTTCTTGATGGCGCGCTCCAGCGTGTCCTTTGGCATGGACACCTTGCGGGCCTGTTCCAGCACCAGGCGCAGCTTGGAGTTGGCGGCCGGATCGGCGCCGCCGCGTGCCGCCACCATGATTTCCTTGGCCAGTTTGCCGAACAGCTGGCCCTTGGCGTTGGCTGCCAGTTCCTTGCCCTTTGCTTTCCACTGCGCGCCCATGTCGGATGTTCCTTCGTCGTTTTGTTGAATCTGAGGCGGGATTCTCATGCATTGCAAAGGCCGCTTCGTCTTTTAGGATGCCGTGCAACCAGGAGACATGTTCCGATGCCATCCCCATCCTCCCTCGCCCGCCCACTCAGGATCGCCGTGATGGGCGCCGGTGCCGTCGGCTGCTACTACGGCGGAATGCTGGCCCGCGCCGGTCATTCGGTCACGCTCATTGGCCGGCCCGACCATATGGCCGCCATCCGGCAGCACGGTCTGCGGCTGGAGGCACAGGCGTTCGACGAATTCGTTGCACTGCAATCCAGCACCGATCCAGCGGCGGTGGCGGGCGCGCAGCTGGTGCTGTTCTGCGTCAAATCGACCGACACGGCTTCGGCCGCGGCGTCCATGGCGCCGCACCTGGCGGCCGACGCCCTGGTGCTGACGCTGCAGAACGGCGTGGACAACGACATGCGCCTGCGCGAACTGCTGCCGCAGGAGGTTCTGGCCGCCGTGGTGTACGTGGCCACCGCGATGGACGGGCCGGGCCATGTGCGACACCACGGGCGCGGCGAACTGGTCATCGGGCCATCGCGCCGCAGCGTGCCGATGGCGCAGGCGCTGATCGGAGCAGGTGTACCGACCACGATTTCCGACAACGTGCGCGGCGCGCTGTGGGCCAAGCTCATCCTCAACTGCGCCTATAACGCGCTGTCGGCCATCACCCGCCTGCCTTATGGCGAACTGGTGAAGCAGCCCGGCATCACCGACACCATTTCGGGCCTGGTGGCGGAATGCCGGGCGGTGGCCGAAGCCGACGGCATCCTGGTGCCCGGCGACGTGGATGCCGCGGTGCGCGACATCGCCACCACCATGGCCGGCCAGTATTCGTCCACCGCGCAGGACCTGATGCGTGGCAAACGTAGCGAAATCGACCATCTCAACGGGTACGTGGTGGCACGCGGCGAGACGAACGGCGTCCTGACACCGCTCAATCGCACGCTGATGGCGCTGGTCAAGGCCATCGAAAACCGCACCATTACAGGGCAGTCCATAGCTAAACATAAGTCAAACAGTTAACGCATTCAGTTACACTGGTTCACCGTCAACCGTCGGTCGCGCCCACCCGACGCCGACTGTCCCCACCAGGGATCCAACGTGCCCTTCGCCACCCATTCCGCCGGTGCCATGCCCGTGCAATACGACGCGATGGGCCTGACCGCCTCTATCGTCATCGCCATCCTCGCGTCCTACGTGGCGCTAGATCTGGTGCGGCGCGTCAACGCCACCCGCGGTGGTGCCAAGGCCGGATGGTGGGCTGCGGGAGCCGGCGTACTGGGCACCGGCATCTGGGCCATGCACTTTCTGGGCATGCAGGCCTTCATCCTGCCGATACAGCTGGGCTACACCGGTTTCCTGACCGTCGTCTCCTGGCTGGCCGCAGTCACCGCCTCTGCGGTGGCCATGGGCGTGGCCGGCAAACTCGAATTCAGGCCGCGCAACATCATCCGCGGCTCGGTGGCGATGGCCGTCGGCATCTGCGGCATGCACTACATCGGCATGGCAGCGCTGGACATGCAGCCGGCCATCCAGTGGGACTTCCAGATCGTGGGGCTGTCGGTGGTCATCGCGCTGCTGGCATCGGCGGCGGCGCTGATCATCTTCCACAAGGTCCTGAAGGTCTCCCGTGAACGCCGGGTGCAGGCCCAGCTGGTGGCGGCCGTGGTGCTGGCCATCGGCATCTGCGGCATGCATTACACCGGCATGGCGGCGGCGAGCTTTCCGATGGATTCGTTCTGCTTCAGCGCCAACGAACTGGGCGGCGCCGGCCTGACGGTGGTGGTGCTGCTGGTGTCGGTCACCCTGCTGATCTGCGCGCTGCTGGTGTCCATCTTCGATGCGCGGCTGCAGAACACTTCCGAAACCCTGACCGCATCGCTGATGCGAGCCAACGAACAGCTGAAGAAGGCCAATGCCGAACTGCAGGAACGTGCCTTCACCGACCCGCTGACCCGCTTGCCGAACCGGCTGCTGTTCGAAGACCGGCTGGTGCATGCCCTGGCCAAGCTGGACCGCGCCAACCACGAACGCACCACCGCGCGGCTGGCCGTCCTGTTCATCGACCTGGACGGTTTCAAGCCGGTCAACGATTCATTCGGCCACGCGGCCGGCGACCACATCCTGAGCGAGGTGGCCGACCGCCTGCGCCAGCAGGCGCGCCAGGGCGATACGGTGGCCCGCGTGGGTGGCGACGAGTTCCTGATGCTGCTGGAAGACGTACCCGGCGTGGCAGCCTGCGGCCTGGTGGCGCGCAAGATCATCGCGCTGCTGTCGCAGTCCTTTGTCATCAACGACAAGAAGGTGAAGATCTCCTGCTCCGTCGGCATGGTGATGTACCCGGACGTCGGCCAGCGCGACAAACTCATCGCCAACGCCGATGCGGCCATGTATGCCGCCAAACGCGCAGGCGGCGGCAACTACTCGCTGTTCGAGGCGTCCATGGGCGCCGACGCCAACGTCCAGCTCGAGCTACTGAGCGACCTGCGACAGGCGCTGGACCGCGGCGAATTCACCCTGCAATACCAGCCCAAGATCAGCGGCGTCAGCAGCAAGATCCACGGTGTAGAGGCCCTGCTGCGCTGGACCCATCCGAAGCGCGGCAATGTCCCGCCGGACGAGTTCATCGGCATGGCCGAACGTTTCGGGCTGATCGGCCGCATCGGCGGCTGGGTGATAGACGAAGCCTGCCGGCAGATGGCGGCCTGGCGCGAGGACGGGCTGCGCATGCGTGTCGCCGTCAACCTGTCGGTGCACCAACTGCGGGAAAGCGACCTGGCCGAACGGGTGGCCGCATCGCTGGCACGCCACCGGGTCGATGCTTCGCAGCTGCTGTGCGAGATCACCGAATCGGTAGCCATGGAAGACATGCGCATCACCAAACGCACCTTCGAAAGCCTGGCGCAGATCGGTGTGTTCCTGGCTATCGACGATTTCGGCACTGGTTATTCGTCGCTCAGCTACCTGCGGCAGCTGCCGGCGCAGCAGTTGAAGATCGACCGCAGTTTCGTGAACGACCTGGAGTCCAGTTCCGACGCCCGCGCGGTGGTCGAGGCCGTCGTCGGCCTGGCGCACGCACTCGGCCTGCTGGTGGTGGCGGAAGGCGTGGAGACCGCCGGACAACGCGACATCCTGCTGCAGATGGGTTGCGATGAACTGCAGGGCTTCTACTTTGCCCGGCCCATGGGTGCGGCAACGCTGCTCGAATGGTCGCGCGGCGACAAACCCGACGACGCGGTGGATTTCGCACACTCGACCACCGCCTGAACGAACGGCCCGGCGGTTACGGGACAGGTACGAACCCGAGCGTGCCGGTGCGGATTGGTCCTCGGCGGATGATCTTCGGCTTGCCGACAAGCCAAAGAAGAGACCAACCATGGCAGACCATTTCCGCAGCCGCGACACCTTCGCGGACTACTCACAAGCCGCGGGCGACGACCGTGCAGGCATCAGCCGCCGGCAGTGGGCGATCGGCGCCGTCTCGATGGTGGTGCTGGGTGCCGGGCTGTTGCGCCTGACCGCGGTGCGCGCCGCCGGCGAAACGGCGCCGGTCACACCCGCAGCGCCGCCCGAGACCGCGGCGTTCCTGGCGTTTTCGAAAGCCATCACCGGGCATGCCGAACTGGATGCGACTACCGCCGGCCGCATGTGCACCGCCATGCTCGCGGCATCCACCGAGTTCGCCGGCCAACTCCAGCAACTGGCGGCGCTGGCTGAACAGAACCTCGAGCCCAAGGCCTTGCTGGCCCAGGCGGACCTTGCCGGGCTTCGCGGGACAGCGCTATCCGTCGTGGCCGCCTGGTACACCGGCACCGTCGGAACCGGTCCGGGAGCGACCATGTTCGCCTACGCGAAAGCGCTCATGTATCAGCCGGTGAGCGACGGCATGACGGTGCCGACCTATTGCAATTACGGCCCGGTCTGGTGGACGGCTGTGCCGCCGGCCGTGCGTGTTTCCGCACCGGTCGAACCCAAGCCGGTGGCCGACGCGCCGACCACCGGCACGCCCACGCCTACCTCGAACCCGCCAGCCGCACCGAAGACGACGCCGTCGGCCGCCCGCTGAACCTGCATAAATCCAGAAAGAACAACAACATGAAAACAGCTTCATTCGACGCATCCGGCGATGCAGCCGCCGATGTGGTGATCGTCGGTTCCGGTGTAGTCGGCGCGATGGTGGCCGACCAGCTTGCGGCCAAGGGCCATTCGGTGCTGATCCTCGAGGCCGGCCCGCGCATCGAGCGCGGCCAGGCCGTCGAGAACTGGCGCAATATGCCTTTCGAGAACCGCGTGGGCAGTGACTTCCAGGGCCTTTACCCGCAATCGCCGCTGGCTCCCGCGCCGCTTTATTTCCCGAAGAACAACTATGTAGGCCTGAGCGGCCCCAGCGGCAGCGGCTACCAGCAGGGTTACCTGCGGGTGGTGGGCGGCACCACCTGGCACTGGGCGGCTTCGTGCTGGCGCCACCTGCCGGTCGACCTGAAGATGAAGACCACCTACGGCGTCGGCCTGGACTGGCCGATCAGCTACGAAGACCTGGAGCCGTATTACTGCCGCGCCGAGGAGGAAATGGGCGTTGCGGGCCCCAACGATCCGGCCCAGCAAAGCCCGGTGGAGCGTAGCAAGCCTTATCCGATGGACATGATTCCGTGGGGTTATGCCGATCAACGCGTGGCCGAGATCGTCAACCCGCACGGCTACCGGTCGGTGCCCATCCCGCAGGGTCGCAACTCGGTTCCGTGGCAAGGCCGCCCGGCCTGCTGCGGCAACAACAACTGCCAGCCCATCTGCCCCATCGGCGCCATGTACAACGGCATTCAGCACGTGACCAAGGCCGAGGCGAAAGGGGTCAAGGTGCTGGCCGAATCGGTGGTCTACAGGATCGACACCGACGCCAACAACCGCATCACCGCAGTGCACTGGTACGACTCCGGAAAGAAATCGCACAAGGCCACGGCCAAGGCTTTCGTGCTGGCCTGCAACGGCGTGGAAACCCCGCGCCTGCTGCTGATCGCGGCCAACCAGCAGAACCCCCGCGGCATCGCCAACAGCTCCGACCAGGTGGGGCGGAACATGATGGATCACTCGGGTTTCCATTGCACCTTCCTTGCGAACGAACCCATCTGGACCGGCCGCGGCCCGGCGCAGAGCAGTTGCCTGGTGGGCCCGCGCGACGGCGAATTCCGCTCGGAATATTCCGCCAACAAGATGATCCTGAACAACATCAGCCGGGTGGCCCCTGCCACCACCCAGGCGCTGAAGCTCGGCCTGGTGGGCCAGGAACTGGACGACGAGATCCGTCGCCGCGCCGCCTATGGCGTGGACTTCTCCATCAGCCTCGAACCGCTCCCCGAAGCCGGCAACCGCCTGACCCTGAGCCCGGACCGCCGAGACCCGCTCGGCCTCCCCTGCCCCGACATCCACTACGACGTCGGCGACTACGTGCGCAAGGGCGCGGAGGCGGCACACAGGCAGCTGGAACACATCGGCAAGCTGTTCGGCGCTGTGGAGTTCAACATCACCACCTCGCTCAATGCCAACAACCACGTGATGGGCGGCAACATCATGGGCGCGGACCGCAAGACTTCGGTGGTCGACGGCAACTGCCGCACCCACGACCACGCCAACCTTTGGCTGCCGGGCGGCGGCGCCATGCCATCGGCCAGCGTCGTCAACAGCACGCTGTCGATGGTGGCACTGGGCCTGCGCGCGGCGGACGACATCGGCCGCACCCTGGCGAAGGCCTGAGATGAAAAAGGTCCTCAAGACTCTCGTCGCGGTCGTCGGTTTCATCCTGGCCGGGATTGTCCACGCGCAAACGGCAGCGGACGCCGACACCCTGGTCGCCAAGGGCCGCTACCTCGCCGTGGCCGGCGACTGCGCCGCCTGCCACACCGCCGCCACACCTGACGCAAAACCGTTCGCCGGCGGCTACAGCATCCAGTCGCCGCTGGGCATCATCTATGCAACCAACATCACGCCCAGCAAGACGGCAGGCATCGGCAATTACACCGAGGAACAATTCGCCAGCGCCCTGCGCCAGGGCGTCCGGGCCGACGGCAGCCACCTGTACCCGGCCATGCCCTACACGGCCTACACATTGCTCAGCGATGAGGACACCCACGCCCTCTACACCTACTTCATGAAGGGCGTGGCACCGGTCGACCAGGCGGCGAAGCAGACCGGACTGCCCTTCCCCTTCAACATCCGCGCATCGATGGCGGTATGGAACACGCTGTTCCTGAAGGACCAGCGTTTCGTACCCAACGCCGCGCTGAGCCAGGAGGTCAACCGCGGCGCCTATCTGGCCAACGGGCTGGCCCATTGCAGCACCTGCCACACCAGCCGCAACATGCTGATGGCCGAGGTCGAAGGCAAGTTCCTGGCCGGCAGTCCGCTCGGCCCCTGGATGGCGCCCAACATCACGCCGGACGCCAAGGCCGGCATCGGCGGATGGACCGACGCCGAACTGACCCAATACCTGCGGACCGGCCATACCGACCGGGCGCAGGCCGCAGGCCCCATGGCAGAGGCGGTGGAGAAAAGCTTCCAGCACATGGCACCGGAAGACATCGAGGCGATGGTCGCCTATCTGCGCACCGTGCCGGCCATCGCCGACCCGGCGCAGGCGCAGCCGGTGACCTCTTACGGCGTGGCGCAGGACAACGAACCGTTGCTGCGTGGCGCCTCTGGCCCCTACGAGCACCACAGCCTGCGCACCGGCGCCGCACTGTTCAGTGCTTACTGCGCAAGCTGCCACCAGGCCAACGGAGGCGGCAGCCAGAACGGGTCGTACCCGGCCCTGTTCCGCAATTCGGCCACCGGCCGCGCCGATCCGTCCAACCTGGTCGCAGCGATCCTGTATGGCGTCGAACGCACGGTGGACGGCCATCAGGTGCTGATGCCGCGTTTCGACCATGAGTCGCCGGTGCAGCCCTTGACCGACGAACAGGTCGCGTCGATCTCGAACCATGTGCTGACCCGGTATGGCAACCCCGACGCGCGCGTCACGCCTCAGGACGTCCTTCAGGCACGGCAGGGTGGACCCAAACCATTCCTGGCCAAGGTGCAGCCGATGCTGCTGCCGCTGATCGTGGCGGGGGTGGTGCTCGTGCTGCTGCTGCTGTCGCTGTTGCTGGTCGTACGCAACCGGCGCATCAAACGCAGATAACTTGATATCTCCTACAGCGAACGGGGTCTTGTACCGACAATCCAGCCGCGACGCCAAAGACATCCTCGGGGCTTCGAACCCACTGGAGGGCTAAGCCTTGAATACCATCATCTATGTCGTCGGTCTTGTTGTCGTCATCGCAGCCGTGCTGTCTTTCTTCGGCCTGCGCTGAATAAAGACAAGACGATTGCCGAAGCCATTCACCAGGCCGGTGGATGGCTTCCCGGCGGCGCCGACGGAAGGTCCCAGCCGGCAGGAGTGCCAGACAGCACAGCGGAATGCCTTACTGCCCGCAATGCCCCGAAACCTGAGTCGCTGCTTTCCAGATATTGGTCATAACCCGGTTGTTCGAGTGTCTTCGGCAAGCTTGCCGTGAAGCCTTCGGACACTTTTCCGAGCCCCCGCAGCCACTGGCCGGTCTGCGCCAGCGAAACTTCCACCAGCCAGCTCCCTCCCTCTGTCTGCTGTCGATATAGAGCGGCCGCCGCGCCCATGGCTATCAGGTAGCCGGTCGCTTCGTCGAGTATCTGCACGGGCATGGGCCTGGGCTTTTGTTCACCCGCCGCTTCGGCTTCCGCGTGGTTGAAACCCATCGCCGTCTGCACCAGGGAGTCGAAACCGCGCCGATCTGCCCATGGCCCCTTGGTACCGTATGCGCTCAGGCTCACACACACGATGCCGGGCCGCGATTCGGCCAGCGCCTCCGGCCCGAAACCACGACCGGCGATGCCGCCCGGCCGATAACCCTGGATGAACACATGCGCACCGCCCACCAGCCCACGCAAGGTGGCGCGTCCGGCATCCTCTTGCAAATCGATCAGTGCAGACCTTTTGCCCCGGCTGGTATCGGCAATGGCGCCGATGTTGGGCAAATGCGGTCCGTTGATCAACAGCACATCGGCGCCGTGGGCCGCGAGCGTTCGGCCGCCTACCGGCCCGGCCAGGATGCGGGTCAGTTCCAGCACACGGACGCCGGTCAGCGGGCGCTGGTCAGCGGATAGCGGCGGCAGATCCAGGGGTGGCGCGTCGCCGATCTTGCGCAAGGTGAACAAGGGCTGCTGCGCCAAGTCCTTTCCCTGCGGCGTGGCGTCCCATTCCTCGAAGCTGCGCAGGCGGGTCACGACCAGCCCGGCGGCCGCCGCGGCATCTTCGAAATCGGCGGCTTTCCACTGCGCCACGGCAGCTTCTGCGTCGACTCGTGCGGCAACCGCCGGATCAAGCCCCAGCAATCGCAACGCGCCCTCACGATGGTGGGCGAAGTTGGCGTGAATCCGCACCCAGCCGTCGGCCGCGCGATACAGCCCGGAGAAGCTGTCCCACAGGTCAGGCGCGATGCCATCCTGGCTGAACCAGCCCATGCATTCGATGGCCGCATGTCGCATGTCGACTGACACGGTCTGGGCCGGCTGACCACGCAGCCGCCCCAGCGCGCAGGCCGCCAGCGCGGCTGCGGCGATGGTCGACTGCGCGGCGGTGCCGACCGCGAACGACGATGGCAAGACAGGCTCATGCCCCGTCAGCTGCAGGCCGTCCGCGGCATCGGGCGGCAGGCCGGCATCGGCCAGCAATCGTCGGGTCACTTGAAACACATCGGTCATGGCACAAAACCTCACATGGCAGCTCGGAGCGGGTGCATATTCTCGTTCGATCAGCACAAGGAAAGACAGCAGTGGACTTCAAGGACTACTACCGCATCCTCGGCGTCGAACGCGGCGCCAGCGAAGAAGACATCCGCAAGGCCTATCGCAAGCTGGCACGCAAGTTCCATCCGGACGTCAGCAAGGAAGCCGACGCCGAGGCCCGCATGCGTGAGGTCAACGAGGCCAACGACGTGTTGCGCGACAAGGAAAAACGCGCCGCCTACGACGCACTCGCCGACCAGGTCGCGGCAGGCGGGGACACGGCACAAGGCACTGGCAGAGGCCGGGGGTTCAACCCGCCGCCGGGCTGGGACCGGGGCTACGAATTCCATCGCGGCCCCGACGAAGGACCCGCCGATCACGCCGAATTCAGCGATTTCTTCTCGTCCATCTTCGGTGCCGGCGAACAACGCGCCCGCACCCGCCAGGCCGGCCCGCTGCGCGGCGAGGACCACCATGCGGCCATCGAGGTCAGCCTGGAAGACGCCATGGCCGGCGCGGATCGCGAGATCAGCCTCCGTGCCATGGAAACCGGCAACGACGGCCAGCCTGCATTCCGCGACCGGACGCTTTCCATAAAAATCCCGCCCGGCATTCGGCCCGGCCAGTTCATCCGCTTGGCAAAACAGGGCCTGCCCGGACATGCCGGCGGCGAGCCCGGCGACCTGTTCCTGGAAGTGCGCATCGCGCCTCATCCACGTTACCGCATCGAGGGCCGCGACATCTACATGGACCTGCCCATCTCGCCGAGCGAAGCGGCCCTGGGCGCACAGGTCGAAGTGCCCACGCCGACCGGTGGCCGGGTCGAAGTGACCGTACCGGCCAATGCCCGTTCGGGCCTGAAGCTGCGTGTGAAAAACCGGGGATTCGGCGGCGACCCGCCCGGCCATTTCTACCTGCTGCTGCAGATCGTGCTGCCACCTGCCGACAACGAATCCGTGCGCGAGGCCTACCGTGCCCTGGCTCAGGCCACCGCCGCCTTCGATCCACGACGCCATCTCGGAGCATGAACATGTCCTATCAACTCACCGCGACCACCGTGGTCGGCTCTTCCGATCCGCTGACGGTCGAACAACTGGCGCGAGCGTGCGGCGCCCATGTCGACTGGGTCCGCCAGCTGGCCGAGGCCGGCATCCTGCAGGTTCCGCGAGACCGGCCGCCGACCGCCTGGCTGTTCCATGGCGAAGACTTGCGGCAGGCGCTGGAAACGCGCCGGCTGCAGCGGGACTTCGATGCCACCCTGGATGCCGCCGCCCTGATGCTTGACATGGGCCGCGAAATCCGCCGGCTGCGGGCCTTGCTGGCCGCACACGGCGTGTCCCACGCGGTACAGCCTTCCGATTGATCAGGCGATCAGCGGCGCGCCGGTCTTTTCCTGCAGCGCCTCGAAGGTGACGTCGGGTGCCAGCTCGACCACCTTCAGGCCGTCGGGCGTGACGTCGATCACCGCCAGGTCTGTGATGATCCGGTCGACCACACCGACGCCGGTCAGCGGCAGGTTGCATTCCTTGAGGATCTTCAGGTCGGTGGTGCCATCCTTCTTGCGTGCGACGTGTTCCATCAGCACGATGACCCGCTTGACGCCCGCCACCAGGTCCATTGCGCCGCCCATGCCCTTGACCATCTTGCCCGGGATCATCCAGTTGGCCAGGTCGCCTTTTTCGCTGACCTGCATGGCGCCCAGGATCGACAGGTTGATCTTGCCGCCTCGGATCATCGCGAAGCTTTCGTGGCTGCCGAAGATCGAAGAGCCGAGGATGGTGGTCACCGTCTGTTTGCCGGCGTTGATCAGGTCGGCATCCACCGTTTCTTCGGTCGGGAATGGGCCGATGCCCAGCATGCCGTTCTCGGACTGCAGCCAGACTTCCTTGTCGGCCGGCACGAAGTTGGCCACCAGCGTGGGAATGCCGATGCCGAGGTTGACGTAGAAACCGTCTTCCAGCTCTTGGGCCGCGCGCGCGGCCATTTGGTCCTGGGTCCAGGGCATGTCAGGCTTCCTTGTCGTTCTGGTTGACGGGGTTGGCCGGGTTGGCGGCGGCTGGAACATCCACCTGCGGCAGGCCGGCTGCGGCCTGCGCGATGACGGCCTGCGCCTCGACCTTGGCGGCGGCTGCATCGACCGGTGCGCTGGCGGTGAGGGTGCGTTTCTCGATGCGCTTTTCAGGCGTCGGGTTGACCACGATACGGTGCACGTAGATGCCCGGCAGGTGGATGTCGTCCGGCGCGATTTCGCCGGTCTCGACAATCCGTTCGACCTCGACGATGCAGACCTTGCCGGCCATGGCCGCGGCCGGGTTGAAGTTTCGCGCGGTCAGGCGGAAACGCAGGTTGCCAGACTTGTCGGCCACGTCGGCCTTGACCAGCGCGACGTCGGGCACCAGCGCTTCTTCCATCACATAGGTTTCGCCGCCGAAGTCGCGCAGTTCCTTGCCTTCTGCCACCAGGGTGCCGACACCGGTCTTGGTGAAGAAGGCCGGAATGCCGGCGCCTCCCGCCCGCAGCTTTTCGGCCAGCGTGCCCTGCGGCGTGAATTCCAGCTGAAGTTCGCCGGCCAGATACTGGCGTTCGAATTCCTTGTTCTCGCCCACGTAGCTGGAAATCATCTTCTTGATCTGCCGGGTTTCGAGCAGCTTGCCCAGGCCGAAACCGTCGACTCCGGCGTTGTTCGAAATGACGCTCAGGTCCTGTACCCCGGAATCACGCAATGCGTCGATCAGGGCCTCCGGAATGCCGCAAAGGCCGAAGCCGCCCACCGCCAGCAACTGGCCGTCCTGGACGACGCCCTTGAGGGCCGCCTCCGCCGAGGGATAAAGCTTGTTCACGAAATCTCCTGACTGGTTGGTGACTGAAAGATACTACGTAGCGATGTACGTAGTGTTTCCTAATGGAAGACCCTGATTCCCCACCCCAGGCCGTCGGCATGAACGTCGATTACCGGCAGGCCTTCGATCTCGCACCCGTGGGCCTGGTGTTGTCGCGCCACCGCACCATGCTGGACTGCAACCAGGCCTTGTGCGAGATGTTCGGTGCCCGACGCGAGCAATTGGTGGGCCAGTCCTTCCGCTTGTTGTATCCGAGCGCCGACGAATACGAACGCATCGGCGCGCGCATGCTGCCTTACCTGAACGCCAGCGGGCGTTATGCCGACCACCGGCTGATGCGGCGCTTCGACGGTCGGCTGAAAGGCGAGACTTTCTGGTGCCATGTCACCGGCCGCGCACTGAATCGGGATTCTCCGCACGAGGCCGGAATATGGACCTTCGAGGATCTCGGTGCCGAGCGGCCGTCGCGTGCCGACCTGACCGCACGAGAGCGCGAAGTGGCCGCTCAACTCCTGCACGGGTTGACTTCGAAGGAGATTGGCCGGGTGTTATCGATCAGTCATCGGACGGTGGAGATATACCGGGCGCGCCTGATGCGGAAGTTCTCTGCCGCGAGTACTGCCGACCTGGTCCAGCGCCTGATGGGTAATTAATAAGATATTGCCGGACAGGTAATCGATAGCTGCGTGCTAGGCTAAACCACATGACTTTCGCCCCGATTCCGAATAATGAAGCCGCCCGTCTGCGCGCGCTTCACGAGTTGCTGCTGCTGGACACGCCACCCGATGAGAAATTCGACCGTGTGGTGCGTTTCGCCGCAGAGCAGATGGATGTGCCAATCGCCCTGGTCAGCCTGATCGACAACCAACGGCAATGGTTCAAGGCCCGCATCGGCCTCGACGTGCCAGAAACCTCGCGCGACATCTCGTTTTGTGGGCACGCCATCATGGAACCGGCCATTTTCGTGGTCGAGGACGCATCCAAGGACGAACGTTTCGCCGACAACCCGCTGGTCACCGACGGCCCGCAGATTCGTTTCTATGCCGGCGCTCCGATCAGCGCGCCGGGCGGCGAACGCATCGGCACTCTGTGTGTGATCGACGACAAACCGCGCAAGCTGGGAGTTGTAGAGATCGCGGTGCTGGAAGCCCTGCGCGACCTGGTCAACGACACCCTGGCCGGCAAGGCCGATGAAGACGACGAAGCCACCAAGGACGCCGCATGAACGCCGCACAGGCCACCCTCCCCCCAGTCCTGCTGGTCGAGCCGCAGTTCGTGTTACGCCGAACCCTCGTATCGGTGGCGCGCGAGATGCGGCTGGTCGAATTCCATGAAGCCACGACCATGGCCCGGGCACTGTCGGCGCTCAACACCCGCAAGTTCAACGGCATCGTGCTGGATCTGGGCGACGGCAGCGAAGGTGTCGAACTGCTGTCCGAGTTACGCAAGGGCAGTTTGGCATGCGACGCGGAAATCCCGGTCATCCTCATGACGTCCAGGCCCGGCGCCCAGAACGACGAGTCACTGCAGGCCTTCCATCCGGTCGGCGTTTTGCAGAAGCCCTTCAAGATCAACGAGCTGCTTCAGTCCATGAGTTTCATGGCTGCCCATCCACTCGGCCTGCACTGATTCAACCGAACTGCTGCGACGGGTGCATCTCGACCCGGTTGCGGCCATTGCGTTTGGCCCGGTAGCAGGCGGCGTCGGCGTCGCGCAGGATGTCTTCCATCGTTTCGCTGCGGCTGCCGAACAGGCGCACGCCGATGCTCGCGCCGATGCGGTAAAGCCTTTCGGCCACGCCGAATTCGCTGCGGCCCAGCACGCGTACCAGGTTGCCGGCCACCGCGGCCACACGGTCGGCGTCGCAATCGCGCAGCAGCACCACGAACTCGTCCCCACCCAGTCGACCGACGGTGTCGCTGGCCCGCACCGTCCGGCGCAAAAGGCTGGCCACCTGACGCAGCACGACGTCGCCATAGGCGTGGCCGGCCCGGTCGTTGACGAGCTTGAAGCCGTCCAGGTCGATGAACATCAGGCCGTGCCGGCCGGGTTCACGCACCACCGCCTGCAACTCGATTTCCAATTGGCGCCGGTTGATCAGGCCGGTCAGTTCGTCCTGGCTGGCTTCGCGACGCAGGACATCGACCATCTGTTCACGTGCCTGGTCCTCGGACTTCCGCCGGGTGATGTCGAGCAGGTGGCCAACGATGTGGTGGCAGGCGCCATCGGCATCGAACACCGCGGCACAGAAGAACTGGCAGGCGCCTGCGCTGCCGTCCTTGCGCAAGAAGGCGGTTTCGAGGTCGAACAGTCGCGATGCGCCGACAGCGGACTGGCCGGCCCGGTCGCCCTGTCCGGGATCATCCAGCAAGTTGTGCAGCACTTCGCGGGCGGCCTTGCGGTCGACGATTTCGCCCAGGCCCAGCCGCAGCAAATCTTCACGGCGGTGGTGCAGCAAGTCGCACAGGGCGTCGTTGGCATCGATCAGCCGGCCGTCGGGCGCGGCCAGCAAGGTGGGCATGCCGGAGCGGGTGAAGACGTCGCGGGTGCGTTGCTCGTTTTCCTTGGCGCGGCCGGATTCGATCAGCAGCTCGGCCGCCACGCTGCGCAGCTGCGCTTCGCTTTCCCGCGCACGGCGTTCCGCCAGGCGTGTCTCGAGTTCCTGCTGCTTGCCGCCGCTGATGTCCCAATGCAGGGCGTAGACCTGGCCGGTGGCGGTGCGGTTGAGGTTGACCCGTGTCCAGCGCTGGCCCGGCAGAGCGAGTTCGAAGGCACTGCCCGAAAAGCCGCTGCCGTAGTGGCGGGCCATGTCCAGGTCGTCAGTGTACAGACCGCGCTGGCCGGCGTCTCCGACCTCTTCCCACAAGGCATCGACAACTTCCCACAAGGTACGGCCCAGCACAGAAGCCTCCGAGCCCATGCCGTATGTCTGCAGGAACTGGTCGTTGGCGCCGACGATGCGCTGCTCTGCATCGAGCAGGGTGGCGGCCTCACCCAGGTTCTGCAGCAGGGTCAGGGCGTCGCTCCAGGGCAGCAGGTGAAGGTTTTCCGGCGGCTGGTCGGGCAATGCCTCCTGCAACTGCTGGGCTTCGGCGAGCGACAGCTTGAGCCAGATCCTGATGCGGCCGCCGCCCGGTTCTGGCAACGATGAGACCCGGAACCACCGATTCAGATGCTGGAAAACGTAAGGCTGGGTCTGCATCCGCGCCCGGTTGACCCCGTCGGCCACGTAAC
Organism: Xylophilus sp. PBN-3R; assembly: GCF_057747805.1. Classification (NCBI taxonomy): domain Bacteria; kingdom Pseudomonadati; phylum Pseudomonadota; class Betaproteobacteria; order Burkholderiales; genus Xylophilus; species Xylophilus sp. PBN-3R. The sequence continues at coordinate 2,295,520 of NZ_CM173225.1, forward strand.
GCTCGATCTGCCCGATCTCCGTTGCATTCAGACGGGCGCGGTAGAAACGCCTCAGGTTCTCGCTGTAATGCTCGCCGACGTAGACATGGCCTTCATGTTCCGGGAAATAGCGCAGGAACGACTGGTTCCAGAGCACGGTGCGGTCGTCGGCGTCGAACACACAGAAGGCCATGCCCATGGTGTCGAGCAGTTTTGCTGTGAGTCGGTATTCGGTATCCACCATCTGGAAGCGGCGTCATTCTTGTTGGGCTTACCCGGCATACGTGGAAGAACGCGGGGATGCGCTGGAGTGCGCGGTTATAGCGGATAGATGTTCCGGCGTGCTGAAGGCTGGGGCCAGGTGACATGCCGAAACGCATGGAACGGTGTCCCCGATGCAGACTGGCCACGGAATTTCACCCACTCATCCGCCGGAGACTCTATGCTCGAAAAACTGCCCGATGTCCTCGGCCACGCGCTCCGCAACCAGCGCGCCGGGCTCGACAGCATCGCCTTCAACAAGAACGACCTGCGCCAGGGCACGTCGGCCATCACGGTTGCCAGCCTGGCCTTTGTGGATCACGCGCCGATCCCGGCGCTCTACACCGCCGATGGAGATGGCCGATCCCCTCCGCTGCAATGGAGCGGCTTGCCCGAAGAGACCGGTTCGGTCGTCTTGCTGGTCGAGGATGCCGATGCGCCTACGCCCAAACCCCTGGTGCACGCCATCGTGGTCGATCTGCCGGGTGCGGACGGCGTGTTGGCAGAAGGCGCACTGAGCGGCGGCGACGACGAGGATGCGACCTCCGACGTACGCGACGGCGCAAGCGCCGACGAACCCCGCACCGGCAGGAATTCCTATCTGCAGTCCGAATGGCTGCCACCCGACCCGCCGCCGGGACACGGTCAGCACCGTTATGCCTTCCAGGTCTTCGCGTTGAAACCCGGCGCCGTCTTTTCGGACAATCCAGGGCGGGACGAGGTGCTGGACATCATTGCATCGCATGGCATCGCCAGCGGCTTGCTCATCGGCACCTATGAACGGGACAATTCGGTGCACGTCGGCGACGATACGCCGGTTGGCGCGGGCGGCCCGGTTCCGGCCTGAACCCGCGCAGGCAGCGCCTCAGCGCTGGGCGGCAAGTGCCTTGGCCTGCGCCCAGCCTGCAACTGCGGCGATGGCGAGCGGGTAACCGGCCGTTCCGAAGCCGCACATCACCGCACGAACCACGGCCGAGATATAGGAATGGTTGCGGAACTCCTCGCGCGCATGCACGTTGGAGATGTGCAGTTCGATCACGCTCAGGCCCGCACCCTTGATGGCATCGCGCAGAGCCACGCTGGTGTGGGTATACGCCGCGGCATTCAGCACCGCGCCGGCCAAGGTTCCGGCGGCTTCGGCGGCGCCTGCCTCCTGCAGCCAGTCGACGAGGACCCCTTCATGGTTGGTCTGGCGGAAATCCAGCATCAGGCCGTGATGGTCGCAGGCCGCCTGGCACATGTTCTGCACATCGACGAGGGTGTGCGATCCATACACCGCCGGTTCGCGCCGGCCCAGCAGGTTCAGGTTTGGGCCGTTGAGGACCATCACGGTCGACTTGGTGACGAGTGTCATGCTTGGTTCACGAAGGATTCGATGAGGGCCGCCAGTTCGGCGGGTTTCTCGGCAGAGCTGATATGCGCCGCGGCGACGGTCTTCAGTTCCGCGCCCGGAATGGCGGCTGCGATATCTTCGGACATGGACGGCGGCGTCGCCAGATCCAGCGTGCCGGCGATCACCAGCGTCGGGATGGCGATGCGCCGATTGCTTTCGCGGTAGTCGATGGCTGCGACCGCGTCGCACGCGGCGGCATAACTCACCGCGTCGGTGCCGATGAGCGTGGCACGCAACTGAGCGGCCATCGCCTCGCCTTGTTCGGTCGCCCGAAAGGCTGGGGTCAGCCAGCGGTCGACTGCGCCGTCGGCGATGCTTTCCACCCCCAGGGTCAGCACCCGGTCGACCCGGGCCTGCCAGGGCGCCCGGTCCGGGTAATACGAGCCCGAATTGGCGATGACGATGCCCGCCAGCAATTCGGGCGCTCTTACGGCTAGCGCCTGCGCCGTCATGCCGCCCATCGAGATGCCGGCGAAAAACACCGGTTTGTCGGTGCGTGAGCGGATCAGCGCTGCCGCATCGTCTGCCAGTTCATCGATGCTGAAAGGCGCGTTGGCGGCCGGCGAATGTCCGTGCCCACGGTGGTCGTAACGCAGCACGGTGAAACGCGGCTCAAGCAGGGCCGAGACGGCGTCCCACATGCCCAGGTCCAGGCCCAGCGCGTGGCTCAGCACGAGCATGGGACCCTGTCCTCTTTCGACGAAATTCAACGGCTCCATCCAGACTCCTTTGTTTTTGATCGGTACGGCGACCTGGCACCGCGAAAAAGCCGAAGGAGCATACACGGCCCATCCAAAAAAAAGCGCCCCGGAGGGCGCTTGTCGTCGAAGGAAGGCCGCTTATCGGCCGTGCCAGCCGCCGCCGCCGTAGCCGCGACCACCACCGCGGTCCCAATGGCCCGGAGGCGGACCCCAGGGGCGACCATAACCGGGGCCGTAATAGACCGGGCGGGGCTGCACGAAGACCGGCGGCGGCGCGTAATAGACCGGGCGAGGCGCCGAATACACCGGTGCCGGCGGGTAATACACCGGCTGCGGCGGCGGTGCGTAATACACCGGTGGCGGTGCGGCATAGACGGGCGCGCCGTACGCCGGCCCACCGCCACCGATCACCAGACCCGGAGTGGCGATGCCGATCGAGAAATCCACTCCGCCACGCGCCTGTGCGGCACCAGCGGCACCCAGGGCCACAACCGCGCCCAGCAGGGCGAGGGTTGCACGAACGCTACGTTGTCGGGACATGCTGTTCTCCTTGGTAGAACTCATTGGAAGCGGAAGGCGTTGCGGACCGATTCCGGCACCTTCTTTTTCTTCCTTTGTGTCAGTAACGCATGAACCCGCTGATCGGATGGCAGGGATGCGTGAAGAGTGGTGACCGAGAGTAACCGCCAGGGGCAGGGCCTGATGTAGGGCCAACTCTCCGTAACGTACGTTGCAACTTCGTCGGCCGACCTAGAATCGCAGGATGAATTCTCCCGCTCTCGCGACGCACGCCGGCACCGGCGCCGCGGAACCCACCAAGCCCAGCAACTTTCTTCGTCACGTCATCGAGACCGATCTCGCCCAGGGCCACTATGCCGGCCGTCGCTGGGGCGGAGGTCCTGGAGACGCATCGCACCACGCCCAGGGTATCGCCGACCCTGCCCGCGTACGCATGCGTTTCCCGCCCGAACCCAACGGCTACCTGCACATCGGCCACGCCAAGAGCGTCTGGCTCAACTTCAGCCTGGCAGCGGAATACGGCGGCGTCTGTCACCTGCGTTTCGACGACACCAATCCTGAAAAGGAAGATCAGGAATACGTCGACTCGATCCGCGACACCGTCCGCTGGCTGGGTTACGACACCAGGCTGGCCGACGACCCGGCCGCCCCGGGCACGCTGCGTGAACACGAATACTTCGCCAGCAACTATTTCGACTTCATGTACCGCGCGGCCGAAATGCTGGTCAATGCCGGCCATGCGTATGTGGACGAACAGACGCCCGAGCAAATGCGCGCCAACCGCGGCGACTTCACCACACCCGGTACCGACAGCCCGTTCCGCAACCGCAGCCCCGAAGAAAACCTGGCCCGCCTTCGCGAGATGCGGGACGGCAGGCATGCCGACGGTTCCATGGTCCTGCGCACCAGGATCGACATGGCGTCGCCCAACATCAATCTGCGCGACCCGGCCATCTACCGCATCCGCCGGGCTACCCACCACAACACGGGCGACCAATGGTGCATCTACCCGATGTACACCTTCGCCCATCCCATCGAGGACGCGCTTGAGCAGATCACGCACAGCATCTGCACGCTCGAATTCGAAGACCAGCGGCCGTTTTACGACTGGCTGCTGGAACGCCTGACCGAAGGCGGCCTGCTGGCGGCGCCGCAGCCGCGCCAGTACGAATTCGCCCGGATGAACGTCACTTACATGGTGACCAGCAAACGCAAGCTGCGCCAGTTGGTGGACGAGGGCCACGTCACCGGTTGGGACGACCCCCGCATGCCCACCCTCGCCGGCCTGCGCCGTCGCGGATACACACCCGAGGCGTTGCGCCTGTTCTGTGAACGTTCGGGTGTTACGAAAGTGGGCGGCTGGACCGAGTATTCGGCCCTTGACGCAGCACTGCGCGAAGTGCTCGACCCGGCCGCTTCGCGTGCCATGGCGGTGCTCGACCCGGTCAGGCTGGTGCTGGAGAACTGGGATGAAGCGATGGGCGCCGGTTTTGTCGACAGCTGCCACGCGCCCGTGCATCCCCACCACCCCGAACGCGGCCAGCGCACCTTCATGTTCGGCCGCGAACTTTGGATCGAACGCAGCGACTACGAAGACACGCCGCCCAAGGGCTACAACCGTCTGTTCCCCGGCAACAAGGTGCGGCTGAAGTACGGCCACGTGGTGGAGTGCATCGGTGCCGACCGTGATGCGGAAGGCAACATCACCACCGTCATGGCCCGCCTGGTGCCCGATACCAAGAGCGGCACACCCGGCGCAGACGCCATCAAGGTAAAGGGCGTCATGACCTGGGTGGCGGTCGCCGATGCGGTACCCGCACAGTTCAACCTCTACGACCGACTGTTCACCCAGCCACAGCCCGATGCGGGCGAAGGTGACTTCCTGGCAAACCTGAACCCGGCAAGCCTGACGCGCAGCAGTGGTTTTGTCGAGCCGGGCGCATCGGAACGAGCAGCGGGCGCACCGCTGCAGTTCGAACGCCACGGCTACTTCGTCGCCGATTCCGGCAACGAAGGCCTGGTGTTCAACCGCACGTCGGGACTGCGGGACAACTGGGCGAAATAACACCTACAGGCGCCCGATGCGCCCGAGGCGTCAGATCGGGCGTCCGGCTCAACGCCAGATGTAGTGGCCTTTGACGATGCGGCCATGCTCGCGGTGCGCCGGCACCCACACCTTGTGTTTCTTGTGCGGCGGCGCGTGGCGCATCACGGGCGGGCCGTCGTGACGCGGTTGCGCCATGGCGCCTGCGCTGAAGGCCAGGCCGGCTGCGGCTGTCAGAACGACGGTGGTAAGACGGATCAGGGTTTTATGCATGTTGTGGTTCTCCTTGAGTGCGCAATTCGGCACCCGTCAAAGTTAAGCGCTGAGCGAATGCAAACCTGTCAGCAAGCTGCACATTTGCTTTTTCTTTACACGGGACCGACACCGAAATTCACCGTGGCAAGATCACACGCGTTCAGATCATTCACAAACCCTCCCTGAAAGGCTTCCGCGCATGGCGACAAACCAGCACATCTGGCAATTTTTCCGCGCCGGCGGTGTCGATCAGGTGGTCATCCGCGACGGCCAGGACGTCGCCCATATCGGTGAACTCGATCAGAAGCTCTGGGTCGCCCTGGCCTGCCCGACCCGCGGGCTTGAGTTCGACAGCCACACCCTCGACCTGATCGACTCCGACAGGGACGGCCGCATCCGCCCGCCCGAACTGATCGCCGCCTGCGAATGGGCCTGCGCCCGGTTGAACAACCCCGACGAACTGGTCCGTGGCGGCGACACCCTTGCGTTGTCTGCCCTCAATACCCGCGACGGGACCGGCCAGTTGCTCGACCAGGAAGCGCGCCGTGTGCTGGCCCTGCAAGGCCGCGAACATGCCGACAGCATCAGCTTGGCGGACGTCGCCGACCGCAGCAAGCTGCTGGCCGCCATGCGTTTCAACGGCGACGGCATCGTGACCGTCGAAACCGCAGGCGACGACACCGCGACCGCCCAGGTCATCGCCTGGATCGGCGAAACCCGCGGCACCGCCGATGACCGTGCCGGAAAAGCCGGCATCGACCGTACACGTGCCGAAGCCTTCTTCACCGATGTGCACGCGCTGCTGGCCTGGCACACGGCGGGCTTGGCGGACGGCAACGCCCTGCCCCTGGGCGATGGCACATTGGCCGCAGCGCAGGCCGTGAACGCAGTCAAGGAAAAAGTCGAGGATTTCTTCACCCGCTCCCGCCTCGCCCGCTACGACATCCGCGCGGCGTCGGCGCTCAACCCCACCGCCGAGGAATACGCCGCCATCGCCAGCCAGGCGCTCGATGCCGGCAGCGTATCCATCGCCGCCCTGCCCCTGGCGCCCGTCGGGGGCCACAACAACGGCGCGCTGCCGCTGACCGAGGGCGTCAACCCTGCCTGGGCAGATGCGCTTGCCACACTGCGCAGCAAGGCACTCGAACCGCTGCTGGGAGGACCGCTGAAGTCGCTGAACGAAGCCGACTGGCTCGAAGTTCAACATCGCCTCAGCCCGTACAAGGAGTGGTTGGCCGCGCGGCCCGAGGCGATGCTCGGCAGCCTCGACATCGAACAGGCCCTGGCAGCCCGGCAAGCCGAAGCCGCCGTGCTGGACCTGCTTGCACAGGACGAAGCCGAAGAGCCGGCCAACGCACGCATGGCCGATCTCGAAAAGCTGCTGCGTTTCAAGCGCGATCTGGTGTCGCTGCTCAATAACTTCGTGTCCTTCTCGACCTTCTACAGCCGCGCCGGTGCCATCTTCCAGGCCGGCCGCCTGTACCTCGACGCCCGCAGCTGCGACCTGACGGTGAAGGTGGCCGACGCCGGCAAACACGCCGCACTCGCGGGCATGGCAAAGACCTATCTCGCCTATTGCGACTGCGTGCGCGACGGTCAGAAGATGACCATCGTCTCGGCGTTCACCGCCGGCGACGTCGATTTTCTTTTCGTCGGCCGCAACGGTGTCTTCTACGACCGCGACGGCAAGGACTGGGACGCCACCATCACCAAGCTGATCGAAAACCCGACGAGCGTGGCGCAAGCCTTCTTTTCGCCCTACAAGAAGTTCCTGCGGGCCATCGAGGAACAGGTGGCCAAACGCGCCGCCGCCAGCGACGCTGCCGCGCAGACTTCGATGGGACTGCTGGCCGGCGAGGTCAGCACGCTTGACAAGACCGCTGCCGCGGGCACTGCGTCGCCGACGCTGTCCAAGCTGCCCGCCAGCAAGATCGATGTCGGCACCGTGGCCGCCATCGGCGTGGCGATGGGCAGCATCAGCGCGGTGCTTGTGGGTGTCTTCGGCAAGTTCGTGGAACTGGGTGCCTGGATTCCGCTGGCCATCCTGGGCATCGTGCTGGCCATTTCGGGGCCCAGCATGCTGATCGCCTGGCTGAAGCTGCGCCAGCGCAGCCTGGGACCGATCCTGGACGCCACCGGCTGGGCGGTCAACGGCCGAATGAAGGTCAACGTGCCGCTGGGTGCATCCCTGTCGCAGACCGCCCACATCCCGGCCGGGGCCAAACGCTCCTTCCAGGATCCCTTCGCCGACCGCAAGGGCGTCGGAACCTGGTTCGCCACCGCCCTGGTCGTCATCGGCGTGGTGGCGCTGGTCTGGCGCACCGGCCTCGTCGACCCCTACCTGACACCGGCCCTGCGCCACGACCCGGCGAATGCGGCCCCGCGGGCAGCAACACCTGCGCCGGCGCCGGCGGCCACCGCCGTGCCGGCTGGCTGAGATGTCGGTCGACCTGCAGGCAGTACTCGACGGCATCGCCGCCACGCTGGCGCCCCGCGCCGCGGCCGGAGCCGGCAAGGTGGCCGACTACATCCCGGCCCTGGCGCGGGTGCCGGCGGCTCATTTCGGCATCGCCCTGCGCACCCGCGACGGTTTCGAGGCGGCAGCAGGCGACGCCCACATGGCATTTTCCATCCAGAGCATCTCCAAGCTGTTCACACTGACGCTTGCGATGCAGACCATCGAGGACGACGAGCTGTGGCGGCGCATCGGCCGCGAGCCCTCCGGCAACCCCTTCAATTCGCTGGTTCAGCTGGAAAGCGAACGGGGCGTGGCCCGCAACCCGTTCATCAATGCCGGCGCCATCGCCGTGGCCGACCTCCTGGTCACCCACGGCGACGCCAGGCGCCGGTTGCAGGCGCTGCTGTCCGGCCTGTGCGGCGAAAGTGTCGATTTCGACGAAGAAGTCGCCGCATCCGAAGCGGCGACCGGTTACCGCAACATCGCGCTGGCCAACTTCATGAAGAGTTTCGGCCGCATCGACAATCCGGTCGAAGCCGCGCTGGACATGTATTTCCATCAGTGCGCCATCGCCATGAGTTGCGCGCAGGTAGCCCGTGCTGCCGGCTATCTGTGCCGCGACGGCGCCCATCCGCTGAACGAGGAAACCCGGGTGGTTTCCGACCGCCAGGCCCGACGCCTGAACGCATTGATGCTGACCTGCGGAACCTACGACGCCGCGGGCGAATTCGCCTACCGCATAGGCTTGCCCTGCAAGAGCGGCGTGGGTGGCGGAATCGTGGCGGTGGTGCCGGACATGTTGAGCCTGTGTGTCTGGTCGCCGGGGCTGGATCACAGCGGAAATTCGGCGTTGGGCATGGAAGCGCTCGAGATGTTCGTGAACGCGACCGGCCTGTCGGTCTTTTAGGCTAGCGACCGGGCGGAGAGCCCATCAATTGCGCCGCGTCGGCCGGCGACAACCGCATCAGCGCGCCCGGTTGCGACGACACCTGCGCCGGCAGCGGATAGCTCTGCGCCTGCTGCGGCATCTGCACTTCCTGGCCCAGCGGCTGTCCCTGGGGAACCACCACCGCTCCGTTGATCTGGCCCGGCCCTTCGCCCTCGCTCGGCGGGAACTGGTGATAGACCGGATCGTTCTCCGGTGCGACCGGTTCGATTTGCGGCGGCGGGGCCACCGACAGCCGCGGCGCGACAAATTCAACATCGGCGTCGATGCTCTTGCCACGCAAGGCCGCCGACATGAAGTCGCCGACGATCGGCAAGGCGCTGCGGGCGCCCTGACCCCAGCTGCTGGCCATGGTCAGGCGGTTGTCGTTGAACCCCATCCACGCGCCGGCCACCAGTTGCGGGTGCATCAGGATGAACCAGCCATCGGTGTTGTCCTGAGTAGTGCCTGTCTTGCCGGCCACGTCGCCCCGGATACCGTAACGGCTGCGGATGGCGCCTCCGGTTCCCCGATCGATCACCCCGCGCATCACATCGAGCAGCACCTGAGCGGGTTGCTGCGCCATCGCGACCTCGGGTTTGGCAGGATGGAACTCCTCCAGCAGCTTGCCGTTGCGGTCTTCGATGCGAAGCACCAGGATCGGTTCGATGTAGCTGCCGCCGTTGGCAATGCCGGCGTAGGCGGTGACCATCTCCTTCAAGGTCACCGGGCTGGTGCCGAGGGCCAGCGAAGGCACTTCGTCGAGCTTGCTCTGGCGCACACCCAGCGAACGCGCCAGCTGGGCGACACTGGCCGGGCCTATCTTCTGCACCAGCTGAGCGGTGATGATGTTCTTTGAATAAGCCAGGCCGTCACGCAAGGTCATGGGCGCATAGCTGGGCGAACCCTCGTCTGTCGGCCGCCAGACCTGGCCGCCGCCTAGCTGGATCTCGACCGGTTCGTCCATGAAGGTCTCGTCCGGCGAAATGCCCTGTGAAAACGCCGCGCCGTAGACGAAGGGCTTGAATGTCGAGCCCGGCTGGCGCCGCGCCTGCGACACATGGTCGAACTGGTCCTGCGCGTAGGCGCGGCTACCGACCCAGGCACGCACCTGCCCGTCGCGCGGGTCGAGCGCCAGGAAACCGGCCTGCAGCCGCGTCTTGGTCTCGCGCAGCACTGCCATGGCTTCCGCATCGTCCAGCACCGACTTGAGGGCTGAGGCATCGTCGGCGCCGCTTTCCCGTGCGGCCCTGTATGCCGCGGTTTCGCGGACCATCGATTGCACTTCCGGCCGCTTGCCCGACCAGGCGCGCGGGCCCCACATCGCGTCCGCCGCGCGCTGCATCTGATCGCCCTGCTTCTGCACCGCACGGTTGGCGGCTTCCTGCAGGCGCGAGTCGATGGTGGTCATCACGCGCAAGCCATCGGCGTACAGGTCATAACCGTTGCGGTCGGCCCAGTCGAAAAGCCAGGTGCGCAACTGGCGTGCCAGATGCGGCGCGGGGCCGACGCCTTCTGTCTGGCGTTCGAAATCGACCTTGAGCGGTTTTTTCTGCAGGGCTTCGAGTTGCGTCGCTGGCAGCGCGCCGTAACGGACCATCTGCGCCAGCACGATGTTGCGTCGGTCCCTCGCGCGGTCGGGGTTGCTGACCGGGTTGTAGTAGCTGGTGCCCTTCAGCATGCCGACCAGCGTGGCGCTCTGCACCGCGTCGAGCTTGCTGGCCGAAGTGTCGAAATAGGTGCGCGCCGCCATCTCTATGCCGAAAGCGTTGTAAAGGAAAGGCACGGTATTGAGATAGGTCTCCAGGATCTCGTCCTTGGAATAGACCGCCTCGATCTTCAACGCGGTGATGGCTTCCCTCGCCTTGCGGGTCAGGCTGACCGAACGGCCGATTTCGTCCGGATAAAGGTTGCGCGCCAGCTGCTGGGTGATGGTGGAACCACCCTGCCGTTCCCCCTGAAGGGTGTTGAGGATGGCCGCGCCGGTGCGGCGCAGGTCGATGCCGCCGTGTTCGTAGAATCGCCGGTCCTCGGTGGAGACGAGTGCCGCGACGACGTTCGGCGAAATGTCGGCCAGCTTCACCCATTCGCGGTTGGCTCTCCGGAATTCGGCCAGCACCTTGCCATCGGACGACAGCAGCACCGCCGGCCGCTCTTCACGGACCTTGCGGATGTCGCCGACGCTGGGCGTGAACGGGATCAGCAGCAGGACATAGAGCAACAGCAGCAGCGGCAACGCGGCCAGCGACCACCCGGGATGGCGGCGCACCCATGCCGTGCCACCGCGCAATGCGTTCGTCAGGCCCCGGACGGAACGGTCGAGAAACGGCGGCACCAGACGCATCGGTCAGGCGGGCACGGCGGCGCGGCGCTTGGGCACCAGCCGGTCTGCCGAAACATAACGCTCGCGGTAGACCTCGAAAGGCATGGTGTCGGCGTCCTCGATGTTTTTCTGGTCGGCGACCGATTTTTCGGCCGACGCCTCGAAAGCGGCCTGCTGCTCGGCAGTCCACGGCATGTCCAGCAAGGCAGCACGGGCGGCGACGGATTGCGCACGGGTGGTGTCGACGAAGGAATTGTCGAAATCCTCGGCCATGGTCTTCAGCACCCGCGCCGAAGGCAGTCCGGCAGGGTTGCGGATGCCGTCGAACGCCGACTGCAGCGCCTGTGCGTAGTCGCTGCCGCCCTGCGCGACGTCGATGGCCAGGGCGATGGGCTGGCAGGCCTCCAGAATTTCTTCGGCCCAGTCGGCCAGCGTCACTTCCTGACCGTTGCGACGCAGCTTCAGACCCGGCTGCCGGCCACAGGCAGCGGTGAGGTGCTGGTTCTCTGCCAGCTCGGCGATCTCTTGCGGGCTGTCGGGCGGGCTGTCGCTCAACAGGCAATGCAGCAGGAAGATGTCGATGAAACGCATGGTCTGCGCCGAAATGCCGACCGGATCGAACGGGTCGAGGTCCATGCAGCGCACCTCGACATACTCGACACCACGCTCACGCAGTGCATGCAGCGGACGCTCGCCCTGGCGGATGGTGCGTTTGGGCCGGATGGTGCCGTAGAACTCGTTCTCGATCTGCAGCAGCGTGGTGGCCAGCTGGTTGTACTCGCCACCGGGGTTGCGGATGCCCAGGTTGCGATAGGCGGGATAGGGCCGGGTCAGCGCATCCTGCAGGGAGGCGGCATAACCTTCCAGGCTGTTGTAGCTCACGGCCAGGGTGGCCTGGGCATCGCTCTGGTAACCCAGACGCCCCATGCGCAGCGAGGTGCCGTAGGGCATGTGCATGCTGCCGCTGCCGATGGCCTGCAGCTGGTGCGGACGCCCCGCCACGAAACTGCCGCAGGTGGCAGGCGACGCGCCGTACAGCGTCAGCAGCAGAAACGCATGACGGCGGAAATTTCTGATCAGGTCGAAATACTGTTCGCTGCTGACACCGGGCAGCGACCAGTTGTAGTGAATACCGGAAATGGTCTGCATGCGCCGGCCGTAGCGGTGGCCCAGGCCCATGCGATACACGCTCTTGGCGCGTCCCACGTTCGACGTGCCGTAACGGCCCAGCGGAATCGTCTCGTCGGAGGGCAGCACGCACGGCATGCTCGAAACCCAGAGGTTCTCGTCGCCATGTGCGTCCAGCGCCTGCATGGAGCGATGTACGTATTGGTGGACCTGGGTGATCTCGTCCAGGCATGCCTGCGCGCTGGCATGCACGCCGGTGATCAGCTCGACCTGCGACTCGCTGAAGTCGGTGGTGATGTTCGGATGCGTGAGCGCCGAACCCAGCGGCACCGGATGCGGGGTGAGCGCCAGTGCACCGGTGGGCAGCGAGCGCAGGCTCTCTTTTTCGATGCCGCGACGCATGCCTTGCAGGCGCTGCGGGGTCAGGGCGGCAAGGCGCTGTTCGGTGCTGTTCATGGGCTTATCAAGCAATTTTCATTATTTTGGGGGCACGAAAGTAACACGCGCGTAGGATCGGCGCTCGGCCTTGCGCAGGCGTCCCCATAACGGGGACGCCAGGACATTTTTTCGACCCTCATGAACCACAATTTTCTCTTTCGCGGCATTGCCTGCATCGTCATCGGCTGCGCCGTCCTGCTGGCCCCCCGGTTTCTCCAATCGCCCGGCCTCCGCGAAACCATCGCCAACAGTTCGCTGGTCGGCTGGGTCGCCATCGTGGTCGGCATCGCACTTGTCGTGCTGCACGTGAGCCGCAAGGCGCACGGGACGCCGGGCAACACGCGCCGCTGAACCGGCCGCCTGGCCTCTTTCAGGCGAGCACCTTCTTCAGCCACGACTCCAGCTGCTTGACCTCAGGCGGACACACCGTGTGCTCCATCGGATAGGTGTGCCATTCGACCGGATAACCCAGCGTGACCAAAGTGTCGCGTGAGGCTTCGGCACGCGCCAGCGGCACCACTCCGTCGCGAGTTCCGTGCGCCAGGAATATCGGCAGGCCCGCATTGGCCACCGAGCGTTCATCCGCCGTGGTGGACGCCAACGGCAGGTAACCCGACAGGCCGGCGATGCCCGCCAGCCGTTCGCCGTGGCGCAGGCCGGTCATCAGCGCCATGGCGCAACCCTGGGAAAAACCTGCCAGGACGATGCGGCTGGCCGGAATGCCGCGCTGCTTTTCGCGTTCGATCAGCGCCTCGACGGCATTTCGCGACGCCCGCAGGCCGGCTGCGTCTTCCTGTCGGCCCAATTCCGTCACCAGGATGTCGTACCACGATGGCATCCGGTATCCGCCGTTGATGGTGACCGGCATCGTCGGCGCCTGCGGAAACACGAACCTGATCGGCCCGATGCCGGCCAGGTCGAGCTGAGGAACCATGGGCACGAAGTCGTCGGCGCCCGCGCCCAGCCCGTGCATCAGCAGCACCGTGGCGTTCGGTTGCGGGGCGGTTTCGATGTCGATGGTGTGGAGCAAGGTCATGTCGGCTGCGGCGCTGAGACGCCGGAAATGAGGGCTGGGAAAACCTCGATTGTGGCGCGACCGGGGTCGACGGCAGCTGATATTGACAGCCGGTATGCGGCACACGAAGGATGGTTGCGCTGGCGCGCATCGCAGCCCCAGCATCTCCGGCTCGACCTGTCCACAGCCACCGTCCGCCGTGCTCCATCCCCCAGACACATCGCCCGCCCCCTGCCGCCACCCGGCCCGCCCGGTACGCGGTTTCTTTCTGCTGGAACTGCTGGCCGCCCTGACCCTCATTGCCGTGCTGGTGGGGCTGGTGCTGCCGGGCATGCAACAGCTGCTGCGGGCCCACCAGGTGCGTACCGTTGCCGAGGACCTGGGCACCGAGATCTTCTGGGCGCAGGCCGAAGCGGCGCGGCGCGGCAGCGCACTGGTGCTGCGCCTGAAAAGCGTTTCCGACTGCAAGGCCGCGCCGGCCGGCGCACCCCGGCGCTGCGGCTGGGATGTCTTCATGGACACCAACCAGGACGGCCTGCAACAGCCAGGCGAAAATACGGTGCACACCTACGACAATCCGGCGGACCTGACCATCACGCCCAAGAGCGGCGACACGGTCTTCATCGACGCCGCCGGCACCCTTCGCAACAAGGTCGGCGGTGGCTCGGTCGGCGCCAGTTTCCTGGTCGAGGCGGCGAGCGCCCGGCCGGGCGACACCACCAGCCGCCGGGTCTGCATCAATGGTGGCTCCCGGGTCCGTGTCGCCGCAGGTGCCGCATGCAAGGCATGACCGCCCGCCTTGCCGGCCAGTCGGGCTTCAGCATGATCGAGGCGATGGTCGCGGCGCTGGTGCTGGCCATTGGACTGCTGGGACTCGGCCACCTGCTGGCACGCCAGCTGGCCGAATTGCGCCAGGGCAACGACCGCGCCATCGCGCTGCAGCACATCGATGCGCTCGGCGAAAACATGCGGCTCAATGCGTCGGCTGCGCGGGCGGGCCTCTACACGCTGACCTGGAACGCGACCCGGCGGGCCGCTACCGACTGCCGGCTGGCGCCCTGCACACCGGCGCTGCTGGCGGACCACGACCTCGACCTGTGGGTCAGCTCCCTCCGGGCCGCCCTGCCGCTGGCGCAGGGCATGGTGACCACCGTGCCGGCATCGCCGCAGATCGCCATCGGCGTGGCCTGGCCGACCAACGAACGTGCCATGACAGCCGTCGATGCGGCCCTGCAGGCCGTGTTGACCGACGTGACGGTTGCCACGACCGGTATCGAATGTCCCGCCGGCCACCTGTGCCATGTCGGCCATGTACTGCCCTGAACGGCCGCGGCGGGTTCGCGGAGTGGTGCTGATCGAGGTGCTGATCGGCATCACCCTGGGCCTGCTGGTGCTGGCGGCCGCCCTGGGTGCATCGGCGCTGACCTTTTCCGCGGCGGCTGCCGGCTCGAAAGCCGCAGACCTCCAGCAGCGGGCCGACCTGGCGCTCGCACTCATCGGCCGGCAGGCGCGTCAGGCGGGCGCGGTGCAACTGGATGCCACCGGTGCGTCGGTGGTGTTCCGAACCGGCTTCAAGGGCTGGAGCAACGGCGGCCTGCCAGTCTCGGGGCTGGAGGGCGCCACCGGCAAACCCGACACGCTGCGGCTCAGCCGAGCCTATGTCGATGACGATCGTGACTGTCTGGGCGACATGCCCGAACGGCGCGCGCCCAATCTCCCTCCCGACAGCGTCGACAACGAATACCTGATCGCTCCGGAGTCGGCAAACGACAACCGGCCGGCACTCTACTGCCACGGCAACCAGGACAACAACAAACAGGCGCTGGTGTCGGACGTCGACGACCTGCAGGTGCTGTACGGCATCGCCGGCCCGGCGGGCACCGTGCTTTACGTCAAGGCGAACGCGCTGACCGCCGCCACCCCGGTGCTGATGCTCAGCGTGTGCCTGCAACTTTCCGGCGTCGGTTCGCTGGCGGCAGGCACATCGGAGGACTGCGACGGCAAGCCCCTTCCCACATCGAAGACGGCGGGCCGCATGGTCCGGCTGGCGCGCGGCATCTTCATGGTTCGTAATGCGCTGCCGGCCTGAGTCCGCCGCCTTGCACACCCATCGCGGCGCGGCCCTGGTGCTGGTGATCCTGCTGTTGCTGCTCAGCAGCCTGTCGGTGTTGGGCGTCGCAAGGTCCACGCTGCTGAACGAGGCGCTGGTGGGCAGCGCTGCCGACTACAACCGCGCCTTTGCCGCCGCCGAGGCGCTGATGCACGACGCGGAAACCGACATCCGAGGCCTGCGGGCGGACGGCAGCGTTACCCGCATCCCGGCGTCCGGTGTGTTCTACCCCCAGCAGCCGGGCGACATGGGAGTACTGGCCGACGGCCTGGCCATGCATCCAGGACTGCCGTGCCAGGACGGCATCTGCCTCCCGGTCGACATCGACCAGCTGACCACCATCGAGAACCAGGCCGACCTGTTTTCCCGGGACGCACATCCGGTCGCCCTGCACGCCGCCTATGGCCAGTTCACCGATGCCACCGCCAGCGCCTCGATGCAGTCCTACCTCGACCCCGGTCGTGCCGGGTACTGGGTGGAGGTCTTCGAACATCCGCCGGGCGCCGGCGTGGGGGCCGGCGACTTCCGCTATGCGCCCGACGCCACCCGTCCGTTCGTCTTTCGCATCACCGCCGTGGCGACCGGTCGGCGCCGCGGCATCCGCGCAGTGCTGCGCGAGGTTTTCATTCCCTCACCGCTGATCGACAACCCATGAAAAACAGAGTCTTGCCGTTCGTTTTCCTGGCCGCAGCCCTGCTGACCGCCACAGGTTTTCCCCAAGCGTCGCCGCTCATCCTTGCGGCGTCGCCCGACCCGCGGGCCGCGCCGCAGTCGCCCATGGTGGTCGCGGCGGGCCGCGCCTGTTCCGCCGGATACCAAGCCGTCGACTGGACCGGCTGGCTGCGCTGCTGGCGCATCGATCCAGCCACCGGGCGACTGGCGGAAACCGTCGAATGGGACAGTGCGGCGAAGCTGGATGTTCCGGGCTTCCCGGCCGAACAACGAACGGTGATCAGCCATGACGGCAGCGGCGGCATCGCCTTTCGATGGGACGACCTGTCGCCCGCACAACGCGCTGCATTCAAAGGCACCGATACAGACGCGGCCGGCCGCCAGCGCCTGGACTTCGTGCGCGGCGACCACAGTGCCGAAACCTCTCAGGGCGGCAGCTTGCGCGATCGTCGCCGGCACGCCGACAAGACATTGTTCCGGCAGGCCGACGTGGTGCATGCGCAACCCTGGTTCACCGGAAAACCCGCCAGGCCTGCATTGCCGGCTGCACTCGGCGATCGGCGCGCCATGGTCTACGTCGGCGGCAACGACGGCATGCTGCACGGGTTCGACGCGGTCACCGGCATCGAACATCTGGCCTACGTGCCACGCGGCGTGATCCCGCTTCTGCGCACCTGGGTCCAACCGGGAACTCCGCATCGTTACCTGGTGGACGGCCAGGCCTTCAGCGGCGAGGCCGACATCCACGCCTTCGGAAGTGCCAGCGCCTGGTCCACCGTGCTCGTGGGCAGCGCCGGGGCGGGTGCGCCGGGATTCTTCGTCCTCGATGTCAGCCGGCCGGACGCTTTCACCGAAGCGGCGGCAGGCAGCGTCGTGTTGATCGACACCAGCGACGGCGCCGACCCGGATGTCGGGCACATCACGGCCGACGCTGCGACCGACGGCGCCGGCAGCAGATCCACCCAGATCGTGCAGCTCAACGACGGGCGCTGGGCGGTATTGCTGGGCAATGGCGTCAACAGCCGCAACGAAATGCCGGTGCTGCTGGTGCAGTATCTCGACAAGACGCGTGAGCTTCGCAAGATCGTGCCGCCCTGTCCCGAACAATCCTGCGTCCACCGCGGCGGCAATGGCCTATCGGCACCGCTGGTCATCGACCTCGACGGCGACGGCAAGGCAGACGTCGCCTACGCAGGCGACCTGCTGGGCAATGTCTGGAAGTTCGACATTTCTGCCAGGGATCCCACCGCCTGGACCACCGCCCTGCGCGGAAAGCCGCTCTTCGCCGCACGGGATTCGCTGGGCAACCGCCAGCCCATCACTTCCGCGCCCACCTGGCTGCCGCACCCGCTGGGCGGCGTGATGCTGGGGCTGGGCACCGGCCGCGACCTCACCGTCGAGGATCGGAACGACACCCACGTGCAGACGTTCTACGGCCTGTATGACCAGGACAAGGTCATCGATCCGGCCACGCTCGTGGCCCAGGTGCTGCTGCCCGGCGTACGCACCGTCGCCGGCAACGACTACAGCCGCAGCAGCGCCAATGCGGTGAACTACCTCACACGCCCCGCACCAGGCGGCTGGTATCTGGACATGCCCGCCAAGGGCGAAAAGGTGTTGCACGCACCGCGTCCATTTGCCGGCCAGAAGGTGATGTTCTTCAGCGGCACCCTAGACCACGACTACCTGACCATAGTCAATCTGTTCAGCGGTCAACCCTCCACACGGCCGGTGTTCACCGCGCTCGTCGACCCCACGAAGGCGACACCGCCCTCAGAGAACGCCAGCCGGGTGGCGATGTCGCGCCGTCCGGTGCTGCTCGTCAACAAACCCGGCCAATGGTTGGTGACCAGCCCCGGCGAGGCCACTGTGGTGCTGGACAAGGGCAACGGCCCCGGCATACGGGCCGGATGGCGGCAATTGCAATGACCGGCCGCGGATCTTCCCGATCTGCCGGATTCAGCCTGATCGAGGTTTTGCTGGCACTGGTCATTGCCGGTGTGCTGGCGGCCATCGCGCTGCCGTCGTACTCGAGTTATGCCAACCGGGCACGCAGGGTTTCAGGCCGCAGCAGCCTGGTGCAGCTTGCGCACTGGCTGGAGCGTGGCGCCACCAGCACGGGCCGGTACCCCTCGCCCGCCGAAATACCGCTCGGACTGCTCAGGAGCGAGGGCGACCACTATCGGCTGACCGCCATCACGTCCGACGACAGATTTACCCTGGACGCCGTTCCACAAGGCAGCCAGGCCGCCGACCGCTGCGGTACGCTCAGCCTTCTTCAATCGGGCGAACGAAAGATCTCCAATGCCACAACCGACACCTCTGTCGACGCCTGCTGGAACCGATGAACCCGAAACCCATGCGCGTCCGCGGCCCTGGGTCCGCATGAAGGTAGCAGCCTCCCTCGACGGACGCACCGCCCTCAAGAACGGCGAAAGCCGCTGGATCACCTCCCCCCAAGCCCGTGCCGACGGCCACACCTGGCGCAGCCGCGCCGACGCGGTGCTGACCGGCATCGGCACCGTGCTGGCAGACGATCCGCGGCTGGATGTACGGCTGGCAGCGGTTACCCGCCAGCCAGCTTTGGCAGTGATCGACAGCCGGTTGCGCACGCCGCTCGACGCCCAGTTGTTCCTGCCCGACCGCGCCCTGTACCTGTATACGGCCAGCGGCACCAACCCGGAACAGGCCGACGCCCTGGCTGCGCGCGGTGCCCGGGTGAAGGTGTGTCAGGGCGGCATGGGCCGCGTCGACCTCGCCGACGTGATGCAGGATTTGTTCGAACAGGGTTTGAAAGAGCTGCACGTAGAGGCCGGCGCCGAACTCAACGGTGCGCTGCTGCGTGCCGGGCTGGTCGATGAACTGCTCCTCTACATGGCGCCGAGCCTGATCGGCGAAGGGCGCGGCATGGCAGAACTGGGGCCGCTCGCCAGCCTTTCACAGGCGCAGACCATGAGCTTCGACAGCATCGAACGTGTGGGCCCCGACCTGCGCATCCTGGCCCGCCTGCAGCCGGCTTCCGAGCTTTCCTCGCGCTTGCCGATATAGGCATTCCTGGCAGCTTGCCGAAGTTTGCAGCCCGATTGCGGCAAGGCCTCGCACATTCCTGCGAAAATCCCCGGATATGTTCACCGGAATCATCACCGGCCTGGGCCGCATCCTCGAGGTGCAGGACCTGGGCGACACCGCCGCCTATGGCAAACGCCTCACCCTGCAGGCGCCCGCAGGTTATTTGGACGACGTACTTTCGGGCGACAGCATTGCGCTCGACGGTGCCTGCATGACGGTCACCACCTTCGACGTCGCCACCAGCACCTTCCACATCGACGTGTCGGCCGAATCGCTCGACAAGACCAGCGGCCTCGACCGGCAGCACAGCGTCAACCTCGAAAAGGCCTTGCGTGCCGGCGACCGGCTGGGCGGGCACATCGTGTCCGGCCATGTGGACGGCATCGGCGTTGTCGAGCGCCTGCAGCCGGTCGGAGAGAGCCACGACTTCCGCGTGCTGGCACCAGTCGCGCTGGGCCGTTACCTGGCCTACAAGGGCTCGATCACCGTCAACGGGGTCAGCCTCACGGTCAACCGGGTCGAAGACAGCGCCGAAGGCACGCTGATCTTCATCAACCTGATTCCCCACACCCTGGAAAACACCTCGCTGGGCCGCCTGTCGGCCGGCGACAAGGTGAACCTCGAGATCGACACCGTGGCGCGTTACGTCGCCCGCATGCTGGAGGGCGTCCACCTGCCTCCGGCCCATGGAATTTCCGCATGAACGCCCCCGCCTCCGCCAACGCCCCCGTAGCCATTTCCTCGGTCGAAGAAATCGTCGCCGAGATCAGGGCCGGCCGCATGGTCATCCTGGTCGATGAAGAAGACCGCGAGAACGAGGGTGACATCGTCATCGCGGCCGATCACATCACGGCCGAGTCCATCAACTTCATGGCCCGCCACGCGCGCGGCCTGATCTGCCTGACGCTGTCGCGCGAACTGTGCGAAAGGCTCAACCTGCCGCCGATGGTGCAGCGCAATGGCGCCAAGCATTCCACCGCCTTCACCGTCTCGATAGAGGCGGCCGAAGGCGTGACCACCGGCATATCGGCCGCCGACCGCGCCCGCACCGTGCAGGCCGCCGTGGCCAAGGGTGCCAAGGCCTCCGACCTGGTGCAGCCCGGCCATATCTTCCCGCTGCAGGCGGTCGACGGCGGCGTGCTGGTGCGCGCCGGCCACACCGAAGCAGGTTGCGACCTGTCGGTGATGGCGGGTTGCAGCCCGGCGTCGGTCATTTGCGAAGTGATGAACGAAGACGGCACCATGGCACGCCTGCCGGACCTGCAGCTGTTCGCCGCCGAGCACGGCCTGAAGATCGGCACCATTGCCGACCTGATCGAATACCGCAGCCGCCACGAAACCCTCATCCAGTGCCTGGGCACACGCCCCCTGCGCACGGCGGCCGGCCAGTTCACCGCACATGCCTTCAGAGACAGCACCGCTGACGGCGTTCACCTGGCCCTCGTGTGCGGCGAGTGGACCGACGACGAAACCGTGCCCGCGCGCGTGCACGAACCTCTGTCGGTGCTGGATGCACTCGAGATCGACCGTTCCATGCACTCCTGGACCCTGGACGCCAGCCTGCGCCATGTCGCCACCGAGGGCAAGGGCGTGGTCGTGCTGCTCAACTGCGGAGAAAGCGCCGCAGAGTTGCTCGCCCAGTTCGACGGCACCGCCCGGGCCGCCCAGGCGCCCGAACGAGGCCGCATGGATTTGCGGACCTATGGCATCGGCATGCAGATCCTGCGGCAGTGCGGCGTGCGCCGCATGAACCTCATGGGCCAGCCTCGCCGCATGCCCAGCATGGCCGGTTACGGCATCGAGCTGGTCGGCTACGTCCAGCCCAGGGCCTGAAGCCGCCGCCACCATCCAATCAACAGACCAGCAAGGACATCGCGTGCAAGACGCCAACAAGGGCCAGGGGCAACACCTCGACGGCCGAAAACTTTCCATCGGCATCGTGCAGGCGCGGTTCAACGAAGACATCACCAATGCCCTCGCCGCCGCCTGCAAGGCCGAACTGCTGGCGCTCGGCGTCGGCGCGGACCGTATTCAGCACCTGACCGTGCCGGGCGCGCTCGAAGTGCCGGTCGCCCTCCAGGCCATGGCCGCCGGCCGCCGCCACGACGCACTCATCGCCCTGGGCTGCATCATCCGCGGGGAGACCTATCACTTCGAACTGGTCGCCAACGAGTCCGGCGCCGCGGTCACCCGCGTGTCGCTGGACGCAAAATTGCCGATCGCCAACGCCATCCTCACCACCGAGAACCTGGCCCAGGCGCAAGCCCGCCAGACTGAAAAGGGCCGCGACGCGGCCCGTGTCGCCGTCGAGATGGCCAACCTGCTGACGGACATCGCATGACCGAACCTATCCAATCCGAATCCCAAGACAATTCGCACGCTGCCGCCAACCAGGCCGGCGCCGAAACGCCCAAGGCCCTGCCGGGCCGCACCACTACCGGTGCCCGCAAGGCGTCGTCCAAGTCGGGCCGCACCCGCGCGCGTGAATTTGCCCTGCAGGCGCTCTACCAGCATCTGGTGGGTGGCAATGCACCGGCCGCCATCGACCGTTTCACCCGCGACCTGTCGGGTTTCCACAAGGCCGATTCGCTGCACTACGACGCGCTGCTGCACGGCTGCATCGCCGAAGCCGAAACGCAGGACGCCCTCATCCTGCCGCTGCTCGACCGCAAGATGGAAGAGATCTCGCCGGTCGAACACGCGGTGATGTGGATCGGCGCCTACGAACTGCGCAACTGCCTCGACGTGCCCTGGCGTGTGGTGCTGAACGAGTGCATCGAACTCGCCAAGGAATTCGGTGGCACCGACGGCCACAAGTACGTCAACGGCGTGCTCAACGGCCTGGCTCCGCAGCTGCGCGCAGAAGAAGTCGCAGCCGACCGGCAACGCAACCCGCGCGCCGAGTCTTGAGCGCCGCGCTGGACGGGCTGCGGCTGTCCGGCCGGGCCGAACGCATCCAGCCTTTCTATGTGATGGAGGTCGCCAAGGCGGCCGCCGCACAGGCGAAAGCGCTGGCCGGCACCGATCGGCCGATGATCTTCCTGAATGTCGGCGAACCCGACTTCACCGCGCCGCCGCTGGTGCAGAATGCCGCGATCCGCGCCGTGCACGGAGGCATCAGCCAATACACACCGTCGGTCGGCCTGGAGCCGCTGCGCGAACGCATCTCGCACTGGTACCGCGAGCGTTTCGGTGTCGACGTGCCGGCCCGCCGCATCGTCGTCACCGCCGGTGCTTCGGCGGCCTTGCAGCTGGCCTGCCTGGCGCTGATCGATGCCGGCGACGAAGTGCTGATGCCCGACCCCAGCTACCCCTGCAACCGAGAATTCGTCAGCGCCGCCGATGGCCGCGCCGTGATGCTGCCGACCACCGCGGCCGACCGCTACCAGCTCAGCGCCGACCAGGTCGCCGCCGCCTGGGGCCCGAAGACACGCGGCGTGCTGCTGGCTTCGCCGTCGAACCCTACCGGCACCTCCATCGCGCCGGCGGAGCTGAAACGCATCCACGACGTGGTGCGCCAGCGGGGCGGCGTCATGCTGGTCGACGAGATCTACCTCGGCCTGAGCCACGACGACAACTTCGGCCAGAGCGTGCTCGCGCTCGACGGTGCCGAGTCCGACGTGGTGAGCATCAACAGCTTCAGCAAGTATTTCCACATGACCGGCTGGCGGCTGGGCTGGATGGTGGTGCCGGACGCGCTGGTGTCGGTCATCGACCGCCTGGCCTCGCACCTTTTCATCTGCCCCAGCACCATCGCCCAGCATGCGGCGATGGCATGTTTCGAACCCGACAGCATTGCCGAGTTCGAGCGCCGAAGGGCCGAATTCAAGGCGCGCCGCGACTTCTTCGTGCCGGCCCTGGCCGCTGCCCACCTGCCGGTGCCGGTGATGCCGGACGGCGCCTTCTACGCCTGGTCCGACTGCACCGAAGCCTGCCGCCGGCTGGGCGTGGCGGACAGCTGGGAGTTGTCGTTCGCGCTGATGGAACGTGCCCACCTGGCGGTCACGCCGGGCCGCGATTTCGGCAATGCCGACACCGCACAGCGCATCCGGTTTTCAACCGCCAATTCGATGGCGCAACTGCAGCAGGCCGCCGCCCGGCTGCAGGCACTGCTGGGTTGACCGGCACCCGAACCCGCACCGATGGCCTTTGAATTCCCCATTCGCGTCTACTGGGAAGACACCGATGCCGGCGGCATCGTCTTCTATGCCAACTACCTGAAGTTCTTCGAGCGTGCGCGCACCGAATGGCTGCGTTCGCTCGGCGTGCAACAGCAGGCGCTGCGCGACACCACCGGTGGCATGTTCGTCGTGGCCGAGACCCGGGTGCGCTATTTGCGCCCGGCAAGACTGGACGATCTGCTGGTCGTTAACGCGTCCTTGCAAGACTCGGGACGAGCTTCCCTGACAATCGCCCAGCAAGTTTTCCTGGAGCCGGCAGAAGCCGGTGGCCAGCGCCAATTGCTCAGCGAGGGAACCATTCTCATCAGCTGGGTCGAAGCCTCTACACTGCGGCCGGTCCGTATCCCCGCCGCCATCCTGGAAGTTTTAAAACCATGAATCAAGACATGTCCATCATCAGCCTGGTGCTCAACGCCAGCCTCGTGGTGCAACTGGTCATGCTGCTGCTGATGTGTGTGTCCATCACCAGCTGGGCCGCCATCTTCCGCAAGATCTTCGCCCTGCGCCGGGTGAAGGCACTCAACGAGACCTTCGAACGCGAGTTCTGGTCGGGTACCAGCCTCAACGACCTGTTCGCGGCCGCCGCCGCCAATGCCAAGGCGGCCGGCCCGATGGAACGCATCTTCGCCAGCGGCATGCGTGAATACCAAAAACTGCGCGAGCGCCGGGTCAGCGACCCCGCCACCCTGCTCGACGGCGCCCGCCGCGCCATGCGGGCCAGCTTCCAGCGCGAGATGGACGAGATCGAATCCAGCCTGTCCTTCATGGCCACAGTCGGCTCGGTGTCGCCCTATGTCGGGCTGTTCGGCACCATCTGGGGAATCATGCATGCCTTCACCGGCCTGGCCGCCATGGCGCAGGTGACCCTGCAGACCGTGGCCCCCGGCATCGCCGAAGCGCTGGTGGCCACCGCCGTCAGCCTGTTCGCCGCCATCCCCGCCGTGGTCGCCTACAACCGCTTCGCCCGGGACATCGACCGGGTGGCGATCCAGCAGGAGACCTTCATCGAGGAGTTCTCCAACATCCTCCAGCGCAACCTCGGTGCGCCGGCCCATACCGCTTCGGGGCACTGAGCCATGCCCGCAATGGCTTCACGCGGCCGCGGCCGCCGCACCATGAGCGAGATCAACATGGTCCCGTTCATCGACGTGATGCTGGTGCTGCTGATCATCTTCATGGTGACCGCGCCGCTCATCACGCCCAGCACCATCGACCTGCCATCCATCGGCAAGGGCAATGCCCAGCCGCCCCAGGTCATCCAGGTCATCGTCGGCAAGGACGAAACGCTGCAAGTCAAATCCGCCGACCGCACCGCGCCCAGCACCATCAACGATGTGGGCAACGCGGTGAAGGTGATGCAGCAGTCCGCGCCGCCTGCCGCCGCGCTGCCGGACGGCACGCCCGGCAAGAGCAACAGCGCCGTGGTCATCAGCGCCGACAAGACGGTGAAATACGAAACCGTCGTCAAGGTAATGGACAAGTTGCAGCGCGCCGGCGTTCAGCGGGTCGGCCTGTCCGTCCAGCTGGCACCCTGAAACCGATGCATTCCATCGCGCCACGATGCCCGTGACTTCCGCTTCTTCCCATCGCAACGAATTCGCGCCGCCACCCACGCGGGGCCGGGCTGGTGGTTTCAGCCTGGCCGTGCTGGCCCACCTGGCACTGCTGGCCGCGCTCACCTGGGGTGTGCGCTGGAAACAGGACACCGACACCCCGGCGGTGGAAGCCGAAATCTGGTCGGCCACGCTGCGCCAGGCCGCACCGCAGGCGATCGAGCCGCCACCTCCGCCACCTATTCCCGCGCCTCCTCCGCCGCCTGCGCCGGAGCCTGCCCCCGCGCCGCCGCCGCCCCCCCCGGCACCGGCCCCGGCGCCCGACCCCGACACGCGTGACGCCGACATCGCGCTGCAGAAACAGAAGCAGGAAATCGCCCGCGAAAAGCAGCGCCAGCAGCAGTTGGAACTGGCGCGCGAGAAGAAGCTGAAGGAACAGCAGGAAGCGCGTGAAGAAGCCGCGCGCGAGAAAGCGGCCGAGGCCAGGAAACTGGCCGACAGGCAGGCAAAGGCCGAAAAGCAGGCGCTGCTCGAAAAGCAGGAGAAGGCGGCTGAAAGACAGGCGCAACTCGACAAGCAGAAACAGCTGGAAAAACAGAAGCAGCTCGACAAGCAGAAGCAGGCTGCCGAAGACAAGCAAAAGCAGGCTGCAGAAGACAAGCGCAAGGAGCAGGCGGAGGCGAAGGTGCGCGAAGACCTGCGCAAACAGCAGATGGCGCGTATGGCCGGGCTGGCGGGCGCCACCGGCGGCGCGACCGCCACCGGCTCTGACCTGCGTTCTTCCGGACCCTCGGCCACCTACGGCGGCCGTGTCGCGGCGAAGGTTCGTCCCAACATCACCTTCACCGACGACGCACCGGGCAATCCTCGGGCGGAAGTCGAAGTGCGCGCCGCACCGGACGGCACCATCGTCGGCAAGAAACTGGTCAAGTCCAGCGGCAACCCGGCGTGGGACGACGCGGTGCTGAAGGCCATCGAAAAGACCGAGACGCTTCCCAGGGACATCGACGGCCGGGTGCCTTCATCGCTGGTGATCGGCTTCCGCCCGCGCGACTAGGAAGGTCAGGGTCCGCTGCGGACGGTGCTGTCGCTGGGCACCAGCAGCGTGGCCCGGCCATCCTGCGATGTGAAGGTCTGCGGCACGACGACCGAGGGCGGGATGTTCTGCACGGGTGCGCCTGGACTTTGCAATATCGTCGCCCGTCCGTCGGCCGACTCGTCCACCACGCTGGCCGAACCGGTGGTTCCGCTGCGGTCCAGCACCGTGCCGGCAGCCCGCACGCAGGCGTTGTAGGCCGGACGCGGCTGGGCCGGATCGCAGGCCGCGAGTTGCTGCTGATAGAGCGCCTGCGCAGCTGCCGACGCGGTTTGCGCGCTGACCGGACCGATCGGCGTGAGCACCACGACGGCCAGGGCGAAGGGCAGCATCGTGGAAACAAGGGAACGGTTGCGCATGACGGGTCTCCTGCGCCCGACAAGGCGCCAGGGACCACCTTAGCTGCCCGCTCCGACAGGCACGGAAACAGTTCGTACGCGGCTCAGTACGACACGGTGATGGTCATGCTGTCGCCGAACGCACCGGCGCCCGTATTCTGCCGGGCGGGTATGCGGCCGTACACGGTGTGATGGACGGCACCCTGGCCGGTCGACATGCCGCTGGCCGCGCTGGTCCCCGAACTGCCGTCGCCCCATACCACCATGCGCTGGACGTCGACATACAGGTTGTAGTTCAACCCATAGGCCCCGGACGAAAGCATGCGCTGTGAATAAGTGCCACTGCCGGCGCTCAGGGCGACGGCATAGCCCTGAGCCGCGTTGCAGGTGACGGCGATGTCCCCGGCGCCATCCAGCGGCGCGGCGCTCGAAGGGTCGTAGGCGCCAAAAGACAGGCCGGTCGCCGACACGCCGCAGGTCGCCGCCAGCGCCGGGGCTGCAAGGGTGCACAGCACGAGACACCAGGACCGTGCCGGGCTCACTGCGGAATCGAACGACATGACTGCACTCCCAGGTCGGGAACCGGGTCGGGCTGCGGTGCCGACGGCAGTTCGAAAACACATGCTCCGGCGGTACCGCGCAGATCCCAGCGAACCGTGACCCGGTTGAACGCTGCCAGTCCGGACAGGAACAACTGACCGTCGATACCCACCGGATACCCCCGCGCCTGGCCCTCGATGCTCGCCATCCCACCGGCGGGCACGGCCTGGCCGTCCTCGGTGCGCACGACCATCGTCGCGCTGCGTTGCCGGCTGACGGGAAATCGCAGCAGCATGCCGCTGCCGAACGAGGGAACCGCATCCATTTGAAGGCTGTCGATCCGGGTGTCCATCGGCAAGTCCGCCTGTTCGATGCGCAGGGGATTGACCTGGTACGCCCGCAGGCGCGGCACCAGGGCGGTTCCGTCCGCGCCGGTTCGTGCGACCAGCTGGTTGTCCGCATACACCCCCACGCCGGCGAGGCCGGGCGTCTGCACCACTGCGAAACTGCTGTCGATGCGTCGACCGGCATAGAAGGCTCCGTCCATCAGCACCAGTCCGCCATCGACCCCGGCGCGCCACGCCGACTGGCCGCCCGACACGTCTGCCTCGAGGACTGCCGTACCCGCCGCGTACTGCTGGCTCAGCGAGCCCAGCGCATGCCGGTTTTCGCCGTTGGCCGCCAGCAGGCGATAACCGGTCCCGTCGCCCGCCGGCAGGTTGCGCTGAACCTGCACCTGGGCCTGCGAGCCGCCCGACTGCCCTGTCAGGCCGGCACTGGCCGTGGTGCGGGCGTCGAGGGCGCGGGTGAAAGTGATGCTGGCCACGACGGTTCCCTGCGGCCCGCTGCTGCGAATCAGCGAAAGCGTCAGGAACCCCAGGTCACCCAATGCGACCCCATAACCCAGGCTCAACAATCTGACGGCCTCCGACACCCGCGGTTGCTGCACCACGTAACCCAGCGACAGGGAGCCGCGATCGATGGCCATGCTCACGAAACTCTGCCAGGCCACACGTGCGGCCGGCTGGTTGGGCAGAGCCCCTGCCTGTATGAAATCGCGGCTGGCGAACTGGGCGTTCAAGCCCACACCGAAACGACGCGACTGGCGCTCCATGCCCAGGACCAGCAGTCGGCCTTCGCCACGACCGCCGCTTTCTCGCCTGCCGCCCCGGCTGGCCGCCACGGCCGCATTGACGGTTCCGATACGGCGCCAGGCCAGCACCGCTCCCAGCCCCGCGGTTTGCTGGGAGCCGATCCATTCGCCATGCCCTTCGAGCGTGAGCCGGTCGTTCAGGCCGGCCCGGTGGGTCGCGACCATGGCGGTGCGGCCGTAGTGATTGCTGGCCAGCCCAAAGTCCTCGCGGATGCGGCCCGCCTCGTACGAATAGTCCTGCACGCCCGATTTCAAGAGCCGTCGCGAGGCGTAGTAAGGCACGACGATCACCTGCTCGCGGCCCAGCAGGTCACGCACGACCAGCCGGGTTTCGCCTTGCCCGTTCACGGCGGGCATCTGCTGCAGGCTGAAAGGCCCGGCCGGTATGTCGCGCCGCATTTGCAGTGCGCCGTTGACATACAGATCGACCACCGACGGCAGGGCTGCCTCGCCGGACATGGACGGCAATGGAAAAGTGATGAATCCAGGCTGGGTGCCGAAGTTCGTAGCCCACTGCACACCGCCGAGCCGGACCGGCCGGGCCCACTGGCCACCGCCGCTGACCGTGTCGCCCAGTCGCAGGCTGGCACGCCGTTCCGGAAAGTCACGCACCCAGCCGGTTTCCAGGCGCAGCGTTTTCGGCCCCTGGACGAAACCGTCGCGCAGCGCGAAATTCGCCATGCCGGCCCCCCATCGGTTGAAGCCGCCAAAACCCAGCAAGGCCCCGCTCTGCCGCAATCCGCCGGCGCGAGTCGAGGAAAGGTCGTAGTTGAGAAACATGCCGGGCGGCGCCGGCGCGGGGACCGGAAAATCGCCGAGACCGACATCCAGCCGGGTCGGCTCGAAAAGCGATCCGGCAGCCTCGATTTCAAGGGACTGACGGTTTTCGTCGATCCGCCATGCCAGTCCGGCGATGCCATCCAGTCGATACAGGGCCGGGCCGTCGCGCAGCGTCGGATCGGCGGCCGGCAGGTTGAGACGCCACCGCCGCAGCGTCTCGCCATCCAGCAAGGCGTGCCCGTCCGCCGTGCGCAGCAGCACGACGGTCTCTCCCGTATCCAGTCCGTTGATGCGCACCGAGAGAAGGTTTTCCGAAAGGGCCGGAGCTGCGAGGGTCTGCGCCTCGGCCCGCCATGCGATGGCACCGGCCAGAACAAGCCCGATGGACGCCGCCGGACCGATGGCACGCGGGAATGCCACGACCTTCAGGGCGCCGTCACGAGTATCTGCGCGGCCATGTCGCCGGCATCCGTCCTGGCGGTCAGGCGCAGGTCGCCGCCCGGAGCCTGCTCCCGGCGGACAGGCCATTCGCGGCTCTCGCCCGGCAGCACATAAGCAGGCGTGAACGGCGTGAGCTGCCGGGGCGCTTCCAGGCCCAGCACCTGCACATGCACATTGCCTTCGTTGTAGGCGGTCAGATGCAGCAGTCCGCCCTCCTCGCGGGCCTTCCATTGCAACGATGGACGCGCCTGCACCGGCATCACGAATACCGGCAGGCTGATGTGCAGGGCGATCTGGACACCACGGGCATCCGGTGGCCGCGCGGGCGGCACTTCCTCCAGCAGCAGCCGATACGCGGTTTCGCGTTGCGGATCGGAGATGGCCCCGCGCAAGCCGACACGGACGATCTGCACGCCGCCGACGGGCAATGTGAAGATCGGTGGCGTGGCCAGCAAGTCGCGGGTGGACATCAGGACGTCCTTTCGGTCTTTCTGCGTCCACCGTTCCAGCACCAGCTGGATCAGCGCGGGCTCGGTGCCGTCGTTTCGCACCGTCAGCACGCCGGAGGCACCGGCCGAGGCCAGCGTCAACCTGACGGGGCTGATGGAAAACGAGCCGGCGCCAGCTGCGCCGGCACACACGATCCACGACACCAGCGCCGTGGCCCGGAAGCCGCGCCTCACGCTCAGAAGCTGACGGTGGCGACGATGGTGTCGCTGTAGCTGCCGGCAGGCACTCGCTGGCCGGCTGCGATGCGACCGTAAACGGTCGACTTGACCGGCAATCCGGTGCCAGTGATCGTCAGGCCCGCCGTATCCGTATCGCCCCACACCTGCGAGCGCCCCGTATCCCTGAAGAGTTCGTAGCCCAGCACGTTGTTGAGGCCATCGGCCATGCCGCGTACCGGGAGTGTCGCAGTCGATCCCGTGTTCGGATTGGCGCCCTGTCCCAGCCTCAAAGTGCCGTTGGTGCCCACCGTGCAGACGGTCGACACCTCACCCGTGCCGAGCAGCGGGCTGGACGCATTCGCCACGGTCGAGTCGTAGATGCCGAAAGCCACCGCGGTGGTCGACATGATGGCGCAGGTGCCGGCGACGGTGGCAGTCACCGACAGGGTGTTGGTGGCAGTGGCAGCCTGGGTCTGCACGCCGGCGGCGCAGAGGGCGCATGCCGCTGCGATGGACAAGGCACGTGGCAGGGATTTGCGTGAGGTATCGACTTTCATGACCGTTTCCTTTTGACTTGATGAGACAACCCACGGCCCTTGCGAGGACCGGGATGTCCATTAGGTATGCGATCACTTACTTTTGCGTCGACGGAACTAGTCCTTCCGGCTCATTCGACGGCGCGGGTTGACGCGAAGGTCAGCGCGGCGCGCCCATCGCCCTCGCCCGCTCCGCCTGTGCTTCCATGGTCCGCGCCCGGGGCAGTTGCCGTGTCTGCCAGCCGCCCATGTGCTGCTGCGCGATGCCGGCCAGCGCCGCCACCCATCGCTGGCTGTCGTTCAGCGCCGGTATGTAGTGGAAGGCCTCGCCGCCGTTGTGCAGGAAGGCCTCGCGCACCTCCATGTCGATTTCTTCGAGGGTCTCCAGGCAGTCGCTGGTGAATCCGGGGCACATCACGTCGACCCGCTTCAGGCCGTCCCTGGCCAGGGCTTCCAGCGTGGGCTGGGTGTAGGGTTCCAGCCATTTGGCACGGCCGAAACGCGACTGGAAGGTGGTCAGCACTTCTTCCTTGTGCAGGCCCAGCTCCGACGCCAGCAGCCGCGCTGTCTTGTGGCATTCGCAGTGATAGGGGTCGCCCAGTTCGAGGGTCCGCGCGGGCACGCCGTGGAAACTGAGCACCAGCTTTTCGGCCTTGCCGTGTTCGCGCCAATGGGTTTCGACGCGTGCGGCCAGGGCGGCGATATAGCCGGGGTCGTCGTGGTAACGCTGCACGAAACGCAGTTCCGGCAGATTGCGCTGGCGTTCGCCCCAGGCAAATACGGCGTCGGCCACGCTGGCGGTGGTGGTGCCCGAATACTGCGGGTAGGCCGGCAGTATGAGGATGCGGGTGGCGCCTTCGGCTTTCAGCGCGTCGAGCTGGCTGGCCACCGACGGGTTGCCGTAACGCATGGCGTGGCGCACCAGCACCTGGCGGCCGGCCTCGCCGAGCCAGGCACGGAGCATGTCGGCCTGCTTCTTCGTCCAGACCGCCAGCGGCGAGCCTTCAGGCATCCAGACCTTGGCGTATTTGGCAGCCGACGCCCTGGGCCGGGTGCGCAGGATGATGCCGTGCAGGATGATCTTCCACAGCAGAGGCGGTATTTCCACGACCCGCCGGTCGGACAGGAATTCGGCCAGGTAACGGCGTACGGCGGAAGGTGTCGCTGCGTCGGGCGTGCCCAGGTTGACGTACAGGATGGCGGTGCGCGGCGGCTGGCCGTGCAGATGGGTCGGTTCTGGGGAAAATTGCGGCACGTGGGGTTGTCTCGAAGGCACGGGTCGGCACACGCCGACGGTGCGCTATTCTCGCCGCGCATGCACCAAGAACACACACTGGATGTATCCGCCATCCGCGCCATCAGCCTCGACCTGGACGACACCTTGTGGCCCGTCTGGCCCGCGATAGAACGCGCCGAGGTGCTGCTGCACCGCTACCTGGCGCAACACGCACCGGCCACGGCCGCGCTGTATCCCGATCCGGCCGCGCTGCGCAAGGTGCGCAACCAGGTCGGCCTGGACATGCCCGAGATGGAACACGACCTGAGCGAACTGCGCCGTGAATCCATTCGCCGTGCACTGCGCCACGGCGGTGAAGACCCGGCGCTGGCCGATGCGGGTTTCGACCTCTTCTTTGCCGAACGGCAGCGGGTCGAGTTCTATGCCGACGCCATGGCCGCACTGGAACGCCTGGCCGCGCGTTTTCCGCTGATCGCACTGACCAACGGCAATGCCGACGTGCATGCCGTGGGCATCGGCCATCTCATACCGAACCGCATCAGCGCCCGCGACTTCGGCAAGGCCAAACCCGACCCTGCGATCTTTTACGCAGCAGCGGCCGCGGTCGGTGTGCCGGTCGAATCGATGCTGCATGTGGGCGACGACGCGGCGCTGGACATCGTCGGCGCGCTCGGTGCCGGCATGCAGGCGGTGTGGGTCAACCGCAAGGGCGTGGAATGGACTCTGGGCCGCCGCGCCCAGATGGAAGTCACCGAGCTGGGCGCCCTCTGCGACGCGCTGGGCTGCTGATTTTCTTCAGTCCTTCATGTGGGCGAAGTCGACCAGTTTGCGGTATTGCGCGACGTCGCTGCGGATCATGGCGCCGACGTCTTCCCTGCCGGTGGCCGGCACCATGCTCACATCGTCCAGCCGTTTGCGGGTGGACGGGTCCTGTAGCGTTGCCTGCAGTGCGGCGGCCAGTTTCTGGGTGACCTCGGGCGGCAGGCCGCGCGGACCCACCAGCGCGAACCAGCCGACCAGGTCGTAGCCCTTCAGCAGCGGATGTTCGCCCAGCGCCGGAACGTTGGGATAGGCAGCGGCGCGTTTGGCGCTGCTCACGCCCAGCGGAATCAGCCGGCCGCTCTGGATGAAGGGGTTGGCGGCGGCCGGCGAGATCATGGCGAACTCGATGTTTCCGCCGGCCAGGTCGCTGGTCAGCGGTGCGGTGCCACGGTAGGGAATGTGGGTCATGAAGATGCCCGCGCGCTCCTTGACCAGTTCACCCGCGAAATGCAGGATGGACCCGACACCCGAACTGCCGTAGCTGAACTTGCCCGGGTTGCGTCTGGCGGTTTCGACGAATTCGTTCAGCGTCTTGACGCCAGCCTTGGGACCGGCGACCAGCAGCACCGGCGCGGTGTTGATCAGGCCGACCGGGGTGAAGTCCTTTTGCGGGTCGTACTTCTGTGCCGGATTCACCATGCCGGTCGCCGCCAGCTCGTTGTTGGCGCCCACCAGCAAGGTGTAGCCGTCCGGCGCCGCCGCCGCCACCCTTTGCGCAGCGATGGCGCCGGCCGCGCCGCCCTGGTTGTCGATGACGATGGCGGTGTGCAGCCGCGGCCCCAGGCCGTCGGCCACGATGCGGGCCGCGATATCCACCGAACCGCCGGGCGGGTAGCCGACCACGATGCGGATCGGCTTGGCCGGATAGTCGCTCTGCGCCCAGGCAGAAGATAGCAGCGCAGCCGAGGCGAGCGCGGCCCAGAGGCAGGAGCGGACGGGTGAGACCTTGAACATGGCGTGTGGCCTTGAGTGGGAAAAAGGTTTGCCCGCTTCAGGCAGGCAGGAATTTCTGGACGAGCCTGACCCAGTAACTCGACGCGATCGGCAGGATCGCATCGTTGAAGTCGTAGCCCGGGTTGTGCACCATGCAGCCCCCGCTGCCGTGGGTTTCGCCTTCGCCGTTGCCGACGATGAAATAGCTGCCAGCGCACTTCTCCAGCATGAAGGAAAAGTCCTCGCTGCCGGTCAGCGGCTGCAGGTCGTGCAACAGGCCGTCTTCGCCCAGCCAGTCCGCAGCCACCTGGCGCGCGAAGTCGGTGGCCGCGACGTCGTTGACCAGCGCCGGATAACGCCAGCGGTAATCGATCTCCGCACGCACGCCCAGCGTGGCGGCCTGCGCGTTGACCACCTCGGTGATCCGTTCGCGCAGCATGGCCCGCACCTCTGGACGGAAGGCGCGCACCGACAATTTCATGTCGACCTGTCCGGGGATCACGTTGGGCGCGTCGCCGGCATGGATCGAGCCGACCGAAATGACGGCCATGTCACGCGGATCCACGTTGCGCGACACGATGGTCTGCAGCGCCAGGATGATGTGCGCCGCCGCCACCACCGGATCGGCCGAAAGGTGCGGCGCCGACCCGTGGCCGCCCTTGCCTATCACCGAGATCAGCACGGTGTCCGACGACGCCATGAACGAGCCGCCCTTGAAACCGATCTTGCCGACCGGGAAACCCGGCATGTTGTGCAGGGCGTAGATGGCGTCGCAGGGGAATATGTCGAACAGGCCGTCCTCGATCATCTTGCGGCCGCCGCCCAGGCCTTCTTCGGCCGGCTGGAAGATCAGGTGGACCGTGCCGTCGAAATCGACTCCCCTGGCCAGGTGGCATGCCGCCGCCAGCAATATGGCGGTGTGCCCGTCGTGGCCGCAGGCGTGCATCTTGCCGGCCACCGTACTGCTGTATGGGAGGCCCGTGGCCTCATGGATGGGCAGTGCGTCCATGTCGGCGCGCAGTCCGATCACCTTGCTGCCGGTGCCGCGTTTCAGCGTGCCGACGACACCGGTGCCGCCCAGTCCGCGGTGCACCGTGTAACCCCAGCCGGCCAGTCGTCCGGCCACCAGGTCGCTGGTGTCGAACTCCTCGAACGCCAGCTCAGGATGCGCATGGATCTGGTGCCGCAGGGCGACCATTTCCTGTTCGATGGCGCGAATGCCGGGCAGCACTGCATGGGCGTTTGTGGTGGTGGCGGTGTCTCGTTGCAGGACTTGTGTCATGGCGCTGTATTGCGGCAGTGTTGTTGCCGGCAAGTCTAGAAAGCAGCAGCGGCCGCCGGCAGACAGGCGACACCTTGCACCGTTCGGTTCTACCTGTCGCAGGATCTCGATAATCCTGGCCATGAAACTCCACCAGATCCGCTACCTCGTGGCCGTCGCCGCGCAGGGCAGCATCCGCGGCGCCGCCCGGATGCTGGGCGTCACCCAGGCAGCCGTCACCCAGGGCATGCGTGAACTGGAAACCGACTGCCGGCTGGCGCTGTTCACCCGGCATAGCGGCGGTATCGGCTTGAACGAGGCCGGGCGCGACCTGCTGCTGCACGGCCAGCGCATCCTCGAGCAACTCAAGCAGGCAGAACAGGAACTGGACCGGCATCGCGGAGGCGACTCGCCGCAAAGGCTGTCGATCGGCATCACGCCGTGGGTGGCGCAAAGCCTGCTGGCGCGGGTGCTGAAACCCTTTCGCGATGAGATGCCGCATGTACAGCTCGAAATGCTCGACGGTTTCTCGGCCCTGGCCTACCCCCGGCTGCGAGAGGGCACGCTGGACCTGATGATCGGCCGCATCGCCGAAGCCGACGAAATGGTCGGCCTGCAGGCGACGCCCTTTTTCACCTATGACGCGACGGTGATGGCACGCACCGGGCATCCGCGTGCCCAGGCCGATTCGATACACCAGCTACTGGAAGAAGACTGGCTGCTGAACTTCGCACCTGACGGCGAGGCCGCCCTCATGGCGCAACTGTTCGGGCAACACGGCGCCCCGGTGCCGCGCCAGCGCATCCATCTGGCGCACTCGGCGGCGCTGATGCTGACGCTGGTGCAGCAGACCGACATGCTGACCTTCTGCCCCTGGCCCCTGGTGGAAACCGAAGCCTTGCGCGGGCGGGTGGTAGCGCTGCAACTCCAGGAGAGATTCGCGCCGCGGGTGGTGGGTGTCATCCGGCGAGCAAACGAAAAACCGTCGCTCGCGGCCCAATGTTTTTTGGCACATTTCACCCGGCAGGTGCAGGCATGCGCGGTTTCGGGTGATGCGCAGATGCGGCGGATCTTCTATTCGATCGAAGTGAACACCGGGAAATGAGGCGAAGCCGGATCAGCCTCCCAGGTTCTGCAAGGCTCTCAAACGGACCAAGCCCTGGAAATAATCCTGCACGAAGATGGTGACCATGCGGTCGTTGATACCCGGATAACCGGCCGGCAGCGCCAGCTCGCGGTCGGCGGACGAAAGTCCGAGGCCATCGACTTCGGCATCCCATCCGAATCGGACGCCGCGCGGTTCGATCTCCATGCGTTTGTAGCTTCCGCGAAAGGGATAGCTGCCACCTTCGATTTCGATGGTGCCGGAAAAGGGCTTGCGATCTGCCAATGAATGCTTTCGGGTACGGCGCTGCAGTATGCGCGACAGCCACCCCCGTCAAACACGCAGCTGCGGGCCAATGTGGGCCGGGGTGTCATCGTCTTTCATCGGCCCTCTTCACTTGACTGGCAGGTTTTTCTGGCTTTTGCGCCTCGTCCGTCTTGGCGCTGGGTGCCACGCCGTTGGGATGGATCGCGGAATCCGCAGCGTCCAGGCCGGCGCCGGGGTCTTCTTCACCTGCCGTCGATTCCTGCAACTGATGGGGCTTGGGGAGGGTTTTTTGCGTGTTCATGTCCGCAGCATCGCCCCGACACCAGGACGGCCCCGTAGGACCGCGCCGCAGACGGGTGACTGACTTTCAACCGGCGGGACTGCGGTCGTGCCAGTCCTGCAACCTGGCGCGTACGCCCGCGATCACGGCAACCAGCGCTTCTTCTGGCATCGAGTCTTCCGCCATCACACCCGCACCTGCGACGAAGCTGCTCATCTTGCGCCGTACGACCTCGGCCAGCCAGGCGAAACACGGACCGTTGACCACGTAGGTGACACGCACCACCGAAATGTCCATCAGGCCACCCGCATGGATCGCGTCGAGCTGGTCGAGCGTCAGGCGTTTGCGGGTGGCGGATACACGTCGATCGGTCCGGCGGCGGTTCGGGACGGCCAATTCCGTCAGGCCGCGACCGCCGACCTGGTCGCTGGCGCGCCGCGCGGCGGAACGTCTGTCGAGTACATGCATGGACGGGTTATCGGCAGGCGCTGAAATAACTTTCAACTTATCGCCATCCGCGGATCCGCAGCCGGTCGCCCATTCCCAGCGTTGCTGAACCACTTCGGCGGCCACCGTGGGCCCGGACCGCGGCGTCGGCTAGCTCAGGAAAAGCCTGATGGCCAGCCAGATGCACAACATCGACATCAGCAGCACCGCCACCACCGTCATCCCGCGGATCAGACCGCCGCGAAAGGTAGACGCACGCGAAGCCAAGTCGGAATCGCTGCCGGGCGCCACCGTCTCGACGAAACGGCTTTCCTCGATGGCGGATTCGGTGGGACTATATAGAGCGCGGTTGGGATCGGCCTCCCGCATCCGAAGATAAGTGTCTCGCCAAGTGTGATCGGCCATAACTATGACTCCCGAGTTATTGTTAGTTTATGTCACCCGGTGCCGGGTGGGTACCGTTTTCGGCTGCACACTAATATTCCGCATCCGTGAGGTGTCGTACGGAAAATGGATTCGATGGTCAGTTTCTTTCACAGCCAGGGTATTACCTTCATCGCCTGCGCCTTGTCGTGCCGGGAGGGCTGGATATCGACCGTCGACATCGTGACCGACGTGGTCGAGGTCAGCCGGCACCAGCGGCTGGAGGTTTATCCCACCCAGGTCGCCGCCCTGCTGGCATCGTTTGCGGACGCATCCCACCTGGCGGCAATGGTCAAACGCATGGATTGAGCGCCCCGGCTCCCTTGTCCTACCAAACGCGTTCAAGGTACGACTACAGCCGCGCCGCCATGCTGCTTTCAGAGTGACGGTTTTGAACATCGTCCGAAAGGCAAGAACATGGCAGACAACAACGACATCCTGGCCGGCAAGAAGGTCGCGATTCTGGTGACGGACGGCTTTGAGCAAGCCGAGCTGACCGGTCCCAGGCAGGCACTGGAAGCCGCCGGCATCGTCACCCGGATCATCGCGCCCAAGGCGGGAAAGGTGCAGGGTTTCAATCACACCGACAAGGCCGATACCTTCGCGGTCGACCAGACGCTGGCAGACGCCGCGCCGGAAGAATTCGACGCGGTGCTACTGCCCGGCGGCGTGCAGAACGCCGACGCCCTTCGCCTGGACGAACACGCACGGACGTTCGTTCAGAAGATCACGCGCCTGCAACGGCCCATCGCCGTCATTTGCCACGGCTCCTGGCTGCTGGTCGATGCCGACCTGGTGCGCGGCAAGACCCTGACCAGCTGGCCCAGCCTGCAGGTCGACCTGGAAAACGCCGGCGCGACCTGGGTCGACGAACAGGTGCATGTGGACGGCCACCTGGTCAGCAGCCGCAAGCCGGACGACATCCCGGTCTTCAGCGAAAAATTCAAGGAAGTGCTGGCGACCAACCACCCCGAACCAGTGTGATGCGCGCGGCCTGACCGAGGATGGCTCCCCCGAACATGCAGTGATTTCCAGGGCGGAGCCGTTTAGTCGGGCCGCCGACGTCCGAGGCGGATAGGCCCACCGCTGCTGGCGGCGTGGACATCCACGCCGCCGCGGCTCACCCGGATTCGCCTGGCATCGACAAGGGTTTGCGCCACTTCTCTTATCTGCGGCATTAGTTCGCGCCATTCGGTTTCATCGGTCGCCAGTGCGCGGGCCACCTCGGACGGGCAGATCGTCGCACTGTCCTTCCGCTCGGCCAGCAAGGCGAATATCCGGTTTTCGATGTCAGCCGCCCTCATTGCACCAGCCGCCCCGGTAGTCGGCCCTTGAATCCGCCATTACTCTGGAAAGAGACATTCACTGTGCTGCCGTCGAAGCGGATCGAATAGACGATCTCGGTTCCCTCATTGATGTTGCGGGACACCATGCGGAATGTCTGGTCGTCCGTCCACTCGCCCTTCAAGGCAATGTCCACGCCCGGCGCGGGTTGGGACAATTTGAATATGCCATCCAACCCCATCGGGCCGGATACGAACCGGCCATCTGCATAGCTCACGTCGCAACTGGCGTCGGCACCGGTGAGTTTGAAAACGACCCGTTCGATGCCCATGGCGTTCCGCTCGAATGCCCAGGCCTTGCCGGATATGGCCTCGGCCAATGCCGGCGCGGCATTGACCGCTGTGGGTCGCTGCACCGCCGCCTGCCGGATATGTTCGGCCAATTCTTGTTGCGCATCCGGCGCGGCGGGTAATGCGTCGGCGGATTCCACGGCTGCGTTGATCTTCCGGACCAGGACCGGAATCGGATAATTGCGCCGGCCGGTCACGACGGCCACCACATC
This sequence comes from Xylophilus sp. PBN-3R, assembly GCF_057747805.1. Taxonomy (NCBI): domain Bacteria; kingdom Pseudomonadati; phylum Pseudomonadota; class Betaproteobacteria; order Burkholderiales; genus Xylophilus; species Xylophilus sp. PBN-3R. The sequence continues at coordinate 2,334,717 of NZ_CM173225.1, forward strand.
CACATCGGGCAAGACAATGATCATCTGGTGCAGAAAACCCACCGTCATATAGGCATGCATCGACGGAATGGTCCACCAGCCATTCGAATATCTGAAAAGCGGGCCGGCGCGGTTGATCATGCCGTTGTCGAAACCCATGTCCGTGGTTGCGTTCTTCACCTGCTCCACCCAGGCTGCGGGCAATAACTGCCGGCCGTCCCACTGTCCGTTGCGCAGGTAGAGATAACCGATCTTCGCCATGTCGCGCGGCTGGAAGAAAAGCCCATAACCGCCGATCTCCGCACCCGTCGGATCCGTGGCCCACCGTACGTCGGTAATGCCGAGCGGCCCGAACAAGCGGCGCTGCGCATAAGCGAGCGTGCTGCCGCCGGTGGTCCTGGCCAGGATGGAAGACAACAACTGGGTATTACCGCTGGCGTAGTTGAAGGTGGTGCCCGGCGCGGCTGCCATGGGGCGGTCGAGCACGAACTTCTGCCAGTCGCTGCTGCGGTTCATGGCCAACAGTGATTCAGGCACCGAACCGTCCAGCCGTTCCTTCCAGTCGATGCCGGAAGTCATGTCGAGCAGATGGCCGACGGTGATCGCCCTCTTGTCCGCGTCCAGATTGGCGACGTCCGGGACGGCCAGCAAATCGACCACCGGCATGTCACGTGAGGCCAGCAGGCCGTCCTGGATCGCCATGCCGATCAAGGTACCGACCACGCCCTTGGTGGTCGAGTTGACCGCATGCCTGGAGCCGGCCCGGAACGGCGCGTAATACACATCAGCCACCAGCTTGCCGTGGCGGGTGATCAGCAGGCTGTCCATGCCGTTCTCCGCGCCGTAGTCGATCAGGGAGGCAATGGCGGATGAACGCATGCCCTGCGCTTCCGGCGTGCTTTCGGTCCAGCCTGCCGTCGGCCAGGCTTGGTCGGCGGTGCCGGCAAAGGCACCCGTCGCCCATGGCAGCGCGGCGACGATGAGTAATGCGAGCGTGCGCCGTTTGATGACGGCGGCGGCGGTGGCTGCTGCGGTGGTGCGTGCTGTTTCGACTTGCCTGGACATCGTTGATCGCCTCGACGTTTTGTCTGCCGCGCAGATCATAGGTGCGGCCTCGTCGAGCTTCTGTTCCGCCCGGTATCGGCACTGCCTGTATCTGGTGGACACTTTCTCCGCGTGCCACGATTCCGGCCACGACCAAACGGAGCAGACATGTCTTGTGATGAACGATTCGACGCGGAAGCAGCCGCCCTGGGTTATCGCTTCGATGGAGAAATAAAGATCGGCGGCAATTACGTGCCGGTCATCCGCGACGGCCCGCTCGTTTATGTCAGCGGCCAGATTCCGCGTGTCGGCGATACGGTGGTCTTCACCGGTGCCGCGGGGTCTGGTGCCACGCTGGAAATGGCCCGCACCGCCGCCAGGGTCTGCGTGATGCGTGCCCTCGCCCTGCTCAAAACTTCTGCCGGCGCGCTGGAAAACATCCAGGCCGTTCCCAGGATCAACGTGTATGTGCAGTCCGCGCCTGCTTTCACCCAGCAGAGCGAGGTGGCGGACGCGGCGTCGGACCTGTTGATCCGGGTGTTGGGGCCGTTGGCGGCGCATACACGGACTTCGGTCGGAGTGGCCCAGTTGCCGAAGAACGCGACGGTCGAGGTCGACATGGTGGTGCGGGTGGTGTGAAGCCAGCACCGTGACATGCCCGGCAATGCACTCAACAAGGTGCGTTTCGATTCTTCGCCGGGCACGACATATGCAGCGGATGGCGACAGCGCCAATGCCTGTTCAGCTCCACCCCCCCGCTGCGCAAAGCACGGGCAGAACTCAAATGCCCGGCAGCATCCAGTCCTCGGCGCGGGCGAACACGCCGTGGCCGCCGAGTTTGCGGAGCGCTACGTCGGACACCCAGCCGATGCGGTCCAGCGTGCGCCGCAACATCTGCAGGCGGTCGACCATGTCGTCGTCGTCCACGTCGTGGATCAGGTTGGGCCGGTCGCGGGACAGGCGGATGCCCGTGCTGGCGAGGACGCAGACTTCATGCAGCAAGGTGCGCAAATCGTCCGTGGCGGTCGGGCCGTCGGGGTCGAAGCTGGGGATGAAATTCGCCGGGTCCGGCGCTGCTGCGGGGGCGGACGGATGGGCTGACCGCTGGGACTCTGGGAACTCGGTGGACGTCGGTTTCATGCTGGCCTCCTGATCGTTGGCACTGCGATGGGAAACCACCGTCATTTCATCGGGAGGATGAAGTGGCGGCGGCTCGAACAGGTTGGCGTACCGCGAGTTTCCGTGGAAAGAACGGCAGGGCGTGAGCCCTCCCATCCGAGCCGCCATAAGCGAATCGAATGAAAAGGCCGCAGTCATGCGGTCGAAGCAGGGTCCGCGGCCTAAGCCACGAAAACTCATCAGGACGCCAATCCTGTTCGCGCGTTTCCGCGCGAGGACGTAATGTAATCGCGATGGAAAAATCAAACAATCCTGACCGAGGCAAAGCACCGATGGACGCACGCCCCGAAAGCAATCAGCGAAGTTAAAAAATTCCAATATCAAATTTCGATTGACTCAGCAATTACCTACAGCTCAGCCGGCAACTTCGCTTGCCTGACATATATAAACAATTGATCTAAAAACCCCCGAGACAATTTGAGCCTCCCTGTTGCAAGTGAGATCAAAACTCGGGGAGAGCTTCGCCGACGCCCCAACTTCCAACCATCAACTAAAGCCTGAATTCTCAAACCAATAAGGTTGTTGCACTCCTCGTCCACCGAGTAATTTAATGAAGTGCCAAAGCTCAATTATTCAATCCAACTCAAATTGAAAATTCGATTGTTTTGCTCGGACGTGCGAGCACCTTTCGATACGTCTTCATTTAATGACGGGCGGACGACAGCTTCATCGCAGATGTGTGTCGCCAAGACCAGGAATTTGGCAAGCAACAATTGAGGCCACCTGGGTTATCGAGTTTCACGTCGCAACCAAGAGCGAACGGCCCTCAACTCATCGACACCGCCTGCACCACAGACCCGCCCGCAGGCACGTCATGCGTCAGCCACACATTCCCGCCGATCGAAGCGCCCTTCCCCAGCGTGACGTTCCCCAGCACCGTCGCCCCGGCGTAGATCACCACGTCGTCCTCCACCGTCGGGTGCCGTTGCAGCCCTTTCAGCAAGGTTCCGTCTTCCGATTTGGGGAACCGCCGCGCGCCGAGCGTCACGGCCTGGTAGATGCGCACCCGCTCGCCGATGACGGCGGTCTCGCCGATCACCACACCCGTTCCGTGATCGATGAAAAAACTCCCGCCGATCCTTGCGCCCGGATGGATGTCGATCCCCGTCCGGCTATGCGCCTGCTCGGCCGCGATGCGCGCCAGCAGCGGCAACCCGAGCCGGTACAGCTCATGCGCCAGGCGGTGGTGAATGATGGCCAGCACGCCGGGGTAGCACAGCAGCACTTCGTCCACGCTGCGGGCGGCGGGGTCGCCTTCGTAGGCGGCCAGCACGTCGGTGTCCAGCAGGCGGCGGATGTCGGGCAGCGCGTCGGCAAACGTGCGCAATGCTTCGGTGGCCTGGGCTTCCACCGCCTCGAAGGCGGTGCCGCTGAATCGGAGTTCGAGCCTCGCCTGGCACAGCAGCGTGTGCAGGGCGGCGTCGAGGGTGTGGCCGACGTAGTAGTCCTCGTTTTCCTGCCGGAGGTCCGGCGGGCCGAGGCGCATCGGGAACAAGGCCTTGCGGATCTTGTCGATGGCTTCGCCGACGGCGTCGGGCGAAGGGAATTCCCTGGCCCCGGTTTCGCGGGGCCGCGATTGCGACGCCCGCCACTCGTTTCTCGCATCGTGCAGTCCCTGCACGATGGCGGCCATGCGCAGCGTGGGCATCGCTTCTTGTCGCTCGTTGGGCTTAGAAGCCCGGCAGCACTGCGCCGTTGAATTCGGTCTCGATGTACTTGCGGATTTCCGGCGACTGGTAGGCCTTCACCAGCTTGCCGACCCAGGGCTGGTTCTTGTCCTGTTCACGCACGGCGATGATGTTGATGTACGGGCTCTTGGCGCCTTCGCGGGCGATGGGGTCCTTCACCGGGTCCAGGCCGCCGCTCTTGGCGAAGTTGGTGTTGATGCCGGCGGCGTCCAGGTCGCCCAGGGTGCGGGGCAGCTGGGCGGCGTCGACTTCGACGAACTTGAACTTGTGCGGGTTGTCGGTCACGTCCAGCGGGCTGACGGTGACGCCGGCTTCGGGGCGGACCTTGATGTAGCCCTGGTCTTGCAGCAGCAGCAGCACACGGGCGCCGTTGGTGGGGTCGTTGGGCAGGCCGACACGGGCGCCGTCCTTCAGCTCTTTCAGGCTCTTGACCTTCTTGGAGTAGATGCCCATGGGGAAGTTGATGGTCTGGCCGACGGACACCAGCTTGTAGCCGCGGTCCTTCACCTGCACGTCCAGGTAAGGCTTGTGCTGGTAGCTGTTGGCGTCCAGGTCGCCAGCGGCCAGGGCGGCGTTGGGTTGCACGTAGTCGCTGAATTCGACGATCTGGAGCTTCAGGCCGTCCTTCTCGGCGACCTTCTTGACCTGTTCCATGATCTGGGCGTGCGGGCCGGCGGTGACGCCGATCTTGATGGCCTTGTCTTGCGCCTGGGCGATGCCGGTGGCCAGCAGGGTGGACAGCACGGCGGCGGTGAGGATGTTTCTGCGTTGCATGGATGAAGACTCTCGTTTTGGGTTGAGAAGGAAACTCGGAAAAATATGGGAACCGGTGCCGGCGCGGCTCAACGGTGACGAAGGCGGCGAACGGCCCAGTCGCCAAAACTCTGCACGGCCTGCACGAAGAAGATCAGCACGACGACGACGGCCAGCATCACTTCGGGCAGAAAACGCTGGTAGCCGTAACGGATGCCCAGGTCGCCCAGGCCGCCGCCGCCGATGGCACCAGCCATGGCGGAGTAACCCGTCAGGCTGACCAGGGTGATGGTCAGCGCGGCCACGATGCCGGGGAAGGCTTCGGGCAGCAGCACTTTCCAGACGATCTGCCAGGTGCTGGCGCCCATGGCCAGCGCGGCCTCGACGACCCCGTCGTCGACTTCACGCAGCGCCACTTCGACCAGCCGGGCGACGAAGGGCGTGGCGGCGATGGTCAGCGGCACGATGGCCGCGCCGGTGCCGATGGACGATCCGGCCAGCAGGCGGGTCAGCGGAATGATGGCGACCAGCAAAATGATGAAGGGCGTGGATCGCACCGCATTGACGATCCAGCCGGTGATGCTGTTGGCGACCGGGTTGGCCAGCAGCGCGCCCTGGTCGGACAGGCGCAGGTACACGCCCAGCGGTATGCCGAACAACGCACCGAGCACGCCCGAGACGCCGACCATGATGATGGTTTCCCAAAGGGAGAACGCGAAGATCTCCATGAACTGCTGGGTGAACAGGACACTGCCGCTCATGCTGCGACCTCCTCGATGCGAACGCCGGCGGCGACCAATGTTTGATGGGCCGCCGCAAGCGATGCCGCGTCGCCGCGCAGCAGCGTGGTGAGGGATGCGAAAGACACACCCTGGATTTCATCGACCTGACCGTGGACGATGTTGACATCCACGCCGAAGCGCCGGGTGAGGTCGGACAGCACCGATTGTTCGGCGTCTTCGCCCAGGAAGGCCAGGCGCAGCAGCCTGGCTTCGCCGGGATGGGCCGCCATGACGGCCCGCACGCGGGCGGTGACCGGCTCCGGCAGCGCTTGCGGAACGACGTCTTCGACCAGGCTCTTGGTGATGTCCTGGCGCGGCTGCAAAAAGATTTCGGATACATCGGCCAGCTCGACCACCCTGCCCGCATCCAGCACGGCGGCGCGATGCGCCAGTTGCTTGATGACCTGCATCTGGTGGGTGATGAGGATGATGGTCAGGCCGAAGTCGGCGTTGATCTGGCGCAGCAACGCCAGGATGGAGCGCGCGGTTTCCGGATCCAGTGCGGACGTCGCTTCATCGCACAGGAGGACTTTGGGTTTGCTGGCCAGGGCGCGGGCGATGCCGACGCGCTGACGCTGGCCGCCGCTGAGTTGTGCGGGATAACGGTCGCCGAGATGGCCCAGGCCGACCAGGTCCAGCAGCTCGCCGACGCGGCGCTTGATGTCGGCCTTGGGTGTGCCGACCAGTTCCAGCGGCAGGGCCACGTTGGCGGACACGGTGCGGGAATCGAGCAGGTTGAAATGCTGGAACACCATGCCGATGTCGCGGCGGGCTGCCCGCAACTGGTCGTCGGGCAGGGCCAGCATGTCGCGGCCGGCCACGAGCACACGTCCGGCGCTGGGACGGGCCAGCAGGTTGACGGTGCGGACCAGCGAGCTTTTACCGGCGCCGCTCTTGCCGATGATGCCGAAGACCTGCGCCTGGGGAATGTCCAGGTCGATGTCTTTCAGCGCGTGTACCAGGCCTTTGGCGGACGGGTAATGAACGCTGACGTTCTGCAGGGCGACAGCGGGGACGGGCGCGCTGGAAGATGAGGATTCGGGGGAGCTAGGTAGCGCGGACACGGGGGGCCTTATGCAAGTCGGGTGACTTTGCGAGGCGGCTATTTTAAGAAATCCTTCTTAAAAGGAAAAAGACTTAATTTTCTGTTGCTAGTGGCGGAAAACGTATAAGAAACCCCGGCAGGTTAACAATTGCCTTCGTTGTAACCATATGCTGGAATCGTCATGCGCTGCTCTTGGCGCGCTTCGAATCAAAACATCATGAAGAACTTCGTTTTCGCCACTGCCCTGGGCCTGGTTCTCGCTGCCGGAGCGCATGCGGCGGAACCGTCGGCACAGCAGAACCTGATGGGCACCTGCAACACCGAAGCCACCGGCAAGAAGGGTGACGAGCGCAAGGCCTTCATGAAGGACTGCCTGTCCAACGGCAAGAAACGCCAGCAGGAAAAAATGAAGATGTGCAACACCGACGCGACCGGCAAGAAGGGCGATGAGCGCAAGGCGTTCATGTCAAGCTGCCTGAAGAAGTAGGTCAGTCGGGCTTGCGGCCGGTGATCATCGCCAGCAGCAGGTTTTCGCGGTGGCGCAGGCTGGTGAAGACGACGCCGGCCACATGCAGCGGCAGCAGCGCCACGACCGTCCAGGCCAGGGTCTTGTGGGTAGTCTCGACCCAGGCCACGCCGAAAAATTCGTCGGTGGTGAACATCCATCCGGTAGCGCAGGTAGCCAGCACGCACGCCCACAGCGCCAGGGCCATCCATCCGCCGAGGGGGTTGTGGCCGACGTGCCGTTCTTCGGTGCCGCGCAGCAGGCGGCGGGCATATGCGGCAGTGGCGGCCGCGCCTTTCACAAAATCCGTGAATCGCGCGTGGCGGCTGCCGATGAAACCCCAGGCCAGCCGCACCACGACCAGTGCGGCAATGCCGTAGCCGACCTTCTCATGCCAACCGCCAGCATGGTCGAGCGTCCACCAGGCGGCGGCGATGCCGGCCGCAACGCCCCAGTGGACGATCCGGACCAGGGGATCCCAGACCTTCATCTGCTGAAATCGCCGGTATCAGCTCTGCGGGACTTCGTGGACTTTCTCGAAGCTCTTGGGGTGAAAGAACACCTCGGCGCGCGCGCCCTTGTCGTCGAAGCCGTAGACCTCGTAGCAGTTGTTGTAGGTCTTGACCTGGCGGACCTTCCAGCCCTTGCCTTCGAGAAACTTCTGCAGTTCCATCTGGCCGCGCCATTCGGTCTTGGGCGTGTCGGGCGTGCAGGTGATGTTGCCGTGCTGGGCGAAGGCGGCGGCGGATGCCAGCGTCAGGACGGCGGCGGCGATCAGGCGGGTCTGGAATTTCATTGGATGTTGGTGCGGCGTGGCGTCGGTCAGACGTCAAGCCACATTCTCAGGAGGTTGTGATAAGTCGAGGTGAGGCCGATCACCGAAGGATCGCCCTCCCCCAGGCTGGCGCCGCTGCGCAGGCGGCGCAGGTGGTTGTCCATATCGAACAGCAGGCGGCGTTGTTCGTCGCTGCGCACCATGCTCTGGATCCAGAAATAGCTGGCGATGCGATGGCCGCGGGTGACGGGTTCGACCCGATGCACGCTGGTGCCGGGGTACAGCACCAGGTCGCCAGCGGCCAGCTTGACGCGCTGTTCGCCATAGGTGTCCTCGATCATCAGTTCGCCGCCGTCGTATTCGTCGGGATCCGAGAGGAACAGCGTGCAGGAGATGTCGGTGCGCACCCGGCCGCCGTTGCGCATGTAGCGCACGGCGCTGTCGACATGGTTGCCGAACGCGTTCGAACTACCGCCGTAGCGGTTGAAAAGCGGGGGCGACACTTGCTTGGGAAGCGCCGCCGAAAAGAAGACCGAATGGCGTTCCAGCCCCTGCAGCAGCAGCTGCTGAACGGCCCGGGTGGCGTCGCAATCCTCGGGCAGCTGCTCGTTGTTCTTGGCCTGCGCCGACTGGCTGCCCGCGGTGATCCGGCCGTCGCCCCAGGGGGCGGTGGAGAGGATTTCACGGGCGCGGGCCACTTCGGCCGGCGTCAGGACATTTTGAACGTGGAGCAGCATGGTCCGAGGATAAGAGACGCCTTGCCGTCAGCCTTGCGCTGGGTCAGAAACGCATGCCGACGGTGGCGAGCACCTGGCGCTTGGGGCCCAGGATGGAGAAGCCGGGGTACAGCTGGTCGCCGTAGGCCTTGTTGCTCAGGTTGCTGACATTGAGCTGGGCATACAGGTCGGGCGTGAACTTGTACTCGGCCATGGCGTCGAAAACCATGTAGCCGGGTGCGCGTGCGGTGGCCTGTGCGGCACCGGTCGTGCCGGCAAGAGCGTTGTTGGTGCTGGCGCCATGGCCGCCGAGTGCAACTCGGAACTTGCCGTCGATCTGGTAGCTGAGCCACACCGCACCGGAACGCTTGGGCGTCAGGCCCACACGCTGGCCGACCGATGCCTGCGAACCGGCAGCCGAACCGGCCTTGTCGATGACGGCATCCGGGATCCAGGTGAGCGAGGTGTAGATCTCCAGCTTGGGCGTAATGCGGCCGACCACGTCGATTTCGACGCCGGTGGAATGGCGCTGGCCCGACAGGGTGTAGGCGATGTTGCCGAAGTCGGCATCGGTGGTGCGTTCGTTGTATTTCTCGCTGCGGAAGATCGCGCCACGGGTCGACAGCTTGCCGTCCAGCCAGTCCAGCTTGGCACCGATCTCGATGTTGCGGCTCTTCTCCGGCGGAGTGTTGGCGTTCTGCGCGTTGGTGAAGCGATAGGTATCGGCCGCCGTGGTGAACGACGTGCCGTACGAGATGTGATACGACTGGGTGCTGGTCGGCTGGAACAGCACGCCGCCACGGTAGGACCAGGGCGAGAAGTCGAAGCCGTTCGATGCGGTGGCGGTGCGCACGGTCGGTTGCGCAGCGTTGCCGTAGGTATAGGACTCGTAGTTGCCGTCGAACTTGTCGTAGCGCACGCCGCCCAGCAGTTTCCACATCGGCGCGATCTGGATCAGGTCTTGTGCGTAGAGGCCGAGCGCCTTGGCCTTGTAGCCTTCGCTCGGGCGGTAGCTCGGCAGCACGTTCAGGCGGGTGCCGTCGTCGTCGTTGCCGACGGTGGTGGAGCCCTTGGCATAGTTGGTGCCGACGGTGCCGAACCCGCCGAAACGGATGGCTTCTTCATGCGACGCATCGATGCCGGCCAGCACTTCGTGGCGCATGCCCCAGACGTCCAGGCTCTTGCTGTAATCGCTCTGCACGTAGGTGCTTTTGAAGCGGTCCTTGCGGGGGGCCAGGCCGACGCGCGTCAGGATGGTGTTGTCGCCGAAGTTGTTGATGGTGGTCGGCTGGCCGTTGGTGGTGCCGATGCGCAGCTGCGACAACCAGGTCTTGCGTTCGAAGACGCCGCTGCGGAACTGGGTGCGCAATTCGCTGCCGTCGTTGAACAGGTGTTTCCAGTTGCCGTGCACGTAGGTGGCGTTGCCGTCGGCGTAGTCCGACTGGGTGCCGTAGAAGGCGCCGGCCTTGACCGGTGGGACGCTGCCGCCCAGGTAGCCGATGCCCGACGGTGGCACGTTGTTGTTGTTCAGGTAGAAGGCGCCGAGGGTGAATTCGTCGGCGGTGCCCAGGCCCCAGCTGTAGGTGGGTGCGATGCCGTTCTTGTCGATGCCCGCGCCGGCGTTGTCGGCGGTGTTGTACATGGCGTTGATCCGAAGCGCGCTGGTTTCGGACAGGCGCTTGTTGAAATCGACGGTGGTGCGCAGGTAACCCAGGGTTCCGGCGCTCACGGTGACGTCGGACTGGTCGGCCAGCAGCGGCTTCTTGGCCACCTGGTTGACCACGCCGCCGGTGGAGCCGCGGCCGAACAGCATGGATGCCGAGCCGCGCATGACTTCGATGCGTTCCACGTTGAAGGTGTCGCGGTCGTATTGCGACGGGTCGCGCATTCCGTCGATCATCAGGTCGCCGGTAGTGGCGATGGGGAAACCGCGCAGGCGGATGTCGGCGTCGGTGCCGTTTTCGGTCGCGGCGAAGGTGATGCCGGCGGTGTAGTGCAGCGCGTCCTTCAGCGTGTCGAGCTTGATGTCGTCGATCAGCTTTTCGGTGATGACGGTGACCGACTGGGGAATGTCGCGCAGTTCCTGCGTGCCCTTGCCGATGCTGGTTTTCTTGGTCAGCAGCGAATCCTTGCCCTGCACGTCGGCCGTGTCGGTCACGGTGACGGGTGTCAGGGTTCCGGCGACCGGCGCGGTCTGCGCCCAGCCGCTGACAGACGCGGCCAGCATCATTGCGCCTAGCGGCAGCAGTGCGTGTTCCGATGCGGATTGGGTAGCCAGCTTGTCAACGGGCTGCGCGATGGTTTTCGCCATGAAAGAAATTCCCCTCGTGTTTTTGATGAACACGTCCCCCCGGGGAGTCCCTCCCCCTGCCTTGGACGCGGGGCGGATTCTAAAAGCGGATGAGAACTAGTCTCAATACTTTATTTGCGAAGGCGATATATTTGTAAGAAAAATGCAACACCACATGCATGCCTTGGCTTGCGAAGGGCTTAACGTCCGGACGCTGGTTGCAGCCGGGCGCCGGTGTATGCGTTGAAACGCCGTGTCAACGGCAGTTCGACCCATCGGTACACCAGCGCACCCACCAGCACACAGAACACCGTTGCCGCCAGACAGAAAATCGCATTCGACGCCGGCAGTCCATCCAGGCCGGCCCGCCGCCAGCCCTGTGCGAACGCCGACAGCGCGATGGGGTGCGAAAGGTAAAGGCTGAACGAAACATCGCCCAGCCGCCGCAGCGCCGGCCACTGTGGCAGACCGCCGGATCGCTCCAGCCACAAGGCGCCGCAGACGATGGCTGCGGCAGGCAGGCCGCCCGCGACGGCGGATGGCAACGGCGGCAACAGGAACTCCTGCAGCGCAAGAGCGGCAAAACCCAAGCCGATCAGCAGCCGGCCCGGGCCGGCCGAACGATTCGCCGCCGACGCCCGGCGCCACCATGCAGCGATCGCCATGCCGAAGACGAACTCCAGCATCAGCGACGCATCCCGCAGCGGCTGCACGTCGGTGCGGGCGAAGACCGGATAGTTCACCAGCACCAGCGCCACGATCGCCACCGTGGTCGCGCCGAAACGCCACCGCGACGGCAGCGCCAGCGCCGCGCCGTATACCAGGTAGAAAAGCATCTCGTAATTGAGGGTCCATCCGACCAGCAGGACCGGCTCCATCCGTCCGGCAGCACTGGGCGTGAAGACGAAGAAGTACGAGGCGACGACGTTCACCCAATCCAGCTGAACCGACTGCATGAGCCGGGGGGCCAGCACCAGCACGGCGACCACCACGCTGGTCAGCAACCAGTACAGCGGCACGATACGCACGATGCGGCGGCGGTAGAACTCCAGCGGTGCCTGCTGCCGGCCGGCCGTGGTGAACCACATCAGGAAACCGCTCAGCACGAAGAAGATGTCCACCCCGCTCGCCGCCCAGTCGGGCCAGTAACCGTGGTAATCCATGCGCTGCAACTGCACGGAAAGGTGGACGCACACCACCATGAGGGCGGCGATTCCACGCAGATACTGGAGGCTGATCAGGGGCATCGGCGGAGCTTAGCTCAGGCCTCCCGTCATTTGCCCTGCCGGCGCAACACGCTGCCGGCGTGCACGTCCCGCGTTTCACCGCGTCGGCAGGCGAGCCTGCCGTTGACATAGACCGATTCGATGCCGGCGCTGACCCGGGTCGGCCGGGCGAAGGTGGCGCGGTCGGCGACCGCGTGCTCGTCGAACACCACCAGGTCGGCGGCAAAGCCGACATCCGCCAGTCCTCGCCCGACCAGCCCGAAATGACGCGCGCTGAGCCCGGTCATCTTGTGCACCGCCGTCTCCAGCGAAAACAGCCGCAGGTCGCGCACGTAATGGCCCAGTACCCGCGGAAAACTGCCCCACAGGCGCGGATGCGGAACAGCATCGTGCGCCAGGCCGTCCGAGCCGACCATGGCCAGCGGATGCGAGAGGATGCGACTGACGTCGGTCTGGCTCATGGCGAAATACACCGCTCCCGCCGGAGCCAGTCTTTCCGCCAGTTCGACCGGGTCGCAGCCACGCTCCTTGGCCAGTTCGAAAAGCGAGCGGCCGGCCACCGACGGATCGCTGCGCGACCAGGTCACCAGCACGTCGTCCGACTGCCGCACACGCGAAGCCAGCAGCATGGTCGACGAAGCGTTGTAGGGATAGCAATCCAGGCACACGCCCTGCCCTTCGGCGGCCTTCTCGATCAGCGCCAGCGTCTCGGCGGACCGTCCGTGGTTCGCGCGGCCCACCAGTTTGTGGTGTGACAGCACGGTGTCGATCTTCAAGGCCCGGCCGATGGCCAGCGCCTCGCGCAGGGCGTCGTCTATGCCGTCGGCCTCGTCGCGGATGTGCATGCTGACGACGCCGCCGAAGTCGCTGAGCGGCGCACCGACGGCGATGACTTCGTCCGCTCCGGCAGCCCGGGCCGGCGGGTAATACAGGCCGGTGGACATACCGAAGGCGCCGGCCCGCAAGGCCTCGGCCAGGTCTGCCGCCATGCGGGCGCATTCTTCTGCAGTGGCGCTGCGGTCGAGCCGGTCCATGTGGCGCACCCGCAGCGTCGAATGGCCGACCAGGCAGGCGGCATTGGTCGCCGGCCCTGCCTGCTGCAGGGCATCGAGGTAGTCGCCGAAACGGTCGAAACGCCAACTGTCCTCGCCCAGCAGGTCGAGCGGTGCGGGCGGCGTGGTGGCGCTGACCAGCGGCGCCAGGCTGATGCCGCAGTTACCGGTCACCACCGTGGTGACACCTTGCGAAAGCTTGGGGTGCGCGCCTTGGGGGGCGTCGAGCAGCAGCCGGTCGTCGTGGGTGTGCACGTCGATGAAACCGGGTGCGACGATGAGGCCGCGGGCGTCTTCATGCTGGCGCGCCGGCTGGCCGGCAAGATCGCCGATCGCGGCGATGCGGCCGCCGGACACCGCCACATCGGCACGACGGCGGTGGCCGCCGCTACCGTCTATCAGCGTGCCGCCTCCGATGATCAGGTCGAACATGCGGCGTCCCTCAACCGACCTGGGCGCCGGAACGCTTGACGACCGCCGCCCAGACCGGGGTTTCCCGGGCGGCCCGCTCGAACAGCGCTTCCGGCGGGCCCTGCGTGGTTTCGAAACCGATCGCGGCATATTTGTCCCGGATGGCCGGCTGGGCCAGGGCAGCGTTGACGGCGGTATTGAGCTGCTGGACGACGGCCTTCGGCGTGGCGGCCGGCACCACCAGCCCGCCCCAGGCCACCACGTCGTAGCCGGCCACGCCGGACTCGGCGACGGTCGGGATGTCCGGGAACAGCGGGCTGCGCCTGGCGCCTGTGACCGCCAGCACCTTCAGCCGGCCCGCCTGGATGTGCGGCGCGATGGAACTCAGGTTGTCGAACATCAGGTCGACCTGGCCGCCCATCAGGTCCTGGATGGCCTGCGGGCTGCCCCGATACGGCACGTGGACCATGAAGGTGCCGGTCATGCTCTTGAACAGCTCGCCGCCCAGGTGGCCGGTGGTGCCGCTGCCGGCTGATCCCATGCTCAGCACGCCCGGCCTGGCCTTGGCCAGCGCGATCAGTTCCCGCACCGAGTTCACGCCCAGGTCCTTGCGAACCACCAGTGCGTTCTGCACGAACCCGAGCAGGCAGATCGGCGCCAGTTGTTTCTCGGGGTCGTACGGCAGCTTGCTGAAAAGCGCCTTGTTGATGGCTAGGGTGCCGACGTTGGCGTAAGCCATGGTGTAGCCGTCGGCAGGGGCATGGGCGATGTCGCTCATGCCGATATTGCCGCTGGCGCCCGGCTTGTTGTCGACGATGAAGGCCTGGCCCAGGCTGCGCGCCAGCTCGCCGGTGATGACACGGCAGATGGCGTCGGGCGACCCACCGGCGGCCGACGGTACGACCAGGCGTATCGCCCGTTCGGGATAGCCCGCCGCCCGCGAGAGCAGCGGCAGCGCGGCCATGGCGGTAGCCGGAACGGCGCGCAGCAGATGGCGGCGCGACAGCGGTGATGTGACGAACTGGCGGGTCATGGCGGAAGTCCTTTTCATCGGGCGGGAGTGGTTGGATGGCGGGATGATCTGGCGTCGGACAGCGCTTGGACAAACCACGATTTTTGGGATTACCATGTGGTTTCCTCATGCGCCATAACGGCCTTCCTGGATCGTTATAGAAGTCTTGATGCACCGAACGTGTGCTTTTCTCATGCACCAATATGTTTAGGGCGCCGTCCACCATGTCGTTGCTGTGCCTGGAGGCCAGCGCGCGGCTGCGATCGTTCACCGCTGCAGCGCAAGAGTTGCACCTGACGCAGGGCGCGGTCAGCCGACAGATACAGGCGCTCGAAGAACGGCTCGACGTGAAACTCTTCACCCGCCGTCGCGAGGCATTGGCACTGACCGATGCCGGGCGTTATTACCTGGGAGAAGTGGCCCCCCTGCTGCAGCGGCTCGAGCGAGCCACGGCCAACGTGATGGCGCTGAAGGGCCGCGGCGGATCGCTGTCGCTTTCGGTAGGTGCATCGCTGGGTGCGTATTGGCTGATCCCGCGACTGCCAGACTTCACCCGCGCCCATGCAGAAATAACGCTCAACCTCGGCACACGGGTCGGCCCGGTCGATTTCGGTGCCATGCCGGTCGATGCGTCGCTGGAGTTCGGCGACGGTCGGCGTCCGGGCCTGCATTCGGACTTCATCCTGCCGCTGGAGCTCTCGCCGTATGCATCCCCGCAATGGGTGGTGCAACACGGTGCACGGGTCGATGCCGCGACACCCAAGGCCGCACTCATCCAGCACAGCACCGTGCCCGACGTGTGGAACGAATGGTTCGAACAGAACGGCATCGCCGACGCTGCCGGCAGTGATGGACCGCGCTACGAAATCATGTCGATGGCACTGAATGCCGCCGTCGCCGGCATGGGTGTTGTGCTGCTGCCGCCTTACATGGGCGACGACATGGTGGCAGGCGGAAGGCTTCAGCGCCTTTCGGAGCAACTGTGGCGGTCGAGCAAGGGCTATTACCTCACCTATCCGGAAGAGTCGGCGCAGATGAAATCGCTGCAGACCTTTCGTACCTGGCTGCTGGCGCAGGGACGCCTGCCGACCGGCGCCTGACGGCCTTCAACAAACTGTATCAAGCAGGCCTAGCCTCGCGCGCGACCACACCCACAACAGAAAGCCCGCGATGACAACCCTTACGTTCCCGTTGCCTTGCCTTGAAGTTCATCACACCAGGGTCAGCCGATCATCGCCTTCAGCTCGGCCACTTCGGCGCGCAGTGCCTCGTTCTCGGCGGTGAGTTCTTCGACCCGGCGGCGCAGGCCGAGCACCATGCCCGCCGCCTGGTCTTCCGCGGCAGCGGTATCGCTGTGTGCCATGCCTTCTTCGGAACCGTCATCGCGCGGCTTGCGTTTGGCGTCACGCACCCTCTTGGCGGCCTGCTTGAGTTCGTCCTTGCCGCCGGTCGCCGCTGCCACCTGCTCTTCCGGGGGCAGGCTGCAAATGGCGGCGGCCGTGTTGATCGACACCGCGCCGGAACGAACGGCGGCGACAAGTTCCGGCGCGGCCTGTTTCTGGATCTTCTCGATGGCGGCGACCTGGGCGCTACTCAGGCGTGCGGCCTTGGCGACGGCCTGGCGGCTGTCGAGTGCGGGCGCCGCGGGAACCGGGACGACGACGGGGTTGATGACGGCTTCAGTGCCCCCACCGTCCCACGGGGCTTCGTTGCTGGCAGCCGAAGCCGGTGTATCGAGGACCGGCGCGGGCGCGGCCTTGCGGTCGGATTCGATCTGCTTGCGGCGCAAGGCGAGCACGCCACGCTGGAAGTCCGAGACACTGCGTCGTCCCAGGTGCTGGTCGATCATCCACAGGTGCACATCTTCGATGCTCTTGAACCGGGTGTTCTGCACCGTGTTGAACGGCAGGCCGTGTTTCACGCAGATGCCGTAACGGTTGTGGCCGTCGATCAGCAGATCGCCCCACAGCACCAGGGAGTCACGGCAACCTTCTGCCAGCAGGCTGCGTTCGAGGGCGGCGTGTTCGTCCTCGGTCAACGGGTCGATATAGGCTTTGAGTTCTTCGTTGACAACGATATTCATGGGAGCAGCAGGCAAATAGGCGCGAAAGGGGCGGCATTCTATCCACCCGCCGTATCCGCCAGGCGATGCATCGCCCGAATATCAAATCGGGTCGAGACCGAATTCCTCGCGGGTGACCGGCTCGCGGAAAAACACGCTCAATGTCATCGCGTCGAGGTTGCCGTAGTTCAGGCCTTCCTGCATTTCACCGTCCCGGAATTCGAAGCGCTTGTTATAGCTGGTGTATTGCTCTTCGAGGTTGAAGAACCACCGGTGGTCGTCATAGTCGGTGTCCTGGAACGGACCCATCTCGGTATACATGTGCCCCTGCGCCGGGGTACCGAAACGAATCGACAGCTCGGCGATGCGGCGTGCACATTCGGCCATCAGGTCGTCGTCTTCCCAGTCGAGATCACACTCGAAGGCCTTGCGTCCGCAGGTGCGGTCTTCCGGCACGAATTCCGTCCAGATCCAGTTGGTCATGTGACCTCCAAACGATGATGTTGCAAATTTTGACATACGTAAAATCTTCGTTTGTAGGGCGCAGCCGACTCCCATCGCGGGCGCAGTCCCTCGAAATGCAGCGCTGACGGCCGTGGAACGAAATGCGAAATGGCCCCACCATGAACCCATGAACCACGATGAAGCCCGTTCCCTGCCTTTCCGACTCGATGCCCTGGTGCTGGTGTGCAAGGCCTGCGGCAAACGCAGCAGCGGTCCGGCGAGGAGTGGAAAACCCAAGAAAGTCGCAGCGGCATTCAAGGATGCGGGCAAGGCCGCACGCCTGAAGACACGTGTGGTGATGACCAGTTGCATGGGCTTGTGCCCCAAGAACGCCACGGCGGTGGTGGTGACGGGAGACAAGCGAGGCACCGCACAATTCGCGGTGGAAGACCGGCAGCAGGTCGAAAACCTGCTGCCGAGGAAAGCAGGGGAACCGAACGGGGATTAATCGACGCTGGCGCCGGACTCTTTCACCACCTTGGCCCATTTGGTGGTTTCGGAGCGGATGTAGGCGGCGAACTTATCCGGGGTCTCGCCGACCGGCACTCCACCCTGGTCCATGATTTTCTTCTTGAGGTCGGTGGTTTCCATGGCCTTCAGCAAGGCATCGTCGATGCGCTTGATCACGGCCGGCGGGGTGTTGGCGGGTGCCAGCAAACCGAACCATGAACCTGCATCGAAGCCGGGCACTCCGCTTTCGGAAACCGTTGGCACGTCCGGCAGTTCAGGTGATCGGGCAAGTGTGGTGATGGCGATCGGCCGCAGCTTGCCGGCGCGGACGAAGGCGATCGACGACGGCAGGTTGTCGAACATGATGCTGGTCTGTCCGGCGATCAGGTCGGCGAGAGCGGGTGCGCTGCCCTTATAGGGAATGTGCTGCATCTTCACCCCCGTGAGCACCTTGAACAGTTCGCCGGCCAGGTGGATCGAAGTGCCGTTGCCGGACGACGCGAAGGTGAGTTTGTCCGGGTTGGCCTTGGCATAGGCAATCAGTTCGGGCACGGTCTTGAACGGCTGGGAAGTGTTGGCGACCAGCAGGTTCGGCACGTTGGCCACACGCGAGATCGGCGCGAAGTCCTTGATATGGTCATAGGGCATCTTCTTGTAGAGCGATGCATTGATGGCGTGGGTGCCGACCGTTCCCATCACCAGGGTGTAGCCGTCGGCCGGCGCCCGCGCCACCGCCTGCGAACCGATGTTTCCGCCAGCGCCCGGGCGGTTGTCGATGATCACCGGCTGACCCAGTTCCTTCGACAGTTCCAGGCCTGCGAGGCGGGCCACGATGTCGGTGGTGCCGCCAGCGGGGAACGGCACGATGATGGTGATCGGCCGGCTGGGCCAGGTTTCCTGGGCCGTTGCGGCACCGCCCGGAAACATGGAACCCAACATCACCAGCGTGGCAGCGGCGGTGAAGGAGATGGCTGAAAGCGCCTTGCGACGCGGCAGGCTTGAATGGAAAGGCATGGCTTGACTCCGTAGGTTTTATGCAGCGGACTTTTCGGCTCCGCACCCGTCGGATTATGGTGAGCCATGCCGCTTCGATAGGCCGGACTTCCCCCCGTATTTGCCCTGAGCACGCCATGCGTCGGTCGATCGATCCTCGGCAGGATCGGCCAAAACGTGTTTAATTGTTAACGCAAACCGACGAGAACCTGACTCCCGGCACCAATTTGGGATCATGTTCGAAGATACTTAGGTTTGTTTCTGTTTAAAACATCTGCGGGGGTTTGTGTATGGTTTTGCTTCGGTTGATCGCCCTTCTGATCCTGGTGGTCTACGGTTACGTTGCCGGTGTCGGTTCAACTACACCGGCCGGTACCGCCGAGACGATCATCTTCTATCTGGCACTGCTCGGCCTCTACCTGTTACCGGCCTATGAAGCCAACCGTCGCAA
Source organism: Xylophilus sp. PBN-3R (assembly GCF_057747805.1). Taxonomy (NCBI): domain Bacteria; kingdom Pseudomonadati; phylum Pseudomonadota; class Betaproteobacteria; order Burkholderiales; genus Xylophilus; species Xylophilus sp. PBN-3R. The sequence continues at coordinate 2,353,634 of NZ_CM173225.1, forward strand.
ACATCCCAGTTTCCTACCCATCGCATTGATCGACGTCTTGCTGGGCTGGACGGTGATCGGATGGATCGGCGCCTATGTCTGGGCTCTGCGCATGCCCGACCCTGTGGTGGCCGAAGAAGAAAACGTGGACAGCCCCTACTCCGTGGTCGATGAACCTGCTTCGCGTTATCCGGCGAATTCGACGGCGGAAGCTCTGCGCGAACTGGCCCGCCTGCATGAAGAAGGCGCCATCAACGAAGAGGAATTCGCGGCTGCCAAGGCCCGTGTGGTCGCACCGCGCTGACGGTCAGGCCGGGCCGCAGGGCCCGGAACCTTGCCCGAACGCAGAAGAAGACGTTCCCGAACGGGCAATAAAAAAGCCGCTGAAGACTCAGCGGCTTTTTACTTGTTTGGTGCCCAGGAGAGGACTCGAACCTCCACGATGTTACTCGCTAGTACCTGAAACTAGTGCGTCTACCAATTCCGCCACCTGGGCATTTCAGGGAAGACACGATTCTATACCGAAAAAAACACCGCTTTCAAACCATGCCGATGTGATCCGCAAATTTCTTCAGCCGGGCCGAGAAGTGCTTTTGGCGATGGTGAACAACATAAAAACGCCGGCTGAGGCGGGGCAAGCTCGTCTGCAGCACCGCCAGCCGACCCAGTGTCACCAGGTCCTGCACCGCACAGGCCGACAGGCAGGCCAGGCCCATGCCTTCGGCGGCTGCCTGCTTGATGGCCTCGGTACTTCCGAACTGCAATGAGCTTTCCAGGTGATGCAGGTGCGGCAGCAACGCGTGCTCGACCGCCTCGCGCGTGCCGGAGCCGGGTTCGCGCTGCAACCACCTGGCAGCATGCAAGGCCGCAAGCGGCACACGTCCTTGCGTGCGGATCGGATGCGACGCAGCGCACACGATGACCAGGTCGTCGTCGCGCCACGGCACCACACGCAGCTCCGGCTCGTGACACGGGCCTTCGATCAGGCCGAGGTCCACCTCCAGCCGCGCCACGGATGCGGCGACCTCGCGTGTGTTGCCGATATCGACCTCGATGGCGGTAGCCGGCGAGTCGCGCTGGTAACTGGCCACCAGCGACGGCAGAAGGTAATTGCCGATGGTCGTGCTGGCGGCCACACGCAGGCGCGTGCTGGCCAAGTCCGCACCACCGAACAGGTTTTCCAGCTCTTGCGCCGCGCCCAGCAAGCCGCGCGCCTGGGACAGCACGGCCCTTCCGCTGTCGTTCAGCAGCAGCCGTTTTCCGATGCGGTCGAACAGTTGCGCACCAAGCAGTGTCTCGAGTTCTTTCAGCGCGCCGCTGGTCGCCGATTGCGACAGGGCGATCTGCTCACCCGCCGCACTGGTGCTGCCGGTGTCGGCGACGGCAACGAAGATGGTCAGTTGTCTGAGAGTCAGGCGCATGGACCTGATTATCGGTTTCTCAGGTCGATTTGATCCAGACAATCTGTTTGTCGGATATAGCCGTCTGGCTCACAGTCGCGGCATAAGCTTATTCAAAAAAGAATGCGCCACGCCATGCATGCCGTCCCCGTCCCCTCGCCCGCCTTTGACGCCAACGTGTTCCAGAGACTGCTGCCCGGGCTGCTCATGACCGGCGCCATCGCCGCGCTGTCGATCTGGGCAGCGCAGACCGGCTGGCTGCAGACACGCGGCATCAGCGCGCTGACCCTGGCCATCGTGCTGGGCATGGTGGCGGGCAACAGCGTCCATGGCCGGGTGGCGAACACGGCCGCACCGGGTGTGCAGTTTTGCAAGGCCCGCCTGCTGCGGCTGGGCATCGTGCTGTACGGGCTGCGGCTGACCTTCCAGGACATCGGCGATGTCGGCTGGTCGGGCGTGGCGATCGATGCGCTGGTGTTGTGCAGCACTTTCGGCCTGGCGTGTTTCATCGGGATCCGGGTTTTCGGGCTGGATCGCAATACCGCCATGCTGATCGGTGCCGGCAGTTCCATCTGCGGCGCGGCTGCGGTCATGGCCGCCGAGCCGGTGGTGCGCGGCCGGGCGGAACAGGTGATGGTGGCGGTGGCGACAGTGGTGGTTTTCGGCACGCTGGCCATGTTCCTCTACCCGGTGTTATGGCAGCTGAATCAGCAACACCATCTGGTGCCCATGTCCGAACAGGCGTTCGGCGTCTTCACCGGTTCGACCGTCCACGAAGTGGCCCAGGTGGTGGCGGCCGGGCGGGCGGTGGGCGAACACACGGGCGACACGGCGGTCATTGCGAAGATGGTCCGGGTGATGATGCTGGCACCTTTCCTGCTGCTGCTGTCGGCCTGGATCGCCCGCCATCGCAGTGCCGACCACCTTCCGGGCACCTCCGGCGGCGGGATTGCCATTCCCTGGTTCGCCCTGGGTTTCGTCGCGGTCGCCGGCCTGAACTCGCTGGCGCTGCTGCCGAAGGTCGTGGTGCATGCCGTCACCGAGATCGACACGGTGCTGCTGGCCATGGCCATGGCCGGCCTCGGCCTGACCACACAGGTCTCGGCCATCCGAAAGGCCGGCGTGAAACCGCTCGCACTGGCCGCCGTACTGTTCGCCTGGCTGGTCGGCGGCGGGCTGCTCATCAACTTCGGCGTGACGGCCCTGCTCGGCTGAACAGATCGGCGGCGCCGGTCAGCGGGCTTCGAACTGCCGGTGCACCGATTCGGCCACGTGCAGGAGCTCCTGCCGGCTGTCGCCTGACGAAATGGCGTAGCCGAAGTCCCTGTCCACCCAATAGAACACGTTGACCGCGCCGTCCTTCCCGAAACGGAAAGCCGTCTCCCGCCCCGCGTCCTCCCGGGTGACATACAGCGTCAGCCGCTGCCCCTGGGCCGAGCCGAACATGAACTGCGCCACCGGCCCCTTGCCGCCCGGCAGCAGCCGACCGCCCATCAGCGTGTAGCCCAGCGCATGCAGGTCCGGCACTCGCACCGCGCTGCCCAGGCGTTTGGTCAGCCAGGTGACCAGCGCCTGTTCCTGGTCGGCGCCCACCTCGACCGGCCGCCTGGCGTCCGGTGTGTAGACCACATGCGCCACCGCGGCGCGCTGGGCAAAACCGGTCAGGCGGGTGCTGCTGCCGGACAAGGCAAACCTCACGGCCCCACCGTCGACCGCGCCGCGCATCCACCAGGCCGATCCGCCACTGATGACGGCGACGGCCAGGCCGGCGGCCAGCGCACGCCAGGGCCAGGCCCGGTGCGCGGCAGTGGCGCCGAGCGGTATCTGCAGCGGCAGCGGTTCCGCCAGCACCGGGTCGAGCCAGTCCTTCAGCGCGGCGTTCTGCACCTTCCAGTCCTCGACCTGCTGGCGGACTTCGGGATTGGCCTGAAGAAAGGCCAGCACCTCGACTTGCCGCTCGGCCGGCAGCTGACCGTCGACGTAGGCATGCAGTTCGGCTTCGGACAGGGGCGGTGATGTGGAGGGGCGTGGGTCGTCCATGTCATTTGATCCTGCGCAGGGCGGTTGCCGCGGTCGCCTGTGGCACGCGACCCTGCAGTTCGTGGCGCAGCTTTTCGCGCGCCCTGGCCAGCCGCGACATCACCGTGCCGATGGGCACGCCCAGCACCAGGGCTGCTTCGGCATAAGGCATTTCCTCGACCGCCACCAGCAGCAGCACCTCGCGCTGTTCGGCAGGCAACCGCTGCAGGGCGCGGTCGAGGTCGCGGACCTCGATGGCGTCGGACTGTTCGGCGCGCTGCGCGATTTCGGGCAGGTTTTCACCCGCGCTGTCTTCCGGCCGGGCGCGCCGCGAACGGGTGCCGTCGATGAAGTGGTTATGCATGATCCCGAACATCCAGGCGCGGATCTCGCCACGTTTCTGCCAGAGCGAAAACCGGCTCCAGGCGCGTTCGAGCGTGTCCTGCACCAGGTCGTCGGCCAGTGCGTTGTCGGCCAGCAGTCCGCGTGCATAACGCCGCAGGCTGGGGATGCAGGCAACGATGGCGGCTTCGTCCTGGGCGCGCATTGGAGGGTGGTCGTGGGCAGACGTCGGGCGACACCTGGACGGCGTCGGGTTTGTGCAGCATAGACGCGCCGGCCCGCCGGTTTATTCCGCCAGCGGTGGAAAATCGCCGCCATGCAAAGACTCCCCTTCGCCTACATCGCCAAATGGCTGCTGCTCGCCTGCATCGTCGCGGCCTGCGCGGGCACGGCATCGGCGTTCTTTCTTTGGGCGCTCGATGCCGTTACCGCCACCCGCGAGGCGCACCGGCGGATCGTCTGGCTGCTGCCCCTGGCGGGATTCGCCGTCGGCTGGATCTACTGGAAGCTGGGCAGACTGGTGGAGGCCGGCAACAACCTGCTGATCGACGAAATCCACGACCCGAAGAAAATGATTCCGCTGCGGATGGTGCCGCTGGTGCTGGGCGGCACGCTGGTGTCGCACCTGTTCGGCGCGTCGGTCGGCCGCGAAGGCACTGCCGTCCAGATGGGCGGTGCGCTGGCCGACCAGCTCAGCCGCATTCCGCGCCTGTTGCCTGGCGACCGCCGCATCCTGCTGATGGCCGGCATCAGCGCCGGTTTTGCCTCGGTCTTCGGCACGCCGCTGGCTGGCGCCATCTTCGGGCTGGAGGTGCTGGCCATCGGGCGGCTGCGGTCCGACGCCTTGTTTCCGTGTGTCGTCGCTGCCATCGTGGCCGACCAGGTGGGCCTGGCCTGGGGTGTGCATCACACCCATTACACGGTGCTGGAAGTGACGCCGGTCGGATGGTGGAGCGTGACCGCCGTGCTGATCGCCGGCGCGCTGTTCGGCCTGGTCGGCCTGCTGTTCGCACGGGCCACACACGCCACCGGCGCAATGATGAAACGGGCGATCAAATACCCGCCGTTGCGGCCCCTGCTCGGCGGCCTGGTGATCGCGGTGGCGGCCTGGGGGCTGAATGGCTACCGTTACATCGGCATCGGCATCCCGACCATCGTCGAATCGTTCCAGCAGCCTGTCGCCGCCTGGGACTGGCTGGGCAAGCTGGCCTTCACCGTGGTGTCGCTGGGCACCGGATTCAAGGGCGGCGAAGTGACGCCGCTGTTCTACATCGGCGCCACGCTGGGCAACGCGCTGGCGCCGCTGCTGCACCTGCCGTTCCCGATGCTGGCGGCCATCGGTTTCGTAGCGGTATTCGCCGGGGCGGCCAACACCCCCGTCGCCACCATCGTGATGGCGGTCGAGTTATTCGGCACGGCCATCGGCCCGCTGGCGGCCATCGGCTGTCTGGCGGCGTACCTGTGTTCAGGCCATTCCGGCATCTACCGGGCGCAGCGCATCGACGGCAGCAAGTGGCGTGCCGATCAGCCGGAGCCGCCGCCGCCCAGCACGCGGTAGAGCGTCACCCGGTTGTCCAGTGCGGTCAGCCGGGTGGTGATGAGCGTCTGCTGCGCGCTGTAAAGCGTCCGCTGCGAATCGAGCGCGGTCAGGAAAGTGTCGATGCCGCTGGTGTAGCGGGCGTTGGCCAGGCGGTAGCTGTCGGCCGCCGCATCGACCAGGGCCGACTGCGCGGACAGCTGCTCGGCCATGGTGCCGCTGCGAGCCAGGGCGTCGGCGGTTTCCTGGAATGCCGTCTGCACCGCCAGTTCGTAGGTCGACACATACAGCGACTGCTGCGCCTGCGTGTAAGCCAGGTTGGCCTTGTTCGCACCACCGTCGAAGATAGGCAGCGTGACTGCCGGCGCCAGCGACCACACCGTCGCCGCGCCTCCGCTGAACAGCGATGCCAGCGCGGTGCTGGCAACGCCGCCCGCCGCCGTCAACGACAGCCTGGGGAAAAACGCGGCCCGCGCCGCGCCGATGTTGGCGTTGGCCGACCGCAGCTGATGCTCGGCCTGCAGCACGTCAGGCCGCGCCAGCAGCACATCGGACGACAGTCCCGCCGGCACGTCTGCCAGCACCACGCCGTCTGTCGCGGGCAATGCAGCCGGCAGCAAGGCATCGGCCACCGGCGAGCCGGTCAGGAGTTCGAGTGCATTGCGGTCCTGCGCAATGGCCGTGGTGGTGCTGGCCAGGTCGGCGCGGGACTGCTGGTAGACGGTCTCTGCCTGCCGTACATCGACCCGGGACGAGACGCCCGAATCCAGCCGTTTTTGCGTGACGGTCATCGAGCGCCGGGCGCTTTGGAGCGTCTGCTCCGCCAGCGCCAGCCTGCTGCGGTCCGCGCCCAGCGCCAGCCAGGCACTGGCGGTTTCGGCAATCAGGCTGATGCGGGCGGCGCGGCCGGCTTCCTCGGTGGCGAGATAGGTTTCCAGCGCAACATCCGACAGGCTGCGCACCCGGCCGAACAGGTCGACCTCGTACGAACTGACGCTGAGACTGGCGCTGGCGGTCTGGGCCTGCACCGCACCGCCTCCCGTGGCGGCGGTGCGGGCCCTTGTGCCGCTGACACCGGCATTGACCGTCGGCAGCAAGGCGGCCCGCTGCACCCGGTACAGGGCACGTGCCGACTCGATGTCGGCGACCGTCTTGCGCAGGTCGCGGCTGTTGGCCAGCGCCTGGGCGATGACCTGGCGCAAGCGGTCGTCCAGCACGAACTGCTGCCACGGGATGTCCGCCGCCGGCGTGGCGGCCGCTGCCACCGGCGCATACGCCGCGCCGGTGGGCCACGCATGCGGCACTGGCGCTGCAGGGCGCTCGTAGGTCGGGGCCATAGAACTGCAGGCGCCGAGCGACAAGGCCAGAAAAGCAGCCAGCGAAGAAACGATCGGTTGGTTTTTCATGGCTGGGTCGCCTCCGCATTGGTGTTGTCTTTCGCCTCGTGGCTCTTCGGCCCACCGAACATCTTGCGCACCAGCACAAAGAACAGCGGCACAAAAAAGATCGCCAGAACCGTGGCGGTAACGGTGCCGCCCACGATGCCGGTGCCGATGGAAATGCGGCTGTTGGCACCCGCACCGCTCGACAGCGCCAGCGGCATCACACCCGCGATGAAGGCAAGCGAGGTCATCAGGATGGGCCGCAGCCGCAGCCGTGCGCCCTCGATGGCCGAAGCCACCAGTTCCTTGCCGCCCAGGTAGGCGGCCTCGGCAAACTCCACGATCAGGATCGCGTTCTTGGCGGACAGCCCGACGGTCGTCAGCAGCGCCACCTGGAAGTACACATCGTTTTCCAGCCCGCGCAGCGTGGCGGCTGCCACCGAGCCGACCACGCCGAGCGGAATCACCAGCAGCACCGACAAAGGCACCGACCAGCTTTCATACAACGCCGCCAGGCACAGGAACACCACCAGCACTGAAATGGCGTACAGCCTGGCGGTCTGGCCGCTGGCCAGCCGTTCCTGGTAACTCAGGCCGCTCCAGGCGAATCCGGTGCCGGCCGGCAGCGCCTTGGCCAGGGTTTCCATTTCGTCCATCGCCTTGCCGGAGCTCACGCCATCACTGCCGGAGCCTTGCAAGGTGTAGCTGGCCAATCCGTTGTAGCGCGCGAGGCTTTCGGGGCCGTAGGTCCACTGAGTGGTGGCGAAGGCCGAGAACGGCGTCATGCCGCCCGCGTCGCCGCGCACCCGCCAGTCGTCGATGTCTTCCGGCCGCGAACGGAACGGTGCGTCGGCCTGCACGTAGACCTTCTTCACCCGCGCACGGTCGATGAAGTCGTTGACATAGGCTCCGGCCCAGGCAGAACTGAGCGTGGCGTTGATGTCGGCCAGCGACAGGCCGAAGGAAAACGCCTTGGCCTGGTCGACGTTCACCTTCAGCTGCGGCGTGTCTTCCAGGCCGCCGTTGCGCACGGCACTCAGTTGGTCGTCCTTGCCGGCATTGGCCAGCAGCTGGTCGCGAAGGGATTTCAGCGTGGCGCGGTCGGTGCCGGCCTTGGCCTGCAGCTGGAATTCGAATCCGTTGGACTGCCCCAGGCCCTGGATGGCCGGCGGATTGAGCGCGAAGACCTGCGCGTCTCGCACCTTGGACAAGGCTCCTGTCGAACGGGCCGAAATGGTGTCGGCGCGGTTGTCGACACCCGAGCGTTCGGACCAGTCCTTCAGCGACACGAAGGCCATGCCGGCGTTCTGCCCGCTGCCGGCGAAGTTGAAGCCCGCAATGGTGAATACGGCTTCGGTGTTGGCCTTCTCGTTGACCAGGAACTGGTTCTCCACCGACTTGGCCACCTCGAGCGTGCGGGCCACCGAAGCACCGACCGGCAGCGTGTATTGCACCATCGCCTCGCCCTGGTCTTCATTGGGCAGAAACCCCGACGGCAGCCGCAAGAACAGCACCGCCAGCGCCGCCACGATCAACCCGTAGAACAGCATCCAGCGCAGCGGCGTCTTGAGGATACGGGTGACACGACCCTCGTAGCGATGCAGCAGGCGGTCGAAGCTGCGGTTGAACCAGCCGGCAAAACCGCGCTGGCCGGCATCCTGCCCGTGTGGCTCGAGCAGCGTGGCGCACAGGGCCGGCGTCAGCGTGAGCGCGATGACCACTGACAACGCCATCGAAGCCACGATGGTGATCGAGAACTGCCGGTAGATGACACCGGTCGAACCAGCGAAGAAGGCCATCGGCAAGAACACCGCCGACAGCACCGTGGCGATGCCCACCAGCGCGCCGGTGATCTCGCCCATCGACTGGATGGTGGCGTCGCGCGGCGAAAGCTTCTCTTCGCGCATCAGGCGTTCGACGTTTTCGACCACCACGATGGCGTCGTCCACCAGCAGGCCGATGGACAGCACCACGCCGAACATCGTCAGCGTGTTGATGGAATAACCGAACAGCGACAGCACACCGAAAGTGCCCAGCAACACCACCGGCACGGCGATCGCCGGGATCAGCGTGGCACGCCAGTTCTGCAAGAACACGAACATCACCACGACCACCAGCGCGATGGCCTCGAACAGCGTCTTGACCACTTCCTCGATAGAGATGCGGATGAACTTGGTGCTGTCTTTGGGGTAGGCGACCTGGTAGCCGTCCGGCATGCCGCGCTGCAGGTCGGTGACCACCGCCTTGACCCGGGTCGCGGTCGAAAGCGCGTTGGCGCCGGGTGCCAGTTGCACCGCCACACCCGATGCCGGATGGCCGTTCAGCCGGGTGACGTTGTCATAACTTTCGCTGCCCAGTTCGACCCGGGCGACATCACGCAGCAGCACCGTGGCGCCGCTGGTGCCGTGTTTGACGACCACCTGCTCGAACTGCGCCGGTGTCTGCAGCTTGGACTGCGCGGTGACAGTGGCATTGAGCTGCTGCGCGCCCACCGTCGGAAGCCCGCCGATCTTGCCGGCCGACACCTGGGTGTTCTGCGCCTCGATGGCGCTCTGCACGTCCGAAGGCATCAAGCTGTAGGCGGCGAGTTTGTTGGGGTCCAGCCAGATGCGCATGGCGTACTGCGAACCGAAAACCTGCACGCCACCCACGCCGTCGACCCGCGCGATGGGATCCTGCAGGTTGCTCACCAGGTAGTCGGAAATGTCGGTGGCGCTGGCCTTGTCGTTGATGTCGTAGAGGGCGGCGATCAGCAGGAAATCGGTCTGCGACTTGGTGACGGTGACACCCAGCGTCTGAACCGCCTGCGGCAGCCGGGTCAGCGCCTGCTGCACCTTGTTCTGTACCTGCACCTGGGCGGTGTCGGGGTTGGTGCCCTGCTGGAAGGTGACGCTGATGCTGGCACTGCCGGCCGAACTGCTGGTCGACGAGAAATACAGCAGGCCGTCGAGCCCGGTGAGCTGCTGCTCCAGGATCTGGGTGACGCTGTTCTCGACCGTTTCAGCCGAGGCACCCGTGTAGGTGGCCGAAATACGCACCGTGGGCGGCGCCACGTTGGGATATTGCGCGACCGGCAACGAGAAGATCGACATCGCGCCGGCCAGCATGACGACGATGGCGATGACCCAGGCAAAGATGGGCCGGTCGACGAAAAAACGGGCGAGCATGGATCAGCGCTCCGTGGTCGTCTTGACCGGTGCGGCCGGTGCGGAAGGCGCCGGCATCGCAGCCCTGGCGCCGGTGAACTCGACCGGTTGCACCCTATCGCCCGCCCTGACCTTGCTGCTGCCTTCCACCACCAGCCGGTCGCCAGCCGCCAGTCCGTCGCTGACCAGCCACTGGTCGCCGATGGATCGCTGGGTGGTGACCGTCACGCTGCGGACCTTGTCCCCGTCACCCACCACCAGGGCGGTTGCCTGGCCCTTGGGGTCGCGGCTGATGCCCTGCTGCGGCGCCAGCAGCGCCTGCGGATCGACCGCCTGGTCGAGCACCGCCCGCACATACATGCCCGGCAGCAGCGTGCCGTCGGGGTTGGGGAATTCGGCCCGCAGCGTGACCGAGCCTGTGGCTTCGTCCACCGCCACTTCGCTGAACTTGAGTTTGCCGGTGCGGGCATAGGCCGAGCCGTCTTCCAGCTTCAGTTTCACCGCCGTGCTGCCGGGCAGCACACCGTCGGCCGACAGCAGCTTGCGCAGGCGCAGCAGCGAGGCGCTGGACTGGGTCAGGTCGACATAGATCGGGTCCAGCGCGCGGATGGTGGCCAGGGCGTCGGTCTGGCTGGCGGTGACCAACGCGCCCGGCGTCACGCTCGACTTGCCGATGCGCCCGGAAATCGGCGCCCGCACCTGGGTGTATTCGAGGTTGATGCGGGCGCTGGCCAGAGCCGCCTTCTGCAGCGCGACCGCCGCCAGCGTCTGCTGGTAGGTGCTGTGGGCGTCGTCGGCATCCTGTCGCGCCACACCCTCGATCTTCAGCAGGTCGGCATAACGTTCGTCCTTCAATCGCGCAGCCGAGACCGCCGCCTGCGCGTTGGCCAGCGATGCGGCCGCCTGGTCCGCCGCCGCCTGGTAGCTCGCCGGGTCGATGACATACAGCACCTGGCCGGCGTGCACCAATGCGCCTTCCTCGAACCTGCGGGCCTTCACGATGCCGGAGACCTGCGGTCGGACATCGCTGGACAGCGATGCCGTGGTGCGGCCGGCCAGTTCGGTGGTCAGTGCCACCGACTGCGCCTTCAAGGTGGTCACGCCCACTTCGACCGGGCCGCGCACGGGCGGTTTTTCATCCTTGCCGCAGGCCGCCAGCAGAAAGCCGGTGCAGGCCAGGGAAACCATGAGACGGGTGCGCCGCTGTGCGCACTTGTGTGTATCGTTCATACCGATTTACTTTTTGGGTGTGAACGTTCATTCTCACTTATCGTTGACATTGTCAAAATTTCGGCAGGGTAAAGACCGTGAAAAAATCTGACATCCCGAGGGTCGACAAGGCAGCCGGGCCGCGCCCCGCCAAGGCCGAGCGCGACGAACTGCGCCGCGCCGAGATCGTGGCGGCGGCCCGCCGCTGCGTGGTGCGGCACGGCTTCCACGCCGCCAGCATGGCCGAGATCGCCGGCGAGGCACGCATGAGCGTCGGGCAGATCTACCGCTACTTCGCCAACAAGGAAGCCATCGTCCACGCCATCGTCGAACGCATCGTTTCGCAGCGCCTGGCCTGGATCGCCGGCACCGCGCGGCAGGTCGATCTGCCGCTGTTGCTGGCCCAGCGCATGTTCGCCGACGAGGCAGTCGAAAAAGAAGATCACGCGTTGCTGCTGGAAGTGACCGCCGAAGCCACCCGCAACCCGGTGGTGGCCGAAATCGTCCGGACCGCCGACCGGCGGCTGCACGAGCAGGCGGTCGAAGCGGTACGGCAGGACCATCCGAAGCTGACGGACGCCGAGATATCGACCCGCGTGGAGTTCATGGCCGTGCTGGCCGAAGGCACCGCCTTCCGCCGTGTCACCGAGCAGCCGGCCGACCCGCTGCTGCTGGCAGCGCTTTATCGCGAGGTCATCGAGCGCCTGTTGCCGGGCAAAATGCCGCCCGTTCGCCGAATCCGGAAAAAGCCATGAGCATCTTCGAAGCCTTTCTCGCCGCCCCTGACAGCCTGGACGTTTTCGACGACCGCCCCTTCGTGGCCGCCATGCTGGCCTTCGAATCCGCGCTGGCGGACGCCCAGCGGGCCGAAGGGCTGGTGCCTGCCGAAGCGGCTGCCGCCATCGCCCGTGTCTGCGCCGACACCGACCGTTTCGACGTCGCCGCCATCGTCGGCGACAGCGGTCGGGCCGGCAGCGTCGCCATTCCGCTGATCAAGGCCCTGAAGGATGCGGTGAAGGCCGAAGCACCGGCCGCCCTGCCCTTCGTGCACCTCGGCAGCACCAGCCAGGACGTGATCGACACCGCCATGGCGCTGCTGATCCGCCGCGCCGTCGAACTGGTGGCAGCCGACCTGAAGACTGCTGCGCTCGCAACCCTGGCGCTGGCCGACCGCCATGCCGCCACCCCGATGCTGGCCCGCACGCTGATGCAGCCAGCCTCGGTCACCAGCTTCGGATTCAAGGCAGCCGGCTGGGCTGCACCGCTGGTGCGTTGCCATACCGGCCTGCTGGCGGCAGCCGATGCCGCGCTGCAGGTGCAGCTGGGCGGCGCGGTCGGCACGTTGGCGCAGATGGCGGGCAAGGGGCCGGCGGTCGCGCGGCGCATGGCCGGCGCGCTGGGCCTGACCGTGCCGGCCGCGCCGTGGCACACCCAGCGCGACCGCTGGGTGCTGCTGGGTTGCGAACTGGGAGTCATCGCCGGATCGCTCGGCAAGATCGCCGGCGACATCGCGCTGATGAGCCAGTTCGAACTGGGCGAGGTGTCCGAACCCAGCGAGGAAGGCCGCGGCGGTTCGTCCGCCATGCCGCACAAGCAGAACCCGGTCGCGTCGATGGTCGCGCTCTCGGCTGCGCACCGCGTACCGCCGCTGGTCTGCACCCTGATGGCGACGATGCCGCAGCCCCATGAACGCGCGCTCGGCCCCTGGCAGGCCGAATTGGCCACCTGGCCTGCCCTGGTGCTGGCGGTGCACGGCAGCGTGCGCGCCATGGCCGGGGCGCTGCAGGGACTGGTGGTGGATGCCGGGCGCATGCGGTCCAACATCGACGCCCTGCGCGATCGCATTCCGGCGTCGGCCGCGGACGAATGGTTCGCGCCGGCGCTCGCCGAAAACGCCGGGGCCATGGCCCTGGAACAGGTCGCGCGCCTGCGGACCGAACTAGGCTGAAAAACCATTCAATCGAAGGGACTAGACATGACAGACAAACAAGCCATCCCCACCGCCTACGAAGCCGGCCTGCTCAACCGGCGCCGTGTTCTGGGCGATGCCTGGGTCGACAAGTCGCTGGCCAACCGCAGCACCTTCAGCGCGGAGTTCCAGGAAATGATCACGGTCCACGCCTGGAACGACATCTGGGGCCGGCCCGCGCTGGGCGACAGGACCCGCCGGTTCATGGTGTTGTCGATGATGCTGGGTATCCATGCCTACGAAGAGTTCGCCATGCATGTGCGCGCTGCGATCGACGGCCCGGAAGACTCGCGCCTGACGCCCGACGACATCAAGGAAGTGATCCAGATGGCCGCCATCTACTGCGGCGTGCCGGTGGCCAACCATGCATTTGGCATTGCCAGCAGCATCCTGCGCGAGAAGGGCCTGCTGGAGCCGTATCAGCCCTGAGCCACCGGCCGCCGCCGCGGCCTGGGCGGTGCCGCTTCTGCACGCAGCAGCACCGACAGCGCGTCGACCGCCACCGACGCCGCGCCTTCCCGCCGCCGCAGAAGGCCGACCGCTTCTTCGGTGCCGGCGCTATCCAGCCGCAGTCGCATCAGGCTGCCGTTGGCCAGGTCGTCCTGCACCGCCCCGATGGGCGTAACCCAGACCGCGTCCGACCGCAACACCATGCCGCGCGCCACTGTCATGTCGAGCGTCTGTGTCACCGCTTCGGGCATCGCCAGACCGTGCGCCACCACCAGGCTTTCGGTGTTGTGTCGTGGCACCGTGCCCTCGGGGTACACCACCCATCCGTGCTGCAGCACCACCTTCAGTCCCGGCCGCCGGCCCGCCAGCGCATGGCCGGCGCGAACCACGAACACCAGCGGTTCGATGCGGAGCAACTCGAAACTCAAGGCTTCCATCAGGCTCGGGTCGCTCATGCGGCCGACCACCAGGTCGAGCGCACCGGCACGCAGGTCGTCGAGCAGGCTGTCGTTGGCGCCGACCCGCACGTCCAGCTGCAGGCCCGGCAACTGATCGCGCAGCTTGACCAGCGCTGCCGGCAACAACGACTGAGCCGCGCTGGGCAGGCTGCCGACCCGCAGCCGCTGCGAACCGCCCGCCACCGCAGGCCTGAAAGCCGCTGCCGCAAGCTCGACCGAGGCCAGCATCTGCAAAGCGTGGGCCAGCAGTCTTTCGCCTGCCACCGTCAGCCCGCGAATGCCGCGCCGGCCGCTGTCGGCTCGCTCCACCAGCGGCTCGCCGGCCAGCGTTTCCAGTTCGGCCAGGATGCGCGACACCGCCGGCTGGCTGATCGCCAGCCGCTCGGCCGCGCGAGCCAGGTGACGCTCCTGCGCAATGGCCACCAGGCAACGCATGTGGCGCAGTTGCAGGCCACGGGAAAAAGCGTCAGGAACAGGCTTGTTCATCAATTACCAGAACGTATTGAAATCAGCAGATTCCTCAATTTACAGCATGGAGATGCCGCCTTAGAGTGCCGCCCATGAACACGATGACAGACCCACTGAAAGCCGCCGAACCGACACTGTCGCCGCGCGACTGGCCCAGCCATCCGCAGCACATCTACACGGGCTACGCCAGCACCGCCAAACGCGGGCCGACCCAGCCGCTGGTGCCCCTTAAGGCAGCCATGGGCGAGATGCGCCAGCCGGTCTACGGCAACGGCGACATCGGTGCGCTGGACCACGACCTGACTCGCAACGCACAACGCAACGGCCAGCCCATGGGCGAACGCATGGTGCTTGCCGGCCAGGTGCTGGACGACCGCCGCCGCCCGGTGCGCAACACCCTCGTCGAGATCTGGCAGGCCAATGCCGCCGGCCGCTACGTGCACAAGGGAGACCAGCACGACGCGCCGCTGGACCCCAACTTCCTGGGTGCCGGCCGCTGCCTGACGGACGACGAAGGCCGCTATCGCTTTTTGACCATCAAGCCCGGCGCATATCCGTGGGGCAACCATCCCAACGCCTGGCGGCCGCAGCACATCCACCTGTCGCTGTTCGGTGAGCATTTCGGTAGCCGGCTGGTCACCCAGATGTATTTCCCGGGCGATCCGCTGATGCAGTACGACCCGATGATCAACGGCACGCCCGAACATGCCCGGAAACGCCTGGTATCCGACTTCGACCTGAACCTGACCGAGGAAAACTACGCGCTCGGCTACCGTTTCGACATCGTGCTGCGTGGCGCCGAAGAAACCCCTTTCGAGAACCGCTGAAATGATGCACGGACAAGAAACCAACTTCGGCCAGACTCCTTCCCAGACGGTCGGCCCCTACTTCGCCTACGGCCTCACGGCCGTGCAGTACGCCTACGACTTCGGCCAGGTGTTCGATTCGGTGCTGGCGCTGGACGACGCCCGCGGCGAACGCATCCGCCTCGAAGGGCGGGTGTTCGACGGCGACGGCAAGACCGTTTTCGATGCACTGATCGAGATCAGCCAGCCCGATGGCGAAGGCACTTATCCCGACACGGTCGCCGATGCGCAGCGCCTGGGTTTCCGTGCCTTCGGCCGCTGCGGCACCGGCACCGATGCCGGGCACCGCTTCCACTTCAAGACGGTCAAGCCTGGAGCGGAAGCCGCCGGATCCGCTCCGCACATCAACCTCGTCGTCACCATGCGCGGCCTGCTGGTGAATGCCTTCACCCGCGTGTACTTCGACGACGAAACCGCAGCCAATGCCGCCGACCCGGTGCTGGCCAGCGTGCCCGCGGCCCGGCGCGACACACTCGTCGCGCGCCGCACCCGGCGCGGCGGCGAAGTGGTCTACGTCTTCGACATCCACATGCAGGGCGCCAAGGAGACCGTCTTCTTCGACCTTTAATTTCCGATATCACGCTCAATCTCGGCGACTTCCCATAAAAAATCCGGAGACAACACCCATGACGAATTCCCTCGGCCGCCGCGCCATCCTTCAGGCCGGCCTCGGCCTTGCCGCCACTGGCGCAACGCCCTTCGCTGCTTCTTCCGCTTTCGCGCAGGACCCTGCCTTCCCCACCCGCCCGGTGCGTCTGATCAACCCGTTCCCGGTGGGCGGCGGCCCCGACGGCACGGCACGCCTGGTGGCAGACCGCCTGAGCCGCACCTGGGGCCAGCCGGTGGTGGTCGAGAACCGCCCGGGCGGCAACGGTTTCATCGCCATCGACGCATTCAAGCGCGGTGCAAAAGACGGCCACGACATGATCCAGCTGGACAACGTGCACCTGGCCGCCTACCCCGCGCTGTTCAAGAAGCTGCCCTATGACGTGGCAACCGACTTCGATCCCCTGCTGCCGCTGTTCCGTACCTATTTCTTCGTCACGGTGCCGTCCACCAGCCCATACAAGACCATGGGCGACCTGATCGCCGACGCCAAGGCCAACCCCGGCAAGCTCAACTACGGCTCATGGTCGGTCGGCAACCCGGTTCACCTGGGCTCCGAGCTGCTGGAGGCACGCACCGGCACCGACATGGAACACGTCATCTACAAGGAGACCACGCAGCTCTACACCGCCGTGGCCAACGGCGAGCTGTCGTTTGCCCTGGGCAGCAGCGGCACCGCCGGCCCGCTGTACAAGGCCGGCAAGATCCGCCTGCTGGCCGTGGCCGCGCCGCGCCGGGTGGCAGGATTCGAGTCGGTGCCGACGGTGGCCGAATCGGGCGGCCCGAGCGACTTCGAGGTCATCGGGTGGAACGCCATCGCGGTGCCGCGCGGCCTGCCCGCTCCGGTCACCGACAAGATCCGCCGTGACATCGCCGCCGCGCTGGCGACACCCGAGACCAAGGAGAAGTTCGCCAGCTTCGGCTATGAGCCCTTCCCGGTCAGCCGAGAAGAATTCGCGCGTTTTCTGCAGAACGAACAGAAACGCTTCGGCGATGTGATCCGCAACGCGAAGCTGTCGCTCGACTGACTTCCCCAAGCAGCTTCAAAAGGCCGCTGGTTCGTTGCAGCGGCCCTTTTCTGCAGGTTGAAGAGCACATGGTCGCGAGACCACGAATTCGTCCTACATGATTTCGACCACCGGGGTCTTCTCCCGGTCTCGCGGGCTCGGGATACTTCAGCGCATGAGCTCCCACGACTGGTCCTACACCGTTCACCATGATTTCCAGCATGCCGGCGGCCCGGATGGTGCTTCGTTGGTACCTGCCACGCCACTTGCCCGTTGGTCGGCCGGCCAGACCGGCAACGTCGCCCGCCGGCACGAACGTGCGCGGTACGCCGGACAGGCGGCGGCGGTGTTGTTGGGGGTGGTCGGCGTCTGCTCCGCCATCGCGCAGTTCGTCTTTGGCTGAAATTTTTCCCGCTTTGGTTTCAGGAACCGCCGCTGCCCCAGCAGCGACCCATCTGGCCTGGAACCACGCTGTCGAACTGACGTGTCACCCGTCCGTCCTGAACCTGCATCTCCGACACATCCATATCGAGCATGGTCTCGATCAACGGGCCGTCCGGCTCTCGTGAAAAACCAAGCTTGAGTCCCCGGTCGCGCACGATGGACGCCAGCAGGACCTGGAAATCGGCGTCCACACCTTGCCGGTATTGAAGCGATCCGCCGTGGGCCGGCCCTGCCGGCAGCGGCTGTTTTATCCGCATGCCATTGACGGGTTGAACCGAGATACGAGCCGGCGCGTACCCGGCCGCTCCAGGCCGCAGGCCGTCATACAAAACGCCACTCCATCCATAGAACCCGCCTTGCTCGTTTTGCGACGCCGAGAAACTGCCCTTCAACTGGATCGCTCGACCGTTCGACGGGTCGCGGGCGATCACCAGGAATTCAAAACCGCAGCGCCGCACCACGTGTTCCTGTTCGGTAGGAAGGTTGCGCACATACACCGTGCCCCTGACCTTTTCGAGCATCGACGACTCGTCGTTCGCCGGCTGGGCAAACGAAAGTGCGGGCGCTATCAGCAACGCGCCGAATAGAGGTTTGACGAGGTCGCTCCGGAGGTGAATTTGCACGTGTGTCGATGAGATGACCATCAGCCCGATGGTCGCGCGCCCAGACGAACCCACGCAACATTTGTTACAAAATTAAACAATCATCCTCATGTCCATAGGAAGCCGCTTCGGCGCTCGCCCGACTTATCCAGCGAACTTGTGGAGAACTCTGTTGAAAGCCCGGTTGGAAACGTCCGGAATCCGCGCCGGCATTGGCTCCGGACACGATGCCCACGAAAATGGCACCGGCCTTCACCTGCCCTGCTCGCCAACCTGACGCCCACCGCTGGCGGAGAAAAGCGCGCGCACCAGGTCCGACTGGGTGAGGATGCCGACCAGTCGGCGCTCTTCGTCGATTACCGGAATATGGTGATGCCCGACCTGCGAGAACAGTGGCACCAGGTCGGCGACCGGGCGTGAGAGGCTGGCCACCCTCACTTCCCGCGTCATGATTTGCCCCACCACTTCAGGCTGTTCCGAATGCAGCAACCCGCTGCGCTGCACCAGTGACCTGATCCTTTCCCTCAGTCCTTCCGGCTGCGCTACGCCGGCATGGCGGAGAAAGTCGGCCATCGAAACGATGCCGACGATGCGCCGAGAACGGTCGGTCACCGGCAGCGCCTTGATGTGCCGGGCCTGCATCAGCGCCCATGCTTCGTCGAGCCCGGTGCCGAACTGCACGGCCAGCGGATCGGGCGTCATCACGTCGACGCAACGCAGACTTCCGAATCGCCGCTCGTAGGCTGCGGCCTCGGCCCGCTGCAGCAGCTGTTCCAGGTCACCACGGCTGACGTCCAGCATCTGGTCGTAGTGCGCCAGAGCCATATCGAGGTCGGCGGCGGTGAAACGCGACCGATCGCTGGCTCCCGTGGCCGGCAAGTGCGGATAGGCGCGGCCGGTCAGGCGGTTGCATGCGACGCCGGCCAGCAGCATCAGTACCGAATTGAGCAGCACCGGAAACAGCACGAAGGACAGGCCGACACCGCCCATCGCGCACAGCAGGGCCGCGGCGCCGCCCGGCGGATGCAGGCAGCGCAAACGGAACATCAGCCCGATGGCCACGGCCACCGCTACCGCCCCGGCCCATGCGGGGTCGGGAATCAACATCGCAGACAAGGCGCCCACCAGGGCCGACAAGGTATTGCCGCCCACCACAGGCCAGGGCTGGGCCAGCGGACTGGACGGCACGGCGAACACCAGCACGGCGCTGGCGCCCATCGGAGCCACCAGCCAGGGCGCCCCACCCGCCGGCGCCATCCAGCGGCACAGCAGGCCGGTGACCAACACACCGAGGCCGGCACCCAGCAGGGCCCTCCAGCGTTCGCGGCGATTCACCGTCATTGGTGCGGGCCACCAGGACCTTGCCATTTCCAGCCACTGCCATGGCCGGCCGCTACCATCGTCTTTCGTGTTCGATGCCAAGACCTGTCTCCGCTGCATGCCCATGGGGCCGTTTTTCGATGCCGGGATTGTCCCCCTCGATCCAGCGCGTACGCAGGACCGAAAGTTCGGCGCGCCGGCCGGACCGGACGACAGGCTCGCACCCCCCACCTAAGGAGGATGCGCGGAGCGGGAAGGTCTCCTAACCTTGCCCGGGGTGCTGCACGGCGCCGCCCGCTCTCCGGCCTGCGCAAGCTGCAGGCCGCCTGTCATCCGTTCCCATTCAAGAGGAATCGCATCATGTCCAACCCCAAGCTCGAAGTCCTGACTCCACGCAACAGCCAGCTGATCTTCATCGACCACCAGCCGCAGATGGCTTTCGGTGTGCAGTCGATGGACCGCCAGGCCATGAAGAACAACGTGGTCGGCCTGGCCAAGGCTGCCAAGGTCTTCAACGTTCCCACCACCATCACTACCGTGGAAAGCGAGTCCTTCTCCGGCTACACCTACCCGGAACTGCTCGATGTCTTCCCCGGGCACAAGGTGCTGGAACGCAGTTCGATGAACTCGTGGGACGATCAGAAAGTGCGCGACAGCCTGGCCGCCAACGGCCGCAAGAAAGTCGTCGTCGCCGGACTGTGGACCGAGGTCTGCAACACCACCTTCTCGCTGTGCGCCATGCTCGAAGGCGACTACGAGATCTACATGGTGGCCGACGCCTCCGGCGGCACCTCCAAGGAAGCCCACGACTACTCCATGCAACGCATGATCCAGGCCGGCGTCGTGCCCGTGACCTGGCAGCAGGTGCTGCTGGAATGGCAGCGTGACTGGAAGAACCGCGAGACCTACAACGACGTGATGGCCATCGCCAAGGAACACTCCGGCGCCTACGGCATGGGCGTGGACTACGCCTACACCATGGTTCACAAGGCACCGCAGCGCACGTCCACCCAGCATGAGGTGCTGGCACCGGTGCACGCCCCGGTCGCGGGCTGATCGGCGAGGCACCCTCCGGGGTGCCCGAACCAGGAAGGAAGACCCTTGACCGTGCTTTCCCTGATCGCCGTCGTGGACGACGACAGTTCGGTGCGTATGGCCCTAGGCCGGCTGCTGCGCTCGGCCGGCCTGCAGGTTCAGATGTACGGCAGCGGTGACGAATTGCTGGCCGACCCCCGCCTGGCCGCCGTCGACTGCGTGGTGAGCGATATCCGCATGCCGGGCTTCACCGGCTTCGAACTGTTCGGCGCCCTGCGATCACGCGGATTGCAGACGCCGCTGATCCTCATGACAGCCTTTGCCAAGGACGGCGACGAACAGCGCGCCCGGCTTGCCGGCAGCGCGTGTTTTCTGCAGAAACCGTTCACCGAGGCAGAGCTGATGCACTGCATCGAGGAATCGCTGGCGCGGCGCCGGCGATCGGGCTGACAGGGCCTGGGCCCGCCTCCCCCTTCCGGGCGATGGCGGCGCACCCCGCATGCGCCGCCGCCAGGCGCCGATAGCGGACATCATTTCTGCCGCGTACCCGATACGACAGCCCTCCAATCTCCTAGGAAAACCACATGAAGAATTCTGCACTGATCCTGTCCCTGGCCGCCCTGCTGACCGCCGGCACCGCGTTCGCCCAAACCGCCGGAACCACCGGCGACGGCGAAAAAGGCGCAGGTACCGCCGCGGCCGGCAAGAAGGCCAGCAAGGCCGACCGCGCAGCCGCACGCAAGCAGCGCAGCACCGACATGGCCGCAGCCAACAAGGCCGGCGAACTGAAGGTCTACGGCGAGACCCGTGTGCCGGCGAACGCCCGGTAGGAAACGGCCGGGGTGGCCGCTGCGCGGCCACCTTGAATACCATGGCGGTTTTCTCCCTAGACCGCCACACCCATGTCGCTGCAGACCGCCCTCGACGATCACCTGGCCGGCAGGCTCGAGCAGGCAGCCCGCGCCTATGTCGCTGCGCTGGCTGAAGACCCCGCCCAACCCGTCGCCCTCCACTACCTGGGCATCTACCTGCACCAGGTCGGGCGGCACGAGGAAGCCACGGAGAAACTGCGTCGAGCCTCTGCCCTGAGGCCCGACAACGCCGACTGGCACAACGATTTCGGCAACGTGCTGTTTGCGCTGGAACGTTTTGACGAAGCCTCGCGTTGTTATGCCGAGGCCGCGCGATTGCTGCCCGACGACCACGCCGTCTGGACCAGCCTGGGCACCGCCCACCTCGAAACCGGCCGCATCGCAGAGGCCCGGGCCGCACTGGAACAGGCGGTGCGACTGTCTCCCGACTACATCCCCGCCATGCAGCAGCTGGCACGACTGCACACCGCCACCGGCGACAACCTGGCGGCCTCGCGCTGGCAATGCCGGGTTTTCGTGCTGCCGCCTCTGGAAGGCAAGTCTCACGAGATGCTGGGCAAGGCCTTCTACATCCTCGAACGTTATGCCGAGGCCGCCCAGTCCTATCGGCAATGGCTTCAGCAGTCGCCCGGCAACCCCATCGCCCAGCACTTGCTGGCGGCCTGCGCGCAATTCGGCATCCCTGTGCGCGCGGCCGACCGTTATGTGGAAGCCCATTTCGACGCCTTCGCCGAGATGTTCGATGCCAACCTGGTGGAAAGCCTGTCGTACCGCGGCCCGCAACTGATAGGCGAAGGCCTGGCGCTCATCGCCGCGCCGGCTCGCCAGTTCGACGCGGTCGACCTGGGTTGTGGCACCGGGCTCTGTGGACCGGTGCTGGAGCCCTACTGCCACCGAATCGTAGGACTGGACCTGTCCGCCAGGATGCTCGAGAGAGCCGCCGCCCGAGGCAGTTATTCGGAACTGCACAAGACCGAAATCGGTGCCTGGCTCCAACGCAACCCGGCCTGCTGCGACCTGGTCGTGGCCGCCGACACCCTGATTTACGTAGGCGCACTGGGAACGCTGCTCGGCCAAGTCGCCCGGGCGTTGCGCGATGACGGCCATTTCGTCTTCACCATCGAACGCGCGCTGCCGGAGGATGCCGTGGCCGAAGGTTTCGGCCTGCATGCCAGTGGGCGTTACCGCCATCGGCAACAAGACGTCGAGAGACTGCTGCAGTTGAACGGCCTGTCCGACCTGCACTGCAGCCCGCATCCCTTGCGGACCGAAATCGGCGAGCCGGTGGCCGGGCTGCTGTTTGTTGCACAAAAACGGGCGAACGTCTGAGGCCGCGAAACAGAGGCGCAGAAACGGCGGGCAAAGGTGTGCGCGGACACTCACATTCCGCCTGATGCGAACGCACCACCCTCGAACCCACTAAACGCTTGGATGGTCTCGCGTCCACATCCGAAAATCCGGCTCCATGCCGAACCCTCAATGGCCCGATGCCCAAACGCCGTCACGTGCCACCCGGCGACGTATCCGGTTGCGCCAGGATTTCGAGGATTCGGTTGTGGCCAGCGATCTCGATGAGGAGGATGTTTCGTTGCAGCCGGCATTGGCGCCGGCAGCGCCGCGCGTGGTGGCAGCGGTTCCGCTCGACTCGCATTTCCGGCGTGAGCAACTGTTGCGCACGCTGGCTCTCCCACCTGCGGTCCGCCCGCCACCGAACGTCAGCCGACCGGAACTGTGGGCCGAGGCCGAACAGGACAACCCAGGCCTGCTGTCACGTATTTTCCGCATGGTCGCCATCGCCGCCACGATCGTGGTCTGCGGCCTGGTGCTGACCAAGGGCCTGGCCGAGATGGTCTGGGAATTCGTCGGCCACTAGGGCCGGCGCCTCTGCGGCTAGTCGAAAAGACCGGGCTGTACCGATCGGCAGGACAGGATGTCGCCCACGCGGATCACCCCGCCCTGCAGCACCCGGGATGTCATGCCGCCATGGCCGCGCAGCGCGTTGTAGGCGCCCGGCCCCAGCAGTTCTTCCATCTTCGAGCAGGGCTCGCACGGCCCGGTCAATTCGAGCACCACGTCGGCGCCGATGGACAGGTGCAACGGAGCGTCCTTGAACAGTGCCCGGGCCGCCATCAGGTTCAGGCCTGACACCAGCAGATTGCGCCGCAGCAGCGATCCGTCGAGCGACGGGCGGCGCAGAAAACCGGCCACGGCCGGCAGATGTTCGGCCTGGATCAGCGTGACCTGCCGTTTGCCGCCCACCGTCACCGCCTGCATGCTCCGGTCGCCCTCCAACCCCTTGCCCGCCACGGCCAGCACCGACGCCACGGACACCGTCGGCACACGCCGCGCCGGCCGCAGCCAGATGGCCTCCAGCCGGCCCTTGAAAGGAAATTGAGCCGTCAGCTCACGCAGGTTGCCCGCGCCAGGAGAAAACGCCATGACCGTTCAGGTCTGCGGTGGCAGAGCCGAGCCGGGCTGAGGCACCTCGGCGTCGGCCTTCGGTGTCTCCACCGGCTCGGGCGGCTTGGCCGGAAACTGCCCGGCGGACCGCAGGCGCACGAGCGTTTCGAACAGCAAGGCGCTCTTGACCGCGTAGCTCTGGCGCGGCGAAGACACCGCACCGCTGGCCGCGAAGATCAGCCGCTCGTTCTCGACGCTTTCGAGGAAGACCTTGGGCGGCGGCTCGCTCAGCACGCCGTCATGCGACTGGAAGACCGCCAGCATGATGTCGCGCACCTTCATCACGTCGGCATCCAGCGCCATCGGCAACTTGAAGGACACCTGGCCCAGCGGATTGGCCAGCGTCACGTTGCGGACGATCTTGGTGATGAATTCCGAGTTGGGCACGATCACCGTGGACCGGTCGCCCATCTGGATCTCGGTGGCCCGCACATTGATGCGGCGGATGTCGCCCTCGACACCCGACAGCGATACCCAGTCGCCCACCTTCACAGGCCGCTCGGCCAGCAGAATCAGGCCCGACACGAAGTTGGACACCACTGCCTGCAGGCCGAAACCGATGCCCACCGACAAGGCACTGGCCACCCACGCGATACGTTCGAGTCCCAGCCCGATCGCCGATAGCGCGAAGGCCAGCGCGGCCACCGTGCCTACGAATCCCAACAGCGATGTGGCGGAGTCGCGCATGGCGACATCCAGGCCGGTGGTCGGCAGGTAACGGTCACGCAGCCAGCGCTGCAGCAGCCGCACACCCACGGTGGCAGCGATGAAGACAAAGATCGCCTGCAGCACCGCGGCCGGCTGCAGCCGCAGTTCGCCGATGGCCAGGCCGTCGCGCAGTTGCCCGGCGCGCTGCAGCAATTCGTCGGGTCCCTGGCCGAAAGGCGCCATCACCAGCACCAGGCCGAACAGCACCACCGCCAGTCGCGACACCGCCGACAGCAGCACACCTGCCTGGGCGCGCACACGCAGACCCGGGTCCTCGGCCATGGCGGCTGCACCGCCGACTGGGGTGAATGCAGCGGTGAAGGCGTCGTCCAGCAGAGCCGCCAGCAGGTATGCCACGGCACCCACCGTGCCGCTCCAGACGATCTGCTTCACCATGAAACCACCCAGCGCCACGAAACCCACCAACAGGCAGATCACACTCACGCCGAGCACCAGCGCGATGGCCCCCAGCGCGACGCTGGTCCAGGGCAGGCGCGCCAGGTGCTGCGCGGGTTTGGCCGGCAGCGCGGGTGCGTCCTTCACCGCAGCGGCCGCGGTCACGGTCACGGCAGATGCTGCGTCGGCCAGTCGTTCTGCATGGCGTACCCGGCGCACCCGGATCAGGATCGACACCAGCACCAGCGCCAGCACCAGGGTGTAGATGCTGTCGAGCGCCACCGTGGTGGCGAGTGCGCCGTTGGCCAGCACCGCCAGCTGCTCGAGTTCCCAGCCGATGACGATCACCACCGCCAGGATCAGCGGATGCCGGCGCAGCGACAGTGCCATCGCGTCGGAGAGGGGCGGCAAACGCCAGGACGGTTTGTGGGCGGCCAACAGCGCACGGCCCAGGCCCCACAGGAAAGCCGCGAAACACACCATGCCGACGGTACGTGCCATGAGGCTGTCCAGCGCTTCGCTCGGGGTGCTGCCCCAGCCGATCCCCAGCCGGATCAGGTGCGCCACGACACCAGGCACGACGATCGCCAGCAGCGCCCGCAAAAGCGCCAGCAGGGAACGGCGGAGCCGCCCTGGCGGCACCCGGCTCGACGCGAAACGCAGCAACTTGCGGCCGGCCCATTGCTGGAGGAAGAACAGGCCCATGGCCAGCGCCGCGAAACCCACCCACACCGTCCAGGGCGTGGTGGATGCAGTGGCGGCAATGGTCCGGCCGATGACCTGCACACGCACCCAGTCGCGCGGCACGCCCAACCGCAGTTCCTGCCAGAAGGGTGCGGCCAGCATCGACGAAGTGCGTTCGCCGATCTGCGCATTGAACTGCGACCGGCGCCGCACGGCCACCGCGTCGGCCGCCTGCGCACTTTCGACCGACAGCAGGCGCGCCAGCTTGACTTGCGAGTCGAGTTGCTTGCGCTGCTTTTCGAGCGACGCACGCTGCGATGCGATGTCGGGCGCTTCGGTGGCGCCGGCCGCGGGCGCCGGCCCGAGTTCGGCCAGGCGCGCGGTGACGTTGGACAGCGCGGGGTCGAGCGCGGTAGCCGCCTGTTCCGCCGCGGCCTGGGTCTCCAGCGCCCCGGTCCTCAGGGTGGCCAGCGTTGCATCCGCTATCTCGGCATCGCTGCCGATCTGCTTCTGGATGGCGGTGAGCTGGTCGCGCGCGGTGTCCAGGGAGGCCGCAGCCGCAGCCGTGTCGTCGCTCGGCGATGCAGCGAAACACAGGCTTGCGCCCAGCAGGGCGACGGTGCAGGCAAGTTTGCGCAGGAATCTATGGGTCAAGGCAGGCGGGCCGGGTGGCGTTCAGGAAAAGTGAAGCATTGTCACCATAGGAGTTGACTGGGTGCGTATCAGGATGAAGTCCGACGCGGGACCACCCATTAACCTGGCTAGCATCCGACACCACGGCACCCCGCCGTGGCCGATTACAGCCAGAGCCCCCAACGGGCCATTCCATGAAATCCAACGCCGTAGAACAAAAAACATTCATCCTGCTGCTGATCGGCGTCACGCTGGCCTTCGGCTGGATCCTCTTTCCCTATTACGGCGCAGTCTTCTGGGGGGCCATCCTCGCGATGTTGTTCCGCCCGGTCTTCCGCTGGTTGCGAAAGCGTTTCAAGGGGCGTGAAAACCTTGCCGCGCTTGCCACGCTGAGCCTGATCCTGGTGATCGTGATCCTGCCGACCGCGCTCATCACCGCCTCGCTGGTGCAAGAGGCGACCACGCTATACGCCAAACTGCAGTCGGGCCAGATCAACATCGGCAGCTACCTGCAAGAGATATTCGATCACTTGCCCCAATGGGCCATGCGCCTGCTGGACCGCTTCGGCGTCGGCGACATGGGCGCCCTGCAGGCCAAGGTGATGGACCTGGTGAACCAGGGCGGCCGCAACCTCACCGCGTCTGCCATCAATTTCGGCCAGAACACCTTCGACTTCCTGGTGGGCTTCACGGTGATGATGTATCTGCTGTTCTTCCTGATCCGGGACGGCGGCGAACTGTCCGTGATGATCCGCGACGCGATTCCCCTCGAAGAACGCCACAAGGGCAAACTGCTCGGCAAGTTCACCACCGTGATCCGCGCCACCGTCAAGGGAAACATCGCGGTCGCCGTGGCGCAGGGTCTGATCGGCGGCGTCACCTTCATCGTGATGGGCATCCACGGCGCGGTTCTGTGGGGCGTGCTGATGGCCTTCCTGTCGCTTTTGCCCGCAGTCGGTGCGGCCATCGTCTGGGCGCCGGTGGCCCTCTATTTCCTGGCGACCGGCGCGATCGTCAAGGCCCTGATTCTCATCTTCGTCGGTGTATTCGTCATCGGACTGGTGGACAACATCCTGCGTCCGCTGCTCGTCGGCAAGGACACCAAACTGCCTGACTACATCGTGCTGATTTCCACCCTGGGAGGCATGGCGCTGTTCGGGCTCAACGGCTTTGTCATCGGCCCGGTGATCGCGGCCATGTTCATTGCGGTCTGGGACATCTTCGCCACCGCCCGGGACGACGCACGCTCCAATCCGCCGGCAGCGGTGACCGTCGTCCCACCGGTCGAGGAACGGGAATCCGCGCCACGGCTTCCCTGACAGTCGCTGACCTTTGTTAACGGCGCGCTACAATTTGCGCCGCTCGTCCCGGCGGTCCCGGGGCGAGACCGCTAGGGGTGTTGCATCGGACGGGCCAACCGCCAGGATCCGATGCGACTGAGAGAGTCCCTTGGAACCTGATTGAGGTAATCCTCGCGCAGGGAAAGCGTGTGCCACAGACCGCCCTGCGCCCTGCCCCCTCTTCATCGATTGCCGGACAGTGCCGTTGCGGGCCGTTTGCGGTCGCCTGCCGTCCCTGCCACACGTTTGTTCGAAGGCACGACGATGGCAGTTTTTTCACTTGATTTCTTTCCGCGGGCTCCGTTGGCCCATGCGTCCCTGGCTTTCCTGGCGCTCGCCGCCCACGCCGCCCAAGCGCAAGGTCCGGCGCCCGCCGAAACGCTCGACGCGGTGACCGTCAATGCTTCGCGCAGCGCGCCGCAGGCCGACGTGACCGGCTTCGGCGAAATTCCGCTGAGCGAAGTCCCGATCTCGGCCACCGTGGTTGATCAGCAGATGCTGCAGACCAGCGGCGCTCGACGCCTGGCCGACCTGACCCGTTTCGATTCGTCCATCAGCGACGCCTACGATTCCCCGGGTTACTGGGACTTCGTCAGCATCCGGGGTTTCGTGCTGGACAACCGCTTCAACTACCGCCGCGAAGGCTTGCCGATCAGCGCCGAAACCGCAATCCCTCTGGACAACAAGGAGCGGGTGGAAATCCTGAAAGGCACCAGCGGCATCCAGGCAGGCACCAGCGCGCCCGGTGGCCTGGTCAACTATGTCGTCAAGCGGCCTGGCGACCGGGACATCCGCGAAGTGCGGGTGGAAGCCACATCTCGCGCCAGCCTGCTGGGGGCCGCCGACATCAGCAGCCGTTTCGGCGAAAACCGCCAGTTCGGCCTGCGCCTGAACGTCGCCCAGGAACGCCTGCGGCCGCAACTGCGCAACCTGGACGGCGAACGCAGCCTCGCCGCGCTGGCCGGCGACTGGCGCATCGGCGGCGACTCGGTACTGGAAGCCGAACTGGAATGGAGCCACAAGTCGCAGCCCAGCCAGCAGGCCTTCAGCCTGCTGGGCAACAAGCTGCCGGCGCCGGTCGATCCGCGCCTGAACCTGAACAACCAGCCCTGGTCGCAGCCGTCGGTCTTCGACGCGCTGACCGGGACCGTGCGCTACACCAAGGCCATCGGCACCGACTGGCGCTGGAGCGCACAAGTGGGCCAGCAGCGCCTGAAGAGCCAGGACCGGCTGGCCTATGCCTTCGGCTGCGGCAAGGAAGGCAACTACGACCGCTTCTGCTCCGACGGAACCTATGACCTGTACGACTTCCGCAGCGAAAATGAACGGCGGGTTCAACAGGCAGCCAACCTGGCCGTGGCCGGAAAACTGCTCACCGGCGCCGTGCGGCACGACCTGAGCGTGGGCCTCACCGCCAGCCGGGTGCGCAACCGTTTTCAGGACCAGGCCTACAACTATGTCGGCGAAGGGAATGTGACCGGCACCGCCGTCACCACCGCCGACCCGACGCTGACCGACAGCAATACCAACCGCGACGAACACACGCTCGAGCTGTCGCTGCAGGACGCGGTGCGCTGGAACGAGCGTTTCACCACCTGGCTCGGCGTGCGGCAAACCCATCTTTCGCGCGAAAGCGTACGCACGGACGGCAGCCGCCCCACCCGCTACGACCAGGACCTGACCACGCCCTGGGTCGCCGCCAGCTACGCATTCATGCCCGGCCGACTGGTCTACGCCAGCTACGGTCAGGGCGTCGAATCGCAGATCGTGCCCAACAAGGTTTCGCAGTACGCCAACGCCGGCCAGGCGCTGCCGGTGCTCAAGTCTCGCCAATGGGAACTCGGCCTGAAGGGCACAGAGCGCGGCTGGTCGTGGCAGACCGCGTATTTCCGCATCCTGCGGCCGGTGACCAACCTGGACGCCTGCGCCAACCTGGGCATCAGCCCCTGCACCGGCGCCAACGACGGCGAAGCCGAACACCAGGGCCTGGAAGCCAGTGGCCAATGGACACAGGGTCCGTGGCGGCTGATGGGCGGCGTGACCGTGATCGACGCCAAGCGCCGCAACAGCATCCAGGACCCGAGCCTGAACGGCAGACATCCGACCAACGTGCCCAAACAGACGGTGCGCGCCCAGGCCGGCTGGAAGGTGCCGGGCATGGAAGGTCTGGAGCTGAGCGGCGGACTGTCATATGAGGGCCGCCGCGACGTCACCGCCGACAACAGCATCGAGCTGCCGAGCTGGACACGCCTCGACGCCGGCCTGCGTTTTGACCAGCGAACTGCCGGCGGAACCACCGTCACCTGGACCGCCAGCGTGGACAACCTCGCCGACCGCCGCTACTGGCGCGAGTCGCCTTCCCAGTACGGCCATGTGTACCTTTTCCCGGGTGCGGCAAGAACTTTTCGCATCGGAATGCGAGCGTCTTTCTAACCGGCGTTTTTTCTGTATATAATTTGAGGCTGTTCTGTTCCTCGATAGCTCAGTTGGTAGAGCGCCGGACTGTTAATCCGTAGGTCCCTGGTTCGAGCCCAGGTCGAGGAGCCACAAAACATGATCACGCTGTCAGGCAATGCCTGGCAGCCGCCGCCCGTCCATCGAAACGGGCAGGTGTGCCGCTTACGTTCCTCGATAGCTCAGTCGGTAGAGCGCCGGACTGTTAATCCGTAGGTCCCTGGTTCGAGCCCAGGTCGAGGAGCCACTCTCAAGGCCGCCCAGTCGCGATCCGCAGGATCGCCGACTCGGCGGCTTTTTCTTTGCCATTGAAAATGGCCCTCGCCTTCGGGGCCTGCGGGCTTCAGCAGCGGACCAGCGCCTGCCGAACCTGCTCGTCGGCCTTGCCCTCGGGCGCAAACCAAGAAAGCAGCATCAGCATGCCGATGGCACGGGCGGGGGTGTTGTTGACCACCTTTTCGCCCAGCACGCCGTAGACGGCCGGAAGCGCCTTGTCACGCAAAGCGAGCAGCATGGCGCTGGTCTTCTGGCCCTTGAGGAAATCGCGCATGGGTGCGATCTGGTCGGGAACGAAGACGCCGATTTCGGCGCCATAACGCAGGGCCTGCGCAATGAACGCAGAACCCATTCTGGAATGGTTCAATGGCGAATAGGAACCGTCATAAAAAGCGACCCAGCGCCGATAATCCAGTTGCGTTTCTTTGCCATATTGCCTTGCGCGCCAATATCCCCAAGCGCACAAAACAGCGGAACCAGCGATAACAATCTCCACTCCAGCCTCGTTTCCATGATTCGTTGATGTCGGCGAATTATGCCTTGGCCGGTCCCTCGAGGCGAGAGGGTTTTCTAAGATGTCGCCGGGCAGACACATACCCGCCGGCAAACAGCCGATAACGTCGATTTCCCTGGAATTTCAAAGGTTTTTTGTGGTGATCCACCCGATCGATCCCGGACCGCACGGTTTCCGGGATTATGTCCAATTAATCTTTTGGCATTATCTGGCCAACGACGAATCCACCGGCAATCGTTTCCGTCATTTGCAAATTCAAAACGATTCCAAACATCCGCATGAATTCGACGGAACATGAAACGCACCCCGGCGTTTCAATCCAACGATTTCCCTTCATGCAGATATCCCGCCTGTTTCTCGGCTTGTCACTGGCCGTCCTGCCCTTCGCCGTTTTTTCCCAAACCTCAAAACCGGTGGAGGGCGGCACCCTGACCTATGCGCTGGCCGCAGAACCGGCGCGCCTGGTGTCGTTCCTCGACACCAACACCGATGCACGCAACATCAGCGGCAAGATCACCGAAGGCCTGCTGCGCTACGACGCGGCCTTCCAGCCACAGGGCTTGCTGGCCACCAGCTGGCAGGTCAGCGCCGACGGCCTCACCTACACCTTCAGGCTGCGGCCCGGTGTCAAGTGGCACGACGGCCGCGATTTCACCGCCGAAGACGTCCGGTTCTCGCTCCTGACCCAGAAGAAACAGGGGGCGCGCGGCCGCATCACGCTGGCCAACCTGGAACGCGTCGACATACCCGACCCTCTCACCGCCGTGCTTGTGCTGAGCAAACCGTCGCCCTTCCTGATCCGGTCTTTCTCGTCGGCCGAACTGCCCATCGTGCCGGCGCACCGCTACCGCGATGTCGAGCCGCTTGCCAGCGTCAACAGCAATGCGCCCATCGGCACGGGCCCGTTCATCTTCGAGCAGTGGGTGCGTGGCAGCCACGTGCTGCTGAAGAAGAACCCGGACTACTGGCGCAAGGGTTTCCCGCACCTCGACCGCCTCGTGTTGAAGTTCACGCGCGACCCGGCGGCCCTGGCCGCCGCCATCGAGACCGGCGAAGTGGATGCCGCCCTCGGCGTCGGCCTGGCCGAACTCGACCGGCTGTCCGCGCTGCCCAACCTCAGGGTCGACAACACCTACGACGCCTTCCTGAACAACGCCCTGTTCCTGGAGTTCAACGTCGACAGCCCGATCCTCGCCAAACCCCAGGTACGCCACGCCATCGCCCAGGCCATCGACCGCAACTTCATCCGCGACTCCGTCTACTACAAACGTGCCGAAGTCGTGAATTCTCCAGTGCCACGGGTGCTGGCCGACTACTACGACGACAGCACCTTCCGCTACCCGTTCGACATCGCCGCCGCCAACCGTCTGCTCGACGAAGCCGGACTGCCCAAGGGCGCCGACGGACAGCGTTTCGGACTTCGCCTGAGTTTCCTGCCGGGCCAGCAATTCAAGCGCAGCAGCGAATACGTTCGCATCGCGCTGGCACGTATCGGCATCCGGGTCACGGTGCTGGACGGCGACGCACCGGCCTTCCTGAAACGGGTCTACACCCATCGCGATTTCGACATCAACCTGAACGGACTAGGCCGGCTGTTCGACCCGACCGTCGGCGTCCAGCGTATCTACTGGGGCGACGGCGTTCGAAATCCGCTGATCTGGGTGAACGCCGCCCACTACGACAACCCGCAGGTCGACACGCTGTTCCGCCAGGCGGCCACGGAGCAGGACGCCGGCAAACGTGCTGCGCAGTTCAAGGAAATCCAGCAGATCGTCGGCCGCGACCTGCCGGTTCTTCCGATCGTCACCGTGCAGTCGGCGCTGGTCTACAGCAGCCGTGCACACCAGCTGACCAACAGCATCGACCTCGCCGGAGGAGACCTGTCGGACGCCTGGATCGAACCACGCAAGTGACCGGCAAACATCGCCATGACAACAGACGACACACCCGAAGCCAGCTACATCGAAACACTCGATGCCCTCAGTTTTGCCAGCGCCCGAGAACAGGCCGAAGCATTGGCCGACGGCCGGGTTTCGGCAGCCGAGCTGCTGGAACACACGCTTGCCCGCATCGCACGATTCAATCCGGCCATCAATGCCATCGTCCATTTCGACGCCGAAGCTGCCCGCGCCGCGGCAAGGGTCGCCGATGCAGCGCTGGCCCGCGGTGAACGTCGTCCCTTGCTGGGCGTGCCGATCACCGTCAAGGAATCGTTCGACGCCGCCGGCCTGGTCACCAGCGGCGGCGATCCGGCCCATGCCGACAACCGTCCCGCGCAGGACTCGCCCGCCGTGGCCGGCCTGCGCGAGGCCGGCGCCATCATTCTCGGCAAGAGCAATGTTCCGCTGGCCAACGCCGACCTGCAGAGCTACAACGCGGTATACGGCGTCAGCCGCAACCCTTGGGATCTGCGGCGCACGCCGGGAGGTTCTTCCGGTGGATCGGCGGCGGCGTTGGCTGCAGGCCTGGTGGCCCTGGAACTCGGCACCGACATCGGTGGATCGATCCGCATACCCGCTCACTTCAACGGCGTGTACGGCCACAAGACATCGGCCGGGCTGATCACCCTGCGCGGCACCGGTGCGCCCGGCGGCCGCATCGCCGACCGCGACCTGACCGTCGCGGGGCCGCTCGCGCGCAGTGCCGGCGACCTGGAACTGGCGCTCGAACTGTTGATCAACCGCGAGCCGCTGGCCGCCAAGGCGTGGAAGGCAACGCTGCCACCGGCACGGCACACCGCATTGAAGGATTTCCGGGTTCTGCTGCTCGATCAGTGGCCGGGTACCGCCCGAAGCCGGCACGAATCACAGGTGATCGGACGGGTCGCCGAACGCCTGGCCACGCAAGGCACGAAGGTGGCACGGCTGGCCGATCTGCCGGCCGGACCGCTGCCGGATCTGGAATTGCAGCACCGCGTCTACCGCAGCCTGCAGGGTTCGTCGCTGGCCAAGCCGCCGGCACTGAGCGACGCGGCTCAGGCCAGGCTGGCCGCGCTGGCACCCGACGACGACAGCGCCGACGCCGCATGGCTGCGGGCATCGACCCTGCCGCATACCGAATGGCTGCGTTTCAACGAGACCCGCTTCCAGCTCCGTCATCAGTGGGAACGGTTCTTCGAACACTTCGATGTGGTCGTCACACCCGTCGCTCCCCTGCCCGCGTTCGAACACCAGCACGGCCTGCCGAAGGATGCGCGGCTGTTCCCGGCGGCTTTCGACGGCGGTGAGCGGCAGCTGAGTTTCCTGGAATTGTTCTATTGGGCCGGCCTGCCGGTCTTGCCCGGTCTGCCGGCCACCAGCTTTCCGGTCGGACTCGACGAAACCGGCCTGCCGATCAGCGCACAGGCGATGGGGCCTTACCTGGAAGACCGCAGCACCATCGCCTTCGCGGGTCTGCTCGAAGCGATCTACGGCGGTTATGTGGCGCCGCCCGGTTACCGGTGGACCGACCGGGCAGCCGACTCAAAAACGGGCGCCGGTTGAAACGCGCACCATGTTCTGCGCGGTGAAGTTCACCTTCGGGTCCAGCGCCGCCTTGACGAACCAGCGCTGCCATTCGTAGTTGAAAGACACGCCGGCACGGCGGACGAAACGGTCGTCCACCGTGCCCTGCTTGGCAAGGAGGTCCACCGTGAAACGTTCGCCGTCGGACAATTCGTTGCGCCAGATGAGGTGCAGGTTCTGCTGGTCCGGATTCAGCCGGTTGTCGCGCACGAGTTGCAGCACCACGCTGTCGGCGTCGTCCCATCGGTAGCCGCCGTAAAGGGTGATCGAGTCGTTGGGATCGAAGTTCAGGTTGGCGTAGTTGCGCAGGTTGGTACGGCCCAGACCGCCACCTGCAAACCAGGTGGTGCCGGTCTCCGCCGCCAGGCTGCCACCGACAAAGCCGCCGGACGCCACCTGCAGCGAAGGCAGCAGCCTGACCGACCCCACGCCGTAGACCGCATCCCAGCCCGCGCGCGGCTGCGAAAAACCCATCGCCGGAGAACGGTAGTAACCGAGCCACACATGGTTGCCGCCGCCATAGCCGTAACGCAGATTCACGTCGAGGCCTGGGCCGGCAGGCAGACCGCCGCCCGACACGTTGTAGATGCCGGTCGACAGTTTGAAGGGTGTGTCGTCCGCCGATGCGGCCGGTGGCACGATGGTGGCGCCGGGGATGTCGGCCGTGGCTGCGCAGACAGTCTGGCAACAGGCGGCCGCCAGAAGCCCGGCAGCGGCAGCGGCGATGGCGGAACGGCTCGGCACTGGCAATCAGGCCGTCAACAGCTTGCGGCTCGGAGCCGGCACTGCCACCGGTGTCGCCAACCGCGCCGCGACGGATTCCTCGGTGCGGAAATGGTCGATGAGTTCACCCAGCCGAACCGTCAATTCCCGCAGGCCTTCGGCAGCGGCGGCCGATTCTTCGACCAGCGCCGAGTTCTGCTGCGTCATGCGGTCGAGCTCCTTCACCGAACCGCCGACCTGGGCGATCTCGTCGTCCTGCTGGGCCGAGCTGGACCGGATCTCGGCAATGGCGCCGGTCACCCGGTCGACGCTCTCGACGATGCGCTGCATGCCGTTGCCGGCCTCGCGCACCAGGCTGGAGCCGACGTCCACCTGTTCGATGGACGATGCGATGAGGCCACGAATTTCCTTGGCTGCCGCCGCCGAGCGCTGTGCCAGCGAACGCACTTCGCTGGCCACGACGGCAAAACCACGGCCCTGTTCGCCCGCGCGCGCGGCTTCGACGGCGGCATTCAGGGCGAGGATGTTGGTCTGGAAAGCCAGGCCGTCGATCACGCCGGTGATGTCGCCGATGCGTTTGGACGCCGACGAGATACCGTCCATGGTGGAGACGACCTTGGACACCGCAGCGCCGCCTTCGGCCGCGGCATCGGATGCGGAACTGGCCAGCGACGTGGCACGCTCGGCCGCCTTGGCCGACTGGTGCACGGCCTGCGTCAGTGTGTCGAGCACGGCGGCGGCGCTCTGCAGATTGCTGGCGGTGGTTTCGGTGCGGCGCGACAGGTCCTGGTTGCCCGCGGCGATTTCGCCCGCCGAAGTGCGGATGGAATCCGATGCGTCGCGGATGCCGCCGACGATCTCGCGCAGCCGGGTTTGCATCAGGCCGATGGACTGGAGCATGCGGCCGACTTCGTCGCCACGGTCGGAAGCCGCGACAGACGAGAGGTCGCCGCCCGCGATGTTTTCGGCGGCACGCACCGCCTGGCCCAGCGGCACGGTGATGGAACGGGTGGTGCGCACCGCGATCACCACGCTGAGCAGCACGGCGGCCAGCGCGAACACCGCCAGCGCGGTCAGGCCCTGCCGGCGTGCGGTGCGGGCTTCTTCATAGGCGGTCTCGCCGCGCTGCTGCTGCATCTCGATGAGCGCGATGACGGACTGGTTCCATTCCTCGATGCGGGGCCGGATCTTTTCGGTGATGAGCTGGGTGGCTTCGGGTGCGGCGCCGTCCATGCCGAGCTTGGCGGCGTCGAGCACCAGGGGCACGGTGCCGACCTGCGAAGCCTTGATCCTGCGCAACTGGGCGATCTCGGCTTCGGCCGGGCCTTCCTGCTGGGCCAGCTTGCCGTCCAGTTCCTTGCTCAGGCCGTCGTAGGCCTTGAGCGCGCCGTTGATGCGGGCCATTTCGGCATCGAGTTCGGGCAGGGTCTGCAGCAGCGCCATGTTTCGGATGCCGACCGACACGTCTCCCAGGTGCTGCAGCATCTGTGTGGCGGTGCGGGTGTTGCGGTTGCCCACTTCCACGATGGACTGCATGGCGGCCTGCAGACGCATCTGCTGCCAGCTGACAAGTGCCACGACGCCCAGCAGCAGCAGGCAGACGATGGCGTAACCGGAACCCAGGCGTGCGCCCAGTGACGAAGATCGAATCATGTTTTCCCTCTGACCCTGAAGGCTGCCCGCCGCACGCGAAAATGTCGGCTCGGTCAGCACCCGGATGAAGTCAGTACAAGCACAGGTCGTGCCGAGCGCTCAAAACCGCCGATGCTGCCATGAAAGCGTGACGTTTTGTCCGCCAGAAACCACAACACAACACTCCATGTCCCTTTCCCGCCTGCGCACCGAATGGTGTCCCAGCGTTCCGCGCGAACTGATGGCCGGCGCCGTCGCAACCTTCGCGCTGATCCCTGAAGTCATCGCCTTTTCTTTCGTCGCCGGCGTCGATCCGGCGGTCGGGCTGTTCGCCTCGTTTGTCATCGGCATCGTGATCGCCTTCACCGGCGGCCGGCCGGCGATGGTGTCTGCCGCGGCCGGCTCTGTCGCCCTGGTGGCGGCACCGCTGGTGCACGCCCACGGCTTGCCCTATCTGCTGGCGGCAGGGATGCTGGCAGGCGTGGTGCAGATCGCCTTCGGCCTGCTGCGGCTGGGCGTGCTGATGCGTTTCGTGTCGAGCTCGGTGCGCACCGGTTTCGTCAATGCGCTGGCGGTGCTGATCTTCTCGGCGCAACTGCCGCATCTTCAGGCCGATCATGGCGCCAACACCGCGACCTGGGCGTTGCTGACGCTGGGGTTGGTGATCATCTACCTGCTGCCGCGCCTGACCCGGATGGTGCCGTCGCCGCTGATCTGCATCGTGGCGCTGACGCTGCTGGCCCAATGGCTGCACCTGCCGGTGAACACCGTCGCAGACCTGGGGCATTTACCGGATGCGCTGCCCGCCTTCGGCTGGCCCGCCGTGCCTCTGGACCTGGAAACCCTGCGCCTGATCGCCCTGCCCGCCTGCGCCATCGCCATGGTGGGCCTGCTCGAATCCATGATGACCGCCAGCGTGGTGGACGAACTGACCGACACCCCCAGTTCGCGCAACCGCGAATGTTCGGGCCTGGGCATCGCCAACGTGGCGGCCAGCCTGTTCGGCGGCATCGCCGGCTGCGGAATGATCGGCCAGACCGTCGGCAACGTGCGCTACGGCGGCCGTGGCCGACTGTCCACGCTGTTCGCCGGCGCCTTCCTGCTCATCCTGATGGTGTTGCTCAAGCCCTGGGTGGCGATGGTGCCGGTGGCGGCGCTGGTGGCCATCATGGTGATGGTGTCGGCATCGACCTTCGACTGGCGTTCGCTGCGCGCCCTGGTGCGCCACCCGCGCACTTCGAGCGTGGTGATGCTGGCGACGGTGCAGATCA
The DNA here is from genome assembly GCF_057747805.1 of Xylophilus sp. PBN-3R. Classification (NCBI taxonomy): domain Bacteria; kingdom Pseudomonadati; phylum Pseudomonadota; class Betaproteobacteria; order Burkholderiales; genus Xylophilus; species Xylophilus sp. PBN-3R. The sequence goes on from NZ_CM173225.1 coordinate 2,391,339, forward strand.
CCCTGGTGACCGACAACCTGGCGGCCGGCGTTGCGGTCGGTGTGCTGCTGAGCGGAGTGTTCTTCACCTTCAAGGTGTCCCAATTGCTGGCGGTGCAGGTGTACGACGAAGGCGATTCGCTGCGCTACGAGGTGGCCGGTCAGGTCTTTTTCGCATCGGCGGAAATCTTCGTCGATGCGTTCGACATCCGCGATGTGAAGCAGCGGCCGGTGACCATCGACGTATCGCGCGCCCACTTCTGGGACATCACCGCCATCGCCGCGCTGCAAAAGGTGTCGGACCGGCTGAGCAAACATGGCAGCGTGGTCGAGATCGTCGGGCTGAACGAGGCGAGCGCCGGCCTGATGCTCAGGCGAAACAACGCGCCTGCCGAAAATTCGGCCGGCTGAACCCTTTTCGCGACTGCTGGCAGAGGCGATGCCGCGTTTTCCGGTGCGGCCCGGGTCCGGCGTCACGATGCCGGCCTCCAGCACCAACTGGCCGGACCTACTTCACCTGGGGCTTGCCCAGCTTGCGCGCCAATGTCCGCCGGTGCATGCCCAGCCGGCGGGCGGTCTCGGAGATGTTGAAGCCGGTCTCGGCCAGGGTCTGGTGGATACGTTCCCATTCCAGGGTCTTGATGGAGGTCGAGCGGTTGCTCACCTCCACCTCGGCATTGCCCTCGGCCCGGCCGAACGCGGCCTCGATGTCGTCGGTGTTCGACGGCTTGGCCAGGTAATGGCAGGCACCCAGCTTGATGGCCTCCACGGCCGTCCCGATGCTGGCGAAACCGGTCAGGACGACGATGAGCATCTCGTCGTCGTGCGCATGCAGCGCCTGCACGCAGGCCAGGCCCGATGCATCGCCGTTCAGCTTGAGATCGACCACCGCATAACCGGGCGAATGTCCGGCCAGCAGGGCGATGGTTTCTTCCAGGCTGGCGGCATGCAGCACCTTGTAGCCGCGCCGCTCGAACGAACGCCCCAGGGTGCGCGCAAAGGCGGCGTCGTCCTCGACGATCAGCAGCTGGCGGTCGTCCTCGTCGTCTTCGATTTCCATCGCGATATTTTCAGCCGACACGTCCTTCGCCCTCCTTCAGGGTGATCGCCGCCAGCGGCAGCGTGATGACCACCACGGCGCCGCCCTGTGGCTGGTTGCCCGCCATGACATGGCCGCCAAGGGTGCGCGCCACGCTGACCGCCAGAAAAAGGCCCAGCCCTCCGCCGGATCGGCCCTTGGTGGTGTTGTACGGCTTGCCGAGTTGCGCCAGCACCCTGGGCTGGAAGCCGGGCCCGGCGTCGGTCACGGTGAGCTTGAGGCTCCCGGCATCCAGCACCGCCTCGAGTGCAACCCGGCCAGGCGATGCCTCCAGGGCATTGTCGAGTACGTTGCAGACCATCTGCTTGAAGGCGGTGTCGGACACCATGGGCAGGTCGTGGTCGAGCCGGTTGTCGTAATCGAAACCGGTGACCGCGCGGGTGTCGCGCCACTCTGCCACCAGGTCGTCGATGAAGGTGTTGATGGTGGTTTGCTGCGACGACTCGCCACGCGCCTCGCCGGCCGCCAGCAATATGCCGCTGAGGATGGTTTTGCAGCGCTGCACCTGCACCTGCATTTCGCCGACCTCCTGGAGCAGTTCGGGGTCGTCCTTGAAAGCCGGCATGCGGCGCCAGTCACCGAGGATCACCGCTAGAGTGGCCAGCGGCGTGCCGAGTTCGTGCGCCGCGCCGCTGGCCAGCAGGCCGATCCGCACCACGTGTTCCTGCTCGATGGCGCGGTCGCGCAGGCCGGCCAGATGCGAATCGCGATCGCGCAGGTTGCGACCGATGCGGCTGATGAAGATCACCAGGAGCCCGGCATTCAGGACAAAACACACCAGCATGCCCTGGATGTAGGGGCTGTACAGGCCGCGGTCGTGGTCCGGCGGCAAGGCCAGCGGCCGGCCGAACAGGGCCAGCCCGCCGACACAGACCATCGTGACGACGACCATGGTCCACACCGACCACGGCTTGAGCAACACCGCCGCGAGCGTGACCTGCAGCAGGTACAGAAAGGTGAAGGGGTTGGTCGCGCCGCCGCTCAGGTAGAGCTGCACGGTGAGCATGCCGACATCCACCAGCAGGGCCAGAAACAGTTCGTCGTTGGTGACCTCGCCGCGCGAACGCCATCGCCAGTGGCTGGCCAGATTGAACACCACCAGAAAAGCCACCACCGCCGCCATGTGCGCCAGCGGCAACCGGATGCCGTACAACAGGTGCGCGGCCCCGATGGTGATCACTTGGCCGAACACCGCGATCCAGCGCAACTGGATCAGCTGATGCATGTTGGCCAGCCCGGTCGCCTCTTCGAGGCTGTCCAGCCCCGCAGCGGGTGCGGGGTGCAGGACGGGGCTGGTCGGTGATGTCATCGGCCGGTTTTCAACGCGTGCGGCGTGCCCGCTTTTCCTCGCGCAGCCAGATGCCGGCGCCGATCAAGGTCAACAGCGCCATGCCGAACCACGTGAGCGCATAGACCAGATGGCTGTTGTGGAAAGAGACCACGGTCAGCCCGCCGATGGGCGCGGTCGGCACCGCCCAGGCACCGGCGTCGGCGTCGATGAAATACGGGGCGACACGCAATTCATTGCGCGCTGCGGCAATGGCCGCGACGTCCCGCGAGAACCAGCGGTCGCCGGCGGGATCGTTGCTACGCAGAAAGCCGCCGCCGGGCTCGCTCAGGCGCAGCAGGCCGGTCACGCTGACCAGGCCTTGTGGCACGGCACCGCCATGGGCGGTCAACAGCCGGTTCTCGGCTGGCACGAAACCACGGTTGACCAGCACGCTGTTGCCGTCTGCCAGGCGCAGCGGTGTCATCACCCAGAAACCCGAACCCTTTTCGGTGACGGCCTGCACCAGGGTTTCCTTGTCGTGCAGAAACTCGCCGGAAAGGCTGACATGGCGGTATTCGTCGGCGGCCGCGGTGACAGAAAACCAGCTGTCTGGCCCGGGGGCCGGCGTGGCGGGCGCATGCACCCGCTCTTCGACCCGCTCGATCAGCGCCAGCTTCCAGGTGCGGCGCTGCACCTGCCAACTGCCCAGCAGGATGAACGCCACGAAAGCCGCTAAAAAAAACACCGCCAGCGAGGCGGTGACGAGGTTGGAGCGCGGAGCGCGCACGCTCCGCGGATTCGACTCAATGGCCATCAGGGCATGTTCTTCATGTCGTGGGCACTGACCGGCATCATGTTGGCGTTCATGTGGAACATGACCCACAACGAACCGCTCAGCGTGATCGCGACCACCACGATGGTGAAGATCAGCGCCAGCATGTTCCAGCCGCCTTCCGAGCGGGCGTTCATGTGCAGGAAATACACCATGTGAACGACGATCTGCACCGCGGCAAAACCCAGCAGCACGATGGACGTGGTGTGCGAATCGTCGAAGAACTTGGTCATCACCAGCCAGAACGGAATGGCGGTCAGGATCACCGACAGGATGAAACCGATGGCATAACCCTTGAAGGTGCTTTCGGCGTGGCCGCCACCGTCGTGGCCGTGGTCGTCGTGGCCGCCATGGTCGCCGTACAGCGCGTGGCCGTGTTCGTCGATCATGCTGTCCGCGGGGCGGACGTGCTGCCCGTGGGCGAAATGGTTTTCCGTGTAGGCGCTCATGCCAGCGATCCCATCAGGTAGACAAAGGTGAAGACGCCGATCCAGACGACGTCCAGAAAGTGCCAGAACATCGACAGGCACATCACGCGGCGCTTGTTCTCGCGGGTCAGGCCGTGTTTGCCGACCTGGAACATCAGCACCACCAGCCAGACCAGGCCGAAGGTGACGTGCAGGCCGTGGGTTCCGACCAGGCCGAAGAAGGCCGACAGGAAAGCACTGCGTTGCGGGCCGGCGCCTTCGTGGATCAGGTGAGCGAACTCATACAGTTCGGTGCCCAGGAAGGCCAGGCCGAACAGGCCCGTGATGCCCAGCCAGAGGATGGTTCCCCGAATCTTCTTCTGCTGCATCTGCAGCACGGCGAAACCGTAGGTGATCGATGAGAACAGCAGCATCGCCGTGTTGAACGCCACCAGCGGCAGTTCGAACAGGTCCGCACCGGAAGGGCCTGCCGCGTAGCTGCGGCCCAGCACACCGTACACCGCGAACAGGCAGGCGAAGATGAGGCAATCGCTCATCAGGTAGAGCCAGAAGCCCAGCAGCGTGCCATTCTCGACGTGCTGCTCTTCCTTCAGATAGAAGACGGGCTTGGCGCCCGAATCCGACGGGCCGATATGGGCGCCGTGAGCGCCGTGGTTTGCAGTGATCTCAGACATGGGCAGCCAGCAGTCGGGTACGTTCGGCTTCCACGCGGACGACGTCGTCCGCAGAGATGTGGTAGTCGCGCTTGTAGTTGAAGGTATGCACGATGACCGTGACGATCACCGCCACGAAGGCGACGATTGCCAGCAGCCACATGTGCCAGATGGCGGCGAAACCGAACACCGTGGACATGCCGGCCAGCGTGATGCCGGCCCAGGTGTTCTTGGGCATGTGGATGGCGATGAAACCTTCCAGCGGACGGACGTAGCCACGCTTCTTCATGTCCCACCAGGCGTCGTTGTCGTGCACCACCGGGGTGAAGGCGAAGTTATAGGCAGGCGGAGGCGATGCGGTCGACCATTCCAGCGTGCGGCCGCCCCAGGGGTCGCCGGTGGTGTCACGCAGCTTGGCGCGGTCCTTGTAGGTCATGACGAACTGCAGCAGCATGGCGCCGATGCCACCGGCGATCAGCACCGCACCGAAGGCGGCCAGCACGAACCAGATACGCAGCGACGGATCTTCGAAGTGGCTCATGCGGCGGGTCACGCCCATCAGGCCGAGAACGTACAGCGGCATGAAGGCGAAGTAGAAGCCGACGAACCACAGCCAGAAGGAAACCTTGCCCCAGAACTCGTTGAGTTTGTAGCCGGTCGCCTTGGGGAACCAGTAATTGATGCCGGCGAAGACGCCGAACACCACGCCGCCGATGATCACGTTGTGGAAGTGGGCGATCAGGAACAGGCTGTTGTGCAGCACGAAGTCGGCCGGGGGAACGGCCAGCAGCACGCCGGTCATGCCGCCGATGGTGAACGTGACCATGAAGCCGACCGTCCACAGCATGGGCAGCTCGAAGCGGATGCGACCGCGGTACATGGTGAACAGCCAGTTGAAGATCTTTGCCCCGGTCGGGATCGAGATGATCATCGTGGTGATGCCGAAGAACGAGTTGACGCTCGCACCGCTGCCCATGGTGAAGAAGTGATGCAGCCACACCAGGTACGACAGGATGGTGATCACGACGGTGGCGTACACCATCGAGGCATAGCCGAAGATGCGCTTGCTGCTGAAGGTGGCGACGATCTCGGAGAACACGCCGAACACCGGCAGCACCAGGATGTACACCTCGGGGTGGCCCCAGATCCAGATCAGGTTGACGTACATCATGGCGTTGCCGCCGAGGTCGTTCGAAAAGAAGTTGGTGCCGACGTAACGGTCCAGCGACAGCAGCGCCAGCACGGCGGTCAGCACCGGGAAGGCGAACACGATCAGCACGTTGGTGCAGACGGCGGTCCAGGTGAAGATGGGCATCTTCATGAGGGTCATGCCGGGAGCGCGCATCTTGACGATGGTCACGAGCAGGTTGACGCCGGACAGCAATGTCCCGATACCCGCTATCTGCAATGACCAGATGTAGTAGTCGACTCCCACGTCGGGGCTGTAGGCGATGCCGGACAGCGGCGGATAGGCCAGCCAGCCGGTACGGGCGAATTCGCCGACGAACAGCGAAGCCATCACCAGCACCGCGCCGCTGACCGTCATCCAGAAGCTGAAGTTGTTCAGGAACGGGAAGGCCACGTCGCGGGCGCCGATCTGCATCGGCACCACGAAGTTCATCAGGCCGGTCACGAAGGGCATGGCCACGAAGAAAATCATGATCACGCCGTGGGCGGTGAACACCTGGTCGTAATGGTGCGGCGGCAGGAAACCGTTGGCATCACCGAACGACAGCGCCTGCTGGGCCCGCATCATCAGCGCGTCGGCGAAGCCGCGCAGCAGCATGATGATGCCGAGGATCATGTACATGATCCCGATCTTCTTGTGGTCGATGCTGGTGAACCACTCGCGCCACAGGTAGCCCCAGACCTTGAAGTACGTCAGCGCGGCCAGCAGCGCAAGGCCGCCGAGCATCACGCCGATGAACGTGATCAGCAGGATCGGTTCATGGAAAGGAATCGCCTCCCAGGAGAGGCGGCCGAAGATGAGCTTCGTTATGTCTAGGTGTTCGAACATCGTGGGTCCGGATGCGGCTTCGCGAGAAACAGGAAAAAACTGCGGTCGGCGCTGGGCTCGGCTTACAGCGGCTGGGGGGCCAGTGCGGCGCCAGCCGGGTCGGCTGCGGTGCACATCGAGGCGACATAGGTGCGGGCAGGTTTGCCCATCACCCCGCTGACCAGCGGCGGCATCGCCACCGAACCGGCCAGATTGGAAGCACCCGGCAGGCTCAGGCCGCCGTTGGCGTCGATGGCCATCATGTCTTTCATGCACATGCGGTTGGCTTCGACGCAGCGGTTGACGATCGCGTCGAACAGGTCGGGCGCCACGGAGGCGTAGTGGCGCACCGGGTCACGTTCGCTGGGACGTTCGAGTTCGAGATAGCCGGGGCGGTCCAGCGATTCCTTCGAAGTCTTGGCGGTCGCCACCCATTTGTCGAAGTCCGCCGTGCTGAGGCCGTGGAACTTGAAGCGCATGTGGGAGAAACCCGCGCCGCTGTAGTTGGCGGAGAAACCTTCGAACTCGCCGGGCGCGTTGATCACGGCGTGCAGCTTGGTTTCCATGCCCGGCATGGCGTAGATCTGGCCGGCCAGCGCGGGAACGAAGAACGAGTTCATGACGTTCGATGCGCTGATGCGGAAGGTGATCGGGCGATCGACCGGCGCTGCCAGTTCATTGACGGTGGCGATGCCTTGTTCCGGATAGATGAACAGCCATTTCCAGTCCAGTGCCACGACATCGACTTCCAGCGGCTTGGTGCCGGTGGGCACGCCGCGGCCGGCATCGATGCGGTCGAGCGGGCGATACGGGTCCAGCGTGTGGGTGCTGATCCACGTGATGGCGCCCAGCGCGATGATGATCGCCAGGGGAGCCGACCAGATGATCAGCTCGAGGCCGGTCGAATGGTCCCAGTCCGGCTCGTATTGCGCGTCCTTGTTGGTGTGGCGGTAGCGGTACGCGAAAACCAGGGTCAACACGATCACCGGGATGATGATGAGCAGCATCAGTCCGGTGGAGATGAGGATCAGGTCGCGCTGTTGCATCGCGATATCGCCGGAGGGCTTCATGACCACGGCGTTGCAGCCGGCCAGCAAGGCGACGGCCGACACCAGGATCAGTGCACTGAGTTTTTTGAGGAATGGCATGCCGGACTAGGGGAAAAGAGGCTTTGCTAGGGAAAACACCGGGAATTTACAACGGAATGTTATCTGACGGCTATTGGACGTTTTGTCCTATACCGGGTTTGCCCTCCTGAACCGCATGCTCCGGGAGGTATAGCCTGTATTAAAACTTCGAAAAGAGGAGCGCGATGTCCACCATCACGATGCCCGCAGGGGCCCACCATGAACCATCGTCCACACAGATGGAGCGCGACCTCCAGAACCGCCATGACGACCACGACGGCATCGCACCAGGCGAGATCGCCATCGGCGTGGTGATAGGACGCACATCCGAATATTTCGACTTCTTCGTCTATGCCATCGCCTCGGTGCTGGTGTTCCCGGTGGTGTTCTTTCCTTTCGAGGCGCGGCTCGAAGGCACCTTGTGGGCTTTTGTCATCTTTTCTTTTGCCTTCATTGCGCGCCCTTTCGGCACCCTGGGTTTCATGGCGCTGCAGAAACGTTTCGGCCGCGGCACCAAACTGACCGTGGCCCTGTTCTTGCTGGGCATCTCGACGGCGGGCATGGCATTTTTGCCTGGTTACACCAGTCTGGGCTTTACTTCGATCGTGCTGCTGGCGGTGTTCCGTTTCGTGCAGGGTATCGCCCTCGGCGGCGCGTGGGACGGCCTGCCCTCCCTGCTGGCCTTGAACGCACCCAAGGAAAAACGCGGCTGGTACGCAATGCTCGGCCAGCTGGGAGCGCCCATCGGCTTCTTGATTGCGGCCGCCCTGTTCGTCTTCCTGCACGCCAACCTGGGTCCGAAGGATTTCTTCGAATGGGGATGGCGTTACCCGTTTTATGTGGCTTTCGCCATCAACGTGGTTGCGCTGTTCGCCCGCCTGCGCCTGGTGGTGACCGAGGAATACACCAAGCTGCTGGAAGAACGTGAACTCGAACCCACCAAGGCCGGCGAGATGTTCCGCACCCAGGGCTACAACGTTTTCATAGGCGCCTTTGCCGCACTGGCCAGTTATGCGCTGTTCCACCTGATCACCGTGTTCCCGCTGTCGTGGATCACGCTGTATTCGGACCAGACCGTGAACGAGGTGCTGTCCATCCAGATCGTCGGCGCCATGCTTGCGATTCCGAGCGTCATCGCTTCGGGCATGATCGCCGACCGTTTCGGCCGCCGCAACACGCTGGGTGCGCTGGCAGTCGCCATCGCGATCTTCAGCTTCTTCACGCCGATGGGCCTGGGCGGCGGGCGCATCGCGCAGGACGCCTTCATCCTGGTCGGTTTTGTGCTGCTCGGCCTCTCGTATGGCCAGGCAGCCGGCGCGGTGACCGCCAATTTCGCGGCCCAATACCGCTACACCGGTGCCGCGCTGACTTCCGACCTGGCCTGGTTGATCGGTGCCGCTTTCGCACCGTTGATCGCTCTCGGTCTGTCGGCTCACTTCGGCCTGGTGTTCACCACGGTTTATCTGCTGTCCGGCGCCCTCGCCACCCTGGCAGTGCTGGCGCTGAACCGCCGGCTTGAAATCAGGGACTGAGCGTCCAGGTCCCGGCCCGGTAATCCGGGGCTCTCGCAAGAGGGCCCCGGATTTTTTCTGGCCGGTCAATCCTGGCGTCTGGCCAGCGAACGATCGTCCATCAGTGCCTCGATGGCACCGACTTCCCGCCTCAGCAGATCCGCCAGCGAAGAGCGCCGCGGTTGCTGCATCCGCGAGTTGATGGCCGCCACCGAGATGACCGCATCGACCCCGCCCTGGCCGCCCCTGATTCCGACGGCCAGCGCCGACATTTCAGGCAGCACCAGTCCTTCGCTGAATCCGTAGCCGTTTTCACGGGTGGTGGCGATCCAGTTCCTGATCGACACGCTGTCGAAACGCGGCCACCGCTTGAGCGCCTCTTCGTGCCGCACGAGGTTGCGTTCGACATCGTCGTCACGCATCGCCGCCAGCAGGACCAGGCCATTCGCGCCCAGGCCAAGCGGCCGCACGTCCCCCACGTTCAGGGTGAGCGTCTTGATCGGGAAAGCCCCTTCGCGCCGCCCCACGCAAACGGCGAAGTCGCCGCTGCGCGCCGTCAGGAACACGGTGTCGCCGGTCTCTTCGGCCAGCCGTTCAAGGCTGGCGGTGGCCGCGGGAATCACATCGAAACGCACGGACGCCGCCTGGCCCATGCTGTAAAGCTTGAAGGCCGGGTAGAACAGCCTGTGCACGTTGTCGTAGTCGATCAGGCCGGAGGTGCGCAGCCCGCCGAGCAGGCGGTGGGCCGTAGGTTTGCTCAGGCCGACGGTAGCCGACAGCGCGCCCAGCGCAATGCCGGACACCGCATGGCCGACGACTGCGTCCAGGAGGTCAAGGGCCCGGTCCAGGCTCTGGGTGGGCGAGCCGATGGAGGTGACATCCTTCCGGTGGACGACCGCTAAACGTGCGTTGTCTGACATGGTGCGAGAACAGTGCTAGAAAAAGTAACAACCATCCTCTCACTTCGTCAGTCCGTCAGAAATGGTCCATTCGGATGCATCTCCACCGTACGCCGATTCGTCCGGGAGCCGGCCTCAGTCGACCGTGATGTTGTTGGCCTTCACCAGCGCGGCCCACTTGCCGATCTGCGAGGTCAGGAAAGACTTGAACTCGGCCGGTGAGTTGCCGACCGGCTCGATACCCAGTTCCAGCAGGCGCTTGCGGGTCTCCGGCTGCTTCAGGGCGTCCCGCACCGCGGCAGAAACCTTGTCGATCACCGGCTGGGGTGTGCCGGCGGGTGCGAAGAATCCGTTCCATTCCTGAAGTTCGAATTCCTTGTACCCGCTCTCCTTGACCGTCGGCACATCGGGCAGTGCAGACATGCGGGTGGTGCCGGTGGTGGCCAGGGCGCGCAGCTTGCCGGCCTTGACGTACGACAGGCCCGATACCGGGTTGGCGAAGTACGCCGAGACCTGGCCCGCGAGCAGGTCGGTAATGGCCGGCGCGCCGCCCTTGTAGGGCACGTGCACCCATTCGATCTTCGCGTCGCGCTTGAGCATTTCGGCAGCAAGGTGGGCCGCCCCACCGGCGCCGTAGGACGCATAGTTCAACTGGCCGGGATGGGCGCGGGCATAGTCGACCAGCTCCTTCAGGGACTTGTACGGAGCCGCCTCCGGAACCACCAGGATGTTGGGCATGTTGATGGCCTGCGAAACCGGCACCAGGTCCTTCACCGGGTCGAAAGGCAGCTTGCGCAGCACCGCGTTGACGGCATACGGGAATGCGTCGAACAGGAAGGTATAGCCGTCCGCAGGAGACTGGATAACCGCCTGCGCAGCCAGCACGCCGCTGGCGCCGGGGCGGTTCTCCACGATGATCGGCTGGCCCAGCAGCTGCGACAGCGGCTGCGCCAGCAGGCGGGCATTGGCATCGGCACCGCCGCCGGCCGCATAGGGCACCACGATGCGGATGGGCTTGTTCGGATAGGCCTGCGCCGAAACGCCGAACGAGGCCAGCGCCAGGCATGCGCCCGACACCGCCACGGCCAGCAGCCGGCGGCGTCCGCCAAGGCGGGATTGGTAAGGTCGGTCCATATTCTTATCTCCTTCTGTTGATGAAACTTCAATTTCTCCAGACGCTTTCCGCCGTCCTGCGGCACGGCTCCTTCGTGGCCGCGGCCAAGGAGGTCAGCTTGACCGCCAGCGCCGTCAGCCTGCAGATGCGGCAGCTGGAAGACTATTTCGGCCAGCCGCTGTTCGACCGTTCGGCGCGCCAGGTCAGGCCGACGCCTTTTGCCCTGGAGATCGCCGACACACTCAATCAGACCGTCGACACGCTGGAAGCCCTGCGCAGCCGCAAGGGTGTGGCCGTCACTGGCCGCATCCGGCTGGCGACTGTCGAATCGGTTCAGGTGGCCATGCTGCCCGGCGTACTGCAAAAGCTGCGCGAGCGGGCGCCCGGCCTGGAGATCGCCATCTCCAAGGGTCTGTCTTCGCCCCTGATCGACGATGTGAAGGCCGGCCGCGTGGACGCCGCAGTGCTGGTGCAGCCGCAGTCCGGCGGGTCCAGCCGGCTGAGCTGGTTTCCGCTGGCGCGCGAGGTGATGGTGATGATCGCGCCGCCCACCGCGCGCCTGGCGCCACCGGCCGAGTTGCTGCGCCGTTATGACTGGATCCGCATGGACCCGGCCACCACCGGCGGCCGCATCGCCGCGCAATATGTGCAGCGCATCGCGCCACGCCTGCGCTGGGCCTTCGACCTGCCGGGCACCGAGGCCATCGCGGCCATGGTTTCGGCCGGCCTGGGGGTTTCGGTGGTGCCGACGCTGCGCAGCGAACTGCTGGTCGCCTATCCGATGCTGCAGGTGCCGCTGGGACGCGGCGCACCGCAGCGGCAACTGGCCATGGTCTGCCGGCCGGCCGATGCCGACAGCCGGCTGATGCAGGTGGTTCTGGAAGCGTTTCAAGGGGCGGCGCAAAAGCGGTACGGCGAGGACGCGATCACGCCTCAGAAACCGTAAAGCGCGGCAGCGTTGTCGACCAGGATGCGGCGGCACAATGCGCCGTCGCCGATACGTTCGGCCCATTCGTCGAGCATGGCGGCGTCATCCGGCTTGACTGTCTTTTCGGTGGGATGGGGCCAGTCGCTGCCCCACAACAGGCGCTGCGGCGCGCGTTTCGCCCAGGCCCGCACCACATCCCCCCGGCTGTCCGGCCGGCCCGGATCGAGATAGGTGCCGGACAACTTCACCCACGCCCGCCCGGCATCCAACATTCCGGCCACGATGCCGAAGGCCGCATGCGCAGCGCCTTCCGGATGCGGCAGCCGCGCCATGTGGTCAAACACAACGGTGCAGGGCAGCCGTTCGATGAGGGCTGTTTGTTCCACGATCTGGTCGGCACGCCAGTGCAACTGCACATGCCAGCCGAGCGGCGCGATGCGGCGGGCCAGCGGCTCGACCATGTCGAAGCTGGTGACCGAAGTCTGAGGGTCGAACAGGGTGAAACGAATGCCCCGTATGCCACCCTCGTCCAGTTCACGCAGCGTGGCGTCGGAAACATCCGGGTGCAGCACCGCGACGCCGCGGGTGTGGTCCCTGCCCAGCTGTTCGATGGCGTCCAGCGTCACCGCGTTGTCGGTACCGTAGACGGTGGGCGTGACCACTACCGTGCGACGTGTGCCCAGCCGTTGCTGCAGCTTCCGGTAGTCCGCGGCGCTGGCGTCGGCCAGAGCCCGCGACGGGTCGCCGATGTTGGCAAAACGGTGGTCGTAGATGTGGATGTGTGCATCGCAGGCATCGGCGGGCGTGCAGAAGCGCGGCTTTTCCGTGCCGGCGGAATGCGGGACGTTGGTCATTCGGCCTGCCCTTTGGCGGCCTCGGCCCGCAGCTCGGCACCGTGCTGGTCCATGGTCGGCGCGGCGAACGGCAGCGGCCCGGGCGTGCGGTCGAAGGCGATGGCCCGCGTAAAACCGCGGTAGCTGCCCAGAACCGGATGTTCGAAGGTCGTGATCAGGTCTTCGGCCTGGTTCTGTTCGAAATCGAACATGTCTTCGACCGTGCGGGCCGCGGCGCAGGGCACCTCTTCGCCGAACAGGGTTTCCCATTCGAGGGCCGACCTCTGCGCCAGCGCGGCATGCAGGCGCGGCACGATTTCGTCCCTGTGTTCAGCACGCTTGCGCACCGAGTCGTAGCGGTCGGTGGCCAGCAGTTCGTCCAGGCCGGTCTTCTCGCAAAGGGCGCGCCAGAAATGCGCGGTGTTGGCCGAGATGTACAGGTGCCCTTCGCGCGTCGGATGGATGCCGGTGATGCCGCCGGAACGCATGTCGCGGCCCACCTCGCGCGGCTCGTTTTCGGCCCACACCAGGCGCGCCGACTGCATCGCCAGGGCCGAGCGCAGCAGCGAAACGCCAACCTGCTGGCCGCGCCCGCTCTTCTCGCGCTCGTACAGGGCAGACGACACGCCGGCCGCCACCATCGACGCAGCGTAATAGTCGACCACCGAGCCATAGAGGATCTGCGGCGCCTTGCCGGCCGGCGCCTGCATGGCGCACATGCCGGTCATCGTCTGCAGCACCTGGTCGTAGCCGGCCTTTTCGCGCAGCGGGCCGGTATCGCCGTAACCCGTGACGGCGCAGTAGATGAGCCGCGGATTGACCGCGGAAAGGCTCTCGTAGTCGATGCCCAGCCGTGGCGGCACGCTGGGGCGGAAGTTGTGCACCAGCACGTCGGCCTTGCGCACCAGGTCCTTCAGCACCTGCAGGTCTTCCGGTTTCTTCAGGTCGAGCACCAGGCCGCGCTTGCTGCGGTTGACACCGATGAAGGCGCGGCTTTCGTCGGCCAGCGTGGATGGATATTTGCGCAGGTTGTCGCCGACCGGCGGTTCGATCTTGATGACGTCCGCCCCCTGGTCGGCCAGCAATGCACAGCCGTACGGACCGGCGATGTAGGCGCTGAGGTCGAGCACCCGGACACCGGCGAGCGGGCCTTTTGCGGGATTTGGAATGGTTTCTTGCATGAGAGTGTCGGATTGAGGAGTTCAGGCGCTCGCCAGGCCCAGCTTCACCGCCGTATCGACGATGGCGCGTGCGCGTTTCAGGAACGGCGCGTCGATCATCCGGCCGTCCACCACCCAGGCTCCGATCGCGTTCGACTCGGCGGCCCTGGCGGCATCGACCACCTTCAGAGCATGCGCGATCTCCTCGTCGCTCGGCCTGAACGCGGCATTGGCCAGCGCGATCTGGCTGGGATGGATGCAACTCTTGCCCAGGAAACCGAGGCGGCGTGCCATGCCGGCTTCGGCGGTGTAGCCATCGGTATCGCGCACATCGGCGAATGCGCCGTCGTAGGCGAACACACCGGCCTCGCCGGCCGCCATGCGGATGGCGAACATCACCTGGCGCACCGTGTCGGGGTCGCGGCGGGCGATGCCCAGCGGCTCGAACAGATCGCCCAGTCCCATCTGCAGGCCGGCCACCCGCGGGTGTGCGCCGGCCAGGGCCGCGGCGTTGCGCAGCGCACGCGGGGTTTCGATGTTGAGCAGCAGGCCGACCGGCTGTGTGATGGCGTTGTCCCGCTCGGCCTTTTCGAGTGCGGCCACGGCCGCCAGCACGTCGTCGCTTGTCTCGGGTTTGGGCAGGTTCAGCAGGTCCAGTCCCGGCCGCACCACCGCCGCCAGGTCAGGGACGAAGTGCGGGGTGTCGAGCGGATTCACCCGCACTATCAGCACCTTGCCGCGTTTGATCGCCGGGTCTGAAGCCCGGGCCAGGAAGTCACCCAGCAGCTGGCGCGCCTCGGCCTTGCGGGGCTCGGCCACCGCGTCTTCCAGGTCGAACGACAGCGCATCGGCCTCGCCGGCCAGTGCCTTGTCGAACAGTTCCGGGCGCGAACCGGGCACGAAAAGTTTGCTTCGCATGGGACATGTCTCCTTCGATGGGCGCCAGTGTCCACTGCCGACCGCCAGCCGAGCAAAAGAAAACCTTGCCTTTCGATTGCTGAAACATCATCGATTCTCGGCAGCAGCCTGCCTACTATCGGCATCCAACAAGGAGACAACAGCGCCATGCCCGAAAACCGCCTGCCCAAATTCCGTCTTGCCTCTCGCCGCGCACTGATCTGCGCCGCATTGGGTGCAGCCGCCCTGCCCCCGGCATTTGCCCAGGGCGCCTCCTACCCCAACCGGCCGGTCACGCTGATCGTCGGCAGCGCCGCAGGCGGCTCGAACGACGTATTCGCCCGCGCCATCGGCAAACGGCTGCAGGACGCGCTGGGCCAGCCTTTCCTGGTGGACAACCGCCCGTCCGGCGGCGGCATCATCGCCAACAACATCGTGGCCCGCGCACCGGCCGACGGCTATCAGCTGGTGGTGGTTTCATCGACCTTCACCACCGGCGCGGCCATCCGAAACAACCTGCAGTACGACGCTATCAAGGACTTCAAGCCGGTGGCCATGCTGGCCCGCGGTCCGCTGCTGGTCACGGTCAACAAGGACACGCCTTACAAGTCCATCCAGGACCTGGTGGCCGCCGCCAAGGCCAACCCGAGCAAGCTGAACTACGGCAGCTCGGGCGCCGGCAGCATCAACCAGTTCGCGACCGAAATCTTCGCGGACGCTTCGGACACCAGGCTGACCCACGTGCCCTACAAGGGCATGGGCCCGGCCGTCACCGACCTGCTGGGAGGCCAGATCGACATGCTGGTGGCCAGCGCGCCGTCCATCCTGTCGCAGGTCAAGGCGGGCAAGGTGCGCGCCCTGGCGGTCACCACGGCGCAGCGTTCGCCGGTCGCGCCCGACCTGCCCTCGCTGGAACAGTCCGGCTACAAGGGTAGCGCGGTCGACCTGTGGTGGGGTGTGCTGGCGCCGGCCGCCACGCCGCAGCCGGTGATCGACAAGCTGAATGCCGAGATCAACAAAATCATCCAGTCGGAAGACATGAAGGCCTTCTTCCTGAAGGAAGGCGCCGAGCCGCTGGTCATGAAACCGGCCGAGTTCGGCAGCTACCTGTCGAACGAGATCACGCGCTGGAAGGCGGTTGCCAAGAAAGCCGACATCCAGGCAGATTGATGACAAGCCGCAGCGCTACGCCGAACCGCACGGATCTGCGGGACGGCAGTGGCGACGGCGGCCGGTCCGACCCAGCATGCGGCTTTTCAGACCGAAGGCCGTCATGTCGTTTCCCGCTTATTTCAAGAACCCGTTCACGCCGGAGACCAAGGGCGCCGCCGTTCCGGATCACCAGGTCACCTACACGGCGACGACGACCCACCAGGCTGCGGCCTCGCGTCAGGGCATGCCGCCGGAAGACGTCACCGACGGCCAGCCCGCCACCTACGGCTATGCCAACGCATCCGCCATGAACTGGAAGGCCGACATGCCCGAAATGGCGCCGGCCTGGGCAGCCATCCAGATGCTGTCGGACGCCGCGGTCCTGAATTCCGACTTCGGTGCCATCGATGCGCGCAACGAGCTGATGGCGTTTTTCGGCATCAAGCGCGCAGAGATCGACCGCATGCGCGGAGCGGACGGCGCCCCCCGCGAGCAGCAGAGAACCATCGACGCGATGAGTGCCTTCGCGGCATCCCCCAACCCCGATCCAGCCTTGCTGGACGGCCGCAATCCTCCCTTCAACCTGATGAACGTACTGGCGATGATCGATCAGGGAAACGTCAGCGGATGCAGCGCCTTCCTGGCGCCTGTCATGACACTCCTGGTTTTGCGCAAGGCGGGCGCAGGCAGTCGCTACGACGCGGCGGTCCTCGCGCAACATTCATCTGCCTTCGCGCCCTTGAAGCAGTCGTTCGCCAACTCGGGCGATGCCCAATATGCCGCTACCCAGGCCCGGCGGCATGAATTCCTGAAGAGCTCCGCCGACTGCCAGGACATCTACCGCCAGCTGCACCCCACCCGCACGCCTGCCGGTGCCGGTCACCTCGCCGAACCGGTGCAACAGGCCCTGGCCCAACTGGCCGACGCCTATCGCCGGGACATGGGCGTGCAGCAGAAGGGAGAAATCGTCGACACGCTGGAGTCGGTTTTCGGAGTGCGCACCGAGTCTCCCGAGGACGTCTCGCGAACGTTGGAGCAACTGCTGATGTGGTACGAGAACCCTACCGGCAACAACGCTCCGCCGCCGCCAGCACTGTTGATGGGCCTGGTATCCCCTCTGGGCTGGTACGCATACCAGGACGAGAAATGCCTGCGTGAGGGACGTATCGTCAAACATACGCTCACCGGCCACCCAGCCCTTCCGGACGCGCTGTGCGCAGCGCTGATGCACTACCTGCCCGCACGGCCGCCATCGTTGAGCCTGATCGGCACCGAGGTGCCGCCCGCTCCGCTAGCCGGCCACGGCGGACCCGCGGCAACGCAGCTCCACCAGCTGCTGGCATCGGCCCCCCGGCCCGGTCCGCGTCGGCTGGCCCAACTGATCGAACGCGCCATCGCCCTGAGCGGTCCGCCGTGGATCGAACGAATCAAGAACAATCACCTGGCGGCGCCGGCGATGAGCGCCGAGTTGCAGCAAGGCGTCGCCGACCCGGTGCAACGTGAAGCCTTCGACCAGGCGCTGACGGCACTGACCGATGTCATGCAGCAGGTGGTGTCCGGTTCCGACCCGCTGTCGCGCGCCTTCATGCTCGACCTCTACCGTGCGCTGGGTGTGGCAGCGTCCGATTCCAGCCGCGCCGCGCGCCTGAACACCGTGTTCTTCAAGCATCCTGAAATCAGCGCCGCGAGTGCCCAGCAACTGACCGAACAGTTCGCGCAACGCATGGTCGCCCACGGATACAGCGAAGCGCAATCGACCGCATTGCAGGCAACCGCCCGCCAGTTGCGGCCTCACTGGAACGACAGCGCGAACACCCATCTGCGGGTGCGGCAGGCGCATGAAAAATCACTCGATGCAGTGCTGGAACAGGAGATCGCCAAGGCCGCCAGAAAGCCTGCCGATCACCCCTGTCGGCTGGGATTGGCTTCTGCGGCGCAGATGCTCGAATCGCTGATCACCCGACATGGCCTGAGCGACGAATTGCTCGGGAAACTGGGCCGCGACCTCCGCCAGCTTCAGCTGTACGGCAGTGTCACCACCCGGACCCAGATGGAATCCAGGTACGGCGAACTGCTGCACCAACCCAACGGCTCGCTTGCCGGCGTGACGATGGCGGCGGCGATCCGAAAACTCTGCAGCGCCATTTCCACACATCTCGCCCAGGCGCCGGTCAGTATTGCCGACGCGGTGTCTACCGCTTTCGCAGCATACGGCGGTGGCTCGCTGCCGACACCGGAGCTCCATCAGCTGCTGCGGTATTTCTGGCGCCTGGACGGAACCATTTCCGCCGGCACGGCGACGGCGTCCCTGTGCGAATTTCTGGACAAACTCAAGGACCAGCGCTGCATTTCCGGGGCCGGTGACATCGACATCTCGAAGGTCTGCGAATTCAACAATGCGAGCCGTGAAGCCATCGTCGGGGCGCTGACCGAACGTGTACCGGGTTTCGGTGTCATGTACGCCAACGCCCTGGAAGGCACAACCGGACAGGACTATGAGGCGGTGGTGGCGACGATGCAGGCGGCGCTGGACGGCTGGCACATGCCCGAGCGCAGCTACTGATACCTCGACGACCGCGGTCAGCCGACCCAGCGACGGGCGTTGTGGAACAGGTGCATCCAGGGGCTGGACTGCGACACGTCGCCACCAGTCCAGCTCATCTGGATGTTGCGCGTCACACGTTCCGGATGCGGCATCAGCGCGGTGAAGCGGCCATCCGGCGTCGTCACGCCGGTCAGGCCGCCGGCGCTGCCGTTCGGGTTGAACGGGTACTGCTCGGTCGGCTGGCCGGTGTGGTCCACATAACGCATGGCGCCGATGGCCTGGGCCGCATCGCCACGGTGCGCGAAGTTGGCATAACCCTCGCCGTGCGCCACCGCGATCGGCAGGCGCCAGCCTTCCATGCCCTGCAGGAAGATGCTGGGCGACTTCAGCACTTCGACCATCGCCAGGCGGGCCTCGAAACGCTCGCTCTGGTTGGTGGTGAACCGCGGCCAGGCAGATGCGCCCGGAATGATGTCGGCCAGTTCGGCAAACATCTGGCAACCGTTGCAGATGCCCAGGCCGAAAGTGTCGGCACGGCCGAAGAAGGCTGCGAACTGCGCCGCCAGTTCGGCGTGGAAGGTGATGCTGCGGGCCCAGCCGATGCCGGCGCCCAGCGTGTCGCCATAGCTGAAACCACCGCAGGCCACGACGCCCTTGAAGTCTTCGAGCTTTGCACGGCCGGTCTGAAGGTCGGTCATGTGGACGTCGACCGATTCGAAGCCGGCGGTGTCGAAGGCATAGGCCATTTCGACATGCGAATTGACGCCCTGCTCGCGCAGGATGGCGACACGCGGACGCGCCAGGCCGACCACTGCCGGAGCTTGCGGCATCACCGACGCATCGGCAGGCACCGACCAGTGAAGGCCTGTGTCTTCGGCCACGCCAGCGGCAGCGTGCTCGCTGTCTGCGCAGACCGGGTTGTCGCGCTCGCGGTTGATCTGCCAGCTGACGCTGTCCCACACCTGCTGCAGGTCGAACAGGCTGGCACTGAACACCGACCTGGTGTCGCGCCAGATTTCCAGCTTGCCCTTGCCTGCTTCGATGGAAGAGCTGGCGGGGCGGGTCTTGCCGACGAAGTGGCTGTGCTTGGACAAACCGAAGCTGCGCAGGGTCTGCATGACCTCGTTGCGCTCGGAGGTGCGCACCTGCAGCAGCACGCCCAGTTCTTCGTTGAACAGCGCCTTGAGCGTGAGTTCCTCGCGGCGGGCCGAAACCTGCTGCGACCAGTTCTTGGCGTCGCCGTATTCGGCGCGGCTGTCGGAAATGCCATCGCCTTCGGTGACCAGCATGTCGACATTGAGCGACACGCCGACATGGCCGGCGAAGGCCATTTCGGCAGCGGCCGCGAACAGGCCGCCGTCGCTGCGGTCGTGATACGCCAGGATGCGGCCCTGCGCACGCAACGTATTGACCGCATCGACCAGGCGCACCAGGTCCTGTGCGTCGTCCAGGTCGGGCACCTGGTCGCCGCTCTGTTCCAGCACCTGCGCCAGGATCGAACCCGCCATGCGGTGTTTGCCGCGGCCCAGGTCGATCAGCACCAGCGTGGTGTCTTCGGTAGTGGCGTCCAGTTGCGGTGTGAGGGTATTGCGCACATCGGCCAGGGTGGCGAAGGCGGTGACGATCAGGCTGACCGGCGAACTGACTTTCTTGGCTTCGCCGGATTCATCCTTCCATTGCGTGCGCATCGACAGCGAATCCTTGCCGACCGGGATCGAAATGCCCAGTGCCGGGCAGAGTTCCATGCCGACGGCCTGCACGGTGGCATATAGCGCTGCGTCTTCGCCGGGTTCGCCGCAAGCCGCCATCCAGTTGGCGGACAGCTTGACGCGCGGCAGCTCGATGGGCGCAGCCAGCAGGTTGGTGATGGCCTCGGCCACCGCCATGCGGCCCGACGCAGGGGCATCCAGCGCGGCCAGGGGCGTGCGTTCGCCCATGCTCATCGCCTCGCCCGCGAAACCGGCGTAGTCGGCCAGCGTGACGGCGCAATCGGCCACCGGCACCTGCCACGGGCCGACCATCTGGTCGCGGTGGGTCAGACCACCGACCGTGCGGTCGCCGATGGTGATCAGGAAACGTTTCGACGCGACGGTCGGGTGCGACAGCACCGCGATGGCGGTCTGCTGCAGGTCGACGCCGGTGAGTTCCAGCGGCTTGAACTGGCGGGGTTGTGTCCTGACGTCACGGTGCATCTTGGGCGGCTTGCCCAGCAGCACGTTCATCGGCATGTCGACCGGTGGTTTTGCTGCGTCTTGCGCATCGGCGAGCACCAGCTGGCGCTCTTCGGTGGCCACGCCGACGACCGAGAACGGGCAACGCTCGCGTTCGCAGAAGGCCTTGAAGGTTTCCAGCGATTCCGGCGCGATGGCCATCACGTAACGCTCCTGGCTTTCGTTGCACCAGATCTCTTTCGGAGCCAGGCCGGATTCTTCCAGCGGCACGTCGCGCAGGCCGAAACGAGCACCACGGCCGGCGTCGTTGGTCAGTTCGGGAAAGGCGTTCGACAGGCCGCCGGCGCCGACGTCGTGGATCGCCAGGATCGGGTTCTTTTCGCCCAGCATCCAGCAGTGGTTGATGACCTCCTGGGCCCGGCGTTCGATTTCGGGGTTGCCGCGCTGCACCGAATCGAAGTCGAGCTCGGCGGCGTTGGCGCCGGTCGCCATCGAGCTGGCCGCGCTTCCGCCCATGCCGATCCGCATGCCCGGGCCGCCCAGCTGGATCAGTAGAGAACCGGCCGGGAATTCGATCTTCTTGGTCTGCGATGCGTCGATGCTTCCGAGGCCGCCCGCGATCATGATCGGCTTGTGATAACCGCGGCGGATGCTGTCGGCGTCGCTGGTGATGGTCTGCTCGTATTCACGGAAATAACCCAGCAGGTTGGGACGACCGAACTCGTTGTTGAAAGCGGCACCGCCCAATGGGCCCTCGGTCATGATCTGCAGCGGGCTGGCGATGTGTTCGGGTTTGCCGTAGGCGCCTTCTTCGGGCCAGAGCCTGGACACGGTGAAGCCGGTCAGGCCGGCCTTGGGTTTGCTGCCGCGGCCGGTGGCGCCTTCGTCGCGGATCTCGCCGCCCGCGCCGGTCGATGCGCCCGGGAAAGGTGAGATGGCGGTCGGATGGTTATGTGTCTCGACCTTCATCAGCACGTGCTGAAGCGAGGTGCGGCGTTCATATGCCGGAGACCTGTCGTTCGACTGACCCGAAGCCACGAACAGTTCGCGTTCCTGGCCTTCCATCACCGAGGCGTTATCCGAATAGGCGATCACCGTATGCTGCGGCGCCAGCTTGTGGGTGTTGCGGATCATGCCGAACAGGCTGTTCGCCTGGGCCACGCCGTCGATAGTGAATTCGGCGTTGAAGATCTTGTGGCGGCAGTGTTCGCTGTTGGCTTGCGCGAACATCATCAGCTCGACGTCGGTCGGATTGCGGCCGAGTTTGGTGAAGGCATCGACCAGGTAGTCGATTTCGTCTTCGGCGAGCGCCAGCCCGAACTGCCTGTTGGCGGCCACCAGCGCGGCGCGTCCGCCGGCCAGCACATCGACCTGCTCCATGGCGGCGGCTTCGATCTCGGTGAACAGCGCCTGTGCGGCGGCGCGGGTCGGCACCACCGATTCGGTCATGCGGTCGTGCAGCAAGGCGGCCACGGCCTGCAACTGTGCGGCGTCCAGCGAGGCGCTACCCAGCAGCGGCGCCTTCAGGGCGATGCGGTATTCGACGATCCGTTCGACCCGGCGCACGGCCAGGCCGCAGTTGTGGGCGATGTCGGTGGCCTTGGAAGCCCAGGGCGACACGGTGCCGAAACGTGGGGTGACGACTACCAGCGCGCCGTCGTCAGGGCCTGCGTAAGGCTCGCCGTAGGTCAGCAGCGCGGCCAGTTGTTGCTGCTGGGCGGCATCGGGCGCCGCATCGGACGCCACCAGGTGCACGAAACGTGCGGCGATCGCGGTGATGCGTGGATGCACGGCCTGGAGTTGCGGCAGCAGTTGGCGGGCGCGGAAGTCGCTGACGGCGTTGCCGCCTTCGAAGAAGCTGATGTGCTGAGTCACTGTGTGTCGCTTGGTGTGCGCGTGAGGATCGCGTTGGCGGCCGGCCCGTCCGCTGACTGGGGGCGGGCCCGAAAGCCGGCGATTTTACCCATAGCCGCGGTGCGCCCACCGCCCGCGTGGCTGGCGGCCCGCAAGCACGATGGGATAATTCTGTCCATGAGCATCAACATCAAGAGTCCCGAACAGATCGAGGCCATGCGCTACGCCTGCCGCCTGGCGTCGGAAGTGCTGGACTACCTCACGCCGCACATCCAGGTCGGCGTGACGACCAAGGAAATCGACCGGCTGGCCGCCGAATACATGCGTGACGTGCAAGGCACCGTGTCGGCCACCATCGGCTATGCGCCCCCCGGTTATCCGCCCTACCCGGCCCACCTCTGCACCTCCCTCAACAACGTGGTTTGCCACGGCATTCCCAATGAGAAGCCGCTGAAGAAGGGAGACATCATGAACGTGGATGTCACCGTCATCACCAAGGACGGCTGGTACGGCGACAACAGCCGGATGTACCTGCTGGGCGAATGCACCAATGCCGCAAAACGCCTGGTGCAGACCACCTACGAAGCCATGTGGCTCGGCATCCTGCAAGTGAAACCCGGCGCACGGCTGGGCGACATCGGCAACGCCATCCAGAAGTTCGCCGAGGGCAAGGGCTACACCGTGGTGCGCGAATTCTGCGGCCACGGCATCGGCCAGAAGTTCCACGAAGAACCCCAGGTGCTGCACTACGGGCGCCCGGGCACGCTCGAGGAACTCAAGCCCGGCATGATCTTCACCATCGAACCGATGATCAACGCCGGCAAGCGCGACATCAAGGAGTCGGGCAACGACGGCTGGACCATCGTCACCAGGGACCGCAGCCTGACAGCCCAGTGGGAACACACCGTGCTGGTGACAGAAACCGGCTACGAAGTCCTCACCCTGTCGGCGGGCAGCCTCGCACCGCCAGACTTCGTGACTGCCGCTCCGGTCGCCGCCGCCGCCTGATCCTTTCCAAAGCACCGCCGCCGATGTCCGCAACGCCCTCCCTGACCACCGTCACCCCGGACTTCGCGGCGCTTCGCGATGCCTATCGTCGCGACAAGGCGGCCTTGCTCGAAAAGGAAGCCACCGGCAATTCGGTGCGCCGCACCCAGCCGCTGCTGCGCAAGCTGGCGTTGCTGGCAGACGAGCTGCTGACCCAGCTCTGGAGCCGCGCCGGACTGCCCGAAGACTTCGCCTTGCTGGCCGTCGGCGGCTACGGCCGGGGCGAGCTGTTTCCCGGCTCTGACATCGACGTGCTGGTGTTGTGCCCCGACAAGACCGACTGCCACGCCGAAGTCACCGTCAGGCAGAAGATCGAAAGTTTCATCGGAAGCTGTTGGGACGCTGGCCTGGACATCGGTTCCAGCGTGCGGACCACCGCCGAATGTGTGGCCGAATCGTCGCGCGACATCACCGTGCAGACGGCCTTGCTGGAATCACGCCGCATCGCCGGCAATGCGCGGCTGTTCCATCGTTTCCGCCGCGACTTCCGCGAGGCGCTCGACCCGCGCGCCTTCTTCAGCGCCAAGATGCTCGAACTGCGCCAGCGTCACCACAAGTTCCAGGACACGCCTTATGCGCTGGAACCCAACTGCAAGGAATCGCCCGGCGGGCTGCGCGACCTGCAGACCATTCTCTGGGTGGCGCGCGCCGCCGGTTATGGCGAAAACTGGGATGCCCTGGCGCACAACGGGCTGGCCACCGCTCTGGAGGTCAGCCACATCAAACGCAACGAGGCGCTGCTCAACCTGATCCGCATGCGTCTGCACCTCATCGCCCATCGCCGGGAAGACCGGCTGGTGTTCGACCTGCAGACGGCGGTGGCCGAATCCTTCGGTTATCGCTCGCAGGCACCCGACGGATCGCGCCTTGCCATGCGCGCCAGCGAAGCACTGATGCGCCGTTATTACTGGGCGGCCAAGGCAGTCACCCAGGTGGTGCAGATCCTGCTGCTGAATATCGGCGAACGGCTCAACCCGACCAGCCACGCGCTGATCCCCATCAATGAACGTTTCTTCGAAAAAGGCGGCATGGTCGAGGTGGCGAGCGACGACCTGTACCAGCGCGAACCGCATGCCATCCTCGAGACATTCCTGGTGTACGAAGCCGGCGAGGGCCTGCGGGGCTTGTCGGCCCGCACCCTGCGTGCGCTATACAACGCACGCAACCACATGGATGCGTCGTTTCGCCGCGACCCGGTCAACCGCAAGCAGTTCCTGAGCATCCTGCAGCAGCCCAAGGGCCTGACCCATGCGGTGCGCCTGATGAACGACACCTCGGTCCTGGGCCGTTACCTGCGGGTGTTCCGCAACATCGTCGGGCAAATGCAGCACGACCTGTTCCACGTCTACACGGTGGACCAGCACATCCTCATGGTGCTGCGCAACATGCGGCGGTTCTTCCTGCCGGAACACGCACACGAATATCCGTTCTGCTCGCAACTGGCCGCCGGCTGGGACAAGCCCTGGGTGCTGTACGTTGCCGCGCTGTTCCACGACATCGCCAAAGGCCGCGGCGGCGACCATTCCGAGCTGGGGGCGCGCGACGTCGCGTCGTTCTGCAAGGAACACGGCATCAACGAGGAAGACACCGAGCTGATCAAGTTCCTGGTGGCCGAACACCTGTCGATGAGCCACACCGCGCAGAAGGCCGACCTGAGCGACCCCGCGGTCATCGCTTCCTTCGCGCAGCGGGTCGGCAACGAGCGTTACCTCACCGCTCTCTACCTGCTGACGGTGGCCGACATCCGCGGCACCAGCCCCAAGGTCTGGAACGCCTGGAAAGGCAAGCTGCTGGAAGACCTCTATCGCTACACCCTGCGCACGCTCGGTGGTCGCGCGCCCGACCCAGACGCCGAGATCGAAGCCCGCAAACGCGAGGCGCAGGTCATGCTGGCCCTGCACGCCGAGCCCTTCGAAGGCCACCGCAATCTGTGGAACACGCTGGACGTGAGTTACTTCATGCGCCACGACGCCGGGGACATCGCCTGGCATGCACGCCAGCTGTCGCGCCATGTCGAGGCAGCAAAACCTGTTGCAAAGGGCGATCCGGCCGATGCCCGGCCGGCCACCTTCGAACGCGCCATCGTCCGCGCCCGCCTGTCACCCCTGGGCGAAGGCCTGCAGGTGCTGGTCTACACACCCGACGCGCCCGACCTGTTCGCCCGCCTCTGCGGATACTTCGACCAAGCGGGGTTCAGCATCCTCGATGCCAAGGTGCACACCGCCAGCAACGGCTATGCGCTGGACACCTTCCAGGTAGTGACCGATGACATGCAGGACCACTACCGCGAGCTGGTCACCATGGTCGAGACCGACCTGGTGCAGGCCTTGCAGCAAGGCGGCCCGCTGCCGCCGGTGGCGCGCGGCCGGGTGTCTCGCCGGGTACGCAGTTTTCCGGTGGCGCCGCGGGTGGACATGCGCCCCGACGACCGTGCCCAGCGCTGGCTGCTGACCGTGTCGGCCAGCGACCGCATCGGCCTGCTGTATTCCATCGCGCGTGTGCTGGCGCATCACAAGCTCAACCTGCAGTTCGCCAAGGTCAGCACGCTCGGCGAACGGGTGGAAGACACCTTCTTGCTGGAAGGTGCGGCGCTGCAGAGCAACCGTTCGCAGGTGGAAATCGAAAAGGAACTGCTGGCCGCGCTGGCCCAGTAAGGGCGGCGCGGGTGAGGCGTTCTTCAGCTGCTGGCCAGCCGCTGTTCCACCCAGCGGCCGTAACGCGAAAGACCGAAACACAGCAGCCAGTAGACGAAACCGATGAATAGGTAGCCTTCCAGGTAGAAGGCCCGCCACACCGGATCGCCGCCCAGCGCCAGACCCAGCGCGCCGGTCAGTTCGAACAGGCCGACCACCGTCACCAGCGAGGTGTCCTTCAGCGTGCCGATCACCACGTTGACAATGGCCGGCACCGTCAGCCGCAAGGCCTGCGGCAGCACGATGTCGCGCTGCACCGCCCAGCGCGAGAACCCCAGCGCCATGGCCGCATCGACCTGCCCGCGCGGGACCGCCTGCAGGCCGCCGCGGATCACCTCGGCCAGATAGGCGGCCACGAACAGCACCAGGCCGATCAGCACCCGCATCAGCACGTCCGGACGCCAGCCTGCAGGCCACAACAACGGCAACAGGAAGGATGCGGTGAACAGCACCGAGATCAGAGGCACGCCACGCACCAGTTCGACATAACTGGCCGCCAGGGTGCGAACCGCCGGCCAGCGCGAACGCCGGCCCAGTGCCAGCAGCAGGGCCAGCGGAAACGCGAGCGCCAGCCCGGCCACCGCCAGGCCGATGGTCAGCGGCAGGCCACCCCATTGCGCCGTCGGCACGACCTGCAGGCCCCAGAGGCCGCCCCGCATCAGCACGCCGCCGATGGTTACCACCACCAGCCACGCCAGGGCCAGCCAGGGTTTCCAGGCACGCGGCCAAGCGCTCAGCAAGGTGACCGCGGCCAGCAGCGCGGCCGCCACGGCGGGGCGCCATTGCTCGGCATAGGGATAACGGCCGAACACGATGGGCCGCCACTTTTCGGCGACCACGCCCCAGCAGGCACCGGTCGCCGCACGACAGGCTTCGGCATCTGCGCGGAACACTGCATCCGCCACGCCCCAGCGCAGCAGATGGCAGGTCACCCAGACACCCAGCATTCCCACCAACGCCGTGGCCGCCAGGCGCAGCGGGCTGCCGAACAGGTCGGCACGCAGACCGGCGCGGTTCATGCCCAGCCCCGCAGTGCCACGCGGCGGTTGTAGAGATTCATGCCCAGCGATATCAGCAAGGAAAGGCAAAGATAGACCGCCATCACCACTGCAATGCATTCGAAGGGGCGGCCGGTCGCGTTCAGGGAAGTGTTGGCGACGGAGACCAGTTCGGGGTAGCCGATGGCCACCGCCAGCGAAGAATTCTTGACCAGGCTCAGCACCTGGCTGGTCAGAGCGGGCACGATCAGCCGCATGGCCTGCGGCAACACCACCAGCCGCATGACCTGGTACGGGGAGAGGCCCATCGCACGCGCCGCCAGCACCTGGCCGTTGCCGACCGACTCGATGCCGGCCCGCACGATCTCGGCCACGAATGACGCGGTATACAAACCCAGTGCAAGGGTGATGGACAGATATTCCGGGCTGAGCGCCGCGCCGCCGGACACACCGAACAGCGTGCGCTCCGGGTATTCGAGCGACCATCCGCCGTCGATATGAACCGGCCACGGCATCGAGAGGCCAGCCTTGCCCAGCGATACGCCGGGCAATACCTGGATGGCGTTTTCCGGATCGGGCAGCAGATGCGTCAGCGCGAAGTACAGCAGCAGCAGCTGCACCAGCAGCGGCACGTTGCGCAGCGTCTGCACATACAGCGAGGCCAGGCCGCGCACCAGCGAATGTCGAGTGAGCCGGCCGATGCCCAGCAAAGTGCCCAGCAGCACAGCGATGACGGTGGCCGGCACCGCCGCGCGGATGGTGTTCACCAGCCCGGCCAGGAACGCCTTCCAGAAGGGCTGTGTCGAATCGAAGTCCAGCCAGCCTTCGGAAATCTCGAAACCCGCTGCATCACGCAGGAAATCGAACCCGGCGTGCACGCCGCGCGCGCGAAGTGTCGAGAAGGCATGCTGGAGAAGAGAACCGACCGCCAGGGCGATGACGGCCAGGATGACGGCCTGCAACAGCAGGGACGCATGTCGGCGAAAAAAGCTCATGGGGCAGGATCATGACCCAGATGCGGCGCACGACTGCAACCGTCAGGATGCGGTGCATCTGGCGATGGCAGCGCTGATCAGCATGTTGCGCGCCATGCCGGTGAGGTCGCCCGCGGCGCCACCGAAGGTTTCCGGCACGCAGGTATCCAGAACCGCGCTGGCGATGGCCCTCTTCTTTTCGCCTTCTTTTTCCTGCCCGAAGCCGGCGTGATTAACCAGTTTGCCGACCAGCCGGTTTTCCAGTTCATCCATCACGATGACCCGGAAAAGAGACCAGAGTTTGTCGATGTAGGCCATTCGCAGTTCGTCACTTTCGCGGCATTCCAGCAGTGGCCGTATCGGATTATTGACATTGACATATAAACCGCTCGCGCAGCGGGTCGGGTAATGCGGATGGTTGAACTGAGCCTGCGTCTGGAAAGCCATGTTGCGATTGGCCGGATTGCTTCTCAACAAATACATGTGGTGCAGATTCAATGCCGTGGACGGGCTGTTGCCGACCAGGTAGAGGCCCCAATAAAATGACTTGTTCCTGATCAGGCCCGCCACTTGCGGCTCCAACAGACTCTGCTGTTGTTTAACCGCCTTGGCGATAGCCGATGGCAGCAGAAAGTTCTGCGCATGTTTCAGCCCGACTTCCCGGACATTGCCGGTGGTCGCATCCAGCTGCAGCATGCTGGCCCTGCCGATCGACGGGACACACGCCAGCAGATTCGCCATGGGCGGGGGCGTATCCAGCTTGCCGCATGCCCAGTCCAGAACCGCCTGCATCGTCGCGTCCACTTCCGTGGCGGTGACATTTTCCGGCGGAATGGCCAGATAATCCGAAATGGCATCAGCGAGCGAAGTCTTCAAAGGCAAACGCCATTCCGGATTGATCTCCACCACCAGGTCAGCCATTTGCTCCAGGGTAAGCCTGGACAACTTTTTCATGGCCACCGCATCCGAATCGCCTTGAAGTTCACGAACCATTGTCAGGGTACGTTGATTACCAGGGCACTGCAGCCCATTGTTTTCGAATAACGAAGCATTCTGCTGAACCGCGCCGGAGTGCTGCAACCGTGCCAGTGTCCGACGGGCCAGCTCCTTCACATGTGCCAGGTGGTCGGCCTCGCTGCGGACCACACCGATAGCCGAACGTGAAAATTGATATTCCGCGCTGCATTTCAACCGGCATTGCTGCACACGGTGGACGAGCGGTGCCGCATCGACAACCATCCCGCTGTTTTGCTGCCGTTTGAAATCGGCCAGTGCGGTCAGGCAGGCGATGATGTTCTTTCGCACGAAATATCTCTCATGCGGCTCGAATAAGTCTTTCAGCCTGAATGCCTCGATCAGCATGGCGGGTGTGATGACCGAAGATCGATTGCTGGCATCGATCACCCTGGACGGATTTTCCAGGGTCTTGCCGGCCAAACCCAATACCATCGCGGCACCGGGGGTTTCGATCGTGGAGGGATTCAGGAAACGGCGGACATCGATCATCGACACGCCGCCCGCCCACGTTTTATCTTGCGGGCCTATATTGAAATAGGCTTCCATCCGCGGCAAGGCGGCGATAGCGTTATCGAATGAAAACAGATCCTCCATCTTTTCGACGATATCGCCGAATTCCCGTTGATCGGCACTCGCGGCGGCGGCATTTTGGAGTGAGGTGGAATCCACATGGGCATCGATATTTCCAACTCCGAAATCCTGTGGATGCGAGCCGATTTCGAAGTCCATCAATTGGCCGACCAAACCGCCGCTGCCAGCCACGTCATGACCACCGAAATTCTGGATTGCCGCCGGCAGGTTATGGCCGCCGAAATCGATGACCGGCGCTAGCGCGGCTTCCGAATAAGCGACCGCCGGATCGAATCCACCCCAGTTGTATGCATCGAACATCGTCATGCCCCTTGAAAATCGCCATTCTCCGGCGACGGGGCATGCCGGAAAGGCTGAACCGCGAAGGATTCGAGCCGATCCGAAGCGACGAGAAAAACAGGCCCGCCTGCGGATTACCTCACCGGCAATGCATACATCAGGCCGCCCTGGTTCCACAAACGATTAGCGCCACGCGGGAGTTTCAGTTCGGATTTACTGCCGACATTACGTTCAAACATCTCGCCGTAATTGCCGACCGCCTTCACCGCCTTGTATGACCAGTCCCTGGGCAGACCCAGCAGCTTGCCCATGTCGTCGCCGGTGCCGAGCAGGCGCATCTGCGCGGGGTCCTTGCTGCTGCCTTTCAGGCTATCGACATTGGCCTGCGTGATGCCGGCTTCTTCCGCCTCGATCAGCGCATTGGGCACCCACTTGACGATCGCGAACCATTCGTCGTCGCCGCGCCGTACCAGCGGAGCCAACGGCTCCTTGGAGATCAGTTCGGGCAGCACGATGTAGTCGTCCGGGTTCGGTGCTTCCTTGTTGCGCAGGGCGGCCAGGGCCGACGCGTCGGTGGTGAAAGCCTGGCAACGCCCTGCGAAGAAGGCCTTGTAGGAAGCCTCGAAACTTTCGAACACCAGCGTCTTGACCGGTATGTTCTGCGCCCGCGACCAGTCGGCCACGTTCTTCTCGTTGGTCGTTCCCGACTGGGTGCACACGGTGGCGCCCTTCAACTGTTTTGCACTGGTCACCTTGAACTTCTTCGCGACCAGGAAACCCTGGCCGTCGTAGTAAGTGATGGTGGTGAAGTGGAAACCCAGCGACGCATCACGTGTGAGGTTCCAGGTGGTGTTGCGCGCCAGGATGTCGATCTCGCCGGACTGCAGCGCAGCGAAGCGCTGCTGCGCATTCAGCGGCACATATTCAACCTTGTCGCCATCACCCAGCACCGCGGCAGCCACGGCTCGGCAGGTGTCGGCATCCAGGCCCGACCAGTGGCCCTTGGCATCGGGCGCCGAAAAACCGGCCAGGCCGGTAGTGACACCGCACTTGACGGTGCCCCGCTGCTTGACGGTATCGAGCGTCTTGCCGGCCAATGCCGGCGTCGACAGGACGGCCGCCGCCAGTGCGACGGCAACCAGGGCGAATTGTTTGAATTTGATGGTCATCTTTGTGCAAGGTTGGCGAGTGGTCAGTCGTCGGTCGCCGGGTCAAGGCCCGGAAACAACACCTCGGTGAATCCGAAACGGGTGAAGTCCCGCACCCGCATCGGGTACAGCACACCGATCAGGTGGTCGCATTCATGCTGCACCACGCGGGCGTGGAAACCATCGACGGTGCGGTCGATGGGCTGGCCTTCGGGGTCGAAGCCGGTGTAGCGGATGCGTTGATGGCGTGGCACCACGCCGCGCAGGCCTGGTACCGAAAGGCAGCCTTCCCAGCCCTCTTCCATCTCCTCGTCGAGCGGGGTGATGACCGGATTGATCAGCACGGTGCGGGGCACCACGGGGGCGTCGGGATAACGGGGAATCGGCTCGCCGCTGCCGAAGATCACCAGTTGCAGGTCGACGCCGATCTGAGGGGCAGCCAGGCCCGCGCCCTGCACTGCCGCCATGGTCTCGAACATGTCGGCGATGAGCGTCTGCAATTCCGCAGTGCCGAACCGGGTGACCGGCTGGGCGACCCGTAGCAGCCGCGGATCGCCCATCTTGAGGATTTCACGAATGGTCATGGAGCCAATTATGGCTCCCGACAACGGGCAACCTAAGACCGATCCGCGCGCCGTTGGTCGTCGTCGCGACGTTGCTGCGCAGCCTCGTCGTCGTCTTCTCGCCGTTGCTGCTTTACATCGTCGGCCCTGGACTGCGCAGCCCTGGTGTCTTCCTGGCGCAGGGTGTCGTCTCGCAAGGCTGTGGCCTGGGAAAGCTCTTTTGTATCGTGGGCCCTGAAAAGGGCCTGCCTTTGAAACAAGTCCTGCTGGAGTCGCTGCATCCGGACCGCGTCCTGATGGCCGGCCGGAGCCGGGTCTGGTTCCGGTTGCGACATGCCGGACAGATCAGCCGATGCAAACCTCCCGGCGTCGTAAGACGGAAACCCGCGGGCAAAATCACCGCCGGCAAGGTGCTGCTCGAATTGGTCTAGATGCCCCGGGCCAGGCATGCCGACCCACAGGCTCTCGAGCTGCCGGATATTGATTGCCATGTTGCGGCTCACCATGCGGTCGATGAGGCCTGAAAGCATGTGAGGCTGATGAAGCAGGAATTGTGCGCCGGGGTTTCCGCGCTCACCCATGGACATCAGCCGCTGAAGCGACATGTGCTGCCGCCGCAGGTCCCTCATTTCGGCGATCAGGTGCTGGATCGCCGACATCATCTGCGCCAGCTGCCCGCTGGAATCCGACGCTGGACGGCCGGCATCGAGCGTGGGGACGAAGGCATAGGCGCCGTGCCGTTGCTCCTGTTCGCCATGCTGTTCCTGCGGACCTGGCGGGTTCTGCTGCATGTACTGGTACATCGACTGCAGGTCCTGATAGTCATAGGACCGGCCGCCGGCACATGCCGAATGCGGGTTGCTGCCGCGCCGCCGGACCGCATCCCGGGCACGGGCGACCCAGCCGCCGTTCGACAGGAAAATTCGCGCGGCGTGTTGTACCTGCGGGCTGTACAGGCTGTCGCTGTTGCAGGCCATCATGACCAGTTCGGCACCCTGGACGACGCCGCCTTGGCGATATCCGGCCACTCCCGAAAGGATGTCGATGCTGCGTAGCAGCTCGAC
Organism: Xylophilus sp. PBN-3R; assembly: GCF_057747805.1. Classification (NCBI taxonomy): domain Bacteria; kingdom Pseudomonadati; phylum Pseudomonadota; class Betaproteobacteria; order Burkholderiales; genus Xylophilus; species Xylophilus sp. PBN-3R. The sequence goes on from NZ_CM173225.1 coordinate 2,424,160, forward strand.
ATGGCCGGGTGCCTGCGCTGAAGGTGTCTGACCGGACGGCGTGGCCAGCGGGATGACAGCGCCGGTGGTGCCGGCAGGGCCGGCGGGCTGACGATTTGGAAACATAAAAGCCCTTCAAGTCGGATGGTTCCAAGTTAAAGGGCTCGTCAGGCCAGATGCCCGTTCAAAACGAAGCCAGGTGCGTGGCTTGCGAAGCTTGAGCGGTCCGGGAAATTCCGGGGTTCAGCGCCAATAACGGCCGCCACCACCCCACCGACCGTAGTACCCGACCGAAGGCGACACCACGACAGGGGCCGGTGCGTAATAACCGCCACCGCCGTAGCCGGCTCCGTATCCCGGGTATGCCGGTGCGACCACACAACCGGAGAGCAGCAGGACGGCAGCGCCCGAGGCGGCAGCGATGGCGAGACGAAAAATGGAACGCATGGCGGGATCTCCAGGTATGAATGCCTATTCAACGCCTGTTGGAGCGGCAACGACGACAGGCAATCCCTGAAAGCAGTTAACGCGGGGTAAAGCGCGGCAACAAAAAACGGTCGGCGAACCGGGTTCAGGGCGCGGCCAGCAACTGCCGAAGTCCGTCCTCGTCCAGCACGGTCAGGCCCAGGGCCTGGGCCTTCTCCAGCTTGCTGCCGGCGTCGGCGCCTGCCACTACGTAGTCGGTCTTCCTGCTGACCGAACCGGCTACCTTCGCGCCGGCCGCCTCCAGCAGGTCCTTCGCTTCATCCCGGCTCAAGGCGGGCAAGGTGCCGGTCAATACCACCGTCTTGCCGGCCAACGGCAACTGGGCGCGGGGCGCGGGTGCGCCCTCTTCCCAGGTGACGCCGGCGGCGCGTAGCTGCTCCACCACTTCGCGGTTGTGCGGCTGGGCGAAGAAAGTGTGGATCGACGCCGCCACGATGGGCCCGACATCCGGAACCTCCAGCAGTTGCTCCACGCTGGCGTCCATGATGCTGTCGAGCAGACCGAAATGCCGCGCCAGATCCTTGGCAGTGGCTTCCCCCACGTTGCGGATACCGAGGCCGAACAAAAAGCGCTGCAAGGTGGTGTGCTTGGATTTCTCCAACGCGGCCACGATGTTCTGCGCCGACTTGTCGGCCATGCGCTCCAGCGCGGACAGCTTGGCCACGCCGAGCTTATACAGCTCGGGCAGAGTCCGGATGATGCCGGCGTCCACCAGTTGTTCGACCAGCTTGTCGCCCAGTCCCTCGATGTCCATCGCACGGCGCGCGGCGAAATGCAGCAGCGCTTCCTTGCGTTGCGCCGGGCAGAACAGGCCGCCGCTGCAGCGGTGGTTGGCCTCGCCCTTGGGCCGCACCACCTCGCTGCCGCAGATCGGGCAGGTGGCCGGCATGTGGAAGTTGGGCACGTAGGCCGCACGCGGGCCGGGCACACGGCCGACCACTTCGGGAATCACGTCGCCAGCACGGCGGACGATGACCGTGTCGCCCACCCGCACCTGCTTCTTGCGGATCTCGAACAGGTTGTGCAGCGTGGCATTGGTGACGGTGACGCCGCCGACGAACACCGGCGCCAGCCGCGCGACCGGAGTGAGTTTGCCGGTGCGGCCGACCTGGATGTCGATGCCGCCCATGGTGGTCATCTGCTCCTGCGCCGGGTACTTGTGGGCCACCGCCCAGCGTGGCTCACGCGACTTGAAACCGAGTTGCTGCTGCATCGCGCGGTCGTTGACCTTGTAGACCACGCCGTCGATGTCGAAGGGCAGCGCGTCACGTTTCGCAGCGATGGACTGGTGATAGTCCGACAGGCCATCGGCCCCGCACACCACCGCGCTGTCGGCATTGACCGAAACCCCCATGGCACCCAGCGCGGCCAGGCTGGCGGCGTGGGTCGCGGGAAGTTCCCAACCCTGGATTTCGCCGAAGCCATATGCGAAGAAAGACAGCGGCCGTTGTTTGGCGATGTTGGAGTCCAGTTGCCGCACCACACCGGCCGCTGCGTTGCGCGGGTTGACGAAGGTCTTTCCGCCGGCCTCGCGCTGGCGTTCGTTCAGGGCGTCGAAATCGTCGCGCCGCATGAAGACCTCGCCTCGCACTTCCAGCACCGACGCCGGGCAGTTACGCAGGCGTTTCGGGATGGCCTTGATGGTGCGGATGGTGTGGGTCACTTCTTCGCCGGTTTCGCCGTCGCCGCGGGTGGCGGCGCGCACCAGCAGGCCGCCTTCATAACGCAGGTTGATGGCCAGGCCGTCGAACTTGAGCTCGGCGGTGTATTCGACCTGCGGGGCGTCCTGCGTCAGGCCCAGCAACTTGCGCACCGATGCATCGAACTTGCGCGCGCCTTCCGGTGTGGTATCGGTCTCGGTGTGGATCGACAGCATCGGCAGCACATGGCGCACCGGATTCAGGCCCTCAAGAACCGCACCGATCACCCGCTGCGTCGGCGAATCGGGCGACAGCAGGTCGGGATGCTCGGCCTCCAGTGCCTGAAGGCGCTGGAATACACGGTCGTATTCGGCGTCGGGCACGGTGGGCGTGTCCAGCACGTAGTACTGGTGCGCCCAGTCGTTCAATTGCCGGCGCAACGCTGCGACTTCATCCGCCGGCAGCGGCGTTTCCTTCGAATGTGCCAAGTCTTTCACCCGAACAGGCGCCGGGCCTGGATCGAGCCGGCCGACAGATCACGCCCATCCAGCGTGTCATACAGTTTTTCAAGATCGAGCCCGATGGCGTCGAGGGACTCTTCGCGCAGCGGCTGGCCGTTCTGGTCGGTCACCACGCCGTCCATCGAGGCGGCCAGCAGCAGGCCGACTTCACGCAGGCGCATGAAGGGCTGTTCGGCACGCTGCACCTGCGAGACATCCAGGCTCAATGCCACTTCGCGGATGGCCGACTGTGCCGGGTCGTCCGCCAGCGCGGCCTGGGTGTCGAAGGCCAGCGACAGGATGGCCGGCATGCCCGCAGTCGAAGCCGGCAAGGCCATGCGGCCGGGGATGGTGCCGGCCACGAACCCCAGGCGCGCGGCGTTCTGCTGGATGTAGCCCGGACTCCATGCGGCGCCGCGGGCGCGCAGGACGAAGGCCAGTTGTGCATCGTGGTCGCTGGCGAACTGGTCGAGTTCGCGGGCGCGCGCCACTTCGTCACGCATGTCCGGAAAGTCGGCCGCCGCATTGATGGTGTCGGCAAAGGCCTGCGCCTTCACCACGAATTCCGAATATTCGATGTCGTTCAGCGCGCCGGTGCGGTTGGCCAGTTGCACCCCGGCCTGGAAGGCCCGGTAGCGCTGGCCGGCGACCGGAGTTTCCCACTGGCCGGTCGCATCGTTGCGGCCTTCGATGGCGAAGGGTTTGCTGCCGGCACGGCGGGTCGGCGGCATGGCGGCCAGCGCGGCGTCGCCCGACACGGCGCCGTCGAGCGCCATCGGCACGATGCTGTCGATCAGCGCATCCAGGCCCGGGCGCCGCTCCGGCGTCGGCAAGGCCATCGACTGCAGCCCGGGTTCGCCGCCGTCACCTTCGAGCCGGCCGCTGCCGTCAAAACCGGGCTCCTGGCGGACGGCCGGATCGCCGGACTCCACCGCCTGGGCCGGATCCGCCTGCTTGGGCGAATTGCGGCGATTGGTCCAGGCGCTGTGGCCGATGATGGCCAGCAGCACCACGGCGCCGGCGATGGCAAGGCTCATCTGCAAAGTGCTCATGCTCGAATGAATGCTTTCGTTATGTTGGCGATGGGAGGCGCATCAGACGGTCGCCATGGTGAGGGCGGACTCCATGTCCACCGCCACGATGCGTGACACGCCCTGCTCCTGCATGGTGACGCCGATCAGCTGTTCGGCCATTTCCATCGCTATCTTGTTATGGCTGATGAAAAGAAACTGTGTCTCTTTGCTCATGCTGGCGACCAGCTTGGCATATCGCTCGGTATTGGCGTCGTCCAGCGGCGCATCGACTTCGTCGAGCAGGCAGAACGGCGCGGGGTTCAGCTGGAAGATGGCGAACACCAGCGCGATCGCGGTCAGGGCCTTTTCGCCGCCGGACAGCAGATGGATGGTCTGGTTCTTCTTGCCGGGCGGCTGGGCCATCACCTGCACGCCGGCGTCCAGCACCTCGTCGCCGGTCATCGTCAGCTTGGCGTTGCCGCCGCCGAACAGTTCGGGGAACATGCGGCCGAAGTGGCCGTTGACTACGTTGAAGGTGCCGACCAGCAGCTCGCGGGTTTCGCCGTCGATTTTCTTGATGGCGTCTTCGAGTGTGGTCATCGCGTCGACCAGATCGGCCGTCTGCGCATCCAAAAATGTCTTGCGTTCGCGTGCGACGCCCAGTTCTTCCAGCGCCGCCAGGTTGACCGCGCCCAGCGCCGCGATTTCGCGGCTGCCGCGGTCGATCTCGCCCTGCAGGCCCTGGATGCGCACGTTGCCTGCGACGACCGAAGCCCCGACGGCCTCCAGGTCGGCGCCGGCGTCCGCCAGGAACTGGCTGTATTGCTCCAGGCCCAGGCGGGCGGCCTGTTCCTTCAGCTGGAATTCGGTGATGCGCTGGCGCAGCGGGTCGAGTGCGCGTTCCAGCTGCAGGCGGCGTTCGTCGCTGGCCCGCAATTTGGTGGTCAGGTCGTCGTACTCGCTGCGCTGGGCGGCCAGGGCGGCTTCACGCTCGCTCTTCAGATCCAGCGCCTGCTGCAGGCCACCTTGCGCCGCCGCGTCGGACAGGCGCACCAGTTCTTCACGCGCCCTGAAGTCCTCGTCGGCCAGCGCGGTCGCCTGCTGGGCCGAGGTGTCGATGGCGCGACCCAGTTCGGCCCGCCGTGATTCGAGGGTGCGGCGGGCGAAAGCGGCCTCTTGCGCCCGACGTTCGAGGCTGCGCTGCTGTTCACGGGCTTCGGTCAGACGGCGTTCGGCCTCGATCACCTTTTCGTCGAGCGCAGCGTGGCGTTCCTGCGTATCGGCCAGTTGCATGTCGAGTTCTTCGAAACGCGCCTCGGCCATCACCCGGCGTTCCTGCAATTCGTCCAGCTGACCATCGACTTCGGCCAGGTCGCCGGAAATCTGCTCGGCCCGCGCCCGGGTCTGTTCTGCCAATTGCGACAGGCGCAGGGTTTCGACCTGCAATTCATGTGCCCTGCCCCGGCCTTCGGTGGCGTCGCGCCGGGCTGCCACCAGGCTCTGGCTGGCTTCGGTGTACTGGGCCTCCGCGCGGATAGACGCTGCGCGCGCCTCTTCGGCGATGAAGGACTGGGCGCGCAACTGCTTGTCCAGATTCTCGATTTCCTGGGCCCTTGCCAGCAGGCCGGCCTGCTGAGAATCGGGCGCGTAGAAACTCACGCCGTGGGCGGTGACGGCATGGCCGCCCTGCACAAAAATGCTTTCGCCCGCGGCCAGTTGGCTGCGCAACGACAGCGCGGTGTCCAGGCTGTCGGCGGTGTAGCAGCCGGACAGCCAGTCGGCGAACAGGGCCCGCTGGCCGGCGTCCGACAGACGCAGCTGGTCGGCCAGCCGTGGCAGCGTCGCCGTCGGTTCGGGCAGGCCGGCCAGCGGCGGGCTATAGAAAGCCAGTCGGGCCGGCGGTGCATCGGAAGCAAAGGCTCGCACTGTTTCGAGTCGCGAAACTTCCAGCGCGCCCATTCGTTCGCGCAACACGGCTTCCAACGCGTTTTCCCAGCCGGGCGTGACCTGTATCCGGGTCCACAAGGCGGCGAGGCCATCCAGACCGTGGCGCGCGAGCCAGGGTTGCAACTTGCCGTCGGTGCGGACTTTTTCCTGCAACGCCCGCAGCGCCTCGGCACGCGCCGACAGGTCGGACTGGCGCGCCGATTCGCCGTTCAGCTGCTGCTGGCGGGCACGGCGTTCGTCGTCCAGGCGCGGCAGGTTGTCCTGCAGGTCCTGCAGCCGGGCTTCGGCTTCGGATGCGTTTTCTTCCGCGGCGGCCAGTTGCTCCTGCAGATTGGCCAGCCGCTGTTCGTCGGGTGCTGCCAGCGCATTGCGGTCGGCGGCCAGCCGTTCGCGGCGACCACCCAGTTGACGGGATTGTTCTTCGATGCTGCGCTGCTCGGCAGCCAGCACCTGGATCTGCTGCTGCACCTGCGTGACTGCGCCGCGCTGCGCGCCGGCCCGCTGCTGCGACTGGCGCAGCACGTCTTCCAGGTCGGGCAGGCGCATCGCCTGTTCTTCGACCTGGGCGGCCAGCAATTCGGCCTGCTCATCGGCGGTTTCGCCTTCCGCCAGCAGGTTCTCGAGCTCGACCGTCGCGTCTTCGCGCCGGGTGTTCCACATGGCCAGCTGTTCGGCCAGTGCGACCAGCCGTGCCTGCACCCGTTGCCGGCCTTCGATGACGAAACGGATCTCGGCTTCGAGCTTGCCGACCTCGGCGCTGGCTTCGTACAACGAGCCCTGCGCACGGTTGACCTGGTCGCCGGCGGCGTAATGCGCCTGCCGCACGGTTTCGAGGTCGGCTTCGACATGGCGCAGGTCGGCCACGCGGGATTCGAGATCGTTCATCGCCTGCTGGGCGTCGGCATGGATACGCGCCTGTTCGGTCTCGCTTTCGGCGCGTTTCAGAAACCACAGCTGATGCTGGCGCAGGGTGACGTCGGCATTCAGGGTGTTGTAGCGCTGGGCCACCTCCGCCTGCTTTTCGAGCTTTTCGAGGTTGCTGTTCAGCTCGCGCAGGATGTCTTCGACGCGGGTCAGGTTCTCGCGCGTGTCGGAAAGCCGGTTTTCGGTCTCGCGGCGGCGTTCCTTGTATTTGGATACTCCCGCCGCCTCTTCGAGGAACAGCCGCAGTTCTTCGGGCCGCGACTCGATGATCCGGCTGATGGTGCCCTGGCCGATGATGGCGTAGGCACGCGGGCCCAGGCCGGTGCCCAGGAACACATCCTGCACGTCGCGGCGGCGCACCGGCTGGTTGTTGATGAAATAGCTGCTGGTTCCGTCGCGGGTCAGCACGCGTTTGACGGCGATCTCTGGGAAACGCGCCCAGGATCCGCCTGCGCGGTGGTCTTCGTTCGAGAAGGTGAGCTCGACACTGGCCCGGCTGGACTGCTTTCGGGTGGTCGTGCCGCTGAAGATCACGTCCTGCATCGACTCGCCGCGCAGTTCGCTGGCCTTGGATTCGCCCAGCACCCAGCGCACCGCATCCATGATGTTGGACTTGCCGCAACCGTTCGGCCCCACCACGCCCACCAGCTGGCCGGGCAGCAGGAAGTTGGTGGGTTCGGCAAAGGACTTGAAGCCCGAAAGCTTGATGGAGTTGAGGCGCACGGCAGAGGGAGAAAACAGCGCTGCGCAGGCAGGCGAACGGGGTTGCGATGATACCGGGCCAGGCGTGGTTCGGACCGGGGAGCATGGCTTCGCCTGGTCCCGTCGGGTGACGGGGGCACTGGCTAGATTGGCCTGTCACTCCCGACAAACGTCTCACATCCACGAAGGCCTTCCCATGCTCAAGCCTGCCAGCACCGCCATCCAGGGTGCGCCATCCACGCCCTTCATGCCCCGCCCGGACGAGACCGGACGTCGCAACGCCTCGATGTATGCGATGGATACAGGCCAGACGCTCCTCGACGGGCTTCCGGCCTCCGGCAGCTGGAGCGAGGGAGTGGTGATGCGGTATTACGCCGCGTGCACCGTAGACGACTCGAATACCGGCCCCGGTTCGTCGGTCGATGTGGCAATGTTGCACAGACGCCTGGCCGAATGGCACGCCGGCCGCACCCAGGACCCGACGCAGCTCGGCGATCAGCAGATGGTTCAGGACCTCCAGTCGGCACTGATCGCCGCCGTGACGATCGGCATGGCCCACAGCGTCGAGATGATGCTGCTGGCTTTTTCGAATCATCCGCTGGTGCGCGTGTGTGCGGTGTCGCATCCCTACGTGCTGGCCACCTTCATGGAAAGCGTTCTGAAGCGCCTGGCCGGCGTCGAAGACCCTGACCCGCAGAACCGCACCGGCATCCGCTACCAGGAAAAGATCATCGCAGCGCTGCTCAACTGGAATTCGGTCCAGCCCGCGCTCGACACCGTGGTGAAGACACCGCTGGCGCGCTGCCTGAAAGTGCTGGCCACAGCGGTGATCAGCGCGGTGCGTGACGGTGCGGAGCGGTCCGAAACCCGGTCACTGCTGCAAGACCTGCCGGCGGACGCCCCACCCGGCCCGACCAAACTCACCGCGAGCGAAACCCTGTTCATCAACTGCCTGATGTGCTGGCTGCGCAATGTCGGCGTGGACCTGGTCCGCCAGGTGGTGCGCAGCGGTGGCGACGCCGCCCTGCCTGCCACCGGACCGGTGGCGCAGAGCACGATCGAACGGTTCGTGCGGCCGGTCTTCCTGGGACAGCAGGTGCCGGGCGGTCTGCCCGCCACGGCCATCTCGGTGCAACCGGCCCTGGCAGCGGCTGTAAGTCCGACAAAACCTGGCGGGCTGCAGGGATCCCGCACGGATGAAATCCTGCAGCAGTCGCACGACCTTTTCTGAAGCCTTTGCCGAAGCCTGTCCGAGGCCCCTCAGCGCAGGCGGTAACGCAGCTTGCGGCCGCCGGTCACCGTCGAATCCAGCGCCAGCCACTGCCCGTCCGCGCCATACCAAAGCTCCAGCGGGCTGTCCGGGCCGGCCAGTTTCCAGCGTTTGGCAGGCACGGTTTCGCCGCGGGCCTGAACCGGCTGGTCGGCCAATGGCGAGACCGCCACCGTGACGTATTCGCCAGTCTGCACATTGAGCAGCCGGGGCTGCGACAACATGGCCGGATTCCAGTAACCGAAACCCATCACGCAGCCCGGATAGCTGGCCACCCCGCGCGACGAGGTCACCCGCAGGCCGGCACCGTCGACGGGCTCGGCATCCACGTTCAGGACGGTTCCGTCGTCTTCGGTGCGGGCGCGCACGTTCTCCAGGCATCCGTTGCGCCAGACTTCGTCTGCCTCGTGGCGATAGCGGTAGGCGGTGAAACCCAGCACTTTCACATCGAAGCGTGCCCGGCTGCGAACCGCCGTGCGATCACCCTGGGTGCTGACGGCGAAACGATGTTCGCCGATCGGCTTGCCATCCAGCGACACGTCGAAAACCCATTCGCGGACCGTCTCTGCAGCAGTTGCCGTGCATGCCGCCGCCACCGAAAAGGCCAAAATGCCGGCCTTCATCACCGCCCCTTCGACGAACGTACCGGACCCGGGAAAAAAGCATTGGTGCGCGCAATGTAATCACGGTATTTGGGCCGGCGTTCGCCGATGTCGTGTTCCAGCAGCGAGACGCCCGACACCTTCAGCAGCAGCACCGTCATGACGATCGGCGACACCAGAGCCCACAGGCCGCCCCAGCCCGCACCCCCCAGGCCCAGCAGGAAGATGCCCCACCAGGTGCAGCATTCACCGAAGTAGTTGGGATGGCGCGAATACCGCCACAAGCCCTTGTCCATCACCTGCCCCTTGTGCGCGGGATCGGCCAGGAACCGGCTGAGTTGCGCGTCCGAAACCGACTCGAACACGATTCCGAAAGCCGCCAGCGCAATGCCGAGCAAGTCCATCAGGCCGAAAGGCCGGGGCTCCGAAAAAGCGGCGAACAGGGGCGCCGCAACCGCCCACGCCAGCACCGCCTGCAGGGCGAAGACCAGATACAGGCTCTTGAAGGCGAAGTTAGGCTGGTTGCGAGCTCGGATGGCCTGGTAACGCCGGTCTTCCCCATGCCCCCAGTTGCGGCGGGTGACATGCCAGGCCAGGCGTATCGCCCAGGCGAGCAGCAGCGGAATCACCCAGCCGGCGCGTGGCATCGCGTCGGGCAGCAAGGCCGCATACACCACGCCCGGCGCGGCGATCATCGGGCCCCAGCTGCGGTCGACCAGGCTCACATCGCTGCGCACCAGGCTGGCCAGCCAGGTCAGGAATGACAACAGCGCCGCTGCCGCCAGACCCCAGAGGGCGATCTGAAAACCGCTCATGGGTTGTGCCCGTCGCTGGCGCGTTTTTCGAAGAGGTAGTGCGACACCCACCATTGCTGCCCGCGGTCATAACCGAACAGTTCGGCCACCGCCATGAAGAACACGCGCCAGCGCTGCCGCCACAATTCGGCATCGTCGCCATACGCAGCCTGCAGGACCGGCGTCAGCTCATCACGCGCGGCGTCCATGTTGGCCAGCCAGGCATTGGATGTCCGTTCGTAATGGGTGCCGTCCCAGCGCCAGCGGCGCACCAGCTGCAGGTCGTCCTGGAACTGGGCTGCCATGTCGTCGCTGGGCATCATTCCGCCCGAGAAAAAATAGCGGCTCATCCAGTCCGTCTCGTCCTTTTCGACGAAGGCGTAAGGCACCGAGCGGTGGGCGAAAACATGCATGAAGAACCGCCCTCCCGGCACCAGCCAACGCGCCACCCGGCCGAACAGTTCGGGCCAGTTGCGCATGTGTTCGAACATCTCGACCGACACGATGCGGTCGTATCGCTGTTCGGTATCGAACACATTCATGTCGCGGGTCAGCACGGTGACGTTGCACAGGCCGCGCTTCTGCACCTCGCTCTCGATATACGCACGCTGAGACGCCGAATTCGACACTGCGGTGATCAGCGAACCCGGATACTTCTCTGCCATCCAGAGGGTGAGCGAACCCCAGCCGCAACCCAGTTCGAGAATGCGCTGGCCGTGTGCCAATCCGGCTCTGTCGCAGGTGGCCTCGAGTGCGACACCCTCGGCCTGCTCCAACGACATCACGCCTTGCGGCCACCAGCATCCGCTGTATTTTCGGTTGGGCCCGAGGACGGCACCGAAGAAGGCGGCGGGCACCTCGTAATGCTGTTCGTTGGCCTTTTCAGGCACCAGCGCCAGTGGCGCGCGACGCACTTCGTCGAAGAAGGCCGTAGCGCGCTCAGCCGCCTTTTCAGCGTCGCCGACCTCGATCTCTTGGAGACGTTCGCCCAGCAATCGGCGAATGCCGGCACGGACCACCGAATCGGGCAGCTTGCCCTGCTCAGTCCAACGAATGCCCAAATCGGCGATGAAACCCATCCGCTCGCTCCCGGTTAACTGTATCTACCGGTAGCTTACGCAGCACTTCGTGTTTCGGATGTGGGACATCGGCGCGCAAGGCACGCCAGACGCGCCGGATTCAAGCCGCGGGTCTGCCTTTCAGCATCACCGGTTTGCTGTGCCAGATCTCGTCGGTGTACTGCGCGATGGTCCGGTCGGAAGAAAACGGCCCCATGCCAGCCACGTTGAGGATGGCCTTGCGGATCCAGGCCTCGGGTTCGCGATAGAGGGCATCGACCCTGTCCTGCGCTTCGACATAGGCGCCGAAGTCGGCCAGCAGCAGGTACTTGTCGCCCCATTCCACCAGGGTGTCGAAGATCTGCTGGTAACGCGACGGCTCGTCCGGCGAGAAAACCCCGTCGCGGATGGCGTCCAGCACCCGCTTCAGAACCGGGTTGCCGTTGTAGAGGGTGCGCGGCTGGTAACCCGCGGTGCGCAAGGCTTCGACCTCCGGCGTGGTGTTGCCGAAGATGAAGATGTTGTCCATGCCCACGCTCTGGCTCATCTCGACGTTGGCGCCGTCGAGCGTGCCGATGGTGAGCGCGCCGTTGAGCGCCAGCTTCATGTTGCCGGTGCCCGAAGCCTCGGTGCCGGCGGTGGAAATCTGCTCCGACAGATCTGCCGCTGGGATGATGATCTCGGCCAGGCTCACGCTGTAGTTGGGCATGAAGACCACCTGCAGCCGGCCCCTCAGGCGTTCGTCGTTGTTGACGACGGTCGCCACGTCGTTGATGAGACGGATCACCAGCTTGGCCATCGCGTAGGCCGATGCCGCCTTGCCGGCGAACACCACCACACGCGGCACATGGTCGCCTTCGGGGTCGTCCAGGATCTGCTGGTATCGCGCCACGACATGCAGAAGGTTGAGCAATTGGCGTTTGTATTCGTGGATGCGTTTGACCTGCACGTCGAACAGCGCGTCGACGTTCAGTTCGAGCCCCATGTGTTTCTGCACCCAGGCGGCCAGACGCTGTTTGTTCTGGCGTTTGGTCCGGCCGAAGGCCGATGCGAAAGCCGGTTGAGTGGCCATCGGCTTGAGGGCTTCCAGCTGCGACAGGTCACGGCGCCAGCCGCGGCCGATGCGCTGGTCCAGCAGCGCGGCCAGCGGCGGGTTGGCCTGCGCCAGCCAGCGGCGCGGCGTCACGCCGTTGGTCTTGTTGTTGAAACGTTCGGGGAACACCCGGGCGAAGTCCGAGAAGATGGACTGCACCATCAGGTCGGAATGAAGAGCCGAAACACCGTTGACCGAATGGCTGACCAGCACCGCGATATAGGCCATGCGCACCCGGCGTTCGCCACCTTCGTCGATCAGCGACAGCCGGCGCATCAACTCGGTGTCGTGGCCGTGTTCGTGGGCCACCGTGGTGAGGAACTTCGCGTTCATGTCGAAGATGATCTGCAGGTGGCGCGGAAGGATCCGGCCCATCATGTGCACCGGCCAGGTCTCCAGCGCCTCGTGCATCAGCGTGTGGTTGGTGTAGCTGAAGATGCGCTGGCAGTTGCCCCATGCGGTGTCCCAGTCCAGGCCATGTTCGTCCAGCAGCAGCCGCATCATCTCCGGCACCGCCAGCACCGGGTGGGTGTCGTTCAGGTGGATGCTGATCTTCTCGGACAGCGCGTCGAAGTTGTCGTGGGTGCGCAGGTAGCGGTGGATCAGGTCCTGGCAGCTGGCCGAACAGAAGAAGTATTCCTGGTGGAGCCGCAACTCGCGACCCGACTCGGTGGAGTCGTCCGGGTAGAGCACCCGCGACACGTTCTCGGACAGGTTCTTGCGTTCGACCGCCTCGCGGTAACTGCCGCGGTTGAATGCGCCGAGGTCGATCTCTTCCGTTGCCTTGGCCGACCACAGGCGCAGCGTGTTGGTGGCTTCTGTGCCGTAGCCGGGCACGATGCTGTCGTACGCCATGGCCAGAACGTCGTGTGTGTCGACCCAGCTGGCACTGCCGAAGTCCTGGCGGTCTTCCACCCGGCCGCCGAATCGCACCCGCCACACGACTTCCGGCCGCTGGAATTCCCAGGGGTAGCCGTGGGTCAGCCAATAATCGGGCGTCTCGACCTGCTGGCCCTCGCGGATGGCCTGCTTGAACATGCCGTATTCATAACGGATGCCATAACCGAAACCGGGTACCGCCAGCGTGGCCATCGAATCCAGGAAACAGGCCGCCAGCCGGCCCAGGCCGCCGTTACCGAGCGCCGCGTCGGGCTCCAGGTCGGACAGCTGGTCCAGGTCGACACCGAAATCGGCCAGTGCCTGGCGCATGGTGTCCTGCATCTCGAGCGCCAACAGCGCATTGGTGAAAGTGCGGCCGATCAGGAATTCCATCGACAGGTAATACACCCGCTTGACGTCCTGTTCGTACTGGGCGCGGGTGGTCGCCATCCAACGCTCGACCAACTGGTCGCGCACCGCGAGTTGCACCGCATGCAACCAGTCTTCGGGTTTGGCCGCGGCCGGATCCTTGCCGACCGCATAGATCAGCTTGTTGGCAATGGCGCGTTTGAAGTCCGCGACTCCGTGATCGGGGTGGTCGTATTCGAAACTCTTGAGACCGGTACGGAAAGGCATGGGCGTGCTCGCTGCGAGTGGCTGAAAAACAGGGGCGATCTTGCTACAGACGGCGGGACGATGCGATCGCCCGAAGGCATGCATCAAACGTGCCTGCCGCTGCGCAGAAAGACTGTCAGCCCATCTTCGGCTGGCCGTTCGAAGCGGTCAGCCCACCATCCACCGGCAGGTTCACTCCGGTGATGAAACTCGCGTCGTCGCTCGCCAGGAAAGCGATGGCCGCGGCTACTTCGCGCGGCTCGCAGGGCCGGCCCAGGGCGATGCGCTCGTCGAATCTGGAGACCAGCGCCTTGTCTTCCTGCATGTCGTCCGTCATGGGCGTGCGGGTGAAACTGGGACACACCGCATTGACCCGCACGCCGGCCAGCCCGTGGTCCAGCGCCATCGACCGGGTCAGGTTGACGATGGCACCCTTCGAAGCGTTGTAGGCAACCGCGGCCCAATCCCCGCCCAGGCCGGACACCGATGCGGTGTTGACGATGCTGCCCCTGGTCTTCAGCAGTTCCGGCAAGGCGGCACGTGCGCAATGGAAGACGCCGCCGACGTTGGTGTCCAGCGTCTTCTTCCATTCGGACAGGCTGACATCGACCACCGATCCTTCGGCGAACACGCCCGCGTTGGCCACCAGCACGTCGAGGCGGCCGTAGGCGTGGACAGCGGCCTCGACCAGGCGTTTGCAGTCGCCGAATTCGGCCACGTCGGTCACCTGCACCAGCGTGCGTTCCTTCGGCAGCGTGGCGGCCACCTTCTCGAGCTTGGCTGCGGTGCTGCCGGCGAGCACCACACTTGCACCCTCTTCCGAAAACCGTCGCGCGGTGGCTTCGCCGATGCCCGAGCCCGCGCCGGTGATGATCACTACCTTGTTGTTGAATCGCTGCATGCATGCTCCCGTGAAAATGCGTGAGCCACCCATTCTGTGGAGGCCGGTGGCCGGGGCTGTATCCATACGCTGCGGGGGTGTCCGCATGTCCCGGATAATCAGGCTCCATGAATCCCCTGCTTTCCCGCCTCCAGCCCTATCCCTTCGAGCGGCTGCGGCAACTTTTCGCCGATGCCACCCCACCCGCCGGCCTGCGCGCCATCAGCCTGGGCATCGGCGAACCCAAACACCCGACCCCGCCCTTCATCCAGCGCGCGCTCGCCGATGCGGCTTTGTCGCCCACCGGCGGGCTGATGGGCTACCCGCCGACCGCTGGCGACCCGGCCCTGCGTGCATCTTTCACCGGCTGGCTGAAGACGCGCTACGAGCTCTCGCTGGACCCGGCAACGCAGGTGCTGCCGATCAACGGTTCACGAGAGGCGCTGTTCGCCTTCACCCAGACCGTGGTCGATGCTTCGGCCGACCGGCCGGTCGTCGTCTGCCCCAATCCGTTCTATCAGATCTACGAAGGCGCAGCGCTGCTGGCGGGCGCCGAGCCGTACTACGCACCGAGCGATCCGGCCCGCAACTTCGCGGTCGACTGGGACAGCGTGCCGGATGAGGTCTGGGCGCGCACCCAGCTGGTGTTCGTGTGTTCGCCCGGCAACCCGACCGGTGCGGTGATGCCGCTGGCTGAATGGGAGAAGCTGTTCGCCCTGTCGGACCGCCACGGTTTCGTGATCGCCTCCGATGAGTGCTACAGCGAAATCTATTTCCGTGACGAACCTCCGCTGTCCGGCCTCGAGGCCGCCGCGAGGCTGGGCCGCACTGGTTTCCCGCGTCTCGTCTCATTCACCAGCCTGTCCAAACGCAGCAACGTGCCGGGCCTGCGCAGCGGTTTCGTGGCGGGGGACGCAGCGCTGATCAAACCCTTTTTGCTGTACCGCACCTACCACGGCGGCGCCATGAGCCCGGTGGTGGCCAGCGCCAGCATCGCGGCTTGGGGCGACGAAGAACACGTCAGGGAGAACCGGGCGCAATACCGCGCCAAGTTCGCACAGGTGACACCGGTTCTGGCGCAGGTGCTCGATGTCGCCCTGCCCGACGCCGCCTTCTACCTGTGGGCCGGCATCCCGGAGCGTTTCGATGGCGACGACGCCGCCTTCGCCCGCGAGCTGTACGCACAACAGAACGTCACCGTGCTGCCTGGCAGCTACCTGGCCCGCGAGGCACGGGGCTTCAACCCCGGCCGCGGCCGGGTGCGCATGGCGCTGGTCGCGGAAACCGCCGAATGCCTGGAAGCGGCGGAACGCATCGTGGCCTTCGTGCGCGGCGCGGCCTGAATCCACCCGAAACCGTCCAGTTAGGAAAGACACGGCCATGGCAATGATGGAACGCATCCTGCGGTTGATGGCGGAAAAACACGCATCCGACCTGTACCTGTCGGCCAACGCGCCAGCCACGCTGCGCATCAACGGCGACTGCATCGCCATCAACAACCAGCCGCTGCCCTACGACGCACCCAAGAACCTGCTGGCCGAAGTGCTGCCCGCGGTACGCATCGAAGAGCTGGAGGAAGTCGGCGAACTCAACGTCGGTTTCGCCATGAAGGACGTGGGCCGGTTCCGGGTCAGCGCCATGCGCCAGCGCGGCTCGTTCGCGGTGGTGATACGGCATATCCACGGCGAGATTCCGCGCCTGGAAACACTCAACGTGCCGACCGTGCTGGGCGAACTCATCATGGAACGCCGCGGGCTGCTGCTGATGGTCGGCTCGACCGGCGCGGGCAAGAGCACCACGCTGGCGTCGATGATCGACAGCCGTAACGAAAGGCATGGCGGCCACATCCTGACCATCGAGGAGCCGATCGAGTTCCTGTTCCGCAGCAAGAAATCGGTGGTCAACCAGCGCGAGATCGGGGTCGACACCGCATCGCTGCAGATAGCCCTGAAGAACGCGCTGCGCCAGGCGCCGGACGTCATCCTGATCGGCGAGATCCGTGACCGGGAAACCATGTCGGCGGCGCTGGCCTATGCGCAGTCGGGCCATTTGTGCCTGGCCACCATGCACGCCAACAACAGCTACCAGACGCTGAACCGCATCCTGAGTTTCTATCCCGCCGAAGTGCGGCCGACCATGCTGGGCGACCTCGCGACGGCGCTCAAGGCCATCGTGTCGCAGCGCCTGCTGCGCACCACCGCCGGCGTCCGCATTCCGGCGGTCGAAGTGATGATGAACAACACGGTCATCAGCGAACTCATCGAGCGCGGCGACTTCTCGGGCGTGCAGGAAGCGATGGAAAAATCCATGGTCGAAGGCGCGCAGACCTTCGAACAGGACATCGCGCGCCTCATCCACGAAGGCCGCATCAGCCGCAAGGAAGGCCTGAGCCAGGCCGACTCTCCGACCAACCTGCTCTGGCGGCTGGACAACGACTTCGACGTGGCGCGCCGAGCCGCCACCGAAGCCAGCCTGCAGGCCGAGGCCGACCCGGTCGGCCCGACGTTTACCGACATCGTTCTGGATATCAAGCTTTGACTCCTACCCTGCTGCTCACCGAAGAGCTGATTTCGCGCCCATCGGTCACGCCGGACGACGCCGGCTGCCTGGAAATCCTGGAACGCCGGCTGGCGGCTTCCGGGTTCGTCAACGAACGCATGGACAGCGGCCCGGACAGCTTCCGTGTCAGCAACCTGTGGGCGCGTCGCCCCGGTGCCACGCCCGACGCGCCAGTGCTGGTGTTCGCCGGCCACACGGACGTGGTGCCGACCGGTCCGCTGGAGCGCTGGAGCCAGGCGCCCTTCGTGCCGACGCATCGCGAGGGCCGCCTGTACGGACGCGGCGCGGTGGACATGAAGTCGTCCATCGCCGCATTCGTCGTGGCGGTCGAGCAGTTCATCGCCGCCACGCCCGAATCGCCGATCGCCATCGCCCTGCTGCTGACCAGCGACGAGGAAGGTCCGGCCGTGGACGGCACCGTCGCCGTCTGCCGCGCGCTCCAGGACCGCGGAGAGAAGCTGGACTGGTGCATCGTGGGCGAACCCACTGCCGTGCAGCGCACAGGCGACATGGTCAAGAACGGCCGGCGCGGCAGCATGAACGCCAGGCTGACGGTGCGCGGCATCCAGGGCCACATCGCCTATCCTCAACTCGCACGCAATCCGATCCACCAGGTCCTGCCGGCGCTGGCCGAACTGGCCGCCATCGAATGGGACAAGGGCAACGATTTCTTCCCGCCGACGTCCTGGCAGATCAGCAACATCCACAGCGGCACCGGCGCGACCAACGTGATCCCGGGCGAGGTGGTGATCGACTGCAATTTCCGCTTCTGCACCGAATCCACATCGGACGGACTGAAGACCCGCGTGGCGGCCGTGCTCGACCGCCACGACCTCGAATACGACATCGTCTGGACCATCAGCGGCCAGCCCTTCCTGACCACGCCGGGCGCGCTGGTCAATGCGGTACGTGACGCCATCCGCGCCGAGACCGGCATCGAGACCGAACTGTCCACCACCGGCGGCACCAGCGACGGCCGTTTCATCGCGCGCATCTGCCCGCAGGTGATCGAATGCGGCCCGCCCAACGCCATGATCCACAAGATCGACGAATACATTGACGTCGCCGAACTGGCGCCCCTGACCGCCATCTATCGCCGCACCCTGGAGAACCTGGCGCAGCGGACGCTGTCGGGAGCGGCGCGGTGAAAGTCATCACCTGCATCGAGGCCGCCGCACGCCGGCTGGAAGAAGCCAAGGTCGGTTTCGGCCACGGCACCACCAACGCATTCGACGAGGCCGCCTGGCTGGTGCTTTGGCGTCTGGGGCTGCCGCTGGACGAGCTCGACGAGGTCGAGCAACGCGACGTGACCGAAGCCGAATCAGCGGCCATCGACGAACTGCTGCACGAACGCATCGCCAGCCGCAAGCCCGCCGCCTATCTGACCCGCGAGGCGTGGCTGCAGGGCGTGCCCTTCTACGTCGACGAACGCTCGATCGTGCCGCGCAGCTTCATCGCCGAACTGATCGCCGACGGCGGTTTCGACGAATGGCTCGGCGACCACACCGAACGTGTGCTGGATCTCTGCACCGGCAACGGCAGCCTGGCCGTGCTCTGCGCCATGGCATGGCCCGAAGTGACGGTAGACGGCGCCGACATCTCGGCCGATGCGCTGGCCGTGGCCCGCATCAATGTCGACCGCCACGCACTGGCCGACCGCATCACGCTGATCGAGTCGGACGGCCTTTCGGCCACGGCCGGTCCCTACGACCTGATCGTCTGCAACCCGCCCTACGTCAACACCGCCAGCATGGCCGCGCTGCCCGCCGAATACCAGGCAGAACCGGTGCTGGCGCTGGCTGGCGGCGACGACGGCATGGACTTCATCCGCCGCCTGTTTGCCGAGGCGCCCGCACACATGACCGAACACGCGGTCCTGGTGCTCGAAATCGGCAATGAACGACCTTTCTTCGAGGCCGCCTTCCCACAGTTGCCCGTCGCCTGGCTGGACACCAGTTCCGGCGACGACCAGGTGCTGCTGGTGGACCGCGCCACGCTGGTTTCGCCTTTCTTTTTCGGCGATTCCAGCCACTGACCCCACATGATCAATCTAGTCAACATCACCCTGCGCCGCGGCGCCAAAGTCCTGCTCGACAAAACCTCGGCCACCTTTCAGGCCGGCGAAAAAGTGGGGCTGGTCGGACGCAACGGCGCCGGCAAGTCGACCCTGTTCGCACTGCTCAACGGCACGCTGCACGAAGACGGCGGCGACCTGCAGATGCCCGGCCATTGGCAGATGGCGCAGGTCGCGCAGAACATGCCCGAAACCGACGAATCCGCCACGGCCTTCGTGCTGGAAGGCGACACCAGGCTGGCCGCGCTGCAGGCCGCGCTGAAAGTGGCCGAGGACTCCGAAGACGGCATGGCCATCGCCCACGCCTATACGGACCTGGCCGACGCCGGCGTGTACGACGCCGAATCGCGGGCGCAGGCGCTGATCCTCGGACTTGGCTTCCGCACCGACCAGCTGCAGCAGCCGGTCAACAGTTTTTCCGGCGGCTGGCGCATGCGCCTCCAGCTGGCCCGTGCGCTGATGTGCCCGTCCGACCTGCTGCTGCTGGACGAACCCACCAACCACCTGGACCTGGACGCGCTGGTGTGGCTCGAAGGCTGGCTCAAGACCTACGCCGGCACCATGGTCGT
Organism: Xylophilus sp. PBN-3R; assembly: GCF_057747805.1. NCBI lineage: Bacteria > Pseudomonadati > Pseudomonadota > Betaproteobacteria > Burkholderiales > Xylophilus > Xylophilus sp. PBN-3R. The sequence goes on from NZ_CM173225.1 coordinate 2,443,744, forward strand.
CATCAGCCACGACCGCGAATTCCTGGATGCGGTGACCAACGTCACGGTGCACATCGACCACGCGCGCCTGACCCGCTACGGCGGCAACTACAGCGCCTTCGAAACCCTGCGGGCACAACAGCTCGAACTGCAGGCCAGCGCTTTCTCGAAGCAGCAGGACAAGGTCGCCCACCTGCAGAAGTTCATCAGCCGCTTCAAGGCGCAGGCCAGCAAGGCCAAACAGGCGCAGAGCCGGGTCAAGGCGCTCGAACGCATGGAGAAGATCGCGCCGGTGCTGGCCGATGCCGACTTCACCTTCGAGTTCCGCACGCCGGGCAACATTCCCAACCCGATGCTGTCGATCAGCAATGCCGACTTCGGTTACCCCGGCGAGGAAGGCGCACCCCCGACCACCATCCTGAAGAACGTCAGCAAGTCGGTCCTGGCCGGCCAGCGCATCGGCATCCTCGGCGCCAACGGCCAGGGCAAGTCGACCTTCATCAAGACGGTCGCCAAGGACCTGGGCGCCGTCGCCGGCACCATCACCGAAGGCAAGGGCCTGCGCATCGGCTACTTCGCACAGCAGGAACTGGATGTCCTGCGGCCGGAAGACAACCCGCTGGTGCACATGATCCGCCTGGCGCGCGAACTCGGCTCCGATGCCAAGGAACCCTCCCGCGAGCAGGATTTGCGCAGCTACCTGGGCACCTTCAACTTCAGCGGCGACATGGTGATGCAAGCCGTCGGCACCATGAGCGGCGGCGAAAAAGCCCGGCTGGTGCTGGCCATGATGGTCTGGCAGCGCCCCAACCTGCTGCTGCTGGACGAGCCCACCAACCACCTGGACCTCGCCACCCGCGAAGCCCTGGCCATGGCCCTGAACGGCTTCGAAGGCACGCTGATGCTGGTCAGCCACGACCGGGCGCTGCTGCGTGCGGTCTGCGAGGAATTCTGGATGGTCGGCCGCGGCAAGGTCGAGCCCTTCGACGGCGACCTGGACGAATACCAGCGTTATCTGCTGGACGAGGCCAAGCGCCAGCGCGAGGAAGCCAAGGCGGCTGCCAGCGCACCAGCCAAGGTCGCCGCACCGGCGCCCGCACCGGCACCGGTCAGGGAAACGCCGCGCCGCAATCCGGCGTTGCTCAAGCCGCTGCAGAAAGAGCTGGCCACCGTCGAGGCCCGCATTGCGGCCATCGAGAAGGACCGGTCGGCGCTGGAAGCGCGCCTGTCGCAGTCGCTGCCGCCCGGCGACATCGCGGATGCCGGTCGAAAATTGAAGGTGCTGGCCGACGAAGCAGCCACGCTGGACGAACGATGGCTTGCGCTTTCTGGCGAGATCGAGGCTTTCGACGCCTGAGTGTCCGGGATGAAGTGACGATCGACGGCAGTCGGCGGTACGCTTGTGCTTTTGAAGCAAAAGCAAAGAGACCATGCAACTTTCCGTCAATCGTTTCAAGGCCGCCCTGGCCGCCGGCCAGCAGCAGATCGGCCTGTGGTCGACCATCCCGTCGCCTTTCGTTTCCGAACTGGTCGCCAGCGCCGGATTCGACTGGGTACTGCTGGACACCGAACACACGCCCAGCGATGTGCCGCAGATGGTCCAGCAGTTACAGGCCACCGCCGCCGCGATAACCGCAGAAGGCGCGCCGCCCACCGCAGCCGTGGTGCGGCCGGCCTGGAACGATCCGGTGCTGATCAAGCGTTACCTCGACATCGGCGCGCAGAACCTGCTGCTGCCTTTCGTCCAGAACGCCGACGAAGCCCGCGCGGCGGTTGCCGCCACGCGTTATGCGCCCAAGGGCATCCGCGGCATGGGCGGCTCGACCCGGGCATCCAACTTCGGCCGCACCAGCGACTACATCGCCCGCGCCGACCAGGAACTGTGCCTGCTGGTCCAGGTCGAGACCCGCGAGGCGCTGGATGAAATCGAGGCGATTGCCGCCATCGACGGCATCGACGGCATCTTCATCGGACCGTCGGACCTGTCGGCCAGCATGGGCTACCCGGGCCAGCCACGGCACCCGGATGTGGATGCGGCCATCGACGACGCCATCCGCCGCATCCGCGCCAGCGGCAAGGCGCCCGGCATCCTCATGACCGACGAAATCCGTGCGCGCGAATGCTTGGCGCTGGGTGCCCAGTTCGTGGCGGTGGCGCTGGACCTGCTGTTGCTGCGCAACGGTCTCGACAGTACCTCCGCACGCTTCCGGAAATCTGCCAACCAGGTTCCATCTTCAACGCAGACCTACTGATATTGGGAATGAAACAGGGGATTACCCACCCAAGCGGATAAACCCCCGTTTCATCTTGGCGAGAAACAACTTCTGGTCTTGAGATAATCCCATCTGCATTACAGATATTTTTGACAGAAAAGTACCGATCAGACCCTGTCAGCCCGGCGAGGCTTGCAACCTGCTTGCATCTGGTCAGCGCCCAATGGACGACGCTCCAGTAACGATTGGTTTTGACCCGCATTAAAGGAGAATTACACACAACTTACACCACGCCTGTTTTAGGTAACATTCGTTCTCGACCACGCCAGAAATGAGATTATTTTCCTTGCCACATTTTTGCGCGAATGGATTATGAATCGCTCTGCAGCCGACATTTTCCACAGTGAACCGGCGAACCGAATGGCTCCGAACGGATGCACCGATGTGCAGATAAAACATGGCGAATGCAAACAGGATCAAACAACACGCCGCCGGCCTTCCCGCCATCCAGGCTGAACCCGCTGGCCACGCGTTCACTGACGCCTGCCCGACCGACATTTTCTTTTCGGTGCCGCCGACCCATCAGCACCATCGGCCGATCTATTTCAATGCGCCCGAATTCGGTTTCATCGATCAGCTGCTCGACATCGGCGGCGGCGCGGGCGAAGTGGCAAGTCTGCTGAAGCAGCGGCAGCCACGGCTCAAGGCAACCGTTTTCGATCTCGTACCGGTCTGCAATCGTGCGCTCGACTGGTTCTACGAGCAAGGACAGTCCGCCGACCTCGGTGTGCATCCGGGCGATTTCTTTTACGACCCGCTGCCCTCGGGTTTTGCAGCGGCGCAGTTCGTCCATGTGCTTGAGCTTTTTTCTTCCGAACAGATCCTGTTCCTACTGAAGAAGGCTTTCGATTCACTGCCGCGCGGCGGCAAGCTGTTCATCTATGGCCACGCCTGCGATGAAGAGAGGCAGCCGATGAAGGAGTCTTCATGGTGCCTGCCGGCGTTCACATTGTTCGTCACCGGCGCCAGCCGCCTCTACGCAGTCAGCCAATACATGCGGTGGCTGCGTGTGGTCGGTTTCTCGCGCATCAGCTACCGGCACGACGGCGCCCGCACCCTGTTTCTGATGGCCATCAAATGAGCATTCCCGCAATTCATCCCTATGCCTTGCCGGATGCGGCGTATCTGCCGGCCAACCGGGTGCCCTGGCATCCGGAGCCCGGACGTTGCGCCCTGCTCATCTGCGACATGCAGCAGTATTTCGTGGATTTTTTCCAACCCGACCAGAAACCACTGCCAGGCATGCTGAGGCATATCGCACGGCTGGCGGGTCGATGCCGGCTGCTGGGCGTTCCGGTCATCTATGCGGTGCAACCGGGCACGCAGGCGCCATGCGAACGCGGCCTGCTGGGGCATTTCTGGGGCCAGGGCCTGAGCGCGGCGCCACCGGCGGGCGCCGACATCGTGGCAGCCCTGTCACCCGAGCCGGGCGACACGCTGATCCACAAACGCCGCTACAGCGCCTTCCACGGCTCCAGCCTGTTGCACGAATTGCGGCGCCAGGGCCGTGACCAACTCATCGTCTGCGGGCTCTACGCCCACATCGGCTGCCTGACGACCGCACTGGACGCATTCATGCACGATGTGCAGCCTTTCCTGGTCGCCGACGCCATGGCCGATTTTTCGGAGGCCGACCACCGCATGGCACTGGTCTACGCCGCGCGCCGCTGTGCCGCGGTGCTATCCACCGGCGAACTGCTGGCGCGGCTCGATGCCTGGCCGCCCGAGACCGCGTTCAGCCGATGTCCAGTTCGGGATAGCAGCGAAAGATTCCCTGCTCATTGAAATCGATGCGGCGTTCGCTGCGCAGGTAGGCCGCCACCTTGGGCAGGCTGGCTACGCGGTCGCGCAGGCGGACCACGTGGGGGGCCTTGGCAAGCGCGCTGGCGGTCGCCTTCGGAAATGCGTACTTCAGCCCTTCGACCAGCTGGAACAACGACAGGTCGGCGTAGCTGAGCTTGCCGGCCACCAGATGCCGCTGGCCGGCCGGGTTGCGGGCGATGATGACCTCGAACCACTGGATGAACTTGGGCAGCCGGTCGCGGCAGAACTCGGTGGCACGGCGCAGCGCCTCGGGTTTCTGGTCTTCGTAATAGGCGCCGATGCCGACCGGATGGTGGGTGTCGTGGGCTTCCACCACCATGTCGGCGATGGTCAGCTGGATCTGGTGGGTCCACACACGCGATTGCTCGCTGCGTGCCACCAGCTTCAACTCGGGCGCCAGGTACTGCAGGATGGCGGCCGTCTGGCCGACCAGCAGCTCGCCGTCCCTGATGTAAGGCATGGCGAAGGGTGGATGGATCTGCTTGCGGTCAGCCATCAGCTTCTGGCTGGTGGCCAGTCCTTCGCCGTTGGCACCACGTGCCACGTCTACATACGGAACGCCGGCAGCTTCCAGCGCCAGTCGCACAAATTCGCCACGACCCTGAATGGTCGGCCAGTAATGAAGTTCATAAGCCATGCTCGAAATGTAGCCTGGAGCCAGAGTCGCGCGGGTCGGCTGTAGTCTCCCCGTCCGAGCCCCGTTTGCAGACGCGCCTTCTTCTGCCTTCCGGTTTTGCATGAAACCTGCGGGCCGCCATCTACGCCATCTCCGGAGCCGCCAACGGCAGCAGCGGCCTGGAGCCGGTGTCCGAGCGGCTGCTCGACCTCGCCAATCACGCCCACGTCTGCTGCCCTGCACCACCGCCGCAGAAGCTGGACGAAGGCCTCCTCAGCGCACGTTTGGTGCGCCTGGGCAAACCGCCGCCGCTGCCGGAAGGCCGGCGCGAAACACCCGCAGCGGCCGCCTGGCGCACATATCACCCAGCATCGGTGGGCCCCCGCGCACCCATCCACGGCAACGGTCAGCGATCTCCGACTTACAGCTGCACGCCCTGCATGTAGCTGTCGAAACGCGCTTCGGCAAAACGCGACCACAGCAGCTGGTCCTTCTGGAAGGTGCGGTAGTCGGCGTAGATCTTCTTCCAGTCCGGATTGCTGTTGTCGAGGCCGGCGTAGACCTCCATGGCGGTCTTGAACGAAGCGTCCAGCACGGTCTTGGGAAAGGCAAGTACCTTGGTCTTGGCGCCCACCAGCTGCTTCAGCGCCGTCGGATTGCGAGCGTCGTAGCGGGCCTGCATCACCACGTGGGCTTCGGATGCGGCCGATTCGACGATGGCCTTGTATTCGGGCGTCAGCGCGTCGTATGCCTTCTGGTTGACCAGCAGGTCGAGCTGCAACGCACCTTCCCACCAGCCGGGGTAGTAGTAGTAAGGGGCGACCTTGTTGAAGCCGAGCTTCTGGTCGTCGTAAGGGCCGATCCATTCGGCGGCGTCGATGGTGCCTTTTTCGAGCGACTGATAGATCTCGCCGCCGGGGATGTTCTGCGGTACGCCGCCCATCTTCTCGATGACACGGCCGGCAAAGCCGCCGATGCGGAACTTCAGGCCCTTGATGTCTTCAGGCGTCTTGATTTCCTTGCGGAACCAGCCGCCCATCTGGGCGCCGGTATTGCCGCAGGGGAAGTTGACCGCGTTGTACTTGGCATAGAACTCCCGGGTCAGCTTGAGGCCGTTTCCTTCGAACATCCACGACGTGAGCTGGCGGGAGTTCATGCCGAACGGAATCGCCGCGCCGATGGCGAAGGCTTCGTTCTTGCCGAAGAAGTAATAACCGGCGGTATGGGCGGCCTCGATGGAGCCTTGCTGCACACCGTCGACCACACCGAATGCGGGCATCAGTTCGCCGGCCGCATGCACGCTGACCTGGAACTTGCCGCCGGTCATTTCGCCGACCTTCTTGGCGAAGGTTTCAGCACCGCCGTAGATGGTGTCGAGCGACTTGGGGAAGCTCGATGCCAGGCGCCAGCGCACGGTCGCCTGAGCGTGGACCGCCGGGGCTACGCCGGCTGCGAGAACGCCGGCGATGCCAGCGTTTTTGATGATTGAACGACGATCCATGAATGCCTCCTGCTGTTGACGCAAGTGTGTTTGCCGGGCGCTTGCGCTTGACGCCTCGGCAGGCATTCTAGGAATCGATGTAACCGTGGCTCTGTCGGGTTTTCCCAGGTTGGAGGCGCGTCTTCAGCTTTCTGCAAGCATGCCGGCGCCGCCACCGAAACGCCGCTGTATCGACGCCTGGATGCCCGCCGCATCCAGGCCGGCCTGCGACAGCAGCCGGGCCGGGTCGCCGTGTTCGATGAACACGTCTGGCAACCCCAGCTGCAGCACCGGCCGCACCACGCAATGCGCCTGCAGGGCTTCGGCGACGGCGCTGCCGGCACCGCCCATCAGGGCGCCCTCTTCCACCGTCACCAGCGATTGGTGGGCGGCGGCGACCTGGAGCAGCAGCTCGGTGTCGAGCGGCTTGGCCCAACGCATGTTGACCACCGTCGCGTCCAGCGTTTCAGCCACTTCCAGGACCGGATACAGCATGGTGCCGAAGCTCAGGATGGCGATACCGCTGCTGCCCTGCCGGCGGATTTCGCCCTTGCCGTAAGGCAGTCCTTCGAGCGACGCCAGCGGCACCGCACCCACGCCGGCACCGCGCGGGTAACGCACGGCCACCGGATGGTTCTGTGCATAGGCGGTGGTCAGCAACTGGCGGCATTCGCGCTCGTCGGCCGGGCAGGCGACGGCCATGTTGGGAATGCAGCGCAGGAACGGAATGTCGTAAGCGCCGGCGTGGGTGGCACCGTCGGCGCCGACCAGACCGGCGCGGTCCAGCGCGAACACCACCGGCAGGTTCTGCAAGGCGACGTCGTGCACCAGTTGGTCGTAGCCGCGCTGCAGGAAGGTCGAATAGATGGCGACCACCGGCTTCAGGCCTTCGCAGGCCATGCCGGCGGCGAACGTGACCGCATGCTGTTCGGCGATGCCGACGTCGTAGTAGCGGTCGGGGAAACGGCGCTCGAACTCGACCATGCCCGAACCCTCGCGCATGGCCGGCGTGATGCCGACCAGCCGGGTGTCCTGCGCGGCGGTGTCACAAAGCCACTGGCCGAAGATCTGCGTGAAGGTGGGTTTGGACGGCGTGGCCGACTTGACCAGCCCGACGGCCGGGTCGAACTTGCCCGGCCCGTGATAGGCCACTGGGTCGGCTTCCGCCAGTTTGTATCCCTGACCCTTTTTGGTGACCACATGCAGGAACTGCGGACCGGGCAACTGGCGCAGGTTCTCCAACGTGGGGATCAGCGATTCGAGGTCGTGGCCGTCGATGGGCCCCACGTAGTTGAAGCCGAACTGCTCGAACAGGGTGGCAGGCACGACCATGCCCTTGGCATGTTGCTCGAAACGCCGGGCCAGTTCGAACAGCGGCGGCACCGCACGCAGCACCGACTTGCCGACGTTCTTGGTAGCCGAATAGAAACGGCCGCTCATCAGCTGCGCAAGGTAGCGGTTGAGGGCTCCCACCGGCGGGCTGATCGACATGTCGTTGTCGTTCAGGATCACCAGCAGCCTGCCGTCCAGCACGCCCGCGTTGTTCATCGCCTCGAAGGCCATGCCGGCCGTCATGGCGCCGTCGCCGATGACGGCGATGGCGTGGCGGTCCTCGCCCTTCTGTTTGGCGGCCATCGCCATGCCCAGAGCCGCCGATATGCTGGTGGACGAATGGGCGGTGCCGAAGGTGTCGTATTCGCTTTCGGCACGCTGCGGAAAACCCGACAGGCCACCCTGCTGGCGCAGCGAATCCATGCGGTCGCGGCGACCGGTGAGGATCTTGTGCGGATAGGTCTGGTGGCCGACGTCCCACACGATGCGGTCGCGCGGCGTGTCGAAGACGTAGTGCAGCGCCACCGTCAGTTCGACCGTGCCGAGGTTGGAACTCAGGTGGCCGCCGGTGCGCGCCACGCTTTCCAGCACGAAGCTGCGCAATTCGGTGGCCAGTGCCGGCAACTGGTCGCGCGGCAGGGCCCGCAGGTCCGCCGGACTCTCGATGCGCGACAGGATCGAAGCGACAGGCGGGCCAGCGGGTGGGGCGGCGGGTGAAGTGGCCGGCGCGTTGCCGCCGGATTCGGGGGTATCGAGGGACATGGTGTCTGGTTGCCTGTTGTTCTTGTCTTGCGGGCGATGGCCTAGAAGCTGCGGTCCATGACCAGGCCGGCCAGGGCGGCCAGGGCACGTGTATCCGGCAGCCCGCTCTGCTGCAGGGCGGCCATGGCGGCGCCGTGCAGCTGGCGGGCGCGTGCACGTGCGCCATCGAGGCCGAGCAGCGACACGTAGGTGGGTTTGTCCGAAGCAGCATCCTTGCCGGCGGTCTTGCCCAGCGTGGCCGAATCGGCGGTGACATCCAGGATGTCGTCCACCACCTGGAAAGCCAGGCCCAGCGCGGCGCCGTAGGATTCGAGCGATCGCAGCGCAGGCGCCGACGCGTTTCCGCAGGCCGCACCCATCGCCACACTGGCCTGCAGCAAGGCACCGGTCTTCAGGCTGTGCATGTGCCGCAGGGCCGATTCGTCCAGCGCCAGGCCGACGCTGGCCAGGTCGATCGCCTGGCCGCCGGCCATGCCGCTGCGTCCGGCGGCCCGGGAGAGCCGGGCGCACAGCCGCGCCTGCAGCGCGAGGGCGATCGAATCATCCGACGGCGTGATCCATTCGAAAGCCAGGGCCTGCAGCGCGTCGCCCGCAAGCAGGGCGCCGGCTTCGCCGAACTTCACATGCACCGTGGGTTTGCCGCGTCGCAGAACGTCGTTGTCCATGCAGGGCATGTCGTCGTGTACCAGCGAGTAGGCATGGATCAGTTCGACCGCGCAGCCGGCGCGCAGGGCGGCGGCATCCAGGGACGTGGAGGCGGCCGGGTCGGTGTCGTGCGAAGCCACTGCGGCCCGCGCCGCCAGCGCCAGCAGCGGACGCAGCCGCTTGCCGCCGTCCAGCACCGCATGACGCATGGGTTCGTTCAGCGATTCGAGCGAAGGCGCGATGCCCTCGGTCAGCCAGCGCTCCAGGGCCGGCTCGATCAGCGCCAGGCAATTCGCGGTCCAGCCGCGCAGGTCGAATGTCATCTCGGGAACGGTGGGCGCCTTGAGCATTTGCAGCAGCGGTCGCTTTGTGGGGAAAAACCGCCGATTTTAGGCTGGCGCAGCCCAACACCGGTAACGGCTGAAGGACAAAGCGCCGCCCTTCGTTTGCGACAGCCCCCCCCGGCTACAATCCGGGCCTTGAACGCCGGCCCTGGTGCCGGCGTTTTCATCTCCGCGTCTATCAAGAGCCTCTCAGCGTTCTCATCGCCTACAGCTTCCTATCAGCGCGTTTTTCCTCCTCGTCATCTCTCCCTGTGGGGAGTCTTTAGGTCAGGTCACCCATGTCTGATTTAAGTCTTCGACTGCAGCAGGCCGCAAGCCAACTTCCCGTAGCCGCGTATTTCGATGAAGCGCTTTTCCAGCGCGAGAAACAACGCCTGTTCCAGCAAGGACCACGCTACGTCGGCCATACCCTGTCAGTGCCCGAAAAGGGCGACTACTACGCACTTCCCCAAGAAGGAGAAGGGCGCGCCCTGATCCGCACCCAGGACAACCGGGTCGAACTGGTGTCCAACGTGTGCCGCCACCGTCAGGCCGTCATGCTCCAGGGTGGCGGTTCGCTCAACACCACCGCGCCCGGCCACGCCGGCGGCAACATCGTCTGCCCGCTGCACCGCTGGACCTACGACCGCCACGGCCAGTTGCTGGGCGCGCCGCATTTCGCCGAAGACCCCTGCCTCAACCTCAACAACTACCCGCTGCAGGAATGGAACGGGCTGCTGTTCGAAGCCGGCCACGCAGGCGACCGCGACATCGCCTCCGACCTGGCGCAACTGGGCCCGCGTGCCGATCTCGACTTCACCGGCATGGTCCGCGACAAGGTCGTGCTGCATGAATGCAACTACAACTGGAAGACTTTCATCGAGGTCTACCTCGAGGACTACCACGTCGGCCCCTTCCATCCCGGACTGGGTTCGTTCGTCACCTGCGAAGACCTGCGCTGGGAATTCGGCAACGACTATTCGGTGCAGACCGTCGGCGTGGCCAACCGCCTCGGCAAGGCCGGCAGCCTGGTCTACCAGCGCTGGCAGGAACAGTTGCTCAACTGGCGCAAGGGCGTGCCGCCGAAATACGGCGCCATCTGGCTGACGCTCTACCCGCACATCATGGTCGAGTGGTACCCGCACGTGCTGACGGTGTCGACCCTGCACCCGGTCAGCCCTACCAAAACGATGAACATGGTCGAATTCTTCTATCCCGAAGAAATCGCCGCCTTCGAGCGCGAGTTCGTCGAGGCGCAGCAGGCCGCCTACATGGAAACCTGCGTGGAAGACGACGAAATCGCCGAGCGCATGGACGCCGGCAGGGCCGCCCTGCTGAAACGCGGCGACGACGAACGCGGCCCCTACCAGAGCCCGATGGAAGACGGCATGCAGCACTTCCACGAGTGGTACCGCAAGGCGCTCGGCCCCCTGCCCGATCTGCGCTGATCCGCATCCAGGAAAACATCCGGCCCAGGCCGGATTTTTTTCGTCCGCGATCCGCTGCGGCGGGCTTCGAATCCTTCAAGAAAACGGTCAGTGCGGTCCTACAACCCCACAAACGATAAGGCTGGCGAAAACCGCGGTTATCCGGCGATCACAGCAGGTGACGCCCCTTCGTGAAGCAGGTACAGGAGCTTCATCTCCTGTAAGGCAAATTCCTACAAGGACGACAAGAAACCAGACATCGCGGATGACGCTTCCCCGACTTAATTTTCTATTGGCCCATCTTCACAATCCATTTCATCGGATCGAGCGCTGGACAACCTGTCAAAGCAGCTTGCGAATCCGGCCTTCAAAGGTAATCAACATGACCCGCGAACAAATGCTTGCCGAGATCCGCGAAGCCAACCTGACCTATCTGATGCTTGCCCAGAACCTGGTGCGTATGGACAAGGCAGAAGCCGTCTTCCGCCTCGGCCTGAACGAAGAAAGCGCGGACCTGCTGGCCACCCTGTCGGCAGCCCAGATCCTCAAGCTGGCATCGGGCAACACCCTGCTGTGCCGATTCCGTGTCGACGACGAAATGGTCTGGAGCCTGCTGACCAACCACACGTCGAACAAGGTGGGCAACGAAGCCACCAACCGCCTGCACGCCAACATTCTGATGGCAGGCCGGGTCTCCGAAGTCCTCTGACCCGCCGACTCCGTTTCGTACCGCCCCTTCCGTCCAGAACCCAGGAGCCCCACATGACCGCCACCGCCGCAGCAGCCACCGCCCCCGTCGTCAAGAGCGTCCTCAACGAGTCGCGCCAGATCGAACGTGCCGCCACGCTGATCCGAATGGGTGCCCGCATGCAGGTCCTGGAATCGGAAACCTCGCTGTCGTACGAACGCCTGATCCGCCTGTACAAGGAAATCGCCGGCAAGTCGCCGTCGAAGGGCCAGTTGCCCTTCTCGACCGACTGGTTCCTGACCTGGCAAGAGAATGTCCATTCGTCGCTGTTCCTCAACATCTACGAATACCTGTCAAAGGGTGCATCCCTGGATTCCGTCGAAGTGCTGACCAAGGCCTACCGCCTGTACACCGAGCAGGTCGAAGCCGCCGAGATCGAAGCCCTGCTGTCTTTCACCCGCGCCTGGCGCCTGGTGAAGTTCGTCGATGCCAACATGCTGGCCCTGACCCAGTGCGCCAAGTGCAATGGCAAGTTCGTCACCGAGCCCTACGAGAACGCACGCCACTACCACTGCGGCCTGTGCAACCCGCCCGCCCGTGCCGGCAAGAGCAAGGCCGCCGGCGCGCTGATGCTGAACTGAGCGAGTTGCCGGTGTCCGCCTACAGGGAGACACCATGCGGAGCATCAGAATTTCGCCGATGCCACCGCCTGCCCATCCTGTTGAAGCCCTCCCCGCCGTCGAGCCGGTCGACGTACCGCCCGGCGCGGTACCGATCCGCGGCGCAGAGACCATCGCCCTGCGCCTGCCACCGCCCGCCGACGGCGACCCCGACGCACCGCGTATCCTGATCCAGACCCCTGTCAACGTGCGCAGCATCGCCCTGGTGGTGCTGGCATCGCTGGCCAGCCTGCTCGCCCTGCGCTGGGCTGCCGCCGTATTGATTCCCCTGCTGCTGGCGCTGCTGGTGACCTATGCGCTTTCGCCCATCGTCGAGGGGCTGACACGTTTCAAGGTGCCGCGCGCCCTGAGCGCCGCCGTGCTGCTGCTATCCATCATCGGCGGTATCGTCGGCACGGCCTACTGGCTGAGCGACGATGCGGCCGATCTGGTCGATTCGCTGCCGGTCGCTGCCCGCAAGCTGCGCGACACCATGGCCGACCCCGCCGCCGGCCCAAGCACACTCGACACGGTGCAGGCTGCGGCCGCCCAGCTCGAACAGGCGACGCAGCGCCCGGCGCTGCCGACGCGCGGCATCACCCGCGTGATCGTGGAGCGTGCACCCTTCAACATCCGTGACTACCTGTGGACCGGCACCGTCGGCCTGGCGGGCTTGGCCGGCCAGATGACGGTGGTGCTGTTCCTGACCTTCTTCGCCTTGTGTGCAGGAGACACCTTCCGGCGCAAGCTGGTGAAGATCACCGGACCCAGCCTTACCCGCAAGAAGATCACGGTGGAAGTGCTGGACGAGATCACCGGGCAGATCCAGCGTTACCTGCTGGTGCAGTTGCTGATGAGCCTGCTGGTAGGCGTGGCGACCTGGCTGGTGTACTGGGCGCTGGGGCTCGAATACGCGCCGGTCTGGGGCATCGCTGCCGCGGTGCTGAACCTGGTGCCCTATGTGGGCTCGACGGTGGTGACCGGCGGCTCGGCGCTGGTCGCCTTCCTGCAATTCGGCACACCCAACATGGCGCTGACGGTGGGCGGCGCATCCGTGCTGATCCACATTGTCGTCGGCCAGTTGCTGACACCCTGGCTCACCAGCCGTGCCAGCAGCATGAACCCGGTGGTGGTGTTTGCCAGCGTGCTGGTATGGGGCTGGCTGTGGGGCGTCTGGGGCCTGCTGCTGGGCATTCCGGTGATGATGGTCATCAAGGCCATCTGCGACCGGGTGGAAGACCTCAAGCCGGTCGGCGAGCTGATGAGTGCCTAGCCAGCGGATCCAGCACTTTCGTCAGAACCAGTCGCGTCGTCCGTTCAGCAATATCGAGGAATCGACCTTCTCGATGTCGGTCCTGCCGCAGAAGGCCATGCTGAGGTCGAGCTCGCGGTGGATGATCTCCAGCGCGCGTGCGACGCCGGCCTGGCCGTAGGCACCCAGGCCGTAAAGAAAGGCCCGGCCGATCAGCACACCCTGCGCGCCGAGGGCTCGCGCCTTCAGCACGTCCTGACCGCTGCGCACGCCGCCGTCCATCCACACCTCCATCTCCTTGCCGACCGCATCGACGATGCCAGGCAGCGCAGAAATCGACGAAGGAGCCCCGTCCAGTTGCCGCCCGCCGTGGTTGGACACGATGAGCGCATCGGCGCCGCTGTCGACCGCATGGCGCGCGTCTTCCGCATCCATGATGCCCTTGATGATCAGCTTGCCGCCCCAGCGGCGCTTGATCCATTCGACGTCGCCCCAGTTGAGTTGCGGGTCGAACTGCTGCGACGTCCACGCCGACAGCTTCGACAGGTCTGTGACGCCGTCCACGTGGCCCGCGATGTTGCGGAAGGTGCGGCGCGGGGTCTGCAGCATGTTCCAGCACCAACGGGGTTTCGTGGCCAGGTCGAGCAGGTTGCGCAGCGTGGGTTTGGGCGGCGCACTCAGGCCGTTGACGATGTCCTTGTGGCGTTGCCCCAGGATCTGGAGGTCGACCGTCAGTTGCAGCGCACTGACGTTGGCCGCCTTGGCACGGTCGATCAGGCGTTCAATGAATCCGCGGTCGCGCATCACATACAGCTGGAACCAGAACGGATGGCGGTCGGTGGCTTCGGCCACGTCTTCCAGCGAACAGATGCTCATGGTCGAAAGGGTGAACGGAATGCCGAAGGCCTTGGCCGCACGTGCCGCCAGGATTTCGCCATCGGCATGCTGCATGCCGGTCAGGCCGGTCGGTGCGATGGCCACCGGCATGGCGACCGGCTGGCCGATCATGGTGCTGCGGGTGCTGCGGTTTTCCATGTTCACCGCGACCCGCTGGCGCAGCAATATCTTCTGGAAATCGCTTTCGTTGGCGCGGTAGGTGCCCTCGGTCCACGAGCCGGAGTCGGCATAGTCGTAGAACATCTTCGGCACACGCCGACGGGCCACGCGCTGGAGCACTTCAACGTGGGTGATCTTGCTGAGGTCGGTCATGCGGTCAGTGTCTGGTGGAATGGACTCGCCCGGCATGGTAGCCGCGGCGCGGCCGGCGTGGCCTGAAGAAATTTCCGGCCGGCGCAAAACTATTCAGGCGCGTGTGGTGACGGATCCGGCCGCGCGGCAGAAGGTGCCACACGGTGTCCCGCCAGCTGTTTGTCGGCATGCTCGCCGATCTGGCCGTCATAGAAATGGAAACGGTTCTTGCCCGCGCGCTTGGCGCTGTACATGGCGGCGTCGGCATGGCGAGCCAGCATGTCGAAGGTGTCGCCGTCGTCCGGATACATGGCCACGCCCAGGCTGGCGGTGACGTGCAGCAAGTGTTCGCCGATGCGGAAAGGCCGCGCCGCCAGCTCGACCAGCTTGGCGGCCAGCAATTGCGCCGCGGCGCGGGTGTGCACCGTCGGTGCCAGTACCACGAATTCATCGCCTCCCTGGCGCGACAGCGTGTCCGACGCCCGCAGCGCCTGGCCCATGCGCTGGGCGAATTCGACCAGCACCGCATCGCCGGCGTCGTGTCCCAGCGAATCGTTGATGTCCTTGAACCCGTCCAGGTCCAGGTACATCAACACAAGCCGCCCGCGTTCGCGGGCGGCACGCGACAGCGCCTGCTGCGCCCGGTCGAACAGCAGCACCCGGTTGGGCAGGCTGGTCAGGGCGTCGTATTGGGCCAGATGCGACAGGCGCAGCATCATGGCGCGGGCGGCGGTGACGTCGCGAAGCACCATCACCGCGCCGACTGTGCGGCCTTCGCGGTCGCGGATGGGGGCCGCGGTGTCCTCGATGTCGAAACGCAGTTGACGCCGGTTGACCAGGCTTGCGCTGGGCGATGGCCGGACGATATGGTTTTCTTCCAGCACCTCGGCCACGGGATTGCGGATGGGCTGCTGGCTCTCGCCGTCATAGAGCGGGATCACCTCGGCTACGTCGCGGCCGATGGCCTCGGCCGGCTCGAAGCCGCTCATCGCCTCGGCGACCGGGTTGAGGTAGGTGACACGCCCTTCGCCATCGGTGCTGATGACCGCATCGCCGATGGATGCCAGGGTGACGCGGATACGTTCCTTTTCCTCGAACAACAGGTCTTCGGCGGTCTTGCGGTCGGTGATGTCGGTGGCCTGCACGAAGACGCCCTGCACCACGCCCTCGTCGATATCCGGCACGAAGCTCACCATCATGTGGCGGCGCCGGCCATCGCCGTCGTTGACCGGCGTTTCGAACTCCTGCCGTTCACCGGCCAGCGCCTGGTAGAAACGCGCCTCGCTGGATCCGACCAGCCGCTGCCCCTCGATCAGTCCGCCGACCGGCTCACCCTCGGCATTGGTATTGACACCCAGCGTGGTCATGTAGCGGCTGTTGGCGAACCGGATCATCAGGTGCTTGTCCCAATACGCCACCATGGACGGCAGGCCGTCGAGGATGGTGCGCAGGTCACGCTCGGCGTTGCGCAGACGGTAGGCGGTGGCCTGCCGGGTTTCCAGCTCACGGATGAGCAGCCATGCCAGCGCAACGCAGCCGACCATCAGGGTCAGCGTGATGAGGCCCTGGCCGATGGTGCGCTGCCGCCAGCCGGCGTAGGCCGTGTCGGTGGCCTGGGCCACGGTGATCACCAGCGGATAACGAACGAAGCGCTTCATGACGTAGTAACGATTGACACCGTCGACGCCGGACGGGCTCTCGAAATTGTTCTCGCCTTCCAGGAAACGCCTGAAGATCTCGGTCCCGCGCAAGGACTGTCCCGGCGTCGCCTGGTCCGGCGGATAACGGCTGAGCACCGCCCCGTCGTCGCGCAGCAGGGTAATGCGGCCGCCCTCGCCCAGGTTCACCGCGTTGAACAGTGTTTCGAGGCTGCTGACTTTCAATGCGAGCGTCACCACTCCGCCGAAGCTGTGGTCGGATCGGTCGATGCGCCGGGTCAGTATCACCACCGACTGGTTGTCGAGCTTCGATGGCAGCGGCGGGCTGATGAACAGGCCGGGGTCGAGATTGTCGCGGTGGTGGATGAAATAAGGCCGGTCAGCCAGCGAAACCGCCCGATCGACCAGTGACCGGTTGGTGCTGAGGATGACCGTGCCGTTGCTGTCGGCCACCGTCACTGTCGAGATGCCGCTGCCTTCTACCGCCTTGTCGAAAACCACGCGCTGGCGGATGGCGTCGGGCAGCGCCATCACCTCCGGGCTGGACACCGCCTCACGCACGCCCAGCATCGAACGGTCATAGAAATCGAGGGTGCGGCGGATGTTTTCCTCGACCGTGTTGGCCAGGTTGCCGTTGGCGTGGCGCATGTTCTGCGTGACGTCGTGGCGACCGTCGAGGACCACCATGCCGAACAGCGCGGCAATGGAAATGATGGGCACCAGGGCCAGCAACGCGAAGGTACGTCGAAGAGACGAAAACATAGGCAGCCAGGGCCGCGCGGGGGCGCAACCATGAGCGCATCTTAATAAGGTCGCAACACCTGCACACCGTGAATACCAGCGCTTTCAGGTGGAGCAATGTTCGCGCGACCATCCCGCCGTGGTTTCAGGGCCTTACGCCGGCTCCCCGCACCTCTACCTGGACCGCATCCATTTCGCGGCCGGTTCGGTCTGCCACACTGATCCGGTGCCGACCGGGCCAGGGCAGCCACTGCTGCCTGGCACCGCGGCCCAGCGGCTTGCCGTCGATGCGCCACTGCAGCGTATCTTCGCCCGTGGCCTGGAGGCTGAGCCGCTGGTGGGCGGGCGGAATGTCCGGGTCCAGCGCGACGATGGTGCCGGCCGTCGGCGACAAGATGCGGGGCGTGGCGTCCTTCGCGCTGGCACCGTCGTCGGCAAGCGCGAACACCTTCTGCTGGGTTCCGGCCAGGAACCATTCGGAACGGTCGGCCTCCAGTCCCGGTCCGAAATGCACCGCCTGCTGCACCAGGCCGGCCGGCGGCTGCGGCGGACGACCGGGCCGTGAGCGGTGCAGGTAGTTCATCACCGCAGCCCAGATCGGTGCGGCGCCCGAAACACCGCTGACATCCCACATCGCGCCGCCGCCCGCATTGCCGACCCAGACACCGACCGTGTAGCGCTGCGACCAGCCGACCGCCCAGTTGTCTCGCATGTCCTTGCTGGTGCCGGTCTTCACCGCCGTCCAGAAGCGGGTGGCCAGCAGGCTGTCGGTGCCGAAGGTGCGGGCACGGGCGTTGCGGTCGGACAGCATGTCGCCCACGATGAAGGCCGCACCGGCGTCCATCGCACGGACCGGCGTCGGCGTCGACGCGCCCTGCCCCGCCAGCATGTGTGTGGGCGATGCCAGGCCGCCGTTGGCCAGCGTGCGATAGGCGTTGGTCAGTTGCAGCAGCGACACCTCGGCGCTGCCCAGCGCCAGGCTGTACCCGTAATAGCCGCCGGACTCGCGCAGCTCCAGGCCGGCCGCGTGCAGCTGGTTGAAGAAGGCGTCCGGCGAGACCATGACCAGCGTGCGCACCGCCGGCACGTTGAGCGATGCCGCCAGCGCGGTGCGCACCGACACATGGCCCTTGAAACGCCGGTCGTAGTTCTGCGGTATGTAAAGGCCGCCGGCGGTCGGGATCTGCTCGGGCGAATCGAGCACCAGCGATGCGGCGGTCAGCCGGCGTTCGGCAATCGCCTCGCCATACAGAAAGGGCTTGAGGGTGGAACCGGCCTGTCGACGCGCCAGCACGCCGTCCACCTCGGCCGCCTGACTGAGCTCGCCCGACGAACCCACCCAGGCCAGAACCTCCCCGCTGCGGTTGTCCAGCACCACCACCGCGCCGTCTTCCACGTTGCGACCTTTCAGCTCGCGCAATTGCTGCAGGAGGGTCTGGCGGGCAAAACGCTGCAGCGGCGCCGACACCGTGGTGCGCACCACCGGGCCGGCGTCCGCGCCTGCCTGGCGCAGCGCCTGGCGGGCGAGGTGCGGCGCGATGCCGTCTTCGGCCGCGAATGCCTTTTGTTTCAGCGCGCCCTCGGCGAACATGTCCAGCGCGATGCAATCCGGCTTGCTGCCGGGCGAGGACTGCTGCATCACGTCGCAGGCGCGCCGGGCTACCGCCGCGCGGCCGGCGTTGGGTGAGCGCACCAGGGCCGCAGCCAGTGCGGATTCACGTTCGTCGAGCCCTTGCGGTGCCTTGCCGAACAGGGTGCGGGACAGGGCGTCGATGCCGACGATCTCGCCCCGGAAGGGCACGGTATTGAGGTAGGCCTCCAGGATCTGGTCCTTGCGCCAGCTGTGCTCCAGCTGTTCGGCGGTCGCCGCCTGCCCGATCTTCTGCAACATGCCCCGTCCGCCGCCGCGCCGCAGGCTGTCGTCCAGCAGGCCGGCCAGTTGCATGGTGATGGTCGAGGCACCCCGCGTGCGGGTGTTCCACAGGTTGCCCCAGGCCGCAGCCGACACGGCCCGCCAGTCGACACCGCTGTGTTCGTAGAACCGCCGGTCTTCCGACAGCACCAGCGCGGAACGCAGTGCCGGCGACACATCGGCCAGCGCCGTCCAGTCACCGCGCCGCACCTGCATGTCGGTACGCACCCGCTGCAGCAGCTCGCCGTCCGGTGCCACGACGCGGGTGTCGGACGGCCGCCAGTCGCGCCGCAGCTCGTCGAACGTGGGCAAGGCCTGGGCCGCGGGCGACAGGCAGAGTCCGGCGGCAAGCCCCAGCCCGGACAGAAGGCTACGCAGGCACATGCACCGTCGCCTTAATGTGTTTGAGGTTGGTCACGATGGTGAAACTCATCAGCACCAGCAGGCTCCAGGCGGGCCACTTCTGCACGTGCACGGCGGCCCAGACCACCCGCTGGTGGGGGTAGGCCCACAGGCCGAAGAAGGTGCCCATGTTTTCTGCCAGCCATAGGAACAAACCCACCAGCACCAGGCCCATCGAAAGCGGCATGCGGCGGTCGACCCGCCACGGCCTGAAGACGATGGTCGCCCGCGCATAGAGTCCCAATGCGGCGGCCGCCAGATACCCGCGGTAGTCGCCGATGAAATGGTGGGTGAAGAAGTTCAGGTAGATACAGGCCGCGACCACACCCGCCAGCAGGTACGGCGGATGGTGCTCGATCCGCATGTCGAGCGCACGCCAAGCCTGGATGATGTAGCTGCCGACAGCGGCATACATGAACCCCGCGAACAGCGGTACGCCCAGCACCTTCGACCAGGCAGGTTGCGGGTAGGCCCACGAGTGGATGGAGGACGAAGTCTTGAACACTTCCAGCATGAAACCCAGCAGGTGGAACAACGATACGGCCTTCAGTTCGTCCCAGGTCTCCCGCCCGGTAGCCAGCATCCATGCCTGTATGCCCAGGGCGATCGCCAGCAGCACGTCGTAGCGCGCCAAGCCGAAGAGGCCGCCACGCGGGACCAGCACCACCGCCACGAAGAGCAGCCCGGCAAAAAGGCAGGCGCGGGCCTCTTTCCAGCCGAACATCAGCAGCTCGAAAGCGGCGGCGGCCGAGCGACCCCGCGCAGATCGCAGGGCGGTGTCTATCGCGTGGCCTCTACCTGCATGCGGGCGTTGGGCGTCTCGCCGAACATCTCCGGCGCATACAGGGCCTCGACCCGGGTGGCCGGCATGGAGAACGCACCGACATTGTTCAGGCGGACGGTGTATTCGACCTTGAACCGGCCCTTGGGCACGTATTCGTAATACGCGCGCCAGGACTCGAAGCCCTTCTCTTCATAGGCCGGCGTGGCAGCGTCGAAGCCCGAACCGCCCTTCTTCTCGCCCTGCGTGGCGATCTGCGAATCACGGCCCAGACCGCTGCCGAGGATGGTCGCGCCGCCGGGCACCGGGTCGGTCAGGGCGACCCAGGTCATGTCGGCGGATGCATCGACTTCGAGGGTCACGCGCAGCACGTCGCCGCGGGTGAGCACGCCTTTGATTGCCTGCTCGACAGGCGTGACCGTCTTCTTCACGGTGTAGCCAGCGGAGAAAGGCTGGGTGCGCGGCACCGCGGCCAGCGACTGCACGGTGAGCCAGGGCTTGCCACTGCCCTGCTGGCTGGCTTCGAGGGTGCCGCTGCCGTTTGCAGCAGGCCAGGGCAGGAACATGTCGTTGTTGCGGCGCTCGCCGTTCGCGGCCTTTTCGACCTTGCTCCAGTCGACTGCAGCGGCCACGCCGCCCAGGCTGGCGCGGGTGGTGCCGGCGACGGGGGTGGATTCGAACCGGGCGGAGAACCGCTCCAGCGCGAGGCCGCCCCACAGATTGGCGGTGGTGGTCTGCCAGGCACCGTTCTTCTGGCGTGCGATGAAACCGGTGGCGATCTTCGGCAGGTCGTCATTCCAGGCCGGATCGTCCATCACCGCCAGCATCAGCTTGGCGCTGTTGGCGTCCCCATTTGCCATCAGCCACCACCAGTAGTCGTCGCGTTCGGTGCTGAAGACCAGCCGGGTGCCCTGGTAGGAAAGGCGTGCCCGCAGAACCTGCTGGGCCTCGGCCAGCCGCTCGGCACGCTGGGGTATGTCGGTCACCCGCCGCAGGATGTTCAGCCAGTCGATCACCGCATGGGTAGGCCACTGGTTGGGACTGACGGTGATGCTGCCCAACTGCCGGCCCTGCGCCCGCCCGTAGCGTGACAGTGCCTCAAGTGCCGCGAGCTTGCGAACGTCCAGGTCTTTCTGCGGACTCCAGAAATCACGCTGGATACGCCCTTCGACGAACGCAGCCAGGCCGTTCAGCATGGCATCGCGCGATTCGGCCGGCAGCGCGAACTCGGGGTGCATGGCAGAGGCTTCGTGGGTGGCGGACAGCACGTAGGCGGTCAGGGTGTCGCTACCCCGAGCGCCCTGCTCCTCACGCGGTGGAAAGTAGCTCGCCAGGCCATCGCTGTCGAGATAGGTGGGCAACGCGGCGGCCACCGACTTCCACATGGCGCCGTCCGCCAGGCCGACGGCCTTGCTGGTCTTCTGCTCCAGGCAGGCGAAGGGGTAGTTGGCAAACCAGTCACGGACCGCCGGCAGGCCTTCGGCCAGTCGCGGTTGCAGCGACAGCTTGAGGCCGCCGCGTTTTGCACCCAGGGCCGGCAACGCACCTGCAGGCGCCGCCACGTCGAGGGTGAACCTGCCGTCGAGCTGCTGCATGGTCGCCTGCTGCACCGTCACCGGCACGGCCGGCACCAGACGCTGCCGCACCCTGAGTGCATCGCGGGCCGGCGCGGCGCCGGAGGTTTCACGCACCGCGATATCCCACTGCAGGGATTCGGTGCGCGCCGCCGCCTGCTGTTCGGGTGCGATCGCCTCCCAGAAGATCTCGCGCGCTTCGTTGGGCGGGATATCCACCGTCTGCGCGGGCAGTTCCAGCGGCGGCGCCTTGGCCGTGGCCTCGACCTTCATGGCGCGGCTGGTGGTGTTGCGCAGCGTGACCTGCGCCCGGAAGCGGTCGCCCTCGCGTACCAGGGGCGGCAGGCCGCTGATGATCTGCAGGTCCTGGGTCGCGCGGATGGTGGTCTGGCCGGTGCCGAAAAGCCCGGTGCCGGCATCCGCCACGGCGACGATGCGGAAGCTGGTTAGCGCATCGTTCAGCGGCACCTCGACCGTCGCCCTTCCCTGAGCGTCCAGCACCACACGGGGGTTCCACAGCAACAGTGTGTCGAGCAGTTCTCGGCTTGATGCATGTCCGCCACCGCCGCCCGCCGGCACCGCCTTGCGGCCGAAATGGCGGCGGCCGACGATGTCCATCTGCGCCGTGGACATCTGCACGCCCCAGGCGCGGCGCTGCAGCATGGCGTCGAGGATGTTCCAGCTGTCGTTGGGCATCAGTTCGAGCAGTGCCTGGTCGACCGCTGCCAACGCCACTTCGGCACCTGCCGCCGGCTTGCCGTCAGGCAGTTTGCCGGTGACGGTGACCATTGCCTTGCCACGCACGGCATAGCTCGTTTTGTCCGCCGCCACCTGGACGTCGATCCTGTGGGCCTGGGTGCCTACCTTGATCTCGGCCATGCCGAACCGGAAGGCCGGTTTGCTCAGGTCGACCAACGCCGTGGGCGCCACCCAGTCGCGGCCCTCGAAACGGAACGCCGACCACCATTCACGCGGTGCCCGGTAGCCCCAGGTGAAGAAGCTGTACCACGGCACCTCGCGCAGCCGGCCGCGCAGGGCCAGCACGCTGATGTAGACGTTCGGCCCCCAGCCTTCCTTCACCTTGACCTGCAGCGTCGGGTCCTGGCCGTTGAGTTGGACCACCTGGGTCTCGACGATGCCTTCGCGTTCGATAGACACCAGCGCGGTGGCGAACCGGAAGGGCATGCGCACCTGCAATTTCGCGGTTTCGCCAGGCTGGTAGGTCTTTTTTTCGGGCAGCACATCGATGCGATCGTTGTCTTCGCCGCCGAACCACAACTCGCCCTGCCTGGTGACGTAAACCGAACCGGCGGCCTGGATGCTGTTGCCCGAGCCATCCTTGGCCGTCACCACCAGCTCGACCTCGCCCGCCTGCTTCAGGTCGGCCTCGCAGCCCAGCAGGCCGCGGTCGTCGCTCTTGCCGCTGCAGACTTCTCCCAGGTCCTTGGTCTCGGTCTGGTTGTCGTAGGTGTAGAAGCCGCCGACCATCCGTTTCCGGCTGCTGGTGGTGATACGCGCGGTGGCCTTCACCGACAACGCCACACCCGCGCGTGGTTTGCCATCCAGACCCAGGGCCAGTGCCTGGAACTTCATGGTCCTGGCGGTCGACACCCAGCCTTCGGTCTTGATGCCCGCGATGACCGATGCCGGCCACAAGGTGCTGGTGCTGCGCAGGGTCTGCAGTTCACCGTTGGGGTCTGCATACAGCGCCTCGAGCAGCAGCTCACGCGGCTGGGTGGCGGCCGGCAGGTTGGCGATGCTGACCTTGCCGGCGCCGTTGCGGTCGAGTGTCACCGGCAGCTTGTCGGCGACGACCCGCGCATCGTCTGCAGCCTGAGGGGTTTCCTCGCCGTTCTGTTCGTCTTCGCCCGCAGGTCCGCTGCGGCGCTGTCTCGGCGCGTCGAAGCTGAAACCGTCGAAATCCGGAAAACTCAACGCCTTGCCCCGAACCACGGCGGACACCCGCACCGGCAGGTTGGCCGCACCGCCGCCGGCGACATAACTCACCTGCAACTGCGTGGGCACCGTGTCGACATGCACCAGAGGTTTGCTGTCCGCGGGTCCGATGCGACCCGAGAGAACCGGCAGGCGGAACTCTTCCACCCGGAAATTGCCGGTGGAGAGCACCAGGCCGCGGGTCGGGTCGTTCTCGGCGTAGTCCCGGCCGCCCTGCGCCGTCTTTTCATAGACCAGGTTGACGCTGTAGCTGCCGAGCTTTGCGGCGGGCGGCAGGCTCAGGCTGCTTTCGGCGCTGCGGCCGCCGGTGCCGGTAGTGCGCCAGGTGAGCGGCTGCGAATATTCCTGCCCGCTGCCGTCATGGGTGATGACCACCTTGGCCGGCAGCAACGCGGGCACACCGAAACCGGCGAGTGATTCGCTGCGCATGTAATGTTTCATCGACACGGTTTCGCCGGCCCGCAGCAGCGTCCGGTCGAACACCGTGTGGGCGCGCAGGTCGGGCAAGGCGGCGCTGCTGGTCGGCACGTTGAAGCGCCAGGGCTCGATGCCCCGGCTGGAATCGCTCCAGACAAAACTCATGTCGTCGGCACCCGCCACCCGGGCCCGGGCGCTCACGAAATAGGCGCGGCGGTAGGCCCAGGCGTCGCCGTTCTTCGCGCACTGGCCGGGCTGCGGCGACAAGTTTTCGAACCGCGCGATACCCGATCCGTCGGTGCGGGCCTGCGCCACTTCCTTGCCGCTGCAGTCTGACACCCGCACCACGGCGTCGGCCACCGGCCGTCCCTTGTCGAGGGTGGTCACCCAGGCCAGCGCATTTTCGCGGCCGAGCTTGAAGTGCACACCCAGGTTGGTGACCAGCGCGGTGGTGCGGACATACATCGGCCGGTCGGCTCCGTAACGTTGGTCCAGCAGGGCCGCACCCAGCCGCGGCGAGGCGATCTCGACCACATGGAAACCGGGATCGAGCGGAATGCCGATGACTTCGAACGGTCGCGGGTCGCTCTGTTCCGCCGGCTGCGGCAAGGCCAGAGCCTGAACGCCCGGACGACCGGCCAGCAGCGACACGCTGCGCGACTCGACGCCGTCGATGTCCTGCACCTTGGGCGGCAAGGGGCCTGACACATCACGTGCCGCCTGCTTTCGATCGACCGTGGTCTCGTCGTAACGCTGCACCTTGGCCAGCCAGCCGATGATGTCCGCGTCGGATTGCGGCCGCAGATCGGTCACGGTGCCCTGGCTGGCCGGCCGGCCGGGCGCCAGTCCCTTCACGCCGAGCGAGGCCTCCACGTTGCGCAGCGTGACCGGCAGCATCGCCTTGCCGGTCTTCTCGCCGTCCGGCTCGGCGAACCTTTCGATGATGCCGAACGCCGAAGCCGGAAACTTGGCAAGTGGCGGCAGCGGGCCGGTCGACACCTTCAGGGGAAACGCAGCGGCGTTCTTCAGCTTGCGACCGTCGGCATCCTGCATGTCGGCAGGCAGCTGCAGCGTGAAAACAGCGCGTTCGCCGAAGGGTCCGGGAAATTTGAGGGACTCGACCACACTGTCGTCCGGTGCCTCGGCTTCGTCGAAGGTGGGTGCCATGGCGGCACCGCTTTCGGGCTTCAGCCTGATCTGCGCGGCCAGCTTGCGGTTGACCGATGCGTTGAACTGCAGTGTCAGCGGCCGGATCGGCATGCAGGCTGCCTGGGCGTTCTCACGTTCGCAGCCGAAGGTAGCCTGGAAGGGATCGCGGACCTGGTATTGCCAGCGTTTCTCGACGCTGTTGGCGATTCCGCTCGGCGTTGCGACGCCCTTCCCGAACACCAGGCTCACATGTGCCGCTGGCGGCAGGGTGCGGTTGCAGGCCACGGTCGGGAAACGCAGCGGCGCGGCATCGGCCTCCTTGGCGAAATACCGGGTCTTCAACAAGGCCTGGCGTTGTGCGCCGTCGATCAGACGCACCGGCACACGTTCGCCGATGCCTTCGACCGAACACCACAGGTTGGCCAGCAGGCTTTCGGTGGTGGCTGCACCGGTCAGCCTCAGGATGAAAATCTGCTGTTCGTCGATACGCTCATGCGCGCCCGGCTGGATGTCGGTCACCGCCGGCCCGCCGGTGTTGAACTTGAAGCTCAGTGGCGCGGACAAGGCATCGCCCGATGGCGAGCGGAAATCAGGTTTGGCAACCGCCGTGCAGCGCTGGCCCGGGCCGAGGTCTTCGGCGAAGTCGAAAACCCAGCGCCGGTCGCTCAGCCAGCGGCCGGTGATCGCCGGAGTGCCACCGCCTTCGCATTGGAGGACCAGCGGAGCGGCTGCGGCCGCATCGCCGAACTTCACCGCCGGGCCGTCGAAAGTGGCGGTCACCTGCCGTATACGCGCCACCTCGCCCTGGGGCGAAAAGCTGCCGACCTTCAACGCCTGGGCCGCACCCGCAGCAACCAACAGAAACCCAAGGGTCATGGCCCGGATCAAGAATCGGCTGGATTGCACGGGGCGCCTCCTGTTTTTATGGAGCCGAAAGCCTACCCGCAAATCCACAAGACCCTCGAACCGTTCGTCAGCTGGACGCTGCGACAATCGCGTCCTCGCCGAATTCCGCCCGCCAATGCCGCCTGCCGCTCCGCCAGCCAACTCCAGCCGCCGCTGGGAAATAGACGCCCTGCGCGGCCTGATGCTGGTGCTGATGACCCTCACGCACCTGCCCACGCGGTTGACCACGCCGCTGGGCCAGCCCTTCGGTTTCGTGTCGGCGGCCGAGGGTTTCGTGTTGCTTTCGGCCTATATGGCGGGCCTGGTCTACGGCCGGCTCGCCTGGCGCAAGAGCGTCGGCGAGATGGAGGTAGCGTTCTGGAAACGGGCGCTGAAGGTGTACTGGTGCCAGGCCGCCACCCTGGCTTTCCTGTTCACCGTCATCGCCTTCATCGGCGTGAAGGTCGAGCAGACCGCCGTGACCGACCTGATGTCCTTCTACCTGCAGCGACCGTTCGTCGCCCTGGTGTCGGGCCTGCTGCTGATCTACGAACCGCCGCTGCTGGACATCCTGCCGCTCTATGTGTTGTTCATGCTGGTCAGCCCGTGGGTGCTGGCCCTGGCCCTGCGGCACGGATGGGCGCCGGTGATGATCGTCAGCGCTCTGCTGTGGGTGCTGGCGCAGTTCGGCCTCGGCGAATGGATCTACGACGCGACTTCGGCTTTCGTGCCGATGCCGGTTCCCTTCCACGAGACCGGGTCCTTCGCCACCTACGGCTGGCAGTTCCTCTGGATGATGGGCTTGTGGATGGGCGCCAGCCGCAACGACCCCAAGGCGCCGCCATTCCGGTTTCCGAACATGGTGCTGGTGGCTGCGGTGTTTGTCGGCGTGACCTGCATGGTGTGGCGCCACAAGGTCGGCCAGGCGCCGTTCGAGGCCAACGAAAAGCTCAACATGCTGTTCGACAAGTGGATGCTCGGCCCGCTGCGCCTGCTGGACCTGTTCGCGCTGACCATCCTCACCATCCGTTTCGGCCCCGCCCTTACCCGCCGGTTGCCGCGCCAGCATTACCTGGAGACCCTCGGCAAGGCGTCTCTGCCGGTGTTCTGCGCACATCTGGTGATCGTGCTGCTGACCCTCACCCTGTTCGGCGCCAGATTCGACCGGCCCTGGTGGCTGGATTCGCTGCTGCTGATCTTCTGTTTCGTGGCCCTGTATGTGGTGGCGCGGGTCAGTTTGTGGATCGACAAACCGCAGGAATAGACAGGCCGAGAATTTAGTTGGTCGAAGCCGGGCCGCAGGTCGAGTCGACGGCGCCTGAGGGTTTGCCAGCCCTCAAGGCCTGGCCACCGCGTTGGGCATGTCCCGTTCATTACGGACATGGACCGAGAAACTCACCAAACACGGCGGCAAACGGCCGCCCGGCGGTCAAGGTCGGTAAACCGCCTTCATCGTGTTCAGCGGCGCATGCACGACGACTGGCGCTGCGTTGGCCAACGGCTGCGGCGCAGCAGAAACCGGTGTTCCCAAAGTCGCCGGCAACTGCGCCGAGAGCAATGGCACGCCGACCTCGCCCGCCGGCGGCATGACATGCGAGCCAACGATGGCGGTCCAGAGCGCATAACCCGAGTCATTCATGTGCAGGCGGTCCGGCCCGAACAGTTCGGTGCGCGGCGCGCCGCTGCTGTCGAGCATGGCGGTGAAGACGTCGATATAGGCCGCATTCGGAAGCGACTTGACATATGCCGACAGGAGCCCGTTTGCTTCACGAATCCTGGGCATCAGCGAAGCGCGCGACGGACTCGGCTTGATGGAGATGTACGAAATGCGCACATTCGGCATTTCGCCACGCACAGTTTCTACAAAACCCTTGAAGCTCTCCAGCACCTGTTGTGGACTGCGGCCTTCTGCCAGGTCGTTATCGCCGGCGTAGACCAGCACCTGCTTGGGTTTGTACTGCAGCACCAGCTGACGGGCGAAATATTGGCAATCGGCCATCGTCGAACCGCCGAAGCCGCGGTTGATGACCGGCAGGCTGCGGAAATCGTCCGCAAGATGCGACCACATCCGAATGGTGGAACTGCCGACGAAAAGCACCCCGTCGGTCGCAGGTGCCCTTTCACGGTCGGAGGCAGCGAAAGCCGCCATGCTCGACTGCCAGCGAACCTGCGGGCCCGGAATCACCCGCGACAGCGGATTCATCGACGACATGCCAAGGCTGTCTGCTTCGAAAAGGCCAGCCGCCGCCGACCCGTTCGCCGCCGCCAGACCCGCCACGGCGAGGGACAGCGGGGCGATGCGTTTCAAGGTGCGGCGAGCGAGGCGTCGAATCTGCATGGCGTCTTTTCAGAGTGGAGCGAAGCGGTTTTGACCAGGTCGGCTAGGTAAGTTCCCCGGCTGACATCGGCTTACGACCGGAAACGTGGAGCGATTCACAAAACGTGCCAGGGC
Source organism: Xylophilus sp. PBN-3R (assembly GCF_057747805.1). Classification (NCBI taxonomy): domain Bacteria; kingdom Pseudomonadati; phylum Pseudomonadota; class Betaproteobacteria; order Burkholderiales; genus Xylophilus; species Xylophilus sp. PBN-3R. The sequence goes on from NZ_CM173225.1 coordinate 2,472,119, forward strand.
TGCATCGTCAGGGCAGAAGCAGCCACCGGGAGCGGTATTTACCCGAAACAACCCTCCACGGCAGCCGCCTGTTCAACCGACCCTGACCGGCACGAAGATTTTTTCTTCGCCCCTCTGGATCAGCAATGCCACTGACTTGCCTGCACCAGCAACCACGTTACGGACCTGCTCAACGCTTCTGGCGGGCGTGCCGTTGACGGCCAGGAGCACGTCTCCGGCCTGCACACCAGCCACTTCTGCGGGTCCGCTGGCGTCTTCGATGAGCAGCCCGGCTGCAATGCCGGACTCGGCTTTTTCATCTGCCTGCAACGGGCGGAGTGCGAGCCCCAACTTCCCCTGGCCCGGGGCCGAACCGTCGGACGCAACAGCAGCCTGTTTGTCGGAAACATTCGCCAGTGTCGCAGTCACCTCGCGGTTGCCGCCCTTGCGCCAGACTTCCAGTTTCACCTTGTCGCCAGGCGCGGCGAGGGCGATGGCGGCCGGCAGGTCGGCGGACGACACCACCGGTTTGCCGTCGACCTTGCGGATCACGTCGCCGGATTCAAGGCCTGCCTTGTCGGCCGCCCCACCCTTCTCGACGCTGGACACCAGTGCACCTTCGGGCGATTCGAGCTTGAACGAGTCAGCCAGCGCCTGGTTGACCTCCTGCACCACGACACCCAGCTTGGCGTGTTCTACCTTCCCGTGCGCCACGATTTGCTGCTCGATCTTGCTGGCAAGGTCGATCGGAATGGCGAACGACACACCCTGGTAACCGCCGGTACGGCTGTAGATCTGCGAATTGATGCCGACCACCTCGCCCCGGGCGTTGAACAGCGGACCGCCTGAATTGCCGGGGTTCACCGCCACATCGGTCTGGATGAACGGCACCGAACTGTCGTCCGGCAGGGCCCGGTTCTTTGCGCTGACCACCCCGGCAGTGACCGTGTTTTCAAAACCGAACGGCGAGCCGATGGCCAGAACCCACTCACCGACCTGCAGGTCGGCGGTGCTACCCATCGTCACGACCGGCAGATCCTTGCCGTCGATCTTCAGCACGGCGATATCGGTCTTGGGGTCGCTGCCCAGCACCTTGGCGCGGTATTCGCGGCGGTCGGTCAGCTTGACCGTGACTTCATTCGCATCCTTCACCACATGGGCGTTGGTGAGAATGATGCCATCGTGGCTGACGATGAAACCGGAGCCTTCACCACGCATCTGCTGGATGTGCGGGCGGGCCTTTCGGCCGGGCGCCTGTCCTTGCTGTTGCTCCTGGAAACGCTTGAAGAATTCGAAGAAGGGATCCGTGGGTGCCCCATCGTCACCGCCCGAGGTGTCGGAAACCTTGGTGGTGCCGATCACGCTGATGTTGACAACGGCCGGGCCGTAGCGTTTGGTGATGGTCGAGAAGTCTGGCAGTGCGATGGAAGCGCCGGGTGCGGCGGCCAGCACGGCCGGTGCGGGTTGGGCGGCGCTGCGTGTGTGCAACGCACCGACCGCGGAGACACCGGCACCGCCGATGGCGCCGGCGGCCAGCAGGGCCACCACCAGGCGTGTGGGCGAACGAAGAAGGTTGTCAGGTGACGGCATGGCTTTTGAACTCCGTAGGACGCCGACATGGCGCGACAGGCGTGATGCTGATCACGATTGCTTAGGCCTTCCTTAGAAATTCGATGCAGGTGCAGTCGGACTGCAACCTAATTTTTGTATTGATCTGAAATAATCGTCACCGTTAGGGCACTGCGCAACATCCGCGTGAAACGGATCGGCGCTTTGCTGCGTAGGTAAAAAGTGCCGCCGGAGTCCTGGCAACACAGGCCCACCGGCCGGCACCGATCGACGGTTTCATGCTTGCAAAGGTTTTATGCGCGAGGAAAAGGGGTTCACCCTCATCGAAGTCATCGTCAGCATCGCCATCGTTTCCATCCTCGCCGCCATAGCCGTTCCCTCTTACCGTTTCGTCATCAATAGCACCCGGGTTTCCAGTGACATGAACGCGCTGGTCGGCACGCTTCAGTTCGCGCGCAGCGAGGCCATCCGGCGCGGCTTGAGTGTCACGGTCTGCGCATCGGCCAACAGCACCGCCACCACCAGCGGTGTGCCCTCGCCCACCTGCGCCACTGCGGCCAACTGGCAGGTCGGCTGGGTGGCCTTTGTGGACTTGAACAACAGCGCCTCGTTCGACACCGGCGACACCGTGGTCGCCGTCCAGGGGCCACTGGAATCCCGGAACACCTTCGTCGCGAGCAACACCACCGTCGCGCTGCGTTTCAACCGGGAAGGTTTTCTGGCGGACCAGACCGCCTCGGTGATGCTGACGCTGACACCTCCGACCAATGCGGCAGCACAGAAACGCTGCCTGTCGATCAGCCGTCTGGGTCGCCTGACACCACTGAAACCCGGCATCGGGAACTGCTGATGGACACGACCCTCTTTTCAGTCAACCGTTCGCGCCCGGCCAGAGGCTTCAGCCTGCTGGAAGTGCTGGTGGCGCTGGTGATTATTTCGGTCGGCCTGCTGGGTGTCGCCAAGATCCACGCGCTGTCGATCGGCAATACGCGGGTTTCGGGCTCACGTGCGCTGGCAGCCATCTATGCCGGAAGCCTGTCGTCGGCCATGCACGCCAATCAGGCGTTCTGGCAATCGAACACCCTGGCGCCGGGCAGCTACGGTGTCAGCAGCAGCAGCATCGGCGCCACGCCGACCGTCACATCCTCGCCCGCTGCCGTGTCGGCCGAAACCGCCAACTGCGCCTATTCCGCCAGCAACACTTCGCCGCCCGCCTGCACGCCGACTCAGATGGCTTCGCACGACCTCCGCACCTGGGGCACCAGCCTGCAGCAGTTGCCGGGCGGCCAGGGCGCGGTGACCTGTGCCTCGACGTCGCCGAACCCGGTCACCTGCACGATCACCGTCACCTGGACGGAAACATACATCGCGGCCAACCAGTCCACCGTGAACAGCAGCACCAACCAGGCCGCGTCTGCCGCCTTCACCGCACTGGTGCAGCCATGAAAAGCACGTTTCGACGCCCCTTCTCCGGCCTTCGCCGGCACGCCGGTTTCACCCTGCTGGAGACGCTGATCGCGCTGGGCATCGGCGCTTTCCTGCTGGGCGGCATCGCCGTGGTGATGGGCATCACCCGCCAGAACTTCAACGCCCAGGCCGGCCTCGGACAATTGCAGGACGACCAGCGCATGGCCGTCAACATGCTGGTCACGGTGATCGAACACGCCGGGTATTTCTACAACCCGCAGACGCAGACCGTCAGCAGCGCTTTTCCCGCGACGACCCAGTTCACTTCGCCGGCCCAGTCGATCACCGGCACCAGCGGTTCGGGCAGCACGACAGACACCGTGAGCGTGCGCTACGTGCAATCTCCCACCGGAAACACGAATTCGGATTTCATGCAGGACTGCAACGGGGCAGTGAACAGCGGGACGTCGGTGAACACCTTCAGCCTCAGCAGCAGCGGCGAACTCAGTTGCGCGGTCGGTAGCCAGACGGCCCTGCCTCTGGCGTCGGGCATCAGCGCTTTCTCGGTGTTGTACGGCGTGGATCTCGACGGCGACAAGTCGGCCGACCAATACCTGCCGGCGTCTTCCATGACCACCGATTACTGGGTGGCGGTGGCATCCGTCCAGGTCAGCCTGGCGTTCACCAATCCGCTCGACAGCAGCAAGCCGATCCGTGTCGTACGGGTCATCAACCTGATGAATCAAGCATGAAAGCGTACCGAAACCAAGGCTCGCAACAAGGCATCGTGCTGGCGACCGCCTTGATTATCCTGATGGTCATGAGTGTGCTGGCGGTCAGCATGATGCGCAATTTCGGTTCACTCGAGCGCATTGCCGACAATACCCGCGACAAACAACGCGCATTCAATGCCGCGCAAAACACCCTCCAATATGCCGAATGGTGGTTGACCCAGGGTAACGGCAGTGCCGGTTCGCCCTGCGCCAGCACTTTGAGTACCGCCAACGCAAGGGTATGTTCCAACGCGCTGGTGAGTAACACCGCCACCAGTACCCAGGCGGTGATCTCGGTGATTCCCTGGAAGACATCCGGAGGAACAGAACTGGGCGTCAATTACACCCCGCCCAATATGACGGTTTCGACTTCGGGCACGGTCGACCAATATGCGGCCAACCCGCGCTGGTATGTCACTTCGCTGGGCATCGACCCGACGGCAACGCTTCAGCTTTATCAGGTCAGTGCCGTGGGGCAAGGTGGTGGTTCTGACGCGGTCGCGGTAGTCCAGAGTGTCTATGCACTCAAGAGCAATATTATCGACGCAGGAGGCCTTTGATGCGGTTCTTTTCGGTGGCGGCCTGGGCCGTCGGTAGTATTTTCATCATGCATTCTGCCCAGGGGCAGAACCTGACCGTCAGCGAGGATTTCACCGGAGCCGGCGCCAGCAAGAAATGGCTTGCGCTGAACGGGGCATGCCTCACAGCCGGCGATGCAAACGGATCCATTCCCGCCTGCGGTGCAAAGGATTATAAAAACGTCACGCAGGTGGGCGGTGTTTCCGGAACCATGCCCGACCCCGCCGGTTCCGGCGCATTAAGGTTCACCAACGCCTCGGGAGACCAGACCGGCGCCATCCTCTGGAAAGACGAATTTCCAGCAGGCAGCGGCATCAATATCACTTTTTCCACGATCACCTACGCAGGTAATGGCGCGGATGGCATCAGCTTTTTCCTGACGGACGGCACCCGGGACGTCAAGACCGCCGGCGGCCTCGGCGGCAGCCTGGGATATTCATGCTCGAACGGCAATGCGGTCTATGACGGGCTCGTCGGCGCCTACCTCGGCCTGGGTATCGACGAATACGGGAATTTCCTGAATTACCAGGACAACACATCGACCGGGTCGGGCACCAATGGGCGGGTTCCGAACCGTATCGGCCTGCGTGGTGCCGGCGACGTTTCCTGGGCGGTGCTGAATACTGACAGTCGCTATAGCAAGTATTACCCGGCCAGCAAGCTCAATACCGCCGACCGGATCAAGGCTGCAGTCCAGAAGACCTGCAGCACCGGAAAGGTTTGGGATTACAGCGCCAATGGCGATAATCCATCCAGCACCAACATCACGATTCCATATAACTACAACCTGATCGATGGAAGCCAGGTCACGCTCGATTCAACCAAACTCCCGCTGTCTTTTCCCAGTGCCAAACTTCGCACCAATGCCAAGCAGATCACTTACCAGCTGAAAATCACCCGCGACAATTACCTCAGCCTTTCGTACAGCTATAACGGCGGCACCTACCAGCAGGTGATGAAGGACCAGTCGATCGCCGCCACCAACGGTCCTCTGCCCAGCACCCTCAAGTTCGGTTTTTCCGGTTCGACCGGCGGCGCAAACAATATTCACGAGGTAATGTGTTTCAAGGCCACGCCAGCCACCAAGTCGGCCAGTGCGGCCGGCATGAATATCCAACAAGGCAACGAAGTGAAAACCGGTTCGCAGGTTTATCTCGCGGGCTACAAACAGGATAACTGGTCGGGCCAGTTCACGTCCCAGAACCTGAGCCTGGATACTTCGACCAATCTCGTCGCCATCAACCCGGTCGCCAATTGGGATGCCGCTTGTGTGCTGACCGGCGGCGCCTGCCTGACCATGGGCAGCACTACCGATAATCCGGTGAATGTCACCGTGCAGGCACCCAGTGCACGAACCATGCTGACCTGGGGGCTGAACGGCACCACGCCGGGCGGCATACCCTTCCAGTTTGCAAGCCTTTCTTCCACCCAGAAGGGCGTGATCAACGCCGGCGACTCGCAATCGAATACCAACCGCGTGAATTACCTGCGTGGCGACCGGACCAATGAAGTCGCGGCCACTACCGGCTTCCGCACCCGCGACAGTGTGTTGGGCGACATTATCGATTCAGGCCCTGCATGGGTCGGCCCACCGTCGGCCGGCTATTCGGACACCTGGAACGACAGGACCAACAGCATTACCATTCCGGAGAATGCTGCGACGGCGCAGAAATATTCCGCATTCGTCACCGCTGCAAAAACCAGGCAGAACGTGGTCTATACCGGGGCCAACGATGGTTTTGTCCACGGCTTCCGCACCGGTGCCTACGACGCAGCCGGCAACTTCATCAATACCAGCACCTATCCGAATGACGGAAAGGAAGTTCTGGCGTATATGCCGGCCGAAACGTTTGCCGCCATCCACAGCACCACGGCTGGTATCGACTACGCCAACAAGCTTTATTCACACGCCTACCACGTGAACGCCGTTCCGTATGCCGGCGATCTGTTCTATGCGGGTGCGTGGCATACCTGGCTGGTCGGTGGACTGGGCGCCGGGGGCAACGGAATCTATGCCCTGGATGTCACCGACCCGACCCGGTTTACCGAAGCAAATGCGGCTTCCATCGTCAAGGCCGATTACACCGATTCATCCATCACCTGCGCCAACGTGACCAGCTGCGGGAATTATCTGGGAAGCACCTACGGCCAACCGCAGATTCGCCGGTTCCATAATGGCATGTGGGGTTACGTCTTCGGTAATGGTTTCGACAGCACCAATGGCAAGGCCGGCATCTACGTCGTGACGGTTGATCCGGTCAGCGCTGTGCAGACGGTTTATTTCCTGAATACCAACAGCGGCACCAGCTCTGCCAAGAACGGTATTTCCTATGTCACCCCTGCCGACCTCGACGGCGACCATGTGGTCGATTATGTATATGCGGGTGACATCAAGGGCAACCTCTGGCGCTTCGACCTGACCAGCAACCTGCCCACGGCCTGGACGACGTCGATCTACGGCGGTTCGGCCACCACTCCGAGCCCGCTTTTCACCACCAACGGCAACCTGCCGATCACCACCCGGCCGACCGTGGCCATCGTGCCGGCCAACACCGGCAACGCACGGGTGATCGTCAGTTTCGGAACCGGATACAAAAGCGCCCAGACCGCCACCGCCGCCGCGACCTTCTCCAGCGGCAGCCACCGCCTCTACGGCATCTGGGACTGGGACATGGGCACGGCGACTTCGGGCTGGAACAGCAAGACGTCGAGCGCCACGTTGCGCGCTGCGCTCACCGGCACCAACACGATCAGCGAAAGCACGCTGACGGCGCAGACCATCACCGCCTTCACCACCACCCAACGCGCGGTGTCGAGCAACACGGTGTGCTGGAAGGGATCGTCCGATTGCGCTGCGTCGGGCTCCAACACCAAATACGGCTGGTACATCCTGCTGCCGACGGCATCTGAGCAAGTGATCTACAGCCCCATCCTCTATAACGGCGCGCTGCTGGTGTCGACGTCCATCCCGGCGGCCGCCAACGTGCTGAACTGCAACGACGACACCACCGACAGCGGCTGGCTGATCAACATCTCGCCGGCTTCCGGGGGTGCCTTCAAGCAGTCTTCCTTCACCACGGACTCGAGCGGAAACTTCGGCACGGTGACCATCGGCACCGCCAGTTATGTGCTGAGCGGCATCGCCACCAAGGGCGTCGGCACGCCTTCCATCGTGACGGCCGGCGGTCGCACCAACTACCTGATGCAGACGGCATCGGGCACCGGCACCACCGGCGGCTACAACCCGGCCAGCGGCGCCGTCGGCGCGCGGGTGACCTGGCAACAGATTCGATAAATCAGCTTTCCCACGTTTTTTTCCCATGCCCCACATCAAGCGTCCACGCGGTTTCACCCTTATCGAAGTGCTGGTCGTGGTGGCCATCGTCGCCGTGCTGGCGGCGGTCGCCCTGCCGACCTACAGCAAGCAGATCCGCAAGTCGCGACGCGGCGACGCCAAGATCGCGCTGCTCGACATGGCGGCGCGGCAGGAGCGTTACAACACCACCAATTTCAAGTACACCACCAGCCTGACCGAACTGGGTTATCCCGGGACGTCCAGCACCACATCGATCGCGGTGCCCAGCAGTGGCACGACCTACTATCTGCTCACGGTGACACAACCCTCCGGCGATACCAGCCAGTTCACCGCCACCGCAACGCCGCAGGGCGATCAGGCCAACGACAGTTGCGCGAGCTTCACGCTGAATTACCTCGGGGTACAGGCCCTGGCCGGTAGCCCGGGAAGTTCCGTGGCTGACTGCTGGAAATGAAAAAGCCCCGCGAGGGGCTTTTTCAACCCAGAGAACCCGGGGCGTTCAATGCGCGCCGGCGGCGGCATCGGCGCCGCCGCCTGCGCCCTTCTGCGGCGCATGCGCCAGCCAGACCAGCGGGATCAGCAACATGAACATGATGGCCGACGCATAGAACACATCGTTGGCCGCCAGCATGAAGGCCTGTTGGTCCACCAGCCGATTCATCTGCGCCAGGGCCTGTTCGCTCGTCATGCCGCTGCTTGCCAGACCACCCAGGATTCCGGTCGCCGCGTTGTTGCCCATGCTGATCGAATCGACCAGTTGGGCATGGTGCAGGATGGCCCGGTTTTCCCACACCGTGGTGGCGATGGAGGTACCGAACGCACCGGCGGTGATCCGCACGAAGTTCGACAGGCCGGACGCCGCCGGAATACGGTCCGGCGTGATGCCGGTCAGGGTGATGGTCATCAACGGGATGAAGAACAGCGCCATCGCCACGCCCTGGATCACCGTCGGAACCATGATCACGCTGAAGCTGGCGTTGGTATTGAAGTTCGAGCGCATCCAGAGCACCAGCGCAAACACCAGGAACGCGCCGGTGGCGAAACGCCGCGGGTCGTATCTGGAGATGTTCTTGCCGACCCAGGGCGAAAGCACGATGGCCATAAGCCCCACCGGTGCCAGCACCATGCCGGCGCTGGTCGCGGTGTAACCCATGTACTGCTGCAGCCATAAAGGCAGCAGCACCACGTTGCCGAAGAACAGGCCGTAGCCGACCGACAGCGCCAGCGTGCCTGCCCAGAAGTTGCGCCCCTTGAACAGCGACAGGTCGACTACCGGATGTTTGTCGGTCAGTTCCCAGATCAGGAACGCGATGAAACCCACCACGGCGATCACCGCAAGCGCACAGACGGTGGCCGAATGGAACCAGTCGTTTTCCTTGCCGATGTCGAGCATCACCTGCATGGAGCCGACCCAGATCACCAGCAGGCCGAGGCCGACGGAGTCGATGGGCAACCGGCGGATGGTCGATTCACGTTTGCGGAAGATGGTCCACACCGCGAACACCGCCAGCAGGCCGACGGGGATGTTGATGTAGAAGATCCAGGGCCACGAGATGTTGTCGGTGATCCAGCCGCCCAGCAGCGGCCCCATCACCGGAGCGACCAGCGTCGTCATCGCCCACATGGCCATGGCCAAGCCGGCAAGGGCCTTGGGATAACTCGACAGTAGCAAGGCCTGCGACAGCGGGATCATCGGCCCGGCAACGAAGCCTTGCAGCGCCCGCAGCGCGATCAGCACCGGCATGTTGGGCGCCAGGCCGCACAGCCAGGAGGTGACGACGAACAGGAACACGCTGGCCATGAACAGGCGCACCTGTCCGAAGCGTTGCGAGAGCCAGCCGGTCAGCGGCACCGCGATGGCGTTGGCCACGGCGAAGCTGGTGATGACCCAGGTCCCCTGGTTGGGACTGACACCGAGGTCGCCGGCGATGGAAGGCAGCGACACGTTCGCAATGGAGGTGTCGAGCACGTTCATGAAGGTGGCGGCGGACAGGGCAATCGTGCCCCAGACGCGCGCCGCGCCTTCCAGCGGTGGATACGGCAGCGCCGGACCGGATGGAGAAGCCATGGTGCGCCTGATCAGTGGGCCGTGGCCGAGCCGGTCGCGACCACGTTGCGCATGGCGGCCTGTGCCGCTGCCAGCCTGGCGGGCGAGCCGCCGTTGGCTGCGATCACACGGGCCACTTCTGCGTCGGCACCTTCGTCGAGCGAATGGAACACGCTGGTCTGGGATACCGCGGATTCGCGCGGTGCGTCGGCCAGCATGCGACCGTCCTTCCGGGCGACGTCGACTTCGACGTCCATCGACAGGCCGACACGCAACGGGTTCTGCACCAGTTCCTGCGGATCGAGCGCAATCCGCACCGGCACCCGCTGCACCACCTTGATCCAGTTGCCGGTGGCGTTCTGCGCCGGCAGCAGCGCGAAAGCCGAGCCGGTACCGACGCCCAGGCCGGCGACCTTGCCGTGGTATTCGGCTTTCTTGCCGTACAGGTCGGCGGTCAGGGTGACCGGTTGGCCGATGCGGATGTTGCGCAGCTGCACTTCCTTGAAGTTGGCGTCGACCCACAGCTGCGTGAGCGGGATCACCGACATCATCGGCGTGCCTGCGGTGACCCGCTGGCCCAGCTGCACGGTGCGTTTGGCGATGTAGCCGTCGACCGGTGCGGGCAAGGCGGCGCGCTGGCTGGCCAGGTAGGCCTCGCGCACCTTGCCGGCGGCGGACAGCACCTGTGGATGCTGCTCGACGCTGGTGCCTTCGGTCAGCGACTGGTTGCTGGCCAGCTGTTCGCGGGCGGCGGTGACGCCGGCCTGGGCGGCGGCCATGGCGGTCTTGGCCGTATCGACCACCGCACGGGCGTGGTCCAGCTCTTCTTTCGACACGGCGCCATTGCCGTTGAGCGAAAGGCGACGGTTCAGGTCGTCGTTGGCACGGTTGATGTCGTTCTGCGCCTTCGAGACATCGGCCTGGCGCAGCGCGATCTGCGCGGTGAACTGGCCGTTGTTGGCATACAGCGTGCGCACCTGACGCACCGCCTGGCCCAGGTTGGCTTCGGCTTGTTCGAGTGCCACACGCACATCGGCGGGGTCGAGCTTCACCAGCGGCTGACCGGCCTTAACGAAGTCGGTGTCGTCGGCCATGATGGCCATGACGGTGCCGCCGATCTGCGGCGTGATCTGGATCACGTTGCCCTGCACATAGGCGTTGTCGGTGGATTCGTAGTGGCTGGCGACCATCCACTCGTAGGCGCCCCAGCCGAGGCCGGCGATGACCACGACGGCGGCAAGCGCGGTAAGGCCCTTGCGGCGCTTGGGGTTGGAAGCTTCGGCGGGTGCGGTGGCCGGGGAGGTTTGCGGTGCGTTCATGGAGGGCTCCGGGGGAACGGATTCGGGAATATTCAAAAATCGGGTGGTGAGTCGCGTACCGTGCCTAGTGCACGGCGACCGGGGTGACGGAGGCGAGCCTGGTTTCGCCGGTATAGCCACCGCCCAGGGCACGGATCAGCGAAACCTGGGTATCGAGGCGGCGTGCCGCCAGGTCGACGCCGAGGCGACGCTGGGCCAGCACGGCGCTTTCGGAGGTCAGCACGTTCAGGTAGGTGCCCAGGCCGGCGCGGTATCGCTGGCGTGCGATGTCGTAGGCAGCTTCGGCAGCCGATTGCGCATCGCGTTGCTGCGCCTGCTGCAGGTCGATCGACCTGGCCGATGCGGCCTGGTCGGCGGCTTCGCGCACCGCGTCGATGACGGTGCTGTTGTAGCTTTCGACTGCAGCATCGAAGTCGGCAGTCTTGCCGCGCAGGTTCGCGCGCAGCCGGCCCGAATCGAAGATCGGCAGCCGAATCGCCGGGCCCACGCCCCACTCGCGGCTTGAGCCCTGGGCCAGGTTGTCGAAACCCAGGCTGTTCAGGCCCACGAAGGCGGTCAGGTTGACGTTGGGATAGAACTCGGTCTTGGCCACGTCGATGGTCTTTGCGGCAGCCTCGACGCGCCACCGGGCAGCGGCCACGTCGGCGCGGCGCCCCAGCAGGTCGGCCGGAAGGTTGCCGGGCAGCGCGACTGCGTTGTAGGAAGTCAGCGGCAAGGCCTCCAGATCCTGCATGCCGCGCGGCTGGCCCACCAGTGCGCCGATGGCATTGCGGGTCAGCGCGATCTGCTCGTGCAGCGCTTCGATCTGCTGGCGGGCTTCGGGAATGCCGGCCTGGCTCTGGCGTTCCTCGAGGCGGGTGTCCAGGCCGGCGGTGACACGGTCACGCACCAGCCCCAGCGTCTCTTCGCGTTGCGCCAGGGTGCGCTGCGCCACTTCCATCTGCGCCTGCAGGCGGGCCAGCTGGAAGTAGTTGCGCGCCACGTTGCAGGCCAGCAGAAGGCGGGCCGCGCTGGCGTCGGCCGCGGCTGCGTTGGCGGTGCCCAGTGCGGATTCGAGCGCCGCGCGGTTCTTGCCGAAAAAGTCGAGTTCCCAGCTGCCGGTCAGGCGGGCGGTGCCGATGTTCTGCGTGCTGCCGCCCAGAGGGGTCGGATAGATACCGTTGGCGCTGAAGTGCTGGCGAGTCGCGTCGAGGCTGCCGTTGAGTTGCGGGCCGTCGGCGGCACGCGAGATATCGGCGCTGGCTTGCGCGCGCTGCAGCCGGGCCTCGGCCGACTTCAGGCTGGGGCTGTCGGCCAGCGCCTGGCTGACCAGATCGTCCAGCCGCTCATCGCCGAACCCACGCCACCAATCCGCCGCCATGGCGCCGTCGGCGAACAGGTCGGGCGTGCCGGTGGCAGCGGAGGGCAGACCCAGGGAAACGCCGTCGCGCAATTGCGCCTGCGGCGCGATGCCGGACATGTTGGCGCAGGCCGTCAGGCCGAGTGCCAGCACCAGCGTGCCAAGGTAGAGAGCCACTCCGGCTCCCTGCCCGGTACGTGCCTGCGAGGTATTTTTTTGGTCTTTCATTTTTTGGAACCCTCCGAAACAGAAACAGATGGCGATGAACGAGGCGAGACGGGGTCCGTGTCGCCACCGAACGGCTGTACGTTGACCAACATGCGATTCAAGTAGTCCTTGAGCTGATCGAATTCGGCTTGGCTGAAGCCGGCGGCGGTGATGGCCTGGACTTCGGCGACGAGGTCGGGAATCTGTCGGGCGGCTTCACGTCCCTCTTCGGTCAATTCGAGGTTGACGACCCGCCGGTCCTCCACCGACCGAATCCGGCGGCAGAGGTTCTTGGCCTCGAGCCGATCCAGCAGACGGGTCATGGCGCCGGCATCGAGATGACAACCTCTTGCCAGGGACGCCACGGTGGTATCGCTCGACGTGAAAAGGCGCAGCAGTGGTTTCCATTGCGCATCCGTCAGGCCCAGGGGCTCCATGCGTCGTTCGATTTCGCCGCTGACCAGTGTCACGACGCGGCGCATCAGGTAACCGATGCTTTCTTCAGGTGCACCGACCCGGCAGAAAACCGGCACGAACACAGGTGTCGCAGGCATGTCGGATGTCTTGCTTTCATTCATGCCGTGATGTTATTTGCCTGAGCAACTATTGTCAATGCTTCCTTTGCTTCGCCATTTAATGTCACCACGCCGTAAAGCAGGACGTCGTATCCATACAACGATTTTGTAACCAGAAGCCGCTTGGCTTGATGTGCTTGCTGTTAGGATGCAAAAGCAATAGCCCACCAGCAAAAGTGTCCAAGCCGGAGACCTCTACCCTCGTCGATCTGCGCGACTTACGCCTGGATACGGCCCTCGCTCTCGTCGAACCTGGCGAGGGAGACATGCCGACCATTTCCCAGGAATCGCCCACGCGCTATTTGCAGGACGTGATCGATGGGCTGTGCTCGCTTTCCCTCCGGGATCCGCTGACCGGCCTGGCAAATCGCCGCCAGTTCAGGGCAGCCGTCGATCGTGAGATCGACCGGGTCGCCCGTTCCGGCGAATCCGCTTTGCTGCTGATGCTCGACATCGATCGATTCAAGAACGTCAACGACTCCTACGGCCACGTGGCCGGCGATCATGTGTTGCAGGCCGTGGCCCGCATCCTGACCGCCTGCGTGCGTCCGATGGATGTGTTGGCGCGATACGGTGGCGAGGAATTCGCGATTGTCCTGCCCGGCTGCCAGTCGGCTGCCTTCGGCCAGGTAGTGGCAGAGCGAATCCGTGAAGCCATCGAGGCCGAACCGGTTCAGGTCAGTTCTCAGCTGGCGTTGCCGATCACGGTCAGCATCGGCGGCGCGTTCGCCATGCCGTGGATCCGTTCCACGGCAGCCCTGTGGATCGATCGTGCCGACCACGAGCTCTACCGGGCGAAGTCGCTGGGACGGAACAAGGTTTGTGTGGAAGAGCAGCCCGACAGCACAGTGAGCGCCGACGAAAAAAGCCTGTTGTTCGGGCTGGGTACTGCCGATATAGAGATGGAGGCACCCGCCTCCCCTGATGATGCGTCCGCTAGCGCTGTCTGAAAGCATAAAAGAATGAGCGAAGCGCCGAATCCCTCCTACCCCCGCACCGCTGGCCCATCGGCCAAGGTGCTGGCCGTCACCAGCGGCAAGGGTGGCGTGGGCAAGACCTTCGTGTCTGCCAACCTGGCAGCCGCGTTGGCCAAACGGGGCCACCGCGTGCTGGTCCTCGACGCAGACCTGGGCCTCGCCAATCTCGACGTGGTGTTGAACCTCCATCCGAAGATCACGCTGCACGATGTCTTCACCGGCAAGGCCCACCTGGATCAGGCCATCATTGCCGCGCCGGGAGGCTTCTCGGTGCTGCTCGCCGGCTCCGGCATGGTCGAATATTCGCGCCTCACGCCCGAGGTTCGCAACGAATTCCTGCAGGTCCTGCAAAGCATCATGCCGCGCTATGACGTGGTGTTGCTGGATACCGGCGCCGGCATTTCCGATGTTGTGCTGTTTGCGGTATCGCTTGCGTCCGAGGTCCTGCTGGTAGCCACACCGGAACCCACCTCGTTGACCGATGCCTATGCCGCCATCAAGGTGCTGGCGATGCAGCAGAAACGCAAACAGGTGCGGATGATCGTGAACCAGACCGCCCGCGCCGGCGATGGCCGAGCCATCACCGGCCAGTTGCAGCAGGTGGTCGACCGCTTCGTGGTTCCGGGTGCCGGCCAACCGATCCGCCTGCTGCATCTGGGCGACATCCCTGCCGACCCTGCCGTGCGGGATGCGGTCATGCGTCGTCAGCTGCTGCTGACGCACATGAGCGGATCGCCGGCGGCCCTGGCGATGGGCCAGCTGGCCAACAAACTCGAAGAGGCCGTGCTGCGCAGAAGCACCGTCTGACACCCTACCCCGCTGCCGTGCGCCTTCAGGTGCGGAGCCAGCCACAAAAAAGCCGGCTCAAGAAGCCGGCTTTTTCATGCCCGAACGCCTTTCGGCGCCCGAGGTCTCAGATTTTCCATTTGTCGATCAGCTTGTTCGGCCCGAGGCTGTCGTAGCCTTCGAACGGCTGATGGATCCACGGGTTGGTGGCAAGGAACTCCACCGAATAATCCGGCGTGAAGATCGACACGCCCTTGGTCCAGATCACCGCGCTGCGCAACTCGGTGATTGGCGTGTAGTGCGTCCGCAGGTTGTCCATCACCGAACTCAGCGTGTGGCCCGAGTCGGCCAGGTCATCCACCAGCAGAACCTTACCCGCGATTTCACCGCGCGGAGTGGTGATGAAGCGGGCGATGTCCAGATGGCCGCGCACCGTTCCACCGTCTGAGCGGTACGAGCTGGTCGACATGATGGCCAGCGGCTTGTCGAAGATACGGGACAGGATGTCACCGGGTCGCAAGCCACCACGCGCGAGGCACAGAATGGTGTCGAATTCCCAGCCCGAACGATGCACCTTGATGGCGAGCTTCTCGATGAGGCTGTGGTACTCGTCGTAGCTCACATAAAGGTGTTTGCCGTCTTCGGTCAGCATCGGGAAACTCCTCAAGCCAGGTAGGGGTGGTGCATCAGGATCGTGTGGTCACGATCCGGACTGGTGGAAACCAGTGCGATAGGCACACCAGTCACTTGTTCGATGCGCTGCAGATACAGACGCGCATTGACGGGCAGCTTGTCGAACTCGGTCACACCGACGGTCGAATCGCTCCAGCCGCCCAGGGTCTCGTAGATCGGCTTGCAGCGCTCGATCTCGTCGGCGCCGATCGGCAGGATGTCGATTTGCTCTCCGTCGAGTTCGTAACCGGTGCACAGCATCAGTTCCTCGATGCCGTCCAGCACGTCGAGCTTGGTGATGCACAGGCCGGAAAGGCCGTTGACCTGCGCCGACCGCTTCAGCAGCGCAGCGTCGAACCAGCCGCAACGCCGGCTACGACCGGTGGTCACGCCCTTTTCCGCGCCGACCGTCGACAGGTGGTAACCCACGGTGCCAGGAGTTTCCCAGTCGAGTTCGGTCGGGAAAGGACCGCCGCCGACGCGGGTGCAATAAGCTTTGGTGATGCCCAGCACGTAATGCAGCATGCCCGGACCGACACCCGACCCGGCAGCGGCATTGCCAGCCACGCAGTTGCTGGAGGTGACGTAGGGATAGGTGCCGTGGTCGACGTCGAGCAGTGTGCCCTGTGCGCCTTCGAACAGCAGGTTTGCGCCATCGCGGTGCGCATCGTTCAGTTCGCGCGATACGTCGGCGATCATCGGCTTCAGCAGTTCTGCGTGGATCATCGCCTCGTCGTAGACCGTGGCGAAGTCGATGGCTTCGGCGCCCAGCACCTGGGTCAGCACATGGTTGTGCAGGTCCAGCAGGATGCGCAGCTTGTCGGCGAAACGTTGCGGGTGGCGCAGGTCCTGCACACGCAGGGCGCGGCGGGCGATCTTGTCTTCGTAGGCCGGGCCGATACCGCGTCCGGTGGTGCCGATCTTCGCGTTGCCGCCTCGTTCGCGGTAGGCCTCGCGGGCAATGTCGAGCGCTGCGTGGAACGGCAGGATCAACGGGCAGGCCTCGCTGATGCGCAAGCGAGAACGCACCTCGACGCCGGCCTTTTCGAGCCCGGCGATCTCTTCGAACAGCTTGGCTGCCGACAGCACCACACCGTTGCCGATGTAGCACTTGACGCCCGGCCGCATGATGCCGCTGGGGATCAGGTGAAGCGCGGTCTTCACGCCGTTGATGACCAGGGTATGGCCGGCGTTGTGGCCGCCCTGGAACCGCACAACGCCCTGGGCGCTCTCGGTCAGCCAGTCGACCAGCTTGCCCTTGCCTTCGTCACCCCACTGGGTGCCGACCACGACCACGTTACGACCGGCGACCGGTCCATTCGTCTTGCTCATCTTGGAAATCAGTTCAAAGGGATAACACGGTCCACGATCCGGCCTTGAGGGCCAGTTCGCGGTCGCAGCGGAACTCATCGATCTCGCTTTCGTGGCCCGGCATCACGCAGACCACGGTTTCTCCATCCGCGCGCAAGGCGCCGATGGCGTGCGACAGAGCCGCATCGTCTGACCAGGGCGCGCGGATCGCAGCGCGCAGCGGGCGTGGCTTCACCACCCCCACCAATTCACGCAGATCCAGGCTGAAACCGACTGCTGGCCGGTTGCGGCCGAACACCGCGCCAACCTCGTCGTAGCGGCCACCACGCACGATGGCGTCGCTGGCTCCTGGCACATACATGGCGAACCTCGCGCCGCTGTAATAAGCGTACCCGCGAAGTTCGGCCAGATCAAAACTTGCATTGCCGTGCGGCAGGCTGGCAGCAAGGCGCCGAAGTGCATCGATCGCAGGCAAAACCGCCGGAAAAGAGCTGAGCGCTACAGAGGCCTCGTCCAGCACCGAAGCATCGCCGTACAAACGCACCAGCGCTGCGAGGCCTTCGCGAACCTGAGCCGGGAAATGACGGGTCAGGGCGGCGAGCCCGCTGGCGTCCTTGGCTGCAAGCGCACCGCGGACATCCGAAAGAAGCTCTTCGGAGGCATCGACATCGGCCAGCACGGCGCGCGGAATACGCGCATCCGACAGGTCGATCTGGACCCCGCCCAGCTGCGCAGCATCCAGGCAATCGAGCGCCAGCTGCAGAATTTCGACGTCTGCCTCGATACCTCCGTGGCCGTAGATTTCGGCGCCGAACTGCAGAGGCTCGCGGGTCGCGTGCGGGCGTCCCGGCCGGGTGTGCAACACCGGGCCGCAGTAACAAAGGCGCGTGACGCCTCGGCGATTGAGCAGGTGGGCATCGATGCGGGCTACCTGCTGGGTGGTGTCGGCGCGCAATCCGAGCATGCGACCCGAAAGCTGGTCGACCAGCTTGAAAGTCTGCAGGTCGAGTGCTTCGCCGGTACCGGTCAGCAAGGATTCGAGGTGCTCGAGCAGTGGTGGCATCACCAGCTCATAGCCGTAGCCCCGGGCCGTATCCAGTAGATCACGGCGGAGCTCTTCGATGTGTCGGGCCTCGGAAGGCAGTACATCGGCGATGTGATCCGGAAGGACCCAAGCGGACATGAAGAAAAACAGACGCTGTTAAAAACGTGATTCTACCGGCTTGTGTTTACACATCCGGAAGCAATCACCTTCAATTCAATGCAAGCACCACAACGGCACCAACCCGCAGACCATGATGACAAGTGCAAACAGCCGTAAATCGGTGTCACGCGCCTGGCTCAAACGCACCGGGCTTTCACTCCATTGGTCCGGCGAACGAAAGGACCACAGCCCCCCGATCACCCAGCAGCAGACCGAAGTCCCGTACGAACAAAGCCCATGACTCAGGGTGCGGCAAGACCACGCTTCAGCGCCGTGGTGCTGCAGCAGGAACCGCAGCAGTTGCACCGCTGCCACCGCCATTACGGAAGACACGGAAGAACTCGGATGTCGACGGATCGGCAACCACGACATCGCCCTTCTTGCCCAGGCTGGATTTGTAGGCTTCCAGGCTGCGATAGAACTGCGCGAACTGAGGATCACGACCGAACGCATCGCCATAGACATGCGCCGCCTCGGCATCGCCCTCGCCCTTGATCTTCTGGGCGTCACGATAGGCATTCGCCACGGTGACTTCACGCTGGCGATCGGCATCTGCACGGATCTTTTCGCCCTCGGCTGCGCCGGTGGAACGCAGTTCGTTGGCTACACGTTTTCGCTCTGCTTCCATGCGGCGATAGACGGACTCGGTGATGGCTTCGACATAGTCGACCCGGGTGATACGCACGTCGAGCACATCGACGCCCCAGGGCTTCGCACCCTTGACCCGCTCGAGCACTTCGCGTTTGACCGAGGTCATCAATTCGTCGCGCTTCAGCGAGATCAGGTCGCGCACAGTGCGACGATTGATCTCTTCCTGGAAGGCGTTGCGCACCACACGATTAAGCTGGTTCGCACCTGCAGTTTCGTCGAGACCGACGTTCCGGATGTACTGCGAAGGATCGACGATGCGCCAGCGCACATACCAGTCGATGACGACACGCTGTTTTTCAGCGGTCAGCATCGACTCGGTGTCATTGCTGTCGAGGGTCAGCAGACGGCGGTCAATGTACGACACGTTCTGCAGTGGCGGCGGCAGCTTGAAATGCAAGCCGGGCTCGGAGATCACTTCACGGATCTGGCCGAGGGCATAGACCACACCGAACTGGCGTTGGTCGACAACGAACATCGTCGAACTGGCGAGCGCCAGCAGGACAAGCACGGAGGTAAGGATGAAACCGATTCTGTTCACGACGGATCCCGGGCCACTTGTTGTAATGGACTAGCGCGATTCGCGGTCACGCGAACGCTCGTTGTCACGCGTGCGGACATCGCTCGAATACACCGGAGGCGGTGCAGCATTGCCCGCGGAAGATGTCCCCGCTGCGGCGGGAGTCACGGGGTCGCCGGATGCCGCGGCACCGGTCGATGCCGGCTGGCCCTGCATCAACTTGTCCAGCGGCAGATACAGCAGGTTCGAACCCTGCTTGGAATCCACGATCACCTTGGTCGCATTGGCATAGATGCCCTGCATGGTGTCGAGGTACATCCGGTCGCGGGTGACCTGCGGGGCACGCTGGTACTCGGTCAGGATGGCGCTGAACCGCTGTGCATCGCCCTGGGCCTGCGCGACGATGCGGGCCTTGTAGCCGTCGGCCTCTTCCTTCAGGCGCGACGCGGTACCGACGGCGCGAGGCACCACGTCATTGGCATAGGCCTGCGCATCGTTCTTGGCGCGTTCGCGCTCCTGGCCGGCCTTCAGCACGTCGTCGAACGCGGCCTGCACCTGTTCAGGCGGGCGGACGCCGCCCTGCTGCAGGTTGATGCCGACGATCTCGATGCCCACCTCGTAGCGATCGAGAATGCTCTGCATCAGCGTGCGGACGCGGGGCGCGATCTGGTCGCGCTCTTCGGCCAGCGCCGAATCCATCTTCATCTTGCCGACGACTTCACGTACCGAGCTTTCAGCAGCCTGCACCACGGCCGATTGCGGGTCGCGGCTCTCGAACAGGTATTGCCGAGCGTCGTTCAGGCGGTACTGGACGGCGAACTTGATTTCGACGATGTTTTCGTCCTGGGTCAGCATCGCCGACTCGCGCAGGCCGGTCGAACGGACGATGGTGTCGCGGCCCACGTCCACTGATCGGATGGGCGAGGTGAACACCAATTCATGGCGCTGGATCGGGTATGGCAGGCGCCAATTGATGCCTGCGCCCACGGTCGACTTGTAGCGGCCGAACTGGGTTATCACGCCCTGCTGGCCTTCCTGAACGATGAACACGCCGGTGAAGAGCCACAACACGACCAGCACCGCGGCGACCACGCCGAGCAAGGTGCCGGCATTCTTCATGTCGGGCTGAAAACCGCCGCCGCCGTTCCCGTTGCCGCCGCCGGACGGGCCGCCATTGCGACCACCCTTGCCCCGCAAAAGGCCACCCAGCTTGCGATTGAAGTCGCGCCAGAGTTCCTCGAGGTCGGGCGGCCCCTGGTGGGGGCCCTGGCCACGGGGCCGTTGCTGCTGCTGGTCGGGGTTCGGACGCTGACCTTCGGGACGCGATGCATCCTGACCGCCCTCGTCGCTACGACCCCAGCGGGGATCGTTCAGGTTGAACATGCCCCTGATACGGCCCGGCAGCCCCGCCCATCGCAGGCCTGGTTGTTGGAGAGTCATGCGCGAAGTCTCACTGTGGTGACGCTTTGGAATGGTGGGACGCGATTGTGCCGAAATCACGCGCTCCGTCGGGCAATGGGCCATCGGCCAAGGGGGCCTTCGGCGCACGGTGCGCGGCGACGGCCTCGGTCAATGCGGCGCGCAGCAACGACAGGCCGGAGCCGTCGCGTGCGCTGACGAAGATGCGCGGGACCTGGATCTCTTCGATCTCGTAGGTATCGTTGGCATTCAATGGCTGCCGCTCTTGCGGCAGCGCATCGATCTTGTTGAAGACCAGCAACTGCGGCACGGCGGCCGCGCCGATCTCGTGAAGCACCCGCTGGACCTGTGCAATCTGTTCAGGAAATTCGGGGTTGGCGGCATCAACGACATGCAGCAGCAGGTCAGCGTCGATTGCTTCCTGCAGGGTCGCCTGAAAGGCATCGACCAGCCCGTGCGGCAGGTCACGGATGAACCCTACGGTGTCCGACATCGATACCGAGCCGGCGTCCGGCCCCAGAAACAGCTGGCGCGTGGTCGTGTCGAGCGTCGCGAACAACTGATCGGCTGCATAGGCCCGCGCCTTGACGAGCGAATTGAACAGCGTCGATTTGCCCGCATTGGTGTAGCCGACCAGCGAAATATTGAAGGTTTCGCGGCGCTCGCGCTGGCGTCTTTGTGTACCGCGCTGCTTCTTCACCTTGGCCAGTCGTTCCTTGGTCCGCTTGATGGTCTCACCGATCATGCGGCGGTCGAGCTCGATCTGCTTTTCACCCGGACCGCCGCGTACACCGGCACCGCCGGTCTGGCGTTCCAGATGGGACCAACGGCGGACCAGCCGGGTACTGACATATTGCAGCCGGGCAAGCTCGACCTGCAATTTGCCTTCATGGCTACGTGCGCGTTGCGCAAAAATCTGCAGGATGAGCAAGGTGCGATCATTGACCGGCAGGCCCATGTGGCGTTCGAGGTTGCGCTGCTGCGCCGGGCTCAAGGCCTGATCGAACAGGATTTCGAGCGCACCGTGGTGCTCGGCCAGCATCTTGATCTCATCGGCCTTTCCGCTGCCGACAAAAAGTGCGGCATCGGGAGCCTTGCGTCTTGCGATCACGCGGGCAACAGGCTTGAGACCAGCGGTCTGCGCAAGCAGGCCGAGCTCTTCAAGCTCATTATCAAAATGGGGGAAACCCAGATCCACCCCGACAAGCACCACAGGTGCGAGCGGGAGGTCGGTTGTATCTTCAGAACTCAATGCGCGGCAGTCAGGCTAGGCAACGCGGAAACGCTGACAGAGAAATGCCGCCAGCGGCCCGGCACCCTCAGGCTACGGAATCGTCGGGCGTATCGGCAGTGGAAAAGTTCACTGCGCGGCCCGGAACGATGGTGGAAATGGCGTGCTTGTAAACCATCTGCGTAACAGTATTTCGCAGCAGCACGACATATTGGTCGAATGATTCGATCTGACCCTGCAGCTTGATGCCGTTGACCAGGTAGATCGAGACCGGTACATGTTCACGCCGAAGCGCGTTCAGGAACGGGTCTTGGAGGAGTTGGCCCTTGTTGCTCACGATATTCTCCGTGTTCAAACTATGTTGTTGTAAAACACCACCTTAACACACGCATTCAATGCTTCTGGACAAACACGGCGTAATTCCGTAACAGTCCGCTGCGGTGTAAGGTCAATCGTCTTTTTTGTTAGCGTACGGATTATCCGAAGTCTTCATCTGGATACGCAAAGGGGTCCCGACCAAGTCGAATTCCTTGCGGAAACGGCCTTCCAGGAAACGGATATAAGCCGCCGTCACGTGTTCCAGCGAATTGCCATGAATGATGATCACCGGCGGATTCATGCCACCCTGGTGGGCATAACGCAGCTTGGGACGGAACATGCCGCCGCGTTGCGGCGACTGGAACTGCACGGCCTCCAGCAGCAGACGCGTCAACACCGGCGTGGACATCTTGCACATGGCAGCGCGGTGGGCCTGGCCGATGGCGTCCCACACCGGACCGAGGCCCTGGCGCTTCTTGGCGGAAATGAACAGCAGCGCGGCGAACTTCAGGAAAGGCAGGCGCGTCTCGATCGACCTCTGAACCAGCTCACGCTGATAGGCGTCCACCGCATCCCACTTGTTGATGGCGACCACGACCGCACGGCCGCTTTCCAGGATGTAGCCGGCGATATGCGCATCCTGGTCGGTGACTCCCTGCGTCGCATCTATCAGCAGCAACACGACGTTGGCGGACTCGATGGCCTGCAAGGTCTTGACGACCGAAAACTTCTCGATGGCCTCGAAGACCTTGCCCTTGCGTCGCAGGCCTGCGGTGTCGATCAGTTCGAACTTCGTGCCGTTGCGCTCGAAAGGCACCGAAATGGCATCGCGCGTCGTGCCGGGCATGTCGAACGCCACCAGACGCTCTTCGCCGAGCCAGGTATTGATGAGGGTCGACTTGCCGACGTTGGGCCGGCCGGCAACGGCCAGCTTGACGACGCCATCTTCGGCACCCTCTTCGTCTTCATCGTCTTCCGGCAGATGCAGGGTGTCGATGGCAAGCTCGATCAGGTCGCGGACGCCCTGCCCGTGGGCAGCTGAAACGCCATGGACTTCGCCGAGGCCGAGTTCGAAGAACTCGACCAGCTGGACGCCTTCACGCATGCCCTCGGCCTTGTTGGCCGCCAGCACGCAGGGCTTGCCCAGGCGCCGCAGGTACTTCGCGATCTCGTGGTCTTGCGACGAAACGCCAGCCCGGGCATCCACGACAAAAACGACGACATCGGCCTCGGCCACGGCCTGACGTGTCTGTTTGGCCATCTCGTGAAAGATGTTGCCGTCGACCGCATCGGGTTCGAAGCCGCCGGTGTCGATGACGATGAACTCGCGACGACCCAGGTGGCCGTTGCCGTAATGCCGGTCGCGGGTGAGGCCGGCAAAGTCCGCCACGATGGCATCGCGCGACTTCGTCATGCGATTGAACAGCGTGGACTTGCCGACGTTGGGGCGCCCTACGAGCGCGATGACCGGTTTCATGCAACAGATCGGGCCTGAAGCCCTGTGATTTTCTTATTCGGGAACGAAGCCGAAGACACCGCCATTGGCAGTGACCACGACCAGCGTGTCGCCCACGACGACCGGCGCGACGGTGATGGCGGAGCCATCGGTATTGAGGCGGTTGACAGCAGAGCCGTCTTCCCGCGAAAGCATGTGGACCAGGCCGGCTTCGTCGCCGAAAGCGACCGAGCGACCGAGCACCAGCGGAGCGCTCAGGTGGCGATAACGCAGGCGTTCGACGTTCCATGCACGTTCACCGTCGGCGCGATTCCATGCGACCACGGTGCCGTTGGATTCGGTGCCGTACAGCCGGGCTTCGTCGCCGTCCACCCCGGTGAAGCCGGATGCCGGACGTGCCCAAAGCAGCTGGCCGCGCGATGCATCGACACAGCCCACGGTGGACTGGAACGCACGG
Source organism: Xylophilus sp. PBN-3R (assembly GCF_057747805.1). NCBI lineage: Bacteria > Pseudomonadati > Pseudomonadota > Betaproteobacteria > Burkholderiales > Xylophilus > Xylophilus sp. PBN-3R. The sequence continues at coordinate 2,496,228 of NZ_CM173225.1, forward strand.
GTGCAAACGATGTTGCCGTCACGCGCGGTGCGACCGACCAGGTCGACCAGGCGCTCGATGTCGTTGGTGCCGCGGGTCACGGCCACCGGGGCTTCCCAGCGCACCGAACCGTTGGTCGGGTTCAGGCCCACCATGCGGCCTGCCAGACCTGCCACCAGCGTGTCGCCCACCGCCAGCAGCACGCCGCCGTGGCGCAGCACCAGCGGTTCGCCGGTGCGTTGTTGCTGCCACAGGCGCTGACCGGTCTTGCCGTCGTAGGCCGAAACCGAACGGTCCGCGGTCATGACGAAAACACGCTCGCCCGCCACGAAGGGGGTGGTAAAGCCCTCGGCGGGCAACTTGCTGCGCCAGATCTCGCGACCACCCGCGAAGGCGACCAGGTCGTTTTCCCGCGTGATGACCGCGGTGGTGGTGCCGTCACTGCCGACACCAGCCGAAAGTGGACCGCCGGCGCTGGCACGCCAGAGTTCGCGGCCGTTGCGGGCGTCGATCGAAACCACGGTTCCGTTGTCGCTGGCAAGGCTGACGTTGTCGCCGTTGACTTGCGGCGACAGCGAAAAACCTCCTGCTGCCGGAATCTTGGCAGTCCACGCCTGGCGCACCGGCACCTTGACGATGTTCGGCCCCAATTCGGCAGGCTTGGGCGGCGGCGTGCCGCCGAAAACGTTGCGCAGCGACGAAGGCATCATCGAGCAACCACTGACCGCCAGGACAGCGGCGGCAGTGGCGGCCCAGGCGGCCGTACGCAGAGCAGAAGGAAGGGTCACACGATTCACGAAACAGCCTCCGTACCGGCGCCCGTGGCGGACGCGGAAGCGCGCGGATCGACTCCGAGCGCGTTGAGTTTGACTTCCACCAGGCGGCGATATTCGGACTGGGCGTCCAGGCCCTTCCATGCGGTCGAATACGCAGCAATGGCTTCGGTGCTCTTGCCCTGCAGCGCCAGGATGTCGCCCCTGCGGTCGGCCACCAGGGGAGCGAAGGCGGGGGGCAGGTTCACATCGAGTTGTTTAAGCGCCTCGTCGTATGCCTTCGCATTGAAAAGAATCGCGGCGATGCGGAGGTGGGCGATGGCCTGCAGGCCATCGTCGCGACCCTTATCCGCGACCCAGGCCAGCGCGGCCTTGGCGCCATCGGTGTTGCCCTTGTCGAGCATCACCTTCGATGCAGCCAGGCCAGCCTGCTGCGCATAGGCGGTACGGCCGAACTTCTCGCGGATGTCGCTGAAGGCGCGCTCGACGCGGGCGGCGTCGCCGGCCTGTGCCGCGCGTTCGACTTCGTCGTAAAGCACGGCCGACTGGGCGGCCTGGCGGCGATCCCAGAAGTTGTAGACGTTCCAGCTGGCGAAGCCCAGGGCGACCAGCACCACGATACCCGTGATGAGGGTGCCCCAGCGGTCCCAGAGATGCTTGATCTGGTCGAGCTGTTCTTGTTCTTCGAGGTCGAGATGAATGGCCATGAAATGCTTGGTTTCGCTGCGCTGATTAAGCGCGGGATTGTAGGCTGGCGCCCCACGTGTCGATCGCATCGAGACGCTCCAGACGCTGAGCGCCGGAACCGTCTCGCAGCGACTTGACCGTGACTTCGCCACGTGCCAGTTCGTCTGCTCCGAAAACCAGCGCGAAAAATGCGCCGCTGGCATCGGCCTTCTTGAACTGCGACTTGAAACTTCCCATTCCCTCGCCCGCACCGGCATGCATCTGCACCGATACGCCGGCCCTGCGCAGCGCCTGCAGCACAGGCACGACCCGAGGCAGGGAGGCAGCGTCGGGGATGACGGCGTAGGCATCCAGCGCAGGAGCGGCAAGCGCCGCCTGCTGCGTGGCGACCAGCTCGAGAACACGTTCGATGCCCATTCCCCAGCCGACCGCCGGCGTGGGTTTGCCGCCCAGCACTTCGAACAATCCGTCGTACCGGCCGCCACCGCAGAGCGTGCCCTGCGAACCCAGCTCGTCGGTGATGAATTCGAAAACCGTGTGAGAGTAATAGTCGAGGCCCCGCACCAGGCGCGGGTTGACCGTCCAGGGCACATCGCAGGCCGTGAGCAGCGCCTGCACGGTTTCGAGATGGGTGCGCGACGCATCGCCCAGATAGTCCAGCAACTGCGGCGCCCGGCCGACCATTTCCTGCATCGCCGGATTCTTGGTGTCCAGGATGCGCAGCGGATTGGTGTGCAGGCGACGGCGTGCGTCTTCGTCGAGCAGGTCGGCATGTGCCTCGAAATGCTGGATCAGCGCGGCCCGATGGGCTTGCCGCTCGGCCGGCACCCCCAGGCTGTTGAGTTCGACACGCACGTTACGCACACCCAGTTCCTGCAGCAGCGTGTGCACCAGCAACATGACTTCGGCGTCCATCTCCGGACCGGCGAAACCCAGTGCCTCGACCCCCAGCTGGTGGAACTGGCGATAACGACCACGCTGTGGACGCTCGTGGCGGAACATCTGGCCGATGTAGTAGAGACGCTTGCCGCCGTCGTAGGTCAGGTTCTGCTCGATGGCGGCGCGCACCACGCCGGGCGTGTTTTCGGGGCGCAGCGTGAGTTCCTCACCATTCAGCCGATCCTGGAAGGAGTACATCTCCTTTTCGACGATGTCGGTGGTCTGGCCGGTGCCGCGCACAAAAAGCGCGGTCGGCTCGACGATGGGGGTGCGGATATTACGAAATGCATAACGCGCCATCAGGTCGCGAACCTTGGCTTCGAACCATTCCCACCGCGCCGAATCCGGCGGCAGGATGTCGTTCATGCCCTTGACTCCCGCCAACCGGGAAACCTTGGCCGCAGGGCCGCCGGCCGCTGTCGCGGCAATCTTGTTTTCAGACATGTTCAGAGATCAGACTGCCGCCACGGTGGACGGATTGCCGAAGCGTTTTTCGATATAGCGCTCGACGAGCTGCTGGAATTCGGAGGCGATGTTCTCGCCCCGCAGGGTCAGGGCCTTCTCGCCGTCGATGAAGACCGGAGCGGCCGGTGCTTCGCCCGTACCCGGCAGGCTGATGCCGATGTCGGCATGTTTGCTTTCGCCGGGGCCATTGACGATGCAGCCCATCACCGCGACCTTCAGGCCTTCGACGCCCGGATAGGTCTTGCGCCACACCGGCATCTGCATGCGCAGGAAGTCGTCGATCTGCTTGGCCAGTTCCTGGAAGGTGCTGCTGGTGGTGCGACCGCAACCAGGGCAGGCCGTCACGCTCGGCACGAAGACACGCAGACCGACAGCCTGCAGAATTTCATTGGCAACCACCACTTCCTGGGTGCGGGCCTCGCCTGGCTGCGGTGTCAGCGACACACGGATGGTGTCGCCGATTCCCTCCTGCAGAAGCACGGACAGCGCCGCGGTCGACGCCACCGTGCCTTTGGTGCCCATGCCCGCTTCGGTCAGGCCCAGGTGCAGCGGGTAGTCGCAGCGGCGCGCGAGTTCGCGGTAGACGGAAACCAGGTCCCGCACGCCGCTGACCTTGCACGACAGGATCACCTGCTTGCCGTCCATGCCCATGCGCTCGGCCAGTTTTGCGGAGTCGATGGCCGAGGTGATGAGCGCTTCGTACATCACCTGACGAGCTTCCCAGGGGCGTGCGCGGCGGCTGTTCTCGTCCATCAGCGAGGCGAGGAGTTCCTGGTCGAGGCTGCCCCAGTTCACGCCGATACGCACCGGTTTGTTCCAGCGCAATGCCGCGTCGATCATCTGGCCGAACTGCTTGTCGTGCTTGTCGCCCTTGCCCACGTTGCCCGGGTTGATGCGGTACTTGGACAGTGCCTCGGCACAGGCCGGATATTCGGTCAGCAGCCGGTGGCCGTTGTAGTGGAAGTCGCCGATCAGCGGCACGTCGATGCCCATGCGGTCGAGCTGCTCGCGGATGTAGGGAACCTGGGCTGCAGCTTCCGGCGTATTCACCGTGATGCGCACCATTTCCGAACCGGCGTTGGCCAGATCCTTGACCTGGATCGCGGTGCCGATGGCGTCGACCGTGTCCGTGTTGGTCATGGACTGCACCCGCACCGGCGCATTGCCGCCGACGGTGACCACACGCGGGCCCCAGGTGACCTCTGCCTGGCGCGAACGACGCGGCGGCGGATGCGCCACCTCGATCGGGGTCGCATCGGCGAAGGAGGAAAAGGAATCGGATGAAAGATCGGACATGGCGGTCACTTGACCTCGAAACGGGCTACGTTGTTACGGGTGATCGTGCCCAGGTCGAACGCCTGTCCGCGCACCTGCACCGTGGTGGCGCGGGCGTTACCGACCACTACTGTCAGCGGCGGAGTTCCGGTAGCGTTCAGAGGTGATCCGGGTTTGATGATTTTTTCGAAAACGGTAGCGCCACGGCTGTCGGTGACACGCACCCAGGACGAATCGGTGGCTTCGAAAGTGAGCAGGCCACCAGCGGCCGGCGCATCGACCGGTGCTGCCGCAGCAGTGGCGGCAGCCGGCGCCGCCGCGGCCGTCGGCCCGCCTGTCGCGACATTGGGCGAAGGCGCCAGCACCAGTGCTGACGAAGAATCGGCCTTGCCCGCGTCCGCAGAAGCGCCACGGCTCGATTCGGGTCCCATGGGCGCGACCGCGGCGACGGGTGGTTCGGTCGGCGCCGGCGGCGTGTCGCCCACCCCGCCCACGGGCTCATGAACGGCCTCGGACGAGGTCGAACCATGCAACGCCTGCATCCACTCGCCCAGGCGCTCGGAAGGCACGAACATCAGGCCGGCTGCGGCCAGCAGCAGCACGATCACGACCCACACCACGGGATGACGCATGCCGCCGCCCAGGCTGACCAGGCCGGCCGTGGACGCGGAACTGGTGCGGAACGTTCCAACGTCGGGTTTGGTTTCCTGCGTGGTCAGCCGGCCGGGCACCTTCTGCGGCAAGAGCGCCAGAACGGGTGCGGAATCGATCTTCAGCGCGCGGCAGATGCTGCCGGCCAGCGCCCGAACGAAAGGCGGGTCTGGCAAGAGGTCGAAACGCTCGGCTTCCAGCGCCTCAAGCCTGGCTACCGGCACTTTCAGGGCAACCGCAAGGGAAGCGATGTGCACGCCTGCAGCCTCCCTCGCCGCGCGCAGCATGGCACCGGCGCCGGCACCGTGATGTCCACCCGCCACGGCCTGATCCGTCTCACTCATCGAAAGCCCCACGATCGAAAGACGCAGCCTCCCGCGACTGCGGGAAACGTTTGCGCAGTTGTTCGCCCAGCTGCGCCAGCGCAACGTTGTCGCCCAGGCGACGCTCCACACGCATGCCCAGCCACAGGGACTCGGATGTCGCGTATTCACCGTTGTTGACGCGGCGGATATAGAAACGCGCGCGCACCATGTCGCCGTGCTTGAACTGCATGTTGGCGAGTGTGTAGCCGACGATCGGATTCGCGGGATCGAGTTCGTAGGCGCCCTGCAGTGTCGCCTCCGCCTGCGCCGTGCGCCCGGCCCGGATCTGGCAGAGGCCTTGTGTCATCAGCGTCTTGGGACGATTGGCGTAGCCCGGCATGGCGGCTGCCTGGCTGAACAGCCGGTCGGCCTCGTCGTAGCGTTTCTGCTGGCACATCAGCCAGCCGTGGTTCTGCAGCGTGTCCGCGTCACGCGGGTTGAGGCTGGTCGCCCGCCGGAAACTCTCGGATGCCAGGTCGTAGTCGCCCAGGCGCATGTATATCAGCCCACGCAGGCTGTATGCGGGTGCGTAGTCGGGATCGGCGGCGATCGCCTGCTTGACCTCGTCCAGCGCGACCGTGGCTTTGTCGCTTTCAAAATAACCGGAGGCCAGTTCGATGCGGATACGGGCCCGGCGGCGAGCCGGTGACTCGTCGGAAGCGGTGATCGGCTCGGATCGACTGACTTCGCTGCGGCTGATGTCTGCACCAGTCTGTGTGGTGGTCACCTTCTGGCTGACACAACCTGACAGCAGGGCGACGGAGATCGCCGGCAAGGCCAGCAACATCAGGATTCGGGAACGCAGCTTGGAAAGTTCGATCATCGAATCAGGACTCCCGGATGGCGCTGACCGGCACCAAGGGGATCGTTCGCTGGCGCGCGATGCGTTCGCCGACCCGGGTGCGATCCTTGACGTCGCCGGCCAACTGGCCGCACGCAGCGTCGATGTCGTCGCCGCGGGTCTTGCGGACGGTGGTGATGATGCCGTGGTCGCTAAGCCGCTTGGCAAATGCCACCACCCGTTCGCGCGGCGAACGCTTGAGGCCTGACTCGGGGAAGGGATTGAATGGAATCAGGTTGAACTTGCAGGACAGGCCCGCGCCCTTGCCGTGTTCCTTGACCAGGGCGGCCAGGCGGTCGGCATGTTCGGGCAGGTCGTTCACGCCGTCGAGCATGCAGTACTCGAAGGTGATGAAGTCGCGCGGTGCGAACTCCAGATAACGACTGCAGGCGTCCAGCAGTTCGGCTATCGGGTATTTACGGTTCAGTGGCACCAGGTTGTCACGCAGCGAATCGATGGGCGCATGCAGCGACACGGCGAGCGCCACCGGGCAGTCCTGCCCCAGGCGATCCATCATGGGGACCACACCCGAGGTCGACACCGTGACACGACGGCGCGACATGCCGTAGGCATGGTCGTCGAGCATGGTGCGAAGCGACGGCACCAGGGCCGTGTAGTTCTGCAGGGGTTCGCCCATGCCCATCATCACGACATTGGAAACCACACGATCGGTACGGCCCAGGCGCTTGCGCAACGCGTGCTCGGCATACCAGAGCTGGCCGGTGATCTCGGCTGTGGTCAGGTTGCGGCTGAAGCCCTGGTGCCCGGTAGAGCAGAAACGGCAGTTGACCGCGCAGCCGGCCTGCGACGAAATGCACAAGGTGCCGCGGTCGTCTTCGGGGATGAACACGGTTTCGACCGCATTGCCGTCACCCACGTCGAACAGCCATTTGACGGTGCCGTCGGTGGACACATGTTCGGCCACGACCGGCAGGGCCCGCACTTCGGCGATGCCCGGAAGTTTTTCGCGGAGCGACTTTGCGAGGTCGCTCATCGCGGAGAAATCGGAGGCACCGCGCTGGTGGATCCAGCGGAACAACTGGGTGGCGCGGAAGCGCCTCTCGCCCAGTTGCTCGCAGAACGCGGCCAACCCGTCGAGATCGAATTCGAGCAGATTGACGAGATTGTTCATTCGGTGCGACAACCGCTTAGCGGCTGTAGATGCCCATGGACGGGAAGAAGAAGGCGATTTCCTGGGCAGCGGTTTCAGCTGCGTCGGAACCGTGGACGGCGTTGGCGTCGATGCTGTCGGCGAAGTCGGCGCGGATGGTGCCCTTGTCGGCCTTCTTCGGGTCGGTGGCGCCCATCAGGTCGCGGTTCTTCAGGATCGCGCCTTCGCCTTCGAGGGCTTGCACGAACACCGGGCCGGAGATCATGAAGCTGACCAGGTCCTTGAAGAAGGGGCGTGCAGCGTGCACGGCGTAGAAGGCTTCAGCTTCGGCTTGCGACAGCTGGGTCAGGCGGGCAGCGACGACCTTCAGGCCGGCGGCTTCGAAACGGGAAACGATCTGGCCGATGACGTTCTTTGCAACGGCGTCGGGCTTGATGATGGAGAGAGTGCGTTCGATTGCCATGTTTTTCCTGGATGTGGATGGTTCTGGATGCTGGAATGAATTTTGCCAACTCGGCAAAACCCGCTATTTTAGCCTGGGCGTCAAGCCCCTTTCATGACCTCAGCGGCCACGGCCACGCGGACCCGCCGGCTTGGCGCGTTTTTGCTCTTCGCGCTGGCGTTTCAGGCTGTCGCTGCCGATGTACCCGACCGAAGTCTTGAGCGGATCCGGCTGGCCGTCACCCTTCTCGTTTCGGGCCGCCTCGACCCGCGCGGCATTCTTGTAGCCACCTTTCGGGCCTGCCGGACGCATGCCGGCACCCTGCCCTGCCCCGGCGCTGCCGCCCTTGCCGAACGCCCCGAAGATGCGGCTCGGAGCCGGTGCGCGGCCACCGCCCTCGCGCCGACCTGTCGTCACCGGCTTTTCGACACGGGGCTCGCGCGGCATGCCGGCGGCCTCCATCAGCGAGGCGATGTCGCGTTCGTCGAGCTCCATGAAGGAGCCGCGCTTCAGGCCGCGCGGCAGCATCATTGCGCCGTAACGGATGCGGATCAGGCGGCTGACCGCATGGCCCACGGCTTCGAGCATGCGGCGCACTTCACGGTTGCGGCCTTCGGAAATGGTCACCCGGTACCAGGTGTTGGCGCCTTCGCCGCCACCGTTTTCGATGGAGCCGAATTGCGCCATGCCGTCTTCCAGGCGCACGCCGTCGAGCAGCTTCTGTTTTTCCTCGTTGCTGAGCGCGCCAAGCACCCGCACCGCGTATTCGCGCTCCAGGCCGAAACGCGGATGCATCAGGCGGTTGGCTATCTCGCCGGAACTGGTCAGCAGCAGCAGGCCTTCGGTGTTCAGGTCCAGTCGGCCTACGGACTGCCATTTGCCTTCGCGCAGGCGCGGCAGGCGGCGGAACACGGTCGGGCGGTTTTGCGGATCCTCGTGGGTCACCACTTCGCCGGCCGGCTTGTGGTAAGCGATGATCCGCGGCGGCGGCGGCTCGATGCGCACCCGCACCGGCTTGCCGTTGACCTTGATCTGGTCGCCGTACTGAATACGCTGGCCGACGTGGGCCGGTTCGTTGTTGACGTGGATGCGGCCTTCGGCGATCAAGGCTTCCATCTCGAGGCGAGAGCCCAGGCCGGCCTGGGCCAGCACCTTGTGCAGCTTGGGCGAATCCTGCTGCGGCTGCAGCACCCGCTTGGCCGGTGCAGCCTCTGCATCGTCCGGCAGCTCTTCGGCATCGACATCGAATGCGCCGGATACGACGTCATCGAAACGGATGGCCTCGGCCAGTGTCCCGGCGGAGGGTTGCGCGGCCGTTGCGGGCGCGTCGCCCTGCGGCCGGTCGTCTTCGGGAATGGAGTCATTCATGGGAGGCCTTGGAGTCGTCGCCGTCTTCGGCGGTTGCCGCTGGTTCGGGAGCGGACGGGGACGTAAGTTCAAAAACGGGAGCGTCCGGCGCTTCCACGGCGGGCGTACCCGACCCGACAGAAGCGTCCGGCGCCGCCGGGATTTCAGGCGGCAGGTCATCGATCGACAGGCTACCTTGCAAGAGGTTGTCGCCCTGCTCCGCCAATGCGGCGCGCAGGGCCTTTTCTGCGGCGGCACCGTCGGCCAGCGGCAACTGGTCGAGCGAGGCAAGCCCCAAGTCGTCCAGAAATTGCTTGGTGGTGGCGAACAGTGCCGGCCGGCCGACGGTTTCCTTGTGGCCGATCACCTCGATCCAGCCACGGTCCTCGAGCTGCTTGACGATCAGGCTGTTGACCACCACGCCGCGGATGTCTTCCATGTCGCCCCGGGTGACCGGCTGGCGGTAGGCGATGATGGCCAGGGTTTCGAGCGTCGCACGGCTGTAGCGCGGCGGCTTCTCAGGATGCAGCCGGTCCAGGAATTCGCGCATGTGCGGCCGGCTCTGGAAGCGCCAGCCCGTCGCCACCTGCACGAGCTCGACGCCGCGCTGTGTCCAGTCGGCCTGCAGGTCTTCCAGCAACTGGCGCACCGTGTCGGCACCCAGGCTGTCGGCGAACAGCAGGCGAAGCTCGCGTAGCGGCAATGGCTGAGGCGAGCAGATCAGGGCGGTTTCGAGGATGCGTTTCGCATCCGACGTATTCATGGGTCGGGGCGCTTTCGGGTGGCGTTATCACAACGGGATGGCAGCCTGTGGCTGCCGCTGGCCAAGCACGTGTTCGATTCAACGCGACTGGCCGAAGGGCCGGAGACGGCGCGCACTGCGAACCGAAACGGCGATGAGCCGCGCCCGCAAGGCCCCGAGGCGGGGCGGCCTCAGGCGGGCTGTGGCGGATTGTAAGCGAGGCCCCACGCATCCAGCGCAGTCAGCATGTCGGCCGGCGGCGCCACCTCGAAAGCCAGCTCCCGTCCGTCGACCGGATGGGAGAAAGCGAGGCGGAAGGCATGCAGGGCCTGGCGTGTCATGCCGGCCGCCGGCGCGCCGCCATACAGGGCGTCGCCCAGCAGGGGATGACCGATGGAAGCCAAGTGCACCCGGATCTGATGGGTACGGCCGGTGCCCAGCACACATTGCAGCCAGCAGCCTTCCTCGGCGTTCTCCAGCAAGTGGAAACGGGTGTTTGCCGTCTTGCCGGAATTCCGCGCCAGGTCGACCACCGACATGCGCAAGCGGTTGCGCGGATCGCGGCCGATGGGCGAATCGACTTCGCGTTCGCCGTGCCCCACCCAGGGACGATGGGCCAGCGCCAGGTACTGGCGGCTGACCTCGCGCACCGCGATGGCCTCCACCAGCGCATCCATCGCACGGCGGGTACGCGCCACGACCATCAGTCCGCTGGTGTCCTTGTCGAGCCGATGCACGATGCCCGCACGCGGCAGCATGGTGGCCGCGGAATCACGCGCCAGCAGGCCGTTGAGCAAGGTGCCGCGCCAGTTGCCCGGCGCCGGATGCACCACCAGGCCGGCCGGCTTGTTCACCACCAGCAGATCCTCGTCTTCGTAGACGATGTCGAGGTCCATCGCTTCCGGCAGAAAGGCCTGGCTTTGCGGCGACGGCCGGAGGTCGATCTGCAGGCGGTCGCGGGCGCGCACCTTGCCCGACGCCTTGGTGACCACGGCTCCGTTGTTCTGGATGTCGCCGGCCGCGATGCGCTGCTGCAGATAACTGCGCGAGAACTCGGGTGCGGCGACGGTCAGGGCACGGTCGAGCCGTTCGCCGTGCAGCTCGACCGGAACCATGAAATCCCGCGATTCGCTGACGGCGTCTGCCGGTTCGGCGTCTGCGTCGTGATCATGGTCGATGTCCGCCGCCAATTCCACGTCGGGCGTGGCGTCGGTGTCGGAGGGCGTGGGGTGCGCCGATATAATCCCGGAGGTTTTTCTCAAGAGGTTGCCTGTCATGCGTCAAGTGAAATTATCGTCGTTGCGCAACAGCGCTCGCCTTACCCGCCAGATCGCGGTGATCGGTGCGGCAACCCTGGTCGCAGGCCTGGTCGGCTGCGCATCGACGGCGGACGACCAGACCGCGGGCTGGAGCCCGAACAAGATCTACTCGGAAGCCAAGGACGAGGCCGCGTCGGCCAATTACGACAAGGCCGTGCCGCTGTACGAAAAGCTCGAAGGCCGCGCCGCCGGCACGCCACTGGCTCAGCAGGCCGAGCTCGAAAAGGCTTACGCCCAATACAAGGGCGGCCAGCAAGCCCAGGCCACCGCCACGCTGGACCGGTTCATCAAGCTCCACCCCGCCAGCCCTGCACTCGATTACGCCTACTACCTGAAAGGCCTGGTCACCTTCAACGACGACCTTGGCCTGTTCTCCTTCATCTCGCGCCAGGACCTGTCGGAGCGCGACCAGAAGGCGGCCAAGGATTCGTTCGAGAGCTTCAATCAGCTGGTCACCCGCTACCCGGATTCGAAGTACACGCCCGACGGCCGCCAGCGCATGACATACATCGTCAACTCGCTGGCGCAGTACGAAGTGCACGTCGCCCGTTACTACTACAGCCGCGGCGCCTATGTGGCGGCCATCAACCGTTCGCAGATCGCCATCGCCGGCTACACCGGTGTGCCGGCCATCGAAGAAGCCCTGTACATCCTCATGCAGTCCTACGACAAGCTCGGCATGAACGATCTGCGTGACGACACCAAACGTGTGATGGCGGCCAACTATCCGCAAAGCGCCTACGTCGCCAACGGCTTCCAGAAGGCCAGCGACCCGTGGTGGAAGCTCTGGTGACCCAGCCAGCAAATCGCGCAGGCTACCAGTCGTAGTCGCCGAAGTCGGTGGCCGGCTCGGGTGGTGGCGGCCCGCCCAATGCGCTCAGCGCCCACTCGAATTCATGCTGGCTGGCCAGCAGGCGCATCGGTGGCAAGCCGGCCAACAGCCGCCGGCCATAAGGCATGCCGGTCAGCCGGGTATCGCCCACCACCAGGATGCCGCGATCGTCCTCCCGGCGGATCAGTCGGCCCGCGCCCTGCTTCAAGGCCACTGCGGCTTCGGGCACGAAGTAATCCTTGAAGGCGCTTCGCCCCAGCTGCTCCAGTCGCTGGGCACGGGCTTCCACCAGCGGATCGTTGGGCGGCGGAAACGGCAGCTTGTCGATCACCACCAGCTGCAGCGCTTCGCCCGGCACGTCGACACCCTCCCAGAACGAAGCCGAGGCCACCAGCACGCAGCCCGGCCGGCCACGCGTGTCGCCCTCCCTGAAACGGTCGAGCAGCATGCTTTTGGTGCCCTGTCCCTGCACCAGCACCTCGACAGCGCCCTTAGGACCGAAGTGCTTCTGCAAGGCTTCGCCGACGGTGCGCAGGGCGCGCAGCGTCGTGGTCAGCACCAGCGTCCGGCCGCCCAGGGTTTCGACCGCGCCGGCCACCATGCGCGCCAGCGCCGGCCCGTGGTTGGGATCGGAAGGCTTCGGGAGGTGGGGCGGCACGTAGATGGACGCCTGGACCGCGTAGTCGAACGGGCTTTCGACTTTCAATATCCGTGCGTCCTGCAGGCCGCAGGGCTCGGTGAACCAGCTCAGTTGCGGGTCGTCGCCGAGCGTCGCAGACGTGAATATCCAGGCTCGCGGCCGGGCCTTGGATTCGGCTCCCGACTGGTTTTCATCCGCAGGCGGCGCCAGCAGACGCTCACGCACCGACTGCGCGATGTCCAGCGGTGACTCGACCAGCCGCAGATGTTGCGCCGTGACATCCGCCCAGCGGACCGAGCCCTCGGTGCAAGGACCGGCAAACACGGCGACGCGGCGACGCAGTTCGGCCGCCCGCTCATGAAGGCGCTTGAAGTCGGGCGACATTTCGCTGGCAGTCTCGAGCGCTTCCTGCGCAGCTGCAAGCGCCCCGTCGATCTGCGCCAGCGCCGACGCCCAGGCAGTGCCGTCGACCCCTTCGGGCTCGACGCCCGTCCAGCGCAACTTGCTGCCCGGGAAGGCCTGCCCCGCGGCCAGCCGCAGGTCGCGCCCTGCGCGTTCGATGGCGCCAACGAACACCGGCCAGTCGATCAGGCCGCGCGCCAGCTGCAGGCCGGTGGCCAGCATGTCGCGGCCGAAATCGACCACCTGCGCGCTGCCCATCTGCAGGCCCAGAAACTGCACGCCCGTTTCGTTGAGCTGGTGCGCCTCGTCGAATACCGCCACCCGTACCGACGGCAGCAACTCGGCCATGCCGGATTCGCGCACCGCCAGGTCCGCGAAGAAAAGGTGATGGTTGATCACCACCACATCGGCGGCCAGCGCATCGCGACGGGCGACGTTCACATGGCAGCTGCGAAATTGCGGGCATTGCGCACCCAGGCAGTTATCGCGAGTCGAGGTGATGAGCGGCATGACCAGCGAACGTTCGTCCAGGCCGGGCATCTCCACCAGGTCACCGGTCCGGGTGGCCTGCGCCCATTGCTCGACGCGGGCCAGGATGCGCTCGACGGTGCGGTCGCCACCGGCATCGCCCTGGCGCGCGACCTCCAGCCTCTGTTGGCAAAGGTAGCTGCCGCGGCCCTTGAGCAAGGCGGTGCGCAGCGGCAGGCCCATCGCCGCCACCAGGCGCGGCAGGTCGCGGCTGAAAAGCTGGTCCTGCAGGGTTTTGGTGGCGGTGGAAAACAACACCTTCTCGCCGCTGAGCAAGGCCGGCACGAGGTACGAAAAGGTCTTGCCGACGCCGGTGCCCGCCTCGACCACCAGCACACCACCGTCGCGAATGGTTTCGGCCACGGCGAGCGCCATGTCGCGCTGGCCTTCACGCGGACGAAACTGGTCGGCGGCGCGCGAAAGCCAGCCGTCCGGAGCAAAGGCGTCGGCTACGGCGGCCACCAGGCCGGAGCCGTCTGCAGAGGGTTCGAAAATCACGAGGAATGCGGCTTGCAGGCCGTGGGGCGCACCGCGACCAGGCGGACACGAAGACGATAAATACACATGGGGAAACGGCGTGCCGGAAAGCAGCGTCGCCGATGATAAAGTCTGCTGCGGTCCGCCGCGCCTCTCTTCATGTCATCCCACTTCCGACTTACCGGTGCCACCGGCACCCACCAGGGCGATCGTGCTTATCAGCAAGATCGCGTCGCACTGCTGTCGCATCCGCGCTTCAACGGTTGCCTGCTCGGCGTCGTGGCGGACGGCATGGGCGGCCGCAGCGGCGGTCGAAAGGCTTCCGACCAGGTCATCCTCACCGCGCAACAGCTGTTCGATGCCTACGTGCCCTATCAGGACGACGCACCGGCCCTGCTCAAACGCATGGCGGAGGAAGCCCACCTGGTGATCGGCCTCATCGCCATATCGGCCGAACAGGAGCCCCACAGCACGGTGGCCGCGTTCCTGGTCAATCCGCGCGGCGACTGCCACTGGCTGCATGCTGGCGACTCACGCATCTATCACTTCCGCGGCCGCAACCTGGTGAAACGCACCAGCGATCATTCCTATGTGCAGGGCCTGGTCGACAAGGGCGAGATCACCGAAGAAGAAGCCCGCACCCATCCCAAGTCCAACATCCTGGCGAGCTGCCTCGGCACACCGGACGAACCACCGCTCAGCCAGCACAGCATCGCCCAGTTGCAACCCGGCGACTGCGTCATGGCCTGCAGCGACGGCCTGTGGCATTACTTCGACAACTTCGAGATGGGCGCGGCCCTGTTCGACCTGCCGCCACGTGACGCCGCGCAGGCGCTGGTGTCCGGCGCACGCCGCCGTGCCCGCGGCGGTGGCGACAACCTGTCGCTCGCGGTGGTCCGCATGGAGCCGCCGGAAAACGAAACGCCGGCCCTTCGCTGAGCAAGCGCCGGCGGGTCTGCCCGCCGGATCAGCGGATGGGTACCGTAGGCGACGGCGCCGACGGCGTCTCCGGCAGCGGCTGCGCCGGCGGCTTGTCTTTTCTTTCGGCAGCACGGCGTGCCTGCGCTGCACGCCGCTCGGCAGCGGCCTGCTGTTTGGCCTCGTACTGTTCGCGCTCGCCGGGCGCTGCCGCGGCGCGCTGGGCCTGGTCTGCCAGCGCCTTCTGCTGCGATTGCTGGGCGCTGCTGCGGTTGGCCTGGGCCCGGGCGGCGTTGCCGGGGGCGGCGGCGGCACGGTCGGCATTGCGCTGGTCCGCCTCGGCCTGGCGTTTGCCGGGTGCGTTCGATTCGGCCCGCTGTTGTGCGCGCGCCTGGTCCTGCAACGACGTCACTCTTTGTTCTTCCATGCGTGCCTGGCGCTCCTGTTCGTGGCGCTCGCGGTCGCCCGCCCGGACATCGATGTCGCGATGATTGAGTTCCGTCAGCTGGGGCCGGTAACGCGCCCGCACTTCGAGCAGGCAGTCCGACACCGCAAAACGCTGATAACAGCCGGCCTCTTCAGCCGACTGGAGAGCGGTGACACGGGTCCGGTCGGCTTCGATTTGCGCTGCGAGCTGGCTCACCACTTCGGGCTCGAGTGGTGCGGCGCGCGGTCGGATGCCGGTCGGGATTTCCGGTAAAGGCGTATGAGTGCAGCCGGCGGCCAGCGTGCCGAGCGCCAGGGCGAACCACATGGTTTTCGCAGAGAAAAACGGGACTTTCATGTGATTGCAGTATCGACGAGCCGGCGCTCGAGGGCCAGAAATTCGGCCGACTGCATCTCGGTCAGCCGCGACACGGTCCGCGGGAACTCGTGCGACAGCGGGCCTTCGGTATAGAGCTCTTCCGGCGGCACGGCAGCCGACATGATGAATTTCACCCGACGGTCATACAACACGTCGATCAGCCAGGTAAAACGCCGCGCTTCCGACGCCATGTTCACAGGCATGTGCGGCACGTTGGACAGCAGCACCGTATGGAACTGGGTGGCGATTTCCAGGTAGTCGTTCTGGGAGCGCGGGCCACCGCAGAGTGTGCGGAAGTCGAACCACACCACGCCACCGGCCTTGCGCCTCGCCTCGATCTGGCGTGCCTCGATGGTCATCACCGGACTCTCGTCGTGGGTCTCGGCGATATGGTCGAACGCCTGGTTCATCTCCGCATCCGTCTCGGGACCCAGCGGAGTGAGATAGAGCTTGAGTTTTTCGAGCGTTCGTCGGCGGTAGTCGGTGCCGTTGTCGACGTTGACTACTTCCATGCGCTCGTTCAGCAGTGCGATGGCCGGCAATATGCGGTCGCGGTGCAGGCCGTCCGGGTAGAGCCCGTCCGGCTTGAAATTGGACGTGGTGACAAAACCCACCCTGTTGTCGAACAGCGCGACCAGCAGCCGGTGCAGGATCATCGCGTCGGTGATGTCCGCGACGTGGAATTCGTCGAAGCAGATCAGCTGGTAGCGCTCGGCCATGCGTTTGCCGAGCTCGTCCAGCGGATTCACCGTGCCCTGCAAGCCGACCAGCTCGCGGTGCACTTCCCGCATGAACTCATGGAAATGCAGCCGCACCTTGCGTTCGATGGGCACGGCGTTGAAGAAGCAATCCATCAGGAAGCTTTTTCCCCGCCCCACCCCGCCGTACATGTACACGCCACGCGGAATATCCGGTTTGCCACCGAACAGCCGGCGCAGCGTGCTGGACCGCTTGTTCTCGAAGGCGGTCCATTCGTCGGCACAGCGTTGCAGCGCCTCGACGGCGCGCAGCTGGGCCTGGTCGGCCACGAAGCCCCGTTGCTTTAGTTCAGCCTCGTAGGCTTCGCGGACGTTCACCGGCTTAGAAGTTCAGCGTGCGTTTGTCGACTGCCAGGGCTGCTTCCTTGGTCGCTTCCGACAGCGACGGGTGGGCGTGGCAGATGCGGGCGATGTCTTCGGCGCTGGCCTTGAACTCCATCGCCACGACGGCTTCGGAAATCAGTTCGCTCGCCGACGGGCCGACGATGTGCACGCCCAGGATTTCGTCCGTGGTCGCATCGGCGATGAACTTGACGAAGCCGGTGGTGTCGCCCAGCGCGCGGGCGCGGCCGTTGGCCAGGAAGGGGAACGAACCCGCCTTGTAGGCCACGCCGTCGGCCTTGAGCTGTTCTTCGGTCTTGCCGACCCAGGCGATCTCGGGGCTGGTGTAGATGACCCATGGCACGGTGTTGAAGTTGACGTGACCGTGCCGGCCCGCCATGCGTTCGGCAACCGCCACGCCTTCTTCCTCGGCCTTGTGCGCCAGCATCGGGCCGCGAACCACGTCACCGATGGCCCACACGCCCGGCAGGTTGGTCTTGCACTCGTCATCGACCACGATGGCACCGCGCTCGTCCAGCTTCAGGCCGACGGCTTCGGGGTTCAGGCCGATGGTGTTGGGCACACGGCCGATGGAAACGATGAGCTTGTCTGCATCCAGCGTCTGGGCTTCGCCCTTGGCGTCGGTGTAGGCGATGGAAACGCCGGCTTCCGATGCCTTGATTTCGCCGACCTTCACGCCGAGGTTGATCTTCAGGCCTTGTTTATCGAAAGCCTTCTTGGCTTCCTTGGCGACCTGCTGGTCGACCGCGCCCAGGAAAGTGGGAAGGCCTTCCAGGATGGTCACTTCGGCACCCAGGCGTCGCCACACCGAACCCATTTCGAGGCCGATGACACCGGAGCCGATAAGCGCCAGCTTCTTGGGCACGGCGCCCAGGCGCAGCGCGCCATCGTTGGACAGCACGTTGACTTCGTCGAACGGGGTGCCGGGCAAAGCACGGGCGTTGGAGCCGGTGGCCACCACCACCTGCTTGGCGACCAGGGTCTCGGGCTTGTCGCCGGCGACAGCGATCTCGTAGCCGCCGTCTGCGGCTTTCACGAACGAAGCACGACCGTGGAAAAAGCTGATCTTGTTCTTCTTGAACAGGTACAGGATGCCGTCGTTGTTCTGCTTGACGACGGTGTCCTTGCGGCCGATGAGCGTCGGCAGGTCGAGCTCGACGCCGGACACCTTTACGCCGTGTTCGGCAAGGTGCTTGTGCGAGAACTCGAAGTGCTCGGACGATTGCAGCAGTGCCTTGGACGGAATGCAGCCGACGTTGGTGCAGGTGCCGCCGGGTGCGGGACCGCCTGCCGCGTTCTTCCACTCGTCGACGGCCGCGACCTTGAAGCCGAGTTGTGCAGCACGGATGGCCGCGATATAGCCGCCGGGGCCGCCGCCGATGACGATGACGTCGAATTGTTGGGACATGAGAATTCCTTGGATGACCGATGTGACAAGGCCCCGGGTCACGTAACGCGAGCGCTGCGGCTGGCGATACGGCGCGGGGCCCAGGGTTGGCTGCTTAGATGTCGAACAAGAGGCGCGAAGGATCTTCCAGCGCATCCTTCATCGCGACCAGGCCCAGCACGGCTTCGCGGCCGTCGATGATGCGGTGGTCATAGGACATCGCCAGGTAGTTCATCGGGCGGATGACGATCTGGCCGTTTTCGACGACAGCGCGGTCCTTGGTGGCGTGCACGCCCAGGATGGCCGACTGCGGCGGGTTGATGATGGGAGTGGACATCATCGAGCCGAAGGTGCCGCCGTTGGAGATGGAGAAGGTACCGCCGGTCATGTCGTCGATGCCCAGCTTGCCTTCCTGCGCCTTCTTGCCGAATTCGGCGATCTTCTTCTCGATGTCGGCGAAGCTCATCTGGTCGGCATTGCGCAGGATGGGCACCACCAGGCCGCGTGGCGAACCGACGGCGATGCCGATGTCGAAATAGCCGTGGTACAGGATGTCGTTGCCATCGACCGAGGCGTTCAGCACCGGGTATTTCTTCAGCGCGTCGACCGCGGCCTTGACGAAGAAGGACATGAAGCCCAGCTTCACGCCGTGGGTCTTGGTGAAGTTGTCCTGGAAGCGCTTGCGCAGCTCCATCACCGGAGCCATGTTGACTTCGTTGAAGGTGGTCAGGATGGCGTTGGTCGACTGCGATTGCAGCAGGCGCTCGGCGATGCGGGCGCGCAGGCGGCTCATCGGCACGCGCTGTTCAGGACGCTCGCCCAGGTCAGCGGACTTTGGCGAGGCGACTTGCGCCAGCGCTGGCTTGGCAGCAGGAGCGGGTGCAGGTGCAGCGGCGGGCTTGGTGCCGGAAGCCACGGCCGACAGCACGTCGCCCTTGGTGACACGGCCGTCCTTGCCGGAGCCGGACACATCGCCGGTCGACAGGTTGTTGTCTGCCAGCAGCTTGGCTGCGGCAGGCATGGCGACATCGGACTTGGCACCACCGGTGGCGGCGGCGGCAGCAGCCGGTGCTGCTGCGGGCGCGGGTGCTGCGGCGGCCGGTGCCGGAGGAGCAGCGGCCGGTGCGGCGGAAGCCGAAGCGGCGCTGTCGATCTTGGCGATGACCTGGCCGGAAACCACGGTGCCGCCGTCGCCCACCACCAGTTCGGTCAGCACGCCGGACGAAGGCGCCGGCACTTCGAGCACGACCTTGTCGGTTTCGATCTCGATCAGGATTTCGTCGGCGGTCACCGACTCACCGACCTTCTTCTTCCAGTTGAGCATGGTGGCTTCAGCCACGGACTCGGACAACTCTGGGACTTTGACTTCAAAAATGGCCATGGGATTCTTTCGGATGTTTCTTCGAATGGGCGGGGCCCTGGGCCCCGCTGCTCTTACTTGGTCAGCACAAAGCCCTTGAGCTTGGAAAACGCACCTTCGACCAGGGCCTTCTGCTGCTCCTGGTGCAGATGCGAGTAACCCACTGCCGGCGATGCGGAGGCGGCACGGCCGGAATAACCCAGCTTCTGGCCGTCGAGCATGTTCTCGTGGATGTAGTGCTGCACGAAGAACCAGGCGCCCTGGTTCTGCGGCTCGTCCTGCGTCCACACGATGTCGGTCGCGTTGGGGTACTTCTTCAGCTCGGCGGCAAAAGCCTTGTGCGGGAACGGGTAGAGCTGCTCGACACGCAGGATGGCGGTGTCGTCATGGCCCTTGAGTTCGCGCTGCTTGGCCAGGTCGTAGTAGACCTTGCCGGAACAGACCACCACACGCTTGACCTTGTCGGCCTTCAATTCCTTGCTTTCCGCGATGACGGTGCGGAAGCTGCCGTTGGTGAACTCGGACACCGGCGAGGTGGCGTCCTTGTTCCGCAGCAGCGACTTGGGCGTCATGATGATCAGCGGCTTGCGCAGGTTGCGCACCATCTGGCGACGCAGCAAGTGGAAGATCTGGCTGGCGGTGGTGGGCTGCACCACCTGCATGTTGGTGTCGGCCGACAGCTGCATGAAGCGCTCGAGGCGAGCCGAACTGTGCTCCGGACCCTGGCCTTCGTAGCCGTGCGGCAGCATCAGCGTCAGGCCGTTGACGCGGCCCCACTTCACTTCGCCCGAGGCGATGAACTGGTCGATGACGACCTGCGCACCGTTGGCGAAGTCGCCGAACTGGGCTTCCCAGATCACCAGGGTGTTCGGGTCGTTCGACGCATAGCCGTATTCGAAGCCCAGCACGGCTTCTTCTGACAGGATCGAGTCGATCACGACGAACGGGGCCTGGTTGTCGGCCACGTTGTTCAGCGGCACGTAGGTGCCGACGTCGAACTTCTCGCGGTTCTGGTCATGGATGACCGAATGGCGGTGCGTGAAGGTGCCTCGGCCGCAGTCTTCGCCCGACAGGCGGATCGGGTAACCCGAAGCGACGAGCGAAGCGTAAGCCATGGTTTCGCCCATGCCCCAGTCGACGTTGACGTCGCCACGTCCCATGGCTGCGCGGTCGTCGTACACCTTCTTGACCAGCTGGTGCGGAGTGACGCTGGCGGGGATCGCGGTGACCTTCTCGGCCAGGCGCTTCCACTCGCTTTGAGGGATGGCGGTTTCGCCGGCGTCGGTCCACTTCTTGCCCAGGTACGGGCTCCAGTCCACCGCGTATTTGCCCTTGAAGTTGGTCAGCACCGGGTCGATGGTGTGTTTGCCGGCTTCCATGGCTGCACGGTAGGCCTTCGACATGTCGTCGCCCAGCGTGTCGCCCAGGCCTTGCGCGGCCAGCTTGTCGGCGTACATGCGACGGGTGCCGGGGTGGGCAGCGATCTTCTTGTACATCAACGGCTGGGTGAGCGACGGCGTGTCCTGCTCGTTGTGTCCCAGCTTGCGGAAACAGATGATGTCGATGACGACGTCCTTGGCGAATTCCATGCGGAATTCCAATGCCAGCTGGGTCGCCATGACGACGGCTTCAGGGTCGTCGCCGTTCACGTGCAGCACCGGTGCCTCGATCATCTTGACGATGTCGGTGCAATACAGCGTCGAGCGGCTGTCGCGCGGATCGCTGGTGGTGAAGCCGATCTGGTTGTTGATGACGATGTGGACCGTGCCGCCAGTGTGATAACCGCGGGTTTCGGCCAGCGCCAGCGTTTCCATGATGACGCCCTGGCCGGCGAAGGCGGCGTCGCCGTGCACCAGCACCGGCAGCACCTGCTTGCCTTCGGGGTCGCCACGGCGGTCCATGCGGGCGCGCACCGAACCTTCGACCACCGGGTTGACGATTTCCAGGTGGGAAGGGTTGAAGGCCAGCGACAGGTGGACCGGGCCGCCGGCGGTGCTCACGTCCGAGCTGAAGCCCTGGTGGTACTTCACGTCGCCGGAAGGCAGGTCTTCGGGGGCGGTGTGGTCGAACTCGGCGAACAGGTCGGCGGGCAGCTTGCCCAGCGAGTTGACCAGCACGTTCAGGCGGCCGCGGTGGGCCATGCCGATGACGATTTCCTGCACGCCCTTGGCGCCGGCGTCCTGGATCAGCGCGTCCATCGAGGCGATGAAGCTTTCGCCGCCTTCCAGCGAGAAACGCTTCTGGCCGACGTACTTGGTGTGGAGGAAACGCTCCAGGCCTTCGGCGGCGGTCAGGCGGCCGAGGATGTGTTTCTTCTGCTCGACGTTGTAGCTGGGCTTGGCACGGCTGGTTTCCAGCTTGGTCTGCCACCAGCGCTTCTGGTTCTGGTCGGTGGTGTGCATGTACTCCGCGCCGACCGTGCCGCAATACGTTTCACGCAGTGCGTTCAGCAGGTCGCGCAGGGACATGGTGTCCTTGCCGAAGAAGGTGTTGCTGGTGTTGAAGACCGTTTCCTGGTCGGCGTCGGAGAAGCCGTAGAAGGAAGGTTCGAGTTCGGGGATGGCGGGGCGCTCGGTGCGCTTCAGCGGGTCCAGGTCGGCCCAGCGAACACCGACATTGCGGTAAGCGGCGATCAGCTGCTGGACCGCGGTGCGCTTGCGACCGAGTTCAGAGTCCGCGCCACTGGCCACCACCACACGGGTGCCGCCCTGCTTTGCGCGCTCGGCGAAGGCATTGACGACGGGAAGATGGGGAACGTCTCGGGAATCACTGCCGTCGGCGGCTGGCACATGCTGCAGCGCGTCGAAGTAATCGCGCCAGTTGTCGGGCACGCTGCCGGGGTTGGCAAGGTAGTTTTCGTACATCTCCTCGACATACGGCGCGTTGCCGCCGAAGAGGTAGGTGTTGCCTTGATAGGCGTTGTAGACCGATGTCTCACTCATGGGGCGCTACTTTCGTTTTCCTCTGGAAAACCTTAGCTGGTTTGAAACCTTCCGCGACACGGCTGAACCGATTGGCGGATGCGACTGTGGCTGGAAGGGGCCTTGGTACGGGCGGCATTGTGCCACTGAACACTTACATATGACCTGAAGAGCGGTGAGACAAGGGTTACGAAACAACACGGCGACCCCTGCCTGCTTGGGCGTCACGGTTTCCGGGTGTCTGCCACGCGCTGGAGTTCAAGCCGCAGCTGCACCACCTGCTCGCGGTTGTTGAGCATGTGGCGGATCTTGTCGACCAGCTGTTCCTGGCGATAGGGTTTGCTCAGCAAGGCCACGCCGGCGTCCAGACGGCCGCCGTGCACGATGGCATTCTCGGTGTAGCCCGAGGTGAACAGCACCTCGATGTCGGGCTGCAGCACCCGCGCGCGTCGCGCCAGTTCGGGGCTGCGCAGGGGGCCGGGCATCACCACGTCGGTAAACAGCATTTCGACCGGTACGCCGCTTTCGAGCACGGTCAGCGCGCTCTGGGCGTCGGCCGCCTTCAGCACGCGATAACCCAGGCCGCTCAGCGTCTCGACCACCGATTCGCGCACCTGCGCGTCGTCTTCCACCACCAGGATGGTCTCGGTGCCGCCCAGCATGTCGAATTCCGTACGGGCCGCGGCCATGGCAGGCTCGGCGGCCATCGAGCGCGGCAGATACATCCGGATGGTGGTGCCGTGACCGGGTTCGCTGTAGATCTTTACGTGGCCCTCGCTCTGCTTGATGAATCCGTAGACCATCGACAGCCCGAGCCCGGTGCCCAGGCCGTCCGCCTTGGTGGTGAAGAAAGGCTCGAAGGCCCGCTCCATCACCTGCGCGCTCATGCCGGCGCCGGTGTCGGAGACGGCGATCATCACGTATTGCCCCGGCGTCACCTCGCTATGCTGGGCGGCGTAGTCGTCGTCCAGGCTGGCGTTACCGGCCTCGATGGTCAGGCGACCGTTGCCGGCCATGGCATCACGCGCATTGATGGCCAGGTTCAGCAGTGCATTTTCCAGGAAGGCCGGATCGACCAGGCTGTTCCACAGCCCGCCGCCGACCACGGTTTCGAGCTCGACCGACGCACCGAGCGCCCGCCGGAGCATGTCGTCCATCTCGCGCACCAGACGGCCTACATTGACGACCACCGGCGCCAACGGCTGTTTGCGTGCAAACGCCAGCAGGTGCGATGCCAGCCGCGCCCCGCGGTCGACGCCGGCCAGCGCGGCCTGCACGCGGCGGGTTCCGGCTTCGTCGTTCTGAAACACGCGGCCCAGCAGCTGCAGATTGCCGGCGATCACCTGCAGCACGTTGTTGAAGTCGTGGGCCACCCCGCCGGTCAGTTTGCCGAGCGCTTCCATCTTCTGCGACTGCAGCAGCGCATGTTCGGCCACCCGGCGCTCCGCTTCGCTGCGCTGCAGGGCGCTGGTGCGCTCGACGATGAGGAATTCGAGCTGGTCGCGGTGACGCTGCAGCTCCTGCTGGGCCAGGCACTGCTCGGTGACGTCGTGCCCCTGCACGAAGATGCCGGAAACCGTGCCTCCGTCGTCGAAAACCGGCTGGTAAAGCAGGTCGACGAAACGTTCCTCCAGCGGCGCATCGGGCATGCGTTGCAGCCGCATCGGGTATGCGCGGGCGGTAAAACGTTCACCGCTCTCGAAGATCCGGGCCAGCATGACATTCACGCCCTGCCCCACAAGCTCCGGCAGCACCTCATGCCGCGGGCGACCGACGATGTCGCGTCGGCCAATCAGCGCCAGGTAGGCCTCGTTGGCCATTTCGTAGACAAGCTGCGGCCCCCGCAGCACGCAGATGAATCCCGGCGCCTGCTCGAACAGCTGGCGCAGGTCGCCCGCTTCCTCGGTCAGCGCCCGGTTGCGTTCCTGTACCGATTCGGCCCGCTGCAGCACACGGGATTCGAGAACCACGGAATCGGCCTCGTCCTGGCGCCGCTGAAGGGCGCGCAGCCGCTGCAGCTCGGAGACGTCCTCGGTGTGCTGAAGCAGGTAGCGCACCTCGCCGTTTTCGTCGAGCATCGGTGTGTGGGTCGCGCTCCAGAAACGCTCCTCGAAGACCTTGCCGTGCGGCGTTTCCCGCCAGATGCCGTAGCGGATGAGCGGCAGCGCATCACGCCGCCGCTGTGCCACGGCGCGTTGCAGCGACTCGCGCAGCATCACCGTGCTTTCATCCTCTGTGCCGTCCTCGGTGCTGGGGAACGCGTCGAAAATCGAACGCCCTCGCAACTGCTCCATCACTCGACCGGTCACGTCCAGATAGGCCTGATTGGCGCCCAGGATGCGGAAGTCCGGCGACAGCACCAGATAAGGATTGGGCGATAGCTCGAAAAGGGCTGCGAAATTCAGGTTCTGCACGCGGAAAACTCCAGGGATTGCGCATTGTAGAAACAGTAGCAACTGCCGCCAGGAACGGGAGAAAAGTGACAATCGCAGGGATGCCCAAGCGCCTTCCCGGCCCCTTACTAACGGGTCCAAGGCAAGGGTGCCCTTGCGGCGCAGTTCTCGACCAGGGCAGCAGCGTGGCTCTGAATGAAGGCCGGCATGACCCGTTTCGTCTGCACCGGCGACATGCCTGCGCGCCCCATGGCGAAGCAGTCGATTGAGACAACGAAGATGGCAGGCCGACCGTTCGAATCGTCGCCCCGAACCTGCTGCGCGCCGGGTACGGACTTTTCACCGCCCACAAGCTGGTGATGGACGAAACCGCCTCGCCATCCGACCACGCCGGCCCTTGCAGCGCAAATAACTGCCACGGCCCCTGCTGGGCAGCATTTCGGGTCAGGGCTTGGCCAGGCCCCAGCGCGCCATGGCAGCGTCGTCGGACACCCGTGCATCGACCCATCGGGCACCATCAGGTGTGCTTTCCTTTTTCCAGAACGGCGCTGCGGTCTTGAGGTAGTCCATCAGGAATTCGCAGGCCTGGAACGACTGGCCGCGGTGCGCCGAACTGACCGCCACCAGCACGATCTGGTCCTGCGGCATCAGCGGGCCGATGCGGTGGACCACCCGCGCTGCGCGGATGTCGAAGCGCTGGTGGGCCGCGTCGATCATGGCTTCGATCGATTTCTCGGTCATGCCGGGGTAATGCTCCAGCTCCATCGCAGTCACCTTCAGCCCGTCGCTGCGGTCACGCACGGTGCCGACGAAACTGCAGATGGCGCCCACACCGCCGTCGCCGGCGCGCAACCGGGTAATTTCAGCGGAAAGATCGAAATCGTCGGACTGGATGGATACGCGCGCACGGGTCATGGAATGCTTTCAGCCACCGGTCACCGGCGGGAAAAACGCGACTTCGCAGCCGTCGGCCAGCGCGCTGTTTTCGGTTTGCAGCATCAACTGGTCGACTGCCACTCGCACGGCACGTCCGCGCGCCAGGCCTTCCGCCCAGCCGCCGCCGCGGGCGATGAGCTCGTCGCGCAGTTCGGATGCCGTGGCCGCCTGCGTCGACAGGCTTTCGCTGCCAGTGCCGACCGCCTCGCGTACGGATGCAAAAAACCTCAATCGAACGGTGATCGCCTTGCTCATGACAGCAACTCGGAAAATGGCAGGAATCGCACCAGGTCGCCCGACGCGATGGGGGAATGCGGCGGGTTGTCCACCAGACCGTCGCCCCACACCATCGAGGTCAACACCCCCGAACCCTGGTGGGAGAACAGTTCCAGTCCGCCCGAAGCATTGCGGGCCACACGCAGGAACTCACGGCGCGGGTCGGCCTTGGGCCAGTTGAAGTGCGCCACCGTGGGCAGCGGGTCGGGCCGGTAACGCGTGGCACCCTGCAGCTTGAGCACGAACGGCCGCACCATCAGCAGGAACGTGACGAAACTCGACACCGGATTACCCGGCAGACCGATGAAATGCGCGCCGCCGACCTTCCCGTATGCAAAGGGCTTGCCGGGTTTCATGGCCATCTGCCAGAGAGTGAGCTGGCCCAGGGCCTGCACCGCGGGCTTGACATGGTCTTCTTCGCCGACCGATACGCCGCCGCTGGTCAGCACCAGGTCGTGGGCCTGTGACGCGGTGCGCAACGCGGCGATGGTGGCGTCGTAGTTGTCGGGCACGATGCCCAGGTCGGTGACCGCGCAGCCGAAACGCTCCAGCAAACTGCGCAGCAGAAATCTGTTGGAGTTGTAGATGGCGCCGGGCGGCATGTCGGCCGGCGCCTTGTCACCCGGCATGACCAGTTCGTCGCCAGTGGAAAACAGGGCGACCCGCGGACGGCGCGCCACTTTCAGCGTGGCACGGCCGATGCTGGCGGCCAGGCCCAGCGCCGCCGGACCCAGTCGGGTGCCGGCAGCCAGCACCACCGAACCCCGCGCCACGTCTTCGCCGGCACGGCGGATGGCGTCGCCCGCCGGCGGCACCCGGTCGATGCGGACCCGGTCACCGTCGAGCGCGGTGCAATGCTCCTGCATGACCACCGCATCTGCACCCGCCGGAACCGGCGCACCGGTGAAGATGCGCGCCACCGTTCCGGCGTCGAGCGGCTGCGGCGCATGGCCGGCCGCGATGCGCTGCGACACCGCAAGCACGGTGCCTTCGACCGGCACGTCGGCGAGGCGGATGGCATAACCGTCCATCGCGCTGTTGTCGTTGGGCGGCACCTGAAGTTCGGAGACCAGGTCTTCGGCCAGCACGCGGCGGTCGGCGTCGAAGGTCGAGATGACCTCGAAGGCCGCTTCGTCCGACAGCGGCACCGCATGCGACAGCAGTTCTGCCAGGGCATCGTCGAGCGCGGTGAGGGCCTTGCGAGGCGCACCGCCGGAAACGGGTTGTGCAGGTGTGTTCATGGTCTCGTGGCGGGCGTTTGATAGGTGAACGACTCGGCGTTGTGGCGCATCCATGCGGCAACCTCGGCGGGCCTGGTCCAGTCGAGCAGCGGCAAGGCCGTGGCGACAGGCAGAAGATCCTGGCGATCGG
The DNA here is from genome assembly GCF_057747805.1 of Xylophilus sp. PBN-3R. Classification (NCBI taxonomy): domain Bacteria; kingdom Pseudomonadati; phylum Pseudomonadota; class Betaproteobacteria; order Burkholderiales; genus Xylophilus; species Xylophilus sp. PBN-3R. The sequence continues at coordinate 2,523,510 of NZ_CM173225.1, forward strand.
TGCAGACCGCGCGCACCTGCGGGTCGACCGGATAGTGCGCGGCATGCCCGTCGAAGTCGGCCGACGGCGCGCGCCAGACCTCGATCTTCGGCAGGTCGCTGCCCCGGAACCCTTCGACCAGCACCCAGTCGAGGCTGGGATGAAGTTCGGCGATCAGTTCGTGCGCCGTGGGTTCGTGCTGCGCGGCATATTCGCGCATCAGTGCCAGCCGCATGTCGGATGCCACCAGAACTTCGCGCGCGCCCGCCTTGCGGTGGCGCCAGCTGTCCTTGCCGGGCTGGTCCACGTCGAAACGGTGGTGTGCATGTTTGATGACACCGACCGTTTCGCCGCCGGCCACCAGCAGCCTGATGACCGCCTCGACCAGGGTGGTCTTGCCGGAGCCGGAATAACCGGCAAAACCCACGACCTTCAAACGATGGCCTTCACGCGCAGTGTTCGACGATGTACTGCTGCACCGCGGCCGCTTCGGCCGGCAGGATGGTGACCCGCTTGGGCAGCGCCTCGATGCCATCGAACTGGTGCGGACGATCCGGCTCCTGGTGCAGCGCCTCGACGATGGTGGCGGCGAATTTCACCGGCAATGCGGTTTCAAGCACGATCATCGGCACGCCGGCCTGCTTGAGCGGGCGACCGACCTTCACCCCGTCGGCGGTGTGCGGGTCGATCATGGTGGCGTGGTGTTTCCAGGTATCGCGGATGGTTTCCAGCCGGTCTTCATGGCTGCTGCGGCCGCTGGCAAAACCGTACTTGCCGGCGGCATCGACGAAAGATGCGTGTTCGTCGAGGGCGAAGTAGCCTTTTTCGTTCAGCTCATCCGAGAACAGGCGTTTGGTTTCGGCGCCGTCGCGGCCCAGCAGGTCGAACACGAAACGTTCGAAGTTGCTGGCCTTCGAAATGTCCATCGACGGGCTCGAAGTCTCGTGCGTGTCGGCGCTTGCGCGCACCCGGTAGATGCCGGTGCGGAAGAACTCGTCCAACACGTCGTTCTCGTTGGTGGCCACCACCAGCTTGTCGATCGGCAGGCCCATCATGCGGGCGACATGGCCGGCGCAGACGTTGCCGAAATTGCCGCTCGGCACGCAGAAGCTGACCTTGCGAGGCTCGCCGCCGGGCGGGGTCGCGGGCGTGGCCTGGAAGTAGCCGGCGAAGTAATAGACCACCTGGGCCAGCAGCCGCGCCCAGTTGATGGAGTTGACGGTGCCGATGCGGTAGCGGCGCTTGAAGTCCAGGTCGTTGGACACCGCCTTGACGATGTCCTGGCAGTCGTCGAACACACCTTCGACCGCCAGATTGTGGATATTGGCGTCCTGCAGGCTGAACATCTGCGCCTGCTGGAAAGGGCTCATGCGGCCACGCGGGCTGGTCATGAAGACCCGAACGCCCTTCTTGCCGCGCATGGCGTATTCGGCCGCGCTACCGGTGTCACCCGAGGTGGCGCCCAGGATGTTGAGCTCTTCGCCACGGCGTGCCAGTTCGTATTCGAACAGGTTGCCGAGCAGCTGCATCGCCATGTCCTTGAAAGCCAGCGTGGGTCCGTTGGACAGTGCCTCGAGATAGAAACCGTCTTCGAGTTCACGCAGCGGCACGATCTCGTCGGTGCCGAAAACGTCCTTGGTGTAGGTGCGCAGGCAGAGCTTGTGCAGCTCTTCGGCCGGGATGTCGTCGATGTAGAGCGACAGGACTTCGAAGGCCAGTTCGGCGTAGCCCCGGGTCGCATAAACCGTGCGCCATTTTTCCAGCGTGGCGGTGTCGATCTGCGGGTACGACTCCGGCAGGTAGAGCCCGCCGTCCGGCGCCAGGCCTTCCAGCAGGATTTCGCAGAAATGCTTGCGGTCGGCATGACCGCGGGTGGAGATGTAGAGCATGGTGTTGAAGCCTCGATGACTCGGACGGGGCCGGTCAGGCCAGTTCTTCCTTGCGGATACGGACGATGGGTGCCAGCACGGTATTCAAGGCCTGAATCTGTTCCAGCACCGAGTTCATCGTGCCTTCGCGGGTGTCGTGCGTGAGGATGATCAGGTCGGTCTGCGGACTGCCCTCGCCGCGGACTTCGTCGGACTCGCGCTGCAGCACCGCGTCGATGCTGATACCGGCGCCGGCCAGCAGGCCGGTGACGGTCGCCAGCACGCCGGCCTGGTCGGCCACCCGCAGGCGCAGGTAATAGCTGGTGACGACCTCGCTCATCGGCAGCACCGGCACGTCGCTCATTTCATCCGGCTGGAAGGCCAGGTGCGGTACGCGGTTCTCCGGATCAGCGGTGTGCAGGCGGGCGATGTCGACCAGGTCGGCGATCACAGCGCTGGCAGTGGGTTCGCTGCCAGCACCCTTGCCGTAATACAGCGTGGTGCCGACGGCGTCGCCCTGCACCATCACCGCGTTCATCGCGCCTTCGACATTGGCCAGCAGGCGCTTGGCGGGGACCAGGCTCGGGTGCACACGCAGTTCGATGCCGTCGGCGCCGCGCTTGGTGATGCCCAGCAGCTTGATGCGGTAGCCGAGCTGTTCGGCATAACGGATATCGGCCGCACCCAGCTTGGTGATGCCCTCGACGTGCGCCTTGTCAAACTGCACCGGGATGCCATAGGCGATGGCCGACATCAGCGTGACCTTGTGGGCGGCGTCCACGCCTTCGATGTCGAAGGTGGGATCGGCTTCGGCATAACCCAGGCGCTGCGCTTCTTTCAGCACTACGTCGAAGTCCAGGCCCTTGTCGCGCATCTCGGACAGGATGAAATTGGTGGTGCCGTTGATGATCCCGGCGATCCATTCGATGCGGTTGGCGGTCAGGCCTTCACGCAGCGCCTTGATGATGGGAATGCCGCCGGCGACCGCCGCCTCGAAAGCCACCATCACGCCCTTGCGATGCGCGGCCGCGAAGATCTCGGTGCCGTGCACCGCCAGCAGCGCCTTGTTGGCTGTGACGACATGCTTGCCGGCCTCGATGGCTTCGAGCACCAGTTGCCTGGCGATGCCATAACCGCCGATCAGTTCGACCACGATGTCGATCTCGGGATTTGCCACCACCAAACGGGCGTCATCGACCACCGTCACGCCCTCGCCCACCGCTGCACGTGCGCGTTCGGTGTCCAGGTCGGCCACCATGGTGACCACGATGCCACGGCCGGCGCGACGACGGATTTCTTCCTGGTTGCGCTTCAGCACGTTGAAGGTGCCGCTGCCGACGGTGCCGATGCCCAGCAGGCCTACTTGAATCGGTTTCATGAAATGGATGCGCTCAATGCAAAAGAAGGGTGTTCAGGCGTGGCGGCGGCGGTAGCCGTCCAGGAAACGTGCGATGCGGGCGACCGCCTCGCGCAGATCGTCTTCGTGCGGAAGGAAGACGATGCGGAAATGATGGTTGCCGGGATAGTTGAAACCGGACCCCTGCACCAGCATCACGCGGGTCTCGTTCAGCAGTTCCAAAAAAAACTGGCGGTCGTCCGCTATCGGGTACATGTCCGGGTCCAGACGCGGAAACATATACAAGGCCGCCTGCGGGCGATTGCAGGTCACGCCGGGGATGGCGGTGATCAGCTCGTAGGCCAGGTCGCGCTGGCGACGCAGCCGGCCGCCGGGACCGACCAGTTCGTTGATGCTCTGATAACCGCCCAGCGCCGTCTGGATGGCCCACTGGCCGGGCACGTTGGCGCACAGCCGCATGTTCGAAAGCATGGTCAGGCCCTCGATGTAATCCTGCGCAGAACGTTTGTCGCCCGAGATCGTCATCCAGCCGGCGCGATATCCGCAGGAGCGGTAGCTCTTGGACAAGGAATTGAAGGTGAGGGTCAGCACGTCTTCGCTCAGCGAGGCGATCGCGGTGTGCCTGACGTCGTCGTAAAGCACTTTGTCGTAGACCTCGTCGGCAAAGATCAGCAGGCTGTGCTCCCGGGCGATGGCGATCAGGCCCAGCAACAGCTCATCGGAGTACAGCGCACCCGTCGGATTGTTCGGGTTGATCACCACGATGCCCTTGGTGCGCGGCGTGATCTTCGCGCGGATGTCGGCCAGATCGGGCATCCAGCCGTTCGCCTCGTCGCACAGGTAATGCACCGGCGATCCGCCCGACAGGCTGGTGCAGGCGGTCCACAGCGGGTAATCGGGCTTCGGCACCAGCAGTTCGTCGCCGTTGTCCAGCAGCGCGTTGGTAGCCAATGCGATCAGTTCGGAAGCCCCGTTGCCCAGGTAGACATCATCGAGCGTCACGCCTTTCACGCCCTGCTGCTGGGTGTAGTGCATCACCGCCTTGCGCGCGGCGAAGATGCCCTTGCTGTCGGAGTAACCCGCCGACTGCGGCAGGTGTCGGATCATGTCCTGCTGGACTTCCTCGGGCGCATCGAAGCCGAACGGCGCCAGGTTGCCGATGTTCAGCTTGATGATCTTCTGGCCTTCTTCCTCCATTTCCTTCGCGCGGTCCATGATCGGACCGCGGATGTCATAGAGGACGTTGGCCAGCTTGGCGGATTTATGGATAGCCTTCAAAGTCCCTCCGGCGGTAACCGAAACGCGGCGAAACCTACAATTTGACCACAGTCGCACGACCGGCACCCGGACCTGCCGGCAGGCAGGCTTCAACACCTGTTCCGGCGCGCTTGCACTTCCATTCATACTTCTTTTTGCTCCCCTTCGAGCGCCCGCCCATGAAACTCCAGCCCGATAGTTTTGACGTCCAGTCCATCCGCGCCTATGGCCCAGGCTGGGTGTCCATCGAGGCCGACACTATTCATGCAAGCCTGGTGATCAGCGCATCGGGAGAACGCATCGACTGGCCGTGCGCCAGCTTCGACGACCTCACCGCGGAACACTTCGCGCGGCTCGCCGAACTGGATGCAGAGGTGGTGATCTTCGGTAGCGGCAAACGCCTGAGGTTTCCGCCTACCGCCTGGCTGAAGCCACTGATCGCCAAACGCGTTGGACTTGAAACCATGGACACCGCAGCGGCCTGCCGAACCTACAACATCCTTGCCGGAGAAGGCCGGCGGGTGGTGGCTGCACTGGTGCTGGAAGCCGACTAGATACGGGTAAACACAGGCCGCCGTAAGGGGGCTTTTTCGCCGACCGCAGGCAGGGACGCGAGTGGGTGTTAAAATGCTGGATTGCTGCCGCGCGAGCGAGCGCCTTTAAGAGCTCTTGCGAGAACTCTTCGAGGCATTTGCTGCTCGGCATTCCAACGGCACATCCCGTCACAGGAAATAGAACTCACATGGCGATCGTTGTCAACAAGCCCATTCCCGAATTTGAAGCAGTCGCGACGAACGGAATCAAGGTTTCCAACACCTCGCATGCCGGCCAGACGGTGGTGTTGTATTTTTATCCCAAGGACAACACGCCCGGTTGCACCACGGAAGCTATGCAGTTCCGTGATCGCTACAAGGACTTTGTCAAGGCTGGTGCCACCGTCTTCGGCGTATCGCGCGACAACATGAAGTCGCACGACGAATTCAAGGCCAAGGTCGAACTTCCGTTCGAACTGATCGCCGACACCGAAGAAAAAATGTGCCACATGTTCGGTGTTGTCAAAAACAAGATCATGTACGGCAAGAAGGTCAAGGGCATCGAACGCAGCACCTTCCTCGTCGGTCCCGACGGTGTCCTGCGTGCCGAATGGCGCGGCCTGAAGGTACTCGGCCACGTCGATGAAGTGCTCGCCGCGGTCAAGGATCTCAACCGCCAGGCAGCCTGAGTCCCACCGGCAGAGCCTGAAATTCAGCATCGACGACCCTCCCCGGACACCCTCCGGCGGTCGTGCATAATGAATTCATGCAGCAGGTCATCACCTCCGCGCTCCTCCACGAAAGCCGTCCGGTTTACCTGACGGCTTTTTTGTTTTGGTCGATTTTTCCCTAGCGAGTTGAACGCCCATGCCTTTGCCTTCCGCCCCCGCCAAGCGCGCAGCCGTACTGCCCAAAGAGGCATTTGCCACCACCCTGGCGGACCGTCCTGCCGGCAAGCCGGTGCAAGCCGCGACCCGACAACCCGAAGCGGTGGCCGAAGAGCGTGCACCGGCACCGGTCAATTTGCGCCCAGTTGCAGCCAAGGCACGTAGCCGCACCCGATTGGCAGCCGAGCCGCAGGCCGAGATCGCCGCATCGGCACCGTCTACGCAGGTCGCATCCCTGTTCAGAGCCGAAACCGCACCGGGCGCCGCACCCGCCGCACCCGCCGTCCAGGCTCGTCTGCCGGAGCCGGTGGAAAACCGCGCACCCGCCACACGCGGTCGTGGCGGCAAGGCCAGCATTCCCGCAGCAGCTCCTTCAGCGGCCCCGGCGCCCATGCCGCCACCTCTCGCCAGCCCGCGCAAGCCGCGTCGTGCCACCAACACCCCGAGCAAGCTGTTCGTACTCGACACCAATGTGTTGCTGCACGACCCGATGTGCCTGTTCCGTTTCGAGGAGCACGACATCTACCTTCCGATGATCGTCCTGGAAGAATTGGACGGCCACAAGAAAGGCATGACCGAGGTCGCCCGCAACGGCCGCCAGACCAGCCGGACGCTGGATGCGCTGGCCGGCGCCCAGGGTGCCGACATCGCGCTCGGCCTGAAGCTCGACACTACCGGCCATCGGGAAGCCGGCGGCAGCCTGTTCTTTCAGACGGAGGCGCTCGACTATCCGCTCCCGGCCGCCCTGCCCCAGGGCAAGGCCGACAACCAGATCCTGGGTGTGGTCGCAGCCCTGCGAGCCAAACTCTCCCCGCGCGAAGTCGTGCTGGTGTCGAAAGACATCAACATGCGTGTCAAGGCTCGAGCCCTGGGCCTGGACGCCGAGGACTACCAGAACGACAAGGTCATCGAAGACGGAGACCTTCTGTATTCAGGCGCGATGGCCCTGCCGGCAGACTTCTGGGCCCGTCACGGCAAATCGGTCGAAAGCTGGCAGCAGGGCGGCCACACCTACTACCGTATCAGCGGCCCGGTGGTGCCCAGCATGCTGGTCAACCAGTTCGTTTATTTCGAGGCCCCGGGCGAAACCAGCCTGTACGCCCGCGTCACCGAAATCCGCGAGAAAACCGCCGTGCTCCAGACCCTCAAGGACTATGGCTCGGCCAAGAACAACATCTGGGGCGTCAACACCCGCAACCGCGAACAGAACTTCGCGATGAACCTGCTGATGGATCCCGAAGTCGACTTCGTGACCCTGACCGGAACGGCAGGCACAGGCAAGACCCTGATGGCTCTGGCCGCAGGCCTGACACAGGTACTGGACGATCGCCGCTACACCGAAATCATCATGACCCGCGCCACGGTGAGCGTGGGCGAGGACATCGGTTTCCTGCCCGGCACCGAGGAAGAAAAGATGGGCCCCTGGATGGGCGCACTGGACGACAACCTCGAGTTCCTGGCCAAGGGCGACGGCGGCGGTGCCGGTGAATGGGGCCGTGCCGCCACCAACGAACTCATCCGCAGCCGCATCAAGGTAAAGAGCCTGAACTTCATGCGCGGCCGCACCTTCCTGAACAAATACGTGATCATCGACGAGGCGCAGAACCTGACACCCAAGCAGATGAAAACGCTGATCACCCGCGCCGGCCCTGGCACCAAGATCGTCTGCATGGGCAACATCGCGCAGATCGACACACCCTACCTCACCGAAGGCTCCTCCGGCCTCACCTTCGCGGTCGACAAGTTCAAGGGCTGGCCGCACGGCGGCCACATCACACTGGCGCGCGGCGAACGCTCAAGGCTGGCCGACTTCGCCAGCGAGGTGCTCTGAACATGTCGATGTGGCTGACAGCCCTGAAACTGGTGCCCTGGGACGACGTACTCAAGTCGACCCCGGGCCTGGTGCGCCAGGCAAAACAACTGTTCAAGTCGAGCAAGTCGGGCCAACCGCCAACGGCCAGCACCGACCTTTCCGCGCAGGCACTCAACGGCCGCGATCATCAGGCCGTGGCCGAGGCGGTGCAGGCGCTGCTGCAGCGGGTTCACCTGCTGGAAGAAGAACAGCGCAAGTCCGCGGCTCTCATCGAGTCGCTGGCCGAGCAGCACGAAATGGTGGTGCAGACCATGGGCGCCCTGCGCGCCCGGGCGAAGCTGCTGACGGTGCTCTGCGGGTTGCTTGTGCTGGCCGTCGTCGGTCTGCTGACCTGGGTCAGCAGACACTGAACGGCTTCTGCCGGATCAGTAGAGGTCGGCGCCGATACCGCCGCCCGCCAGGCTTTCGAAACGGGTCAGCGGTTTCAGGAAGGCCAGCTTGACCGTTCCCGTCGGGCCGTTGCGCTGCTTGCCGATGATAACTTCGGCAACACCCGGCTCCTTGCTGTCCTTGTTGTAGTAGTCGTCGCGGTAGATGAACATGATGATGTCGGCGTCCTGCTCGATGGCGCCGGACTCACGCAAGTCACTCATCATGGGTCGTTTGTCGGTACGCTGCTCCACGCTGCGGTTGAGCTGCGACAACGCGATCACCGGGCATTGCAACTCTTTCGCCAGCATCTTCAAGCCTCGCGAGATTTCACCCAATTCGGTTGCCCGGTTGTCGGAGCCGGATGAATTCGAACCGCTCATCAGCTGCAGGTAATCCACCACGATCAAACCCATCTTGCCGCACTGGCGCGCCAGGCGACGGGCATTGGCACGCAGCTCGCTGGGCGTAAGGCCGGGGGTTTCATCGATGTGCAGGGAAATGGTGCGCAGGCGCTCGATAGCTTCGGTCAGGCGCGGCCATTCCTCGTCCGACAATTTGCCGGTCCGCAGATGCCCCTGGTCGATACGGCCGATGGAGCCGACGATACGCACCGCCAGCTGCGCCGCACCCATTTCCATCGAAAAGATGGCGACCGGCAGGCCTTCGTTCAGCGCCACGTGTTCGGCGATGTTGACCGCGAATGCGGTCTTGCCCATCGAGGGTCGCGCCGCCAGCACGACCATGTCACCCGCCTGGAGGCCGGATGTCATGCGGTCCAGGTCGATGAACCCGGTGGGCACACCGGTCACATCGTTGTCGTTGTCGGCCATCTCCTGGACGCGGTCCAGCAGATCGACCACCAGGGTGTCCATGCTCTGGAAACCCTGCTTCATGCGTGAGCCTTCTTCGCCGATCTTGAAGATCTTCTGCTCGGCCTGGTCGAGGATCTTGGCTACCGGCACACCCTGCGGATTGAAGGCCGTCGTAGCGATTTCGTCGCTGGCGCTGATCAGCTTGCGCAGGATGCCGCGCTCACGGACGATTTCCGCATAACGACGGATGTTGGCCGCGCTGGGCACATATTGCGCGAGCGAATTCAGGTACGTCAGGCCACCCACCTCGTCGGCCTTGCCGATGGTCTGCAACTGCTCGAAGACGGTGATCACATCGGCCGGCTTGGAAGCATTCACCAGCTGGGCGATGGCCGTGAATATCAGCCGATGTTCATGTCGATAGAAATCGACATCCTTCAGCAGATCACCCACCCGATCCCAGGCGCCGTTGTCCAGCAGCAATCCGCCCAGCACACTGGACTCCGACTCGATCGAGTGCGGCGGAATCCGCAGCTTGGCGACTTCCGTATCGGTGTCGTCGTGCGAGTTGTGGCTGGAGAGTTCGGGAATGGCGGACATGGGCGTTCTATGGAATTACCGGATGCTACGGTGGAAGACACCAAATAAAAAGGCCGCCCGGAGGCGGCCTTGAACCGAAGGGCTGAAACGCTTATGCGGTTTCGCCGTAGACGGTCACGGTGACTTCGACGACCACGTCGGTGTGCAGGGCAACCGAAACGGTGTTGTCACCAACGGTCTTGATCGCGCCGTTCGGCAGACGGATCTGCGACTTGGCAACCTTGAAGCCTTCTTTTTCCAGGGCATCGGCGATGTCCTGGTTGGTGACCGAACCGAACAGGCGACCGTCGACGCCGGCCTTCTGGGTCAGCTTGAAGGTCTTGCCTGCCAGCTTTTCGCCTTGGGCTTGCGAGTCGGCCAGCTTGGCAGCCGCGGCCTTTTCGAGTTCGACGCGCTTGGCTTCGAATTCGGCCTTCGCCGACGCGGTGGCACGACGTGCCTTGCCGGTAGGGATCAGAAAGTTGCGGGCGAAGCCGTCCTTGACCTTGACGATGTCGCCCAGGTTGCCGACGTTGACGACCTTGTCGAGCAGAATGATTTGCATGACAGAGGCTCCTTAGATCTTGTGCTGGTCGCTGTACGGGACCAGGGCCAGGAAGCGGGCACGCTTGATGGCGGTGTTGAGTTGACGCTGGTAGATCGCGCGGGTGCCGGTAAGGCGTGCGGGAACGATCTTGCCGTTTTCGCCGATGAAGTCACGCAGGGTGTCGACATCCTTGTAGTCGATTTCTTCGACGCCGGCGACGGTGAAGCGGCAGAAGCGCTTGCGGCGGAACAGCAGCGATTGGGTGTTGCGCTTTGGACGCTTGTCCTTGTTGAAACGTTTCGGTCCGGGCATGGTGGACTCCTGAAATTAAATCTGTTGAAAATCCTGAACGTGGAACACGACGCTCCTGCCGTTTCGCGGGGTGGCAATGAAGCCGGTGAACCGCCAGAGGCTGCCGATCTCGTGACCGGCCAACCTGTCGGCTAGCGCACCAATGGCAACGGCTCGAATCTCTGCTTTGACTTCACGCTCCAGACCGGCTTCGGCGGCGCGCGAGGCATGTTCAAGGCGGAAGTCCAGTGCGGGCAGCCCGGCGGGCGTATAGCGCAAAGGTTTGGCCTCTGAAATGCTGGCAGTGATGGTCAGGCGGTTGTCCACTCCCTCGGGATGACTGGCTGGGATGACGTAGCGCAGCGCGTCTGCTTAGGAACGGTCGCCGCGATCGCCGCGGTCAGCACGGTCGCCACGGTCCGGGCGCTCGCCACGTTCGCCGGCAGCAGCGAATTCAGCTTGCTGTTGCTTGCGGGCTTCTTCGCGCTCGACGGTCTTCATCATGGACGAAGGAGCGGTGTCGGCCTTCTTGCGCAGCACGGTCAGGTGGCGCAGAACGGCATCGTTGAACTTGAAAGCGTGTTCCAGTTCAGCCATCACGGCCTGGTCGGCTTCGATGTTGATGCACAGGTAATGGGCCTTGGCCAGCTTGTTGATCAGGTACGCCAGTTGACGACGGCCCCAATCCTCGACACGGTGGACCTTGCCACCGCCGGCAACGATCATGCCCTTGTAGCGTTCCAGCATGGCTGGCACTTGTTCGCTCTGGTCCGGATGGATCAAGAGGACGATTTCATAATGACGCATAGACTCTCCTTGTGGATGGGCTCTTTGTCTGCACATGCAGAACACCCGGGTGGCAGTCGCCCGCTGCGTCTAAAAGCGGTACGACAAGGCAAAGCCCACGAGTATAGCTGCCAATTGAATTCGCCACCATAAAATTGTGCGGAGCCCCGGCAATGCGGCCCGTTTCAAAACCCGTTCTTAAAAAAATCCTGGCGCGCCCTTGAAAAGGCACGCCGCGTCCCGAGTTAGCGCGCGTGCCATTCAATTTCCGCCGATCCCCAAAGAAGATGAGCGAACACAACCCAAACCCAAATCCGTCCGAAGCCCAGAGCCCGGAAGAAGTCGAAGCCGCCCTGCACGCCAATTCGGCCGATGCCTTGGCCCAGGCGCAGAACGAACTCGCCGCCCTGCAGGCAAAAAGCGCCGACTTGGCCGACCAGTTCCTGCGCGCCAAGGCGGAGGCTGAAAACGCCCGTCGCCGCGCCGAAGAAGAAATCTCCAAGGCGCGCAAGTTCGGCATCGAGAGTTTTGCCGACAGCATGCTGCCGGTGGTCGACAGCCTGGACGCCGCGCTGAACGTCAAGGAAGCCACGCCCGAACAACTGCGCGAAGGCGTCGAAGCCACGTTGCGCCAGCTGGTCGCCGCACTCGAGCGCAACAAGGTCATGACCATCGCTCCGGCCGCCGGGACCAGGTTCGATCCGCATCAGCACCAGGCCATCAGCATGGTGCCGGCCGAACAAGAGCCCAACACCGTGGTGGGCGTGCTGCAAAAAGGCTACCTCATCGCCGACCGCGTGCTGCGTCCGGCGCTGGTGACGGTCGCCGCCCCCAAATAAAAAACACGGCGCCATCCGGCGCGGATACCGTCGAGGGACGGCCGCATTTTCAATGAGCGCAGCCTCTTGAATCGCGCAAAGTTATCCACAACTCGACGACAAGCAAATTTTTTAGATCAGGAGAAATTCACATGGGCAAGATCATCGGTATCGACCTGGGCACGACCAATTCGTGCGTCGCCATCATGGAAGGCAACACCACCAAGGTGATCGAGAACGCAGAAGGCGCTCGCACCACGCCTTCGATCATCGCGTACCAGGAAGACGGCGAGATTCTGGTCGGCGCTTCCGCCAAGCGCCAGGCCGTCACCAACCCGCGCAACACGCTGTACGCCATCAAGCGCCTGATCGGCCGCAAGTTCACCGAAAAGGAAGTGCAGAAGGACATCGACCTGATGCCTTACAAGATCGCCGCAGCCGACAACGGTGACGCATGGGTGCAGGTGCGCGACAACAAGCTGGCTCCCCAGCAGGTCAGCGCTGAAATCCTGCGCAAGATGAAGAAGACCGCCGAGGACTACCTGGGCGAAGCCGTCACCGAGGCTGTGATCACGGTGCCCGCGTACTTCAACGACGCGCAGCGCCAGGCCACCAAGGACGCCGGCCGCATCGCCGGCCTGGATGTCAAGCGCATCATCAACGAACCCACCGCCGCGGCGCTGGCCTTCGGCCTCGACAAGAACGAAAAGGGTGACCGCAAGATCGCCGTGTACGACCTGGGCGGCGGCACCTTCGACGTCTCCATCATCGAGATCGCCGACGTCGACGGTGAAAAGCAGTTCGAAGTGCTGTCGACCAACGGCGACACCTTCCTGGGCGGCGAAGACTTCGACCAGCGTGTCATCGACTTCATCATCACCGAGTTCAAGAAGGATCAGGGCGTCGACCTGTCCAAGGACGTCCTGGCCTTGCAACGCCTGAAGGAAGCCGCCGAGAAGGCCAAGATCGAGCTGTCCTCGTCCGCATCGACCGACGTCAACCTGCCTTACATCACGGCTGATGCCAGCGGCCCGAAGCACCTGAACATCAAGCTGACCCGCGCCAAGCTGGAAAGCCTGGTCGACGAACTGATCGAGCGCACCATCGCCCCCTGCCGCATGGCCATCAAGGACGCCGGCATCGCCGTGGGCGACATCCAGGACGTGATCCTGGTCGGCGGCATGACCCGCATGCCCAAGGTTCAGGAAAAGGTGAAGGAATTCTTCGGCAAGGAACCCCGCAAGGACGTGAACCCCGATGAAGCCGTCGCCGTGGGCGCCGCGATCCAGGGCCAGGTGCTGTCGGGCGACCGCAAGGACGTGCTGCTGCTGGACGTGACGCCGCTGTCGCTGGGTATCGAAACCCTGGGTGGTGTCATGACCAAGATGATCACCAAGAACACGACCATCCCGACCAAGTTCGCACAGACCTTCTCCACCGCCGACGACAACCAGCCGGCCGTCACGATCAAGGTCTTCCAGGGCGAGCGCGAACTGGCCGCCGCCAACAAGTCGCTGGGTGAATTCAACCTGGAAGGCATCGCACCGTCGCCGCGCGGCATGCCGCAGATCGAAGTGTCGTTCGACATCGACGCCAACGGCATCTTGCACGTCGGCGCCAAGGACAAGGGAACCGGCAAGGAAAACAAGATCACCATCAAGGCGAACTCCGGCCTGTCGGAGGACGAGATCCAGAAGATGGTGAAGGATGCCGAGCTGAACGCCGAGGACGACAAGAAGAAGGTCGAACTGGTGCAGGCCCGCAACCAGGCCGAAGGCGCTGCCCATAGCGTGCGCAAGTCGCTGACCGAGCATGGCGACAAGCTCGAAGCGTCCGAAAAGGAAGCGATCGAAGCCGCCATCAAGGCTCTGGAAGAAGCCCTCAAAGGTGAGGACAAGGCCGCCATCGACGAAAAGAGCGCCGCGCTGATGACCGTCAGCCAGAAGCTCGGCGAAAAGATCTATGCAGCCGAACAGGCAGCAGCGGGTGCCCAGCCCACCGGCGACCAGCCGCAGGCACAGAACACCGCTACCAGCCCGCCGGCTGACGACGATGTGGTCGACGCCGAGGTGAAGGAAGTCAAGAAGGGCTGACCCCCTGCGCCAGCAAGCCGGCCGCCGTGGAGAAATCCATGCCGGCCGGCTTGTTGACGTTGAGGCTTCCTCCAGACGCTGCCGCCATGAAGACCACCCGACTCGAAGCTTTCAGCGACGGCGTGATCGCGATCATCATCACGATCATGGTGCTCGACCTGAAGGTGCCGCGCGGATATGGAACCTTCACCGAGCTGCTGCACCTGTGGCCGGTGTTCCTGAGCTACGTACTTAGCTTCATCTACGTCGGCATCTACTGGTGCAATCACCATCACCTGATGCAGACGGTGCAGCGGGTCAACGGCGGCATCCTGTGGGCCAACCTCCACTGGATGTTCTGGCTTTCGCTGATGCCGTTCACTACCGCCTGGATGGGTGAAAACGAGTTCAGCCGACAGTCTCTGACGCTCTACGGAGCCAACCTGCTGATGAGTGCGATGGCATGGATGCTGCTGGAACGCACCCTGATCCGCGAACCGGCCAACCGGCAGGTGCTGGCACGTGCCATCGGACGCGACTGGAAAGGCAAGGTGTCGCCGCTGGGCTACCTTGTCGGCATGGCGCTTGCGTTCGTCAACCCCTGGCTCTCGGGTGCCCTCTACGTGGTGGTGGCGCTGTTATGGCTGGTGCCTGACAGGCGCATCGAGCGCACCCTTCAACAAGAAAACATGGAACGCTGATGGCGACCAAACGCGATTACTACGAAATCCTCGGCGTGGCGAAAAACGCCAGTGAAGAGGACATCAAGAAGGCCTATCGCAAGCTTGCGATGAAACACCACCCCGACCGCAATCAGGGTGACTCGGCCAAGGTAGCGGAAGAGAAATTCAAGGAAGGCAAGGAAGCCTACGAGATGCTCTCCGACGCGCAAAAACGTGCAGCCTACGACCAGTACGGCCATGCCGGCGTCGATCCCAACATGCGCGGCCCCGGCGGCGCCGGCGGCGAAGGTTTCGGCGGTTTTGCCGAGGCCTTCGGCGACATCTTCGGCGACATGTTCGGCCAGGGCGGTGCGGGTCGAGGCCGTGCTGGCGCCGGGGGCGGCCGCCAGGTCTACCGCGGCGGCGATCTCAGCTACGCCATGGAGATCACGCTGGAAGAAGCGGCCAAGGGCAAGGAAGCACAGATCCGCATCCCCAGCTGGGAATCCTGCGAGGTCTGCCACGGCTCCGGCGCCAAGCCCGGCACCAGCGCCAAGACCTGCCACACCTGCAACGGCCAGGGCAGCGTTCAGATGCGCCAGGGTTTCTTCAGCGTGCAGCAGACCTGCCCGACCTGCCACGGCACCGGCCGAGTCATCCCCGAGCCCTGCACCGCATGCCACGGCAAGGGCCAGGTCAAGAAGCAGAAGACGCTGGAAGTGAAGATTCCGGCAGGCATCGACGACGGCATGCGCATCCGCAGCGTCGGCAATGGCGAGCCCGGTACCAACGGCGGCCCGGCCGGCGACCTGTACATCGAGATCCGGGTGCGCAAACACGACATCTTCGAGCGTGACGGCGACGACCTGCACTGCCAGGTCCCGGTGAGTTTCATCACCGCCGCGCTAGGCGGCGAGATCGAAGTGCCCACGCTTGCCGGCAAGGCGGCCATCGACATCCCCGAAGGCACCCAGGCGGGCAAGCAGTTCCGCCTGCGCGGCAAGGGCGTCAAGGGCGTTCGCGCCAGCTATCCGGGCGACCTGTATTGCCACATCGCGGTCGAGACACCGGTCAAGCTCACCGAACACCAGCGCAAGCTGCTGCGTGAACTGGAAGATTCACTGAAGAAGGGTGGCGCCAAACATTCCCCCAGCGGCGAAAGCTGGACCGACAAACTGAAGAACCTCTTCAGTTGAACGAAGCCGGCCCGCCGTTTCCGGCGAGCCGAGTCATCGCAAACGGAGATGACGGCGGGTGAAATTGCTGGGAAAATAGTCGGATCATCGCAAAAGGCGATGCCCGATGAAAAACTCAGAACGCAATTTCGCCCGCCGAATCGATCTCACCTCGCTGCAGCTGTTTGTTGCAGTCTGCGAGCTCGGAAGCATCGGGCGCGCGGCAGAACGTGAATTCATCGCGGCATCCGCCGTCAGCAAACGCCTGGCAGAACTCGAAGCCACCGTCGATACCGCCCTCCTCTCGCGCCACAGCCGCGGCGTCACCCTGACACCTGCCGGCGAAAACCTTCTTCACCACGCCCGCGCCGTGCTGTTCGGGCTCGAAAAGATGCAGGGTGAACTGAGCGAATACGCCCAGGGCGTTCGCGGGCACATCCGCATCCACGCCAACATATCGGCCATCGTGCAGTTCCTGCCGGAAGACCTGGGCAGTTTTGTCGGCCGCCATGGCCAGGTCAAGATCGACCTGGAGGAACATCTCAGCGCCGAGGTCGCCCAGGCCGTGCGTGAAGGTGCCGCCGATGTCGGTGTCTGCCACTACGCATCCACCGACGGCGCGGTGGATTCACTGCAGAGCCAGGCCTATCGCGAAGACCGTCTGGTACTCGTCGTGCCGCAAGGCCACAGGCTCGCAGGCCGTGGCGAATGCCCCTTCGCCGACGCGCTGGACTACGACATCGTCGGCCTGCATGCCGGCAGCAGCATCAGCCTGGCCATGCAGCGCGCCGCCGTCGGCGCGGGTCGGCCGCTCAAGCAGCGCATACAGGTCACCGGCCTCGACGCCATGTGCCGCATGATCGACAACGGCCTCGGCATCGGCGTGTTGCCGGACCGCGCATTTGCCCTGATGCGAGGCGTCGGCGCGTTGCGCTGCGTCAGCCTGCAGGACGACTGGGCCCGCCGCGAACTCCGCCTGGTCGCCCGGGACTTCAATGCCCTGCCCGTCACCGCACGCATGCTGGTCGAACATCTCACGACACCGGCGGCCGCATTGACGGCAGCCGCCTGAGCACCAAATCACCCACGAAGAACCAAGACAGGAAAGATCGCCATGGGACGCACCCTCTACGACAAGATCTGGGACGAACACGTCGTCCATACCGAAGAGGACGGCACCGCCGTTCTCTACATCGACCGCCATCTGGTGCATGAAGTCACCAGCCCCCAGGCTTTCGAAGGCCTGCGCCAGGCCGGACGCAAGGTCTGGCGTGTCAGCTCCATCGTGGCCACCGCCGACCACAACACGCCGACCACCGGCTGGGAACAGGGCTACGACGGCATCACCGATCCGATCAGCAAGGAACAGATCACCACGCTGAACGACAACATGGAGAACCTCGGCGCCGCCGCGTTCTTCCCGTTCATGCACAAGCGCCAGGGCATCGTGCATGTCATCGGCCCGGAAAACGGCGCCACCCTGCCCGGCATGACCGTGGTCTGCGGCGACAGCCACACATCCACCCACGGCGCTTTCGGTGCACTGGCGCACGGCATCGGCACCAGCGAAGTCGAGCACGTCATGGCAACGCAGACCCTGCTCGCCAAAAAGGCCAAAAACCTGCTGATCAAGGTCGAAGGCAAGCTGCCCGCCGGCTGCACCGCCAAGGACATCGTGCTGGCCATCATCGGCCGCATCGGCACCGCCGGCGGCACCGGCTACACCATCGAATTCGCCGGTTCGGCCATCCGGGCGCTGAGCGTCGAAGGCCGCATGACCGTCTGCAACATGGCCATCGAAGGCGGTGCCCGTGCCGGCCTGGTCGCGGTGGACGACAAGACCATCGCCTACCTCAAGGGCCGCCCGCTTTCACCGACCGGTGTGGAATGGGACCAGGCCGTCGCCTACTGGAAGACGCTGCATTCCGACGCCGACGCGGTGTTCGACGCCGTCGTCGAACTCGACGCTTCGCAGATCGTTCCGCAGGTCACCTGGGGCACTTCGCCCGAAATGGTGCTGGGCATCGACGCCCGTGTGCCGGATCCCGACAAGGAAAAGGACAGCAACAAGCGCGGTGCCATCGAACGCGCGCTGACCTACATGGGCCTGGAGCCGGGCAAGCCGATCAACGACATCCTGATCGACAAGGTGTTCATCGGCTCCTGCACCAACAGCCGCATCGAGGACATGCGCGAGGCCGCTGCCGTGGTGAAGAAGCTGGGCCAGAAGGTTGCCAAGAACGTCAAGCTGGCGATGGTCGTGCCGGGTTCGGGTCTGGTGAAGGAACAAGCCGAACGCGAAGGCCTGGACGTGATTTTCCGCGCCGCAGGTTTCGAATGGCGCGAACCCGGTTGCTCGATGTGCCTGGCGATGAACGCCGACCGCCTGGAGCCGGGCGAACGCTGCGCATCTACCAGCAACCGCAACTTCGAAGGCCGGCAAGGCGCCGGTGGCCGGACCCACCTGGTCAGCCCGGCGATGGCAGCCGCAGCCGCTGTCCACGGCCACTTCATCGACATCCGCCAATTCGCCTGATCGCGGAGATACCGACATGCAGAAATTCACCGTACACAAGGGTCTCGTCGCGCCGATGGACCGCGAGAACGTCGACACAGACGCCATCATTCCCAAGCAGTTCCTGAAGTCGATCCGCAAGACCGGCTTCGGCGTCAACCTGTTCGACGAATGGCGTTACCTGGACCACGGCGAACCGGGCCAGGATCCGGCCCTGCGCAAACCCAATCCGGATTTCGTGCTGAACCTGCCGCGCTATGCCGGCGCGTCCGTGCTGCTGGCACGCAAGAACTTCGGCTGCGGCTCGAGCCGCGAACACGCACCCTGGGCACTCGACCAGTTCGGTTTCCGCACTATCCTGGCCCCGAGTTTTGCCGACATCTTCTTCAACAACAGCTTCAAGAACGGCCTGCTGCCGATCGTGCTGCCCGAGGCCACCATCGCCCAGCTGTTCGACGAAGTGGCCGCCTTCCCCGGCTACCAGCTGACGGTCGACCTGGAGCGCCAGGTGATCGTCAAGCCGCAGGGCGAGGAGATCGCGTTCGACGTCAACGCCTTCCGCCGTTATTGCCTGCTGAACGGCTTCGACGACATCGGCCTGACGCTGCGCCACAAGGACAAGATCAAGGCCTTCGAAGCCGAGCGCCTGACAACCAAGCCCTGGCTGGCCCACACGATGGTCGGCGCCTGAACGGCGTCCGATTCAACTGCAAATACAGACTTCAAAAGACATGACCCAAAAGATCGCAATCCTGCCGGGTGACGGCATCGGCCCGGAAATCATCGCGGAAGCCGTGAAGGTGCTGGAGGCGCTGAAGCTCGACATTTCGATGGAGTCCGCCCCGGTCGGCGGCGCGGCTTATGAAGCCAGCGGCCATCCGCTGCCGGAAGCCACGCTGGCACTGGCGATGGCGTCCGACGCAGTGCTGTTCGGCGCCGTCGGCGACTGGAAATACGACACGCTCGACCGCCCGCTGCGCCCCGAGCAGGCCATCCTGGGGTTGCGCAAGCAGATGGGCCTGTTCGCCAACTTCCGGCCGGCGATCTGCTACGAACAGCTGGTGGGCGCTTCCAGCCTGAAGCCTGAACTGGTCGCCGGCCTGGACATCCTCATCATCCGCGAGCTGACCGGCGACATCTACTTTGGCCAGCCGCGCGGCCGCCGTGTGGCCACCGACGGTCATTTCCCCGGTTCGGAAGAAGCCTTCGACACCATGCGCTACAGCCGCCCGGAAATCGAACGCATCGCGCATGTGGCCTTCAAGGCGGCGCAAAAGCGCGGCGGCCGTGTCACCAGCGTCGACAAGGCCAATGTGCTCGAGACCTTCCAGCTGTGGAAGGACGTGGTCACCGAAGTCGGTCAGCAATATCCGGACGTGAAGCTCGACCACATGTATGTCGACAACGCCGCGATGCAGCTGGTGAAGGAACCCAAGAAGTTCGACGTGGTGGTCACCGGCAACATGTTCGGCGACATCCTGTCGGACGCCGCCGCCATGCTCACCGGCTCCATCGGCATGCTGCCGTCGGCCTCGCTCAACGACCGTCAGCAAGGCCTGTACGAACCCAGCCACGGCAGCGCACCCGACATCGCCGGCAAGGGCATCGCCAACCCGCTGGCGACCATCCTCAGCGCGGCCATGATGTTGCGTTTCTCGCTGCAGCAGCCGGCCGCAGCCGATCGCATCGAAGCCGCCGTCCAGAAGGTTCTGGCCGATGGGCTGCGCACCGCCGACATCTACAGCGAAGGCACCATCAGGGTGACGACCGTGCAGATGGGTGATGCCGTGGTGAAGGCGCTGACCGCCTGAACTTGACAGTCAGCGCGCCCGGACGCAGTTGCGGCCGGCGCGTTTGGCATCGTACAGCGCCTGATCCGCCGAACGCAGCAGTCCCGACGGATCGGCCAGGCCCTTGCCGTCCGGGCTCCAGCTGACCAGGCCCAGGCTAACCGTGACGATGCCCGCCGGTGCATCCGGATGCGGCAGGCGCAAGGCCTCGATCGCCGCACGCGCCTGCTCGGCCACCTTGACGGCGCCTCGCGCATCGGTCGCCGCCAGCACCAACACGAACTCTTCGCCGCCGTAGCGGCTGACCAGATCGCCCGGCCGCCGCACCTCGAGCGCCAGTGCGCGCGCCACCGTCCGCAGGCAGGCATCGCCCGCCAGGTGACCTTGCGTGTCGTTGTAGGCCTTGAAGTGGTCGACATCGACCATGCAGACCGACAGCGTCTGGCTGTCGCGCTGCGCCCGGGCAATCTCGCGCGCGAGCCGTTCATCCAGGTAACGGCGGTTGTAGAGGCCGGTCAGGTAGTCCTGCCGGGCATACAGCTCCAGGCGCTCGTTGGCATCGGTCAGTTGCTGCTCGGCCAGCTTGCGTGCGGTGATGTCCATCCATGCCATCGAGAGGCCGGCCACCTCGCCGCGGGCGTCGCGCAGCACATGCGGCGTGGCATAGAACCAGCGGCCCTTCCACTCGAATTCATGGCTCGGCATGGCTGTCCCGCCGTTGGCGTCGGCGAGCTGGAAGTCTTCCTGCATCTGCGCCACGGCCACCGGCATCACGTCGGCCATCAGCAGGCCGGGAACATCCGCTGCCGGATGGCCCAGCAGCAGCCCCATCGCCTGATTGGCCATGACGACCGTGCCGGACCGGTCGACCGTGCACAGCGCCACGGGTGCGCTGTCGTACACCGCTTCCAGTTGCAGCACCCGTTCGCCGAGCGCCGAGATGTCGCGGTCGATGCCCCGATAGCCACGCAACTGGCCGTTCGTGTCGAACAGCGGAACGCCGCTGGTCTCCAGCACCACGATGCTTCCGTCCGGCCGCTGGTTGCGATTGACCAGGCCCGAGAAAGGCCGGGCGACCGCAACGATGGCGCCGAAGGCCTGCCCCACCCGCGCCGCCTCCGCGGGCGGCATGAAGTCGAACGGCGTCTTCCCCAGCACCTCTTCAGGCGGGCGTCCCAGCAGCGCCATGACCATGGCTGAGCAATAGGTATAGCGTCCCTGGGCATCGACCTCCCAGATCCAGTCGCTGTTGTTGTCCAGCAGGTCGCGGAGGTGGGCGATATCGTCCTGGAAGACGGGCATTAACAAGGAGCCGACTGATGCGGGCATGACATGTAACCTGGTCGGGTGGGCGGCGGAAAAATCCAGGCGGCACTATAAAACCCGGTTACCTGACGAAACCTGACCGGTGATGCGAGAACGCTACGCCGGCCGGTAATTGCCATCCCCTATAATCCGCGACCATGTTTGCCGCTCGCCCGTTCCCCCTGAACACCGCCCCCGCCGTCACGGCCGGCGTGGCCCAGCGCGCAATCACCACCAAAACCACGACCATTAAGGGCTGATCCAGCCTGGTTCGTCGTGCGCCCTCCCTGGCCAAGACGAGCCAGGCGAATTCAGTCCGGTCGAGTCTTTTTTCACCGGTTTCTTCACTGAGGGTTTTCGAAAATGAGCAAGTTGGTAGGTCTGGTCGGTTGGCGCGGCATGGTCGGCTCGGTGCTGATCGATCGCATGCAGGCAGAAGGTGACTTCGACGTCATCGAGCCGGTGTTCTTCTCCACCTCGAACGCCGGCGGCAAGGCCCCGGCCCAGGCAAAGCTGCACACCACCTTGCAGGACGCCCATGACATCGAGGCACTCAAGAAGTGCGACATCGTCATCACCGCCCAGGGCGGCGACTACACCACCGACATCTTCCCCAAACTGCGCGCTGCCGGCTGGACCGGCTACTGGATCGACGCGGCATCCACGCTGCGCATGAAGGACGACGCCGTCATCGTGCTCGACCCGGTCAACGACGACGTGATCCAGCGCGCGCTCGACAAGGGCGTCAAGAACTACATCGGTGGCAACTGCACCAACTCCATCCTGCTGATGGGCGTCGGCGGACTGTTCAAGCAGGGACTGGTCGAATGGGTCAGCTCCATGACCTACCAGGCGGCCTCGGGCGGCGGTGCCAACCACATGCGCGAACTGCTCAAGGGCATGGGCGTGGTGCATGACGCGGTCTCCGAAGAACTGCTGACGCCCTCTTCCGCCATCCTGGACATCGACCGCAAGGTGGCCGCGACCATCCGCAAGGACGTGCCGACAGAATTCTTCGGTGCACCGCTGGCCGGCGGCCTGATCCCCTGGATCGACGCCCAACTGGAAAACGGCCAGTCCAAGGAAGAGTGGAAGGGCCAGGCCGAGGTCAACAAGATCCTCGACACCGAAAACGTCATCCCGGTCGACGGCCTGTGCGTGCGTATCGGCGCCATGCGCTGCCACAGCCTCGCCCTGACGCTGAAGCTGAAAAAGGACCTGCCGCTGTCCGAGATCGAATCCATCATCAAGGCGGGCAACCCCTGGGTGAAGTGGGTGCCTAACGACCGCGCCGTCACGGTGAAGGAACTCACGCCGGCCGCCATCACCGGCGGACTCGAAGTGGGTGTGGGTCGCGTGCGCAAGCTGAACATGGGTGGCGAATACCTGTCGGCATTCGTCATCGGCGACCAATTGCTGTGGGGCGCCGCCGAGCCGCTGCGCCGCATGCTGCGCATCCTGCTGGCACGCTGACCGGCACGCCCGGCCTCAGCCGCGTTGCCGTGTCACAACGGCTTCCGGCAGCCAGGGCGTCGCTCGTGCGTCGCCCGCCACCGGTCGGGCTGTTGTCTTGTCACTACAAGGGCAATGGTGCTATGGTGCCCAGCGCCCGACTAACGTCAGATTTGACGATGCCTGATGAGAATAATGAATCGCACCGCTGAGGAATCTGGCGGCATTGCCGGACGAGCCGCTGCCACGAGCGCCCTGATATTGATGGGCGCGCTGGTGGCCGGCCCGGCACAAGCCCTGACGCTCGGCGGCATGACCGTGCAGTCGAATCTGGGCGAGCCGCTGCGGGCGCAGATCCAGGTATCGGACCTCACTCCAGCAGAGGCAGCGTCGCTGACCGTCCAGAGCGCTTCGCCTGCAGCTTTCCAGGCAGCGGGCATCGAATACAGTGCGGCCCTCGCGGGCATGCAGGTCACGGTGGAGCGCCGCAGCGGCAACCAGGCCGTCGTGCGCATCGCCGGCAACCGCCCGGCCAACGAACCCTTCGTCGAAGTCCTGCTGGAAGCCAGCTGGGCCGGTGGCCGCCTTTCGCGCAACTACACCGTATTGCTGGACCCGCCGCCAGCCGCGCAGCGCAACCAGCCCGCCGCGCCCCTCGCACCGCAGATCGCGCCCGCACCGCAGCCCGCGCCAGCCATCGTTTCAGCGCCTGTGCCGGCGCCCTCCCCCGCTCCGGTCACCGCGCCACTGCCAGCCCCGGCCCCGGTCGCCCCACGACCGGTGCCGCAGCCGCGATCGCGCGTTGCTGCACCGGCAACCGCCACAGGCCAGACCACCGTCCGCCCCGGCGACACCGCCGGCGGCATCGCCGCACGTACCAAGTCGCCCAACGTATCGCTCGACCAGATGCTGGTCGCCATGCTGCAGGCCAACCCGGACGCCTTCGTCAACGGCAACGTCAACCGCCTGCGCTCGGGCGCGGTGCTCAACGTCCCGTCCGAAACCGATGCCGCAGCGACACCCGCACCCGAAGCACGGCAGATCGTCATCGCCCAAAGCCGCGACTTCAACGAATTCCGGCGCCGTTTGGCTGCCGGAGCGCCGTCGGTGGCCAGCGCCGCCCCGCAGCGCCAGGCCAGCGGAAGTGTCCAGACCCAGGTCGAGGACCGACGCCCGAACGCCGCCGCGCCTGATCGGCTGACGCTTTCAAAAGGCGCGGCCAACACACAGGCCGCCGCCGAAGCCGAACGTGTGGTCCGCGCAAAACAGGAAGCCGACAGCCAGCAACGCCTGGCCGAGTTGTCGCGCAACGTGGACGAGCTCAACCGCCTGGGAACCACCGCGGGCAGCAGTGCCACACCGGTCGCGCCGGTCACGGCACCACCAGCCGCACCTCCGGCGCCGGCGCCTGAAGCGGCTGCTCCAGCGGTACCCGCCGCCACGCCGGCCCCCTCTCCCGCACCCGCACCCGCGGCAGCGCCGGCAGCCCCCAAACCCGCCGCGCCCATCAAGGCGCCGGTCGCGGTGCCGGAATCCAGCGCTTCCTTCCTCGACGACAGCCCGCTGGGCGATCCCAAGGTGCTGGGTGTCGTCGGCTTGCTGGTGGCCCTGGTTGTGGCCCTCGTTTCCTATCGTGTGGTGCGTCGCCGTCGCGGTATTTCGACCGACGCCGGTTTTACCGACAAGAAGAACCCTGACTCCTTCTTCGCCGACACCCGCGGCGAACATGTCAACACGCAGGACGGCGGCCCGTCCACGCTTGCGACCTCGTATTCGCCGAGCCAGCTGGACGCCGGCGGCGAAGTCGATCCGGTGGCCGAAGCCGATGTCTACCTGGCTTACGGCCGCGACCTCCAGGCTGAAGACATCCTGAAGGAGGCCTTGCGTACCCAGCCTGAACGCACCGCCCTGCACGCCAAGCTCGCAGAGATCTATGCGAAACGCAAGGATGTCGCCGCCTTCAACACGCTCGCCGGATCGGCCCATCGCCTCACCGGCGGCGTCGGTGCCGACTGGGAACGTATCCAGGCGCTGGGAGAAGAAATCGACCCTACCAACGCGCTGTTCCGCAGCCCCGGTGCCGGCATCGGCGCTGCTGCCAGCATCAGCGCCGCGGCGGTCGCGGCCCTGGCGGCCGAGCCGGCTCCGCAGGCGGAACCCACCTTCGAGCCCGAGCCGGAACCTGTCATCGAAGAAACGCCCGATATCGGCCTCGACTTCGATTTCGACGAACCGGCTGTCGCAGCCACACCCGTGCACGAGGCGCCGATTGAGTTGCCGCCGTCTCTCGACCTCGACTTCGGTGCCTTCACGCCCGATGCCGCCGTTCCGCCGGCTGTTGCTCCGACGGCAGCCCCTCCGAGCAACGGCGAACCCGACTTCGGCCTGGACTTCAACCTCGACGACGACCTCGACTTCGACACGCCGGCTCCGGCAGCCGACGCCGAACCGATGCCGTCGCTGGACCTGAGCAGCTTCTCCCTCGACCTCGACCAGGACGAAGATGCCGAGCCAGCGCCATTGCCACCGCCGGCACCGGCACCGGCACCGGTCGCATTACCGGACTTCGAGGAACCCGTCGCCGAAGAACCGCTGCCCGACACGGACCTGCCAGATGTCGCACCTGACGACGCGCTGGCAACGAAGCTGGCACTGGCCGAAGAATTCAACGCCATCGGCGACGTCGACGGCGCGCGCCACCTGATCGAGGAAGTCATATCCGAGGCCAGCGGCAGCGTGCGCGACCGTGCCGAACGCATGCTGTCGTCGCTCCAGTGAAACCGGGTAAGCGGGTTTGAGGATCGCCCTCGGCGTTGCCTACGACGGCCGGCCCTACCAGGGCTGGCAGAGCCAGCGTTCGGGCCTGGCCGTCCAGGACAAGCTCGAAGCCGCGCTGGCTTCCTTCGCCACCGTTCCCGTGACGACCATCTGCGCCGGCCGCACCGATGCCGGTGTGCACGGCCTCATGCAGGTGGTGCATTTCGACACCGACATAGACCGCGCAGAAAGCTCCTGGGTGAGGGGCACCAACCGCTTCCTTCCACCCGACATCGCGGTGCAATGGGCGCAGCCGGTGCCGGAAGAGTTTCACGCACGATTCGTCGCCACCGGTCGCCGTTATGCCTACGTGCTGCTCGAATCGCCAGTGCGCCCGTCCATCGAATCCGGACGGGTCGGCTGGTCTTTTCGTCCGCTCGACGGCGATTCGATGTCGGCTGCCGCGCGCCAGTTGCTCGGTGAACACGACTTCAGCTCGTTTCGTGCGTCTTCCTGCCAGGCGAAGTCACCCGTCAAGACCCTGCGCCGGCTCGACATCAGTCGGCGTGTCGCGCCGGACGGGCAATCGGCTTACTGGCGTTTCGACTTCGAGGGCAACGCCTTCCTGCATCACATGGTGCGCAACATCATGGGATGTCTCGTCGCGGTCGGCCAGGGTGCGCAATCCGCCGACTGGATCCGCGAGGTGATCGCCGCCCGTTCGCGTGACGCGGCCGCACCCACCTTCTCGCCCGACGGCCTGTATTTCCTGGGCCCGGTCTACGAGGATCGCTGGGGCTTGCCGACCCGCACCGCCGCCTATGATTGGATTCCATGAATCCCGCCCCCACCCCTCAACGCACCCGGGTCAAGATCTGCGGCCTGACCCGCGAACAGGACCTTGACGCCGCCATCGACGCTGGCGCCGATGCCGTCGGTTTCGTGATGTATACGAAGAGTCCGCGCCATGTCAGCGCGCACCGCGCCGCCGAGCTGTCGCGACGTCTGCCTCCCTTCGTCACGCCGGTGCTGCTATTCGTCAATGCGTCTGCTGACGAGGTGGCCGGCGCGCTGGAACAGGTACCTGGCGCGATGCTGCAGTTCCATGGTGACGAAACCCCGAACGACTGCCTGCAGGCATCGCGGCAAGGGCGGATTCCGTACCTCCGTGCTGCACGTGTGCCGCTGGGCACTGGAGCCGTGCCGCCTGACCTCGTAAAATACGCTGCCGATTTCGCCCAGGCCCGTGGCCTGCTCCTCGATGCCCATGTCGAGGGTTATGGCGGCGGCGGAAAGACATTCGATTGGTCACTTCTTCCTCCAAGCGTCGACGCTCACCTCGTCTTGAGTGGTGGACTCACGCCTGCAAACGTGGGCGAAGGCATCGCGGCCGTGCGATCGCTCGGTAGATCGCTCGCGGTCGACGTGAGTTCCGGCGTCGAGATGTCCAAGGGCATCAAGGACGCCGAAAAGATCCGCCAGTTCATCGAGGCCGTCCGCCAGGCGGACGCCCGCTTCTCTCTTCCATCTTCCTGATCCGAACCGCGGCCCGTCGCCCGGTCGGCTCCAGACCGAGGTTTCCATGTCCACCATCCCCTATCAGCAGCCCGATGCCAGCGGCCATTTCGGCATCTACGGCGGTACCTTCGCCAGCGAAACCCTGACCCACGCCATTCGCGAACTGCGTGAGGCCTATGCCAGATACCAGCACGACCCGGCCTTCCTCGAAGAATTCCACTACGAGCTGAACCACTTCGTCGGCCGCCCGTCGCCGGTCTACCACGCGGCACGCACCAGCCGGGAAATCGGCGGCGCGCAGATCTACCTGAAGCGCGAAGATCTGAACCACACCGGCGCCCACAAGATCAACAACGTGATCGGCCAGGCGATGCTCGCCAAACGCATGGGCAAGCCGCGCATCATTGCCGAGACCGGCGCCGGCCAGCACGGCGTGGCCACCGCTACCATCTGCGCCCGCTACGGCTTGGAATGCGTCATCTACATGGGCAGCCAGGACGTCAAGCGCCAGAGTCCCAACGTCTACCGGATGAAGCTGCTGGGCGCCACCGTGGTGCCGGTCGATTCGGGCAGCAAGACCCTCAAGGACGCACTCAACGAAGCCATGCGCGACTGGGTCACCAATGTCGAGAACACCTTCTACATCATCGGCACCGTCGCCGGCCCGCATCCTTATCCGATGATGGTGCGCGACTTCCAGAGCGTGATCGGCAACGAATGCCTGGAGCAGATGCCGCAGTTCCTGGACGGCGGCCAGCCCGACGTGGTGATCGCCTGCGTCGGCGGCGGCAGCAATGCCATGGGCATCTTCCACCCCTATATCCCGCATGAGAGAACCCGGCTGATCGGCGTCGAGGCCGCGGGCGAAGGCCTGGACAGCGGCAAGCATTCCGCCAGCATCCAGCGCGGCAGCCCGGGCGTGCTGCATGGCAACCGCACCTATCTGCTGCAGAGCGACGACGGCCAGGTGATCGAAACCCACAGCATCAGCGCCGGCCTGGACTATCCGGGCGTCGGCCCGGAACACGCTTATCTGTCCGACATCGGCCGCGCCGAATACGTCGGCATCACCGACACCGAGGCGCTGTCGGCCTTCCATCACCTGTGCCGCACCGAGGGCATCATTCCGGCGCTGGAATCCAGCCACGCCGTCGCCCACGCCATGAAACTCGCCGCCACCATGCGCCCCGACCAATCCATCCTGGTCAATCTTTCGGGCCGCGGCGACAAGGACATCGGCACCGTCGCCGATCTCTCCGGCGAGGACTTCTACGACCGCCCCTCCATGCGCGGCCATGTCGTCAAGGGCGCCGACGCCGCCGAAACCTCTGGCGCCAAAGGCGTGGGAACCCAAGCATGAGCCGCATCGCCGCCACCTTCGAAAAGCTGAAGGCCGAGGGCCGCAAGGCGCTCATCCCCTACGTCACCGCAGGCTTCCCTTACGCCGACATCACGCCTGACCTGCTGCACGGCATGGTCGACGCCGGCTGCGATGTCATCGAACTGGGGGTCCCTTTTTCCGATCCCATGGCCGACGGCCCGGTCATCCAGCAGGCCGGTGAAAAAGCGCTGGCGATGGGGATCGGCACCGTTCAGGTGCTGGAAATGGTGAAGATCTTCCGCACTCGCAACGTCACCACGCCCATCGTGCTGATGGGTTACGCCAACCCGGTCGAGCGCTACAACGGCAAACACGGCGCTGGCGCCTTCGTGCGCGACGCCGCCGTGGCCGGAGTCGATGGCGTTCTCATCGTCGACTACCCGCCCGAGGAAGCAGCCGAGTTTGCAGCCCAGTTGCGTGCACAGCAGATGGATCTCATTTTTCTGCTGGCTCCCACCAGTTCGGACGAACGGATGGAGCAGGTCGCGCGACTCGCCACCGGTTATGTCTACTACGTGTCGCTCAAGGGCGTGACCGGTGCCGGCCACTTGGATACCGGCGCGGTCGAAGCCATGCTGCCGCGTATCCGGCAGCATGTCTCGATCCCGGTCGGCGTGGGTTTCGGCATCCGTGACGCGGCCACCGCAAGGGCTGTCGGACGGGTCGCGGACGCGGTCGTCATCGGCAGCCGGCTCATCCAGCTGATCGACGGACAGCCTCGAGAAAGCGTCGTTCCGGTAGCCCGGGAATTCCTGGCTGGTATCCGCCAGGCGCTGGACACGTAAAATCGGCACATTCGGTTGCGTCTTGCGGGGCGTAACCCTTGTCTCATTCTGGGCCGTTCCTGTTCGGCCCCACCGGAGAACCGACCATGAGCTGGCTAGAAAAACTGCTACCCCCGAAGATCGCCAAGACCGACCCCAACGAGCGTCGCCAGGTCCCCGAAGGCCTGTGGATCAAATGCCCCAGCTGCGAAACGGTGCTCTACAAGACAGACCTGGAACACAACCAGAACGTCTGCCCGACCTGCGGCCACCATCACCGTATCGGTGCCCGCGCCCGCCTGGATGCTTTCCTGGACGCCGAAGGCCGTTATGAACTCGGCCAGGAAGTCCTGCCGGTCGACGCACTGAAGTTCAAGGACAGCCGCCGCTACACCGAACGCTTGAAGGAAGCCCTCGAAAGCACCGGCGAAACCGATGCCCTGATCGTCATGGGCGGCGCCGTCCACAGTGTCAACGTCGTGGTCGCTGCCTTCGAATTCGACTTCATGGGCGGCTCGATGGGCAGCGTGGTCGGCGAACGTTTCGTGCGCGGCGTCGAAACCGCCATCGAACAGAAGGTGCCTTTCATCTGCTTCACCGCCACCGGTGGAGCGCGCATGCAGGAAGGCCTGCTGTCGCTCATGCAGATGGCCAAGACCAATGCCGCCCTGACCCGGCTGGCCAAGAAGGGCCTGCCCTACATCAGCGTGCTGACCGACCCGACCATGGGCGGCGTGTCGGCCGGGTTCGCCTTCGTGGGTGACATCGTCATCGCCGAGCCACGCGCGCTGATCGGTTTCGCCGGCCCGCGTGTGATCGAGTCCACCGTGCGTGTGACGCTGCCTGAGGGTTTCCAGCGCGCCGAGTTTCTGCAGACCAAGGGCGCGGTCGATTTCATCTGCGACCGCCGCCAGCTGCGCAAGACCGTCGCCAGTTCGCTGGCCATGTTGCAACGGCAACCTGCAGACGCCGTCGACTGACCGGTCTTCCGGTCAAGAGAAAAGCGGCGCCTCCATGAGGCAGCCGCTTTTTTTGTGGGTGCGGTGGTTCAGAACCAGCCCAGCACTTCGCCCTGCAGTGCGCCCAGGAGCATGCCGACCACCTGCAGGATCAGCAGCAGCACCAGCGGCGACAAGTCGAAACCGCCTAGCTGAGGCAAGGCCCTGCGCAGCGGCAGCAGCAGCGGTGCACAAAGCCGGTCGATCACCGGCATCACCGGCGAATGCGGCTGTACCCAGCTCAGGATCGCGTAGATGACCAGCAAGGCGGTGAAAACCGAGATGGCCAGTTGCGCCACGCCGAACACGGCGATTACCGCCAACATGGCCGGGTTGGAACGGGCGCCGAGCAGCGCCCATAGCAGCAGCAGCTTGACCAGCACCAGCAGATAGGCCGACAGCAGGCTGGCCGTGTCCCAGCCGGCTACGGACGGCACCACACGCCGCAGCTTCAGCACGATCCAGTCGGTCAGCGCCATCACCAGGCGTCCGAACGGGTTGCTGAAAGGCACGCGCTGGCGTTGCATGGTCAGGCGCACCAGGCAGGCGCCGCCGACGACAGAGACGAGGGCGTCCAGCAAAAAGGAAACGATCTGGTACAGCAGCATGAATACATCCGGAATGGCAAGGTGGGCACGCGCCGGGCGGCGACGGCCGTGGGATGATAGTCGGCCATCGAGAGCCACCATGCAGACCGAACCCAGCCTCAGGGCCCTTCCCATATTCCCGCTGTCCACCGTGCTGTTTCCGGGCGGCCTGCTGCCGCTGAGGATTTTCGAGGTGCGCTATCTCGACATGGTCCGCCGCTGCCACGACGAAGGCACGCCGTTCGGTGTGGTCGCACTGATCGCCGGCAACGAAGTGCGCCAGGCAGGCGGCGCGCGCGAGGTCTTCCATGACATCGGCACCCTCGCCCGCATCGACAGCTTCGAAAGCCTGCAACCCGGTCTGGTGATGGTGCGGTGCACCGGCACCCACCGGTTTCGCATCGATCGCCGTGAGCAACTGCGTCACGGCCTCTGGCTCGCCGACGTACAGACCATCGCCGACGACATCGCGGTCGAAATTCCGGAAGACCTGCGGCCCGACGCCGAAGCGCTCCTGCAACTGATCGAGACGCTGCAGCAGCGCATCGACGTACCCGAAGCGCCGCCCCTGCCGCTGGCACCGCCCTATCGCCTGAACGACTGCGGCTGGGTGGCCAACCGCTGGTGTGAGCTGCTGCCGTTGCAGACCGAACTCAAGCACCGGCTGATGGCCCTGGAAAACCCGGTAGTGCGACTGGAACTGGTGGGCGACATCCTCGCCCGCAACGGCGTGGCATGAGCCTGTCGGGCCGCGCGTTCAGGCAATTTAGAATCGGGGGCTGTCCCTTCCGGGACCTCCCCCTTCATTCGACAAGCCTCGCGCCCCTACATGTCCGAAAACACCGCACCGCCAGCCGCCGCTCCCGCTCAGGACGAAAACCAGCTCATCGCCGAACGCCGCGAAAAGCTGCGCACCCTGCGCGCCAACCAGGCGGCCGGCGGCGGGGTCACCTTCCCCAACGACTTCAAGCCGGCCGACCGCGCAGCAGCCTTGCAGACCGCACACGGCGCCGCCGATGCCGAGGCGCTCGAAGCCCGGCCGGTGCAGGCCAGCGTGGCCGGCCGCATGATGCTGAAGCGGGTGATGGGCAAGGCGAGCTTCGCCACCCTGCAGGATTCCACCGGCCGCATCCAGCTCTATGTCACCCGCGACGCGCTCGGTGAACAGGCCTACGCCGACTTCAAGAAGACCGACCTCGGCGACATCCTCGGCGCCGTCGGCACGCTGTTCAAGACCAAGACCGGCGAACTGTCGATCAAGGTGACCGAACTGCGCATGCTTACCAAGAGCCTGCGCCCGCTGCCCGACAAGTTCCACGGCATGGCCGACCAGGAGACCAAGTACCGCCAGCGTTATGTCGACCTGATCGTGGACGAGGCGGCCCGCACCCGTTTCGTGGCGCGCAGCAAGGCAGTCAGCGCCCTGCGCGAATTCATGGTCGCGCACGACTTCCTCGAAGTCGAAACGCCCATGCTTCACCCCATCCCGGGAGGCGCCAACGCAAAGCCATTCGAAACCCACCACAACGCGCTCGATCAGCAGATGTTCCTGCGCATCGCGCCCGAGCTGTACCTCAAGCGCCTGGTGGTGGGCGGCTTCGAACGGGTGTTCGAGATCAACCGCAACTTCCGCAACGAAGGCATCTCGGTCCGGCACAACCCCGAGTTCACCATGATGGAGTTCTACGCGGCCTACTGGAATTACCGCGACCTGATGGACTTCACCGAAGCACTGGTGCGCGATGCAGCGCAGAAAGCCTGCGGCTCGCTGGAGATCAGCTACGGCGGCAAGCCGGTGGACCTGTCGCAACCCTTCCAGCGACTGACCATCCGTGAAGCGATCCTCAAGTACACCGAGGCGACCGAAACCAACGTGGACGATGCCGCCTGGCTGACGGCAGCGGTTCGCAAGCTCGGCCTGAGCGAAGAAAAAAACCGCCTGTCCGGCCGTACGCTCGCCAGCCTTCAGGTGCTGTACTTCGAGGAAACCGTGGAAGAGAAGCTCTGGCAGCCGACCTTCATCATGGAACACCCGACCGAGATCAGCCCGCTGGCCCGCGCCAACGACGAGCGCCCCGAAGTCACCGAGCGTTTCGAGCTCTACATCACCGGCCGCGAATTCGGCAACGGCTTCTCCGAACTGAACGACGCCGAGGACCAGGCCGCACGTTTCCAGGCGCAGGTTACCGCCAAGGACAGCGGCGACGACGAAGCGATGTACTTCGACCATGACTTCCTGCGCGCCCTCGAATACGGCATGCCACCCACTGGCGGCTGCGGCATCGGCATAGACCGCCTGATGATGCTGCTGACCGATGCAGCCAGCATTCGCGACGTGATCCTGTTCCCCGCACTTCGCCGCGAAAGCTGAAGACCACGGCGACAGGTGTCCGGTGTCGGCCCGGGCACCTTCGGCGCACAGGGCATCGGCGCGCAAGTCACGGTCCGGCCCCGGCTGACGCGCCCTATCTTGAAAGACTCTTCTTTCAGGACTTGCCATGTTCAATCGATTTCTGGACCGCAACTTGCAGCGGATCAACCGCCATCCGGGCCAGGGTGGCGACAGCCGGGCCCGGCAGCGCGACACCGCCACAAGCGGTACGCAGACCACCCCGCCGCAGGCCAGCCCGCTGCTCGACCCCCTTAGGACCGATACCGCCGGCCAGGCACAGGCGAAACCGACGGGCCCGCTGCAACGCCTTCGCGAATTCTTTCAGCCGGCGCATACCGGCCGCAGTGACAGCGCGCCCTTGACGGCGAGCGCGACAGCGGCGTCAACGGCCGAAGATGCCCGGCACCCGCTCATCACCCGCTTGGTCCACCGTATCAAGACCTGCGAACCGGCCTGTGCCCCTGCCTTGATCGCCGACCTCCGCCAGGCGATGCATCTGGGCGACACGGCTCCCCGGCTCGCGGTTCCCGCCGTGCGGGAGATGCTGGCCTCGAACGACTGGATCGACTTGGTCGCGGAAGGCCGACTGGACCTGGCCTCGCTACTGTCCGTGATCGGCAAGGTCACGGATCTGGCGGAGCGCAGGGCGCTGATGGGCGCCATCGAAGCCGCAGTGGCGGTGCGTCAGCAAACCGACCATAACTTTGCAGATCGCATGAACGATCGGCTCGGCGTGCCCGCCGCCCCTCCGAAAATGGTGGCCGACGCGGTGCAGGCAAAAGTGAACGCATTGCATGAGAACCCGGAGTCAAGGCGGCACATCGACTCCGTCATCAAGATGTTCGGAAAGCTGGGAACCGGCACCGTGCCGGCGCAAGCCATCGCAGCGAACCTGAGCAAGCTGCTCAACCGCATGAGCTTCTTCGAGGATATTTCGCCAGAAATGCAGGCACAGGTCATGCCTTGCCTCATCGAGAACCTGCTTTTCCATGGCGATATCGCCATGGCTCACGCCCGTGTGGCGCGGGAAGGCGCCGCAAGGGCGCGCGACTATTTCCTGCTGCTGCGCAATGACGCCGGCAGCACGCCGCATTCGGTGCCGCTCAAGACGCCCTGGTCATGCCGTCTGCTGCATGCTTGCATCGACGAGGAATGGCTGATGCGCCGGTTGGCCGCGCCCGATGCCTACGCAGAGATCGTGCCCATCAACCACCGGTTCGGCAGGTTGACCCGGGAGGGCGGCCTGAACCGCATCGAACAAGATCTGCGAAAAACCATGGCCGAGATGGAGTCCGCCGGATTCCTGCAAGCATCTACACTGGCACAGCTTCGCGTCTGCCTGCCCGCCATGCTGGAAGCCATGTACATGCAGAATTGCAAGGTTTGGGGCGAAGCGCCGACCAGTGCCCGCGGCCCATGCCGCCCGGCACCTGACGCGGCAACGGCATTCACTCGCGCACAGCTGGTACAGCAGCTGAATGCGATGTCCCCCGTCACGCGGGCGCAGCTCATGCAAGACCTGCTGGCATTCTTCCGCAACGGCACCATGGCAGTCGAGGGCGATGCTTTCATCCAGCAATACGGCGACCAGATTTCCGTGGTCCTGAGTGACTCGAAACTGGCTCGCGCCGTGCTGGCTCACCTCAAGCTGTCAGCTTCCGAAGGTGCCCACTGAACCGGCATGCTCAGACCACCACCGGCTCCGGCTCCAGCCGGATACCGAAGCGCTCATAGACGCTGGTCTGGATCGCCTTGGCCAGCGTCATCACCTCGCCGCCGGTCGCCGCACTGGCCGGGTCGCTGCCGCCGCGATTGACCAGCACCAGCGCCTGCTTTTCGTAGACACCTGCATTGCCGACCGACTTGCCCTTCCACCCGCAGGCGTCGATCAGCCAACCGGCCGCCAGCTTGATGCTGCCATCGGCCATCGGGTAATGCACGATGCCCGGCTCGCGGGCGATGATGTCGGCGCACTGCTCGGGAGATACCGTCGGGTTCTTGAAGAAGCTGCCCGCATTGCCGACCACCTTGGGGTCGGGCAGCTTGGCCCGCCGGATGTCGCATACCCATTCGAAAACCTGCCGGGGCGTGGGTTGTGCCACACCCTCTTCCACTCGCCGCCGCTCCAGGTCGAGATAACCCAGTTCAGGTTTCCAGGCTTTTGGAAGCAGAAAACGCACACGCAGGATGAGCGCCCGACCCGCCAGACCGAAGTCGCCCGGAGCCGCTGCCACGTGCTTGAAAACCGAGTCGCGATAACCGAAGGCACATTGCGCCGCGTTCAAGGAGAAAGCCTGGCCCGTGACCAGATCGATGGCGTCCAGCGAATGAAAGCGGTCCTGCAGCTCGACCCCGTACGCCCCGATGTTCTGCACGGGCGATGCACCAACGGTACCGGGGATCATGGCCAGGTTCTCCAGGCCCGCAAAACCCTGCGCCAGGGTCCAGGCCACCACCGCATGCCAGTTCTCGCCGGCACCGGCCTCGACGACCCAGGCCTTGTCGGTTTCCTCGACCAGGCGATGGCCGGGCACCTCGACCTTGAGCACCACCGGGCGCACATCTCCGGTCAGGACGATGTTGCTGCCGCCGCCGAGCACGAACTTGGGTGCAGTGGCCAGTTCCGGGTCGGCCAGCACAGCCCGCACGTCGGTTTCTGACGTCACACGCACGAGGCGATGGGCACGGGCGACGATGCCGAAGGTGTTGTAGCCCTGCAGGGGGACATTGCGCTCTGTTTGCATCGCCTGATTTTCTCACCCGCGTCACGGGTATCGCCGGCTTCGCCAGAGCGGAAACGGTGTTATTTCTGGAATAACATCCAGTGCATTCGGGTTTGCTGTAAACCCCGTTCCCGTATTTTGAGTTTTGGAGATTCCATGCCTTCTTTCGATGCCGTTTGCGAAGCCGATCTGGTCGAGGTCCGCAACGCGGTAGACAACGCCGCCAAGGAAATCGGCACGCGATTCGACTTCAAGGGCACGTCGGCCGCCATTGAGCTGAAGGACAAGGAAATCACCTTGTTCGGCGATGCCGACTTCCAGCTCGACCAGGTGGAAGACCTGCTGCGCAACAAGCTCACCAAACGCAACGTGGATGTGCGTTTTCTCGACAAGGGCAAGGTCGAGAAGATCGGCGGGGACAAGGTCAAGATCGTCATCAAGGTGCGCAACGGCATCGAGAGCGAACTCGCCAAGAAGATCCAGCGCCTGATCAAGGACAGCAAGATGAAGGTCCAGGCGTCCATCCAGGGTGATTCGGTGCGGGTCACCGGCGCCAAACGCGACGACCTTCAGGCCGCCATGGCCCTGCTGAAGAAGGACGTGACCGACGTGCCGCTGTCCTTCAACAACTTCCGCGATTGAGCCTGCCCGGCCCAGCCGCCCAGCCAGCCATTCACCGTCGCCCATGCCGACGTCCATCGTCCAGCTACCCAACGCGATTCCCCTTCCTCATGAAGGCGGAAGCGAGGACCTGCTCGGCCTCTGGTCCGACCTGGAAAGCGGCCTGTCGATGGTGCTGGCCTATCCGCAGGCGGCGCACGAGTTTCCACACAAGATCCTGCAGTACGACCAGTGGATGCAGACCCTGGTGCGGCAGGACGGCGACACCGCCCTTTACCTGCTGTTCCAGTTGGCGTCCACCTCTTCCGTGGGGTACAGCGCATCGCACGCACTGGTCTGCGCGACCCTGTGCCACATGGTCGCGGTCGAACTGCGGCTGAACCCTCCCGAGCGGGATGCGTTGGTACGCGCAGCCATGACGATGAACATCGCCATGACCCAGTTGCAGGACGAACTGGCGCTTCAGGCCGAGAAGCTCAGTCCTGTGCAGCGGGCCATCGTCAACCGCCATACCGAAGAAGGCGCACTGCTGCTGCGCCGGCTTGGCGTGTTCGACGGAATGTGGCTGCAGCTGGTGGAACATCACCATGTCGAATCCGACGGCAGCAACCGGTCGCCGGCCTGGAGCAGCCTGGCCCAGCCGTTGCAACTGCCGCACATCCTCGCGGCCATCGACCGCTACGCGGCCATGATCAGCCCGCGTGCCAACCGTAGCGGCCGTACCGCCAGCGACTCCGTCGGCCTGCTGGTCGATGCGCGTGACGGCGGTTACCTGGCCACCATCGGCCATGCGCTGCAGCGGGCCATCGGCCGCTTCCCGCCCGGCAGCTTCGTACGACTGGCAAGCGGCGAAACCGCCGTCGTCGTGCAGAACGGCCAGCGGATCGAGACACCCGACGTGGCGGTGCTGCGGGACAGCGAGGGCAAGGTTCTCAAGCAGCCCCGCCTGCAGGCCCAGGCCACCGAAATTCGCGAATCCCTGACCCACGACCAGGCCGCGTTGCCGCACGGCTATCTGCGCCTGTTGCAGATCGGCGTGCGGGCGCGCCGGGTGTTCAAGGGCTGAGGCCAGCCGGCTTCCCACGCGGCGTTCCGACACGACTGTCAGTGCCCGGCTGACACGCCTGGCTGACAGGCGCTCTTATTTTCCCGCATGGTGACCTGTCGGCTGTCACCGGAAAAGAAAGAGACGCCATGGATGCTGTGATCGCCCAACACAAACCGCGTACGCGGACAGCCGCACCCAGCCTCAATCCCTGGTCGGCGTGGGCAGCGCCGCAACAGGGGCCTTCCGACCACCGATGGCACCTGACCACACCCGAACAGCTGGCGACCGCTTCTAGCCGCATCGTGATGGTGTCTCCAAGCAACGCATGGTGGGTCCTGGGTGCGACGGTGGAGAGCTTGGCGCGGCATGGGCATCCGGTGCTGCTGATCGAGGTGAACACCCTCCCGGTGGTTAAACTCGGACAAGCGTCGACGCCACGCCGCCCCACCAGCTTCCCGCACCAGACCTTGCGATTCGAGCTGTCTACCGACACCGCGGTTCAGCATGAAAAAGCGCTGGCCGAATGGTTGCCGGTCGGTTCGGGCGATACCGTCTTCGTGCCGTGGCGGCACGACGGCCCATCGGAGCACGAGGCCTGTGCACGCGCCACCCTGGCGGCCTGCCGCACCGTGAATGCGCGATGCATCGAATACCCGGTCCGAGCGCTGGATCCTGCGGACCGTGCCCACCCGAGGTTGCGGAGGAGCGTGCTTCAGTGCATCAGGCTCGGCCAGTCCGGCATGGCGCCGGCAGCCTGCGAATGGACCCTTGCCTGAAGCGCTTCATTCCTGGGTGACGGCGGCCGGCGCAATGCGCGGAAGCCAAACACGGAAGGTCGATCCTTCACCGGGCGTACTCGAAAGCGAGATACGTCCGCCATGCGCCTCGACAATCTGGCGGCCGATGAACAAACCAAGTCCCAGCCCGGCAGACACCTTGTTGTCCACCGCACGTTCGAACTGCTCGAATATGCGCTGCTGGTCTTGGGGCGCAATGCCGCGCCCCTGGTCCTGCACTGCGATTTCCACGCCACCTTCCTGCTCCTGCAGGCAGACCTTCACCGGTTTGGCAGGGCCATAACGGAAGGCGTTGGTCAGCAGGTTCGCGACCACCTGCTCGATGCGGAATTCATCCAGTTCCACCTGCAGGCCTTGCGGCGCTTCCAGGGTCAGCGGGCATTCGGCGGCAGCGGCCTGGTGGCAGAAGCCTTCGACGATGGTGCGCAGCAGTTGCGCCATGTCGAACCTTTTCGGCGTTATCGACAAGGTGCCGCGCTGCAGCCGGGTGACATCCAGCATGTCGTCGATGAGCCGGATCATCGCCTGGATCTGCCTTTCGTCGCGCTCCACCATGGCCGCCAGCGGTTCGGGTGCGAACGCGCCGAGGTTGTTGCGCTTGAGGTGCATCTTGCGCACCTGGGCTTCCAGGAAAAGCGTGTTGAGCGGCGTGCGCATCTCATGCGACACCATCGACATGAATTCGTCGCGCATGCGGACCGCTCGCTCGAGTTCGTGCTGGGTCGCCTGCAGTTCGTCGACCAGCAACTGCTGGCGGCGACGCGCGTCCTCGAGCTCGTCGACCTGAGTGCGCACCGCCCGACGTTGCCGCCAAAGATCGACGAAAACCGTGACCTTGCCGCGGACCGCATGCGGATCCAGCGGCTTGTGCAGGAAGTCGACCGCACCTGACTCATAGCCGTGGAAGGCGTAGTCTCGTTCGTGGCCAGCGGCGCTGACGAAGACGATGGGAATGTGGCGGGTGCGTTCCGTGCCGCGCATCAGCTCGGCCAATTCGAAACCGTTCATGCCGGGCATCTGCACATCCAGGATGGCCAGCGCGAATTCGTGCTGCAGCAGTTGTGTCAGGGCAGCATCGGCGGATTGGGCTTGATGCACCACGATGCCGTCCTGTCGGATCAGCGCATCCAGCGCCAGCAGGTTCTCGGGCAGGTCGTCGACGATGAGGATTCGGGCTTCGGTCAGCATGGAAGGCAAGTTCGAGAAAACGGGTCGGCGTTCAATGGGACGGGCCAGTGGTGTTTGAAGCATTTTGTCGGCCACCCAATGTGAGCAGAAGGCGCTGCAGGCCGTCGAGCGGCAGGACGTAGTTCGGTGCGTGCAGGTCGATGGCAGCCTGCGGCATGGTGGGTATCTGAGCGTCCGCCGGGTCCTGTACCGCGGTCGTGCCACCCAGCGCCGAGACAGTCGCCAGGCCCGCGGCGCCGTCCTCGCTGGCTCCCGTCAGGAGCATGGCGAACAGGCTGGTGTCGTAGGCATAGGCGGCCGATTCGAACAACACGTCGATGGACGGCCGTGAATACAGCACCGGCGGGTCGCAGCTCAGCGAAAAGGAACGGTCGGATTCCAACTGGAGGTGATAGCCCGGAGGTGCGAAATACAGCGTGCCGGGCACCACGGGCATCTTGTCGACGGCCTCCAGAACCGGGATGGGCAGCCGCATGGCGAAAAGCTCGGCCAGGCCGCTGTCGTGGTCTTCAGGCATGTGCAACACCACGAAGATGGGCAGCCGGTAGCCCACCTCGAGTACCGAGAACAGGCGCAGCAGGGCACCCACGCCGCCGGCGCTCGCGCCGATGGCGATGGCATCGATACGGCGCGCTGGAACTGTCGATGACCGCATGTTTTTCATCAGCGTTTGCGGTAGATGCGCTCTTGCCGCACCAGCGGCTCGAACGCATCGGCGTGGGCTGAAAAGTCCAGCGTTTCCTTGCTGCCCAGGCCGAGGAAACCGCGCCTGCACAGCGACTCCGCAAACAGGCCGAAGGCACGGTCCTGGAGGCGCCGGTTGAAGTAGATCAGCACGTTGCGGCAAGAGATGAAATGCGTCTCGGAGAACACGCTGTCGGTCGCGAGGCTGTGATCGGCGAAAGTGATGTGTTCCCGCAGCGAACGGTCGAACAGCGCGCCGTCGTAGGCCGCGGTGTAGTAGTCCGACAGGCTGCGCTGGCCGCCCGCCTGCCGGTAGTTGGCGGTATACGACTGCATCCGGTGCAGTGGGAAGATGCCCTGCCGCGCGCTGTCCAGCGAATGCGGGTTGATGTCCGTCGCATACAAGATGGTGCGTTCGAGCAGGCCTTCCTCGCGCAGCAGGATCGCCATCGAATAGACCTCTTCGCCGGTGCTGCAACCGGCGATCCAGACCTTGATCGACGGATAGGTGCGCAGCACCGGCACCACCTGCTGGCGCAGGGCGAGAAAGTACGCCGGGTCGCGGAACATCTCGCTGACCGGCACGGTGAGATATTGCAGCAGCCGGTGGAAGGCGCCGGGGTCGTGCAGCACCTTTTCCTGCAGGGCGGACACCGTCGCGCAATCGAACTGGGTCAGCGCATAGAGCACCCGGCGACGCAGCGAGGCGCCCGAGTAGTCACGGAAGTCGTGGTTGTACTTGAGGTAAATGGCTTCGACGAGCAGCCGCAGTTCGATCTCGACGTTGGCATTGGCATTGGCCTGGCCCCCCTCCGCCGAATCGTCGGATGTACCCGCGCCGTACACAGTCACCGGAGGCATCAGACCGCTGCCCTTTCCATCTTCGGCATCCACACCCGAAGCAGCGAGAACAGGCGGTCCAGGTCCACCGGCTTGGCCAGGTAGTCGTTGGCGCCCGCCTTCAGGCACTGGTCCTGATCGTCCTTCATGGCTTTGGCGGTCACGGTGATGATCGGCAGCTTGGCCCAGGCCGGGTTCTGGCGGATGCGGCGGGTGGCTTCCAGGCCGTCCATCTCCGGCATCATCACGTCCATCAGCACCAGGTCGATGTCGGGGACCTCGGCCAGACGCTCCAGCGCCTCGCGGCCGTTTCGGCCCACCTCGACGAAGGCGCCCTTATGTTCGAGGGCGCTGGTCAGGGCGAAGATGTTGCGCACGTCGTCGTCGACCAGCAGGACCTTGCGGCCCTCGAAAACCTTGTCACGGTTGCGTGCAGTGCGCAGCATGGTCTGGCGCTCGTTCGACAGTTCGGCCTCGACCTTGTGCAGGAACAGCGTCACCTCATCCAGCAGGCGCTCTGGCGAACGGGCGCCCTTGATGATGATGGAATGCGAATACCGCATCAGTTCGGCCTCTTCCTCGCGGGTGAGGTTGCGGCCGGTGTAGACGATGACCGGAGGGAACGAACAGATCTCCTCGCTCGACATGCGCCGCAGCAACTCGTTGCCGGTCATGTCGGGCAGCTTCAGGTCGATGATCATGCAGTCGAAGATCTGGTCGCGCAGCAGGTTCAGGGCCTTGCTGCCCTCGTCCACTGCGGTGATCTCGACGTCGTCGTCGCCGATCAGGTGGACGATGCTTTCGCGCTGCAGCTTGTCATCCTCGACCACCAACACCCGCTTGACCTTCTGGGTCAGCTTTTCCTCGAGTTTGATGAAGATGTCCTTCAACTGGTCACGCGAGGTGGGCTTCATCGCATAACCGATGGCGCCCATGTGCATGGCGGTCTCGGTACGGTCCTGCGCCGAGATCACGTGCACCGGAATATGCCGGGTCGCCGGATTTTCCTTCAGCCGCTGCAACAGCGACAGGCCGGGGCCGTCGGGCAGCGACATGTCGAGCAAAATCGCGTCGGGCGCATGCGAACTGGCGAGCGTGAAACCGTCTTCCAGACCGTGCGCCACCAGGCAGCGGTAGCCGAGTTCATGCGCCAGGTCGAACAGGATGTGGGCGAACTTGGTTTCGTCTTCCACCACCAGCACCACCCGCGCACCGCCGCCATCCGCACGGGCCGTTTCGCGGTCGTCGGCGAAACTGGGCGCGGGCACCGGACTGCGCAAGGGCGCCGGTGCGGGCGTGGTGACACGCGGTGCCATCGCAGGCGAGGAAACCGGTGCGGGCG
Source organism: Xylophilus sp. PBN-3R (assembly GCF_057747805.1). NCBI lineage: Bacteria > Pseudomonadati > Pseudomonadota > Betaproteobacteria > Burkholderiales > Xylophilus > Xylophilus sp. PBN-3R. Next base: position 2,566,080 of record NZ_CM173225.1, read on the forward strand.
AATGGCTGCCGGCGATCGAAGGCGTTGCGGACGATGGGCCCGGCGGACTCGCCAGCAACGGCGCCTGGTAGCTGGCCGGCAGCGTCAGGGTGAAGGTGCTGCCCTCGCCCAGCGTGCTTTTCACGGTCAGGGTGCCGCCCAGCAGATGGGCCAGGTCACGCGAGATGGTCAGGCCCAGGCCGGTGCCGCCGTAGCGGCGGCTGGTGGTCCCGTCGGCCTGGCGGAATGCTTCGAAGATGCTGTCCTGCTGGTCCGAACCGATGCCGATGCCCGAGTCGGTGATGTCGATGCCGACGCCGCCGTCGTCGCGCGGCACGACGACCACCGAGACCGTTCCACGTTCGGTGAACTTGAAGGCATTCGAAAGCAGGTTCTTGAGGATCTGCTCGACCCGCTGGCGGTCGGTGAAAAGCGAAGCCGGTGCGCCCGGCTGCACCGACATGCTGAACTGCACACCCTTCTGGTTGGCGACCGGCTCGAACATGCCACGCAGGCCGTCGAGCAGGCGGGTCACGCCCATGTCCTGCGGCCGCACATCGAGCTTGCCTGCCTCGACCTTGGAAATGTCCAGGATGTCGTTGATGAGGTTCAGCAGGTCGTTGCCGGCGCCGTAGATCGATTCGGCGAACTTCACCTGCTCGGCGTTCAGGTTGCCGTTGCCGTTGTCGGCCAGCAGCTTGGCAAGGATCAGCGAACTGTTCAGCGGGGTGCGCAGTTCGTGGCTCATGTTGGCCAGGAACTCGCTCTTGTAGCGGCTGGCGCGCTGCAGTTCTTCGGCGCGACTTTCAAGTTCGCCACGGGCTTCGTTGAGCGCGCCGTTGCGTTGGTCAAGCGCGTTCGCCTGATCGGCCAGACGCTGGTTGCTGCGCTCCAGTTCGACCTGCTGCACCTCAAGGCTGGCCTGCGATTCGCGCAGCACCCGCGACTGCTCTTCCAGTTCTTCGTTGGCGGTGCGCAGTTCTTCCTGCTGCACCTGCAGTTCTTCGTTGAGTTGCTGGGTTTCTGCCAGCATGTCCTGCAGGCGCTGGCGGAACCTTGCAGCCTCGGCGGATGCGCCCACGCTGGCCGCGATTCCGTCCAGCAAATCGATGTCCCGGTCGTTCAGCTGCCGCAGGAAACCCAGTTCTATGACACCGTTGACTTCGCCGTCGCGCTGGATCGGCGCCACCACACCCGACATCGGCAGGCCTTCGCCCAGGCCCGAACTCACCCGCAGGTAATCCGCCGGCACTGCTTCGAGGCGGATCAGGCGATTTTCGGCGGCTGCCTGGCCGACCAGGGTTTCGGTCCTCTGCATGCGTGCGTGTTCAGCGTCGAGTTCGGCGCTGAAGCCGTAGGCCGCCACCCGCCGCAGTCCGCCGTTGTCGTCGAACACATACAGTGCGCCGACCACGCTGCCCAGTCGCTGCGCGAGATATTCCAGCACGTTGGCGCCCAGGATCGGCAGCGCCTGCTGGCCTGTCAGGCGGGCAGACAACTCGGTCTGGCCTTCACGCAACCAGGCCTGGCGCTGCAGTGTCGCCGCGTGCTCGGCCTGCTGCTCCAGAACGCGGTCGTAGGTGCGGGAAAGCCCTGTCAGCTCCCGCCGCCCGTACCAGGCCAGGCCACCGCTGAGGGCCACGCTGAACAGCAGGAACAGCACGATGGTGACGATGGAGGTGTCGTGGGCGGTGTCGGTGCGCTCCCTCAGCAGGCGCTGCTCCACCTCCAGGAAATCGGACATCTCGCGCCGGATCTCGTCGGTGAAACGTTTGCCGCGGCCTGAACCGATGGTCTGCCGCCACCCTTCGCCATTGGTGCGGCGCAATTCCAGCATCTGCTGTGAAAACTCCACCCAGCTCTGCTGCAACGATGCAACCCGTTGCAGGCGCTGCACCTGCGGTGGATTGTCCGAAACCTCCTGCTCGAGCGAGGCGACTTCCTTGGGGAAACGGGACCTGGCTATTTCATAGGGGTCGAGAAAACGTTCGTCGCCATTGATCAAGAACCCGCGCATCCCGGTTTCCATGTCTGCCGACAGGGACGACAACTCGTGCGCGCGGCCGATGACACGGTCCGTGTGTTCCACCCAGGACATCGAATTCAGCAGATAGGCGATGAGTCCGACGAAGAAGACGGCCCCCAGCAGGCCGGCACCCAGCGGCAGCGCCAGGTTGCGGGAAAGAATGCGTTTGAAAGTGCGCTGGTCTATGGAATGCGGGGTATTCATGGCTCTCGCGGGTGGAGGCGGCTAGGCGGAGAAGGCGGGTGAGTGTGACAGAGGGTCACAGCGACCCGACGTAGGCGGATTTCGCAATTTGCTCGGCAAATCGCGTGTTATTTATCAGCTGCAGATGAAATTCTCGATCAACCCTGCCACCTGGCGTGGCTGGTCGTGGTGAAGCATGTGGCCGGCGTCGGCTACTTCCGCCGTCCGGCAGTCCTGTACCTGGCCCAGGCGCTCGTGGAAATCGGCCAGCGAATAGGCCCCACGGCGCGATGCGGCCAGGGCGCCACCGGTGGCATGGACTGCCAGCACCGGGCAGGCGATGGCGCGGTAGTGGGCCAGCGTTTCGTCCGCACGGAACACGCGCGCGGAAACGACCCGGTGCGACGCATCTCCGAGGATGCGCCAGCGCTCGCTGCCGTCGGGCTGCGGCACCGCCTGCGCCCATTCGCCTGCCAGCCAGTGGGCTGCCGACGGTGCCAGCCGCGGGTTGTTGCGCATCAGCCGCCGCGCGACCGCATCGCGGCTGTCGTAATCGGCCAGGGCCTTTTCGCCGCGGCGCAAGGCCGACAGTTCGTCCAGCCACTGGCCGTGCCGCACGGCGGCTTGCCCAGCCGGCACGTCGGCGAGGCCGAAACCTTCGAGATTGACCAGCCGGCGCACCCGCCGCGGCCGCGCGCCGGCATACAGCATGGCCACGTTTCCGCCCATGCTGTGGCCAACCAGGTCGACCGGAGCATTCGGCGACACCTGGTCGAGAAGGGCATCGAGGTCTCCCAGGTAGTCATCGAACACGCGGTGGTCGACCACGGGACTTGTCGTCAGGCCGAAACCGCGCCAGTCGAAAGCCAGCACCTCGCGCCCGGCCGGCAAGCGGTCGACCATGAACTGCCACGATGCGCCCACGTCCATCCAGCCGTGCAGCAGCACCAGCGCAGCCTGGCCGGCGACAGGCGCCCCCCAGCGGTGAAGATGCAGGCAGCACTGCCTTATCGGCATGAAGCTGCGGATCGAGGGACGTCGTGGGTGGTAGGCGTCAGGCATTTCGGGAAGCTGATGTAATTCGCAAAGTCGCAGGAAGACATTCTCATATCCTCCGACCTGTCTTTCATTCAGCTGGAAAACCCGCTCATGCAACAAGTCACCCTCGGACAAAGCGACCTGCAGGTCACCCCTATCTGCCTCGGCACCATGACCTTCGGGGAACAGGTCGACCAGGCATCCGCCCACCAGATCCTGGACCGTGCGGTCGAGCGCGGCATCAACTTCCTCGATGCCGCCGAAATGTATTCGGTGCCGGCCCGTGCTGCCACCTACGGTTCCACCGAAAACATCATCGGCAACTGGTTCGCCGCTCAGCCCGCGCGCCGCCAGCAGGTGGTGCTGGCCAGCAAGGTAGCCGGCCCGTCGCGCGGCATGGACTGGATCCGTGACGGCCTGGGCATGACCGCCGCCGACATCGAAGCGTCCTGCGATGCCAGCCTGAAGCGCCTGCAGACCGATGTGATCGACCTCTACCAGATCCACTGGCCCGAACGCCACGTACCGATGTTCGGCGGTCTGTATTACGACCCGGCCAGGGAAACCTCGCAGACGCCGATCCACGACCAGCTGGAAGCGCTCGGCAGGCTGGTCAAGGCCGGCAAGGTGCGGGCCATCGGCCTGTCGAATGAAACGCCCTACGGCGTGCATGAATTCGTGCGCCTGGCCGAGCAACACGGCCTGCCGCGTGTCGCCACGGTTCAGAACGTCTATTGCCTGATCGCCCGCGGCGTCGAGAACGCACTGGACGAAACCCTGCACCGTTTGGGCGTTTCGCTGCTGGCCTATTCGCCGCTGGGATTCGGGCTGCTGACCGGCAAGTACGACGAACCCGGACTGGAGGGCGGCAACGGCCGGCTGGCCAAGTTCGAGTCGATGCGCAAACAACGCTGGGGCAGGCCGGAAGCGTTTGCCGCCGCCGCTCGATACAACCAGCTGGCCCGGGACCACGGCCTGACTCCCACACGACTGGCCCTGGCGTTCTGCTACACCAAGTGGCAGGTGGCCAGCACCATCATCGGCGTGACTTCGCTGGCGCAACTGGACGAGAACATCGACGCCTACGGCACGAAGCTGTCAGCCGATGTGTTGGCGGAAATCGACAAGATCCGCTGGACGGACCGCGACTACGCCAACTGACAGGCATCAGACCCGCTCGGTCACCCAGCCCAGCACCGACTTCAGCGCCGTCGGAAGCGCTGCCGCATCGGTGCCGCCGGCCATCGCCATGTCGGCCTTGCCGCCGCCCTTGCCGCCCACTTGCTGGGCGACGAAGTTGACAAGTTCCCCGGCCTTCACCCGGCCGACGCTGTCTGCGGTCACGCCGGCTGCGATCTGCACCTTGCCACCGTCGACCGCTGCCAGCACGATGGCCGCGGTCTTCAGTTTGTCCTTGAGTTTGTCCATGGTGTCGCGCAGCACCTTGGCATCGGCGCCCGGCAACTGGGCGGCCAGCACCTTGATGCCGCCGACGTCGACCGCCTGAAGCATCAGTTCGTCGCCCTGCGAAGAGGCCAGCTTGCCCTTCAGGGCGGCGACTTCCTTCTCGAGCGAACGCACCTGTTCGAGCACCGAACCCAGCCGGCCTTGCAGATCGGCGGCAGGTGCCTTGAGCGTGGCGGCAACGGTCTGCACGGTCGATTCCAGTTGCTGCAGGTAGCTCAGCGCGTTGATTCCGGTGACCGCCTCGATGCGACGCACACCGGCGGCCACACCGCTTTCGCCCACCACCTTGAACAAACCGATGTCGCCGGTGCGGGCGACGTGGGTTCCGCCGCAAAGTTCGCGGCTGGACCCGATGTCCAGCACCCGCACGGTTTCACCGTACTTCTCGCCGAATAGCATCATGGCGCCGGTCTGCTGGGCCGACTCGATGTCCATCACCCGTGACTGGGTCGGCTCGTTGGCCAGGATCTCGGCGTTGACCCGCGACTCGATTTCCAGGATCTGCGCATCGGTCACCGCGGTGCCGTGTGCGAAGTCGAAACGGGTGCGTTCGGCGTTGACCAGCGAACCCTTCTGCTGCACATGAGTGCCCAGCACCTCGCGCAGGGCCTTGTGCATCAGGTGGGTGACGCTGTGGTTGCGCTGGGTGGCGGCTCGCAGCGCCGTATCCACCCGCGCCATGACCTTGTCGCCGACCTTCAGCGTGCCCTGGGTCTGGGTGCCGTGGTGGCCGAACACGTCGGCCTTGATCTTCTGGGTGTCGGCGACACCGAAGGCCACGCCTTCGGCCGCGATCTGGCCCTGGTCACCGACCTGGCCGCCGCTCTCGGAATAGAAGGGCGTGGTGTCCAGCACCACGACGCCGGTCTGGCCTTCGGTCAGTTCCTGGACCGGCGAGCCCTCGTGGTACAGCGCAACCACGCTGGCGGATGCCTCCAGCAATTCATAGCCGGTAAACAGATTGCCCGTGCCGGCGTAGTCCAGCGCACGGTCCATGCGGAACTTGCCGGCGGCGCGGCCAGCGGCCTTCTGGCGTTCCATGGCGGCCTTGAAGCCGTCTTCGTCGACCGTCACATCACGTTCGCGGCAGACGTCGGCCGACAGGTCGAGCGGGAAACCGAAGGTGTCGTGCAGCTTGAAGGCGACCTCGCCCGGCAGCACCGTGGCACCGCCGGCCAGGGCCGAGTCCAGGATTTCCATGCCGTTGGCGAGCGTCTCGAAAAAACGTTCTTCTTCGGTCTTCAGCACCTCGACGATGCGCTGGTGGTCGGCCTGCAGCTTGGGATAGGCCTCACCCATCAGCGCTACGAGGTCGGGCACCAGCTTGTGGAAGAACGGCTTCTTCTGGCCCAGCTTGTAACCGTGGCGGATGGCGCGGCGGACGATGCGGCGCTGCACGTAACCCCGGCCTTCGTTGCTCGGGATGACACCGTCGGCCACCAGGAATGCGGTGGCGCGGATGTGGTCGGCGATCACCCGCAGGCTCTTGTTTTCGAGGTCGGTGCAACCGGTTTCGCGTGCGGCGGCGCGGATCAGCGCGGCGAAGATGTCGATCTCGTAGTTGCTGTGCACATGCTGCAGGATGGCCGCCAGCCGCTCCAGGCCCATGCCGGTGTCCACGCAGGGTGCTGGCAGGCGGGTGACGCTGCCGTCTTCCGCCATGTCGAACTGCATGAACACGTTGTTCCAGATCTCGATGAAACGGTCGCCGTCTTCGTCGGGACTGCCGGGGGGGCCGCCTGGGATGTGCGCGCCATGGTCGTAGAAGATTTCCGAGCACGGCCCGCAGGGGCCGGTGTCGGCCATCATCCAGAAGTTGTCGGACTTGTAGCGGCCGCCCTTGTTGTCGCCGATGCGGATCACACGCTCGGGCGGCAGGCCGATTTCCTTGGTCCAGATGTCGTAGGCCTCGTCGTCTTCTTCGTAGACGGTCGCCAGCAGGCGGTCTGCGGGGAGTTTGTAGACCTCGGTCAGCAGTTCCCAGGCCCACTTGAGCGAGTCGCGCTTGAAGTAGTCGCCGAAGCTCCAGTTGCCCAGCATCTCGAAGAAGGTGTGGTGGCGGGCGGTATAGCCGACGTTTTCCAGGTCGTTGTGTTTGCCGCCGGCGCGCAGGCAGGCCTGGACGGAGGTGGCGCGGTTGTAGGAGCGTTTGTCTTCGCCCAGGAACACGTCCTTGAACTGGACCATGCCCGAGTTGGTGAACATCAGGGTCGGGTCGTTGCCCGGCACCAGTGAACTCGACGCGACCACGGTGTGTCCCTTGGCGGCGAAGAAATCGAGGAATGTCTTGCGGATCTGGGCAACGGTGGCCGGCGGAGTCGTGGGTGTCGTCATATCCGGCGATTTTAGCCGTCGCATGGCCAGCTCCCACCCCCGTGCATGCACGGCCCCAGGCCGGATGCGAGAATATTCGGCTCGCTCGCGCCGCCCGGCCGCAGCCACGTCACCAAGACTCACAGGAGTACCAGCGCATGGACATGAAGACCTCCCCCCTCGCCCTGCTGAACGACCCCAGCCTGCTCAAGACCGACGCGTTGATCGATGGCCGCTGGGTCGCCGGCAGCGCCCGCTTCGACGTGAACGACCCGGCCACCGGCCTCAAGCTGGCCGACGTGCCCAACCTGGGTGCCGCCGATGCCGAAGCCGCCATCGCCGCCGCCGATAAGGCCTGGCCCGCCTGGCGCGCCAAGACCGGCAAGCAGCGCCACGCCATCCTGCTGAAATGGTTCGACCTGCTCATCGCCAACCAGGAAGACCTCGGCCGCATCATGACCGCCGAGCAGGGCAAGCCCTTCGCCGAAGCCAAGGGCGAAGTCGCCTACGCCGCCAGTTTTGTCGAATGGTTCGCCGAAGAAGCCAAACGCGTCAACGGCGAGACCCTGCCCCAGTTCGACAACAACCGCCGCCTGCTGGTGATGAAGCAAGCGGTCGGTGTCTGCGCCGCCATCACGCCGTGGAACTTCCCGCTGGCGATGATCACCCGCAAGGTCGCGCCCGCCCTGGCCGCCGGCTGCCCGGTGGTCATCAAGCCGGCCGAACTCACCCCGCTGACCGCGCTGGCCGCCGCCGAACTGGCCGTGCGCGCAGGCATTCCGGCCGGTGTGCTGAACCTGCTGACCGCCGACAGCGACAACTCGATCGCCGTCGGCAAGGTGCTGTGCGCCAGCGACGTGGTGCGCCACATCAGCTTCACCGGCTCCACCGAAGTCGGCCGCATCCTGATGGCGCAGAGCGCGCCGACGGTCAAGAAGATGAGCCTGGAGTTGGGCGGCAACGCGCCCTTCATCGTGTTCGACGACGCCGACATCGACTCGGCCGTCGAGGGCGCCATGGCCAGCAAGTACCGCAACGCCGGCCAGACCTGCGTCTGCGCCAACCGCATCTATGTGCAGGAAGGTGTCTACGACCAGTTCGTCGAGAAGTTCGCCGTCGCGGTGAAGGCGCTGAAGGTCGGCAACGGTTTCGACGCCGATGTGGTGCAGGGCCCGCTGATCGAGCCGGCAGCCGTCGCCAAGGTGCAGAAGCACCTGGAAGACGCGCTGGCCAAGGGCGGCCGTGTGGTGGCGGGCGGCCAGAAGATGGAAGGCCAGTTCTTCCAGCCGACGGTGGTGGCGGACGCCACGGCCGACATGCTGTGCGCCCGCGAAGAGACCTTCGGCCCGTTCGCGCCGGTGTTCAGGTTCGAGACCGAACAGGAAGCCGTCGATGCGGCCAACAACACCGAGTTCGGCCTGGCGAGCTATTTCTACAGCCGCGATGTCGGCCGCATCTTCCGGGTGGCCGAGGCGCTGGAATACGGCATGGTGGGCATCAACGCCGGTGTCATCGCCACCGAGCACGTGCCTTTCGGCGGGGTCAAGCAGTCGGGCCTGGGGCGCGAGGGTTCGCATCACGGCATCGACGATTATCTCGAACTGAAGTACCTCTGCCTGGGCGATATCCAGAAGTGATCGAAAACTTAAGGGCGACATGAGGATCCTGCTGGTCGAGGACGAGGCCGAAATGGCCGCCTGGTTGCAGCGCGCGCTCAAGCAGAGCGGCTTCGTGCCCGACCACGCGCCGGACGCCCGCACGGCCGAAGCGCTGCTGTCCGTCGGCACCGCCTACGACGCGGTGGTGCTCGACCTGGGCCTGCCCGACAAGCATGGATTCACCGTGTTGACCGCCCTGCGCGACGCCGGCAACCCGGTGCCGGTGCTGGTGCTGACGGCCCAGGGCGCCCTGCCCGACCGGGTGCGCGGCCTGCATCTGGGGGCCGACGATTTCATGGCCAAGCCCTTCGCCATCGAGGAACTCGAAGCCCGCCTCATCGCCCTGGTACGCCGCAGCCACGGCCGCCAGCATCCGCGACTGCAGTGCGGCTCGCTGGCCTACGACAACGAAAGCCACGCTTTCACCCTGGCCGACCAGCTGTTGCAACTGACCCCGCGCGAACACGCTGCGCTGACCGCGCTGCTGATGCGGGCCGGCTCACCGGTCGGCAAGTCGCAGCTTTCCGACAAGGTGTTCCCGCAGGATGCCAGCGTCGGCCCCGATGCCATCGAGCTGGTGTTGCACCGCCTGCGCCGCAAGCTGGCGGACAGCGACGTGCTAGTCGTCACCGTGCGCGGCCTGGGCTACATGCTCGAAAGCGCGGCCCATGGCAACAGACAGGACGCCTAGCGCCACCGCCAGCAGCGGTCGGCGCTGGCAGCGTCCGGGCATCCGTTTTCAGCTGCTGGTCCTGCTGCTGCCCGGACTGGCGGCGCTGCTGATGTTCGACAGCTGGACCGACTACCGCGCCATGGCCCGCACAGTCGAGGTGGCCTACGACGAAACGCTGCTCGAAGTGATCACCGCGCTGGACGAAGGCCTGGCGACCGACTCCGACGGCGCACTGACCCTGCGCGAGCCCTTCTCCATCCAGGGCATGTTCGAGTCGCTCAACGCCAACCACAAACACCTGCAGGTGCTGGCCACGCCCGAGGGGCCGGACCTGCCCGGCGCGCCGCCGGTCGAGACGCTGCTGGGCGTCGACGACCTGCCGGCACCGCCACCCAGCGACAAGGCCGTGGTCTTCTACAACGCCGAATATCGGGGGTATCCGGTGCGCGTCGCCGCCCTGCAGCGCCGCGCCTACGACGGTCTCGGCCGGGCATGGCAGTTGTCGATCCGCGCGGCCGAAAGCACCGGCCGCCGGAACGCAGCGCGCGAGGCTCTGCTGAAACGCGAAATATGGCAGGGCGTGCGCATGCTGGCCGTCACCGTGCTGCTGGTGTGGCTAGGTGTGGCCTGGGCGCTTAACCCGTTGCGCCGCTTGCGTGCAACCCTGCGCGCGCGGTCTGCCAAAGACCTGCGGCCGCTGGAAACCCGTGCCGTACCCGGCGAGGTGGCGCCGCTGGTGGATGCGGTCAACCACCACATCGCCGACCACCGCGCGGTGCTCGAGAAACAAGCCGGTTTCCTGGCCGATGCATCGCACCAGCTGCGCACGCCGCTGGCGATCATGACCACCCAGGCCGGTTTCGCGCTCCGGCAGGACGACCCCGCCGTGCTGCGCGAAAGCCTGGCCGCCATCGCCTCGCAACTGGAACGCAGCCGGCGCCTGTCCGACCAGTTGCTGGCGATGGCCAATGCCAGCACCAGCCGCTCGACCGAACCACCCGCCGGCCCCGCCGACCTGCAGCAGGTCGCGCGTGGAGCGCTGCTGCAATACCTGCCGCTGGCACGCGAAAAGAACATCGACCTGGGATGGGACGAGACCAGTTCCGACTGCCCGGTGCCGGTGGCGGCCGATGCCGCCGAACTGCACGAAGCCTTCGCGAACCTTCTGCACAACGGCATCCGACACACCCCGCGCGACGGCCGCATCACGGTGACCGTACGGACCGAAAACGGCCCGCCACCGCACGCCGTCGCCGAAGTCACCGACAGCGGCCCCGGCCTGCCGATCAATGAACGCGAGGCTGTTTTCCAGCGGTTTCGCCAGGGATCCAGGGCTGCCGGCGCACCGCAGGGCGGCGCCGGCCTGGGCCTCGCCATCGCCCGGGCCTATGCCAGGCGCAACGGCGGCGACATCGTCCTGGCCGACCCCGCCGACGGCAGCCGCGGACTGGCGGCGAGACTGGTGGTTTCCCTGAGTGAACCCGCCGCCGGACATCCGCAATAACACGTATTTTGCGGCTCGCATGCCCAATCGGAAGCTGATTGGAAGCCTCGATTTCTAGACTCGCCTCCGTTCGAGATACAGGTCCATCCGGGCCTGGCTCGGAGCCTTTGGAGAGAGCATGAAACCTTCCCCGCATTTCAATAAGGACTACTACGGCGGCGCGCTGATGGTCATCATCGGCCTGGCCGCGGTGTACGCCAGCGTGCAGTACAAACTGGGCACCCTGCAACGCATGGGGCCCGGATTCTTTCCCTGCGCGGTCGGCGCACTGCTGGCGGCAACCGGCCTGCTGATCGCCCTGTCCGCCCGCGGCGACAAACCGGCGGCCGAGACCGGCGGCCACCACCCCGCCGGCCTGCCCGACCTGCGCGGCGGCCTCTGCATCATCGCCGGCACCATCGCCTTCCTGGTGCTGGGCAATTACTGCGGCCTGCTGCCGGCGACCTTCGCCATCGTCTTCATCTCGGCCATGGGCGACCGCAGCAACACGGTGCTGCAGGCCTTCGTGCTTTCGCTGGCGATGATGGTCATCGCCACCGTGGTCTTCTGGTGGGCGCTGCAGCTGCAGCTGCCGCTGGTGAAGTGGGGGGCCTGAACCATGTCGCAATCCCTGCATGACCTGTGGTTCGGTTTCGGTGTCGCCTTCCAGGGCACCAACCTGATGTGGTCCTTCTTCGGTGTGCTGGTCGGCAACCTGATCGGTGTGCTGCCCGGCATGGGCGCGCTGTCGGCCATTTCCATCCTGCTGCCGCTGACCTATGCGATGCATCCGGTGCCGGCGATCCTGATGCTGGCCGGCATCTTCTACGGCTCGCAATACGGCGGTGCCATCGGCGCCATCCTGCTGAACCTGCCATCGCATCCTCCACATGCGGTGACATGCCTGGACGGCTATCCGTTGACCAAGCAGGGCAAGGGCGGCACCGCGCTCGGCATCACCATGATCAGCTCGTTCTTCGCGGCTTCGGTCGGCATCCTGGTGATGGTTTTCGCGTCGCCGCTGCTGACCGAGGTGGCCTTCAAGTTCGGGCCGACCGAGATCTTCTCGATCATGCTGCTCGGCCTGCTGGCGGGTTCGACCATGTCGCGCGGCTCGCCGCTCAAGGGCGTGGCCATGACCCTGTTCGGCCTGCTGGCCGGCTGCGTCGGCACCGACGTCAACAGCGGCGCGTTCCGTTTCTCGTTCGGTGTGCCCGAGCTGTCGGACGGGCTCGAACTGGTGGCCATTGCCATGGGCCTGTTCGGTGTGGCCGACTTCCTGCTGAACGTCAACCGCATGAAGACCATCACGGCCAACACCAGCCTGCGCATCCGCGACATGCGGCCCAGCAAGGCAGAACTGAAGGAAGCCATCTGGCCGATGATCCGCGGCACCGCGGTGGGCACGGTGTTCGGCGCCATGCCCGGCACCGGCCCGACCATCACCACCTTCATCGCCTACGCGCTGGAACGCAAGATCAGCAAGACGCCAGAAAAATACGGCACCGGCATGATCGGCGGCGTGGCGTCGCCCGAGGCGGCTTCGCACTCCAAGACCCAGGTCGACTTCATCCCGACGATGTCGCTCGGCATCCCCGGCGACGCGGTCATGGCGCTGATCTTGGGCGCGCTGATGATCCAGGGCATCCAGCCCGGCCCGCAACTCATCAGCGAGCATCCGGACATCTTCTGGGGCCTGATCGCCAGCTTCTGGATTGGCAACGCACTGCTGATCATCCTCAACGTGCCCATGATCGGCGTCTGGGTGAAGCTGCTCCAGGTGCCCTACCGCTACCTGTTCCCGTCAGCCATGTTCTTCATCGCGGTCGGTGTGTTCAGCACGCAGAACAACCTGTTCCAGATCTGGGAGGTGCTGGCGTTCGGCATCGTCGGCGCGATTCTGATCTACCTGAACTTCTCGGTCGCACCCATCATGCTGGGCTTCGTGCTGGGGCCGATGGTCGAAGAGAACTTCCGGCGCGCCCTGCTGCTGTCGCGTGGCGACCTGCACATCTTCATCCAGCGTCCCATCAGCGGCACGTTCATCGCCATCAGCTGCCTGCTGCTGATCGGCGTGACCTGGTCGGCCTGGCGCGGCAAGAAGCGCGGCAATGCGCAGGAATCGGTGGCCGGGGAAGTGCTGGCCAGTGCACACGTGCCCCAGCGGCAGATCGAACAGGCCGTCTGAGCCGCATCACGGTCATTACGGTTAGCTCTCTCCGCATCGCGGAGTTCAGGCCGGCACCCAAAGGGTTGTCGGCCTTTTTTGCGTTTGACGCGTTGTCACGGGACGGCCTTTTCGGCTCCCTATACTTCGCCCGCCCATGAAAAGCCTCCGCGCCCCGCACGCATCCCTCCTCACACAGGCCGTCCTGGCCTTGTTGTGCTCGGCTGCCGCCCTGCCCTCTTCCGCCCAAGACGTGCCCGCCGCTGCCGACGATCCGCAAGAAATCGAGAACTTCTCGTTCCACGGCCAGGCAACCTACATCAACCAGAACAAGCCGGCGTTTCGCGCCGCCTACTCCGGAGTCAACAGCCTGTCGCCCGAACGCGAACACAGCTATTCGTTCACCTCGACCGCCTTCCTGGGCGTTCGCCTGGCACCGCAGACCGAGCTGTACTTCAACCCCGAGCTGGTGCAGGGCCTGCCGCTTTCGCGCCTCACCGGCCTGGGCGGGCTGACCAACAGCGAACTCCAGAAGACCGCCGGCACCAGTCCCATCGTCTACCGCGCGCGGCTGTTCGTGCGGCAGACCTGGGGCCTGGGCGGCGGCAGCGAATTCATCGAGGGCGATGCCAACCAGCTGGCCAGCCGCTACGACAAACGCCGCATCACCCTGACCGCCGGCAACTTCGCGGTGTCCGACCTGTTCGACGGCAGCACCCATGCACACGATGCCCGGACCCAGTTCCTGAACTGGTCCTTCCTGACCCACGGTGCCTATGACTTCGCGGCGGATTCGCGCGGTTATTCATGGGGCGTGGCGCTCGAATACCGCCACGACGACGACTGGACCCTGCGCGCCGGCCGTTCGCTGATGCCACGTGAATCCAACGGCCTGAAGCTGGATCATCAGTTCTTCAGGCATTACGGCGACCAGATCGAGCTGGAGCGCCGTTATCAGGCCTACGGCCGTCCGGGCACGCTGCGGCTGCTGGCGTTCCGCAACGTCGCGGTGATGGGCGGTTTCGAAGATGCGCTGGCCTATGCCGCAGCCAACGGAACCACACCCGACGTCGCCCCGGTACGCGAACGCCGCACCAAGGTCGGCGCGGGCGTCAACCTCGAGCAGGAAGTGGCGGACGGGGTGGGCGTGTTCACCCGGCTGGCGCGCAACGACGGCAAGTCCGAGACCTATGCCTTCGCGGAGATCGACCGGTCCATATCGTTCGGCACCACCATCGAGGGCGGCCGCTGGGGTCGTTCGAAGGACGCGCTGGGTATCGCCGTCGCACAGAACGGCCTGTCGCGTGAACACCGCGATTTTCTGGCGGCCGGCGGCTCGGGTTTCTTCGTCGGCGACGGCCGCATCAGCTACAAGCCCGAGACCATCGGCGAGGTGTATTACCGCCTGGCGCTGCCCAACGTGAAGAAGCTCGAGAACGCCATCACCCTGGGTTTCCAGCGCATTCGCAACCCGGCCTACAACGCCGACCGCGGCCCGGTGCGGGTGGTGTCGCTGCGATTGCACACCGAGTTCTGAGCCGGTCAGGCCTGCCGGTTCCTCTCCAGACGCTCGACCACTTCCTCGGCAAGTTTGCGCAGTGCGTCGAGCTGCTGCTCGTCGACTTCGCGCGGCTTGGAGTCGATGACACAGATCGTTCCGATGGCGTGGCCCCACGACGTCACCAGCGGCGCACCCGCGTAGAAACGGATGCTCGGGTCGCCGACCACCAGCGGGTTGTCGGCAAACCGGGCGTCCTGGGTGGCGTCATTCACCACCATCACCTGGCGCGGATCGTGAATGGCATGGGCGCAGAAAGCATGTTCGCGCGACGTTTCGCTGACCGCCAGGCCGACTTTCGACTTGAACCACTGGCGCTGGTCGTCCACCAGCGAGACCAGCGCGATGGGTGCATCGAACAGGCCGGCCGCCAGGCGGGTCGCGCGGTCGAAATCGTCTTCCTGGGCGGTGTCCAGCACCGCCAGGGCCGCCAGGTCGGCCAGCCGGGCTTTTTCGGCATTGCCGGTGGCGATCGTATGGCGCAGCGCATCGGACAGCGCCGCCATCGAATACGGCTTGGGCAGCAGCGAAAATTCGTGGTGCTCGGTGCTGGCCAGCACGCTGCTGTAGCCGCTGCACAGCAGCACCGGAATGGCCGGATACAGGCGGCGGATGTCGCGCGCCAGCCGGATGCCGTCCATCTCGGCCATCATCACATCGGAGAAAACCGCGCAGTAGGCCGCCGGTTCGTCGGCCAGCAACTGCAGCGCGTGGCGAGCACCGTGAGCGACCGATACCTGGTACCCCAGTTCGACCAGCGTCGCCTCGGCCGCATGCGCCACATCGTGGTTGTCCTCGACCACCAGCAGCCGGCCACGCGGCTCGCTGTCGAAACCGGCCATGTCGCCGTTGGATTCCGGCGCCACCGATGCGCGACGGCGCGCAAGCGGCAGGTAGATCGTGAAGGTGGTTCCGCGGCCGGGTTCGCTTTCGACCTGCACGTCACCGCGCGACTGCTTGGCGAATCCGAACACCTGCGACAGTCCCAGTCCGGTGCCCTGCCCCACGGGTTTGGTGGTGTAGAACGGTTCGAAGACACGGTCGATGCGGTCGGGCGCGATGCCCGAACCGGTGTCACGGACCGACACCGCCACGAAATTGCCCGGTACCGCCCCTGCCGAACGCAGGGCCGGAATGCCATCGACCCGGCGGGTGTGGATGTGCAGCCGGCCGACGCCTTCCATGGCGTCGCGGGCATTGGCAGCCATGTTGACCACCGCAGTATCGAACTGCCCCGGGTCGACATCCACCATGCAGGCGGCGTCGGTGGTGCCTGAGGTTTCCAGCGTGATCTCGATGCGGGAGCCGACCAGCGTCTGCACCATGTCGCCGATGGCGGCCACGTTCTGGGCGGCATCGAACACCACCGGCTGCAAGGTCTGGCGCCGCGCGAAGGCCAGCAACTGGCCGGTCAGCTTGGCGGCACGCGCCACCGCGTTCGATATGGACGCCATGAACCGCTGCCGCCGCTCGTCCGGCAGCGCCGGCCGCTGAAGCAACTGGATGGACGTGCTGATGATGGTCAGCAGGTTGTTGAAATCGTGGGCGATGCCGCCGGTCAGCTGGCCGACGGCTTCCATCTTCTGGCTTTGCCGCAGCTGGTCTTCGGCCGCCTGCAGGGACTGGGCCTGCAGCTTGAACTCGGTGATGTCGCGGCCGACCGCGATGATGCGGCCGTCGCCCTGGCCGGCGCTCCAGGATATCCAGCGGTAGCTGCCATCGCGGTGGCGGTAGCGGTTTTCGAATCCCGGGAAATTGGCACCTTCGGCAATCGCCCGGGCGCCGTCCAGGGTGCGGGCAAGGTCGTCCGGATGCACCAGGTCGGCAAGGTTCTTGCCGACCACCTCGCGTTCCTGCCATCCCAGCATCGAAAACCATGCGGGGTTGACGGCCAGCACCTGGCCGTCGAACCGGGCCACCAGCATGACCTCGGCGGACAGCTGCCAGAGCCGGTCGCGGTCGGCGGTGCGGTCCTGTAGCTGGCGCTCGAGTTCTTCGTTGGCCGAGCGCAGTGCGCCCAATGCCTGGGCCGTCGCGATGGCGGCCCAGGTGCGGTCGGCCACGCTGGCGACGAATCCGATCTCTTCGTGTGTCCATTCGCGCGGTTGGTCCTGGTGCGCCAGGAACACGCCGACCAGCCGGCCGTTGCTCATCAGGGGAACGTTGAGCAGGGCGCGCACCCGGATGCCCGCGAACGCATCCTTGCGGGCGGCGGTGCGCGGGTCTTGCTCGACATCGCTGATGGCCACCACGCGCCCGGCACGCAAATCTTCGATGAAGGAGCCGAAATCAGCGAAACGATAGCGCCCCGCCAGCCGGCAGGCGTCGTCGCTGCGACACCAGTCGCGGGTGATTTCCACATGGGCGCCGGCATCGTCGATGACGCCATAACCGGCGCGCAGCACGTTCAGCGTCTCGCCGCAGACGAGGGCCGCGGTCCCCGCGATATCGGCCGCGTCGGACAGCGGCCGCAACAGATCACCGAGTTTCAGTGCCGCCGCCTGAAGAAGGTCGGATGGCCGACGTTGATCCACCTGGGAGTCGCTCTGGGAGTCCTGGAAAGCCATATCGCCGATTAGTTTAGAAACACCTGCCACTCAACGCCGCAGAACTCTCCATATTTTGCTTCACATCGTCATCGTTTCTCTTTAGCTAAAGCCGCTGTCTTTAAAGCCTTTACGTGGACAATGAAACAGATTGGTACGATAAAAATCCGCAGGCTTCCGGCGACTGAATTGAGCCCTTCTTCCATCTCGATCCCCGTCAAGGCAGGTTTCCAGCCGCCACCCGGACGCCTTCATACCCGTCTCGGCCTGGCCCTGGGTGGCCTGATCGTGATTCTTTGCCTGTCGCTCAGCGTCATGCTCGGAGAGATCGCGGAACGCCGGCTGGTGAAGCTGGGTGCCAGCAACCTGGACATGCTGGCCGAGCAGATGGCACGAGAACTTTCTAACGGCATGAACCAGTTCGCCAAGGAAGTCATCAACCAGAGCATGCGCGACCGGTACCACGAACCCGCCACATCTGCCGGAGACATGCGGAAGGCGCTGGACGATTTTCAACGCGAAAACCCGGAGGTGGCCTACGCCTCGATCGTCGACATCCCCAGCGGTACGGTACTGGCGGCCACCGGTGGTGTTTATGAAGGTGGCGATCTGACGGGCCGGCCGGTGTTCTACATGGGCAGGACTGGCCTGTTCATCGGCGACGTTCACGGTGCGGTCCGGCTCGCGGACCTGCTGCCCAAACCCAAGAGCGGCGAGCCGCTGCGTTTTCTCGACGTGTCGGTGCCCATCCGTGATCAGAAGGGCCAGGCGTTCAGGGTTTTCGCGGTGCATATCGGCTGGGAATGGGCTGGCCAGGTGCGTGACAACATGCTGGGCCCGGCGGCAGAACGCCAGGGCGTGCAGTTGTTCCTGGTCGACACCGACTCCAAGGTCGTGCTGACCGCATCGCCCGATGTCGTCGTCGGTGCCGACCTCTCGGCCCTGCTGTCGAACACCGGACAACGTGCGCTCAAGAAGACCTGGAATGACGGCGAACCCTATCTGACCGCCGTGGCAGTCACCCACGCCCGGGGCAGCTTCGGCGGTTTTGGCTGGCGTGTCGTGGCCCGCCAGCCCTATTCCGCCACGCTGGCTTCGGTGCGCGACCTGCAACTCGGGTTCATGGCCGGCGGCCTGGTGATCGGGCTGCTGGCGGCGTGGCTGGCCTGGCGGGTCACAGGGCGGCTGGTCGACCCGTTGCGCAGGCTGGCCGACCAGGCAGAAGGCGTCAACGCCGGCGATGTGTGGGCGAACAGCACTTCGCCCCATGGCACCAGCAGCGACGTCGGTGAGGTGCAGGCGGTCAAACGCGCACTGGCCCGATTGGCGGATTCCGCCCGCATCCACGCAGACGCCACCAACACACAGGCGCGTCAGTTCGAGGCGTTGGCCGACTCGCTTCAGCAGGTGGTCTGGCAGGCCGACGCCGACGGCCAGCTTCAATACATCAACCACACCTGGATCCTGGCGCACAAACCGGCCGGCGCTTTCAACCTCGCCGACCTTGCAGCCCTGGTCCATGAAGAGGATCGCGCCGCCTTCAGCCGGCAATGGGCCGACGCAAAGGTCCAGGGAAGCGACTTGAACTGCCGCTGCCGACTGTTCGCACCGCCGTCGGGCGCGCCCCGCTGGTTCGAAGTCCAGGCCCGCGCGGTCGCCGGTGCCGACGGCAGGCTGAATCGCTGGGTCGGCACCCTGTTCGACATCGACGGCATCACCAATCTGGCCGAAGCCACCAGCCGCGCACTGGCAGAGGAACAGTCGGCGCGGGCCCAGGCCGACCGCGCAGCGCGCATCCGCGACGAATTCCTGGCCACCGTCTCGCATGAATTGCGCTCGCCGCTCAATGCCATCACTGGCTGGTCCGACATCCTGGCGCGCAAACGGACCGACGACCCCATGATCGCCAAGGCCGCCGAATCCATCCGTCGCAACGCCCGCCACCAGGCAGCATTGATCGACGACCTGATGGACATGACTTCGGTGATGGCCGGCAAGATGGTCATCCGCATGGAGCCGGTGGACCTCGCGCTGTCGGCCAAGAACGTGTTTCTGTCGCACCTGCACAAGGCGCAAGAAAAAGGCGTCGAACTGGTCTGCCGCGAGGTTGCGCCGGTCATCGTCGAAGGCGAGCCCCGCCGCCTGGAACAGGTGCTGTCCAACCTGGTCGGCAATGCGGTCAAGTTCACCGAGGCCGGCGGCCGGGTCGAGCTGTCGGTGCGCGCCGAAGCCGGCCGCGCCATCTTGCAGGTAACCGACAGCGGACGCGGCATCGGCGCCGCCTTCCTGCCCCATGTGTTCGAACGCCTGCGACAGGAAGACGGCTCGGTGACCCGCCGCGTCGGCGGGCTCGGCCTGGGCCTGGCGATTGCACGCGGAGTCGTAGAACTGCACGGCGGAACCATCGAGGTGACGAGCCCCGGCCCGGGCCTGGGCAGCTGTTTCACCGTGTCGTTGGCACTGTCAGTCGAGGCATCGGACACACCGACCCTCCAGGAATCACGTCTGCCCGGTGCACTGGGTGACCAGCTTCAGGGTTTGCGGGTCCTGCTGGTCGACGACGAACCCGACGCCCGCGAAGTTGCGCAGGTGGCGTTGGCGGCTTTCGGCTGTGTGGTGCAGACACGGTCTTCCGCTGCGGAGGCCCTTGCCAGCCTGGCGACCGAAAGCTACCAGCTGCTGGTGTCCGACATCGGTATGCCCGTCATGGACGGCCTGAGTTTCATCCGCCAGCTACGGACGCTGACCGACGGACCGAACCATGGAATCCCCGCCGTGGCCTTGAGCGCCTTTGCCATGGAAACCGATATCCGCGCCGGCCTGGCAGCCGGTTTTCAGGCCTATGTCGCCAAACCCATCGCCCTGCAGAAGCTGTACGACGCGATCGTCGGGGTTTTGCCGGCGGCAGCGCTCGAGCCGGCCGGCGGTCGGCCGTAGGCGGTACAGCCATGAAGACCACCGATTCGAATCTGACAGTTCAGGCAGTGATTACAGCGAAACCTGCAGCGGTGACAATTTAGAGGACTGCAAGACCGAACGGCCTATTGGAAACATTAAGCCCACATGTGACATTTCTATGCCACATGTGACGCCCAAACCTCAATCCAACTGGTTATTCAGATATGCAAATACCCGTCAAAAAAACTGCTCTGTTGAGTTTGATCGCCATCGCATTGGTGGCGCCGGTTTCCGGCACCGCATTGGCGGCGACGAACATCGGAACGGTGAACGCGCTGGCCACGTTCGGCTCCACGACGACGCTCGGGACATTCGACGACCTTTACAACTTTGCGGTAACCCCGAATTCGGGTGCGGTGATCTCTTCGACCACCTTCACTTTCGGTGTCGGCGGAACCACGATGACGGCGCTGGACCTGTACGTCGGCACCTTTCTCACCGCGGCCGACCTGATCGGACATACGGCCTTGCCGACCACGATTCTTTATTCGCAATCGGGCGGCAGCATGTTCACCGCCCTCAACCAGATGGCCGACTATTCAACCTTGGGTTCCGTCGGCTACACACTGCGCGTGGCCGGCAACAGCAGCGTCATGGCGTTGCCATACACCGGGTTTATCGCACTCGCACCCGTGATGCCTGTGCCGGAGCCGGAAACCTACGCCATGGTGCTGGCAGGGCTGGGAATGATGGGCACGATCATTCGCCGACGCAAAATGCAGTGACCAAGGTCATTTCCATCTGGCCGGATCAGTTTCCGCGGCAGGCGTCGCGGGATGTCATCGGGACTGATCTTTCGCCACAGGACTAAACGATCAGCCCGCGAACGTCCTGGTAGGAGTCTTGCATATTGCAGCGCTTTTGCAGGTCGGCCCCTGCCAGTTTGAGCGCAGTCAAACCATCTGGTGCGATCGGTAAAAAAACGACGATTTGCCAGTTGCACTGGCCTTGGCCGTGATTGACGCGTGGAACGACTGCGAATTGGTGAGGATTCAGCTCAACCTTGACCGGCTGCATCGAGATCATTTCTTCGATCTTTTCTTGGATGCTGTCGGCAGAATATTCGGGATATGCATGGCCCGACGAATTCCTTGGAAATGCCAAAAAAATCCGGTTCAGCTTCGAGTCCCTGACGTGAACATCCACTGGTTTCAAATTTTCGGACATGGCATTATCTCGATTGATTTCCAGGATGGGCGTCGTGGATACCGCCTACTTCGGGTCACCCCCAAATCGAGCCATGCGACTTCCTGTATGACCGCTCCATCTGCTCACACTTCTCGACCTGTTCCGCAGCACCGATGGTCGGAGGATCGCGGGTACCAGCGGCTTTCCAGCAATTCAAGATCACCCGCAAGGACCGTTCTCGTTGGCTTTCTCCATCGCCCCTGCCCGAATACAGTACTACCAATACCAGCAATGAGACGATGCCGATAATCACGCTTGCGTTATAAACCAATGTCGATCTTGAGAATTCATTGGGCTTGTCCTTCGAGCCGATCATGCAATCCTTCTTTCGCTGCCAGCAACATGAAACATACCGTGCGCAAGCATGCACGCAACAAAAAAACATGAACACACTAGTTTCATTTTGTTGCATTTTGTTGCACACACGATGAATCTGGACAAGGCATCGAGTTCTTGGCTCCCAATGCCCTAACAAAAAGTAAGCGCTCAATCACCAGGCGATCGAAGAACCGTTCGCCGGAATTCCATGCAGCGTCTCGACGAACGCCGCTTGATAACCGTCCGCATCATGGGAAGTCACATGCCGAAGGTAAACAGCGGCTCACTCACGATAAGCAGAACCACAAGATGCCGATGAACACGCCAGACACCACCGCGGCCACGATTCGTCTCAGATTCCTGGCGCACCGATGCTCTTTGTGCGCGGCCGCCATGCGGCCGTCCATTTCTTCGTCGTACATGCTGTCCAGAACCGAGTCGCGGACCAGTTCGGAGACGGCGAATTCGCTTTCGTTGCCCGCAACGGGCACCCGACCGCCACGAAGGGTCACCCATTTGCCGCCCAACTTCATGCGGGCGCTCCACAGCGCATCGTTGGCGACCAACCGGAACCTGGCTACGTATGGATGAGATCGCCCGGTTTCATGGTCAAAGAACTCTCCGTTGACTTCGGTGCCAGGGGCTTTTGATTGATTGGGGCTATCGATCATTTTTGCAGGATAGTCCTGATGGGCCGAGTGAATGTATTTGTTTCAGCTGCCTCCGTCCTGTCGATACCTTGTCTGCTGGGACGAGCCTATTCGTGCGACGCGAGATTGGCGCAGACCGGCTTTTCTCATACACTTCAACGTCTTAGCGGAAAAACCCCTTATCCATCAACAGGATAGGAAACGCGGGTGTAGTTCAATGGCAGAACTCACCCACCCTCTGAAAACGGCGGTTTTTTCACGAAAGCTACGCCAAAACCTACGCCGATCTTTTCAGGATCCGGAAGCGCAATCAGCGTCCCCCACCGGGTCTGTCGCCTCGTTCTCATACGTTCGGTTGTCGGCCGCGGCCAGGGCCAAGGTGCCGGCATTCAGCGCATCGGCATAAGTCCCGTAGTCGCAGTCCGAATGGCTGTTCGGCGTGAAGGTGTCGCCGTCGAGTTCCACCAGCACCCAGCGGTAGGCGTCTGGTTCTTCTTCAACAACGTACAGGGCATAGGTCATGGTGGCTCCAGTGGTTCAGACCACTGTGAAGCCTGGCGCGGCCTAGAACGTGACCAACCGCTACGGCATCAAAAGACTGTATATTTAAACAGTGCTTCTGTATGTCTACCGTCTGCGCTCCAAAGGGCGCCCACTCACGCCTCGCGAGGTGTCGGAGTCGCCTGTGCATGGTCACCTGACCTATGGGCAAGGCTCCCGAGAGTTCTATGCGCGCGGCGTGATGGTGGCCCGCGTTCTCGATCCAGCCGAACCGACCAGGGACCTGGTGCCCGCCATCGACAACGCCCGGGTCGAGCGCCTGCGCGGTTTCGTTCAGCTGCGCGGCATCGAGTATTTCAAGAAATCGATCAAGAGCCGCACCGACCGATGGGAGCAGTCGTGGCTCTGCTGCGCGACCCTGGAACAAGGGCTGCAGGTGCTGCTGCGGGCGGAGGCGCGGCGGCGGGCCGGTATGCCGTTGGACCGGCTTCCTGGCGCACCACCGCCGATATCGCTACTCGCTCAAGAGCGCGCGGCCGAACGCCTGATCGAATCGAACCGGAGGTTCGCGCAAGAACTCGCCGGCATGGAAAAGGACTCACCGTTCTGCCGAAAGGAAGACTTGTGAACTGCTTCGTCTATCGACTGCGCCATCGGGGAACCCGCATGGGCGTGGATGCTGTCACCGCGTTTCCGCCGGCCCGCGGCTGGCTGGCAGTCGAACGGCCTCATACGACGACGGAGCCTGGCGCACACGCGCAGCTGCTCGACCTTGCCGAACACCAGCGCGGCGTGCTGCCCGATCTGGTGAACGCCCGCGTCGGCAAGATCGCCGGTGGCATGCTGCTGGCCGGCACGGAGCAATGCGATGGCCGCACCGCCCGTCAGAAGATGCAGACTTGGGTGGTGGCGCCCACGGAGACCGAAGCAGCCGCCATGGTGCGCGCGCTGCGCGGCGAGTTGGACGTGGTGGTCGCATGCCGCGCGGAGATGCGGACATGATCAAACGCAACATCGAGGACGTGTTGAAAGCCTACGACGCTGCCGCAGCTGAGACGCGCGGCCGGACGCTTGACCAAATTGACCACGCCGCGGATGCCGAGACAGCCCGAGCGAGAAAGCTGCTGGCCGTGACGTTGGAAGACTACACCGGCGACTCGGAGCATGAGGTTCCAGCCTCCTGCTGGCGGTATCGAAAGGAAATGGAGCGGCTGCTGGGCGGCGCGCTGCCGATGGTCCTGGCGTTCCGGGCGTTCAGCATGGCCAGGGAAAGCGAGCCGGAAGAGTTATCCGAGACCGAGCGACGGCTTGCTGAGGAATGGGTGAAAGCGATGCCGCGGGCACATGCGGCTGGCGTGAATGGGCTGGGGCCGGTACCTACAGCCTGGTTTGAAGTGCGGAGCGTGCGGCAGGACACGCCGATGAAACCGCGGGTGGCCGCCGCTCCTGCACAGGGTGATCTGTTCTGATGGCCGCACGGTGGATAACTATGTGGTTCCAAGTAATGGCAATCAAGTGCGCATTTCGTGGGTGTTTATTCTTACATCAGGCGCGACGTAATCGTGGGACCAATTCAGGCCCTCTGAAATTCGCAATAAGTTTGACCACTCTTCATAATATGCTTCCGCTACCTCTTTGCTCTCGATATAAACACCATTCTCTAGGGACAAACTTGCATTCAAAGTCATATTGAAAGAGCCTGTCCAGACAGCATACGGCTCAATCACATTTTCCTGGGAGTAATTACAGAACACCAGAAATTTATGGTGCATTCGAGGAATTATTTCTTGCCCACCAACTCGCGCCATCCCGATGCAACGCACGGCCACCGACGGAATAAGAGATTCTCCAGATTTCGAATCAGCACTCTCAAGCCCGGAAAGATGACGCCAATGAAGTGGGTACAACACATCGTATTTTTTCCTACGGAGTGCCTTAGAGCTTGAGGTGTCGTTGACATCAGGTCGTAAAAAATCCTCTTTTTGCAGAATGATGGAAACGCCATTTTTTTTTGATAGGGCGTCTAATATCGGGAAACTTGTCAGCCAAGCAACACACCCAACTACGGCTCCGCTCTTATTTATTTTCTTGATTATGGCTGATTCTAGCCCCTTAAAATAAATCTCTACTCTCTTAACCTCCTCCACAGTTTTGGAATTGTCAGGCAACGGTATAGATTTAAAGCAAGTGCCGTCAAAATCGGTCTCTAAGAACTCGCTTTTATTCAGATCTTGCAAAGGGTTGGCTTTCATCACTTCGTAATGCTCGTGGAAATTAGTAGGAATGTGCCATAACCACTGTTGCTCAAACCTATAGCCCATCGAAATTATTCGCCGGAGCCGCAAATGCGGTCACTCCCCCCTGCCCTCACCGGTCATGCGGTGAGGGCGCAGCCAGGGTCAGTTGAAGCCAAGCACCTGCTTGTAGACCTGCAACACCACGTCCTGCCCGTCGATGCCGGGCGCATTGTTCGTCAAGTGCTGACCATCGACTTTGATAAGCGCTGCGCCTTGGTTGGGCAACCGAAGAAAGGCTGGAGCCATATCGATTACCGGCGTGCCTCGCTTGACGGCCCAGTTCTTGATGACACCGTGCCGCAAGCGCTGGGAATTCTTATTCACGAACGGAGCGATGTTGAAGTTCATCAACACACATGCTTTGGGGATGCTCGGATAGTAGGCATCCACCGCTGCTCCAAGCGCATTGAGCGCCGTCGTCAGGTCTGCAGTCGGTGTGTTGTCGGTCTGATTTTCGTTATCGGATGACCCGACGAACAGAAAAAGGCCTTGATCCATGAACGGGAACATCACCGGCCGCGTCAGCCAATCCGCCGACTTGGAGCCTGCATAGCTGCAGTTGATGAACCAGATCGTTCCAACGCCCCCGAGCATCGCATCGGCCAGCAGGGAGCCGCTCGGCGGCATCCACGAATCAATCGTCAACGGAGTGCGCAGCCGCCCATTCGTGCCTTCCTTGAGCTTGACGCCGTAAATGCGGCCGTTGAAATAGTCCTGCGGCGGCGCGACGGTGCTTCGACCACCGATGTAGTACGGATTGGCTGCGGTGGCCGGCCCGAGCGTGATGGTCCCAGCCGTCGTGTTGACCACGCGGGCTGCGACGATTTCGGTGAACACATCGGTATTTGGCTGCGCCCAGTACCAATACACGCTGTAGCCACCCTGGCCGTTGTTGACCTGCAGCCATACCTTTATCACCACCCGGGTTCCCCCGACCACGATGCCGGCGAGCTGGGCTGTTGTCAGATTTGCCGTGAGCGCACTCGCGTCGTCGGAGGCGGTTTTATAAAACGTGAACTGAATGTTGCCGGCAGCCTGGCGATTCAAAATGAAGGACCGCGCGCCAGAACCGCCGTTACAGACGAGGCTTTCGATGGTTCCGGGCGCCGTGTCTCGCGGCATGAAGTCGAGTTCGATCGCCAGGTCGCCCGTGAAACTTCCGATATTGGCCGAGGGAATAACTCGTGCCAGGTTTTTGTAGACCACGGTTGAATCGAAGTCTTGGTATTGCTCCGCGCCCGCCTGGATTACCTGCACCGGACCCAGGCTTCCAGGTGCGCCGATGGCATAGTCGGCATAGTTGACTTGAGCACGATTTGATGCGTCCGTGCCAGGGGTCAGCAGTGCAGCTTCGGACGCCAGGCGACGGAAGCCCGAGCTGGTGCCGGAATCCGTATTGGTGTTCTTGCTGTCGCTGACCAAAACGATGGCAGTGGACTTTCCGGCACGCACTGCGTTGGAAAACTCCACAAGCCGTGAATCAACCGCATAGTTGAGCGCTATGGACAGCCCGGCCTTTGCTGCCGCAAGCGCCTGGGCATCGGAATAACTGGTGCCGCCCATCATGATGTGCCTCCGATAACAGCAACGTACTGCCCCGGCTTGACGCCGAAATATTCCCAACTTCCAGCTCCCATCGGAAGCCCTGCAGCGGCAGCTTGAGCAGCAGCTGGAGCATCGGGAACTGGCACGACCGCGACCCGACATGCGCCTTCTGCGTAGAGACGGACAACACCGGCATCTGCGCCGATAGCGCTCGACACCGCCACCACCGCCGAGATGCCACGAACCTGCTGCGCAAGCGGCGGCAGGCTCACCATGGGCGCAGATCCGCCTGTGCGGCGGTCAGCGCTCAGCGCAACACACTCCGAAATAATCAAATTGGCCATTGGCCCTCCGATGAAACGCCGCCGTGCGGCAAAGAATGAAATGACAGCAAGGCCGACTACTTCGGCGGGTTTGCGGCAGCAAGAAGCTCGGTCTTGCGGCCGCTGTCGGCGGTTGTGCCGAACCAGAACGCCATGACCACACCCCACGCGGTGGTCAAACTGCCGAGCATCAGCAACATGGCCTGCGAGTCGGTCACTTGCATGTGCCCGGTCATGAGGCCGATCAAGATGGCGAAATAGCCCACGGTCACGCCGCCAGAGAGCGCAGCGGGCACCCAACTGCGCGTTGTTTTCAGCAGCTCGCGTGCATCCTTGCGGTCGCCTGCAGCGATGGCTTCCAGCGCTTCGACGTTCTTGAATCCGAGGGCCTGCAT
Source organism: Xylophilus sp. PBN-3R (assembly GCF_057747805.1). Classification (NCBI taxonomy): domain Bacteria; kingdom Pseudomonadati; phylum Pseudomonadota; class Betaproteobacteria; order Burkholderiales; genus Xylophilus; species Xylophilus sp. PBN-3R. Next base: position 2,593,346 of record NZ_CM173225.1, read on the forward strand.
CTGGACGGCGAAGTCTTGGTCGGCGCGCTTTACAGCCAGCAGCTGGTCGGGTGTGGCACCGCTGATGGCGGCCTTGACCGCATCGGTCGTGGCCTCTGAAAGCCCGAGCGCATTTGCGGCCGCGGTGAGGGCCATGCCTCCCAGTGGGCCGCCAAGGGCCGTGCCGATCCAGGGCGCCACGGTCTTGATGATGGTGGTGAAGTCCATCTTCAGTTGTCCTGCGCCGCGTAGTCGAGGTCGGCGGCGACCCGATTCGTCCAGCCCTTGCCATATGTCAGCCAGGTGGACAGCGAGGTGTAGTGCCGCAGGCGGAATGCATTGAACTTCAGCAGGATGTCGGCCAATTCAGTACGCTTGACCGCAGCCAGCGTGAGATCACCGACCTTTCCATCCTGGGCGACGCCCACGGCGTACTGCAGGCCCCTTTTGGAAGTGTCCATGCCAGCATTGACCGCGAAGTCCCACATCTGAAACACGACCGCCGGATGCAGAGCCTCTGCACCGATCTTGTCCCACCAGTCGCGCCGGTAGATCACCTTCGCCTGGTCGAGCGTCAGGTTCTTTATGTCCAGATCGGGATAGGTGTTCGCAGCAATTCCGAACTTCGTTCCCTTGTTCTCGCCGACACCGGGCCGGCCGCCTGTCCAGTTGCCCGGATCTTTCGGATCGCTTGAGAACAAGCCTTCATGGCTGACCAGGCGGGCAAATGCTTCGTCGAAATTCATGGCGTTCCTTTCGGTGGCTCATCGGCGGGTGGAAACATCGGTGCGGTACTACCGACAAGCCGGTCCGCCGCGGTGTCGGCCAACCTGCCGCCGACGTTGGTGAGAAAGTTGAAGGTGCGCAGCCGCGCGATGCCGGCGACCAGAAGCAGCGCGAACGCCACTTCGAAAGGCAACTTGATGCCGAACCAGGCCCGAGCCGCTTCCATCACCACATAGACCAGGCCGCCAGCCATCAGCGAGATCACCGCGTCACGCCAGCTTTCGCGCACCTGTTCCCACACCACTCGGCTGTCGGTGGCCAGGGTGAAGATGGTCCGCAGTGCACCCCCCAAGAGGGCCACGCCAGCGGCCATTCCAAGGCTTCGGATGTCATACGCCGCCACGCCGTCATAAAACGTCATGGCATGCGCCACGCGCGGCGCCACTGCGGCCAGGGTCGTGGCCCAACACACCATCAGGAAATACGCCAGTCGAGGGTGCGTCATGCGTGGGCTCCTTCACCCTGGCGGCTGTCGCGCTCGTGGCATCGCCGGATGAGTTGGTTGTTGAGGCTCACGGCAAGGGCCGCAGAGAACCCGAGCGACATCACCGCGTTGCGCAGGAAGATGTTCGACAGCGTTCCGGTGCCCATGCCGGCGGACAAGGTGCCCAGGTAGGCCCAGAGCACCGTGGCAATGCCCAAGGACAGGCAGGCCAGCTTTGCGGCGATCCGCCGGTACGGTTCGAGGCCTCGCAGCATGGAGACGGCCAGAAACGGCAGCAGCAACACGGCGCATCCGGCGAACAGGCATGCCAGCAGCACCGGGTGGCCTGTCATGCCGGCGACCCGCGTGAGCAGCGATGTCGGCACGCTGGCGATAAGCAGCACGGGGTCGATCATGTCCTGCAGCAACGCACCGCCCAGCAGGATGGAGAGCATGCGGCTCTCGGACATCAGGTGCTTGAGTTGGAGGTGGCGCATCAACGGCCTCCCCTGTCGGCAGCAATCGCCCGTTGCAGCGTCAACGCCTGGAAATTCCCTCGCAGGACCCACGCGTAGAAGAGAACGACACCACCCAAAACCAGAAGCAGCGGCAGCGATCCGACTTGGTCGTCATAGACCGCAAAGCCCGCCAGGCAGATCACCAACCCTTTGGCGAGCAGCAGTGCCCAAAAGACCTGCAGGCGATCCATCAGCCACAAGACCAGCTTGTTGCGCTCCCGGCCGCCCAGCCGCAGAACCTCCCAGGTTGTCCAGAAGTCGAGCAGCTGCTGCAGCACGACGATGGACAGAAGAACGTATGAGACGTTTTGCATGTCCGGCCTCGTTTAGTGCACGACCACAGCGCAGTTCGCGCGGCCGTCGGCAAGGATCGAACGAACCCGACCGACCACCCGCAGGTACTGACTCATGTCGGCTTGCATCGCCGCGGCAGTGACAATCCCGCCGATGATCGAGTCGCCTGGGCCTTCGGCTGCAACGATGTAGTCACCAGGCTGTGCGCCCTGCACGTTCACGGGCACACGGCCGCTGTAGGCAACGCGATCGACGCAGACCCGCGCAGCTTCGAGCGCCACGTCGAAAGCCGCCCGCGCCGCGAGGTATTCAGCGTATGGGCCAGCGCTGAACGCCGCTTTCTCGGCAGGCACCACCTGTTCGTCGTAACGGTGGCGCTCTGCCGCCAGGTGCGCTTCGCCTGCCGCCCTTACGTCCACGTCGTAAACCTGCCTTGCTGCCGCGACAACTTCTGCACGCGCCATCACCAATCGGGTGAAGTCGTGCATATCCGCCTCGTGTCGGTCCCGACGGGCCTGCCACTCCACATCTGTTTCGGCTTCGTCCCGCTTCGCAAGGGCAGGCTCCGCCGGCAGGAAAGGCTCAATCGGCTCTTCGAACGCCGCAGGCACGGGTGGCAGAGTCGGCTCGAATTCGCTGGGCACGAACACCGGCTCCACAGGTGGTGTCAGGTGCTTTGCCCAGGTGTCGCCGCCGACGTAGCTCGGATCAGTGGACTTGATGCCGAAGGTGACCGCATCGCTCCACCTGTCGGTCACCTCGTCGTTCGAATCGATGCCAAGAATTTGACCTTTTGCGATCACACCCGCGGTTGCGGCGATGGCGTGATATTCCGCATAGTCGGAACCGCTCGCGTTTACTGTCCCGCCGGCATTCAAAGAACGGCCAGTCGTTCCGTTTGTCCCCAAAGCAACGCAAGTTGCCGAATTGTTGACGTAGCCGAATACCGTGCCATATACGGCCATGCCTCCATAACCGACCCTGCTCACCTCGAGAATCGCCGACCCTTCTGCTACATCTCGGCTGATCTGGTGATAAGCGCCGGCCGTTGCACGGCCAGCACTCAGGACGCCGCCCAAAACCGCATTGCCAGCGTAGATTTCCGACCACGTGTACCCGGGGTAGCCCAGGCGCGTTGTGCCGTTTGCCGCTGGGCGAACTGTTCCCGAATCAGCTGACAGGAACAAGTCATTCATGGAGCGAAGACCGAAATGAGTTCCCTCGCCAGAACCGACAACCGCGCCGCCGTCGGTTCCGATCAAGCCGATTTCGTTTGCTGTACCTCCCTGAAGGAATACGCCGTAGGACGAGCTAGCCCCAGCAGACTGCGCCTTGAACAACGGGCCCAAGCCACTGTTGATTTGCAGGGTGGCATAAGTTGTCAGCCCGCCAACACGCAGCGGGGCCAAACCTGTGCCCGGGTCGTTGATCAGCTTCATACCCAAGCTGTCGACCGTCCATTGCGCCGCATATACACCGGACCAATAAAGGGAGAGTCGCGGCGCTGCAAGAGCAACGTTGTCCTGCACGCCGTTGAAACCTCGCTCGCGAACGGTCATCGATGCCTGATTCGCTTCCGTGGCGGAGGTCTGCGTGAAGGCGGTGAGGCTGTTAGGCGCCGTCACTCCGCTTGGCTTCACAGTCAGCCGGTTTCCGCTTTGGTCCGGAAGCCACTCCTCGCCGAAGCCGACACCCCAGGAGTCCACCGTGTCGTTGGCTCCACGGAATCCGATGGCCGCCACACGACCGCCAGCAGTGGTGTTCACAGCACTTGCGCAGCGACCCCAAGCCCCATAAGCAGAGGTCGGCGTAAAGGTCGGACCGGTGAACTGCTCCAGAGTCATTTCGCCGGGCAGCTTGAACTTCGTCGACGACATGACACCGGGCACGTCGACGCCACCGTCTGCAGCGACGGTAAGGCGGCCAGCGCCGGCGGTCACCAGCTGGAGCACGTTTGCGCCCAGCAGGTTCACGCCGGTGTCCTGGTCCGCCAGGCCACGCATGCTGGGCACTGCTGCCGTACCAGCGGCGAACAGGCCCTTACCCACGCCGTCGACCACGCCGCCGAACTCGTTGATCAGTTCCTCGACCTCGGCTGCCAGGTCACGCAGATAGCTCTGCGTCGGCACGATCACATAGTTCTGGCCAGCACCATTGCCGCCCAGGTACGGGGTCGCCAGCGTGAGCTGCACATCGGAGTTGATCGACTCGATTTCGTAGATCTGGCCGTCCGGCCCTTTGAAGCCTTCGCCGATCTTCGCACCGGCATTCCATGCCGTGCCGGCACCGGTGACGGTGCGGATGCCGTTTTGAACCGAGACGGTTCCGGAACGTGTCCAAGATGCCATTTCAAGCCTCCTTCGAATCGGTGACGACGGCCGCACCGGACAACGGGTTGCCGGCAGTGGAAACGAGGGCCGCATAGATCCACTGGCTGCCGTCGTCGCCGATCGGTTCGCCCGGCAGCACGATGGAAAACGGGCCGACCGGCGCCGGGGTCTTGGCGGTCATGAAGCAGATCAGCGTCGCGGTGGTCTTCTTGTTCACCACATCGACCTGGTAGTTCGTCAGAACGTGGTGGCTCGGCGCCGTGCCGCTGCGGGCGTGTTCGATGGTTTTGGTGAGCGCGATGGTTTTCATAAAGCGTTGTGGTGGGTAAATCAGGAGGGGATGGCCGCGATGGCCGGGAGGTCGGTGAGGTCAGCCAGTGCCGCCTTTTGCGCCCAGGCCCAGGCATAGGCCTGCGTGCCCCTGCGGGTCATGGCGACGGCCAGTGCGCCAAGCCATTCGGCATAGGCGTCCAGGCTGGTGAAGACATGGGTCTGGTTGGCGGCATCCCGCCAGATCAGCAGATCTGCCGGCATGTCCAGCTGCAGGACCCGGCACTGGGCGATTTCCTGCAGCTTCGCGCTGACATTGGCCTGCGCGGTCGCGTCCGCATCCAGCAGCAAGCCGTCGTGCTCGATGGGCGCCGTCGTGCGCGCCAGGCGCGCGGCCTCGATGCGAGCCAACGCCTGGGCCTTGGCTGCATCGAGCGCAGAGACGCGAGGCACCCAGGCGCCCGCGACCCGCACGTCATCCAGGTTCGGCGCCTTGTCGTTGAGGACCATGAATTCGCCGTCCAAAGCCTGCACGCGGCACAGTTCCTCGGTGGGCATCTCGCCTTGACGCAGCAGCACGCCGTCCGCATCGATGATGGAAAACGTTGGCATGGCTACCTCTTCGCAATGAGCATGATCAACCTGGCCTTGCCCAGGTTGGTGCCGGCCACCGTCACCGAATAGGTGCCGGGCCCGACGCTATAAACAGCCGATAAAACCTCCGAACCCAGGCCCGATACGCTGTCGATCTGAGCGCCATTCACGTAGATGGCCATGGAGCCTTCAAAAGTCGACTCGCCGGAATTGGTGCCCAACGTTCCCGTGGCGATCAGGACAAGCCTCGCGCCCGTGGGGATCGGAATGTTGTTGATGGCTGTCGAGCTGCCGCCGGCAGCGGCCAAGGGCAAGCTCACCGCATCACCGGCGATGTTCAGCGTGTTGATGACGTTGGCCTGGTTGATCGTCAACCCGCCATTCGTCAGGTAGCCCCACGGCCCCGACAACTCGAAGTAGTCGCCATCCGAATTCAAAGCCAGCCGGGAAGCGCCGGCTTTCAGTTCGACCAAGGTTTGACCGTTCGCATGCCGAGCCAGGACGAACCCGTTGTTGCCGTCGCCAATCCACTTCGGATAGGAGCGGAAGTAGCCCCAGCCCCCCGAGCCGTCATCGAGCAGATCGATGCGGCCCGAAGTCATCTGCCCCAGCTTGGCGACGATGGCGGAGATTTCGTTGACCTTCAGCGCATCGGCCAGCACCGTCCCCTTGGCGATCACGTTGCCGTCGAAGAGCGCGGTGGGTGCACCGGCGACCAGGCCGACGATGAACGGATAGGTGATCACGCCGTTGTCTTCGGCTGCAAACGCAACCCGGCTTGCCATGAAGACGATGGTCTGCTCGACGCCGTCGATCACCAGGCCGGTGACCTTGCCGCCGGCGGACACGCCCAACGAATAGATCGCCGACAGTTCCCCTGCCAGATTGGCGAGCAGCTGCTGCTGGATGACGATGCTGGCCGAGTTCTCGCCGGCGGTGACACTCACCGTATCGATGAGGTTCGCCTGCGCCGCCTGCTCGGTGACCAGCCCTTCGATGCTGCTGGTCATCCCCGCCTGGTTTTCGCCCATCACCAGCAGCAAGGCGTCGATGCGCGAGGCCTCGGCCGCGAGGGCTGTGGACTGCGCCAACGCTTCCGCCGAGATCTGAGCCGACACCGTGCCGAGATCGGATTGCGTCTGCGTCGCCAACACGTCGACCTGGCGGACGACGGCTTCGGTTTCGCTGGCCAGCTGGCTGGCGGTGCGGCTGAGTTGGGCAGACTGTTCCAGATCGGCCGCCTGGAATTGCGCAGTGGCGACCTCGAGCTGGTCGGCCACCACCTGGGTTGCCGTCGCCGCAATCGATGCCTGGGCGCGGATCTCGCCGGCAAGCGCCTCTTCGGTGGTCGCGAACTCGACCGCGAGTTGTTCGGTCCGCGCCGCCTGGACCGCGTTTTCCGTGGCACGGATGCGTGTCTCTTCCAAGGCGGCAGCGCGTTGAGCCGCGTCGGCCTGACGAAGCTCCACCGCCAGGGTTTCCCGGCGGCTGGCCTCGGCCGCGGCATTGCCGTCGACCAGGGTCCGCAATTCGCTGGTCGCCAGGGCTGTGGCCGTCCGCACCGCCCGCAGGTTCTTCCAGTTGCTGAGGATGCCCTTGAGCTGGGTTCCTGCCGTACCGTCCAGATCCTGCGCCGCCTGCCGGCTTTGGGCCGACAGGGTCTTGGTGGTCTCGCTCAGTGCGCCGGTTTCGGTCGCCCGCGCGCGCTCTTCGCCGTCGATGCGCGCATCCAGCAGGTCGTTGGCTGTGGCGAAGTCAGCCCGGGTGATGCGGATGTCCTCGGCCAAAGACTTGTCGCGGTCCACACTCGCAGTGGCGTTGCTGGCGATCAGCGCGCCCTGCTCGCGATCAGCGTCCTGCAGCTGGACCTGCAGGGCATCTCGGCGGCTGGACTCTGCTGCGAAGTTGTCGTCGACAAAAGCGCGCAACTCGCTGGTCGCCAGCGCCGTGGCTTCGCGCAGTTTCTTGCGGGCATCCCAGCCGGCCAGCGTGCCACGAAGGCGGCCTTCGGCATCCTCTGCGAGGGCTTGGGCATTGCTGCGCGCCTGGTAGACCGCCGAGGTGATGCTGCTGGCGTCGCCAATCGCCTGCAGGACGGTTTCGGCCGAACCGATGCGGCCTTCGAGGTTTTCTTTCGTCAGCTCGAAGTCGGAGAACTCGACCTTGCTGGTCAGCGCCTGCGTGACCAGGTCGAGTTCCTGCGACACGGTCGCAACCTTGACCCCCAGCTGCGTGACCGTCAGCTGGCTGGCCTTCAGCAACAACGTTTCGTTGATGCTGTCCAGCGTGACCTCGATGTCGGTGACCTGGCCGATCAACCCGTCCAGCGCGACCTGGCCTGACGGATCCATCTGCGCGGCCAGGATGGCCTGCGCCACCTCGGTGCGGGTGGCACGCAATGCCACCTGGCCCTTGAGCGCATCGACCAGCAGGCTGACGTCGACCAAGCGTTCGCTGGTGTAGTCCAGGCCGTAGATGCGCACCTGGCCGGTGGCATCGTCTTCGTAGATGCCAGCTTGCCGGATTGTGCGATTCGCCTTGCGCGCATCGAGCGCGACCCGCAGCAAGGACTCGCCGGTCTGATCGAGTGACTCCAGCGTGCGGCGGTTGATGCCTTGCTGCTGCTGGGCCAGGGGGATCAGCGCAACAGGTAAGGTCGGCAGCAACGTAGCCGGGTCGGTCGTAGCACTTCCTGTGAGCAGCTGCGACAGCACGTCGGTCATCGAGATCAGCGGCCGCAGCATGGTTCCCGGCGCCGGCAGCGGCGCGCCGCCGGTCAGGACGCCGGTGATGTCGTCCAGTCCGGCGGTCAGCTCGGCCTTGGCCTGCTCGAACCCGGGCAGGGTTTCGATGGTCACAGACCCAGGCGCGCTCACGTTGCCGGCGACGTCGACGGCGACCACCCAGTACTTGTGCAGTCCGGGTGCGGCTTCGTTGCGGGTGTAGGCGGTCGCGGTGACCTCGCCCAGGCGCGTCGAGGTGGCATACGCGCCGCCCTCGCTGATCGTGTAGCCCCGCAGCGGCTGGCTGGTGGTCGCGTTGGTCCACTTGAACGACACCAGCGACAGGTCGCGGACAGCAGTGACATTGGGCTGGTCAGGCGCCAGGACCGTCAGGCTGGCACTTACAGGTACCGACCAGTCGCCCGCCGTGGTTTTGTGCGCCGCCCAGACGGTGGTGGTGCCGGCCGCCAACCAACCCAGCGAACGATTGGTGCCACGGCCGGTGAACACCACAACGCCGGTGTCCCACGTCGCACCGCGCCGCAATTCGGTCAGGGACCAGTCCACGGCGGCCAGGCCGGCGGGCGCGCTCCATGAGGCCAGCGCGCCAGCGTCGGTCATCACCAGCGACAGCCCACCAACGTTGGCCGGCGGATTGCTGGCGATGGTGTACAGGGCCGTTGCCTTGCTACCCATGCGGCCAAGCCCATCGAAAGGCCGGACTTCGATGGACCACTGCTGGCCGCGATCCGCATACCAGCTGACGCGCGTGCCGCCGGTCTCGCCGAGCAGTTCCATCGGTGCACCGTCGGCACTTCCCCACACCTGGGCATGGTCGTAATTACCGGCCGCGTCGAACACGACCGTCAGCTGCGTGCGCCAGGCTTCGCCCACGCGAATGCGCTCGGCGCTGATGGACGCATTGCCGGCCGACGGCGGAACCACGGGCAGGAGGCTGTCCTTACCCGGCTGGGTCCACGTTCCATTCCAGACGTAATCCCAGAATTCCCGGCTTTCCGGCACCACCGTGACCCTGGCGCCTTTCATCTGGCCGACCGGCACCACCGACACGACCCGCACGCGCAGCCCCGGCGTAGCCTTCACATCGAACAGCCACACGGTGTCTTGCACAGGGCGGCTTGCGCCGGGCACCGGCACGTCCGCAGGCCACACGGCGTTAATCGTCACGGTGCGGCCGTTGGCCGACACCGCGGCCACGTTGTAAACCCGCATGTTGGCCTCGCCCGACAGCTGCAGGCCCATCGTCCGCATGCCGGTCGTGGTGGTCGGCAGAGGCTCGCCCAACTGCAAGGTGAAGCTGCTGCTGGTCTTGCTGAAGCCGGCGAGCCTGCCGCTGTAGCCCCACTGCGTCAGGTCGTGACTCAGGGCGACGACCTTGCCGCGTGGATAGACCAGGTGTTCGAGGTCCTGCTCGAAGGTGATGCTCTTCTTCGCGTAGAGGCTCTGGCCCAGCGTGAACCGCGCCCGCCGCGCCGCGTCCTTGGCCCGCGTGGTCCCACGCACTGCCAGCGTGCTGCTGCGCTGCGGCGTGCCGACCAAAGTGGGATCGCTGACCCGCACCGGGCGCTGCACGTAGTCGTTGTCCGCGTCGTAGAACTGGTATTCCAATTCGTCGGCGGTGGGCGTCAAGTCGTGTTCGACGCTGAAGGATTTCGCCTTCATGCGCGCCATGTTGATGATGCCCTCGATGGGCTGGTCTTCCGCCAGCCAGATGACGCCGAATTTCCCGCTGGCCCGGCTGACGCGGCCGAAGCCAACATCGGCAATCGAGTCCAGCAGGTCGCTGATCGACATCTGCTCCTGAATGAAGGCGTCGAACCGAAAATCCTTCGCGATGCAACGCACCATGAAGGCCTTCAGGCTATCCATGTCGATCTTCTTGTCGGGCAGGCCCATGCCGGCCATCAACCGGCCATCGCTGGGCCGGCGAATGCCGCGCATCAACATCAGGATCTGCGCGCCTGGATTGCTGGTACCGGCGGACCCGGGTTCGGTCACGTTGACCCATTCCTGCCCGTTCCACAGCGGCATGCCAGCCGCACGACCGATCCAGTTCACCGAACTGAGCGCGCCGGTCAGCTGGCCGCTGGCCTTGACCTCGATGTGCACCCGGGGCTGGCCCGAGTAATCGGCGGTGTCGGCCTGGTAGCTCTTGAGCTGGGTCCAGGTGACAACGTTCTGCTGCTGGGTGGTGGTGGCATTGGCGGTCACCTTGCGCAGCTGGACTTCGTACTGGCCCGCAGGAACGTCCTTGGTCAGGGTACGGCGCAGAGGTTTACCGCTGCTGTTCTGGAACACGACGCGCAAGCTGTCGCCATAGAACACAGACCAGTTCGCCGAGCCCACGCGGCGGTAGGCCACCTCCAGCTCGACGGAAGCGACCTGGTACCCTCCGCTGTTATTGATGCTCGTGAGCGTGCATTCCAGATCGACCGCAATACGAGTGGTGTCGACGCTGGTCGTGCGGGTACTAAACGCGCCTGGGGTGCCATCGGTGTTCGCGTTGTCCAGCAGCGCGCCATTGATGCTGTCGACGGAGGAACTGGGGATTTCGCCATCGTTGCCCGATGGGAAGCCGGCACGGATGACCTTCACGCCCTGGTAGGTCGACAGCAGGGTGTCGCCCACGTCGATCTGGTTGACCGAGCCGCAATTGATGCCGGCGTGCAGTTGGCACGCCAGGTACTGGTCCTCACCCTCGAACCAGGTGTATTGCTGTGCGGCCAGGTCGGGCACCACCTTGCACTCGCCCAACTGCAGGCCCATGGTCCCATACAGCCGCTGGCTGTTGCTTCCAGCGGAGAGCGCGTAGGTGGTCCCGGTCGCAGTGCTGCCCGTACTCGCGGCGACCGCCTTCGGGCCGAGCAGCTTGTTGATGATGAGCGAGCCGCCGAGCATGATGGCGCCCTGCACTGCCGCGATGCCGACGCTGCCGAACGCGCCTGCAATGCCCAGGTCGAAAGCCGCCGCGGCGCCCAAGCCTGCGCCGAAGGTCAGGGACGACAGGGCCACGATGGCGGCGATGGCCAACACCGACTTGCCTGCGGTGGCACGAATCTCGACAAGATGACCAGGGCGCACCCGCACCCTGCCCCACTGCTCGGCCGGCACGGAGATGCCGCCAACGCAGATATCCCAGCCCGTGCCACCCATGCCCTGCAGCTGCAGTGTCTCGGCCAGCGTCAAGCCGGCGGGAACCACGCGATGCTCGACCTGCAGAGCGAACGGCTGCGCGGCGATTGCAAGGCAGATGCCGTCGCTCACGGGCAGCGGGCACGATGGCCTATCGAGGACAGACTGTTTCAGATCCACCGGAGGAAACTTTCGAAATGCATGGGGCCGGACAGCACGTCATGCAGCGGCTGCAGGCGGGTGCCGAAGGTTTCGTTCTGGCAATGCAGCACCCACGCCGCGCCGAGGTGCATGAACACCGTGCCCAGGTGCCAACGGCGGTTGAACGGCGGCACGCCGTTGGGCGTGACTTCCCACAGCAGCACCAGGTCGCCAGTGGCCGGCGCCGTGGTTGGCCGCGTGTACCGCTCGAGGTGGACCGCAAGATCACGCGCCTGGCCGCGGACACCAGCCGAACGCGATGCGGCCAAAGGCACGTCCACGAACCGGCCGAACAGTTCTCGCTGCACGGTCACCACCAGGTCAGCGCAATCGAACTGACCGTCGATGTATTCGTAGCCGATGAACCGTTCGGCGTCCTGCAGGGTGATGGCGCCGCTCATCCTGCGAACAACCCGGGGGAAGTGATCGGGTCGTGGCGCATCAGCACGGCGCTCTGACGCAGCAACGAGTCGTCACCCAGCGGAATGACAATGCGCTGCACCGTGGAGGTCACACGGTTAATGGCTGCGGTGTATTCCCACTCGATCTGCGAGGGCCGGGCCCGGCTGACGATTTGCAGCGTTGCATCGAGCGTGGTGCCGTAGGGCAAGGCTTCCATCTCGGCGGTCAGCTCACGCCCGACGTTGGTGATTTCCAGCTGCGCCGCACTGGCTTGACCAGCCACGTCGGTAGGCAAAGTGATTTCCATCGGGATCGGCACGAATGTCGTGTCGACATAGGCCGACAACGCGTCAGACCACACCGGGGCAACGCAGGACCGGGTGTCGCTGACCACATGGACCGGCGCGCTCAGGGCCGGGTCGGTGATGCTCACCAGCAGCAGCAGGCCGTCTCCGTCATCGACGGCCTGCAACTGGGCGCGCATGGCGGGGGTCCACGTCATGCGCTGGCCTCCCGCACGTACTCCAGCACGCAAGGCTGCTCGGAATAGCCGAAGTTCGGCGAGATCGGCGAACATGTTCCACGCGAAACCATGCGCGCTTGGCGAACGGTCTGGGTGCGAGGGTCGGTCCAGTCGAACCATCCAGCGCCGCCGTTTGCGCCGGCGGCGCTGTAGAACCAGTCGTCAAAGCCCATCTCGATAGCCAGCGTCCTAAAAAACAGCTTTCCGCTGATCTGGACGACAGGGTCGGAGGATGTCCGGCGCACCTTAGGCACGCCTTTTTCCATGTCGCTGCGCTCGGTCACGGGGCCATCCTGGCGACCATATCCAGGCAGCTGAAACCCGACGTTGGATGGGAAGATAGCCATCGTTCAGCCCATCGAATCGTTGAGGCCGAACCGCGACCGCATGGCGCCATACAGCGGCCCGTGGCCTCCGTTGACGTCGTCCGCCAGCGCCGACGAAACGTCGTGCAGCAACACCCGCACATTGATGCTGCCGTCAGGGTTCTGGCGTTGCTGGGTCTCGACCTTCTGCTGCGTGCTGCCGTGCTGCTCGACAGTGACGTTCACCACCAACGGCGTGGCGGTGTCCGACTGGCCCAGGTTGGCCGTGACGCCGAGGCGGCCATCGACGCCGCGGGTGAGCGGCATGATGGCTTCGGGGCCGGCCTCGCCCATCAAGCCTGCGCCCTTGGCAAAGGCGAACGTCGTGGGCTTGTCCACCACCGAATTGGCGTAAGCATGCAGGCTGGGCGACTGGTACACACCGCCGTTGGCATTGGGCTTCACCGACCCACTCGCGGTCCCGCCAAAGATAGATGCCACCGCGCTCAACAGCCCGCTGCCGTTGCCCAAGGCGGTAGACATGCTCGCCCGAACCTGCATACGGATCATGTCGCTGATGATCGAATTCGCGAGGCTGGAAAAGCTCAGCTTGCCGGTCATGGCGAAGTTCACCAACGCGTCTTCCATGCCGCTGAAAGCATCGGTCCAGAGCCGGTTTGTCTGGCTGGCGATGTCCTGCGCCGATTCGAGATAGGTGGCCACGGCGGACTTCGCGCCGACAGACCAATCCATGCGCAGCGCCCTGGACTTCGCGTTGAAGTTCTCTTCCTGCCCGATGCGCGAAACCCAGTAACTGTCCAGCGCGGCCAGCTCCTGCTGGAACTGCTCCTGACCGATCTGATTGCGGCCCCGGTCGCGAACCAGCTCTTCACGGCGGCGGTCCACCTCGCGCCGCAGCTCGGTCATGCGCTGAAGTTCCTGCAGGGCCTGGGGACCCATGCCGGCACCCTGCAGCTGGTCGTCAATCGACTGCTGGCGGGTGTTGTAAGCGGCATTCAGCGTGGTCTGGTATTCGTCGACCGCCCGCTTGATCTTCGCGGCCAGCGTGGCGACCGCACCTTGGAAGCCGACCATGTTGGCAACCATCTCGTCTTGGATGCGCGCGCGCTCGTTCTTGTAGCGCTCGGCCGCTGCGAGGTTGCGCTTGCCGGCGGCAAGCTCTTCCTGTTTCTTGGCAATGACCAATTCGTCGGCCAGTGCGAGCTGCCGCATTTCGAACTGCTGCTGCAGGGATTCCCGGGCGGAGATAAGGCCCTGGTCGTACGCTGCGTTGATGGCGGCCAGGGACACCTTCAGTTCGCGCTCAACGCCCTGGGTCTGTCCCTTCAGCGCTTCGAGATCCGCGTTGAGACCTGACTCGGATGGTTTCGCCGTTTTCGCGGCGTACTGCTTCCTGATGACGGCCTCACCAGCGGCTTTCGCTTCGGGCGTAACGAATTCGCTGTTCGGGTTGACCTTCTTGATTGCCTCGATGTTGGCCCGGTACTTTGCCAACTCTCGATTGATTGCTTCGGCGCCCTTGGCTTTATCCTGGATGGCGCTGACGCTTTTGGCGGACGCGATTGATGCCTCTTCATCTTTCGCCTGGTCAGCCTGTCGCTTCGCATTAGCCGCCGCGCCATCGTTGATACGGGTCATCAAGGCGATGCGGGCACGCAGCTTTTCGTTGCCCTGCTCCCAGCCGTCGCCCATCATCTTGGGGTCACGGGATTCCCGGATAGCCAGCTGCTTTTGAAGCTCGGCCAGTTGCTCCGCGCCGGTCTTATCCCGACCGATGCCCATCATCTTGTCCCAGGCCCATTTGGCCGCGTCAGCAACACCGTTCCAGCTGGTCTGCAGGAACCCCAGGTTGCTGCGGATGGTCTCGGCGCTCTTCTGCACAGCGTTGGCGTAGGTGGTCTGCGCCAGTGCCGCGGCCTCTGTCTTCTTGCCTTCCTCTTCCAGCGCCCGGATCTGCTCCCATATCGCTTCCGTCAGGTAGTGGTGTGACTCGTTCAACTTCTCAGACGCCTTGACCGGTTCTTCGCCCAAAGCAACGAATTCGGCCACGATGTCCTTGACGGCCGCACCGGTGGACCGGCTCATAGCCAGAACTGCGTCACCGATCACGCCGAACTGATCGCCTGCAATTTTTCCGGTGGCTACCATGGCGGCGAGCGCGGCAGCGGCATCGTGTTGCGTGCCGGTGGTCTTGCTCATGGACGCAGCCAGCACGGCCAACTGGCTGGCGGACAAACCGGCATACCCGCCGGTCAGGGCGAGCTGCTTATTGAACTCGGCCGACTCCTGCCGGCCCTCTTCGAACGCGACGAATAGGCCGGCCGCTGCAGCCGCGGCCAAGGTGAGCGGATTCACCATCTCGAAGATGTATCCACCCAGCGCCTTCGCCGCCGGCACCACGCCGCCGAACATATCCTTCAGCTGACCGCCCTGCTGGATCAGCACCGTCAGCGGAGCCTGGCCGCCCTGCAACGACGTGATGATGTCGGTGAGCTGGGCCGGCACCATTCGCATGGCGGCGGCAGTCTGTTTGGCCGAGACGGTGGCGGTGTTGCCCATCTCTTCCATGGACTTCTTGACGCTCTTGAAAGCCGGCTGGCTGTCGTCCTCACCCTTGATGCGAAAAACAAGATCGTCAGCCATGGTCAACCCTTTTCAGATCCCAACTTGACCGCGTGGAGTTCCATCACACGCAGGTCAGAAAACACACCCGGCCAGTCCATCGGATCGATGCCGGCGGCCTCGCGGGCCACCGCCAAAGCCTCGTAGCGCAGGCCGGTAAAAACGCCACCCAATCCGGCGTACTGGGCTTGGGTGGTCAGAAGCGCAAAAACGTCGACGGCAACCATGCAATCGGCGGGCAACAGCAGCGGCGGTTCGCCGAGCGGCTCTTCGGGTTTGAGGCCAGCGGCGGCCAGCGCTTCGGTTTGGGCCTGGCCGTCATCCCAGCCCAGGACCAACCGCGCGGCCGCCGCCCTCAGTTTTTTGCCCGGCTCTCCTGCAGCTCGGCGCGAAAGGTGACGTACACGTCCAGGGGCGAAGCTGGAAAGCTCTCCACCAGTTGCGTCAGGAACTGCGGCAACGTGAGTCCATCGGGTTGCGTCGGCGCGGAGTGCACGATTTCGAGCAGCATTTCCAGATCGGTCTGTTCGCGTTTCACCCAGGCGGCGAGCTGCGACCGGGTCATGTGCTTGAACACCAGCGGCAGCGGCAGGTACCCGCCGCCGGGGATGGTGATGCGGACTTCCTTCTGGAAGGTCGGCTTGGGATCGAGGTTGAACGCCATGAATCAACGCCTCACTTCAGGAAGATGCGGATTTCGTCGTTGCCGGTCACCGGCACGAAGCGGGCGTCGTAGCCGATCAGCCGCTTGCCGTTGAGTTCCTGCTTCGACGGATTGGTGAGCTGTGCCGCAGCGAGGAACAGCCCAAAAATGTTGCCGGGCGCCGTGCCGTGCACGAACGACAGCGACTGCAGGAGGTTGGCCGTCACGTTGCCCATGAAGGTGACTTCCTGCGCAGCGGTCAGGTCCAGCTGAAAGCTGCCCGTCACGTCGCGGTCGGTGATCTCGACGGATTCCGAACCCAGCAGCGGCATGTGGTTCACGACGTTGCCGGTATCGACCTGGATGCCACGCGACGGATAGGCCGTGCCACCGGTCAGCACGCCGGCAGCGTAGGCAGCACCCAGGGTGATGTCGCCGCTGTTCGCGTCGGTGACGACCTGGGGCGTCTTGAAGGCGGTCAGCGTCACGCCGGCCGGCTCGGCAGCAGTCGGCGCGGCGTAGAGACCGGTGAAGTTGAACGACATGACCGGGCGTTCACCGACGCCCAGCTTGAAGACCACCTTGCCGCGTGCGCCCACGAGCTTGTGCCACACGCCGGAGTCGAACCAGTAGATGGTGGCCGACTCCATGGAGTCCGAGATCGGCAGGTATTCGACACGGCTGGCGGCCGTGATCGTTTCTGCAAAGCCGCAGGCCCGCAGCAGAGCGCCCCAGGCAGGGGCGGTGCCGGCGGTGCCGCTGCCGGCGATTTCGATGTCGAAACCGCACTGATAGTTCGCGGTGCCCACCAGCTGCTCGGATGCGCCGAGGTAGGGGCGCACCAGATCACGGTCGACGTTCTGCGCGTTGAACGCCGGGTACGACAGGTTGCTGACCAGCATCGCATTGGCGGCGCCGGTAGGCACGGAGTCGGTACCGTAGACGGTTTCGAGCTTGGCCAGCACAGCGGTGCGGCGGATGGTGCGGTTTGCCATGGCGATTTACTCTTGGGCTTCGGCTACGCCGGGGGTGGTGGAAGCGCGGTCGGGCGCGGGCGCGGTGGCGGCCAGCTGTTCCAGCGAGCCATCCGGCAGGCGGACATACGAACCGCCGGCAACAGGCATTTCTTCAATGGCCGGCGCCTGGGGCGAGGGCTGCGAGGGGGTTTCGTTCAGGTCGTCATCCATGACGGGCTCCTATGAAAGCGACCCGCCGCTGGTGCGGTGGGTGATGCGGAAATTGAGAAGGGCCAGAGCCACGCCGGTGTCGGCGTCGTCCTGATCCCAGGTCAGGTCTTCAGCCACTACGTCATCGGCCACGCCGCCCAGCGATGGGTCAGCCATTACCCGGGCATAGGCCACCAGGGCCAGCGCATCGGCATTGGCTTCGGCAGTGCCGGTGGAGGTGGCACGCGCCTTGACCAGCACGCGCATGCGGGTGGTCCAGTCGACGGGGGCGCCAAGAATCGCGCCGGGTGCTGCGCGGCTGGTGTCGCGAAACACCGAGATCGACGCCGCGACGCCCGAAGGCAGGGTCAGGTCACGCTGTTCATCGATGCGGTCACACACTGGGGGATCACGGCGCAGTGCTTCGGCCAGTGCTTCGCGGATGGCGAGGTGAATGGAGCCGCTCACAGCACACGCTCCAGCAGCAGCCGGGTCATGCCGTCTGCCGGTTCGGTATTGCGAATCGTGAAACGCAGTGCCTGGACGCCAGGCGCTTCGCCGGGGCCAGCCGCCGTGTCGATCAGGATCTGCGCGTCCGGCTGGGCGGCTGCGACCGCCGAAGCTGCGGCAGTGGCGGCGGGCTGCACAGCACCGATGCCGAGCGGCGACACGAACTGCTCGACGTAGATGACCGTGAACGCATCGCCGCCGGCCACCAGGCGTGCCTGGGCGTTTCCCAGGCAACGCAGGACGGCGGCATCCGCGCGAGCAGCGGCAGCGGCGAAGGCGTGCATGGTCAGACGACGATGCCGTTGAGGCGAACGCTGCCGACGATGTCGGCGCTGGCGGCGGGCGCGATGGCGCAACCGATCAGCGTGTTCGACGCCGCGGTGGTGGTGCAACGCTTGTTGGTGTCGTCCCAGTACACCTTGACGCCAAGGGTCCAGGCTTCGCCGGTCGCCTTGGTGAGGCCGAAGCAGCCCGTGGTCTTGCCTTCTACGGAATTGCCGCTGGCCGCAGATACGGCGGCGACAGCGAACAGAGCGCCGACCAGCATGCCGCCGCCGCTGGCGACGGCGTAAGGAGCGATCAGGCTGACGTCATCGCCACGCTTGAGATAGTTGTTCATGGGGTGAACTCCGAAAAATTGAGGGGGGGGTGGTGCCGATCACGCAGGCACACGCCTGCGTGTCAGGCGTCAGGCGCCGTTGGCCTTGTAGAGGCCGCGGTAGTCGATGGCCTTGGCGGCAAAGTCCTCGCGGCACTTGAACTGGATGCCGTCGACCTCGAAGCCCACTTCGGTTTCGATGGTCGGACCCTCCGCACCGTCCAGGTAGCAGTACTCGACGGTGTCGATCTGGCTGCTGCTCGATGCCAGATACCAGGCGGTGGAACTGATCGAATCGAGGATGGGTTCGACGATGGGTTCGACCGCCGTGCGGCCGCCCGCGCGGAACTCGTTCACGTCGGATTGCTTGGCCGGCGCGTAGTTGCTGGAGGTCAGCTGGTAGGCGGTCTGCTCCAGCGCCGCCGGCACGATCAGGAAGTTGGGCGAGATGTTCAGTTCTTCGTTCTGCAGGCCCTTTTGCGTGCGCATGGATGCACGGGCGGCTTGCAGCGCGCTGAACTGCAGCGAAGAGCTGCCAGCGGTGCCGAGGTTGCGGTGATTCGCGTGGAACAACGGAATGCCGTCGCCCATCTGGGAGTTGGCGGTGAGCTGCGAATAGACGGTGCGGTTTTCCAAGCGGCGCGACGACGCGCCGAACGCGGTCACCAGCCGGTCGAAGCCGCGCAGATCGTCATTGATGATGGCCTGACGGGTCAGCGCGACGATGCGGCCGTAGGTGATGAGGGCATAGGTCTCGTTGCCGTCCTTCATCGTGCCGTACTGGAACTCGCCGTGTTCGTTGGTTTGCAGCAGATCCGGCGCGCCGGACAGCATCACCACGCTCATGCTCTTGAAGTCGGGCGCGTTGGGCGCGCGGCGAGCCCACAGTTGGTAGGTGCCGGGGTTTTCGTCGTAGGCGCCGCGCAGGCGCTTGCTGGCGACGTTGGCGAACAGGGAGCTGAAGTCGCTGGTGGTGTGGAAACCGGCCGAGCGGTGCTGCAGCATGCGCGTGGCGAGGGCCAGGCGATCCATGCCACGGGTGCTGACGCCCTGGCGTTCCAGGTGGTCGCGACCGATTTCCAGCATGGACATGCCGCGGAACTGGCGACCGTTGTCTGTCAGGGTTGACCGGCTGTCGACGCGGTTCAGGATGGCCTCGGTCATGCCGGCGATACGCGTCTGCGTCTCGTCGGTGACGGTCTGCACGCTGACGTTTCGATGGCCGCCAGATGCGGCATCACGCACGGCCAGCTGTTCCAGCACGCGGGACTGGGCCACTTCCATGGTGGCGCCGGTGCGGATTAGCTCCGACGCCAGGTCGCTGGCACCGTGACGCTGGCACAGCGAGGTGATGTCGGCGGCCCGCTGGGTGGCAGCGGCAACGGCGGCGGTGGTTGCTGCAGCAGCGGAGCGCTGGGCTTCGGTCTGCTGGGCGGCGGGCGTGGGATTGCCGCCGGTGGTTTCGTCTTCGTCCATCGAACGATCCTTTCGGTTGGGGGTTTCGGCTGCGGAGCCCGCCGTGGGCTGAGGGGCGGCACGCGTGACGAATTCGCACGGTGCGGTGATGCGGGAAGTGCCGGGCTGGCCTGGCTGGCCGGACGCCGAGCGGGTGCCGGCGGCAGCATCGGCCGGCACGGTCACGAATGAGAGTTCCATCGGCTGCCAGCGGGCGGCGCGATAGAGAGGCATGTTCACGCCGTCTTCACGGTCCTGAGCGCGGATGATTTCGTAGCGCTGGACGGCGTAGCCGACGCTAATGGTGCGAATGATCCCGGCCTGGATATCACCGACGACACCGGCTAGTTCCTGGCGTCCGGAGAGGCGCAAGGTGGCACGGCCTTCGGCGCCTTCGATCCAGCCGCGGGTGGCAATGCCCAGGATGCTGTCGACGCCGCCGTAGGTGCGGTGGTTGTCTAGCACCTGCACTGCGCCGGCATCGAACCGCGACATGTCTACCGCTTCATCGGTGACGACAAGTTCTTCTTCGTACGGGGTGTCGTTCCACCAGTCGTAGCGCCGGACGCGGGCACCGACCGTCCAGACGACATCGACGGTGCGCTCTTCGGCATTGAAGGACCCGGGAACAATCGTCGCCTCACGCGCCTGCAACGGAACGTCACGGCGGATGGCTTGTTGCGGGGCGGCGGTGGTGGTCTCTTCGTCCATCCCCGCCACTGTGTCGAGGATGCTGTCTCAAGTTTAGAAAACGTGAGACTGTTTTTGCCCCGGGGTGTTTCACGCCTTCGTTTTGGCAGCAGCAGCAGGGGCCGGGGCCGGTGCCTGACCGTCTTCCGTGCGCCCCTTCTGCAGGAACATCAGCACGTCCAGCAGCCCGCTGTCGCGCAGCGTGTCGATGTCGCTGGCGAGTTCCTTGAACACGGCTTCGGGCTTGTAGCCACGCTGCCGCAGCTTTTCGCTGATGGAAGACAAGCCGCCGGAGATCTCGGCCAGGTCGGCGCGGACATCCTGTTCCGGGTTCACATAGTTCCATTTCGGAGTGGAATGCTCGACTTCGTACGTCGCCCGCTGGATCTTGCCGGCGAGCTGCGCGGCGTCCTCGAATGCCCGGGCGATGCGCTCGCAGAAGCGGGGGATGAGGACGTGCCACTGGGTCACCTCGCATTCGCGCCGGAAGTCCAGCAGCCGCACGCGGGCGCTGCTGAAGTTCACCTCGCTGACATCGCCGGTCATCATTTCGTAGGTGACGCCATAGCCAGCGGCGACCAGGTGCAGATTGAATTTCAGGTAGTCAACGTAGCCCGGTACGACCTGCGGCTGGACAACGCTGGTGGTCATGCCAGGCGGCAGGCCGATCACATTGCCGCTGCCGAGCGTGCCCAGGTCATAGGACTTGCCGTCTTGGCCCGGGTCCTGGCTGCCGGGCTCACCCATCATGGTCACATCGCCGCTGGCGATCACCGACAGGCGCGTCTCCAGATTCTTGCGTGCCAGTTCGGCGTCTTCGTACAGCTGCAGGTCGCGGGTGCGGGCGATCACCGGGGCGATGCGCGGGAAGCCGCGGCCTTGGCCGGGGCGGTCCGGGGTGAACAGGTGAATGATGGATTGCGCCGGAATGAACCGGCTCAGCCCACGCCGGGCGAAGAGCCGCTGCTCGCCCGGGTGGGTCTCGAACAGCCAGTAGCCGGACACTCTGCCGAGCGGGTCGTACTGGATGCCGTTGACGATGGTGTCGGCACCTTCGTTGCCGCTCTTGTAGCTGTCGAGCCAGTCGATTTCCAGCAGTTGCAGCTGAAGGGGCACAGCCAGGTTGTCGGCCGCCAAGCGCGGGCGCAGGCGGATCAGGACTTCGCCGTCCTGTTCCATTGCGCGGTACGCGGCGGCCTGCATGCCGTAGATATCCAACCGACCATCGGCGTCGGCGGTGTTGGCCCACTGCGCCCATAGGGTGTTCAGCACGTCGGCATGCCGCCCCTTCCAGTTCGGTGTGATGCCGGTTCCCACCACGTTCGACACCAGCGACCGCAGGGCCTGGGCGATGTAGGGGACGTTCTGTGTCAGCGCCCTGGAGCGGGTGCGCAGCTCGCCGGCATCGGCCGCGTGGTCAGTGTTGGCCGAGGCGCCAGGACGCCGGGGCTTCCAGCCGTCGCGCTTGGAGGCGCCTTCGTAGGCACGGGACAGCACCTGTCGCTGGATGTGGCGGCGGATGCCGCGGGCCGGGTCGAAGAAACCGACAAGCTGGTCGATGGGATTGCGCATGTCAGTCTCCCCGCAGGGTGGTGAATCGGAACCGGAAAGGTCCGGTGGTGCGCGCGCCCGGCTGGGCGGCGGCGATCTGGCCGCGAACATGTTCGCGAGCGCGCAGCAATTCGGAAACGCTGCGGTAGGTGACTTCGCGGCCTTCGACCTTGACGGTCAGTTCGCCGGTGGCGATGGCGGCGTCGATGTTTTCGAGGTCGGTGGTGGTGAGGGGCATGGCACGGGCTCCGGGGCGCGGTCGGCAGGAGGGGCCGACGCTACTGGAGCAGCTGTCTCATGTTCAGAAAACGTGAGACGGTTTCCGTTGGCCGGCCGGCCGCCGGGCTGGCGCAGCACTCGGTACACCGTAGCGCGGCTGATGCGCAGCTCACGCGCCACCTCGCGCGCGTTGCGGCCGTTGAAGCGGGCCAGGATCTCCTGCGTAATTTGCTGCCGCTCGGTCATGCCTCGGGCGGGGATGTAGCAGTTCTCGCCGCGGAACTCGGCACGCACCGCCAGCTTGGCGTCGGCAAGACGGACGGCGGTGACCGCGCGGGCGAAGTCGGGCGCGGCCATCAAAAGGTAGTCGAACATGCGGTCGACCAAGTCGGGTTCATCAGGCAATGGGATTGGCTGTGGAGTTTGGGTCATGGGTTCACCAGTCGCGGCCGAAGCGGCCGGGCGCAGAGGCGGTGGGTCGGGCGTGGCGTGGCGCAGCCGGGTGGACAGGCGCGGCAGCAGCATCGGGAGAGGCCTGGGAGCTGGGTGGCGCAGAAGCCGGCGCATCCACGGGCGCTGGGAACGCGAGCGGCGCCACGACGAACTCGCCGGGCACCAAACGCTGCTCGCGCCGATCCCAGTCCGCCCGGGTGGCGCGGTGCAGCCGCAGCGAGGCGTGATGGGTGGCGGCATACGCATAAACCCAGGTGTCGAGCGGTTCGTTGCGGATGCCGCCGCGGCGTTTCTCGAAACGCCCTTTGGCCGGGTTGAAGGTTTCGCTCACTAGGCCGGTGAAATATTCCGGCGGCAGGTCTTCACTGAAGTGAACGGTGCGCTCGACCGCTTCTTTCTTGCTGGAGTCCGCCGATAGGCGGCTGTAGAGCAGGTGCTTCACCGCCACCGTGCCGATGTGCTGGATGAAGATGCCCCGGATGTCGTTGCCGCCGCGCCGGTTCACGTCGTGGGCCTTGGGCTTGGACAGAACAGGCGCATTGTTGGGCACCGCCCCGAAACACACCATCGGACGGCGGATGCGTTGGGCCCGCACGTAGTCCTTCACTGCTTCCGTGCGGTGGCCGGCGGCGTCGATGGCGGTAGCCTCGACCTGCAGCAACGCGCCGCTTTCGTGCAGCACCGGCCGGTTCAGGAGATCTGTTAACGCCGCCCACACCGCGCCCTCTGCAGGGTCGCCGGGTAGTTCGACATAGTCCAGCACCCAGCAAGTCAGGCCACGACCCCAGCCGAGCAGCTGCACGGCCAGTCGATTGTCCTGGGTGTCGACGCCGGCCGTCAGGGCCAACACCCCGTGCGGCGCCACGCGCAGCGCGTAAGGCTCGACCCGCTCGGCGACCACGTTGTGCCGCACCGCGCGCATGGCGGCGTCTTCCCAGGGCTCGGCCAGCCGGTCGTTGACGAAGGTCTTGAGCCGGGCAGGTTCGTGCTGCGCCTCACGCCATAACTCGACCAGGTCCATCCAGCGCGGACCCAGGCCAAACTGGTAATACAGGCAGTTGATGTGATACCCGCGTACCTTGTTTTCCGGACGCCCAGGCACCCACCGGCCGGCGGCGATCATGGCCGTCTTGTCGTGTTCCTCGATCACGCAGCCGTTTTCCTGGCAGACATACCAGCACCGGGTGCTTTCGTAGTGCAGGCCGGACCACTGCAAGTGCTGCATGTGGCCGCAGTGCGGGCATGGCACATGGAAATGCCGCTGGTCGCTCTTGTTCCACAGCTGCTCGATCCGGCTGGTGCCCTTGATCTGTGGCGTGCTGATGTACAGCCGTTTGTAGGTGGACGGAAACGCGCTGGTGCGGCCGTTGAGCATCTCCACCGGGTCATCGCCACCGGAGAGGTTGTTGGCGAATTCATCGACCTCATCGACCAGCAGGGTGCGCACGGTAGTGGACTTCAGGCGGCTCGGACTGCCGGCGTGTTCCATGTACAGCTGGCCACCGGCAAAGTCCTTGAAGGTGCGCTTGTTGGCCGAGTCTCGCGTGGCCGTGCTGGTCAAAGCGCGCTTGACGGCCGGCGTCTCTTCGATCATCGGATTCAGCTTCTGCGCCACCCACTTTTCCAGCGAGACTTCGCCCGGCAGGCACACCATCACCGGGCCGGGATCGTGGTCCATGCAGTAGCCCAGCGCGTTGGCAGCGACCTCGGACTTGCCGAACTGGATGGGGAACATCAGCACCACCTCACGCACGGTGCTGCGGGCGCTCATGCAGTCCATCGGCTCGCGTAGTGGCGGGTTGCGGTTGGTGACCCACTGGCCGGCGACGGCGCTACCCTTGGTGGACAGGCTGCGCTCGGCATCGGCCCACTCGCTGACGGTGAGTTTCTTGCGAGGCGCGGCAGCGCGGGCCATGGCCCGGAAGCCCAGCACCACGGGGTCGGCGAAGGTTTCCGGCGGCGCGTCGAGGATTGCTGTGTCGTTCAACTGGCGTCCTCCGCCGTGGCGCGGTTGAGCCGGGCCACCACGTCATGCAGCAGCTGTTCGACCTGGTCGGCGATCACGCTGCGAATAGCCGCCTCATCACGGCCCACCAGTTGCGGCGGCAACACGCCGGCCCAGGCTTCCAGCTTGCCGCGCAGAGTGGCGCCGGCATCGGCGAAGGCAGCGATCACCGCCGCACGCTCCATCAGCTGGCCGATGTCCTTCAGGTACGCGACCCGCTCGCGCAGGGCCGAGTAATGTTCCTTGTTCGACCGGCTGTTTTGGTAGCCGCGAGGTTCGGCCTCCGGCGCGGGCTCACCGGCAGAGGGTGCGATGAAACGCACTGGGGCCGGCTCACGTTCCACCGCGTGGCCGGTATCTGCTGCTGCACCACGTTCGGCAGCGTGGCGCTCGGCAACACCGAGCTTCGACGGGTCGCGCGTTGCAGCGATTCGGGCGATGCTTTCGGCGACCTTCACTGTCTTGCCGTCGTCGGACATCACCAGCCGTCCGGCCTTGCGCAACTCGATGCCGTAACTGGGCTTGACGTTGATGCGGCCACAGAAGGCGCGCAGGGTCATGGTCTCTGCAGCGTCGGTCATCGTGCGGTCCTCAGTGCGGCGGCGAATTCGCGTTGGAAGTGCCCAGCGAAATTGCGGATGGCGACCGCCCGGCCGGCCTGGCCGAACGGCAGTCGCACTTCGTAGCGCGGGGCACTCGGCGAGAACAGCACCACGGGCCGGACGCCCTGGCCGAACGCCATGACGCGGCGTTCATAGATGCCAGGCTTCAGCCCCTTGTTGTACTCACGCAGAACGAAATAGCGCGACAGGGTGCGCCGGCCGCGCAGGGCATCGCGCTCCTGCAGCTTGCTGAGACGCCTCGACGGTGTGGCGCCAGCGTTGGCCCGCAGATCCAGCAGGATGCGGGTCAGCTGAGACCGGCGCCAGTTGCCGTACACGTCCAGTTCGGCACCGACCGAAGGCACCACGAAACGGTTGCTCGGCAGGATGCCGGCGGCCCGCAGCGCACGTTCGGCACCGGTGGCGCGGCGAGGACCGCCGGACGCCTCGATGGACAGCCATTTGGCGGCGGAACGGCCCCCCTCCCCGTTGTCCTTGGGGCTGATGACCGCTTCGAGGTTGTCACGCCGGGCCTGGGTGAATCGCAGGCTGTTGAGCGTGAAGGGCGTGGGCCGGTCGAAGGCGCGTTGCATCGTTTCGCGCTCGGCCGCCATCGCTTCGACTGCGACTGCGTTGATGGCGCGGCTTGCAGCGAAGCGGGTTTGCTTCATCCGATTCGCCAGGGAGGTGGTGGCGGTGGCGATATCCACCTGCAGATCGATTTTCATGCCCATCCCACCATCTTTTTTAGGACAACGTTGAGGGAGAAAAAAGCGCGCGCGTGCAGCGATGCAGCGTCAGCAGCGAATCGCGCCTGCCTGCGCGGTGCACGCACCCGCCCGCCTGCCTGCACGCCCGCCTGCGCCGCACGGGCGCCCACACGCACCGCGCACCCACACGCATGAAGGGCGCCCAAACGCTGCAACGTCGAGCGAAACGCCGCAAAAATGACTGCAAATGACACTGCAAAAATGGCTGCAAATGCAGTCTTAATCGCTGCAAACAGGGATGTTTCAGCCATGCGACATGCCCCGGTAGTCCTTCAAGGCGATGCGGAAAATGTCCATCCGGTTCGCCAGCCAGCCCAGTTCGGACTCCCCTTGCGGGCATTCCTGGCCGCCCGGCAGGTAGGTGAAGGAGACCTGCCGCTTGCTGCCGATGTCGCTGACGGGCACCAGGCGGCGCTTCACTTCCGCGCTGTGCTTGCGCATCAGCTGGTTCGCGAAGCGGGCCTGGTTCAGCGCCTTTTGCCCCACACGCATGCACCAGGTCTGGTACAGGGCGAACAGGTCCAGGCTGTCGCAGGGCGTGAGCAACGCGGGGCTGTTGCGGCCCGGGAAACCTGCCAGATCGCCGGCCTCGAACGCCTGGAAGAAGCGGCTGGGCGAGTCCAGGCTGAGCCCGATCAACTCCCGCTTGGCGTCCGTCATCGGCGGCAACGTGCCAGGGCCGAAGTCGCCCAGCGTGATGTTCAGCAGATGGTCGTGGAGCGCCTCGGCGCCACCGTTCTCGATCTCGTGGAGGCACTTCTTGTAGAAGTCGGCGCCAAGCTTCTCAGGCGTCCAGATCACCGCGTGGCGGCGGTCATCCTCTTCGAGGACCACAGGCATCGCCTCATTGCTGAGGAACACCATGTTGACGTGGTTGCGTTCGTCGTACGCGGCCATGTTCTTGGGGTTGATGCGAATCCATTCCCCGGTGATGAAGGCCTTGAGCTTGTTCTTGATGTGATACAGGTCGCTGCGGGCGACGACCTCGTCGGCGATCAGGAACAGGCGCCGGCTGGCCCAGTCGTTGAACTTGTCCTCGATGGCGCTTTGGTCGATCACCCGGCCGTATCGGCCATAGATCGCCATGATGGCCTCGAAGAACAGGTTCTTGCCGGTGCCCTGGGGGCCATGGATGACGATGGTGGTCTTCATCTTGGCGCCGCGGTGCTGGATGGGATAGGCCAGCCACTTCAGCACCCAATCGAACAGCAGGTCGGGCCGGGAGTCGCCTGCGCACATGTGCTGCAGCAGCTCCAGCAAGTAGTCGCAAGAGCCGGCCTTCGGGGTGGTGGGCCAACCGCTGAAAAGGTTGCAGATGATGGTCGGGTCGCGGTCGCTGGGATCGAATCCGACCTCGCTGATGCGCACCATTTGCTTTTCTGGATGCTCGGCCCAGGCGCGGTGCAGTTCGCGCGACAGGCAGGCGTCCCGCATGTCGCTCAGGGCCAACATCGCATGTTCCTGGAAGTCAAACACCGTGCCGCCGTGGCCGTAGACCAGGGCGTATCGCTCGAGCAGTTCATCAACCGAGTCGATGGGGCGCAGCGGGGATCGCGCCGCGTCGGCCCCCTCCCCCTGCTGGGTTGCGCGGGCCGGCGCCTGTGCACGCCAACCGAGTGCCGTGAGGCGTGCTTCGACCTGGGTGCGCACGACGTGCAGGCCTTCGAGCGCATGCAGGTCGTTGAAGTCGGTGAGCTTGCGGCCCTTCGTCTCGAATGCCAGTCGGCGGGCCGGCTCATCGGCGAAGGTCGGCGCGATGAACACGCCATTGACTGCAAGGGCCGCGCCGCTGGCCGCCGTCACGCCTGGGTTGCCGTTGCTGAAGCTGTCGTCGTCCGCGCAAATCAGGATGTTGGCCAACTTGTAGCGCTTGCGCAGTGCAGCGCAGACGGGCGCCAGGTTGCCGGCGTCGAAGGCCACTGCCACCGGCAGGCCGGTCGCCGCGAACAACGTGGCGGCCGTGGCATAGCCTTCGGCCACCAGGACCACGCGGCCGATGACGCCACCGAACAGGTGGAAGTGGCCTTTCTTCGCCAGGCCTGCGGGCCAGAATTCTTTCTCCAGGCGGCGGCGCCCTCCCCCCTGCTTGGGGCTGCGGATGATCTGCAGGCCGTGCACCTTGCCGGCCACGTCGAGCATTGGAATCACCAATGCGCCGGTGCTGGGGCTGAATCGGACGCCGTGCGCGCCTACACCCTTGCGCACCAGGTACGGTGAATCGCCTTGCTCGACACACTGGCGCCACGCCTTGCTGGCGCGCTGTGCGGCGCGCTCCGCCTCTTCCGCCCTGGCCTGTTCGGCGCGGCGGCGATCTTCGGCCAGGCGGGTGCGCAGGCTTTCCCGCTGCTCGGCCGTCATTTCGGCCTTGCGGACCTGGATCTTCTGCGCGTTTTTTTCGTTGCCGTGCCACACGCCCCAGCTGCCGACGATCAGGTCGTCGCCGCTGGGCAGCCGCAATTCATGGAGGTGATACCAGCCGCGGCGCTCGCGGTCGCCGCCGTCGATGCGGACCCGCTGCCGCTTGCCGATTTCGAGGGCTTCCACCAGCAGGCCGCCGTTGACCAGCTGCTGCAGCACGTCGTCATAGTTCGTCGCCACCGTTCAGTAACTCCTGCGACTGCTGTGTACACACCGAACGGGGCGCGAATTACCCTCGACCCAACATGTCAGGAAGGACCCACATCCTGGCCCGAAGGGGCTCAGATGCGAACAGCGCGCAGCGTCCCGCCTCAGGCGCCCCGTGGGGGTGGGGGTCAGGCCTGCCTGCCTCATGCCTGCCCCCGCTCGGACGCGGGGATCGAGGCGACGTGCATGGCACGGGCGTCGCGCACCACCTGCTGCGCCTGGTCGGTTAGGTCCATCGCCTCGCGCTCGATGCGGCGCAGTTCGTTGGCACTGATCTTCCCGTCGGCCAGTGCATCGGTGACAGCAGTCAGCAGTTGCGAACACTCTTGCACTGCGCCGACGGCGCATGGCCCTGGCCGGCGAGGAAGTGCGGGCTCGACGTCGGCAGCCATCTCACGCACCTGCAGCTGAACGAAGCCGCCGCACTCGCTGGCTACCGACATGGCGTAGGCACGGCAGTGCGGCGTGTTGAGTTCGATGCACATGGCCGAGATGGCGCAGGCATCCAATACACCCAGCTTGTGGTCAGGTGAGTTGCCCAGTTCCTTCTCCAGGGTGCTGGGCTTCTTGTCGAGTCGTGCAGCGGCAGCGGCTATGCCGCCCGGGTAATTGCGCACCATCAGGCGCAAGGCGTCGAGTTGGTTCATACGTGTGGGAGGGGAGATTTCCGACGTGGACTGAGGGCCATGCGCCGTGGAGACTCGGGGCATGGGCTGTAGAAATCAGAGGGAAATAGTTAGACGGTGGAACGAGCGCCGCTGTCGGCAACGGAGCTTCCACAAGCACTTTGTTGGCTTAAAGAATCTCCAGGCGCGAGGCTGACCATGTCCTCGAGGCTGACCGCGCCTGCAGTGAAATTGCGCACAGGCGCTAGATGCTTAAGGGGTACGTATCCGTCAGCCATCTGCGTAACGCGTCCAAGGGACACACCTAGATGGCGCGCCAAGGCCGTAGAGCGGCCGCGCTCAGCGGTCAACCAGAGCTTTAATTTCATCGGCACACTTTAGTTTCCGCTAAAACTAAAGTCAAGTGCTTACTTGTTTAGGCTCAGATAAAGTTTGGACATGGACTTCATGGAACAGCGCCGTAATCGATTGCGGCAGTTTTTGGCCGATAACGGTGGCTTTGCTGCGGTCGCGACGAAATTTTCGCTTTCTCCCTCCCACGCTAGCTACCTGTCCCAACTTACCGCAAGAGAGTCCGTGGCAAGCTTCGGAGAGCGTAGTGCAGCAAACTGGGAACGGCGTCTCGGCTTGAAAAGTGGGTATCTGTCTGGGCAGACTGAACCCACGAAGGAAAGCGAGTTGACGGCTAGGGAGCGCTTCCAAGATGGTGAAATTGACTTATCCACCCAGCCTGGCCTTGTGCCCATAAGACGCGTCGAACTGAAAATCTGCGGCGGGTTTCCCGGTTATGCCGTTGAACCAATCGAGGACGAGGGGGCTCCCGTGTTCTTTCGCAGTGAATGGTTACGTACGCGCGGCTACAAACATGAGCAGCTATTTGCAATCAAAGTAGCTGGGCAAAGCATGGCCCCCAATTTGAACGACGGCGATCTCGTTATTGTCAATACTCTAGATAATGAAGCCAGAGATGGCCAGGTTTACGCAATTAATTATCATGGCGAAGCCATAATAAAAAGACTTAGTAGAGAAAATGGGTTGTGGTGGCTTGTGTCTGACAACCCTGACAAAGCTAGGTACCCGACGAAAGAGTGCAGGGAGCAGTTTACAAAAATACTCGGGCGGGTAATTCATAAGCAAAGTGAAATGATTTAGGAGAAGAGATGAAAGTTTGGTCTTTAGTTGCCATTGCAACGCTCAGCGGTTGTGCGGGCACGATGAACTACACGCCGCCCAGCACCACCGCAGGCGCAATACCAACGAGCAAAGTATTGGACGCCTCGAGGGACGAGGTATGGAACAAGCTCATACCCGCACTAGGGAATGAGTTTTTCGTTATCAACAACCTAGATAAAAGTTCCGGCCTCATTAACATAAGTTATTCCGGCGACCCGGAAAAATATGTCGACTGCGGTGTGGTGGAAAGTTACGTAAAGAATGCCCGTGGCGAGCGACGCTTTAGTTTTCCTGGCTCAAGCGCAAATCAGAACTACGAAGTCATGGCAAACAACATGCACTTGTTTTTTGTGAATCGCCGGATGTCTTTGGAAGGTCGAATGAATATTATTCTTTCAAGCGAGTCGCCTACGAAGACTCGAATGACCGCTTCTACAAGATACGTCCTTACCAAAACCACAGTTGCCCGCAACGTTGAAGGTCAATCGCAGAGCCAGACTGACAGTCTGACGCTGACAGGCCTTACACCCGGCTCTTATCCTGTGGCCAATGCTGCGGGGCAGGCCACAACATGCGTCGCCAACGGCCGGCTCGAAAGAGCCGTGTTGGACTTGATAAAATAATTTAGTGAACAGTTGACAACAAGTTTTAGTTGAGACTAAAGTGCACTCCGTCATGAAGACGGAGTGCACATGCAAATCAATGCCAAATCGCTGCGCAGCTACCGCGCAGCCCTCATCCCGGCCGGGATTGAGCGCGAAGACGTAGAAACCCACGCAGCCGCCGGCACCCTTCCGACGATCCGCGTTCGAGCCCGTGACTGCGCCCACGCGCAGTGGGCAGCCCACCAGGTCACCGGCCGCCCGGTGCATTCCGCAGAACGCGTCGAAGAGGTGGTGGCTTGAGCGCCGCCCGCGCTACTCGCAGGCCTCGCCGGCCGCGCTTATTGCCGGATGGGTTCCCATCCGCAGTGGCATCGCCGGGCGGCTTTTGGCTCAGCCACGTTCTCCGAGACTCAATGCAACGTGATGCGCTCACGAACGCAATGGAGAAGGTCCATGACAACGTACCTCTCTGGTTCGGGCTGCTTAAGGGCCGCAACGTCCTGGATGCTCGAATCAACGAAGGGTTCGAGATCATTCAGCGCTCCGGCGACCTGCTGCGCTTAATACCTATTCGCCGAGGTGCCGCATGAGCGCCGCGCCGGTCCAAATCTGGATCCGTCATCGTGGCAGCCGCCGCCAAGCCTTCTACGGCGCCGGCTCAGCCTGGCATCCGCTGCAGGTCGCCAAGGCGGAAAAAGCACTGCGTGACGGTACGTTGACGCTGGCAGGCGGGAAAGCCGTGCAGGTTGTTCCACGCGAAACCCCCGAAGGATACGTGCATCCGGCGGCGGCGGCGTTCGCTGCGCAGGCCCGCTATCTCAGCGGTCAGATCGACGGCATCAACCAGCGCGGCTGTATATCCCTGTCGATGCTGCAGATCGCTGCGCTGGTGGCCTTCATCGTTCTGGTGCTGACGGTAGCGCCGCACCTGCTCGACGGCCCTGACGCGGCGCAGGCCGAACAGGATGTGCAGGACGAAGTCGCCGCGCTCACCAGCGCGCCCGCCTCGGTTCCGCCAATCCGCCCGCAACACCCCAGCGCCGGCCTGCCTGCACGCATGCCCCATGCGTCGGTCGTAGTTTCGGCCCGGTGAAGGCACGGCATGCACGCAACAGCACCGCATACGGCAACCAGCCGCGTAAGCCGGCCCGCCGCGTTCGTTTTCAAGACCACGAAGGTGCCGGCTTTCAGGGCCTGCGAACTGTGCATTCATTCCAGCCAGAACGCGACGGACCTCCACTGCGCCAGCCCTGCCGTGCAGCACCTTGTGCCCATGCCGACCGTCCAGGCCGCGCGGGCTCATGGCGGGCCGTGCGGGCCAGGCGCTTCGCACCTCGACATGCATGCATGGCAGCAGCGCCGGGGCAGCTGATGGAAACCAAGCCGCTGTCCGACGCCCTGCTGCGCGAGACCTACGAACTGATGCGGCTGCGCCATCGGCAGTGGCCCAGCAGCTTCGACGCCGTGATGGCAGACCCGCAGCGCAGCCGCCTGGTGCGTATCAACGCATCCGTCCGAAGCCGCGCGGCCAGCACCTGTGCCTGCCCAGCGCCACGCGATGTGCCGGCACCCAGGCCACGCCCTACCGCCCGACCTGGCACCCCGCCAGCCTTTGACCGCAAACGCGCCGCCGCTGGCGACCGCGAAGACGACTGACCTCCATTCCTCGAACCATGACTACGACCCACATCGAAGCGACCAAACGGGCCGCACTAAAGCAACGCGCAGCGGCCACCGTGCTGGCCTTCACCGGTCCCGCGGGTGCGGGGAAAGACACCGCCGCGGCCGCCCTGGTGACCCACCGAGGCTTTGTTTCCATCGCCTTCGCCGACGCCCTGCGCCGCGAGATCGCAGAGGCCTGGCACATCGACCAACGGATGCTGACGCACCGGCCAACAAAAGAACTGTCGATTCCGGCCCTGGCGGTAGGCATGTGCAACGACCCGGCGTTCGTGCGTTGGGCGTTCGACTGCGACGAGAGCCTGCACGCGAGTCGAAGCCCGCGCTGGGTGATGCAGACCTGGGCGACCTACCGCCGCCGTTACGAACCCGCCCACTACGCGCAGATCGTCGCCAGCTGGATCGCGCGCAAGGTGGGTATCGGCAACGCACGCATAGCGGTGACAGATCTGCGCGACCCGGTCGAGGTTGCTGCGCTGCGCGACCTGGGCGTGCGGCTGCAGGTAGTGCGTGTCCATCGCCAGGAAGTCACCCGACTGGCTGACGACACCGCGCGGCATAGCAGCCAGTGGCACGACATCAAAGCCGATTGCGACCTACAGAACGACGGAAGTCTGGTCGCGCTGGGTGAAGCCACCCTTGCGATGGCCGATGCCGCGCTTTCCCGCCCGGTGATGTTCATCGGCCATCCGCCGTGCGCCACGCACGCCCCTCGCGCCGCCGGCCATGCCGAAGCTCAGTTTTGAGGAGCCATCACCATGATGTCCACTAACCAACGCCTGGCAATCTGCCGCCAAACCCCCGTGACCGACGTGCGCGTCGAGCGACCGCAGGCCATCAGTGCGTCGCATGCACTCGCCGAAGGCGTGACGCGGACCGACGATCACAATTATTTCGGCGTGGAGGACAAGCACTTGGGACTTGAGCCGCGCGAATCGTATGCCTCGCTTTGGGATTCACCTAACGGCGCGTGTACCTGGACTCCCAACCCTTGGGTGTGGGTCGTTTCTTTCCGGAGGATTTCATGAGCAAACTGTCGATGTCGCCGGTTATTCACATCGAACCCCACTATCTCGCCAAGCCTCAGGTTGCGGCTTTTCTGTCAATTTCAGAAACCACCATCGATCACCTCGTTTCGAAGGGCGATCTGCCGCGTCCTCGTAGGCTCAGCAATGGGCGGGTCGCTTGGCTCGTAAAAGAGCTGCGCGAATGGGGCAACGAGCGCCCGGTCTCTGATCTGCTACCGCCCCCAAATTGTAGCCGCATGAAAAAATTAAGTTTTTAAATGATCCGCCCAAATTCCAATAATAAGCTTTTCTCCTGCTTTTTCCCTCACTGCAGGTGGGCGGTCGGCTATCCATGGATAGAAATGAATCCTACCCTTGGTGTTGGATAATTTGGCGTGCCATTCGCAGCATATCCGCGCATCATTTATTTCAATATGACGCTGAGCCATTGCCGCAGCGTTTGCCCGCGTTTTGGGACTCTCCGGCGAGATGGACACACCAACTGCGGAAGCTTGCGCTGCAAGTTCATCGAGGCGATTATTTCCCTCGAACGATAATTTGCCGACGTCGTTAAGCCAGCCAAGAGTAAGCAACAGTTGATCTTTAGTCTCGACATACGATAGACCTAATTTACCAAAGGACGGTTTTCCAAAAAAATATAAATTGGGAAACATAAACCCCAGCAAGGCATTTAACTCAGCTTCTTTTTTATTGAGCACAAGGAATAATCCTCGCACCGCAATCGCGGCATCTTCCAGCCGGGATACGCCATAAGTCCCGTGGGCAAAAGCTAGACCACTGCTCATTTGCTCATCAAGTATTAAAGCGCCAACCTTATTGGCAATAAATTCTTGATAACTTGACTTACACCAAATACAGTCAATCAGCTGATCCAAATCCCGCTGAACCCGCAGGATTGAGTCGCGGGAGTTGAGATGCGCGCCATCAAAAATATACTGGGCTATTTCCGTCCCGTCTATAACCAGGGAGTAAAAGTCTCCAGGCATGTGCAAAGAAATACCGTCACTACCACCCGCCACGGCCATAACGTCCAGGAGATTTTCCAAAGCCTGTTCACTTGCCGGCAGGGACAGGATAGTCTTCGCCAAAGATTCTTCGTGCAAGTAAAAGGGAATCATCAGTTTCGCCTGCTCAAACGCATTAAATTACGCGACATCTGATCGAAAAACCCTTTTGGCCACTCTGCAATTTTCCCGTCTTTCCGAAGCAAAACTTCTGTTGCCTTGGATCCTTCAATCTCATCTCCTTGCAAATAGTATATTTTTACATCCCCCTCCTTTATACCGACACGTTCTTTAACAGCAAGCCTTACACCATCCAAAAAGTGATCACTATGCGTCTCTACAACTATCTGTAGTCCAGCCTCCGCGGCCATAACGACCAATTCACCTAGCGCCGTTTGTCCTTTGGGATGCAAATGCGCCTCGGGATTTTCGAGCACTAGAAGTCCACCGCGATCCCGTAGCGTTGAAAACCACATTGCCACCCGATGCAACCCTTTACTGGAACCTTCACTGCCGGTCATTCCTAGAACTGATAGCACAATTGGCAGCGCGTAGCTTATCCCGAATCCGGAGTTTGTTGCTCTATGACCATGAACAGCGATCCGCGACGCATCAAATTTAGGCTGTATATCAAAGTCCAACTTAATGCCTGGCGATATCTCCCCCATCCACGCA
This sequence comes from Xylophilus sp. PBN-3R, assembly GCF_057747805.1. Classification (NCBI taxonomy): domain Bacteria; kingdom Pseudomonadati; phylum Pseudomonadota; class Betaproteobacteria; order Burkholderiales; genus Xylophilus; species Xylophilus sp. PBN-3R. Next base: position 2,628,569 of record NZ_CM173225.1, read on the forward strand.
ATCAATTGATGTCGAAGCGTAATACCTACTGAACTTGGGTGCCTCAATGATTTGTGCACTTCGCATGATTCAAACTGGTCTGCAAAATGCGCACTATATTGTCCGTACTCACCCACTCCAGCAAAACTTCCATCCGGCAGGGTCGGCAGCTCTACTTTTGGACCCCACCGATCGGCACTAATATGCTGCAGAAATGGAATTGTCGGCTGCTGAAATGAACGCGGCCATACATAGTTTTCGTCTATAACAACGCCGTATCCGCCATCGGTCTGCTCGGCAATTATACTAATCTCCCCCTTGGGCAAAGTGAGCTGCGACTTAAACTCCGAATATCCCCCGAGCCCAGGCAATACAACATTCTGATTAGATGCAGCCAAAATAGCCAATCTGAGGGCTTGCAAGACCGAGCTTTTGCCGGAATTATTGAATCCAGCAAGGATTGTCAGCTTGCCGAAGCCAATTTCAATATCAGCAAGGGACTTAAAGCCTTGGATTTTTAAAGTATCGATCATTTGTATTTCAACAGCAGGGAGGAAATTTTATCGTACCGCTCAACTACTCCGCGCACTTCGCCACCATGCCGCCCAATGGCATAAGCAAATGTTTCATCTTCAAACATTGAATAATATTCCTTAAGAAACGGCACTGAATTTTGATAAATTTTTTCATACCACTCTTTTGGAAGGCGCACCATGTAATACATCCAAACATCGAATAGCGACTTATTCAGCGGCGTCTTTCGTTCGCCGCTTTGCGATCGCCTAAAAGCGTGCTCTCCAAAAAGATTAATGCAGCGCGAGAGTGACACCCTAAAGTGCTGGATAGTCGCTTCCGGACTTACAACAATGTCAAGCTCAATGTCGCCGTTCAGAAATCGCATGGTATCAGAGAGAAACTCATCCATATCTCCGCGAAAAGCCGAAGGACTTCTTAGGTGAAACGCCATGTACCGCAACAGCAATTCACGACCGGCCATTCTGTCATCCCGCACCGTTTTCCCGACGTATCTGCGATATAAACCGAGCTCAACCAACTCCTTCAATATTTCGGTTGCCCGCCCTTGATATAGGGCATGACGAATTTCTTGAGAAGAAAGCCGCATCCCTCCAGTGTTAATTCGCTTGAAAATGTTCCGCTTAACGGACTCCGGCGTGTCAGGATTTATGATGGTAAAAGAAAGCTCAGCCTCCATTATGTTATTTACCACTCTGGAAGTAGCACTCATCTTGCGCTCAATGGAAAAGAAATCTTTCCCATCGAACTGATCCCCCCAAAATTCCAAGCCTTTTAATATAAGACCTTTGCCATCAGCATCAGGTCCCAGCACGAAGTCTCTGATGGTTGTAAGCCGCTGCAGTCCGTCAACTACCTCCCACACGCCTTGTTTATCTTCGGATACGTAAAACATTGGCAACGGAATTCGCAGCATCATAGATTCGATAAGCAAACTCTTTCTTTCCTGATCCCATACGTAATTACGTTGAAATGCAGGAGCAAGTTGGATAGTCCCGTTCTTAAGTCTTCGCAAAACCGCATCCAAAGCGACCACTTTAGATGAAAGAGATATAGACGCAGGATCAAATGGCTGATTATTGGCAGGCATTTCAGCCTCTGCTTCCACGCCTGCGCTCAAGCCCTCATGAGCGAGTTCTTCTTCATTAATTTTGAGTTTCATAAACTTTAGTGATTAACCAAAAGACAAGCGGGAAGTAGCCAATTCTTCCATGCGAATGGATAACTTTTTCAACCAAACCAGTTTCTCAGCATCGTAGGTATACGAGTTGTAGATTCCGACGATTGTGGGGGGCAAATGGCCAATGATGATTTCGCCAATTTCGTTTGAACAGCCCAAGGAAGCAAGCATAGTGCGAGCAGTGCGACGAAGGTTGTGAGGTGTCCAATCAGATACGGGTAGAACTAACCCTCGCCCCTTCCTGCGTCTCACTTTTGCTGAGTAAGGCTGCAAATCGTAAATGTAGGTCGACAGCTGCGACTGTTCGTAATGTCCGTCGCCACCATCGTCGAACAACCAGCCCTCGTGCTTCACTCGCTGTATCCGGTCCTCGACCACCTCCCGAGCCCAACCGAACAACGGAACACGATGGTCAGTGGCCTCCTCGAAACGAGCATTCTTTGTCTGCTGCTTCGGGATCGTCCACCACAGGTCATCGCCCTCCTGAGTGATGTTCTCCGGCCGCATAGCCAGGATCTCGGATCCGCGCGTGCCGGTCCACAAATACAAAATGATGGCCTCGCGCGCCTCGGCGTGCATGTTAGGCAGCCAGCCCAGCAGCGTGCTCAATTCACCCTCTTGCAGCACCCGCCGTTTGCGGCCGACGTGGGCGCCGCCGACGATCTTCCCTTTGCTCTGCAACTTGCCCTTGAGCACTGATCGCCACCAGTTCGGCGTCTCGCCGATGCGGCCGGCATCGAGCGCATGGTCCCAGGCGGCGCCGAGCAGCGAGCGCAACTTCGCCGCAGCCGTTGGCGTTTCCTTTCGCCGGTCCAACACGCGATAGGCATCGGAGCGGGTCACCTCGCTGGCCAGCTTGGCCGCGAACGTCGGCTCCTCATCGCACAACCTGGTCAACGCACGCTCGGCAGCTGTTGCGCCCGCCGCTTTCCGGTTGACCCTCAAGCTCTCGTCGACGTACTCACGGATGATTCGACGGACGGTCGGCAAGCGCTCGACCTCGGCTGCAGCTGCTCGCGCTGCCTTTTTCTCCACCGCCGGATCCTGGCCAGCAGCAACCTGACTGCGTTTCTCCTGCCAGGCGGCGGCGGCGACTTGGACGGGCATGGCGGGCCACTGCCCGAGGCGGACCTGTTTCATCAGCCCAGTGGTCGACTTGTAGCGGTAGATCCAACTCTTGTTTCGCAACGAAACTTCGAGGCGCAACCCTTGGCAGCCGTCGACCACCAAGTGCTCGCCGGGCTTCAAAAGCTTGGCTGCACGCGCATCGAAAAACATTGAACCTATACTCCTGGCCAGCAGTCGAGCCGCGCTAAAACGCGGGGCGGCGGCGTAGGAAAAGGGCTAGGCTAAAAACCTACGCCAAAACCTACGCCAAGCGGGCAAGTGTATTAGGGTTCGGATGGGTCAATCCGGGCCGCGAAAAGTTGGAGCGGAACGACTTTTCTCATACACTTCAACGTCTTAGCGGAAAAACCCCTTATCCATCAACAGGATAGGAAACGCGGGTGTAGTTCAATGGCAGAACTTCTGCTTCCCAAGCAGATAGCGTGGGTTCGATTCCCATCACCCGCTCCATTCGACGCCGCACGGCTTTCAGCCGTGACACAGGCTGAACTTAGCCAGCTTGCGTCTTCACTCCCCACTGGAGTTGGACGTACCCTGCTGGTGTTGGCTTCGTGGTCACAGGGGCGTCAGAGATTCCCCGCATGGCTGACTGCTCCGCCCACTTCCTGCTTGCCCATGAAATCCCGCCCAACCTGGACGCAAGCCTCGATTTAAATCAGGTCCGCCAACGCTCGAACTGGATATTCGATCGGCGCGCGTCGGCATCGAGGTCGACGCGCTGGATGCTGTTGATGCTGTTCTTCGGAGCCGCCGTACGAAGCGTCCCAACGGCGCTCCCGCGGCCTGCCGAACTGACGGCGACTAGGCGCAAAACCTGACGCACCACGGGGCCCCCATCCTGCGAACCAAGGCCTGGAGGCTTTCTAACAATGGCCCCATACCAACATTGCTCGAGGAGCCACAAAATGTCGCTGTCATTCATTCTTCTGATCGTCGTCATCCTGATCCTGATCGGCGTGCTGCCGACCTGGGGCCACAGCCGCAATTGGGGCTACGGCCCGAGCGGTGGTGTCGGCCTGGTGGTCGTCATCCTGTTGGTGCTGCTGCTCATGGGGCGTATCTAAAACAGACCCGCTGCGGCGCCGCCTGCCGCATCGACGTCACGGGGGTGGACCTATCATGGGTCCATCCCCGTTTTCATTTCCGACGCCATGCAGCGCCTTACCTTTTCGCTGGACGACGAACTAGCCCGGCAGTTCGACGAGTTCATCACCACCCGCGGTTACGTCAACCGCTCGGAGGCGGTGCGCGACCTGATTCGCGCCCGCATCGGAAGCGTCACCCTGGAAGCGGCGCACGACCATGGTCACGATCATCATCACGGTCACCACCACCCGCATGCCGACTGGTGCATCGCCAACGTGAGTTATGTCTACGACCACCGGGAACCCACCGTCACCACTCGCGTACTCGACCTGCACCACGACCACCACGACCTGGTGGTGAGCAGCGTGCGCAGCTACCTCGATCACGACAACTGCCTGGAAACCGCCGTGCTGCGCGGCGCTACCGATGCGGTGCGCGCCTGTGCCGACCAGCTTGTGGCTCTGCGCGGAGTGCGCCACGGCAACATCCACATGGTGCCGCTAGGCGCCAGCGGCCAGCCGCACCAGCATCCGCACGGCGGCCCTTCGGCCCATGTGCACCTGAAACCCATCAACTGACACGGCCTCGCCGCCCACTGCTGCATGAAACCTGAAGCCATTCTCGTCATCGGAGCCACCGGCTTCATCGGCCGCACCCTGGTGGCCGGACTGCTGCAGGAAGGCCGGACGGTGATCGCCCTGACCCGCAACCTTCAGCGTGCAAGGCGCTTGCTGGGCAGTCGGGCGCTGATCGTTCGCAGCCTGCACGACCTGCCGGACGACAGCCGCATCGACGCCGTCGTCAATCTGGCTGGAGCTCCGGTGCTGGGCATGCCGTGGACCGAATCCCGACGCCGCGAACTGCTGCAGAGTCGCCTCGGCCCCGCTGCTTCCGCGTTCGAGCTGATGGCCCGGCTGCAGCGCAGACCCGCAGTGCTGGTCGCAGCATCGGCCGTCGGTTTCTACGGTGCGTCGGCCCGTGACTCCTTCGAACCGAGAGACGAGTCCGGGCCACCGCAGCCGGGCCAGTTCCAGTCGGACCTTTGCGCCGCCGTCGAACAGGGAGCCCTGAAGGCCGAAACACTCGGCGTGCGTGTGGTCCGCCTGCGCCTGGCCGTGGTGCTCGGGCATGGCGGTGGCGCGTACCCGATGCTGGCGCAGAGCGCCCGCCTGGGGCTGGGCGCGGTGCTGGGTTCGGGCCATCAGGCAGCGCCGTGGATCCACCATGACGATGCCGTCTCCCTGCTGCGTTTCGCACTTGAAACCGGCGGCCTCAAAGGCGCCCTCAACGCGGTGGGGCCCGACGTCAGGTCACAGGCGGATTTCACCCGGGCACTGGCGGCTTCCTTTGGCCGCAAGGTGTTCCTTCGCCTGCCCGCCGCCCCGCTGCGTCTGCTGACCGGCGAGATGGGCAGCCTGCTGCTGGACGGCCAGAACGCGGTGCCTGCGGCAGCCCTGTCGGCCGGGTTTTCATTCCGCTTTCCGGACCTGGATCAAGCCTTTCAGAATTTGGCCGACGGCTAAAATATCCGCTCTGTTCTTCCTCCGCCGGCGAGCCTTGTTCGCGCCAGCCATCCTGCAAACGCCATGGCCATCCGCTCCTCGAAACGCTTCAACCCGTCCGGTCCCGAGTTCCATCGTGCCGACTGGCCTTTCTACTGGATCGCCCGCGTCAACACCCTCTACACACAAGAGATGGAGCGGGCATTGAAGGTGGTCAACTGCGACCTTTCGACCTGGCGGGTGCTGGCCATACTGCATGAACAGGGCGTCAGCAGCGTTTCCGAAATCGCGGTGCACGCGGTGGCCAAGCTATCGACCACCACCAAGATCGTCTACCGCATGAAGGCAGACGAACTCGTCACCACCGCCACCTCGCAGGACGACGGCCGGGTCACCATGGTGACCATCACCGAGGCCGGTCTGCAGCAGCTGCAGCGGGTGAGCGACGCCACCCACGGCCTGTTCGAACGCAGCTTCGACGGCCTGACGCCGCTCAAGCTCGAAAAGCTCAACGAATCGCTGAGGGTGGTGTTCCGCAACCTGCACGGCGGCGACCACCCCATTCTCGAAACGCCGGAAGCTCCGGCGCCTGCGGCTTCTTCCTGATCAGGCCGCCAGCAGCGGATGCAGCCGTGCGGCGACCGCCAGCAGGGCTCGTTCCTGCCGCGGCCGGCCCACAAGCTGCATGCCGATCGGCAGCCGGTTGGGGCCGAACAGACCGGGCACGTTCACACACGGCAGACCCAGCAGTGTCCAGACACGGCTGAACACAGGGTCACCGGTTGCCGACAGGCCCTCGGGTGCCTCGCCCGGCGCGGCGGGCACCAGCAAGGCGTCGGCATCGCCCATCAAAAACAGGACCTTGGCGCATGCGTCCTTTGCGATCTCCAGGCTGGACCGGTAGTCGGCTTCGCTCACCGCGCGGCCGGTCGCCACCAGGTCGCGGATATGCGGGCTGATGCGTTCCGCGTGATGCTCGGCTTCGAACGCCAGGTTGCGGCAGGCCTCGTAAGCCATCACGGTTTTCTGCGCCTGCATCAGGCCGGCCAGGGCGGCGGGCAAGGCGAGCTCGGCCACCGGCACGCCGGCCTTCGACAGGCGCTGGTGGGCGGTTTCCCAGGCCTGCCGGCCGGAGGCGTCGCTGTGGTCCCATTCGTGCGTGCGGCAGCTCAGCAGGCGCATGCCGTCAGCGTCCGGCAGAGCTTCGAAAGTCTCCGCCATCAAGGCGGCGCGCATCAGTTCCAGGTCTTCTGCGCTGTTGGCCAGCCAGCCCAGGGTGTCGAGCGACGGCGCGAATGCCTTGACGCCCTCGCCGCTCACCAGGTCGTAGGTCGGCTTGAGCGCGAACACGCCGCAATAGGATGCCGGCCGGATCAGCGAACCCGCCGTCTGCGAGCCGAAAGCCAGGGGCACCATGCCGCTGGCCACCGCCGCAGCCGATCCGCTGGAAGAGCCGCCCGGCGTGTGTTCGATGTTCCAGGGGTTGGCCGTGGGGCCGGGCGTGAAATACGCGAATTCGGTGGTCACGGTCTTGCCCATGACGATGGCGTCGGCCGCCCGCGCACGCCGCACCGCCGCGGCATCGGCAGCCGGTCGATGGCCTTCATAGACCATCGATCCATAAGCGGTCGGCAGGTCGGCGGTGTCCAGCAGATCCTTGACCGCCAGCGGCACGCCGGCCATCGGCCCGATGCTCTGGCCGGACCCGATGCGCCGGTCCAGCGCCTGGGCGGCGGCCAGTGCCTGCGCATCGCCACGAAGCTTCCAGGCGTGCAACGCCGGTTCGAGGCTGTCGATGGTTTCGGCCGCCTGCCGCACCACGGCTTCGGCGGTGGTCTCGCGACGGGCGATGGCCTGGTGGATCTCGACGGCGCTGCGTTGCGGCTGGACGAATCGGTTCATGGCGCTCATAGATCTGGCGGTCCTTCATTAAAAAAGGGCGAGTCCCCCCGGACTCGCCCAAAACTCGCAATGTCACACGCGGCCTCGCGGCCGCAATTTCAGGAGATCAGAAAGCGTGGCGCACACCGATTTCGAAGCCGGTCGAATTGCCGCCGGCGCTGGTGGCGCCCGGCGTGGTCAGGCCGTCCACGCCCAGGCTGCGCGTGCTGCTGCCCTTGTTGCTCAGGCGGGCCACGGTGCCGTAGACCTGGGTGCGTTTCGACAGGTTGTAGCCGTAGCCCAGCGCGAACTTGTTGAAGTCGTTGGCGCTGTCCTTGACGTCGTAGCGCGACACGGTGGCACGCAGTTCGCCGGCACCGATGGGTGCTGTCAGGCCCAGCAGGTACGAGTTGACCTTGTTATTGCCGACGGGGTTGCCGTCGACCTTTTCCTGGCCGAAATAGACGATCGGCTTGACCACGCCGAAGTCCCAGGTCGCGCCGAAGTTGGCCAGCTTCAGGTCGCGGCCGACCGCCAGCGGAGCAACGTCGGAAGCACCGACGAACTGCTTGAAGTCGGCGTAGGCGACGGCGATGTTCAGCGGACCGCTGGCATAGCCCAGGCGACCGGCGACGATGTTGTTCTGCTTGTCGTTCAGCGACGTGCTGTTCTTTTCGCCGAACGAATATTGCAGCTGGCCGTACACGCCGCCCAGGTTGCTCGGCAGCACGTAACCGATCATGTTTCCGGCGTTGTTGCTGCCGCCGGCCAGGTTGAAGAAGGCAGCGCTTGAACCCACGCCACGTGCACCGAACGGATCCAGCAGGGCCACGTTCCACCAGGTGGCCAGGAAGTCCCGGCCCAGGCGGAGTTCGCCGAAGGTGTTGCTCGACAGGCTGACGGTCGAACGGCGCTGGAACATCAGTGCGCCGCCGGCCGTGCCGGTGCCGGTGTCGATACCCAGGGCTCCTTCGAGCCAGAAGCCGGCCGACAGGCCGCCGCCCAGGTCTTCGGTGCCACGGAAGCCCAGGCGGCTGGCGGCGTTGCTGCCGCTCGAGAGGCCGACCTTGTGGCCGGCCGCGCCATCGCTCTTGAGATAGGTGACGCCGGTGTCGACGACACCGAACAGGGTCACCGAGGATTGGGCCATGGCGGCGCCCGATGCGACCAGTACGGCCAGCGCCACGAAACTCTTCTTCATCATGCTTCTCTCTCGCTCTTGGGTTGAAAAATCAGGTGCTCAACATGGCCTGGTGCCTGCCCTGGCTGCCCAGGTAAGCCTCCACCACGCGGGGATCGGCTGCCATGACGTCGGCCGGGCCTTCCATGGCCACGCGGCCCAGTTCCAGCACGTAGGCGTAGTCGGCGACCTTCAATGCGGCGCGGGCGTTCTGTTCCACCAGCAGGATGGAAACGCCGCGGTTGCGCAGGTCGGCAATGATCCGGAAGATGTCCCGCACGATCAGCGGAGCCAGGCCCAGGCTGGGTTCGTCGAGCATCAGCAGCCGGGGCCGGCCCATCAGGGCGCGTCCCAGCGCGAGCATCTGGCGTTCGCCACCCGACAGCGTCGAGGCCTCCTGACCGCGGCGCTCCTTCAGCCGGGGAAAGAGGGAGAAGACTTCTTCGAGCGCCTCGACGTGCCGGGCCTTGGGTTCGCGACGGAACCGGAAAGCGCCCAGCCGCAGGTTGTCCTCGACCGACATGCTGCCGAAAAGCGCCCGGGTCTCGGGCACCAGGGCGATGCCATCGCGCACCCGGGCCGCCACGTCGCGGTCGTCGTCGCGGGTGTCTTGTGCGGTGCCGGGCACGGTGATCTCGCCACGCGACGGCAGCACACCCATGACGGCCGACATCAGCGTGGTCTTGCCGGCGCCGTTGGGGCCGATGACGGTGACGATCTCCCCCTGGCGCACCCGCAGCGAGACACCGGTGACCGCATCGATCTTTCCGTAGCTCACGTGCAGGTCCTTCACTTGCAGGAGCAGCGGCGCCTCGGCAGCCGCGACGGGTTTCAGCACGGCGCTCATTCGGCCACTCCCAGATACGCTTCCAGAACACGCGGATCGGCCTGCACCGCTTCCGGCAAACCTTCGACGATCTTTTCGCCGAACACCACCACGACCACACGGTCGACCAGGCTCATCACGAAGTCCATGTCGTGTTCGACCAGCAACACCGCCATGCCTTCTTCGCGCAGCTTGCTCAGCAGCGTGGCGAGCGCCTGTTTTTCGCCGTGGCGCAGACCGGCGGCCGGCTCGTCCAGCAGCAGCACGCAGGGGTCGGCGCACAGGGCGCGGGCGATCTCGACCAGGCGTTGCTGGCCCAGTGAAAGACTGCCGGCCTCTGTGTGCAGGAAGGCACCCAGGCCGACACGTTCGATCTGCCGTTTCGCTTCGGCCAGCAACCGCGACTCTTCATGCCGGTCGAGTCGCAGCACACTGCGCAGCAGCCCTTGCCGGCCGCGCAGATGGGCGCCGATGGCGACGTTCTCCAGCACGCTCATGCGGGGCAGCAGCTTCACATGCTGGAAGGTGCGGGCCAGGCCGGCCGCCGCGATGTGGCGAGCATTCCAGCCGACCACCGAACGGCCCTTGAACTCGATCTGCCCGGCGGTCGGTGTATCGCAGCAGGACAGCTGGTTGAACAGCGTGCTCTTGCCCGCGCCGTTCGGCCCGATGACCGCCAGCACTTCACCGGCATGCAGGTCGAAGTCGATGTCCTTGTTGGCGACCAGTCCGCCGAACCGGCGGGTCAGGCCGCGCACCTCCAGCACCGCGTCGCCGCGCCTCGGCATGGCGTTGCGCGGCAATGCCGGTGCATCGGGCACGGACCGCCTGGCGCCGCGGCCGCCCCAGCGGCTCTGCACCCAGCCGGCGATGCCGCCGGGGGCGCGGTGCATCAGCAGCACGATCAGCACACCGAACACGATGGCTTCGTAGTTGCCGGTGCTGCCGAAGATCTTGGGCAGGATGTCTTCCAGGCCGTTCTTGGCCAGCACGAAGACCGCCGCGCCGACGATGGCGCCCCACAGCTGGCCGGCGCCGCCGATGAGCGCCATGAACAGGTAGTCGATGCCCGCGTTGATGCTGAAAGGCGTGGGGCTGACGAAGCGCTGGGTATACACATACAACCAGCCCGACAGGCACGACAGAAGCGCCGCCAGCAAAAAGGCGGTGAGCTTGGCGCGGAACACGTTCACGCCCATCGAAGCCGCCATGGCCTGGCCGCCGTTCAGCGCACGGATGGCCCGGCCCGAACGCGAATCCAGCAGGTTGCGAGCGCCCCAGGCCGAGGCCAGGACCAGCGCCCAGATCAGGTAGAAGATCTCTTCGCCCCTGTCGAGCGTGAAGCCCGCCAGCTTCAGCGCCGGCAGGTTCGACAGTCCGGTATAGCCGCCCAGCGACTGGAAGGTGCCGAACAGGTAATACAGCGCGATGCCCCAGGCGATGGTGCCCAGCGGAAGGTAATGGCCCGACAGCCGGAGCGTGATCAACCCCAGCACACCGGCCACGGCCAGTGTGAGCAAAACGCCCAGCAGCAATGCGGCCAGCGGCGATCCGCCAGCCCACTGCAGCCACGAAGGCAGTTCGGCGCTGCTGGCCAGCCAGGCGGTGGTGTAGCCGCCGATGCCGACGAAAGCGGCCTGGCCGAAGCTCGTCATGCCGGCCACGCCGGTCAGCAGTACCAGGCCCAGCACCACCAGCGCGGCCAGACCGATGTTGTTGAACAGGGTGACGTAGAAGCTCGGCAGCAGCGGCACGGCAGCGATCAGCGCGAGGGCGACCACGGCCGGCACGGCACGACGGATGAATTGGCTGGATGGCGGCATGACGGGCTCGGTACGAACAGAAGAAGTCGGCACTGCGCTCATGCTTCTTCTTCCGAATGGCGCGTGGTCAACGAACGCCACAGCAGGAACGGCAGGATCAGGGTGAACACGATCACTTCCTTGTAATCACTCGCCCAGAAGGTCGAGAAAGACTCCACCAGTCCCACACCCGTGGCGCCCAGCGCGGCCACCGGGTAGCTCATCAGCCCGCCGGTGACGGCTCCGACAAAACCCTTGAGGCTGATCAGGAAGCCGCTGTCGAAATACAGCGTGGTCAGCGGCGCGATCAGGATGCCCGACAGCGCGCCGATGAAAGCGGCCAGCGCAAAACTGGCCTGGCCGGCGAAGGTCGGCGAAATCCCCATCAGCTCGGCGCCCAGCCGGTTCACCGCCGTGGCCCGCAGCGCCTTGCCGTACAGCGTGCGGTTGAAGAACACGAACAGCGCCACGATCAGCACCAGCGACAGCACGATGACCCACAGCGTCTGTGCCTTGAACATCACCGGACCGAGTTCCAGACCGCCCTCCGAAAACGGCTCGCTGCGGGCACCTTCCGCGCCGAACATCAGCAGCGACAGGCCCACCAGCACGCCGTGCAGCGCGATCGACACGATCAGCAACACCAGGGCGTGGGCGGATGCGATCGGCTTGAAGCAGATGTCATACAGCAACGGCCCCATCGGCACGATCAGCGCCAGCGTCAGCAGGCCCTGCACCGTCATCGGCAAGCTCTGCAGCGGCAGCGACCTCATCACCATCAGCAAGGCGACCGCATAGGCCAGCATGCCCCACACGCCCCGCGCCGGCGGCCGGCGGCTGCGCCACACCGAGGGCAGCGCGGCCAGCGCCCGCAGCACGGCGAGCCCCAGCAGCAGCCAGGCCAGCACGGCGGGTTTGCCCGCCTGCATGCCGGCCATGGCCATGGCGCCGAAGGTGACGAATTCACCCTGCGGCACCAGCAGCACCCGTGTGATGCTGAAGACCAGGACGATGGACAGGGCCAGCAGCGCGTAGATGGCGCCGCTCGTCAGTCCGTCCTGGCCCAGCAGCAGAACAATTTGCAGATCCATGCGTTCTTCTTCTTACTTGAGCAGCGCCCAGCCGCCGTTCTTGACGGTGATGAGTTCGCGGCCGCGTTTGTCGAAACCGCTGTGATCGGCGGCCGTCATGTTGTAGACGCCCTGCGTGGCGGCCAGCTCTTTGGTCTGCTCCACCGCATCACGCAGGCCGGCGCGGAATTCGGGCGTGCCCGGCTTGCCCTTCTTCAGCGCGGCGGGAATGGCGGCCTGCAGCAGCATGCCGGCGTCGTACACGTTGGCGCCGAAGGTCGCGGGTTTGCTGCCGTACATCTTTTCGTAGTCGGCGATGTACTTCGAAGCGATGGCCTTGGTCGGGTTACTGGCCGGGATTTCATCCAGCACCAGCATGCCGCTGGCGGCCATGATGGTGCCTTCGACCTTCTTGCCGCCCAGCTTCAGGAATTCGTCGAGCGCGGCGCCGTGCGTCTGATAGACCTTCCCCTTGTAGCCCTGGTCGAACAGCGTGGTCTGCGGCAGCACGGCCGAGCTGCCCGGCGCTGCGATCAGCACTGCGTCGGGGCGTGCGGCGATGGTCTTCAGAGATTGCGCCGTCAACGATGTGTCGCGGCGCTGGAAGGACTCCGAAGACGCCAGCTTGATGCCGGCGGCGGACAGCAGGCCGCCCATCACCCTGGCCCAGTTTTCGCCGTACGGATCGGCGGTGCCGATCAGGCTGACGCTCTTCACGCCGGTCGCCTTCATGTGGTCGACCAGCGCGGTGGCGATCAGATCGTCGTTCTGCGTGGTCTTGAAGACCCACTTCTTCTGATCGGTCATCGGCAGCACCACGGCCGCAGTGCCGACGGGTGCCAGCATGGGCACGCCGGCTTCGGCGATGAACTGGATCACGCCCATCGCATTGGGCGAGCCGCTGGGCCCGATCAGCGCGTCGATCTTGTCTTCGTTGATCAGTTTCTTGACCGCCGACACGGTGGCGGTCGGGTCCGATGCGTCGTCCAGCGAGAAGTATTCGATCTTCTGGCCGGCCACTTCCTTCGGCAGCAGCGCCACGGTGTTCTTCTGTGGAATGCCCACCAGCGCCACCGGGCCGCTGGACGAAGACACCACACCGATCTTGATCTGGGCATGGGCCAGGCCCGAGGCGCAGAGGGCAGCGGCGAAGACCACGGGGAGCATGCGTTTCAGTGACATGAAAAGACCTCGAAGAAAAAACAGATTTGGGGACCGCATCGTAGGGGACGGTCTGTGGGAGCCGTCAGCAGAATTCGTGCCACGTTCACGTTTTTCCACCAAACAGTGGCCGCGATACTAGTCGCGAATTCAAGCGTTAATCCTAGGGATTTCATGGAGAAAGTCCTACGGCTTCACCCGCCCCCGAATTTTGTTTTTTCGGTGTTTTCCCCTACCAAACTGGTGCGCGTGGCTCCGGTTTGGTGCTTTTGCCATCGGTGGACGCACCCAAATAACTCGACTGTTTTGGGCAGCGTATTTAGTTGACTGTTCACGTAAAAGTCGGCTACCTTATTGGGTAATTACTGCCGGAGAAACCGATGCTGACCCTCCAATCCGCGACTGCCGAAACCGCCGACGAAGCGCCCGCTACCGCGCCCATGGCCGCCGCGAGGCCGTCCTTCGAAGAACTGCTGGCCGACATCCGTGCCCGTCGCCACGAGTTCGGCGAACAGCAGTTCATCTCGCAGGACGTGATCGACAGCTTCAAGGCCCACGGCGTGTACCGCGCGCTGGTGCCCAGGTCGCTCGGCGGCGAAGAGAAGTCGCCGCGCCAGTTCTGCGAACTGGTCGAACGCATCTCGCAGGCGGACGGCTCGGCCGGCTGGGTTGCCAGCTTCGGTATGGGTGTCACCTACCTGGCGTCGCTGCCGCCGGAGACCCTGCGCAAGATCTATGCGGACGGCCCGGACGTGGTGTTTGCCGGCGGCATCTTTCCGCCGCAGTCGGTGCCGCGTGTCGAGGGTGGTTTCGAGGTATCCGGCCGCTGGAGTTTCTCTAGCGGCTGCATGGGCGCCACCGTGGTCGGCGTCGGCATCATGCCGGCCGGCGGCGAAGGCCAGCCCCTGCCACGCATGGCCGTCATGCCGCGTGCCAGGGCTACCGTCAAACCCAACTGGGACGTGATCGGACTGGCCGGCACCGGCAGCCACGACCTGGTGGTGGACAAGGTGCTGGTGCCGGAAGAATGGACCTTCGTGCGCGGCAGCCCGGCGCAGATGGACGCACCCATCTTCCGTTACCCCAGCCTGTCTTTCGCCACCCAGGTGCTGAGCGTGGTTTCGCTGGGCATCGCGCGCGGTGCCATCGAGGAACTGAAAGGCCTGGCCACCGGCCGCATCAGCATCACCGGCGCACCGCGCACCGCCGACCGGCCGCAGGTTCAGATGGAAATCGCCCGTTGCGAAGCCCAGCTGCGCGCCGCCCGAGCTTTTTTCTACGAAGCCATGGACGAGGTATGGAACGTGCTGATCGCTGGCGGCGCACCCACACCGGACCAGGTCAGCATGCTGCGGCTTTCTTCGACCCACGCCACCCGCACCGGCGCCGAAGTGACCCGTTCCATCCAGATGCTGGCGGGCATGACCGGCATCCGCCGCGACTGCGCCCTGGCCACCCAGGTGCAGGACAGCCTGGTGGTGACCCAGCATGCCTTCATGGGCGACATCACCTATCAAAACGCAGGCGCGATGCTGTTCGGCTTGAAGCCCCTGCCCGGTTATCTGTAAACAAATCACCAAGGAAACACACCCATGACCACCGATAAGAAGCCGCCCCTGCGCACCCTGTTCTGCATCGGCATCAACCAGAACTTCTTCGACTCCACGCAAGCGGAGATGAAGGACGTCTGGACCGCCTTCGTGCAGATGATGCAGGGCATCGCCGCCCTCCCGGGCGTGACCGTCATCGGCAACATGGACGACGACCGCTCGATGGTCGGCCCGTCGGACAGCTGGCCCTGGACCACCTATGTGCTGGCCGACTGCCCTGACCTGGACAGCGTGCACGCCGCCTGCAACCTGTTTCGCACCACCCCGGTCGGCGACGGCACCTACAAGCTCTGGAAATACGCCAAGGTCGAAGCGCGTGTCGGCCGCGAACTGACGATTCCTGCATACGCAGCGTGAGCCTGGCGATGACGCAAGACCAGAAGATCGCCGCGCTGGAACTGCAGCTGCGCCGCCTGCAGGCCGAAGGCCTGATCCGCGCCTGCGTCACCCGCTACATGGCGCTGTGCGACCGGCTCGACTCGGCCACCCCGCTGGATGAACTGGCCGGCCTGTTCACTGCGGACGCCACCTGGGAAGGCCGGGGTGCGCGTTACGCCGGCAGCTTCGGCGGCTACCGCGGCCGCCAAGCCATCGCCGCCATGTTCCAGACCTATATGTGCAGCCCGCCGCACTTCGCGCTGAACGTGCACTTTCTGTGTTCCGAAACCATCGCCGTCGCGGCCGATGCACTGAGCGCCGACGCCAGCTGGGTGATGCTGCAGACGTCCACATTCGCCAGCGCCGAGTCGCATCTCAATGCCGCCCGGCTGACGCTGAAACTGCGGGAAGAAGAAGGCACCTGGCGCATCGCCCTTTTCCAGACCGAGAACCTGTTCAGCCGCCCCACCGGCCCCTGGAACGACACGGCACCGCTGCCCGTGCCCGGCCGTTTCGACAACTCCGGCAACGCCGACCAGACATCCTGATTCCGAATCCGAATCTTCCCCACGAGGCCCGCCATGAACGCACCCGCCCAAACCCTCCATTTCCATCGCCCGAACGTGCCCGTCGCCGACCTGGTGCGGGACGATAAGGTCCACACCTCGCTCTACAACGACGCGGCCATCTTCGATGACGAGATGGAAAAGATCTTCCGCAACACCTGGGTCTGGGTGGCGCATGTGAGCGAGGTGCCGGACGTCGGCAGCTACAAGACCCACTGGGTGGGCAAGGAGCCGGTCATCGTGGTGCGCGACCGCAAGAAACAGGTGCGGGTGCTGCTCAACCGCTGCCGCCACCGCGCAGCCACGGTGTGCGAACACAAGAAGGGCAAGGCCAACACTTTCGTCTGCCCGTACCACGGCTGGAGCTATGCGCTCGACGGTTCCCTGCGCGGCGTACCGCACCCCGAGAGCTATGGCGACATCCTCGACAAGGCCGAACTGCCGCTGGTCAACCTGCGGGTCGAGGAATACGCCGGCATGGTCTTCGCAACGTTCAAGGACGACATCGAACCGCTGGCCGACTATCTCGGCCCGGCGAAGAAATGGATGGACCTGTTCATGAAGCAGGGCGGCGGTTTTCCGGTCAAGGTCGGTGGTGAACACCGCTTCAAGTTCCCCGGCAACTGGAAGATCCAGCTGGAAAACACGACCGACGCCTATCACTTCCCGCTGGTGCATCGCAGCTTTCTGCACTCGGTCGACAAGCAGACCGAAGAGATGCTCGACTTCGTCACCGGCAAGGGTTTCGTCGAAGACCTCGGCAACGGCCACAGCGTGATGGTGATGATCCCGGAGCTGATCGACCTCGACGCCGACCTCGACAAGGACATCCCCACCAAATACGAGGAACTCGCCCAACAGCTGCGCGACGAGGGCCACGATGAAACCAAGGTCCGCAAGATCGTGCGTGCCGTCGGAGGGTCGGGTTTCAACCTGAACCTGTTCCCCAACATCGCCTGCTCCATGGCTTTCTTCCGGGTGCTGCAGCCGGTTTCCGTCGACGAGACCGAGATCCACCATTCGGTGATCCTGATGGACGGCGGACCTGCCGAAGGCAACCGTGCCCGGCTGCGCATGCACGAGCATTTCCAGGGCCCCATGGGTTTCGGCACGCCGGACGATTCCGAAGCCTGGGAACGGGTGCAGGCCGGCGCCAGGGCCGGTCGTGACCTGTGGGTGCTGCTCAACCGCGGCATGCCGCTCGAGAAGAAGACCGAGGACGGCGTGGCCGGCGATGTGAGTGCCGAGACCGGCATGCGCGCTGCATATCGGCAGTGGAAAAAGATGATGACCGCGTGATTCGGGAAAGAGCCAACAACATGAACATCGACCTGCTCCACAAAGCCGCCGCCTTCATCTGGGCCGAAAGCGACATGCTCGACCACACCGAGTACGACGACTGGCTGAAGCTCTGGGCGCCCGACGGCGTCTACGTGATCCCGATCGACCCGAAGGAAACCGACTTCGAAAACACCCTCAACTACGCCTACGACGACCGCCAAATGCGCGAAAAACGCGTGGCCCGGCTGGTCGGCGGCGAGGCCATTTCGTCCGCCCCGGTCGCCCGCACGGTGCGCAGCGTTTCGCGTTTGCGCCTGCTGTCCGAAGACGGCGACCGGGTCACCGTGCGCTGCGCCCAGGACCTGCGCGAGTTCCGCAAGGATCGCTTTCGCCAGCACACCTCCGACGTCACCTACGAGCTGCAACGCGATGGCGACAGCTTCCGCATCCAGCGAAAGATCGTGCAGCTGATCAACTCCACCGACACGCTGACCGCTGTCGGCTACATCCTTTGATGACCGCCATGGCAGATCGACAAAACGCCCTGGTCACCGGCGCCGCCAGCGGGCTGGGCCTTTGCATCGCCGAAGCGCTGCACGGCGCCGGTTACCGCGTGGCCATCACCGACCGCGACGGCGCGGCCGCAGAGGCTGCGGCCTCCAAGCTCGACGCCAGCGGCGCCACCGCCTTCGGCCTGGCGCTGGACGTCGTCTCGAAGGCCGCCTTCGAAGCCGCCGCCGATGCAGTCGAAGCCCGCTGGGGCCGGCTGCAGGTGGCTGTCAACAACGCCGCGGTGACGCTGACCACACCGGTCATGCAGATCAGCCCGGAAGAGTTCGAGGACGTGCTGCGCATCAACCTGCGCGGCACCTTCCTGGGCTGCCAGGTTTTCGGTGCCCGCATGGCGGCGGCCGGCTACGGCCGGCTGGTCAACATCGCGTCGCTGGCCGGACAGAACGGCGGCACGGCTTCCGGCGCGCATTACGCTTCGTCCAAGGCCGGCATCCTCACCCTGACCAAGATCTTCGCGCGCGAACTGGCGCCCTCCGGTGTCACGGTCAACGCGATGGCGCCCGGCCCGCTCGACCTGCCGTCGGTGCGCGCCGCCGTGCCGGCCGAGCGGCTCGAAAAGCTGGTCGCGATGATCCCCGTACAGCGCCTGGGCAACCCCAGGTTCATCGCCTCCCAGGTCGTCCAGCTGGCGTCGCCCGAAGCCGATTCCTGCACCGGAGCCGCGTGGGACGTCAACGGCGGCATCTTCATGCGCTGAGGGTTTTGAAATGACCACTGAAACACACCGAGTCGTCGTCCGCAACCGCAGCGTTCAGGGCGGCGCCACCGTGGTGCTGGACCTGCAGAGCGCCGACGGCAGCGCCCTGCCCGCCTTCGAGGCCGGTGCGCACATCGACCTGCACCTCACGCCCGAACTGGTGCGCCAGTATTCGTTGTGCGGCGACCCGGCCGAGACCGGCCGCTATCGGCTGGGCGTGCTGCGCGACCCGGCGTCGCGCGGCGGCTCGCTCGCGGTTTTCGACACGCTGAACGAAGGCGCGCTGATCACCATCGGCGCACCACGCAACCACTTTCCGCTGGCCGCCGACGCGCAACACAGCGTACTGGTGGGCGGCGGCATCGGCATCACGCCGATGATCGCCATGGCCTATGCCCTCAATGCGGCAGGCAAGTCCTTCGAGCTGCATTACTGCGCCCGCTCGGCCGCCAGCAGCGCCTTCCTGGACGAACTGGCCGCCGCGCCTTTCGCCGCCAGCGTGCACCTGCATTTCGACGATGCCGGCGAGGCAGGAAAACTGCAGCTGCCGACATTGCTGGCAGCCGCCGGCACCGCCGGAACCCATCTCTACACCTGCGGCCCGTCGGGTTTCATGGACTGGGTGATCGCCACCGGCGAAAAGGCCGGCCTGCCCGCCGGACAGATCCACCGCGAATACTTCAGCGCCGACATCGACACCAGCGGCGCCGGCTTCGAAGTGGTCGCCAAGGCCAGCGGCAAAACGGTGCAGGTGGCGGCCGGCCAGAGCATCGTCGCGGCGCTGAAGACCATCGGCATCAAGGTCGACGTCTCCTGCGAGGAAGGTGTCTGCGGCACCTGCGTCTGCACCGTGCTGGAAGGCGAATGCGACCACCGGGACGTCTACCTGACCGACGAGGAAAAGGCCGACAACGACCAGATCATGACCTGCTGTTCGCGGGCCAGGTCGGCACGGCTCGTGCTGGATATCTGAACCGCCACCGGAAGGACGCCGACATGATTTCCACCACCGACTTTCGCAACGGCATGGCCCTGCTGGCCGGCGCCGTGAACGTCATCACCACCGATGGCGCGGCCGGGCTCGCGGGTTTCACCGCCTCCGCCGTGTGCAGCGTGACCGACACCCCGCCGACACTGCTGGTGTGCATGAACCGCAACTCCTTCGCCCACCGTTTCTTCGTCGAGAACCGACGGCTTTGCGTCAATGTGCTGGCCGGTGACCAGCAGGATGTTTCGGCCCTGTTCGCCAACCGCGAGGTGACGATGGACCAGCGTTTTGCCAAGGCGCCGTGGCAGGTGCTGGAAACCGGCGCGCCGGCACTCGAGGGCGCGCTGGTCAACTTCGACGGCGACATCACCCAGATCCACGATGTCGGGTCGCACAGCATCTTTTTTGCCGAACTGCGCTCGGTGCGCCTCGGCGGTCAGGAATCCCACGGACTGGCGTATTTCAACCGCGCCTACCACCGGCTGGGTGCACCGGCATGAGCCGCATCGCGATCGCCGGCGCAGGCGCCATCGGCTCTACCCTGGCCGCACGGCTGGCCCATGACGGACACGTCGTCAGCGTGCTGGCGCGTGGCGCCACGCTGCAGGCGCTGCGTCGTCACGGTGCGCGGCTGGAAGACCTGGGCGGCAGCGTTTCGGCAGGCGTCACCGCCGACGACCAGCCGTCCTTCGGTGTGCAGGACATCATTTTCCTTTGCTGCAAATCGCAGGACCTGCCGACGCTGGCCGCCCGGGTCGCACCGTTGGTCGGCCCCGAAACCCTCATCGTGCCGACCACCAACGGAGTGCCCTTCTGGTACTTCCACCGCGAAGGCGGGCGTTTCCAGGGTCGCACCGTCGAGACGGTCGACCCCGGCGGCAGCATCGGCCGCCACCTGCCACTGGACCAGGTCATCGGTGCGGTCACCTTCATCACCGCCGAGTCACCCGAGCCCGGACGCGCGGTGGCCCGCAACCCGCATCTCATCATGCTCGGCGAGCCCGGCAACGGCAGCAGCCCGCGCCTGCTGGCACTGGCCGGACTGCTCACCGCCGCCGGCATCGAGGGCCGCGTCATCGACCGTCTGCGCGACAAGCTCTGGACCAAGATCATCGCCAACCTCACCAGCAACCCGCTGTCGGTGACCACACGGGCCACGCTGGACCAGATCTACAGCCGGGCCGACCTGCTGCCCACGGTGCGTGCCGTCATGCTCGAAGCCATGCTCGCCGCCGCCTGCCACGGCGCCCGCATGACCATCGATCCCATCGAATTCCTGGCGCTGGGCACTGCCATGGGGCCGATCCGCACCTCGATGCTGCAGGACTTCGAACGCGGCCGGCCGCTGGAACTTGCGGCGATCGGCGATGCGGTGGTCGAGATCGCCGCGCTGTACGACCTTCCGATGAGCGCCACCCGCGAGATGCTTGCACGCACCCGCGAACATGCCAGAACAGCCGCAGCCGTCGCGGCCTGAACCCTTTTATGGAGCCCGCCATGAACACCCTCGCCACATCCGACGAACTCCGCCCCGCCGGCTGCTCCGAAACCGAATGGGCGCTGCGCTGCCAGCTGGCCGACGGCTACCACCTGATCGACCATTTCGGCTGGACAGAGACGATCTTCAACCACATCTCGGTACGGTTGCCCGGTGAAGAAGGTCACTACCTGGTCAACC
Organism: Xylophilus sp. PBN-3R; assembly: GCF_057747805.1. Classification (NCBI taxonomy): domain Bacteria; kingdom Pseudomonadati; phylum Pseudomonadota; class Betaproteobacteria; order Burkholderiales; genus Xylophilus; species Xylophilus sp. PBN-3R. The sequence goes on from NZ_CM173225.1 coordinate 2,649,669, forward strand.
CCTTCGGCCTGAACTACGACGAGGTGACAGCCGCCAACCTGCTGAAGGTCGACCTTCAGGGCGCGCTGGTCGAACCATCGCCCTACCCCGCCAATCCGGCCGGTTTCGCACTGCACAGCGCCATCCACGGCGCACGCCACGACGCCCATTGCGTGGTGCACACCCACACCACGCCCATCTCGGCCATCGCCCTGAAACGCGCGGGTTTCGGACACGACGACTTCTACGGTGCGCAGCTGACCGGCCGCATCGGGTACCACACCTTCGAGGGCATCACCCTGTTCGAAGACGAGAAGCAACGCATGCTGGTCAGTCTGGGCGACAAACACATCCTGGTGCTGCGCAACCACGGCGTGGCGGTGTGCGAATCGAATGTGGCGCGCACCTTCTTTTTGCTGTGGACCGTCCAGCGTGCAGCCGAGATCCAATGCCAGGCCCTGTCGATGGCAGGCGACAACGTGGCCCTGCCGGAAGCCATCGGCCGAAAGTGTGCGGACCTGACCCAGCAACTGATCGCCGGCCATGACTTCGCCGAAAAATGGTTCACCGCGATGGTGCGCCGCATGGCGGCCAGACGGTTACGCTGACGCTGTCGAGCGCCCACTACCATCGGCTTTTTCCTACAGGCCGACGGTCGGTTTTCCCCAGGGGCAGCATGCCGCGCCTTACGAGAATGCAGCACATGACTGCACTCCGCTGGCGCGATTCGCTGCCGCCCCCGCAACCCACCCGTCACCGCGTACGGGCCCGTCAGGATTTCGAGGATTCGGTCCTGGCCGATCAGCTCAAGGGCCCGGAGCACCCTGGCCTGGCCATGCTGGCCGCCGCCAAGGAACCCCGCCAGCGCATCGTGCTGCCGCAGGCAAACAAAGCCCGGCCCTCGCATCCACCCTTCGCCGACCAAGACAGGAACGACGAGCAACGCATGGATGACTGGGGAGACCTCACGGTTGGCCCGTCACCATCGTTCGCGCATTACGCTGGCATGGTAGCGGCCGGTGCGGCCCTGGTGGTCTGCACCTGGCTGGCGTCGGTTCACCTTCCGGAACTGCTGGAACGCTTGGGCGGCTGAATCGCCGGACTTGCCGGCAAAACCGGCCACGGCGGCGTGCGGAAGCGCTTCAGCAACGGTTTTTCGAACACGTGGTGGACCAGCAGGCCTACCGCGGTGCAAGCCACCAGCATCGCCATCGAAAACATGCCCACCGGCAGGCTCATGCCGAGCAAGGCCACCAGCCGCGCGGCCGGTCCCATGACGAATCCGTGGGTGAGGTAGCTGCTGTACGACGCGTCACCCGCCAGTTGCAGCACACGGAACACCTGGCTTTCCGACTGGTCGCCGGTCTTGGTTTCGAGAAGGCAGGCACCCACGACGAGCATGACGACCGTCGCCAGAACCGGCTCGTATGTTCCGGGCGACCACGCCAGCCAACCCAGCCAGGGCGCCAGGGCCAACATCACCAAATAGGCGAAAAACGCACCTGCCGCCAGCCCCAGTGCCCCACCGGACGAGATGCCGGCCGCCACGATCCAGCGCATGCAGCGCGGCCGGGCCCAGGCCAGCAGCATGCCGATCAGGAAATAGACGAGGCAGATATCGGTCAGCAGATACAGATAACCGGCCGGCACCGAGCCGACGGGTGGCGAACCGGCCGGTGCGGTCAGGCCTTGCCACTTCAACAGGAACATGAGTCCGAAACAGGCCGCCACCCATAATCCCCGCATGTTCCGATCGAACAACAGGGACACGGCAAACACCGCATAAAAGAACATCTCGAAATTCAGTGTCCAGCCGACACCGAGAATCGGACGAATGACATATTCATTATGTGCGATGAAGAAAAGCGACGAGGTCAATTCGCCGCCGGTCGGCGGATCGCCCTGGCACGCCAGTTTTGCGGCGTAGATAAAGGTCACCGTCCAATACAGGGGAACTACCCGCACCACCCGCCGCCAGGCGAATTCCGCCATGGAACCCACGCCTGACGGCATCCGCCGACCGGCACTGAAGATCATGAATCCGCTGATGCAGAAGAACAGCTTGACTCCCAGATCACCGAGTGCGAACGAAGATAATGGCGACCAGGCGGCGGCGACCTTGGTGCCATAAGTATCCTGTGCATGTGAAAATATCACCACACCGGCGGCCATCGCCCGTAATACCTGCAATGCACATAATCTCTCGGTCGCGCCGGACATAACCATCATCTCTCTCGGGTGCGGATCTCCGACTATGCGTCCCGACACAGCATTTGTCAGATTACCGCCTTGGTCCGTTGGTACCCGTGCATTCGTGGCAGGCGATGGCATGTTTACTGCTTAGGGTTGACGACAGGTCTGCAGGCACCCATTCGTGTGCACAGTCGGGCCAAAAATCCCCATCGATGAACAACGTGCCAGATCTCTTGAGCGCTCCTCCGGCGCTGGACCTCAGCCCGCTCTATCGCCACTGCGTTTTCCGGTCGGACGCCGCAGTGGAGTCGCACGACCACGTATCGCGTGAACTTTCCGACCACGACCTGGTCTGGCGGCACGGCCGTGTGGACACGGCCATGCACAAGGCCAGCCTTCGGCAAACCAGCATGTTCACCCTGCGTTACGGCGCCGAGGTGGAGGTGCGCCCGCGCGCTTTCGACGATTTCGTGCTGGTGCACATGTCGCTGCGCGGTGCCGCGGAAGTCGAAGCGGACGGCCAGCGCATCCACATCCCCGAAGGCCGGACCGCACTCATCGCGCCGCGCCGCAATATCCGCATGTTGTGGCAGCAGGGGTCGGAGCAATTCATCCTGAAGGTGCCGCACGCCTTGCTCGGCCACGGCGGCCAGCTGCCAGTTCTGCCCGCCGCCGCGCTGATGCCCACGCATTCCGAGGCGCAGTGGCGGTTGATGATGCAGTCGATGGTGCTGACCACCGCGCTGCAGAACGGCAGCCCGGCGCATGCCGCATGGGTGGACCATTTCGAGCAGAACGTGGCGCTGTTCCTGCAGACGCAGCACGGCTTCGAACCGACGGTCCTCGACACCACCGTCGAACCGATCGAAAGCGGCCCCGGCGAACAACGTATCGAGGCGATGGAGCATTACATGCGGCGCCGCCTGGCCGCACCGATCGCCCTGCTCGACCTGGCCCAGGCCGCCGGTGTCGGCGTGCGGACACTGGGGGTCCTGTGCCAGCGGTTCCGGGGCACCTCGCCGATGGACCTGCTGCGCGGCATGCGGCTCGATGCCGCCCGCGCGCGCCTGCAGGCCGGCGGCTGCAACGTCACCGAGACCGCTCTGGAATACGGGTTCGGCCACCTCGGCCGGTTCTCTGCCTACTACCGCAAACGGTTCGGCGAGCTGCCTCGGGAAACAGGCGAACGGCGGCACTGAGGCGCGCCGCGACCGAAGGCTCGATCAGCCCACGTGCGAGGCGGCATCCGCATCGGCAAAAACAGGCTCGACCTGACCGGCCGCCACCGCGCTGACACCCAACCCCAGCGCAGCCCGGATGGGTCCGCCCGGGACCTCGCCCGTCCAGGCCAGCAGGGCATCGAGCCCGTCCGTACCCAGTACCAGCCGCGCATCGTTGCCGGAAAATTGCCGACCGTCGCCAGCAACAGGCGACAGTTCGATGTCGACACCCGGGGCAGCGACGGAAATGCACGGCTCGCGATGCACCAGCAGCAGGGGCGGCTTCGAGGCACCGTCGGTCGGCAGGGTCAACGGGCCGCCGATGCGCGGATATGCCGTGTCGACAACGCGCGAGATACGCGATGCATCCACGAACCATTCCGCCTGCGCATCGCTCGCCATCGCTTCCAGCGGCCAGGAATCCCACAACGAAGACACCAGCCGAAGGTAATCCGCAGCGACGGCGACACCGGCCTCCCCGGGCGGCCGGAACCAGCCCGCAGCGGATGCATCCGCCCACACCCCCAGCCCGATGCGAGCGCGGTGAATGGCACTCAGCGTGGACGCCGTGCGCGCCAGGTTGACCGGATGCTGGCTGGCAGGGTCGACCGCCACCACGACCCGGCTGATGCGGGTCGCAGCCAGCAGGAAAGACGCCAGCACGGTGCGGTCACGCACCCGCCCGGGCGGCGTGCCCAGGCCGATGGAAAACGCCGCGACCGGCACCCGGTCGAGCGCCCGGCCAACGGCGGCAGCCCTTTCGCCGCCTGCCGCCAGTTCGACCGTCAGTGCCTCCAGCGCATTGCCAGAAATATCCAGAATGGTGTGGACGGTCATAAGGGCAACTCCTGGATGCGACGGGCGAACGGAAGGACTGATGCGTGAGCAGCGGCTCCGGGTTCCGGCGGCACCAGACCCTTGCGACGCAGCACCGGCACCACCTGATCGACGAACTCCTTCAGGCCCAGCGGGTTTGCATCGAAGAGCAGGTTGAAACCATCGGCCGCGCCGCCCCGGTACCAGCGCTCGACCACCACCGCGAACTGCTCCGGCGTGCCGACGAAGAACTGGTGGCCGAAACCCGAGAAATGCCGCACCAGCTGGCCGATGCTCAGGCCGTTGGCAACGCCATAGGCGGTGATCGACTTGCGGAAACCGGCCGAGCCGCGTTCCGTCGAGCCGGCCAGCCGGTCCAGCGCGGAAGCCGGCGCGTCCAGGTCCAGCATGGCCGCATCGACATCCAGCAGGCTGGCGAATCGGCGCAAAACATAGTCCTTCGGCCCGAGCTGGTGCACCAGCTGGAAACGTGCCTCGGCCTCCGCCTCGGTCGAACCGATGACCAGATGCACACCCGGCAGCACGACCGGCGGCCGGCGGCCCAGAGCGCGGGCCATGTCGTGCAGCTCGGTGCGGTTCTTGCGGGCGACCTCGAACACCGTTTCCGCCGAAAACACCGCGTCGGCACTGCCGGCCGCGAGCCGACGACCCTGTTCCGAACCGCCGGCCTGCACGATGAGCGGCGTGGCCTGCGCGGTGAAACGGGCGGCGGCTCCATCCGTCGGAAGGTCGTCGCGTCCGACCGAATATCGGAATTCGGCTCCGTCGTGATGAAAGTCGTGCTGCCCGCGGACCGCATCGAGATAAGCGCGATAGACCTCCAGGAATTCGGTGGCACGGGCATAACGGTTGTCCCGTTCCGGAGCCTTGGCCGCCTGGAAGTCCTGCGCCGACAACTGCGGCAGGCCGGTCACCACGTTCCAGCCGAAGCGCCCTTGCGACAGCAGGTTGTAGTCGAGCAGCCGGCCCGCCAGTTCCAGCGGATCGTTGGAACCGGTGGACACGGTGGCGATGACGCCCAGGCGGGTGGTTTCGGACAGCACTACCGCCAGCGTGGCCAGCGGTTCGACCATCCGCATCGGGCGGATCGCCGGATTGGCCGACAGGCCGGGGCCGTCGGCCAGGAAGATGCCGTCGATGCCGCCGTCTTCGGCGGTGCGGGCCACGTTGCGCCAGAACGTCTCGCTCAGGTTGTCCAAGGGGCCGGTACCGGGTGCACGCCAGGCGCCCGCATCGGCACCGAAGTCGTACACGTTGGCGTTGAGGATGAACCTGCTCATCGGGTCAGCGCTTCCTGCCGCAACGGCACGGACGACGGCCCGGCTGCCGTGCCGGCGTACCAGATGTCCGGCAGCGGCACACCGTTCAGGGCCTCGTCTCCCAGCACCCGGGCCTTCTGCGGCGACGGGTTGTGGGACGACAGGGTGCGCGCATTGCGCCAGTGGCGGTCGAACCCCCTGCTGGCGACCACCATCGAACCACCGCCGATGTCGAACAGCGACTGCGCGGCGTCCATCACCAGGCTGGGCAGGATCACCTGCAGCTGGGTCACCGTGCGATGCGCATCGGCGAACGGGTCGCCCCGCGCGCCCTCGCGCGGCGATTCCAGTAGCCGGGCGGCGGAGCGCACCGCCTGCAGTGCGGTGCCGGCCACCGCCGACAGACGCCCCACCATTTCCTGCACCAGCGGGTCGTTCGCCGGGACTGTCGCGGCCGCATGGCTGAAATGCCGCTTGCGGCCACGCAGCCAGGCGGTGGCGTCGTCGAACGCGCGGATGGCGATGCCGGTGAGCGTGGCCAGGTGGGTGAGCTGTGCCATGGCGTCGTGCCGGCCGGAAGGCGTGTCTTCCGACTGGGCGCGCTGGCGCACCCGGGTCGCGTCCACCGCCACATCGGTGAAGGTCATGGTGCCGCTCATGGTGAGCCGCTGGCCGACCCCGTCCCAGTCGTCGACCACCGCCACGCCGGCCGCGTCGCGCGCCACGGTGGCGATGACATGCGCGCCGGTGGTGTCGGATGCCAGCACGTTGACCCAGTCCGCGTATCCGGCGCCGGTCGTATAGAACTTGGAGCCGTTCAGGCGCAACCCTCCGCGGTCATCGGGCCGCACGGTGGTTTCGACCGCACCCACCGCAACGGCCCCGATTTCGGTGGTGGCGCTGCCGAAGATGCTGCCCCGCGCGATCTCGCCGATGGCGAATGCGCTGCCGGGCGGCGTGGGCACCTGCACCAGGTGTTCCACCACCAGCAGATGCGAACGCAGGCTTTGCGCCACGCTCGAATCCGCCCGAGCCAGGGCGATCAGCAGATCGACCATCTGCGAATAACGAAAGCCCGATCCGCCCGAAACCACCGGCAAGCGGGCCGCGGTCACGCCGAGCCGGGCCAGCCTGCGAAGGTCGTCCGCCAGTGATCCACCTTGGCGGTCACGCGTGACGGCCTGGTCGGCGATGTCTTTCAGCACGGTGTCTATGGCGTCGGCATGGCGGCCGAAACCGATGGAGCGGGCATCCAGGTCGGCAAACGCACCGCCGTTAGAAGGCAGCGCGGCGGTCATGAAAACACCGCCATGCAGAAAATCATCTTCATATACAGAAAGGTAATAACAGGTTGATTTGATATGGATGATACTTTTGGCTTCAAGGATTGATACGAATAAATTCGCTATATGCACCGCCAAATTTCATCTAAAGAACTCCGCCACCACAAAGCGAAAAGTCTGGTAGCAGTGGCAGGCGCGGTTGCACTGGCCGTGGCGCTGGCTGCCTGCTCCAAAAAAGACGCTGCGCCGGCCCCGACGGCCGACAGCGGGCCGGTGCGTGGCGGGCAGCTGGTGGTGGCGATCCGAGCCGAGCCAGCCCAGCTGAATCCCCTGGTCGACCAGGGATCGGGCGCACATTCGGTACGGCCCGCGCTGGATTCGCTGGTCTGGGACAACGGCGACGGCAGCTACGAACCCTGGCTCGCAGAAAAATGGGAGGTGTCGGACGACGCTTCCACGTACGTCTTCCATCTGCGCAAGGACGTGACCTTCCATGACGGCACGCCGCTGAACGCTGCTGCGGTGAAGGCCAATTTCGACTACGTGCTGAACCCGGCCAACAAGTCGACCGGCTCCACTGCAAAACTCAGACCGGTGGCGACGGTGGTGGACGAATACACGTTGTCGGTGAAGCTGGGCACACCCGAGTCGAGCTTTCTGACGCTGATCGCGGCGCCCTACTTCGGCATCCTGTCGAAGGACCAGCTGGAGAACGACCCTAAGTCGCTGGCCACGAAACTGATCGCCACCGGACCGTTCAAGTTCGACAGCTGGGTCAAGGGCCAGAGCCTGACCTATGTTCGCAACGACGCCTACCACTGGGCACCGGCGAAGTTCCACCGGGGCGTCGCCTACGTGGACAGCATCAAGTACGTTTTCCTGCCGGAAGACCAGACCCGCTACAACGCGCTGGTCACCAAGGAGGCTCAGGTGGTCGATTACGTGGCGCCTGAATACGCGGACAAGGTGAAGAAGGACGCGGACTACCAGACGCAGGAATTTTTGCTGCCCGGCGTCGGCTACAGCCTGCATCTCAACAGCCGCAAGCCGCCGTTCGACCAGCTCGAAGTGCGCCAGGCCCTGCTGCATGGGCTCAACCGTGCCGAGATCGTGGCCAGCGCCACTTTCGGGGCCTATCCGACGCAGGAATACCTGGCCAGCAGCACACCGGACTTCGCCAAGGACCTGAAGAACCGGATCACCTACGACACCGCACTGGCCGGCCAGTTGCTCGACCGGGCCGGCTGGACCGAACGCGACGCGGAAGGCTTCCGCGCCAGGGGCGGCCAGCGGCTGCGTTCGTTCATCCCTTACGCCGATAACGACCAGCTGGCCCAGCGCACGCTGGAGCAGGTGCAGATAGACGCGAAAAAGCTGGGTTTCGACATCCAGCTGCAACCCGTCACCGACCTGGCCGAGCGCCTGTACAACGGTAACTACGGCCTGCTGGGCTCGTTCCAGTCGGAAGCCACCGGCATGCAGCTGTGGCGCCTGTACGGCAGCGACAACATCAGCGACGGCAAGACGGTGGGTTCGAACGCGTCCTTCCTGAGCATTCCGAAACTGGATGCCGTACTGGCCAGGGCGCGTGCTTCGGGCAAGTCGGAAGACCGGGCGCAGTACTACGCCGAAGCGCAGGAAATACTGCCCGACTACGCGCCTTCGGTGCCGCTGTATTCCCGCGCCCGGCTGGTCGCCATCCAGAAGAACGTGCACGGCGTGGCATGGGACAAGGCCTGGCCGCAACCCTATCTGTTCGACGCCTGGATCGGCAAGTAAACCCCGGCCGCAGGAACAGCACGCAGTGGAATCCCGCCTCCTTCGCCTGGCACGGCGGCTCGCGCTCGGTGTCCTCACCGTGTTCGGCGCCATCACCGTCGCCTTCTTCGCACTGCGCCTGGTGCCGGTGGATCCGGCCTTCGTGATCGCCGGCGCGGGCAACGACGCAGTGGCGATCACGGCCGAAGTGCTGGCCGCCATCCGCACCGAATACCACCTCGACCAGCCGCTGCCGGTGCAGTACCTGCTGTACCTGTCGCGGCTGGTGCACGGTGACCTCGGGATTTCGTACGTGCAGGAACAACCGGTCGCCCGGCTGATTGCCGAACAGGCAAGCCCGACCCTGGCGCTGGCTGCGTTGGCCAGCGGTCTGGCGGTGCTGATGTCGCTGGCGGCCGGTGTGCTGACCGCCGGCCAACCGCGTGCCGGCGCATTCGCCAGCGCCGTCGAACGCCTGCTGGCGTCCACACCGGTGTTCTGGATCGGTTTCCTGCTGATGCTGGTGTTCTCGGTGCAGTGGCATGTGTTTCCGCTGCTCGACGCAGGAGACCTGCGCACCCTCATATTGCCGGGGCTGACCATCGCCCTGCCCACCGCCGCGCCGCTGGCGCAGGTGTTGCGGCGGTCGATGGAAGACGTGCTCGAACAACCCTTCATCACCACGGCGCGGGCGCGCGGGCTGTCCGTCCTGGCGGTCAAGCTGCGCCACGGCCTGCGCCATGCACTCATCCCCTACCTGACGATGCTGGGTTTCTCTTTCGGCGCGCTGCTCGGCGGCGCGGCCATCACCGAAACCCTGTTCGGCCGGCCCGGCCTGGGCCGCCTGCTGGTCAACGCCGTCACCCGGCAGGACATGCCGCTGGTGCTCGGCCTGGTCACCGTCAGCACCCTGGCCTTCGTGATCGTCAACACGCTGATCGACTTCGCCTACATCCTCATCGACCACCGGCTGAAGACGGTGCTGCCACCACCATGAATATCCCCGGTTCCTTCACCGCCGATGCGCGCCTGATGGTCGATGTAGCGCCGCGGGTCCTCGGCTGGCGGCGCCCCCGCGCCGCCTCGGTCGCCGCCGCCCTGAGCCTGCTCGTCTTCACGTTGCTGCTCACCGCCGCCGTGTGGCCGCAGTTGCTCGCCCCGGGCGACCCGCTGGCGGCCGAACGTCTTCAGATCCTCAAGCCTCCTTCGCTGCAGCACTGGCTGGGCACCGATCAGATCGGCCGCGACGTCTATACCCGCATCGTCCACGGCGCCCGGCCGTCCATCTTCCTGGGCATCGGCGCGGTGGCGATCTCGCTGGTCGCCGGCACGGCCCTGGGCCTGCTCGCCGGGCTGACCCGGCGGTATGTGCCGACCCTCGTGATGCGGGCCACCGACATCGGCGCGGCCTTCCCCGAACTGCTGCTGGCGGTGTTCATCGTGTCGCTGTTCGGCAGCGGCGTGTTCAACGCCACCATCGCCATCGGCATTGCCGGCATTCCGTACTACACCCGCATCGTGCGGGCCGAAACCCTGCAGGTGCGGGGCTCGACCTATGTCGAGGCCGCGCGTGCGCTCGGACTGGAGGGCCCGCAACTCGTGCTGCGGCATATCGTTCCCAACGCACTGCGGCCGCTGGTCGTGGTTGCCACCATCGGCCTGGGCAGCGCCACGCTGGCCGGTGCGGCGCTGAGTTTTCTGGGTCTCGGCAACCCGCCGCCCGCGCCTGAATGGGGATCCATGCTGACCAATGCCCGCAACTTCCTGACCATGGGCTGGTGGGCCGCCGTGTTCCCCGGCGTGGCCATCACGCTGTTCGTGATGAGCACCACCCTGCTCGGCCGGCACCTGCAGCAACGTTCTGAAGGCCGCGCATGAATACACCGACCCGTACGCCCCTGCTCAAGGTCCGCAACCTGCAGGTGGCCTTCGATGGCAAGGACGGGCTGCGCCGTGCGGTGTCGGGTGTGAGCTTCGACCTGGCGCCCGGTGAATGTGTGGCACTGGTCGGCGAGTCGGGCTCGGGCAAAAGTGTCACCGCCCGCTGCCTGATCGGTCTCAACGGACCGAGCGCCCACATCCGGGCCGACACGCTGCGACTGAACGGCGTCGACCTGCTATCGCTGGGCGAACGCCAGTGGCGTGGCATCCGTGGCCGGGCCGTCGGCTACATCCTGCAGGACGCGCTGGTGTCGCTCGACCCGCTGCGCACCGTCGGCCAGGAACTGAAGGAAGCCATCCTGGCCACCAGCGGCACGCCGCGCAGCGAGGTCGCATCGCGTTCGCTCGAACTGCTGGCGCAGGCGCAGATGCCCGACCCCGCCAGCCGCTGCAACGAATACCCGGCACAGCTGTCCGGCGGCCTGCGCCAGCGCGCGCTGATCGCCACCGCCATCGCCGGCAACCCGCCAGTGCTGATCGCCGACGAACCGACCACCGCACTGGACGTATCGGTCCAGCAGGAAATCCTGGCGCTGTTCGCACAACTCAAGCGCCAGGGCATCGCCATCATCCTCATCAGCCATGACCTGGGTGTGGTGTCCCGGCTGGCCGACCGGGTGCTGGTGCTGCGGCGCGGCGACGTGGTCGAAAGCGGCACGATGGCCCAGGTGCTGGGGCGGCCGCAGCACGGCTACACCCGCACGCTGATCGACGCCGTTCCGCATTTCGAGGCTGCGCGCGGCCATCACGACCGCAACGCTGCAAGCGCCGCCGATGCGCCGGTGATCCTGCGTGCCACCGGCATCGGCAAGACCTTCGGTGCGCTGCCCGGCAGCGGTCGCAAGGCACTGGGCGATGTGAGCATCGAACTCCGGCGCGGCCGCACGCTGGGCCTGGTGGGTGAATCGGGTTCGGGCAAGACCACGCTGGCCAGGATCATCGCGGGCCTGGAAACCGCCACCACCGGCCGCGTCCACACCGAAGACCTGCCGGCCGCTCCATCACCCAGCCGCGCCCGGCCGATCCAGTTCGTGCACCAGGACCCGCTGAGTGCATTCGACCCGCGCTACACCGTCGGCCGCACCATCGGCGAAGCACTTTGGATGCGGTTCGGCCGGGAACCCGGCGCACGTCACCGGCAGCGGATCGCCGACTGGTTGATCAGGGTGGGCCTGGACCCGGCCCTGGCCGAGCGCCGGCCGCTGACGCTATCCGGCGGGCAGCGCCAGCGGGTGGCGATCGCCCGGGCGCTGGCCAACGAACCGCAGGTGGTGGTGATGGACGAACCGGTTTCCGCGCTCGACGTTTCGGTGCAAAAACAGATCCTCGAACTGATCACCACGCTGCAACGGGACACCGGCGCGGCCTTTTTGTTCATCTCGCACGACCTGGGCGTGATCCAGCAGGTGAGCCACGACGTCGCGGTGCTGCGCCACGGCGAACTGCGTGAATACGGTCCGGCGGCTTCGGTGCTGCAACAACCGCAGGACGGCTACACCCGCCAGCTGATCGCCGCCGTGCCCACGCTCGGCGCATTTGAACCGGCCGACGCCGCTGCCTGAACCAGCGACCGCGCCGACCCGCGCACCACCAGTTGCGGCCGGGGCAAGGCGGCATGCCGCCCACCGGGGTCGGCCTGTGTCAGCAGCAGGCCGGCCTCGCGGCCGATGGCGGCGGCGTCCTGGCGCACCGTGGTCAGGCCGGGCGACAGCAGTTCGGAAAACATGGCGTCGTCATAACCCACCACCGACATGTCTCCGGGCACGTCGACGCCGTGCTGGTGCAGGCCCTTCATCACCCCCAGCGCCAGCATGTCGTTGGCGCAGAAGACCGCTGTCACCACGGGCTCCAGGGCCAGCAGGCCCGGCACGCTGCGCAAGCCCTCCGCGACCGTCATGGCCTGCATGTTGAATTCATGCACCGTGGCGCCGGGTGTCTGTGCACAGGCCGAATGGAAACCGTGCGACCGGCTGGAACACCACGAAATCTGTGGCGAGCCGTTGACCAGCGCCATCGAACGATGGCCGCATTCCAGCAGGTAACGTGCCGCCGTCCCGGCGCCGGCCGCATGGTCCAGGCTCATCGACGGGAACTCGCCCTGCGGGTCGTCGCGGTCGAGCAGCACCACCTGGATGCCCTTGGCCTGGAGCCGGCGCAGCATCGGCAGGTTGGCGTGGGTCGGCGCGATGAGAATGCCGCGCACGCCCTGGGATTCGAAGGCTTCGAGAATGCGTTTTTCGGTTTCGGCGTCCTCGTTTGAACTGCCGATGATCAGCGGGATCTGGCCGCTGGCGGTCACCGCCTCGATGCCCTTGACGACCTCCCCCCAGAACGGGTTGGCCACATCCAGCACCACCACACCGACCGCCTTGCCGATGCCGGACTTGAGCGCCCGGGCCGAGCTGTTGACGCTGTAGCCCGAAGCCGCCATGACCCGCAGGATCTCGTCGCGGGTGGCGGGTGCGACCAGCTGCGGCCGGTTGATGGCGTTGGACACCGTCGCCTGCGAAACACCCACCAGCCGGGCGATGTCCTTCGAGGTCAGGCGCGCCCGGAACGCATCGCCCTCGCCGGGCTGCGGCAGCGGTTCTTCGGGCGGAGCGGGTTTCGTCACGGCGCGCAGTCTAGCCGCCCCGGCTGCCGCCGTTCACTGGATGTTGCCGGGTTTCGGCGGTTCGCCGGTGAGGAACCAGTAGCCCACGTTGCGGGTCTTGTATTCCTCCGGGTTGTGCAGCGTATGGGTTCGAACGTTGCGCCAGAAACGGTCCAGGCCTAGCACGTTGGCGGTCGACCGCGCACCGGTCACCTCGAAGATCCTGCTGGTCACGTCCAGCGCGGTATTGCCGGCAAAGGCGTTGGCCGCCGCCAGCGGTATGGCCGCCTCGCCGCGCTCCTGCGCCGTCAGGTCGGCGCCCCGTGCCCACACCCGGTCGAGCACTTCAAGCGCCTGGTCGGCCAGTGCGGTGGCGGCCAGCGTGCGGGTGTACAGGTCGCCGTAGACACGTTTGACCCAAGGGTCGTCCACATGCCGCTCCACCCCCGAATGCACCCAGGGCCGGCTCTCGTGCACCGTGTAGTCGCGCGCCGCCAGCAAGGCACCTTGCGCGGTGCCGATGAACACATTGAGCAGCACGCTCTGCTGGATGAACGGTGTCAGCGTGCGGTACGGCGCATCGGCCGGGCCGGTCCGCCGGTAAACCTCTTCGTCTTCCACCCGCACGTCCTGGAAGGTGCATGTGCCGCTGCCCGTCTGCCGCTGGCCGAAGGCGTCCCAGTCGTCCAGCGCCGACCAGCCGGCGCGGTCCGAAGGTATGGAGGCGTCGATGGTCTGGCCGCTGTCTTCGTCGACCCAGGTGATATGCAGCTGGTCGGCGATGTGGCTGCCGGAGGTGAAGGGTTTGTGGCCGTTCAATATCCAGTGATCGCCCACCTTGCGGCCGGTCAGGCTGCGGGCGGCCGAGTTCGAATTGTTGGCCCAGAACCAGTTACCACGCGCCGAAGCTGCGTACCAGCGCGCCGCCTGTTGCGGGCTGCCGCGCACATGGGCGGCGTGCTGCGAAGAGCCGTGGTAACCGAACAGGTGGCCTAGCGATCCGTCGACCTTGGCGAATTCGCGTGCCACCCGCAGTGCGGTCGACCACGGCTGGCCGTCGCCGCCGTGTTCGGCCGGAATGGTCAGGTTCAGCAGACCGCTCTGCTTCAACAGCCGGAAGGGTTCCAGCGGACGTCCGCCGGCCTTGTCGCGTGCCACCGCGTCGAGTCCGAAAGCTTCACGCAGGTCGGCGGCCTTGCGCAGGTGGGGATTGGAAATATCGATGTCGAAAGCCATGCCTTCGAGCTTAGGAGAAGCTCCGCGCCCGATCCGGCGGCAGATAGACCGATAACAAGTTTCCATGCTTGTTTTCCGCACTTGATGGGCGGACGCCATAGCTGGAAAGCGCAGCACCTTATGCGGATTCGTCGCAGCGCTGCGCGTGCCTCGAATCGACACTGCAGCCATCGAGCCCGGCCCGCACGCGGGCCACCATCCAGGAGCAGACCGATGACCGCCGCCAATCAACAAACGCCCGTCGGGGCAATCGACAACAGCATCGCCGACCTGCGCATCCGCCGCGTCGCCGGCAGCCTCGGCGGCGAGGTGCTGGACTTCAGACTGAGCGCCGACCTGTCGGCCGGGGCCATCGCCGACATCGAAACCGCGCTGGTCAAGCACAAGGTGCTTTTCTTCCGCGGCCAGGGCCATCTGGACGACGCACAGCACCAGGCCTTCGGCGCCCTGTTCGGCCGCACGGTGGCCCATCCCACGGTGCCGTCACCCGACGGCACCAAACTTTTTGAACTGGATGCTTCGAAGGGCGGCGGCCGTGCCGATTCATGGCACACCGACGTCACCTTCGTCGATGCCTTTCCCAAGATATCCATCCTGCGCGGCGTCACCATCCCGGCTTACGGCGGCGACACCGTATGGGCCAACACCGCCCTGGCCTACGACCGCCTGCCGCCACATCTCAAGGCCCTGGCAGACAACCTGTGGGCGGTGCACAGCAACGACTACGACTACGGCGCCGACCGGGTGAACCTGGAAGAAACCCGGCTCGACCACCACAACAAGGTGTTTGTCTCCGCCGTCTACGAAGCCGAGCATCCGGTGGTGCATGTGCACCCGGTCAGCGGCGAACGTGCCCTGCTGCTGGGGCATTTCGTGAAGAAGCTCGCCGGCCTGTCGAGCAATGAATCGGCCCGCATCTTCGAGCTGCTGCAGAACCGGGTGGTGCGCCTCGAAAACACGGTGCGCTGGGCCTGGCAGCAGGACGACGTGGTGATCTGGGACAACCGCGCCACCCAGCATTTCGCCATCAACGACTACGGCAACCAGCCGCGTGTGGTGCGTCGGGTGACGGTGCACGGCGATTCGGCGGTAGCCATCGACGGCCGGCGCAGCCGCACCCGCCGCCGGCCCGAAGCGATCAACGATTCGCACATCGACACGCTGATCGCCACCACCGCCTGAGCGGGGGCGCGGGCCGCCGGCCGAGGCCCTGCGACTTATCCCTCGCCGCTGTGGAAAACCCTGTGCAAAGCCGGGCGGGAAACCTCCGTGATCCGCGCCGGCATTGGGCTGCGACACGGTGCCCGGCAAAAAGGCAGGGCGGCGGTGGCTGGCACCGGACGAACGGTGGCTTGCCGTCCCTGATTGCCGAGAAGCTTTCCGGTTTGTTCCACCGGAGGTTTTGCCATGGTCATCAGCGCGCCCTTTCTGACTGCTCCCAAGTCCGGAGAGTCGGAGGCCGACTGGATGGCGCGTGCGATCAGCAGCAAAAGGCATTGGCCAGCGGCGTCCACCTGACGGCGCCACCCGCGCCATCGCAGACGGCAAGGTGCTGTATGTGCGCCAGCCGACGCCGCACGGCACCGATCCGGCACATCCGCTGAACTACGCGCCGGACAACAGCCACATCCGCTGGTCCGACAACGGTTGCGTGATCCTGGAACTCAGCACCGACATCGGCGCCACGGGCGAGCTGGCGACCAGCTTCACCTACCACACGCTGACGATGCATCTCAGCAAGGTCGATCCGGCCATCAAGGCCGGTGCCGGCATTTCACCGGGCAGCTTCAAGTTCAGCGATGCGGATTTTCCGGCGATCGCAGGCTGGAATTTCTTCTCCGACAACACCGATCATCTGGACCATCGCTGCCAGTCGACCAACTTCAAGCGCTGGATCGGTGATCATTGCCCGGCCACATGGACCGACGAAGTAGTGAAACGCGACCCCATCGTCCTGCCCAGGCATTAAAAATCATCAGCACCCTGCAGATTCACCCGACCGTCAATGCACAAAGCCGCCCTTGACGTAACGCACCGGCTCCGAATCCATCCCTGCGATCAGCGCGCTCATGCCGTCCGCCGGCACTGCCGACGGCGTTGCGACCACCGCCGCGCTGCCCGAACGGCACAGCAGGTCGGACTCGGTCCAGCCGGTCTTGCCCGGCAGCCCGCGTGCCCTCAACCACCCTCCCCGGTCGGCCACGAACTGGGTTCCGGTCAGGGCCGACGGCGCCACACCCGCGACCAGGGCCAGGGCCTGCCAGGCTTGCGGATCCTGGCTGGTGCAACCGTCCTGCGGCGGAGCGACACCGGCACCCGGCGCCGACAGCCGCACGGTGACCAGCCGGCCGTCTTCCAGCACCTCGGCACCGTCACCCGCCGCCACCAGCCGCAGCCGCTGGCCGCGCCAGGAGGCGATGTCACGCGGCGGCTTGCCATCGCAGCGCACGGCAAAGTCCGGCACCCGCACCGGTTGCGGCCACAGGCCGGCAGCCTTCAGCGCCTGCCCCGCGGCTTGCGCCTTCATGAAGTCGATGACCGCCCAGGTATCGGCATCGTTCAACCTGCCCTCAAAACCGGCCATGGTCACCTGTCCTCGCCGGTCGTTCAGGCCGTGCTGGATGTTCCAGAACAGGTCGCCGTCGGCGCGCCGCCACAGCAGCGGGCCGGCCAGGTCGGGCGGCCATACCGACTGCCGGTCCGCCAGCGCGCCGCGGCCTCGCCCGTCGGCCCCGTGGCAGGCCACGCATTGCTGTTCGAACACATGCTGCCCCCGCACCACCGAGGCCGCCGTGAAGCCCGTCGGCGACTGATGGAAGCTGGTCGGCCGAGCCTCGGCCAGCACCACCGCCGACTGCGGCCAGGGCGCGAAGAACAGCAGCAGCAAGGCGCCCAGCCACAGGCCCGCGGCCGTCTTGCGCCAGCGCCACACCAGCACCAGGGCCGCGAGCAGCAACACCGCCGCCACGGCCGCGCAGACCAGCGACCAGGCGAGTTGCCGGGCCTGGCCGATGTCGATCATCAGGGTCTCGCCGGCCACCCGGAAAGACAGGGGCCAGGCCGGCTGGCCGTGGACGTCGCCGGTCAGGTGCAAGGTGTGCAGCAGCCACAGAAAATCGGACTGCGCGCCCTGCAGAAACTGCAGCAGCGCGTTCAGCCACTCGGCAGTCGGGATCACCAGCTCGCGTCGAGGCCCAGGTGGCGCAGGGCTTCGTGCCGCAGTTCCACCAGTCGCGGGTCGCCGCGGTGCCGGGGGTACGGCAGGTCCACCACGATCTCCGCCGCGATGCGCGCCGGCCGGTCGCTGAAGACGATCACCCGCTGCGCGAGGAACAAGGCCTCTTCCACGTCGTGCGTCACCAGCAATGCAGAGAACCGCTGGCGCTGCCACAGGGCCGCGAGTTCGCCCTGCATCTGCAGGCGCGTCAGCGAATCGAGCTTGCCCAGGGGTTCGTCCAGCACCAGCAGGCGCGGATCGTTGACCAGTGCCCGGGCCAGCGCCACCCGCTGCGCCATGCCGCCCGACAACTGGTGCGGAAACGCCGTGGCGAACTCGGTCAGCCCGACCAGTGCCAGCGCGGCGTCGATGCGCTGCCGGTCGACCTTCAGCCGGCCCTGCGCCTGCGGCCCCAGCGCGACGTTGGCACGCACGGTTCGCCACGGGTAGAGGGTCGGATCCTGGAACACGACGATGCGCGAAGGATCGGGCCGGGCGATGGTGGCGCCGTCCTGGGTGATGCTGCCGGTGGTGGCGGGCTCCAGCCCGGCGACCAGCCGCAGCAGCGTCGACTTGCCGCAGCCGCTGGGGCCGAGCAAGGCGACGAACTCGCCGGCTTCCACCCGCAGGTCGACCTGGTCGAGCACCTGCAGCGCGCCGCCGGCCACCTTGAACCAGTGGCTCACGTCCCTGATGTCGATACGTGCGCCGGTGGTGGTCGCATCGATGACGGCATCTACCATTTCACGGTTCCCTTCTGCCAGGACAGCACCCGGTCACGCACCGCGAACAGCAGCGTGATGAGGCCCGAACACAGCACCGCCATGACCAGCAGGGCGCCGTACATGTTGGCGTAGGCGGCCCAGCCTTGCGCCCATTGCAGGTACCAGCCGAGACCGGCCTTGACGCCCATCATCTCGGCCGTGACCAGCGTGGAAAAAGAGGCTCCCAACCCCATGAACAGCCCCACGAACACTTGCGGCAAGGCGGCCGGAACAGCCACCCGCCAGACCAGAAACCATTCGGACGCACCCACCGTCCGGGCCACGTCGTAATAAGCCTTGTTGACCGACGCCACACCCGACCATGTGAGCACCGCCACCGGGAAGAAGGTGGCCAGGCCGATCAGGAAGACCGCCGCCGAATAACTCGAAGGCGCGAAGAAGAAGGCCAGCGGCAGCAGGGCCGATGCCGGCACCGGCCCGAGGAAACGCAGCAACGGATGCACCCAGTAGCCGGCCACCCGCGACCAGCCGATCCACACGCCGGCAAAAAAACCCACCAGCGCGCCCAGCACGAATCCGTTGGCCAGCAGACGAGCCGAATGCAGGGTCGAAACCCCCAGACGGCTCCAGTCTTCCACCGCCACCTCGATCAGGCTCTGAGGCGGCGCAAAGAACGGCGCCGGCCACCAGGCCAGCTTGGCGGTGCCGATCTCCCAAAAGGCGAGCAGCAGCGGCGCCGCCACCAGCCAGCGGCCGGCCGGCTGCAGGGCACGCGCCACCCGCCCTGCCCGCGCGCCCGCCAGGGTGACGGCCAGCAGGGCGACGGCGACCACCAGAACCGCCCGGCCGAATTCGGCGGTGTAGGCCCAGTCGCTGAAACCGACCACCTTGTTGGGCCAGAGCAGCGTCAACAGGCCCAGCGCCAGCCAGGCCGCCGATGCCAGCAGGCCGGTGACGCCGAGCAGCGGGACCGCGGCCTGAGAGACGGCGGCCGGCGCGGGCCGCACGGGCCTCGGCGCAGCGTAGGAAGAGGAAGGATGAACGTGGCTCATGGCGCAGTCCGGCCGTCAGGCCAGCACATCCAGCGTGACGTGGTTCGCGAACTTCACCGGATCGGTGCTCTTCTTGAGGATGCCGGCCGTGTGGAAATCACGCGCGAAGAACTCCACCTCGTTGCGCAGGTCCCTGCCCACCGGGTGATGCGCGAAGTTGGTGGTGTGCAGCAACTGCTCCAGTTCCTCCTGCTTGATCTTCGAATATTTGGCATAGATGCGCGCCGTCTCGCGCGGGTTCTCCGCCGTGAAGTCCGATGCCTGCGCCAGCGCCCGCACCACCGCGGCCGCCGTGGGTTTGTCGTTGCGCACCAGCTCGCCCCGCGCACCGATCACGCAGCACAGCTTCTGCGCGTATTCGCCGGTGCCGCTGTTGCCGATCTCGGTGAACTGGCCCTGGTTGCGTTTCTCGATCAGGAACAGGTTCGGATCGCCGTCGGCGATCGCCTGGATCTCGCCCTTCTTCGCGGCCACGTCCAGCAGGTCGGCCGGGTACACACGCCATTCGACATCCTTGCCCAGGCCGCGTTTGGTCAGGTGGATGTCGAAGAAGTTCTTGGCCGGGCTGTTCTGGTCGCTCACCCCGATGACCTTGCCCTTGAGGTCGCGTTCGGTCTTGACGCCCGCGGTGTTCAGGCCGACCAGGCGCAGGCAGCCGCCGTGGATGCTGCCCACCACCTTCACGTCGAAACCCGACTCCAGCGGCTTGACCCAGCGGTGGATCAGGCCGGCGCCCACATCGGCCTTGCCGGTGGCCATGGCCTCGAGCAGCTGGTCGGCGGAACCGGCCCAGTTAAGCGACTCGACCTCCAGCCCGTTCTTCTCGAAGAATCCGCGCTCGAGCGCCACCGGGATAGGCGACTGGCAGTAACCCGACTGGCTCCAGGCGAAGGTGATCTTCCTGCGCGGCTGGCCCCAGGCACGTGTCGCCAGCGCACCGGCCGAGCCGGCGACTCCGGCCAGGGTGCCGGCCCGCAACAGGCTGCGGCGCGAGAACGTGGTGGGCAGGAAAACAGTCATGGCGAAGCTCCTCGAAGGCGGGTTTTTTGATGCGATGGACGGCGGTCGACCTGCCGCTGCCGCGACCTTAAGGGGCAAGCCACCGCGGCGCCAACGCACGAATTCCTGCATGGATATGCAAGGACGGAAGGTGTTTCCGGAGCCCGGTCCTACCGCGCTGCCCGCATATGGAACTGCGATATGGATCGTTCGCAAACAGGCTCCGGGTTTGCACACTGAGGCCGTCCATGAGGAGAGCCAGATGTCCCTGCCCAGCACCGATCCGAAAGCGCACGCCCCCGCTGTCATCGCCACCACCGCACGCGCCTGGAACGTCGGCCGCGAAAGCCCGCGCGCACGGGCCCGGCGGGCGCCGCGCGGTTATGTGCCGGCGCGGGTGCTGCGGCGTATGCGCGGCAGCCTGCCGGCACCGGCCCAGGCCTTTTGCTGGTGAGATGGGGCCTGCCTGCATTGCCCGGTTGCCGCCCGGAAGGTTCGCGCCAGGAGACACGATGACAAACCCGGAACTGCTCCTCCAGATCGCGCACGCCCAGGCTGCGGCGCTCGGAGGCCTGGTGCCGCCCGCGCTGCGTGCCACCTATGCCGAACGGCTGGTGGAACTGCATCGGCTGGGCTACCTCAGCATGACCGCCATCTATCGCCAGATCGTCAATGAACTCGCACTCGACGGTGGCCACCGCCGGCTGCATCCCAGGCGCATGACGACCGACTTCGAAAGGCGGCTGGCGGCCGCCTCGACACCCTCATCTGGCGAACAGGCTTTCCATATTGGCGAACGCCTTTAGTTCCACCGCATTGTTCGACGGGTCGCGGAAGAACATGGTGGCCTGCTCGCCGACCTCGCCCTTGAAACGGATGTACGGCTCGATGACGAATTCGGTGCCCACCGCCCGCAGCTTGTCGGCCATCTCGTGCCACTGGGCCATCGACAGCACGGCACCGAAGTGCCGCACCGGCACGCCGTGGCCGTCGACCGCGCTCACCTCGCTGAAACCGCATTCGTCCGGTGCCAGATGGGCGACGATCTGATGGCCGTAGAAGTTGAAATCGATCCAGTCCGGCGAACTGCGGCCTTCCGGGCAACCGAGCAGGTCGCCATAGAAGGCGCGCGCCGCGGCCAGGTCGTGGACCGGGAAGGCGAGGTGGAAAGGCGGCATCGTGGCAGGCGTGGTTGCGGCAGCAGGTTCGGTCATGATTCAAATCGTCGTGGAGAAAAACCGCGACTTTAGAAACTGTCCTTCATCCTGAAAAGCGATGTTTATTTGTATGCCTCACAAATAAATTCGATTAGCCTTCCGGCATGGTCAAGGAGCTGAAGACGTTTCTCGCCGTCGGTCGATACGGCACCTTCTCGAAGGCGGGCGCACGCATCGGGCTCACCCAGTCGGCGGTCAGCGCACAGATTCAGCGCCTGGAAGAAAACCTCGGCTTTCCGCTGTTCGACCGCGTCGGACGAAGCGCCCGGCTGAATGCGGCCGGCCAGGAAATGCTGGTGCGGGCCGAAGAACTCATCGCCCTGTTCGACGGCCTGCACCAGCCGCCGTCCGGCGCACAGCCGTCTGCGCTGCGTGTCGGGGCCATCGCCTCGGTGCAGGCCCATGCCCTGCCCGACGCGCTGGTGGCGATGCGGGCCGAAACGCCCCTGTTGCGCGTCAGGATCGTGCCCGGCGTTTCGCTCGGTTTCATGGGCCTGGTCGATTCGGGTGAACTCGATGCGGCAGTGATGATCCGGCCGCATTTCGAACTGCCGCCCGAGCTTGCCTGGAGGCCGCTGTGGAACGAGCCTTTCACGCTGGTCGTGCCGGCCTCGGTGCGTGGCAGCGACTGGACGACGATCCTCGGGCGCGAGCCCTTCCTGCGTTACGACCGCGGCTCGTTCGGCGGACGCCTGGTCGCCCAGTTTCTGGAGGCGGAAACGATCGAGGTCCGCGACGCGGTCGAGATGGACGAGATCTCCGGGCTGATCCGCCTGGTCTCGCAAGGCGCGGGTGTGGCGCTGGTTCCACGCTGCCGGCCGTATTTCCCGCTGCCCGCCGGGGTGCGGGCGATCGACCTGAAACGCGGCGACCTGCAACGTGCCATCGGCCTGCTGGAACGCAAGCGCCATTCGCAGATGCCTCTGGTGGCCGCGCTGCACAAGGCGCTC
Organism: Xylophilus sp. PBN-3R; assembly: GCF_057747805.1. Taxonomy (NCBI): domain Bacteria; kingdom Pseudomonadati; phylum Pseudomonadota; class Betaproteobacteria; order Burkholderiales; genus Xylophilus; species Xylophilus sp. PBN-3R. The sequence goes on from NZ_CM173225.1 coordinate 2,672,128, forward strand.
GCCGCTGCCCAGCACTGAGCGCCACTTCAGTAAGCCGATTTCCAGCAAAAACTATGTTTTGATGTGCAAAATTACATGTACGACTGCCGGCAAACCGGCTCACTTCAGGCAAGACCGAGCATGCAAACCACCAAATACCGACTAGTCACCCGCAGCGATTTCGACGGCCTGGTCTGCGCCGTGCTGCTCAAGCATCTGGACATGATCGACGAGATCAAGTTCGTCCATCCGAAGGACATGCAGGACGGCAAGGTCGAGATCGGCCCGCGCGACATCACCACCAACCTGCCCTATGTGCCGGGCGCCCACATGGTGTTCGACCACCATTCGTCCGAAGTCGCACGTAACGGCGGGACGACCGAAAACTACGTGATAGACGCCGACGCCCCCTCGGCCGCGCGGGTGGTCTATCGCCATTTCGGCGGCGACAAGGTTTTTCCGCAGGCGTGGGACGGAATGATGGCCGCAGTCGACAAGGCCGATGCGGCCCGTTTCAGCCGCGAGGAAATCCTCGACCCAGAAGGCTGGGTGCTGCTCAACTACCTGATGGATTCGCGCACCGGCCTGGGCCGTTTCCGCGATTTCCGGATCTCGAACTACCAGCTGATGATGGAGTTGATCGACAGCTGCGCCCGGCTGGGGCTGGACGAGATCATGCAGTTGCCCGACGTGGTCGAACGCTCGGCCATGTACTTCGAACACCGCGAGAAATTCGAGGACCAGCTGCGCCGCTGCTCCACCGTCCACGGCAACCTCGTGGTGCTGGACCTGCGCCACGAAGAGACCATCTACGCGGGCAACCGCTTCATGATCTACGCCATGTTCCCGGACACCAACATCTCCATCCACGTGTTGTGGGGGCTGAAGCAGCAGAACACGGTTTTCGCCACCGGCAAGTCCATCCTCAACCGCAGTTCCAGGACCAATATCGGAGCCCTCATGCTGCAGTACGGCGGCGGCGGACACGAGAATGCAGGCACCTGCCAGGTCGAGAACGACGACGCCCGGCAGGTGCTGTCCGAACTGATCGCGAAGATCAACCAGGACGGCTGAATCGGGGCGCCGCCGTGCCCTTGAAGGTGCCGACGAAGGCCACGGCAGCCAGCAGTACCACCAGCCCCCCATAGGCCTGCGATGTCGCCAGCAGGCCGAAATGTCCGACGGCCGCGCCGGCCGCCAGCGCCGGCAGGCTGAAGGCGCAATAACTCAGCACCAGGAACGCGGCCATCAACGATGCCCTTTGGGCCGGCGTGGCACTGGCCATGGCGGTGCGCAGCGCGGCCATGAAACCGACGCCGAACCCAACGCCGGCCACCACGCTTCCGATGAAAAACAGCAGGGTCGAGGCCATCGCCGTGGAAACCAGCACCAGGCCGACCCCTGCCGCCAGCGTGGTGGCGCCTATCCGCATCAACACGGGGGCCGCGAGTTTTCGGAGCAGCAGCGAACCGAGCGCACCGCTGACGGTGAGCGCGGCAATCATCAACCCGCCGACGACCGGGCTGTTCCAGCCGGTGACCTGGCGGGCCAGCGTGGGACCCAGCGACAGGAAAAACCCACCCAGCGCCCAGCAGGCGACGTCGATCGGAATCATGCGGACAAAACCGCTCCGTGCCGGGCCCGGCACCGCCACCCGCGGCCGCATCGAACCCAGCACGCCGGGCCGCCCCGCCACGGTTTCCGGCAGGCGCCGGGCCAGCCAGACCTGGATAAGCAGCACCAGCAACACGATGAGGTAGACCAGCCGCAGCGGCGCCGGGGCGCATTCCGCCAGCAGGCTGCTGCCGAGCGCACCCAGGCCCAGGCCGAGCAGCGGCACCGCGCTGTTGATGACCGGTGCACGGTCCCGGTCCAGGTCCGAAATGCCCGCCCCCAGCACGCTCAGCGCAACGCCGGTGGCCGCGCCCTGCACCAGCCTGGCGGCGATCAGCCAGCCGACCGAGTCTGCGCACAGGAACAGCACGATGGATACCAGCTCCCCCGCGACGGCACCCAACACCACCGGGCGCCGGCCCAGGTGGTCGGAAAGCTGCGCGAGCGTCAGCAGCGTGGCCAGCAGGCTGAACACATAGACCGCGAACACCAGGGTCAGCACGGCCGGCGAAAACCCCCATTCGGCGCGATAGACCGCATACAGCGGCGAAGGCACGCTCGACGCCGCCATGAAGACGAACATCAGCGAAGCCTTCAGTCGCAATGCAGAAGAAAAAGACAACGGTGAAACCGCTCGCATGGGAATCCTTAAAGCAAAATTTGCGCTTTAAGGATTGTGCCCGGCTTGCATCGTTAAAGCAATTTATTTGCTTTAAAATTGGCGACATGACACCAAGACCCGGAATACGCACCGGCGGCCGTAGCGCACGGGTGCAATCCGCCGTGCACGACGCCACCCATGAACTCATGCAAGAGATGGGCCGTGGTGCGATCACGGTGCCCATGATCGCCAGCCGGGCCGGTGTCACGCCCTCCACCATCTACCGCCGCTGGGGCGACCTGCCGGCCTTGTTATCCGATGTGGCGGCGGCCCGGCTGCGCGCCGACAACGACGCACCCGACACCGGCAGCTTCAGCGCCGACCTGCTCGCCTGGTCAGAACTCTTCGTCGAGGAAATGGCTTCCGAGCCCGGCCTGGCGCTGGTGCGCGACGTGGTCTACGGCGGCCATACGGTCGACGGCATGGCGCCCTGCCTGGTCTTCACCGCCGGCCAGATCACCCGCATGGTCGAACAGGCCGCTTCCCGGGGCGAGCAGACGCCGCCGGTCGAATACGTGGTCGACCGTGTTGCCGCGCCCATCGTCTACCGGTTGCTGATGGGCGCGGTAGCCGATGTCGACGCCGGTTACGCAAGGCGCCTGGCCACTGCCTGCCTGGCGGACTGGCGTCCCGACTGAGATGCCTAACGCAGGCGCAGGTTGGTGATGCGGCCGACCAGCCGCCAGCGGGCGATGTCCGCCCGCAGGCGGCCCTCGTATTCGTCCGGCGTCGATGCGACCGCTTCCACGCCGGCATCGGCCAGCCGCCGGTAGTTGCCCGGCGCCATCACCATGTCGGTGATGTCCTGGCCCAGGCGTCGCACCATGCCGAAAGGCAGGCCCTTGGGCGCGACGACACCCAGCGTCCCGGTGAACTCGAAACCGGGCAGGTATTGGGTGACGGACGGCACCCCGGTGGCATCGGCCACCCGGCGTTCGCCCATCAGCGCGACCAGGCGCAGCGGGCCCTTGCGAATCTGGGCGATCGACGCATTGAGGCCATTGAACAGCACAGGAATCTGCCCGTCGGCAACCGCCTTCTCGGCCGCGCCGTTGGTGGCGAAAGGCACATGCTCCAGGCCCAGGGCGGCCTCGTGCGCCAGCGATTCCGCCGCCAGGTGCGAGCCGGTGCCAATGCCCGGGCTGGCATACCGGATCGGTCCCCTGGCGTTCTGCACGTAGGCGATCAGTTGCTTGACGTCGTGCACCGGCACCGAGGGATTGACGAAGATGCCGTATTGGAAAGTGCCCAGCATGCAGACCGGCGCCAGGTCGGTCAGGGTCGAATATGGCAGCGAATCGCGCAGCGCCGCGTTGATGCACAGGGCCGGCGATGCCAGGCCCACGCGGCTGCCGTCAGCCGCGCTCCGGGCCACCGCCAGCGCACCGGGCACCGCCCCCGTGGTGTGCTGCAACGACACATGCTGGTGCCACAGCCGGCCCATGGCTTCGGCCAGGATGATGGCGGTCACGTCCAGGGGACCGCCGCGGCCGGCCGGCACGATGAGTTCGGTCGGCCGGGCCTGTCGCCCGGCGGACTGTGCGACCGCCACCGTGGAGGCGGGACCGACCAGGGCGGCAAGTGCGGCGCGCCGATTCGGCAAATAGGAATTCACGGCCTGTTTTTTCATAAACGCTGTTCAAGTCATTTGGACGCGCGACCATGTGAAGTGTAGAGGCCTTTGCAGGGCGTCCATGCCTAGTGGACACCGACCGGCCGCGACCGGTTCAACCGGCCATGCTCACCGGCAATCCGGACCCGGCGGCGAGGCTCAGGAAATGGTCGCCCGGCATCGGACGGCCATGCAGCCATCCCTGCAGCGCCGGACAGCCCTGATTCACCAGGAACCGCGACTGCTCGGCCGTCTCGACGCCTTCCGCCACCACGTGCAGGCCGAGGTGCTGGCCCATCGACAGGATCGAGCAGACGATGCCGGAACTCGCAACGTCGTGCGGCAGGCCCATGATGAAACTGCGGTCGATCTTGATCTCGTGCAGCGGCAACTGGCGCAGGTAGGCCAGGCTCGAAAAGCCGGTCCCGAAGTCGTCGATGGAAAACCGCACTCCCAATGCGACCAGTTCGTGCAGGCGCTCGGTGGCGTGGGCGATATCGGTGATCAGCAGGCCTTCGGTGATCTCGAGGATCAGCCCTTCGGCGGGCGCGCCGCTTTCTGCTATGGCGTCACGCACCACCTGCACGAAATCCGGATGCGTGAACTGCACCGGGCTGATGTTGATCGCCAGCGTCTGCCGGCCGCCCCGGCTGCGCAGTTCGACCAGCAGTTCGCAACCGGCGCGCAGCACCCACGCGCCCAGTTCGACGATGGCTCCGCACGATTCGGCCAGCGGAATGAACTGGTCCGGCGGCACATTGCCCCGATGGGGATGCTGCCACCGAAGCAGCACTTCACCGCCCTTGACCCGGCCGTCGGGGTCCACCTGCGGCTGCACATGCAGCGCGAACTGACTCGTCCCGATGGCGGCCCGCAGGTCTTCCTCGAGCGCGATGCGGCCGTGCAGGTCGGCCATCATGTCCTGCTCGAAAAACACCATGCGGCTACCGCCCAGCGATTTGGCGCGGCGCAGCGCCAACTGGGCCTCACGCAGCGCGTCCAGGCCTTCGGCGCTGGAGGCCTCGATGACACTGACGCCCGCGCTGGCATGGATGGCCAGCGGGCCGCGTGCCAGGGCGAAGCTGCCCGACAGGCTTTCCAGCAGTTTGGCAGCGACGTTTTCTGCGGTTCGCCGGGGCTCGTCGTTGATGCCGATGTCCGCCGGAACCACCACCACGAACTCGTCGCTGCCGGTGCGCGCCAGGATGTCGTGGCGGCGCAGCACGCTGCCCATCCGGCGTGCCGCCTCGCAAAGCACTTCGTCGCCCACGTGCGCACCGTGCGCCACGTTGATCAGCTTGAACTGGTCGATGTCCACACAGATGACCCCGGCCGGGCCGGCACCGGCGGCGACCCGCGCCTGTTCGGCGGCCAGCTGTTCGACCAGCTGCCGCCGATCCATCAGGCCGGTCAGCGGATCCCTCTGCTGATTGGAGGTGGAAACCAGCGTATCCACGGCGTCCTGCCATTCGGCCGGCCCGTCCTCCAACGGCTCGGCGCCAGTCTCGGCGATCACGAAGCGGCCCTTGCCCGACTGCTTGACCGCGTACATGGCGGCATCGGCCGCATGTATCAGGGTCTTGGCGCTGGTCGCGTGCAGCGGGTAGCTCGCCACCCCGACGCTGGCGCCCACATGCATGGTTCCGCCGTGCGGCAGCACGAAGGCCGCATCGAAGCTCTGGATGAGGCGTTCCGCCAGATCGGCCACGCCAGGATCGGTCGCTTCCACGCCAACGATCATCACGACCAGTTCGTCGCCGCCCAGTCGCCCGACAACGTCGCAGGCCCGCTGGAACAGGCCGCGGAGACGCCGGGCTGCTTCGACCAGCACGGCGTCTCCGGCCGCGTGGCCCCACTGGTCGTTGACCGCCTTGAAGCCGTCCAGGTCGATGAACATGAGGGTCACCGCGCCGTGTTCGTGCCGGGCGCTGTTGACATGCTGGTTCAGCGACGACTCGATGTAGGCACGGCTCTTGAGCCCCGTCAGCGCGTCGTGTTCGGCACGGTGGTGCGCCGCGTTTTCCTGCACCTTGCGCTGGGTGATGTCGTAGAGGACGCCTTCCACCCGCAGTTCACCGGAAGCCGCATCGACAGACGACGACACCATGCAGTGAACCCAGGAGGTCCGGCCGTCGGCGCGCAGCAGTTCCATGTCGCCGGCCTCCGGTTGCGACGACGCATGGGCACGGTCGATCAGCAGCGCCAGCTGGGTCGGACGCACGAAGACGGTGGCGGCGAAATCCGACAGGTCGGCGCCTTCCAGGTCGTCGTCCGTCACGCCGCGCAGCCGGCCGAGTGCCGGGTTCGCATGCAGCAGCCGGCCGTTGGCCGACAGGATGAAGATGCCGGCGCTGGTCGAGTCGAAGATGCTGCGGTATTGCACCTCCAGCGCGGCGATCTCTTCGCGCAGGGCCCGTTCGTTTTCCAGGGCCGCCTGTTGCAGGTCCAGCAGGCGGTTGGCCGCCGCGGTCACGGTGCCGACCTCGTCGCTGACATGTTGCGGCTCGATCGGCAGCCGGCGCGCGGTGCCGGGCTTGATACGCAGCAGCTCCCCGGCCAGGCGGTGCATCGGCCGCGACAGCAGGCGGCTGGCCAGCGCGTTGAACACCAGCAGCACCCCGGCCAGCAGCACCACCAGTGCGCCCACCACCAGGGCAGCCTGCCGGCCGGCTTCGGCGGACAGCCGGTCGGCGTCCAGCCACACCTGCAAGCGCCCCACCGTCTCGCGCGCATCGAACGGCGACATCAGGGCGGACTCGAAGGACGGCCTGGCGTTTTCGGCCCGCACGCCGGCCGGTTTTCCGAGTGCGCCGGCGGCGGATGCCGAAGCCATCAGGACACCCGCGCTGTCGCGCACACCGACCTTCGCCACGGACGGATGACGGGACAGGCCCTCGACCAGTTCCTTCAGCAACACATCGTCGCGTGCATACAGGCCGACGGCCACGGTCTGCTGGACGGCGGTGACGATCGACCTCGCGGACGCTTCGGCGGTGTCCAGGTAATAGGACTTGGCGCTGAGGTAGACGACGACCGCGACCACCGCGGAAAGCGCCGCGGCGATGGTCAGTACGGCGGCCCTGAAGCGGGCGTGGAGGCTCTGGCTGCGCATCGTCGGTTCAGGGAAGGCGAAGCACCACCCGGACCGACGGATCCTGCGGCTCGCGGGTGACATAACCGATGGCCGAGCGGTCGGTCTTCACACGCTGCACCACGGCCGTGTCGTCGATCACCGTCTGCGGCGGTTGCACCTGGCCGGTGAAATGCAGCCGGGCCCAATAGCTGTTGATACGCGCGATGTCCATGCCGGTCAGCGCGAGGTAGAAGTCGGCGCGCGCCATTCCGTCGCGCTGCTGGTCGATCGGCTTTATTTCCTGTGCTCCGGGCAGCGTTCGTGTGCGGCCGGTGTACAGGGCCAGCAGGTCTTGCTGGGTCAGGTTGCGGACGGCGCTCTGGGCAGAGACCACGACGTAGATCGGTTCCGCCGAAATGGCGTGCGCCCGCAACGCCAGGCCGATCAGGACCAGGGCCAGCAAGGCCGCGGCGAAGGGGGGTCGGACAATGCTCAACATTACTGCCCCCATACGAAATCGACCAGCACCGACACCAGCGTGCCCTTGCCTGCCGAGCCGTCATAGAAACGCCAACCCGCTCCGCCGTGCTGCCGCACGTTGAAGCGGTCGACCTGCAGCTTGAGTGCCGCGTTCGGCAGGAAATCCCACCGCAGGCCCGCGCCCAGGGTGGTCTGGTCGAAACGGTAGTTGTCGCCGGCGGCGGCGGCATAACCGGCCAGCAACTGTGCCTGCTGGGCTGCTGCAGGGCCGATGACCGGCGCGAGCGAAGAAGCCAGTTCGGGCGCCGACGCGGCCGGATCGTCCGGCTTGACCCGGCTCGCCAGGCCGTAATAGGTGACCGCACCGTGGCGCCAGCCCACGCTGGCATAGGCGCGGCGGGCGCTGAGCGGACTGCCCGGCACCCGCAGCTGGCTGCCTTCTGCGATGAAGGTCCAGGGACCCGTTTCGTACTGGGTCGACAAGGTGAGGTAGCGGGTGCTGCCACCGGTCCAGAGGTTCTGGTTCAAGGGTTCGAGGCTGGCGGCCAGGCCGGCGACCGGCAGTGCGCCCAGTTGGTCCAGCGCGCCGCGCAACTGACCGACCTCGGGTCCGGAATTCAGGCGAACCTGGCTGCGCAGGTAGCTCACCTTCAGCAGCAGCCCGCCGTCCTCGCGCGACAGTCCGAAGGCCATGGTGTCGCGCCCCTTCAAGGCGAGCCGGCTGCCGTTGATCTCGGTCGCGCTGGTGCGCACATTGCCGGCGGTGGCCCTGGCACGCCAGGTCGCGCCCGACGAAGACCACTGCTGCTCGAGGTCGACGCCATCGATCGAGGCGAGCGGGAAAAACGCATAGAAGTCCGCCGGGGGGCGGGCCCACGGCAATGCATATCCGACGTTCCTGCTGTCTGCGAACAGGAAGACGTCCGGGGTGTTGCGGCCCAACCGGATGCGGGTGTCCGGGGTCGGCCGGTATCCGACATAAGCCCACTGGATCAGTTCTTCCGCGGGAGTGCCCTGCGGCCTCGACAGCACGACGCCCTGCAGCCCGGCCTCCCATTGTGGGCCGCCGTTCCAGTTGACTTGCGCGCCCAGCCGCGAATCCGGCGTTGCGCTGAAGCGTGAATCCGGCCCCAGCTGGGTGATGTTGCGCACGAAACCCCAGTCGCCGCCGCCCGACTTGTGCAGCGCACCCAGCGTGCCGAAACCGCTGACGCTCCAGGGTGACGGCGCGTCGTCCGCCGAAGCCGTCGGCTCCGCCAGGGCCTGCTGCGCCTGGGCCGACGGGCAGAGGCAGATGGCGGCCGCCATGCCCAAAAGATAGGCTGCGGAAAATCGGCAAGGCTGTCGGTGCAGGGTTCGAAACGCAGCTGGCAAGGCTTTGGCGAATGGCTTAGGCATCGTTGGAAATCGCGGACATCGGGGGGCTGTAACGCAGCCAAATTGAGAGGATTGCATGGGCGGCAAACCGCCAACATGAAGTTACGCAGGAACCCGCGTTCATGGATTCAAGCGTGGATTGAATCCGTCGCAGTTCTGCCACAGAAACCGGATTCGACCGACATTTGTCCGGGCGATTAAAGCGGCAACCCGAAGTGTTAATGCGCCTGCCGAATAAGGAAACGCGGAAACCTTCGTTTTCCCGCAATTGGGCCACGCCTGTAATGCAGTGATTCCCCATCGCCGTTCCCACAGGTGTCCCATGTCCGCTGTTCTTGAAAACGCTCTTACCATCCAGCCCCTAGGCCCGGCGCTGGGCGCTGAAGTCATCGGCCTGGACCTCGGCCGGCCGCTGGCCGACGAAGACTTCGCCCGCATCCACCAGGCCCACCTCGACCACCATGTGCTGGTGTTCCGCGACCAGCGCATCACCCCGGCCGAGCAGGTGGCGTTCAGCCGGCGTTTCGGACCGCTGCAGATCCATGTTCTCAAGAACTTCCTGCTGGCCGACCATCCCGAAATCCTGGTGGTGTCCAACATCAAGAACGAACAGGGCCAGCCCATCGGTCTGGGCGACGCGGGGCATTTCTGGCATTCAGACCTCTCCTATAAAGACACGCCCAGCCTGGGATCGCTGCTGCACGCGCAGGAGTTGCCTGCGGAAGGCGGCGACACGCTGTTCGCCAACCAGCACGCGGCATTCGACGAACTCCCGGCAGAACTTCTGCGTGCGGTCCAGGGCCTGAAGGCCGAACACAGCTACCTCGCCAAGTACGAGGAACTGCGCGCCCGCAGCCCGTGGCGGCCCAAGCTGACCGAAGCCCAGTTGAACGAGGTCAAACCCGCCGTCCATCCGGTGGTTCGCACCCATCCCGAGACCGGCCGCAAGGCGCTGTTCGTCTCAGAACACTTCACCACCCGCATCGTCGGGCTGCCGGATGACGAAAGCCGCGACCTGCTCGCCCGCCTGTTCGCCCACAGCACCCAGGACCGCTTTGTGTACCGCCACCAATGGCAGCCGCACGACATGGTGTTCTGGGACAACCGTTCGGTGATGCATCTGGCCGCCGGCACGCCCGACCATCTGCGCCGCCGCTTGAACCGCACCACCGTCGAGGGCGACCTGCCCTTCTGATCGAACGCTGCCAGACCGGACCCGCCATGACCGCATCCCTCCACCTCGCCGAACCGCCGGCATCCAGGCCGGTGCCGGCCGAACCCCTGTTGCAGGTGAAGCGAGTCAGCATCGACTACCGGCTGCCCGACCGCGCGGTGCGCGCCGTTCACCAGGTCAGCCTGGACGTTCACGAAGGCGACCGTTATGTGCTGCTGGGAGCGTCCGGTTGCGGCAAGTCTTCGTTGCTGAAGGCCATCGGTGGGTTCATCCCGACCAGCGAGGGCCGCATCGATCTGGCGGGCCGGCAGGTGTCGGCACCCGGCCCAGACCGCGCGATGGTGTTCCAGGAATTCGACCAGCTGCCGCCCTGGCTGACCGTCGCGCAGAACGTCGCATTCGCGCTGCGCGCCAGCGGTGTCTGCAAGGGCAGGGATGCCACCGAACGCGCTGCGGTGTATGTCGAAAAAGTGGGCCTTACCAGGTTTGCCGACGCCTATCCGCACCAGCTTTCCGGCGGCATGAAACAGCGCGTGGCCATTGCCCGCGCCCTGGCCCTGCAACCACGTGTGCTGCTGATGGACGAACCCTTTGCAGCGCTCGACGCGCTTACCCGCCAGCGCATGCAGCAAGAGCTGCTGGAGCTGTGGGCCGAGTTCCGTTTCACCCTGGTTTTCGTCACCCATGCCATCGACGAAGCGCTGCTGCTGGGCAGCCGCATCGCCGTGCTGTCGCCGCATCCGGGCCGACTGCGGGCGGAGATCGACGCATCGCGTTTCGACACCCGGGACATCGCCGGCGCGGATTTCCGCGCCGCCACACAGCGCATCCACGGGCTGCTGTTCGAAAAGGACCACGCATGACCGCCATCGCCTACCTTCCGCGGCCGGATGTGGAATACACGCTGGCCGACGTACCGGCGGAAATCGCCATAGCGCCGCAGACCCCATGGCGCCGCCTCTGGAACCACGACGCCCTGCGCCGCGCCATCGTGGTGGCCGCCTTTCTGATCGGCTGGGAAGCCATCGCCCGCATCCAGAACAACGACCTGATGCTGCCGACCTTCGGCCAGACGCTGCTGGCTTTGTCAGACGGTTTCAAGACCGGCGAACTGCCGGCCAAGGCGGGCATCTCGCTGTCGCTGCTGCTGAAGGGATACGGCGTCGGTGTGGCCTGCGCCTTCGTGCTGACCAGCCTGGCGGTGGCCACCCGCTGGGGCCGGGATCTGCTGTTCACGCTGACGGCCATGCTCAACCCGCTGCCGCCGATCGCCCTGCTGCCGCTGGCCCTGCTGTGGTTCGGCCTGGGCCAGGGCAGCCTGGTCTTCGTGCTGGTGCATTCGGTGCTGTGGCCGCTGTCGCTGGCCACCCTGACCGGTTTCCAGTCGGTGCCCGCCACCCTGCGCATGGCCGGCCGCAACTACGGCCTGACCGGCCCGCGGTACGTGGTGCAGTTGCTGATCCCGGCCGCGCTGCCGTCCATCCTTTCGGGCCTGAAGATCGGCTGGGCCTTCGCCTGGCGCACCCTCATCGCGGCCGAACTGGTGTTCGGCGCTTCGTCGGGCAAGGGCGGGCTGGGTTGGTACATCTTCCAGAACCGCAACGAGCTCTACACCGACAAGGTGTTCGCCGGCCTGTTCGTGGTGATCGCCATCGGCCTGGCGGTCGACCTGCTGGTGTTCGGCACGCTCGAAAAACTCACCGTACGCCGCTGGGGCACCCAGAACTGATTCCCTCCATCTGCATCACTCAAAAGAAGACCCAATGACATCGCGTTTCGTCTCCGTCCTGACCGCCGTGGCCCTGGCCGCCAGCGCCGCCGCCGCCCATGCCGAAGGGCAGATCCGCATCGCCCAGCAGTTCGGCATCGGTTACCTGCTGCTCGACGTGGTGCAGGAACAGAAACTCATCGAGAAACACGGCAAGGCGCTCGGCGTGGACGTGAAGGTGGAGTGGAACCAGATTTCCGGCGCCACCGCCATGAACGAAGCCCTGCTGGCCAATTCGCTCGACGTGGTGTCGGCCGGCGTGCCGCCGATGCTCACCCTGTGGGACCGCACGAAGGGCCGGCAGAACGTCAAGGCCATCGCCGCGCTGGGCTCGCTGCCCAACTACCTGATCACGAACAATCCGAAAGTGAAGACCCTCAAGGACCTGAGCGACAAGGACCGCATCGCCGTGCCCGCCGCCGGCACCGGTTTCCAGTCGCGCACCCTGCAGATCGAAACCGCCAAGGTGTTCGGCAAGGACGACTTCAAGCGCTTCGACAACATCTCGGTCAGCCTGCCGCATCCGGATGCGACCGCCGCCCTGATCTCCGGCGGTTCGGAGATCAACACCCACTTCAGCAGCGCGCCCTTCTACTACCAGGCGATCGACGCCAACAAGGCGGTGCACAAGGTCATCAGCAGCTACGACATCCTGGGCGGACCGGCCACCTTCAATGTGCTCTACACCACCCAGAAGTACCACGACGAGAACCCCAAGACCTACAAGGCGTTCTATGCGGCGCTGCTGGAAGCCGCGGACATCATCCGCAAGGACAAGCCCCACGCCGCCCAGACCTTCATCAACGTGCAGAAGTCGAAGCTGTCGCCCGAGTTCGTGCGCCGCATCGTCGAGGACCCGGAGAACGACTTCACTGCATCGCCCTTCCGCACCTTCGTGTATGCCGACGAGCTGTACAAGCTGGGCGTACTGAAGAACAAGGCGGCTTCGTGGAAGGACTATTTCTTCGAGGAGGCTTACGCGCAGCCGGGCAGCTGATCCGTGTCGTCTAGGGTCATTTCCGAAGCGTCGAAAACCAAGGAACCACCAGCATTTTTGTTCGTTCCTGAAAGGGTCATCGGTCTCTAACCTTCGTATCACCCCAAGCGAAGGAGAGCCCCATGACCACGCGACTTCCCAGCCTCAGCACCTCCCGATCCGCCGCCGTCAAGGCGCAGCTGGACCATCCGGTGATCGACACCGATGTCCATGTCAACGACTACGCCCCCGCGCTCGAAGACTATGTGCAGCACTACGGCGGCAGCGCCCTGGTGGATGCGCTCCGCAAGTCCCTGGGCGGCCGGTTCGCCACCAGGTCGGCCGCCGGCAAGGACTGGTACCAGCAGACCCCCGTAGAACGCCAGTACCACCGCACCCTGCGCGCACCGTGGTGGGCCCGCGTCACCCGCAACACGCTGGACCTGGCCACCTACACCCTGCCCGAACTGCTGGCCGAACGGCTGTCCGAACAGGGCGCCGACTACTCGGTGCTGTTCCCCAACGACGTGCTGTCGCCGGCCGCCGCCAGCGATGAATTCCGCCAGCCGCTGCACCGCGCGATCAACCATTTCCATGCCGACCTGTACCGGCCCCACGCCCACCGGCTGACCCCCGTCGCCGGCATCCCGCTCAACACGCCGCAAGAAGGCATCGAGGAGCTGGAGTTCGCGGTCAAGACCCTCGGCCTGAAGGTCATCAACATCGCCGGCGGCGTGCGCCGGCCCATCCCGTCGATCGCCGCCCGGTACCCGAAGTCCGAACATCCGGACGTGGCCCGCCACGCCAGCTACACCGACTTCTACGGCATCGACAGCCCGCACGACTACGACCCCTTCTGGGCCAAGGTGGTGGAACTGGGCGTGCCCGTCACCACCCACTACGGCAGCCAGGGCTGGACCGGCCGGCAATCGATCAGCAACTACATGTTCAACCACATCGGCCACTTCGCCGACGGCTCGCAGGCGTTTGCGAAGGCGCTGTTCTTCGGCGGTGTCACCCGGCGGTTTCCAGGCCTGCGGGTGGCCCTGCTCGAGGGCGGGGCCGACTGGGGCTCGCATGTCTTCACCCACCTGGTCGACCGCTTCGAGAAACGCAACCGCCATGCGGTGCAGAACTACAACCCCGCGCATGCCGACATCGACCTGCTGGCCGCGCTGTTCGAGCAATACGGCAGCAGCCTGACCAAAGGCAGGCCGGTCGACAAGCAGACTCTGCTGCGCGACAGCCTGGGTATTTCCGCCCTGCCCCACAGCCGCGAACCGGTGGGCGACGAGCTGGACGACTTTTTGGCCGCCGGCATCACCAGCGCGGAAGACATCCGCGACCGCTGGGTCAAGCCCTTCTATTTCGGCTCGGAAGCCGACGACCGCACCGTCGCCGCCGCCTTCAACACGCGGGTCAATCCGCTGGGCGCCCAGATCAACGCCATCTGGTCGTCCGACATCGGCCACTGGGACGTGCCCGACCTGACCGAACCCCTGGCCGAAAGCTGGGACCTGGTGCAGCAGGGCGTGATCACCGCCGCCAACTTCCGCGACCTGGTGTTCGCCAATCCCTACCGCTTCTACACCGAGGCCAACCCGGACTTCTTCGACGGCACCGACGTGGCCGCGAAGCTGGCCGCGCACACCCAGGTGCAGACCGGCTAGCCCGCTTTTTTCACCCTTGTTCTCAACCACGCTGCGCAGAAAAAGCAGCGTGCTAGCCACCGCTTTGCCCAAAGGATTTCGCCATGACACGCACCTTCCGCTTTCCGACCCTGCGCCGCACCACCCTGGCGTCCATCGCCCTGCTGGCCGCCGGTGCGGCCCAGGTTTCCCAGGCCGCCACCGATGTGGTCCGCATCGGCGTGGCCAGTGCCGGCGGCGGTGAACCCGTCACCTGGGGCGGTTCGCCCGGTGGTGTGGTGCGGGTCAACGGCTGGCTCGAAGAAGCCTTCAAGGCCCAGGGCGTCAAGGTCGAATGGCTGTTCTTCAAGGGCGCGGGCCCGGCGGTGAACGAAGCCCTGTCCAACCAGCAGATCGACTTCGCCTACCAGGGCGACCTGCCCGCCGTGGTGGGCCGCGCCAACGGCCTGAAGACCAAGCTGCTGGTGGTCAGCGGTGCCCGCAACAACCTCTATGTAGTCACCCCGCCGCAGTCCGACATCAAGGGCATCGCCGACCTGAAGGGAAAGAAGGTGTCCATCTTCCGCGGCACCAACGGCCATCTGGTCGCCATCAACGTGCTGGCCGGCGCGGGCCTGACCGAACGTGACCTGAAGACCGTCAACCTGGACGCCGGCAGCGCGCAGGCGGCCCTGGTGTCGAACGGCGTGGACGCGGCTTTCGGCGGCTACGAATGGTTCAAGGTGCGTGACCAGGGCCTCGCCAAGGTGGTCTACACCACCCAGGGCAAGGACCCGGCGCTGACCCGCCAGGCCGCCCTGCTGGTGCGGGAGGATTTCGAGCAGAAGAACCCCGCCGAAGTGCAGAAGGTGGTCGACGTCTTCGTGCGCGCCGCCGACTGGGCATCGGACGACAGGAACCGCGCCGAGCTGTTCCGCATCTGGGCCCGCAGCGGCACCCCGGTGCCGTCGTGGGAAGCCGAGTTCGACAAGCAGTCGCTGGCCGACCGCAACTCGCCGCTGATCGACGACTTCATCGTCGGCCGTTACCAGGCGGTGTCGGACGACGCGGCCAAGCTCAAGCTGATCCGCAAACCGGTGTCCCTGCAAGGCTGGTTCGAACCCAGGTACCTCAATGCCGCCCTCAAGCAGCAGGGCCTGGAAAAGCGCTGGACCGCCTTCGACGCCAAGGGCAAACCCAAGGCCGGAAGCGCCACGCCGGTCGCTTCGCGCTGAAGCCGGACGGAGCCAAGCGACATGTCCGCCGCCACCTCCCGCGCCGTGCCCCACCCCTTCGTCCGCCGGATCGAACCCTTTTTGCTGCCCGTCGCGCTGCTGGCCCTGTGGGCCGTCGGAGCGGCCCGGGGCTGGATCTCCGAGCAGGTGCTGCCGCCGCCCCAGTACGTCTGGGAAACCCTGCGCGACCTGGCCACCAGCGGCGACCTGTGGATGCATGCCCAGGCCAGCCTGCAACGGGTAGTCGTCGGTTTCATCGCCGGCAGCGCGCTCGGCCTGGCGCTGGGCACCGCCATGGGACTTTCGAAAAAGGCCGAGGCCTACCTGCTGCCCACCTTCAACGCGCTGGTGCAGATACCGGTGCTCGGCTGGATGCCCTTCGTGCTGCTGCTGGTCGGCATCGGCGAGCCGCTGAAATACATCCTCATTGCCAAGGCCGCCCTGGTGCCGGTGGCGCTCAACACGCTGCAGGGTTTCCGGCAGGCTCCCGCTTCGCTGCGGGAGGTGGGCGAGGTCTACGGCTACAGCCGCCGCCAGCAGGTGCTGGAGATCGTGCTGCCCACCGCCCTGCCCACCCTTTTCACCGGCCTGCGCCTGGGCTTCACCAAGGCCTGGCTGTCGCTGGTGGTCGTCGAGCTGGTCGCATCGAGCGAAGGCCTGGGTTACCTCATCGTCTACGGCCGGCAGCTGTTTCAGCTTGACCTGGTGATGGCGGCGGTGATCGTGGTCGGCGCGGTGGGTTACGCCATCGACCGGCTGCTGGACTTCGCCGAACGCAAGGTAGCCGCGCGCAACGGCGCCCGGCCTGCCGCCAACCCACAGATCGGAGCCCTCGCATGAGCGCCACCCTTCCCGCATTTGCCGGCGTGGCCGACCACACCCCGCTCGCCGCCGAGCTGCCGCCCGAAGCCGGGCAGCCCGTCCGCAAGACCGGCACCGGCCGCTGGCGCGGCCTGGTCGTGCCCGCCGTCGCCATCGCCCTGTGGGCCCTGGCCGCACGCCTGGACCTGGTCAATTCCGCCCTGCTGGTGTCCCCCGCCAAGGTGGCCGCCACCGGCTGGGAGTTGATCGTCAGCGGCCGCCTATGGTTGGCGCTGCAAGCCAGCCTGGCGCGTGAACTGACGGGCCTGGCCATCGGCAGCGCGGGCGGCCTGGTGCTGGGCGGGCTGCTGGGTCTGTGGCCGCGCTTCAACCGCATCGTCGGCCCCAGCTTCAACACCTTCAAGCAGATATCGCTGTTCGCCTGGATCCCGCTGATTTCGGTGTGGTTCGGCCTGGGCGACGTGGCCAAGGTCGTCTTCCTGTCTCTGGCCGCGCTGGTGCCGGTGGTGGTCAACACGGCAGACGGCATCCGCAACACGCCGGCCAGCCTGCTGGAAGTGGCGCGGGTCTATGGCTACAGCCGCACGCAGACGGTGCTGCGGGTGGTGCTGCCGTCCGCTGCGCCATCGATCTTCACCGGCATCTACCTGGCGCTGGTCTATTCGTGGCTGGCCACCATCGGCGCGGAATACCTGCTGGTGGCAGGCCGTGGCGTGGGCAACCTGCTGATCGAGGGCAGCGAGCATTTTCAGATGGACATGGTCATTTTCGGCATGGTCACCATCGGTTTCGTGGGCTGGGCGATGAACGCCGGGGCACGTGCCGTCGAGCGCTCGCTGGCCCGCCGGCTGGGCCGCTGAACCGCCTTTTCTCATACGAAAGAACGCCATGAGCAGCATCACCACAGACCACACCGTCACCCACGACCTGGATATCCGGGTCGCATCCAAGAACTTCGACAGCACCCAGGCCGCCGACGGCAACCTGAAGGTGCTGGAAGACATCGCCCTGCAACTGCCGGCCGGTGAATTCGTCAGCATCGTCGGCGCCAGCGGCTGCGGCAAGTCGACCCTGCTGCGCCTGGTGCTCGGCCTGGACACCGACTACGAAGGCAGCATCACGCTCGACGGCGAGACCATCCGCGGCCCCGGACTGGACCGCGGCATCGTCTTCCAGGACCACCGCCTGTTCCCCTGGCTGACGGTCGAGCAGAACATCGGCGTCGGCCTGCGCAACGCCGACTTTTCGGCCGGCCACAAACGTGAACTGATCGCCGAACACGTCGCCCTGGTCGGCCTGCAGGGTTTCGAAAAGTCTTTCCCGCACCAGATCTCCGGCGGCATGGCGCAGCGGGTGGCCATCGCCCGCGGCCTCGTCAACCGGCCGCGGGTGCTGCTGCTGGACGAACCCTTCGGCGCGCTGGACGCCCTCACCCGTGCCCGGCTGCAGGTCGAGCTGCAGCGCATCTGGCAGAAGGAACGCATCACCATGCTGCTGGTCACCCACGACGTGGAAGAAGCCGTCTTCCTGGGTGACCGGGTGGTGGTGATGCAGCCGCACCCGGGGCGCATCCGCCGCATCGTGCCGGTGAACCTGCCGCACCCGCGCAACCGCAGCGACCCGGCCTTCATCCGCATCCGCGACGACGTGCTGGCCGACTTTCTGGACCCCACCGAACGCGGCCCCACCGATGTGCGCCCTGCCCCGCCCGCGCCGCCCGCCGCAGCCGTGTTTCCGTTCAGCGGCGAACGCCTGCGATTCGCCTGGTAAGCCTTTCCAAACCTCACTGGAGACCTTCATGTCAAAGCCCCAAAAGCAGTTCAAGCTCGGCGCGTTCCTGATGCAGACCGGCCACCACATCGCCGGCTGGCGGCACCCGCAAGCGCAGGCGGATGCGGGCGTCAATTTCCGCCACTACGCCCAGGTGGCGCAGCGGGCCGAGGCCGCCAAGTTCGACGCCGTGTTCCTGGCCGACGGCGTGGCGGTGCGCAACGGCAACCTCGAAGCACTGGCCCGCACCGCCCGCAGCGACCAGTTCGAGCCGCTGACATTGCTGTCGGCGCTGGCCGCCGTCACCGAGCGCATCGGCCTCATCGCCACCGTGTCGACCAGTTACCACGAGCCCTTCAACGTGGCCCGCAAGTTCGCATCGCTCGACCAGATCTCCGGCGGCCGCGCCGGTTGGAACCTGGTCACATCCGCCACCACCGCCGAAGCCCAGAATTTCAACCGCGACACCCAGTTCGCCCATGCCGACCGTTACCGCCGCGCGGCGGAATTCCACGATGTCGTCACCGGCCTGTGGGACAGCTGGGAAGACGACGCCTTCATCCGCAACAAGGAAACCGGCGTCTACCTGGACACCGACAAACTGCACCCGCTGAACCACAAGGGCGCGCACTTCCAGGTGCGCGGCCCATTGAACGTGGCGCGGTCGCCGCAGGGCCGGCCGGTCGTCGTGCAGGCCGGTGCGTCGGAAGACGGCCGCGACCTGGCTGCGCGCACCGCCGAAGTCATCTTCGTGGCGCACCAGACATTCGAAGAGGCGCAGGAGTTCTACGGCGACATCAAGGGCCGGGTGCAGCAATACGGCCGGCATCCGGACGATGTGAAAGTCATGCCCGGCATCTTCCCGGTGGTCGGGCGCACGCAGGCCGAGGCGGAAGAGAAGTTCGAGCAACTGCAGTCGCTGATCGACCCGGTTGTCGGAGTTTCTTTGCTGTCGGGCATTACCGGCGGATTCGACCTGTCGGGTTATCCGGTGGACGGGCCGCTGCCCGAACTGCCGCCGACCGAGGGCCCGCAAAGCCGCCAGCGATTACTGCTGGACCTGGCGCGGCGGGACGGACTGACGATTCGCCAGCTTTATCTGCGGATTGCCGGTGCGCGCGGGCATCAGCAGGTCGTCGGTACACCCAAAACCATCGCGGACCAGTTGCAGCACTGGTTCGAGGAAGGCGGCGCGGATGGTTTCAACATCATGAGCCCGTGGTTTCCCGGTGGGCTGGACGATTTCATCGAAGGCGTGCTGCCGGAGTTGCGGCGGCGCGGTTTGTTCCGCACCGAATATGAGGGACGCACCCTGCGGGAACACCTGGGGCTGGCCCGGCCGCAACACCCGGCGGCAGTGGCGCGGGCCCGGGCAACGTCGCCGCAGAAGCTGGCGGCCTGATTTCTTTCTTATTTTCGGTTTCCAGTTTTTTCAACCGCTTTTCAGGAGCAACACATGACCATTCAAGCCATCAACGTACGTAATCAGTTCAAGGGAAAGATCAAGGAAATCATCAAGGGCGATGTCGTGTCCGAAGTCGATGTGGAGACGCCCTGGGGGATCGTGACTTCGGTCATCACCACGCGATCGGTGAATGACCTGCAGCTGGTGGTGGGGTCGGAGGTGGTGGCTTTGGTGAAGTCGACTGAGGTTTCTATTGCGAAGTTGTGAGGTGAATGAAGGCCCGCGATAGCCGGGACGGCGGATGCTGCTGGGGAGGGCAGCATTCGCCAGCGAACGATTTTTACAGTACCTCCCCGCCCGCACAGGCAATTAGTGTCATCTCAGACCGTATTCCAGCTTCAAGGCCGCAGCTGAGCATTGATTCCTCCGTCCCACCGTTTGGCGAGAAAGCGAATGACTCGGACGATTGGATCCAGGCAGTTCCTATCAGGCAGAATCAATGGAGTTCAGAGACACCATTCCGATAAGGCTCCCATGGCGCTCGATGCAGTGGCGGAATTCATCTTGCGGCCTCTTGTCGAAGTGGCCATTCACATATCGGGCTATGTGACGGCTTATGTGATGATCCCCATCCTTACGCTCGGCCAATGTAGTAGTCGAACCTAATCGTAAACACCGGGCCTTATTTAGATCCGGCAAACGTATTTCGCGTAGCCCCAGCGGTAAACTGGTCCTGGAGGTCGAGATCGCTAGTTACTGCGGATTTGTGATCTGGGCGTTGATCGGTGTGGGCATTTATCTTTTCAGGTCTGCATGACACATGCCAGATCAATCAGGCCCGCTTTCGGCCAGAAGTGGAAATTTATATTCCGTCACCTCCGCGTGGAATTGATCGTGCGCTACGCTATATCGCCATCATGAGTTGTGCGCCAGCCCGGTATCGCAACGCCCCAAGCCTCAATCGTAGATTATCAAATAACAACATGTTATTAAAGCAAAAAGATCAGAAGTCAACCTTTATCTGGATGGGAATATCGGCAGTGATAGCCCTCCCGCTTCTGCTTCAGTTTCCCTATATAAGCCTGGCAACGCTGGTAGGCAGCGTGCTTTTGGCGTGCCCATTCATCATCCTGGGCTGCGGTGGCATGCTTGTTCAGCGACCATCGGCGGTCAGAGCCATGGTCGCAGTATCGTTCTTCATGGTATTTCCCTGGAGCCTTTGCCTTTTTCTGATGGCGTGGTTTAAACCCGGCTTATTCGGTGCTGCAATTCTCGGGACACTCATGGGTGCATTTGCCTTGCTAGCCGTACTTTTTTTTGGATGGATTAGCGCGCTGAGATATAACGGGAATGGTCGGCGGCTTTCCACGGTCCTTTTCTCCTTGTTAGTTGCTACCCTCGCCGGCACGATTTTGACCGCATGGTTCCTTCGCGGAAATATCGAAGATCACGAGGCGTGCTTACGTCGCATAGACCAACGGTCGGTCGATGCGTATAGTCGACCGCTGACGCATTCAAGCTTAATGAGAAACCAGGGCTTTATTCCAGTCTGCGAAGGTGACCTAGAGCCCTACGAGATCTCTGGGCACTTAATAAGCCGGTGGCTATCGCCGCCACCTATTTTCACTCCTGCATCCATCCAGAATACCCCGTTCTCAAAATATACCGCGACCGGATCCAGAACTGAAAGCATCAACAGCATTCCCTCGCGTATTTACCGCGGATTTCGCACGCCTGATGGCCTTGAGGTCGTGCTTATGGAGCACGACATGTCGGCTGATGGCTCCAGTGTCACCTCCCTAGGGAAGGGAGACGATGAGCGGGTTAATAGTGCCGTCGCAAGGTTGACAGTAATGCAAACCGAATCAGGGAAGGCCATTTCATTGCTGTCGTGGCAGGAAGCCCGGCGCTTCTACAACCTATCGGCTAACACAAATATCACCCAATCAGGAAAGAAACAATGGCTTCTAGCTTTGGCTGCATCCCTGCCACCTTCGATTCCAGCATGTCCCAATGAGTTAAGCCCAGATATTGGCCGTCTGCTGCCAAGTGAAACCGCACCCATTGATGCAGAGCCCGAAACCATGACGGATGAGGAAATGCAGGCTCGATTGGCAAGATCCAAAAGACCGCGAGTTTGCTAACGCGCCATCAAAGCCAAGTGCGCGAACGTCCGCTTTGGGCCCGAAGCGGACATATACATCGGAGCATTGAAGCCCGTTGGCGCTTAAATTAGTTGATAAACATTAATCCAGCACTTTGACAGCCCGATTTTGGCAGACAGCAGCCCTCGTTTCGGTTTGCCTCACGCACCCAACCTGCATTACATTACCCCCTCGCGCAGAAATGCGCGAACAGGATTGGCGTCCTGAACTACTCGTACGGCTTAGGCCGTATGCACCGCAATGCGTGCGGCCTTTTCATTCGAATCGCTTCTGGCGGCTCGAGTGGGAGGGTTCACGCCCTGCCGGGTTTTTCGTATGAGTAGCCGGTACGCCAACCTGTTCGAGCCGCCGCCACTTCATCCTCCCGATGACTTGGCGGTGGTTTCCCTTCGCGGAGCCAACGATCAGGAGGCCAGCATGAAGACGAAAACCAGGACGACGCCTCGTCCCCAGCCCATCCCCGCCATACCGGAGACCGCAGCTTCGGCAGCTACGACAGCTTCGGCAACCAACGCCACCACAGAGACAGTCTCGGCACCCGACCCCTCAACCCGCTACGACCCCGACCACGCCTGCGACCTCATGCGGGAGGTCTGCATCCTCGCCAACACCGCCGTCCGCATCTCCCGCCATCGCCCCAACCTGATCCACGACGAGGACGACGACGACCGCGAGGACAGGATCCAGTTGCTGCGCCAGACACTGAACCGCATCGGCTGGGTGGCCGACGTGGCGCAGCGGGCCTTCGGCGGAACCGGCTCTTTCAGCAGCGCCGAAGACTGGATGCTCGCCGGCAGCTAAATCTTTGATGCGCTGGCCATGACGCCGCTGCGTCTTCTCAGGACGCGGAATGCATGGGCTGCGCCACTAGGCGTACGCCTAATGCAGCGCAAACGCGGCTGATCGTCTCGAATCGAGGTTGGCTCCCCGGTCGAAGCGCCTTGTAAAGGGCCTCACGTGCGATGCCGGAATCCTTTGCAACCTGCGCCATGCCCCGTGCACGTGCTATGTCGCCGATGGCTGCCGCCAGTAGCGCCGAGTCGTTTTCTTCAAGTACGGTGGTGAGATAAGCCGCCACCTCTTCTTCGCTCGTCAGGTATTCGGCTGCGTCGAACTCGGGAAGTTCGGAAATCTTGATTTGTTTGGTCATCGTCAATCCTTTAAGCATTTAGCAAGCGCAATGGCGCGCTGAATGTCGGCCTGTTGACCGGACTTTTCCCCACCGCCCAGCATCAGGATCACGACGTCGCCTTGCTGGACGTAATACATGCGCCAGCCAGGCCCGAAGTGCTCGCGCATTTCGAACACTCCCTCGCCTACTGGCTTCACATCACCCAGGTTGCCCAGTTGGACCTTTCTTAGACGCTTGATCAGACGCTGCCGCGTCAAAGCGTCCTTCAGATCTTTAAGCCATTCAGAAAACTCGCCGAGTGGCTTTACCGTGTAGGTCATTGATCGAAATGTAATCGAACGATTACAACGGGTCAACTTGGCACGATTGCCAAACCGCTCGATACGGCGGTGGGCATTGCCGAGGCGGTGGCGTCGGGTGACCTGACCGGCGTGATCGATGGACGCGGCCAGGACGAAACCGCCGCCCTGCTGCGCGCCTTGAAGGCTATGCAGCACAAGCTCTCGCACATCGTGATTGCAGTGCGCTCCAGCGCCGAAGGCGTGGCGTCGGCAAGTTCGCAGATCGCCCAGGGCAACCTCGACCTGAGCAGCCGCACCGAAGAGCAGGCGGCCGCACTGGAAGAAACAGCGGCGTCGATGGACGAGCTGGGCGCCACCACCCGCAACAACGCCGACAACGCGACGCGGGCCGGGGCCCTGGCCCGCAACGCGAGCGAGGTGGCCGAACTGGGCGGCAAGGTGGTGGGCGACGTGGTGGCCACCATGCGCGAGATCAACCGCAATTCGGCCCGGGTCGGCGACATCATCGGTGTCATCGACAGCATCGCCTTCCAGACCAACATCCTGGCGCTGAACGCGGCCGTCGAGGCTGCCCGGGCAGGTGAACAGGGGCGCGGCTTCGCGGTGGTCGCGTCTGAAGTGCGCGCACTGGCGCAGCGCAGCGCGGCAGCCGCCAAGGAGGTCAAGACCCTGGTGGAAGAGAGCGTGAACAGCACCTCGCAAGGGGCGGCGCAGGTCGATACGGCGGGCCAGACCATCGACCGTATCGTCAGCTCCATCGGCCAGTTGTCGACCATCGTGCAGGAGATGGCGACGGCCAACAACGAGCAGATCCTGGGTGTCGGTCAGATCGGTGAAGCCATCGGCCAGATCGACCGGGTGACCCAGCAGAACGCCGCGCTGGTGGAAGAAAGCGCGGCTGCTGCGGCCAGCCTGGAAGGCCAGGCGCAGAAGCTGGTGCGGGAGGTGACGGTGTTCAAGGTCGCCGCGACGCCGGATGCCTTCAACACGCGTTATCTGCTGAAGGCCTGAAGCCTGGCCGGCTGGCCCGGCTTACTTCCCGAACATCCCCACGAACCGCTGCCAGGTCCGCAGCATGAACCCGGCGCGCTCCACCTCGACCTGGGCCACCAGCGGCGATTCACCCACCACCTGGCCGTTCGACTTGGCGACCACCTTGCCGATGACCGCGTCCTTGGCGATGGGTGCTTCCAGGTCCGGCTTGACCTCGACCGAGGTCTCGACCTTCTGGCCGCGCGGCACGGTCAGCGACCAGGGCGCCTGCAGCGCGGCGGTGACGGTCTTTTCCTTGCCGAAAAGCACCGGCACCGTCGACACGACGGTGTTCGGCTGGATCGGGGTCACTTTCTCGAAGTTGTTGAAACCCCAGCCCAGCAGCGTGCGGGTGGCATCGGCGCGGGCCTGCGGGCTGCCGGTGTTCAGCATCACCGTGATCAGGCGGGTGCCGTTGCGTTTGGACGAGGTCACCAGGCAGTAGCCGGCCTCCTGGGTGTGGCCGGTCTTCAGGCCGTCGACGGTGGAGTCGGTGTACAGCAGCGCGTTGCGGTTGCCCTGCTTGATGCCGTTGTACTTGAACTCGCGCTCGGCGTAGATGGGGTAGTAGTCCGAGCTGTCGCGGATGATGGCGCGGGCCAGGATGGCCAGGTCGCGGGCCGACGACTTGTGGTCCGGGTCCGGCAGGCCGGTGGGGTTGACGAAGTGGGTGTGGGTCATGCCCAGGCGCTGCGCCTCGGCGTTCATCAGCTTGGCGAAACCCTCTTCGGAGCCGGCCATGTGTTCGGCGATGGCCTTCGAAGCGTCGTTGCCCGACTGCACGATGATGCCGCGTAGCAGGTCTATCACGGTGGCCTGGCTGTTCAGCGGCAGGTACATGCACGACTCGGTGCCCGAACCCCGGCACCAGGCGTTTTCGCTGACCGACACCAGGTCGGTCTGCTTGAGTTTGCCGGTGCGCAACGCCTGTTCGACCAGGTAGCTGGTCATCATCTTGGTGAGCGATGCGGGCGGCAGGGCTTCGTCGGGGTTGGCCGAGGCCAAAATCTGGCCGGAGTCGAAGTCCATCACCAGCCAGGCCTTGGCAGGCAGCGAAGGCGCGCCGGACGCCAGGATGGTGGTGCCGGCCAGCAGCGGCACGCTGGATGCCGCGGCGGCCTTGGCGGCTTTGGTTGCCTTGGCGGGGGCTGCCTTTTTCTGGGCAGCGGATTTGGCGGCGGGGGCGGCCGCAAGGGCCACGGAGCCACAGGCCAGGGTGCTTGCTGCGATGACGAGGGCGGCGGAAAGTCGGCTTGGATTGAAGGACATGTCTTTTTTGGGGGGTTGTCAGGGACGGCTCTGGAATTATTCACACGGCTTCGCCGCGATCGGTTGATTCTCCCCCCTCCGAGAGGTTCAACGCGGCCGGATGCACCGCCGGTTCAGGGCGGCGTGTCGGCCTCTGCCGGTGCGGGCGCCTGCCCCCAACAAGGTTTACCCAGACCGATTCACCAAAATCCAATATCGGGCGATGCGGAAAATGGCCCCTTCGATACCGCTCATCGCTCCAGCCTGAGCGTGGTCATGCCTTCGACTCGCGGTGAATCGTTGCCCCGCCGGAAAGCGGTGCGAACAACTCTGTCGCCCAGTCCGAGAAAGCCCGGATCCTGGCGCTGAGTTCGCGGCCTCCCGGGTAGACCAGGCTGAAGGTCTGGGCCGGCCTGGACCAGCCGGGCAGCACTTCGCGCAGGGATCCGTCGGCGAGACCCGGCGCCGCGGCGAAACGGAAGGTCTGCCCCACGCCGAGGCCGCACGCCAGCGCGTTGATATGGGCCGTGCTTTCGTTGCACAGCACCCCGTGATCCGGCCTGACCGATATGACGGCGGCGGCCTGGTGGAACTCCAGCGCGAATGCACGTCCGGTCAGCGACGAAAAGTAGCCGACCAGGTCGTGGCGCACCTTGGCAGCCGGATCGGCGGTCAGGTCGTCCGGGTGTTTCGGCTCTCCACGGCGGTCGAGGTAGGCGGCGCTGGCGCAGGTCACCCACGGCAGCGAAGCCAGTCGGCGCGCCACCATGCTGTTGTCCGGCAGGTCGCCGCCGCGAATGGCGCAGTCGACACCGTCGCCGATCAGGTCAATGGGCCGATCGCTGACGCCCAGTTCCAGCCGCAAGCCCGGATAACGCTCACGAAACCCGGGCAGCGCCGGCAGCAGGATGCGATTGGCGACGACCGATCCGACATCCACCCGCAGTCGGCCCCGCAGTTGGGCGCGCGAGCCGCCGGCCAGCAGGTCCATGTCGTCGACGTCGGCGACGATGCGCCGGGCGCGTTCGTAATAGGCCGAGCCTTCGTCCGTCACCTGGACCCGCCGGGTGGTGCGGCGAAGGAGTCTGGTGCCGACATGCGCCTCCAGGTCCTGGATGAGTTTGGTCACCGTGGGACGCGGAATGTTCATCAGGTCGGCCGCCCTTGAAAATCCGCCCGTCTCGGCAATACGGACGAAGACCCGCAGCGCCAGCATCTGATCCATGAAACGCCCTCCATTATTCAGTTTGATGAATTATGTTCTAGCCGTTTTGGACTTTATTCATGTTTTCAACTCAATCAAACTGGGCGCTCCTAAGCACCAACGGAGAAAAACATGGCTCAGAAACTCGCAGGCAAAGTCGCATTGGTCACCGGCGCAACTTCCGGCATCGGCCTGGCGGCCGCCCGGGCGTTCGCTGCCCAGGGCGCATCCGTCTACCTCACCGGCCGCAGGCAGGTCGAGCTGGATGCGGCGGTTGCGTCCGTCATATCGGCCGGCGGCGCGGCGTTCGGTATCCGCGCGGATTCCTCGAGCCTGGCCGACCTGGATGCCGTGTTCGCCGCCATCGCCGACCGGCACGGCCGCCTCGACGTGCTGTATGCCAACGCCGGCGGCGGTTCGATGCTGCCGCTGGGTGCCATCACCGAAGCGCATTTCGACGAGACCTTCGACCGCAACGTCAAGGGCGTGGTGTTCACCGTGCAGAAAGCCTTGCCGCTGCTCGAAAAAGCAGCCACCGGTGCGTCGGTCATCCTGGCCGGCTCCACGACAAGCATCAAGGGCACCGCCAACTTCAGCATCTACAGCGCGACCAAGGCGGCCGTGCGCAACCTGGCGCGCAGCTGGGTGCTCGACCTGAAGGGCAAGGCGATCCGGGTCAACACCCTGTCGCCCGGCCCGATCCAGACGCCCGGCCTCGTAGAGCTTGCCGGGCCGGACGCAGCGCAGCAGCAGGGCCTGCTCGACTACATGGCCGGACAGGTGCCGATGGGCCGCGTCGGCCAGCCGGATGAAATCGCCAGCGTGGCGGTGTTCCTGGCTTCCGACGAGTCCTCTTATGTCAACGGCGTGGAACTGTTTGCCGACGGCGGCCAGGCGCAGGTGTGAATATGCAGACAGCACCCGAACTGTTGCGCAGCTACCTCGCTGCCATCCAGCAACCGGCCGCCGCCGCCGCGCTGTTCGCGCCCGACGGCGTGCTGGAACTGCCCTGGATACACGTCCACGCGCAGGGCCCGGAAGCTATCGGGCGATTGGTCTCCGGCATCCTGGTCAAGGCGCCGGCCTTCGGTTTCCAGAACCTGAGGTTCTGGATCGAGACACCCGAAAGGACCTTCGCCGAATACGAAGTGGAAGCACCTGTCGCCGCCACCGGCGAGGTCTACCGGCAGACCTATGCCGGGCTGCTGATCGCCGAGAACGGAAAGATCAAGTTGCTGCGGGAAGCGCTGGACACCAAGGCTGCAGAGACCTTTCGATAAACCGCACCCGGCGTCTCAGAAAAAACCGCCGGCCGGCAGTGGCGTTCCGTGGATCTCGTATTCACCCAGCACCCTCGCCTTCTGGCTTGCCGGGTTGTGCGATGCGAGGGTGCGGGCGTTGCGCCAGTGGCGGTCGAGGTTGGCAGCCTGGACGGTGGCCGATGCGCCGCCGACGTCGAACAACTGGCTGGCCGCGCGCAGCACCAGCGAATCCACGACGACCTTGGCCTTGGCCGCCGCCACCGAGGCCCCCAGCGCCAGTTCGCGGTCATGGGCGCCGCGCAGGCGGGATGCATGCACCAGGTCTAGCGCGTCGGCGGCCGCGAGCACCGTGGCTTCGGCGGCGAAGGCACTGCTGGCGATGTCGCCGATGTCCTGCTGCAGCACCGCGTCGTCTTCCGGACGCGGCGCATTGCCATGGGCGAAGTTGCGGTTACCGCGGCGTTTGACGAGCAGGACCGCATCGCGCCGGACCGCCTGCAATATGCCGGCGTTGATGGCCGTCAGGTAGAGCTGCGCGATGGTGTTGCTGTAGGGGATGCGGTAGCCGAAACCGTCTCGGTCGATGACCAGTTCCTGCGGCTTCACCAGCACCCGGTCCAGCCGGGTGGTGCCGGTGCCGGTGAGGCGCTGGCCCATGCCGTACCAGTCGTCGTCCAGGCTCAGGCCTTCGCGGTCGGCCGGCAGTACCGCGGTGGCGGCGCGGCCGTCGGGCAGCTGGGCGCGCACAGCCACGTAGTCGGCATACAGGCTTCCGGTGCTGTAGAACTTGGTGCCGCTGAGCCGCCAGCCACCGGCCGGGTCGGGCACCAGCTGGCTGTCGATGGAGCCGTCGCCGACGGCCGCGGTGGTCAGTTCGCCGGCGGCCACGCCGATGACCGCGCCGGCCGCGACGGCATCGAACCAGGGACTGGCCTCCTGGCCGGGCACCGGCACCACATAACGGTCGACGAAAACGAAATGGTTGCGCAGCACGTGGGCGACGCTCGAATCGGCCGCGCCGAGCTGCACCACCGCCGCCAGCGTCTGCCGCAGGCTCGCGCCGCCGCCGCCGTCGGCCACCGGCAGCCTCAAAGCGCCGAAGCGGGATTGCCGCAGCAGTTCGATGGCGGCGTGCGGATGGATCCGTTTCTGGTCGCGCTCGGAAGCGCCTTCGGCGACCGCGTCCACCAGTTGTCGCAGGGCGGCCGAACCGGGCAAGGGGGCGCCGTCGAAGACCGGCGGCAGTGGGGAAAAAGCGTTCATATGAGGGTCGAGGCTAGGCGGCGGGCCCCGACCCTCAAAGAAGATTTTCGAGTTTGTTTATGCCTCGGCGCCGGTTGCCGCCCGCGCAGCGCCCGATGCCGATGCCGATGCCAGTTCGAATTCGATGGCCGCACCGTGGGTGCGGGCCGGGTCCAGCGCCGCACCGCTCTGGCTGGCGTCTCCGGTGCGCAGCACCAGCGCATACGGGCCTTCGCCGCGAGTGGCGAGGTGGCGCGCCAGCGGGCTGGTCGCCTCACCCCTGGCGCCGCGCGGCGACGACAGGATCAGCGAGGTGCCGCCCAGCTGAACGACGGCGATGCGCGCATCGCCACCGGGCAAAGCCACTGCCTGGCCGACCGCCGCATCGCCCAGCAGCGCACGCCAGCGGACCAGGCTCGTATCGAGATCGAACACCGCGACGGCCAGGCTGCTGACGCCGGTCGCGCCGTTGCCGTGCAACCGCGCATCGCCCTCGGGCACCCGCAGGCCGCGCGGGGTGATGTCGCCGCAGAGGAAAGGCAGGTCCTGCGTGGGCGACCGGGCGGTCTGCCATTGCAGGCGTTCACCGTCGGGGCGCAGGCGACCGCCGTCCAGCGGGCCTTGCAGCTGCAGGCCGCGCTCGGCGGTTTCGGCCACCGTGGTGGCGGTGTCGGGCGGCAGCAGGGCGAAGTCGACGATGCCTTCGCCGAACGCATCGAGCTGGCGCCACCAGCGTTCATTGGGCGACGGCTCCTTGAAGGCGATGAGTTCGAAGTAGGAGCCGTCGGCGAACACCACCAGCGCGTTGTGGCTGGTGCGGCCGGGGTGGCTGCCGCCGCGCAGCACGTTGAAACCCAGGGCGGTGTAGTCGGCGATGGTCTTGTCGAGGTCGTGGACCGCGACGACGATGTGGTCGAGTGGCAGGGTCAAATGAATCTCCGGAAAAGAGCTTGGGACTCAGGCAGCGACGGCCTCCCGGCCGGCCTGTGCATTGTCGTTGCCGGCGCGCGAGTCGATGTGCCTGACCTCGGCGCGCACGGTCTGCGGATTGCGCAGCAGGTTGAGGATGGGGCAGGTGCGCTCGACCGCCTCGAACAGCGCCTGGATGTCTTCGGCGCTGGCGGGTGAGTCGATGTGCACCGTGTAGCCGATCTCGTGCGGCCAGATGGGTGTCTGTTCGTGGCCGGGTTTGCCGCCGCGCGGGTCGATGATGCCGGTGACCTCCACTTCGAGGCTTTCCAGCGGCACCTGGCGGTCGGCCGCCTGGATCAGGAAGATGTGGGTGACACAGGTGCCCAGCACGCCCAGTTGCAGCTCGGGCGAGCTGGGGCCCAGGTTGTAGCCGGCGAAGTCGGGCGGGCTGTCGCTGATGACCTGGTGTTCGCGGATGCGCAGCCGGCGCACGCCGCTGCGGCCTTCGGCGCGCACATGCGCCTTCAGTTGTACGGGCTTGGCCGTGCCGGCCGCGATGGCCGCGCTACGCGCCCGTACGGCGGCGCGTTTTTCTTCCAGGTATTCGTCGAGGTGGCTCATGTCCGGGCTCCGTTGTGCAGTTTCTTGCGATGAATGAGGCCAATCATTCTTCGGTCGCGCGGCACCGAAGTGAAGAACGAAAACCTTCCGACCTTGCTACCAAATAGGCAAGCAATCCGCAGCGCCATGGATAGCATTCCTGACCTTCGGCCGCTGGCCTGTTTGGCACTGAAGGTGTTTGGAATGAATCGAAAGAATGCGCTCGCCGTGATCACTCTGGCCGTGGTGGCCCTGGTCGCGGGATGCTCGAAGAACGGTGACAGGTCGGCCGCCGATGCTGCCGACCAGCAACCCGTCGTCGGCGGCACGCTGGTCTACCTGGAGCAGCAGGCCCACACCAACCTGTACCCGCCGGCGGGGGGCTTCTACCCCAACGGCGGCGTGCTGAACCAGATCACCGACAAACTCACCTGGCAGGACCCCAAGACGCTGAAGATCGAGCCGTGGATCGCCGAGTCCTGGACGGTCAACGACAGCGCCACCGAATACATCTTCAAGCTGAAGAAGGGCGTGACCTTCTCCGACGGCACGCCGCTGGATGCGACCGTGGTGGCGAAGAATTTCGACACCTACGGCCTGGGCAACAAGGAACTCAAGCTGCCGGTGTCCGAGGTCATCAACAACTACCAGGGCAGCGAGGTGATCGATCCGCTGACGGTCAGGTTCCGCTTCAGGAAACCGTCGCCCGGTTTCCTGCAGGGCACCTCGGCCATCGGCTCCGGGCTGGTGTCGCTGAGCACCCTGGCCCGGCCCTTCGAGGAATTGGGCGACGCCACCCGCATCATCGGCTCCGGACCGTTCGTCGTGACCAGCGAGACGCTGGGCAAGGAGATCAACTTCAGCGCCCGGAAAGACTATGCGTGGGGCCCCGGCCCGCTGGCGCAGCAGGGCCGCGCGCGGCTCGACGGCATCAAGCTCATCGTCACGCCCGAAGACAGCGTGCGCATCGGCGCGCTGCTGGCCAACCAGGCGGGTTTCATCCGCCAGGTGCAGGCCTATGACGAAAAACGGGTGCTCGACAGCAATTTCGACATCTACGCGCCGCCGACCCGCGGCGTGAACAACAGCATCACCTTCCGGCCTGACAACAAGCTGGTGGCCGACCTGCGGGTGCGGCAGGCGCTACTGCACGCCACCGACACCCGCGAGGTGGTCGACACCCTGTATTCGGCCCACTATCCGCAGGCGACTTCGGTCATCGCCTCGACGGCGGCGGGTTACGTGAACCTGTCCGCCAAACTGGGTTACGACGAGGCCAGGGCAAAACAGTTGCTGGACGACGCCGGCTGGAAGCCCGGCGCCGACGGCATCCGCCAGAAGGACGGCCAGGCCCTGGTGCTGAACGCCTACGAAGCCCTGCCGCAGCCGCAGAACAAGGAAATGCTGCAACTGGTGGCGCAGCAGTGGGCCAAGGTGGGCGTCAGGCTCAACGTGCTGGGCGGCGACGCCGGCACCCGGGTGCTGAACAACCTCGACCCCGAAAAGGCACCGGTCGCGCCGGGCATGGTGGGCCGGGCCGACCCGGACGTCATCAAGAGTTATTTCCATCCGGGCAACCGCAACATGTTGCTGCAGAAAGGCGGCGTGTCGACCAAGGTGCAATCCTTCGTGGACGACAAACTCAACGGCCTCTTCGACGCCATCGCCGCCGAAACCGACCCGGCCAAACGCCTGGCACTGGTGGCCGATGTGCAGAACTACCTGCTCGACCAGGCCTATGTGATCCCGGTGTTCGAGGAGCCGCAGGCCTTCGCCGGCGCGCCCTGGGTGAAGGACGTGGGTTACGAGGCGGTCGGCCGCCCGGCCTTCTACACGGCCTGGCTGGCAAGGCATTGAGGGCCGGACCGGTGAACCACCTGCTATTGCGCCGTGTCGGCCAGGCCCTGCTGGTGCTGTGGGCGGCCTTCACCGCCTCCTTCGTGCTGCTGCAGGCGCTGCCCGGCGACGCGATCCTGATCAAGTTCCTGGACGGCGACCTGGGCCTGAGTCCGGAACAGCTGGCCGACATTCGCGCCAGCTACGGCGCCGACCAGCCGCTGTGGGCGCAATACGGCCACACGCTGCTCAACTTCCTGACCGGCGACTTCGGTTATTCGGTGCAGGCCGGCGTGCCGGTCAGCCGCAACCTGGCGACCAGCCTGCCGCCCACGCTGCGGCTGGCGGCGCTGGGGTTCGGGGTGGCGCTGTTGCTGGCGCTGGGCCTGGCTTGGCTGTCGCAGCAGGGGCGTTTCGCCTGGCTGCGATCGGCTTTCGCCGCCCTGCCCTCGCTGTTCATATCGGTGCCGGTGTTTTGGCTGGGCATCATGCTGATCCAGGTTTTTTCCTTCCGGCTCGGCTGGATCCCGGTGATCGCGCCCGGCCCCTGGGAAGGCCTGGTGCTGCCGGTGCTGACGCTGGCCGTGCCCATTTCCGCACCGCTCGCGCAGATCTTCATGCGCAACGTCGACCAGGTGCTGACCCAGCCCTTCGTGGCGGTGGCCCGCGCCAAGGGACTCAGCCGCAACGCGGTGCTGTGGCGGCATGTGGCGCGCAATGCGGTGCTGCCGGTGCTGACCATCGCCGGTGTGCTTTTCGGTGAACTGCTGGCCGGTGCGGTGGTCACCGAGGCGGTGTTCGGCCTGAGCGGCCTGGGCAGCCTCACCCAGCAGGCGGTCAACAACCAGGACACCGCCGTGCTGCAGGCCATCGTGGTGATTTCGGCGACCTCCTTCGTGCTGATCAGCCTGGCGGTCGATCTGCTGTATCCCCTGCTCGATCCGCGGCTGCGCAGCCGCCCGGGAACCTGACGCCATGAGCACACCCTTCATCTACTCACAGGCCGCGGCCTCTTCGCAGGCGCACGGTGCGCCGTTCCTGCCGACGGCATGGAAACGGTTGAGGCGCACGCCCGTCACCCTGGCGCTGGCGGTGCTGGTCATCGCCGTCGTGGCGGCGTGGGCGCTGGCACCGGGCTGGTTCGCCGGCCAGAACCCGATACAGGGCGTGGCGCGCCAGCAGCTGCTGGCGCCGGATGCGGCGCACTGGTTCGGCACCGACGGGCTGGGCCGCGACCTGTATGCACGCGTGGTGTACGGCTCGGTGCATTCCTTGTCGGGGGCCTTCGTGGCGGTGGCCGTCGGGCTGGTGCTGGGCACGTCCGTCGGCCTGCTGGCCGGTGCCGTCGGCGGCTGGGTGGACGATGTCCTGATGCGTTTCGTCGACGTCCTGCTGGCGGTGCCGGCGCTGCTGCTGTCGCTCAGCATCATCATCATCCTGGGCTTCGGCACGGTGAACGCAGCCATCGCGGTGGGCGTCGCATCGGTCGCCGGTTTCGCGAGGCTGGTGCGGTCGGAGGTGGTGCGGGTGCGGCGGGCCGACTATGTGGAAGCCGCCTTCGGCAGCGGCGGGCGTTTCCTGCCGGTGCTGTGGCGCCATGTGCTGCCCAATTCGCTGACCTCGGTCATCGGGCTGGCCGCGCTTCAGTTCGGTTCGGCCATCCTGTCGATCTCCACCCTGGGTTTCCTGGGTTACGGCGCGCCGCCGCCGACACCCGAATGGGGTCTGCTGATCGCCGAAGGGCGCAACTACCTGTCGACCGGCTGGTGGCTGACCACCGTGCCGGGCCTGCTGGTGGTGCTGGTGGTGCTGTCGGCGAACCGCATCGGCCAGGCTTTTGCCAATCACTCGAAGGACCGGAAATGAGCATGCTTTCCCTGGTGAAACCCACCGTCCTGGAACTGGAAGACCTCCACATCGCCTACACCGACCACGGCCGGGAACAGCCGGTGGTGCACGGTGTCTCGCTGACCGTCGCGGCCGGTGAAGTGGTCGCCCTGGTCGGTGAATCCGGCTCTGGCAAGACCACCACCGCGCAGGCCGTCATCGGCCTGCTGGCGGACAACGGCCGGCTGACGCAAGGCACCATCCGGCTCAACGGCCAGGACATCACCGGCTGGTCGCAGAAGCAGCTCGACGGCATCCGCGGCCGGGTGGTCAGCCTGATTCCGCAGGACCCGACCAGTTCGCTGAACCCGGTGCAGACGGTGGGCCAGCAGATCGCCGAGATATTGAAGATCCACCGCCAGGTGCCGCGCGGCGCGGTGGCCGGCCGGGTGGTCGAACTGCTGGCGCGGGTGGGACTTTCGCAACCCGCGCTGCGTGCCACGCAGTACCCGCACGAGCTTTCGGGCGGCATGAAACAGCGGGTGCTGATCGCCATCGCCATCGCGCTGCAACCCGCGCTGATCATTGCGGACGAACCGACCAGCGCGCTCGACGTGACGGTGCAGCGGCGCATCCTCGACCTGATCGACGAACTGCGGCGTGAATTCGGTACCGCCGTGCTGATGGTGACCCACGACCTGGGCGTGGCCGCCGACCGGGCCGACCGGCTGGTGGTGCTGCAGGGCGGGCGGGTGCAGGAACAGGGCCGCACCGCCGCGGTGCTGGCCGAACCGCAGAGCGCCTATACCCGCCGCCTGCTCGCCGATGCGCCATCGCTGGCGATGACGGATTTTCGGCCTGCGCCGGCTGCCGGATCGGTGACGGACGACGCCATCGTGGTCAACGACCTGGTTCATGAATTTTCGCTGTCAGGCCGTCGCGAGACCTTCCGCGCGGTGGACGGCGTGAGCTTCAGGGTGCGGCGAGGCAGCACCCACGCCATCGTCGGCGAGTCGGGTTCGGGCAAGACCACCACGGTGCGTGACGTGGTGGGATTCCAGAAGCCCACTTCGGGCCGCATCTTCATCGACGGCGTGGACGTGGCCGGCCTGCGCGGCGAGGCGCTGCGGCAGTTCCGGCGCAAGGTGCAGCTGGTGCACCAGAACCCGTTCACCTCGCTGGACCCGCGGCAGACGGTGTTCCGCATCATCGAAGAACCGCTGCTGAACTTCGAACCGGTGAATGCCGAAGAACGTGTTCGCCGGGTGAACGAGATCCTGCAGCAGGTCGGGCTGCCGGCCGGCTTGCTGCAACGCCGTGCCCGCGCACTTTCGGGCGGCCAGCGCCAGCGGGTGGCGATCGCCCGCGCGCTGGTTTTGCGGCCCCAGGTGCTGGTGCTGGACGAAGCCGTGTCGGCCCTGGACGTCACCGTGCAGGCGCAGATCCTGGCGCTGCTCGAAAAGCTGCAGAAGACGCTGGGCCTGACCTATCTTTTCATCTCGCACGACCTGTCGGTGGTGCGGCAGGTGGCCGACACGGTGTCGGTGCTGCAGGGCGGCCGGCAGGTCGATAGCGGCCGGGTGCAAGACGTGTTCCTGCGACCCGGCAGCGACTACACCCGTGAACTCATCGCGGCCATTCCCGGCCGGGCCATCCATGACGACGAACTTGAAATCTTCCCCGAAACCGCCGCTTCGCATCGGCTTCTTCACAAGACTGCTTGACGCGGTTCCGGCCGCCGAACGTTACCGGCTGGCCGCCGCCCAGGTGCGCCATGCCGAGGTCTGGGGATTCGACTCGGCCTGGGTGGCGCAGCATCATTTCCGTGCGGAAGAAGGCGGACTGCCGTCGCCTTTCGTCTTCCTGGCGCACTTGGCGGCGCAGACCCGTCGCATCCGCCTGGGCACCGGCATCGTCACCCTGCCGATGGAAAACCCGCTGCGGGTGGCCGAAGACGCCGCGGTGCTCGACCTGCTGTGCCACGGCCGGCTCGAGCTGGGCGTCGGCAACGGCGGCACGCCGTCTTCCTTCACCGCATTTTCGCTGCACCACGACGACCGAGGGGCGCTGTTCGACCGACACCTCGCAGTCGTGCGGGATGCCTGGGCCGGCCGGCCGCTGACGGGCGGCGACCGGCTTTACCCCGCCGCCCCGCAGCTGGCCGACCGCATCTGGCAGGCCACGTTTTCGACGGCGGGCAGCGCACGGGCCGGCCGGGCAGGCGACGGGCTGATGCTGTCGCGCACCCAGCCACGGCCGGCCAATGCACCGCAGGCCACGCTGGCCGACATCCAGCTGCCGGTGATCGACGCCTATCGCCAGGCCCTGCCGGCCGGCGTGGCACCGCGTGTGCTGGCTTCGCGCAGCGTGTTCGTGGCCGACGACCGGCGCGAGGCGCGGCGGCTGGCCGAACTGGGCCTGCGCCGTTCCGCGCAACGGCTTTCGACTCCGGAGCGCCCGCTGGCCGGTGCGTCGCTGGACACCTTGCTGAGGGCTTTCGACGCCCATGTCGGCACACCCGACGAAGTGGTGGCATCGTTGCGCGCGGACCGCACGCTGATGCAGGCGACCGAGCTGAGCTTCCAGGTGCACAGCATCGACCCGCCGCACGGCGACATCCTGCGGTCCATCGAACTCATCGCCACCCAGGTGGCGCCGGCGCTGGGATGGTCGCGGGCCGACAATGCGGACCCATCCAGTCCCAGGGAACGTTTTTCACAGGAGTCCTTTTCCGCATGAGCCACCCACCAACGGATGTCATCGACCACCTGGTCGGCACCCTTCCCGGCAGCCCGCTCGACCGGGTTCGACAGCACCGGGCCACCGCCCGTGCCAACGCGCAGCAGAGTTATCTGGCGCTGTTCGCACCGGAAGCACCGGGGCGTTTCTCGCTGGCCGAACGTTTCGCGCTGGCCGCCTTCGTGGCGAACCTGCACCGCCAGCCGGCCGTCGCCGCCTTCTACGCCGACGGCCTGCCCCTGGCGGCCGTCATCGAACAGGTGGCGACCCGCGGCCTGACCCAGGGGCCGTACGGCCGTTTCCCGGCCGGCCCGCTGAGCGCAGAAGACGAGGGCGGCCTGAATTTCGCCCTTGACGAAACCGAACGCGCCGCGCTGGGCAAACCGCTGGCCGCCGCCTTCGAACATGCACATCTGCTGGTGTTCCATCCGCGAGATGCCCGGCCGGAGCATCTGCAGGCGTTGCTCGACGCCGGCTGGTCGACCACCGGGATCGTGACGCTGTCACAGCTGGTGGCGTTTCTTTCCTTCCAGATCCGGGTGATTGTCGGCCTGCGTGCCCTGGCCGCCAGCCCCGCCCCCGTCACTTCCAACACCGCAAAGGCCCAGGCATGAGCGATCAGATCGTCACCCACACCGATGTCGACGTACCTGCCGTCTTCACCCAGGCCCAGCTCGAATGGCTGCCGTGGCTGGAACCCCTGCCGGCAGCCGAACTGACCGAGCGCCACCATGCCGGCCTGGTCGATCCGTCGCGCGCCAAGTCGCCCTATTTCATGCTGCTGGCACGCGACCCGGACATCCTGGGAGCCCGCACCCGCACCGACAAGGACATCTTCTACAACCCCGACGCCGGCCTGCCGCGCGCCGAGCGGGAACTGTCGGCCGCGGCCACCTCGCGCCTGAACGGCTGCATCTACTGCGCTTCGGTGCACTCGCGGTTTGCGTCCCACCATTCGCACCGGACCGAAGACGTGCAGCGACTGCTGGACGAGGGAGTTTCGGTCGATATCGACCCGCGCTGGAACACCGTCATCGAGGCATCCGTGGCGCTGACCGAAACACCGCTCGAATTCGACACCGGCCACATCGAACGCCTGCGTGCCCAGGGCCTGGACGACAACGCGATCTCGGACGTGATCCACGGCGCGGCCTTCTTCAACTGGGCGAACCGGCTGATGTTGTCGCTGGGCGAGCCACAACAAAAAGCCGGCACGTGACCCGTACCCGAAAACTCCACCTGGGCGCTTTCATGCGCCCGGTCAGCATCCATACCGGCGCCTGGCGTTATCCCGGCGCCTATCCGGATGCCAACTTCAATTTCGCCCACCTGAAACGTTTTGCGCAGACGCTGGAACGGGCGAAGTTCGACGCTTTCTTCATGGCGGACCACCTGGCCCTGCTGAACATGCCGATGGCCGCGCTGCAGCGCAGCCATACCGCGACATCGTTCGAGCCGTTCACGCTGCTGTCCGCGCTGAGCCAGGCGACCGGACACATCGGCCTGGTGGCGACGGCGTCGACCACCTTCGACTCGCCTTTCCACATCGCCCGGCGTTTCGCGTCGCTGGACCACATCAGCGAGGGCCGCGCGGGCTGGAACATCGTCACCACCTCCAACCCGGACGCGGCGCTGAACTTCGGCCTGGACGACCACATGGAGCATGACGAACGTTATGCCCGCGCCCGCGAGTTCTACGACGTGGTGACCGGCCTGTGGGACAGCTGGGCCGACGACGCCTTCGTGCGTGACGCCGAAAGCGGCATCTTCTTCGACCCGGCCAAATTGCACACGCTGGACCACCGGGGCCGCTACCTGTCGGTGAAAGGGCCGCTGCACATCGCCCGGCCGCCGCAGGGCTGGCCGGTGATCGTGCAGGCCGGCGCATCGGACGCCGGCCGCCAACTGGCCGCCGAGACGGCCGAGGTGATTTTTGCCGCACACGGCAGCCTCGGCGAGGCGCAGGCCTTCTATGCCGACATGCAGCGCCGCCTGGCGGCCGTCGGCCGCGCGGGTGATTCTTTGAAGGTGCTGCCCGCCGCCTTCGTGGTGGTCGGCGACACGGTGGAAGAAGCGCGCGCCATCCGCGCCAGGCTCGACAGCCTCGTGCACTACGAAAGCGCCATCGCTTCGCTGTCGATCGCGCTCGGCCACGACGCATCGACGTTCGACCCCGACGGCCCGCTGCCGGAGATTCCCCAGACCAACGCCAGCCGCAGCAGCCGCGAACGCGCCATCTCGCTGGCCGAACGTGAGGGCCTGACGGTGCGGCAACTCGCGCAGCGCCTGGGCGGTTACGGCGGCATGGCCTTCGTCGGCACCGCGCAGACCATCGCCGACGAAATGGAAACCTGGCTCGACACACCCGCCTGTGACGGTTTCAACGTGATGTTCCCCTGGCTGCCCGGCGGGCTCGACGCCTTCACGGAGAAGGTGGTGCCCGAGCTCCAGCGGCGCGGCCTGTTCCGCACCGAGTACGAGGGCCGCACCCTGCGTGAGAACCTGGGGCTTCAGAGGCCGCCGAACCGCAACTTTCCGAACGGAACCTGATTCCGCCTCGAAAAAACCCGGTCGGGCAAGGGGCAGCTGGCGCAAAGCCAGTCCCGCGTTGGTATCTTCGGCGCTCTCGCGGTGCCGACCTGGCCGCGCGCTCATCCAGATTCAAGCCAGAAAGATCCACGCCATGAACGCCCCATTCGTTCCCGCAGCCGTGCAGGCCGCCGCCACACAAGCCCTCGCCGCCCTGCCGCTGATCGAAAAATGGATTTCCTTCGCCTCGGTCTCGCGTGACAGCAACCTGCCGCTGATCGAGTGGACGAAGGACTACCTCGCCTCCTTCGGCATCGAGAGCCAGCTGACCTTCGACGACACCGGCCGCAAGGCCAACCTGTGGGCCACGCTGCCGGCCGAGAACGGCGAAACCAAGGTCGGCGGACTGGTGCTGTCCGGCCACACCGACGTGGTGCCGGTGGACGGACAGCCCTGGGACACAGACCCTTTCACCGCCACCGTCATCGGCGACCGCATGTTCGGCCGCGGCGTGACCGACATGAAGGCCTACAGCGCGACCGTGCTGACGATGGTGCCCGAGCTGGTCAAGCGAAAACTCAAGCGCCCGGTGCACCTGGCCTTCAGCTACGACGAAGAAGTCGGCTGCATCGGGGTGCGCCGGCTCATCGCGCAGATGGTCGACCAGGGCTTTCGCCCGGCCGGCTGCATCGTGGGCGAACCGACCGGCATGCAGGTGGTCATCGCGCACAAGGGCAAGCATGCCTACAAGACCACGGTGCGAGGCCACGAGGCGCATTCCTCGCTGACGCCGCTGGGCGTGAACGCTGTGGAGATCGCCTGCGAGTT
The DNA here is from genome assembly GCF_057747805.1 of Xylophilus sp. PBN-3R. Lineage (NCBI taxonomy): Bacteria > Pseudomonadati > Pseudomonadota > Betaproteobacteria > Burkholderiales > Xylophilus > Xylophilus sp. PBN-3R. The sequence goes on from NZ_CM173225.1 coordinate 2,712,560, forward strand.
CGTCGCCAAGCTCAAGGGCATGGCGCGCCGGCTGGCGACCGACGGCCCTTTCGACCCGTACTTCGACGTGCCCTTCACCACGGTGCATACCGGCGTGATCGACGGCGGCACGGCGCTCAACATCATTCCGCGCCTGTGCGAGGTGACCTGGGAGATACGCCACCACCACCTGGATTCACCGGTGCAGCTGTTCAACGAGGCCAAGGAATTCGCCGACAGCCTGGTCCCGGCCATGCAGGCGGTGGCGCCGGACACCGGCATCAGCCACAAGCTCAATTCGGTGCTGCCGGGTTTTGCCACCGAAGCCGACAGCGACATCGCGCAGATGTGTTTTCGCTGCGCCGAAGTCGATGGCGCCAGCGCCGCGGTGAAGGTGTCTTTTGGCACGGAAGCTGCGTTGTTCCATCAGGTGGGCGTGCCCACCATCGTGTGCGGCCCCGGCCATATCGCCCAGGCCCACCAGCCCAACGAATGGGTGACGCTGGAACAACTGGCCTGGTGCGAACGTTTCATGCGCCGCCTGGCCGACGAGATCTGCGTCGGCTGAAGCCCTGCTTTACCTTTTCCATCAACCTGTTTTCTGGACTCATCCATGACCGTCGACCGCCGTAAATTCCTGGGCAACAGCATTGCGCTGGCTGCCGCCGCCACCGCCTCGGGCTCGGTGTTCGCCCAGGCCAGCGCCAAGATCGAACACATCGTCGTGCCCTTCGCCGCCGGCGGTGTGCAGGACATCCTGGCCCGCTCGTTTTCCACAGAACTCGGCCTGGCCCTGGGCGAGACGGTGCTGGTCGAAAACCGCGCCGGTGCCGGCGGCACCGTGGGCACCGGTTTCGTCGCCAAGTCGGCGCCGTCCGCGCAATACATGGTGATGGCCGCGGCCAGCCACAACATCGCCGGCAGCCTGTACACCAAGCTCAACTACGACCCGCAGAAGGACTTCACGCCCATCGCCCACATCGGCACCGCCGACTACGTGCTGATGATTCCGGCCGACGTGCCCGCCAAGAACGCAGCCGAGTTCATCCGTTACGCCAAGGCCAACCCCGGCAAGATGAACTACGCCACCAGCGGGGTCGGCAGCGCCACCCACCTGGCGATGGCGTATTTCTGCGGCCTGGCCGGCATCGAGGTGGTGCACATCCCGCTGAAAGCCACCGGCGAAGCCATCAACGAGGTGATCTCCGGCCGCGCCCAGGCCGTCATCGCCGCCAGCATCGGCGCCCTGGCATTCACCAACGACAGCCGTGTGCGCCTGATCGGCGTCACCTCCGTCAAGCGCTCCAAGTACCTGCCGAACGTGCCGACCATCGCCGAAAGCGGCCTGCCGGGTTACCAGTTCGATTCGTGGTTCGGCCTGCTCGGCCCGGTCGGCATCGCACCCGCCCATGTGGCCAAGGTCAATGCCGCCGTCAACGGCCTGCTGGAGAACCCGGTGATTTTGGAACGCCTGGACAAACAGGGCATCACGCCCAAGGCCATGAGCAGCGCCGACTTCGCCCGGCTGCTGGCGGTCGACTACAAACGCATGGCCGAGGTGGTGAAGGCATCGGGCGCGACCATCGACTGATGGTCCGACGACCCGGGGCCGGGCAGCGCAGGCGGCCATGAAGACCGCCACCGCCGGCCCGCCGCTGGGTCGGTCACATCGGACAGCGTTCGCGCGGCGACCTGACCGGGTGGCGGATACAGCCGGAGCCCATTGATACGTCCGCTGCGTTTAAGCTGCCGGGCATGACCCCAGGTGACGGCCCCAATCCTCCTCCGGCCGTGCCGGATTCCATCCGCTACGCGGTCAACATCCTGGCGGGCGCCGCCATCCTGGGACTGCTGTACCTGGGTCGCGAAATACTGGTGCCGTTCACGCTGGCGGTCATTCTCAGCCTGCTGATCGCACCGCTGGTGCGGGTGTTCCGGCATCGTCGGCTCGGTCAGGTGACCTCGGTGCTGTCGGCAGTGGGACTGGTGATGATGGTGCTTGCTGGCATTACCGTCGCCATCGTGATGCAGGTGGCCGCCATGAGCGAGAAGCTGCCCGAATACGAACAGACGCTGCGCGCCAAGCTGCAGGTGATGGAGACCGCCACCCTCGACCGGCTGCAGGCGATGGAGGGCGATGCCACCAACATCATCGGCCCGCCGCCGCCGCTGCGGCGGGGCCAGACCCGCACCGTGCCGGTCGAGATCCACGAGCCGCGGCCCAACGCTCTGTCGCTGGTGTGGCGGCTGGTTTCTTCGGTATGGGCGCCGCTTGGCACCACCGCCATCGTGCTGGTCACGCTGGTCTTCGCGCTGATCGAACACGAATCCCTGCGCGACCGGTTCATCAGGCTGGCCGGCGGCGACCTGCGTGCCACCACCCATGCACTGAACGATGCGGGCGACCGGCTGTCGCGTTATTTCGTGTCGCAGCTGGCGGTGAATGCCGGCGTCGGCACGTTTGTCGGCCTCGGCCTGGCGCTGATCGGCGTGCCGCAGGCGCTGCTGTGGGGCACGCTGACCGCGCTGCTGCGTTTCGTCCCCTACGTCGGCATTTTCCTGGCGGCGGGCAGCGTGGCGCTGTTCACCGCCGCGGTCGATCCGGGCTGGACCCTGTGCGTGGCGGCGATGGCGCTTTTCGTGGCGGTGGAAGTGGTGGTATCGCAGGCGGTCGAGCCCCTGCTTTATGGTCACACGACCGGTCTGTCGCCGATTTCGGTGGTGGTCGCAGCCATTTTCTGGAGCTGGATCTGGGGCCCCATCGGACTGCTGCTGTCGACGCCGCTCACGTTGTGCCTGGTGGTCGCGGGGCGCAACGTCAAGGGGTTGGCGTTTCTCGACATATTGTTCGGCGACACGCCGGCACTGACCTTGTCGCAGCGCTTCTACCAGCGCGCGCTGGCGGGCGATGCGCACGAGCTCATCGCCGACGCCCGCAAGTACCTGGCACGCAACCCGCTGGCGCGGTATTGCGACGACGTGCTGGTGCCCGCCCTGCAACTGGCCAGCCTGGACTTCGCGTCCGGCAGCATCTCGCCGGTACAGCAGCAGAACGTGCGGCAGGCGATGGCGTCGGTGCTGGGGCAGTTCGGGCCCGAACAACATCGCAAGCACCGGCAGCGCAACACCACGCCGGCCGCCGAAGGCGCCGGCCTGGGCCAGGACCTGCGCCGCCAGCGCGAAGCGGTGCTGGGGCGTTACCAGGGTTCGCTGGACGTTGCGCCAGGCTCCGTCGCGCTGTGTGTGGGGCTGGGCTCCTACCGGGACGACCTGGGCACCGAGATCCTGGTGCGGGTGCTGCGCGACGCCAAGGTGGATGCCCGCCATGTCTCCATCGCCGACTTCGAGCAGCAGCCCGGCGAGGCGCGGCCCGACACCCTCGGCATCGTGTTCATCGTCAGCATGGTCCCCGAGCTGGAATGGGAGCGGGGCGACGCACTGGCCGCCACCCTGCGCCGCCGCCTGCCGGGCGTGCCGGTGGTGGCGGTGTTTCCGGGCACGCCGCCTTCCGCCGCGCAGGGCGCCGAGCAGGAGCAGACCCTGGACGGCGTGACCCGGTCCTTCACCGGGTCGCTGGAAGAAATGGTGCGGCGCTTTCCGCCGCAAGCCGCCTGATCAGCGGCGCAGGTACTGCTCGATGACGCTGCGGTAATCGGTGTCGGGCTTCAGGCCCAGTCGCTGCGCCCGCTGGCTGTCGATGCGCGACGGCCAGGCACCGACGATCCGTTCGACGGCCGGATCGCGTTCGAAACGCACCCGCCGCGCCGCCGCGTCACCGCCGACTTCGGCGAGCGCGGCCAGCATCTCGCGCACCGTCACCGTCAGCGCAGGCAGGTTGAGGGCCGTGCGTCCGCCGAAGGCTTCGCGGCTCGCTTCTGCTACTGCCAGGATGCCGGCTACGGTGTTGTCGGGTGATGCCAGGGCGACCGCCGTGTCCAGGGCCACCGGACAGACGGCTTCGATGTCGGCCAGCGGTTCGCGCACGATGCCCGACAGGAAGCTGGATGCAGCGCCGTTGGGTTTGCCGGGCCGCACCGACACCGTCATCAGCCTTGCGCAACGGCCGTCGATGAAACCCTTGCGGGTGTAGTCGGCCACCAGCTGCTCGCAGATGAACTTGTGGATGCCGTAGCTGGACTGGGGCGTGGGCAGGGTCCGGTCGTCCACCAGCGCGGGCAGCGGCAGTGCGGGGTCGGAACCGAAGACCGCGACCGACGACGAAAAGAAGAACAGCGGCGCCTTGCCGGTGCGCAACGACTGGGCACGGCAGGCGTCCAGCAGTGCGCGGGTGCTGTCGAGGTTGGAACGCAAACCGAGCTCGAAATCGGCCTCGCATTCGCCGGACACAGCGGACGCCAGGTGAAACACGGCATCGTGTGGCTGGGCCATCAGCGCGGGCAGCTGGCTCAGCAGGTCGCCGGCATGGCAACGTGCACGGGGATCGGTTCGCAGCGTTTCGTCAGGGTTCTCGAACAGGTCCGACAGCAGCAGCCTTTCGATGGGCTGTCCGCACAGCGTGCCGCGTTGCAGCAGCCGGCGGGCGAGCAGCGAACCGAGAAAACCGGCGCCGCCTGTGATCAGGATCTTCATCTGCAGTGTCCCCTCCCATGTTGGAGGCGACACCTTAAACCGCGGCGGGGCCGGCGCGGACTGCGGTTTCTTCTCTTGTTTCGACGAAAAGATTCAGCGCGGCCCCTGGATGCCGACCTGGACACCAAGGGATTTCGTGCCGGTCATCCAGGTGGAAAGATCGGTCGCCAGGCATTTTCCACCTGGCTGCGGACGGACCTGGTGCCGCAAGGGGTCTCCGAGGCGGCGACCGGTCGGCTTTTTGCTACATTCGCGGCCATGTTCAAACGTCTGGCCGTCATCCTCATGCTGGTGCTGCTGCATCTGCAGTGGGGTCTCGCCCAGGCGCACGATTCGGCCGAAGAGATCCGGGGCCTGGCGGTGGCGGCGGCTTTCGCCGACATGCCCGCTGCCATCGACGCAGAAAACCAGGCCCATTCGCAGGAGCCCGGCGGCGTCTGCCAGTTCCATGACCTGGCGCACAGCCTGGCATTGGCCGCTTTGGGCGACGGCTGGGGCACCGCAGGCAGATTGCCGGCGCAGTCGCGATGGGGCCGTGCCGACAGCCCGCTGGCGTCGGGCGTTCCGGCCATGATCGACCGGCCGCGCTGGCCGTACGACGCGTCTGCCGTGGTGGGCCGTCTGATCCCGTCCGTCTCCTGATCTTCCCCTGGCAGCCCCCGGCTGCACGGCGCGGGGAACGGCGCGCAGGTCCACCGAAGTCTTGTCGACACTTCGGAGTCTCCCTTGTCCATTTTTCGCCTCTCCGGGGCGGGCCGCATTTTGCTGCCCCTCCTGCTGGGCTGCGCCGGCCCTGCCGCGCTGGCCCAGTCGTCCGCCCCGCCTCCCATCACCCTCGATACCGCCATCGCGCAGGTGCTGCTGCGCAACCCGGAAATCGCCGCCGCCGGCCGTGAACGACAGGCGACCGAGGGCGCCCTGCTGCAGGCCGGCCTGCGCCCCAACCCCGAGCTGTCCGCGCTGGAAGAAGACCTCCGCCGCGGCCGCCGCACCACCACGCTGCAGCTGACACAGCCCATCGAGCTGGGTGGCAAACGCGAAGCGCGCACCAGTGCGGCAGCGCTGCGGCGCGACCAGGCCGGGCTGGCGCTGCAGCAATCGCGTGCCGACATTCGGGCGGCCACGGTCGGGCTGTTCGTGGACGTGCTGGCCGCCCAGCAGCGCCGGCAGCTGGCTGCGGATTCCATCGTCCTGGCCGAGAACGCCAGCCGCGCCGCGCAGCAGCGGGTGCTGGCCGGCAAGGTATCGCCGGTGGAAGAAACCCGGGCGCGTGTGGCCGAGGCCGCCGTGCGGGTCGAAGCGCTGCAGGCCGATGGCGCGCTGCGTTCGGCCCGCCAAAGGCTGGCAGCCCTGTGGGGCGAAAGGCCGGCGGCCGGCAGCGAAGGCGTGGCGGTGGCCGGCCAATTGGGCCTGCCTCCAGCCGAGATGGCCGAACCGCCGCAGGACGGCCTGCTGGCGAACGCGCCGGTGCTGGCGCAGGCCCGCATCGAGCTGGAACGGCGCCAGGCCCTGGTCCGGGTCGAGACCGCCGCCACCGTGCCCAACATCTCGGTGACGCTGGGCGCCAAGCGCGCACAGGAATCCGGCGTGACCCAGGCCGTCGTCGGTTTCTCGGTCCCGCTGCCGGTATTCGACCGCAACCAGGGCAACCTGGCCGAGGCGCTGCGCCGCGAAGACAAGGCGCGTGACGAACTTGCCGCCACCGAACTGCGGCTGGGCAGCGAACTGGCGCAGGCGCAGGAGCGTCTGCGTTCGACCCGAGCCGAAGCCCTGACGCTGCAGCGCGATGCCCTGCCCGGCGCACGCGAAGCTTTCGATGCCGCGTCACGCGGTTTCGCCCTGGGCAAGTTCAGTTTTCTGGAAGCCCTGGACGCGCAGCGCACCTGGTTCCAGGTGCAGGCGCAGGCGCAGCGCACGCTGGCCGACAGCCTGCGCGCCGCCGTCGAGATCGAACGGCTGCTGGGCGTCGCCGACGACCGCTCCCGCCTCACCCCTTTCCTGATGCCCTGAGCGGCGCACGAGTTCAAACATGACCCAATTTCCGAAGACATCGAACGCCCGCCGCCAGGTGGTGGCCATCGCCGTGATCGTGATTGCATCCGCACTGGCGGGCGCGTGGATCCTGCGCGGCGGCGGCCCTGCCGCGACCACGTCTGCCGAAAAGCACGAAGGACACGCCGAAAACGACGAACACAAGGAAGGCGAACCGCACGAAGAACCCGCCGGCCATATCGACCTGCCCGACAGCCAGCTGGCGGCTGCCGGCATCAGCCTCGAACCAGCCGCACCCGGGCGCATCGCCACCAGCCTGCAACTGCCCGGCGAGATCCGTTTCGACGAGGACCGCACCGCTCACGTGGTGCCGCGTGTGGCAGGTGTCGTCGACGCGGTGATGGTCCAGCTGGGCCAGCAGGTGCGCCGCGGCGACGTGCTGGCGGTGCTGTCCAGCACCACCTTGTCCGAACTTCGCAGCGAGTCCCTGTCGGCACAGAAACGTGCCGAACTGGCCCGTACCACCGCCGACCGCGAAGAGCGCCTGTGGCGCGACCGGATCTCCGCCGAACAGGACTATCTGACGGCCCGCCAGGCCCGGCAGGAAGCCGACATCGCCGCCGCCAACGCCAGCCAGAAACTGCGCGCCCTGGGCGCAAGCGCCGCCGGAAGCGCGGCCGGCCTCGCGCGCTACGAACTGCGTGCGCCGTTTGACGCCATGGTGGTCGAGAAACACCTGGCCCTGGGTGAATCGGTGAAGGAAGACGCCAATGTGTTCACGCTTTCCGACCTGTCCCACGTGTGGGCGGAAATCGCCGTGCCGGCCAGCCAGCTGACCGCCGTGCGGGTGGGTGAACAGGTCACCGTGCGTTCGACCTCGTTCGACCAGAGCGCCCGAGGCAAGGTCGCCTACGTCGGCTCGCTCCTGGGCGAACAGACCCGCAGCGCCACCGCACGGGTCACCCTGCCCAACCCGCAACTGGCCTGGCGGCCGGGGCTGTTCGTCACCGTTTCGCTGGAACAGGCAGCCGCGGACGTGCCGGTCAGCGTGCCTTCGGAAGCACTGCAGACGGTGGATGGAAAAACGGTGGTGTTCGAAAAGGTGGCGGGCGGATTCGTGCCGCGTGTGGTGACGGTCGGGCGTGCCGCCGGCGGCCGCACCGAGATCGTCCAAGGCCTGGCCGCCGGCACGCAGTTGGCGGCCAGCGGCAGCTTCGTGGTGAAGGCGCAGCAGGGCAAGGGCTCGGCTTCGCACGGCCACTGAGGATCACGCCATGTTCGAGAAACTCATCCGATTCGCGATCCATCAGCGCTGGCTGGTGATGCTCGCCGTGCTGGCCATGGCCGGCCTGGGCGTTTTCAGCTACCAGCGCCTGCCCATCGACGCAGTGCCCGACATCACCAATGTGCAGGTCCAGATCAATACGGCCGCTGCAGGTTATTCGCCGCTGGAGGCCGAGCAGCGGGTCACCTATCCGGTCGAAACCGCGCTGGCGGGATTGCCGGGCCTGCAGCAGACGCGATCCATCTCGCGCTACGGGCTTTCGCAGGTGACCGCCATCTTCGACGACGGCACCGACGTGTTCTTCGCCCGGCAACTGGTGGGCGAACGCATCCAGTCGGTGCGCGACCAGTTGCCCGCCGGCACCAGCCCGGCCATCGGGCCTGTGTCCACCGGCCTGGGCGAGATCTACCACTGGACGGTGGAAGCAGACGAAGCCGCCCGCCGGCCCGACGGCCGGCCCTACACGCCCACCGACCTGCGGGAAATCCAGGACTGGGTGATCCGGCCGCAGATGCGCACCGTGAAAGGCGTGACCGAGGTCAACACCATCGGCGGTTTCGCCAAGGAATACCAGGTCGCGCCCGACCCCGAAAAACTGGCCGCATACGGCCTGGGGCTGGACACGCTGGTCAACGCGCTGGAACGCAACAACGGCAATGTGGGCGCCGGCTACATCGAGCGTCGCGGCGAGCAATATCTGGTGCGTGCGCCCGGCCAGCTGAAGTCGGTCGAGGACATCGGCGACGTCATCCTGCGCAGCGTCGACGGCGTACCGGTGCGTGTGCGCGACGTCGCCACCGTGGGCATGGGCCGTGAACTGCGCACCGGCGCGGCCACCGACAACGGCCGCGAGGTGGTGCTGGGCACCGTCTTCATGTTGATCGGCGAGAACAGCCGAACCGTGTCACGGGCGGTCGACGCGAGGCTGCAGCAGATCAACCGGCAACTGCCCGAGGGTGTGAAGGCGGTGACGGTCTACGACCGCACGGTGCTGGTCGACAAGGCCATCGCCACGGTGCGCACCAACCTGCTGGAAGGCGCGGTGCTGGTGGTGGTTGTGCTGTTCCTGTTCCTGGGCAACATGCGCGCGGCCCTGATCGCCGCGGCGGTGATTCCGCTGGCCATGCTGTTCACCTTCACCGGCATGGCCAGCCAGAAGATCAGCGCCAACCTGATGAGCCTGGGTGCGCTCGATTTCGGCATCGTGATCGACGGCGCGGTGGTGATCGTGGAGAACTGCCTGCGCCGCCTCTCCCATGCCCGCGCAGCCGCGGGCAGGCCGCTGCGACAGGAAGAACGTTTTGACGAAGTGTTCGCCGCGGCCAGGGAGGCACGCCGGCCGCTGCTGTTCGGCCAAGCCATCATCGTGGCGGTGTACCTGCCGATCTTTGCGCTGGGCGGGGTCGAGGCCAAGCTGTTCCACCCGATGGCCCTGACCGTGGTCATCGCCCTGGTGGGCGCCATGCTGCTGTCGATCAGTTTCGTGCCGGCGGCGATCGCGATCTTCATCCGCGACGGCGGTGTCGAAAAAGAAAACCGCCTGATGGCCTGGAGCCGCCGCGTCTACGAACCGCTGCTCGACTGGGCCCTGAGAACGCAGGCGGTGGTGCTGGCGGCGGCGCTGGTGGCCGTCGTGCTTGCCGCGCTGCTGGCCGCCCGCCTCGGGACCGAGTTCGCTCCCAGCCTGGGCGAAGGCGACTTCGCGCTGCAGTCCTTGCGGGTCCCGGGCACCAGCCTCACGCAATCGGTCGCCATGCAGCAGCAGATCGAACGCACCCTGAAGGCGAAGTTCCCCGAGATAGAACGGGTGTTCGCCCGCACCGGCACCGCCGAGATCGCGGCCGACCCGATGCCGCCGAACATCTCCGACGGCTACATCATGTTGAAACCCGAGCAGGACTGGCCGGCGCCGCGCCGCAGCCGCGAACAACTGAGGCTGGCCATCGAGGAAGTGGTGGAGCAGATACCGGGCAACGCCTACGAGTTCTCGCAGCCGATCCAGCTGCGCTTCAACGAACTCATATCGGGTGTGCGCAGCGATGTGGCCGTGAAGGTGTTCGGCGACGACATGGCCGTGCTGGACGCCACTGCGACCAAGCTCGCCAAGGTGCTATCGGGGCTGGCAGGCGCGTCCGAAGTGAAGGTTGAACAGACCACCGGACTGCCGATGCTCACCGTGGAAATCGACCGCGCACGCACGGCGCGTTACGGGCTGAACGTCGGCGACGTGCAGGACGCGGTGGCGACCGCCGTCGGCGGCCGGCCCGCCGGCACCGTGTTCGAAGGTGATCGCCGCTTCCCGGTCACCGTGCGCTGGCCCGACGCGCTGCGCAGCGACCTGGACGCCATAAGGCGCCTGCCGATCGCCCTGCCCGCCACCGCGGCCACCGAAGGGCGACCGAAGTTCATTCCGCTCGGCGACATCGCCACCCTGCAGATCGCTTCGGCCCCCAACCAGGTCAGCCGCGAGGACGGCAAACGCCGGGTTGTCGTCAGCGCCAATGTGCGCGGCCGCGACCTCGGCTCGTTCGTGGCGGACGCCCGGCAGGCGGTCGATCAGGTGCCGCTGCCGCCCGGCGCATGGATCGGCTGGGGCGGCCAGTTCGAGAACCTGCAGTCGGCCAGCCAGCGCCTGCAGCTGGTGGTGCCGCTCGCGCTCGCCGTGGTGCTGGCGCTGCTGTTTGCCATGTTCGGAAGCCTGAAGGACGGGCTGCTGGTCTTCACCGGCATTCCCTTCGCCCTGACCGGCGGCGTGCTGGCGCTATGGCTGCGCGGCATTCCGCTGTCCATCTCGGCGGCGGTGGGCTTCATTGCCCTGTGCGGCGTCGCGGTGCTGAACGGGCTGGTGATGCTGGCCTTCATCCGGCAGTTGCGCGAGGAAGGCCGGTCGCTGGACGAAGCCATCCGCGAAGGCGCCCTCACCCGGCTGCGCCCCGTGCTGATGACCGCGCTGGTGGCATCGCTGGGTTTCGTTCCGATGGCGCTGGCCACTGGCACCGGTGCGGAGGTGCAACGTCCGCTCGCGACTGCCGTGATCGGCGGAATCCTGTCGTCCACCCTGCTGACGCTGCTGGTGCTGCCGCTGCTGTATCGGCTTGCACATCGGCGTGACGGTGCCATCACCAAAACACGACCTAGGGAAGGTACTAACGGTTATTTTTGAAAGTTTCGGTGTGCCGGCCGGAAAAACGTCAAATCACGATGATAATGACGTCACGTTTGTGCAGTCTCACTGTGCAGGCGTGTTAGGTGATTGGTTAGTTTCGCGCCACAGCGCTATTTTGAATGTTGTGATTTGGGACTCCATCGCTTTTTTCGGTTCAATTTGGAGTCCCTATGGGCAAAAAACTTTACGTAGGCAATCTGTCCTACAGCATTCGTGATAACGACCTCCAACAAGCTTTCGGCGAATACGGTGTTGTCACCTCCGCCAAGGTCATGATGGAACGTGAAACCGGCCGTTCGAAGGGCTTCGGCTTTGTCGAAATGGGCACCGACGCTGAAGCGCTGGCTGCCATCGAAGGCATGAACGGCCAACAACTCGACGGTCGCGCTCTGACCGTCAACGAAGCTCGCCCGATGGAACCCCGTCCGGCCGGCGGCGGCTACGGCGGCGGCGGTGGCCGTTCGGGTGGCGGCGGCGGCTACGGTGGTGGCGGCGGCGGCGGTGGTTACGGCGGCGGCGGTGGCCGTTCCGGCGGTGGCGGCGGCTACGGTGGTGGCGGCGGCGGCCGCGGCGGCTACTAAGCCCTGCGCTCCCCTCTCACGCAAGTGATAAAAAGGCTCCTCGGAGCCTTTTTTCGTTTCTGACCGTATTTCCGTTACACCGATTCAAAATTCCCGGAACGCTGTGATGAACACCAGGCAGTTTTTGCGAACCTGGCCGTGGGCCATTTGCGCGTTTTTCCACACCATGGTTTTTGCGGCCGACAGCGTTGCCACACCTTCCACATCTGCGGACGTGCAAAAACTGGTCGACCACTACAGTTGCATGTCCTGCCACGGTCTGGTTCACAAACAGGTCGGCCCCGGTTTTACGCAGATCGCGGATCGTTACCGCAGCGATCCGACCGCGGCCGTGACGCTGGCGACCCGTTTGCGCACCGGCACGGTCGGCCGGTGGGGCCGGCTGGTAATGCCCCGGCAGGCCCACATGACCGAGGCCGAATCGCTAATGCTGTCCCGCTGGGTGCTGGCGCGGCCATGACTCGAGCGCTGCCCTGGCTGGAAGCCGACGAACGTTTTCCCAAGCTCTCCGATGCGTGGGGCGCCAGCGACCCCGCACCCGGCTTGCTGGCCGCGGGTGGTGCGCTCGAGGTCGACAACCTGCTGCGAGCCTACAGCGCCGGCATTTTTCCGTGGTTCAGCGATGGGCAGCCGATCCTGTGGTGGAGCCCGGACCCGCGTATGGTGCTGCGCACCGAAAACTTTAGGCTGCACCGTTCGTTTCGAAAGACGCTGCAGAATTTCGTCCGAGCACCGGGCGCGGAGATCCGTTTCGACCACGACTTCCGCGCGGTGATCTCGGCGTGTTCCGGCGCCGCGCGCCCGGGCCAGGACGGCACCTGGATCCTGCCGCCGATGGTCGAAGCGTACAGCCGCCTGCATGCCGCGGGTCATGCCCACAGCGTCGAGACCTGGATCGACGGCGACCTGGTAGGCGGGCTATATTGCGTGAACGTCGGCGGCGCAGTGTTCGGCGAATCCATGTTCGCCCGCCGTACCGACGCTTCGAAGATCGCCCTGTCGGCCCTGGTGGCCTTTTGCCGACACCACGCCATCGCCGCCATCGACTGCCAGCAGAATACCCGCCACCTGGCGTCGATGGGCGCGTCCGAGATGTCGCGCGCCAATTTCGTGCAGGAAGTACAGCAGGCGATCAGAACGCCGCCGCCCGACTGGAAATACCTCCCCGTATACTGGGAAACACTCCTTTCCAGCCCACCATCCGCGTGACGCAACTCAAGGAACTTCCTCTACACGCCTTGCAGTTCTATGCAACGGCGCCCTACCCTTGCAGCTACCTGCCTGACCGGCAGGCACGCTCGCAGGTGGCCACGCCCGGGCACCTGATCCACAACGACGTCTACAGCGAACTCATCGCCAAGGGTTTCCGGCGCAGCGGCATGTTCACCTATCGCCCCTACTGCGACGGCTGCCAGGCTTGCCAGCCACTGCGGGTGCGGGTGGCCGATTTCAAACCCGACCGCAGCCAGCGCAGGGCGCAGAGCCAGCATGCCAGCCTCCAGGAACGGGTCATCAAGCTGTGTTTCGTGCCGGAGCACTACCAGCTCTACCTGCGCTACCAGAACGGCCGCCACGCCGGTGGCGGTATGGACCACGACAGCATCGACCAATACACCCAGTTCCTGCTGCAAAGCCGGGTCAATTCGCGGCTGGTCGAATTCCGCGATCCGCCCGTGGGTGACGCGCCGGGCGTGTTGCGTATGGTGTCCATCGTCGACGTGGTCGACGACGGCATTTCGGCGGTCTACACCTTTTACGATCCGGACCCGGTCGCCAGCTACGGCACCTATGGGGTGCTGTGGCAGATCGCCCAGGCGCGCAGCCTGCGACTGCCCTTCGTCTACCTGGGCTACTGGATCGAACAGAGCGACAAGATGCGCTACAAGACGCGTTTCCGTCCCTACGAATTGCTGGTCGATGGTGAGTGGCGCGACGCTACTGCAGCCAACGGTTGATTTCACCTTATAAAATGACAGCAATCCAGCTCCGGCGGTTTGCCTTCATGAAAAAAACAGACAACGACACTCCGGCAACTCCCAACGTCCAGGTGATCGAACGCATGTTCGCGCTGATCGACGTCCTCGCCTCTCGTGAAGAGGCGATTTCGTTGAAGGAGATCAGCGAGCGCACCGGACTGCATCCGTCCACCACCCACCGCATCCTGAACGACCTGGCCACCGGCCGCTTCGTCGACCGCCCCGAAGCCGGCAGCTATCGGCTCGGCATGCGCCTGCTGGAGCTTGGCAACCTGGTCAAGGCACGCCTGTCGGTGCGCGATGCGGCACTGGCGCCGATGCGCGAACTCCACCGCCTGATCCAGCAGCCGGTCAATCTCAGTGTTCGCCAGGGCGACGAGATCGTCTACATCGAACGTTCCTACAGCGAACGCTCCGGCATGCAGGTGGTTCGAGCCATCGGCGGACGGGCGCCGCTACACCTCACGTCGGTCGGAAAGCTTTTCCTGGCCGCCGACGACACGCAGCGGGTGCGCGCCTACGCCACCCGCACCGGACTGGCCGGCCACACCCGCAACAGCATCACCGACCTGCCAGTGCTGGAACGTGAACTGTCCCGTGTGCGCCAGTACAGCACCGCACGCGACAACGAAGAGCTGGAACTCGGAGTGCGCTGCATGGCGGCGGGCATCTACGACGACCAGGACAAACTGGTGGCTGGACTGTCGATCTCGTCGCCGGCCGACCGGCTGGACGAAAGCTGGCTGGCCAAGCTGGAATCGACTGCCGGCGAAATCTCGACCTCGCTGGGGCACCGCCCGCCGAAGCCGCGCTGAACGGCGCACTTCGATGGCGGCCGCTCCGGTTACAAGTCCTCGCGCAGACCGGATCCGACGCTTCTAGCATGGGCCGATGCAGAAATTCCACTCGCGCCTCCGCCCCGTCACCCTGGCTTTTGTAGCCGTCCTGATGGCCGCAGGTGCCCCCAGGGCGCAAACGGCGCCCGGTACTGCCGACACACTCAGGCAGCGTTATGACAGCCTGGGCGGCGCACTGCAGAACAACGCATTCGGCCGGCCGCTGGTGCTGGAATCTTCCGAGAACAAGGACCAGCTTGCCGGCAACATCTATGCCGTGGTGGACCGGCCCTTCGCCAGCGTTTCCACCGCGCTGCAGAGTCCCGGCAACTGGTGCGAGGTGCTGATGCTGCACCTCAACACCAAATACTGCGCACCGCAGCAGGCCGCGGGCGGCACCACCCTGGCGGTCAGCGCCGGACGCAAGTTCGACCAGCCGCTGGAGCAGGCGCAAAAGCTCGTCTTCAGCTATACCGTCGCCGCCGCGACGGACCGCTGGCTCGACGTGCGCCTGTCGGCCAAGGAAGGCCCGCTATCGACCCGCGACTACCGGATCGCGCTCGAAGCCACGCCGCTGCCGGGCAACAAGACTTTCATCCACCTCGGTTATTCGTACGCCTACGGCACCGCCGCAAGGCTGGCGATGCAGGCCTACCTTTCCACCCTGGGTCGCGACAAGACGGGTTTCACCAGCGGTGGAATCCGCGGTGTCGTCGAACGCAACACCATGCGTTATTACCTGGCCATCGACAGCTTCCTGGCGGCGCCCACCGTCGCACAGCGCGAAGCCCGCGCCGCCGCCTGGTTCGATGCAACCGAGCAGTACGCGCCGCAGCTGCATGAAGTGGATCGCGACGATTACCTCGCCATGAAACGCAACGAGTTCAAGCGCCTGCAACAGACGCCGCCCTGAGTCCTGCGAAACCCGTGGAACGGCGCGACCCGAGGGTAAGCCCGGATCCAGTCACGCCGGCCAGGAGCCGAAACCGCTGGGGTTGACCGCTATATTTGTTAGTCGCTGTAACTGCGATGAATGCGGCACCCCACTTAACGGCTCCCAAGGAAACACAGCGTGTTCGACAACATGAAGATCGGGTCGCGTCTGGCCCTCGGTTTCGGAATTCTTCTGGTCCTGATGGCGGCGCTCATCGCCATCGCCCTGTACCACGTCGAGGTGCTGGGTGCCTCGGCACAGACGCTGTCGGCAGCACGCGCCGCAGCGGAAGTCAGCGCGGCGCGCTATCAACTGGCAGGTATCGGCGTGCTGGGCCTGCTGATTGCACTGGGCTTCGCCATCTCCCTGACCCGCAGCATCACGACACCGTTGAACGAGGCGATCTACATTGCCGAAACCGTGGCCGCCGGTGACCTCAGCCAGGAGTTCGCCACCGAACGCGGCGGCGACTTCGGTCGCCTGCTCGGCGCGCTGGGCACCATGGAAGACACCCTCACCGACCTGGTCGGCCGCATCTCGCAATCGACCAATGCCATTGCCCTGGCGTCCGGCGAAATCGACAGCGGCAACCAGCATCTTTCCGAACGCACCGAACAGCAGGCCTCGTCACTGGAACAGACGGCATCGAGCATGGAAGAGCTCACTGCCACCGTGCGGCAGAACGCCGACCGCGCCCAATCGGCCAGCGGACTGGCGGTCACGGCGTCGGGCATTGCCGAGCGCGGTGGCGTGGTGGTCGGCCAGGTGGTGCAGACCATGAACGCCATCAGCGGCAGTTCACGCAAGATCGTGGACATCATCCAGGTCATCGAAGGCATTGCATTCCAGACCAACATCCTGGCGCTGAACGCCGCGGTCGAAGCGGCGCGGGCGGGCGAACAGGGTCGCGGTTTCGCAGTGGTTGCCGCCGAGGTGCGCAACCTGGCGCAGCGCAGCGCGGTGGCTGCGCGCGAGATCAAGGAACTCATCGCCAATTCGGTCTCGCATGTGCAGAGCGGCTCGCAACTGGTCGACCAGGCTGGCAGCACCATGCACGAAATCGTGACGGCGGTTCAAGGCGTCAGTTCCATTCTGGGCGAGATCTCGGGTGCCCTGAGCGAGCAGAGCGCCGGCATCGCGCAGGTCAACCAGGCGGTTTCCAACATGGACGGCGTGACCCAGCAGAACGCAGCGCTGGTCGAGCAGGCCGCCGCCGCCGCGTCCGCACTGTCCGACCAGGCCCGCGCACTCAAGACGGCGGTCGGCGAATTCAAGCTCGACGACGAACCGCCACCGGCCGCCAACAACGGCCAGATGCGCGCCATCGCAGCCTGAGCCGGCGGTCTGGCACCGAATTTGCGACAGTCGATTCGATGCACCTTTTCCGGGTTCAATCCATTTGATACGTGCCTGCCCATGCAGGCCCCTCGCCGACCGTACCGTCATTCAGGAGCTTTCGAAGTGAATCGCCATTCCGTCCGCAGCATCGCACTGGCCGCCACCCTGGCGCTGGCTTCCGTCGCCGCCTTCGCACAGGCCCGCTGGGACCTGCCGACCGCTTACCCGGCATCCAACTACCACACCGAAAATATCGTCCAGTTCGCCAAGGACGTGGACGCCGCCACAGGCGGCAAGCTGAAGATCACGGTGCATGCCAATGCATCGCTGTTCAAGGCGCCCGAAATCAAGCGGGCCGTGCAAAGTGGCCAAGCCCAGGCCGGCGAGATATTGCTGGCCAACTTCGCCAACGAAAACCCGATCTACGCACTCGACGGCGTGCCTTTCCTTGCGACCACCTACGCCGACTCGCGCCGCCTCTACGAAGTGTCCAAACCGGCCACCGAAAAACTGCTGGCCGCGCAGGGCATGAAGATCCTGTTCTCGGTGCCGTGGGCGCCGCAGGGCATCTACAGCAAACGCGAAGTCACCTCGGTCGCCGACCTGCGCGGCATCAAGTGGCGCGCTTACAGTCCGGCCACCGCCAAGATCGCCGAACTCATCGGCGCACAGCCGGTGCAGATCCAGCAGGCCGAACTCAGCGCTGCCATGGCCACCGGTGTCATCGAAGCCTTCATGACGTCCGGGTCGACCGGCTACGACACCAAGACCTACGAATACATCAAGAACTTCTACGACACCCAGGCGTGGATTCCGAAGAACATGGTTCTGGTCAATGCCAAGGCTTTCGCGGCGCTCGACCCGGCGACCCAGGCTGCCGTCACCAAGGTTTCGGCTGACGCAGAATCGCGCGGCTGGAAGATCGCCGAAGAGAAGAACGCCGAATACAAACGCCTGTTGGCCGAGCGCGGCATGAAGATCCTGAAGCCCTCGCCCAAGCTCGACAGCGACATGCGCCAGGTCGGCGGCATCATGCAGGCCGACTGGCTGAAAGCAGCCGGTACAGACGGCGCGGCCATCGTCGATGCCTATCGCGCGGCCAAGAAGTAAGCCGTGAACACGTTCCGACGGGGCCTCGGCCGTGTCATCGACGCGGCGGGTGCCCTGGGCGCCTGCTGCGTGGTGGCGATTTTCATCCTGATGATCGTGGCCGGCGTGGGCCGCCAGTTCAACTGGCATGTCAGCGGCGTCAACGATGTGGTGGCCTGGCTGTGCGCCTCCGCCGCCTTCCTGGCAATGGCCCATGCGTTTCGCCACGGCGACTTCGTGCGGGTGACATTGCTGCTCGAAAAACTGCCGGCCGGCCCGCGCCGGGTGTTCGAGATCTGCTGCCTGGCCATCGCCACCGTATCCGTGGCCTACCTGGCATGGTCGGCGACCGCCTTTACCTGGGAGAGCTACGAATACGCCGAAATGGCGACCGGCCTGGTGGTGATCCCGATCTGGATCCCTCAGGCAACCTTCGTGGTCGGCTCGTGGCTGCTGCTGGCCGCGGTGGTCGATGAATTGGTCACCGTGCTGCAGGGCAGCGTACCCAGCTACCAGCGTGCCATCGAAGAACGCCACGCCGCTGGCGACTTCTCTTCCGACGTCTAACCGATCTCCCCATGCTTGAAACCTTGTTGATAGGCGCCCTGCTGCTGGGCGTCATGCTGCTGCTATTGGCGGGCGGCGTCTGGATCGCGATGACACTCGCGATCGTCGGCTGGGTCGGCCAGGCCTTCTTTACCCACACCCTGCCGGGCAAGAACCTGTTCTCGGCCTTCTGGGAATCGAATGCATCCTGGGAACTGGCCGCCCTACCCCTCTTCATCTGGATGGGCGAAATATTGTTCCGCACCAAACTCAGCGAAGAGATGTTCGAAGGGCTGCGACCCTGGCTGAACCGGGTGCCCGGCCGGCTGATGCACACCACCATCCTGGGCTGCGGCGTGTTCGGCTCGGTGTCGGGCTCTTCGGCCGCCACCTGCGCCACCATCGCCAAGGTGGCACTGCCCGAACTCAAGAAACGTGGCTACGACGAGAACCTGGCCATCGGTTCGCTGGCCACCGCCGGCACGCTGGGCATCCTGATCCCGCCGTCGATCACCATGGTGGTCTACGCAGTGGCGGCCGATGCGTCCATCATCCGCATCTTCCTGGCCGGTTTCCTGCCCGGGCTGCTATTGATGATCCTGTTCTCGGGCTACATCGGCTGGTGGAGCCTGCGCAACCCCGACAAGGTTCCGCCGGCCGACGCGCCCACCACCTTCACGCAGAAGATCAAGGCCTCCGGCAACCTGATTCCCTGCGCACTGCTGATCGTCTTCATCGTCTGGGTGCTGGTCGCCGGCTGGGCGACCGCCACCGAATGCGCGGCTTTCGGAGTGCTGGGTTCGCTGGCCATCGCCGCCTGGGGCCGCAGCCTCACCTGGGACAACTTCAAGGCCGGCGTGATGGGTGCCACCCGCACCAGTTGCATGATCATGTTCATCCTGGCCGGCGCGGCCTTCCTGACCAAGACCATGGCTTTCACCGGCATTCCGCGTGAACTCGCCGAATGGGTCGACGGCATGCACCTTTCGCCCTACGCGCTCATCTCGGCGCTGGTGGTGGTCTACCTGGTGCTGGGCACCGCCCTCGACGGCATCAGCATGATCGTGCTGACCAGCGCGGTGGTGATGCCGATGATCCAGAAGGCCGGCTTCGACCTGGTGTGGTTCGGCATCTTCATCGTGCTGCTGGTCGAGATCGCGGAGGTGACGCCACCGGTGGGCTTCAACCTCTTCGTGCTGCAGAACATGACAGGCAAGGACAGCAACCTGATCGCCAAGGCGTCCATCCCGTTCTTCATCTGCCTGGTGGTCTGCATCGGCCTGATCACGCTTTTCCCGTCGATCGTCACCATCCTGCCCGACCTGGTGATGGGCAAGGAACGCATCGGCTGACCGGGTTCAGTGCGCGCCGCCGTGGGTGCGCGGCCGCATGGCGGCCCTGGCCCGGGCCAGCGTGGCTACCTCGGCCGCCTGCCCCATCGACAGTGGGCGGCTCATGTGGAAACCCTGCACCTTGTCGACGCCCAGCTTGCGCAGGGTCTGCAGTTCGGCCTCGGTTTCGACCCCTTCGGCGGTCACCGCGCTGCCGATTTCCTTGGCGAATGCGATCAGCGCCGCAGCCAGCGCACGGCGTCTGGCATCGGCGTCGATGTTGCGCACCAGGCTCATGTCCAGTTTGATGTATTCGGGCTGCAGGTCGAGGATGTGCCGCATGCTGGCGTAACCCGCACCGGCATCGTCGATGGCGATACGGATGCCACGGTTTCGCCACACGGCCAGTGAATTCCACAACTGCCGGTAGTCGGACACGGTGGCGTGTTCGGTCACCTCCAGCACGATGCGCGACGGGTCGACACCTTTCAGCGCCTCGCCCAGTTCGGGGCTGGTGAAAAGCGATGGCGAGCCATTCACCGCCAGGTAGACGTCCGGCGGCAGCGAATCGAGGTTGGCCAGCGCCTGCCGGATGGCCCAGCCTTCCAGCTTGGGGCCCAGCCCTACGTCGGCTGCATCGGCGAACCATTTGTCGGGCGAGGTATGGAACTGCCCGCGAAAACGCGCCAGGCATTCGACGCCGGACACCGTGCCGTCGGCGAGCTGGTAGATGGGCTGGTAGACCACCGACAACTCGTCATGGGTGAACACCCGTTCGATGCGGCTGCGCTTTTCCTCGCGTCGGCGCGCTGCGAGCATGTCGGTCTCGAGCCGATCTGCCAGCAGGTCCGCGAACACGTTCATGAACTGCAGGTCGCGCGGGCCAAGGCTGTTGTTGGACTGATGGCCGAAGCAGCACAGGGTGCCGTACAGCGAACCGTCGCTCAGCCAGATCGGCACGCTCATGTGGGCGCCGATCGGGATGGCGGCGGTCTCCGGGATGGCCATCGCCAGCGGCACGTCGGCCGTGTCCGGGATCAGGCCGGGCAGACGGCCGTCGACCACGTGCTTGCAATACCCAACGTCCAGCGGCAACGACATGCCCTGATGCAGGATGTCGTTGTTGTCGGCGTCGACATGGCGGAGGACACGTTCGGCGCCGCTGAACTCGGAGATGAAGGCGATGTCCATCGACATGTGCCGCCGAACGGCTTTCAGGGCCTTGTCGATGCTGGCCAGTCCGGCTTCTTCTTCGAAGATGGAACCGATGGCGTCAGAAATGAGCTGCGCGCTTTGGGCTGTCACAAAGAGCTCCAGCTGGTTGATGTGCCCCCATCTAATAACAAGAGAACCGGCTTGGCAAGAGGGGGTGAACACGTGTTCACCGATTCAGATGGTTTCTTCGTTTCCATCCATCACCGAGACCAGACGACGACACGACGTATGCAGGCCCGGATCCGAAGTGGTCTCTCGCTTTCAAGACCCCTCGTTCCGGTCGCCTTCAAGGCCGCAAAAAAACAAAAAGCCGCCGGCATCGCTGCCGGCGGCTCCGTCCCGGGCTCTGCAGGCTCAGCCGTTGGCTGCCAGTGCGGCACGTTCCAGTTTGCTGGCCCGCATCTTCAGCAGGCGCGGCACCAGCAGCACGGCGACGATCACCACGATCAGGGTGATGGACATCGGCCGCTGGAAGAACACCGCCGCACTGCCCTCGCCGATCGACATGGCATTGCGCAGTTGCGCTTCGGCGAGCGGGCCCAGGATCATGCCGACGACCACCGGAGCGGTCGGGAAGTCGAAGCGCCGCATCACCACGCCCAGCACGCCGATGGCATACAGCAGGAACAAGTCGAAGGCGCTCTGGCGCATGCCGTATGCACCGACGGTCGCGAAGATCAGGATGCCGGCGTACAGCTGAGGTTTGGGGATCTTCAGCAGCTTCACCCACAGGCCGACCATCGGCAGGTTCAGCACCAGCAGCATGACGTTGCCGATGTAGAGCGATGCGATCAGCGCCCACACCAAGGCCGCCGAGCTGGTGAACAGTTGCGGGCCGGGCTGGATGCCATAGTTCTGGAAGGCGCCCAGCAGGATGGCAGTGGTGTTGCTGGTCGGAATGCCCAGTGTCAGCAGCGGAATCAGCGCGGCGGTCACCGTGGCGTTGTTGGCGGCCTCGGGGCCGGCCACGCCTTCGATGGCGCCGCTGGTGCCGAACTCTTCCTTGTCCTTGCCCTTGGCCAGCTTCTTTTCGGTGGCGTAGCTCAGGAAGGTCGGAATCTCGGTGCCGCCGGCCGGGATGCAACCGAAGGGCGTGCCGATCAGCGTGCCGCGGAGCCACGCCGGCACCGAACGTTTCCAGTCGCGGGCGCTCATGTGCACCCGGCTCAGCTTGTTCTGCGACTCGACCACCCGGCCTTCGAACAGCGCCGCATACAGCACCTCGGCGACGGCGAACAGGCCCACGGCCACCAGCACGATCTCGATGCCGTCCAGCAACTCAGGCTGGCCACCGGTGTAGCGGCCCTGGCCCGAGATCTGGTCCAGGCCGACACAGCCCGCGGCCAGGCCGACCAGCAAGGCCGTCATGCCGCGCAGCGTGCTCTTGCCGAGCACCGCGCTGACGGTGGTGAAAGCCAGCACCATCAGCAGGAAATATTCCGGCGGGCCCAGCTTGACGGCGAACTCGGCCACGAAGGGCGCGAACAGCGTCACCACCACGGTGGCGATGGTGCCGGCGAAGAACGAGCCGATGGCCGCCGTCGCCAGCGCCGCGCCTGCCCTGCCGCTCTTGGCCATCTTGTTGCCTTCCATCGCGGTCACCATGCTGGCGGTTTCGCCAGGGGTGTTCAGCAGGATGGAAGTGGTCGAGCCGCCGTACATGGCGCCGTAATAGATGCCGGCGAAAAAGATCATCGATGCCGTCATGTCCACCTTGGACGTGATGGGCAGCAACATCGCGACCGCCGTCGCCGGGCCGATGCCGGGTAGCACGCCGACCGCCGTGCCAAGGGCACAACCGACCAGGCACCACAGCAGGTTCATGGGAGTGATGGCGGCACCGAAGCCGGCCATCAGGGCGTTGAAGATTTCCATGGTGGGGATTCCGCTTCTTCTTTCAGAACCAGCCGCTGGCGGTGAGGCCCGGCAGGTTGATGGCCAAAAATTGCGTGAACATCCAGAACACCGGCGCCGAGATCAGCAGGCCGGTGATGGTGTCGGTCACCAGCACCTTCGGCGCTCCGGCGGCCTGGCCCGCGGCACGGCGCAATCCCTGGCAGGCGAACACGTAGCAGAGGGTACAGCTGAGGATGAAACCGAGAGTGGTGATCAGCGACGCGTTCAGCAGCAGGCCAGCCGACACCCAGACGAAACCGAACCAATAGGCGCCTACCGCTCCAGGCGGCGCGTCCATCTGGCGGAAACCGCCGCTCAGCGATTCCCAGAGGATCAGCACGCCACAGATCAGCAGGCCGATGGAGGTGAGCCAGGGCAGGAAGTTGGGACCGACGCCGCCGTAACCGGCTTCGGACGAAATGCCGATGGCACCGTAGGCCAGGCCCAGCGCGGTGGCGATGACGGCGATGCCCACGGCCTTCTGCGGCCAGCCGCCGGGGGCTTGTCCGGGCTCGATTTCGGGGTTGGTGTCGGCGGATGTTGTCATGGTGGTTCTGTGCTGACGAGAGATTTTTCCGGGGTCCACACAAAGACGCCGCGCTATGGGCGCGGCGTCTTTCGATCAGGAGCGCAGGCCTCAGACCATGCCGGACTTGGCCATGATGGCGCGCAGCGATGCGAATTCGTCGTCGACGAACTTGTCGAAGGCCGGGCCGCTCAGCACGGCCGGGGTCCAGTCGTTCTTCTGCAGGGCGTCCTTCCAGGCGGCGGAGTTCAGCGCCTTCAGCAGGTTGTCGGTCAGGGTCTTGCGCTGTTCGGGCGTGATGCCGGGTGCACCGTAGACCCCGCGCCAGTTGCCGATCACCACGTCGATGCCGATTTCCTTCAGCGTCGGTGCGTCCAGGCCCTTCAGGCGGGTGTCCGAGGTGACGGCCACCGGACGCATCTTGCCGGCGGTGATGTATTCGGAAAACTCGCTGTAGCCGCTGCCGCCGACCGTCACGTTGCCGCCCAGGATGGCGGCGGTGGCCTCGCCGCCCCCGCGGAAGGCAACGTAGTTGATCTTCGAGGGATCGACGCCGGCCTTCTGGGCGATCATGGCCGCAGCCACGTGTTCGGTGGATCCACGCGAACCGCCGCCCCATTTCACGCTGCCCGGGTCTTTCTTGAGCTGTTCGATCACGTCCTTCATGGTCTTGAAGGGCGAGTTCGACGGCAGCACGAACACGTTGTATTCGCTGGTGATGCGGGCGATGGGCGTGGCCTTGTCCAGGCTCACCGGGGGCTTGCCGGAAATGATGCCGCCGAGCATCACGGCACCCATCACCATCAGTGCGTTCGGGTCGCCCTTGCTGCCGTTGACGAATTGGGCCAGGCCCAGGGCACCGGCCGCGCCGCCCTTGTTGTCGTAGGTCACCGTGTCGGCCACCTTGGCGTCCTGCATCGCCTTGCCCAGCGCACGGCCGGTCAGGTCCCAGCCGCCGCCCGGGTTGGCGGGGATCATCATCTTGAAGTTGCTGGCGGCATGGGCCGACAGCGGCAGGGCACCGGTGGCGGCCAGGGCCACGAAGGTCTTGAGGAATTCGTCACGACGCATGGGAATGTCTCCTGGAAGTGTTGTCTTTCGCCGTGGCGCTCCACGGGGCTGGCGGGATCATGCTTGTGGTGGCTGTCATTCGGCTGTCCGGAAGACTAGGGAAAGCCCGCAGCCGGACGACCACCTGTCGGCTGACGCCTACCGTCCATTGCGCGGTGCGGCTAAAGTCCGCCCCCATGCGACTGATGCTGGTGGAAGACGATCCCGGATTGCGTGCCGCCCTGGCGCGCACGCTGTTGCGCCGTGGATTCGAGGTGGCCGAACAGACCGACGGCCGCCAGGCCCTCGAAGCCTGGGTGGCCTCGCCGCCCGATGTATTGCTGCTCGATCTGAGTCTGCCGGGCATGGACGGCCTGGAAGTACTTGCCGCCGGACGGCGCCGCGGCCTGAGCACGCCGGTGCTGCTGCTCACCGCCCGGGCGACCGTCGGCGACCGGGTGATGGGTCTGAACGCCGGTGCCGATGACTACCTCCCCAAGCCCTTCGACCTGGACGAACTGGAAGCCCGTGTGCGCGCCCTGGGCCGCCGCCGCGCCACCACCGGCAGCGGCAACCCCAGCGAATCCGACCCCGGCGTGTTCCATGCCGGCAGCCTGCGTTATGAAAAATTCAGCGGTGCGGTGTATTGCCGCGGCGAGGCAATGGAACTGGCACCGCGCGAACTGGCCTTGCTACAGGCGCTGATCCAGCAGCCCGGCCGTGCGGTGTCCAAGGAACGCCTGTTCGAGCTGGTGTTTCCCGGCGAGACCGAGGTGCAGTACGAAGCCATCGAAGTGGTGGCCTACCGCCTGCGCAAGAAGCTCGCCGGCACCGGCACCGCGCTGATGACACTGCGCGGCCTGGGCTACCTGCTGAAAGTCGAGTCATGACAACCAGCAATCGCCGGCCGCCGTCGCTGCGGCGGCGGTTGCTGCTGGGCATCCTGGTGCCGGTGGTGGTGCTGATCGGTTTCAACACCGCCACGCTGTACCGCCAGGCGCTGGCGGCCATCAACACCGCCTACGACCGCACCCTGCTCGCATCGGCCAAGTCCATCGGCGAACAACTGGAAGTGGACGGCAAATACGACCAGGCCCGGCTGCGTGCCACGGTCCCCTATTCGGCGCTGGAAATATTCGAGGCAGACAACCAGAGCCGGTTGTTCTACCGGGTGTCCGACCAGGGCGGCCGGCTGGTGTCGGGCTACGACGAACTGCCGTTCTGGCACGGCCGCATTCCCGACCGGCCGCCCTATGCGGCGCTGGTCGATTTCTACGATTCGCAGTTCCGCGACCGCGATGTTCGGGTGGCCGTGCTGCTGCAGCCGGTGGCCAGTTCCAGCGGCAACGCCATCGCGGTCATCCAGGTTGCCGAGACGCTGGAACTGCGGCGAGGCCTGGCGCGCAAGGTGCTGGTCGACACGCTCGTCGGCCAGGCCGGACTGGTGCTGGTGATCGCCCTGGTGGTGGTGCTGGTGGTGCAGGGCGCGACCCGGCCGGTGCGCCGCCTGAGCGCCCTTCTCGATGCCCGCCCCGAAGGCGACCTGCGGCCGCTCAGCGCCCGGGATGCACCGCGCGAGCTGCTGCCGGTGGTCGACGCCACCAACCATGTGATGGAACGCCTGCGGAACCTGCTCGACCAGCAGCAGCGTTTCATGCGTGATGCCGCCCACCAGTTGCGTACCCCGCTGGCGGTGCTGAAGGTGCAGGTGCAGTCCGCCCTGCGCGGCGATGTGCCGCCAGGGGATGCGCTGCACGAGATCGGCGGCACGGTGGACCGCGCCACCGCACTGGCGCAGCAGATGTTGTCGCTGGCCCGTGTGGACCAGGCGCGGCACGAGCCCGCCGATCCTGCCGGTCCGCACGATCTGGGCTCCATCGTGCGGGAACTTGCGCTGGAACTGTCGCCGCTGATCGCCGGCAAGGACCTGGATTTCTCCATCGGCACCGACACCGCGCCGGTAGCCGCCGCCGAATGGATGCAGCGCGAACTGGCGCGCAACCTGCTGCACAACGCCATCCGCCACACGCCGCCCGGCGGCCTATTGAAGTTGCGGGTGGAGCGGGACGGCGACGAGGCCTTGCTGACCATCGGCGACAGCGGCCCCGGCATCGACGACGAGCTTCGGCCGCGGCTTTTCCAGCCCTTCGCGGCCGGCAATTCTTCGGGAGGAACCGGCCTGGGCCTGGCCATCTGCCTGGAGATCGCGCGGGCGGCCGGCGGCAGCATCAACCTGGTCAACCGCCTCGGCACTGACGGAGCGGTGACCGGCCTCGACGCGACGGTCCGACTTCCGATGGCAAGCCAGGCAGCCGTCTGACAACCCGCCCGGGCGCGTGGGAGACAATACGCCCATGACGCCACCGGATACGCTGCGCCTCGACAAGTGGCTGTGGAGCGCACGCTTCTTCAAAACCCGATCTCTCGCCGTGGAAGAAATCGGCAAGGGAAGCATCCAGGTGAACGGCGCTTCCGCAAAACCATCTCGCGACCTGCGGCCCGGCGACACCGTGATCATCCGCAGCGGGCCGGTGCAGCGCACCGTTCGTGTGGTGGGCCTGAGCGCCCAGCGCGGGCCGGCCCCTGTCGCTCAGCTGCTTTACGAAGAGACATCCGAGAGCATCGCTGCCCGTACGGCCTGGGCCGAAGCCCAGCGTATTTCACCCGAGCCCGGAATCAGCCGCAGCCAGGGCCGACCGACCAAACGTGATCGCCGAGCCATCGAGGACCGCGATGTCGGATGGGGCGATCGCTGGAGCGCATCGGTCGACTAGTCACGCGCCCCCATTTTTTTCATCCGCCTCCCCAACAACAACAAGAAGGAAATCACCATGAGCCTGCGGACTTACCTGATCGAAGACGAGCCTGCCTCCCGCGACACGCTGGTGGCACTGCTGCAGCAACAACTACCCGACCTCGAGGTGGTCGGCTGGGGCGACAACGAACGCACCGTCACCCACTGGCTATCGACCAACGACCGCAACTGGGACCTGGCGATCGTCGACCTGCAACTGCGCGAAGGCAGCGGTTATGCGGCCCTGAGCTGGTGCGGCACCCGCCTGCCGGAACAGCGGGTGGTCGTATTGAGCGCGATGGTTACCGACGAGGTTCGGGCGCGCTGCCTGGCCGCCAGCGCCGACGCCGTGTTCGACAAGGCGGACGAACTCGACGCGCTGGTCGCCTTCTGCAGGAGCATCCGGTCCAGCTGAGGTTTGGTTCGGCAAGCGACCCAGGCTTTTCGTGATGGCGGAGGGGTCGCGGCGCCGTTGCGCGAACCATTCGCGTACCTCCGCTCCCGCCAGATCACATGTTGCCTTTATTCAATCGTGTGTCCGTCACCGGTGCGCCGAAGCCGCCGTCGACGGATGACGGCGTCGTGTCTTCCCGCACGTCATTGCCGGAATCCGCACAAGCCATTGCCGAAACAGCAAATGTGTCGCTCCAGTCGCGGCTGATGGGCTGGGCCAGCCAGTTCGGCAGCTTTTTCGGCTCATCGGTCGAGACCACGACGGACACGCTCGCAACAGCTTCGACGCGCCTGCGGCCCGCCGATCCGGCGTTTCAGCTTTTCTACGAACTGATCGACAGCGTTGGCAACGCACCCGACGTAGACCGGCCGGCCATCGCGACGGCGATCGCAACGCGTTTGCGCCGCGCCGGCCTGATGTTGCCAGCCGCCCGGCATTCGCCCGCGGTCACCGTGACCGCCCTGTTGTCGCCCGGCTGGATGGATGTACTGGGGCTTGGCAAGCTGGACCTGTCCGACCTGCTGGGGGCGCTGCGTCGCAGCGAAGACGTGGAGCCCGGCTTGCGCCTCGAACTCGGCCGGCGTTTGGTCATCGCCTTCGACATGACGGTCAACCGCCTGGCCGAAACCCATGCCGGCATCGACATGCTGCGGCGGAGTTGCATCAGCGCCCTGCGCCCGCTCCCATCCGGGCAGCCGCGCCCTGCCGATCCAGACGCTCGTATGCGCGCATTCGGCGCCGACGCCATGCGGCTGGTCTGCAATCCGGAAAACCGCAATGCTTCGCCAGGCTGGCTGGCCATCCGACTGCTGGACTGCCTTCGACTGGCGCGTGATGCAACACCCGATGAAGAAAACGCACTGGCCGGGCAGATCGCCCCGGCGATCGAATCGATGATTCATATCGATGCAATCGCACGCAGCAGGGCAGACGTGCTCCGTGAGGCGGCTCACCGACTGTCATGCCACCTGCAGGTCAGTGCCTGCATGGATCTGGCGGATCCAGAAAAGCGGGAAGACGCTGCAACGGGGCTGGCCGCGCTGCGGCCGCGCCAGTTGCGAGCCCATCTGCTGGGCGGACTTCTCAAATGTTCGCTGGACCCGGAAATAATCGACGACATCCTGCTGTGGAAAGCGCTGGGGCGCTGGCTGCACCCGGCGCTGGTAATGCATCCGGAACGCCAGGGCGACGGCAATATCGCACTGGCTGTCCTGCGGCAGACCTTGCGGCCCCTGCTAGACACCGGCCTGATCGACAGCAGGCAGCGGCATGACCTGATGCAGCAACTGGAAGACCATCTCATGCCCCCGGCGGCCGACCAGGGGACCGACCTGCCTGCCGAGAGGATCAGTGGTTGATGATCAGCGAGGTGATTACGCCCGTGGCGATGGCCGCCAGCACATAGTCACCGCCTACCTGCACCCATTGCTGGCCACGCGGCGGCGCGCTCAGGCGATGGCCGCGCCAATCGTCGACGACGTACTGGCGACTGCGGTATTGCGGCGGCAGGCGGTCACCGCGATAGAAACCGTGGTCGGGGCCGGCGCCGTGGCCGTCGCGACGGTCGAATCCTGGCCGGCCGCGGTCCGGGCCTCCACGGTCGGGACCACCACGATCGGGGCCGCCGCGGTTCCACTGTTGGCCCTGCTGCGGTCCGCCACGGTGGTCGTCGCGAAAGTCACGCGGCTGCGCCGAGGCGAGGGTCGCAAAACCCAGGGTGACGACCATCACGGCCGCAGCGATCTTGGTGTTCTTCATGAAAGCTCCTTGCTTGAATCAACGGTTTGCAGCATGCATGAGCCGCATGTCGGCACCGTGTGACGATGTAAGGAGATAAATCGGCGGTGATCGCCGGTCAGCGCTGTGCGGTTTCGTCCAGCACCTGGTGGAAAGCGGCGTACAGCTTGTCCATGCAGCAGCGCTTATAGGGGAACAATTCCGGCGGATCCATGCGATGCACCACCGCCCCGGGATCGACCTCGAACACCAGCAGTTCGCCCTGCCGCGTCTCGGCGCAGTCCACCACCAGGTAGTCGAGACCGAAACGTTCACCCAGCGCCTTCAGGGCGGCTTGGTGACGGGGCGCGAACACCGCCTCGAAATCACGCATGAACACTGCTTCCTCGTGACGCTTCTCGGCGCTTTCGGTCATGCCGGCATTGAGGTAATGGATCATCCAGTGGGCCGAGATACCCATGTGGGCCGCGAATGCCTGGCCACGCACCAGCACCACCCGGTATTTGCGGAACAGGCCGTCGGTGCCGGAATAGTCGACGAAACGCGACACGAAAAACGCGTCCTCGCCGTGGGCTGCCAGGTAGGAGGCCAGGGCCTCGGCCGTTGCCACGCGTTCCAGGCCGTGGCCCGCATGCGAATCGACCGGCCGCACGATCAGCGGGAACATGCCGTCTGACAGCACGTCGCGCACCTGCAGCCGGCCCGCGGCGACCGCTTCGAGGGACAGCCGGCCGACCCGCGCCGACGCCGGCATGACAATGCCCGGCGCACCTTGCAGGGCAATGAACGCCTGGTCGCGCGCGGTGCGCAGGATGCCTGCCGGATGGTTGATCGGCATCGGGCTGGCGGGCGGCAGATCGGCCACCAGGCGCTCCAGCACCACACGGGTGGCGTCCGATTCCGACACCGCCACGAACAGCAGGTCGTGCTGCGGCAGCGGCGACGGCAGGCCTTCACCCGGCCGCAGATAAAGCATGTCCAGCGCCACTTCGCCGTCTTCCAGCAGAAAGGCCAGCGGCGTGTTGGTCATCAGGTCCCCGGTGGTCATCAGCGCCAGCAGGCGCAGGCGGGGCACCGCGCCTTCGGGCGGCAGCAGGCGATAGTGGCGGCAGAGGTCCAGCGCCTGCGACTGCGTGGCCAAGCCCAGCTCGGGCAGGCCCTGCAAAAACAGCACGGTGGAAAGATCCATCAGCGCTGCGGCGTCATGGTCGTCGCGTTCCGCGCGCACGATCAGCTCTGAGGCCACCGGTCTCAGGTCGCCGCCGCGGAAGGCGTGGGTCATCAGCCGGGCCAGGCCCAGCACTTCCTGCGGGGGTTTGGCCGTGACGGCGGCAGGGCCGGGCATTTCTTGCGACAGGGACGTCATGCGGAGACCTCTTTCTTGCCTTGCGCGGCAGGGTTGGCGTTTCGGGCGGGCTGCGCCAGGCGGCGGCGACCGCAGGCCAGCGTGGCGTCGACCAGAAGGTCGATGTCGCTCTCGACCGTGCGGTGATTGACGATGGCGGCGCGGATGGCCAGCCGACCGTGGATGCGGGTGGACGAGGGCACGGCGATGCCGGATTCATGCAGGTCGGCCACGATCTCGGTGTTGATCGCATCTGCATCCTGCCCGGCCGGAGCGCGGAAACGGAAACACACGATGTTCAGGGCGACCGGTGCCAGCAGTTCGAGTTCCGGTTCGGCCAGCACCCGGGCCTGCAGGCGGCGAGCCAGGGCACAGGTTCCGGAAATGGCGGCGCCCAGCTTGTCGGTTCCGTGGGTTACCAGGGTGAACCAGGTCTTGAGGGCACGAAAGCCGCGCGACAGGTCGGGCCCCATGTCGCAGGGCCAGGGCGATCCTGCCGCCAGGCCGCGCGGGTGGCGCGACAAATAGGCCACCGGCGACGCGAACGCCGCCAGCTGGTGGGCCTGGTCGCGCACCAGGATGAAACCGGCGTCGTAAGGCACCTGGCCCCACTTGTGGAAGTCCAGCGCCAGCGAATCGGCGCGTTCGATGCCGGAGAGTTTCGGGGCGATGTCGGGTGCCAGCTTGCCAAGCGCACCGAAGGCGCCGTCGACATGGAACCAGGCGCCGCATTCGCGCGCCACCACGCCGATGGCCGCCAGGTCGTCGACCGCTCCGACGTCCACCGTGCCGGCGGTGCCGGCGATCAGGAACGGAATCAGGCCCGCAGCCCGGTCGGCCGCCACCAGCGCGCGCAGCTGCGCGACGTCCATGCGGTGATCGGCATCCACCGGCACGCGGCGCAGGGCATCCGTGCCCAGGCCCGAAATCGACATGGCCTGCGCGATGCAGCCATGCGCGGCCTCGGATGTGTAGGCCACCAGAAGATGTCCACCGGCGGCTTCCACACCCGTCTTGCGCGACTGGCCGCCCAAAACGTGGGTACGGGCCACCAGCAGGCCGACCAGGTTGGCCATCGAAGATCCGGTGACGAACAGGCCGCCGGCGGTTTCCGGGAAGCCGAACAGCGCTGCCATCCAGCGCACGACCTGCTTCTCGACTTCGAGCGGCATCTGGTCGCGACCGCCCAGATTGGCGTTCAGGCCGGCGGCGAGCATCTCGGCCAGCATGCCTTCAGCGGTGCCGGCGCCGTGCACCCATCCCATGAAACGCGGGTGCGCATTGCCGACTGCATAAGGCAGCACGTCACGCATGAAACGCCCGTGCGCCTCGGCCACGCTGGTCGGCGCGGCAGGCATGGGTTCGCGGAAGGCGCCGCGGACTTCCTCCGGGATCGGCTGCCACACCGGTTTGTCGCGCAGGCCGGCCAAGTGGTCGAACATGTCGTCCAGCATGGCGTGGCCTTGCGCACGCAGGGCCGCCCAGTCGGTCGGGCCAGTCGGATCGAGCGTGGTGGGGCCGGGGTTCGAGCGGGAAAATGTCATGGGCGCATCTGCAGTTGCTGCGC
The DNA here is from genome assembly GCF_057747805.1 of Xylophilus sp. PBN-3R. Classification (NCBI taxonomy): domain Bacteria; kingdom Pseudomonadati; phylum Pseudomonadota; class Betaproteobacteria; order Burkholderiales; genus Xylophilus; species Xylophilus sp. PBN-3R. The sequence continues at coordinate 2,744,787 of NZ_CM173225.1, forward strand.
TGAAGAGCATAGGCCGCAGCCGGTTTCCGGAGGCCGGGACAACCGGGGCATTCACCCGGCTTCTCGCGGTTTCGCGCTCGGCCCGGCGGCGCGCCAGGGGCGGATTCGCCTGATTCGGCGCTGGGTCGTCGTCCTACGCGCAATGGGCGCGTGCGCATGGAAAGTGGTGGCCCGTCCTCCGCCTGCCCGCTGCCCGCCCTTCATGACGCCTACCGCCCACCCTTCTTTCGTCCGTCGCCATCCCATCGCCCTGGCCGTGGCCGCGGCCCTGATCCTGCTGGTGCTGCTGTTCGACTGGAACTGGTTCCGCCACCCGCTCGAGCGCTACATATCGAAGAAGACCGAGCGCACCTTCACCATTTCGGACCTGCACGTGAAGCTGGGCCTGACGCCGACCATCCGCATACGTGACCTGTACTTCGGCAACGCCAAATGGTCGAAGGAACCGGCGATGGCACGGGCCAGGGAAGTGGAGTTCTCCATCTCGCTGCGCGACCTGCCCGAAAAGATCCTGGTTCCGCGCGTGGCCCTGACCGAACCCGACCTGCTGTTCGAACGTCTGGCGGACGACCGCAAGAACTGGATTCTTTCCGATCCGAACGACAAGTCGCCCAGCAAGCTGCGTATCAGCACCCTGTCGGTCGACAAGGGCCATCTGCGCTACACCGATGCCGGCGTGCCGTTTGCGCTGGACGTCGATGCGAGCACCTTCGACCCCGCCAGGCAGGCGCAGGTGAAGGACGCGGACGCCAAGCCGCAGAACAACCGCTACTCCACCCGTTATGACTTCAGCGGAAGCTATCGCGACGCCAAATTCAAGGGCAACGCACTCACGGGCGAGGTGCTGAGCTTCCAGGAATCCGGCGTACCGTTTCCACTCAAGGGCGAACTGGATGCGGGCACCACCCAGCTGTCGGTCGAAGGAACCATCGCCGACGCCGCCAACATCAGCGGCATCGACACGCAACTGCGCATCAGGGGCCGCACGCTGGCCAACCTCTATCCCTTCCTGCTGCTGCCCCTGCCGGCCACGCCGCCGTACTCGTTGCAGGGCCATCTGGTGCTGAAGGGCAACCGCTATTCACTGGACGACATCGTCGGCACCATCGGCTCGACCGATGTTCACGGCAACGGCGCCTATGTCGATCGGGAACCACGGCCTCTGCTCACCGCCAACCTGCACAGCAAGCTGCTCGATATTTCCGACCTGGGCCCGCTGGTGGGCGTGCAGACCAGGGAAACCGGCGGCAAACCGGCCGCCTCCCAGGGCCAGACGGCCGATCGGCCCACCGCCAAGACCCAGGAAAAAGCCGTCGATCCCAATCACATCCTGCCGACCGGCAGCTTCGACGGCAGCCGCCTGCAGAAGATCGACGCCGACGTCGACCTGGAAGCGACCCAGCTCAAGGCACCCACCAGCCTGCCGCTGGAAAGCCTGAAGGCATCACTGCACCTGCACGACGCGGTAATGAAACTTACACCGCTCGACTTCGGGTTTGCCGGCGGCACCATCGCATCGCAGTGGACGCTGGACGCCCGCAAGCCGCTCATCAGCACCGAAGCGCAGGTGGACTTCCGTCGTATCCAGGTCGGCAAGCTGGTACCGGCCAGCGCTGAAAAGATCGCCCAGGGCGCCGGCACGCTGGGTGCCCGCATCAAGGTCAAGGGCGTCGGCAACTCCATCGCCGACGCTGCCGCAAAGGCCGACGGCGAACTGTCGGCCGCCATCGCCAACGGCCGCATATCGAACCTGATCGACGCCGCCAGCGGACTGAACGGCGGCAAGGTGCTGGCACTGCTGGCGGGCGGCGACAAGACCATCGCGGTCAACTGCGGCGGCGTGGCCTTCGACATCAGGCAGGGCCAGGGCACGGCCCGCCTGTTCGTGGTCGATACCGAACAGACACAGATCCTGGGCACCGGCGGTTTCGACCTGGCGCACGAGACTTTCGACATGAAGATCGAACCCAAGCCCAAGCGCCCCGGCATCCTGTCGCTGCGGACACCGGTACGGGTGTTCGGCACCTTCAAGGATCCCGACTTCTCGCTGGAAAAAGGTCCGATGCTGGCGCGTGCCGGCGGTGCGGTGGCGCTGGCCATCGTCGCGCCGCTGACCGCCGTGCTGCCGCTGATCGAGACCGGCCCCGGCGAAAACACCAACTGCGCACGGGTGCGCACCGAGGCCGGCACCGCCGAACGCCAGGCGGTGGTCGCGCCTGGTGGAGCGCAGAAGAAAAGAGCGGCGCGTTGAAGGCGCTGTGATGGCGCGATGGCACACGACCATCTCGGTTTGATGTGACAGCAGAAGATAGCGAGCAATCACTCGTAATTCTGCTTAGGTTTTCTCGTGGGTCTTGCCACCATGTCGGTCCGACCACGGAAGGATCTGCACATGGACATCGTCTGGACCATCTTCATAGGCTTCATCGCCGGCCTTGTCGCGAGGGCCGTCATGCCGGGCGACGACAGCATGGGTTTTTTCCTCACCTCGGTGCTGGGCATCTCCGGATCGGTGGTCGTCACCTTCCTGGGCCAGTTCATCGGCTGGTACCACGCCGCTGAAGGTGCGGGGTTCGTCGCGTCAGCCGTCGGCGCATTCGGCCTGCTGGGCATCGCCCGCTTCATCCGCGCCCGCAACGCCATTCAACATTCGTAGGGGAACACCATGGGACTGATCGACCTTTTCAAGAGCGCGATGCTGGGAACGCCTGGGGCTGACGCTGACAAATCCATGCCGGGCCCTTCCAGCGCCGATCTCGGAGCCGGACTGGCCGCCGCCATGCGCTCCGACACCACCCAGCCCTTCGGCGAGATGGTCGGCCACCTGTTCGGCGGTTCGTCACCGGCGCAGCAGGCCGGCATGCTCAACCAGTTGCTGGCGACCCTCGGGCCGGCGGCGCTTTCGGGGCTGGCGGGCGGCGTACTCGGCAAGTTGCTGACGCCCGGCCAGACCGAACTGACCCCCGAGCAGGCAGCGCAGATTTCACCCCAGGCAGCTGGCGAGATGGCCACCTACGCCGAAACCCAGAGCCCGGGCGTGATCGAGAAACTGGGCGACTTCTACGGCCAGAACGCCGCGCTCATCAACACGCTCGGCGCATCGGCGCTGGCGTTCACCCTGGCGAAGGTGAAGGAAAACCAGCGCAAGCCGTAGGCCGCGAACCCGGCGCTACCATCGTCACCGATGGAAAACGCGCCGCTCGCCACGCCCGCCCGGTACACCGTCGCGGTCCGCGCCCTCTGCGACTTCACGGCCCGCGCCGGCGACCTGGACCTGCGTTTCACCCCTTCGCCGACCGCACAGGAAGGCATCGCCGGCCATGCGGCCGTGGCCGCCCGCCGGCCGGCGCCTTACGAAAGCGAGATTTCACTTTCAGGCGGATGGCAGCTGCTGCTGGTGCGCGGCCGTGCCGACGGCTACGACCCGAAGGCCAACCGGCTCGAAGAAATCAAGACCCACCGCGGCGACCTGCAGCGCCAGCCCGCCCACCACCGCCATCTGCACTGGGCGCAGGCCGAGGTCTACGGCTGGCTGATGTGTGTGGAACGCGGCCTGCCGTCCATCGAGCTGGCGCTGGTCTATTACGACATCCGCGACGGCTCCGAAACCGTGCTGCTGCGCCAGTGCAGCGCGGACGAGTTGCGCCTGCTGTTCGAGGCGCGTTGCGCGCTTTTCCTGCACTGGGCGCGGCAGGAGCTTGCGCATCGCGCCGCTCGCGATGCGGCGCTGGGCTCGATGATTTTTCCGCACGCCGTATTCCGCGCTGGGCAGCGCACGCTCGCCGAGGCTGTCTACCGGGCGCAGCGCTCCGGCCGCTGCCTGCTGGCGCAGGCGCCCACCGGCATCGGCAAGACCATCGCCACCCTGTTCCCGGCGCTGAAGGCCTGCCCGCCGGCAGGCGACGACCGGCCGGGGCTGGACCGTGTCTTCTTCTTGACTGCCCGGACTTCCGGCCGGCGGATCGCCCTCGACAGCCTGCAGATATTGCAGCGCCACACGCCCGCCCTGCCCTTGCGGGTGCTTGAACTGGTCGCCCGCGACAAGGCCTGCGAACACCCCGACCTGGCCTGCCACGGCGACTCCTGCCCGCTGGCACGCGGTTTCTACGACCGCCTGCCGGCCGCCCGCTCAGAGGCCGTCGCGCTGGCCGGCCGCGGCACGGCTCTGGACAAGGCGGCGCTGCGCGAAGTCGCACTTTTGCACGGCATCTGCCCGTATTACCTGGGCCAGGAAATCGCCCGGTGGTCCGATGTGGCCGTGGGCGACGTCAACCACTGGTTCGACGGCAGCGCCCTGCTGTTCGCCCTGGCGGCCGACGCCGACTGGCGCTGCGGCCTCCTGGTGGACGAAGCCCACAACCTGGTCGAACGCGGCCGCGCGATGTATTCCGCATCGCTCGACCCGGTGCGATTCCGTGATGCCCGTCGGGTCGCGCCCGCCACCCTGAAACGGCCGCTGGACCGGCTGCATCGCACCTGGAAGACACTGGCGCCGGAAACCGACGCCGAACCACGCCGAGAGTTCGAGGAAATTCCGCCGGCTTTCCAGCGTGCCCTGCAGGATGCCGCCGCCGCCCTGGGCGAGCATCTCGCCGAACAACCGCCGACCGCCGACGGCGCGCTGCTGCAGCAGTTCTGGTTCGACGCTTTGCGTTTCGTCAAACGCATGGAGAGTTTCGGTTCGCACTCGCTGTTCGACACCACCCGGCTGCCCGGCCGCCTGGGCCTGCAGCTCGACATCCGCAACCTGGTGCCCGCGCCCTTCCTGGCTCCGCGTTTCGCGGCGGCGCAGACCGGCACCTTGTTTTCGGCGACCTTGCGTCCCGAGGCTTATCACCAGGACATGCTGGGCCTGCCGCCGGACACCGTTTTCATCGACGTGCCGTCACCGTATTCCGCGCACCAGTTGCAGGTGCGGGTGGCCCGGCACATCTCCACCCGCTGGCAGCACCGGGAATCGTCGATGGGCGCGGTGGCCGATGTCATGGCACGGCAGTTCGACGAGGCACCCGGCAACTACCTGGCGTTCTTCAGCAGCTTCGATTACCTGCAGCGGGCCGCCGCCCGATTGCGCCTGCGACATCCTTCGATCCCGATGTGGGAACAGTCGCGGGGCATGGACGAAACGGCGCGCGAAGCCTTCCTGCAGCGGTTCCAGCCAGACGGGCGCGGCATCGGTTTCGCGGTGCTGGGCGGCGTCTTCGGCGAAGGTATCGACCTGCCCGGCGACCGGCTGATCGGCGCCTTCATCGCCACGCTCGGCCTGCCTCAGATGAACCCGGTCAACGAACGCCTGCGCGAGCGGCTGGACCAGCGCTTCGGCAGCGGCACCGGTTACGACTACGCCTATCTTTTCCCCGGCCTGCAGAAGGTGGTGCAGGCCGCCGGTCGGGTGATCCGCAGTGCGTCCGACCGCGGATGCGTATGGCTGATGGACGACCGCTTTGCCCGCCCTGCCAACCGCCGGCTGCTGCCGGACTGGTGGCATGTCGAACTGCCTTCGACTGTGGGCTGACGACTACGCCTGCTTGCGCGCCCGGCGCATGGCGCGTGCGGTCCGTGCGCCCGATAGTGCCTGGATGATTCCATCGGCCGCCCGCTCCCCAGATTCCGTCCAGCCTCCCCCTGCCGCGTTTCCGGCAGACCATGTCAACCGCCGACCCATCGCCGACTACGCCCTCATCGGCGACATGCGCGGTGCGGCCCTGGTGGCCACCGACGCCGACATCGACTGGCTGTGCCTGGGCCGTTTCGATGCCGACCCCACCTTCGCCGCCCTGCTCGACACCGGCATCGGCGGCAACTGCAAGGTCCTGCTGGAAGGTGGTGTCGCCGCTTCCCGCCGGCGTTACCGGCACGGCACCAACATCCTCGAGACCACCCTGGATTGCGCCGATGGCTCGGTGCTGGTGACCGATTGCATGCCGGTGCGCCATCGACCCGGGCAGGGCGACGTCGGCACCGACAACGATGCTGCCAATCGTCTCCTGCGCTGCATCTCCTGCGAATCCGGCCTTGTCACCGTTACCGTGACGATCGCACCCGGTTTCGACTGGGGCCGCCGCCGGGTGCGTCCCATCGTGGCCGGCCGCCTGGCATCGTTCCCCGGCGAAAACCTGCAGGTGGCGGCATCGCATGCCATCGTCAGCCAGGGCCAGGCGCTGAGCGTGAAGGCGCAGCTCGCCCCCGGCGAACATCTGGTCGTCGTGCTGGGCCAGACGGGCTTGAGCGCGCTCGCCGCCGATGAGGCGCACGACCAGCTGGCGGAAACCACGCATTACTGGCACCAGTGGCAACGGCATTGCAATTACGAGGGCGAACACGCCGCCGAAGTCGGCCGCAGTTCGCTGCTGTTGAAGCTGCTGATCTATGCGCCGACCGGCGCGATGGTGGCGGCACCGACCACCGGCCTGCCCGAGGTGCCGGGCGGCGTTCGCAACTGGGATTACCGGTTTGTCTGGAGCCGTGATGCGTCGTTCTGCGTTTCCGCTTTCCTGACGCTGGGCCATCGGCGGGAAGCCGCCGAGTTCCTGCGGTTTCTCCACGGTGCTTGCCACGGTGGCGACGCATTGCGGGTGATGTACGCGGTCGATGGCGAACTGCCGCCCGAACAGGCCCTCACCCACCTCGCCGGATGGCAGGCATCCAGGCCGGTGCTGGTCGGCAATGCGGCGTCCGACCAGAACCAGCACGAGATATTCGGTGAACTGCTCGCGGCCCTGAACCTCTACCTGCAGCAACACGGCACCGATGGCCTGTGCCCCGCACTGGTACGCGACCTGCCGGACTTCGTGGAGCGCCTGACGGAAGCCGCCATAGCCGCCTTCCCCACGCCGGACCAGGGCATCTGGGAACTGCGCGGTCCGGCCCGCCACCTGCTGCACAGCAAGGCGATGTGCTGGGTGGCGGTCGATCGCGCCATCCGGCTCGCGCCGCATATCGGCTTGGTCGTGCCGCACCACTGGCCCGCGGAACGCGACGGCATGCGGGCCGAATGCCTGTCAAAGGGCTGGAACGAACAGGCGCGCGCATTCACCATGGAATACGGCAAGCCGGAACTGGACATGTCGGTGCTGCGCCTGGTGCTGATGAAGATGGTCGAAGCCGACGACCCGCGCATGGTGGCCACGCTGGCCGCGCTGCAGGATCAACTTGCGGAGCGGGAAGGCCAGGATGCGGCCGACCTCTACCGCCGCTACCGTTTCGACGACGGCCTGCCGGGGCGCGAAGCGGCGTTCCTGGCCTGTTCGTTCTGGGTGGTCGGCATGTTGTCGCGCATGGGCGACGACAGCGCGGCCAGCGGCCTGATGCAGCGCCTGATCGGACGCGCCAACGATGTCGGCCTGATGGCCGAGCAGGTCGATGCCGGTTCCGGCGCCCATATGGGAAATTTCCCTCAGGCTTTCAGCCATATGGCGCTGATCCACGAAGCGGTGCAGCTCAACCGGAGGTGATCGTCCAGGTTCCTCGTCATGGCCCCGTAACGTCCGGTCACGACCATGTCGATTCCAGAACCAAAACAACACCCACCATGAGCATCCAGAAACATCGCCGCCGCGCGCTGATCGCGGCCGGCAGCATGTCGGCGTTCATCGGCGTACTGGCCGCATGCGGCGGCAGCAACGACCCGGTTTCGCCCGCATCGACGAACGACCCCGCGGTGCAGGCCGCCTGGACCGAGATCGGCCTGAACGGCCAGGTCATCGCCCGCGCGGTGACGACGTCCGTGGCCTGTCCTGCCATCGCCATCGACGGCAAGATCTCGCCCATGGCACTCCGCGCAGCACAGGCCACCGTGCCTCTGCGCACCACCGCCAGTGCTGCGGCCGATTCCAAGCCCTCGGTCTTCAATGTGACCACCTGCGAAACCCTGGTGGCTGCCGGCGTCTCGAATGTCTTCGTCGGCGGCAACAGCCTGCCGCTGCCCAAGGCCTCGCCCACCCGCATCGCCGTGCTGGCCGACACCGGCTGCCGCATGAAGAAGGCCGACAACGCCTTCCAGCCGTGCCTGGACACCACCGCCTGGCCCTTTGCGACCATCGCTGCCACCATCGCGACGATGAAACCCGATCTGGTGATGCACATCGGCGACTATCACTACCGCGAAAACGCCTGCCCGACCGACATCGCCGGCTGCAAGGACAGCCCCTGGGGTTACGGCTGGGACACCTGGGCGGCCGACTTCTTCACGCCCGGCAAACCGATGCTGGCCGCCGCGCCGCTGGTCGTCACGCGCGGCAACCACGAGGAATGCGCCCGCGCCGGCCAGGGCTGGTCGCGTTTCCTGGACGTGCGTCCGTTCACCGCTGCCATCAGCTGCGACGACCCCGCCAACGACAACACGGCCAACGTCAGCGACCCGTATGCCGTGGCGCTCGGCACGGACACCCAGATCGTGCTGTTCGATTCGGCCAAGGTCGGCACCGCCGCGTTGCCGACCACCGATTACAAGTTCCCGATCTACCAGGACCAGTTCCGCAAGGTCGCGGCCCTGGCGGCCGACACCGGCAAGACGACGCTGTTCGCCAACCACCATCCGATCCTGGCCTTCGCGCCGCTTGCCGGCGCCGCACCGGCTCCCGGAAACGTCGGCCTGCAGGCCGTGATGCGCACGCTGAACCCGGTCACCTATTACCCCGATGGCGTGAAGATCGCACTGCACGGCCACGTGCACGACTTCCAGGCGATCAACTTCAGCACCAACCACCCAGCCACCTTCGTCACCGGCAACGGCGGCGACAACGTCGACGTCAACCTGCCCGACCCGCTTCCCGCCGGCACCACCCCGGCCCCGGGCGCGGTGCTGGACAAGATCACCCACACCAACACCTTCGGTTTCATGATGATGGAGCGCAGCGGCGGCCAGTGGCTCTACAAGGCATATACCAGGACCGGTGCGCTGCTGACCACCTGCACACCCAACGGCAGCAAGATCAACTGCGACAAGACCGGTTTCCTGGCACCGTGAACCCCACCCGCACCCTGAGGGGCGCGGCGATCGGCCTGGCCTTCGGGTCGGGCCTTTTCGCCGTCCAGGCCCAGCCGGCGCCAGGCGCGCCACCGGCTCCCGCACCCATCGCCCACATCGGCAGCACACCGCAATACGGCGCCATCGTTCCGGCGGCCCGGCCGCTGGCAGTCCCCACGCCGGCGGCCGTCGCACTGGGCAAGCGGCTGTTCACCGACAGCCGCCTGTCGCAGCCACAAGGCACCAGCTGCGCCAGTTGCCACGACGCGGCGCAGGCCTTCACCGGCTTCAACGGCGGGCGCGACGGCGTGGCCAGCGGCAGCGTGCGGGCTCGCCTGGGTTTTCGCAACCCGCCTTCGCTGACCTACGCCAGGTTCGTGCCGCCGCTCTACTTCTATCAGGACGATGACGCCCAGCAGCCCGCGCCATTCGGCGGCCTCATGCTCGACGGCCGTTCGGACACGCTGGCCCGGCAGGTACGCGAACCCCTGCTGGCGCGCCACGAAATGAACCTGGGCACCGACGTCGCGGCGGCCGCCCGCCTGCGTTCGACCGGCTATCGCGAAGCATTCGAGACCCTTTACGGCCTCGGCGTGCTGAACGATCCCCGACGCGCGGTCGAGGCATTCGGCAAGAGCCTGGAAGCGTTTCTGCAGAGCGACGAACTGTCGCCCTTCGACTCGCGTTTCGACGCCCTGTTGAAGGGCGACGCAACTGCCCTGACCGCGCAGGAAATGCGCGGCCTGGCCGTGTTCCGCGACACGGACAAGGGCAACTGCGCCTCGTGCCACAGCGTCAGCGTCACGTCGAGCAACCCGGCGCGGTCGCTGTTCACCGACTTCGGCTACGAAGCCCTGGGCGTGCCGCGCAACACCCGCCTGCCGTCGACCGCATCGGCCCGCGCTTTCGACCTGGGTTTGTGCAAGACCGCCCGGGCCCGCCACTGGCCCGAACCGGAATCTTGGTGCGGTTATTTCCGTACGCCCAGCCTGCGCAACGTGGCGGTGCGCACCCGCTACATGCACAACGGCGTGTTCGATTCGCTGCGCGAAACGGTGAAGTTCTATGCGACCCGCTCGACCCAGCCCGAACACTGGTACGGCAGCGCGCCGCCGTTCAACGACCTGCCCGCCAGATACCGGGGCAACGTCAATATCGTGTCCACACCGATGAACCGGAAGCCGGGCGCGACACCGGCGATGAGCGAGGACGATATCGACGCGGTGGTGGCGTTCCTCGGCACGTTGACCGATAAACGTTATGTCGCCGCAACGCCACCAGTTGTCCGATGAGTTGAGTCGTTTCGGGGGTAATCCATACGCTATCCGGGTGGATTTTCCAGGATAGTGCGCCGGTTGTACGACGTGTACGCCTTTAGCCACCCCGGATCCCTCGATGAAAACAACATTCAAAACCAGTCGACCCGCCTTATGGAGGTCGTGCCTGCCGGCGCTGGCCGCCGCGGCGTTTTCACATGTCACGGCTCGCGCCGAAACATTCGTCTATGTATCGAATGCAGCCGACGGCACCATCTGCAGCTTTCAACTCGATGCAGTCGCCGGCACGCTGCGGCCTGTCGAAACCGTGGCCGCCGGCCCTTCTGTCATGCCGCTGGCGCAAGCTCCGGGCGGCAGGTACCTGTATGCCGCAATTCGCTCGAAACCGTATTCGGTCATCACCTACCGCATCGATGCATCGAGCGGGAAACTCGATCCGATATCGACCGCCGCACTGCCGGAAAGCATGGCGTACATCAGCACCGACCGGAAAGGTCGTTTTCTTTTCGCGGCGTCCTACGGCGGCGACCTCGTGTCCGTCAACCCGATCAGCCCGCTGGGAGTCGTGCAGGGAGAAACGCTGCAGACCGTCAAGACGGGCCGGTTCGCGCACTCCATCGTGGCGGACCCCAGCAACCGTTTCGTCTATGTCGGGAACCTGGGCGCGCAGCAGATGCTGCAGTTCAATTTCGACGAACGCACCGGCGCACTGGACAAGCTGGGAACCGGTTCGGTAGATGCACCCGCCGGTTCCGGACCGCGCCACTCGGTGTTTTCTCCGAACGGCCGTTTTCTCTACAACGTCGCCGAGCTGGACGGCACGGTGACCCGATACAAGACAGACCGTGCCACCGGCCAGTTGACACGCGAGGAATCGGTCGAGTCGGCACCGGCCCGCTTCATGCTTGAAAAAGGGTTGACGGCGGCGCCGGCCACACCCGACACGGTGCCGCGCATCTGGGCTGCGGATATCAGGATCACGCCGAACGGCCGATTTTTGTACACCAGCGAAAGAACCAGCAGCACCATCACCGCTTTTGCCGTGGACGCGGCAAGCGGCAACCTGAGCCGTATCAAGGACTTCGAGGTCGAGAAACAACCGCGTGGTTTCGCCATCGACCCGACCGGCCGCTGGCTGGTGACGAGCGGCGAAAAAAGCCGGGAAGTCGGCCTTTACCGAATCGACGACGTCTCGGGCGAGCTGAAGAAGCAGGCGACGGTCGCCGGCGGTGCCGGTGCGAACTGGGTTGAAATAGTCGAGACACGTTGAGCTTCGTCTTCGTGTTCGCCCTGCCCGACGGCTTTGGGTTCATGGCACCGGTGCGGCCCATCTGCTCGGCGGACAGGCGACAAGGCAGGCCAGGCAGGACACCCAGGCCCTGTCGCCTGGCCTGGCCGTCAACGAAGCAGGGAATCCTGCCGGATCTTGGTGGCCATGTCCTGCAATGCGATCTCCACTGCCCGCCGTGCTGCAAGGGATGCATCGTTCAGGTATTCGTTGATCCCTGCACGGCCTTCGGCACTGGCGTCCAGGTTGGCGACGACCTTCCCGGTGGAGTCGACCACGGTAAAACGCAGATCGACGTAGAAGACGCCGGGTGCCCAGGTAATCACCGAAGTCGCGTCGGTATTGGTGCGTATATCCGGGACGAACACCAGGTCGGCACCGGCGCCCCGGATCGCCGCCAGGTCCGTACCTGACGGGATGACCACGACGTCCCGGTAGACCGAACGCAACATGCCACGCACGCCGCGCTCCATGTCGCGGTAGGGCTGGTACACGACGCTGTCTCCGCTGCCGACCGGGCTCAGCACCCGTCTGGCACGGTCGGCGTCGTTGAGCACGTAGGCCACCGTTTTCGGTAGCAGCCGGGTTTCGTCACGTGCCGGCAGTTGTGCCGGCTCCATGCTGATGGGATGGGCGCACGCCGTCAGTAATGCCGTCAGTAATGCCGCCAGCAGCGAGCCGGCGAGAATTCTGGCCAGCGAGCCCGCCGTTTTTAATCCGGGTTCCATGCGGCGACTTATTTACGCAGGGCGGCGCCGAACGCCGGATCGGCGTAAATCTTGTCCAGCAGGGACTTGACCAGCAGGCTGTATTCACCCTGCCCCTTTGGAATTGCGACGGCACCCATGAACGAGGATTCGAAACTGGTGGAGGTCGCGTAATTCTTTTGCAGGCGGACATTGGCACCGCGGCGGATCTCCAGCGCTACCTCGATGGTGCCGGATCCTTGCGTGAAACCCGATATGTCGATGTCGTTCTTCAGAAGTGTGCCGGTAATCCTCAGGTCGGATGCTGGGTCGTAGAAACCGATTTCCTTCATGTCCTGGGTAATGGCGTCTTCCAGGTATTTGGCGAAACTACCGGTCTTGCTGCGCAAGGGCGATCCACGCAGGCTGATCTTGTTGAGGGGCGCGTCAGGGTCCGTCGGCTTGAACCCGCCTACCGAAACCGCTGCCAGCGGCTGTTTCTTCAGGCTGTCCAGGGTTTCATACTTCGGCGCATAAGGCGAGGGAAAGAGAGTGGAACAACCTGCCAGAACCGTTACCGACACCGCCGCCGCAGCGGCACGCAAAGAAAACAACTGCATTAACTCTTCTCCTGTTGAAAAGCGGCCCTCCCGGCCGCGGCGGCGATCTTAACAGCGGGTTTCGGCGCGCACCGCCCGTGGCGGCGGCATTGAACTCCCCTGCACGGCCATTTATCGACTTCCTCTAAAACGCACTTCAGGATTAATAAGGATATTCGACGAAAATGACTGAAATCAGAAAATCGGTCATTACCGACATGGACGTCCTATGGGAAATCCTCGAGCCAGTCATCCGCGCCGGCGAGACCTACGATTTCCCTCGTGATGCCACCCCGACAAGCCGCACTCGCCGCGTGGCTCGACCCGGAAAACACCTGTTATGTCGCCGAATACGGAGGCCGAATCGTCGGCACCTACGTCCTGCACCCCAACCAGGGATATACCGATGCGCTGGTGATGACCAGCTGCACTGAGGCGCGCCGGGCCGACCGGCCCGGCTTAGGCCGCCTCTGTTACTGGCCCAGCGGGTGGCCCACCTTGATCTGGTTCACACCCGTGACCTGGATCCAGGTGCCGGCGATCGGCTGCTCCTGCACGCCGGGTTTGGTGTAGTCGCAGACACCGCTCGGAAACACGGCTCGCAGTGCCGCCAGGTCGGCGTCGCGGGCGGCACCGGTCCAGGCTGCGTTGCGTGCGGCATAACCGGCGTAGTCGGCCGCGTTGACCGGACGGAACTGGCACTGCATGGCGCGGCCCTGCAACGGTTCACCCGCCTCGAAGCGTGGGAACGACGAAGCCGGGAACATCGCATTGCAGCGTGACGGCGTGGCGCCGGTGCCCACCGTGCCGGCCGGGGAGGTGGCGCCGTTGCCGTTGACAAACACGGTGTTGAATCCGCCGAAGGTCTGCGGCTCGGCGATGAAATCGTCCGCGGCGCCCGGCGTGGTCGCACCGAAACAACCGTCCACCATCACCGGGGGCTTGTTCTTCACCACCTTCACGGCCAGGCCGTCGGTCGAACGGTCGGTGGCCACCGCCGTCAGCCACTGGTCCATCGCGACGAAGGCCTTCTGCAGCACGATGGAGGTGCGGCCGGTCTTTGCCGGACGTGGTGCCTGCACCGGGGTGACATGGTTGGCGTTCGGGTCCTGCGTGAAGGCGCCGACGTTGGCCATGCCGTTCCACATCACGTGGTTGTCGAACTTTCCGTTGGCCGCGGCCACACGGGCCCGCAGGATGTAGTGGAAGAACTTCAGGTGCATGTCGCCCGCGCCGGTGAACTCGTTGTTCAGGCCGTCGAGGTCGAGCATGGCGGTGGTCTTCATGCCGGCGCCGCCGTACAGGATCATGCCGGTCTGGTAAGCGTTCTTCAGCGCATCCAGGTCGGGCTGCATGCGGGTGGTGCGCAGGTTGCCGTCCGGGTCCTGGCCGCCGATGTTCTGGTTCAGGTGGATGAACTGCGCCATGCTGATCTGGCCGGTGTTGAGCGCGTTCAGGCCGAACTGCACACCCGCGTTGCCGACGTAGGACTTGGCGAAACCGGTGCTCGCATCCACACCCACGACGTTGCGGTTGTGGTCGGGCACGTTGGGCCGCAGGCCCTTGGGGTTGGCGGCCAGCAGGCTGACCGGCGGCGCCGGCAGCACGCCCATCGGCGCGCTGGTCACCACGCCGGTCGGGCTGTACTTGTCGCCCGCCGCGATGGCCGCGTTGAACACCGCGCTGTTGCCTGCGCCGCCCATCACGTTGTCGCGGTCGCCCTGGTTGATGGGGCGCAACACGTTGTCGGTGCGCGCGGCCCAGAAACTCGCCTGCTGCCGGATGCTGTGATAGGTGGAATAACCCGATGCCGCCGCCAGTTCGGAATTGGTCCACGCCGGCAGCGATGGGTTGGCGGCACGCGCCGCAGCCGTGGCGTTGTCATAGGTCGGGTCGTACACGCTGTTGGGCAGCGGCGAGAAGGTGCCGTTCTGGGTAGTGCCGCCCTTGGTGTAGTTGAGCTGGTAGTTGTAGAACAGCCGGCCTTCCATGCTTTGCGGGCCGGAGTTGTCGGGGAAACCGTTGATCATCACCACGCCGTCGAGCAGGCCCGGGTAGGCGTCGGCGATCATGCTCTGCTGCATCGCCGAGCCCGAATTGCCCCAGCCCATGGTGTAGAGCAGCGGACCGTTGGCCTTGATGAAGCGTTCCTTCACCATCATCATGGTTTCGGCCGAAATGATGTGGTTGCAGTTCTGCCCGAAGTAGTTGAGGGTCGAATTGGCGACCGCGAAACCCTTGCTCAGCGGCATGTCGTTGAGCGCGTTGGTATCGCCGCTCGCGCTGTTCGACGAGTTGGTCGATCCGCCCACCGGCCCCATCGAAGTGCCCTGCACATACCATCCGCCGCCGCAGCTCTGGCCGAAGGGGTAGACCAGCCGCCCGTTGAAGCCCGAAGGTGGCTTGAGGGCGGTAGGGTTCGGGTTGCCGACCGGGTCGCCCAGCACCGCGATCTGGTAAATGCCGCGGTTGATCACGCCGGTTTCGAGACGCACGATGTAGGGCACGGTGCGGCCGTCGAGCAGGGTGGTCTGCTCGACCACGGCCGGCGGGTTGGCGGTGTCGTACTTCTGCCAGACCGCGGTGCCGGCCTTGGTCTTGTCGTGATAGACCCAGTCGACCCGCGTGGGTGCAGCGCAGGCGGGGTCGGTATTGGGGGCCGATGTGAGCGTGGGGCCGCCGGGATAGATCGTGAACGCGTCGGTCTGGCACTTGAAGCTGGCCTCTTGCGGCGCATACAGGATGGGGCCCTGCACCGGGTAGGCGGTCAGCTTGAGGCTGCCGCGCAATCGGGTGGCATCGGCCGCATCCCGGACCTCGATGGTGTTGTCGCCCTGCACCAGTCCGGTTAGAAGCCCGAGCGAGGCATTGCCGGTCGCCGCCTTCTGGAACTGGCCGGTCACGTCGCCGCCGTTCAGCAGCACCTTGACGCCCGTAACGGCGCTGCCGTCGGCCGCCGCCAGCTGCACCAGCGTGTCGCTGCCGCTGGTCATTTTTTCAGGCGAAGAAATGCTTTGCACCGAGATGGCCGGTGCGGCAGGCGCGGTGGTGCCGGGGTCGGCCCCCACCGTCGAATTTCCGCCGCCGCAGCCGGACAGGCCGACTGCACCGACGACACCCAGGGCGAGCGTGCCCGCCAAATGAAACTTTCTCATCTTGTCTCCAGCGTTGTTATCTTCGATTCACCGACGATTCGATTTCTGCTTGCGGAACGATGGATTCATATTCCGGCAGACGGAATATGAATTTCAACTCCGACAGAGTTTAGAACCTGGTATCAAGCCCGTAAACACAACCTAGGGATAGTCCGAACCCGACAGCCCGGGATAACCACCAAGGCAATATCGGCGGCTCTCTTCTAATATTCCGCATATCGGAATAAGGAGACCAGATGGGTAGAAAACGCCTGCTTGGGCAGGCCCTCGAAACGCCCCACAGGATGGAAGACGACGCGCGATTCGTCACCGCCCTCGCCCGCGGCATCGAACTGCTACGGGTCTTCCGGACACAGGACCGCTGGCTGAGCCACCGCGAATTGGTGGCCCGCACCGGCCTGCCGGCGGCGACCGTTTCGCGCCTGACCTTCACGCTCACATCGCTGGGTTACCTGGCGCACCGCCCGGACACCGGTGAATACGCGCTGAGCCCTGCCGTGCTGGGCCTGGGTTTCTCGATGCTCAGCAACTTCGACATCGCCCGTATCGCCCGCCCGACACTGCAGACCCTGGCAGAACAATGCCAGGCCGCCGTTTCGCTCGGTGCCCGGCATCAGCTCGAGATGGTCTACGTCGCGCACTGCCGCAGCACCCAGCGCCTCTTGCTGGGGCTGGACGTCGGTGCGCGGATTCCCTTCGCCTACACCTCCATGGGCCAGGCGGTGCTGTTCCACATGCCTGAAGCGGAGCGTGCGCCCCTGCTGCAGCGGATCGAAAAGGAGGAAGGCCCCGAATGGCCGGCACATTCCGTGCGTCTGGCACGCGCCAGGGCGCAATTTGCGGAAAGGGGCTTCGTGACGACGGAAGGAGAATGGGACCCGGTGATCTCGGCGGCATCAGCGCCGGTGGACGTGGGCGACGGCCGCACGCTGCTGGGGCTTTCGGTCGGCGGGCCGTCAACCTGGCTGAAAGGCAGTTTTCTGCATGACGAGGTCGGGCCGATGTTGTTGCGTGCCGCCGCCGCCATCGTGGCCGATATCCATGCCGCCGACTGGAAGAACTGAAATTGAAAATCATCCATTATCTGGCGATTGCGGCGATGATGATCGCCACGGCATTATTCGCGGCAGGTTTCCCGAGAATATCGGCATTTCTTTTCCTGCTGACCACGGTGGCCGGAATAATCTGGTCGGCATTCATCCTGAAACGCAGCAATACCGGCGAAAAATAAACGCCTGACGATTATCCAGAATGCAGCGACTCCTCCACATCGCCGACCGCCACCGCAGTGCCTCCACCACCCGCTGGATGGGTTTCGTGCTGGCATTCAACGCGGGCGCCGTCAACGCCGGAGGTTTCCTGGTGGTCGGCATGTACACCTCGCACATGACCGGTTTCGCCTCGCAGGTGGCCGACAGCATGATCCTGGGCAAGGGGGCATTGCTGCTGAGCGCGCTGGGCGCTCTGCTTTCCTTCGTGGCCGGCGCGGCGGCTTCCGCGCTGATGGTGGCGTGGGCGCGCCAGCACCGGCTGCGCAGCGCCTTCGCCCTGCCCTTGCTGCTCGAAGCCGCGCTGCTGTTGCCCTTCGGGCTGATGGGCGCGATCACCCTCAGTTACCACACGCCTTTTGCGGTGCCGCCCACCGTGCTGCTGCTGGCGTTCATCATGGGCCTGCAGAACGCGGTCGGCACGCAGGCTTCGGCCGGACGGGTGCGCAGCACCCACATGACCGGCAACGTGACCGACCTCGGCATCGAGCTGGGCAAACTGCTGTACCGCAACCGGCAAGGGCTGCCCGCCGAGCAGCGGGTGCGGGCCGACCGCGCGCGGCTGCGTCTATATGGCGGCCTGCTGCTGGCCTTTGTCGGCGGCGGTGTGTTTGGTGCCGCAGGCTTCAGTCATGTCGGCTTCTTCTGGGTGGTCCCGTTGTCCTTGCTGCTGCTCGTGCTTGCCATGCCGCCGGTGCTGCACGACCTGCACCAGCGCAGCCACCTGCACACGGTGCTGGTGGGCCTGGGGGGCCGGGTGCGGCGGTGGCTGCGCTTCAGGCAACCGTAAGGCCCGCTGCACCGGCCGGCCTCAGATCTCGCCGAATCCCAAGGCCGGGTCGCTCAGCGTGTGCCTGCCGTTTTCGACCCGGCCGGCAAACCGCCGGTACCAGGCCGGATCGCTGTCGCAGGTGACGGCGAAGTCGTACCACTGGCTGCTGTCGGCCAGCACCCAGTGCTGGTCGGCGGAAGCGGCGCCGGCCACGGTCGCGGTCCACGGGCCGTCGGTGCGGTAGGCCTTCGAACGCACGGTGAACTTCGCCGCGCGTTTGCCGCGGTTCAGCTGAGTCAGGTACACGTTGCCGTTGGCAATGTCGTAGCAGACCCGCACTTCCGGGTCGGCTGCATCCGCAGCACGCAGCGTGTTCAGGTCGCCCTTGAATCCCCGGTGGAATCCGTTGGGGCCGAGCACCCACAGGTCGTATCGGCCGGCGTCGTCGGCCATGGCGGCCCAGCTGTCGTCCAGGGTCTTGCCGGCCTCGACCAGGTAACGCCGCGGCAGGCGATCCAGGTGCAGCTGGTCATAGACATGGAACACCGCCGCCGCCGTGCCGGTGTTCGAGAACAGCAAGCGCATGGTGCCGGCGCCGATGTCGCTGCGGCCGCTGACGTGCAGCTCGTACGGCAGCGCTCGTGACGGCCGGGTGGCGGTGCCCTGGGTCGGCAGCAATTGCAGCGCCGGCGGTGCGATCTGCGCCAGGCGTTGCTGCGCGGCGCGCAGGTCGTCGGCGGCGGCGCGGTCCTTGCGTCCGGCCAGCACCGGCAGCGGTTCGCTGTTGGGCGTGGCGAAGTTGAAGGCACTGGTCAGGTCGCCGCAGACGGCCCGGCGGAAGGGGCTGATGTTGGGTTCCTTCACGCCGAAACGCGCTTCCAGGAAACGCAGCACCGAGGTGTGGTCGAACACCTGCGAATCGACCCAGCCGCCACGGCTCCACGGCGACACCACGAACATCGGCACTCGCGGGCCGGGGCCGTAGACCCGGCCGTCCGGCGTCGGCTGGCCCTGGCTGCCGGCAGGCGCCGGATGGTCGAAGTATTCGGCGGCCAGCGCGTCCTGGCCCAGCGTGGTCTTGCCGGCATAACTGCCGTCGGCGTTGCGACCGGGTGCGGACGGCGAGGGCACGTGGTCGAAGTAGCCGTCGTTCTCGTCGAAGTTGACCAGCAGCACCGTCTTGCTCCACACGTCCGGATTGGCGGTGAGCGCGTCGAGCACTTCCTGCAGGAACCACGCGCCCTGCACCGGGCTCGACGGCCCGGGGTGTTCGCAATAGATCGACGGCGCGTTCATCCACGACACCTGCGGCAGCCGGCCGGCCAGGATGTCGCGCTTGAAGGCGTCCAGATAGGTTTCGGGCGTGCTGCCCGGCAAGGTGTTGGCAATGCCCTTGTAGAGCGGATTGCCGGGGTTGTCCGAGGCCGCGTCGTAGGCCTTGTATGGCACGGCCTGGCCGGTGTTGGCGTAGGGCTTGCCGGGCGATCCGCCGCTCGACACCGGGAAACCCGATGCCAGGTTGGCGCGGCGGAAGGCCTGGAAAGCGCCCAGCATGTTGTCGCCCCATTCGTCGGGCATGTTCTGGTAGCTGATCCAGCTGACTCCGGCTTCTTCCAGCCGTTCCGCATAGGTCTTCCAGGTGTAGCCGACGTTGGCGGACGACGGCAGGCCGTCGATGGCATCCCATTCGTTGTTGACGAATGCCGCGCCGGTCGGCGTCGCGCCATTGGTGCCGGTCATGTGGAACGAGCGGTTGGCGTCGGTTCCGGTGTGCATGGCGCAGTGGTAGGCGTCGCAGATGGTGAAGGCGTTGGCCAGGGCGAACTGGAACGGGATCTCGGCTTCCTTGAAGAAACCCATGGAGATGGCGTTCTTGTAGCGCGGCCACTGGTACATGCGGCCGCCGTCCCAAGCGTTCTGGCTGTCGACCCAGGTGTGCGGCGTGCCGTTGACACGCTGTGCGTTGCCCTTGGTGCCGTCCAGATGGAAGGGCAGGATGACCTTGCCGGCAGCGTCGATCTGCTGCCATACGTTCAGGCCCTTGGGCAGCGGCACGGTGAAACGGTCGCCGAAACCGCGCACGCCGTTCAGGGTGCCGAAGTAATGGTCGAAGGCGCGGTTTTCCTGCATCAGGATCACCACGTGCTCGACGTCCCGGATGGTGCCGGTCACGTTGTTGGCGGGTATGGCGAGGGCGCGGCGGATGGCGGGCGGAAAGGTGGCGAGCGTCGCCAGCGTGGCGGAAGTCAG
This sequence comes from Xylophilus sp. PBN-3R, assembly GCF_057747805.1. Taxonomy (NCBI): domain Bacteria; kingdom Pseudomonadati; phylum Pseudomonadota; class Betaproteobacteria; order Burkholderiales; genus Xylophilus; species Xylophilus sp. PBN-3R. The sequence continues at coordinate 2,765,050 of NZ_CM173225.1, forward strand.
GCCGACGTTGCGCAGGAGGTTGCGGCGGGTGGTCATGTTTTTGCAGGCTCGTTTCAGGGGGCGCAGCGGATCACCGGAGCGGCGGCATCGGCGTTGGGGTTGGGGTTGGGATTGGGATTGGGATTGGGGGTCGGCGTGGGTGTTGCAGGCGTGACGGGTGCGGTCGGTGCGGGCTGCACCACCACCGGGTCGTTGCTGCCGCCGCAGGCGGCCAGGGTGCCGGCCAACACGAGGCCGAACACGGACAAAAGAATGTTCTTCATGGGGTGGGGATGTTTCTGAGCCGCCATCCGGATGGCGGTCCGGGCAAAGACCGGAAGCATCCAAAAACACCGTGACGCCCTGTTTACCGGACCGTGACAAACCAGCCGCGTTTCCGACCCTGACCTGACCGACTGCTCCCGCGGCGCGGTCGTCTTGACTCGAGAACGAATCCGGCCTTCATCGCGTCGTCATAAAACACAAACAAGATACGAAACCCATGCATCCGGTCGCAGAGCCGGTGCGCACGAGTATCTCCACACGATGACGACATGAACCAAGCCACCGCTACCAAGACGACCCGCCGCAACGCCCTCCGCATGTTCGGCGCAGCCCCGATGCTTCCTCTGGGCACCGTTGCGTTCCTCACCGGATGCGGCGGCGGTAACGATCCCATCGTCACGACGCCGGCGACCACGCCGCCGGTCGTCACGCCGCCGGTGGTCGCCGCCAACTTCAAGTCCGCCGAGATCATGGCCATGGCAGCCCCCACGCTGGCCACGCCGGCCGCGATGGCCACGACCAGCGTCGGCTCGACCATGCGGATCAGTTACGACAACGGCAGCACCGTCGACTTCCAGCTGGCCTACCAGCCCTTCTTCATGACCGGCGACCTGGTGCCGGACGGCAAGGGCGGCACCATCCTGGCCGGTGGTTACGTCGATGCCTACAACCAGCCCATCATCGACGCGTCGGTGGCCGGCAAGTCGCGCCAGTTCTTTTCGGATTCGCCGGACGGCACCTCGCTGCTGACACTGGCCAACCCCACCGTGGCCGGCATCAAGGGCAAGGCGGTCTTCGCCGTGGTGCAGTTCGAATACACCACCCGCGACCAGGCCGGAAACAGCACCTACGGCACCCTGCCGTCGCCCATCGCCGTGCTGACGCTGGACCAGGACCAGACCACCGGCAAGCTGACCCTGGTCAAGTACCACAACGTCGACACCTCGGCCGCCCACGGCCTGTGGATCACCTGCGGCGCCAGCCTGTCGCCATGGAACACCCACCTGTCGAGCGAAGAATACGAACCGGACGCCTTCGTGGCCGCCGGCAGCGCCATGTTCAAGGCCTACAGCAAGAACGTGTTCGGCAGCGAAACCGCCGCCAACCCCTACCACTACGGCCACATGCCCGAAGTGACCGTCAATCCCGACGGCACCGGCAGCATCAAGAAGCATTACTGCATGGGCCGCATCTCGCACGAACTGGTGCAGGTGATGCCCGACAACCGCACCGTCATCATGGGTGACGACTACACCAACGGCGGCTTTTTCATGTTCGTGGCCGATGCCGAGAAGGACCTGTCCGCCGGCACCCTGTACGTCGCCCGCTACGCCGCCGGATACTCCATCGACCCGGCCGCCGCCGCCACCAGCATGAGCTGGATCAAGCTCGGCCACGCCACCAGCGCCGAAGTCGAACGCATGGCCGCCACCCTCAGGCCGACCGACATCGTCGATGTGGTGTACGCGGTGCAGAACGGGTCGAACGACGCATCGCCGCTGACGCCCGCCGGCACCATCGACAGCAGTTACACCCTGATGTATTGCGACGGCAAGGCCAACTGGGTGAAGGTCAAGGCCGGCATGGAACGCGCGGCGGCCTTCCTGGAAACCCACCGCTACGCCAACATCGTCGGCGGCAGCATGGCCTTCACGAAGATGGAAGGCACCACCGTCAACATCAAGGACAAGGTCGCCTATTCGGCCCTGCAGAACATCCAGGACTCGATGGTCTCCGGCGGCAAGGGCTGGACGGCAGCCACCAACATCGCCCTGCCCAAGAAGCTGGGCGCCGGTGGCGTCATGGCGCACACCCTCGCCGGCGCACAGGTCGATTCGGCCGGCGCAGCCATCGTCAGCGAATGGGTGCCGACGCAGACCCGTGCACTGATCGTCGGTGAAGACATCGCCGCCGACGCATTGGGCAACACCGCCAACCCGAACATGATCGCCAACCCGGACAACCTGAAGTTCTCCGAAAAGATGCGCACCCTGTTCATCGGCGAAGACAGCAGCCAGCACGTCAACAACTTCCTGTGGGCCTACAACGTCGACACCAAGAAGCTGTCGCGTGTCATGTCCATCCCCGCGGGCGGCGAATCGACCGGCCTGCACGCGGTCGACGAGATCAACGGCTGGACCTACATCATGAGCAACTTCCAGCACGCCGGCGACTGGGGCAGCATCCACTCGGTGGTGCAGGCCACGCTCGACCCGCTGGTGCGCGCCAACTACAAGGACCGCTTCGGCGCATCGGTGGGCTACCTCACCGGCACGCAGACGCAGTATTCGACCGGCGTCAAGAAGGGCTGACGGCCCATCCGAAGGGGGAACATCCGTTGACGGCGCGGGCCGGAAGCATCAGCATTTGCCACATGCCAACAGGAGAGGCACATGGCAACTCTTGGACTTCGCGAACCGCGGTGTTTTGGTGGATTCAGGATCGGCGGCAGCCACCTCAGGGTCGCTGCCGCCGTTTGCGTCGTGCTGGTGGTGCCGCTGGCGGGCAGCCTCACCATCCTTTCGCTGAAACAGGTGATTCCCCGGCATTCCTATGCGGCGGACGGCGCCGACTGCAGCCGCTACACCCGGCTGGCTTTCAAGAGCGGCGCGCCCTCGCCCACCTTCGTGCCGGTGCAAGACCGCTGCGAAATCGCAGACTACGGCCGGTTCGTCCAGGCGGCTAAGGACTTCAACCTGCGCCGCGGCGCGGCGGTCGGCGTGGTCACCCTGCTACTGATGTCCGCGCTGTTGCTGGGCACGCTGCGCAGGCCATCCTGATATCCGTCAGAGCGGCGGCTGGCGGTACACCAGCACCTTCAGCGAACGTTCTTCCGACACATCCGCAAAGCTGGCCGGGTTGGCCAGGCGCTCGACGAAAATCAGTTCGGGAGCCAGTTCGGCCACCTGATCCTGCAAGAACGCCGGTCCCAGTTCGGGCGCATTCAGGCACAGCAGCACGTGGCCGTCCGGTGCCAGCAGGTCGGGCAGACGCCGGATGAGTTTTGCGTAGTCCTTGGTGGCGATGAAGCTGCCTTTCTGGTAGCTCGGAGGATCGACGATGACCAGCCCGTAAGGCCCGCTGCGGGTGACCTTGCCCCAGGACTTGAACAGGTCGTGCGGCAGAAAACCGGCATGGGCCAGCACATCGTTGGCACGGTGGTTCTGCTGGCCCAGCGCCAGCGCGCCCTTGCTCATGTCGAGGTTGGTGACATGCCGCGCGCCGGCCTGCAGCGCGACGACCGAAAACGCGCAGGTGTAGGCGAAAAGGTTCAGCACCTTCACCCGGGATTGCGGGCCGTTGCGGGCCGCCACATGGGCGCGCACCCAGCGCCGGCCCTCGCTCATATCCAGGAAAAGCCCGTGGTTCTGGCCCCTGTCCACATGCACCCGGTAACGCGCGCCGTCTTCTTCCACCCAATGCGGATCGGGCACCGCACCGGCCATCAGCCGGGTGCTGCTCTGGCCTTCGTGGCGGCACTGGAAAACCCAGTTCAACGGCTGGCCGGGCGCCAGCGTCTGCCAGCGTTCCCGCAGTGCCTCGCCGACGGCTGCCAGTTCAGCGTCGGTGACCGGCTGGAAGCTGGTCAGCAGCCAGACCGGCGGAAAGAAGTCCAGTGAAAGGTGGCTGCAACCGGGATGCAGCCCGCCCCGGCCGTGGAAGACACGCTGCGCCTCGGCTGGCAGGGGCATCGAGGAGATGGCGTTCAGGAGAGGCTGCATGGAAAAAACGGATCGCGGTCAGGTTGGCGGGGCCGCGATTTTGATACACCGCCGTCCGCCTGAAGCAGCAGGCCGGCGCTTCACTTGCCCGCGAAGGCGGCGGCGCCGTCCTTCCGTGCCTGGTCCAGCACCCACTGGCGGTCGGACTCCAGCATGTAGCCGGCTTTCACCAGCCCACTCACCGCGCCATCGACCCTGGCCAGGTAGTCCGGCAACTGCGACGGATAACGGGTCGACAGCGCCTCGCGGCTGTCGTCGGCAGAAGGCTGGCGCGGCAGGGGCACGTAGCCACCGTAGACGTTGCAGAGGTCGCCGGCGGCATAACCTTCGGCGCGCGGGTTCCAGCCGGTGAAGGTGCCGAGCGGGGCCTGCAGGTAAGGCAGTCGTATGCCGCCGACGTCGTTGCCGTCGGCATCCACTGCGGGTACGTAAGCCGGGTAGGCCTTGCCACGAACGGGCGGCAGAACCGTGTGGTCCATAAGCTGCAGCTGGTTGAAGGCCGGCCGGGTCACCTTGCCCGCGATGCGCGGTTCTTTCAGGTCTTCCAGCCTGACCAGCGTCTTGTCGGCCACGCTCGGGTAGCGGCTGGGCGGCGGTGCCTTGCCGTCGGCGACCCATTGCTCCAGCGACACATACAAGGCCCTCAGCACCGGCGACGGGTTCAGCGGATTGGCCAGCCGCGAGCACGCAGCGACAGCATCGGGCGCGGCACCCCAACGGTTGAAGTGGGGCGCGCCGGCGACCAGATACAGGCGCACGTTGTCCGGCGTCTTCACCGGCTTGCCGTCTGGCGTGTTGCCGACCAGATAGGCACGGGCCTGCCAGAACTCGGTCGACGAATCGACATGCATGATCTTCGGGCAGGTCGCCGTCCGGCTGCAGGCCGACAGGATGCTGCCGGTGTTGCCGCTGACCGGGTCTACCGTGTCGGCGTAGGCGAAGGGAAACTGGTCGCCCGGATAGTCGTGATCCTCGTGTTGGCGCGAATAGCGACCCGGCTGGGCCAGGCGGTAGTTCAGGTAGGTCTTGCGCGAGCCGGCGATGTGCGGCATGGCGCCGTCGAACACCCGGCGCTGGTTCTCGTCGGCGTTGAATCCCTCGTAAACGAAGTCGCGCACATATCGGCCCGACTGCGAGATGCCCAGCGTCAACGTGTGCCTGACGCCGCTCAACGGGCTGGGCACCGCATGGCCCGGATAACCGCGCAGAAATGACACCAGGTCGCGGGTGGCGACAAACCCCAGGCCGGCCGGCACGGCGCCCTGTGCGGGGTAGATGAATTCGTAGATGGCGCCGGCATCCATGTCCGCGGGCCGGGTGATCTCGATCCTGTTGGCCGCCAGGTAGCGGAAGGCGCCTTTCAGTTCGCGAGGTGTGTCGCCTTCGTGCAGCCGCACCGTCAGCCGGGCGCGCGACGGGTCCTGGTCGGCGGCCGGATAGGTCAGTTCGGCAGTGCCGGTCGCACCCGGCTTGTCGAAGATGATCTGTTCGCGCGAATCGCCCTTCACGCCTTCGGCCGAAGGCAGCGTCATGTTGATCAGCGGCCCGCCGATGTCGGCCTGCCAGCCGCTCCACACCACCGTGTCGCCGCGGTTCATCAAAAAGCCGTCGCCGGCTTCCACTGCCTTGGTCGGGATGTTGCTCACCGCGCCCAGGTTCAGCATGACCATGGCGTGGCTGCGGCCGCGGTTGGGCACTTCGTACAGCAGGAAGGGCGAACGTTTGGCCGGCTCGGCGGCGCGCAGCACGGTGACCTGCGTAGAGAACTCGACCTCGCCCTTCGCGTTCACCGGAGCGCGACCGAGGTCCACCACACCAGCGAGCTGCGGCGACCTGGGGTCGACCGCGAAGGACGCGATGGCGTCGATGCGCTCATAGGCACCGACATCCCCGAACATCCGGCCTTCAAAGGCCGGCTTTACCGACAACACCTTGAAATCGGTAACGTGAGCCTGCGCGCCGCCGGAGGCTGAGGCGATGGCAAGGGCAATGGCGGAGGGCGCCGCCAGGGTTCGGATCATTCGCATATCGGCCAGATTTCGAAAGTTACAATATAGTTATATTGCAACATGCAATTTGCAGGCCAACCCGGATGACTAACCGGTCGGCCGGCAGCGCTGCAACAGGATGTCGATCAGCATGGCGAGCTGGGCCGCCTCGGACTGTTCGACCGGGCCGAACACCCGCTGGATACCCAGGCCGCGCAGCACCGATGTGGCCAATTGCAGGAAGGTTTCGGTCTCGGCTCCCGGCAGCATCTCCGGGAAGACTTCCAGGAAACGCGACAGCAGTTGCTGGCCGCTCAGCTGCCTGCGTCCGGCCAGTTCTTCGCGGGTGCCTTTGTCGTCGGTCAACCGCAGGTACAGGTTCCAGGCGGCGATGAAACGCGGCGTCGAATAACTGCGCTCCCACAGTGCGTGGATGAACAGGCCGGCCCGTTGCCGCAGCGGTTCGGAAGCATCCGGCCATACCCCGCCGTCCGCGATGCGCTGGCTGAGGATGTGCTCCACCAGGCTGACCATTAGGTGTGCCTTGCTGGGGAAATGATGCTGCACCGCGCCGGCCGTCAGGCCGGCCCGCTGCGCGACCTCCAGGATGGTGGCGCGGTCCACGCCCTTCTCGCTCACCAGCGCCAGGGCGGTCTCGAGCAGCAGGGCGCGGGTGACGGCGGAGCGGTCGACCTGGCGGCGACGCGCGGGTTTCGCGGACGACTCTGTCGGCGTCACGGTGCAGTGCAGGCGGAGTCCAGACCTGCCATGCCGGCCAGCTTCTGCAGCCGTGACCGCTGCTCCAGGCAGGCCTGGTGCTGGGCTTCCGCCGCCTTCTGCTGCGCCAGCCGGGTGGCCTGTTCGCGTGATGCCAGCAGCTGGCCCACCCGCTCTCGGATCTGCGGCATGGCGGCCAGGGCGGCTTTTTCGCCTTCCAGGATGGCCGCGGCGCGCTGGGTGAAGTCGGCGGAACCGATATCCAGCACCTGCGGCCGCACGATGACGTCGGCCCGCGCCAGCTCGGCCTGCCCGAGCTTCTGTCCCATGATGGCGATCGACTGGCCGAGCGTCGCCAGCATGCCGGCGGGCGTCTGGCCCCGCGCCTTGCTGGAGATGTCCACCGCGATCACCACGTCGGCGCCCAGCTGGCGGGCCGCATCGACCGGCACCGGGCTGACGACACCACCGTCCACGAAGTGGTATTTGCCGATGGCCACCGGCTGGAAGACACCCGGCACGCTGCTCGAGGCCCTCACCGCCTGGCCGGTGTTGCCGCGCTGGAACACGGTGCGCTCGCCGTCCTCGAGCCGGGTGGCGACGGCGGCGAAGGGCTTCGCCAGGCGCTCCAGCGGCTGGCGGCGCACCTGTTCGTTGACATAGTCCTCGAGCTTCTGACCCAGCACCAGGCCGCCGGACGAAAGCTGCAGGTCGCGGATCCTGGTCTCGTCCAGCGCCACCGCTTTTTCCTGCAGTTCGAAGGCATTCAAGCCGCTGGCATACAGGGCGCCGACCACGCTGCCAGCGCTGGTGCCCGCCACCACCGTCGGCGCGAAACCGTTGGCTTCCAGCATCTTGATGACACCGATGTGCGCGAACCCCTTGGCCGCGCCGCCGCCCAGCGCGATGCCTATCCGGATGCCGGGGGCAGCGGACGCCGCCACGGCGGCCGGCGTGGCGGCCGCCGTGGCGGGCGTCGCGGTGCTGCCGGCCGGTGGCGTGCTGCTGCAACCGGCCAGGGCCCACACGGCCGTCGCGGCGATCAGCGTCAGCGGGCGACGCCAGGCGTCCAGGGCGGTCAAGACTGTCGGGGCGTGGAAACGCATGCAGGTAGGTGACGTTGCGAGAAAGCGCACGAGTTTATCGACCGCCCGGCCGGGCCTAGTGTTCTTCGACCGGTGCCTTGGGGAACAAACGGTCGCGGATGGTGGTGGCCGCAATGCTGCTGACCACCACCACCACGATACCGATCCAGCCGACCAGGTCGACGTGTTCGTCGAAGAACCAGATGCCGAAAAGCACCGCGAACAGGATGCCGCAGTACTGCAGGTTGGCCACCACCAGCGTCTCGACATGCGACCGCGTCGCGCCATAGGCCCGCGTCAGCGCCAGTTGCCCGAATGCGGCCGACAGGCCGATCAGCAGCAGCCAGGCCGCATGGGCCCAGTGCCAGGTGGATGTCTTGGAAACCAGCATCCACAGCCCGCCGACCAGGGCGGTCGCCAGCGCGTAATAAAACACCACCCGCATCTCGGGCTCGCCGGCACGGGTCAGCGCCACCACTTGCAGATAGGCGAAAGCCGCCAGCAGGCCCGACAACAAACCTGAAAGAGTGGCTGCGATGGCCTGCGGATCGGCACCGGGCTTGAGGATCATCACCACTCCGCCGAACCCGGCCACCACCGTCGAAAGCAGCGCCAGCTGGCCGACCAGCATGCGGCTCTCGCCCTCTTTCGTACTGCCGGTCACGTAGGCCATGAAACCCGCCCCCACCAGGAACAGCGCCACCCAGACGCTGCTCAGGTAGTTGAGGGTCATGGCGGCCCCGAGCGGCAGATAGGCCAGCGCATAGAACCAGGCGGACATCGAGAAACTGCCCACCAGGCTGCGCGACGCATGCAGCTTGAAGTGCGTGGTGCGCAGGCTGATGCCCTGCGACCAGGCCAGCACTGCGATGACCAAGGCGCTGACGACTCCCCGCCAGAACACCAGTTCGGCGCTGCTGAAGAAGGCCGCACCCTTCTTGACACACACGCCCATGACGGCAAAAAGAAGCGACGCGACGATCATCCACATGGAAGGCAGCTTTCAGGACGGGGCAAGGAAGACGTCGATTGTCAGGGCTGGTGCCGAACAGGCCGGGCCCGGCATTACCATTCGCCGCCATGCCCACCGTCCCTGCCCTTCCCGCGATGCCCGCGGCTTCCGCGGCTTCCGCGCCTCCGGCCCTCCAAATCCCTTCGGGCCGGGCCACCATCGCCGATGTCGCCCAGGCGGCCGGAGTTTCCAAGGCCACCGTCTCGCGTTACTTCAACCACCGAGAGACGCTGCTCACGCCCGACATCGCCGCCCGGGTGCAGGCCGCCGTCGCCGCCCTCGCCTATTCGCCCAGCCCGATGGCGCAGGCCCTCAAGCGCGGCCGATCGCGGCTGATCGGGCTGGTGGTGGCCGACGTCACCAACCCGTTCTCGGTGGCCGTGCTGCGCGGCGCCGAGAAAGCCTGCCAGGAAGCCGGCTACCTGGTCATGCTGTTCAACCTGGGCAACGAAAGCGGACGCGAACGGCAGGCCATCGAGGCGCTGGCGTCTTACCAGGTCGAGGGTTTCATCCTGAACCGGGTGGGCGACGACGCCGCCGCCATGGCCGAGGCCGCAAGCAAGGCCCGGCCGATGGTGCTGGTCGACCGGCGCAACGACAGTCTGGCGGCCGACTTCGTGTCGCTCGACAACACCGCCGCTGCGCACACCGCGCTGCGGCACCTGATCGACGCCGGTTTCCGCCATGTGATGTTCGTCACCGAGCCGCTGGAGGACGTGAGTTCGCGGCACGAACGGGCGCTCGCCTTCCAGGCGCTGGCCGCGTCCGCAGGCATCCACGGCGAGGTGCTGGAGCATGAAACCGACGACACCGCCCTGCGCGCCGCGCTGGGCCGGTTGCGTGATGCCGCCAATGCCGACGGCCGCCAGCCCGCGGTGATCACCGGCAATGCGGTCACCACCTTGCGTGTCGCGACGGTGGTGGCCGGGCTGGGCTGGCAATGGGGCCGCGACCTCGGTTTCATCGGCTTCGACGACACCGACTGGGCACCGCTGATCGGCCCCGGCCTGACCACTGTCGCGCAACCGACCGATGCCCTGGGCAAGGCCGCCGTCGAATGTCTGCTGCAGCGGCTGAACGGGGCCACCCACGCACCGCGCGAGATCCTCCTGCCCGGCCGCCTGATGGTGCGCGGCTCCAGCCGGTCGGCCTTGCTGAGCTGAGCCGAAACGGGCGATTCTCCCCGCTTCAGGGTAAATCCCAGGTCGGCCGCGCCATCTGCGGACCTACACTGAAACCGGTTTCAGACATGGCCCAGCACTCCGGTGTGGCCGACCTTCCGTGAATTACACCTTCCAATTCGGCGACGTGTTCGCCGCCTGGCCCCTGCTGCTCAAGGGCACCTGGACCACCATCCAGCTGTCCTTCCTGGCGATGGTGCTGGGCCTGGTGGTCGCCGTGCTGTGCGCCTGGGGCAAGACCTCCGGCCCCAGGCCGTTGCGTTTCCTGATCAACACCTACATCGAGCTGATCCGCAACACGCCGTTCCTGGTTCAGCTGTTCTTCTTTTTCTTCGCGCTGCCCGCCTTGGGCCTGCGCTGGTCCCCCTACACCGCGGCGCTCACCGCGCTGGTGGTCAATCTCGGCGCCTACGCCGCCGAGATCATCCGCGCCGGCATCGAGTCCATCCCCAGGGGCCAGGTCGAGGCCGGGCTGGCGCTCAACCTCAAGCGCTGGGAAATCTTCCGTTTCGTGATCATCAAACCCGCGCTGCGCGCCATCTATCCGGCGCTGACCAGCCAGTTCATCCTGCTGATGCTCAGCTCGGCGGTGGTGTCGGTCATTTCGGCGGACGACCTCACCTCGGTCGCTGCCAACCTGCAGTCGCAAACCTTCCGCAGCTTCGAGATCTACATCGTGGTCGCCGGCATCTACCTGCTGCTGTCGATGGCGTTCTCGGCGCTCTTCAAGCTAGTGTTCAACGCCACGCTCAACTATCCCGACCGGAAGTAAGGAAACCGCCATGCGTACTTTCGGTACTCCCGAGTTCTGGTTCATTCTCGAAGCCGCCAGGTGGACCCTGGCGCTGTCGGCCATCGCCGTTTTCTTCGGCGGCATCGGTGGCCTGGTGGTCGCCCTGTCGCGGGTCTCGCCGCTGGCCTGGGTGCGGGGCCTGGCTACGGCTTTCGTGCAGGTATTCCAGGGCACGCCGCTGCTGCTGCAACTGTTCCTGATCTTCTTCGGCGCACCCATCCTCGGGCTGGACATCAATCCCTGGGTCGCCGCCGGCGTGGCGCTGTCGCTCAACACGGCCGCCTTCCTGGGCCAGATCTGGCGCGGCTGCATCGAGGCCATTCCGCGCGGCCAGTGGGAAGCCGCCGAGGCGCTCAACCTGTCGTACACCTCGCGCATGCGTGACGTGGTGCTGCCCCAGGCCTGGAAGATCGCCGTGCCGCCCACGGTGGGTTACCTGGTGCAGGTCATCAAGGGCACCTCGCTGGCGGCCATCATCGGTTTCACCGAGATCACCCGCGCCGGCCAGATCGTCAACAACGCCACCTTCCAGCCGCTGCTGGTGTTCAGTGTGGTGGCCGCCATCTACTTCGTGATGTGCTGGCCGCTGTCGCTGCTGGCCGCCCACATGGAACGCCGCCTGGCTTCCGCCCTCAGCCGCTGACCGGACCAGCGCCTTTCACCTTCTTCGACCGTTCCCGCAAAAGGAGACTTCCATGCACCGCTTCATCCCACGCCGCACCCTCGTCGCCGCCGCCCTGGTCCTGGGCACCGGCCTGGCCGGCATCGCGCCGGCCCATGCGCAGTCCATCGCCGACATCAAGAAAAAGGGCGAGATCACCATCGGCATGCTCGTCGATTTCCCGCCGTACGGCACCACCAATGCGCAGAACCAGCCCGACGGCTACGACGCCGACGTGGCCAAGCTGCTGGCCAAGGACCTGGGCGTCAAGGTCAACATCGTGCCGGTCACAGGCCCCAACCGCATTCCCTTCCTGCTGACCAACAAGGTCGACGTGCTGGTCGCCTCGCTGGCCGTCACGCCGGAACGCGCCAAGCAGGTCACCTTCTCGCAGCCCTACGCGGCCGCCACCATCGTGCTGTACGGCAAGAAAACCGATGCCATCGCCGACGCTTCCGCCCTGAAGGGCAAACGCATCGGCGTGGCACGTGCTTCCACGCAGGACATCGCGGTCACCAAGGCTGCACCGGAAGGCACCGAGATCCGCCGTTTCGACGACGACGCGTCGGCCATGCAGGCACTGCTCTCGGGCCAGGTCGACGCCATCGGCTGCTCGGTCACCGTGGCTGCGCAGATCGCCAAACGTGCGCCTGCCGGCATGTATGAAAACAAGTTCAACCTGGTGCAGCAGAACATGGGCATTGCCATGCGTCCCGGCCAGGCCGAACTCGAAAAGACGGTCAACGACTTTGTCGCCAAACGCAGCGCCGACGGCGAGCTGAACAAGCTCTATCAGAAGTGGCTGGGCGCCGACCTGCCGAAGTTCCAGTAAGCAATCACGATTCCCGCAAGCCCCACCGCAAGTCCCCGCAAGAGAGCCACGAGCATGACGGACCCTGTCACCACCGCCGCACCGCAAGAACCCATCATCCGCATGGAGGGGGTGAACAAGTGGTACGGGCAATTCCAGGTGCTCACCGGCATCGACCTGAGCGTGCGCACCGGCGAACGCATCGTCGTGTGCGGGCCTTCGGGCTCGGGCAAGTCCACGCTGATCCGTTGCATCAACCGTCTCGAGACGGTGCAGCAGGGCCGCATCCTGGTGGACGGCATCGAGCTGACGGCCGGCGGCAAGAACGTCGACCGGGTACGGGCCGAGGTCGGCATGGTGTTCCAGCAGTTCAACCTGTTCCCGCACCTGACCATCCTCGAGAACTGCACCCTGGCGCCGATGCGTTCGCGCGGCCTGGACAAGGCGCAGGCCGAAGAGGTGGCCATGAAATACCTGACCCGGGTGCGCATTCCGGAGCAGGCGAAGAAGTACCCCAGCCAGCTGTCCGGCGGCCAGCAGCAGCGGGTGGCCATCGCCCGCGCGCTGTGCATGGCGCCGAAGATCATGCTGTTCGACGAACCCACTTCGGCGCTCGACCCCGAGATGGTCAAGGAAGTGCTGGACACCATGATTTCGCTGGCCGACGACGGCATGACCATGCTGTGTGTCACCCACGAGATGGGTTTTGCGCGCAGCGTCGCCGACCGGGTGATCTTCATGGCCGAAGGCAGGATCGTCGAGCAGGCGCCGCCGAAGGAGTTCTTCTCGAATCCGCAGAACGAGAAGACCCGCACCTTCCTGGGCCAGATCCTCAGCTCGAACCACGCCTGAACCCGATGAGCCCGATGACCGAAGCGCCGCCCATCCTGATTTCCCTGACCTCCTTCGGCGCCGCCGAAGTGATGCGCCACGGCCAGCTGTATTTCGCCGGACTCTCGCGCGAAGCCGGCGCCGACGGCGTCGAAGTGCGTGGCGAGTTGCTGGGCGCTACCGGCAGTCGCAGCGCCGAGCTTGCGGCCCTGCGCAACGCCGGTAATGTGAAGGTCTATTCCGAACCCGAAGGCCTGTGGACCGCCGACGGCACCCTGGCCATCGGCGTCCTGCAACGCGCGCTGGACATCACCGCCCAGCTGGGTGCGGCCCGGGTCAAGATGTCCGTCGGCGGTTTCGGGCCGCATTCGGTGCAATCGCTCGACATACTCAAGACCGTGCTGGCCGACGCCAGCTGCGAGATGGTCATCGAGAACGACCAGACCCCAACCGCCGGCACGCTGGGCGCACTCCGGAAATTCTTCGCCGCCGCCGATGCCGCCGCACTTGCCCTGCCGATGACCTTCGACCTGGGCAACTGGCATTACCTGGGCGAATGCCCGCTGCAGGCCGCCGCCGCCTTCGGCAGCCGTGTCACGTATGTGCACACCAAGGGCGTGTTCCGCCGGCCCGACAAATGGGTGGCGGTGCCGCTGGCCGAATCGGCCGCGCCCTGGCGAGCGGTCCTGCGCGGCCTGCCGGCCGACGTGCCCTGGGCCATCGAATATCCATTGGCCGGCGACGACCTGGTGGCCGTCACCCGCCGCGAGGTGGAAGTGCTGCGCGCAGCCGCCCGCCTGCAGAAGGAAACCGCATGAGCGCGCCCTTATCCTCTCCATCCCCCTTCACCGCGCCGCTGCCCGGCGCAGCCCGCGACGTGGCGGTCTTCGGCGAGGCCATGACCCTGTTCATCGCCGGCGAACCCGGCCCGCTGGAGTTGGTCGAGACCTTCCATCGCCGCATGGCCGGTGCGGAGATCAACGTGGCCGTCGGCCTGGCGCGCCTGGGCCTGCGGGTGGGCTGGGCCAGCCGGCTGGGCGCCGACTCGCTCGGCCGCTACCTGATGGCCGAGTTGCAGAAGGAAGGCGTGGACTGCGCCCGCGTGGTCTGCGACCCGACGCAACGCACCGGTTTCCAGTTCAAGGGGCGGGTCGACGACGGCAGCGACCCGCCGGTCGAATACCACCGCAAGGGTTCGGCCGCCAGCCTGATGTGCGCAGACGATGTCGACGCCACCTGGCTGCAGGCCACCCGCCACCTGCATGCGACCGGTGTGTTCGCCGCCATCTCGGCCAGCAGCCTGGAAGCCGCGCACCGCAGCATCGACGTGGCGCTGGCCGCCGGCCGCAGCGTGTCTTTCGATCCCAACCTTCGGCCCACGTTGTGGGCTTCCACCGAAGTCATGCGCACCGAGATCAACCGCCTGGCCGCCAAGGCGCATGCAGTGATGCCCGGCCTGGAAGAAGGCCGTCTTCTGACCGGTGAACGGACCGCCGAAGGCATCGCCAGGTTCTATCGCGATGCCGGCTCACGGCTGGTCATCGTCAAGCTGGGCGAAGCCGGTGCGTATTACGACGATGCCGATGCGGGCACCGGCCACGTCGAAGGTTTCCCGGTCGCCAAGGTGGTCGACACGGTGGGCGCCGGCGACGGTTTTGCGGTGGGTGTCATCAGCGCCCTGCTGGAAGGCCGCAGCGTGCGGGAAGCCACACGCCGCGGCAGCTGGATCGGCGCCCGGCAGGTGCAGGTGCTGGGCGACTCGGAAGGTTTGCCGACCCTGGCCGAACTGCAGGCTGCCGGCCTTTAGAAACCCGCCCGACATGACCGAACGCAAGAACATCCTGGTCTTCCGCGAACTGCCCGACGAACAGTTGGCGCGGCTGCAGGCCGACCACTCCGTCGTCGTCGCAAACCCGCGCAAGGCGGCTGAAAAACCGGCTTTCGACGCCGCCCTGGCGACCGCCCACGGCCTCATCGGCTCCAGCTATCCGGTCGATGCGGAACTGCTGGCACGAGCACCCCGGCTCGAAGTCGTGTCCAGTGTTTCAGTCGGCGTGGACAACTACGACCTGGCCGCCCTGCACCAGCGCGGCATCACGCTGTGCCACACGCCCGGCGTGCTCGACGAAACCGTGGCCGACACGGTGTTCGCTCTCATCATGGCCAGCAGCCGCCGCATCGTGGAGCTGTCGACGCTGGTGCGCGAAGGCCGCTGGACCAGGAACATCGGCGAAGACCTGTTCGGCACCGACGTGCACGGCAAGACGCTGGGGCTGCTCGGTTTCGGCCGCATCGGGCAGGCGCTGGCCCGCCGCGCCGCACTGGGTTTTGGCATGCCGGTGCTGTACCACACACGGCGCGAGGTCGACCTGTCGGGCACGCCGCTGCAGGGCCTGGCCATCCATACCCCGCTGGACGATCTCCTGGCGCAATCCGACATCGTGGTCGCCCTGCTGCCGCTGACGCCGGCTACACGCGGGCTGATCGACGCGGCCATGTTCGCGAAAATGAAAGCCGGCGCGGTCTTCGTCAACGGCGGGCGTGGCGCCACGGTGCAGGAACCAGCGTTGCTGCAGGCGCTGGACCACGGCACGCTGCGCGCTGCCGGGCTGGATGTCTTCGCCACCGAACCGCTTCCGCAGGATTCTCCGCTGCGCACCCACCCCAAGGTGACGCCGCTGCCGCACATCGGCTCGGCCACCCACGAAACCCGCCATGCGATGGCGACTTTGGCGACCACCAACCTGCTGAAGGCACTGGCAGGCGAAACCGCACCTGCGGAGTACGACACCGCGTCGCACTAGACCGGGCCATCGGGCAGGCTTCAGCCGTGTTTGGGACAGGGCTGGCGAGGCGGTTCTCCGGCATCGACGACCGACCGCGTGACGGCTCCGAGTGCAGCCGCAAAACTGCCGATGCCCGCGCTGCGCAAGGGCCAGAACTCGATGCCGTGCCGCAGGCAGAGGCGCTTGAGCTGGCCGACCGAATCGTGGTCCACGCAGTCCACCGGAAACACCACCAATTCGGCCCAGCCCACATTGGCGGCCAGCAGGCCCTTTCGGTCTTCCAGCCCGCCGTCGTGGTGACGGAAGTCGCCGCCGTGCCGTTCCACCAGGGCGCGGATCGAAGGCGTCGAACTCGGCCGCCCGCCAACATAGAGGATGCGCCGCCCCGCCAACCGGTGATCGAGACCGGTGCCGACCTCTGCTGAAGGGCCGTCGCCGGCCAGGTCCCTCAGCTGAGCCTCGGCTGCGGCCAGTTCGACTGCCAGCGTGGCAGCGTGTTTGCGCACGAAGCCGATCTCTTCCACCAGCCGTGCCGTGGTGGCCTGTGCTTTTGCAGCCGACTGCTCTGCCGCTTCGCGACGCTGGGTCTGCAGGGCGACCTGTTCGGATGCCGCCTGGGCCTTGTCCCTGTTCTCCTGCCGGTCGTCGGGCAATGGTGGCGATCGGCGCGCCGCTTCCAGCAACTGGCGCACACCGGCCAGTTCACGCTGCAGGTCGTGAATGTCTTCTTCCCGCACCAGATGGCGCGCCTGGTATTGCTCGACCTGTTCGCGCAATTCGGCGTTGGATTGCTCCAGCGCCACCAGCCGCCGGATGTCTGCCCGGTTGGCCGCGCCCACCAGGTGGGACAGCATGTGGACGTCGCCGAAGACCTGCCTGCGAAGCTCGGGGGTGGCGTGCCGATGGGTCAGCAACGCCCAGTAGGCGCCGGGAATGTCGCCGCTGTGCAGTGCTTCCTGCCACAGCGCCAGCAGCGCGGCGGTTTCGGTGACGCGTGCGAAACGCAGCACCGTCCGCTCGTGCTGGCGGTCCAGCGCCTTGTGAAGCGCCTTCGCGGCCAGGCCGGGCTCGGATGCCAGCAACACCGCCTCGTGGTGGATGTCCAGGTCACTGACACCCTGAACATGGATAAAACGCGACATCACCTTGCGCATCCCCGCGGTCGTCATGCAGGTGCCGATGACCGAACACTGGAAATGAGTGTCCAGGTCGGAGATCTTCAGCCGGCCGTGACGCGTGGCGGCCTCCACCACGGCCGCATCGTGCCCGTCGTCCGCGCTGCAGCAGACCGGCGCAATGGCGTTCCCAGAGGCAGTGGCGAACTTGAAAGGTGGCGGGGTCGGCATGGCGGTTCCTGGCTTGTTCTTCGATTGCATCGCTATGTTCCGTAGACTATAGCGAAACCCTGTACGTCGCAGTTGCAAATTGCGTGATTCCCGGCCATGGCACCGACTCGGCCGGCATGTTCGACCGCCCTTGCCTGCGAGCGTGAATCAACGGCGCGCTGCCGGGGCCTGCGTTGCCGGCTTGGAGGCGTTCTTGCGTGTGCCGGCGCGGGCAAAGAGATTTGTGACAAGCGGCCGGCACAGGCATTGATGAGGCATAGTGCTGCCCGATGAAAACCGCCACCGCTCCCGCTTCTTCCCGCACCTTCCTGAAAAACGCGGGTGAGCTGGGTGAACTGGTGGACCGCTTCGACTGGGCCTCGACTCCCATCGGCCCCATCGAGCACTGGCAGGCCGAAATGAAGGCGGTGCTGGCTTTCGTGCTGCACAGTCCGACGCCGATGGTGACGCTGTGGGGCGACACCGGCGTGATGATCTACAACGACGCCTACCGCGAATTCGCCGGCAACCGCCACCCATCCATCCTGGGCACCAACGTGCTCGAGGGCTGGCACGAAGTGGCGGATTTCAATGCCAACGTGTTGCAGAAGGTCTACCGCGAAGGCGGCACGCTGGTCTACCAGAACCAAGAACTGGTGCTCGAACGCAACGGCGGTCCGCGCATGCTCTGGGCCAACCTCGAATATTCACCGGCCTACGACGAGAGCGGTCGCATCCTCGGTGTCATTGCCCTGGTGATCGAGACCACCGAACGGGTGCTGGCCGAAAGGCGTGCTGCGGCGGAACACGAGAACGCACGCGCCAACGCACAGCGCGTGCAGCTGGCGCTCGGCGCCGGCGCCATCATCGGCACCTGGGTGTGGGACCTGCCGACCGACCGCTTCACCATCGACGCGAGTTTTGCGCGCAGTTTCGGCATCGACCCGGCGCTGGGACACGACGGCATTCCGCTGGAACAGATCATCGCCACCGTGCATCCGGACGACCGCGGCGGACTGATCCAGGCCATCGACGAGGTGATTGCCCGCGGCGGTGCCTATGCCCACCAATATCGGGTGCGGCGCGATGACGGAAAGTATTACTGGATCGAGGCCAACGGCCGGGTCGACCTTGCGCCGGACGGCAGCGGCGCGAGTTTCCCGGGTGTGCTGATCGACGTCGACGACCGGCGTGCGGTCGCAGCCGAACGTGACCGCGCCATCGCCATGCTGCGCACCCTGAACGACCAGCTGGAGCAGCGGGTTTCAGATCGCACCGCCGAACTGGTCAGCGCCCAGGAAGCCCTGCGGCAGTCGCAGAAGATGGAAGCGGTGGGTCAGTTGACCGGCGGCCTGGCGCACGATTTCAACAACCTGCTGGCCGGCATTTCCGGCGCGCTGCAACTGATCGGCGTGCGCCTGGCGCAAGGGCGACAGGACGACGTGGAGCGTTACATGGGCGCGGCGCAGGGTGCGGTCAAACGCGCCGCCGCCCTCACCCACCGGCTGCTCGCGTTTTCACGCCGGCAGACGCTGGATCCCAAGCCGACCAACATCAACCGCCTGGTCGCCGGCATGGAAGAGCTGGTGCGCCGCACCGTGGGCCCGGCGGTCGAACTGGAAGTGGTCGGCGCCGGCGGCCTGTGGCCGGCGCTGGTCGACCCGTCGCAGCTGGAAAACGCACTGCTCAACCTGTGCATCAACGCCCGCGACGCCATGCCGGACGGCGGCCGCATCACCATCGAGACCGCCAACAAGTGGCTGGACCGGCATGGCGCGCTGACGCATGACCTGCCCGAGGGCCAGTACCTGTCCCTTTGCGTGACCGATACCGGCTGCGGCATGTCGCCGGAGATCATCGAACGGGTGTTCGAGCCCTTCTTCACCACCAAACCCATCGGCCAGGGCACCGGGCTGGGCCTGTCGATGATCTACGGATTCGCCAAGCAGTCGGGCGGTCAGGTGCGCATCTATTCGGAAGTCGGCATCGGCAGCACCGTCTGCATCTACCTGCCGCGCCACCATGTCGATGGCGACATCGACGAAACCACGGTGCAGTTGCGGCCGCCGTCGCGCTCGGACCAGGGCGAAGCCGTGCTGGTGGTGGACGACGAACCCACCGTCCGCATGCTGGTCACCGACGTGCTGCAGGACCTGGGCTACACCGTGATCGAGGCGGCCGACAGCGTGGCCGGGCTGAAAATCCTGCAGTCGGACGTCCGTATCGACCTGCTGATCAGCGACGTGGGACTGCCCGGCGGCATGAACGGCCGGCAGATGGCCGACGCGGCGAGGCTCGTCCGGCCGGACCTGAAGGTGCTGTTCATCACCGGTTATGCAGAAAACGCGGCCGTCGGCAACGGCCAGCTCGACCCCGGCATGGCGGTGATCACCAAGCCGTTTCCGGTCGAGACGCTGGCAGACCGGGTGCGGGAGATGCTGCTTCGACCGGGACGTGGAAGTCGATGACCACGCCCGGGAGATCCGGCGCGAAGTCACTTTCGTACAGCTCGAAATTGGGGCTTTTGCCGGGCTTGTGGCCCGACGCGGGAACGAGTTCTCCCCAGATCTTCGCCAGCGCCGCCTTGACCTGCGGATGCACCGCCGAACCGTCGAGGGTGATCCGGAACACCAGGTAGTCCGACGGGGGAATCCTGATGCGGGTGAACCCCGCCGGCAGTTCGCAATCCGGCAGCACCGCCACACCGGCCAGGTATTCGAAGCTGCCGTCGCTGCAGTTCATGTCGCTGACCACGCCGTAGGTTTTCCAACCGGCCAGCTGGCCTTCGAAAGGCAGGGCGCCGACCAGCTTCGGCCAGATCTGCGGGATGTTCGATTTGCTGTCGTCGTCGAAGCGGCCTGCGGGCCCCGCGACGAAAAAGGCGTCGAGCCTGGCGAGTTCGGGCAGGCGGACAACGGACGTGGCGATCGGCCCGGGAGCTTTCATCTGAAATTCACCTTCGTGCAAATGGAGGCGAAGCCTAGCCGCGCCGGTCGTGCCCGACAAGCCGGCGGAACTTGCTAAATTGCGTCCCGATGCCGAATAACGCCACCGCCCCCAGCCAACGCTTCCCCTGGCGCCTCCGGCCGGCTGGTACCGCGTCGGACGAGCCGGTCGAGCCCGCCTACGAATTCAAGCCGCACGAGCGGGCGATGATGCCCGGCTCGCCGGCCACGCCCGAACACCCGCGCAGCCGGCGCATCGCCTACTTCTTCGTGGCGCTGCTGGTGGGGCTGACC
The DNA here is from genome assembly GCF_057747805.1 of Xylophilus sp. PBN-3R. Taxonomy (NCBI): domain Bacteria; kingdom Pseudomonadati; phylum Pseudomonadota; class Betaproteobacteria; order Burkholderiales; genus Xylophilus; species Xylophilus sp. PBN-3R. Next base: position 2,785,465 of record NZ_CM173225.1, read on the forward strand.
GGCGGTTTCGGCAACGCGCTGATCAACTCGAACCTGCTCAACGTGCAGGGCGCGCTGGGCCTGTACAGCGACCAGGCGGCCTGGCTGTCGACCGCCTACCTGATGACCAACATCTGCATGAACATGCTGCTGATCAAGTTCAGGCAGCAGTTCGGGCTCAACCTTTTCATCCGCATCTTCCTGGGCGGCTACGTGGCACTGACGCTGGGCCACCTGTTCGTGCACAGCTTCGCCAGCGCGATCGCGGTGCGGGCGGCCAGCGGGGTGTCGGCGGGCGTGCTGTCTTCCTTGTCGCTGTTCTATTTCATCCAGGCCCTGCCCGCGCGCTGGCGGCTCAAGGCCATCGTGCTGGGCGTCGGCGTGCCGCAGCTGGCGACGCCGATGTCGCGGCTGTTTTCTTCCAACCTGCTCGAATTCGGTGGCTGGCGGACGCTGTATTACTTCGAGCTCGGCCTGGCGCTGCTGTGCCTGGCAGCGGTGGCGTTGTACCGGCTGCCGCCCAGCGAACGCATCAAGGTCTTCGAAAAACTCGACCTGGTCACCTTCGCGCTTTTCGCGCCCGGCATGGCCCTGCTGTGCGCAGTGCTGGGCCAGGGCCGCATCGTCTGGTGGACCGAGGTGGCGTGGCTCGGCTGGGCGCTGTGCGGCGCGATCGCGCTGTTGTCGGCCGCGCTGGTGATCGAACACAACCGGGCCAACCCGCTGCTCAACACCCGCTGGCTGGGCAGCGGCGACATCGTGCGGTTTGCGCTGGTGGCCACGCTGCTGCGGCTGCTGCTGTCGGAACAGACCTTCGGCGTGGTGGGCCTGCTGACGGCGCTGGGCGTCAACAACGACCAGCTGGGCGGGCTGTTCGGCTGGGTGACCCTGGCGACGGTGGCCGGCATCGCCACCAGCGCGCTGACCATCAACCCGCTGCGGCTGGGCACACCGGTCGCCGTCGCGCTGGGCTGCATCGCCCTGGGCAGTTTCCTGGACACCCGCGCCACCAGCCTGTACCGGCCGCAGGACTTCATGTTCAGCCAGTCGCTGCTGGGTTTCGCGACCGCTCTGTTCATGGGACCGGCCTTGCTGTTCGGGTTGACGTCGGCGCTCAAGAAAGGGCCGTCGCACATCGTCAGTTTCTCGGCCCTGTTCAGCATCACCCAAAGCCTGGGCGGCCTCGCCGGAAGTGCGCTCCTGGGCACCTTCCAGGTGGTGCGCGAGAAATTCCATTCGCATGAACTGGTGCAGTCGATCGCGCTGGCCGATCCGCAGGTGGCCGCGCGGTTGCAGTCTGGCGCCGGTGCGTACGGCCGGGTGGTCGACGACCCGGTGCTGCGCCAGGCCCAGGGCAGCAGCCTCCTGAGCCAGACGGTTACGCGGGAAGCCAACGTGATGGCTTTCAATGACGTGTTTCTGGTGGTGGGCGTGTTCGCCTGCGTCACCCTGCTGTGGGTGACCTGGCTGGTGGTGCGCAGCCGCCGCCGCATTGCCGCCGAGGCCCTGGCCGTCGCCTCCAAGCCCTGAAAAAAATCAATCACCATGCCCGAACCGACCGCTCCCGCAACATCGCAGCCGCCGTCTGCCAAACGCCTCGAAGACCCGGTCGAGAGCGAGACGGACCGGGCCGCCCAGGCGGAAGAACCGGCCGACGATGCGCCCGCTCCCGCACCCACCGCCGCCGCAACGCCATCACCCGCGGCACCTCCGGCACCGACCGGCTGGGCACCGCCGCGCAATGGGCGCAGCGGCACCATTGCCACCCTGGCGGTGGCCGTCATCGGCATATTGGTGGTGCTCTATGCCTGGCAGTTGCCGCCCTTCACCAGCGACATCGAAAGTACCGACAACGCCTATGTGCGCGGCCAGACCACGGTGGTCAGCCCGCAGACCAGCGGCTATGTGGCCGAGGTTCCGGTACAGGACTACCAGCGGGTGAAGGCCGGCGACGTGCTGGCGCGCATCGACGACCGCATCTACCGACAGCGCGTCGAACAGGCGCGCGCCACGCTCGACGGCCAGGTCGCCAGCCTGGCGAATTCGGCGCAGGCGAAACTTTCGCGCGAGGCCACCGTGGCGTCGCAACTGGCGGCCGTCGCCAACGCGCAGGCACAACTGGCCCGCGCCAGGGCCGACATGGAACGGGTCGATGCACTGGTGGAAGAAGGCTCGGTCTCGCTGCGTGAACGCGACCAGACCCGCGCCGCCCAGCTGCAGGCCCAGGCCGCCGTCGAGCAGGCCCGCGCCGCGGCCGAGATCGCCCGGCAGGACGTGCGGTCCGTCACCGTCAACCGGGCCGGGCTCGAGGCGGCGGTGGAAGGCGCACGCGCGGCCCTGCGACTGGCCGAGATCGACCTGTCCAACACCGTCGTCAAGGCACCGCGCGACGGCCGGCTGAGCGATGTCGGCGTGCGGGCCGGCCAGTACGTCACCGCCGGCACGCAGCTGATGTTCCTGGTGCCCGACCGCATGTGGATCATCGCCAACTACAAGGAGGCACAGACGGCCGGCATGGCGCCGGGGCAGCCGGTGAGTTTCCGGGTCGATGCGTTGGGCGACCATCTGCTGAAGGGGCGTGTCGAGCAGCTTTCGCCGGCCGCGGGTTCGGAGTTCTCGGTGATCAAACCGGACAACGCGACCGGCAATTTCGTGAAAGTGGCGCAGCGTATTTCGGTGCGTATCGCCATCGAACCCGACCAGCCCCAGGCCGAACGGCTGCGGCCCGGCATGTCGGTCGAGACGCGGGTGGACACCCGCGCCGCAGGGACTCGCTGATGCGCGGCTTTCTCCTGGCCTGCGCCGTTGCCGGCCTGCTGCTGGGCGCCTGTGCGGCCCCGCCCTCCCCGCCCTTGCCGCCGTCTGCATCCGTCGAGGCCCCCGTGGCGTGGCGGACCGTGGCGGATGCCGGCGCCCCGCCGCCCGGCGCGCAGTGGTGGCGCGCCTTCGGAGACGACACGCTGGCGCTGCTGGTCGACCAGGCGCTGGCCCACAACACCGATGTCGCCGCTGCCGTCGCCCGCCTGGCCGAGGCACGTGCGCAGGCCGCATCGGCACGTGCGCAACTCGCACCCACGCTGGACCTGGGCGCGACCGCCAGCCGCACCCGCAGCCTCAGCGCCGCCACCGGCCAGCCGGTGGAAAACACCACGGCCCAGCCGCAGTTCCAGGCGGCCTATGAGGTCGACCTGTTCGGCCGTCTCGCCGACCTGAGCGAAGCTTCCCGGTCGGCTTTCATGGCCAGTGCCACGGCGCGTGATGCAGCGGCCATCGGCGTGGCGGCATCGACCGCCACCGCATACATCACCCTGCGCGGCCTGGACGCGCGGCTGGAAGTCGCCCGGCAGACCCTGGCGGCACGCGACCAGTCCCTGCGTTTCGCCCGTTCGCGTGCCGAGGTCGGCTACACGTCACGCCTGGAGTTGCGCCAGGCCCAGGTCGAATACGAAAGCGCGCTGCAGCTGGTGCCGCAGCTGCAACTGGCCATCAACCGCCAGGAAAACGCGCTGCGCCTGCTGCTGGGCGAGGAGCCGGGCGATGTTCCACGCGGTGCCACGCTGCTGGCGATGCAGTTGCCGCCAGTGCCCGCCGGCCTGCCTTCCGAAGTGCTGCGCAGGCGGCCCGACATCGCCCAGGCCGAATACACGCTGGCGGGTGCCGACGCCAGCCTGTCGGCCGCCCGCAAACAGTTTTTGCCGACCATCCGGCTGACCGGCAGCGCCGGCCTCCTGCTGGTCAATTCCCTGTCGGACCCGACCACGCTTTGGACGCTGGGCGGCAGTGTGCTGGCGCCGATCTTTTCCGGTGGCAGGCTGCAGGCGCAAGCCGATGCGGCGGTGGCACGGCGCGACCAGGCCGCATTTGCCTATCGCCGCACCGCGCTGGTCGCTTTCCGTGAAGTGGAAGACGCCCTGGCCGGCGTTGCCCGCCTGGCCGAACAGGGCGCCAGCCTGCAGCGCCAGCGCGACCTGCTGGCCGACACCCTGCGATTGGCGACCAGCCGTTATCGCGCGGGTTATGCCACCTATCTCGAACAGCTGGATGCCCAGCGCGGGTTGCTGGGTGCCGAGCTTTCGCTGCTGCAAACCCGCGCCGACCTGCTCGACGCAGCCGTATCGCTGTACCAGGCGATGGGCGGCGGCTGGACGACGGCGGACGCCGCGTCGCCCTGAAATCAGCCCGCCCGGCTCTGCTCCGCCGCGAGCTGCTGCCGAAAACGCTCGGTCATCTGGGCCTGGGTTTCGGTCGGCGCAGCCTCGCCCAGCTGGTCGTGGACCATCTGGTTCATGCTGGGCAGCACATCACGCGATGCGCGCGCTTCGGGCGACCACAGCTGCGACCGCATGAAAGCCTTGGCGCAGTGCAGATAGGCTTCGGCCACCGCGACCTCGATCACCAGCTTGGGTTTCTGGCGTTCGGAAACAAAAAGTTCGGTGAAGGACGCTTCGTCGCGCAACTGTGCCGTTCCGTTGACACGCAGCGTCTCGTCCACGCCGGGCACCATGAAGATCAGCGAGATGCGCGGATCGACCAACAGGTTTTCCATCGTGTCCAGGCGGTTGTTGCCACCGGAATCGGGCAGCAGCAGGTGGGCGCCGTCATCGCTGGCCTTGACGAAACCCGCCATCCCGCCGCGGGGCGAGACATCCAGCAATGCGCCGTTTGCGCCTGCGCTGGCAATCACACAGAAAGGCGAAAGCCGCACGAACCGGCGGCCGTGGATGTCGAGGCGGCCGAGTTGTTTGCGCACTGCACGTTCGCCCGGAGCTGCATAGAGGGCGCGCAGTTGCGCAAGGGTGGTGATCATGGGTGGTCCCCGGTGTGGATCGGTCTAATATTCTGCACTTGCGAATGGCGCATGAATCAACGGATCGATGGAGCGTCGATGGATCCCCTGCTTTTTATACCCGTCGCCATTCTTCTGGCATTGACTCCGGGCCCGAACAATATCTGCGCGCTGAACAACGGCATTCGCCAGGGAGTTGCGATGGCGGTGCTGGCAACCTTCGGCCGGGTTACCGCATTCGCCATCTTCCTGACGATTTCGGCACTGGGTCTGGGCGCGATGTTGCTGGCGTCGGAAAAGGCATTCACCGTCATGAAATGGGTCGGCGCTGCCTATCTTTTCTGGCTCGGCATCCGTGCCTGGCGAAGCGCCGGTCATGACATGGCGCCGGGCGACCCGTTATTCCACGCGAATGCCGTCCGCCCGTTACGGAGCCTGATCCTGCAGGAGTTCCTGGTCGCGATCAGCAACCCCAAGGCGGTATTGCTTTTTGCCGCCGTGTTCCCGCAGTTCATCGATCCGCACCAGGCTGCCGCGCATCAATTTCTCGTGTTGGGCAGCATCTACCTGGCGGCCGAGTTCGTTTCCTCGCTGGTGTATGGCCTGGGCGGCCAGCAATTGCGCAGGCTGATTACCAGCCGGCGCGGTGCGAGAAACATGAATCGGGTGACGGGCGGATTTTTTGTCGGCGCGGGCGGTTTGTTGCTGTCGGTACACCGGTAATAATGCGCACCGCTCCGGCGCAAGAATCCGGACAGTCGCCCCACGGCCCGTCAACCGACTGCCCCTTGTTTCCAGACTTGCATGTTTTCGAATAATCAACGGTGTATCCGTCGTTTCCGCGGCATCGGACCGGTTTCCTGTCTGGTGCTGGCCGCCCTGGCGGTGTCCGCATGCAGCACACCGCCTTCTGCCGATGCGCCGCCGGTCAGGCAGGTCGCCGCAGACCAGCTTCGCCCTGTCAGCCGGGTCCGTGCGGTGTTGCCTTCACGAGACTTCCAGAAGTCCTATCCCGGCGGCACCACCTGGCTGCACCTGAGGATCGACGCCGAGGGCAAGGTCCAGGACATCCGCATCGACAGGACCAGCGGCAATGCGTCCATCGACGCCGCGGCTGCCCGCTCGCTGGTCGGCGCCGTGTTTGTTCCTTATCGGGAAAACGGCGTTGCCGTTCCGGTCACCACGCTGATGCCGGTGAGCTTTCCGGCGTCGAACTGCATCATGGCCAAGCCGCTGGACTGTTGAGCGGAAGGCCCCGGAGGCGGCGATCTGCCAGGAATTTCTCGGCAGACTGTTGCAGATTCCCCAGTCCGGAGGCTGAGTCAGGCTTGGGAGCGCTCAGGTACGGTATGGTCGCTCGCGCCCACCGCCTGGGTCGACCAGCCATTTGAACCCATGACCACCCTGCACAATTCCGAACTGAAAATATTAGTGGTGGACGACCAGGAGTCGGTTCTCCAATATCTCCTTCAGGAATTAAGGCACATCGGTGTCACAGAACTCCTGAGCGCTTCCACTGCCGAAGAGGCTGTCAGCCAGTTCTGCCTGCATAAGCCCGACCTGGTATTACTCGACATACAGATGCCCGGAAACAACGGGTATTGGATTGCCGAACAGATACGCAACGCCGAAAGCGGAAACTGGACACCGATCATTTTCCTGACCGCGCTGGATCGTGACGAAGACCTGTGGGAAGGCATTCGTGTCGGCGGCGACGATTATCTGATCAAGCCGGTGCGGACCACGGTTCTGGCCGCCAAGATAAGGGCCATGCAACGCCTTCTGAGCATGCAACGGCGACTGACTTCGGTCACCGAAGACCTCTACAGGGCGAACCTGATGCTGAACTCGCTGGTCGAACGAGACGGCTTGACAGGACTCATCAACCGCCGGGGTTTCGACCGTCTGCTCTACGAACAGATAGCGAATGCAAATCGCGAGGGAATTCCCTTGACGCTGATGATTTGCGACATCGATTATTTCAAACAATACAACGACAGCCTGGGCCACCCGGAAGGCGATGAATGCCTGAAGAAAGTGGCCGCGGTTCTTTCGAGTGTTTGCAGGCGGCCCACCGATTACGCCTGCCGTATCGGCGGCGAGGAGTTCGCCTTGATCATGCCCAACACACCGCGATCCGGCGCCATGGTGTTTGCGCGTGCGCTGGCGGAGGTATTGGCTTCGCAGCGCTTGCGGCATCCGGCATCGGCGGTTTCGGACTGCGTCACCTTGTCGGCCGGCATTACCACCTGCGTGCCCGATGGTTCGACCACGGTGCTCGGCATGATTACCCGTGCGGATGAAGCGCTCTACGCCGCCAAAGCCCGTGGCCGGAACCATTTCTTCAGTTATGAATTGCAGATGACGGCCAGGGAACACATTGCGGGTCGTTAAGGGATTCGACTTGAAGCTGGATTCAATGACCCGGCACGCTGTCCCCCCGATCGAATACCTGGAAGCCTGATCCCGGACCCGTCTGGCAGGTAACGGGCGTTAGGCCGGCCGCCTCAACGCCCCGCCAGCAACTGCGCCACCACCGACATCAGCACATGCGGCTGGAGCGGTTTGCCCAGATGGGCGTCGAAGCCCGCCTCGATCGCCCGGGCCTTGTCCTCGGGCCTCGAAAATGCGGTGAAGGCAACCGCCACCAGGGCTGGCCCGGCGGCGGATCCGTCCATCGCCCGCACGGCACGGACGAGGTCGTAGCCATCCCGGCCCGGCAGGCCGATGTCGCTGATCAGAACATGCGGCCGATGTGCGTTGACGGCCGCCATGGCTGCGTCGTAATGCGGCGCCAGGCGCACGTTGGCACCGGCGTCTGACAGCACCACGGTCAGCATTTCGCTGGCGTCGGCGTTGTCTTCGACGATCAGCACATCCAGCCCTTCCAGCACCCGGTCGATGGAATGGTCCGGCGTGGTGCCGGACGCCGCCGAACCGGCGGGCTGGCGTTGTTCAGGCTCGGTGCGCGCTTCGGCCGGCCGGCCGACCGCAAGCCACACCCGCATGGTGCTGCCCTGCTCCAGCCCGGCGCTTTCGGCGCCGGCGTCCCCGCCGTGCAGTTCGGCCAGGTGCCGGACGATGGAAAGCCCCAGGCCCAGGCCGCCGTGGAAACGGTTGTCGGGCGAGTCGCTCTGGCTGAAACGGTCGAACAGATGCGCAAGGAAGTCGGGGTTGATCCCTCTTCCGTGGTCCTGCACCTGCAGTTCCAGCTGGTCGCCACTGCGGGCCAGCGCGACCCGGATGTGGCCGCCGGGGTGCGAGAACTTGATGGCGTTGGTCATCAGGTTCCAGACGATCTGCTGGAACCGGGTAGGGTCGAGCCAGGCGGTGGCGTGGGCGTCGTCGCCAACCTGCAGTTCGACGACCAGTTGCTTGCTGTCGATGGCCTCGCGAAGCGCTTCGACCGACGCGGCGACGACCTCGGCCGGGTCGACGTTTTCACGGTCCAGCCGCAGCTTGCCGCTGTTGATGCGCGAGACGTCGAGGATGTCGGAGATGATGCGGGCCTGCGCCTTGACGTTGCGGTCGATGGCTTCCAGCCCCTTCATCAGCTCCGGCGAGCCGCCGCGTCGGTTGAGGATGTGGACCCAGCCGGCGATCGAGTTGAGCGGCGTGCGCAATTCATGCGAAAGCACCGCGACGAAGTCGTCCTTGGTGCGGCTGTGGCGTTCGGCCACGGCACGTGCGGCCTGCTCGCGTTCCAGCACTTCCTGGCGGCGCAGGTCGAGTTCGATGCGTTCGGAAATGTCGACCGCGATGGCCACACGCAGGCCCGGTTCGACGTGCGACGAAATGCTCCACTCCAGATGCACCTGGCTGCCGTCAGGCCGCATCAGCGGGAATTCGCCCTGCCACGGCCTGCCGTCCTCGAACGCGCTGATGGTTTTCTCGCGCACGAAATCGACCCAGCCCGGCGGCGCGAAATCGCTGATGGAACGGCCCAGCAGTTCTTCGATGGGCCGGCCGAGCATGGCGACCATGGCGGGGTTGACGTCGGTCAGCACACCGTCGGCCTGCACCAGCGCGATTCCGCTGAGGGCGTGGCTGTAGATGGCGCTGAAACGAACGTCGGCGCGGCGCACCCGCTCTTCGGCCATGCGTGCGCGGATGAGTGCCTGCAAGGTGGCCAGCAGCACCGCCGGCTCGGCGGGATGCACCAGGTAGGCGTCGGCGCCGGAATCGAGGCCCAGCACCTTGTCTTCGTCCTGGGTGTAGGCGCCGGACAGGTGGATGACCGGCAGCAGCATGGTGCGGTGGTCGCTGCGCAGGGCTCGGCAGACTTCGAAGCCGTTCATGTCGGGCAAATGCACGTCGAGCACCACGGCCGATATCTGCTGGTGCCGCAGCACCTGCAAGGCCTCCTCGCCGGTCGAGGCTTCGAGGGTGTTGAAACCACCGGCACGGATGGTGCGCGCGTTGGCATAACGCAAGGCGGGGTCGTCTTCGACCACCAGCACGGTATGCCGGCCACGATCGATCGTGGTGTTGATGAAGTAGCTTTCGACGGGCACGTTGTTCAGGCCTTTTGCTGCTGGAGTTGCAACTGGTTCTGCTGGCGCGGTTCGACGGGCAGCGGCAAGGTGACGGAAAACACCGAACCCTCGCCGAGGGCGCTTTCGAGGCTGACGTCGCCGCCCAGCAGGACGGCGAGCTTGCGGCTGAGCGCCAGGCCGAGGCCGGTGCCGCGCAGGCGCTTCTGCAGGGGTGTGTTGACCTGGGAATAGTCTTCGAAGACCGCCGCATGGAATTCGGGGGCGATGCCGATGCCGGTGTCGGCCACCGAGAAGCGCACCGATTCCGGCCCGGCACGCACCACCGACACCCGCACTTCGCCCCGCTGGGTGAACTTGAGCGCGTTGGAGATGAAGTTGCGCAGGATCTGCGACAGCTTGTGGTCGTCGGTGTAGAGACTGGGCAGGCCGCCGGGTTCCTCGAAGATCAGCGTCACATCGGGATTGGTCAGCACCGGCTTGAAGATGCCGCGCAAGGCCTGGAACAGGTCGACCATCTCGAACCATGCGGGGGATATTTCCACCCGGCCGGCCTCGATCTTGGCGAGGTCCAGCAGGTCGTCGACCATCTCGGCGAATTCGGTCGCCGACTTGTGGATGAAACCGACCTGCGTTTCCTGCTCGGCCGTGAGCGGGCCGTCGATCTTGTCGGCCATCAGGCGCGCGATGGCTCGGATCGAGTTGATCGGCGTGCGGAATTCATGGCTCATGTAGGCCAGGAAACGGCTCTTGAGTTCGGTTGCCTTGCGCAGGTCTTCGGCCTGCGCGTCGAGTTCGGCATAAAGGGCGACGACACCCCGGTTGGTCTCATCGAGTTCGGCGCGCAGTGAGGCGGATTCGGCCAGGGCGTTCTCGAGTTCAAGCGCCAGCGTTTCGGCGGAGACGTTTTCTGTGGTCATGGCGAAGTCCTGCTCGCGGTGTTCGGCATGGTCGGGTTCAGGGGACGCGGCGCAGCACGACCACCGTGGCGTCGTCACGCCCGCGGCAATGGTCGCGCAGCAGCAATGCGGCGACCAGCACCGGGTCGCGGTCGATCAGCGGATGCAGCTGGGTCGAATCCCAGCGGGTTGCGATGCCGTCGCTGTGCACGATGGCAAGTGCGTGTTCGGGCAGGTCCATCACGGCCTCTTGCGCGCGCCGCATCTGCATGCCGACGGTGCCGTGCTGGGTGACCATGCTGCGGTCGAAGACACCCGAGACGATACGCGTGACGACGTTGCCGGCGCCGCTGCAGCGCACCTTGGCAGCGTCCAGCCGCAGGCAGCAGACAGCCGCGCCGCGGGTGGTTTGCAGCGCTGCGTGCGCATCGGCCAGAAAGGCGGCGGAATCCGCGAATGGCTGCTGCATGAACAACTCGGCCGCGGTGGAAGACGCCTTGGCCGCCTCGGGTCCGTGGCCCAGTCCGTCGGCCAGCATCAGGGATGCCTCCACCCCATCGGCGGCGAAGGCCCAGCCGTCGCCGTTGACGGTTTCGCCGGGCGCGCAGAGAGCGACCGCGCCCACCTGGATGCTGCCGTGCGCGGGCACCGTCGCCTTGCCGGCACCCACGCGTGCCACGCACACCGTGCCGCCGGCCTCGCCGTCTCCGCCGAGGGTGGAATACAGGTCGAAGTCACTGGCCAGTCGGCGGATGGCGCCCAGGCCGGTGCCCGGGCTGCCGCCGCCGGTCGAATAACCGTCGCGCATCGAAGCGGCAACGTCGGCGATGCCCGGGCCCTCGTCGATGGATAACACCTCTATATCGTTGAAGGCCGGGCGAACCGCTATCAGCAGGCGGCCGCGCCGGGCATGCCGGTGCAGGTTGGTGCCCAGTTCGGTGACGACCAGGGCGAGCCGCCCGATCTCGACTTCGGTCCAGCCCGCCAGTTCCTGGGTCAGCAACACGGCGAAACGCCGGGCCTCGCCCACGCGGCTGGCGTCTTCTATCGGGAACGCGGTGTGCGCCCAGCCCAGCGTTATTTCCACTTGGTGATGCTGACGCGGGTGCCCTGGCCGGGCTGCGACTGCACTTCGAAATCATTCACCAGGCGTTTGCTGCCCGGCAGGCCGAGTCCCATTCCGCCGCCGCTGGTCCAGCCGTCGGTCATGGCCAGTTTCATGTCCGGAATGCCGGGTCCCTGATCCTCGAAATGCAGTTGCAATCCGCGTTTGCCGTTCAATTCGAGCAACTGCCAGCGCATGTGGCCGCCTCCCCCGTGTATGAGCGTGTTGCGCGACAGTTCGCTGGCGGCCGTGATCATCTTGGTCTGGTCGACCAGCGACAGCTTGATCTCCTGGCACAGGGACCGCACTGTCTGGCGACAGGCGACGATCTGCTGTTCGTTGGTGAGGGGCAGCAGGCCCGTAGGTTCAACCGCCAAGCGCCTGCTCCTCACGTGCCCGGCGCAGCAATTCCATGCCTCGCTCGACGTTCAGAGCAGTGCGCACACCTTCGAGCGAAAGCCCGAGTTCGACCAGCGTGATGGCGACGGCCGGCTGCATGCCGACCACCACCGTGGTGGCCGACAGGATGCGGGCGATGCCCGAGATGCTGGTCAGCATTCGGCCGACGAAGGAGTCGACGATCTCGAGCGCCGAGATGTCGATCATCACGCCGGTGGCACCGGTCTTGGCGATCTTCTCGGCCAGGTCGTCCTGCAGGCCGACGGCGGTCTGGTCCTGCATGTCGACCTGGATGGTCACCAGCAGGGTTTCACCCATGCGAAGAATGGGAATGCGGTCCATGGGTTAGCGCCTTATACAGCCGTACGCGTGAAGCGCCAGCCGGTTTTCTGCAGGGCCAGCGCCAGGGCATCGGCCAGGGTGGCCTTGGTGTTGATGCCCTGCAGGTCGATGCCCAGGTGCACGATGGTCTGCGCGATCTGCGGCCGGATGCCGCTGATGATGCAGTCGGCGCCCATCAGCCGGATGGCCGCCACGGTCTTCAGCAGGTGCTGGGCGACCAGCGTATCGACGGTCGGCACGCCGGTGATGTCGATGATGGCGAGGCCCGATTCGGTCTCGACGATCTTCTGCAGCAACGTCTCCATGACGATCTGGGTGCGGTTGCTGTCCAGCGTGCCGATCATGGGCACGGCGAGCACGCCGTCCCACAGCTTGATGACGGGCGTGGAGAGTTCGAGCAGTTCTTCCTGCTGGCGCAGGATGATTTCTTCGCGGGTGCGCTGAAAGGTGGTGACGGTGTGCTGGGCCAGTTTGTCGACCAGCGAGGTGACCGTCCAGAGCGCGCTCGACAACGCGGCCGGGTCGGTGGCATGTGTGGCCTGAAGCAGTTCGAACAGCGGCTTCTTGAGTGCCAGCACGAAGCTGCTGGTTTCGCCGGCGTTCTGGCCGCGGGCTGCACGTGAGCGCGAAAGGCCTTCCAGCGCCTGCCGCAAGGGAGCCCATTCGGAGGAATCGACACGGCCGGGTTCGGCGCCTGCCGAGATGGCCGCCTTGAGTAGCTTGAGCAACTCGGCAGCTTCGACCTGCATGGCGCGGCGGCCACCGGCCTCGGTGGCGCCGGCAGCGGTCAGCCACAAGTCGAGGATGGTGTTTTCGTCAGCACCGAGCACGGCGTGGACGGCCTGGTTTTCGCTCTTCATCGCGTGTCCTGTCAAGTCGTTCAATGGATTTCCAAATGGGCCTTTCGAGCCCATAAGGGCGGGATTTTAGGTCAGCAAGTAACCAATAGAACGCTTGTATTCATTGCGTCGTAGTTGACCTACAGAAGGCACCTGGAAGACGTTGCTGTCAGGGAAACTCCTACAGCGAGGCTTTCTTAACCAGACAAGACGGACAGGCACACCCCGACTTAAGTTTTGATTGGCCCGTCTTCACAATTCACTTCACCGAATCGGCCGCGTCGCAATCGTGCAGATGGTTTGAATCGGACCCCTTCCAAAGGACTGAAGATGAACACCGAACAGATGCTGGCCGAGATCCGCGAAACCAACCACGGCTTTTTGCTGCTGGCACAGAAGCTGATCGCCTTCGACAAATCGGAAGCCCTGGCCGCCCTGGGCATCAGCGATGCGTCGGCCGATCTGCTGGCGATGCTGTCGCCGGGCCAGTTGATGAAACTGGCAAGCGGCAACGCGCTGCTGCAGCGCTTCCGGATGGATGACGATGTGGTGTTCGGCCTGCTGACCCGCCATGACCTGCCGGGTCGTGCCAGCGCCGGCGGCGGCGGCCAGATGGCTGGGCAAGGCTTTGCGGCGTTCGCCTGACCCAGGTTTCCCACACGGGCAATCGTTTCGAAGCAGACACCGAAGCAGGGCATCTCCCACCCCGAAAAGTGGCTGAATGGATCCAAAATGAGGCGCAATCCAGCCAAACCCTTGGCACAGGAGTTGCTGGATTAATGGATCCAATCAGCGAATCGAAGGAACAGAGATGCGGCGAACCCTCCTGAAGCAAGCAGCCGGCGTGGGCCTCGGCCTGGCCATCGCCCCCTGGGCTGGCCTGGGTGCAGCGCATGCCCAAGGCGGCTCGCCCTACCCCACCAAACCCATTCGCCTGATCGTTCCCTTCCCCCCGGGCGGCGGCACCGACGCCATCGCCCGCGCAGTCGGCGAAAAGATGGGCAGCGAACTGGGCCAGAACTTCGTCATCGACAACAAGCCAGGCGCCGGCGGCATGATCGGCGCCGACGCCGGTGCGCGCGCCCCGGCCGACGGCTACAACCTGCTGATCGGCACCAACAGCACGCTGGTCACCAACAAGTATCTCTACGCCAAGATGCCCTACGACCCCGACCAGTTCGAACTGATCGGCCTGATCGGGATCACGCCCCTGCTGCTGCTCGCCAACCCTTCGGTGCCGGCCCGCACGGTGCCCGAACTGGTCGCCTACGCCAAGGCCAACCCGGGCAAGCTGACCTACGCATCCTTCGGCAACGGAACCACCTCGCACCTGGCCGGCGAACTGTTCAAGCAGATGGCCGGCGTAGACATGCTGCACGTGCCTTTCAAGGGTGCGTCCGAAGCCCTGCCCGCATTGATCGGAGGCCAGGTCTCGCTGTATTTCGACACCATCGTCAGCGGCCTGCCCCATGTGAAAAGCGGCAAGCTGATGGCGCTGGGCGTGACCACCACCCGGCGTTCGGCCATCCTGCCGCAACTGCCCACCATCGCCGAGCAAGGTTATGCAGGCTACGAGATCTACCCCTGGTACGGCATGGTTGCGCCCAGGGGCACGCCGAAAGACGCGCTGGAAAAACTGCGCGGTGTGCTGGGCCGCACCGTGCGCGACCCGCAGCTGGTCGAAAAACTGGTGGCCACCGGCGCCGAGGTTACGCCGATGTCGGCGAGTGAATTCGCCGAGCTGGTTCGCCAGGACCACGCCAAGACCGAGAAGCTGGTGAAGACCGCCAACATCAGCCTGCTCTGAGCGACGGTCGACCGCGGGCGCTCAGTCCGCGGTCGGCAAGGCCGTCGTCTCGCGGCCCATGGCCTCGACGATGGTGGCCGTGGTGCCGCTCACATGCCTGCGCATGATGTCGCCTGCCGCCTTCGAATCGTGGGCCCGCAGGGCGGCCAGGATGTCGGCGTGCGAGGTGCGCGCCCGGGCGGGCTGCAGCGCGTTTTCGAGCCACACCCGCATCAGCGGTTCAACGATGGAATGCAGCGACGAGATCTGGCTGGCAAGGCGCGGCGAATCCGAAATGCGGCAGATGGTTTCATGGAACTGCCGGTGCAGCGTGACCCATTCGCCCATGTCGGCTTCGCACTCGGCCATGCGGTCGAGCAGGTGTTCGAGCCCGCGGACGTCGGCTTCGGTGGCGTGCCGTGCCGCACGGCTGGCCGCCAGCCCCTCCAGCGCGGCCCGCATGTCGAATACCTCTTCCACCTCCTTGGCGCTGAGGCCGCGCACCACCGCACCGCGGTTGGGACGAACGGTGACCAGCCCTTCGGCGCCCAGCCGCCGCAACGCCTCGCGTACCGGCATGCGGCTCATGCCGATGCGCTGGGCGATGTCTTCGGTCAGCAGGCGTTCGCCGGGCTTGAGTGTGCCGAGCCGTATGCCCTGCAACAGGTGCTGATAGGCCTCTTCCTCGGCGGAGACGGCGGGGGAATCCAAGGACTGGAATGGAAGCCTGGAGGTCATGGGTGCGGATGCTCGGTTGGTCTGCGGCAATCGTATCGGGTGTCATGGCCGGCGCGCGTGCGTCTCCCGCCGATGGCTTGTCAAATTGGATCCACGTATTCAATAATTAAAATTCAACTGCCGCAACCTTTCCCCGGATCCCATGATTTCCTATCAAGAACAGTTTCCCTATGCCTTGCAGCGCATGCCGGTGATGGCCCGCAACGCCGTTGCCGCCAGCCAGCCGCTCGCCGCCCAGGCAGGCGTCCGGATGCTGCTGAAGGGCGGCAACGCCGTCGACGCGGCGCTGGCCGCCGCCATCACGCTGACCGTGGTCGAACCGGTGATGAACGGCATCGGCGGCGACATGTTCGCGCTGGTGTGGGACGGCCGGCAGCTGCACGGCCTCAATTCGACCGGTGACGCGCCGGCAGCCTGGACACCTGAGCACTTTGCCGGCCGCACCGAAATGCCCAAGGTCGGCTGGGACACCGTCACCGTGCCGGGCCAGGTGGCCGGCTGGAAGGTGCTGTCCGAGCGTTTCGGCCGCCTGCCTTTCGAAAGCCTGTTCGAACCTGCCGTCGAATACGCCGAACGGGGCTTCAAGGTCACCCCGCAGATCTCGCGCCAGTGGGCCGGCCAGGTGCCGGTGCTGAAGGACCAGCCCGGTTTTGCCGAGGCCTTCGCGCCGCAAGGCCGCGCGCCGTCCATGGGCGATACCTGGCGTTTTGCCGACCAGGCCCGCAGCCTGAAGCTGATCGCCGAAACCGGTGGCGACGCCTTTTATACGGGCGCCATCGCCGAAGCCATCGTGGCCCACGCCCGCAAGACGGGTGGCTCGATGACGCTGGCCGACATGGCGGCCCACCGCCCCGAATGGGTGACACCGCTGAGCCGTGACTACCGCGGCTACACGCTGCACGAGATCCCTCCAAGCGGCCAGGGCATCGCGGCGCTGATCGCGCTGGGCCTGCTGGAGCATCACGACCTGGGCGCGCTCGACAGCGCTCAGGCCTATCACCTGCAGATCGAGGCGATGAAACTGGCCTTTGCCGACCTGCATGCCCATGTCGGCGACCCGCGCTGCATGCAGGTGTCGCCGCAAGCCCTGCTGGAAAACGCCTACCTGGCCGAACGTTCGAAGCTGATCGTCCCGGGCCGTGCCTCGGTGCCGTCGGCCGGCGCGCCCAAGACCGGCGGCACGGTGTACCTGGCGGCAGCCGACGACGCCGGGATGATGGTGTCCTTCATCCAGTCCAACTACCGCGGCTTCGGCTCGGGTGTGGTGGTGCCGGGCACCGGCATCTCGCTGCACAACCGCGGCGAGGGTTTCAGCCTGAAACCCGGCCACGCCAACCAGGTGGCGCCGGGCAAGAAGCCGCTGCACAGCATCATTCCGGGGTTCGTCACCCGCGACGACCAGGCGGTGATGGCCTTCGGCGTGATGGGTGGATCGATGCAGGCCCAGGGCCATGTGCAGATGATGAGCCGGCTGGCCGACTTCAAGCAGAACCCGCAGGCCATGTGCGACGCTCCGCGCTGGCGTGTCGAAGGCGCCCAGGTTTCGCTGGAAGCCCATGCCGATCCGGCCGTCGCCGAGGCACTGAAGGGCATGGGCCACGCGGTGGCGGTCGCCGGTCGCGACAGCCTTGACTTCGGTTCGGCCCAGCTGATCCAGGCGAGCACCGACGGTTATGTGGCCGCATCCGATCCACGCCGGGACGGCCAGGCCGTCGGCTACTGACCCAGAACTCCAGCGATGAAAAACCCCTACATATTTCCGGAAGTCCAGGCGCAAGTGAGCCCGGCCGAATGGCAGCAGCGTGTCGACCTGGCCGCCTGCTACCGGCTGATGGCGCATTTCCGCATGACCGACCTGATCCACACGCATGTGTCGGCCAAGGTTCCGGGCAAGGACGACGAGTTCCTCATCAACCCCTACGGCCTGATGTTCGACGAGATCACCGCCTCGAGCCTGGTGCGGATCGACGGCGACGGCAAGGTGCTGCAGGACGCGACCGGCATCGGCGTCAATCCTGCCGGTTTTGTGATCCACAGCTGCATCCACCGGGCCAGCCATCGGCTGGCCTGTGTGATGCACACGCACACGGCAGCCGGCATCGGTGTGTCGGCGCAGAAACGCGGGCTGCTGAAGCTGTCGCAGCATTCGATGCGTTTCTTCGGTGCGCTGGCGTACCACGACTACGAAGGCGTCGCCCTTGAGCTGGACGAACAGCCGCGGCTGGTGCGCGACCTGGGGCCGCACCGCGCGATGATCCTGCGCAACCATGGCTTGCTCACGGCTGGTGAAACGGTCCGCGAGGCGTTCGATGCCATGCATTACCTGGAGCGCGCATGCCAGGCGCAGATTGCGGCGCAGGCCGGGGGCGGAGAGCTGATCGAATGCGCCGATGAACTGGCGGCCAAGGTGGCCCGGCAGTTTGCCGAACCTGATCCGGGAGCGGAACACGACTGGCCTGCGCTGATGCGGTTGCTGGATCGGATCGATCCTTCTTTTCGGTCTTGATCCTTTTTTTGGGAGGTGTTTTGGTAATCGAGGCTGGGCTGTTTTTTATGGCGGCTTGTTTTTTGGTTATCTGGATTCGCTACTTCGTTTTGCTCTGTTTATTTCTTCTATTACTCCGTAGGGGTGAGCCGCTTATGCGCGGTGCAGTCACTTTCTTTTCTGGCAAAAAAGAAAGTAACCAAAGAAAGTTGCCTTGGGAGCGGGGAATCGCATGAGCGATGGTCGGGACTTCGATCCGCTTCGCTCCCCTCTCGTCCTCACGGTGGCATTGATGGCCGCACCCGGAAAGCCATCGCACGAGGTTCGGGACGCTCTTTCACCAAAAGCTTCACGCTCTGGCATCGGCCACGTTCGATCAACCGCCGCCGTACGACTTTGAAGAAAACACCGTTTGGAGCGGGATCGTGCGCACTGCCGATTTGCTGGCGAATGGCGAATGGCGGTGGGCCGGGGGCTCTCGACTGGCATCGGTGGTTGGCATCACCCCAGGTACTCGTTCAGGCGCCAAGCTGTATTTCCCAAATACCGTACAGCGGTATTCGATCAAACAAGGCCGATGCCAGAGCGTGAAGCTTTTGGTGAACGGGCGTCCCGATTCGCGAGCATTGAATACGGCTGGGTGATCAATTCGTCTAGGCCAGGACGAGAGGGGAGCGCAGCGGAACGAAGTCCCGACCATCGCTCATGCGATTCCCCGCTCCCAAGGCAACTTTCTTTGGTTACTTTCTTTTTTGCCAGAAAAGAAAGTGACTGCCCCGCGCATAAGCGGTTCACCCCTACGGAGTAGCAGAAGAAATAAACAGAGCGAAGCGGAGATAAAAACCCAAAAAACCCAGACAGAAAAACCTACTAACCCAACACACCCCAGCCCCCTCCACACTAGCCCAGACCCACCAACTCCAGGACCCGCCAAATGACAATCGAAATCCCGAAGGAAGCCCTGCAACTGCAATCGCTGGTCACGCCGGACGGCCAGCTGGAAGTGAAGCTGGTCAGCATCCCGGTACCGGAGCCGCGTGCCGACGAGGTCCTGGTTCGGCTGCAGGCAGCGCCACTCAATCCGTCCGACCTCGGCCTGCTGTTCGGCGCAGCCGACCTGGCCACCGCGCAGTATTCCGGCACCGCCACCCGGCCGGTGCTGACCGCCAAGGTTCCCGATAAGGCGATGCCATCGATGCAGGGACGCCTCGGCCAGTCCCTGCCGGTCGGCAACGAAGGGTCGGGTGTCGTGGTGAAAGCCGGCACCTCGCCTGCAGCGCAGGCACTGCTCGGCAAGACCGTGGCGGTGCTGGGCGGGGCGATGTACAGCCAGTACCGGGCGGTGCCGGCCGAGTCGTGCCTGGTGTTGCCCGAGGGCGCGACGGCGGCTGACGGCGCTTCGTCGTTCGTCAATCCGCTGACCGCCTTGAGCATGGTCGAGAACATGCGGCGCGACGGCCACCAGGCGCTGGTGCACACCGCAGCCGCTTCCAACCTCGGCCAGATGCTGCACCGCATCTGCCAGAAGGACGGCGTGCCGCTGGTGAACATCGTGCGTAAACCGGAACAGGCAGAACTGCTGCGCGGCATGGGCGCGAAGCATGTGTGCGATATGAGCGAGCCGGATTTCCAGCAAAAACTGACCCAGGCCCTGGTTGAGACCGGCGCGACCATTGCCTTCGACGCAACGGGTGGCGGCACGCTCGCCGGCCAGATCCTGGGCTGCATGGAAGCAGCGCTGGCTAAAACCGCCAAAGAATACAGCCGCTACGGTTCGACCACCCACAAGCAGGTGTTCCTGTATGGCCGGCTCGACAGTTCGCCCATCGAGTTCGTCAACACCTTCGGCATGGCCTGGAGCATCGGCGGCTGGCTGGTGTTCCCTTTCCTGCAGAAGGTCGGGCCGGAGCGCACCCGCGAACTGAAGCAAAGGGTGATGGACGAACTGAAGACCACTTTTGCCAGCCGCTATGCCGGCGAAATTTCACTTTCCGCGATGCTGAAACCCGATGCCGTCGCTGCTTATGCCCAACGCGCCACCGGCGAAAAATACCGGGTCAACCCGGAACTGACCGACTAGGTGTTCAGCAGCGACCAAGCCTTGTCGAGTCGTTTGACGCTGACGGGCTGGGGCGTGCGCAACTCCTGTGCGAACAGGCTTACCCGCAACTCCTCGAGCAGCCAGCGGAGTTCGGACATGCGCGCATCGACATTGCCCTTGCGTTCGGCCACCAGGCGCCAGTAGCGCGTGTCCTGCAGCTTGATGTCGTTCATGCGCTGAGCGTCTCGCAGCGGGTCGGCACGCAACTTGTCCAGACGCATCACGATGGCCTGCAGGTAGCGTGGCAGGTGCTGCAGCTGAGGCCACGGCGTGGCAGCCAGGAAGTCCTTGCCGACCAGGCGCGCGAGTTGCGCCTGCACGTCGGCGGTCACCAGCGGCTGGCCCTTGGTGTCCTTGATCTTGCGCACCGCGGCGGCGTAGTCGCTTAGCACCTTCAGGCCGAGGCGCGCCACCTCCTGGGCGATGAGGTTCAGGCGGCCACGCCCTTCCTCCACCCGTTTCCTGAAGGCGATGGCGTCGGTGGGCAGCGGGTCGAGCAGGAAAGCGCGGTCCAGCGCCACGTCGATGATCTGTCGGCGCAGCTGGTCCTGCGTGCCCAGCGGCATGAAGGCAACCGCCATCTTCTGCAGGTCGGGAATCGATTTTTCGAGGTACTTCAGTGCGTCCTTCACCTGGATGGCGAAGAGCCGGCGCAGGCCGCCACGGTGTTTGGCAGAGGCGACCTCGGGTTCATCGAAAACCTCGATGTGGACGGCATCGCCCTCGTCGATCAGTGCCGGGAAACCTACCAGGGTCTGGCCTCCCTTGCGGATTTCCATCAGTTCGGGCAACTCGCCGAAGGTCCATTCGGTGTAACGCTGGCCGGCCGGCACGGCCGGTGCCGCCGGGGCCTTGGCTGCCGGTTTGGCACTGGCTTGCGATGCGGCCTTGGCGGGCTCGGGAGCCGACGGCGCACGCATGCCGGCCAGCGCCTGGAATGCACCACGCGCCTGGCCGCCCAGGTCGCCCTTCAGCGCGGCCAGGCTGCGGCCCTGGCCCAGTTGCCGGCCATGTTCATCGACCACCCGCAGATGCATGAACAGGTGCGGCGGCACCATGTCGACCTTGAAGTCGGCGCGTTTGACGTCGAGCTGGGTGGTCTCGCGCACGATCTTCAGCAGGGCGTCGATCAGCGTGCCATGGCCGAAGACGGTGGGTTCGCACAGCGCCTGTGTGATGCGATTCGAACTCTCGGGCAGCGGCACCAGGCGCGACCGCGGTTTCTGCGGCAGGCTCTTCAGCAGCGCCTGCACCTTGTCGCGCAGCATGCCGGGCACCAGCCATTCGGCGCGGTCTTCGCCGATCTGGTTGAGCACGAACAGGGGCACGGTGACGGACAGGCCGTCACGTGCATCGCCCGGCTCGTGCAGGTATTGGGTGGCGCAGTCGACGCCACCCAGCCGCAGCGTGCGCGGGAAGGCGTCGGTGGTGATGCCGGCCGCCTCGTGGCGCATCAGTTCCTCGCGGTTCAGGTGCAGCAGGCGCGGGTCGCCGCGCGATGCATCGCGCCACCATTGCTCCAGGCCACGGCCGTCGTGCAGGCCGGCGGGCAGCTGCTTGTCGTAATAGGCGTAGATGAGCTCGTCGTCGACCAGCACATCCTGCCGGCGCGACTTGTGTTCCAGCTCTTCGACCTGGCGGATCAGCTTGCGGTTGGCTGCCAGGAATGGCAGCTTGCTGTCCCACTCCTCGCCGACCAGCGCCGCGCGGATGAAGATCTCGCGCGCCGCCGCCATGTCGACCCGGCTGTAGGGCACACGCCGGCCGCTGTAGACCACCAGGCCGTAAAGCGTGGCGCGCTCGAGCGCGACGACTTCTGCGCTGCGTTTTTCCCAATGCGGGTCGAGCAACTGCTTTTTCAGCAGGTGCGAGCCGACTTCTTCGAGCCATTGCGGTTCGATGGCGGCGATGCCGCGGCCGAACAGCCGCGTGGTCTCGACCAGTTCGGCCGCGACGATCCAGCGGCCAGGCCTTTTGGACAGGTGCGCGCCCGGATGTTTGTGGAACTTGATGCCGCGCGCGCCCAGGTATTCACCCCCGCCGGCCGCGCTTCGCCCTGCCCCGCCTGCCTGGGTGCTGCCGGCGCTTCCCGCGTCCTCGGGCCGGAAACCGATGTTGCCCAGCAGGCCCGACAGCATGGCGATGTGCAGCTGCTCGTAGCTGGCAGGGTTGGTGTTGATCGGCCAGTGGTGTTCCTGCACGGTCGACACCAGCTGCGAGTGGATGTCGCGCCATTCGCGCACCCGCCGGATGTTGATGAAGTTCTGCCGCAGCAGGCTTTCGTACTGGCGGTTGCTGAGCTTGTGGGTGGGCGCGCCGGCCACGACCGGCGCGGGCGCAGGGGCAGGGGCAGGCGCTTCGAGCACCGGCGCGGCGACCAGCCGTTGCGACACCGGCAAAAAGGCCGAGTTACTGGAATTGACGGTGCGGCCACCGGCGTTCTGCGCTGCCATCTGCTTGCGGCTGGTGGCCACCGGCGCGCCACCGCGGGCGTCGTGGATCCACTTCCAAAGCTTGAGGTAGCCGCTGAATTCGCTTTTCTCGTCGTCGAACTTGGCATGGGCCTGATCGGCCTGGGCCTGCAGTTCCATCGGCCGGTCACGCACGTCCTGCACGCTCAGCGCGCTGGCGATGATGAGCACTTCGTCGAGCGCGCTGCGGTCGCGGGCTTCCAGGATCATCCGGCCGATGCGGGGGTCGAGCGGCAGCTTGGAAAGCTCGCGGCCGACCGGCGTCAGCACGTTGTCGTCATCGACAGCGCCCAACTCGCCGAGCAGCTGGTAGCCGTCGGCGATGGCCCGCTTCTGCGGGGCTTCGAGGAAGGGAAACTCTTCGACGTCGCGCAGGTTCAGCGACTTCATCCGCAGGATGACGCCGGCCAGCGATGACCGCAGGATTTCCGGGTCGCTGAAACGCGGCCGGCCGGTGAAGTCCTCTTCTGAATAAAGGCGTATGCAGATGCCGTTGGCCACCCGGCCGCAACGGCCGGCCCGCTGGTTGGCGGCCGCCTGGCTGATGGGTTCGACCAGCAGCTGTTCGACCTTGCTGCGGTAGCTGTAGCGCTTGACGCGGGCGGTGCCGGTATCGATCACGTAACGGATGCCGGGCACCGTCAGCGAGGTCTCTGCGACGTTGGTCGCCAGGATGATGCGGCGGCCGGTGTGGTCGTCGAAGATGCGGTCCTGCTCGGCCTGCGACAGGCGGGCGAACAGCGGCAGCACCTCGGCATTGCGCAGCACGGCGTGGTGGCTGAGATGGCCGCGCAGGTGGTCCGCGGCTTCGCGGATCTCGCGTTCGCCGGGGAAGAAAATCAGGATGTCGCCGGTCTGGCGCGGGTCTTTCCACAGTTCGTCGACCGCATCCGCTATGGCGTTGTTGGGGCCGTACTCGCGGGACTCTTCATACGGCCGATAACGCTGCTCGACCGGGAAAGTACGGCCCGCCACGGTGATGACCGGCGCCGGCCCCTTGGCCGATGCGAAGTGCTGGGCAAAACGCTCGGCGTCGATGGTGGCCGAGGTGACGATGACCTGCAGGTCCGGGCGGCGCGGCAATATCTCGCGCAGGTAACCCAGCAGGAAGTCGATGTTGAGGCTGCGTTCGTGGGCCTCGTCGATGATGATGGTGTCGTAGGCCTTCAGCAGCGGATCGGTCTGCGTCTCGGCCAGCAGAATGCCGTCGGTCATCAGCTTGACCGAGGCATCGCGGCTCAGCCGGTCCTGGAACCGCACCTTGTAGCCGACCACCTCGCCCAGTGGCGTGTTCAGTTCTTCGGCAATGCGTTTGGCCACCGACGAGGCGGCGATGCGGCGCGGTTGCGTGTGGCCGATGAGCCTGCCCTTGCCGGGCGGCGCATTGAGCTTGCCGCGCCCCATGGCCAGCACGATCTTGGGCAGCTGGGTGGTCTTGCCCGAGCCGGTCTCGCCGCTGACGATCACCACCTGATGGTGGGCCAGGGCTTCCATGATTTCTTCTCGCCGGGCCGAGACGGGCAGCGATTCGGGAAAGGTGATCTTGAGCGGGACGGGAGTTTCGGGCACAGGCGGAATCCGATGGCTGGCGGTGTCCGCCATGGGGCGGGTCAGCCGGGGAACTTGGGGGACAATCCGCGATTATCCAGCCCTGCCATTGCGGCTCACCCTCTTTCCCGTCTCCCAGACTCTTACGCACGCATGTCCGCTGTCTTCAATTTCACCTTCGTGCCCTGGTTCCGTTCGGTGGCGCCCTACATCCACATGCACCGCGGAAAGACCTTCGTGGTGGCGCTCGCCGGCGAAGCCATCGCCGCCGGCAAGCTGGCGACCATCGCGCAAGACCTGGCGCTGATCCAGTCGATGGGCGTCAAGCTGGTGCTGGTGCACGGCTTCCGTCCGCAGGTCAACGAACAGCTGGCCGCCAAGGGGCACGAAGCCAAATATTCACACGGCATGCGTATCACCGACAGCGTGGCCCTGGACTGCGCGCAAGAGGCCGCCGGCCAGCTGCGCTACGAGATCGAGGCGGCCTTCAGCCAGGGCCTGCCCAACACGCCGATGGCGGGCGCGCAGGTGCGGGTGATCTCGGGCAACTTCATCACCGCGCGGCCGGTGGGCATCGTCGACGGCATCGACTTCAAGCATTCGGGCCTGGTGCGCAAGGTCGATACCGAAGGCATCCTGCGCTGCATCGACATGGGTGCGATGGTGCTGCTGTCGCCCTTCGGTTTTTCGCCGACCGGCGAGGCCTTCAACCTGACCATGGAAGAAGTGGCGACCAGTGTTGCCATCGAACTGGGCGCCGACAAACTCATCTTCCTGAGCGAGGTGCCCGGCGTGCGCATGCAGCCTTCAGAACCCGCCGGCGACGACAACCCGATCGACACCGAAATGCCGCTGGCCGCTGCCGAGGCGCTGCTGGCACAGCTGCCGTCTGCCCAGCAGCCGAGCGATGTGGCCTTCTACCTGCAGCATTGCGTGCGTGCCTGCAAGGCGGGCGTCGAGCGCAGCCATATCATCCCGTTCGCGGTCGACGGATCGCTGCTGCTGGAGGTGTACGTGCACGATGGCATCGGAACGATGGTGATCGACGAGAAGCTCGAAGAACTGCGCCAGGCCAACGGCGACGACGTGGGCGGCATCCTGCAGCTGATCGAGCCCTTCGAGCGCGACGGCACGCTGGTCAAACGAGACCGCACCGAAATCGAACGCGACGCCGACCAGTACACCGTACTCGAACACGACGGCGTGATCTTCGCCTGCGCAGCGCTTTACCCCTACGCCGAAGCGAAGACCGGCGAGATGGCCGCGCTGACGGTGTCACCGCTCAGCCAGGGCCAGGGCGACGGCGAGAAGGTGCTGCGCCGGGTCGAGCAGCGGGCGCGTGCCATGGGCCTGACCAGCATCTTCGTGCTGACCACACGCACCATGCACTGGTTCATCAAGCGCGGTTTCCAGCCGGTGGACCCGGACTGGCTGCCCGAAGCCCGCAAACGCAAATACAACTGGGATCGCAAGAGTCAGGTGTTGATGAAGAAGCTGGGGTGAGCTTCGTTTCATTCATTAAAAAAAGCGGCCGGGGCCGCTTTTTTTGTTATCGGTCGCCGACCCGCCGTTGCCGTTGCGCCGGGCTGGCCAGCACCGCGATCAACACCAGCGCCAGCACCACAAAACACACGAACGACCAGTTGGCTATGGAGCCGCCGAGGAAGGTCCAGTCGATCGCAGTGCAGTCGCCGCTGCCCTTGAAGATCATCGGAATGGCACGTTGCAGCGGAAAGGTTTCGATCATCCCGTAGAAGTCGCGGCCGCAGGATGCGAATTCCGGCGGATACCACTGCAGGAAGCTCTGCCGGGCCGCCACGAAGGCGCCGAAACCGGCGGTCAGCAAGCCCAGCAAGGCCAGCGTCTTGCGACCGCCGTTGCCCTGGAGCAGCGCGCCGACGAAAGCGAAAACAGCCAGCAGGATCAGCGCATAACGCTGCACGATGCACATCGGGCACGGGTTGAGCCCGACCACGTGTTGCAGATACAGGCCGAAAGCCAGCATGGCCACGCAGGCCGCGCACACCAGGGCCAGAACCTTGCGCGGTTGCGCTCTGAAAATACTCATCACTTTTGTTTCCTCCGGCGCCACAGCGGTCGCCCTGCCATTGGTGCGGCGGGCCTCCGATTGGTTCCCGCACGGCTGCCACCAACGGCGGCAGCGCGGTATTGTGGCTCAGCGTTTTTCGCCGACGAAAACGCGGGCGCGTTTCGGGGTCACCAGCACTTGCTGGCCTTCCTGCAGGCCCAGTTCGCGGTAACGGTCGGCGGGCATCTGGGCTTCGATGATGCCGGGCGTATCGCCGGCTGCGCCGGTGGGTTGGCTGGGCGCCAGTTCGAGCCGGGCGGTGGGCCCGACGACGATGGCCCGGTCGAGGGTGGCCAGGATTCCGCCGTGCAGTGCGTCCACCGAATCGGGGAAGTACGGCTGCACATCGACGTCGTGCGGCCGCACGTAGGCAAAGGCCGGCTGGTCCAGCACCGCCGCATGTTCGGGGGCGGCGAGGCTCACGCCTTCGAACTTCACCTGGCCCTGGTCGGCACGGCCGTGGAACAGGTTCACATCACCCAAAAAGCCATAGACGAAGGGGCTGGCCGGATGGTCCCAGACCTCTTGCGGCGAGCCGCTCTGCTCGACCTGGCCCTTGTTCATCACCACCACCCGGTCGGCCACTTCGAGCGCTTCCTCCTGGTCGTGGGTGACGAAGATGGTGGTCACGTGCAGTTCGTCGTGCAGGCGACGCAGCCAGCGGCGAAGTTCCTTGCGGACCTTGGCGTCGAGCGCGCCGAAGGGTTCGTCGAGCAGCAGCACCTTGGGCTCCACCGCCAGCGCACGCGCCAGGGCGATGCGCTGGCGCTGGCCGCCGGAGAGCTGCGCGGGATAACGGTCGGCCAGCCAGTCGAGCTGCACCAGCTTCAGCAGCGCATGGACCTTCTCCTGGATGACCGCCTCTTTCGGCCGTTCCTTGCGGGGTTTCATGCGCAGGCCGAAGGCGACGTTCTCGAACACCGTCATGTGTCGGAACAGCGCGTAATGCTGGAAAACGAAACCGACGCCGCGGTCGCGTACGTGTACGTCGGTGGTGTCTTCGCCGGAGAAAAGAATGGTGCCGTTGTCGGCGCTTTCCAGGCCGGCAATGATGCGCAGCAATGTGGTCTTGCCGCAGCCCGAAGGGCCGAGCAGCGCGATGAGTTCTCCGGACTTGATGTCCAGGCTGACATCACGCAGGGCCTGAAAGTCGCCGAACTGCTTGTCGACGTTGCGGATTTCAATGCTCATGATTTCTTTCTTATGCGCTGGCGCCGGGCACGGGCAGGGCCGGTGGCTTTTCGGGCGGCAGGTCGGCGGCGGCGCGTTCGCGTTCGCTGCGCCATTCGACGACCGACTTGATCACCAGCGTGACCAGGGCCAGCAAGGCGAGCAGTGACGCGGCGGCGAAGGCGGCAACCGACTGGTATTCGTTGTAGAGGATCTCGACGTGCAGCGGCACCGTGTTGGTCTGGCCGCGGATATGGCCGGACACCACAGACACCGCGCCGAACTCCCCCATGGCGCGTGCGTTGCACAGGATCACGCCGTAGATCAGTCCCCATTTGATGTTGGGCAGGGTGACATGCCAGAAGGTCTGCCAGCCGGATGCACCCAGCACGATCGCGGCCTGCTCTTCGTCGGTGCCCTGCGCCTGCATCAGCGGGATCAGCTCACGCGCGATGAAGGGAAAGGTGACGAAAACGGTCGCCAGCACGATGCCGGGCACGGCGAAGATGATCTTGATGTCGTGAGCCGACAGCCAGTTGCCGAACCAGCCGTTGGAGCCGAACACCAGCACGTACATCAGGCCCGCCACCACCGGCGACACCGAGAACGGCAGGTCGATGAGCGTGGTCAGGAAAGCCTTGCCGCGGAATTCGAACTTGGCGATGCACCAGGCGGCCGCCACGCCGAACACCAGGTTCAGCGGCACGGCGATGGCCGCGGTGATCAGGGTCAGTTCGATGGCCGACCAGGCGTCGGGTTCCTTCAGCGCATCGAGGTACGCGTCCAGGCCCTTGCGCAGCGCCTCGGTGAAGACGGCGGCCAGCGGCAGGATCAGGAACAGGAACAGGAAGACCAGCGAGATGCCGATCAGCGTGCGGCGAACCCACGGCGCTTCGGTGGTGACCGACCGTTTGGGAATGCCGCGCGGTGGCGGCGTTTTTGCGGGGGCGCTCATTGGGACATCCCGGTGCGTCGGCGCTGCCAGGCCTGCAGGCCGTTGATGACCAGCAGCAGCACGAAGGAGATGACCAGCATCACGACGGCGACGGCGGTGGCGCCGGCATAGTCGTACTGCTCCAGTTTGCCGATGATGATCAGCGGGGTGATTTCGGAAATCATGGGCATGTTGCCGGCGATGAAGATGACCGAGCCGTATTCGCCGATGGCGCGGGCAAATGCCATCGCGAAACCGGTCAGCAGTGCTGGCGCGATGGACGGGAAGATCACCCTGGAAAACGTCTGCCAGCGGCTGGCACCCAGGCAGGTGGCGGCTTCTTCCAGTTCTTTTTCGGTGTCCTCGAGAACCGGCTGCACCGTACGGACCACGAAAGGCAGCCCGATGAAGATCAGTGCGATGACGATGCCGGCCGGCGTGAAGGCCAGCTTGATGCCCATCGGCTCCAGGTACTGGCCGACCCAGCCGTTGCCGGCCAGCAGCGCGGTCAGCGAGATACCGGCGACTGCGGTGGGCAGTGCGAAAGGCAGGTCCACCAGTGCATCGACGATCTTCTTGCCAGGGAAGGTGTAGCGCACCAGCACCCAGGCCAGCAGCAGCCCGAAAACCAGGTTGACCAGCGCGGCGATCAGTGATGCACCGAAGGTCAGCTTGTAGGCGGCCAGCACGCGCGGCGACGAGACCGCCACCCAGAACTGTTCACCCGTCAGCGTGAAGCTGCGCAGCACCAGCGCCGACAGCGGCACCAGCACGATCAGGCCCAGCCAGAAAAGCGTGTAGCCCAGCGTCAGGTTGAAGCCGGGCAATACACGTTTGCCGCCTGTGCGGCGGCCCGGCACCGCCGCAGCGGATGCCAGGTTGGTAGCTGCAGACATCAACGGCCGACGGTGTAGAGCTTGTCGAACTGGCCGCCGTCGTTGAAGTGCACTTTCTGCGCCTCGCCCAGGCTGCCGAAGAGTTCCTGCACGGTAAACAGCGGGATGGGCTTGAACACGTCGGCATGCTTTTTCAACACGGCTGCGGAACGGGGGCGCAGCGCGTGCTTGACGGCGATTTCCTGTGCTTCGTCGGAGTACAGCCACGCCAGGTAAGCGCGGGCCAGGTCGCCGGTGCCCTTCTTGGCGACGGTGCGTTCGACCACGGCGACCGGGTTCTCGGCCACGATGCTGATCGACGGATAGACCGCATCGACTTTGCCTTCACCGAATTCGCGGTTGATGGAAACCACTTCGGATTCGAAGGTGATCAGCACATCGCCGATGTTGCGTTGCAGGAAGGTGGTGGTCGCGTCGCGGCCGCCCTTGCCCAGCACCGGAACGTTCTTGTAGAGCTTGCCGACGAATTCGGCGGCCTGGGCGTCGGTGCCGCCCTTCTTCTTGATGTAGCCCCAGGCGGCCAGGTAGGCGTAACGGCCGTTGCCGCCGGTCTTCGGGTTGACCACCACGACCTGGATGCCGGGCTTGATCAGGTCGTCCCAGTCCTTGATGCCCTTGGGGTTGCCGTTGCGGGTCAGGAACAGCATGGTCGACGTGGTGGGCGATGCGTTGTCCGGGAACTTCTTGGTCCAGTCCTTTGCCACGACGCCGCGCTCGGCGAGGAAGTCGACGTCGGTGCTGGTGTTCATGGTCACCACGTCGGCATCGAGGCCGTCGGCCACGGCACGTGCCTGGGCGCTGGAACCACCGTGCGACTGGTCGACCTTGATGTCCTTGCCGGCGGTCTGTTTGTAGTGGGCGATGAAGGCCGTGTTGTAGTCCTTGTAGAACTCGCGGGCCACGTCGTAGGAGGCATTGAGCAGGGTCTGCGACGAAACGGCGGCGGAGGCCAGCAACGCGGCGGCGGCCAGGGCGGCCTTGAGGCGGGAGTTCATACGGTCCTTGGAATACGAAAAATCTGATGAAAACGGGCCGGCACGATCGACACGTGCCAGCCCTGTTCAGCGCTGCCGGGTTCGATCAGCGATTCGGCTGCGGCGTGATGCGCAGGTACGGCCGCACGGGGTTGAAGCCCTTGGGGAAACGTTCGGCCAGTTCGGCCGGGTCCTGGATGCTGGGCACGATCACCACGTCGTCGCCGTCTTTCCAGTTGGCGGGCGTCGCAACCTTGTGGCTGTCGGTGAGCTGCAGCGAGTCGATGACACGCAGGATCTCGTCGAAATTGCGGCCGGTGCTGGCCGGATAGGTGAACGTGGTGCGAAGCACGTGTTTGGGATCGATGATGAACACGCTGCGAACGGTGGCGTTGGCCAGCGAGCTCGGGTGGATCATGTCGTACAGGCCGGCAACCTTGCGATCGGCATCCGCCAGGATCGGGAAGTTGACCTCGGTGTTCTGGGTTTCGTTGATGTCCGGAATCCACTTGCCGTGCGATTCGACCGTGTCAACGCTTACGGCGATGGGTTTGACGCCACGCTTTGCGAACTCTCCCGACAAGGCCGCGGTCTTGCCCAGTTCGGTCGTGCACACCGGGGTGAAGTCGGCCGGATGCGAAAACAGCACCACCCACGAATCGCCTGCCCATTCAAAGAAATTGATCGGGCCTTGCGAAGAGTCCTGCGTGAAATCAGGAACCGTGTCGCCGAGTCGAAGCGTTGCCATGTAAGAGTCCTTCTGATGATGGACCGCCATTCTGCAAGCGCATTCCTAATTCGGGAACGAACGGATTTTTTTATCCTTATTTTGAAAACCGCATAAGCAATACCCCTCGGACACATGTTTGGGCATAAAAAAGACGCCCGAAGGCGCCTTTGGTACGAAGCAGGTTTTGGTCAGCCGTTGGTGTTCTGGCGGGCCAACACCGGAGCAGTCGCCTGGGAGGATTCGACCCAGCGACGGACACGCTCGGCGTCGGCCACGCGGCTGAGTTTGCCGGCGGAATCCAGGAAAACCATGATCAGCTTGCGACCGGCGATCTTGGCCTGCATCACCAGGCACTGGCCGGCTTCGTTGATGAAACCGGTTTTCTGCAGGCCGATGTCCCAGGCCGGGTTGTGCACCAGGCGGTTGGTGTTGTTGTATTGCAGGGTGCGACGGCCGATGTCGACCGTGTAGTTCGGCGACGTGGTCAGCTCGCGCAAAAGCGGGTCTTGGTAGGCTGCGCCGACAAGGGTCGCCAGGTCACGCGCGCTCGACTGGTTGCGGCTCGAAAGTCCGGTCGGTTCGACATAGTGGGTGTCGACCATGCCCAGCTGACGGGCCTTGGCGTTCATCAGCGTGACGAAGGTTGCCAGACCGCCCGGGTAGGTGCGACCCAGTGCGTGGGCTGCACGGTTTTCGCTCGACATCAGCGCCAGATGCAGCATTTCGCCGCGGCTTAGCGTGGCACCGACGATCAGGCGCGAACTGCTGCCTTTTTCGGTATCGACGTCATCCTGCGTGATGGTGATCATTTCATCCATCGGCAGCTTGGCCTCGCTGATCAGGGTGCCGGTCATCAGCTTGGTGATGGAGGCGATAGGCAGAACGGCACCGTCGTTCTTGCTGATGAGGACTTCCTGGGTGTCCTGGTCGATGACGAATGCGACGCTGGACTTCAGGTCGAGCGGATCGGCTGCACCGTGCAGGCCGGCAAGCTGGCCATAGGAAGGCCGGGCCGGCACGTAAGCCACCCGCGCGGGAGCGCTGGTACGCCGACCGGCGACAAAGGTCTGTGAGACACGGCTGCTGGCGCGGGCGACCTGCTTGCCGGGCGTGGTGCGGGCCGCCACCTTGCGAGCCGGCGCAGCGGCGCTTGAAGCCTGTTTCTTGGCGGCCGGCGCCTTGTGGCGCTCGGCCGCTTGTGCGCCGGCAACGGAACACACCGCAAGGGAAGCGGCAGCAGCGACGGCGCCGACAAAACGGGCAGCGCGCGCAACAAAAGATGGGTGACGAATCGACATCGAAGATTCTCCGGAAAGCGGGGCCAGGGCCTAGCGGGAATAAAAATCCTGGGAATAATGCGTGAATTCAAGCACTTACAAGGGCTTTATCATGCACTGCCAAAATTATAAGCAGTTGTTTCCTCACCAAGCGCCGAAACGACAACTTTAGTTTGTAAATCCGTTGCCCGGTGTCATGCAAAAAGGGGGCATCGCCCCCTTTTTTCCGAACCGAGCGCTGTCAACCGAACGACAGCCGTCGACTTTTCAGATTTTTCAGGCTGGCGCAGTCTCGACCGGTGTCGGCGACTGCATCTGCCGAGCACGCACGACACCCGACAGGATCGCCTTGAGCGATGCAGACACGATGTTGGCGTCGATACCGGCGCCGAAGATGCCACGGCTTCCATCCACCTGCACCTCGACGTAAGCCACCGAACGAGCATCGGCGCCCGCGCCGATCGCATGCTGGTGATAGTCGATCACCCGCACGCTCGCACCGGTGATGGCCTGCAGGCCAGCCACGAAAGCGTCGATGGGGCCGCTGCCCTGCCCACTCAGCTGGCGGGTTTCACCGTCCCATTCGATGGTCGCGTCGAGGCTGACGACATTGCCGGTGGAACCGGTATCTTCGACCACACGGTGGATCGGCGCCTGCACTTCGTCGATGCGGTATTCGCGCTCGAACAATTCGAAGATGTCCTTGGCGGAGAACTCCTTGCCGCTCGCATCCATGTTCTGCTGCACGACCTGGCTGAACTCGATCTGCAGACGGCGCGGCAATTCGAGCCCGTATTCGCTTTCGAGCAGGTAGGAGATGCCGCCCTTGCCCGACTGGCTGTTCACGCGGATCACCGCCTCGTAGCTTCGGCCGAGGTCTTTCGGGTCGATCGGCAAATAAGGCATGTCCCAGATTTCGTCGTCATTGCGCGCTGAGAATGCCTTCTTGATCGCATCCTGGTGCGAACCGGAGAAGGACGTATAGACCAATTCGCCGACATAAGGATGCCGGGGATGAACCGGCAACTGGTTGCAGTGCTCGACGGTGAGGCGGATCTCATCAATATTCGAGAAGTCCAGCTGCGGCGAAACCCCTTGCGTGTACAAATTGAGCGCGACGTTGACCAGATCGAGGTTGCCGGTGCGCTCGCCGTTGCCGAACAGGCAGCCTTCCAGGCGATCGGCGCCAGCCATCAGGGCCAGTTCCGCCGTGGCGGTACCGGTGCCGCGATCATTGTGCGGATGGACCGAGATGACGATGGAATCACGGCGCTCCACGTTGCGGATGGTCCACTCGACCATGTCTGCAAAGATGTTGGGCGTGGAGCATTCGACCGTGGTGGGCAGGTTGATGATGCACTTGTGTTGCGGCGACGGATTCCATTCGGCCACCACCGCGTCGATGACACGCTTGGAAAAAGCCAGTTCGGTGTTGGAATACATCTCCGGCGAATACTGGAAGGTCCACTGCGTGGCCGGCTGTTCGGCGGCAAGTTCCTTGAACAAGCGCGCGTTGGTCACGGCCAGGTCGATGATCTGGTCTTCGCTCATGTTCAGCACCACACGGCGCATGACCGGTGCAGTGGCGTTGTAGAGGTGAACGATGGCGCGCGGCGCGCCCTGCAGGGCTTCGAAAGTGCGGCGGATAAGCGGCTCGCGTGCCTGCGTCAGCACCTGGATGGTGACGTCGTCCGGAATTCGGTTCTCTTCGATCAGCATGCGCAGGAAGTCGAATTCAATCTGCGAGGCGGAAGGAAAACCGACTTCGATTTCCTTGAAGCCGATGGCCACCAGGGTTTCGAACATCCGCATCTTGCGGGCCACATCCATCGGTTCGATCAGCGCCTGGTTGCCGTCCCGCAGGTCGACGCTGCACCAGACCGGCGGCCTGGACACGATCTGGTCGGGCCAGGTGCGATCCTTCAGACCGACTGCGGGAAAGGAACGATATTTCGATGCGGGTTGCTGCAACATGGCGATCTCTTTTGGATGATTTGGATTACCCAGCAACTCCCAGAATACAAAACGGCCCGTTGCTGGAGCATACGGGCCGTGGAGTGGGGTGAAAGCGCGCGCGCGTTACCGTCTCTGCCCGTGAGGCAGAGCTAGTAGGGAAAACGAAAGTGCGTTCATGCTGCGCAATTTATCACAGGGTTGCGGAAGCTGGCAACGCTTTTAACGGTGCCAGCCGCGCTCGTCCGGCTCGTCGGTCGACGTGCTGATGACACTGGTCTGCTGGCCGCGGAAGCGGCGCAGCGCATAGACCACATAACCGCTCAGCCCGTACAACACGAAGGTTCCGAACAGCACAGCCGGCGGATGGATGTTGATGACGGCGATGACCAGCACCACCAGCACCACGGCCGCGAACGGGACGCTGCGTTTCATGCGCAGGTCCTTGAAGCTGTAGAACGGCACGTTGGTGACCATCGTCAGGCCAGCATAGAGGGTGAAGGCAAAAGCCGACCAGACGATGAAGCCCCAGCTGACCCATTCGTTGCCTTCGCCGCGCACGCTGTTCTCGTTCAGCAGCCAGATGAAACCGGTCACCAGTGCAGCGGCAGCCGGAGACGGAAGACCCTGGAAATAGCGTTTGTCGACGACGGCCGTGTTGACGTTGAAGCGTGCCAGTCGCAGTGCAGCACAGGCGCAGTAGACGAAGGCGGCGATCCAGCCCCAGCGGCCGATGTCCCGCAAGGCCCACTCGTACGCGATGAGCGCAGGCGCCGCACCGAACGACACCATGTCGGATAAAGAATCCATCTGTTCGCCGAACGCGCTCTGCGTATTGGTCATGCGGGCGACACGGCCGTCCAGGCTGTCGAGCACCATCGCGACGAAAACCCCTGCGGCAGCCATGTCGAAACGGCCGTCCATCGCCATCACGATGGCATAGAAACCGCCAAACAGGGCTGCGACCGTGAACAGGTTGGGCAATATGTAGATGCCCTTGCGGCGCTTGCGTACGACGACGCCGTCCGGGGTTTCGTTCGTCCCCTGAGGGCCTTGCGGAAGTTGTGCCATTTTTTTCCTCCGGGCGCGCGTGATGTCCGGCGGCCCTGTCATATTTCTCGAACCGGCAGTGTAGCCACCGGCCTGTTTCGTCACAGAAAAAAACAGGGGCCACCGCCTGCGCGATGGCCCCTGTCATGACCCGGGAAGGCGTCTTAGTTGCGGGTCTGGTCGACCAGCTTGTTCTTGGCGATCCAGGGCATCATGGCGCGCAGCTTGGCGCCGACTTGCTCGATCTGGTGCTCGGCGCCCAGCCGACGACGGCTGATCAGGGTCGGTTGGCCGGCCACGGCCTCGAGCACAAAGCTCTTGGCGTATTCACCGGTCTGGATGTCCTTCAGGCACTGCTTCATGGCCTTCTTGGTCTCTTCCGTCACGATGCGCGGGCCGGTGACGTATTCACCATATTCGGCGTTGTTCGAGATCGAGTAGTTCATGTTGGCGATCCCGCCTTCATAGATCAGGTCAACGATCAGCTTCAGTTCGTGCAGGCATTCGAAGTACGCCATTTCGGGTGCGTATCCGGCTTCCACCAGGGTTTCGAAACCAGCCTTGATCAGCTCGACGGTGCCGCCGCACAGAACCGCCTGTTCGCCGAACAGGTCGGTTTCGGTTTCTTCGCGGAAGTTGGTCTCGATGATGCCGGCCTTGCCGCCACCGTTGGCTGCAGCGTAAGACAGGGCCAGGTCGCGGGCCTTGCCCGACTTGTCCTGGTGGACCGCCACCAGATGGGGCACGCCGCCGCCTTGGGCATAGGTGCCGCGCACGGTGTGGCCGGGAGCCTTGGGGGCGACCATCCAGACGTCCAGGTCGGCACGGGCCTGCACGAAACCGTAGTGCACGTTGAAGCCGTGGGCGAACACCAGCGAAGCGCCCTGCTTGATGTTGGGTTCGACGTCGTTCTTGTAGACGTTGGCGATCTGTTCGTCGGGCAGCAGGATCATGACGACGTCGGCGGCCTTGACGGCTTCTGCGACTTCGGCGACCTGCAGGCCGGCCTTGCCGACCTTGTCCCACGAAGCACCGCCCTTGCGCAAGCCAACCACGACCTTCACGCCGCTGTCGTTCAGGTTCTGCGCATGTGCGTGACCTTGCGAACCGTAGCCGATGATGGCGACGGTCTTGCCCTTGATCAGGCTGATGTCCGCGTCTTTGTCGTAGAAAACTTTCATGCTGGTAGCTCCGTTTGGATTGGGTTCTGGTTGGCGAAAACGCCCATCGACAGGCTCGGGGCGAATGCGAAAAAGCAAGATCGCCGGACACAATCCGCCCATGCCGAGCCTGTCGAAGCCCGGGCGGAAATAAGAAACAGGGGACTAGACGCGCAACACCCGTTCGCCGCGGCCGATGCCGCTGGCGCCAGTACGGACGGTTTCCATGATGGCGCTGCGTTCGACCGCATGCAGGAAGGCGTCGTTCTTGGACTGGTCGCCGGTGAGTTCGATGGTGTAGCTTTTGTCGGTGACGTCGATGATCCGCCCGCGGAAGATGTCGGCCAGGCGCTTCATCTCCTCGCGCTCCTTGCCCACCGCCCGCACCTTGACCATCATCAGTTCACGCTCGGTATAGGCGCCCTCGGTCAGGTCGACCACCTTCACCACTTCGATCAGGCGGTTCAGGTGTTTGGTGATCTGCTCGATCACGTCCTCCGAACCCGCGGTCTGGATGGTCATGCGCGAAAGGCTGGGATCCTCGGTCGGCGCCACCGTCAGCGACTCGATGTTGTAGCCCCGGGCCGAGAAAAGGCCCACCACGCGGGAAAGTGCACCAGGCTCGTTTTCGAGCAGCACGGCAATGATGTGTTTCATGTGCGATTCCTCTTTTCGCCGCCCTCCCCTGCGCACGGTAATGCGCAGGCTCGGCGAGCAATAGATTCTTCAGTTGGGTGAAAAGCAGGGGCAGCGAAAACGGCCCCCCTCGAAGGCTTAAAGGTCTTCGCTGCCGAGCAGCATCTCGGTGATGCCCTTGCCTGCCTGCACCATCGGAAATACGTTCTCAGTGGGGTCGGTACGGAAGTCCATGAACACCGTACGGTCCTTCAGTCGACGCGCTTCACGCAGCGCGGGCTCCACGTCACGTGGATGCTCGATCAGCAGACCGACGTGGCCATAGGCCTCGGCAAGCTTCACGAAGTTGGGCAGCGCGTCCATGTAGCTGTGGCTATAGCGGCCGGAATATTCGATCTCCTGCCACTGCCTCACCATGCCCAGGTAACGATTGTTCAGCGCACAGATCTTGATCGGCGTGTTGTATTGCAGGCAGGTGGAAAGCTCCTGGATGCACATCTGCACCGAACCTTCACCTGTGATGCAGAACACCTCCGAATCGGGCTTGGCCATCTTGACGCCCATGGCGTAGGGAATGCCCACGCCCATGGTTCCCAGACCGCCGGAGTTGATCCAGCGGTTGGGTTTGTCGAAGCGGTAATACTGCGCCGCCCACATCTGGTGCTGACCTACATCGGAAGTGATGTAGGTGTCGACGTCCTTGGTCATTTCCCAGAGCGTCTCGACCACGTACTGGGGCTTGATGACGTCGCCGTCACCCAGGCTATAGGCCATGCAGTCGCGGCCACGCCATTCCTCGATGGTCTTCCACCAGGCCTGCAGGGACTGACCGTCGGGTTTGATCGGCGACTCCTTGATCATGGTGATCAATTCGGTCAGCACGTCTTTCACGTCGCCGACGATGGGCACGTCGACCTTCACCCGCTTCGAGATGGAAGAAGGGTCGATGTCGATGTGGATGATCTTGCGTTCGTTCTGAGCGAAGTGCTTGACGTTGCCGATGACCCGGTCATCGAAACGCGCGCCGACCGCCAGCAGCACGTCGCAATGCTGCATGGCGTTGTTGGCTTCCCAGGTGCCGTGCATGCCTAGCATGCCGAGGAACTTGGGATCGGACGCAGGATAGGCGCCCAGGCCCATCAGCGTGTTGGTGACGGGGTAACCCAGCAGGTCGACCAGCGTCCGCAATTCTTGCGACGCATTGCTCAGCAACACGCCGCCGCCGGTGTAGATATAGGGGCGCTTGGCGGTCAGCAGCAACTGAAGCGCCTTGCGGATCTGTCCGCCATGACCCTTCTTGACCGGGTTGTACGACCGCATTTCCACGGTTTGCGGATAGCCGGTGTACAGGGTCTTCTTGAAGGAGACGTCCTTGGGGATATCGACCACCACCGGGCCGGGCCTGCCGGTGCGGGCGATGTGGAACGCCTTCTTCATCGTCATCGCGATATCGCGCGGATCCTTGACGAGGAAGTTGTGCTTCACGATCGGGCGGGTGATGCCGACCGTGTCGCATTCCTGGAAGGCGTCCTGACCGATGGCAGCAGTCGGCACCTGGCCGCTGATGATCACCATCGGGATCGAGTCCATATACGCGGTGGCGATGCCGGTGACCGCATTGGTCAGCCCAGGGCCGGAGGTGACCAGCGCCACGCCGACGTTGCCGGTGGCACGGGCATAACCGTCGGCCGCGTGTACCGCCGCCTGCTCGTGGCGCACCAGCACATGCTGAATGGAATCTTGTTTGTAGAGGGCGTCGTAGATGTACAACACCGCGCCGCCCGGATACCCCCAGACGAATTCAGTGCCTTCGGCGGCCAGCGCCTTCATCAGCACTTCGGAGCCCATGAGCTCGATGGATTCGGGGGATTGCGCTGCGGCGGCAGCTGCCGAAATGATTTCGGCCTTGGAGATTTCCATGATGAACCTTTGAGATTTTCTCTGACGAAAAACCTTGGGTGCTCCTTCGCAAGACCCTTGTGAGGCTGCGTCGGAACTTTGGGCTAGCGGCCATGGGCGCGATGTAACGTGCCGAACCGAAACCCGTTTGCTGTTTGAGTTGCAACGCGCATTATTGCATCGGTCGATGAAGATGCAGCTCCGCCGCGCATAAATATTTCCCTGATGGAATAATAGGCGCGCGCCGAACCTCATGCCGCCTTACCGGCGCAAACAAGTTTCCCCACTTTGGCTTCCGAAAAAGAACTCGCTGATTTCTTGCAGAGCGTCGAAACCCGGGCCTTCAAACGCTCGGTCTACCACGTGCGCGACCAGGAGGCCGCGCTCGACATCGTGCAGGACAGCATGCTGCGCCTGGCCGAACACTACGGCGACCGGCCAGCCGATGAACTGCCCATGCTGTTCCAGCGCATCCTGTCGAATTGCACGCTCGACTGGTTCCGCCGCCAGAAGACCCGCAACGCCCTGTTCTCCAACATGAGCGACTTCGACAGCGGCGGCGAAGACGACGGTTTCGACCTGCTCGAAGCGCTGGTCGTCAACGACGGAAGCCAACGCACGGAAAGTGCCGAAGACAGCACGAGCCGCGGCGAAATCCTCCACCAGATCGAAATACAGATACAAGAGCTGCCAACGCGTCAACGCGAGGCTTTCCTGATGCGTTACTGGGAGGAAATGGACGTTGCAGAGACAGCTGCCGCCATGGGCTGCTCCGAAGGCAGCGTCAAGACGCATTGCTCCCGCGCTGTGCGAGCGCTGGCCGCCGCGCTGAAAGCCAAGGGAATACAACTATGAACCGCTCTATCGACATTACCCAGGACCAGCTGCAAGACGAATTTGGCGAACGTGTGGCCGCACGCCTTGAAGCCGGCTCACGCACGCTGCCACACGACATCGGCGCGCGCCTCAAGGCC
The DNA here is from genome assembly GCF_057747805.1 of Xylophilus sp. PBN-3R. Classification (NCBI taxonomy): domain Bacteria; kingdom Pseudomonadati; phylum Pseudomonadota; class Betaproteobacteria; order Burkholderiales; genus Xylophilus; species Xylophilus sp. PBN-3R. The sequence continues at coordinate 2,825,178 of NZ_CM173225.1, forward strand.
ATTCGCCTGCACGCCATGAGCCGCCGCAAGGTGGCCAATGTTCGTGCACACACGGCAGCGGCCGTGTTCGGCCAGACGTCGGGTACCGCAACGCTCAGCATGGGTGGCGGCCGAGGTCCAGGGTTCTGGGGTCGCATGGCATCGGCACTTCCCTTGCTCGCCCTGGTTGCCGGCCTGGTCACCATCCACGTGGTCCAGACGGACAACCGGCTTCGTGAACTGGCTGAAGTGGATTCGGACCTGCTGACTGACGACCTTCCGCCTTCCGCCTATACCGACCCCGGTTTTATCGAATTCCTGAAGAACGGTCTTCAGTCCCAGGACCGCTGAGCCGAAGCGCCCTTGATATCGCCAGGTCACATGTTCCAACTTGCCAAGGCCGCCAGCGGCCACCTCCAAAGCCGCATATGGCAAGCCCTGCTGCTGTCGGCGATGGCGGGGCTTGTCACGGGCGTCTGCGCGCAGGCTCGCATGTCGGCAAAGGGGCCGGCCACTTCGGCTCCATCCAGCGCCTCCTCGCCCTCGATGGCACCCGCCACACGCCCGGCCTGGGGCGAGTTGACGGCAGGTCAGCGGCAGGCACTGGCTCCGCTCCATCCACACTGGGACACCCTGACCGAAAACCACAAACGCAAGTGGATCGCCATCTCGCGAAATTTCGACAACTGGTCAGCCGAAGAGCAATCCAAGATGCACGGTCGCATGAGCGCATGGGCCGGACTGAGCACTGTCGAGCGTGACCAGGCCCGGCTGAACTACGCCGAAGCCCGCAAGGTGAATGTCGATGAAAAGAAGGCCCGCTGGGAGGCCTACCAGGCACTGAGCGACGAGCAGCGCGGAAAGCTGGCGTCATCGACCGCGCCCAAGCGCCCCGGCGTCGCCGCACCTGCCAAGCTGAACCGTGGCCCGGAAATGATCAAGCTGGTGCCGGCTGGCGGCGATCCCCGCAGTTCGCCGCGGGTGGGCGTACCGGCTTCGGCCGTCGATCACAATACGCTTCTTCCGCAGCATTTCCAGGCGCCCTGAGCCCTTGGTTTCGGACATGCTGCTCCGCCCTTCGCAGAGCTCGCAGACCGATGACTCCAGACTTCCAGCCTTCAGCACCTGTGGCGCACCCAGCGGCCGCAACGTCCATCGTCGACATGCAGGCGCCCGCGCTCGGACGCAGGATGGCCTGCTGGCTCTATGAAGGCGTGCTCCTGTTCGGAGTGGTGTTTATTTCGGGCTACCTGTTCAGCAGCCTCAGTCAGACCCGCAATGCGCTGGACAATCGCCATCCGCTGATGGCTTTCCTGTTCGTCGTACTGGGTATCTATTTCGTCTGGTTCTGGACCAGGGGCCAGACGCTAGCCATGAAGACCTGGCATATCCGACTGGTCGACCGCAATGGAGACGCAGTCAGCCAAGCCCGCTGCCTGCTGCGTTACCTGCTGGCCTGGCTGTGGTTCCTGCCGCCCCTGGCGGCATCCATGCTCCTGTCTGCGTCCGGCAGGGAAACGGCCGTTCTGCTCATCGGCTGGGTGATTTTCTGGGGGCTCGCGAGCCGACTGCATTTGCAAAAGCAGTTCCTGCACGACGCGCTCGCCGGCACCAGGCTGGTTACCTGGCGCCCTTCCGTTCCTCGCCGAAAATAATTGCCGATGCAAGACAGCTCATCAAAGAATCATGGCGCGACATCCTTGCGCGAAGCCACCAACGCACAGAAATCCCGCCGAGGCTTGGATCGCCTCTGGCACGCCTTCAGATACTCGGTGGACGGCCTTCGGGCCGGCTGGAGCGAGGCCGCATTCCGCGCCGAAGTACTGGCTGCCATCGTCATGCTGCCCGCCGCTTTCTGGCTGGGCGACAACTGGATGGAAATCGGCACGCTTGCCGGCTCGGTGCTGCTGGTGATGATCGTCGAGCTGCTCAATACCGGCATCGAGGCCGCCATAGACCGCATCGGTCCCGACTGGCATGCCATGTCCAAACAGGCCAAGGACATGGGCAGCGCAGCGGTGCTGCTTTCGCTAATCCTGTGTGGCGGCCTGTGGGCCGGCGCACTGTTCCATCGTTTCAGCTGACTCTTTTGCGATGAACCCGTCGACCCAACCGAAGTTTTCCTTGTGTGTCTATTGCGGATCCCGCGAAGGCAACGACCCGAGTTTTGCCGAGGCTGCGCGCTCCGTCGGGCGATGGATCGGCGCGGCCGGCGGCCAGCTGGTATACGGCGGCGGCCACGCGGGCCTGATGGGTCAGGTGGCCGATGCCACGCAGGGGGCCGGCGGCCGGGTGATCGGGGTGATCCCGCAAAGCCTGGTCGACCGGGAAGCAGCGAACCACCGCTGCGACGAGCTGCATATCGTCTCGAACATGCACGAACGCAAGGCCATGATGGCCGAACGTTCGGACGGCTTCCTGGCCCTGCCCGGCGGCATCGGCACTTTCGAGGAACTGTTCGAAGTCTGGACCTGGCACCAGCTGGGTTATCACGCCAAACCGCTGGGCCTGCTTAATGTGGCCGGTTATTACGACGGTCTGCTGGCCTTCATGAAGCAGTCGGTGGCGACCGGCTTCATGTGGGAAGGAACCGAGCAATTGCTTCAGGTGGACACCGATGTGACGGCTCTGCTGACAGCCATGGTCGCAGGCATGCGGCACAGCCACGGCAACGCCGTGCCGCTGCGCGACGTCATCTGAACCTGAGGGTCAGACGGCCGAGTCGTCTTCCTCGCCGGTGCGGATCCGCACCGCCTTTTCGACCGAGGTGACAAAGATCTTGCCGTCGCCGATCTTGCCGGTCCGTGCTGCGATGACGATGGCCTCGACACAACGCGCCGTATCGCCGTCGGCCACGACGACCTCGATCTTCATCTTGGGCAGAAAATCCACTTCGTACTCCGCACCGCGGTAAAGCTCGGTATGCCCCTTCTGTCGGCCAAAACCCTTGACCTCGGTTACGGTCAGACCGCTGACGCCGCAAGCGGCCAGGGATTCGCGCACTTCTTCCAGCTTGAACGGCTTGATGACGGCGGTGATGAGTTTCATGGTCAATTCCTGATATGGAGTCTTCGGGATTTGCGGCAATTTTGACCAAGGGTAACGCAGCGTGAAGAAAAAGCAGGCCGACATCACCATCAGGGTTCATACAGATCCTGCATCCATCGACCCGGCGCGATGGGACGCCTTGCTGGCGCAACAGGCGCAACCGAGTCCGTTCATGCGCCATGCCTATCTGCTCGCCATGCACAGCAGCGGCAGCGCTACCACCCGCACCGGCTGGGCACCGGCCTTCATCACGCTGATGGACGGAGACACGTTGGAAGGCGCCTGCGCGCTGTACCTAAAGTCCCACTCCTACGGCGAATATGTGTTCGATTGGGCCTGGGCCAACGCCTATGCGGAACACGGACTGGAGTACTACCCCAAGGCCATCGTGGCCGCGCCTTTCACGCCGGTGCCCGGCGCCCGCCTCCTGGCGCGTGACCACGAAACGCGGGTGCGGCTGGTAAAGGCCGTGGTCGCATGGTGCGAAGCGCAGGGCCTGTCGTCGCTGCATCTGCTGTTCGCGGCAGAACATGACATCGATGCCTGCCGCGAAGCCGGCTTGATGCTGCGCCACACCGTGCAGTTCCACTGGCGCAACCGGGCGCCCGAGCCATACGCCGATTTCGATGGTTTCCTGGTCGGACTGGCACAGGAAAAACGCAAGAAGATCCGGCAGGAGCGCCGCAAGGTGGCCGACGCCGGCGTGGCTTTCCGCCACATTCAGGGCAGCGAAATCACCGATACAGACTGGGACTTTTTCTATCGGTGCTACGAACGCACCTATCTTGAACATGGCAACGCGCCTTACCTTACCCGTGAGTTCTTCCGGCGCATGCAGTCCGACATGCCGGAAAACTGGTTGCTGTTCATCGCCGAGCGTGCTGGTGCGCCGATCGCGTGCAGCCTGATCGCGGTTCAGCAGACGGCCGACGAAAAAGTGGCTTACGGTCGCTATTGGGGCGCGCTGGAAAGGGTCGACTGCCTGCACTTCGAGGCTTGTTATTACCAGCCGCTGGAGTGGTGTATCGCCCGCGGCATCTCGCGGTTCGAAGGCGGTGCGCAGGGCGAACACAAGATGGCGCGGGCCCTGATGCCGGTATCGACCACCAGTGCGCACTGGCTGGCCAGGCCGGATTTCTCGGAGGCGGTCGAACGTTTCCTGGAACGCGAGGGCGCAGGCATCGCAAACTACATGGAACACCTGGAAGAACGCTCGCCTTTTCGCCACGACACACGATGAAAAAAGGAGCCGCGAGGCTCCTTCCTGTTTCAGGCGCCCGGTGAAGCGGTCAGGCCTTTTTGTAATTGGCGATGCCTTCCAGGATTTCCCGGTGGGCCGCATCCTTGCCTTCCCAACCCAGGACCTTCACCCATTTACCGGCTTCGAGGTCCTTGTAGTGCTCGAAGAAGTGGCTGATCTGCTTCAGCAGGATCGGGTGCAGGTCTTCCGGCTTCTGGTACTGCTCGTACAGCGGCAGGATCTTGGTCGTCGGCACGGCCAGCACCTTGCCGTCCACGCCGGCTTCGTCTTCCATCTTCAGGATGCCGATGGCACGGCAAGGCACCACGACGCCAGGCGGCAGCGGGAACGGGGTCATCACCAGCACGTCGACCGGATCGCCGTCACCCGACAGGGTCTGCGGCACATATCCGTAGTTGGTCGGGTAGTGCATGGCGGTCGACAGGAAACGGTCGACGAACACGCAGCCGGAGTCCTTGTCGACCTCGTACTTGACCGGGTCGGCGTTCGCCGAGATCTCGATGACGACGTTGAAAACGTCGGGGGGATTCTTGCCAGGGGAAACTTTGTCGAAGGCCATGGATCGGTCAGCAGGATGTTGTTGTTTCAGGGCCGCGCAAGGCGCGGAACAGGCGCCGGCATTGTAGCCAGCACCCCGTGGCGAATCAGCCCAGCGCGGTGTCCAGCAGCATCATCAAGACAAAACCGATCATCAGGCCACCGGTCGCCCAGGCTTCGTGCCCCTTTCGGTGCGACTCGGGGATGATCTCGTGGCTGATGACAAACAGCATGGCGCCACCGGCAAAACCCAGGCCCCAGGGCAGCAGTCCGCGCGAATATTCGATCACCGCGGCACCTGCCAACGCGCCTACCGGCTCGATCAGCCCCGACGCCATTCCGACGCCGACGGCCAGGCCCCGTTTGTATCCCGCAGCCAGCAGCGCCACCGCCACCACCAGGCCTTCCGGCAGATCCTGAATCGCGATGCCCGTGGCGAGCGCGCTGGCACGCAGCGGATCGGTGCCTGCGAAACCCACCCCGATGGCCAGGCCTTCGGGCAGGTTGTGCAGGGCGATCGCAAAGACGAAAAGCCAGGATCGACGCAAGGTATGCGCGGTCTGGCCTTCGACTCCCTTGATGAAATGCTCGTGCGGCACCAACCGCTCGGTGACCAACAAGGCAAGACCTCCCAGGAGAATCGAGACGCCGACTATCCCGCCGGCACTCCACGGACCCATCCCGGACTCCTTCGCCACCGCGATGCCCGGGATGATCAGCGAAAACGCGCTGGCCGCCAGCATCACGCCGGCACCGAAGCCGAACAGGGTGTCCTGCGTCCGTTCGGAAAGCCGCTGCGAGAACAGCACCGGCACCGTACCCAACGCGGTCGCCAGCGCCGCAACCATGCCGCCCACGAATGCGTTGCGCACCACTTCGTGGGTGGTGACCAGTTGCCAGCCCTGCGCACAGACGGCGACGCCACCGACCAACAGGATGAACATGCCCAGCCAGCCGCGAGGCGACCGCGCCGCACGGGCGCGATCCAGGCTCGTCAGGCGATCAGCCTCGGGCGGCGGCATACCGGCGCGCCACTTCGGGCCAGTTCACCACGTTGTAGAACGCCGCGATGTAGTCAGGCCGGCGATTCTGGTACTTGAGGTAATACGCGTGTTCCCAGACGTCCAGTCCCAGGATCGGGGTGTTGCCGGAACCGATGCCGGTCATCAGCGGGCTGTCCTGGTTGGCGCTGCTTTCGACCACGAGCTTTCCTGACCTGTCGACCGCCAGCCATGCCCAGCCGCTGCCGAAACGTGTCAGAGCCGCCTTGGTGAACGCCTCCTTGAATTTCTCGATGCCGCCGAGGTCGGATTCGATGGCCTTGGCCAGATCGCCTTCCGGGGCAGTCGGACCGCCCGGCGCCATCACTGTCCAGAAAAGGCTGTGGTTGTAGTGGCCGCCGCCGTTGTTGCGTACCGGCGCACGCAGCGCTTCGGGCAGTTGCTCCACGCCGGACACCAGTTCCTCGATCGACTTTCCTTCGTGAGGCGTGTCTTTCAGCGCCGCGTTCAGGTTGTTGACATAAGTCTGGTGGTGCTTGGTGTAATGGATTTCCATCGTCTGCGCGTCGATATTCGGTTCGAGCGCGGTATAGGCATAAGGCAGCGGGGGCAGGCTGAAGGCCATCGATAATTCCTTTGAATGAGTTTCACTTTCATTTATACACGGCTATGACCGTGAGATGAAAAGACAGTCTCTATCGCATCGTTAGAGTGTGTGTAACGGCCCATCACCAAATGGATCTGCGGCCGGGCGACAATCGGGGCATGCCCAACGCCGCCACCCGGACCATACCCCTGCTGGACCTGCGTCGTCTGACGCCGGCGCTGCCGGTCGGCAGGCCGGATGGCCAGTTGATCGACCGGCTTGGTCGTCCACTGCGGGACCTCCGCATCAGCGTGACCGACCGCTGCAATTTCCGCTGCAGCTATTGCATGCCCAAGGAAGTCTTCGGCAAGGACTACCCCTACCTGCCGCAATCGGCTTTGCTGAACTTCGAGGAAATTGCCAGGCTGGCGGCCGTGTTCGTCGCGCAAGGCGTCAGAAAACTCCGGCTGACCGGAGGCGAGCCGCTGCTGCGGCGCAATCTCGAATCGCTGGTCGAACAGCTGGCCCGCCTGCGCACGGTCGATGGCACCCCTCCCGACCTCACCCTGACCACCAACGCCTCTCTGCTTGCCCGCAAGGCGCAATCATTGAAGGACGCGGGCCTGAACCGCGTCACCGTCAGCCTCGACGGCCTGGACGACGCGGTATTCCGGGCCATGAACGATGTCGATTTTCCGGTCTCCGACGTCCTTCACGGCATCGACGCCGCCCTGCGGGCAGGACTGGGTCCGGTCAAGGTCAACATGGTGGTGAAGCGCGGGACCAACGACGATCAGATCCTGCCGATGGCCCGGCATTTCCGCGGTACCGGCGTGGCCCTGCGGTTCATCGAATACATGGATGTCGGCGCCACCAACGGCTGGCGCATGCACGAAGTCCTGCCGTCGTCCGATGTGCTGGCCCTGTTGCGCGCAGAGTTGCCACTGGTGCCGCTGGCTGCTTCGGCACCTGGTGAAACCGCCGTCCGCTGGGCCTATGCCGATGCCAACGGACGGCCCGACGCGAGCCTCGGCGAGGTCGGTTTCATCAGCAGCGTGACACAGGCCTTCTGCGGCGACTGCAATCGCGCCCGACTGTCTACCGACGGCCGGCTCTACCTCTGCCTGTTCGGCCGCAACGGCCACGACCTGCGCTCCTTGCTGCGGGCCGGCGGCACCGACGACGAACTGGCCGCCGCCGTCGCCGGCATCTGGCAGGGCCGGGAGGACCGCTATTCGGAACTGCGCGCCAGCCTGCCCGCGGAATCGGCCGGCAGCAGCGGCAAACGGGTCGAGATGAGCTACATCGGCGGATGACGCCGGCCGACATCACCGGTCTGGTGCTGGCCGGCGGCCGGGGCAGCCGGATGTCCGGTGCCGACAAGGGACTGGTCGAATGGCAGGGCGTACCGCTGGCGCGGCATGCCCTGCGGCGCCTGCAGCCCCAGGTGGGCGCCATCGCCATCAATGCGAACCGAAACACCGCGATCTATATGGACTGGCAGGTGCCCGTCTGGCCCGATGCCGACGATCGTTTTCACGGTCCGCTCGCTGGCCTGCTCGCCGGCCTGACCCATTGCACGACCGACTGGCTGGTCACCGTGCCCTGCGACAGCCCGCTGTTTCCGGCCGACCTCGTGGCGCGGTTGATGTACGGCGCCGAAGAAACCGGCAAACCCATCGCCATGGCTGCGACCGCCCGCCGCGACGGCTTCGACCCGCAGCCCGTTTTCATGCTGGTACGGCGTTCGCTGCGGGATCCGCTGGAGCAGGCGCTGGCGCATGACGAACGCCGGGTCCGGCGCTGGGCTGAACGCTGCGGCTGTGCCATGGTGGTGTTCGACGACACCTCGGCCTTTGCCAACGCCAACACACACGAAGACCTGGAAGCGCTGCCGGCGCGTCAGGGCTGATGCAAGGATTCAAAGCCGGCCAAGGGCCATGTCGACGCCGCGGTTGGCCAGGGCATCCGCCCGCTCGTTGCCAGGGTCGCCGTTGTGGCCGCGCACCCATTTCCATTCGATGGTATGGCCGCAGGTGGCCACCAGCTGATCGAGCTGCTGCCACAGTTCCACGTTCTTCACGGGTTCCTTGCTGGCGGTGCGCCAGCCGCGTGCCTTCCAGCCCTTCACCCATTCGGTGATGCCCTTCAGCACGTACTGGCTGTCGATATAGAGCGTCACCCTGCACGGCTTCTTGAGGGCCGACAGGCCCTGGATCACCGCCATCATTTCCATGCGGTTGTTGGTGGTGAGTTTTTCGCCGCCGAACAGTTCCTTCTGCAGGTCGCCTGACTTCATCAGCACGCCCCAGCCGCCCGGGCCGGGATTGCCCTTGCAGGCGCCGTCGGTATAAATATCTACTTGGTTCACGAAAAGCTCTTCGTCACGTGTCGGGAGAAGACGCGGGCCGCGGCGCCGGGACCGGCGACGGCACACGCCGGGCCGCATTGTCGCGCCCTGCCACCGGCACGGCGGCGGGTTCCTTGCGCGACGAGCGGGCTTTCCAGGCCGGCGCCAGCAGCCGCATGCCGGCGACCCGTTTGGTGGCGACGACAAAATAGGCCGCACCGAAGATCGGCCACCAGCGCTCGCCGGCGACGTCGAGCCAGCCGGTGCGGTCCAGCCAGGCCTGGCTGCGAACCGCGGGGCGGAAACAGCCGAAGCGGCCCGATTCCACCTCGAAGGACAGAAGCCGCAACCAGTCGCGCAGCCGCCAGTAGCCGATGCTGTCGAAGTCGTCCGGAATGAATGCATCACCCAGGCCGAAACCGCCCAGCCGCAGGGTCCGCAGAAGCCGGGCCCGTCGTTGTTTCATGCCCCAGAGACTGTTCGGATTGAAACCGCTGATGACCAGCTTGCCTTCCGGCACCAGCACCCTTTCGGCTTCGCGCAACGCGGCATGCGGGTCGGCGGAGAGGTCGAGGGTGTGCGGCATCAGCACGAGATCCAGGCTGCCCGACGCGAAAGGCAAGGCCGAGAAATCGGTGACCAGCGCGTGGCGCGGCGTGATCTGGCGTGCCTCCGTCAGCGCGAGGTCGTAGCTGCCGGCAGCCAGCCAGCGGCGCCTTACCCGGCTCGACCCCAGCCCGTCCAGAGCCGACAAACCCAGCTGGACGCCGTGATAGCCGAAAATGTCGTCTACCGCCGCGTCGAACCGCGCCCGCTCCCAGTCCAGCAGATACCGGCCCGCCGGTGTGGCGAACCAGGAGTCCAAATCTATAATTTCGCTGCTCATGGTCTTGCTACCGCTGCCCGCTTTTTCCGACAACTACATCTGGATGCTGCGTGACGCGCAGCGGGCCGTGGTGGTCGACCCCGGCGAAGCAGCGCCGGTTTTTGCGGCGCTGCAGGCCGACGGCCTTCAACTTGAGGCAATTCTAGTCACCCACCACCACGCGGACCACACCGGTGGCGTCGCCGAATTACGGGCTGCCACCGGATGCCGTGTCATCGGTCCGGCCGCCGAGGCGGTGCCCGAGCCAGCCGAACGGGTTTCCGGCCGCGACACGGTCACCGCGCTGGGCATCAGCTTCCGAGTGATCGACGTACCCGGCCACACCGCAGGTCATATCGCCTTCTTCTGTCCGGACGCAGGTGGAACCCCGCTGCTGTTCAGCGGCGACACCCTGTTTTCGGGAGGCTGCGGCCGCCTCTTCGAGGGCACGCCCGCGCAGATGCTGCACTCGCTGGACACCCTGGCCGCACTGCCCGGCAACACCCGTCTCTGCTGTGGCCACGAATACACGATGGCGAACCTGAAGTTCGCCCAGGCCGTGGAGCCTCACAATACCGCCCTGGCCGACTACACCGCACGCTGCCAGGCGCTGCGTTCCGAAGGCCGGCCCACCCTGCCGTCCGAACTGCGGACCGAACGGGCGGTCAACCCATTCCTGCGCAGCCGGACCCGCAACGTGATCGACGCGGTTCGACGCCTCGCCCCTACCGACCCCGTCAGCGAACGCGACGAGGTCGGCGTTTTTGCCGCCCTGCGGCAATGGAAGAACGAATACCGATGAACAAGCTGTTCCCGGCCCTCTGGCTCACCCTCGGCGCATTGCTACTCTCAGGCTGTGCGGCACCGGGCGATCCGTCCGCCGCATCCAAGGCCGCCGCCAGCGCGGGGGCCACCGCCTCGGCACCGACTGCCCGCGCCCCGGTCTACCCTACCGGCGCACTCCGCCCCATCGCCGAAGCCAACCTGCGCAGCCGCACCGTGGCCCCGCTGGCCCCGCCGGCCGATCTGTGGGAACGCATCCGCCGCGGTTTCGCCATGCCCGACCTGGACAACGACCTGGTGCACGATCGCGAGCAGTGGTACGCCACCCGGCCGGACTACATCCAGCGCATGACGGAGCGCTCCAGCAAGTACCTGTTCCACATCGTCGAAGAACTCGAGCGGCGCGGCATGCCGACCGAACTCGCCCTGCTGCCCTACATCGAGAGTGCCTTCAACCCGCAGGCAGTGTCCAGCGCCAAGGCCGCCGGCATGTGGCAGTTCATGCCGGCAACCGGCAACGACTACCAGCTCAAGCAGAACATGTTCCGCGACGACCGCCGCGACGTGCTCGCTTCGACCCGCGCCGCGCTGGACTACCTGCAGCGCCTCTATGGCATGTTCGGTGACTGGCAACTGGCCCTGGCCGCCTACAACTGGGGAGAAGGCAGCGTCGGCCGAGCCATCGCCAAGAACCAGAAGGCAGGCCTTCCGGTGGGCTACGAAGACATCACCATGCCCAACGAAACGCGTATGTACGTGCCCAAGCTGCAGGCGGTGAAAAACATCGTGGCGCATCCGGAAATGTTCAACGCCGAACTGCCGCTGATCGAAAACCACCCCTACTTCCAGCAGGTCGAAATCACCCGCGACATCGACGTCGCCCTGGCCGCCCGGCTGGCCGACGTCAAGCTGGAGGACTTCAAGGCGCTCAACCCGTCGATGCGCCATCCGGTCATCCTGGCCGCCGGCACCACCGGCATCCTGCTGCCCTGGGACAACGCCGCCGTGTTCCGCCGCAATCTCGACGCCTATGCCGACGGCCAGTACGCCAGCTGGACCGCGTGGACCGTGCCCAGCACCCTGTCCGTCAGCGCCGCCGCGGCCAGGACCGGCATGTCCGAACAGGACCTGCGGACCGTCAACGGCATTCCGCCGCGCATGCTGATCAAGGCCGGCTCCACCCTGGTGGTGCCACGCACCGCCAAGATGCAGGACGACGTGGATGCCGACGTGGCCGAATCGGGCCGGCTTGCGCTGGCACCTGAAGTGGTCACCCGGCGCACCGTCGTCAAGGCCGGCAGGCGCGACAACGTCGATGCGGTGGCCAAGCGTTATCGGGTCACTTCCAGCGACGTCGCCAACTGGAACTCGGTCAGCCCGTCCACTACTTTCAAGTCGGGCCAGCAACTGGTGGTGTATCTGCCGGTGCAAGCCCATGCAGCGCCTTCGGGTTCGCCATCGGCGCGCGGTGCATCGCGTCCGGCGGCCCAGGGCCGCGGCGTGTCCAAACCGGGTCGTGCAGCTCCCCAGAAAGCCTCCGCGGCGCCGGCCCGAGCACGTAAACGCTGATCCCGTTCGACCCATCCAGATGTTGCAAAGTGCGACATCTGTACATAGCCATGCGCGTAGTATGGCCTTGCTTCCTGCAACGCATAACAACGACGGCCCACACCGTCGACAAGGAACAAGGTCATGTCTCACGACGCTGCGAGGCGCGGATTTCTGCGCCGATCGATCACGATCGTCCCGGTAGCGGCAGTCGCCGCCGGCTGCTCCCCCACCCCTCCACCCGCCTCCGCCGCCAACGTCTCCACGACGCCTCCAGCGGCATCCGCCAACCCGGCGGCACCCTTCACCCCCCGCTATTTCACCGCTCCCGAATGGGCCTTCGTGCAGGCCGCGGTAGCCCGACTGATCCCGGCTGACGAAACCGGTCCCGGCGGCATCGAAGCCGGCGCGCATGAATTCATCGACCGCCAGATGGACGAAGCCTTCGGCCATGCCGCCATCTGGTACATGCAGGGACCCTTCGCCGACGCCCCGCCCGAATTCGGTTACCAGGGCAAGATGCCGCCCCGCGAGGTCTACCGAGCCGGCATCGCCGCCTGCGACGAGCACTGCAAGAGCGCCTTCGACGGCAAGCTGTTCGCCCAGCTCGACCCAGCGCAGCAGGACGGGGTGCTCAAGGGCATGGAAGCCGGCTCGATCACCTTCGAGAACGTAGCTGCCAAGACTTTCTTCGGTTTCCTGCTGCAGAACACCAAGGAGGGTTACCTCAGCGACCCGATCCACGGCGGCAACCGCAACGGCGTGTCGTGGCAAATGATCGGTTTTCCGGGCGCTCGCGCCGATTTCGCCGACTGGGTCGGCAAACCCGGCGTGCAGTACCCGCTGCCCACGGTCACCATCGCCGGCCCCCAGGGCTGAGGAATCGATCACATGGCAAGCATCAAGAAACCATCGGTCGACGCCGTATTGGTCGGCTTCGGCTGGACCGGCGCCATCATGGGCATGGAACTCACCGACGCCGGCCTGCAGGTGCTGGCGCTGGAGCGCGGCGAAATGCGCGACACCGTGCCCGATTTCGCCTATCCCCGCATCACGGACGAACTGAGCTACGGCATCCGCGGCAAGCTTTTCCAGAACCTGGCGCGCGAGACGGTGACCGTGCGCCACAACGCCGGCGACGTCGCCCTGCCGTACCGCCAGCTCGGTTCATTTTTGCCAGGCGACGGCGTTGGCGGCGCGGGTGTGCACTGGAACGGCCACCACTGGCGGCCGCTGCCCGACGACCTGCGGCTGCGAAGCAAGTACGAGGAACGCTACGGGAAGAAATTCATCCCTGCCGGAATGCAGCTGCAGGACTTTGGCGTGACCTACGAGGAGATGGAACCCTTCTTCGACCAGTTCGAGAAGATCGCCGGCATCTCGGGCCGGGCCGGCAATATCCGCGGCCAGATCCAGCAGGGCGGCAACCCTTTCGAAGGAGCCCGCAACAACGACTTTCCGCTGCCGCCGCTGGCCACCATCAACAGCGCGCTGCTGCGCCCGAGACATGGGTTACCACCCGTTCCCGCAGGCCGCCGCCAATGCTTCCAGGGCATATACCAATCCGCACGGTGCGCAGCTGGGCCCGTGCAACTTTTGCGGATTCTGCGAACGCTACGGCTGCTACAACTATGCCAAGGCATCGCCGCAGACCACGCTGCTGCCGACCCTGATGCACCGGAACAACTTCGAGCTGCGGACCAAGTCGCATGTCACGCGAGTGAACATGTCGGCCGACGGCAAACGGGCCACCGGCGTCACCTACATCGACGCTCAGGGCCGCGAGGTCGAACAGCCGGCAGACCTTGTGATCCTGTGCGCCTACCAGTTCCACAACGTGCGGCTGATGCTGCTGTCGGGCATCGGCAAGCCCTATGACGCCGCCACCGGCAAGGGGGTGGTCGGACGCAACTACGCCTATCAGCTGAACGCCGGCGTCAGCCTGTTCTTCGACCACGACCAGCCGATGAACCCGTTCGTCGGAGCCGGCGCGAGCGGCAGCGTGATCGACGATTTCGACGGCGACAACTTCGACCACGGACCGCTCGGGTTCGTCGGCGGCGCCACCATCAACTGCATCACGACCGGCGGCCGGCCGATCCAGCAGATGGCCGTGCCGGCCGGCACACCCACCTGGGGCGCCGGCTGGAAAAAGGCCATCAAGGACAACTACCGCTACACCGCCAGCGTCGGCAGCCAGGGCTCGGTCATGTCGTACCGCGACAACTTTCTCGACCTCGACCCGACCTACAAGGACGCCTACGGCCAGCCGCTGCTGCGCATGACCTTCGACTGGCGAGCGAACGACCTCGCCATGACCCAGTTCATCGCCGGCAAGTGCACCGACATCGCCAAGGCCATGAATCCCAAGTCGTACACCGTCAACGTGCGCAAGCCAGGCGACCACTACGACGTACGGCCCTACCAGTCGACCCACAACACCGGCGGCGCGGTGATGGGCACCGACCCCGAGACCAGCGCCGTCAACCGCTACCTGCAGACGTGGGACGTGCCCAATGTCTTCGTGATGGGCGCCAGCGCCTTCCCGCAGAACTTCGGCTACAACCCGACCGGCATGGTGACCGGCCTGGCCTACTGGTCGGCCAAGGCGATCCGCGAGCGTTACCTCAAGAACCCGTCGGCCCTGGCCTGAAGGACCAGCACACCATGCCAACCTTCATTACTTCCAGGACCTTCCTGCCTGCCGTAGTGGCCGGCCTGCTGATGGCCGCCGGTTGCGTGCTGGCCCAGACCCCCGTGCCCACCACCGGTGGCGCCACCAGCGGCGAACGGGTGGTCCAGCCGCCGGCCGGTGCGGCGGCGCAGGACCCGCAGGTGATCCGCGGCGAATACCTGGCCCGCAGCGGCGACTGCATCAGCTGCCACACCCGGCCGCAAGGCGTGCCCTTCGCGGGCGGCCTGCCGATGAACACACCCTTCGGCACCATCGTCTCGACCAATATCACGCCCGATCCGGACCAGGGCATCGGCCGGTACACGCTGGACGACTTCACCCGCGCCCTGCGCAAGGGACGGGCCAGGGACGGCCATTACCTCTACCCGGCCATGCCCTACACCAACTTCGCCCGCCTGTCGGACGAGGACGTCGGCGCGCTGTACGCCTATTTCCAGAAAGGGGTGAAGCCGGCCAGGCAGGACAACGCCCGCACCGACCTGAAGTTCCCCTTCAGCATGCGCTGGCTGATGATGGGCTGGAACATGCTCTACCTGAAGGGCGACGCCTACGCGGCCGACACCAGCCAGAGCGCCGAATGGAACCGCGGCGCCTACCTGGTGCAGGGCCTGGGCCATTGCAGTGCCTGCCACACGCCGCGCGGCTATACCGGCGCCGAAAAGGCATCGACGGAAAAGGCTGGCGACAACTTCCTTTCGGGCGCGCTCATCGACGGCTGGTATGCCCAGCCCTTGCGCAACAGCGCCCTGCCCGGCCTGGCGACCTGGTCGCAGCAGGACATCGTCGATTACCTGCGAACCGGTCGCAACGGCCACACAGCCGCCTTCGGCCCCATGGCCGAGGTGGTGGCCAACAGCACCCAGCACATGACCCGGGAAGACCTGGCCGCCATGGCGACCTATCTGCACGCGATACCCGCGGCAACCGGCGCCAGCGCCACTCCGCCCGCAGCACCTCCCTCACCCGATCCTTTGGTGGTGGCGATGCGCCAGGGCAAGGTCGAGAAGCCGGGCGCCATGGTCTGGCTGAACAATTGCGCAGCCTGCCACCGCTCGGACGGCCAGGGCGAGGGTCGCACCTTCCCGGCGCTGGCCCGCAGCAGCGCGGTCAATGCGGCCGACCCGACATCGCTGATCCGCATCGTCCTGCAGGGCTCGGCCATGCCGCATACCAAAGACGCGCCGGCCGCGCTTGCCATGCCCGGTTTCGGCTGGCGGCTGAAAGACGGCGATGTGTCGGCGCTGCTGACCTTCGTGCGCAGCAGCTGGGGCAACCAGGCTGCCGCCGTGTCGGCTGAGCAGGTAGCCAAGGTTCGTGCGGCTCTCCCGAAATAAAGAGGGAAACTTCTGCCCGAATGTGCCAAAACGCACATCCGGACAGAGGCCGAAAGTCGCATAGTCGCGTTTCCATTGCCAACTTTCATCATCACGACCATGAGCCCCACCAATACCCGGACCAGCACCAACCCTTCCGGCGCGCACTACAACCGCGCGTCCTGCGACGACTGGGCCAGGCTGGTGCTTCGATTGACGCTCGGCATCCTGACGCTGCTGCACGGCATCGCCAAACTGCAGAGCGGCCCTGGTTTCGTGCTCGGCCTGGTGCAGCAGGCAGGCCTGCCTGCCTTCGTGGCCTACGGCGTGTACATCGGTGAAGTCATCGCCCCGCTGCTGATCATCGTGGGCTTCTTCACCCGGCCGGCGGCGCTGATCGTCGTGGTCAACATGCTGGTCGCCTTCAGCCTGGTGCACATGAGCCAGATCTTCACCCTGGGCAAACAGGGCGGCTGGGCGCTGGAGTTGCAGGGCTTCTTCCTGTTCACCGCGGTGGTGGTGGCCCTGCTGGGGGCCGGCCGTTTCAGCGTCGGCGGCAGCAACGGCCGCTTCAACTGACACGAACCTAGCTGCGTGCGTCTTCCACTCGGCGCGCCAGTCTTTCGACGTCGGTCACCCACAAGGTGCCGGCGTCTTTTTGCAGCAGCCCGGCACGGACCAATACCGCCAGTTCACGGGTGACCTGCTCCCTGTTGGTGCTGATCTGGCTGGCCAGTTCGGCATGGCGCGGTGCAGGCCGAAGGCAGGCCCGGTTATCGATCACGCCGGCTGCGCGCGCCATGCGCAGCAACTCGGCCTGCAGGCGCTCTGCCACCGGCAGAGTGCTGAGGTCGATCACGCGGTCGCTCAGCCTACGCACCAGGGCCGCCAGGCGTTTCAACATGCGTTCGGCCACCACGGGCTCGTCACGCAGCAAGGCCATGAAACCGGTGCGCGACAGGCTCGCCAGAACGCTGGGCTCCAGAGTCGACACATCGGCTGAACGTGGGCCTTCGTCGATGGCTGCCAGGTCGCCGAACAGCTCGCCGGCCCCGTGGTCGCGGAAGG
The DNA here is from genome assembly GCF_057747805.1 of Xylophilus sp. PBN-3R. NCBI lineage: Bacteria > Pseudomonadati > Pseudomonadota > Betaproteobacteria > Burkholderiales > Xylophilus > Xylophilus sp. PBN-3R. The sequence goes on from NZ_CM173225.1 coordinate 2,842,212, forward strand.
TGACCTGCCGGCCGGCCGACGAAAAAATGGCGATACGCACCCTGCCCGACACGATGAAATAGACCTCCGGCTCGGGCGGAACGGAGCCGCCCGGCAATGATCGCAACAGCAGCGGCTGGCGCGCTGCGACGTTGTGCCAGGTGCAGTCGCGGGCAAGCTGGTCGAATCGGCCGTCGGACAATCCTTCGAACAATTCGACAGAACGCAGCGCCAGGCTGGAACGGAGGGTGGGAGATGGCATGTTGAATTATCCTGCGGACGTTCCATCCCATGACATCGACGCTGCGCCCCCGTTCCCTTTGCCTGCGGTTTCCCACCCAGCGCGACCTACGCTGGATCAGCGGCCTGGTGCTGCTGGCATATGTCACGCTGCACCTGCTCGATCACGCGCTGGGCCTGGTGTCGCTGGCGGTCGCCGAGGGCATGCTCGCACGGGTGCATGACTTCTGGCACAGCCTGCCGGGCACGGTGCTGCTGTACGGCGCGTCCGCCACCCATCTCGTGCTGGCCTTTGCCGGCGCCTGGGAACGCCGCAGCCTGCGCCTGCCGCCGACCGAGGCGCTGCGCATCCTGCTGGGTTTCTCGCTGCCGCTGCTGCTGGCCACGCACCTCGCGCTGATGCGCTGGGCCTACGACCGGTACGGCGTCGACCCCAACTATGCCCGCGTGGTGCGCGGACTCTGGAGCCCCGGTGCCGCCAGCTTCCAGATCGCCATGATGGTGGCCGCCTGGACGCACGGCTGCCTGGGCCTGCACCTGGCCTTGCGGGCCCGCCCGGCATGGCGCCGCTACCTGCCCGCGTTTGTCTGCGTGGCGGTGCTGCTGCCGACGCTGGCAGCGCTTGGTTTCGTGTCGATGGGCCGCGAGATCGCCTGGACCGGTGCCGGTTCGCCCGAAATGCTGTCGGTCGCGCAGGCCGGTGCCACCGAGAATGCGGCCCGCCTTTTCATGCTGGTGTACGCCGCCATGCTCGGCCTGCTGATGGCTGGCCGCGCGGTGCGCGAATTCGGTCAACGCAAGGCCGGCGCCGCCATCACCCTGCGTTACCCGGGCCGCACCGTCACTGTGCCGCGCGGCTGGAGCGTGCTGGAAGCCAGCCGCAGCCGGCACATTCCCCACCTTTCCGTCTGTGGCGGACGGGCTCGTTGTTCGACTTGCCGGGTGCGGGTGACAGGCGATGCGTCGGCGCTACCCCCACCGGGCGTCGATGAAATCCGAACCCTGCAGCGTGTACGTGCACCCCATGGGGTGCGCCTGGCCTGCCAGCTAAGGCCGACCGGCGACATCGTCGTGGTGCCGCTGTTCGTGCCCGGCCCGCGCGAGGCCAGCGGACGCACCGGGCGCGAGACCGATGTCGCCATCCTGTTCGTCGACCTGCGCCGCTGGTCCGGCCTGTCCGAACGGCAGTGGCCCTTCGACCTGGTCTACACGCTGGACCGCTATTTCGAGATCGTCGGAGGCGCCGCAAAGGACAGCGGCGGCGTGGCCAACCAGTTCATCGGCGACAGCGTGATGGCCATCTTCGGCCTGCAGACCGACCTGTCCACCGCCTGCCGGCAGGCCATGGCGGCGGCGGCCCTGATCAACCGTCGGCTGGACGAATGGAGCGCTGGTTTCGAGGTCGAGTTCGGCCAGCGCATCGACTTCGGCATGGGCCTCCATGCGGGGCGGGCGGTGGTGGCCGAGGTCGGCTGGCAGGAGCACACCACCTTCAGCGCGGTGGGCGAAGTGGTCAACACCGCCAGCCGGCTGCAGGACCATTCGAAGACCCGGGCCTCAAGGCTGGTGGTGTCGGTGCTGGTGGCCGAACAGGCCGGGCTGACGCTGGCTGGTGCGGAAGTCGAGCAGGTTTCGGTGCGCAGCCGCAACCAGCCGCTGGACGTGCTGCACCTGGCGACGCTCTGAAGATCGCCGAAGGCTTTTCAGGCGTCCTGTTTTCTTCCCGGATCGGTGCGCTTGCGCACATCCCCGGCACCGCCGAATCACGAGACTCGTCTTCGTGGCTCGGCAGGTTCGCGGGGCACACGCCAAGAAACGACAAAGGAAGAAATCATCATGAAGACCACCAAGACTCTCGCTCTTTTTTCCGCCACCCTGGGCCTGGTTCTTGCCGGATCCGCCTTTGCCGAGGATGCCCGGTCGGCCCAATACGCGGACACCGTGCCCGCAGTGCCCTCCACGGTCAGCCGCGCCGAAGTCGAGGCCGACCGCAACCTGTGGCTGAAGTCCGGGCTGGCGAGTTATGACGGTTCGCAGTCCGCCGACGCCACGGTGCCTGGCTATACCGACAGCGTGAAGGCCTACCGCGCAGCCCGCAACGGCCCGGCCTATATGGTCGAACTGCGCCGTGTCCAGGGCGTCGAGGCCACCCGCCTCGCGAGCGGCCCCGCACCGGCCGCCAAATCCGAATAAACCGGGCCGGAAACGGTCAGGCCTCGAACCGCTGTTTTGCCCGCCGGGCGAAATCGTTGGTGAACACCCGGTTGAGTTCCATGTGCGCGGTGGCCAGTTCGGGCTCGAAACCCGAGGCCACACGCAGCACCGTGGCGGGTCCGTCCTCGGGCACCAGGCCATCGGGCGAGATGGCCTCGCGCACCTTCTGGAAAGCCGCCAGGTACAGCGCGCGGTCGTCGCGCAGGTAGGCCGGCGGCACCGCCTTGAGGATGTCGCCCGGCCCCGCGGTCTGCAGCCATTTGAGCGCCCGCACCACCCCGTCGGCCAGCGCCTGGGTGGTTTGCGGTCGCTGGCGCAGGAAGGCCTCCGGTGCATACAGGCAACCGGCCGGCATCGGCCCGCCGAAAAGGGCACGGGTGTCCTTCAGCGTGCGCGTGTCGATCACCACACAGACATCGCCCTTCTGCTCCAGCTGGGTGATGAGCGGGTCGAGCGTGGCTAGTGCGTCGACCGTGCCGCCGTGCAGCGCGCTGGCTGCCGAATCGCCCAGCCCCACCGGCACGAAGGTGACATCGCTGGCGCGCAGGTTGCCACGGCTCAGCAGCAGGCTGGCCGCCAGGTGGGTAGTGGCGCCCAGGGTCGACACGCCGATGCGTTTGTTGCGTAGGTCCTCGATGCCTCGGTAGTCGGGCAGGCTGCGCAGCGACACGCCCACCACCACCTGCGGCGCGCGGCCCTCGAGCACGAAGGAGGTGCAGTACTGGTGCCGGCTCTGCAGGCTGAGTGTGTGTTTGAAGGTGCCGGCGCAGACGTCCGCACGACCTGAAAGCAACGCCTGCAAGGCACCTGCGCCGGTGCCGTAGTCGGCGATCTGCACATCCAGGCCCGCAGCTGCGAAGTAGCCCAGGCGTTCGGCGATGGTCAGCGGCAGGTGGTACAGGCTCGACCGTTCGCTGACCGATATGCGCACCAGCGGTTTTTCAGGCTTGGTCTGCGCCCGGAGCAGAGGCACCGAGAAGGCAGCGACACCAAGCGCCGCGCTGGTGATGAGGGCACGCCGGCCGGGCCGAAAAGAGGTTTCCAGGACCATGGCCGCAGCTTAAGTCCGCACCCGCCGATGGCGAATCCGGGTCATCCCCGCTGGGGAAACTCCCCACCCGCAGGGCGGAACCTCAGCGGTAGCCGACGAACAAGAGCCCCACGTTGGCGACGAAGGCCAGCAGGTAGAGCGCGCTGCGCAGGCTGGCGAGGTTGGCGAGGTAACTGGCGACATAGGCCACGCGCAGCACGATATAGGCCAGCGCCAGACCGTCCACCCAGCCCTGCGATGCCTGCAACTGGTGCGCGATGATCACCGCACCGATGAAGAACGGCAGGTTCTCGAACGAGTTGGTCTGCGCCGCATTCGCCCGCGCCCGGTACCCATGCTGGCGCGCCAGCCAGCCGCGCGGATCGTGGTTGTCGAACTTGCCGGCCTTGGCGATGCCCGCACAGACGATGGGCAGCAGCACCGCCGCCATGACGCACCAGTAGGCCAGGGTGAAATGCGGCAAGGTATCGAGGGGCATGGTCGGCTCCGGGTTCCGGTGTGGTTTCAGCGCCGATCGGCCAGCGCATGTGCGATGGTGCCGAGGTCGACATATTCGAGCTCGCTGCCGGCCGGTACACCGCGCGCCAGGCGGGTGGTGCGCAGGCCCCGCGCCTTGAGGCCTTCGGCGATGACATGGGCCGTGGCCTCGCCTTCGGCCGTGAAATTGGTCGCCAGGATCACCTCGACCGTCGTGCCGTCGGTGGCCCGACCGAAAAGATGCTGCAGGCCGATGTCCCGCGGCCCCACGCCGTCGAGCGGCGAAAGCCGGCCCATCAGTACGAAGTAAAGGCCCCGGTAGGCACCGGTGCGTTCCATGGCAGCCTGGTCGGCGGGTGTTTCGACCACGCAAAGGCGGCTGGCGTCGCGCTGCGGGTCGGAACATACCGAGCAGACTTCGGCTTCGGTAAACGTGTGGCAGCGTGCGCAATGCCGCACGCTGGACGCTGCACGGTGCAGCGCCTGCGACAGCATCTCGGCGCCGGGCCGGTCGTGCTGCAGCAGATGGAAAGCCATGCGCGAGGCCGACTTGGCACCCACGCCCGGCAGGCGCCGGAGCGCATCGACCAGGGCGTCGACAGAACCGAGATCAGCCACGCGGCGCGATCAGAAGGGGAACTTCATGCCGCCGGGCAGGCCGGGCATTCCGGCGGTGATCTTGCCCATCTTCTCGGCCGAAGTTTCTTCGGCCTTGCGCACTGCTGCGTTGAAGGCGGCGGCGACCAGGTCTTCCAGCATGTCCTTGTCTTCGGCCAGCAGGCTGGGGTCGATGGTGATGCGTTTGACGTCGTGTTTGCAGGTCATCAGCACCTTGACCAGGCCGGCGCCGGATTCGCCTTCGACCTCGACGTTGCCCAGTTCGTCCTGGGCCTTCTTCATGTTGTCCTGCATGGCCTGTGCTTGTTTCATCAGGCCGGCGAGCTGTCCTTTGTTGAACATGTGCGAAAAATCCTCAGGGTAAGAAATCGAAAGAAACGGGAAAAACGGAGCCGGGATATCAGGCCGGCGTGCTGTCCGGCAGCGGCCGCACCTTGAGACTGCCGGGGACGATTTTCGCCCCGAAGTCGCGCATCATCTCCTGCACGAAGGGGTCGTTGGTAACGACCTCCTCGGCCTTGCGCTGGCGCGCGGCCGCGGCCGCCGCATTGCGGCGCGACGGGCTGTCGATGACGGTGCCGACCTCGACCGAGAGCATATCGGCATGGCCGGCGGCTTCGAGCGCGGCGCGCAGGCGTTCGCGGCTGTTGGGCTGGTTGAGCGATGCGCTCTCGACCCGCAGCATCCAGTGTTTGCCGTCGCGCGCCACCAGCTGCGACTGCAGCGCCAGTTCACGTACCAGTGCGCTGATGGCCTCGGCACGCACCAGCGAACGCACCGTGGTGAACCACACTTCGCCCTCTTCGGTGGCGGTGTAACTGGCGTTGGGTGCGCCGTCGGTGCGCGGGCCGGTGCGGGCGCCGGCCAAGGGCTGCTGGCGCACCTGCATGTTCATCACGTCGCCGGCAGGTACGGGTTCGTGAACGGGCTCGTCGGCAGGTGCATGCCGGGGGCCGGACTCGCGAACCGGCAAGGCGGCCAGCGGTCGGGCGACCGGCGCGGGGGCGACGGTGGCAGGCTCGGGTTGCGAATGGGGTTCGTGTTCGTATTCCGGCGGCTCCGGCATCACCGGCTCGGCGTCTGCATCGGGCGGCAGCTCGATGTCGCCGTCACCGTCGGGATCGACGCCGATATCGGGTTCCGGCGCGGGCTGCGGTGCCGGCCTGGGCTGCTGCGGTTCCGGTGCGACGGCGGCCGGTGCGACGGCGGCCGGTGCGGCCTCAGCCGCCCGCGGCGCTGATTTCAGTGTTTTTTTTTCCGTGTCGGCCGAGCCGGCGCTTGGCTTGAAGGCCAGCAGACGCAGCAACACCATGGTCAGCGCCGCGTATTCGTCCGGTGCCAGGCCCAGCTCGCCACGACCGTGCAGGCAGATGCTGTAGAGCAACTGGCATTCGTCGGCCGGCATGGCATCGGCCAGGCGCGCGGTTTCGGCCGCCTCGGCATCGATCGGCGAGGCGGCGCGTTGCGGCACCGCCTGCATCACCGCCATGGTCTGCAGCACCGCCGCCATTTCCTCGAGCGTGGACGCAGCGGAAAAACCGTTGGAACGCAGCGTCTCGATGGTCTCGACCACCGTCAGGCCGTCGCCGATGGCCAACGCATCGATCAGCCGGAATACATGCGAGCGGTCGACGCTGCCCAGCATGCGGCGCACCGTTTCTTCCTCGACCTTGCCGGCGCCGAAGGCGATGGCCTGGTCGGTGAGCGAAAGCGCATCGCGCATCGAGCCCCGCGCGGCCCGGGCCAGCAGGCGCATGGCCTGCGGGTCGGCCGGCACGTTCTCGCGCGCCAGCACGTCGGCCAGATGCGTCTCGACGGTTTCGGGCGCCATCGGCCGCAGGTTGAACTGCAGGCAACGCGACAGCACGGTGACCGGCACCTTTTGCGGATCGGTGGTGGCCAGCACGAACTTCAGGTATTCGGGCGGCTCTTCCAGCGTCTTCAGCATCGCGTTGAAGGCGGTGTTGGTCAGCATGTGGACTTCGTCGATCATGAAAACCTTGAAGCGCCCGGCGACCGGCTTGTAGACCGCCTGTTCCAGCAGTGACTGGACTTCGTCAACGCCCCGGTTGGAAGCGGCGTCGAGCTCGGTGTAGTCGACGAAACGTCCGGCATCGATGTCGCGGCAGGCCTGGCACACGCCGCAGGGCGAATCGGTGATGCCGCCGGTGCCGTCGGGCCCGACGCAGTTCAGGGCCTTGGCCAGGATGCGCGACACGGTGGTCTTGCCGACACCCCGGGTGCCGGTGAACAGGTAGGCGTGGTGCAGTCGCTGGGTTTGCAGGGCATTCGACAGGGCCTGCACGACGTGCTCCTGCCCCACCATTTCCGAGAAGTTCCGGGAGCGGTATTTGCGGGCGAGCACGAGATATGACATGCCGCCATTTTACGGACCCCGCGGACCACCATCCGCCGCCGACGGATAATCCCGCCCCATGACTTCTGCTTCGACCAACCCGAACACGCTCAGCTACGACCAGGCTGGCGTCAATTACGACCTCATCGACCCCCTGAAGGTGAGCGCCCAGCGCGCCGCCGCCGCCACCGCGGTTCACCTGGGCGGCCATGGTTTCACCGAAGTCGCCGCGTCGCGCGGCGAGTCGGCCTATGTGGTCGACGTCGGTCCCTTCTACCTGGCCAGCATCGTCGAATGCCTCGGCAGCAAGGTGCTGGTGGCCGACGCCATGGCCGAGCTGACCGGCAAGAGCTGGTACGAAGGCATCGCGCAGGACACCATCGCCATGGCGGTCAACGACCTGATCACCGTCGGCGCCACGCCGCTGGTTGTGCAGGCCTACTGGGCGGCCGGCGGCAGCGACTGGTTCGGCGACAAGGCCCGCGCGCAGGCGCTGGTGGCCGGCTGGAAAAAAGCCTGCGACACCTGTTCAGTGGCGTGGGGCGGCGGAGAAACTCCGGCGCTGGCCGGCATCGTCGAAGGCGACCGCATCGACCTGGCGGCTTCGTGCACCGGCATCATCAGCCCGAAGTCGCGCCTTTCGGTCGGTGACGACCTGGCAGCAGGCGACGCCATCGTGCTGCTGGCTTCCAGCGGCATCCATGCCAACGGGCTGTCGCTGGCCCGCAAGCTGGTCGAACGCCTGCCGCAGGGCTACCTGACCGAAGTCGAGCCGGGCCTGAGCTACGGCGAAGCGCTGCTGGCGCCCACCGTGCTGTATTCGCCGGTCACCGAAGCCCTGGCCAAGGCCGGCATCGACATGAAGTACTGCGCCAACATCACTGGCCACGGCTGGCGCAAGCTGCTCCGCCACCCTTCGGAACTGACCTACCGCATCAGTGCGGTGCCGCCGGTCACGCCGGTGCTGGCCTTCATCCAGAAGCATGCCGAGCAGAATGACCGCGAGGCCTACAGCACTTTCAACATGGGCGCCGGTTTTGCCTTGTTCGTCAAGGCCGAAGACGCCCAGCGCACAGTGGAGATCGCCCAGGCGCAAGGCATCGCCGCCATCGTGGCCGGCCAGGTCGAGGCCGGCCCAAAGCAGGTCATCATCGAGCCGATCAACGTGACCTTCGGAACCGAAGACCTGCAACTCCGCTGAGCTATTTGCGTCCGGTTTAGAATGCGGGTTGACGGGCCTCCTCGCATGAGGAAGCGGCCAACCGGGTCAGGTGGGGAACCAAGCAGCCCTAACTGTGGAGTCAGTGCCGGGGGTAAGGCTCGTCAACCCCATAAAGTCCGAAAGGGGCTGTCGAAAGGCAGCCCCTTTTTGCATTCCGGCGCGCATCGCGGCCTCTCCCGAAAGAGGTAGCCGCCGCCGCCACACATGGCACGCCACCGCTCACGCATCGGGGCGATGCGGACAGCCTTGTCGATCTCCAGAATCGACTCGATGAACGGCTCCTCCCTCCCCGCCCAAGGCCGGCTCTCACCCTCCCGGGAACGGCGTGCCAAAGAGCTTCTGGCGTCGCAGCCGGACGAAACCATGTCCGTCGCCGAAGTGGCCAGCGCCTGCGGCCTTTCGCGCACCCATTTCACCCGCGCCTTCCGCCAGACCACCGGCACCACACCGCACCAGTGGGCCCAGCAATACAAGGTGGAACAGGTCAAGCAGATGCTCAGTTTCACCGGCCTGCCGATTGCCGAAGTGGCGGCGGCCTGTGGTTTTGCCGACCAGAGCCACCTCACCCGCACCTTCCGCCAGCGTGTCGGCCTGACGCCCGCGGCCTGGCGACGGCAGTAACCGGGTCCGCAGTCCACGGGCGATGTGGGACTTGCCAGTCCGCTATACCAAGGCTCAATAGAGTTGTCCGACATCTCTGCCTAGACTTGGCTGCAAGAAAGATGCGGCTCCGAAAACGCCTCCAAGAGCGCCCCGGTTTGCCCTGCCGCAGAGGAACGCCATGAACGCCTGGAACACCAGCCGCGCCGACTCGCAGAATATGGTGACGATCGCGGTAGCGCATCGTGAGCCGCTGGTCCGCGCCGGACTCGACACCATCCTGCGCACCGAGCGGGACTTCTCGGTCAGCCTCGTCGCAGCGACGATTTCCGACCGGTGGCTGCAGGATTGCCGACACACGGCATCGGCTGCGGATGTGGTGGTGGCCGACTATGTCACCGCCCTCGCTCTCCTGGAAGACAAGTCCGGCAGCGCGGATCGACCGGCGGTCGCCTCGCCGCGGGTCATGGTGGTCAGCCACCGCGAACGTGAATCCGAAATCCGCCATGCGCTCAACTGCGGGGTGCATGGCTACCTGCTGCTGGGCTGCGGCCTGGACGAGATGATCTTCGGCGTGCGGGCACTGCATCGCGGCCAGCACCACCTGGACCAGTCGGCGGCGCAACGGGTGATCGAAAGCCTGAACCACCAGCCGCTGACACACCGCGAGGGCGATGTGCTGCGGCTGATTGCGGTGGGCCATGTCAACAAGACCATAGCCACCGAGCTGGACATTTCGGTCGGCACGGTGAAGGCGCACGTGAAGGCGATCCTCGCCAAGTTCGGTGCCAAGACCCGCACCGAAGCGGCCGCCATCGCACAGCGACGCGGCCTGTTCGGTATCAGCTCTTGAAGAACGCCAGCAGATCGGGGTTGATCACATCCGCATGGGTGGCGCACATGCCGTGCGGGAAGCCCTTGTAGACCTTCAGCGTGGCGTCGGGGATCAGCTTGGCGGACAGTTCGCTGGAGATGGCGAGCGGCACCACCTGGTCGTCGTCGCCATGCAGCACCAGGGTGGGCACGGTGATCTTCTTCAGGTCTTCGGTCTGGTCGGTTTCCGAGAAGGCCTTGATGCCTTCGTAATGGGCCTGGATGGATCCGGCCATGCCCTGGCGCCACCAGTTCAGCGCGATGCCGTCGGACACCTTGGCGCCGGGACGGTTGAAGCCGTAGAACGGTGTCGGGAAGTCCTTGAAGAACTGGGCGCGGTTGGACGCCACGGCGGCCCGGATGCCGTCCAGCACTTCCATCGGCACGCCGTTGGGGTTGGCGGCGGTCTTGGCCATCAGCGGCGGCACCGAGCTGATCAGCACGGCCTTGGCGACACGTTTGGTGCCGTGGCGTGCGATGTAGCGGGCGACCTCGCCGCCGCCGGTCGAGTGGCCGATGTGGATGGCCTTTTCCAGCTTCAGGTGTTCGGTCACCGCGGCCAGGTCGTCCGCGTAATGGTCCATGTCGTGTCCGGTGGAAATCTGGCTCGAACGGCCGTGGCCACGCCGGTCGTGTGCGATGACACGGTAGCCCTTCTGCACGAAGTACAGCATCTGCGGATCCCAGTCGTCCGAGCTGAGAGGCCAGCCGTGCGAGAACACGATGGGTTGGCCGGTGCCCCAGTCCTTGTAGAAGATCTCGTTGCCGTCCTTGGTGGTGATGGTGCTCATGGCTTGTTTTCCGTGGTGGTGGGTCGAATGCGCGGCTGCGCGGGAAGCGGTGGTTTCGGCAGCGGTCGCGGCGAAAGGCAGTCCGGTGACGGCGGCCATTCCAGCGCCGGCGAGGAGCAGCTTGCGCCGCCCTCCGTCGAAAGGGTTGAGTGGTTCGGTTGGCGACATGCGATGGATCCTTTGAGCGCCTTCGTGAGGCGCACGGTCATCGTAGGCAGCGGGCACTTTTCCAGCGCCTCCCTCCGTGCAGCGTTGCGCCCCCCTCCAAAGAGGCAGGAAAACTAGTGCGTCGTGCCGGAAGCGGCCGGCAGGGTGAAGACCATGCGGGTGCCGCGCGGTGGCTGCGGCTGTGCCCACAGCCGGCCATGGTGCGCTTCGACGATCGAACGGCAGATCGCCAACCCCATGCCCATGCCGGTGGGTTTGGTGGTGAAGAAGGCGTCGAAAAGACACCCCATGTGCCGCGCTTCGATACCGTCGCCGGTGTCGGTCACGCTGGTGGCGATATGGCCGTCCGCCATCGTTTCGGTGGCGATGGTCAGCAGGCGGTCCTGGCCGGCGCTCCCGCAGATCGCCTCCATCCCGTTGCGCAGCAGGTTCACCAGCACCTGCTGCACCTGGATGCGGTCGGCCAGCACCAGCGCGCCCGGCTCGAAACGCCCCAGCTGAAGCTGCAGCCGCACGCCGTGGCGCTGCAGCTCGGAACGCATCAGGGCCGCCACTTCGTGGATGGTCGCGTGCAGGTCCAGCCGCGCCAGTTCCGGCCCCGACTTGCGGGCCAGCGCCTGCAGGCTCCGGATGACACCGGCGGCCCGGCTGCCGTCGGACACGATGCCACCCAGTACCTGTTCGATCTCGGCGAATTCGGGCCGCGGCCGGCGCAGCCAGTTCAGGCCGGCGCTGGCGTTCGTGACGATAGCCGCCAGCGGCTGGTTGATCTCGTGGGCGATGGACGCGGCCAGTTCACCCATCGTGGTCAGGCCCGAAACCCGGGCCAGTTCGGCCTGGGCATCCCTCAATGCCTTGTCGACCGCACGGCGGTGCGAAAGGTCGCGGAAAACCAGCACCGTGCCTGTGACATGGCCACGCTCGTCCACGATGGGCGACGCCGATTGTTCGATGGGCACCGGGCCGCGGCGGTCGCATTCGAGCAACAGGCTGTGCAGGGCGGCGGCCGACATGGTCCCCGACACCGGCAGGCCGGTTTCCTCGTCGCGCAGCCGGTAGACCTCGTCGAGCTGCCGGCCGAGCACCTGGCCGGACCGGCAGCCGGTGAGGCCTTCGGCGACCGGGTTCATGTAGGTGATGCAGTCCGCGCCGTCGGTGGAGATCACCGCGTCGCCGATGCTGGCCAGCGTCGCCGCGTAGCGGCGTTCGCTGTGGCGCAGCTTGCGGTCGGCGGCATGGCGGTAGAGCGCCATCTCGACGGCGGTGCGCAACTGCGAGTCCTCGAAAGGTTTCAGCAGGTAGCCGTGCGGTTCGGTCAGGCGGGCGCGCTGCAGGGTCTCGTCGTCGGCATAGGCGGTGAGAAACACGACCGGTATGTCGCAGGCCAGGCGGATTTCCTGAGCGGCGTCGATGCCGTCCATGCGGCCTTCCAGGCGGATGTCCAGCAAGGCCAGGTCGGCCGAGCTCGATAGTGCCAGCGCACAGGCGTCTTCTCCGCGGGCGGTGATTCCCACGACGTCGTAGCCCAGCCGGGTGAGCTGCTGGCGCAGGTCGCGGGCGACGACACGGTCGTCCTCGGCCACCAGGATGCGGGCCGGACTCATGGCGCGGCTACCGATTCGGTGTCGGCATCGAAGGTGACGACGAAGGTGGTGCCGACACCGCGCCGGGCTACGACTTCGCCATGCAGTTGCGCACTCAGATCGTCGACCAGCTGGAGCCCCAGCGAGTCGGCGGCGGCCAGTTCGATGTGGCCAGGCAGGCCCACGCCGTCGTCCGAAACGCCCAGCACGCAGCGGCCTTCGGGTGTGTTTTGCAGGGTCACCCGCACCTGGCCGCGACGATCGCCCGGGAAGGCGTGCTTCAGCGCGTTGGACACCAGCTCGTTGACGATCAGGCCGCACGACACCGCGCGGTTCAAGCCCAGGTGGATGTCCTCGACCTCGCAGTCCAGCGTCACCCGGCTTTCGTCCGCTCCGCCGGCGCCATAGGCCCGGGCCAGCTGCTCGCACAGTTTCCGGATGTGGGCGGCCATCGGCACGCGGGCGAAGTTGCCGGCGCGGTACAGGTTTTCATGCACCATCGCCATCGACCGCACCCGGTTGCGGCTGTCGACGAACAGCTCGGCCACTGCCGGGTCGCAAATGCGCGAAGCCTGCAGGTTGAGCAGGCTGCAGATCAGCTGGAGGTTGTTCTTCACCCGGTGGTGCACCTCCTGCAGCAGCACTTCCTTTTCTTCCAGCGATGCGTTTTCCATCGAGGTCGCCGCGGTGGATGCCAGCAGGTTCAGCAAGGCCACGCGACCGGCCGTGAAGACGCCGGACGCCAGGCGGTTTTCCAGGTACAGCAGCCCGATCAGCTCGCCCTGCTTCAGGAGCGGCAGGCACAACAGCGAACGGGCCTGGGACCGGGCGATGTAGGCATCCTGTGCGAACGGGCCGGGCTGGCGCGCATCGTCCACCAGCACCGGCGCCTTGGTGCGGATGGCGAAATGCAGCACCGAAAGCGGCAGCTCGGCAGCGCTGGCCTCGCTGTTTTTCAGCTCGACCTGAACCACCTGGCCGCTGGTGGCGGCACGCGCCTCGATGCGCAACTGCTCGCCGCGCGGCATGACCAGCAGGCCGCGTTCGGCCCCGGCGTGTTCGAGGGCCAGTGTCATCAGCCGGCGCATCAGGGGCTCGATCCCCTTTTCGGCGGCCACCGCATGTGCGCTACGCAGCAGGGTCTCGACATCGATGGCGGCACCTGACCCGCGCGGATCATCGGCCGCGACCGGTTCGGACGCCTCGCGCAACCCGGCATGCAGCCGGTCGAGCTGCCGCACCTTGCCCCACGCGCCCCAACGCTGGAAACAGCCGCGGGCAGAACGCATCAATGCGTCGGCGACCGACGCCAGGCCACGCGATGCATGGAACTGCGACGACAGCTCGAATGCCAGTGCCTCGACATGGACCACACCTCCTTCCCGCGCCGACACAACGGCCAGTTCGTAGAAACGCATGGCGGCCATGTCCGCACCACGCAGGCGGGCCGCTTCGGCGGCGAGCAGTGCCGCCCGACTGCGGAAGTTTTCCGGACAGTGGCGGGCCCAGCCGTCGAGCCACTGGCGATGTTCTTCGAGCCGCGCGCGGTGCTGCAGCCCTTCGTCTGCGTCCGCACCGCGGCAGCAGGCCGCGCGGACCAGCCCGGCATAGAAGTGGTAGGCCGCGAACTCCAGGTGCCCCTTGGTGGTCCACAGCAGCGGTTCTGCCTTCTGCAGCGCAGCGAGCGCCGGGCCGGCATCGCCGGACATGAAAAGCGCCTGCGCCTTGCGGATCCAGTACCAGCAGGCGGCGATGTCCAGGCTGCGGTTGGCGTCGAGTTGCGCCTCGAACGAAACCTCGTCGAAGTCCTCGTCGTCGAAACAGCCGAAACGTTCGGTGCGCCCCATCAGCGTGGCCATGAAACGCTGTTGCGAGGTGATGATGGCCACGATCAGCCCGAATCGCGCGGCGCTGACGAAGTCCAGCCGCTCCTGCGATTCGGGCCAGATGCGCTGCAGCGGTTCGCCGGATGCCAGCAGGCTGCTGACCAGGCAGCAGGAACTGAAGCCGGCGTAGGTGACGTCGCCGGTCTCGCGGGACACGTCGAACGCCCGGCGCAGCAGCGGCTGGCCTTCGCGCAGGGGACGGTTCCAGGGCAGCACATGGTAGGCAAAACACATGTACACGCGCGACCGGTAGCGGGTATGGACTCCCTGCTCCACCAGGTCGTACCCCAGCCTGCCGAAGCGTGACGCCGACGGATAGTCCTGGAAGAACGGCCCGACCATCATGCCCAGATAGGCATAGGCCAGCGGCGACGAATCGGTGTTGCCATATTCGATGCTCAACCGGGCCATGCGGCACAGCACCAGGCAGACCAGGTTCTCGTCGCTGAAGAAAGCCGGCGGCAGCACCGCGGCCAGCACGTCGAGCATTGCGCGGCGCAGCGGGTCGACCATCGGCGGCAGGTCGAGCAGGGACTCGATGGAACGGCCGTCCATCTGCCGCATGAGCAGTGCGTATTCCCGGTTCACCTCGTCGCGGCCGGGGTGCAGCGGCCAGGGGGTGTCGACTTCCTTCAAAAACGCCAGGCAGGTGTCGATGGCGCGTGCGCTCTGGTCCAGCCCCAGGCAGACGGTGATCTGCAGGCTGGCCACGCCGGCCCGGTCGACCAGGGTCCGGGCCTGCGCCGCCAGGCTCGCCAGACGTGCATCGGCCCCTGCCGGACAGCCGGCCAGGAACTCGCATTCCGCCATGTCGCGCGACAGGTCGAATGCCAGCCGATGGTCGGTGGTCCAGGCGTCGGCAGGCAGCAGCCGTTCGCCCTGCGACAGGTACGACAGCGCGGCCGCATAAGCGGTTTCCGTCATCGCACGGCGGCCGGCCTGCAGGTGGAGCGCAGCCACCGCGCGCCGCTCCGTGTCGGGCAGCGTGAGGCCGCCGATGCGGGCGTATTGGTTGACCAGCTCGAACACCATCCCGCTGCGCTCGGACAGACTCGTGCCCAGTTGCAGGCGCCGCGCGATGGCGAGGTGCATGACGGCGCGCTGCGACATCGGCAGCCAGGCATAGGCGGCCTCCTGGATGCGGTCGTGCATGAAACGATAGCCGGCCGCACTGCGTGTCACCAGACCGGCTTGTTCGGCCGGCCTGAACAGGGCATTCAGCTCGGCCGGCGCCCGCTGTGCGACACGCTGCAACGAACTGACGGCGGCGCTGGCGCCGAGGCTGGCCAACAGGGTCAGCGCCTGCCGGGACTCGACCGGCAGGCGCGACAGTTTTTCGGACATCAGGTCCGCCACGTTATCGCTGTAGTTGCATTGGCGGATGCCCGACATGTCCCACTGCCAGTCCAGTGATTCGCGGTCGAAATGCAGCAGGTTCTCGTCGGCCAGCGCCATCAGGAACTGCCGTGCGAAGAAGGGATTGCCCTGCGTCTTCTGCCAGATCAGCCCGGCCAGCGCAGCGCTGCGGCCTTGTTCGTCGCGCAGGGCGAAGGCGACCAGCGCCTCCACGTGCGGCAACGCCAGCGGCGCGAGTTCAAGCTCGGTCAGGTGCGTGCTGCCGGCCCGCACGCGTGCCAGCATGGAGTTCATCGGGTGCTGCGGACCGACCTCGTTCGACCGGTATGCACCCACCATCAGCACATGGCGGAAATCCGGATTGCCGACCAGCGCCAGCAGCAATTCGAGGGTGGCGCTGTCGAGCCATTGCAGGTCGTCGATGAACAGCACCAGCGGTTTCTGCGCGCTGGCGAAGACCGCCAGGAAAGCCTGCACGGTCTTCTGGAAACGCAGGCTGCCCTCGGCAGGCGCCACCTCCTTCAACGCCGGCTGCGGGCCGATGGCGTGTTCAAGTTCGGGCACCAGTTGTACGACGATCTGGCCGTTTGCACCCAGTGCCTGCTGCAGCCGGGCGCGCCATTGCGCCAGCGGCTCCGGAGCCTGGCTCAGCACGCCCTCGACCAGTCCGCGCAAGGCCTGAGCGACGGTCGAATACGGGATGTCACTTTTGTGCTGCTCGAACTTGCCCGAGGCGAACAGGCCGTGCCCGGCCAGCACCGCCCGGCTGAGGCCGTCCACCACGGCGCTCTTGCCCACGCCCGAATAACCCGACACCAGGGCCAGTTCGGACCTGCCGGATTCGGCCACCCTGGAATAGGCCTGCTTCAGCCGCGCGGTCTCGGTTTCGCGGCCGTAGAGCTGGTCGGCGAGACGCAGGCGTTCTGGCACGTCACGTGTGCCCGGAACGAAATCGTCGATGGCGGCGGCACACAGCTGTTCGATGGCGAAGTGCCGCAGGTCGGCTTCCACGCCGGCAGCCGTCTGGTATCGGTCTTCGGCCGATTTCTGCAGCAGCTTGTGGACGATGCTGCACACGGCCGGCGGCAGTCCGGGTGCGTGTTCGTGAAGGGCCGGCGGCTGGCGGGCCACGTGGCAATGGCTCCATTCGAGCGTGTTGCGGGCCTGGAACGGCAGCGCACCGGCGCCCATCTCGTAGAGAGTGACACCGAGGGAATAAAGGTCGCTGCGCTCGTCGACCGGCCGGTTGATGCGACCTGCCTGCTCGGGCGACTGGTAGGGCAACGCACCCCTGGGCGATGGCCCTGCGGCACCAGCCCCGGCCAAATACACCCGGCCGCGTGCATCGACCAGGATGTTGCAGGGCCGGATGTCGCGGTGCACGCCGTGGTGCCTGTGGCGTTCACCCAGCGCACGGGTGATGGCGATGCCCTGGTCGAGCCATTCCGACAGGGCCATAGGCCGCCCCAGGGTCTCGCGCAGCAGCGGGCTGCCGGTGTCGTTCACGACGACAGGCCGCCCCTCAAGCGCTCGGCCATGCGTACCAGATCGGGCAACGAGTCGGCCTGCATCTTGGCCATGACCTGGCGGCGATGGACCTTGACGGTGATCTCGCTGGTACCCAGCCGGGCCGCGGCCTGCTTGTTGAGCAGCCCTTCGACCACCAGCGCCATCACCTGGCGTTCGCGTGGCGTGAGGGTCTGGTAGCAGCTCACCAAATGCCGCAGCAGGTCACGCTGCACGCCGGCGTCGCGGTCGGCGGCCAGCGCCCGCTGGATGGCTCCCAGCAGCTCGGCCTCGACGAAGGGTTTGGTCAGGAACTCCATCGCGCCCGCCTTCATGGCGCGCACCGTCATGGGAATGGTCCCATGGCCGGTGATGAAAATCACCGGCAGGGCCCGCCCCCGGTCTCGCAACGCCTGCTGCACATCGAAACCGCTGGTGTCGGGAAGGCGGATGTCGAGCACCAGGCAGGCCGGGCCAGCCGGTTCCGGTTCGCGCAGAAAGGCCTGCGGGCAGTCGAAGGTCTTGCAGTCGATGGCCACCGAGCGCAGCAGGCTGCAAAGCGCGCTTCGCATCGAGGCGTCGTCGTCGACCACGAAGACGACAGGCGCGGGCTGGTCCGTCGGGTCGGCGACGGCCAATGGCGTCCGGGGCTCGAATCGGTTGTCGTCCAGGCGGGCGAGGCTGCTCATGAATGGCGAAAAAAGGCGTTGGATGTTCGAAATGGAAACCGGTGTGCAGGCGCTGGCGGGGTGCCGTGCAGACCGCTGGTATTCCCTGAGCATCTTCCCAAGCGGGTATCAAGTCTTGAAGAAAAGCCTCTTGCTTTGTACAAACGTGCACTGCATGGACCGGCGCGGTGCCGGCCCCGTCGTCAATGCGCGGACGGGCGCGCCGGGTCCAGCGCCAGGAAATGCTGGACTACCGGCATGCCAGGACCGACATGCCAGCGCAGGGTGTCCTGCTGCAGGTCGGCATCCGCCCTGGAAACGCGCTGGTGCTGTCGCAGATGTTCGGCCCACGACTCGACCAGAAACCATTCCACCACCCGCTCCGGCTGGGCGGCGTCTTCGACCACACCCCAGGCATAGGCGCCGTCGCGCCGGCGTTCCTGCGACAGGCGGCGCAGTGCGGTCAGGAAGGCCGGCCGGTCAGCCTGGCGGATGCGGTATTCGATCTGGATCAGCACCGGGCCGCGGTCATGCTCGACCGGCTGGTCGAGCAGCGGCTCGGCCCAGTGGTTCGAAGGCATCAGGTCGGATTCGCCGACCGGCAGCCGCACCCGGTGCATCAGCCAGCCGGCCGCCAGCATGCCCACCGCGCCGAGCAGCAACGTGGCGGGCAGGCCCATCGCCTGCGCCACCAGGCCCCAGCCCAGGCTGCCGGCAGCCATGGCTCCGTTGAAAACCATCAGGTAGATGGCCAGTCCCCGGCCGCGTACCCAATTGGGCAGCACCGACTGTGCAACGCCGCTGAAGGTGGTCAGCGCGATGATCCAGCCGGCGCCCAGCAGCAACATCAGCGGCACCGCGATCCAGCGCGGCGGCGCAAGCGACAACACGCCGACGACAAGCGCAGTCAGGACGGCGGCCAGCAGCACCAGCCCGTCCGAGCCCGTCCGTGCACGCAGGCGCGGCAGCAGCACCGCACCCAGGATGGCCCCGGTGCCGACGCCGCCCAGCATCAGCCCGTAGAAACCTGCGTCGCCGCCCAGCAGCCGACGCGCCACCAGCGGCAGCAAGGCCCAGGCCGCGCTGGCGAAGAGGAAGAACACCGCGGCCCTGAGCAGCACCAGATGCAGGTCGCGGCTGGAACGTGCGTAGCGGATGCCGGCGCGGAAGGCGCCGAAGAAGGTCTCGGACAAACCCGTGTCGACCGTCGCCGCGCGCCGCCACCACAGCAGCGCACCGATCACGAAGACATAACTCAGCGCATCGGCGCCATAGGCCACCGAAGCGCCGAAGCTGGCCAGGAGCAGACCGCCGGCTGCCGGTCCCACCGCGCGCGCGATGTTGACGCCGAGCGAGTTGAGCGTGACGGCGTTCTTCAGGTCCGGCCGGGGCACCAGCTCGGGCACGATGGACTGCCAGGTCGGTGCCATCAGCGCACCGCCGATGCCGCCGATGAAGGTCAGCGCGATCAGCCATTCCACCGTCAGCGCGTTGTTGCGTGCCATCACCAGCAGCGTTCCGCTGACGCAGGCCAGCATCACCTGCATTGCGATCAGCAGGCGACGACGGTCGAGGATGTCCGACAGCACACCGGCGGGAATCGCCAGCAGAAAGGCCGGCAGGCTGGCCGCCGTCTGGATCAGCGCCACGGCCGTGGGGCTGGGCGACAATTCGGTGACCATCCAGGAGCTGGCCACGTCGCGCATGAAACTGCCGATATTGCCCATCAGCGTGGCGGCCCAGAGGACGGCGAACACCGGCTGGCGCAAGGGGCCGAAGCTGCCGGAAGACGCAGCGGGCGTCGGTGCGCGGGAATCGAGGGTCATGGGTGTGGGCTGGCCGGGCTGGAAACGGCCAGCCTAATGCGCAGCCACCCACGGCGGCTAGACGATTTGTGCGGTTTTCTGCAGCGCCCAGTCGCGCGCACCCTCGCCCGCCACCTTGCCGCTGGCCATGCAGGCATTGAGCAAATATCCGCCGGTCGGGGCTTCCCAGTCGAGCATTTCGCCGGCGCAGAAGACGCCCGGCATGGACGCGAGCATCAGCCCCGCGTCCATGCCGCCGAAAGCCACGCCGCCGGCGGTGCTGATGGCCTCGTCGATCGGACGGGTCGCCTTCAGCACGATGGGTAACGCCTTGATGGCGGCGGCCAGCGCAGCGGCATCGGCGAGGACCGATTTGTCGAGCAGTTCGTGCAACAGCGCGGACTTGATGCCGTCCAGGCCCAGCCGGCTTTTCAGGTGGCTCGAAAGCGAACGCGATCCGCGCGGATGCCGGACCGCCGCCAGCACCTTCTCGGCACTGAAATCGGGCAGCAGGTCGAGCAGGAAAGTGGCGCTGCCGTCGCGGGCGATGGTGTCGCGCAGCATTGCCGATGCGGCGTAGACCAGGCTGCCTTCGACACCGGTCGTGGTGGCGACGAATTCGCCGCGCCGAGAAAATTCGCGGAAAGTGATGGCGACCGACTTGAAGGGCTGGCCGGCGAATTTCTCCACGAAGAACGGCGTCCAGCCGTCGACGTCGAAACCGCAGTTGGACGGCAGCAGCGGCGCCACCGTCACCGACTCCTGCCGCAGCGGTTCGACCCAGGCGCCGTCCGAGCCCAGGCGTGACCAGCTGGCGCCGCCGAGGGCCAGCACCACCGCGCGGGCCGGCAGCTGCTTTTCGATGCCGTCGGCCGCGGCAAAACGCAAGGTGCGGGCACCGTCGGCCCGCGTTTCGCCAAAACCCAGCCAGTGATGGCGCATGTGAAAGACGACACCGGCCGCACGCAGCCGCTGGAGCCACGCCCGCAGTAGCGGCGCTGACTTCATGTCGGCGGGGAACACCCGGCCGGAAGTGCCGACGAAGGTGTCGATGCCCAGGTCTTCGGCCCAGTCGCGCACCGCCTGGGCATCGAAACGCCGCAGCAGTGGCTCGACCTGCGCGCGGCGGTCGGCATAACGGCTGGCAAAGATGTCTGCCGGCTCTGAATGGGTCAGGTTGAGGCCGCCCTTGCCGGCCAGCAGGAACTTGCGTCCGACGGACGGCATGCGGTCGTAGACCTCTACGGCAACGCCTGCGGCGGCCAGGGTTTCGGCAGCCATGAGGCCGGCCGGGCCGGCACCGATCACGATCACAGGAAGGCGGGTGTCGGCGGGCGGGGCGGCGGAAGTGGCGGAGTCGGTCATGCGGTCGTCAAGGTAGGAAAAGCCCGGCGCATCGCGGTTGCGGCGGCGGGGGCCGTATTCTGAGGCGTGGCTGCAAGACCTTGTGCCAACGACCGGCGGCGGGGCTCCAAAAGTCGGTTTTGCCTATGCGGCCCATAGCATTCCTCGGCCCTGCGGTGCCCCTTGCCTTCTGTCACAATGGCCGCCACTTCAGCGGTACCTCCCTCCCCAACAAGGACCTTGACCATGGCAAGCGACCTCATCAAACATATTTCCGACGCCTCTTTCGAATCCGACGTGCTGCAGGCCGACAAGCCGGTTCTGGTCGACTACTGGGCCGAGTGGTGCGGCCCCTGCAAGATGATCGCGCCGATCCTGGACGAGGTCTCGGCCAGCTACAAGGACAAGCTGCAGATCGCCAAGATGAACGTCGACGAGAACCGCGACATCCCTGCCAAGTTCGGCATTCGCGGCATTCCCACCCTGATGCTGTTCAAGGGCGGCCAGCTGGCCGCCACCAAGGTCGGCGCCCTGAGCAAGGCGCAACTGACCGCCTTCATCGACGAACAACTGGCCGCCTGACGACCGACAACAGCCGCCGCGCCCGCAAGGGGTCGGCGGCTGTTTTCAACATGGGGCCGGACGCACTTCGACCATCGTCCGCTTCGTTACGAACCTCGCCTTTTTTGCTGTCATAATCAGTTTCGGTCGGCCAGCATCAAACATGCCGCCCGACATGCCTCCCGGCTTCGCAAGCATCACCTTGCACCCGCCGAAATCCCCCCGACAGAATCGCATCTGACACTCCGTATGCGGAGTCTTCACATGACACTCCTCGCGGAGTCTTCACATGCACCTTAACGAACTCAAGGCACTGCACGTGTCGGAGGTCCTCAAGCAGGCCGACGACCTCGAAATCGAAAACACCGGGCGCATGCGCAAGCAAGAGCTCATGTTCGCGATCATCAAGAAGCGTGCAAAGGCCGGCGAACAGATCTTCGCCGACGGCGTCCTCGAAATCCTGCCCGACGGCTTCGGTTTCCTGCGCAGCCCCGACACCAGCTTTACCGCCAGCACCGACGACATCTACATCTCGCCCAGCCAGGTGCGTCGTTTCAACCTGCACACCGGCGACATGATCGAAGGTGAAGTGCGCACGCCCAAGGATGGCGAGCGTTATTTCGCACTGACCAAGCTCGACATCGTCAACGGCAGTCCAGCCGAGAACAACAAACACAAGGTCATGTTCGAGAACCTGACGCCCTTGTTCCCCAAGGAGCAGATGAAGCTCGAGCGGGACATGAAGGGCGAAGAGAACATCACCGGCCGCATCATCGACATCATCGCGCCCATCGGCCGAGGCCAGCGCGCCCTGATCGTGGCGCCGCCCAAGAGCGGCAAGACGATGATGATGCAGCACATCGCCCACGCCATCACCGCCAACAATCCCGACGTGCACCTGATGGTGCTGCTGGTGGACGAGCGGCCTGAAGAAGTGACCGAAATGCAGCGCACGGTGAAGGGCGAGATCATCGCTTCCACCTTCGACGAACCTGCTGCCCGCCACGTGCACGTGGCCGAAATGGTCATCGAGCGCGCCAAGCGCCTGGTCGAACTGAAGAAGGACGTGGTCATTCTTCTGGATTCCATCACCCGCTTGGCCCGCGCCTATAACAACGTCGTGCCCTCGTCCGGCAAGGTGTTGTCGGGCGGTGTCGATTCCAATGCCCTGCAGCGTCCCAAACGTTTCTTCGGCGCGGCCCGCAAGGTCGAGGAAGGCGGCTCGCTGACCATCATCGCCACCGCGCTGGTCGACACCGGCAGCCGCATGGACGAAGTGATCTTCGAAGAATTCAAGGGCACCGGCAACAGCGAAATCCACCTGAACCGCCGCCTCTATGAAAAGCGCGTGTTCCCGGCGATCGAACTCAACAAGTCCGGCACCCGCCGCGAAGAACTGCTGCTGGCCCCCGAAATCCTGCAGAAGACCCGGATCCTGCGACAGTTCATGTACAACATGGACGAGATCGAGTCGATGGAACTCATGATCAAGAACATGCGCGCGACGAAGACGAACGTCGATTTCTTCGACATGATGCGTCGCGGCGGCTGAGCCGCCACGGCGTCTTCGGGCGCGCATCGGCAAGCCGGGTTCTGCCCGGCTTTTTTGTGCCTTTGCCAAACCTGGGCGCAACGTGTGATAATCGAAGGCTATTCGGCAGAAAGTGCTGCGCAACAGGTGCGGAGTGGCTACTGCAGCAGAACCCAAAAGGAATTCGGCCATGAAAGAAGGCATTCACCCCAACTACCGCGAAGTGCTGTTTGTTGATCTGTCCAACGGTTTCAAGTTTGTCACGCGCTCGTGCGTGAACACCCGCGAAACGGGCACCACCGACGACGGCCGCGAACTGCCGCTGTTCAAGCTGGACACGTCCAGCGAATCGCACCCCTTCTACACCGGCACCCAGAAGTCGGTCGACAACATGGGCGGCCGCGTCGAGCGCTTCCGCAACCGTTTCGGCAAGACCACCGCTGCTGCCGCTCCTGCTGCTCCTTCGGCTTGAGTCCCCTGATCAGGCCTCGGGCCATGATCAAAAAAAGCGCGGCCGGTCCGCGCTTTTTTTATGCTCCTCGCGTTCGTCCACGGCTCGTAAAGGGGTCGCGCCGCCTTTGATTCGCAACCTGCGGATATGACACACTCTTTCGCGTGAACCTTCCGTCTCCCGCCATCGTCGCGCAGAGTGCCGTCCGGCGCCTTCCCCGCCCCCTGTTGCTGGCTTTCTGCATCGTCTGGGTGTTGGCCGGGTTCGTCGGCCGCGGCCCCTGGAAGAACGCGGACATCAGCGCCTTCGGCTACATGCTCGAACTGGCGCACGGCCACACCGGTTGGCTCGACCCCAAGCTTGGCGGTTTCGAACCCGAAACCGATGGCCTACTGCCCTACTGGCTGGGCGCGTGGGCGCTGAAGCTGGCGCCGGCCTGGGTGCCGCCCGACTTCGCGGCCCGCGTGCCTTTCGGTTTTTTGCTCGCCATGACGCTGGCAGCCACCTGGTACGCCATCTACGCACTGGCCCGCAACCCGCGCGCGCAGCCGGTGGCTTTCGCGTTCGGTGGCGAAGCACTGCCCAAGGACTACGGCCGAGCCATCGCCGACGGCGGTCTTCTGGCGCTGATGGCCTGCCTGGGCCTGGCGCAGCTTGCACATGAAGGCACGGCCTATCTCACCCAGCTGGCATTTTCGACGCTGACCTTCCTGGCACTGGCAGGCGCACCGTGGCGGCCCGTGCTGACCGCCACCTTCCTGGCGGCCGGCCTCAGCGGGCTGGTGCTTTCGGGAGCGCCCGCCCTCGCCGTGATGTTCGGCGGTGGCGGAACATTGCTGAGCCTGTTCGAATCCCGCGCGGGCAAGCCGGGAGACCCGCTCGCCATCGCCGTAGACGAAGCCGTCCTGATGCGACGCAACGCCGTGGTGACCGGCGCCATCACGTTGCTTGCGGCGGCCCTTGCGTGGGCGCTCGATCTCTGGGAATGGCGGCTGGTGCCCTACGAGACCGGCAGCTGGCGCAGCATGGGCCGGCTGTTGCTGTGGTTTACCTGGCCCTGCTGGCCGCTAGCCCTGCTGACTCTGTGGCGCTGGCGCAGGCAATGGCTGGGCAGCACGCTGCATCGCCATCTGCTGCTGCCGATCGGTTTCACCATCATCACCATCGCAGCCACCGTCAGTACCCAGCCAGCCGACCGCGCACTGCTGCTGGGCCTGCCCGCGCTGGCCGCACTCGCGGTGTTTTCGCTGCCGACACTCAGCCGCGGCGTGGCGGCACTGATCGACTGGTTCACCCTGCTGTTCTTCACCGGCGGCGCCATCGTCATCTGGGTGATCTACATCGCCATGCAGACCGGCTGGCCCCGCCAGCCTGCGGCCAACGTACTCAAGCTGGCGCCGGGGTTCGTGTCGACCTTCTCACCCATCGCGCTGGTGGTTGCCTTGATCGCGACCGTGGCCTGGGGCACTCTGGTGGCGTGGCGCGCGGGCCGGCAGCGACACGCACTCTGGAAAAGCATGGTGCTGCCGGCCGGCGGTGCCGGCCTGGGCTGGTTGCTGCTGATGACCCTGTGGCTGCCATTGCTCGACTACGCCCGCAGCTTCGCCCCCCAGGTGGAACGTGTGGTGGCCATCACCGGCACGCAGGACTGCGTCGAATTCCAGGGATTCAGTCGCGCACAGATCGCCGCCTTCCAATACCACGGCAAGCTGCGCATGCTGCCGATGTATACGGTGACACCGCACTGCCGCTGGGCGCTGGTCGATGTCGACGGCCCAGAGCCGACGGCAGCCCAACGCAAGTCGATGGTCGACGCCGGCTGGACCCCGGTGGCCCTGGTGGCACGGCCTGCCGACCGCAAGGACACCGTCGGTCTCTATCGCCGCACGGCGGGGCGCTAGGCGCCATGGCCGAAGCTCATCCGGCGCGGGTTGCCGGCGAATTCCGCGCCATCGCGCGCCATGCATTGACCGTGCTGGCCGGCCAGCTGGCGGTGATGGCCTTCGGGCTGACCGACACCATCGTCGCCGGACGGCATTCGGACGCTTCGCTGGCCGCGCTGTCGGTGGGGTCGGCGGTCTACATCAGCATCTACGTCGCCCTGACCGGCGTGTTCCAGTCGCTGCTGCCGGCCTGGGCGAAATTGCACGGTGCCAACGATCCGCAAGCGCTCGGCCGCTCGGTGCGGCAGTCGCTCTATCTATGGGTAATTGCGTCCATGCTGGGGGTGGCCCTGTTGTTGGCCCCGGGCCCGTTGCTGCGGTGGGTCGAGGTTCCCGACGCCATGCGTGCCGAAGTGGGCGACTACCTGTCGGTGCTGGCCTGCGCCCTGCCCTTCGCGCTGCTGTTCCGCATCTACGGCACGCTGAACCAGAGCCTGGGCAAACCGGTGCTGGTGACCTGGCTGCAGGTGGGGTCGCTGGCGGTCAAGGTGCCGCTGTCGGCCCTGCTGGCCCTTGGCTGGGGGCCCGTCGGGGGATGGGGCGCGGTGGGCTGCGCATGGGCCACGCTGGTGGTCTACGCCATGATGGCGCTGGTGTCGCTGATATTGCTGCGCTGGCAGCCCCTGTACCGGCCCCATGCCTTGTGGCGCCGGCCCGAGGCACCGCACGGCCCGACGCTGATCGCCTTTGCGCGACTGGGTGTGCCCGCAGGTCTGTCCTATCTGGTCGACGTGACATCGCTGACCCTGATGGCGCTGTTCATCGCCCGGCAAGGCACCGTGCCCACCGCCGCCCACCAGATCGCCGCCAGCATGGTCGGCATGCTCTACATGGTTCCCTTGTCGATGGCGATCGCCACCAGCGCGCGTGTGGGCTACTGGCTGGGCACCGGCAATCCCGCGCAGGCACGCCATGCGGTCGCCACCGGCATCCGCACCACGGCGTGCCTGGCGCTGGTGATGGCGACAGCCGTGGTGCTGGCCCGCGGCCATATCGCGGCGCTGTACAGCAGCAACACAGCCGTCGCGGCGCTGGCGGCGAGCCTGTTGGGCTGGGTGGCTTTCTTCCATCTCGGCGACGCCATCCAGTGCTTTTGTGCCTTCGTGCTGCGTTGCTGGAACATCACCGTGTCGACCTTCATGGTGTACGCGCTGATGTTGTGGGGCGTAGGCCTGGGCGGCGGATACGCCCTGGCCTACCGCGGCTGGTTCGGCGAACCGTGGCGCTCGCCGCAGGCCTTCTGGCTGGCCGGCGGCAGCGCGCTCTGGCTGACTGCCGCGGCCTTTTCGGTGATGCTGGTGCTGACGCTCAGGCGTCGCACCTGAACTTCAGTCGACCGCGGCGACCGACGCATCGCTGCGCAGCCGGCTCACCGGAAAAACCAGCGAGAAGGTCGAACCCGAACCCGGTCGGCTGACGATGCGCAGCCGGCCGCCGTGCCGTTGCATCACATGCTTGACGATGGCCAGGCCCAGTCCGGTGCCGCCGGTTTCGCGTGAACGGCTGCGGTCCACCCGGTAGAAACGTTCGGTCAGGCGAGGAATGTGTTCGGAGGCGATGCCGGGGCCGGTATCGGTCACCGCGAATTCTCCCTCGCCCACCGCACCGCGCGCCGGGTCCTGCCCATCCAGCACGGTGAAGGTGACGCGTATGGTGCCGCCGGCCGGCGTGTAGCGGATGGCGTTGCCGACCAGGTTCGAAAGCGCGCTGCGCAATTCCTGCTGGGCACCCAGCAGAGACACACCCGCCAGGCTTTCCATGTCCGGAAAAACCAATGTGTGTTTGCGCCCCAGCACCGTCGACAGGGCCTGGCCTTCCTGCTCGCACTGCGACATCAGCAGCTTGACCTGCATGCCCTCGGAACGGCCGGGCGGCGGGCTGCCTTCGAGGCGCGACAGCGTGAGCAGATCGCTCACCACGCCCTGCATGCGGCTGGCCTGCTGGGACATCAGGTTGAGGTAGTGGGAACGTTCGGCGGGCTCCAGCGGCAGCGTCTGCAGGGTTTCGACAAATCCCGACAGCACGGTGAGCGGCGTCCGGATTTCGTGCGAGACGTTGGCCACGAAATCGCGCCGCATGGCCTCTGCCTGCTCGACCGCGGTGACGTCGCGCGACAGGATCATGGTGCGGCCCTCGCCATAACGATGCAGGTGCACCGACAACCTGACCGGCCGCGTCGCGCTGCTGCGCGTGCCCGGCATGGTGATGCCGGCCGCGAAGTCTGCGCCGGCCCAGTAGGTGACGAAAGCCGGGTCGCGCACCAGATTGCCGATGGACTGCATCAGGTCGCGCTGCGGTTCGATACCGAAGTGTTCGGTCGCCGTCTGGTTGCACCACTCGATGTGTCCTTGCGCGTCGAGCAGCACCACGCCGTTGGGCGATGCCTGCAGCGCCGAGAGGATGTCGTCGAGCCGCGCCTGGCTTTGCTCCAGCGTGCGTTCCGATTCACGTGCGCGCCGGCGCGAGCGGTCGACCACCTCGCCCCAGACGCCGTGCAGCACCGGAGCAACTGCTGCCACGGCGCCTTCGCGCAGCCAGCCGAGCAGGCGCTGCGCACGGCGCAGGTCCCAGGCAAAGGCCACCCAGCTCGCCAGGACGGCGCCGCACATCACGTGCAGCAGCACCCGCATGGCGGAAGGTTCCTGCACACCGCGCATCGCCGAAAAAAAGCCCAGCCCTGCCCCCAGCAACTGCCAGAAGGCGAACATCAAGACCCGCGCGATCATGCCGAGACAGGCCTCACTGCGCGGCGGCCTGGGTGTGGACGACCGCTGGCTGTGCGGTTGCGCGATAACCCGCGCCGCGCACCGTCTCGACCATGGTGCCTGCGGCGCCAAGGGCTTCGCGCAGGCGCTTCACATGCACGTCGACGGTACGTTCCTCGATAAAAACGTGGTCGCCCCACACCTTGTCGAGCAACTGGGTGCGGCTGTGCACCCGTTCGGCGTGGCGCATGAGGTAGTGCAGCAGCTTGAATTCGGTCGGAGCCACCTTCAGCGGATTGCCGTCGAAGCTCACGCGATGCGTGGCGGCATCCAGCACCAGCGCACCCAGCGACACCGTATCGGCCAGCTGCTCAGGCGCACGGCGGCGCAGCACCGCACGGATGCGGGCCAGCAGTTCCTGGGTCGAAAAAGGCTTGGTGACGTAGTCGTCGGCCCCGGCGTCGAGGCCTGCGACCTTGTCGGGTTCGTCGCCGCGGGCGGTCAGCATGAGGATGGGGACGGCCTTGGTGCGGGCGTCGGCCCGCCACTTGCGGGCCAGCATCAGGCCGCTGGTGCCCGGGAGCATCCAGTCGAGCAGGATGACGTCGGGCAGCACGGCATCCAGCTCGCGCTGGGCAGCTTCGCCGTCTTCGGCCCAGACCGGCTGGAAGCCGTTGTGGCGCAGATTGACGGCAATGAGTTCGGCGATCGCCGACTCATCTTCGACGATCAGCACCAGGGGCAGTTTCTTCATAAGGCTTGGATCATTGAATGGCCGATTCGATCGCCTGCATCGATGTGTGGCGCACGTCGGTGCCCTTCACGATGTAGATGATGAATTCGGCGATGTTCTTGGCGTGGTCGCCGATGCGCTCGATGGCCTTGGCCAGGAACAGCAGGTCCAGGCTGGCGGAAATGGTGCGCGGGTCTTCCATCATGTAGGTGACCAGCTTGCGCACGAAACCGTCGAACTCCTTGTCGATCAGGTCGTCTTCTTTCAGGATGGTCACGGCAGCGTTGACATCGAGGCGCGCGAAGGCGTCGAGCGCCTTGCGCAGCAGGCCGGATGCGAGGTCGGCAGCCACCCGCAGGTCGGACGACGGCAGCGTGCGGGCCGAGCCGCTTTCGATGATCGACTTGGCCATGCGCGCGATCTTGTTGGCCTCGTCGCCCACCCTTTCCAGGTTGGCGGTGGTCTTGGAAATGGCGATCAGCAGGCGCAGGTCGCGGGCGGTCGGCTGGCGGCGGGCGATGATCGATGACAGTTCGTGGTCGATCTGGATTTCCATCGCGTTCACGCGAATCTCGGTTTCCACCACCTGGTCGGCGACTTCGGTGCTGAAGGCCGACAGCGCGTAGATCGCCTGGCGGATCTGGCTTTCGACCAGGCCACCGAGTTCCATCACACGGGATGAGACGCCGTTGAGTTCGCTGTCGAACTGCGTGGAAAGGTGTTTGTCTGGCATGGCGGTCTCCTGATCAGCCGAAACGGCCGGTGATGTAGTCTTCTGTCTCTTTGCGCTGCGGCTTGAAGAACATCTGTTCGGTCTCGCCGAACTCGACCAGATCGCCCAGGTACATGTAGGCGGTGTAGTCGCTGCAACGGGCCGCCTGCTGCATGTTATGGGTGACGATGACAACCGTGTAGTCGTTCTTCAGCTCGGCGATCAGTTCTTCGACCTTGGCGGTCGAAATCGGGTCCAGCGCCGAGCAAGGTTCGTCGAGCAGCAGCACCTCTGGCTTGATGGCGATGCCGCGTGCGATGCACAGGCGTTGCTGCTGGCCGCCGGAGAGTCCCGAACCGCTCTGGTTCAGCTTGTCCTTCACCTCGGTCCACAGGGCGGCCTTGCGCAATGCCCACTCGACCCGCTCGTCCATGTCGGTGGCGTTGAGGTTTTCGAACAGCTTCACTCCGAACGCGATGTTGTCGCGGATCGACATCGGGAACGGCGTGGGTTTCTGGAACACCATGCCGACCTTGGCGCGGATCAGCGCCACGTCCTGCTTGGAGGTCAGCAGGTTCTCTCCGTCCAGGATGATCTGGCCTTCGGCGCGCTGCTCCGGATAGAGCTCGAACATGCGGTTGAAGGTGCGCAGCAGCGTCGACTTGCCGCAGCCCGACGGGCCGATGAAGGCGGTGACCTTCTTTTCCGGGATTTCTAGGTTGATGCCCTTCAGGGCGTGGAACTTGCCGTAGTAGAAGTTGAGGTCCTTGACCGAGATCTTGGACGCGTTCACGGTCTTGGCACCCTGGGCGCGGACCGGCGGGGGAGAAAGGGTTGCAGCAGCCATGTCTTTAACCTTGTTTCTTACTTTTGCCGCGTCAGGACGCGGGCGAGGATATTGAGGCCGAGCACCGCCACCGTGATCAGGAACACACCGGCCCAGGCCAGTTGTTGCCAGTTCTCGTAGGGGCTCATCGCGAACTTGAAGATCGTCACCGGCAGGCTGGCCATGGGCTTGCCCAGGTCGGCGTTCCAGAACTGGTTGCTCAGCGCGGTGAACAGCAGCGGAGCGGTTTCGCCGGCGATGCGGGCCACCGCCAGCAGCACGCCGGTGATGACACCCGCACGGGCCGCACGCAGCGTGATGGTGGTGATCACCTTCCATTTGGGAGTGCCCAGGGCGTAGGCTGCTTCACGCAGGCCAGAGGGCACCAGCATCAGCATGTTCTCGGTGGTACGGATGACCACCGGGATCACGATCAGCGCCAGCGCCACGATGCCGGCATAGGCCGAGTAGCTCTTGAAGCGCGACACGATCACCGCATAGACGAACAGGCCGATGACGATGGACGGCGCGGACAGCAGGATGTCGTTGACGAACCGGGTCACCGAAGCCAGCCAGCCGCGGGGGTCGTATTCCGCCAGGTACACGCCGGCCATGACGCCGATGGGCGTACCGACGAAAGTGGCCAGGGACACCATGACGAACGAACCGAAGATGGCGTTGGCAAGGCCGCCGGCCTCGTTCGGTGGCGGTGTCGATTCGGTGAACAGCGTGTAGCTGAGACCGCCCAGGCCGAGGCGCAGGGTTTCCCAGAGGATCCACACCAGCCAGAACACACCGAAAGCCATGGCGGCCAGCGACAGCGCCAGGGCGACCGTGTTGACCCGCTTGCGGGCGGCGAAACGCACGCGGCGCGCTTCTGCCAGTTCGGCGGCGTTGATGAGGCGCTGACCGGTAGACGTTGCGGTGTTCATGACTTGGCTCCCTCGTTTTTCTTCAGGCGGGCCAGCAGCAGCTTGGAGCATGACAGCACCACGAATGTGATGAAGAACAGCACCAGACCGAGGTAGATCAGAGAAGCCTGGTGCAGGCCTTCGCCGGCCTCGGCGAATTCGTTGGCCAGTGCCGATGTGATGCTGTTGGCGGCCTCGAAGACCGACAGCGAATTCAGCTGGTTCATGTTGCCGATGACGAAGGTGACCGCCATGGTTTCACCCAGCGCACGACCAAGGCCCAGCATGATGCCGCCCAGCACCCCGGTCTTGGTGAAGGGCAGCACCACCTTGAAGACGACTTCCCAGGTGGTGGAACCCAGGCCGTAGGCCGATTCCTTGAGCAGCGGCGGCGTGACCTCGAACACGTCGCGCATCACCGATGCGATGAACGGAATGATCATGATCGCGAGGATGATGCCGGCCGACAGGATGCCGATACCGACCGGCGGGCCCGACACGAAGGTGCCCAGCAGCGGAACGCCGTGGAACATCTTCTGCAGCGGCTGCTGCACATAGGTCGCCAGGATGGGACCGAACACCATCAGGCCCCACATGCCGTAGACGATGGAAGGCACCGCGGCCAGCAATTCGATGGCGGTGCCCAGCGGACGCTTCAGCCACGACGGTGAAAGCTCGGTCAGGAACAGCGCGATGCCGAAGCTGACAGGCACGGCGATCAGCAGTGCGATGAAGGAGGTGGCCAGCGTGCCGTAGATCATGACCAGGCCGCCGTAGTCGTTCTGGACCGGATCCCAGACGCTGCGGACCAGGAAGGTCAGGCCATATTTTTCGATGGCGGGCCAGGCGCCGACGATGAGCGAGCCGAGGATGCCGATCAGCAGGGCCAGCGTGAGCAACGCGGCGCCACGGGCAGCCCAGCCGAAAAGACGATCCACAACCGCGCCGGAGAGGCGCGAACGGGGTGCAGGAGATGGGTTCATGGTGTCGCCACGCCCCGCAGAACGGGCGGATGCATGGGTGACCGGAAGTGTAGAGGACACGTGATTTGCCTCGATGTTTTCAGCGGCCGTGAGGGCGCTGGTGAGAGGACGAAGAAAAGGGATGACCCGTCGAAAAACAGGCCATCCCCGGCAGTCCTATGGGGTCAGTGGAACGCCACGGCCTTGCCGGAACTGTCCTTGATGTTGGCCCACGACTTGTAGATCACTTCCTTGACCGAGGCGGGCATCGGCACGTAGTCCAGGTCGGTGGCGGTCTTGTCACCGCTCTTGTAGGCCCATTCGAAGAACTTCAGGGCGGTGGTGGCCTGGGCCGGCTTGTCCTGCGACTTGTGCATCAGGATGAAGGTGGCCGAGGTGATGGGCCATGCGGCCTTGCCCGGCTGGTTGGTCAGGATCTGGAAGAAGCTCTTGTTCCAGTCGGCACCGGCTGCGGCGGCCTTGAAGGTCTCGTCATCGGGAGCCACGGTGGCGCCGTCGGCGTTGACCAGCTGCGTGTAGGTCATCTTGTTCTGCTTGACGTAGGCGTACTCGACGTAGCCGATGGAGTCGGGCAGGCGGCTCACGAAAGCGGCGACGCCTTCGTTGCCCTTGCCACCCGCACCGGTGGGCCAGTTGACGGCGGTGCCTTCACCGACCTTCGACTTCCACTCGGCCGAAACCTTGCTCAGGTAGTTGGTGAAACCGAAGCTGGTGCCCGAGCCGTCGGCGCGGCGGACCACGGCGATGGGCGCGTCGGGCAGGGTCACGCCCGGGTTCAGTGCGACCACGGCGGCGTCGTTCCACTTGGTGATCTTGCCCAGGTAGATGTCGGCCAGCACGGTGCCGCTCAGCTTCAGCTGACCGGGAGCGATGCCCTTGATGTTCACGACCGGCACGATGCCGCCGATGACGGTGGGGAACTGAACCAGGTTCTTGGTGGCCAGCTCGGCGTCGGTCAGGGGCATGTCCGATGCACCGAAGTCGACGGTCTTGGCATCGATCTGTTTGATACCGGCGCCGGAACCGACGGACTGGTAGTTGATCTTGACGCTGGTGGCCTTGTTGTAGTCGGAAGCCCACTTGGAATACAGGGGGGCCGGGAAGCTGGCGCCTGCGCCGGTGGCTTCCGATTGCGCTTGGGCGGTCGTGGCGCCGAATGCCGCAAAAGCAGCCAGGATGGCGATCAGGGTCTTGTTCATGCGTTCCTTCTTTCGATGGGTAAGGGGACTGAAGCGAATGTAGGCAGCGTTCATGACAGCTTCGTGACGCAGATGACACGCCTTCGGAGGCGCCCGGATGCCTGTCACGCAAATGTCACAGGACCGTCCTAGCCTCGCGCGCACCCCGACTGGTCCTACACTCGTACAAAGCCTCGTTCCCGAGGTTGCCATCGCCTCACATCCCCTGAATTCCCCACCCGCCATGCAAGACGGTCTCCCACTCGCCGCCATCGACCTCGGCTCCAACAGTTTCCGTCTCGAGATCGGCCGCTTCGACAAGGACGGCCGTCTCCAGCGCATTCAATATCTCAAGGAAACCGTGCGCCTCGGCGGTGGGCTCGATGCAGCCGGCCGCATCTCGCTCGAAGCCATGCAACGGGGCTGGGACTGCCTCGCCCGATTCGGCGAACGCATCGGCGACTTCAGTTCGCGCCAGGTGCGAGCGGTGGCCACCCAGACATTGCGCGAAGCCACCAATAGGGCCGAATTCATCGAACGCGGCGCGCAGTTGCTCGGTTTTCCCATCGACGTGGTTTCCGGCCCCGAAGAAGCCCGCTTGATCTACCAGGGCGTGGCCCATCTGCTGCCGCCTTCGGAGGAACGCCGGCTGGTGGTGGATGTGGGTGGCCGCTCCACCGAACTGATCCTGGGCCTCGGCCTGGCCTCGAAATCGGTGGCGTCGTTTCCGGTCGGCAGCGTTGCCTGGTCCCAGCGCTATTTTCCGGGCGGCCGTTTCACCGCAGAAGCGTTCGCAGAAGCCGAGGTGGCAGCCCAGGCCGTGCTGGACGAGGCCCTGCAGGTCTTCAGCCGCGGCGCATGGGATGTGGCCTACGGCTCGTCCGGCACGGCCGGTGCGGTGGGCTCGCTCGGCCCGATGCTGGGCATGAAACCCGGCACCATCACTCGCAAGGGCCTGGCGGCGTTGCGCGACCTGCTGCTGCAGGCGAAGACCGTGGACGCCCTGCGCATCGAAGGCATGAAGGAAGACCGCCGCCCCGTCATCGGCGGTGGCGTGGCAGTTCTGCGCGCGGTGTTCGATCTGCTGGACATCGACGAGATGCAGGTCGCCCAGGGCGCCCTGCGCCAGGGTGCGCTGTACGACCTGCTCGACCGCGACCATCCGGGCACCGACCTGCGTGCCGCGACGGTCGATGCGCTGGCGCGGCGTTTCCAGGTCGACGAAGCCCAGGCCGCACGCGTCTCGCGCACGGCCACCACGCTGCTGCAGCCGCTGGTGCACGACGCCCACACACCGCAGGCCGAGCGTTACGCACGCAAGCTGCGCTGGGCGGCGCGCCTGCACGAGATCGGCTGCCTGGTGGCGCACGACGATGCCCACAAGCATGGCGCCTACATCCTGGCCCATGCCGATGCGCCGGGTTTTTCGATGCCGGAACTGGAACGCCTGTCCATGCTGGTGCTGGCGCAGCGCGGCAAGCTGCGAAAGGTCGAGACGCCACTGGTCGACGACGGTTTCGCCCGCCAGGCGCTGTGCCTTCGGCTCGCAGTTGCGCTGTGCCACGCACGCAAGGACCCGGATCTTTCGGGACTGAAGCTGGGTGCCGGCAAGGGCGACGGCGGCTGGACGCTGAGCTGGCCCGGCGCCTGGGAAAAACGCCATCCGCAGTCGGCCTACCTGCTGCGCGAAGAGGCCCAGGCCTGGCAGAAGACGGGCCGCAACCTGCAACTGGTCACAGCCTGAAAAAACACAGGGCGGTCAAAACCGCCCTGCCCTTCAAAGAAACTCCGGTGTCTGGACCGTGACCACCACGGTCTGCTCGGATTGTTCGCCGTCACGCGAACGGCTCCGGTGGCGCAACCACCAGACCGCACCCTTTCGGATGGCGCAGTCACTGGCCTGAAGTCCGAGCAACTGGGCGATGGTGCGGCCCAGCATCGGCTGGTGGCCCACCACCAGCACCGCGCCGCGCGCATGCGGCCACTGCACCACGCTCAACAGGTCTTCCGGCGTGCTTTCGGGCAGCAGTTC
Organism: Xylophilus sp. PBN-3R; assembly: GCF_057747805.1. Classification (NCBI taxonomy): domain Bacteria; kingdom Pseudomonadati; phylum Pseudomonadota; class Betaproteobacteria; order Burkholderiales; genus Xylophilus; species Xylophilus sp. PBN-3R. Next base: position 2,877,515 of record NZ_CM173225.1, read on the forward strand.
GGCGCGCAGCTTGTATTTGCGCCCCAGCGCGATGGCGGTCTGCTCGGTACGGCGCGCAGGGCTGGCCATCATGCGGACGCCTTCGGGCAGTTGCCGGTCCAGCCACTGCGCCATGCGCTGCGCCTGTTTCTCACCGCGCGCGGTAAGGGCGCGCTCCAGGTCCGGAACGTTTTCATCACGCTCTTCGGCTTCGGCGTGACGCCAGAAAATCAGATCCATCATGCAGTCCTTTCCCGCCGACGGGTCGGTGTTCGATATCGTTCCATGAGTGCCGCCTGGGCCGCGTGGCCACCGTCCGCCGGCGTTTCGGCGCAGCGGTATCGGCCGTCCGCGTCCAGCACCCAGGCATCGCGGGTGTCGTGCAGATAGGCGACCAGGCATTCGTCGACGATGCGCCGGCACAGCACCGGGTCACGCACCGGCCAGGCCAGTTCGACGCGGCGCAGCATGTTGCGGCTCATCCAGTCGGCGCTGGACAGGTAGAGGTCTTCGTTGTCCTCGTTCGGGCCGCTGCGGAAATAGAACACCCGGGTGTGTTCCAGGAAGCGGCCGATGACCGAGCGCACCTTGATGTTGCCAGTGGAACCCGGCCGCTGGGCCGGCAGCATGCAGGCGCCGCGGATGATGAGGTCGATCCGCACCCCGTCGCGGCCTGCGGCGATCAAGGCGGCGATCAGGCGTTCGTCGGTCAGCGCATTCATCTTGGCGACGATGCGGGCGTCATGGCCGGCACGGGCGGCGGCGGCGGTCTGTTCGATCTTCTCGATGAACCGGTCCTGCAGCTGGAACGGCGCCATCCACAGTCGCTTGAGCTTCGGCAACTGGTTCTGGCTGGCCAGGTGGGCGAAGACCGCGTCCATGTCGGCGGTCAGCGCTGAGTCAGCAGTGAGGTGGCTCAGGTCGGTGTACAGCCGCGCGGTGCGGGTGTTGTAGTTGCCGGTGGACAGGTGGCCGTAGCGGCGCAGCCGTCCGCCTTCGCGACGGGTCACCAGCAGCATCTTCGCGTGGGTCTTGAGGCCCACCACGCCATACACCACCTGGGCGCCGACGGACTCCAGCGCTTCGGCCCAGTTGATGTTGGCTTCCTCGTCGAAACGCGCCTTCAGCTCGACCACCGCTGTGACTTCCTTGCCGCGCCGCACCGCTTCGGTCAGCAGGTCGATCAGCACCGATTCGGAACCGGTCCGGTAGATGGTCTGCTTGATGGCCAGCACCTGCGGATCGTGCACGGCTTCGCGCAGGAAGTCGATGACACCGTCGAAGCTCTCGAACGGCTGGTGGATCATCACGTCGCGCTCCCGCAGCTGCGCAAAGATCGATGTGCCGACACGCAGGCCGGTCGGCTGTGTGGGCGTCCACCGCGGGTAGAGCATGGCGGGGTCGTTGACCAGGTCGACCAGTTGCATCAGGCGTACCAGGTTGACCGGCCCGTGCACCCGGTACAGCGCTGCGGCGGGCAGGCGGAACTGCTGCTGCAAAAAGTCGAGCAGATGTTGCGAGCATCCCGAAGAAACCTCAAGACGCACCGCCTGCCCGTAATGGCGCAGCGTCAGCCCGCGGCGCAGCGCCGTGCGAAGGTTGAGCACTTCGTCCTCGTCCACCGCCAGGTCGGAATGCCGTGTCACGCGGAACTGCGAGAACTCGGTCATCTGCCGTCCGGGGAACAGTTCGCTCATGTGAGCGCGGATGACACTCGACAACATGACGAAGGACGCACGGCCCCGCGCGACGTCGTCTGGCAGCCTGATGATGCGTGGCAGCACCCGCGGAACCTTCAGGATGGCGATCTCGTTTTCACGGCCGAAGGCGTCGGTGCCCTGCAGGCGGACGATGAAGTTGAGCGATTTGTTGGCCACCTGCGGGAACGGATGGGCCGGGTCGAGCCCGATCGGCACCAGCAGCGGCGCCACTTCACGGTGGAAATAGTCACGCACCCATTTGCGTTGCGCATGGTTGCGTGCGCCGTGCGACAGCAGATGGATGCCGCTGGCGGCGAAGGCAGGCACCAGGGCGTGGTTGTAGAGGGCGTACTGGCGCTCGACCAGTTCATGGGCTGCGTTGGCCAGGGTTTCGAAGGATGCGGAACCGTCGCCGGGCTTGTCACCTTCTGCCAGCGCCGCAGCCAGGTGCGGCGCGGCACGCACCTCGAAGAATTCGTCCAGGTTGGAAGACACGATGCACAGATAACGCAGACGCTCGAGCAGGGGGATGTCGGTGCGCTGCGCCCAGTGGAAGACCCGTTCGTTGAAGGCCAGGATGCTGCGATCGCGGTCGAGCAATGCCGGCATGGGCACGGCCGTGTCGAACGAGTCTGTCCGGGCGACCTCGCCGGCAATCGGGGTCGGTTGCGGGTCGGGCAAGGTGGACGTGGTTTCCTGTGCGGGCGGCGCGCCAGGCAAACCGGACGTACCGGGCGCATCGGTGGCGGACGGCGGCAATGGCGAATCGGAAGGTACGGGTGAAGAAGACGTCATCGCGGAGAAAGAATAAGACATCACTATGCAGGATGGCATCCTGGCACCATCGTGCGGTGAAGCATCTTCGAGCTTGCACCGGACATGTGACACGTCGGTGACATCAGCATGACAAGTTCCGGATCGCTTGTCTCCGGGTGTCATCCCAGGAAATGCCTGCGGTAACGCAGCGGAAGATCGGCGATCCGCATCAACATCGGCAGATCGGCGGTATTGAAGTCCGGATCCCAGGCCGGCGCACCGAGGACCTTGGCGCCGAGCCGCAGATAACCGCGAATCAGTGCCGGGGCTTCGACATCCAGGGTGTCATCCAGCCGCTCGACCGGCAGCGGCAACCGCGGCCATACCTGCATCTCGAACGCGGCCAGGTCGGTGGCACGCAGCTGGCGCCAGATGCTGGCGGCCACGTCGCCACTGACGACCCCGTTATGGACCATCGGGATGCTGGCGCAACCGATCATGGTGTCGAGCTGGTTGCGCACCATGAAACCGGCCAGCGCACCCCACAGCGCCATGATCACGCCGCCGCGGCGGTGGTCGCGGTGGACACAGCTGCGGCCGAGCTCGACCATACGGTCGCGCACGCCGCGCAGCCGCACCAGGTCGAATTCGGTGTCGCTGTAAAAACTGCCTGCGCGCCGGGCCTGGGCCGGAGTCAGCACGCGGTAGGTGCCGACCACCGGGCCGGCGTGGCCGGCTCGCACCAGCAGGTGTTCGCAGTAGTCGTCGAACAGGTCGATGTCGTGGCCCGGCACCGGCGTGTCGATACGCGCGCCCATCTCGCCGACAAAAACCTGATGGCGCAGCCGCTGGGCTTCACGCACCTCGTCGAGATGACGAGCCCAGCTGACCTGCAATTCGGTAACCACCACCGGTGCAACGGATGCCGGCAGCAGCGGCGCGATGGCCTTGGCCGGCAACAGGCTTGCGAGCCGCTGCGAGATCGGGGGAGACAGCGGGAAGGTGGGGCTGGGCAGTTCGCGCATGCACGGTCCTCGTATTGGATGGATACGAGCAAGTCTGTGCAACTCGAATGACATGTTCGTGGCGTCCGGGTGACGCCGGCATGACGCCCGGAAACCGGGTCCGAGCTCAGCGCTCCACGGCGTCCGCCAGGCGTTGGGCGCACGCCAGCGACAGCTGCGCATCACGCGCTTCGACCATCACCCGCAGCAGTGGCTCGGTGCCGCTCGCACGGATCAGCACCCGGCCTTCGTCGCCCAGGAGAGTCTCCACCGCGCGCCGTTCGGCCGCGAAGGCCAGCGTCTCCCGCCAGACGGTGCCGGGCTGCATGCGCACGTTGAGCAATGTCTGGGGATAGAGCGTGATTTCGGACAGCAACTCTGGCATGGTGCGGCCGCTGCGCAGGCATGCCTGCAGAACCTGCAGGGCGCTGATCAGGCCGTCGCCGGTGGTGTGCTGGTCGAGTGCCAGCAGGTGTCCGGAGCCTTCTCCGCCCAGCAGCCAGCCGCGGGCTTCCAGTTCTTCGAGCACATACCGGTCGCCGACCCGGGCGCGCACGAAATCGACACCACGCCGGCGCAGCGCGGTTTCGACCGCCATGTTGGTCATCAGGGTTCCGACGACACCAGGCGAAGGGTCCGAGGCTCCGGCGGCCACCAGCGGCTGACCGGAAGCCAGGCGGGCGCTGGCCACCAGGTACAGCAGTTCGTCGCCGTCATACAGGCGGCCCTGCCCGTCGACCATCTTCAGCCGGTCGGCATCGCCATCGAGTGCGATACCAAAATGCGCCCCGCGGCTGCGCACCTCTTCCACCAGCGCCTGCGGATGGGTGGCGCCTACACCGTCGTTGATGTTCAGGCCGTTGGGTGACACGCCGATGGAAAAGACCTCGGCACCCAGTTCGTGAAAGACCTGCGGTGCGATGTGGTACGCGGCGCCGTGCGCAGCATCAACCACGACCTTCAGGCCACGCAGGGTCAAAGCGTTGTCGAAGGTGCTCTTGCAGAATTCGATGTACCGGCCGGCCGCGTCGTCCAGCCGCCGGGCTTTGCCGATCACCCGCGAATCGGCCCATACGGGTGGCTGCTCCAGCGCTTCCTCGACCGCCAGTTCCCAGGCATCGTCCAGCTTGGCGCCCTGGGCGTTGAAGAACTTGATGCCGTTGTCGTCGAACGGGTTGTGGCTGGCACTGATGACCACCCCCAGGCTGGCGCGCAATGCACGGGTCAGGTAGGCGACGCCCGGCGTGGGCAGCGGGCCCAGCAGCACCACATCGACGCCGGCGGAATTGAAACCCGCTTCCAGCGCGCTTTCCAGCATGTAGCCCGAAACACGCGTGTCCTTGCCGATCATGACGCGGGGACGGCTTTCGGTGCGGCGAAGCACGCGGCCGACCGCATGAGCCAGGCGTAGGACGAAATCAGGCGTGATGGGCGATTGACCGACCGTACCGCGGATGCCGTCGGTACCGAAATATTGGCGAGACATGGATGTCGACTCCTTCAGATCTGCGGCTTCAAGACGCCGTCATTTGTTTTTGCATGGCGGCGGACACCTTCAGCGCCGCCACCGTTTCCATCACGTCATGCACCCGCACTACCCGGGCCCCCTGCTGAACGGCCAGCACGGCCGCGACCACGCTGGGTAGCATGCGTTCCTGCACCGGCAGTCCGGTAACCGCGCCCAGCGACGATTTGCGCGACCAGCCGGCCAGGATGGCATAGCCGGCCGGCACGGCATCCTGCTGGCGCGCCAGCAAGGCGAAGTTCTGCTCGACGGTCTTGCCGAAACCGACGCCCGGGTCCAGGGTGATGCGGTCGCGGGCGACCCCGGCGTCCTGCAGAAGGGCCGCCCGGGCTGCAAGAAAGTCGAAGACCTGCGGCACCACGTCACCGGACATGGGGGTTTGATGCATGGTCTGGGGTTCGCCGTTCATGTGCATCAGGCATACCCCGCAGCTGGGGTGGGCAGCGACAACCTCGACGGCGCCTGGTGCACGCAAGGCCCGGATGTCATTGACGATATCGGCCCCTGCATCCAGCACTGCCCGCATCACCTGGGTCTTCTGGGTGTCGACCGAAATGGGTACGCCATACGCCATGGCTGCCCGCACCAATGGCAGGACCCGTGCCAATTCGTCCTCGACCGAAACGACCGGGCTGCCGGGTCGTGTCGATTCACCCCCGATGTCCAGAATGTCCGCGCCTTCTCGCAACAACTTCTCGCAGTGACGCAGCGCAAGGGAAAGTTCCCCATGCCGGCCACCGTCGGAAAACGAGTCAGGCGTGATGTTGACGATGCCCATCACCCTCGGAACGGCGAGGTCGATGCGAAAGCGGGAGGTCTGCCAGAACATCGGCGATCAGATGAAGAATTGCAGTGGATGACAGATGCGAAAACGGGGCCTAAGCCCCGTTTTCATTCGATGCCTGCCGACTATGTCGGCGTCTGGTATCAAGCCGCTGTCGGCGCAGGTTCGGTATTGACCGCGGCGTTGCCACCGCCCGGCTTGTCACCGCCGTTGTTCGGCGGAATACGCGGTGTCCAGTCTTTCGGCGGACGGGGCTCGCGCCCGGCCATGATGTCGTCCAGCTGGTCGCTGTCGATGGTTTCCCATTCGAGCAGTGCCTTGGCCATGGCGTGCATCTTGTCGCTGTGTTCCTCGATGAGGCGGCGAGCCAGCGAATACTGTTCGTCGATGATGCGGCGCACTGCGTCGTCGACCTTCTGCATGGTCTGCTCGCTCATGTTGGTGGTCTTGGTCACCGAACGGCCCAGGAATACTTCACCTTCGTTCTCGGCGTAGACCATCGGGCCAAGGGCTTCGCTCATGCCGTACTTCATGACCATGTCGCGTGCCAGGTTGGTGGCGCGTTCGAAGTCGTTGGAAGCACCGGTGGTCATCTGGTGCATGAAGACTTCTTCGGCAATACGGCCACCGAACAGCATGCTGATTTGGTTCAGCATGTAATCACGGTCGTAGCTGTAGCGGTCTTGTGCCGGCAGGCTCATCGTCACACCGAGGGCGCGGCCACGAGGAATGATGGTCACCTTGTGGACCGGATCACACTTTGGCAACAGTTTGCCGATGAGGGCATGGCCGGACTCGTGGTACGCGGTGTTGCGGCGTTCTTCCTCGGGCATGACCATGCTCTTGCGCTCGGGGCCCATGAAGATCTTGTCTTTGGCGCGCTCGAAATCCTGCATCTCCACAGTGCGGGCACTGCGGCGGGCAGCCATCAGCGCGGCCTCGTTGCACAGATTGGCCAGGTCAGCACCGCTCATACCGGGGGTACCGCGGGCAATGACGGACGGATTCACGTCCTGACCCAGTGGAACCTTGCGCATGTGCACGTTCAAGATCTGTTCGCGGCCCCGGATGTCGGGCAGCGTGACGTAGACCTGCCGGTCGAAACGACCCGGACGCAGCAACGCGGCATCCAGGATGTCGGGGCGGTTGGTGGCGGCCACCACGATCACGCCCATGTTGGTTTCGAAACCGTCCATCTCGACCAGCATCTGGTTGAGGGTCTGTTCACGTTCGTCGTTGCCGCCGCCAAGGCCCGCACCGCGCTGGCGGCCGACGGCGTCGATTTCATCGATGAAGATGATGCAGGGTGCGTTCTTCTTGGCGTTGTCGAACATGTCGCGGACACGCGCCGCACCCACGCCGACAAACATCTCGACGAAATCGGAACCCGAAATGCTGAAGAAAGGAACCTTTGCTTCACCGGCGATCGATTTGGCCAGCAAGGTCTTGCCGGTGCCAGGTGGCCCGACCAGCAGCAGACCACGGGGAATCCGCCCACCCAGCTTCTGGAATTTCTGGGGATCCTTGAGGAAATCGACGACTTCCTTCACTTCTTCCTTGGCTTCGTCGCAGCCTGCGACATCGGCGAAGGTAACCGTGTTGTTGTTCTCGTCGAGCATGCGGGCCTTGCTCTTGCCGAAGCTGAACGCACCGCCCTTGCCGCCGCCCTGCATCTGGCGCATGAAATAGACCCAAACGCCGATCAGCAGCAGCATCGGCCCCCAGCTGATGAGCAGGGAAACCAGCAGCGAGCCTTCTTCGCGGGGCTTGACGTCGAACTTGACGTTGTTGGCGATCAGGTCGCCGACCAGGCCGCGGTCCAGGTAAGTTGCAGTTGTGCGGATCTTGCGATCGTCATTGGTGGTAGCGACGATTTCGCTACCGCCGCTCTGGCCTTCCTGAATGGTGGCGCTCTTGATGCGGCTGCCGCGCACTTCTTCAAGAAAATCCGAATAGCCGATATAGCCAGCGCTGGCATTGCCGCGCGCATCGAACTGTTTGAAGACAGTGAACAGCACCATGGCGATCACAAGCCAGACGGCGATCTTGGAAAACCACTGATTGTTCAAGCGAGGCTCCGGTCGGGTACGTGGGGGGACATCGATGACCTATGTGTGACGCATTCTAGGGGTTTCAAGGGGGGCGAACTGGAATTCGGGCCGCTGCGTCCCCAGGGAGTGCGCGGGCTTTCAGGGAATGAATCCGATTCGAAAGCTCGTGCGACTCGCGGAATCTTCAGGCCTGTGGCGACTCTTTCAGGCCGATGCCGACCAGGAAGGTTTCGGACGACTTGTCACGCGACGCCTTCGGTTTAATCGGCTTGACGACCTTGAAGACATTCTTGAATAGTTTGACGATCTCGTTGTAACCGCTGCCGTGAAAGACCTTCACCACGAGGGCACCCTCAGGCACCATGTGCGCCTGGGTGAATTCGACGGCGAGCTCGACCAGATGGGTGATACGGGCCGCGTCGGACGACTCGATGCCTGACAGATTGGGCGCCATGTCGGACACCACCACGTCGGCCAGCTTGCCCTCCATGGCTTCCTGCAACTGGGTCAGCATCTCGGGTTCGCGAAAGTCGCCCTGCAGGAACTGGACACCCTCGATGGGTGTCATGGGCAGCAGGTCGAGGGCGATGATCTTGCCGTCCAGCGCACCGACGGCCGCACCTTGCGGCGACAGCCGGCGGCGCAGGTACTGGCTCCACGCCCCGGGCGTGGAACCCAGATCGACCACGGTCTGGCCAGGCCGGATCAGGTGCAGCAGTTCGTCGATTTCCTTGAGTTTGTACGCGGCCCGGGCGCGGTATCCTTCCCGGGCGGCGAGCTTGACATAAGTGTCATTGACGTGATCGTTCAGCCAGGCCTTGTTGACCTTCTTGCTATTGGTTTTAACCTTCACTCTGTCTCCCCGAAATGCGCCGAAACGCGAAGAGAAAAGCCGGCATGTGGGGACATATGCATAAGCTTGGATAATACGGCCATGCCCCAGATTTCCCTGACCCCTGCCCAAAGGCGCGAAAAGCGCGCCGATGCCCACCACCTGAACGCCGTGGTGATCGTTGGATCCGACGGGCTGACGCCCGCCGTCCAGAAGGAGATCGACTCCGCGCTGAACTCCCACGGCCTCATCAAGGTGCGTGTCGCCTCGGATGACCGTGCCGGCCGCGAGCTGATGTTCCAGAGCCTCGCCGCCGACCTCAACGCTGCGCCCATCCAGCACATCGGCAAGTTGCTGGTGCTGTGGCGCGAACCGGTCGAGAAGATCCGCGCCGACGGCGGAGAAGACCGCATGCCCGGCCCGAAGGACGTCAAGGTGCTCAAATACGGCCGCGGCGGCCAGCGGCCCGAGGTCAAGACCTTGCGTGTGCTGGGTAACCAGCGCCTCACGCAAGGCGGCCAGGTCAAGCGTGTGAAGGTGCTGCAGAAATCGGTCAAGAAGCGGCAGCAGGCCGACTGAAAGACACCCTCGCAATGACTGCGACCGCAGGCCAGCGTTATGTGCTGTGCATGAAATGGGGCACGAAATACGGCCCCGAATACGTCAACAATCTCTACGGAATGGTGCGCCGCCACCTGGCGGGCGACTTCACCTTCGTCTGCCTGACCGACGATCCGGCAGGCATACGTCCGGAGGTGAAATGCCTGCCGATTCCGGAGATGCCGCTCAAGCCTGAAAAACCCGGCGTACCCGACCGGGCTTGGCGCAAGCTGAGCACCTTCACGGCGGATCTCCACGGCCTTCAGGGCACCGCGCTCTACCTCGATGTGGATGTGGTGGTGGTGGGAAGCCTGGACAGCTTCTTCACCCAGCCCGGCAAGTTCCTGATCATCAAGGACTACAAGCGGCCATGGCGTGTGACCGGCAATTCGTCGGTGTACCGGTTCGAGATCGGTGCCCATGCCGATGTACTGAGTTACTTCCACGCGCACGAGGACGAGATCCGCGCCAGGTACCGCAACGAACAGGCTTACCTTTCGGACTACCTGCACAAGCAGGGCAAGCTGGCCTATTGGAAGGCTTCCTGGTGCCCGAGCTTCAAGTACCACAGCATTCCGCGCTGGCCGCTGAACTATTTTGTGGAACCGTCCATTCCGGACGATGCACGGGTGGTGATCTTCCACGGCGAATGCAATCCGCCGGATGCCCTGCATGGGCAACGCAACCGGCGTTTCCGCTTCATCAAGCCTGCCGGCTGGGTGGCGGATTACTGGAAGGCCTGATCAGGCTTACGGGTCTCCGGCGCCAGCAGGCGCCAGAACGCCAGGCCAGCACAGGCCCACTGCAGAACATAGGAAGCAGTGCCGACCGCGTGCCACAGCTTCAGGTTCTCGCGGGCCACGATGCGCGGCGACACCGCGAACTCGCTCAGAAGGGCCAGCAGAACCCCGCCGAGAACCAGCGCGACCCAGGTAAAGGGTATCGGCGTGGCCGCATCGTCCTGCGCCTGCCCACGGCCTCTCGAAGCCATCAGCAGCAACATCGCGCAGACCACCGAGATCCACGTCTGCCCGCTGAAAAGCCGGGCTGCCATGTTGCCGGCCAGTGCCGCCGGCTGCAGGTGCGCGAACAGCATCGGCACGACGAAGAAACCGACCGCAGAAAGACTGCCCCACCACAGCGCAGCTGCCAGGCAGCACATGCGTCTGTTGTGAATCATGCCGATGCTCAGGCGTCGTAGCGGACGCCGACGACTTCGTAGGTGCGGGTGCCGCCCGGTGCCTGCACCGTGGCGGTGTCGCCTTCCTGTTTGCCGATCAGTGCGCGTGCGATGGGGCTGGACACGTTCACCAAACCCAGCTTCAGGTCGGCTTCGTCTTCACCGACGATCTGGTAGGTGACCTTGTCGCCCGAGTCTTCGTCTTCCAGTTCGACCGTGGCGCCGAACACCACGCGGCCGTCCGCGTCCACCGTGCTCGGATCGATGATCTGCGCCGCGGACAACTTGCCTTCGACCTCCTGGATACGGCCTTCGATGAACCCCTGGCGGTCCTTTGCGGCGTCGTATTCGGCGTTTTCGCTGAGATCGCCCTGGGCACGCGCCTCGGCGATGGCCTGGATGATCGCGGGACGTTCGACAGTCTTCAACTTGTGCAGTTCGCTCTTCAGTTTTTCAGCACCGCGTTTGGTGATGGGAATGGTCGCCATGTGTTTCTTCTCTCCAAAAACAAAACGCCGGACGGGGAAGGTCCGGCGGTGAAATGAGGGGGCCTGGAGCGCTTAGGGAACAAGCGCATGCCCCGCCAGCCGCGTCAGGATCGCGAGCGGGCTGGAGCCAGGATTGTATTGCGCCTCGGCAGGCAAATGGAGCGTCTGCTCGAGCATGAACTGGCCGCCCATCACCGCATGCGGTGTCTGGTCGGAGAAACACACCCAGGCCGATCCGGCGGCAAACGGCATCGTGAGTTGCGGAGCGTCCTTTTGGTACCCCGCGTCGCCCTTCATGCCATCGTGCAATTGCAGCATCAGGTGGTCGTATTCGCTGCGCAAGGACTTGGTGATGCCCAGCGTCTTCAGCAGTTGCGCCTGCCAGCGGGCATAGGGTTTTGCCCGCGGAAGAAACTTCTCCGCCACGTCTTCGAAAGGCTCGCCGACACGCCAGGTGCGAGGCTGGCCCTGCGGATTGATGTTGGCAAACACCCGCAGGATGCGTTCACCGCGGTTCGGCCGCGACGGAAACGCATCGACATGCAGCCGACGGTCGTCCGCCCGCCACGACTGCGCGCGAGTCTCGACCTGCGTCGGCCTGAAGCTGGTGGGTGCCAGCCTCAGGTGCGGCGTGTAGTCAGGCAGCAAGCCGTGCACAAGGGCCTGCGCCTGCGTCCTGAAACGGCCGATCATGTCGGCCAGCCACTGCCGCTCCTCGGCGCTTCCGGCAGCGCCTTTCAGCATGCCCTGCGCATCCAGGCTGACGTTGCGCTTGCCTTCGGCCAGCATGTCGGGGCGCAGCAGTCCGACCTCTTGCGGCCACAGGTTGAAGTGAAGCTTCGGAAAGTACAGCACCTTGCCGGCCTCGACCGCAGCGATCAGCGCGGGATCGGCCTTCGCCGCCTGCCAGTCCGCCAGGTCGAGTTCGAGTATCTGTTTTTCCATCGGCTGCACCCTGCCCGTTCAAGCCGTGAGTTGCGCGTGCATTTCCTGCACCGAGATCACACCCAGCTTGTCGACATGGGCCAGGCCTTCCACCGCCGCCTCGGCACCCGAGATGGTGGTGAAGGTGGTGACACGGGCCAGCAGCGACGAAGTACGGATCTGGCGCGAATCGGAGATCGCGTTGCGGCGCTCTTCGACCGTGTTGACCACCATCACGATCTCGTTGTTCTTGATCATGTCGACCACGTGCGGACGGCCTTCAGTGACCTTGTTGACCACCTCGACCGGAATACCGGCAGCCGAAATGGCCGCCGCGGTGCCCTTGGTCGCCACCAGGGTGAAGCCCTGGGCCACCAGTTGGCGCGCGACTTCGACGGTACGCGGCTTGTCGTTGTTCTTGACGGTCAGGAACACCTTGCCTTCACGCGGCAGCTTGGTGCCGGCGCCGAGCTGGCTCTTGACGAAGGCTTCTCCGAAGGTCTTGCCCACACCCATGACTTCACCAGTCGACTTCATTTCCGGGCCGAGGATGGTGTCCACGCCAGGGAACTTCACGAACGGGAACACGGCTTCCTTGACACTGAAGTAAGGCGGGTTCACTTCCTTGGTGACGCCCTGCGAGGCCAGCGACTGGCCGGCCATGCAGCGTGCCGCCACCTTGGCCAGCTGCACGCCGGTCGCCTTGCTGACGAAGGGCACGGTGCGAGACGCACGCGGATTGACTTCCAGCACGAAAATCACGTCCTGGCCATCGACCTGCTGGATGGCGAACTGCACGTTCATCAGGCCGACCACGTTCAGCGCGCCGGCCATGGCCGACGACTGGCGCTTCAGCTCGTCGACCGTGGCGGCCGACAGGTAGTACGGCGGCAGCGAACACGCCGAGTCACCGGAGTGAACCCCGGCCTGCTCGATGTGTTCCATCACGCCACCGATGAAGGTGGCGCCGGTGTTGTCGCGGATGCAGTCCACGTCGCACTCGATGGCATCGTTCAGGAAGCGGTCCAGCAGCACCGGGGAGTCGTGGCTGACCTTGACGGCTTCACGCATGTAGCGCTCGAGGTCGCGTTGTTCGTGCACGATTTCCATCGCGCGGCCGCCCAGCACATAGCTCGGGCGAACGACCAGCGGATAACCCAGCGCAGCAGCCTTTTCGAGCGCTTCCGGCTCGGTGCGGGCGGTTGCGTTAGGCGGCTGGCGCAGTCCGAGTTCGTGCAGCAGTTTCTGGAAACGTTCGCGGTCTTCTGCGGCGTCGATCATGTCGGGCGTGGTGCCGATGATCGGCACGCCTTCGGCCTCTAGGCCGAGGGCCAGCTTCAGCGGCGTCTGGCCGCCGTACTGCACGATCACACCGACCGGCTTTTCCTTGTCGACGATCTCCAGCACGTCTTCCAGCGTCAGCGGCTCGAAGTACAGGCGGTCGGAAGTGTCGTAGTCGGTGGAAACCGTTTCGGGGTTGCAGTTGACCATGATGGTTTCGTAGCCGTCTTCGCGCATGGCGAGGGCAGCGTGGACGCAGCAATAGTCGAACTCGATGCCCTGGCCGATGCGGTTCGGGCCACCGCCCAGCACCATGATCTTCTTGTTGTTGGTCGGAGCCGCTTCGCACTCTTCCTCATAGGTTGAGTACATGTAGGCGGTGTCGGTGGCGAACTCGCCCGCGCAGGTGTCGACCCGTTTGTAGACCGGACGCACATTCAGGGCACGGCGGGCTTCACGCACGGCTTTTTCCGTCGTGTGCAGCAGCTTGGCCAGGCGGCGATCCGAGAATCCCTTGGACTTCAGCGTGCGCAGCGTGCCGGCGTCTATCGCCGCCAGCGCGCGGTCACCCTTGTCGATGGCCAGTTGGTCCAGTTCGAGTTCGATCTTCACGATCTCTTCGATCTGCACCAGGAACCACGGGTCTATCTTGGTCAGCGCGAAGACCTCGTCCACGCTCATGCCGAGGCCAAAGGCGTCGCCCACGTACCAGATGCGCTCGGGACCGGGCTCGCCCAGTTCCTTTTCGAGTACTTCGCGGTCCTTGGTCTTTTCGTTCATGCCGTCCACGCCGACTTCCAGCCCGCGCAGGGCTTTCTGGAAGGACTCCTGGAATGTGCGGCCCATGGCCATGACTTCGCCGACCGACTTCATCTGCGTGGTCAGGCGGCTGTCTGCCGTGGGGAACTTCTCGAACGCGAAACGCGGGATCTTGGTGACCACGTAGTCGATGCTGGGCTCGAACGATGCCGGGGTCGCGCCGCCGGTGATGTCGTTGCGCAGTTCGTCGAGCGTGTAGCCGATGGCGAGCTTGGCCGCCACCTTGGCGATCGGGAAACCGGTCGCCTTGGATGCCAGCGCCGACGAACGCGACACGCGCGGGTTCATTTCGATGACGACCATGCGGCCGTCGACCGGGTTGATGGAGAACTGCACGTTCGAACCGCCGGTGTCGACACCGATCTCGCGCAGCACGGCCAGCGAGGCGTTGCGCAGGATCTGGTATTCCTTGTCGGTCAGGGTCTGGGCCGGTGCCACCGTGATGGAATCGCCGGTGTGCACGCCCATCGGATCCAGGTTCTCGATCGAGCAGACGATGATGCAGTTGTCCGCCTTGTCGCGGACCACTTCCATTTCGTACTCTTTCCAGCCGAGCAGCGATTCTTCGATCAGCAGTTCGTTGGTCGGCGAGGCTTCCAGGCCGCGCTTGCAGATCACTTCGAATTCTTCTGCGTTGTAGGCGATGCCGCCACCGGTGCCGCCCAGCGTGAAGCTCGGCCGAATGACGGTCGGGAAACCCAGGCCTTTCTGCACCGACCAGGCTTCGTCCATGGAGTGCGCGATGCCCGACCGGGCCGAGCCCAGGCCGATCTTGGTCATCGCGTCCTTGAACTTCAGGCGGTCTTCGGCCTTGTCGATGGCTTCGGGCGTGGCGCCGATGAGTTCGACCTCGTACTTGTCGAGCACGCCGTTGTGCCATAGGTCCAGCGCGCAGTTGAGCGCGGTCTGGCCGCCCATGGTCGGCAGGATGGCGTCGGGGCGTTCCTTGGCGATGATCTTCTCGACCGTCTGCCAGGTGATGGGCTCGATGTAGGTGACGTCGGCGGTGGCCGGGTCGGTCATGATCGTCGCGGGGTTGCTGTTGATCAGGATGACCTTGTAGCCCTCTTCGCGCAGCGCCTTGCAGGCTTGCACGCCGGAGTAGTCGAACTCGCAGGCCTGACCGATGACGATCGGGCCGGCGCCGATGATGAGGATGGATTTGAGGTCTAGGCGCTTAGGCATTTTTCTGCTTGTCCATCAGGGCTGCGAAGCGGTCGAACAGATAGGAAATATCGTGGGGACCGGGGGAGGCTTCCGGGTGACCCTGGAAGCAGAAAGCGGGCTTGGACGTGTGGGCCAGGCCCTGCAGCGTGTTGTCGAACAGGCTGATGTGGGTGGCACGCAGCGTGGCGGGCAGCGTGTCGGCATCGACCGCGAAGCCGTGGTTCTGGCTGGTGATGCTGACCCGGCCGTTGTCCAGGTCCTTGACCGGATGGTTGGCGCCGTGATGGCCGAACTTCATCTTGTAGGTCCTGGCGCCCATGGCCAGGGCCATGATCTGGTGGCCCAGGCAGATGCCGAAGGTGGGTATGCCGGCTTCGATGAGTTCGCGTGCAGCGGCCACTGCGTAATCGCAGGGTTCCGGATCGCCGGGGCCGTTGGCCAGGAACACACCGTCGGGTGCCAGCTTCATCACCTCGGCAGCGCTGGTCTGCGCCGGCACCACGGTGATCTGGGCGCCGCGCTCGGCCATCATGCGCAGGATGTTCTTCTTGACGCCGAAGTCGAACGCCACCACATGGTGGCGCGGCGCGATCTGCATGCCGTAGCCTTCGCCGAGCTTCCATTCGGACTGCGTCCACTCGTACGGCGCCTTGACGCTGACCACCTTGGCTAGGTCGAGGCCAGCCATGCTGGGCGCGCCTTTGGCTTGTGCGACGGCGCGGTCGATCTGGCCCTGTGTCGGCACCTCGCCAGCCGCCAGGCCGACGATGCAACCGTTCTGCGCGCCCTTGCTGCGCAGGTGGCGGGTCAGCTTGCGGGTATCGATGTTGGCGATGGCGACGGTGTTTTCGCGCACCAGGTACTGGTGCAGCGTGACCGTCTTGCGGAAGTTGGAAGCGACGAGCGGCAGGTCCTTGATGATCAGACCTGCGGCGTAGACCTTGTCGGCTTCGATGTCCTCGTCGTTGACCCCGTAGTTGCCGATGTGCGGGTACGTCAGGGTGACGATCTGCTGGCAATAGCTGGGGTCGGTGAGGATTTCCTGGTAGCCGGTCATGGCGGTGTTGAACACCACTTCACCGACGGTGGAGCCCGTGGCTCCGATCGAATTGCCGAGAAAGACTGTGCCGTCTGCAAGCGCCAGGATGGCGGAAGGGAATTGACCCTGTAGAGACAAGAGCACTGGGTTCTCCGGATGGTTACGGTGCGGCCCGGCGCGGCTCCACACCCGTGCAAGGGGTGCAGAAATGGCTGCTCGTCGATAGGGAGGAGGCTTCGCTGCGGCGGGGCGACGCGATTAAGAAAAGCCCCCGATTATAGCCGCACCGAACCGATGCCCCAAAGCCTCCAGGCGCATTCATCCATGCACGACATGCATGACGGCGTCATGTCGAACGGGCGGTTCGTCAGCGGGCGGCGCCGCTGGCGTGAAGGCAGATGGCGGCGGCGGCGGCGACATTCAGCGACTCCTCACCGCCTGGCTGCGCGATGCGGATATGTTGTGCCGCCAACGCCTCCAGCGCGGATGAAACCCCCTGCCCTTCGTGACCCAGCAACCAGGCGCAGGGCCAGGAAAAGGATGCGCGGTGCAGAAGGTCACCGGCATGCGAACTGGTGGCCAGCACCGGAACCTTCAGCTGGGCGATGTCCTCCACTGCCAGGCCCTCGACCAGCTTGAGACCGAAATGCGCACCCATGCCGGCCCGCAACACTTTCGGCGCCCACAGCGCCGCGGTGCCCTTGATGGCCAGGATCTGGCCGAAACCGAAGGCGGCTGCGCTGCGGATGATGGAGCCCACATTGCCGGCGTCCTGCACCCGGTCGAGCACTACCGAAGCCATGGTGGCATCGACGACCGGCACCACCGGCAGGTCCATGACGAAACCCATCGGCGCGGGGGATTCCAGGCTGCTGATATCACCCAGCAAGGCGTCGGCCACGATCACGTTGCGACCGGCCGCCAAGCTGAACTCCCCCCGGAAACGCGGCCACGCGCTTTCTCCGAAGACACCGATGGCCGGCTTCCATCCGCGTGCCAGCGCAGCACGCGCGAGATGGTCACCCTCGATCCACACCTTGCCGACCTTGCGATAGGCATTGTTGTCCTGGGCCAGCTTGCGCAGCTCACGCACCAGCGGGTTGTCGCGCGAGGCGATCTGGATCGGGCCTTCGTTCATGCAGCACGCGCCAGGCGGCGGCGACGCACAGGCGGAATGACGGGTTTGAGCAAGGGGTCGTCCTGTGAATCCAGTGGCATGAGAGCGGGAAACGCCTGGGGCAGCGGCGCACGGGGCGCCAGATGCACCGCGGCCACGGGCGCGAACGAACGGCGGTGGTGTTCGCTGGCGCCGTGCTGCCGCAATGCGGCCAGGTGTTCAGCGGTGCCGTATCCCTTGTGTCTGGCGAAGCCGTAATGCGGGTATTGCAGGTCGAGATCCTGGCAAAGCCGGTCGCGATGCACCTTGGCCAGGATGGACGCGGCCGAGATCGATTGCACCAGCGCATCACCCTTCACGATGGCCTCGGCCAGCACGTCGAGCGTGGGCAGGCGGTTTCCATCCACCAGCACCTTGGCCGGCTTGAGCCGCAGGCCCATCACCGCCCGGCGCATGGCCAGCATGGTGGCCTGCAGGATGTTGAGGCTGTCGATCTCTTCGACGCTGGCCATGCCGATGGCGCAACACAGGGCACGCTCCCGGATCTGGTCGTGCAGCCGGTCGCGTTGCAGCGCGGTCAGCACCTTGGAGTCGGCGAGGCCGGCGATGCGGCTGGGGTGGTCGAGAATGACCGCCGCGGCGACCACCGGCCCGGCCAGCGGGCCGCGGCCGGCCTCGTCCACGCCCGCCACCAGGCCGGGGACATCCCACAGCAGCGAGGACTGCTCAGGCTTCGAGGACTTTTTGGACGGCATCTGCGCAGAGGGCGGGCGTGTCGCGCAGCAATTCGTGGTGCAACGCTGTAAATCGATCTGTGAGGGCGGTCATTTTCTCAGGGTTTGCCCACCAATCAAGCACCGCGTCGGCCATTGCGCGGGGCGTGGCCTGGTCCTGCAGCAATTCGGGCACGACGAAGTCGCGGCACAGGATATTGGGCAGTCCGACCCAGGGCTGGAGGCGCTTGGGCGCCATCAGCTTCCAGGACAGCCAGTGCATGTTGTACGCGATGACCATCGGGCGCTTGAACAGCGCGGCTTCGAGGGTGGCGGTACCGCTGGCGATCAGCGTGGCGTCGCATGCGGCCAGCACCGCATGCGAGCGGCCTTCGACGATCTGAACGGCGTCGGCCATGCCTGCGCCGGCAGCGGCCCGGACGATACGTTCGCGCAAGGCCGGAATCGCCGGCACCACGAAGCGCATGTCGGGCCGCTCTGCACGCAGCAGCCTGCAGGCCTCGAAGAACCGCGGGGCCAGATACTGGACCTCGGAAGCCCGGCTGCCGGGCAGCACCGCCAGCAGCGGCGCGCCGTCGGGCAAACCCAGTGCGGCACGCGCCGCAGCACGATCGGGCACCAGCGGGATCACGTTGGCCAGCGGATGGCCGACATAGGTGGCGGCGATGCCATGACGAGCCAGAAGCTCGGGCTCGAACGGAAAGATGCACAGCACGTGGTCCGTGCTGCGCCTGATCTTCTCGACCCTCTGGGGCCGCCATGCCCAGACGGACGGTGCGACGAAATGCACACAGGGAACGCCTGCGGCACGCAGATCGGCCTCCAGGTCGAGGTTGAAATCGGGCGCGTCCACGCCGATGAAGACTCTGGGTTTGTCGGCCAGCAAACGGTCGCGCAGCTGGCGTCGGATGCCGACGATCTCACGGTAGTGCCGCAGCACCTCGACATAGCCGCGGACGGCCAGTTTGTCGCTCGGCCACCAAGCACTGAAACCACGTTTAGCCATTTGCGGGCCGCCGATGCCATAGCTCGACATCTCGGGCCAGCGCGCCTTGAGGCCGTCGAGCAGCAGGCCGGCGAGCAGGTCACCCGAAGTCTCGCCCGCGACCAGCGCGACCGAAAGTGGCGCCGGTGTCTGATCGTTCATCAGACTACCGGACGATGCCGCGGGTGGGCGCCACGTCGCTCAGGAAGCCCAGCATCATGTCGACATCGGGCTGCGACCCGGCGAACCGTGCAGGCAATTCGGCGATGCGTTCCTGCGCGTCTTCCAGCGTCAGGCCGTCGCGGTACAAGGCCTTGTGCATGGCCTTCACGCCGGCAATGCGGTCGGCCGAAAAACCACGCCGGCGCAGGCCTTCGAAGTTCATCGAACGCGCGCCGGCCGGCTGGCCCTGGCTCATGACGAACGGCGGCTGGTCGGCGAACAGCAGCGAACACATGGCGGTCATGCCATGTGCGCCGATCCGCACGAACTGATGCACGACGGTGAAGCCGCCTAGGATCACCCAGTCACCCACTTCCACATGACCGGCCAGCTGCGAGTTGTTGGCGAAAATGGTGTGGTTGCCCACGATCACGTCATGTGCGAGGTGCACGTAGGCCATGATCCAGTTGTCGTTGCCCACCCGGGTGACCGCCAGACCACCGGGCGAACCGATGTTGAAGGTGCAGAACTCGCGGATGGTGTTGCGGTCGCCGATGATCAGTTCGCACGGCTCGCCCGCGTACTTCTTGTCCTGCGGAACCGCACCCAGCGAATTGAACTGAAAAATGCGGTTGTCGCGACCGATGGTGGTGTGGCCGTCGATCACGCAATGCGCGCCGACCGTCGTGCCCGCACCGATCTTCACGTTCGGGCCGATCACGGTGTAGGGGCCGATCTCGGCCGAGGGATCGATCTGCGCTCCAGGCGCGACAATGGCCGTCGGATGGATGGAACTACTCAACAAGAACTCCTCGCCAGACGCATCGGATGCGTCAGGCAATGGTGCGCATGGTGCACATCAGCTCTGCCTCGCAAGCCAGTTCGCCAGCTACGCGGCTGATGCCCTTGAACTTGAAGATGCCGGCCTTCATGCGCTCCAGCGTGACTTCCATCACCAGTTGGTCGCCCGGCTCGACCGGCCGCTTGAAACGTGCGCCGTCGATGCCTGCGAAGTAATACACCGTCTTGTCGTCGGGCGTGACACCCAGCGTATCGAACGACAGCAACGCGGCGGCCTGAGCCATGGCTTCCAGGATCAGCACACCCGGCATGACGGGGCGGTGCGGGAAGTGGCCGGTGAAGAAAGGCTCGTTGATCGTCACGTTCTTGAGCGCGACGATACGTTTGCCCTTTTCGATCTCGGTCACCCGGTCCACCAGCAGGATGGGGTAACGGTGGGGCAACTGCTTGAGGATCTGGTGAATGTCCAACATGGGATTCAGGATTCGTTGTTCTGGGTGTTCTGGGAATAGACCTGCTCGAGCGCCTTGATGCGGTCGCGCAGACTGTGGAGTTGCCGCAGCGTGGCCGCGTTTTTCTCCCAGCTCTTATTGTCATCGATTGGAAACACGCCGCTGTACTGGCCCGGCTGGCGTATCGAGCGCATCACCACGGATGCCGCCGATATGTGCACGTGGTCGGCCAGCGTGAGGTGACCGAGCACCACCGCGCCGCCGCCCACGGTGCAATAGGCGCCGATGACGGCACTGCCTGCGACTCCCGCATTGCCGGCCAGCGCACTGTGGCGCCCGATGCGGACGTTGTGGGCGATCTGCACCAGGTTGTCGATCTTGACGCCGTCCTCGATCACGGTGTCGTCGAGCGCCCCGCGGTCTATGCAGCTGTTCGCCCCGATCTCGACATCGTTGCCGACGCGGACCGCGCCCAGCTGCTCGATCTTGATCCACTCGCCCTGCTGTTGCGCAAAACCGAAGCCGTCTGCACCGATGACCACACCCGAATGCACAATGCAACGTTCGCCGATGCTGCAGTCCTCGCCCAGAGTGACACGAGCCGAAAGCACGGTCCCGGCGCCGACCGAAGCGCCCCGCTCGATCACGCACATGGGACCGATGGACGCGCCAGGATGCACGTTCGCGGCCGCATCGACCACGGCAGTCGGGTGAATGCCGGTCGGTCGGCCGCGGCCGAGATGACGCTTCCACAGCTGGGTCAGCCGGGCGAAATAGACATAGGGAGATTCGGTAACGATGCAGGCCACACCCGCACCACGGCTCAGCGCGGCTTCGGCGAAAGCCGGTGCCACGATGACACAGCCGGCACGCGAAGCGGCCAATTGCTGGGCGTATCTGGGATGGCTGAGAAAGGCGATGTCGGCCTGCTCGGCGGTTTCGAGCGGCGATATGCCGCTAACAGCCAGGTCACGGGCACCGCGCAGATCGCCGCCGAGTTGGGCGACGATGCTGGACAAGGGCAATGCGACGGCCTTGCGGCTCTCATTGCCGGCGATGCCGGGACTGGACGACACCGATTACTTGGCAGCCGGAGCCGGGCCGCTGTTCAGCGCCTTGATCACGCGGTCGGTGATGTCGTACTTGGGGTTGATATAGACGGCTTCCTGGAGGATGACGTCGTACTTTTCGGTTTCGGCGACCTGCTTGACCACACGGTTGGCGCGTTCGAGCACTTGCTGAAGTTCTTCGTTCTTGCGGGAATTCAGGTCTTCCTGGAATTCACGGCGCTTGCGCTGGAAGTCGCGGTCTTGCTCGACCAGCGCCCGCTGACGCGATGTGCGCTGGGCATCTGGCAGCGTGGGCGCGTCTTTTTCGAACTTGTCGGAAGCTGCCTTCAGGGCGTTGCCCTGGTCCAGCACTTCTTTTTCGCGCTTGGAGAACTCTTGCTCCAGCTTGGACTGGGCGGCCTTGGCTGCGGTCGCCTCGCGGAAGATGCGGTCTGTATTGACGAAGCCGACACGGAAATCGTCTGCCTGGGCAGGCGCCGCGCAGGCTGCTGCCGCGAGCAGGACACCGAGGGCGCCTTGGCGGATGAGAGCGTTCATTAGAAAGAGCTTCCGATCTGGAATTGGAATTTTTGGATTCTATCGCCCGGTTCCTTGCGGACCGGGTTGGCGATGGCAATACGCAGCGGGCCCACCGGGGATACCCAGCTCAGGCCCAGGCCGACCGAGGCGCGCATTTCACCAAAATCGAACTTCTGGTTTTCGCCGTACACGTTGCCGACGTCCGTGAAACCGAAGACCCGCAGCGTGCGGTCGTTGCCGGCTCCGGGGAACGGAGCGGAGACTTCGGCGTTCAACGTGATCTTCTTGGCACCGCCGATGGAAGCGCCGGTCACGTCCCGCGGGCCCAGCGTTCCCTGCTCGAAACCACGGACGGAGCCCAGGCCGCCCGAATAGAAGTTCTTGAAGATGGGGAACGGCAGGCCGTTCAGTCCCTTGCCCGCACCCAATTCGCTGTTGAGCGCCAGCGTGTACTTCTTGGTGATGGGGTAATACTGCTGGAACTGGTAGTTGCCGCGCACGTAGCGTGCATCGCCGGCCACTCCGAGTTCGGAGTTGAACCGCTGGAAACGGCCAGTGCTGGGCGAAAGGGCGCTGTCTCGGCTGTCACGCGACCAGCCGACGGTCAGCGGAACCGAATAACTGACGTAGCCGACCCGTTCCGCATAGGCGAGGTAGCTGGCCGGAATGTTGGTACCGGCCTTGATTTCGGTCCGCTCCGCGCCGGCACCGAAGAACACGGTGTCGGTTTCACTGAACGGCACACCGAAACGCATGCTGGCGCCGGAAGTCAGCAGGCGATAGTTGCCGCCCTGGTCCTGGTAAGGCCGCGATGACCGGTGATAGACGTCGAAGGTGCGCGAGATGCCGTCCGGCGTGAAGTACGGATTGGTCGTGCTCAGCACGATGGCGCGGTTGTACTTGCTGGTGTTGACGTCGATGCCCAGGTAGTTGCCGGTACCGAAGACGTTTTCCTGCTTGATGCCGAATGTCAGCGCGACCTTTTCGGCGCTGGAGAAACCGGCCCCCAGCGACAGGCTGCCAGTGGGTTTCTCGATGACGTTGATCAGCACGTCGACCTGGTCGGGCGAACCCGCCACGTCCTGCGTCTCGACTTCGACCGAGCTGAAATAGCCCAGGCGGTCGACGCGGTCGCGCGACAGCTTGATCTTGTCTCCGTTGAACCAGCTCGACTCGAACTGGCGGAATTCGCGGCGGATGACTTCGTCCCGCGTGCGGTTGTTGCCGGCGATGGAAATGCGGCGGACATACGCGCGGCGCGAAGGTTCGGCCTGCAGCACCAGTGCCACGCGGTTGTTGGCACGGTCCACCTCCGGCACCGGCTCGACACGTGCAAAGGCGAAACCGAATGCGCTGAAATAGTCGGTGAAGGCCTTGGTGGTCTGCGCGACCTCGTCGGCGTTGTAGGGCTCGCCGGGCACGATCTTGACCAGCGATTTGAACTCCTCCTCACGACCGAGGTAGTTGCCTTCGAGCTTGACACCCGACACCACGTAACGCTGACCTTCGGTCACGTTGATGGTGACGCTGATGTCCTGCTTGTTCGGCGAGATGGCGACCTGCGTGGAGTCGACGCGGAATTCCATGTAGCCGCGCTGCAGGTAGTACGAGCGCAAGGTTTCCAGGTCGGCGTTGAGCTTGGCACGGGCATAACGGTCGGACTTGGTGTACCAGCTCAGCCAGCCGCCGGTATCCAGGTCGAACTGGCCCTTCAGCGTGGATTCGCTGAACGCCTTGTTGCCGGTGATGCGGATGTCCTTGATGCGGGCGGGCTCGCCCTCGGTCACGGTGAAGGTCAGGTTGACCCGGTTGCGCTCGATGGGCGTGACCGTGGTGACGACTTCGGCACCGTAGAGGCTGCGGTTGACGTACTGGCGCTTGAGTTCCTGCTCGGCGCGGTCTGCCAGGGCCTTGTCGAAGGGACGGCCTTCAGTCAGGCCGATATCGCGCATGGCCTTCTTGAGGGTGTCCTTGTCGAACTCCTTGGCGCCGGCGAAATCGATGCCGGCCACCGTGGGACGTTCTTCGACGATGACCGTCAGCACGTTGCCGCGGGCTTCGAGGCGCACGTCCTTGAACAGGCCCAGGGCGAACAGCGAACGGATGGCGCCGGAGCCTTTTTCGTCGTTGTAGTTGTCGCCGACCCGGAAAGGCAGGGATGCGAAAACGGTGCCGGGTTCGACCCGCTGCAGGCCTTCGACACGGATGTCGCCCAGCGTGAAGGGATCGATGGCCCAGGCGGCCTGCGCTGCGAAGACCATTGCGGCGACTGCCGAGACGGCTCGAAGCCGGAAACCGAAGAGTTTTTGCTTCATGTACGCGAAATGAAAATTTGCCTGCGACCGCAAGCCGGTCGCGGCCAACGCAAGATTATGACGGAGGCGGATGACAGGCCTGCCGCGATGTCGGAGAACAAGAGGTAAATGTGCAGGGGAACACCGCATTCGGCGGTGTACGGACGCATGGGCGCATTAACCAAAGATGCGGCTCACGTCGTTGTAGAGAGCGATGGACATGCCCAGCAGCAGGACGGCGACACC
Organism: Xylophilus sp. PBN-3R; assembly: GCF_057747805.1. Classification (NCBI taxonomy): domain Bacteria; kingdom Pseudomonadati; phylum Pseudomonadota; class Betaproteobacteria; order Burkholderiales; genus Xylophilus; species Xylophilus sp. PBN-3R. The sequence continues at coordinate 2,902,024 of NZ_CM173225.1, forward strand.
GCCGCGCTGGAGGTAACTCAGCCACGCCTCGGACACCCCTTTTCCGGTCATGACTTCCCATGCATAGAAAACCAGGTGGCCGCCGTCCAGCACGGGAAGGGGCAACAGGTTGAGCACACCCAGGCTGACGCTGATCAGCGCCAGAAAAATCAGGTATTGCACAAACCCCATGCTGGCCGACTTGCCCGCATAGTCGGCAATCGTCAGCGGGCCGCTGAGGTTCTTCAGAGAGGCCTGTCCGGTGACCATGCGGCCCATCATGCGCAGGCTGAGCGCCGAGACCTCCCAGGTCTTGACGACGCTGCGCCAAAGCCCTTCGACCACGCCGTAGCGCACTCGCAGCATTTCAGGCGGCCCGCCGACGAAAGCGCCGATGCGACCGAAAGTCGTCTTGCCTTCGGTCACGACCGCAGGTGTCACCGTCAGGTCGCGCAGCACGCCGGCCCGCTCGACCTGCCAGGTCTGGGTCAGCGCCTTGCCGTCGCGCACCGAGGCCCGGATACGGTCGCGCAGTTGGGCGCCGTCGGTGATGGCCACGTCGCCGATGCGGCGCACGATGTCGCCCTTTTGCAGTCCGCCCGCAGCGGCCGCGCCGCCGGCCTGCACGTCGCCGACCAGCGGCACCGTGAGCGGACCGAGCAGGCCGATTTCCCGCACCATCTGGATGTCGGCTTCCCGGGCGTTCAGCTGATCCAGCGGCAACTCGACACGCCGGATTGCGCCGTCTGTCGTCCGGATGTCCAGCGACACCGCATGGCCGTCGAGGGCAGCGCGCGTCAGCGTCCAGTGCAGGTCGTCGAAGGACCGGACCCGCGACGGCCCGCTGCCCTGCTCCGCCGCGGCCACGACTTCTTCACCGCCACGCAAACCGGCCTTGGCGGCAATCGATGCCGGCAGCGGCTGGGCCAGCAGAGCCCGTGGTTCGTCCAGGCCGATCCAGTTGACCACCGCGTACAGCAGCACCGCCAGCAGCAGATTGGCAGCCGGGCCGGCCGCAACGATGGCCGCACGTTTGCCCACCGTCTGGTTGTTGAAGGCCAGGTGACGTTCGGACGGGTCCACCGGGCCCTCGCGTTCGTCGAGCATCTTCACGTAGCCGCCGAGCGGCAGCAGGCCGATAGCGAACTCGGTCGGCGAGCCAGGTTTCTGGAAACGGAAGATGGTCTTGCCGAAACCGATGGAAAACCGCAGCACCTTCACACCGCAGGCCCGCGCCATGCGGTAGTGGCCGTATTCGTGCACGGCGATCAGCAAGGCCAGTGCCACAAGAAAGGCGGCGACGGTCATCAGCATGGGCGGAAATCCTGTGAAGACCCGCGACGGGCCGGTGACATCATTGTGCTGCGGACAGGCTGCGAACGCTGCCTTCGGCCCGAAGACGCGCACGGGCATCCAGGTCGAGCAATGCTTCCAGCGAAGCCGGTTCATTGGTCGCGACGGCTTCGAGCGCCTGCAGGTTCACCGCGTGGATCTGGTCGAAGCGGATGCGGCCGTCGAGGAAAGCCTGCACTGCAACCTCGTTGGCTGCGTTGAGCACCGCTGTGCTTCCGTCCGGACCTTCGAGTGCTTCCCATGCAAGTTGAAGCCCCGGAAAACGCTCGGCGGACGGCTGCTCGAAGGTCATCGCCGCGACCTTGGAAAAATCGAGGCGCGGCGTACCGCTTTCGATGCGTTCGGGCCAGGCCAGTCCATAGGCGATGGGTACCCGCATGTCGGGCAGGCCGAGTTGCGCCACCAGCGAACCGTCGCGGTATTGCACCAGTGAATGCACGATGCTTTGCGGGTGGATCACCACCTCGATCCGCCCCGAAGGCAGGCCGAACAGATGCCGGGCCTCGATCACCTCGAGCGCCTTGTTCATCATGGTGGCCGAGTCCACCGAGATCTTGCGACCCATGGACCAGTTGGGATGCGCGCAGGCCTCTTCCGGCGTGACGGCCTTCAGGCTGGCCGGATCACGGCTGCGGAACGGCCCGCCCGAAGCGGTCAGGATGATTTTTTCGACCCGCCGGTCCCAGCTGGACGCATCGTCGGGCAGCGATTGGAAGATGGCCGAATGTTCGCTGTCGATGGGCAGCAGGGTTGCCCCGCCGGCCGCCACCGCATCCATGAAGAAACGGCCGCCGACGACGATGGCCTCCTTGTTGGCCAGCAGCAGGCGTTTGCCGGCACGTGCCGCCGCCAGGCAAGGCCCCAGGCCTGCGGCGCCTACGATGGCCGCCATCACCACGTCGACTTGCGGATGCGCGGCGATCTCCTCCACGCCTGCATTGCCGCTCAGCACCTGTGTGGCAATGCCGTGGGCGGCGAGCTTTTCGCGCAGCGCCGCGGCATGGGCTTCGGTGGCCATTGCCGCATAGGCGGGACGAAACTGCCGGCACAGCTCGAACAGCGCGTCGATCCGGCTGCCTGCGCACAGGGCGTACACCTCGAAGCGCTCCGGATGGCGCGCCACCACGTCGAGCGTGCTGGCGCCGATGGAACCAGTTGCCCCCAGAACCGCCAGCCGCTGGCGTGCCGCGTTCACAGCCCCACCGCCGTCGCCAGCATCATGGCCAGCGGCACCGCCGGCAGCAGTGCGTCGATGCGGTCCAGCACGCCACCGTGGCCGGGCAGCAACTGGCTGCTGTCCTTGGCGCCGGCGCTGCGTTTGACCAGCGATTCGACCAGGTCACCCACCACGCTCATGGCCGCCAGGAAGATCACGGCAGGCACCAGCAGCCACAGGCCGCGCGCAGCCAGCAGGCTGTACAGGCTGACGGGCGACAGACCGTAGGCACGGTCGGCCCAGATCCACACACCGGCCATGACCAGCACACCGACCATGCCACCCCAAACGCCTTCCCAGCTCTTGCCGGGACTGATGGACGGCGCCAGCTTGGATTTGGTGAAACGCAGGCCGAAAGCGCGGCCGGCAAAATAAGCGGTGATGTCGGCCACCCAGACCAGCACCATGACCGACAGCAAAAAGTTGGTGCCGACGAAGCGCGCCTGTGCAATGGCCAGCCAGGCCAGCAGCAGGGCGATCACCCCGCCGACCAGGCGCAGCGCACGCGGCACCTGTGCCCAGCCTGCCACGCCACGGCGCAGCATCCAGCCGCCGATCAGCACCCAGGCTCCGCCGACGAACGCCCACAGCACCGGCATCGGCCGCGCCATCAAACCCAGCTGCCAGGCAAACACACAGGCCACCAGGCTGATGATGGCGATCAGCAGCGCGCTGGCGTCCTTGCAACCGTTGAGACGCCCCCACTCCCACGACGCCGCGGCGATGGCCGCGACCGCTACCGCACAGAAAGGCAGCGGCGACGGCACGATCAGCGCCGACAGGATGATGGCGAGCAATACGACCGCGGTAAGAATGCGCTGCTTGAGCATGTGATTTCCTTGAATGATTCAGGCGTCAGGATGCCCGCAATGCCGATGGCGGAGATGCCGGCGATGACGGCGCTATCACCGGCGCACCGCCGTAACGCCGTTCACGCTGGCGGTAGGCAGCGATGGCTTCGTCCAGCGCCGCCTGGTCGAAATCGGGCCACAACCGGTCGCTGAAGAACAGCTCGGCATAGGCACACTGCCACAGAAGGAAATTGCTGATGCGCTGCTCGCCGCCGGTGCGGATGAGCAGGTCGGGGTCCGCCACGTGCGCCATGGAAAGACAGCGCGCAAGGCTTTGTTCGGAAATGGCCTCGCCACGCTCGGCCAAGGCCTGGGCGGCCTGCACGATGTCCCAACGGCCACCATAGTTGAAGCAGATGTTGAGGGTCAGGCCGGCGTTGCCTGCCGTCAGGGCTTCGGCGTCATGGAAACCCTGGGCGACTCGCGACGACAGTGCTGCACGGTCACCCACGAAGAACAGGCGGACGCCGTTCTGGTGAAGCCGCGGCACCTCGCGCGCCAGCGCCTTGGCCATGAGTTCGAAAAGCGCACCGACCTCGTCGGCCGGGCGCTTCCAGTTCTCGGATGAAAAGGCGAAGACGGTGAGCACCGCGACTTCGCGCGCCATGCAGGCATCGATGCACCTGCGCAAGGCTTCGACACCCTGGCGATGTCCGGCGAAACGGGGCAAAAACCGTTTGGTCGCCCAGCGTCCGTTGCCATCCATGACGATGGCGATGTGCTGGGGAACGAGACTCTCGCCCATGGCGATCGACGAGCGACGACGGAGCGTCAGACCGCCATGATTTCCTGTTCCTTGGCGACGACCAGCTTGTCGATGTCGACGATATGGCGGTCGGTGACCTTCTGCACGTCGGCTTCTGCACGTTTCTGTTCGTCTTCGGACGCCGCCTTGTCCTTGACCAGTTTCTTGACCGATTCGTTGGCGTCGCGGCGCAGGTTGCGGATGGCGATCTTGGCGTTTTCGCCTTCGGACCGGACCTGCTTGGTCATTTCCTTGCGACGCTCTTCACTCATGGCCGGAACCGGCACGCGGATCAGGTCGCCCATCGAGGCCGGGTTCAGGCCGAGGTCGCTTTCACGGATGGCTTTCTCGATCTTCGGCCCCATGCCCTTTTCCCAGGGCTGGACACTGATGGTGCGCGAGTCGATGAGCGACAGGTTGGCCACCTGGCTCAGCGGCACGGGCGAGCCGTAGTAGTCGACCTGCACCGAGTCGAGCATCGCCGGATTGGCGCGGCCGGTACGGATCTTGGTCAGGTTGTGCTGGAAGGCGGCGATGGACTGGTCCATCTTGCCTTCAATGGTCTTCTTGATATCGGCAATGGTCATCTAACTTCTCCGACAGTTCAGGCGTGCACCAGCGTGCCTTCGTCTTCACCCATCACCACCCGCTTGAGCGCACCGTGCTTGATGATCGAGAAGACGCGGATCGGCAGCTTCTGGTCACGGCACAGGGCGAAAGCGGTGGCGTCCATAATGCCCAGATTCTGCGACATGGCGTCGTCGAAACTGATGCGGGCATACCGGGTGGCGGTGGGGTCCTTGTGTGGATCGGCGGTGTAGACACCGTCGACCTTGGTGGCCTTCAGCACCAGTTCGGCGCCGATTTCGGCACCCCGCAGGGCCGCGGCCGTATCGGTGGTGAAGAAGGGGTTGCCGGTGCCCGCGGCGAACACGACAACCTTGCCTTCTTCGAGGTACTGAAGCGCCTTTGGACGCACATAGGGCTCGACCACCTGCTCGATGGCGATGGCCGACATGACACGTGCGGTCAGGCCCTGCTTGTCCATCGCATCGGCCAGTGCCAGGGCGTTCATCACCGTGGCCAGCATGCCCATGTAGTCGGCCGTGGCCCGATCCATGCCGACCGCACCACCCGCGACACCGCGGAAGATGTTGCCGCCACCGATCACCACCGCCACCTGGACACCCAGACGCGAGACTTCGGCCACCTCTTGCACCATACGGACGATGGTCGCCTGGTTGATGCCGAAGGCGTCGTCACCCATCAGGGCCTCGCCGGACAGCTTGAGCAGGATTCGCTTGAGGGCTGGCGACGGGGTATCTGACATGGTGGCTCCTGGAACTAAAAAATGCGGGACTGGATAAAACGACGGCCGACCCCCGGCAAGCGGGGACCGGCCGTGCGTGACGCTATCAGGCAGCTGCCTTGGCGGCTGCGACCTGCGCGGCGACTTCGGCCGCGAAGTCGTCGACCTTCTTCTCGATGCCTTCACCGACCACGTAGAGGGTGAAGCCCTTGATGGTGGTGTTGGCGGCCTTCAGCATCTGCTCGACGGTCTGTTTGCCGTCAGCGGCCTTCACGAAGACCTGATTGAACAGCGAGACTTCCTTCAGGAACTTCTGAACGCCGCCTTCGATGCGCTTCGCAACGATTTCGTCGGACTGCACAGGCTTGCCTTCGGCTTCGGCCTTGGCCTTGTCTTCAGCGGCCTTGGCTGCAGCGACCGAACGTTCCTTTTCGATCAGGTCGGCAGGCACGTCGGCGCTGGTCAGGGCGACGGGTTTCATGGCGGCGATGTGCATGGCCACGTCCTTGGCAGCGACTTCGCTGCCTTCGAACGACACCACCACACCGATGCGGGCGCCGTGCAGGTAGGTTGCCAGCTGGGTACCGCTGAAGTTCTGGAAGCGGCGGAACGACATGTTTTCGCCGATCTTTCCGATCAGGCCCTTGCGCACGTCTTCCAGGGTCGGGCCGAAGCCGTCTTGTTCGTAGGCCAGCGCACCCAGTGCGGCGACATCGGCCGGATTGTGCTTGGCGACCAGTTCGGCGGCAGCCTTGGCCAGTGCCATGAAGCTGTCGTTCTTGCTGACGAAGTCGGTTTCGCTGTTGACTTCGATCAGACCACCGCTGGTGCCTTCGATGAAGCTGGAAACAACGCCTTCGGCGGTGATGCGGGATGCGGCCTTGCCAGCCTTGGTACCCAGCTTGACACGCAACAGTTCTTCAGCCTTGGCCAGGTCGCCTTCGGCTTCGGTCAGTGCCTTCTTGCACTCCATCATGGGGGCGTCGGTCTTGGCGCGCAGCTCGGCGACCATGCTTGCGGTAATTGCAGCCATCAGTTCATTCTCCGTATGCAGTTCAGTTCAGTTTTCAGGGTGTCACCTGCGAACCGGCTAAAAAAAAGGGGCGATGAGGCCCCTTTTCGTACGCCAGAGCGGCGACGGTGCGACGCGCTTAGGCGGCAGCACCCTCTTGGACTTCGACGAATTCGTCGGCAGCTTCGGTGGCGCCAGCGGCAGTCTTGACGACTTCGTTGGAGCTTGCACGGCCTTCCAGGACTGCGTCGGCGATGCCCTTGGCGTACAGCGCCACGGCCTTGGCCGAGTCGTCGTTGCCAGGAATGACGTAGTCGATGCCTTCGGGCGAGTGATTGGAGTCAACCACGCCGATCAGCGGAATGCCCAGCTTCTTGGCTTCCGAGATGGCGATCTTGTGGTAGCCGACGTCGATCACGAAGATGGCGTCCGGCAGGGTCGCCATGTCCTGGATGCCGCCGATGTCTTTTTCCAGCTTGGCGATTTCGCGCGAGAAGGTCAGTTGCTCCTTCTTGCTCAGCGCGGCCAGGCCGGTTTCTTGCTGGGCCTTCAGGTCCTTCAGACGCTTGATCGAGGTCTTGACGGTCTTGAAGTTGGTCAGCATGCCGCCGAGCCAGCGCTGGTCGACGTAAGGAACGCCGGCACGTTGGGCTTCGGCCGACAGCAGCTCACGAGCTTGACGCTTGGTGCCGACGAACAGGATGGTGCCGCGGTTGGCAGCCAGTTGCTTGACGAACTTCTCAGCTTCCTGGAACAGCGGCAGCGTCTTTTCCAGGTTGATGATGTGAATCTTGTTGCGATGGCCGAAGATGTACGGGGCCATCTTGGGGTTCCAGAAGCGGGTTTGGTGACCAAAGTGGACACCGGCTTCCAGCATTTCGCGCATGGTGACGGACATGATATTTACCTCGAAGGTTGGGTCTGAAATCCGGGCCGTCATCCCGATGCACCTGGCGAAAAGCCTATTGAATGCATCGCGACACCTTGGTTGACCCGGTTTGCGATTGAATCGACAGCACCGCCTCTCAAGAGACAGTGTTTGGCGAAACCGCGAGATTGTAGCATTCCCCCATGACAACCCGTATCGACTTCCGACATGTGCAACCCTTGTTCGGCATTGCATCCACCCGCCGGCTGGAAACGCAAGCGGCCGCAGACCTGGCGCCGCACGCCCTGATGACCTGCGCCGGCGCATCGGTCGCCCGCCTGGCACGCGCCCTGGCCCCGGATGCCGGGCACATATGGGTCGCATGCGGGCCCGGCAACAACGGCGGCGACGGTTTAGAGGCGGCTGCACAACTGCGACTTTCGGGAGTCACCGTGACCGTGGTGTTCGGTGGTGAAAGCGTCGGTCTTCCGCCCGACGCCCGCCGGGCCTTGCAACGTGCGCGACAGGCGGGCGTCGCATTTGTCATCGCGCCTCCCGACGAGGTCGGCGCGGGCGACCTGTATATCGACGCCGTGCTCGGGATCGGCACCGGCAGCGGCAATCGCCCGGCGACCGGATGGATTCGCGCCCTGCTGGACGCCATGCACCGAGCGCCCTGCCCCGTGCTCTGTGTCGACCTGCCGTCCGGCCTGAACGGCGACACCGGCCAATACGCCGAGGGCCTGACGCCGGCAGGCCCGCCGAGGTCTCCACGTCACACGCTGGCGCTGCTGACCCTCAAACCCGGGTTGTTCACCGCACAGGGCCGTGACGCGGCAGGTTCTGTCTGGTTAGACGAACTGGGCATCGCCCGCAGCGACCGTCAGCCGGACGCCGTGCTGAGCGGCCGGCCCGGACCGTCCGCTCGCAGCCACGCTTCGCATAAGGGCACCTTCGGGGATGTCGCCATCCTGGGTGGCGAAGGCATCGACCGGCGCGGCATGGGCATGAGCGGTGCCGCGCTGCTGGCAGGCACGGCGGCGCTGCACGCGGGCGCAGGCAGGGTGCTGGTGGCCCTGCTGGACGACGTCCACCGGTTGACGGCAGATCCTTCGCAACCCGAACTGATGTTGCGCACTCCCGAGGCGCTCGACCTGGGCGCGGGCACGCTGGTCTGCGGCTGCGGTGGCGGCGAAGCAGTTCTGGAATGGCTGCCACGCGTGATTCAGTCGGCACCGCGCCTGGTGCTCGATGCCGATGCACTGAACCACATCGCAGCCGACAAGGCCCTCCAGCGATCCCTGGCGGCCCGCGCCGGGCGCCAATGCATCACCGTGCTGACGCCCCACCCGCTCGAAGCCGCCCGGCTGCTGGCAACCGATACCGCCACGGTGCAGGCCGACCGCCTGGCCGCCGCCCGGCAGTTGGCCGGTCGTTTTGCCTGCGTGGTGATTTTGAAGGGCTCGGGCACGGTGGTCGCCGCGCCGGACTGCATTTCTGCCGTCAACCCCAGCGGCAATGGCCGCCTTGCCACCGCCGGCACCGGTGATGTGCTTGCCGGCATGATCGGCGCGAGCCTGGCGGCCCTGAATCCGCGCGACACACCAACGACGGCCGCCACTTTCGAAGCGGTGTGCGACGCAGTTTTCCGCCACGGCCAGCTGGCAGACGACTGGCCCGAACATGCACCGCTGACCGCGAACGGCCTGGCTCGCCAGGCTCCCGCCCGCTAGTCCGGCAGTCTGCCCCGGATCCTGGTGAACGCCTCCAGGCGGATGGCATCCAGCAGTTGGCCTCTCGCCATGCAGCTGGCGGGGTCATCGTCCGGCAAGCCGGAGCCATCCGGGCTGCCTGGCGATTTCGAGTCGCTCGCCAATTCACGCTGCAAAGCCCGGTGCACGACGTTGAGCCGCCTGATCGGGTCGAGATCGGTGCGGGCGTCCCAGTCGCCGGACTGCGACCCGTCGGCCGATGTTTCCGGCGTGGGAATGAACCTGTCCCGATCCAGCCGGGCTCCGGGCACGCCCCACACCACGGCATCCTGGTTCTCTTGCTGCAGAAAGAATTCCTCGTCGAAACTCGGCCGGAAATCCGCCCGTTTTTCCCACTCCTTGAGCAAGGCCAGAACCCGGCGCTGGAAGACTGGCCGCGTGACCCGGGCGGCCTGCAGGTTGAGTCGGCACGAAGCCAACTCTGCAAACAAACGATCCTGGTCGATGAAGTTGGCGTTCTTGCGCAATTCGGCGAGCGACAGGTCAAACAGACTCTGCTCGAAACTGAAGTCGCCTCGCCGCCCTTCCATCCCGGAAACCCCACGCAGTTGTTCAAAAATTTCGGAAATCGCCGGATCCACGTCCGCGTCGCCGCAGGCCTTTCGCAGGAAATGCCAGGCGACCAGCGGACTGAGATACAGGTAACGGTCGCAGGCGCCGGTCTTGGGGTCCGGATGCACGACCGGTACATGGTCCGGCGGCCGCATTTCCCGCGTGGCTGTCGCAACATCGCGGAAACGCAGCAGGAAGTCGCCGAAGGCCACACGCACGCCCTGCGTGTCGTCATGGCGTGCGATGCATGCGGCGGAAACCTCGACCGATCCGCTGGCGCATTCCAGAAAAATACGCATCCATTCGCCGACGGTCGCCCACAAAGAATCCTTCGATACGAACTGCACCCGCCGCGCCTGGAGCTTGCGAAGGCGGCGAGCCCGATCCAGGTCACGTTCGTGATTGCCGTAGCGGCCGAGCGGAATGCCCAAGTCCTCTTCGGGCTCTCGGTCGAGGTCGTAGCGCTGCCAAAGCTCCTGCTGGATGGCCGGGAATTTTTCGGAGATCACCTGCTCGATGGCGCCATCCAGGCCAGCGCGTATATCCCCGTCCGGAGCCTCGGAGCAGGCTGCCTGCATGCGCTGCAGCACCGCCTCCAGAAATTCCGCGGCAATCGGCGTCTGCTCCTTCGGCAGTGCCAGCGCGCCGGTGATGTGCAGGGCCAGCAAGCGCTCCTGCAGCAGGCCCAGCACGACAAACCATTCCCGGGCCGACAGCCGCTGCAGCTTCAGGTTGAAGAACAGCTCCGAAAGGACGATCGGCAACTGGTTCTGGCTGACCGACTGACCGTTGGCAAGCTGCTTTGGGCCGAAAGTAGTGGATGCGAAGGGCGTCGTCGTGCGGAACAGCGTCGGCAGTTCGTGATCCGCACAGTCGCTTTTCCATGCCCGCGCCTGCAGTGCGACGAAGTGCGGAACTGCGCAGATGGCCTTCAGCCGCTCCATCGTGAGTTGATCGCCCCGCTCCATGCCGGCGTTGCACTGACGCAGATAGCGGTCGATGCCGCCCTGGTCCGGGAAGGTGGGAACCAGGCGCAGAAATCCGGCAATCGCCTGGACCAGCTTGGGGTCGGGCCCGCGGCTGAACACCAGCTTGTGCCCCCGTATCGCGAGGCGCCTGGTGGTCTGGCCACGACACGCCTGCCCAAGCAGGTGCCGGGCCACTGCCTCCAGATCGACGTGGCGCAGGATGTCCGCCATGCCGGCCGCCTCGCCGCCAGCAAGAAAATAGTAGACACCGGTGAACAGCTTCACCCCGAGCGTGTGGATCGCTTCGTCCAGGTCCCGTCCACCGCCGGCCAGGTGGTCCCCATGCCCGGCAACCGGAGAATGGGCGTCGAACATGGTGCCGACGGCCATGTCCTTTGCAAGCACCCGCGTCTCCAGTGACGGCTCCAGCGCAAAAGTGATGTGATTGCGGTCCGTGGAAAGCGGGGCCACACGGTCACTGCGGTGATCGCTCACACCATTGCTTTCCGAAGTGAAGCATTTCGGCAACGCGGTGCGACCGGTCGGCAGATTGCACAGGTTCGGATGTTGCAGCCATGGGCCGGGCCGGTCCGGCAGGGAGTCACCGGTCAGCGGCTCCGGGTGGAAAACGGTGCGCGGATGCACCGGCGGCGGTATCTTGAGCAGGCTCTTGCGAGGACGGACCGGTGGAGGAGTTCCGATCATGAACCGGGCTGCTCTCGCTCGTCCCGTTGGCCGGGATCCGAACCGCGCATCGGCGCCTTTTTCGAAAGGCGTGCGGCCTCTTCCGCACGTTCCAGCCGCTCGTTCCAGGCACGCACCTGCGAAGCGGACGGAACACGGTGATAGAGGTCGGCGCCGAACGCCTGCCTGACGCGGTTCAACATGCTGGGTCCGCTCGCTGTGGTGCGAGGCCTGGGAACCGGAGCCACCACCGGCGCGGGCGCCGACGGCGCAGGCCTCATGGGGTCGCCCGGCCGGGCGCACATACGGTATTTCGTCCGGTCCATCACCACGTCGACGGCTTCGTCGAAGCTCTTTCGACCCAGCGCAGCGGCGGTCCCCACCATACGCTGTGTCCGTTCCAGACCGTGATGGTCGACCAGCAGCTGGTATTTCGCCTGGGCTGCCGCCGATGCCTCTTCCGGGACGGAGACCAGATGGCTGCGGATGAAAACCGGATCGGCCGGCGCGGCACGGGTCGCAGTCGAACCCGAAAACCTGCTGGGCAACAAGGACCGCAACAGACCCGAGCGGCTCCCGGGACCCTTGCCGGATCCGCCGGTGTCCGGCTTCGAGGCAGCACCGAACCGGGTGAGCTGGGCGGTGGTGCCGCCGCCGTGATTGACCGTGCCGACGCTAGACCTCGGAGGCACCGAAGACGCGGCCCGTGCCGACTGGACGGCAGACGGCGTGCCGTACCCGGAAGCAGCGGCCGGCGGAGAGTCGATCGGCAGAAAGCTGAAGTTCCACCGATGCGCACGATCCTCACCCTTATCGACGGATGCCGCCCCGGATGCCGTGCCTCTGGACGACTCCTGAAGCGATGCCAGCAAACCCTCGGACTGGCCAGAGCCGTAGCGGCTGCTCATGCGGCTGGTGGAAGGATGGTGAGTAGCCCTGGACGAGACCACCGAGGCCTGTCTCGTTTGATCCGGGCGGTCGCTCCGCTCTGCAGGATGCTCGCTGCCGTCATCCGAATCGGAGCTTTCTGTCGGAATGCCGATTCGTATGAGTTTCGGGACGCCGCTGGAAAAAACTTGATTGAGCATTGAGATTCCTGTTGGTTGAAAAATCCAACCCGGAACCTTGTCTCCCGACGATCGCCCGAGCCGAAACGCGAGGCTCGGGGCAATCTCCGTCAACAGGCCGCGCCCAGCCGAAACAAAGGCTGGGATCGCGCAGCAAACGCCTGCGGAAACGGTGTATTCAGCCGCGACCGACGAACGGCATCTTGGTGGCCATCACCGTGTGGAACAACACGTTGGCTTCCAGCGGCAGGTTGGCCATGTAGAGCAGCGAGCTGCCCACCAGCGCGACATCCATCAGCGGCTCGGGAGCGATCTCGCCGTTGGCTTGCGGCACACCCTTGGCCATGCGCGACGCGAGCGGCGTGCCGGCATTGCCGATGTCGATCTGGCCGACCGCTATGTCGTACTTGCGGCCGTCCAGGGCGCCGGTCTTGGTCAGGCCCGCGACTGCATGTTTGGTGGCCGTGTAAGCCATCGAGTTGGGTCGCGGCGTAGGGGCCGAGATGGAGCCGTTGTTGATGATGCGACCACCGCGCGGCGATTGGTCTCGCATGGCGCGGAACGCCTGCTGTATGCAATAGAACATGCCGTTCAGGTTGATGCCGACCACGCCCTGCCACTGCTCGGGTGTCCAGTCCTCGAACGGGCCCGGCGGATTGCCCACGCCGGCGTTATTGAACAACAGGTCGACCCGCCCGAACCGCGCGACAACCGCATCGAACAAGGCCACCACCGAAGGCTGCGACGAGACGTCGGTGGGCACGGCCAACGCGCGGTCACCAGCACCGCTTTCAGCAATCACCTCGTCCAGCGGTTCCGGCCGACGGCCCGCCAGCGCAACGCTCCAGCCGTCCTTCAACAAGGCCAGCGCCGCCGCACGGCCGACACCGCTGCCGGCACCGGTGACGACGGCGATACGGGCGGGCTTGGATGAATCCGATGTCTGCATGGAAAAAGTCTCTTTTTTGAAATGGAAGAAAGAAAGAAAGAACGTAAGCCGGATTCGCTCAACGACGCGGCTTGCGCTGGCGCCCCTTGGCACCGCTGGCGGCCTTCTTGACGCCGGCCTTCAGCGCCTGGATGGGCGACATGCCGGATTCGGATCCCAGCTCGATCTGGCGGGGCCTGGACGACTTGGCGGCTTTCGAAACGTTGGCAGCCTTGGCGCCCTTTGCCGGCTTTCCGGTCTTGGCAGGCGCGCTGCGTTTTTCGATGCCACCAGCGGGAGGCATGACCGGCGATTCACGGCCGCCCTTTTCGCGGGGTTGCGGGCGGACGGGAAGGTCCTCGCCCTCACGCACCAGGCGGAAGTCGATCTTGCGGCCGTCCAGGTCGACGCGGCTCACCTGCACCCGCACCCGGGTGCCGACGGCATAACGAATGCCGGTTCGCTCGCCCCGCAACTCCTGGCGCGCCTCGTCGAAACGGAAATATTCGCCACCCAGTTCGGTGATGTGCACCAGGCCCTCGACATACATCGCGTCGAGCGTGACGAAGATACCGAAGGTGGTGGCCGCCGTGACCACACCGCCGAATTCCTCGCCGAGGTGTTCGCGCATGTATTTGCACTTGAGCCAGGCCTCGACGTCCCGGCTGGCCTCGTCAGCACGTCGCTCGTTGGCGCTGCAATGCAGGCCGGCGGCTTCCCAGGCCTGCATGTCCTTGGGTGTACCGACCACCTGCATCGGCTTCTGCGACGGCGCCTTGACACGCTGCGCCAGGCGTTTGGCCAGCTTGGCATGGGCCTCGCCCGGCGTCGGCAGCGTGGGCAACTGGTATTTCGAATGACCAAGGATGGCCTTGATCACCCGATGGACCAGCAGGTCCGGATAACGGCGGATCGGGCTGGTGAAGTGGGTGTAGGCCTCGTACGCCAGACCGAAATGCCCGCTGTTGAACGGCGTGTAGATGGCCTGCTGCATGGAGCGCAGCAGCATGTTGTGGATCTGCTGCGCGTCGGGCCGCTCCTTGGTCGCCTGGGCGATGGCCTGGAACTCGCCGGGCGTCGGCTCGTCGCTGATCGTCATGCCCACGCCCATCGCCTTGAGATAGCTGCGCAGGATCTCCTTTTTCTCGATGGTCGGGCCCTCGTGCACACGGTAAAGCCCGGGTTGTTTGCCCTGCAGGATGAAATCTGCGCTGCAGACATTGGCTGCCAGCATGGCCTCTTCGATGACCCGGTGCGCCTCGTTGCGGGTGCGTGGCACGATTTTCTCGATACGACCGTTCTCGTCGCAGACGATCTGGGTTTCGGTGGTCTCGAAATCGACGGCACCACGCACGCCACGTGCACCCAGCAATGCCCGATACACATCGGCCAGGTTGAGCAGGTCGCCCACCCTGTCCTTGCGTTTGGCAGCCTCGGGCCCGCGTGTGTTCGAAAGGATGGCGGCCACCTCGGTATAGGTGAACCGGGCGTGGCTGTACATCACCGCCGGGTAGAACTGATAGGCGTGCACCTCGCCCTTGGCAGTGACGAGCATGTCGCAGACCATGCACAGGCGCTCGACCTCCGGGTTGAGCGAACACAGGCCGTTCGAAAGCTTCTCCGGCAGCATCGGGATGACCCGGCGCGGAAAGTAGACGCTGGTGGCTCGGTCGTAGGCGTCGATGTCGATGGCCTCGCCGGTCTTCACGTAGTGGCTGACGTCGGCAATGGCCACCAGCAGGCGCCATCCCTTGCTGCGACCCACCTTCGCCGGTTCGCAGTACACGGCATCGTCGAAGTCGCGCGCGTCTTCACCGTCGATGGTGACCAGGGGCACGTCGCGCAGGTCGATCCGGTCGCGCCTGTCTTGCGCACGCACCTTTTCGGGCAGGGCCTTGGCCGCGGCCAGGCAGGCGTCCGAGAACTCGTGCGGCACACCGTACTTGCGCACCGCGATCTCGATTTCCATGCCGGCGTCGTCGACTTCACCCAGCACCTCGACCACCCGTCCGACCGGCTGGCCGTACAGGGCCGGTGGCTCGGTCAGTTCGACCACGACCACCTGGCCCGTCTTGGCCTCCCCGATGCCGGCCTTGTTGATCAGGACGTCCTGGCCATAACGCTTGTCCTCGGGCGCCACCACCCAGACGCCGCTTTCCTGCAGCAGGCGGCCGATGATGGGCTGCGGCGGACGCTCCAGTATCTCCACCACCTTGCCTTCGGGGCGCCCCTTGCGGTCGTGCCGCACGATACGTGCCCTGACGCGGTCCTTGTGCAGCACGGCGCGCATCTCGTTGGCGGGCAGGTAGACGTCGGATTCGCCGTCATCACGTTGCAGAAAACCATGGCCATCCCGGTGTCCCTGGACGGTGGCGTTGAACTCATCGACAGAGGTGTTGATCGAACTCATTTTTTTGGTATAGAATCGTGTTTTCCCTGAAATGCCCAGGTGGCGGAATTGGTAGACGCACTAGTTTCAGGTACTAGCGAGTAACATCGTGGAGGTTCGAGTCCTCTCCTGGGCACCAAATAAAATAAAAAGCCGCTGAATGCATTCAGCGGCTTTTTCGTTTTGCGGGCGCTGAATCGGAAGGATCCGGCAGAGGACTTCGATTGGAAACGCCGGCGGGGCATTCCGACCAGCGCGCCGCAGCGGCGGCGCGCGATGCTCGAAATGCCCACAGCTTCCGTCATATGGGCTGGGCCACCAGGTCGTGCCCGTCGGTCGCGACGATGCGTGCCCGGGTGAACTCACCCACCTTGAGCGTCTTGCTCGCCTTTTCAGGTGGCAGCAGTCGCACCACGCCGTCGATCTCGGGCGCGTCTGCATAGGTACGGCCCACACCGCCCTTGCGACCGAGTGCGGGCGCGGAATCGATCAGCACCTGCATCGTGGCGCCGACGCGGCGGCGCAGGCGCTCGGCCGACACCTCTTCGGCGACGGCCATGAAACGCGAACGTCGCTCTTCACGCAATTCGATCGGCAGCATGCCGGGAATTTCGTTGGCAGCGGCGCCGTCCACCGCGCTGTAGGCAAAACAACCCGCCCGGTCGATGCCGGCTTCACGCACGAAGTCGAGCAGGTGCTGGAACTCTTCTTCGGTCTCGCCCGGAAAACCGGCGATGAAAGTGCTCCGGACCACCAGTTCGGGACACGCTTCGCGCCAGCGGGTGATGCGGTCCAGGTTCTTTTCGCCGCTGGCAGGGCGCTTCATGCGGCGGAGAACGTCGGGGTGGCTGTGCTGGAACGGCACGTCCAGGTAGGGCAGAGCCAGGCCCTGCGCCATCAGCGGCACCACGTCGTCCACGCTGGGGTACGGATACACGTAGTGAAGGCGAACCCAGGCGCCGTAAGGTTCGGCAATCTCACCCAGTGCCTGTACCAGGTCGAGCATGCGGGTCCTGATCGGGCGGCCCTCATAGAAACCGGTTCGGTACTTGACGTCGACGCCGTAGGCCGATGTGTCCTGGCTGATCACCAGCAGTTCTTTCACGCCGCCTTCGAACAGCGCGCGCGCCTCCTTCAGCACATCGCCGATGGGGCGCGACACCAGATCGCCGCGCATCGAAGGGATGATGCAGAAGGTGCAGCGATGGTTGCAGCCTTCGCTGATCTTGAGGTAGGCGTAGTGGCGCGGCGTCAGCTTGATGCCGGCCTCGCCGAACGAGTTCGGCATCAGGTCGACGAAGGGATCGTGCGGCTTGGGCAGGTTCAGGTGGATGGCGTCCATCACCTCCTGTGTGGCGTGCGGGCCGGTGACGGCGAGCACGCTGGGGTGCATCTGGCGCACCAGGTTGCCGCCGTCGGTGCCGGTGCGCGCGCCCAGGCAGCCGGTCACGATCACCTTGCCGTTGCCGGCGAGGGCCTCGCCGATGGTGTCGAGGCTCTCGCGCACGGCGTCATCAATGAAACCGCAAGTGTTGACGACGACGATGTCGGCGCCTTCATAGGTCTTGGAGGTCTGGTAACCCTCGGCGCTGAGTTGCGTCAGGATCAGCTCAGAGTCGGTGAGTGCTTTGGGGCAGCCTAAGCTGACGAAACCGACACGTGGGGGCGTGCTGGCGCTTTTTTTCGGTGGGGACAGGACTTCGCTCATCCTCGTATTGTCCCCCGGACCGGCCCGGCAGCGATAAAACGGGTTAACACCGGTAATCAGCGCTTCAATCCGAACGCCCCGAACATCTGCTCCGCCTGTTTCTGCCACTGCTCCTGCATCTGCACAAAACTGCTCTTCGACTGCTCGGCATAGTTGCCCAGCAAGCCGTGAAGCATGGGTGACTGGATGTTCATGAACTGAGTCCACATTTCCGGCGTGATGGTGCGGGACTGCGCCGCCAGCCTGGTCTGGATGTCTGTGAACGCCTGCACGTTCTTCTCCAGGTAATTGCCCATGAAACCTTGCATCGCGTGTCCGTAGAAACGGATGATGTTGGCCAGTGCAGATTCGCTGAACATGGGTGCACCGCCCGCTTCTTCTTCCAGGATGATCTGGAGAAGGATGCTGCGCGTGAGGTCTTCGCCGGTCTTGGCGTCGCGCACGACCAGCACCACGTTTTCGATCACCAGTTGCCTGACTTCTGCCAGCGTGATGTAGCTCGAGGTGGTGGTGTCGTACAAACGGCGGTTGGGATACTTCTTGATCACCCGCACCGAACCTGTTTCCCTGGATTCGTGCGTGGCCTCACCAGGCTCGGCGCCGTCGGTGCCAGTATGTTTGCCGTCTTCCAATTGCGCCCCTTCGTGGAGCCTCATTCACCGAGGCTGTTGCAGTGCAACACATTCTAGGCACAGAGGGGCGCGATGCGGCCGAAGGGGAAACCCCAGCCGCAAAAAACACGGCAAAGCCGAATCAACCGCCCTTGGAAGGACGCTTGCCGGGGTTCTTCTTGCTGCGGGTCGCGGTGCCGCGCTCCAGGCTGATCTTCTGGCCACGGCCTGCGGTGCGCAGGTTGACGCCAGCCGGTGCGGGCAGCGGAGGGGTGGCTTTGCGGTCGGCTTCGGTAACGATCTTGTTGCCCATGAGAGTGTCCTGAGTGTTGGATGGAAAAAGAGTTAACCCGCGATTAAGCCACAGCCGCGCGATGCCCGGTCCGCGCGCCCGGTATGCTGCGCGCTTCCGGCTCCTGACAAACCCTGATTCCCGCCTGCGCCAACCGTAAAAATGCCGATTGAATTTCTCGCCTCTCGAAGCTCGTGGATGAGCTGGACTTCCCTGACATGGTTTGGCGATAGCAACCTGCTGCTTCCGGCCGGTGCCGTCATGGCGCTGGCCTTGCTGCTGGCCCGTTCTTCGCGGGGTCTGGCGGTTCGCTGGGTACTGGCTTTCGGCCTGACGGGTTTTGTGGTGCTGGCCACCAAGATCGCATTCGTGGCCTGGGGCATCGGCAACGCCGAACTGGATTTCACCGGCTTCAGCGGGCATTCGGCATTGTCCGCCTGCTTCTGGCCGGTACTGGGCTGGCTGGTGACGGCCCGGCTGGACAAACCCGTTCTGTGCCGCGGCGCAGTCATCGCGGGTTACCTGCTGGCCCTGGCGATTGCTGTTTCGCGCCTCATGCTCGAAGTGCATTCGCTCTCCGAGGTGGTATCCGGCCTGCTCGTCGGTGCGGCCGGCAGCCTGTGGTTTCTGGCCGGTACCCGAAAACAGAACCCGTCCCAGCGCCCGGCAGGGGCATCGGCGGCCCTGGCACTCTCGATCACGGCCTTCATGACGATCGCCCTGCACGGTAAACCCGCGCCCACCACCCACTGGATCGAGACGTCGGTGATGCAAATGCTGGGTATCACCACGCCCTTCACCCGCCACGACTTGCGCATGCGTCTCCGCCGCCTGGGATAAACCCCAACGCAGCGATTTCGACAATAGAAAAACCTGTCATTTTTAGAAACACTTCTAGAATTACCTGACATTCCCGACTCTCTTTCCGGGGCAGAATGGACTCGTGTCCACGCAAGAAAACAAACCATGACCTATCTCGCACTGGGCGTCCTCGTGCTGTATCTTTTTTTCGGACTGTTTTTCTACGGCCTGTCGAATGCAGCACGCCGAGCAGACAACCATGACGCCAGGGCCCGCGCCATCACCAAGCTGAACCTGCGCCGCCGTCATGCGGCCATGGCGGAAGCCCACAAGCCTGCCTCCGCCATCAACAAGACGGTCGTCTGATTTTTCTTGATCCGTGCTGTGTCATGCTCTTGCGGGCATGCACCACGACACTCTTTCCCTCCTGCGCGCCGGGCGGCTCGGCGATGTGCGCAGACTCGATCTTTCCTGCGAACTGACAGAATTTCCTGCCGAGATCTTCTCGCTGGCCGATTCGCTCGAAGTGCTCAATCTGTCGGGCAACCGGCTCGACAGCCTGCCCGCCGACTTGCACCGCCTTCATCGGCTCAAAGTCGTCTTCTGCTCGGACAACCGGTTCACCGAACTGCCAGCCGCACTGGGTCACTGCAGTCAGCTGGAAATCGTCGGTTTCAAGGCCAACCGGATCCGCGCGGTGACCGCCGGTTCGCTTCCGTCAAGGCTTCGCTGGTTGATCCTCACCGACAACTGCATCGAAGCCTTGCCCGATGAACTTGGCAATCGTCCGTTTCTGCAGAAACTCATGCTTGCCGGCAATCGCCTGAGAGTTCTTCCGGCTGCCCTGATCGACTGCCGGCGACTCGAGCTCATTCGCATTGCAGCCAACCGGCTCGAAACCTTTCCGGGCTTTCTCACCGGGTTGCCGCGCCTGTCGTGGTTTGCCTTTGGTGGAAATCCGTTTTCCAGCGCAGCGCGGCCAAACACTGCCGGCGCCGGAATTCCGGCCATCGACTGGCGGGACCTGACGCTCGGCCGTGTGCTGGGCGAAGGCGCATCCGGCGTGATCCACGAGGCCATCGATACCCGCCGACCGGAACGCCCATCCGTGGCGGTCAAGCTTTTCAAGGGTGCAGTCACCAGTGACGGTTTGCCAGAAGACGAGATGGCGGCATGCATGACGGCCGGGATGCATCCGGCGCTGGTAGGCGCCACTGCACGAATCACGGGGCATCCGGAGGACAAGCCTGGATTGATCATGCCCCTGGTCGCGTCTTCGATGCAGGTGCTGGCCGGTCCTCCGAGCCTGGATTCGTGCACGAGGGATGTATATGCGGACGGGTTTTCATTGACATGCGAAATCGCGCTCGGCATTGCGCACCAGATCGCATCAGCAGTAGCACACCTGCATGCAAAAGGCATCCTGCACGGCGATCTTTATGCACACAACATCCTGCAAAACGGAAAAGGTGATGCATTGCTCGGAGACTTTGGTGCGGCATCTTTTTTTGATGGTCTTGCCGCGCCAGATGCCGAAAATCTCCAGCGCGTGGAGGCTCGCGCGTTCGGCTGCCTGCTCGAAGAACTGATTGCCCTTTCCCAGGATGACACAACAGACCCGACCATCGAAAATCTCCGCGATAGATGCATGTCCGAGGATCCGGCGTCGCGTCCCCTTTTCGATGAGATTCAATGTGTCCTGGCGCGATATACGCCAGAAACCAGTCTCAGCCGTTGACCGGTTTGCCCACGCCCCAGGCCTCGGCGAAGCGCGGGCGGCGGTAGTCACGGGCCTGTTTGACCGCTTTCACCAATTCGGAAACAGCGGCGCTGTCATGCGAGCGGAAAACTGCGACCGAACCTTCCGGCAACATCAGCCAAGCGGAATGCTTTTGAAAGAGGCCCACCAGGCGAACGGCGATCATCGAAAGCACCGCCAGCGTGCCAGCGACGAGTGCATAACTGTAGTCGTCGGTGCCGTTCACCAGTTCGCTCAAGGTCCACACCACGAAGACCAGCGCCATCACAAAAGGAATGGCCTTACCCTGGTAGCTCGATTCCGTACCCATCCGCGCATCCCTCACCATTTGCATCGGATATCGATGGCCTTCCACCACCACCTCGTCCGAAGTCACCCGGCACGCTTCGGTTTGAAGAAAGGTTTTTTCAGCAGTATTCATGGCAAGTCATCGGGTTGAATTTTGGAGGCAGGCATCGCATTCCGTCACTTCGGTTTCCTGCATCCCTAAAATTACCCCTCACTCTCGGTAGCCTCTGTAGGCTTTTGCCTTGTCTGGGATTCGGACTGATGCGGCCGCATCCGCACTAGGGAAAACAGCCCGGGCAGTATCGGCCGCAGCATGCTCGAATGGCTTTCCGCGTCCTATCGCACGAACGATGCACCTCAACCCGCGTCTCTGTACTCTGCTGACGGCCGCCAGCCTGCTGGTGGCAGGCGGTCCTGCCCTGGCCGTGGAATGGTTCACCCTGACCGGCGACAAGTCCAACCCCGACATCGATACGACACAGGTCGATGCATCGACCCTCGACCGCCGCAGCAATGCGCTGGGCCTGCGTTTTCGGGTCAACCTGGCCAAGGTCCGAAAAGGGGCCCGGGGCGATAGTTACCAGTCCTATCTCTCGCACATCGCCGTCGAATGCGCCAGCGGTTCGATCTTCCATGAAGACCAGCGGCGCTTCCCGGAACCCTTGTGGACGGGCCCCAGCACTTTCGAAAGTTTTCCCCAGGCCCGCCCCATGGCCTTCGTCGGCCTGGTGCCAGACCCTCGACCCCTGATCCTGGATATCGCCTGCGGCAAAAAAACGGCTCCGCGGCCCTGATGCCGGCGAGCCGTCACCGCGCCTCACCATAATCCTGGCCTGATGTCCCCGATCCGGCCCTTGCTGCTCGCCCTCTGCCTCTTCAGCGCCAACGCCTGGGCGGTCGAATGGTTCACGGTGATCGGTGCCAAGAACGACCCCGATGTCGATACCGCGCAGCTCGATGTCAGCACCATCAGCCGCCGCGGCGCGGCAACCGTGCTGCGCTTCAGGGTGAACCTTGCCCAAGCCCGCAAGCTGCCGTCCGGCGAGATCTATCAGTCGTATGTGTCGTTCATTTCGATCGACTGCACCAGCATGTCGGTATTCCATGAAGAGCAGACCCGGTACCGCGAGTCGTATTGGGGTGGCGCCACTATCCACGAACGATTCGTGCAGCCGAAACCGATGGCCTTCGGCGGGCTCGAACCAGACCCAAAACCGCGCATCCTGAACGCCGTCTGCCGCTCGCATTTCCGGCCCTTCTAGCAATGAAAAAAGCCGGTCTCCCCGCAAGGGAAGACCGGCAAACAACATGAAGGAGACGAGCCGATCCTAGGCTTGCAGAACCCATCGGCAAAGCGCCCGTACCGCATGCCCACATGCAGAAACCGAAGATCGAAAAACCCCCGGTGTCCACGGAGATTGACCTTCGGCCACGATGCGGCTCCGGCCGAAAGGCTCGAAACCGCTCCTCCTTCGCAACGCCGAGAAAGCATCCCGATGATCGATTCCACCGACTACGTTCCACCCAGGGTCTGGACCTGGGACCAGGGCAACGGAGGCCAGTTCGCCAGCATCAACCGCCCGATCGCCGGAGCGACGCACGACAAGGAACTCCCGGTCGGGAAACACCCGTTTCAGCTGTATTCCCTGGCCACGCCCAACGGCGTCAAGGTGACGGTCATGCTAGAGGAACTGCTGGCCCTCGGCCACACGGGTGCCGAATACGACGCCTGGCTGATCCGTATCAGCGAAGGCGACCAGTTCGGCAGCGGATTCGTGTCGGTCAACCCCAATTCCAAGATCCCGGCCCTGTTCGATCGCAGCGGCAAGGAACCGGTGCGCATCTTCGAGTCCGGCGCCATCCTCCAGTACCTCGCCGAGAAGTTCGGTGCCCTGCTGCCCGCCAGCGGCGCAGCCCGGGCCGAATGCCTGTCGTGGCTGTTCTGGCAGATGGGCAGTGCGCCTTTCCTCGGCGGCGGTTTCGGCCATTTCTATGCCTATGCACCGAGCAAGATGGAATACCCCATCAACCGGTACGCCATGGAAAGCAAACGCCAGCTCGATGTGCTCGACCGCCGGCTGGCCGAGTCGCCCTACCTGGCCGGCGACGACTACAGCATCGCTGACATCGCGGCATGGCCCTGGTATGGCGGCGTGGTTCTGGGCCAGCTCTACAACGCGGCTGAATTCCTGGACGCGAAAAGCTATACCAATGTCTTGCGCTGGGCCGAACAGATCGCCGCCCGTCCCGCGGTGCAGCGCGGCCGGAAGGTCAACCGCACCTGGGGCGATGCCGCCGACCAGGTGCCCGAGCGCCACTCGGCCCGCGACCTGGACACGCCCGCAGGCACCTGATTCAGCCCCCGACGCCGGCCAGCCAGGCCAGAAACCGCCCGATCAACACCAGCAATTGCCACAGTGCCTGCAAGGCGTCCCAGATTCCCATGCCGGTGCAGCATACGCGCGGCACGATGCGGTCTGGTAAAGCGGCCGACGGGTCACATCACCGGAATCAGTGCTGCGCCACCACCAGCGGAAAGATGGCGAACGCCAGGCAGGCTCCCATCAGGGCCAGCGACACCAGCACCGCCCATTTCAGGGTGAAACGCTGGTGGTCACCGAAATCGACGCCGGCCAGGCCGACCAGCAGATAGGTCGACGGCACCAGCGGGCTCAGCAAATGCACCGGCTGGCCGACCAGCGACGCACGGGCCATCTCGACCGCCGTGACGCCGTATTTGGCGGCGGCTTCGGTCAGGATCGGAAGCACGCCGAAGTAGAACGCGTCGTTCGACATGAAGAAGGTGAACGGCATGCTGACGACCGCCGTGATGGGCGCGAAGTACGGCCCCATCGACGGCGGGATCACCGCCAGCAGGCTGCGGGACATCGCCTCCACCATGCCGGTGCCCGACAGGATTCCGGTGAAGATACCGGCCGCGAAGATCAGCGACACCACCGCCAGCACGTTGCCGGCATGGTTGGACAGGCGGCGGCGCTGCTCGGCCAGGTCGGGATAGTTGATCAGCAGCGCGATGGAAAACGCGATCATGAAAAGAACCGGAAGCGGCAGTACGCCGATCACCAGGCACACCATCAGCGCCACGGTGAGCAGCGCGTTGATCCATCGCAGCCTGGGGCGACGCACGTCTTCGTCGGCGGTCTCGTCCGGTGGCATGCGGCGGTCGTCCTCGTCGTCGGTGATGGACGGGAGCACTTGCGCGGGTGGGCGGCCGGCGATGCCGTTGCGGCCCGTCAGCAGCGAGTAACCCAGCCGGCGGCGCTCCTTCAGTCCCAGCCAGACCGATACCGCCAGCAGCGCGCAGATCGCCACCGCGATGGGCACGACCAGCGGCACGAACACGTCACCCACATCCAGATGCAGCGCGCTGGCGGCGCGGGCCGTCGGGCCGCCCCAGGGTGTGAGGTTCATCAACCCGCTGGCGACCAGGGCCACGCAGGTCAGGTTGAGCGGGTTCATCTTCAGCCGCTTGTACAGCGGCAGCATCGAGGCCACCGTGATCATGTAGGTGGTCGATCCGTCGCCGTCGAGCGAGATCACCAGCGCCAGCACCGTCGTGCCGACCACGATCTTCAAGGGATCGCCCTTGACCAGCCGCAGGATGAAATCCACGATCGGGTCGAACAGGCCGGCGTCGATCATCACGCCGAAGTAGAGAATCGCGAACATCAGCAAAATGCCGGTCGGCGCGATCTTCCTGATGCCGTCGAGCATCATCGGGCCCAGGCCTGCATGGAAGCCGCCAAGCAACGCAAACACGATAGGCACGAGGGTCAAAGCGACCAGGGGCGAAAGCCGCTTGGTCATGATGAGATACATGAATGTGATCACCATGCCGAAGCCGAGAATGGTCAACATGGGGTGCTCTGTCCTTGCATGGGGAGTTTCTCCTGGAATGCAGGCCGCACGGGCGCGGACCAACCACGCGTCGGATCGTGCGACGAAAGGCAGGGAGCTTAAAAATCGAGTCTGTCGGGCCTCTGTCGTTTTACCCTGGGATAAACCCCATCAGCAGAAACCCTTGGTTTGCCGGAGCACCCGCTGATGCGTGTCCTGCTGGTGGAAGACACGCCCGACCTCGCCGACGCGGTGCTGCGCTGCCTGCGCCGCATGGGCCACGCGGCCGACTGGCAGACCGACGGCCAGGTGGCCGACGGTGCGCTGGAGCACCATGACTTCGACCTGGTGGTGCTGGACATCGGCCTGCCGCGCATGGATGGCACCGAGATTCTCGCCCGCATGCGCGGGCGCGGCGACAGGACACCGGTGCTGATGCTGACCGCCCGCGCCGACATCGAGGACCGGGTGGCCGCGCTCGACAGCGGCGCCGACGATTACCTGGGCAAACCATTCGATTTCCGTGAATTCGAGGCCCGCTGCCGCGTCCTGCTGCGACGTCACCAGGGACAGGTCGAGTCGGTGCTGAAGATCGGCGCGCTGGTGATCGACAGCGCCAGCCGCCGGGTGAGCCTGGACGGGCACCGCATCGAACTTCCCAACCGCGAATACAGCCTGCTCGACATTCTGGTCGGCCGCCTGGGCAGGGTGGTGACCCGTGAAGAGATCGCGGCCAAGTTGTTCAGCTTCGACGACGAGGCCGGACCCAACGCCATCGACCTCTACGTCGGCCGCCTGCGCAAGAAACTGACCGACGCGCCGCTGCGCATCGGCACCGTCCGCAGCATCGGCTACATCGCCGAGGCCATCGAAGATCCGTCCGGTGACCACTGAATCACCGCCCGGCAGCGCGGTGGTGCGCGGCACCATTCACGGACGCCTGCTGGTCTACCTGGGCCTGCTGTTCTTCTGCGCCATGGTGCTGCTGGCGCTGGCCTCCCAGGCCTACGGCAGGCGGGCTGCCAACCTGTCGTTCGACCGGCTGCTGGCGGCATCGGTCCTGGCCATGGGCGAGACCGTGAACGGCACAGGCAATCGGCCAGGCGACTGGGACATGGATCTTCCCTATGCAGCGCTCGACATGCTGGCAATGGCGCCGGACGACCGCGTCTTCTACAGCCTGCACAGTCCCGGCGGCGAATTGGTCACCGGTTATGCCGATCTGCCCGAAGCACCAGCGGCACTGCGCGCCAGGGCCGCGCAGGAAAACACGCCGGTGTTTTTCGATGCGGTGTACCGCGGTGAGGAAACCCGTTTCGCACTGGCCGGCCATTGGGCTGCCGGCACGCCGGACCAGGGCCGCGCCTGGTTGCAGGTGGGCCAGACCCGACGCGCACGCGACGAACTGGCGGCCGAGATCACCAACACCGCCATGCTGGCCATCGCGCTGCTGACAGTCGCCGCCCTGGCGCTGTGCTGGTGGAGCGTGCGCCGTGGACTCGCACCGCTGGGCCGGCTGGAGCGTGAACTGGCCGCCCGCGATGCATCCAACCTGCAGCCCATCGCCACCGCTGTGCCGGCGGAAATGGCGCAATCGGTCGGTGCGCTGAACCGCTTCATGACCCGACTCGCCGCCAACCTCGACACCCTGAGACTTTTCATCGCAGAGGCCGCCCACCAGATGCGCACCCCGCTGGCCGCACTACGCGCGCAGGCCCAGATGGCACTGGACGAAACCGACCCCGCCGAACAACGCCGCGGCCTGCTGGCGGTGGAACGCAACGCCGCCCGGCTCACCCGATTGCTGAACCAGCTGCTGGCCGATGCCAGCATGGACCACCGCGGCACGCTGCAGCGCTTCGGGCCGGTCGACCTGGTGCGCACCGTGCGTGAAGCCTTGCATGAAGCCGTACCGCGAGCCGACCCGCAGCCGCAGGTGTTCTTCGAGCCGGGCGTCAACAGCGCAAGGCTGCAGGCAGACGCATTGATGCTGAGGGAAGCCGTGAAGAACATCATCGACAACGCTTTGCGCCATGGCGTGCGGCGCGGTGCGCACGACGACGACGCGGTCGCCGACATCGAATTGAGCCTGCAGCCGTCCACCCTGCCCGGTTTCGCCTGGTGCCTGCGTGTGGCGGACCGCGGGCCGGGCATCGCAGCCGACGACATGCCCAGGGTTTTCGACCGTTTCGCCCAGGGCCGCGATGCCGGTGCGGGCGGCGCCGGGCTGGGCATGGCCATCGTCCGGAAGGTGATGGACAGCCACGGCGGCCGCATCGCGCTGCTCCCCAGGGAGGGAGGCGGCCTGGTGGTGCGACTGGACCTGCCCGCCAGGCTGACCGAGGTCACCGCATGAAAAATGACAGACGCGCCCTCGTCGTGGCCGCGGCGCTGGCCGGTTTCCCCGCCTTGCGGACACATGCCCAGTCTTCGCCGGCCATGCCTGCCGCCGCGGTGCCAGGCATGGCCAACCCGCTGTTGCTGCCGGCGCTCACGAGCCAGACCGCTGCGCTGGACATCATCGGAGCCACCGACCTGCCGGTGTTCGCACCGCTGTTGCGCGACTACCAGCGCCAGCATCCGGGCGTCGCCATCCGTTATGAGGAGTTTTCGACCCAGGCGCTTTACCAGCGAGCGGCCGCTCCGGCATCGACCGGCGAAGCCGACCTCCTGGTCAGCAGCAGCATGGACCTGCAGATGCAGTTGGTGAACGATGGCCATGCCCAGGGCCACCGCTCTGAACACACCGCCGCCCTGCCCGCCTGGGCACGCTGGCGCGACGAGATCTTCGGCTTCAGTTACGAACCGATGGTGATGGCCTACGACACGCGCCGGTTCACCCCGGCCACCGCGCCCGCCACGCGACGCCAGCTGTTGCAGATGTTGCGCGACCCGGAACGGCCGCTGGACGGCCGGGTCGGCAGCTACGACCTGGCCGGCAGCGGCATCGGATACCTGGCTGCGACGCAGGACGCCCGCTACGACGACAACGCCGGCGCCCTGATGGCGGCCCTGGCCGCCAACCATGCGCGCTGGGTGATGCACGCGGGCCTGCTGCTGGACGACATCGAGACCGGCCGCATGGCGCTGGCCTACAACGTGCCGGGCTCGTATGTGCAGGGGCGCATTGCCGCGGGCGCGCCCATCGGCATGGTGCTGCCGCGCGATTACACACTGGTCATCAGCCGCACCGCGGTGATCCCGCAAAACGCACCGAATGCAGTGGAAGCAAAGCGGTTTCTGGACTACCTGCTGTCGCCGCGCGGCCAAGGCGTGCTGGCGCACGAATCCCGCATCCTGCCGATCCGTACCGACGTGGATCGTGGCTCGCATCCGGTCGGCGCGCTGCGGCCGATCGCGCTGGGCCCGGGCCTGCTGGTCTACCAGGATCGGCTGAAGCGGGCGCGTTTCCTCGAAGCCTGGCGGGCATCCATGCCGGTCCGCGGCGGATAAGCGGAAAATCCACCGACCGTGCTGAACGAAGCGCCCAACCCGTGGAGCCAGACGATGCGAAACCTGCTTTTCTCAGCGCTAGCCGCTTGTGCGTTCTGCGCCCATGCAATCACCCCGCTGACCGTGGAGACCTGCAAGACCATGAAGACCGAAGCCATGCGACAGCAATGCATGCTCTCGGCGGTCGACGCGCCGCCGAACATCACCGGCAAGACTTACAGCACCCGGGATGTGCAGCAGCGCGGCCCCGCCTATATCGACCAGTCGGCGCCGGCCACACCGGTCGCGCCCATCTCTCCATACGTGAACGCCACACCAAGTGCGAAGACCAGATGACATTGCCTGAATTCGGCGCCTTCGAGGCGCAAGCCCTTTCCCGCGGTTTTGACGAGGTACTGGTACGAGATTGGGCGCCCGACCTGCTCATCGACGATCACGTCCACCCTTTCGACGCCGACGCCCTGGTCGTGGCGGGCGAAATGTGGCTGACCGTGGACGGCCGCACTCAGCATTTGCTGCCCGGTGGGACTTTCTTCCTCACCGCCGGCACACCACATGGCGAGCGCTACGGACCCAAGGGTGCGACCTATTGGGTCGCCCGAAAGAACACGGCTCGCTAAGGACAGGTCGATTCCTTTACCCGGCAGTTTTCGGATCGACCTTCATGGCCGCCAGGTAGGTGTCCCACGCGTCCTTTGTCTTTTTTGCGAGCGCAGCCAATTGTTCGGCCTTGCGCTCTTTTGCCTCCCCGGAAAGCGGGTTGTCCAAGCTGTGCAAACGGGCCTGCTGATAACGCGTGTCGGCGAGAACCCATTCCGTGTAGGCCTGGCGTGCTGCTTGGGTGGGCATGCTGATTTCCTTGCTCGACTCCGATGTCCATCGCATGAGTGGGCGCACATGGCGCGCGGGCCCGTGACCGAGCGCAACGACATCGAGAATGCAGAAACATAAAAAGCCTTCCAGGCTCATGTCTGGAAGGCTTTTATCTTGCCTGTGCTAGCGGCTGTTTGTCAGCCCCTGGCCTCTTGCAATTCAGCGTGCGGTGCCGCTTGGCTGTTTCATGCCTTCACCGGTGGTGAGGGGGCTCGAGCCGCCGCCTTGGGTTGCGGTGCTGTTGGCGTCGGTAGCCGAAGACTTTTCGTTCGCTATCGGCGAGCCTTTGGCGCCGGCCTTTCCACCCATATGCATCTTGCCCATGGGCGTCTTGCCGGACATGCCCGACCCGCCGGAGGCGCCGCTGCTGCTCATGGTGTTTTGGCCGCCGTCCTTGGGCAGATTGGACGTCGCATTGCCGGCACCGGTGCTACCTTGCGGCGATGCAGTTTGGGCCATGGCTGGGGAAAGCGCGGTGAAACAGGCAATCAATGCTGCAGCGGTCAGTGCTTTTGTTTTCATGAAGGCTCCTTGGATGTTGGAGTTTGAAAACTAGGCCGCACTGCATCGGCCGAGCGACAGGCATGAAGCGGCCTCGCGGTAGGACAGCAGGCATCAGTCCTGCCATCGACCGCCGATCAGTTGCCAGGCAAGTTCCCTGCGTGAATTGCCCGGCGGTGCGGACGGAGGCAGGCTGTGGCAACGTTCGCCCGAGCGAGGTCACCGCAGCAGCGAAATCCGCATCCCTGTCCAGAAATCCAGCTCTTGCCTGCCTACCATGGTCAGCCGCCTGTCCTACGATTGCGGCGCATGAATGCTTGCGAGACGACAGATCTTTGATCTTTACGGTGAAGCCTTCAACCAATTGGAGACTTTCATGAATGTCAAATCCTTTACTGCCGCCGCTACTCTGGTTTGTGTTGCGGCACTAGGCGCATCGCCTGCTTTTGCCCAAAACGCAACGGGTGGAGAAAACTCCAAGCAAGGTTCCACCGCAACCACTGGTACCGCCACATCGACGTCCAAAAAGGACGGTGGCCAAAACAGCATGAGCGGCTCGGCTTCTGCACGCACCGGTAGCACCGGAGCAGGCATGAAGGGCGGAACCTCGGGCGGCGCTGCAACGATGCCTGGCACGACTGGTGGAGATAGCTCCACTGGCACGACAGGCAATACGGGTGCAGCGGGCGGTGCAGGTGCTGGAGCCATGGGTGGCACCGGTCAAGGCTCTCTTAAAACCACGCCGGGCTCCATGCCAGCCAAATAATTCCATAGCCAAAATGGCGACAAATGGGCTTCGGCCCATTTACTGCGGCCGGCCTCGGCCGCTTTTTTTCGTGGACGGCCGATCAAGCGGCGGGCGCGGACGCTAGCGCTTTTTGCCGCCTCGTTTTCGCACAGCTTGCCGTTGGCCGCCATCGATTCAAGCAATGCTCCAGAGCCTGGCCTCGCAACAAATTGCATTGAAAGCGTCAGGGTAACGGCGCGCTCGGATGGAGACTCTGCAAAGAGATTTATCTGCGAAACGGAACACCCAGTAACCGGGTTGGCGACACTTCCTTGTCAGGTAACGGTCACCAACGACGTCGAATTCAAGATCGAGGGCGCACCTCTGGGTCAAACCCGCTTATCCACTTTGGGGACGCCCCAGCGGATCCACCCGCCGGGCGTCAGGTCGAGGGCCGACCCGGGACGATGCCGGACCGCTGGATCGAGGCATTCTTTGCCTGACCGGGCCGCATGGACCTGAATAAGACGGGGACCATTCGCACAGCTCAGCAACCGTGACCGAGGAACTCGCATGGGCATGGAGACCGTCAGCGCCGTTCCGCTGGCGCGTGGATGGCTGGCAGTCGACCGGCCTGAAACGGCGACGGAACTCGAGGCGAATGCACGGTCGCTCGACCTGGCCGAACACCAGCACAGCGTGCTGCCCGACCTGGTGACCGCCCGCGTCGACGGGATCGGTCGGGATAAGACGGAAATGAAAGCGATGCTCCAGAACGGAGGTCGAAAAGGCGGCTGAAAGCCAAAACCTGACGCACAAAACAAAACGGCCACCGGGTTACCCGGTAGCCGTGATTTGTCCCAGAGTCCCCTGAAAGTTCCCTGGATACCAATGGTTAGTTGGTAGGCGCGATTGGACTCGAACCAACGACCCCCACCATGTCAAGGTGGTGCTCTAACCAGCTGAGCTACGCGCCTGTTTGTATTCGAGAAAGCGATTCTAGCACGGTAAAAATCGGCTTTGCAACAAGCCCTTCAATTTTTTTACTTCCAACCTAACGACGCCTTGCCGACCTCACGCCCGGTACCGCCGCCACCGTGCCGAGCACCTGCGCCAGGCGTGCCGAATCGCCCACCTCGACCGTGAAGGTCATCCACGCGGAACCCTTCACGGACTGGGTCTGCACGCCGATGACATTGGTCTTCTCGCGGGCGAAGACGTCGGAGATATCCCGAAGCAAGCCTTGCCGGTCGGCTGCCTCGATCCGCACGTCGACCGGATACACGGTGGCCCCGGAGCCGCCTTTCGGGGTTCCCCACTCGACATCGATCACTCGCTCGGGCGCCTTGTTCGACATCTCGCGGAAGTTGGAACAGGTGGCACGGTGCACGCTGACACCCTTGCCGCGGGTGACGAAACCGCGGATGACGTCCGGCGGCGCCGGCTTGCAGCACTTGGCCATCTGGGTCATCAACGAATCCAGGCCCACCACCAGCACCCCGCCCTTGGGTGCATTTTCGTTGTTTCGCGCCTTGCGCAGCACGACCAGGTCGTCCTCGCTGGGCAGGGCGTCCGGGGGGTTGAGCAAAATCTCGATGTTGCGCAGCGAGTATTCGTCCTTGCCGACCACCTCGAACAGCGACTCGGCCGACTTGAACCCCAGCCGGCCGGCCAGATCTTCCAGCTTGAGTGCGGTGCGACCCTCGCGCTGCAGCAGTTTTTCGACCGATTCCCGGCCGCGCGCGATGTTCTCGTGGTTTGCCTGTGCGTTGAACCAGGCGCGCACCTTGGCCTTGGCCCGGGAGCTCGTCAGATAGCCGAGTTCGGCATTCAGCCAGTCGCGCGAGGGCCCACCTTCCTTGGCGACCGTCACCTCGACCGTCTGGCCGTTCTGCAGCGGCGTGTTCAAGGACACCAGTGCGCCGTCGACCCGCGCGCCCCGGCAGCGGTGGCCCACGTTGGTGTGTACCGCATAGGCGAAGTCGACGGCGGTGGCGCCCTGGGGAAGTTCGACCACCGCAGCGTCGGGTGTCAGCACATAGATGCGATCCTCGAACAGGCCGTGGCCATGGTGAGCGCCCGAAAGGTCGCGCTCCCACGCCAGCAATTGGCGCAACACCGCGATCTTGGCGTCGTAGTCGCTGCTGGCGCTGACACCTGCATATCCCTTGCTGCCGGCTTCCTTGTAGGCCCAGTGCGCCGCCACGCCATGTTCGGCGTGATCGTGCATGGCCTGCGTACGCAGCTGGATCTCGATGGGCTGGCCGGCCCCGTTGCGCACCACGGTATGCAGTGACTGGTAGCCGTTGGCCTTCGGCTTGGCGATGTAGTCGTCGTATTCGTCCGCGATGGGCTGGAAATGTTCGTGCACCCAACTCAGGGCCGCGTAACAGTCGGCCACCGTCGGCACGATGACCCGAAGCGCACGGATGTCGAACACCCCGTCGAAATCGAGCGACTTGCCGCGCATCTTTCTGACGATGCTGTAGATGTGTTTGGGTCGTCCCTGCACGGTCGCGGCAATGCCGCGTGCACGAAGATCGGTTTCGAGCTGCTGGCGCAACTGGGCCATCGAGGTTTCGCGCTCGACCCGTTTTTCGTCCAGTTTGCGCGCGATCTCTCGATAGGTTTCGGGCTCCAGGAAGCGGAAGGCCAGGTCTTCCATCTCCCACTTGACCTGCCAGATGCCGAGCCGGTTGGCCAGGGGCGCAAACACATGCAGGGATTCATGGGCCAGGCTGGGCGACACCGGCGTCTTGGCGGCGGCGGCGAAACGCAGGGTTTCGAGCCGCGAAGCCAAGCGCAGCAAAACCACCCGCAAATCGCGTGAAAACGCCAGCAGCATCTTGCGGACGTTTTCGGTCTGCACCGCCGGGTCGTCCAGCAACTGGGCGGAAGCGTCAGCGCCGCGTGCCTGCTTCTGTACATGGATCAGGCGATTGGTCTCGACCGCCAGCGCCGCATATTCGGCGCCGAATGCCTTGGCGATGGCTTCATGCGGACGGGCCAGGTGGTCGCAGGCATGCACCAGATAGTTGGCGGCGCGCATCGCGTCCGACCCGCCGATCGCCTGCAGCATGGCCGATACCGCATCGGCATGGGCTAGCGTGTTCTGGCCGGATTCGAGAACTTCACCGCAGATCAGCGGCTCCGCAAAAGCCCGGGCCCGTGCCAGTGCCTGGGCTTGTTCGGGCAAGGCATGGGCGGTGGCGATGACCACCACGGGCACCGCATCCGACGGTGGAACGGTGCCGGCAAGCGAAACACCGGTCTTCATGCGGGCGGGCCCAGCAGAAAGTCGACCACCACCTGGGACTGTTCGGCCGCCACCAGCGTAGGCGCATGACCGACCCCGGCAAACTCGACCAGTCGCGACCTGGGGCCGCGCTCGGTCATGGCTTGTGCGCCGCCGCGAGACAGGAGATCGGAATCCGCACCGCGCAGTACCAGCGTGTCGGCGGTGACGGCGTCGTAGAGCGACCAGAGCACGGCCTCGGACTGCAGCGCCATTTCTTCGGTCATGGCGCGGAAAGGCAAGCCGATGGCGGGGTCGTAATGCAGTGCGAAGCCGCCGTGTGGGTAATCGGCGCAGTCGGTGTCGTAGGCATCCAGCGCACGCAACATGGGTCCGGACAAGGCAAGCCAGGCTTCGGGGCTGTGCGGGCCGAAGCTGCTCGAGAGTTCCCACATCTTCCGGGCGCCCTCGTCGACAGTGGCAAACCGCAAGGGCTGCCCGACATAACGACCGATACGTTCAAGCGCAGACCACTGCAGTGCCGGACCGACGTCGTTCAGCACCAGCTTGCGCACCGGCACCGGCAAGGGCAAACCGGGCTGGCCGCAGACCGCCAAACCGATGAGCCCGCCCATGCTGGTGCCGACCCAGTCCAGGGTTTCGATGGGAGCTTCGGCCTGCAATTGCGCCAGCAGCGCCAGCATGTCGGCCGCGTACAGCGGAACCGCATAGCCATCAGGCACCGACAGCCAGTCGCTGCGGCCGCGGCCCACCACGTCGGGGCAGACGACACGCGCAAAGCGGGACAGGCGCCGGGCCAGCACATCGAAATCACGGCCCTGCCGGGTCAGGCCGTGCACACAGAGGATCACATGCGGATGCGCCGGGTTGCCGGTGTCGTTCCACTCCCAGTAAGCCATGCGGTGCCCGCCGTCCGCGGCGGACTCGCCGCGTGGCGCGCCAGGTGCAGCCGGGCACACCACGCTGCGCAACACGGGGCTGGATTCACGAATGGCGGCGCTTGAATTCGACATGGGTATCGTCTCTGGAACATCGATAAGGGAGCTTCGTGAAGCCCCCGCAAAGGCGGCTGATAATGGCCGCAGCCCATCCTAAATGATCCGGAGAAACATCCATGCTCAGAGGAAAGACCGCCCTTGTCACTGGCTCCACCAGCGGCATCGGACTCGGCGTTGCGCAAGCCCTGGCGCGCCAAGGCGCCAACCTGGTGCTCAACGGTTTCGGTGACGCCGAAGAACCCAAACGCCTGGTCGCCGAAGCCGGCAAGGCGTTCGGCATCAGCGTCAGCCATCACGGCGCGGACATGTCCAAACCGGCCGACATCGCCGACATGATGGCGTTTGCCGCTCGGGAGTCCGGCCGGGTCGACATCCTGGTCAACAACGCCGGCATTCAGCATGTCGCCCGTATCGAGGAATTCCCGACCGAGAAGTGGGACGCCATCATCGCCATCAACCTGAGCAGCGCATTCCACACCACACGGCTGGCCTTGCCAGGCATGCAGGCATCCAACTGGGGGCGCATCGTCAACATCGCAAGCACCCACGGGCTGGTGGCCTCGGCATTGAAGTCGGCTTATGTCGCGGCCAAGCACGGCATCGTCGGTTTCACCAAGGTTGCAGCGCTCGAAAACGCCACGACAGGCGTCACCGTGAACGCCATCTGCCCCGGATGGGTGCTGACACCGCTGGTGCAGAAACAGATCGACGAACGCGCAAAACGCGACGGCATTTCTGCCGATGAAGCCAAGAACGACTTGCTGGGTGAAAAGCAGCCATCGCTGCAATTCACCACACCAGAAGAGTTGGGCGAACTCGCGGTCTTCCTTTGCTCCCCTGCCGCGAACAATGTCCGCGGCGTGGCGTGGCAAGTGGACGGCGGCTGGACCGCCCAGTAGCGTCCGAATGCCGACTTATTGCATTTGTACGGAGCCGCTCACGTTCACCGTGACCGTGCTCTTGCCGGCTTCCACCGGCACTGGCGCGTCCGAGGCCATCTTGGCTTCCATCGCCATCATGCGCGGGCGTGGCATCGGAGAGGAATCGCTGGTGTTCACCGCCACTTCCCGGAGCGCGTAACCCTTGAAGCCGAAGCTGCGACTCAGGTCGGTCGCCTTGGCCTTGAAACGTTCGATGGCCTGCGACTGAGCGTCGCCCTCCACCTTGGCACGTTGTTCGCGGCTCAGCCCGAAGCCGGTCCGCGCCAGGGTCATGGTCGAGATCCTGCCCACCGTGCTGGTGATGCGTGCGAAATCACGCCCTTCGAGGACCAGTTCGGCGCTGCCCTGCCAATTGGCGATCTTTCCATCTTTCGAATAGCGCGGATACAAACCGAAACTACCTGTTCGCACATCCATCTGCCCAGGCTGCGCGCTTTTGCGTGCTTCGGTCAAAGCGGTGTCGAGGGTAGCCTTCAATTGATTCTGGACTGCGGCGGGGTCGCTGCCCTCTTTGGTGGCGGACAACACCATGCTCAACATGTCCTGCGCCACTTCGACCTGGCCATCAGCCGACAGCTGCACCACGTTCTGAGGCTGGGGCGCCGTCTGCGCCTGAGACTGGACGCCGGCCGACAGGCCGGCGACCATGGCGACGACCGGAAGAATCTTGAAACGCTTCTGCATACTTTCCTTTTCTCAAACTAAGGCTGATCGACCGTCTATCGGCCAAACTCGACGATATTCGGGCAAGCAGCTTCAGGCCGCCGCAGACCAACGCAAGACTTGTAACAATTGACAATTCAACGGGAATCGGGGTGGTCCGGCGCGACACAATGCGGCTGTTACATATACCGAGACCTCCATGACGCAACCCGTAGCAGCCCGTACCGACAAGATCCTGGTAGTGGACGATGACGCCCGTATCCGCGATCTCCTCCGCCGCTACCTGACGCAAGAAGGTTTTGAAGTGATGGTCGCCGAAGACGGCAAGGCACTCAACCGCATCCTGCTGCGCGACACGGTCGACCTGATCGTGCTCGACCTGATGATGCCCGGCGAAGACGGCCTCTCCATCTGCCGCCGCCTGCGCGCCGCCAACGACCGCACCCCCATCATCATGCTCACCGCCAAGGGCGAAGACGTCGACCGCATCGTCGGCCTCGAAGTCGGCTCGGACGATTACCTGGGCAAACCCTTCAACCCGCGTGAACTCCTGGCCCGCATCCACGCCGTGTTGCGTCGCCGTCCGCCACCGGAAGCACCGGGCGCACCGTCCGGCGAAAACGAAGTGGTCAATTTCGGCCCCTTCACTTTCGACCTGGGCACCCGGGCATTGCAGAAGAACGGCGAAGAACTGCCGCTGACCACTGGCGAATTCGCGATGCTCAAGGCCCTGGTGCGTCACCCGCGCCAGCCGCTCTCGCGTGAAAAGCTGGCCCTGCTGGCGCGGGGCCGCGAATTCGAACCTTTCGACCGCAGCCTGGATGTGCAGATCTCGCGCCTGCGCAAACTGGTCGAGGTCGATGCCGCAGCGCCACGTTATATCCAGACGGTGTGGGGTGTGGGTTACGTCTTCGTGCCGGACGGCACCAACTGATGTCCGGCATGCCTGAAACGGCCCCGAAGCTCGCCCGGTCTCAGGCATGGCCGAGGTAGGTTCCTTCCGCGGCGAATCGGTCGACACCACAATCGATTCGCGGCCCGTCGAGCGAACCGAACGCCTGAACGAAAAGCCCGACGAACAGCCCGATCCGCGTGTCAAGCGCGTCGGGCTGAACCTGTTCTGGCGCACCTTCTTCCTCTTGGCCATCCTGCTGATCGGCAGCATCATGGCGTGGCTGCATACGCTGCTTTCGCTCGAATACGAACCGCGTGCCCTGCACACGGCGCAGCAGATCGCCTCGCTTGTCAACCTGAGTCGGGCCGCATTGATCCATGCGGATGCCATTGCCCGCGTGTCGCTCATCAAGACCATGGCCGACCAGGAGGGCGTGCGCATCCTGCCGCGAGAACCGACCGACCAATACGAACCCATGGTGGCGGACCGTTTCGGCGGCCGCATGACCGATGAGCTGGTGGAACGCCTGGGCGCGGGAACCGTGGTAGCGCAAAGCGTGAACGGCGAAAAGGGCCTGTGGGTTGGTTTCGTGATCAATGGTGACTCCAACTGGCTGCTGCTCGACCAGGCCCGTTTCAGCCCTTCCAACGGAACCATCTGGCTGGTGTGGCTCGTGACCGCGGCGGTGCTTTCGCTGGCGGGCGCTGCCGCCATCACCCGCCTGATCAACCGGCCGCTCAAGCAGCTTTCTCGGGCCGCCAACCGGGTGCGCGAAGGTGACTTCGCGGCAACCGAACTCGACGAACAGGCGCTCACCACCGAGATCCGCGAAGTCAACCTCGGTTTCAACCGCATGGCCCGCCGCCTGGCCGAACTCGAACAGGATCGTGCCGTCATGCTGGCCGGCATTTCGCACGACTTGCGAACGCCCCTTGCCCGGCTACGGCTCGAAACCGAGATGAGCGTGGCCGACACGGACGCTCGCGACCACATGGTGGCCGACATGGCGCAGCTCGACGCCATCATCGACAAGTTCCTGGACTACGCACGGCCGGACCATGTCAATCTGAAACCCATGCTGTTGAACGATGTGGTGGCGTCCTGCGTCTATGCGGTGGAGGACCACGACGAACTCAACATACGGGTCGACATTCCGGAAGGCATGCGGGTGATGGCCGACGGGACCGAACTGGCACGGGTGGTTTCCAACCTGATCGAAAACGCGCGGCGTTATGGCAAGTCGCCGGGGCTGGATGTGGCCGAGGTGGATATCGGCGCCTATCTGCAGGGCCGCGAGTCGGAAACCGTGGTGGTCACCGTGCGCGACCACGGCCTGGGTGTGCCGCCGGAATCGCTGGTGCACCTGACCAAACCCTTCTTCCGGGGCGACACCGCACGCACGTCGGCCACCGGCGCCGGGCTGGGCCTGTCGATCGTGGACAAGACGGTGCGCCGCATGGGCGGCAGTTTCCAGCTGTCGAACGCACGCACCGGCGGTTTCCTGGCGCGTATCCAGCTGACCCGGGCGCCCGCCCTGGAAGGTGGCGAGGCGGCCGCGGCCATGGCTGGCGGCAAGAAACCGTCCGCATGGCGTCCGTCGGCGGTGGCCCGGCGGGTACTGCCCAAGCCCTCGGTACCCAAATAGGGAGCGGAGGCGCCGGGGGTCAGCGCAGAAGCAGCACGACGGCGCGTGCCTCCATGCTGCGGCCCTCGCCCACCGGCCCCATCTTTTCGGCGGTTTTTGCCTTGACGTTGACCGCATCTGCGGCAATGCCCAGCACCTCCGCGATACGCTGGCGGATGGCCGGCTTGTAGGGTGCCAGTTTCGGCGCCTGGGCGATCACCGTGCAGTCGACATTGCCCAGCGACCAGCCGAGCGCCGCCACCTGGCGCCGAGCCTCGGCCAGCAACACCGCCGAATCGGCGCCCTTGAACTTGGCATCCGTGTCCGGAAACAGCGTGCCGATGTCGCCCAGCCCTGCCGCTCCCAGCAGCGCATCGGTGATGGCGTGCAGCAATACATCGGCATCCGAATGGCCGAGCAGGCCTTTTTCGTACGGCACCTCGACGCCGCCCAGCACCAGCCGACGGCCCTCCACCAGCGCATGGACATCCCAGCCCTCACCGACCCGAATCTGATTCATGTTGTCTTTCTCGCGGCCAGGACCGCTGCGGCCAGGGCGAAGTCCTCCGGCCATGTCACCTTGAAATTCTGTGCGCCGCCGACCACCAGGCGGGGCTGAAGGCCCATCGCCTCGACGGCGCTGGATTCGTCCGTGACCGCATGTCCGGCTGCGCGCAGGGCGTCGGCCAGTTGACCGATGCGGAACATCTGCGGTGTCTGCGCCAGCCAGCGGTCG
The DNA here is from genome assembly GCF_057747805.1 of Xylophilus sp. PBN-3R. Lineage (NCBI taxonomy): Bacteria > Pseudomonadati > Pseudomonadota > Betaproteobacteria > Burkholderiales > Xylophilus > Xylophilus sp. PBN-3R. Next base: position 2,941,701 of record NZ_CM173225.1, read on the forward strand.
CGGCGGTCCAGCGTGGATTCGACCCGGTCACCGGCCGCGCTCTTGAGTGTGTCGGCCAGCGGCTGGGCCAGCAGTCCGCCGACGGCGTCGCCGATGCAGGCGTCGATCAGCGCATCGATGCGTTCGGGCGTCACCAGGCAGCGCGCGGCGTCGTGCACCAGCACCCAGTCGGCTGCGTCGGCGCCCTGACCCGACAACTCCGCCAGACCGTTAGCCACCGTCGCCGCCCGGGTCGCGCCGCCGAGGGCCGCCACCCGAACCCGTCCGTCCATCGACGGATTCGTGTCGAAAAAACCGTCGCCCGGCGAAACCACCACCAGGATGCCTGCCAGCCGCACGACCTGCCCCAGTGCAGCCAGCGTGTGCTGCACCATCGGCCGGTCGCCGATGGGCCGGTATTGCTTGGGCCCGTCGCCGCCCGCGCGCTGGCCGCTCCCGGCGCAAGGCACCAGCGCCCAGAGGGATGGAATGGAAACGGGCGAAAGAAATTCTGGCATGGGCGGCTTCGAATGTCGGCGCTGACGGAAAAGCGCCATTGAACGCACGCCGAAACACCCCATTCTAAAATCGAGGCCAGACTCGCCTTTTCGCCCCCACCCCCCGTCCTCGCGCCGGGGGGTGCTTGTCTTTTTGCCGGACCCCGCCCCCAGCTTATGGATCTGCCCCGCCTCGTTCCCGGAAAACGTTTCACGCTGCCGCGCCCACCGGGTTCGGCCGATGCGCTCCTGCTGGGCCGCCTGGGCCTGCGTGAAGCCGCCGCCGGCCACCGCATCGCCATCGTCACCTCGGATGCCAACGACGCCCAGCGCCTGCTGGAAGAGATCGCCTTCTTCGCGCCCGACCTGCGCTGCGCACTGTTTCCCGACTGGGAAACGCTGCCCTACGACACGTTTTCGCCGCACCAGGACCTGATCAGCGACCGGCTGGCCGCCCTGTGGCGCATCTCGCAGGGCGATGCCGACGTGGTGCTGGTGCCCGCCACCACGGCGCTGTACCGGGTGGCGCCGCCGTCCTTCCTGGCTGGCTACACCTTCCATTTCAAGGTCAAGCAGAAGCTGGACGAGTCGCGGTTGCGCGCTCAGCTGACCCTGGCCGGCTACAGCCATGTGACCCAGGTGGTGAGCCCCGGCGAATACGCGGTACGCGGCGGGCTGATCGACCTGTTCCCGATGGGTTCGCTGGTGCCATTCCGGGTCGATCTGTTCGACGACGAGATCGATTCCATCCGCACCTTCGACCCGGACAGCCAGCGCAGCCTGTACCCGGTGCCTGAAGTGCGCCTGCTGCCCGGCCGCGAGTTCCCGATGGACGACGATGCCCGCGCGCGGTTCCGCAGCCGCTGGCGCGAAATGCTCGAAGGCGACCCGACCCGCAGCCGCATCTACAAGGACATGGGCGCGGGTGTGGCCACCGCCGGCATCGAGTATTACCTGCCGCTGTTCTTCGACGAAACCGCCACCGTCTTCGACTACCTCGGCGCCGACGCCACCGTCGTGCTGCACGGCGACATCGAGCCCGCCTTCCAGCGTTTCTGGCAGGACACCCGCGACCGCTATCGCCTGGTGCAGGGCGACAGCGAACGCCCGGTGCTGCCGCCCGAGGCGCTGTTTCTCAGTGCCGACCAGTTCTACGTGCGGGCCAACGCCCACGCGCAACTGGCCTTGCGCACCGTCGGTGTCGACGCGTCGCAGGCGGACAGCGGTTTTGCGCCCCTGCCCGAGATGTCGGTGCAGCGCGGGTCGGACGATCCGCTGGCCCGTTTCAAAACCCATGCCGCCAAATCGGCCCACCGGGTCTTGCTGCTGGCCGAAAGCGACGGCCGCCGTGAAAGCCTGCTGGATTTCCTGCGCGCCAGCGGCGTGCAGCCGCCGGCCTTCGACAGCCTGTCGGCCTTCGAGGCCGACACGAAGGAAAGCCTGGGCATCGCCACCGCCCCGCTGTCCGCCGGTTTCTCATGGACATCGGAAGGCATCGACTTCGTCACCGAGACCGAGCTTTTCGCCGCCGGCGCCACCACCCGCCGCCGCCGCAAGCAGGAACAGGCCAGCGACGTCGAGGCCCTGATCAAGGACTTGTCCGAGCTCAACGTCGGCGACCCCATCGTGCATGTTCAGCACGGTATCGGCCGTTACCGCGGCCTGATCAACATGGACCTCGGCCACGGCGACAGTGAATTCCTGCACCTCGAATACGCCGACAAGGCGGCCTTGTACGTGCCTGTCTCGCAGCTGCACCAGGTCGGCCGCTACACCGGTGTTTCGGCCGACGAGGCGCCACTGCACAAGCTGGGCAGCGCGCAGTGGGACAAGGCCAAACGCAAGGCTGCCGAACAGGTGCGCGACTCGGCTGCCGAACTGCTCAACATCTACGCCCGCCGCGCACTGCGCCAGGGCCATCCGTTCCGTTTCTCGGCGGCCGACTACGAGATCTTCTCGAACGACTTCGGCTTCGACGAAACCGCCGACCAGCGTGCCGCCATCCATGCGGTGGTGCAGGACATGATTTCGCCCCGCCCGATGGACCGGCTGGTCTGCGGCGACGTGGGTTTCGGCAAGACCGAAGTTGCCCTGCGCGCCGCTTTCATCGCGGTCACCGGCGGCAAGCAGGTCGCCTTCCTGGCTCCCACCACGCTGCTCGCCGAACAGCACTACCAGACGCTGGTGGACCGTTTCAGCAAGTGGCCGTTGAAGATCGCCGAGATGAGCCGCTTCCGTTCCACCAAGGAGATCAATGCCGCCGCCGTCGGCCTGGCGGATGGCAGCGTCGACATCGTCGTGGGCACTCACAAGCTGCTCAGCGAATCGGTCAAGTTCAAGGATCTCGGCCTGCTGATCATCGACGAGGAGCACCGTTTCGGCGTGCGGCACAAGGAGCAGATGAAGGCCTTGCGCGCCGAGGTCGACGTCCTGACCCTCACCGCCACGCCCATTCCGCGCACCCTCGGCATGGCGCTCGAAGGCCTGCGCGACCTCAGCGTGATCGCCACCGCGCCGCAACGCCGGCTGGCCATCAAGACCTTCGTGCGCACCGAAGGCGCGGGCGTGATCCGTGAAGCCGTGCTGCGCGAACTGAAACGTGGCGGCCAGGTCTATTTCCTGCACAACGAAGTCGAGACCATCGAGAACCGCCGGCAGAAACTCGAGGAAATGCTGCCCGAGGCCCGCATCGCCGTGGCGCATGGCCAGATGCCGGAACGCGAACTCGAGAAGGTGATGCGCGACTTCGTCGCCCAGCGCTACAACCTGCTGCTGTGCTCGACCATCATCGAGACCGGCATCGACGTGCCGACCGCCAACACCATCGTCATGAGCCGCGCAGACAAGTTCGGCCTCGCCCAGCTGCACCAGTTGCGCGGCCGGGTCGGCCGCAGCCACCACCAGGCCTACGCGTATCTGATGGTGCCCGACCTCGAAGGCCTCACCAAACAGGCGCAGCAGCGGCTGGACGCCATCCAGCAGATGGAAGAACTGGGTTCCGGTTTCTACCTGGCCATGCATGACCTCGAAATCCGCGGCACCGGCGAAGTGCTCGGCGAGAACCAGAGCGGCAACATGATGGAGATCGGTTTCCAGCTCTACAACGAAATGCTGAGCGAAGCGGTCCGTTCATTGAAAGCCGGCAAGGAACCCGACCTGCTCGCCCCGCTGGCCGCCACCACCGACATCAACCTGCACGCGCCCGCCCTGCTGCCCGACGACTACTGCGGCGACGTCCACCTGCGCCTGTCGTTCTACAAGAAGCTGGCGACCGCGAAGAACACCGACCAGATCGACCGCCTGCTCGAAGAAATCGTCGACCGCTTCGGCAAGTTGCCGGCGCAGGCCCAGACGCTCATCGACGTCCACCGCCTGCGGGTGCTGGCCAAGCCCTACGGCATCGTCAAGGTCGACGCCGCGCCGGGCGTGACCCACATCACCTTCAAGGCGAACCCGCCGGTCGAGCCGATGCGCATCATCGAACTCATCCAGAAGAACCGGCACATCAAGCTGGTGGGCAACGAAAAACTGCGCGTCGAGCGCGAATTGCCCGAACCCAAGGACCGGGCGCAGATGGTGCGCGACATCCTGCGAAACCTGGGCCAGCCGATCGCCGATGCGCCGGACAAGCCGAATCCCAAGACCCCTGCCTGAGCTTTTTTCCATGACGACTTCTCCCCTGCCCGGCCTCGTGCTGCAGAACATCACCGCACCCATGGCGCTGGCCGATTTCAAACTGATCGCGTTCGACATGGATTCGACGCTGATCAACATCGAATGCATCGACGAAATCGCCGACGCGGTCGGCAGGAAGGCCGAAGTCGCGGCCATCACCGAGGCCACGATGCGCGGCGAGATCAAGGACTTCAAGGAAAGCCTGACCCGCCGTGTCGCCCTGCTGACGGGTGTGCCGGTCGCCGCCTTGCAGGAGGTGTACGACCAGCGCCTGCAACTGAACCCCGGCGCCGACACCCTGGTCGCCGCATGCAAGGCCGCAGGCCTGAAGGTGCTGCTGGTGTCCGGCGGCTTCACCTTCTTCGCCAACCGGGTGAAAGCCCGCCTGGACATCGACTTCGCGCGGTCCAACCTGCTGGAAGAAGAAGGCGGGCGGCTCACCGGCCGGCTGGTCGAACAGAGCTGGGGCAGCATCTGCGATGGTGCCGAGAAACGCCGTTCGCTGATCGAACTGGCTTCGCTGATGGGTGTCTCGCCGCAACAGGCGATCGCCGTGGGCGACGGCGCCAACGACCTTCCCATGATGGGTGCCGCCGGACTGTCGGTGGCCTATCACGCCAAACCCAGGGTGCGTGAACAGGCAATGGTGTCCATCGAGGCCGGCGGTCTCGACCGCCTGCTGGAAGTACTGGCCTGAAATCCGCTCACTTCGACCGACGCTGAAACAGCACCGGGACGGCGACGAAAGCGGCGCTCTTCGTGACGCCGGCGCTGGCGGACGAAAGCTGCATTTGTGTCGGGTTTGTAAATCCGGAGCGGCTCATGAGAAATAATGTCCGCGCTCTCAACTGCGTGCCTTATTCAATGCCTTCGTCCAAGACTCGAAACCTGCTCGTCTTTGTTTCCGGCGCGGTGGTGGCCCTGGCGGGTGTCACCGCCTACGAAGCCGCCCAGCATGTGGACGTCATGCCAGACGCATCCCAGGCTTCCATCTCGATGCCGCTGGCTCATTACGACGCACCCGAAGCCAAGGTGCTTTCGGGCCAGCCGAATTTCCGCGGCACCGCCTATGCCATGTCTGCGGACGGCAAGACCGTATCGGGCATCTGGGCAGCAGACGGGCCTTCGACCTTCACCTGGATCTACGCAGGCGACGAAGCGGTGTACATCCAGGAAGGCATGGCCGAGGTCGAATACCAGGGCCGCAGGTTTTCATTGAAGCCCGGCGACCATGCCTTCTTCCATGTCGGCACGGTCGCCACCTGGACGGTGCCGCAGCATGTTCGCAAGTCGTGGACGGTGCACGGGGCCAACCGGCTGGTGCGCTGGTTCCGTAACCTGACCGACTGAGCCGCCGGCACAGCCTGCGGCGGCGCTCAGCCGCCGTGGGAACGCACCCAGCGCACGATGTCGGCCGCGCCCATCGCTCCTGCCTGCCGCGCGATTTCCTTGCCGCCCTTGAACAGCGCCAGCGTCGGAATACTGCGGATATTGAAACGTGTACCCAGCGCGGGGACGGCCTCGGTATCGACCTTGGCCAATCGAACGGCGGGTTCCAGCTGGCCGGCAGCCTGTTCGTAGGCCGGCGCCATCTGCCGGCATGGACCGCACCAGGGCGCCCAGAAATCGACCAGCACCGGAATATCGTTGCGCCCGATGTGACGGTCGAACCCGGCCTCATTCAACGCCACCGAATGGCCGGTGAACAGCGGCTGATGGCACTTGCCGCAGTCCGCCTCGGCGCGGTCGGCGGCAGCCGTCCGGTTGGTGGTGTGGCAGTGCGGACAGACGATGTGCTGCAGATCGCTCATGGCTGCGCGCCTTCGCTCAGATGGAGGATGCGGCCGGGCGGCGTGCGCGGGCGATGACGTCGCGCGCCGCCAGTTCGGATTCGGCCGCCGCATCGAGCAGGGAACGGCACAGGCCGGCCTGTTCGTAGTGCAGGTTCTCGTAGACGGTCGCAGCAGCAGGCGAAGCGTTCAGCAGAGCTTCCATCGCCGCGTCGTGCGGAAGGGTTTGCAACTCCTGCTTCAGGCGGGCGACCACGTCGCGGTATTGGGCCGCGTCGGAATGATTGGCGGCTTCCAGGCGTTCCAGCAACCCTGCGAGCAGGGCTGCATTACGGGGAAGGGCTTGCTTGGTAGTGGTGTTCATGGATGGAAGCTAGGGGCGCTGTCCGCACTTGCAAGCCCCCGTGCCGTACTGGCTTCAACGCCTGAAAACGCCGGCATGCCGGTTGGCCGCGGCCTGCTGTTCGATCTCGGTGCGGAACTGACCTGCACTACCGCCCGCCGGCAGGTTGCCCGATGCCAGCAACCCATGGCGGAAATCCGGCTGCGCCAGCACTTTTGCGCAGGCTGCGTTCAGGCGGTCCACCAGGCCGGCCGGCGTACCGCGCGGGGCGAACAGGCCGAACAAGGAGTCGCGGTTGGCTCCGGGACATCCCGCTTCGGCGAAGGTGGGCACATCGGGCAGCGCCGACGCCCTTGTCGGCGCACCCAGCGCCAGCGGCGTGAACCGGCCGCTGCGCACATATTCGATCTGCTGCGGTGCCAGGTTGGTCGACAGCAACTCGAAACGGCCGGCCAGGGCGTCGTGCAACTGGGGCCCGCCGCCGGCATACGGCACATGCACCACCTCGATGTTTTCCCCGCGCTGCACCTGTTCGAGCACCAGGTGGCCGATGGTGCCCACACCCGAGGTCGCCCAGCGCAGCGAACCGGGCGCGGCCCGTGCCAGCGCCAGCATGCCGGCGAAGCCGCGTGCGGCCAGCGCCGAGGTGCCGACCAGCAGCAGCGGCGTGCGCATGACCCCGATGACCGGCGCCACATCCGGAGCGGGCACGCCGAGCAGCGGCGACAGGGCCAGCGGGCTGATGGCGCAGAAACCCAGGGTGCGACCGTCTGGCTGGCTTCTGGCGATGGCCTGAAGCGCGACCGAACCGCCTGCGCCGGGCCGGTTCTCGACCAGCACCGGGCAGCCGAGTTGCGGCTCCAGGCCGTGCGCCAGCAGGCGGGCCACGCGGTCGCTGATGCCGCCGGGCGGATAGGCGACCAGCATCCGCACCGCATCCGGCGACCAGGCTCCGGCGCCGCCGGCCGTCGCCAGCAAGGCCGTTGCCACGAGACCGGTGCGCCGCCGCATCACGGCTCCGCGGCGGCCGGCACGGATTGCCGCACCAGTTTCACGAATGCATGCAACGCCGGGCTGTCGTCGTCGGCGCGCCAGACCAGCGTCAGCGGAGCGTCCAGCCCGCCGTCGGCCAGCGGCCGGAAGACGATGGCGCCCGGATGTGCGCCTCGCATCGATGCCGGCACCACCGTCACGCCCTCGCCCGCCGCCACCAGGTTCAGCGCGGTCATCATCCGGTCGACTTCCTGGGTGGCGGCGGGCAGGCAGCCGATCTGCTCGCACAGCGCCAGCAGCTGCGCATAGAGCCCCGGTGCGCCCTGCTGCCGGACCAGGACGAAACGCTCCTTCACCAGGGAACGCAGGTCCAGCGGCCCTTCCTGCGACAACGCGGGATGGCCGTTGGGCAACGCCACCAGCACCGGCTCGCGCAGCAGGGTCTCGAACACCAGTTCGGGCGGCCGGGCGACCGGCACCCGCAGGAAACCGCAGTGAAAACGCCCGGTGGCGACCCCTGCGGTCAGGCCGGCGGCATGGTCCTCGCCGATGCGCAGGGCGATTCCGGGCCAGTTCTGCCGGCATTCACGCAGCACCTGCGGCGTGAATGCATGGGCTGCCGCCGAACTGGTGAAACCGATGCTCAGCGAACCGGCACGGCCGGCGGCCATGTCGTGCATGCGGCGCTCGACCGCATCGGCGTCGGCCAGCAGCCGCCGGCTGTCGGCCAGCAGCGCCAGGCCTGCATCGGTCAAGGTGACGCCCCTGGGATGGCGCACGAACAGGTCGATGCCCAGCCGGGTCTCCAGCGCGCGGATCTGCTGGCTGAGCGGCGGTTGCTGCATGCCCAGGCGGCCGGCAGCGCGGGTCATGTGGCCGGTTTCGGCCACCGCCACGAAATAGCGAAGTTGTTTCAGGTCCATCGTTTTTTCACACGTGTTGTCTCGATACTTTTTTCGTATGGACTGAGGGGCGGAATTGTATTTGACCTATAGGCACCCGCTTCTTATCGTTCCCCCGCCCATGGCCGTCGGCCGGGTTCGATAACGGAGACAAAAAATGATGCACAAGATGCGACCCAATACGGTCGCGGCGTGGCCTCGCGCCCTTCTTTTCAGCGCCTCGGCCGTACTGCTGGCCAGCCTTGCCGCCTGTGGCGGTGGCAGCAACGACGCGACCATCGTGACCGGCGGTGGAAGCACGCCTTCGACCGGCGGGACGGGCGGCATCGGTGGCGGCACCATCACACCGACCGACCCGGCGCCCGTGGTGCTGGCCTCCTGTGCCGACCTCAACGGTCGCCGCATCGCCGCTTCGGCCATCGGCGTGGCGACCGGCGGTGCCACCGTGGTGTCTTCCACCGCCGTGGCCGCCACCGACGCCGGCAACGCCCTCGGCGCCTATTGCAAGGTGCGCGGCACCGTGGCACCGGTCACCGCTGGCGCGCCGGTCATCACCTTCGCCGTCAATTTGCCGACCACCTGGAACGGCAAGGCCATCCACTACGGCGGCGGCGGTTTCAACGGCACGCTGATCGACGGCACCGAGCAGGTCCGGTTCGGCCCTGCCGACAAACCCGCGCCGCTGGCACTGGGTTATGCCACCTTCGGCGACGACGGCGGCCACCAGAGCAGCAGCATCACCGACGGCAGTTTCGCTACCAACGACGAAGCGCTGGCCAACTACGGCGGCCTGTCGCTCAAGAAGACGCACGACGTGGCGATGTCGCTGATCCAGGCCTTCTACGGCAAGGCCCCGCAGCAAAATTACTTCCTGGGCACCTCCACCGGCGGGCGCGACGCGCTCAACCACATCCAGCGCTGGCCGGCCGACTACATCGGTGTCATCGCCAACGAACCGGCGCTCAACTACACCGGCACCCGGCTGTCCAACGTGGCAGTGGGCCGTGCGCTGTACAACAACGCAGGCGCCGGCTGGCTCAACGTCACCAAGACCCTGCTGGTGCAGAAGACGGTGCTGCAGGCCTGCGACAAGCTCGACGGCGTGGCCGACAACATCGTCAGCAACGTCGAGAGCTGCCGTCAGCTCAACACCCAGGTGCTGGCCTCGCTGCGCTGCACCGGCGGCACCGACACCGGCAACACCTGCCTGAGCGACGCCCAGATCGCCACCGTCAGGGTGATCGAGTCACCGCTCAACTTCACCGGCTATTCGCTGGCCAACGGCGTGACCAAAGCGGGCGGCTACAACATCCTCGAAGGCACGCTGGTGGCAGGGCCGTACACCACCCGTGACCTGGGCACCCGCGCGGTGCCGGGCAACCCGGCCACTTCGGCGGATGCCAACCAGTACGTCACCGGCGACCAGTGGACCAAGTTCTTCGTCACCCGGCAGCCGCTGTTCGACACCCTGACCTTCGACCCGCTGGCGCCCGGCGCCTTCACGCAGCGGGTGGTCGACGTGTCGGCGCTCGAAGACGCCACCAACCCCGACCTGCGACCTTTCCTGAACCGCGGCGGCCGGCTGATCCTGCTGCACGGCCTGGCCGACGAGGTGATCAGCAACAACTCGACCATCGACTACTACCAGCGCATGGTCGGCACCGTGGGTGCCGATGTCGCCGCCAAGGGCGTGCGTTTCTATACCGTGCCCGGCATGGGCCACGGCACCGGCGTGTTCATCCCCGGATGGGATTCGCTGGCAGCGTTGGAGAACTGGGTCGAGAAAGGCCTGGCGCCCGGGACCGGCGTGGTGGCCGACAGCGTGGCCGGCACCTTCGGCCGCACCCGTCCGTTGTGCCAGTACCCGGCCTGGCCCAAATACAAGGGCAGCGGCAGCGCCGATGCGGCGGTCAACTTCAGCTGCGTGCAGGAAGCCGGCGACCCTCTGGCCTGCCAGAACCTGCCGAGCGCCGTCACCGCATACAAGGGCGGCAATGTATTCGGTGAAGAACTCACCGTCAGCATCAACCCGACGCAGCTGACCTATACCGCCACCGTGGACGCCAGCCTGCAACGCACCGCCGGCACGCAGCGCAGCGGCACCCTGCTGCCGCTGGGCAACTGCAATTACGCCAGCAGCGAGAACGGCGCGGTGTTCACCTTCGGCGCAGGCGGTGTGGTGCAGGGCGGCATCGCAGCGCCGACCGGCAGCGCCTACCTGCCGCTGGTGGCCTTTGGCAGCACTTTCGACAACGTGGCCAGCCCTGCCGTCTTCAACACCGTCGCGAACATCTACAACGCGGTGGGTGTGCAGTACGGCGCGGGCGGCGCGTCGACCACCTATGCGGCTTCGGCGCGCATCCGTAATGCCGGCACCTTCCAGACCTGCCAGGACACCGGCACCGGCCAGTTCGTGATCTACGACGCGGCCTGCACCCAGACCACCAAGGGCTACCTTACCTACAACACCACCCGCGGCGCCTTCGACCTCCGGGCCACCCCCGCCAGCGGCGGCGCGGTGACCACCGGCGGCACGCTCAGCGGCTCGGTGATCGCCGGCAAGGTGGGCGCGAGTTATGTGCCTCTGGTGCTGTGGCGCGAGTCGGCCACCAGCTACGGCATGCGCCTGTATTCGCCGCAGCAGACGCTGGCGTCCGGCACCGCCGACGGCAGCTACGCGACCCTGCTCGGCAGCGGCAGCGCATCCACCGCCACCGTGTCCGGCAGCGACTTCAACGCCGGTTCCACCGCTTCCACCCTGGCCTACGACACACCTGTGCTGGGCGTGATCCAGGCCAGCGGCGGCCGGCCGGGTTCACTGCTCTATACGGCCGGTCTGTACGGTTTCATCGCCGGCACCGGCGGCAGCTTCGAAATCGGCGTTCGCGACTGATCGGCGGGCCGGCCGGTTCCACAGGCCGATTCAGTCCGGCGACACGCTGCGCCGCCGCAGCGTGTCGCCGGATGGCGGCGGTGATCCGTCGCGCAGAGCCGCCACCGCGGCCTGCAGACCGGTCATGCCGGCCCGGAAGGCGCGTGCGTCGAGGCGCGGCCCGATGGCGTTGGCCGCCGCCGCGGCACAGCCGGACATCACCATCATCAGCAGCGTGCTGATCATGGCCCGCATCGCGTTTTCGTCGGCACGCACCGGCAGGGCCGCCGCCGAGGCGGCCTCGCTGCCGCCCCGCAGCACCTGCGCGCCGGTATTGGCGGCCACCTGGGTCAGCAGGCCGACCCCTGGCGGCACCGCATTCTGGGCGGCCAGCAGCAGACCGATCATCGGCGCCACGGTGGCCGTCAGCACCAGGTAGGTCGACGGCGCGACCGCCGCCCGGCCCAGGCCCTCGGCCAGGTTCCGCAGCGCCCCCGCCAGGTCGGCCGTCGAGAACGAGCGCTGCATGCGCTCCAGCAGCCGACCGAGATCGGGCTGCGACAACAGGCGCCGAGCGTGCAATTGCGGCTCGTCCAGCACCAGGTAACGCATCCAGGCGCCGAGTGCGCCGCCCATCAGGCCACCGGTGATGTCCAGCGTCATGTCGATCTGGCCGCGGCGCGCGCGGGGGATGCCGTCGGGCGCGACCGCTGCCATCACCGTCGAGGCCAGCACCACCCGCAACAGGAAATTCTTCATGAAATTGGCGCTGGCGCCGATGCTGCCCACCCGCAGCAGATGGTGCGATCCGCGGGGCACGATGCCGCCGTGGCGCAGGCCGGCGGCCACGCTGTCCATGCCGGCGGTGCCCAGCATGTCGAACATGCCCAGCATCAGGCCCGCGATATAACCGAAACCGAAGGCCGGCAGGAAACCCCGGTTCAGCAGCCGCGGCGCCAGCAGCGGCGCGAGCAGGTTGTTGAACAGCAGGAAACCCAGTCCGTAGCCCAGCTGGCCGATGCCTGCACACGCCATGTCCATCCGAAGGTCATGGCGCCAGGCGTCTGCCAGCAAGGCATGCAGCCGGGTCGGCGTGTCGATGCCGTGTGCCACCAGCAACACGGCCGTGCAGCGCAGCATTTCGTGGTCGGCAGGGGTCTGCACGTCGTCCCGCAACGGCCCCGACAGCAGGTGCCGGTAGACCAGCTGCTGGGTGGGTGTCAACGCGGGTGTGGGCGTGGGCGTGGATGCCGGTGCGGCCGCATCGGCCACGGTTTGTTCGTCGCCCGCAGCCAGGGCGGTGGCCGGCAGCAAGGCCTCGATTTCCGCCTGGGCGTGATCCAGTTCGGCATCCAGCGCCAACCGCGTATCAGGCCGTTCGAAAGCCTGCACCACTTGGTCGAGCCGCTGCTCCAGCCGTGCCAGGAAACTGGCTCGCAGGCGCTGCGGATCGTCCCGCGGGAAACGCAGCAACAGGCGGTCTATCTCTTCCTCGACGAAGCGCTGCATTTCGCCGCTGCCGGCCGCGAAATGCTGGGATCCGGCCGTCTCGCGCACCGGTGGCTCGGACAGTGGCGGCGGATCGGGTCGTTCTTCCGCGATATCCGCGAGTGACGACCGGCGACTTAGGCTTGGCGGCGTGGTGTTGACGGTCGGTCTGAAGGTGCTGTTGTACATGGCGGGCCCGGATGAACCGAACAGGAATTCCGTTCGTCGCCGGCATGCTCCGACGGCCTGCCGCCTGTGCCGGGCAGCGGGCCGAAGGGTCTCCTTGCCGAACGAAGCGCGCAAGCTGGCGCCAGGCCACTTAAAATTGCCGGTTCGCCCGGCGCCTGCCGGGTACTGCCCGGCCAGAACCACCAGATGACCTCTCCCCGCAAGCTCTTCGTCACCACCGCCCTGCCGTACGCCAACGGCAAGTTCCACATCGGCCACATCATGGAATACATCCAGGCCGACATCTGGGTGCGTTTCCAGCGCATGCGGGGCGCACAGGTCGATTTCGTGTGCGCCGACGACGCCCACGGTGCCGCCATCACCATCGCTGCCGACAAGGCCGGCATCACGCCGCAGGCCTTCGTCGCCGAGATCGCCGCCGGCCGCAAGCCCTACCTCGACGGTTTTCACATCGCATTCGACAACTGGCATTCGACCGACGGCCCCGAAAACCACCTGCTGGCGCAGGACATCTACCGCGACCTGCGCGCCGCCGGCCTGATCGAGACCCGCAGCGTCGAACAGTTCTACGACCCCGAAAAGGGCATGTTCCTGGCCGACCGTTTCATCAAGGGCGAATGCCCCAACTGCCATGCCAGGGACCAGTACGGCGACAATTGCGAGGTGTGCGGCGCGGTATATGCGCCCACCGAACTGATCAATCCGTATTCGGCGCTGTCGGGGGCCAGGCCGGTGCTGAAGAGTTCGGACCACTTCTTCTTCAAGCTGTCCGACCCGCGTTGCGAGGCCTTCCTGAAGGAATGGACAGTGGCTCCCGGCCATGTGCAGCCCGAGGTGCAGAACAAGATCCGCGAATGGCTCTACAAGGACGACGAAGGCAAGGGCGGCCTGGGCGACTGGGACATCAGCCGCGACGCGCCCTACTTCGGCATCGAGATCCCCGACGCGCCCGGCAAATATTTCTACGTGTGGCTCGATGCGCCGGTCGGCTACCTGGCCTCGCTGAAGAACCTGCTCGACAGGCAGGGCCGCGACTACGCCGCCTACATGGCGCAGCCGGGCCTGGAGCAGGTGCATTTCATCGGCAAGGACATCATCACCTTCCACACGCTGTTCTGGCCGGCCATGCTGCATTTCAGCGGCCGCAAGTCACCCGACGCCATCTACGTGCACGGCCACCTGACCGTCAACAACGAGAAGATGAGCAAGAGCCGCGGCACCGGCATCGACCCGCTCAGGTATTTGTCGCTCGGCCTGTCGCCCGAACACCTGCGTTACTACCTGGCGGCCAAGCTGAGCGGCCGCAACGAAGACATCGACTTCAACCCCGAGGACTTCGTGGCCCGGGTCAACAGCGACCTGGTCGGCAAGTTCATCAACATCGCCAGCCGCGCCGCGGGGTTCCTGACCAAACGTTTCGAAGGCCGTCTGAGCGCGCTGCGCGACGTCGATGCCGGCCTGCTGGAACAACTGCAGGCCAAGGCCGAAGAGATCGCTTCGCTCTACGAACAGCGCGACACCGCCCGCGCCCTGCGCGAAACCATGGCGCTGGCCGACAAGGTCAATGAGTACGTCGACGCCAACAAACCCTGGGAACTCGCCAAGCAGGAAGGCATGGAAACCCGCCTGCAGGACGTCTGCAGCACCTGCATCGAAGCCTTCCGCCTGCTGGCCGTCTACCTCAAGCCGGTGCTGCCGGCGCTGGCGGCACAGGTCGAGGTTTTCCTCAAGGTCGAGCCGCTGCTGTTCGCCGATGCCGCACGCCTGCTGGGCGCCGGCCACACCATCGGCGTGTACCAGCATCTGATGCAGCGGGTCGATCCCAAGCTGCTCGCGGGCCTGTTCGATGCACCGGCTCCGGTGGCCGAAGCCGTGGCCGAAACCCTGCCCGGGGGTGAAGCCATCGCACCGGTGATCGGCATCGACGACTTCGCGAAGATCGACCTGCGCATCGCCCGCATCGACGCCTGCGAAGCGGTGGAGGGTTCCACCAAACTGCTTCGCCTCACGCTCGACGTGGGCGAAGGCCGGCAGCGCAATGTCTTCAGCGGCATCGCCGCCGTCTACCAACCCGGGCAACTGGTCGGCAAGCTGACGGTCGTGGTCGCCAACCTGGCGCCCCGCAAGATGAAGTTCGGCATCAGCGAAGGAATGGTCCTGGCTGCCAGCCATGCCGACGGCAAGGCCCATCCCGGCATCCACATCCTGGAACCGTGGCCGGGCGCCACGCCGGGAATGCGCATCGGCTGACGACTGCAACACACGACCGGAATCCCACGACCCATGAACCGCCTGAAGACAATCGCCACCCTCGCCGCCCTGTCGGTCGCCAGCCTCGGCGGCTGCGCAGTTGTCGCGGTCGCCGACGCCACCGTCTCGGTGGCCAGCGCCGCGGTGGGAGCCACCGCCAGCGTGGCCGGCCTGGCGGTGGACGCCACGGTCGGCACCGTCAGGCTGGCCGGCAAGGCCGTGTCGGCGGTGATTCCGGGAAGCGACTGAATTCAGCGAGGCAGATGCCCCAGGAAGCGGTGCTGCAGATAGGCTCGCCGCGACGCGGAAACCCCTGTGGTGGCGGGCGAATGCACCAGCGAATCCACTTCGTCGTATAGCTGCCGCAGATCCGTCGCCAGCCCGCCGCTGCGTTTGCCGAAGAATTCGGCCAGCGTCCATTCGGCATGCCGGCCACCGTTGTCCAGCGGCAACATCGGCAGCACATCGGACCGATAGACGGCCTGCCGCTCCCGAGTGGCGGCCAGCCAGCCGGCCAGCGGCAACAGGTCGGCCACCTGCAACTGGCCGTCCCCCGTGTCATCGCCGCGCTGCTCGAAGGCCTCCATGGTCTCCAGCACCCGCGCGCCCAGGTCGACGCAGCGTGACATCAGCAGGAATCGCATCGCGAACACCATGCAGCCGCGCCCTTCCATGCCCTGGGTCACCGGCGTGACATAGACCTGCCGGGCGAAAGACTTCTGCAAGGCCCGCCTCACGCTCCCCATGCAGGGGCCGGCGCTGTCAACCATCAGGCAGCGCGGCGTGCCGTCGCGACTGCGGCCTACGGCCAGCACGAAAGTGTGCAAGCCGCGGCTGGTGCCTGCCAGCAGAAAACCGCATTCTCCCGGCGCCATGCCGTCGCACCAGGCACGCACTTCGGCGGCTTTCGCCTTGTGCGCCTGGAACACCACGGTTCCGACATCCAGCCGGTACTTGGCCCGGTAGATGGCGAGCATGGTGTTCACCGTGCTGCCACAGAGCGCATCTGCAGGACGCGCGCAGGCCGGCACGCTGAAAGACAGGTCGACGCACGGTGGACCTCCCACGCCCGGCGGTTCGTCGGGTGTCTCGTCGACAGGCCGATGCGGGCCGGGCGCGGTGGCGTCTTCGATGGTTGTCGCCGGCCAGGTGACGAATGTGTGTTCCGAGACAGGAAAGCCGAATGCCATGGCGATCTCCGATGAAGTTGGAAAGCCCAATATCGGCGGCGGAATCCTCCCCGATACGGCCCTTGCCGCCGCATTGCGTGGCGCTGCGAAACCGGCAGGCCGCCGACGCCCGTAAAATCGGCGTTTCGCCTCCGATTTCGACCGTCCCCAACAGGTTCGCCCCATGTCCATCTTCGCCCGCAAGCACTACACCTCCGACGCCACCGACTTCCTCAACAAGCTGAAGGAAGACAACCCGCAGATGGACGCCGGACAACGTGCAGGCCGCGCCCTGCTGTGGGACAAGAAAGTCGACCGCGACGCCTGGTCCGACTACGACGCAGGCGAAGTGAAACAGAAGCCCTACGTCTACCAGACGGACGCCAGCTAAACCGCACTGCGCACTGCGCCCGCATGGACGACATTGCCGGCCTGGCTCCGTCTCCCGAGGTCGTCGACCAGGTCGCGCTGGCGCGTTTGTACGGCGAACCGCTGTTCGCCATGCCGCAGGACCTGTACATCCCGCCAGATGCGCTCGAGGTTTTCCTCGAAGCCTTCGAAGGTCCGCTGGACTTGCTGCTCTACCTGATCCGCAAACAGAACTTCAACATCCTCGACATCCCGATGGCGGCATTGACCCGCCAGTACCTGTCGTACGTGGACGAGATCCGCAGCCGCAACCTCGAGCTGGCAGCCGAATACCTGCTGATGGCGGCGATGCTGATCGAGATCAAGTCACGCATGCTGCTGCCGCCCAAGAAGGCCGACCCCGGCGCCGAGCCGGAAGACCCGCGGGCGGAACTGGTGCGGCGCCTGCTCGAATACGAGCAGATGAAACTGGCGGCCGCCAAACTCAACGCGCTGCCGCAGTTCGGCCGCGACTTCCTGCGGGCCCAGGTGGTCATCGAGCAGAGCCTGCACCCCCGTTTCCCGGACGTCCACGTGGTCGACCTGCAGGAAGCCTGGCGCGACATCCTGCAGCGGGCCCGGCTGGTGCAGCACCACACCATCACCCGCGAGGAACTCAGCGTGCGCGAGTACATGAGTTATGTGCTGCGCGGCTTGCAGGGGCGGCGTTTCGTGCCGTTCGAAGAGTTGTTCCAGCCCGAGAAAGGCGCCACCGTGCTGGTGGTGACCTTCATCGCATTGCTCGAGCTGGCAAAGGAAACCCTGATCGAGATCACCCAGGCCGAAGCCTTCGCACCCATCTACGTCCGCCTGGCGTATTCGGCATGAACCTCGGCCCGGTTCAACGTCCACGCGTCTGGCGCGTCAGGTAATCGAGGGCAAAACGCCGGATCACTTCCCGGTGCCGCGCCGCCATGTGGTCCGTGGCGTCCTGGATGGTGACGGCGATGCTCTGGCCATGCTTGCGGTTCTGCGGCGCATGCAGTGGCCGATCGGGAAAGTTTCCGTTGACCACCCGGGCAATGGCGATGCCGAGCGCCGAGATATCCGGCCCGCGTTGCCGTTGCCGGCCGTCGGCCGCGTCAAGCGCACGGTCGATGGCCCGGCGTATCTGCGCCTGGCCTTCCTCGTCGATCACATAGGGTTGCGCCGCCTCTGCCGCGGCGGCGGCTGCCGCCACCACTGCCGGAGGCTGCCGGTCGACCGGAGCCGCGAGTTCGTATCGGCGCGGTTCGCGGCGACGCAAGGCCGGAGGGGGAGCCTGGGGAGCATCCGGTGCGGATGCAGTCTGCGGCGGAAATGGGAGGTGCAGCGGCAGCGGGACGAGCGGGGGATCGGGCAAGGCGGTTGGCGGTCGATTCAGGCAGCCGGCAGCCGCCTGCTGCTGACGTATCCGCCGGTGCCTGGCGATGTCCTTCTGCAGCCGGATCGCGTCGTCGCGCAACTGGTCGAACTCTTCGTGGACGTCGTCCCGTTCGTACACCTCGAAAAGCCGGAGCTTGAGCGCTTCGACTGCCGATTGCAGCAGGTTCAGCCGTCGCTGGATGCTGCTGCTGTCGGGCACCCGGGCCGGCAGCTCGCCGCACTGGCGTATGAGCAGGGTGTAGGCGACGTCCAACCGCCTGTGGCTCGACGACCGGAAGCCGGCGTAGTCCCAGATGCGTTCGCACAGGCTGGACTTGCATCGGGGATGACGGCTGGGAAGCCGGTCCAGCATGGTCTCGCCGTCGGGCGGCGCCAGCGTGGTTTCGGACTCCGCCGTCGGCGGCGGATCGTAGGCGGCGGAAAGACTGGCCACGCGCACCGAGCGGGCCATCAGCGGAATCAGGGACATGGGAATAACCTCGTTTCAGAGCCCGACCAGGCACTGTGTCCCCGAGGGAGCCGGGGTTCGGCCGAAGTCTCCGGCCTTGCCGGGCCAGCATCACCCTTGCGGCACGAAGCATGGTCCGGACGCACGAAGCCAGGCCGGTGCTACAGTTCCGCGCCCCGCGAACGGCGGCGCTGGCACCCGAGAAACCTGGAGAGACAAAACCATGTATCGCACCCTGCTCAAGTCCAAGATCCACCGCGTCGCCGTAACCGATTGCGAACTGCACTACGAGGGTTCCTGCGCCATCGACGAAGACCTGCTGGACGCAGCCGACCTGGCCGAGAACGAGCAGGTGCACATCTGGAACATCAACAACGGCGAGCGTTTCATCACCTACGCCATCCGCG
The DNA here is from genome assembly GCF_057747805.1 of Xylophilus sp. PBN-3R. Taxonomy (NCBI): domain Bacteria; kingdom Pseudomonadati; phylum Pseudomonadota; class Betaproteobacteria; order Burkholderiales; genus Xylophilus; species Xylophilus sp. PBN-3R. The sequence continues at coordinate 2,960,476 of NZ_CM173225.1, forward strand.
GGCAGCGCGGCACGGGAATGATTTCGGTCAACGGCTCGGCGGCGCGCCGTGCGGCGGTGGGCGACCTGCTGATCATTGCGTCCTTCGCCCAGGTCGAGGAAGCCCGGGTCAAAGGTTTCGCGCCCAGGCTGGTGTTCGTCGACCAGGCCAACCGCATTCAGGAAAAGCGCACACACATTCCGGTCCAGCTGGCCGCTCCGGTCGACTATCCGGCATGAATGCCCGACGCAAGGCGGTCACCCTGCCGGGCCTGGCCGAACAACACCGGCGCGGCGACAAGATCACTATGCTGACCGCCTACGACGCCACCTTCGCGGCGGCTGCCGATGCGGCCGGCATCGATTGCCTGCTGGTGGGCGACTCGCTCGGCATGGTGTGCCAGGGCCGCTCGGCCACTACCGGCGTTTCGCTGGAAGCCATGCGATACCACACCGACTGCGTGGCGCAGGGCCTTCAGCGTGCACAGGGTGCCGCTCTCATCGTCTCCGACCTGCCCTTCGGCAGCTACCGGCAGTCTTGCGAGCAGGCCATGGCGAGCGCCACCGTGCTGATGCAGGCCGGCGCGCACATGGTGAAACTCGAAGGCGGCGGCTGGACCACCGACATCGTGCGGTTCCTGGTCGAACGCGGCGTGCCGGTGTGCGCCCACCTGGGCCTGACGCCGCAGACCGTGCATGCGCTCGGCGGCTATCGGGTGCAGGGCCGCGACGACGCGGGTGCCGCACGGCTGCGGGCCGAAGCGCTAGGGCTGCAGGATGCCGGTGCCGCCATGGTCGTGTTCGAGATGGTGCCCGCCGCACTGGCCGCCTCCCTGACCACCGAACTGCCGCGCTGCCCGACCATCGGCATCGGTGCCGGCCGCGACACCGCCGGCCAGGTGCTGGTGATGCACGACATGCTGGGCCTGAACCTCGGACGCATGGCGAAGTTCGTGCGCAACTTCATGGACGGCGCCACCGGCATCGAGGACGCCATGAGCCGCTACGTGGCGGCCGTGCGCGACGGCAGTTTCCCGGATAACCGGCAGCACGCCTGGTAAGCCTTTCAACCGAATCCAGAAGAAAAAGAAACCATGCAGATCGCCCATTCCGTTTCCGACCTGCGCGCCCTGCTTGCGCCCTACCGCAGCCCGGCCCTGGTCGCCACCATGGGCAACCTGCACGACGGCCACCTGGCGCTGCTGGCCGCCGCCCGCGAACTGGGCGATGTGAGTGTGGCCAGCATTTTCGTGAACCGGCTGCAGTTTCTGCCGCATGAAGACTTCGATAGCTATCCGCGGACCTGGGAATCCGACTGCGCCCGGCTGGAAGCCGGTGGTTGCGACGTTCTGTTCGCGCCGCGCGAGGCCGACCTGTACCCGCAGCCGCAGACCTATCGTGTGTCACCCGACCCGGCGCTGGCAGACATCCTCGAAGGCCGCTTCCGGCCGGGTTTCTTCAGCGGCGTATGCACCGTGGTGCTCAAGCTCTTCAACTGCGTGCAGCCGCGTTTTGCGATGTTCGGCCAGAAGGACTACCAGCAGCTGATGGTGGTGCGGCAGATGGTGCGGCAACTGGCGTTGCCGGTGGAGATCGTCGCCGGCCGGACCGAACGAGCGGCCGACGGCCTGGCGCTGTCGTCGCGCAACGGTTATCTGAATGCGGAGGCGCGCGCCGAGGCGGTGCAACTGCCGACCACGCTGCGGGCGCTGGCCGCCGCGGTGCTGGCCGGCCGGCGCGACCTGGCCGCGCTGGAAGCCGAGGCCGCGCAGGCGCTGTCGACCCGTGGCTGGGCGCCGGACTACCTGACGGTGCGCCGCCGCAGCGACCTGCTGCCGCCGCAGGACGAAGCCGACTGGCATTCGCTGGTGGTGCTGGGTGCCGCGCGCCTGGGCAGCACCCGACTCATCGACAACCTCGAATTCTAGGTAGCCGACGCGGGCGCCCGGGTCAGAAAGATGTACTTGGCATACAGGCTGTCGTGGTTCTCGACATGCGCCGGGTTGCCCGGAATGCAGGCTACCGGACAGATCTGCACGCACTGCGGTTCGTCGAAATGACCGACGCATTCGGTGCAGCGATGGGGATCGATTTCATAGATCAGTTCGCCCGCCGAGATCGCGTCGTTGGGACACTCGGGTTCGCACACATCGCAGTTGATGCATTCGTCGGTAATCATCAGGGCCATGGGCGGATTATCCCGGAGCGGGCCGAAGCCCGGAATCACCCTGGCGGCAACAGGCCCGACACCATAATTCCGCGATGACCGGTTTTTTCCTCAAACGCCTGCTGGGCCTGCTGGCCACCCTGGCCGCCATGTCGGCCCTGGTGTTCCTGGCGCTGGACATATTGCCCGGCAATGCCGCCGAGATGGCGCTGGGCGCCGACGCCTCGCCCGAGGCGGTGCGTGCGCTGGCCCTGCAACTGGGCCTGGACCAACCGGCCTGGACGCGTTACCTGCACTGGATCCAGGCACTGGCACAGGGCGACATGGGCACCAGCAGCAGCTACGGCGTGCCGGTGGCCGAACTCATCGCCGAACGCCTGCAGCTGACCCTGCCGCTGGCGCTGGCCGCCATGCTGCTGACCTGCGTGGCGGCGCTGCTGGTCGGCGTGACCGCGGCCGCCCGCCACCGCACCGCCACCGACACCGCCCTCATGGCCGCCGCGCAGGTAGGCGTGGCGGTGCCCAATTTCTGGTTCGCGATCTTGCTGGTGCTGTTGTTCGCGGTGAAGCTGCACTGGTTCTCGGCGGGCGGCTTCGACGGCTGGAGCGAGGGTTTCGGCGAGGGACTGAAGGCGCTGGTGCTGCCAGCCGTCGCCCTGGCCGCGGTGCAGGCCGCCATCCTCGCCCGCATTACCCGTTCGGCCGTGCTGGAAACGCTGCGTGAAGACTATGTGCGCACCGCCCGCGCCAAGGGTCTGTCGGAGGCCGCCATCCTCTGGAAACACGTGCTGCGCAACGCCGCCATCCCGGTGCTGACCGTCATGGGCCTGCAGTTCGCCGAACTGCTGGCCGGCACCATCGTGGTCGAGAACGTGTTCAACCTGCCGGGCCTGGGCCGCCTGGTGTTCCAGGCCATCGGCAACCGCGACCTGCCGGTGGTGCGCGGCTGCGTCATGCTGTTCGCGGTGATGGTGGTAGTGGTCAATTTCGGGGTCGACGTGCTGTATGCCGCCATCGACCCCCGGCTGCGGAGACGCAATTGAAACGACATGCAGGTTTGTGGATCGGCAGCGTGCTGGTGCTGCTGTTGCTGGCCGCCGCCGGGCTGTCGTATTTCTGGACGCCGTGGCCGCCCTTCGAAATGGCCCTGCCCGACCGGCTGCAGCCGCCGTCGTGGTCGCACTGGCTGGGCACCGATGCCTATGGGCGCGATCTCGCGTCGCAGCTGCTGCTGGGCGCACGGGCATCCATAGCGGTCGGTGTGGTGGCCGTGGCCATCGGCATGCTGGCCGGCACCGCCCTGGGTCTGCTGGCCGCGGCGCGGCGCGGCTGGGTCGAAGACCTGCTGATGCGCCTGACCGACCTGGGCCTGGCTTTCCCGGCCATTCTCACGGCCATCGTGCTGGCCGCCGTGTACGGGCCGGGCATCGGCAACGCCATGCTGGCCATCGGTCTCTACAACGTACCTTCGTTCGCACGGCTGGCACGCGGCGCGGCCAACGCGGTGTGGTCGCGCGACTTCGTGCGGGCAGCACGGGCCACCGGTCGCGGCCGCTGGGCCATCACCTGGTGGCACGTGCTGCCCAATGTGCTGCCGCTGCTGGTGGTGCAGGCCACGGTGCGTTTCGGCATCGCCATCCTCGCCGAGGCAGCGCTCTCCTATCTGGGCCTGGGCACCCAGCCGCCGCAGCCCAGCTGGGGCCGTCTTTTGAGCGAGGCGCAGACCCTGATGGCGCAGGCGCCGTGGCTTGCGGTTTTCCCGGGCTGCGCCATAGCGCTGGCGGTGCTGGGCGTCAACCTGCTGGGCGACGGGCTGCGCGACTGGCTCGATCCGCGCCGCGACCGCTCGCCTGAGTTGTAACCAGCAATTGGTTGCAATGGCGCGCGGAACCGGCCGTGCAATGGGTGTCACCGACCGTCGCAACGACGGCGGTCGCCCATCCCACACAACCGGTTTCCACGATGACAACACCTTCGAAGAGCAAAAGCGCGCCCGCCAAAAACGCGGCCGCGACCGTCGGCACCCAGGCCGCTGCACGCAACACGGCCAGCCGTCCGGCCCACGGAGGCGATCCGGGCGGTGACCTGCTCGCCCAGCAGGCAGCCGACACCAACGCCCTCGTTGCGTCCATGCCTTCCAACCCGCTCAAGCTGGCCGATGCGGGCGAGGCCGATGCAGCCGCGCCCCAGCCCGGCGCAACTTCCGAGCCGGCTTCCCCCGCCGTGACCGCAAGCACCCTGACCGAGACCAATGTTTCGGCCAAGACCGGATCCGGAGCGCCCATCGGCGGCAACGCACTCGCCGGATCGCTCGACCGGGTGCGGGTCGACAGCGGCGGCCAGGTGCTGACCACCAACCAGGGCGTGCCGATCGGCGACAACCAGAACTCGCTGAAGGCCGGCTTGCGCGGCCCTACGCTGCTGGAAGACTTCATCCTGCGCGAGAAGATCACCAACTTCGACCACGAACGCATTCCGGAACGCATCGTCCACGCTCGAGGTTCCGCCGCCCACGGTTTCTTCGAGGCCTATGAAGACCTGACCGACCTGACCCGAGCCGCACCGTTCCAGAAAAAGGGCAAGGTCACGCCGGTGTTCGTGCGTTTTTCGACCGTGGCCGGCGAACGCGGCTCGGTGGATACCGCCCGCGACGTGCGCGGTTTCGCGGTCAAGTTCTATACCGACGAAGGCAACTGGGACCTGGTCGGCAACAACATCCCGGTGTTCTTCATCCAGGACGCGATGAAGTTCCCCGACCTGATCCACGCGGTCAAGCCCGAGCCGCACCACGGCATGCCGCAGGCCGGCAGCGCCCACGACACCTTCTACGACTTCGTGTCGCTCAGCCCGGAGTCGACCCACATGCTGCTGTGGGCCATGAGCGACCGAACACTGCCGCGCAGTTTCAGCATGATGGAAGGCTTCGGTGTGCACAGCTTCCGGCTGGTCAATGCGCAGGGCGAGAGCGTGTTCGTCAAATTCCACTGGAAGCCCCGCGCCGGCACGCATTCGCTCGTCTGGGACGAGTCCGCCAAGATCCAGGGCGCCGACAACGACTTCCACCGCCGCGACCTTTGGGAATCCATCGAGGCCGGCAACTACCCCGAATGGGATCTTGGCATCCAGGTGTTCACCGAGGAAATGGCTGAGAACTGGAGCTTCGACATCCTCGACTCGACCAAACTCATCCCCGAGGAACTGGTGCCGGTGAAACTCATCGGCCGCATGGTGCTGGACCGCAATCCGGACAACTTCTTCGCCGAAACCGAGCAGGTCGCGTTTTGCACCGCCCATGTCATCCCCGGCATCGACTTCAGCAACGACCCGCTGCTGGCAGGCCGCATCCACTCGTACAAGGACACCCAGATCACCCGCCTGGGCGGTGCCAACTTCCACGAGATCCCGATCAACTCGCCGGTGGTGCCGGTGCACAACGGCCAGCGCGACGGCATCAAGCGGCAGGCGATCCACCGCGGCCGGGTGGCTTACGACCCCAACTCGCTGGCCGGTGGCTATCCCGCACAGGCCGGCGCCGCTGGTTTCGTGTCCTTCCCGGCGCCCGAGCAGGGTGACAAGCTGCGCGGCAAACCCGAACGTTTCGCCGAGCATTACCAGCAGGCCACCCTGTTCTGGGAAAGCCAGACCGACTGGGAAAAGGCGCACATCGTCGGCGGCTTCCGCTTCGAGCTTTCGAAAGTCACCGTGCCCGCCATCCGCGAACGGATGGTGGCCAGCCTGGTCAATGTCTCGACCGAACTGGCGCAGCGCATCGCCGACGGCCTGGGCATGGACCTGCCCGCCGCCCTGCCCCGCGCCATCGACGCGCCGCAAGCGCCCGAGGTGACCAAATCCGCCGCGCTTTCGCTGACGCACCTCCCCGGAGACGGCGGCATCAAGGGCCGCAAGATCGCGCTGCTGGCCGCCGACGGCGTGGACGGCGATGCGCTGGCCGCACTGCAATCCGCCTTGTTCGCACAGGGTGCCGTGCCGCGTATCGTCGGCCCGCGCCTGGGTAGCATCCAGACGATGCAGGGCAAGAAGATCGAGGCCGACGCCTCCATGGAAAACACCCCTCCGGTGGTGTTCGACGCGGTGGTGCTGCCCGACGGCCAGGGTGCGGTGGACCTGCTGATGAAAATCGGCAACACCAGCGAATTCGTGGTCAACACTTATCGCCACTGCAAGACGCTGCTGGTGCTGGGTGCGTCGAGCGCCATCACCGAGAAGATCGGCGTGCCGACCACACTGGAGGACGGCAGCGCCGACCCCGGACTGCTCTATGCCGACGGCGCCAAGGCCGCGGATGTTGCCGCTGCCTTCATCGCAGCCATCGCCCTGCACCGCCACACCGCACGCGATCAGGATCCGCCGCGCATCTGATGCCGTCCCCGGGCAGGACCCGGGTTCAGCGCCACCGGCGCAGGACCAGCGGATCCAGCCGGCGGGCAGTGTCGAGCGAGCCCCGGCGCACTTCCGGGTGCATCGACGGCCAGGGGTGGCGCGGCTCTTCGCAGTCGATGATTTCCAGCCGCCTCATCAGCGCCTTGCAGGCCAGGCACCCGGCCTGCCGGGTCTCCTGGTCACCTGGTCACCGACCACCTCACCATCAGCAACCTGATCGCCCGAACGCAGATGGTGGCGGTGATCCCGCAGGCTGCGGTCAGCCGCTACGCACGGCACGGCCTGTTGCGCATCCTGCCGTGCCGCCTGCGTGCCGAACTGGCGTCGTACGGAACCATCGTGCCACGCGCCCGGCCGGCGGGTCTTGCAGGCTCGCGTTTCTGGAAATCCTGCACTTGCCGCGCACATGAAGGCTGGCAGCCTCAGCGCAAGGTCTGCAGCCGTTCGACCTCGCGGGCAAAAGCCATCACCCGCGCGTCTTCCATGCGCGGACCGACGACCTGCAGCCCGACCGGCAGTCCGTCCACCAGGCCGGCCGGCACCGAGCACGCCGGCACGCCGCAGTAGTTGAACAGGGGTGTGAAGGCAGCGTGGCCGCGCGGACCGGCAGGCAATCCGCCGATGACCGGCGGACCCAGCTGGTCTGCCGGCCAGGCGGTCACCGGGGTGGTCGGGCACAGCAGCAAGTCGTATGAATCGAAGAAGTTCGCCAGGCTCTGGCCGATCCTTTCCTTCAGCCGGACCGCCCTGGCGACCTGCGCCGGCGTGACCCGGGAGCCCGCTTCGATCTGCGCCACCAGGTCGGGGTCGATCTGGTCGCGGGCATCGGCCAGGCGGTCGCCATATAGGGCGAAAAGACCGGCCTGCTGCAGCACGATCAGCGGATATTCACGCACCGCATCCGGCCATGCCGGGTCGGCCCGCTCGACGGACCAGCCATCGGCCTGCAAGGCATCGACCTGCCGCGAGAGCTGTCGCATCACCGCCTCGTCGACCGCGAAATCGCAGCCCAGGCGCGGACTCCAGGCCAGCCGCAGGGTCGAACGCTCCAGCGGCGGCGCGGCCGAAACCTGCAGGCCCACCGCGATGGGCACGCCGGCCGGATCGTTGGCGTCGTAGGCCAGCAAACTGTCGAACACAAAGGCGCAGTCGGCCGCATTGCGCGCCAGGATGCCGACCACCGAAAGTCCGAAATTCGGCTCGGCAAAACCCCAGGGATGGGGGATGAGGCCGGAGCTGGCTTTCAGGCCGACCAGCCCGCAATGCGCAGCCGGACGCCGCGTCGAGCCGCCCGCATCGGTGCACAAGGCCAGCAGTCCCAGGCCGGCGGCAAGGCCTGACGCCGCGCCGCCGGACGATCCGCCGGGCGTCAGCGACAGGTCCAGCGGATGGCGGGTGGTGCCGTACAAGGGATTGCCGGTGATGCCCTTGCAGGCGAATTCCGAACAGTTGGTGATGCCCAGCATCACGCCGCCCAGCGCGCGGAGGCGGGCGACCGCCCAAGCGTCGCGCGGCGCGATGAAGTCCTCGAAAAGCCGCGAGCCCTGCGAGATGCGCCGGCCTTCGACCCACAGGTTGTCCTTCACCGTGAAAGGCACGCCGGCCAGCGGCAGGGTTTCGCCGGCGGCCAGCCGCCGGTCTACCGAGGCAGCTTCGGCCAGCACGCCTTCGGCATCGAATTGGACGATGGCGTTGAGCGGCGGGTTCAGCCGCTGTACCCGTTCGATGAAAAAACGGGCCACCTCGACCGCACTCGGTGTGCCGGAACCAACCCGCGCGGCCAGTTCCAGGGCGGTGTCCTGGTCGAGTGCGTCGTTCATCGCCTTTGTCCCATCAGGTTCGTCAGTTCTTTCGACACGCCGCGCACTTCGCGCGGGCCGGTGGCGCTCAGGCTGCCGACCGTGGCCTTGGGCAGCCGCAAGCCGACCATCGCCTGCGCCATGGCCACGGCGCAACCCACGCCGTCCAGCAGCGGCACCGGCACCGACGGCTGAAGCGATTCGGCCATCGACGCCATCGCCGCGCCGGCCAGCAGCACCGCTTCGGCACCGTCCCTCCGCACCAGCCGAAGCGCGCCTTCCAGCACCGCACGGCGAGTACCCTGCGGATCGGCCAGGCTGGCAGCCGGGTCGAGCGGCAGGCATTCGATGCCGGCCAGCCGGCCTGAAAAACCATAGCTGGCGACCAGCTCGCGGTACAGCGGTCCCATGCGGTCGCCATAGGTCAGCAGGCCGATGCGGCCGGCCACGGTGGCACCGCACAGCAGGCCGGCCTCGGTCATGCCGATCACCGGTATGTCGAGCATCTCGCGGCAGGCCCACAGGGCCGTGTCCAGCGATACCCCCAGCACCACCGCATCGCAGCCCGGTGCATGGCGGGCGACCAGTTCCAGCATGCCGTGCTGCGCCAGCGCGGCTTCGGCGCGCGAGCCGATCACCATCGGACCGAATTCGCCGGTGACCGCCAGCAGTCCGGTGCCCGGCGCGGCGCGTTGCCGGGCGGCGGCCAGCACCGCGTCGGTCACGCCCTGGGTGAGATTGGGGTTGGCCAGCAGCAGTTTCACGCGGTGCCTCCCACCGTCGTTCCGGGCGGCATGGCAGCCAGCCAGTGCCGCGCGATCTGCTCGCGGGTGGCGCACCACACGCCCTGCCGGCCGGCGATGTGGGCCAGCAGTTTCCGCAGTCCGCCGATGCGCCCGGGCCTGCCGATGATGCGGGTGTGCAGGCCGATAGACATCATGCGAGGCGTATGGCGCGACTCGGCCAGAAGGCATTCGAAGGCATCGATGGCGTAATCGGCGAAATCGTCAGCGCGCACGTAGGCGAAGTTGTCGAAGAACCGCATGTCGTTGGTGTCGAAGGCATAGGGCAGCACCAGGTGCGGTTTGCCGGCCACCGGCAGGTAATAGGGCAGGTCGTCGTTGTAGGCATCGCTGTCGTACAGGAAACCGCCGTGTTCGGCCAGCAGCCGCCGCGTGTTCAGCGAGGCGGAAGACTTGGTGTGCCAGCCGACCGGGGCGCGGCCGCTGAGCCGTGTCACCGTCGCCACCGTGCGGGCGATGCGCTGGCGCTCTTCGGCCTCGTCCATGCCGGCATGCGATTCCCAGCGCCAGCCGTGGCAGCAGATCTCGAAGCCCTGTTCCACTGCGTCGGCGGCGATCCAGGGTGTGGTTTCCAGCGCACGGCCGCAGGCGTTGAGGGTGAGCGGCATGCCGGCTTCCATCAGCATCCGCGTGATGCGCCAGTAACCTACGCGGGCGCCGTACTCGAACTGGCTTTCCATGCACAGGTCGGGCACACCGACGATCTCGTGGTTGACCTCGTGCCGGCCTTCGTTACGGTCGTCGCCCGCGCTCAGCGAGAACTCGGCGCCCTCCTCCACGTTGAGCACGAAGGACACGGCCAGGCCGGCACCACCGGGCCAGCGCAGTGCCGGGTAGTTCCATCGGTATCCGGAAAAATCGCGTTGATGAGTCATGGCAGGCGCGCGGTGTAGGTGTCGGCCGGAATGGCGGTGGCGAGCGATCGCCGGTAGATGGCCTCGACCGCTTCGAGAATGGGCGTGACCGACGCCTCGGCCTCGGCATAGCGCTCGCCCAGGCTGCGAAACTCGTTTTCGATTTCACGCAGCAGCGCGGCCTCGTCGATGCGTGTCAGGCGGCCGGCGCGGATCACCACTTCGCCTGCCACCATCGAGAAATCCAGGCCTGCACCGCGCTCGGCGTAGACCAGCTGTCGCAGCGGATCGTTGAGCGGTGCGAAGGTCACCGTGTCGGTGCGATAGGCCACCACGTCGGCGATGGCACCCACCCGCAAAGAGCCCAGCGATTCGCCGAAACCCAGCGCCCGTCCGCCTGCCAGCGTGCCCGCCTGCAGCGCTTCGCGCGCCGACAGCCAGCGGCCGAAGTCGTCGCCGCGCAGCTTGGATACCGCCGCCGCGCTGCCCAGCACGTTGAGCATGTTGACGGTGACGGTGGAGCACGAACCGTCGGAACCCAGGCTGACGTTGACCCCAGCATCCAGCAGTTCGCGCACCGGCTGCACACCCGAACCCAGCAGCAGGTTGCTCCAGGGGTTGTGCTGCGCGGTGGCGCCGTTGCGGGCCAGCGCGTCGATCTCGCGCGGGTTGAGCCACACCGCGTGGATCAGGCTGGTAGCGGGTTTCAGGAAACCGATCCGGTCCAGGTATTCGACCATCGGGCAGCCGTAGAACAGCTGCGCGGTGACCACCTGCATCCGGGTTTCCTGCACATGGGTGATGACCGGCAGCGCCAGGTCGTCGGCCAGCGCGCGCACCTGTTTCAGAAAGGGTTCGGTGCAGCGCTGCGGGGCCGATGCCGAAACCAGCACACCGATGCGGTTCGACTGCGGATGGTGGTTTTTCGCCAGTTCGCGGACCAGGCCCAGGCAGTCGTCCGGCGCCGGGCGCGGTGCTGCGCGGAGTTCGTTGGCCAGGCCGGGTGGAAAGTGGTTCTCGACGAAGGGGAAGTTGTCGACGATGGGTTTGTCCATCATGGCGAAACCCAGCAGCGACCGGATGCCCGCGTCTTCGTAGGCCTGCATCGCCGCGTCGATGTTCTCGCGCTGGACGGCACCGCCCAGCGCCATGTCGTCGACCAGCGTGGTGCAGCCGGTGCGCAGCGACTCGATGGCGCCGATCATGGTCCGCAGGTAGACCTGGCGCGGCGTCAGCGCCACCGGTATGCGGGTGCGCACCAGGTGCATCCAGAGTTCCAGCGGCAGGTTCTCGGTGCGGCCGCGCTGGAAATGTTCGTGGGAATGCTGGTGGCCGTTGACCAGGCCGGGCACCAGCAGGCGGTCGGCCAGGTCGACCTCCACATCGGCGCCGTGCAATGTGCCGGCGGGCGCGATGGCCGCGATGCGGTCGCCCTCCACCAGCACGTCGAGCGGCTGCGGGTCGAACGACAGCGTGTCGCCCAGCAGGGCCCGCGCATGGCGCAGCAGGGTTCGTTTCTTGCTCATCGGGAAGCTCCTGGATCGAACGGAGAAGGACTGCCATGGACGGCATGACGGAAGACGAGACCGACCGCCACTGGATGCGGCTGGCGCTGGCCGAGGCGCGCGCCGCCCATGCCTGCGGCGACTGGCCGACCGGCGCGGTGCTGGTGAGGAACGGCCGGCTGCTGGCATGCGGCCGCAACCGGCAGCACACATCGGGCGACCCCACGGCCCATGCCGAGCCCGACGTGCTGCGCACGGCCTTCGCGGCCCACGGCCCGCGGGCCGCGGAAGGCGCGACGCTCTACTGCACCATGGAGCCCTGCCCCATGTGCGCCGGCGCCCTGAAGGTGGCCGGCGTGGGCCGCCTGGTGCTGGCGCTGCGCCATGCACGCCTGCGGCGCAGCGACCTCGGCGGCTATTCCTTCGAGGCCTTCTGCGCGCTGACCGGCTACACCCCCGGCCTGCGCGACGGCGTGCTGGAGGACGACTACCTCGCCCTGCGGCTGCACTGGGGCGGTGACACGGTTCACCGGAACTGACGCGAGATGCCCGCCACCCGCTCCATCACCACCATCAGCACCAGCGTGGCGGCGATCAGCACGCCGGACACCGCTGCGGCGCGCACGTCGAGGTTGGATTCGATGATGTGCCACATGCGGATCGGCAGCACCTCGCTGCGGGCGTCGGACAGGAACAGCGACACCGCCACGTTGTCGAACGAATACATGAAACCGATGAAGGCGCCGGCCAGGATGCCGCGCGAGATCAGCGGCAGCGTCACCGTGCGGAAGATGTAGAAGGGTTTGGCGCCCAGCGACCGCGCGCTTTCCAGCAGCGCACCGTCCATCTGCAGCAGGCTGGCCGAGGTGGTGCGGAGGATGTAGGGCGTGGTGATGGCGATGTGACCCATTACCAGAGTCCAGAAGGACAGCCCGGTGCCGGCGAGGTTGAACAGCATCAGCAACGACAGTCCGATGGCCAGCGAAGGCAGCATCAGCGGCGACAGCAGCACCGCCTCGAAGGTGCGGGCCCAGGCCTCCCGGCGACGCGCCAGTGCGAGGGCGGCGGCCACCGCCAGCACCACCGAAGCCGCAGTGGCGACGGCCGCCAGTTCGAGCGACAGCACAAAAGCCTCGATCAGCTCCGGCGATTCATTCCACAGGGCCGAATACCAGCGGGTCGAATACCCCGGCGGCGGGAACTTCAGCGAATAACCGCTGGTGAAGGAGGTGATGAGCACCACCACCGTGGGTGCCAGCAGCAGCACGGCCGCCACCAGCCCCAGCAGGCCGAACACCACGGCGAAGGAGCGCCGCTCCAGTCCGCCGCGCAAGGATTCGCCGCGGCCCGACGGCGCAGCGACGGCCGGCTGGCCGGACACGAAGACATCAGGCATGGACGAACCCCCGGCTGCGGCGACCCAACGCATTGATGAAAACCACCACCGCCAGCACGCAGGCCAGCAGCAGCACCGCGATGACCGCGGCGAACGGATAGTTGCCGGCCTGGATGGCCTGCTGGTACATGTAGAACGGCATGAACATCTGCTGGCCGCCGCCGACCAGGGTCTGGGTGACGAAGGCGCTGACGGCCGATGCGAACACCAGCAGCGCACCGGCCAGCAGGCCGGGCATCGACAGCGGCAGCGTCACCTTGAAGAAGGTGCGCCAGTGGCCGGCACCCAGGGCCAGTGAGGCCTGGCGCAGGTTGGGGTCGAGGTTGGTCAGCGCGGTGATCAGCGGCAGCACCATCAGCGGCAGTTCGATTTGCGCGAGAGCGATCGAAACGCCCATCGGGGTGTAGAGCAGCTTCAGCGGTTCGACGATCACGCCCGTCTGCAGCAGCAGCATGTTCACGATGCCCTGGCGGCCCAGGATCACCACCCAGGCGAAGGTGCGAACCACCGAACTGGTCAGCAGCGGCAGCACGATCAGCAGCATCAGCGGCCCCTGCCAGCGGCGCGGCGCCAGCGTGTACAGATAGGCCAGCGGGAAACCGATCACCAGCGTCAGCAGCGTGACTTTCAGGCCCAGCCACAGCGTGTTGCCCAGCACCTCCAGGTTGAATCCGTCGCCCAGGAACTTGGCGTACTGGCCAAGGCCGAACCGGGTCAGCGTACTGTCGTTGTGCAGGCTGACCCAGGCCAGCAGCGCCATCGGGGCCAGTACGAAGACGATGAAGAACAGGCCGAGCGGAATGCTCAGCGGCAAAGCCGAACCGAAGCGCGGCCCGGCATGGACGGTAGTGGCGGACATGGCCGGCTCAGTCCTGGAAGACCGCGGCTGGCGAACCCGCCCGCAGGCTGACACCGACCGCTTCGCCGGGCTCGTAGCGCCGGTCGCCGGCATTGCGCGGCTGTGTCACTTTCACCGTGCGGCCGTTCCCCAGCAGCAGTTCGTAGACCAGCGACGGCCCCAGCGGCAGCACCATCGCCACCGTCGCCGGCAGCGCATCGATGGACGGCGCTGCCAGGCTCAGGTGTTCGGGCCGGGCCGCCACCATCACCTTGCCGGCGCGCGAACACGGCGCGGCGCGGTCCAGCGCCAGGCTGCCGCCGCCGTCGCAGGCGATGGCGCACGGCCCGCTGCCGCCGGTCGGCAGCTGGCCGCCAATCAGGTTGGCGGTGCCGATGAAGGTCGCCACGAAGAGAGTGGCCGGCCGGTCGTAGATGGTTTCGGGTGTGTCGAACTGCTCCACCCAGCCGGCGTTCATCACCGCGATGCGGTCGGCCATCGACATGGCTTCTTCCTGGTCGTGGGTGACCAGCAGCGTGGTGATGCCGAGTTCTCGCTGGATGCGCTTGATCTCGATCTGCATGTCGAGCCGCAGGTTCTTGTCGAGTGCCGCGAAGGGCTCGTCGAGCAGCAGCACCCGCGGCCTGACCGCCAGCGTGCGCGCCAGGGCCACCCGCTGCTGCTGGCCGCCGGAAAGCTCGCGCGGATAACGTTTGGCATAGGCGTCCATGCGCACCATCGCCAGCATCTCCATCGCCGTCTTCTGCGCAGCCGCGGCGGCCACGCCCTGGGCCCGCAGCCCGTAGGCCACGTTGGCCTCGACAGTCATGTGCGGGAACAGCGCGTAGTTCTGGAAAACGATGCCGGCGCCACGTTCGTTGGTGGGCTGGGCATCCACGGTTTCACCGCCAATCCGCACATGGCCGGTGGTTTGGCGCAGCAGCCCGGCGACGATGCGCAGCAGCGTGGTCTTGCCGCATCCGCTGGGACCGAGCAAGGCGACCAGCTGGCCGGCGGGAATCTCCAGCGAAACCGATTCGACCGCCGTGCTGCCACCGTATCGATGGTGGATCTGGTCGAGCGTGACGCCGACACCGGACGTTTTCGCGGGTTGTTGCATGGGCTGACACCTCCAGGGCAGCGGCGCCGGAATGGGCCGCTGTTCGGCCGGGTCGAACACAAGAACCATGCCACCCGACATGCCGCGCCCGCTGAAGATTGTTTCCACTGATCAACCATATTGTCGCCAATCAATATGGTTTTTGATCACAAACAGTGCATGCAAAGAATCCATATTGGCGCAGCGGCTGCACCGGAATGGATGGTTCTGCGGCAAATCAAGGGTTATCCCGGAACGAACGCCACGGGCACGGAGATTGCGCTGGGAGGTACAGGTCCTTGTCCAATTTCGTCACACAGGAAATCCCCATGAGCAATGAACTGTCCCGCCGCCGCCTGCTCCAGACCGCCGCTTCGCTGGGCGCCGCACCCCTGGTCTTGAATGGAGGAACGGCATTCGCGCAGTCGAAGTCGATATCGGCGACCACTTATCCCGGCGCCTGGGAATCCGCACACCGCGGCATCCTGCTGCCGGCCTTCACCAAGGCCACCGGCGCGTCGGTCAGCCTGGTCCCGTCGCTGGCGGTGGATACGGTATCCAAAGTGGCGGCGTCCAAGGCCAATCCGCCGTTCGACGTCATCATCCTGGATGAAGGCCCGTACCTCGCCGCGCTGTCGCAGGACATTTTCGAGAAGATTCCTGTCGACAAGATTCCCAACCTGAAGGACGTTCCCGCCGGCCTGCAGGACCCGCGTGGTTTCGGCGCCTTCGTGTCCGGCCAGATCATCGGCATCGCCTACAACACCGAGAAGATCAAGAACCCGCCGCGTTCGTGGAACGACCTGCTGAAGCCCGAATACAAGGGCCGCGTCGGCCTGGCAGGCATGGGCTCGACGCTGATGTCGGCCTGGATGGTCGAGATCGCGCGCCTCAACGGCGGCAGCGAGGAGAACCTGGAACCGGCCTTCCAGTTCGTCAAGAAACTGCTGCCCAACGTCAGCGCCGTGGCCAGCAACCCGGGCGCACTGGCCACCCTTTTCCAGCAGGGCCAGATCGACATCTCGGTGCACTACAACAACAACGTGGGCGACCTGCAGGGCAAGGGCGTGCCGGTGGCGCTGGCCAAACCCGACACCGGCTGGATCCACATCAAGAGCGTGATGCACATCGTGAAGAACACGAAGAACCCGGACCTGGCCGCGGCCTATATCAACGCGGCCCTGAGTCCGGAAGTGCAGACCCAGATGGCGGCCGCACCCTACTTCGTCGCACCGGTCAGCTCCAGGGCCGCTTTCAGCCCGGGCCTGCAGGCCTATGCGAAGAACATGGCCGAGATCACCGCCATGAACGGTGTGGACTGGGCCAGGCTCAATCCGCGGCGCGGCGAATACATCGACCGCTTCAACCGCGAAGTGCGGGTCTGAGGCTTCAGGCCCTGGCGGTCGCCATGTTCGCCAGCGGCGGCCGCATCTTGCGGGCGGTCAGCGCCAGGCAGGCGGCCACCAGGCAGGCACCGCCGGCCACGTACAGCGCCGGTGTGTAGCTCATCAGGATGGTCCGCGAGAACCCGGCACCGTAGGCCGCGGTGGCCGCGCCCAGCTGGTGGGCGGCGAACACCCAGCCGAACACCAGGCCCACCTTCTGCGGGCCGAACTCTGCGCCAGCCAGCTTGACGGTCGGCGGCACGGTGGCGATCCAGTCCAGGCCGTAGAAGATGGCGAACAGCGCAAGGCCGTAGAAACTGAAGCCCGAGTGCGGCAGCCAGAACAGGGACAGGCCGCGCAGCCCGTAGTACCAGAACAGCAGCTTGCGGCAGTCGAACCGGTCCGACAGCCAGCCCGAGGCGATGGTGCCGAACAGGTCGAAAGCACCCATCATCGCCAGCACCGATGCCGCCGGAACCGGCGACAGGCCGTTGTCGCCGCACAGCGATATGAAATGGGTCTGCACCAGTCCGTTGGTCGACAGCCCGCAGATGAAGAAGGTGCCGGCCAGCACCCAGAAGGTACGGCTGTGCGATGCCTCGGCCAGAATGGTGAACGGCGTGCGCCATGTCATCGCCATGGGCGCCGCCCTGACGGGCGCCGTACCTGGTGCCTCGCCATACGGCGCCAGGCCCAGGTCGGCCGGCCGGTTGCGCACGAAAAGCAGCACCATCAGCCCGACCGCGAAACAGCCGGCGAACAGCGGCGCCACGGCCGAGCGCCAGCCCCAGCGTTCGATCATCCAGGCGGCGAACGGCAAGAACGCAAGTTGCCCCGTGGCCGCGCTGGCGGTCAGGATGCCGACCACCAGGCCCCGCCGCGCCACGAACCAGCGGTTGGCCACCACCGCACCCAGCACCAGCGCCGTCATGCCGGTGCCGACACCCAGCATCAGGCTCCACAGCACGAACAACTGCCACAGGTGCGACGCCTGGGTCACCAGCGCCATGCCGCCGCCGACCAGCAGCAGACCGGTGCACATCACCGCCCGCAGGCCGAAGCGTTCCATCAGCACCGCGGAAAAAGGCCCCATCAGGCCGAACAGCGCGAACCGCACCGCCAGCACCGACGAGATGTCGCTGGTGCTCCAGCCGAATTCCTTCGACAACGGCTGCAGCATCGCGCCGGGCAGGCCCAGCGCCGCCGACATGGTGAGCATCGTCAGGAAGGTGACGACGGCCATCACCCAGCCGTAGTGGATGCCCCGGCGCTGCAGCCAGGAAGAGAGGTCTCGGGACAACATGGTGGGTGTCTTTCGGAGGAGGCGTTGAAATGAATAGGCGATGCAGAAACCGGGGATGGGATGCGCCAGGCTCAGTGCTCGTCGCCGTGTTCGTCGGGCGCGGGCGCCAGCAGCGGCAGGGCTTCGTCGATCAGCCGATGCAGCGCCTCGACCCGTTCTGCGCCGAGCAACAGCACCAGCGACTGCTGGGCCCGCCGCCAGTGCGCACGGGCAGCGCGGCGCTGCGCACGACCGGCTTCGGTGATGCTGACCAGCCGGCTGCGGGCATCGGGCCCGTCGTCGATACGCAGCCAGCCCGCGTCGACCAGCACATGCAGGTTGCGGCTCAGGGTGGAAGCGGTCATGTGCAGCGACGCCGCCAGGTCGACCGAGCGCACCGGGCCGCGCGACTCGATGGTGGTCAGCAGCGAATACTGGGTGGTCTTGAGGCCGGACTGGGCAACTTCGGCATCGAAATGCTGGCCGACACGGCGGGTCAGCTGGCGCAGCTTGGCGTTGGTGCAGCCGAGCGGAGACACCGGAGCAAGTGACGGAACTGCGGAAAGTGACAAAAGATCGGGCGCGACAGAAGACGGGTTTGACGACATGGTCGCGGATTGTAGCTGCAATCATTGCAGCTGCAACATCATGAAAAACCCGTTATCGGACACGCCGTCGGGCAGGAAGCAAAATGCCGGTTTTCGTCAGCCAGAACCCACACACCCCATGCGATTCCTTCACACCATGCTGCGCGTCGGCGACCTGCAACGCTCCATCCAGTTCTATACCGACGTGATCGGCATGCAGTTGCTGCGACAGTCGGAAAACCCGGAATACAAATACAGCCTGGCCTTCCTGGGTTTCGAAGGCGGCAACCCCGGCCAGGCCGAGATCGAACTGACCTACAACTGGGGCACGACTGAATACGAACTCGGCACCGCCTACGGCCACATCGCCCTGGGCGTGCCCGACATCTATGCGGCCTGCGAAAAGATCCGAGCAGCCGGCGGCGCCATCAGTCGCGAGCCGGGGCCGGTAAAGGGCGGCAGCGCCGTCATCGCGTTCGTGACGGATCCGGATGGGTACAAGATCGAACTCATCCAGGCGAAATCGGCGACCCTCGACAAGGCAGGCCCATCGGGCGTTCAGTCGACCGATCCCTTACGCGCGGCTTGAACTGCGAGCTGACCGATCACCCATGACCTGAATCTCCTGACGCCTGGCCTTTTGCCTGAAACTCAAAAGGCGTGGCGATCATTGACCACAAGCAATGCGGTCTTCAGGATAATCCGCAAATCAAGCAGCAAGGACCAGTTGCGGATGTAATGGAGGTCCAGCTCGACGCGGCGCTCCATTTTCTCCACTGTCGACGTTTCACCGCGCGCACCATTGACCTGGGCCCAACCAGTAATCCCAGGCTTCACCTTGTGGCGCAGCATATAACCGCGAACCTGCCGCCGATATAACTCGTTATGTTGCACTGCGTGCGGGCGCGGACCGACAATGCTCATCGAGCCACCGAGCACATTGAAGAACTGGGGCAGTTCGTCGAGCGAGGTTCGCCGCAAGAACGCTCCCACCCGCGTGACCCTGGGGTCATTACGCAATGCCTGTTGAATCACTCCATCCACCGACGGCGCGTCATGGCGCATCGAGCGAAATTTAAAAACGGATATTTCGACGGCGCCGACGCCGTAGCGCCTCTGCCGAAACAGCACCGGACCCGGAGAACTCAGTCGGACCGCCAATGCGCACGCCACCATGACGGGAAAAGCGGCAACCAACAAAAGAGTCGCCAGGATAATGTCCATGGCCCGCTTGCAAACCCGGGACAATCCCAAAAACGGCGTTTCGTAGGCCACCAGCACCGGCGTTTCTGCCAGTTCTGCATACTGGACATGCCGCAGGCCTGCCGGCCGATAATCCGGTACAAAATAAATCGAAACCACCGAGTCCAGCAATGAATCGAGGAGCGCCTGGGCACGTTCTCCGTGAGCGCCGCGCAAGCCTATGAAAACCATGTCGACCCTGTGGTCGAGAATCCAGTCGTGCGCTGTTTTTACCTCGCCCAACTTCATCAGCCCGGCGATATTCGAGCCTCGCGGCACATCACGATCATCGAAATATCCAAGTGGTGTAATACCGAGAATGGGAGCCTCAGCGAGCGTGCTGGCAAGTTGTGCAGCTTCGTCATCGTAAAACACGAAAACAGCCTTCCGGCGCAGAGCCGGAGCGCTATAGATAATTACAGCGAATCGCCCGCAGAGCAGTAGCAGCGGCATCAATAAAAATGGAGCACTGAGTAGCCAGCAGAGCATGACAAGCCGCGACTTATCGGACGCCACACCACCGAAGTAGAGCGCAAAAAGGACCAATGCAAATGTCAATGCACAACGACGGAGCAATGACAGCAGAAGTAAGCGCCTGCGCACTCTGACACTCAGAAGTTCCTGGCCAATATCGCGGAAGGTGATCAACCCAACGACGAAGCTGATCACGCTGACGACTGCGAAACTTCTAAAAAAGGCATCGTGATAGACCCCCGCCCAGATCAGCAGCGTGATGCTCAACGCACTCGCGCATGAAAAGGCAACAAATCCATCGAAGAACGATGCGTGATGGGTGGTTTTCCTGAGGCCGGCCACAGTAAATTAAATCTGTTTAACGGAAACTGGAAACACCAGACGGCTTCGAGGGACAGCCTGCGCACAGCAAATCCATCGGATCCTCGCTGCTCGAAGATAATCGAAAGCAGATATTGGCGCGCTCAACAATAATCATAGAAACCGACCGGTCCTCCGTTGAAGCGCAGACTTCGGCGCGTTTTTAAAGGACAAGAGACAGTCGCATAAGCTTGCTGTGAAAGCAGCCTTCACTGTATCGCAAGCTGACATCCCCAACACTTATTGATACACTTTCATCTTGTTTAAAGCTTGTTTTCTGACGGGAAAACGACGCAAGTCGTCGCATTTCAACAACGATCAGGTTGATCCTTCCAGCACCTGAGCCCTGTGCGGGTCCCGAAAGCTGCGATGATGGGTGAAGTAACTTAGCGTATCTACTGTTGCAATCTACAGGTTTACAAAATTGCGTTTTCAGTTAAGTTCATTCGCAAATTTCGAACGGTCGAACGGGCTGTGCCCGAAGTGAGCGCTACACACCTGGGATATGCAACGCACGCAGACCAAGGCGGAGCGATTGGTTCTTCGTCACGGATGTTTTATCAGGTGGAATGGTAAATGACGCTCAAAAATTTTATATCGATCATCAAGGCGCGCTGGCTCCTGGTCCTGACGGTGTTGGTACTCACCACCGCAACGGCAGGCGTCGTCAGTTTCTTCATTCCAAAAAAATACGTTGCCACCGCGTCGGTCGTCGTGGATGCAAAACCGGATCCGATCTCGGCGATGTATCCCGCGATTTCGTCTCCGACCTTCATGAACACGCAGGTCGATGTGTTGAAAAGCGACCGCGTGACGCTCCGCGCCGTCCAGGATCTGAAACTTTCGGACGACACCGAGTTGCGCGCAGATTGGGCCGCCGCCACTGGCCGCCAGGGAAATATCGACGAGTGGCTCAGCACGCAACTCAAAACGAATATGGAAGTGATTCCGTCCAAGGAAAGCAACGTATTGTTCGTGTCGTATTCGGCAAGAAATGCGCAAGATGCCGCAGCGCGCGCAAATGCCATTGTGCAGGCTTATCTGGCGATTACCCTTGATCTGCGTGTAGGCCCGGCGCGCAATTATGTCAAATACTTCGAGGAGCGGACTGCGGCAGCGCGCCAGCAAATGGAAGCGGCGCAGGCGAAACTGTCGAAGTTTCAAAGCGAAAACCAAATCGTCGCGACCGACGAACACCTGGACAACGAAATTGCCCGGTTGAATGAACTGTCGTCCCAATTGGTTGTCATTCAGGCACTCGTTTCCGAATCATCCAGTCGCCAGGCCCAGGCGCGCGGAGCTTCTGCCGACCGCATGCAGGAAGTATTGAGCAATCCGGTCGTGGCCCAGTTGCGCCAGGACCTGAGCCGCGCAGAATCCCGCCATCAGGAACTCCTCACACGTTACGGAAATAATCATCCGCAGGTTATCGAGTCGACCGCCCTGGTCGCTCAGCTTCAAAAAAGATTGGATGTCGAGTCACAGCGCGTGAGCGGCGGATCTGTCGTGGCGAATTCCATCAATCGTCAGCGCGAATCAGAGGTTCGTAGCTTGCTGGACGCTCAGCGAACCAAAGTTGTCCGATTGAAAGCCATGCGGGATTCCGCTGGCGTTCTGGTGCGCGATGTGGAAGGCGCCCAGCGGGCTTTCGAGAGTGTGACGGCCCGGTTGAATCAGACGAGTCTCGAAAGCCAGAACATGCAGAGTAATGTGAACCTGCTCACACAGGCAGTGGCGCCACTCAATCCGTCGTCGCCCCGCCTGCTGATGAACATCGCAGTTGCGCTATTGGCGGGCGCGGCTCTTGGCGTCGGTGTTGCACTACTTTCGGAATTGCGCGATCAGCGGGTGCGCCTCCCGCGGGACGTCGTCATGGCTCTGCAGCTTCCGCTGCTCGGTGTGATTCCTGGGCCGAAAGAGCTTGGCCGAGGAAAGCAGAGAAGATTCTCCGGCATGGAGCAACGCCTGCTCGGTTTGAAAAACAGCACAGATAATGGAAGAGTGTCATGAGCTTCGTTGACGACGACAGCCGCGGAAACAAGAGCAGTGATGCGATCACAAATGGCGCAATTCCATCCGGCAGCGACCAAAACCGGTCCATCGGCTCGATCATCGGAGGCATGCGCACTCTTTCGGCTGACCAGGTCGAACAAGTGCTGCGTTATCAAAAAGAACGCAATGTCCGTTTCGGCGAGGCGGCAGTCGCATTGAACTTGGTGACGCCGGACGACGTTCTGGAGGCACTTTCCCAACAATTCGATTATCCGTACGCACCCAGCGAGCTTCAGACGAGGAGTGCCGAACTCGTCGCACTGACCCAACCTTTTTCCGCCCAGGCGGAGGCATTTCGCCTGATCCGGAGTCAGCTCATGATGCGACTCTACGGCTCGGACACCCCGCGTCGCGCATTGGCCATCATCAGTGCCGACTCGAAGGATGGAAGAACCTTCTTCTCGGCCAACCTGGCAATCACGCTTGCGCAATTAGGCGGGCGGACTCTCCTGGTGGATGCCGACATGCGTGTCCCGCGCCAGCATGAGGTGTTCGCGCTGCCAAACGAGGTAGGCCTTTCATCCCTGCTGTCCGGCCGTGCGGAACGCAGCGCCATACGGCAAATCAGTGGAGTGCCGAGCCTGTTTGTGCTGCCGGTCGGCGCCACGCCGCCCAATCCTCTGGAACTGGTGGAGCGCAACACATTCGGCGTTCTGATGCATGAATTGACGATCCAGTTCGATCACGTGATCGTCGATACGCCCGCTGCTGTCTATGGCGCCGATTGCGGAGTCATTGCATCGCGTTGCGGTGCCGCTCTGGTGGTGGCACGAAAAGACGAATCCAAAATCGCCGCTCTTGAAGAACTGGTTCAGATGCTGAATGGCAGCGTCGCGAACATGGTGGGGGTAGTGGTCAATAACTTTTGATTAGGCGGCGTAATTGCTGCCATGACGACCAATGCTGCAGCGCATGACATATGTGGAGCATGAAGCGAAAGCAGTGCGATGGTGATACCGAAATTTTCCGGCCGCATGGCCATGGAATAACGTCCGCACGTGATGCAGCACATTCAAAAAAAACCTGATGATCGACACGACGCGAAACGCCTCCGGCGTGAATCGTCTGCAAATGCCGGTGGCGACGCAAACGCCTTTCTCCATAAGATATTCAGCAAAAGCAGTTCGACTTTTCTGACACGTGCCATCGGTCTGTGCGTGCTTTGCTTGGTAATGGGCTGGGTGAGCGCCATGGCTGGAGACCTGGCGAACGATCGCCCCATGTTTCTGGCCGCCTTGCCGATCGCCATTGTGATGGCCGTCATGATCGTGCTCAGCCCGACCACGCTGGTGCTTTCGATCATGCTGATGCGTGCCGGGGCAGACCAGTTCTTCCAGGGCACTCAATTCTCAGGATTCGGTGGACTCGGCGGCCTGGTCAATTTAGTCGTCATTATCCTGGCAGGGATTTTCACGCTCCGGGACCCGGCGCGAGTCCCGCGAGCCGCATGGTGGGCATGGATACCTTTTTTGGCCATGCAGATAATCGGCATCGTTTATGCTCCGGAGCGGGTGTCCGCATTGCGTTTCGGACTTGCGCAAATTTCGACCTTCGCAATCTTCATCATCGCGTTCCATGTAGTCCACGACCGGAAATCGCTGCGTCGTGCGTTATATATCGTATTGATCTCGTCCATTCCGGTTCTGATGCTGAATCTGGTTGCGATCATGACGGGCGATACAGCCTCATCCGAAGATGGACTGGAAGCCGTATCGAATCGCTACGGCGCACCGTTTCCGCATCCGAATATTTTGGCGTTCTATGTCGTCGTCGTCATGGGTGTCGTGTTGTATCTCTGGAAAATACGTGAACGACAAAAGCCACACCGATCGGCCGGCCAGGCCCTGCCCTCACTTGCTTACTCCCTATACATCATTCTGCTGATCGGAGCGCTTTATTCGACTAAAACTCGCAGCGCCTGGCTTGCAGCCGCCTTCCTTTTCACCGTATATGGTGTATTTGCCGAACGGAGATTCCTTTTCTATCTTGCGGCCGTACCGGCTGCGGCCATGTTGATTCCGGAATTCCGTGATCGCATGTTTGACCTCCTCCAAGGCAATTCAACCGCCAATTACGCCAAGCTGAATTCATTCGCCTGGCGGCAGATTCTCTGGCGCAGCGGTTTGGATTGGATGGACGTCAGTCACTATTTTGCCGGATACGGCTCCAACTCCTTCATTTATTATTGCACTCGATTTTTTCCTTTGTCAGGGGGCATGAGCTTCAACTCACACAGCGTTTTCGTGCAACTGTTTTTTGAAGTGGGACTGCTGGGCCTGGCAAGCTATTTTTGGCTTTTTTCTGCATGCGGTTATTTTCTGTGGAAGATGCGTAAAAATGACCGCCTGATTTTTCTCATATTTGGAGCATTGCTGGGAACCTACCTGGTGGTATCCGCAGCGGACAACATGCTCTTTTATGTTGTGTTCAATTGGTATTTTTGGTTTGCAGTCGGTGCGGTTTGCACGGTCAGCTATTGGCCCAAAAGTGTTGCACCTGAAGTCGAACGCGGAACGAAGGGCTGAAGGGTGCTCGATGGTTAATGCTGTATATCCGACAAGCAAAAGCCAGGCGACGCATCGAAAAACGTTGTCGGTTTCGGTGCTTCTCATTTTGAATGCCTTGCCCGTCTTCGCCGCCGAGCCATGGGGCACCTATCTCAAACCGTTTTCGGCTCAATCGCCGTGGAACGCAAAACCGATTTCACCGGTTTTGAATGATTTCGAAATTCCCAAATCCAGTTATTACCCTGCGTTTGTGGAAGGAGCCTGGTCGACGGGCGTTTTTCTGGCGGCTGCAACCGATGGCCCTGTCCAGGTGCGTGGCATTACGGACGACCGCGGCATCTGGGATCCAGATGCCGAGCTTGCGCGCGAATCGATTACCCTGCCGCGTTGGCCGTCCAATGTGATTCCGGCGACCGGCACCGATGGACACGCAGATATTGTCGATCCGGTTTCCGGCATCGTGCACTCGTTCTTCCAACTCAAGATGGTCAACGGGCAATGGCGTGCCAATCAATATTCCTGGACCCGCATCGACGGCCGTGGATGGGGTGAACCGGGTCATTACTTTCAGGGCTCGCGTGCCGCAGGAGTACCCACCATGGCCGGAATCATCCGGCGGCATGAAATCAACGATGGCGAAACGGTCTATCGCCATGCGCTGGCCTTGTCCTTGACCTATTCCGGCATGAGCGCAGACCCGACCTATGTTTTTCCCGCGACGTCATCCGACAGCGACGCCGCCACAACAAATAGCGGCCGTGTGCCAGAAGGCGCCCTGCTGATGCTGCCGCACGGTTTCAATACCTCCAGCATTGCGGATCCGCATCTCAGAAAGGTGGCGGAGACGCTCAAGATTTTCGGTGGATATGTCGTCGACCGTAATGTCGGGACGCCATTTGTGGTTTACGTCGAAAACGGCAGCAATCTCAATCTGCATCCAGGAGGCTGGAATAGCCGGAATGCGAATGACCTGGACCGGATGCGCGCGGGGTTGAGACAAGTCGTCGGCACCGCGGGATGGACGGACGGAGACGGAAAATCGATGACTGTCGACCGGCGCCTGAATCTGCTGTCCATGCGTGGTGCCTGGCGCTCGATCAGCGGCGGCGGCGCGGCGACCTTTGATACCTGGCATCAGGCCGTCGTCATCGAGCCGAGCCCAGCTTCGTCCGTATTTTTGAATTCCGTCAACCGGGCCATGGGCTCGGTGCAATGGGCGCGCCCGGTTGCAGGCCAGAAGTTGCGCTTTGCGGTCCGAACGACGATGGATGCCCGGCTCCGCTTTCAGTTGGTCACGCCGGCATCAGAAGTTTCATACGACAGCGGGGAAATGAAAAACGGCCAGGTTTCCATATTCGAATGGCCGGCCGGCACCGTAACCGCCAGGTTGACAGCCTATGCGACGGCTTCAAAAAAACGGGCCCTGGTGGGGGCCACGCTGATTAACGAACCAACGAACGAAAAGGCCGAGGCCAAATGAATGCAAATTGGAAAGCCGACCTGGCGCGCTGCGGCGGTAGCTGGCGGGCACTTTTCCGGGAGCAGTCACTTTGGGCGATTTGGGTTTATCGTTTTGGCCAGCGTATCGACGCCCGACCGGTCGGCATCAAAAAGCGCCTGTTGACCAATCTGTATTGGGTGATGTTCAGGGGTGTGGAGACCATGACCGGTATTAGCCTGCCCAAGGAGGCGAGTATTGGTCCCGGCCTGCGTATCTGGCATTTTGGCGGAATTTTTGTTCATCCCGGAACCACGATAGGTGCCAACTGCACACTCCGCCAAGGCGTTACCCTGGGCAATCGAATCGATGGTGGGCCGACGCCAACACTTGGCGACGGAGTCGAGTTGGGAGCCTATGCCCAAATCATCGGTGGCGTGAACCTGGGCGACGGTTCACGTGTCGGCGCCATGTCGGTGGTCTTACAAGATGTTCCTTCGGGCGCTACGGCTGTCGGTAATCCAGCTCGCATCATTTCGCCGAGGATAGACGGCTCGGATACGAAGGTCGGAGGCTTGCAGTGAAGATAGGTTATCTGGTCAATCAATATCCTAAGGTGAGCCACACTTTCATACGGCGGGAGATTCTCGCACTGGAGCGCCTCGGTTTCACCGTCACCCGGCTGGCCGTACGCGGGTGGGCAGAACCGACACCAGATCCGCAAGATGCCGCCGAGAAAGCGATTACTCATTATCTATTGAAGGGCGGCGCACTGGCGATGGTCCTTTCTGTCGCCAGAACGTTTGCCAAGTCGCCCATCCGGTGGTTCACCGCGCTGAAACTCGCGTTGAAAATGGCGCGGCGGGCCGACCGTCCATGGCCTGTGCATCTGATCTACCTGGCAGAAGCCTGCCTTGCCCTGGAAAGACTGCACATGGCCGGAGTGCGCCATTTGCACGCGCACTTCGGGACCAATACCGCAGAAGTCGCGATGTTGGTGGACTGCCTTGGCGGCCGGAATGGGCCTGCATATAGCTTCACCGTGCATGGACCGGAGGAATTCGATAAACCGGAATTTCTGCATCTTGGGGAAAAGATCAGTCGGGCGAAATTCGTCGTGGCCATCAGTTCCTTTGGTCGGAGTCAGCTTTACCGCTGGGCAAACCCGTCCGACTGGCACAAGATCAAGGTCGTACATTGCGGCGTGGAGCGCGCATTCCATACCGTTGAGGCAGGCACTCCGGAAGGCAGGACGATGGTGTGTGTCGGCCGATTATCAGAACAGAAAGGCCATCTGCTTTTAATCGATGCCTACGTCCTTGCGCTGTCACGAGGCGCGGATTTCGATCTGGTCCTGGCCGGAGACGGTGAACTGCGTGGTGAAATCGAGGCGATGCTTTCAAAACTGGGACTGCGCCATCGGGTGCGCATCACGGGCTGGATTAGCAGCGCTGAAGTCCGCAATGAAATACTGGGTGCTCGTGTTTTAGTGCTGCCGAGCTTTGCGGAGGGTTTGCCGGTAGTCCTCATGGAGGCGATGGCGTTGCGCCGGCCGGTCATCGGCACGGCGATCGCCGGAATTCCTGAACTTGTGCGCCATGGTGAAAACGGCTGGCTCGTACCTGCCGGCGACGTGGCCGCCCTGGCGGATGCGATGGTGGCTTGCATGGCCTGCCCGCCCGATGTGTTGGCAGATATGGCAGTTGCGGCAAACCAGGCGGCCATCGAAAGGCATGACATCGACACGGAGGTGGTGAAACTCGCGGCCCTCTTCAGCGCAATCAGTACCTGACAAGGTGGTTTTATGGCTTACATTTTGATGATGCTGTCCAATGTCATTCATATCGCCCTGATGATATTGGCGCTATTTCTCGCTTTACCCGCCGTTGTGTTGCTGATTCAAGTGGGTCTGGCATGTTTGCCAACAAGAAATGCTCGGCGTGTGGAGGAAGAATCTACCCGCCCCCGCGTTGGCATTTTGATACCCGCACATGACGAATCGAGCGGCATCCTGGCGACTTTGCAAAGCGCGCGAGCCCAGCTGGCGGAGAATGACAGATTACTGGTGGTGGCAGACAATTGCACGGACGACACGGCCGCATTTTCGCGCGCTGAAGGCGCAGAGGTGGTCGAACGTTTCGATGGTTCACGCCGAGGCAAAGGTTATGCGCTGGATTATGGAGTGCGCCACTTCGCCAAGGACCATCCCGATGTCGTGGTGATTGTCGATGCCGATTGCACACTGGAACCCGGATGCATCGACCGTATCGCGCGACTCAGCATGCGGACCGGTCGTCCCGTGCAGGCCACCTACCTGATGGCCGCTGCAGGTAATGCATTGAAAATGCGGGCGGCCGAATTTGCAATGCGCGTCAAGAACCGGGTCCGTCCGCGTGGAATGCACCGCATGGGTTTGCCTTGCGGACTGCAAGGTGCCGGTATGGCATTTCCGTGGTCGGTGATTTCTACGGCTCCGCTGGCCAGCGGTCACCTTGCCGAAGACATGCAGCTGGGTGTGCGATTGGCCGCTGCAGGTGCCAGCCCGCTATTTTGCGAAGAGGCGCATGTCCGCAGTGTGTTTCCGAGCAGCGCCGAAGGCACAAAAAGCCAGCGCACGCGCTGGGAGCACGGACATCTTTCGCTGATCCTGAAGGAGGGGCCAGGGCTGTTGGCTAAGTCAGTCCTCAACTTCCAACCGGCCGTAACCGCAATGGTTGTCGACATGCTGATACCGCCCCTGGCATTACTGATTGCGGCGCAGCTGGCGGTTCTCACCGTTACCGCCATCGGCTCCGGTTGGTGGGGCTGGCATCTTCCGCTGATAGCGTCCGTTATCGGTTTCGCCATGCTCTCCTCCGCCATTCTGATTGCGCGCGCCCGTTTCGCGTCCGACATCCTGAGTGGAGGCGATCTTTTCCGAGGTATCGGTTTCATGCTGGCAAAAACGCGGCTGTATACGCGTTTCGTGCACAAGCCCCAAGTTGAATGGCGGAGAACAGAGCGGCATTCCGATGACGCGGACGCCGAATTGGCCGCCCTCGTACGGGATATGGCTGCTCGAAAATCGAAATTGAGCAAGCCCGACAACGGCAAAGCCAAAATCAGCCCGGCCGATGAAAACAAAGATCGATACAAGTCATAAGTCGATTTCCAGGAGCATGGATTGTCGATTCATGCAAAGCGATCCGATTCAGGCAATTGCGCAATGAACCAAAGTAGTGTCTCGATCAACACGCGCAACAGTGCCAGGTGGGTCACCATATCGCATGGTCTCAAGATAGCCCTCCAACTGGCATCCATTGCCATCTTTGCACGGTTTCTATCTCCGGCAGATTATGGCCTGATGGCACTTGCCGGCGTGTTTACCACCCTTGCATATTCCCTCAGGGATCTAGGCACATCGCCTGCCGTCATTCAAAAAAAGGACTCCAGCGACGAATTCGAGTCGACGGTTCTGGCGATCAACCTCTTTTCGGGTTTTGTTCTCTTCGTCGCAATGATTATCGGCGCTTATGTCGCCGCGCATCTTTTTGACACGCCCAAACTCAAGACAATCCTGTTGTCGCTGTCCCCCCTGTTCCTCATCAGTTCATTATCCATTCTGCAACAGGCCAAAATGGAGAAAACGGGTGAATTCAAGGCGCTTGCGGTAATAGAAGTATCTTCCGTGATTTTAGGAATAATGGCAGGCGTGACCGCGGCATATTTTGGTGCCGGCGTGTACAGCCTCGTCGTGCAGGCGCTTGTGGCGGCGATGGTAGCCACCGGCATCATTCTGACAGTCAATCGTGGAAACTGGCCTGAATTCAAACCTTCGCGCCTCGCGTTGAACAGCTTGCTCAAGACGAGTGGTTCCCTGACGCTTTACGCACTTATCCATTATCTTCGCGGCGCCATCGACGTCGCAATCATCGGACGGATGTTCGGTCACGCATTGCTAGGCAACTATAATATTGCGACCAAATTGGTCACGAACCCGATTCAAAATATCGCATGGACAGTCGCGCGCGCACTTCTTCCGTCGATGAGCGCTTTCCAACAAGATCTCGATAAACTACAAGGGCTTTATCTTCGATCTCTTGGCGTCGTCGCGTTCGTGTGTTTCCCGGTCCTGGCGGGATTGTGGTCGATAAGTGAAGTATTCACCACGGTCGTTCTTGGCGAAAAATGGCTCTCGGCGGCTAAACTCTTGTTCTGGATCGCGCCGATGGGCCTCATGAACGTGGTGGATTCTGCCAGTGGCACGGTGCTGGTGGCCCGAGGAAAATCTCATGTACTGCTCACGCTGACTTTCTGCAGCACGGTTTTCATGACGATCTTTTTAGGTGCCGGATCCCGGTTTTCGATACAGCTCGCCATGTCCGGCCTGCTTCTTGCGGCACTTTGCAGCACTGTTTTATCACTGTCGCAAGTCTGCAAAGAACTGAAAATGCGATTTCAGTCGATAGCGGCAGTGTTGATTCCGATAACAGCTGCTGCCTTTTTCACGGCCTTGTCCATGCATTATCTGGCGAACGTGATTCTGATCGACTCGGCACCCGCCACCAGGTTGGTCGTTGGCTCCATTACTGGCTGCATCGTCTATATGGCTGCATCCTTCCTCTTCGCACGAAAAGCACTGGCGGATGCGCTGTCGATCGTCAGAAAGTAGGTAAATCAGGCAGTGGCTTTCGATTGCCTCATGGGTGACTTACTTTTCACCCATTTCCGGAGCCAGGATTTCACTGGATACCACTGCCGGGACTGATACGAAAATTTCGATAGATATCCCAAATATCTCACGATCAGGTGCAGGGGCTTCCTGACACTTATCACATCGAGGTATTTCAGTTCTGTTTCTGTGCTCGTGGTCGAACCCATGCACGCCCGTATCACTCCCTGGATGGATTTCGATTCCGCGGAAAAATCGACCTTGCCCGCAATTTTCATGAGGGTTCCACCATGGGTGCAGAACGGGAGCGGATCGAATTCAGGCAATGCATTTTGCCG
Organism: Xylophilus sp. PBN-3R; assembly: GCF_057747805.1. Lineage (NCBI taxonomy): Bacteria > Pseudomonadati > Pseudomonadota > Betaproteobacteria > Burkholderiales > Xylophilus > Xylophilus sp. PBN-3R. The sequence goes on from NZ_CM173225.1 coordinate 2,991,632, forward strand.
GCACCATCTTTCAGCCAGGTGCCGCGAAACCTTCAGGGCGACGGCGATCTGGTCTTCGAATTTTGACTGGCCGACGCTCGACGAGTGCTGGCGATACAAGATCAGGTCATCCGGCGAATTCATGCACTTCTTCAAGATCGCAAATTGTCCGAACATCAAATAATCTTCCGCAAGCGAATTGACTTCGAACGGTTCGTCGTCTGGCGTGCTGACGAAACTCACGCCATAACGCCCGTTCAATTTATCGAGTTCCGTCTTTCGCAACATGACGGCGGGGTGAATGATGGGGTTTGCGAATAAGGCACTGATGGTGATGCTGTCCCTGTCGGTGGGGACGGTCATATGCCCTATGGTTTTTCCATGTTTATCGATGACGATCGCCTGTCCACCGACTACCGCAATGCCTGGATTTTCTTCAAATATGGCCAGGGATTTTGAAATTCGCTCCGGCAGTGCAATGTCGTCCGCATCGAGTCTCATAATATAAGGAGCGGTACACAAGGCCAATCCGCGATTCAGCAGATCTGCCAGTCCTTTTGCTTCCGGGAAACTCCTGACCTCGAACCTCGGATCGCCTGTCCGATAGCCGTTCGCCAACTCCAGAGACCCGTCGGTGGACCCGTGATCGAGGACGATACATCGCCAGTCCGTGAATGATTGCGCCAAGATGCTGTTCAGTGATTCCCTGAAAAATTCGATGCCGTTTTTGACGGGCAGAAGAATATCGACTTGTGTCATTGAAGGCCCTTTTTCCATCACTGATTGATTTCGCGGCGGGGCTTCGAAATATCCACGCGTGTCCAACATTCCCCCCACTGGCAGCGCCGCATTTTGCAATAGCAAGGTCATTCTGACCAGCCAATCGATTCGAACGACCTGAAGTTCGAACGCAACGTTTTGCCGCCCCGGTTCATGCCGTGTGGCGGCTCGTCTCAGGCGCTGGCTTCGGCCAAATCAATCACGCCAGGAATGACGACAAGAGACTTTCGAACGAATGCCCGAATGGGCACAATCGCCAGCCATGCCTGATTTGAAACCATTCGAATTCTTCGACGATTCAGTGAAGCGGTCACTTGCTTTCTCGCCTCACTTTGTGAGAGAGGCCAATACCGGAGGAGTGATGCCTATTTTTTTCGTACGGGTCGAGCTTTATGGCAACCCTCCCCCCGAGGCATACGAAACACTGGATGTCGCGATGGCATCCCGCGACTTGAATGTTGCCGAGACGGGCACGGACGAGCCACTGCTGGACCTGCCTGCAGCGGACTACTTCTATTCCGGCGCATTGGCGATGCGATCGGTCATGGACATGGCCTGGGACGCCGCGAATTCGGTTTGGAACGATAACGCGGTCTTCGTCAGGGAAGTCACTCAGGTCGAGTGGATCGGACCGAGGGGACTCGCACCGTAAGGTCTGGCGATGCAGCCGGGGGGGTCGTGCATGACCTGCCCGCTCCGCCTGTGTGCAGATTCATTCAAGAACGGTGCGATTGGATTCACGCCGCCGCATGAATTCGGCGGCAGCCTGGTCGCCGAGATCCGCCGAGGCTTCCAGGGCCCGCATCACACCTTCGCGGTCGGCGGCCGACTTGTCCTGGTTGAACTTGAACTTGCCCTCCAGCGACTCGATGGGAATGCGCACTGCGACGATGGCTTTCAGGCGTGGCCGGATCATTTCGGCCGGCATCGCCTGGAAACGCCACGCACCGCACAGCGGTTCGTCATATTGCCGCACCGTGCGGTCCAGCACTTCCCGGACTTCGTCCGGGCATTCCAGGCACACCGGCTGGCCGCGCACATGGATGGCGGCGTAGTTCCAGGTCGGGAAGGTCAGCTGGTTGTCGTACCAGCTGGGCGACACATAGGCATGCGGCCCCTGGAAGATCACCATCGCCGGCGCGCCGGCCAGCAGGTCGGCCAGTTGCGGATTGGCCCGTGCCAGGTGGGTGGTCAGCGTGCCCATCGGGCCGTCGCCGTCCTCGAGCAGAAAGGGCAGATGGGTGGCCTGGCTGCCGTTGGCGCCGTGCGTGACCAGGGTCGCAAAGCTCCACCGCCGCATGCAGTCGTGGAGCTCGGCCCGGTCCTGGTTCTCGTAGGGTTTGGGCGTGTACATCGGCAGCTGATCAATCGGCCTTGATGCCGGCAGCTTCGATGATCCGGGCGTTGCGTTTGAGTTCGCGCTGCACCTGATCGCGAAACTGGCGCGCATCGGAATAACGCGGGTCGAAACCGGCGGCCGCCATCGCTTCCTGGGTGGTCTTGTCGGCCATCATTTCCTTGAGCTCGCGCGACAGGCGGTCGACCACATCGGCCGGCGTTCCCTTGGGCGCGACGATGCCGAACCAGGTCTCGTATTCGAAGTCCGGCACGCCGCTTTCCTGCATGGTCGGCACGTTGGGCAGTTGCGCCGCACGTTCGCGGCCGAGGACGGCGATGGGCCTGACCTTTCCGCCCTTGATCTGCGGCATGGCGGCGACCATGGTTTCGATGGTCAGCGGGATCTGGTTGCCGATCAGGTCGGTCATGGCCGGCGCGCTGCCCTTGTAGGGCACGTGCACCAGCCTGGCACCGGTCTTCTGCGCGAAGGATTCGCCCGCGATCTGGGGCAGCGATCCGGTGCCGAACGAACCGAAACTCAATGCCTCGCCAGCCGACTTCGACACCACATCCCTGACGGTGCCCAGTCCGGTGGTCGGGTTGGTCAGCATCACCAGCTGCGACCCGCCTGCGATGCCCAGGTAGTCGTAGCTGGCGACCGGGTCATAGCCCATGTTCTTGTACAGAAGCGTGTTGACGGTGTACGACGAAGCGCCCATCAGCAGGATGGTGTAGCCGTCCGGCTTTGCGCGCGCCGCAGCCGATGCGCCGATGCCGCCGTTGGCGCCGGGCTTGTTCTCGATCACCACCGGCTGGCCCAGGCGGGCACCCAGGCGGGTGGCCAGGATGCGGGCCAGCACGTCAGTCGAGCCGCCGGGTGGGAAGGGAGCGATCAGGGTTACGGGCCGGGACGGATAGGTGTCGGCCAATACGGCGGCGCTGCCGAGAAGCGCGACGGCGGCCATGGCGGTGCTGATGATTCGTTTCATTCGAAGGCTCCGGTGAATTTCGGGTGAATTGCGGTGGGGGAAACAAGAGAAAAGGAAGAAAACCCGCTGGCGGGCACGCGTCAGACCGCGGGCAGCGGCGGTCGACGCTGGCCGCAGGGCACGGCCCGCTCGAATGCGTGCGCGAATTCCAGCAGGGCGCGTTCCTCGCGGTAGCGGCCGACGATCTGCAGGCCGACCGGAAGGCCGTCCTCGGTAAAGCCGCAGGGCACCGAGATGGCCGGGTGGCCGGTCACCGACAGGTAATAACCGGAGCGCATCCAGTCGATGTAGTTGGACATCGGGGTTCCGTCGATCTGGTGCACCGTGTCCCATTCGACCGGGAAAGGCGGCACCTGGCTGACCGCTCCGATCAGGAAGTCGTACGACCGCATGAAACCGTGCATCTGCTGGAACAGTGCGGCCCGCGCTTTTTCGGCCCGGGCGATGTCCGCGCCGCCGGCCTTGCGGCCCACGCTGATGTTCCAGCGGATGGAGGCCTTGAAGGCTTCCGGGCTTCGGTCGGCGAGTTCGCCGTAAGCCAGTTCGAAGGCCACGCCGCGCAGGATCTGGAAGGCGTGGTCGGCCTGCGAAAAATCCGGGCAGGCGGGAGTCACCTCCGCCCCCATCGCTTCCAGCACGCCCGCCTGCGCCTCGATGACCCGCAGCACGGCGGGGTCGGTGGGCAGCCCGCCCCATGTGGGAGCGAAGGCGATCCGGGTGCCGAGGGTGTTGCATTCGAGCGAGCCCAGAAAACCGGCCGGGTCCTGATCGAAGGACAGCGGGTCGCGCGCGTCGGCACCGGCTTGCGCGGCCAGCAGCAGTGCGACGTCGGCCACCGTGCGGCCCAGCGGGCCGATGACGGTCAGCGCGTTGTACGGGTTGAGCGAAGGCCACTGCGGCACACGTCCGGGCGAAGGCCGCAGGCCGACCACGTTGCAGAACGAAGCCGGGTTGCGCAGCGATCCGCCCATGTCGCTGCCGTCGGCCAGCGCCGCCATGCCGCTGGCCAGCGCTGCCGCCGCCCCGCCGCTGCTGCCGCCCGCGGAACGGCCCAGGTCGTAGGGATTGCGGGTCGCACCAAAAACGGTATTGACGGTATGCGAGCCCGCACAGAATTCGGGAATGTTGCTCTTGCCCAGCGTGATGGCACCGGCAGCCTGGGCGCGCTGCACCAGTAGGCTGGTGACCGCCGGCACATGGTCGCGGTACAGCGGCGAACCCTGGGTGGTGCGCATGCCCTGCGTCAGGAAGCAGTCCTTGTGCACCATCGGCAGGCCGTGCAGCAGTCCGAGGGTTTCGCCCCGCGCCTGGCGATCATCGGCGTATGCGGCCTCTCGCATTGCGGCATCCAGGTCCAGCGTCACCAGTGCATTCACGCTGGGGTTGCATCGGTCGATTCGTTCGCTATGGGCAGACAGCAGTTCGCGTGCGCTGAGGTGGCCGTCCAGGATTTCCTGGCGGAGTTCGGTGGCCGGTCGGTCGCAAAGTTCAATAGACATTTGTTTAAAGTATTGACATACAATACAAACTATTCCAATAAAATACTTTTAAGCCAGAATCGTGCCTGGCAAAGAGGGAAAACCCATGCTTGATGAACAGCAGCCCGGTGAAGGCGAGGAAACCGGCGAAAAGAAGGAACACCTCTACGTAGCGGCGGTCGAACGCGCCATGCGGGTGCTGGAAGCTTTTGCGTCGCGGCCGGGCGACCTCGGGCTGACCGAACTGGCTGAAATGACCGGCCTGGGCAAAAGTGCGGCGCAGCGTTTTGTCTTCACCTGGGAAAAGCTGGGTTATCTCGCCCGCGATACCGGCTCGCGGCGGCTGCGCCTCACTTCGAAGGCAGTCGAGCTGGGGCATTCGTACCTGAAGGGCGATCCGCTGATCGCCCAGCTGGCGCCGCACCTGGCCGTGCTGCGCGACCAGTTCGGCCTGGCGGTCAACCTGAGCATGCGGCGCGGCGACGACATGGTCTACCTGCTGCGCCTGCCCAGCCGGCAGCTGACGCTGGCCGAGATGCTGCCCGGCCGTCGCCTGCCCGCATGGTCGAACGCCAGCGGACGCATGCTGCTGACCACCAGCACCGAGCCGGAACTGCGGGACATCTACCGCCGCCAGCCGCCGATCGCCTTCACGCCGCGCACCACGACCGACCTGGAAACGCTGCTGGCCGAGATCGCCAGGGCGCGGGCCGACGGCTACGTCATCACCCGGAACCAGGTCAACCTGCACCAGATCGCGGTGGCGATCCTGGCGACGGTGCCGTCTGGCGCGCAGGTCGCCATCGCCATGGCGACAACGCTGGACGACTACTCGCCCGAGCGCATCGAAGCCGAGCTGCTGCCTGCACTTTTCCGGGTGGCGGCGGCATTGCGCTGACGGATCGGTCATGCTTGCGGGCTTTTCCACCCGGTTCAGGAAACGATGAATCCCAGAGCTCGCCAGATCGCCGAATGCCGTGTGCTGGTCGCCGGAGACGCCATCCTCGACCGCTACTGGCTGGGCAGCGTGGACCACATTTCGCGCGAGGCGCCGGTGCCCGTCGTGCAAGTGACCCGTGAAGAAGAACGGCTCGGCGGCGCGGCCAACGCGGCCATGAACCTGCGGACCCTCGGCGCCGGTGCGACCTTGCTGTGGGTGCGCGGCGGCGACCGTGATGCCGCCAGCCTGCAAGCCCTGCTGGCGACGCAGGGTGTGGCCAGCATCGGCCCGGTCGACGCCGCTTTGCCGACCACCGTCAAGCTGCGTATCGTCGGCCGCGCACAGCAGTTGCTGCGGGCCGACTTCGTGCAGGGCCAACCCTCAGCCGCGGCGCTGGACGGCTTCGACCTTGCCTTCGCAGAAGCCCTGCCCCGCCATTCGGCGCTGCTGCTGTCCGACTACGGCCGAAGCGCGTTGAGCCGGGTGCCAGGCCTCATCGGCCGGGCCCGCGCGGCCGGGCTGCCCGTGGTGGTCGACCCGCGCGGCGGCGACTTCTCCCGCTATGCCGGTGCCAGCCTGTTGACACCCAACCGCGCAGAACTGCAGGAAGCCGTCGGCATCTGGCGCGACGAAGCCGACCTGGCCGAGCGCGCACAGGCGCTGCGCCGGCAGCTGGGCCTGCAGGCGCTGCTGGCCACCCGCGCCGAACAGGGCATGACACTCTTCGACGCGGAAGGCGCGCTGCATGTACCGGCCACCGCCCGCGAGGTGTTCGACGTGACCGGTGCCGGCGACACCGTGGCCGCCGTCATGGCCCTGCTGATGGGGCACGGCCTGCCCGTGCGCCAGGCCGTGCCTTTCGCCAACCGGGCCGCCGGCATCGTGGTCGGCCGTTTCGGGACCGCGGGTGTCCGTTACGAGGAACTCTTCGTTTGACCGCCATCGACTCGAACCATCTCCCCCGGCCCCTGGTCTTCACCAACGGCGTGTTCGACCTGCTGCACCGCGGCCATGTCGAATATCTGCAGCAGGCGCGGGCGCTGGGCTCGGCGCTGGTGGTGGGGCTGAATTCCGACGCTTCGGCCGCCGCCCTGGGCAAGGGCCCGGGCCGGCCACTGGTGCCCTGCGCGGACCGCACGGTCGTGCTGCAGGCACTGGCCTGCGTGTCGCTGGTGCTGCCCTTCGACGACGCCGCGCCGCTCGCACTGATCGAAAGGTTGCGGCCGGACATCTATGTGAAAGGCGGCGACTACGACATGGCCACGCTGCCCGAAGCCGCGCTGGTGCGCAGCTGGGGCGGCACCGTCATCGCCCTGCCCTTCGTGGCGGGACGGTCCACCAGCGCCCTGGTCGCAAGAATCCAGGCCCTGCCGCATGCGCGCTGAAACCGCCATCGGCGCCGCGCTGGATGCACTGGATGCCGGCCGGCCCGGGCAGGCTTTCGGCCTGGCATTCGACGCACTGCGGCTGAACCCGGGCGACGCTGCCTTGTGGAGCGTCGCCGCACTGGCCGCCCGTCTGCTGGGCCGCGTTGCCGATGCCGAACATGCCTGGCGCCGGTCGCTGGCGCTGCGGCCGGATGCCGGCATCACCCAGCAACTCGGCGCCCTGCTGCTGTCGCTCGGCCGAACCGACGAAGCCCTGGCCTGCTGGCAAACCGCCGCCGACAACGGCAGCGCCGATGCCACCTGCTGGGCCAACCTGGGCCTGTTGCGCCTGCACCGGCGCGAGGACGAAGCGGCAGAACGGGCAATGCGCCACGCACTCCACCTGGACCCGCGGCAGCCCCGGACGCTGGTCAACCTGGGTGTGCTCATGGCTGCCGGAAAACGCTGGACGGAAGCTGAAACACTGTACCGATCCGCCCTCGAAATGCAGCCCGACGATGTGGCGGCGCTGACCAACCTCGGCCTGGCGGTCGAAGAACTGCGCCGTTTCGACGAAGCCGAAACCCTGCAGCGCCGCGCCCTGGCGCTGGCACCGGAACGGGCCGAGATCCACAACCACCTGGCAGGCGTGCTGGCGCGCAAACCGCATGGCACGCCCGGCGAGGCCGAACACCATTACCGCGAAGCCATGCGCCTGCAACCCGGCCATGCGGCGCACCTGTCGAACCTGGGCGCGCTGTTCTTCGACCAGGGCCGGTTGAAGGAAGCGGAAGAAGTCCTGCGCGAGGCGCTGGCGCTCGATCCGGAACAGCCGTCCGCACATATCAACCTCGGCCAGCTGCTGCTGTCGCTGGGCCGCCTGCCGGAGGGTTTCGCCCACACCGAAATGCGTTACCGGCTGCGGGTGCCGGGTGCCGTGCCGGGATTTCCGGACACGCCTCCCGCCAACGCCGCCCGCCAGTGGAAAGGCGAATCCCTCGCCGGCAGGCGCCTGCTGGTGTGGCCCGAACAAGGCCATGGCGACCAACTGCAGTTCTGCCGGTACATCGCCATCGTGCGGACGCAGCGGCAGCCGGCTTTCATCACCTGCGCCTGCACCGACTCGCTGGTCGGACTGCTGCGAACCCTCGACGGCCCCGATGCGGTGATCACCCTTGAAGACGCGCCGGCCGCCCTGGCATCGCATGACTACTGGGTGCCGATGCTGAGCCTGCCGCTGTTCTGCGGCAGCACGCTGGAGACCATTCCGGGCCGTACGCCGTATTTGTCGGCCGACCCGCTGACCGTCGCCCGCTGGGCGCCGCGGATGCCCACGGCCGGCAGGCGCATCGGCCTGGTCTGGCGCGGCAATGTGCAGCACGACAACGACGCGGAACGTTCGCTGCCCGGCCTACCGGTGCTGGCGCCTCTGTGGTCGGTGCCCGGCCTGGTTTTCGTCAGCCTGCAGAAATGGGCCGGCGAGGACGAAGCGAAAAACCCGCCGCCCGGCCAGCCGCTCGTGCACCTGGGCAGCGAAATCGAAACTTTCTCGGACAGCGCCGCCATCGTCTCGCAGCTCGACCTGCTGATCTGCGTCGACACCGCCGCCTGCCACCTGGCCGGCGCGCTGGACGTGCCCTGCTGGGTGATGCTGCCCGCCTGGCGCAACGACTGGCGCTGGTTGCGCGACCGCGACGACACGCCCTGGTACCGCAGTACCCGGCTGTTCCGGCAGACCGAGCGCGGCGACTGGACGACGGTGGTCGAAGCTCTGGTGGACGCCCTGCGAAATGACTGACACATCACCGTCATCTGCGCGGGTGAGCATGGCGGGCTCCATGTCCGAGCCCCTGATCTGCGGCTACCGCTTCGACGCTGGCGCCGATGTCGCCCGCCCCCTGTCCCTCGACGAGGCCGCCGTGTGGCTGCACGACGCCGACCCGCGGTCCGACGACTTCGCGTGGCTGCACTTCAATCTCAGCCATGCACAGGCCGAGCGCTGGATCGAGCGCCACGCCGGCCTGCCGGACGCGTTCTTCGACGCTTTGAAGGAGAACGTCCATTCCACCCGCATCGAACGCGACGACGACGCGCTGGTGGCGGTGCTGAACGACGTGCATTTCGACTTCGGTTTCGAGCCTTCGGACATCTCGACCCTCTGGATCTGCGTCCGGCCCCAGCTGGTGGTGACCGCCCGCAGCCGGCCGCTGCGTTCCATCGATTCCTTGCGGACCGCCGTGCGCGACGGCCGTTCGCCCAGGTCCAGCGTGGAACTGCTGGAACAGCTGATGCGAGCCCAGGCCGGCAGCCTGGTGGAAATCCTGCGAGGTGTCACTGCCAAGGTGGACGATGTGGAAGACAAGCTGCTGGCCGGCCGGCGCGACCGGGAACGGTCGAAGCTCGGCACGCTGCGGCGATTGCTGGTTCGGCTTCAGCGGCTGCTGGCACCCGAACCCGCGGCCCTGTTCCGGGTCCTGCACCATCCGCCCGCCTGGATGGCAGAAGACGACCTGCAGCAACTGCGCGGCTCGACCGAGGAATTTTCGGTGGTGCTGCGCGACATGCAGGGCCTGCAGGAGCGCATCAAGCTGCTGCAGGAAGAAATCGCCGCGAGTGTCAACGAAGACAACAACCGCAGCCTGTTCGTGCTGACGGTGGTCACCGTGCTGGCCCTGCCGATCAACATCCTGGCCGGCCTGTTCGGCATGAACGTCGGTGGCGTGCCGCTCGCGGAAAGCCCGCACGGCTTCTGGATCCTGGTGTCGCTGGTGCTGGCGTTTACCGTGATCGCCGGCTGGCTGGCGCTGCGGAAAAAAGACCGGTAGCGGCTGCAAGATAGGCCGCGGTCTGGCTGCCCGCCGCAGCCGCCACCTCGGCCGGCGTACCCGACGCGACGATGCGTCCGCCTTCGTCGCCCGCGCCTGGGCCGACATCGATCACCCAGTCGCAGCCGGCCACCACCCGCATGTCGTGTTCGACCACCACCACCGTGTTGCCGGCATCGGCCAGGGCGTGCAGATGGGTCATCAGGCGGTCGACGTCCGCCGGATGCAGGCCGGTGGTGGGTTCGTCCAGCACATACAAGGTGTCGCCGCGGCGTGGCCGTTGAAGCTCGGTCGCCAGCTTGATGCGCTGCGCCTCGCCGCCGGAAAGCTCGGTGGCGGGCTGGCCGAGCCGCAGGTACCCCAGGCCGATCTGCTGCAGCACCTCCAGCGACCGATGCACCGACGCCTCGCCCCGGAAGAACTCCAGCGCGGCGTCGACCGTCATGGCCAGCACCTCTGCGATGTTGCGGTCGTTCCAGCGCACCTCCAGCGTGTCGGGCGCATACCGCGCGCCATGGCATTCGGGGCACGGCGCATAGACGCTGGGCATGAACATCATCTCGACGCTGACAAAACCTTCGCCCTCGCAGACCGGGCAACGGCCCTGCGCGACATTGAAGGAAAACCGTCCGGCTCCGTAATGCCGGCGGCGCGCTTCCGGCGTGGCGGCGAACAGCTTGCGCACCGAATCGAACAGGCCGGTGTAGGTGGCCAGGTTCGACCTTGGCGTGCGGCCGATGGGTTTCTGGTCGACCTGCACCAGTCTTTTCAGCGTCTCCATCCCATCGGCAATGCGGCCGCCGGCCATTTCGGTCGGCGCGTCCGCACCCTCTTCCGGCTCACCGGATTTGTCTTCGTCCGTTTCTTCGCCGGGCATCACACCGAGACTTTCACCGACCAGTTCCACCAGTGCCTGGCTTACCAGGCTGGACTTGCCGGACCCCGACACACCCGTGACCGCACACAGGCAGCCCAGCGGAAACGCGGCTTCCACCCGGTGCAGGTTGTTGCGGCTGATCTCGGCCAGGCGCAGCCAGCCGGCCGGCGCGCGAGGCTCGCGGGGAATATGCGGCTCGCCCTGGTTTCCAGCATCGAACAGGTATCGCCGCGTCTGCGATTCCGCCACCTCCGCCAGCCCGTCGGGCGGGCCGCTGTAGAGCACCTTGCCGCCATGTTCACCGGCACCCGGCCCGACGTCGACCAGCCAGTCGGCGCGCCGCATGGTGGCGGTGTCGTGTTCCACCACGAAGATCGAATTGCCCGCGTCACGCAGCCGTTCCAGCGCATCGAGCAGCGCTTCGCCGTCCGCGGGATGCAGGCCGGCGGACGGTTCATCGAGCACGTAGACGACACCGAAGAGCTGTGATGCCAGTTGCGTCCCCAGCCGCAGGCGCTGCAGTTCGCCCGGCGACAGCGTGGTGGTGGCGCGCTCCAGGCTGAGGTAGCCCAGGCCGAGGCCGGTAAGTCGGCCGATGCGTTCCCGCAGTTCGACGGCGATTCGTTGGGCTGCCATCCGTTTTTCGGTGCTCAGGCCGGCGGTGCGGGTCACGTCCTCGGTGCCGGCATGAGCCGTCCCGGCCTGGCGCGCCATGCGGGCTTTCTTCGGTGCCGCGGGTGCAGCGGCAGACCCGGATAGACGGTCCTCCGCCGCAGGCTGCAGCAGCTCGGCCACGGCACCCAGCGGGAGGCGCGCCAATGCACCGATGTCGAGGCCGCCGAACGTGACCGACAGTGCTTCGGGCTTGAGCCGTTTGCCGTCGCATACCGGACACGGCGTGCTGACCAGGAAGCGCGCCGCACGTTTCTTGGCCATCGCGCTCTGCGTGGTGGCGAAGGTGTGCAGCAGGTATCGCCGGGCGCTGCTGAAGGTGCCCATGTAGCTGGGCGCCAGCTTGCGGCGCACGGCATCCTGCGTCTCGTCGGGACTGAAACCGGCGTAGACGGGCACTGTCGGCTGGTCTTCGGTGAAAAGGATCCAGTCCCGGGTTTTTTTGGGCAGTTCGCGCCAGGGCCTGTCGACATCGTGGCCGAGCGTCACCAGGATGTCGCGCAGGTTCTGGCCGTACCAGGCCGGCGGCCAGGAGGCGATGGCGCGGTGGCGGATGCTCAGCGACGGGTCGGGCACCATGGTCTTTTCGGTGGCGTCGTAGACCCGCCCGAGTCCGTGGCAATGCGGGCAGGCGCCCTGCGGAGTGTTGGGTGAAAAATCCTCGGCGAACAGCATCGGCTGGTCCGCCGGATAGTGCCCGGCCCGTGAATACAGCAGCCGCAGCAGGTCCGACAGATGGGTGACGCTGCCGACGGTCGAGCGCGCCGTGGGTGTGCCGCGTTGCTGCTGCAGCGCCACGGCGGGCGGCAGTCCGTCGATGCGGTCGACCTGCGGTGTGCCCGCCTGGTCGAGCAGGCGACGGGCGTACGGCGCAACCGAATCGAAATAACGGCGCTGGGCTTCCGCGTAGATGGTGCCGAAAGCGAGGGATGATTTTCCCGAGCCGGACACGCCGGTGAATACCACCAGCCGGTTGCGCGGGATATCCACATCGACCTGCCTCAGGTTGTGCTCGCGGGCGCCGCGCACGGTGACAAAGCCGGGTTTTTCGGAAGTTCCGGACGTTTCGGGGGTTTGTTCGGGTGGGGACTTGGCCATGGCGGCCAGCCTGTCAGCACCGCCGCGCCGGAAGCTGTAGGAAGAAAACCCAAGCGTGGCGCAGCCATGCGCGCGCTTGCATTTGGTTGACCCTGGGACGGCAAAAGCGGGTGCAGACTGGCCTTCCACTATTGATTGAAGGAGACCTCGACATGACCAAGACCTCGAATCATTCGCGCCTGACCCTTCTGCTCGGCACCGCCGCATTGGCTTTGGCGACCGTGACGTCGGCGCAGTCCGCGACGAAGGACACCAAGTACGAAAAGCAGTCGGCCGTGATGTGCCAGGACGGCACCCACGCCACCGACAAGACGGGCTGCGAAAAGAACGGCGGCATCCGCGCCACTTCCGCCAAAGCCGACGGTGCGGCCGTGCAGACCGAATCGGCCAAGGTCAACGCCACCGGCCAGGCGCCCACCACCGGCCTGCCGACCAAGACACCGGCCAAGCCGGACACCATGGCGAAGTAACACAAAAAAATCCATTGCATACCTCAGCGCGGATCCGTTCATAAAATGAATATGACGCTTTCTCGCTGACCGGTAATCTGCGTCGCTCCGAGCAAAGGGCTGCGCAGATGACCGAGAAAATTCCTTATTGGAAGTCCAGTTGGGCGCTGCGGGCTTTCTTCCCACGTACGGGCGAAGACGGTTGCCGCTTATGCACCGACGATGAAATTCAGCTTTCGCTGGATCGCGCACCGCCGCCGATGCGCGACGCTCCACCGGCCCCAAGGCGGCCGGCAAAACCAGGCCGTGAAAAGTCGGAAGACATTATCGACAAGACCTTGAACGTGGTCGAAGCGTTTGCCGCAGGGGTCGAGAAGTGGAATAAATTTCAGAAATGGATACATGCCCCGGTCGTTGCGCCGCAACCAAAGGTATTTGAAGACTGCAGCATGGAAAATCGAGATGCACCGGGAGCCGTTTGTCATTCAGAATTTGCCTGTCACGGTACGCAGGCTGGGATGTGGCAGGCGACGAAAAATCGACTGGATTCTTAAATTCCCGCGCGCAAAAGTTGCACGCGATGAGTTGGTCAATCACTCGTACCTGACAACAACACACGCCACGGAAATGCTGCGGAACATTCTTAAAAGAAATACATCCAAAGCACTTTTCAGCCCTTGGTCGTGGCGCGGCGAAGATATTCAGAAATTACATCGTGAGTTTCAATTTCAACGTATGGATGTCGACGGCACCCTGACGCAAAAGCAGAGCGGCAGCAACCGACTGGACCACTTTCGTCTCTACTGAAGACAATGGAAACCGTTAAATATAATTTTATCGCCGAGAGTCTTATTTATCTAAAACTCTACGAAACCTCCACCAACGAACTACTTGCAACACGGACTTACCGTGCCGGCAACATTGCACAGTTCATCTGGGGAAAAGATCACTTGGGATACGACACGACAGAACAGTCATGGTTCGACCGCGGGAAAATCGATCTTCCGCCGTCGAGACTAGACAAGTTATTAACCTACCTGCGGTAAACCGACAGGTCCGCATAATCCCCTAAAAATCATGCGGCCCCTCAATCGATATCAGCTGCCAGCCCGGGCCAAGGCCTTGGCTTCGCGCGCCAGCGCCGTAATGCGGTCCCAGTCGCCCGCCGTCACCGCATCCGCCGGTGTCAACCACGACCCACCGACACAGGCAACGTTGGGCAGCGCCAGCAACTCGTCGGCATTGCCGGCCGACACGCCACCTGTCGGGCAGAACCTGATGTCGGCGAACGGGCCGTACCAGGCCTTCAGCATGTTCGGACCGCCCGCCTGCATCGCCGGGAAAAACTTCAGGGAATTGAATCCGTCTTCCAGGGCCATCATGATTTCCGACCCTGTCGCCACACCCGGCAGCAAGGGCAGGCCGGCTTCACGGCAGGCACGGCCGATGGTCGGGGTGTAGCCGGGGCTGACACCGAAACGTGCGCCGGCAGCAGCGGCCAGGTCGGCATCCGACGCGGTACGGATGGTGCCGGCGCCGACCACGGCTTCCGGCACTTCCTGCGCGATCGCCTTGATGCAGGCCAGCGCCTGCGGAGTACGCAGCGTCACTTCCAGCATGCGGATGCCGCCGGCGACCAGGGCACGCGCCAGGGGCACGGCATGGGCCACGTCGTTCAGCACGATGACCGGAATGACCGGCGCGTCGGCCATGACGTCGCGGGCGGTCAACGGGGTATTGTCTTGGTTCACAGCCATGTACAGGCTCCTTCTTCAGCAGTGTTGGCATTGCGGCGCATGCCGGCAAACAGTTCGCGACCCATGCCCCGGCCGGCTTCCACGGTGAGCATGGGCGGAATGGTGGCGTCGGGGCGGGCGGCCCACACTTCGGCGGGGACCAGCACTTCGAGGGTACCGGCATTGGCGTCCAGCCGGACGATGTCGCCGTCCAGCACCTTGGCCAGCGGACCGCCGGCCAGGGCTTCGGGCGACACGTGGATGGCGGCCGGCACATTGCCCGATGCGCCGCTCATGCGGCCGTCGGTGACCAGCGCCACCCGGTGGCCCCGGCCCTGCAGCACGGCCAGCGGCGGGGTGAGCTTGTGCAGCTCGGGCATGCCGTTGGCACGCGGGCCTTGCCAGCGCACCACGCACACCGTGTCCTGTTCGAGTTCGCCGGCATTGAAGGCCACATGCAGGGCTTCCTGGGAGTCGAACACCCGAGCCGGGGCTTCGATGATGTGGCGGTCGTCGGGCACCGACGACACCTTGATGACGGCTCGTCCCAGGTTGCCTTGCAGCAGCTTCAGCCCGCCGACGGGACTGAACGGATCGCTCGCCGGCCGGCACACGGCCAGGTCGAGCGATGCGCCGGTTTCGCGCCATCCGAAAGCCTTGCCTTCCTCATCGGCCGGCACCGGCACCCGGGTCTGTTCGCGGATGCCGCCTTCCCGGACGGTCAGCACGTCTTCGTGCATCAGGCCGGCATCGAGCATTTCGCGGATGACGTAACCGGTGCCGCCCGCGGCCTGGAACTGGTTCACGTCGGCACTGCCGTTGGGGTAGACACGCGACACCAGCGGCACCACATCGGACAGCGTGGCGAAGTCGTCCCAGTCGATGATGATGCCGGCCGAGCGGGCGACCGCCACCCAGTGGATGAGGTGATTGGTCGATCCGCCGGTGCACAGCAGAGCGACCATGGCGTTGACGATGCAGCGTTCGTCGACCACTTTTCCGATGGGTGCATAACGTCGGCTCGGCAGGATGCCCAGCACCGTGCGCACCGCCTCGCGGGTGAGCTGTTCGCGCAGCGGCGTGCCGGGCGTGATGAAGGCAGCGCCGGGCACGTGCAGGCCCATGGCTTCGAGCAGCATCTGGTTGCTGTTGGCGGTGCCGTAGAAGGTGCAGGTGCCCTGGTCGTGATAGGCCTTCTGTTCGGCCTGCAGCAGTTCCTTGCGGCCGACCAGGCCTTGCGCGGCCTGTTCGCGCACCTTGGCTTTTTCCTTGTTCGACAGGCCGCTGGTCATCGGCCCGGCCGGCACGAACACCGTGGGCAGGTGGCCGAAATGCAGGGCTCCGATCAGCAGGCCGGGCACGATCTTGTCGCAGATGCCGAGCATCAGCGCGCCGTCGAAGACATCGTGCGACAGCGCGATGGCGGTGCCCATGGCGATGGTGTCGCGCGAGAACAGGCTCAACTCCATGCCCGGCGTGCCCTGCGTGACACCGTCGCACATGGCGGGCACGCCGCCTGCCACCTGGGCGGTGGCGCCCTGGCTGCGGGCTTCTTCCTTGATGATTTCGGGGTAGCGGTAGTAAGGCGCGTGCGCCGACAACATGTCGTTGTACGCGGTGACGATGCCGATGTTGGGTGTGCGTTCGGCCACCACCTTGAACTTGTCGTTGCTCGGCATGCCGGCGAAGGCGTGGGCCACGTTGGCGCAACCCATGCGGTCGGCGCCGGGTTTGCGGGCGGCCATCTGGTCGACCAGTTGCAGGTAGGCCGCGCGTGTGGCGTGGCTGCGTTCGCGGATGCGGTCGGTGACTCGCTCGATTGTTGGGTGCAGTTTCATCGTGTTCCCATCGTAGGCCGGTGAATCCGCATTTTCGTTCAGGGGAGTAACGAACCGGGTACGAACACGGTTACGGTGCTTGCGGCGACCGGTTTTGGATAATGGGCACGTGCTCCCGTCACCTCTCCCCTCCCCGCCCGCCGACCGGGATCCGGCTGCCATGCTCGACAACGCCATCCAGGAATGGGGTGGCAAGCAGGATTTATGGGTCTTCGGTTACGGCTCGCTGCTGTGGCGGCCGGAACTGGATTTCGTCGAAAGCCGGCCGGCCCAGGTCCACGGCTGGCATCGGGCGCTGAAGATGTGGAGCCAGGTCAACCGCGGCACGCCGGCCTGTCCGGGGCTGGTGTTCGGCCTGCTGTCGGGTGGCAGCTGCCGCGGCATGGTGTTCCGGCTGCCGCGCCAGGACTGCGCCGAAGGCCTGGCCACCCTGTGGCAACGCGAGATGGTGACCGGTGTCTACGACCCGCGCTGGCTGGCTTGCCGCACTCCGCAGGGCCCGGTGCAGGCGCTGGCCTTCACGCTTTCACGTCAGAGTCCGCACCACACCGGCGAGTTGGCGGACGACGAATACCGACGCATCTTCTCGACTGCGACCGGCCGCTTCGGCACCACCCGCGATTACGCCCGGCAGACCTACGAACAACTGCGCCGCATGGGCATCGAGGACCGTGCGCTGGCCCGCCTGCTGCGCCTGTCACAAGCGGATGCAGGAACCCCGCCATCGAGGGAATAAAGTCCGCCCTGATTTTATTTTCTTCCGGAGACATCCCGACATGCCACACACCATCCAACGCCCGGTTCATTTCAAGCGCCTTTCCGCCAGCCTGTGCGCCATGGCGGTGATGGCCCTGGCGGCCTGCACCACCACACCGCCGCTGGGCCCGGTGGCTTCGGCCGACCTGATGCCCACCAACGGCAACACCGCCAGCGGCACGGTGCAGTTCGCTCAACTGGGCAACATGGTGCGGGTCAACGGCACGGTCAGGGGCCTGAAGCCCAATGCCGAGCACGGTTTCCACATCCATGAAAAAGGCGACTGCAGCAGCGGCGACGGCATGAGCGCCGGCGGCCACTTCAACCCTACCGGCGCCAAGCACGGCCATGCGGGCGACCCGGGTGTGCATGCCGGCGACCTGCCCAGCCTGCATGCCGACGCCACCGGCACCGCCACGTTCAGCGCCGAACTGCGCGGCATTGCCGTGGGTTCGGGCATGACCGACGTGGTCGGCCGCGGCCTGATCGTGCATGCGATGCCCGACGACTACCTGACCCAGCCCACCGGCAATTCGGGCGGGCGCCTGGCCTGCGCGGTGATCGTCAAGCGCTAGGGATCGGCGGTCCTCAGGCGCTGAAGCGCGCCTGCCACAGGGCCGCCGCGTCGTCGAGGTCTTGTGGGGTGTCGATGTCGAGCAGGACACCGTGGTCCTCGCATGCGATATCCGTCACCTGCCCGGCGGATCGCAGGCGCGAAAGCAGTGTTCGCGCGCCGTGGTCGCCGGTCAGATCGGCCAGTGGCACGAAATGCCGGGCGGAAAACCCCACCGGATGTCCGCGCCGACCCGCAAGAACCGGATGAGCGGCGCTGGCACCGGCCTTCACCGCGGCAGCCACCGCCTGCAGGGTTTGCGGCAATACCAGCGGCATGTCGGCCGGCAGGATCAGCCAGCCCGCCGCATCGGCGGTGGCTCGCACCGCGGCAGCCAGGCTGTCGCCCATCGCCGGGTGCCGGTCCGAGTGTTCCAGGTGCCAGGGCAGGCCTGAGGCCCGAACCGCTTCGATGGTGTGGTCCATCACGCTTCTGCCAGCCAGCAGCGCCTGCAGCTTGTGGCCGGTGCCGCCGGCTGCCAGGAAACGCTGGCCACGGCCCGAAGCCAGTATCAGGACGGTCGGAGATGCGGTGATGTTCATCGCCGCGATTATCCGGGGCGCAAAATACCGGGATGGACACTCCCCTGCACCAAGACATCGCCGACCTTCGCAAGAGCTATGAAAAAGCAGAACTCGGCGAACAGGATTCCGACCAGAACCCGCTGTGCCAGTTCGACCGCTGGCTGAAGGAAGCCATCGCCGCCAAGGTGCCCGAACCCAACGCGATGACACTCGCCACCGTCGGCGGCGACCTGCGCCCCAGCAGCCGCATCGTGCTGATCAAGGGCTACGACGAGCGCGGCATCGTGTTCTTCACCAACTACGACAGCCGCAAGGGCCGCGAGCTTGCCGGCAACCCCTTCGCCGCGCTGCAGTTCCACTGGGTCGAGCTGGAGCGTGTGGTGCGTATCGAGGGCCGCGTGGAACGCACCTCGGCCGAGGAGAGCGACGCCTACTTCAACAGCCGTCCGCTCGATTCACGCATCGGTGCATGGGCCAGCCCGCAGAGCGAAGTCATTTCCAGCCGCAGCGTGCTGGTGGCCAACGCCGCCAAGGCAGGCGCGCGTTTTCTGCTGAACCCGCCGCGCCCGCCGCACTGGGGCGGTTTCCGGCTGGTGCCGGACGGCTGGGAGTTCTGGCAAGGCCGCAAGAGCCGGCTGCACGACCGGCTGCACTACCGCCAGCAGCCCGGCGGCTGGCAACGCGAACGCCTGGCGCCCTGAACCGGTCGACAGGTCGGAATATCTAAAGATGCGCTGCCACCAGCAGCGCGATCGGCAACGTCACCAGGCCCAGGATGGTCGACACCGCCACGCTGGAAGTCACCACGTCCTCGGCCGTGCGATAGCGCTGCGAGAACAGGAACACATTGGCGCCGATGGGCAGCGCCGCGGTCACCACCATCACCGACAGCGGCACGCCCGACAAACCCATCAGCTTGCCGGCGGCGACCATGCCGACCGGATGCAGCACGATCTTCACCCCGCTCATGGCCAGCGCACCGCGCCATTGCCGGCCGATGCGAGAGAAAGCCAGCGTGACACCCACCAGCGTCAGCGCCACCGGCACCTGGGCATTGCCCAGGATCAGCAGCGACTGGTCGATCACGCCCGGCAGCGGCAGCCCGGTCGAACCGTACAGCAGTCCCAGGATGATGGGCAGCGGCACCGGGTGCAACACGCCGTTGCGCACCGCCTTCATCACGGTGACGGCCATGTGGCGCGGCTGCTGGCGGCCTGCCGCCACGTCTTCGCGCGACACGGCCAGTTCGAGCAGGATGGTGGCGCAGGTCAACAGCACGAAGGCGTGCACCGACACCAGGGTGAACAGTGTCACCAGCCCTGCCGGACCGAACGCCAGGCCGACCAGCGGCACGCCGATCATGGTGGTGTTGCTGAAGGTGCCGGCCAGCGCCAGCACGGTGCCGTGGCGGCCGAATCCGCGCACCACACACACGCCGAGAAACACCAGCGCAGCCACGCAGAAATACACCGCGATGGGTCGGAAATCCAGTTGCGCCACATGCACCGAACTCATGGTGCGAAACAGCAGCGCCGGTGTCAGCACCATGAAGGTGAGGTTGCTCAGGTCCGGGATGGCGCTGGCCCGTATCAGCCCGCGCCGGCCGCAGATGAAACCCACGAGGATGAACAGGACGACCGGCGCGAGTGCGGTAAAGACGGCGTGGATCACGGCAACAGCGCCCGGGAAAAGTCCAGGCAGGCAAAGGGCGGCACTTTAACCGAGACACCAGGGAATACCCGAAGCCCCCCGGCTTGCCGCTCTGTCCCCACCTGGACTTCAGTCCTTAGAAGCTGGCCTGCACACCCACACGCAGGCTGCGACCCGGCAACGGCGCCTTGGGATAGGCGGTCGTGGTCAGGATCGAAGTGGCGCTGTAAGCCAGTTTGTCGGTGATGTTGTCCAGGCGGGCAAACCACAGCAGGTTGGTCTTGAGTGAACCGAACTGCGCCTGGGTGCGCC
This sequence comes from Xylophilus sp. PBN-3R, assembly GCF_057747805.1. NCBI lineage: Bacteria > Pseudomonadati > Pseudomonadota > Betaproteobacteria > Burkholderiales > Xylophilus > Xylophilus sp. PBN-3R. The sequence continues at coordinate 3,011,853 of NZ_CM173225.1, forward strand.
AGCCGAGCGACGCATTCCACAGCGTGTAGCTCGGGGTGGCACGGTCGCCCGAGGCCACCCGGTCCTGCGAATCCAGGTAGTCGAAACCACCGGTCAGGCGCCACGGTCCGTTGGCCCAGGCCAGCGTCGCGCCGGCACGCAGCGGCGCGATGCGGGGCAGCGGTTCGCCGGTGTCGCGGTTGGTGGCCCGGGTCAGGTCGGCGCGCAATTGCAGGTCCAGCGTGCCGCCGGCCAGGGGGCCGGCCAGGCCCTGCTGGCCCGCCAGGCGCACCGTGCCGCTCGACTCGACGCCGTAGAACCGCGCCCGCATGCCGCTGTAGCGGTATTCCGGCAGGGTGTCGATGCCGGCCGCAGTCGGGTTGCGTTCGCCGTCCTCGCTCAGCACATCACCGGTACGTGCCAGCCCGATGTAGTTGCCGAAGTTGCTGACATAGGTGGTCGCCTTGAAGCGGTGAGGGCCGCTCTTCCATTCGGCGCCCAGGTCGAGGCTGGTGGATTTTTCTACCGACAGCGAGGTGTCGCCGGTTTCCCAGGCCGCCGTGGCCAGGTGCGGGCCGTTGGCGAACAGTTCGTAATCCTTGGGTGCGCGCTGGGTATAGGCCAGGTTGGAGGTCAGTTTCCAGGCGGGTGTCAGGTCGACCAGCGCGCCCACGGCGGCACTGTGCGGATTGAACTGGGATTTGCCGGTGGCAAAACGCGCGATGTCCGGATTGCCGAAGGACTCGACCTCGACATGTTCGGTGCGAGCGCCGAAATTGAGCCGGCCCCAGGACATCGGCATTTCTTCATGCACGAACAGCGCGGCGTTGTGTGTGCGGCTACGGGGCGCGAAGGCCTCGTCGCCGATCGCCGAGAAGCTGTTCGATTCGACCTGCAGGCCGACCAGTCCCTGCAGTGGGCCGAGCGGCATGTGCCGCGCTTCCAGCCGCAGTTCGTTGCCGCGATTGTTGAAGGTGGTGCCCGGCGCCCCGCCCTCGTATTCGGTGTGGGTGTAGTCGGTGTGGCTGGCCTGCATCTTCAGGCTCTTGAGGCCGAAGGCATTGACACGCCACTCGCCTTCCAGCGCATAGCGGTCCTGGCGCATGCCGATGGTCACTTCGTCTTCCGCCACAGTGCCGTAGGTGCTGCGGTAGCTGGTGACCGAAGCGCCCAGGTAACCCTGGTCGAAGAACAGGGTGCCCCCGACCGAACCGCCATGGCTCTGGCTCGAAGAATTGCAGATGCGTTTGCCGAAACCGAGCTTGCCGGGCTTTTCGCAGTCCAGCGAAACGGGCACACGCACATCGCCAGTGTGGCGGTCGAAAGCGTCCACGTGCAGGGCGAACCGGTCGTTGCCGCCTTCCAGCATCGCGCCGCCGCCGGTCTCGCGGTTGCCGGTGGCGCCGCCCAGTTGCACCTTGCCGTCCATGCCGTTCAGGGGTTCGCGCGGGATGCGGTTGTCGATGACGTTGACCACACCGCCTACCGCGCTGCCGCCGTACAGCAGAGCCGCCGGGCCGCGAAGCACTTCGACCCGGTCGACCAGCATCGCCTCGGTGGGCACGGCGTGATCGAAGCTGAGCGACGAGGCGTCGACAGACGCGCCGCCGTTCTGCAGGATGCGGATGCGGTCACCGTCCTGGCCGCGAATGATCGGGCGGCTGGCATTGGGGCCGAAATAGGTGGTCGAGACGCCCGGCAGGCCGTCCAGGGTTTCGCCCAGGGTCGGTTTGAGCCGCAGGGTCAGGTCGTCGCCAGACAGCGATTCGACCGGTTGAGCGATGGCGTCGGCACCCAGCGGATTGCCGGTGACGGTGACTTCGCGCAGGCTGGCGGCCGGCGTGGCCTGGGCCCAGGCAGCAGCAGAGATGACGGACAGGACGGCAGCGCAGACAGCGCTGGCCTTGAATGAAAAGGACATGGGGAACTCGCTGGAATCGAAGACCGCCGGCGCGCCGAAGGAAGTAACGCGCGGCGGCAAGGCCGGCACCCCGGATGCGGCACCGGACAAGACGGCGCAGAAGCGCCGCGATTTCAGACGAGTGAGGGAGGCCCGCGTGCGTCGAACAGCGTGGCCCAGCGGCGCAGGCATTCACCCGCGTGCCAGGCCAGCACCGCGACCGGCGGCAGCATCACCGGCGGCAAGGCCTTTGCGGCGTGCAGCCCGTCGGCATGCGAGAGCTGGTCGTAGATGCGGCAATCGCCGTTGTGGCTGTGGTCGCCGAAAAGGCGACGTAGCGGGTGCGGCGCTTTTGTTGCCGCGACAGCCGCGGCCGTCACGATGGTTTCCGGAGCCCTGGCATGCAGCACGGCATGGACAGACCCCAGCCAGGGCGCCACCAGCAAGGCCAGCAGCAGCCACGAGAGAACCCACGCCGGAATACGGCGTGTGGTGGGTCGGCGAGGCGCTCGGTGGTTCATGCAGGGCTGGGCAACCCGCAATTTTCACCGAAAAAGATGACGCTGCCGGGTCGGTGCGCTCAAGACTTCATGTGCGCTGCGAAGGTCTTGCGGAATTTCTGCACCTTGGGGCCGACCACCGCAGCGCAATAACCCTGGTTGGGATGCTGCGCGAAATAGTTCTGGTGGTAGGCCTCGGCAGGCCAGTAATCGGCCAGGGGAGTCACCTCGGTGACGATGGGGCTGCGATAAACCCCGCTCGCCACCATCTCGGCGATGACCTCGTCGGCCACGGCCTTCTCGGCCTCGGTACGGTAGTAGATTCCGCTGCGGTATTGGGTGCCCACATCGTTGCCTTGCCGGTTGAGGGTGGTCGGGTCGTGGATCACGAAGAAGATCTCGAAGATCTCGCGCAGCGTGATGAGCTCGGGGTCGTACTGCAGCCGCACCACTTCCACGTAACCGGTGTCGCCGGTGCAGACATCCTGGTAGGTGGGCTGCCGCGGCGTCTTGCCGTTGGAATAGCCGCTTTCGACAGCCACCACGCCGCGGGTTTCGAGATACACGGCCTCGGTGCACCAGAAGCAGCCGCCGCCGATCACGATGGTTTCAACATTCGCCATGGATAAGAACCTCTTGTTTCGTTAATGCACACGTGGGGCCAGCATGCCACTCCTTAAAGGGACCGCGGTGACGTTTGGTACCGTTCATCTCGCGGCTGGCCTAAAATCCCGGGTTGTTCGCCAGATTGGCCCGAACCCGCGAAAACCCTCGAGAACGCCACGATGTCCTTGCCCCTGAATTCGCCCATCACCCACGCCAGTGCGGTCGACCAAGCCCGTTTCAACATGATCGAGCAGCAGATCCGCCCGTGGGACGTGCTCGACAACGACGTACTCGACCTGCTGGCCGTGCTGCGCCGCGAAGATTTCGTGCCGGTCGCCCTGCGCGGCCTCGCCTTCATGGACATGGAACTGCCGCTGCCCGCCGGCCAGACCATGCTGGCGCCGCGTGTCGAGGCCCGCATGCTGCAAGACCTGCAGGTCCAGCCGAACGAGTCGGTGCTCGAGATCGGCACCGGTTCCGGCTATATGGCCGCATTGCTGGCACGCCGCGCCAAGCAGGTGCTGTCGCTTGAAATTAACCCCGAACTGGCGGCTTTCGCCCGTGAAAACCTGCAGCGGGCCGGCATCGCCAACGCTGAAGTCCGTGTGGCCGACGGATCGCAGCTGCCGGTCGCCGGCGGCCCGTTCGACGTGATCGTGCTCAGCGGTTCGGTGGCCAGCGTGCCGGCGGCGCTGCTCGCGCAACTGAAGGTGGGCGGCCGGCTGGGCGCCATCGTCGGCGACCTGCCGATGATGCGTTGCCAGTTCGTCCGCCGCACCGGCGAAGCGACCTTCGAAACCACCGAACCCTGGGACACCGTGGCGCAACGCCTGGATAACTTCCCGGTCCCGTCGCGTTTTCACTTCTAAGCCTGGACTCCGTTTCATGCAAGCCATCGCCCAGCTGCGTCCCGCCGATTTCGATTCCTGGGTCAGCACCCACGCCGACGCACTGCCGGTGTTGCTGGACGTGCGCGAAACCTGGGAACTTCAGACCGCCAGCGTGAATGCTGTGCCGGGTTTCCGCCTGGTCGGGATTCCGATGAACGACATCCCCGGCCGCCTGGCCGAACTCGATCCCGATGTACCGGTCGCATGCCTGTGCCATCACGGCGCACGCAGCCAGCGTGTGGCGATGTTCCTGGCCGGCAACGGTTTTGTCGACGTCACCAACGTGGCAGGCGGCATCGACGCCTGGTCGGTGGAACGCGACAACGCCGTGCCGCGCTACTGATCCTCAGGCTGCCGAAGGCCGGTGGGCCGCCAGCATCGCGCACAAGGCATCGGCGGTGCGGGCCGCGGCGCCACGATGAGACGCGGCAAAGGCCAGCGCCGCGCCGCGTGTTATGCCGAGCCGGGCCGGGTCGGTCACCAGCAACGTGCCGGCCTCGACTGCCGTTTGCATGTCGGCCACCCGCAGCGCAGCATGCGCGGCTTCGGCCAGGACCGATGCTTCCGCGAAGTTGAAGGTCGACGGGCCCATCACCACCGGGCAACCGCAGGCGGCTGCCTCGATCAAATTCTGGCCGCCGGTATTGGCAAAACTGCCGCCCAGCAAGGCGGTGTCGGCCAGGCCGTAATACAGCGCCATCTCACCCAGCGAATCGCCCAGCCACACGTCGGCTTCGGGCGGAGCGTCGTCCGGGCCAGTGGTCCAGCTGCTGCGGCGCGACACTCTCAGCCCGCCGGCCGACAGCAATGCGGCGACTTCGTCGAAGCGCTGCGGATGACGCGGCACCAGCAGCCATTGCACTTCTCGCAGCAAAGCCTTGGAGGCTTCGAGCCAGAGCTCTTCTTCGCCCTCGCGGCTGCTGGCCAGCAGCAGCACGGGTTTGCCGACGGCACGTCTCCAGCGCCGACCGGCCTGCAACTGCTCCGCATTCGGCGCCATGTCGAACTTGAGATTGCCGAAGACACCATCGACCGGTGCGTCCAGCCGCCGCAAGCGGGTTGCGTCATCGGCCGACTGGGCCCACACCGCCGACAGCCCGGCGAAGGCACCGCGGGCCAGCACCCCGAGGCGTTCCGCGCTGTTCAATGATTTCTGGCTGAGCCGGGCATTGGCCAGAACCAGCGGCACCCCGGCTTCGCGGCAACCCACGACCAGGTTGGGCCAGACCTCGGTTTCCATCAGGAGGCCCGCGGTCGGTCGGAAATGCACCAAAAACCGGGCCACCGCACCGGGAACGTCCCAGGGCAGCCAGGCTTGCCGATCACCCGGCAGCAGCAGCTTCCGGCCTTCTGCACGGCCGGTGGCGGTGCCGTGGGTCAGCAACAGCTGCATGCCGGGCAACCGTTCGCGCAGGGCGGCGACCAGCACCGCGGCGGCGCGGGTTTCGCCCAGCGACACCGCATGGATCCAGATGCAGGGGCCGGCGGCGGATTCGATTGCTGCGGGTTCGGCGTAACGACCGAACCTTTCTTCCACCGCTTCGAGGTAACCCGGCTCCGCGCCGCCCCGTTTGCGCAGCTTGCGCCGCAGCAGCGGCTGGGCGGCCGACATGCCGGCCGAATACACCGCACGCAGGGCGCGTTCGAACGGCACGGATGCGCCGCCGCTCAGTGAGCCGCCGCGCCGATGTTGGCATCCGGCTTGATGGTTTTGAGCAGCGTCACCATGGTGTTCTCGATGCGGTGCATGGCCTCTTCGGTATGGCCCTCGAAACGAAGCACCAGCACCGGCGTGGTGTTGGATGCGCGGATCAGGCCGAAGCCGTCGGACCAGTCGACCCGCAGGCCGTCGATGGTGGAAACCTTGGCGTCGCCGTCGAACCGGGTGGCGCTGTCGATCAGTTGCTTGACGACGGCATGCGGCTCGCCCTCGGCGCATGCGACGTTCAGCTCAGGCGTCGAGAAGCTGGTGGGCAGGTCGTTCAAAACCTTGCTGACGTCGGCGCTGCGGCTGACGATCTCGAGCAGGCGGCAACCTGCGTAGGTGCCGTCGTCGAAACCGTACCAGCGCTCCTTGAAGAAGATGTGACCGCTCATCTCGCCGCCCAGGGGAGAGTTGGTCTCGCGCATCTTGGCCTTGATCAGCGAATGGCCGGTCTTGAACATCACCGCTTCGCCGCCCGCAGCCTCGATGGCCGGCGCCAGGCGCTGGGTGCACTTCACGTCGAAGATGATCTTGCCGCCGGGCACGCGGCTCAGCACATCCTGGGAGAACAGCATCATCTGGCGATCCGGGAAGATGTTGACGCCTTCCTTGGTGACGATGCCCAGGCGGTCGCCGTCCCCGTCGAAGGCCAAGCCCAGCTCCGCGTCGGAGTCCTGCAGGGCGGCGATGACGTCTTTCAGGTTGTCCGGCTTGCTCGGGTCCGGATGGTGGTTGGGAAAGTTGCCGTCGACCTCGCTGAACAGCTCGATCACCTCGCAGCCGATGGCACGGAAGATCTGCGGCGCCGACGCACCGGCCACGCCGTTGCCGGAATCGACCACCACCTTGATGGGCCGGGCCAGTTTGATGTCGCCGACGATGCGGGCGATGTAGGCCGGCAGCACGTCGACCTGGCGCACGCTGCCGCCTTCCCGGTGCGGTGAGCTGGCGGTATCCATCGCCTGGCGCAGCGCCTGGATCTCTTCACCGTAGATCGCCTTGCCGGCCAGCACCATCTTGAAGCCGTTGTAATCCTTGGGGTTGTGGCTGCCGGTGACCTGGATGCCGCTGTGGCACAGCGTGGCGGCGGCGAAGTACAGGATGGGCGTGGTGACCATGCCGACGTCGATCACCTCGATGCCGGCATCGACCAGGCCCGCGATCAGCGCGGCCGACAGGGCCGGACCCGACAGGCGACCGTCGCGTCCGACAGCCACGGCCTTTTCGCCCAGGGCGAGTGCGGCGGCGCCGAAAGCCTGGCCGAGCGCGCGAGCCACCTCTTCGTCGAGGTTGGACGGCACGACGCCGCGGATGTCATAGGCCTTGAAGATCGACGGGGAAAACGGCATGAGGCACTCCGAAACAGACGGGTCAAACAATGAATTGCGAATGGATTTCGAAAAAACGCTGCCGATTGTAGGCAGGCAAAACCGTGATGGATGTGGGACACCGGCCCTATCGTCCCAACATGTTTCGCAGCCTGCATGCACATGGCCGAAAACGGCTGGTCGGTGACTGCACGCTCCGTATCATCCGATCCATGCAAACCAGCAGCGCCGCCATCGAAACCACCGATCTCCCTGCCGATCCGGAAGGTTGCTGGCGAGCGCTCGCCTCGCACGATGCACGCTTCGACGGCCGTTTCTTCACCGGCGTGACCAGCACCGGCATCTATTGCCGCCCGGTTTGCCGGGTGCGTACGCCGCGCCCCGAGAACTGCCGTTTCTTCGCCCTGGCGGCGCAGGCAGAGCAGGCGGGTTTCAGGCCCTGCCTGCGCTGCCGGCCCGAGCTGGCACCCCAGGCCGGAGCCGCCGGTGTCTGGTCCACCAACGACGCCGCCGGCCTGCTGGCCCATGCGGCAGCACGCTGGCTGGACGATCCGCAGGCCTGGTCGGATCCGTCCGGCGCGAGCGTGCTGCTGCGGCTGGCGGCACACCTGGGCGTGAGCGACCGGCATCTGCGGCGCATCTTCAGCAGGCAGTTCGGTGTGTCGGCGCTGCAATACCTGCAAACCCGGCGGCTGCTGGCGGCCAAGCAGTTGCTGACCGATACCCGCCTTCCGGTGACGACCGTGGCACAGGCCAGCGGTTTTGCCAGCCTGCGGCGTTTCAACGCGGCCTTTCTGCAGCATTACCGGCTGAACCCCAGCCAGCTGCGTCGTGAACAGCGTCCGGACGAAAACCCGGGCCGGGTCGCCGCGATCTCGGTGCGGCTGCCCTGGCGACCGCCGTATGACGCGGCCGGCATGCAGGCCTTCCTGCAGCGCCGGGCAATCCACGGGCTCGAAAGCTGGATGCCCGATGCACAGCTGCCCGGCCGCCTCTGGCTGACCCGCGCACTGGCGGTCGGGCACCAGGGCAGGCAACACATGGGCTGGCTGCAACTGGCATTCGATACCGAGGCGCAACAGGTGCTGCTGCGGGTCGGAGACGGCCTGGCCCCGGCCCTGCCTGCCGTGATCCACCAGGCACGCGCCCTGCTCGACCTGGATGCCGATCCGGCCGCCATCGACGCGGTGCTGCTGCCGCATTTCCCCGGCAGCGAAGGCGCACGGGTGCCCGGCGCGCTGGACGGCTTCGAACTCGCGGTCCGCGCCGTGCTGGGCCAGCAGGTCACCGTGGCCGCTGCCCACACGCTGGCCGGCCGGCTGGTCGCCCGCTACGGCAAGCCCATCGACACCCCGTTTGAAGGCGTGACCCATCTGTTCCCCGATGCAGAGACCCTGGCGCTGGCCGATGGCGACGTGCTGGGCGGCCTGGGCATCGTGCGGCAACGCCAGGCTGCCATCGTGGCGCTGGCGCGTGAGGTGGAGGCCGGCCGGCTGAGCCTGCGGCCGGGCGATGCGCCCGAACCGGCCATGGCCGCGCTGCGCGCCCTGCCCGGCATCGGCGACTGGACCGCCCAATACATCGCCATGCGTGCGCTACGCTGGCCGGACGCTTTCCCGGCCGGCGACGTGGCGCTGCAGAAGGCCCTCGGTGTGCGCGGCGCGAAGAAGCCGGCGCAGGCTGCCATCGACGCATCGCAGGCCTGGCGGCCCTGGCGGAGTTATGCGGTGCTGCGGGCCTGGCACGGCAGCCCTCCACCGGCAACCGAATTTCCTGGAAGACAACAATGAAATATGCAGCAGACACCGTCCAGCGCCGCTGGACCAGCCCACTCGGCGCCATCGACCTCGCGGCCACGCCGCGCGGCCTGAGCGGCCTGTGGTTCGACGATCACAAGTACCGCCCTGCCGCGCTCGACGCGGCCGATGGCTGGCCGCGCCAGGACGGCCCGCATGCGGTGCTGGACCTGGCGGAACAGCAGCTGGCGGCCTACTTCGCCGGCCGGCTGGACCGCTTCGACATCCCGCTGGACCTGCCGGCGGCCACCGCTTTCCAGCACGCCATCTGGGACGGCCTGCTGAAGCTGGAACACGGACGCACTTGCAGCTACAGCGCGCTGGCCACCGCCACCGGCCGGCCGCATGCGGTGCGGGCGGTCGGCAGCGCCGTCGGCCGCAATCCGGTGTCGATCCTGGTGCCATGCCATCGCGTCGTCGGCATGCACGGGGCACTGACCGGTTATGCCGGCGGGCTGACACGCAAGTCCGCGCTCCTCGAACTGGAGCAACGCCAGGCCCGCTTGCCGGAGATCGCATGAACGACAACCGACATGGCTGGGCCTTCGAATTCTTTGCTCTGGCCGCCATCTGGGGCGCATCCTTTCTGTTCATGCGCATGGGTGCGACCGAGTTCGGCCCTTTCGCCACCGCCGGCGTGCGGGTCGGCCTGGCCGCGCTGGTGCTGGCACCGGCGCTCTGGCTGAAGCGTCCGGAGGATGGCATGACCGCCCGCCGCTGGGGCTGGCTGCTGCTGATCGGCATGCTCAATTCGGGCATCCCGTTCGCCCTGTTTTCCTATGCGGTGCTGCACCAGTCGACCGGTCTCACCTCCATCCTCAACGCCACCGCGCCGCTGTTCGGCGCGCTGGTCACCTGGCTCTGGCTGGGCGACCGGCCCAATGTGTCGCGCTGCATCGGCCTGGCGGTGGGTTTCGGTGGCGTGGCGCTGATCGCCCACGCGGGCGGCCGGCTGGAAGGCGCCGCCGCGCTGGTGCCGGTGCTGGCCTGCCTGGGCGCCACGCTCTGCTACGGCCTGGCCGCTCCGATGGCCCGGCGCCACCTGGGAGGCATGTCGCCGCTGTTCAGCACCGCCGGCAGCCTGGCCGGCGCGACGCTGGTGCTGGCCGTGCCGACCGCGCTGACCTGGCCGACCCGCATGCCGGGCGCCGGCGCCTGGCTTGCCGTCGTGGCGCTGGCCCTGCTCTGTTCGGCCTTCGCCTACCTGCTGTATTTCCGGCTGATCGTGCGGGCCGGGCCGGCGCGTGCCATGGCGGTGACCTATCTGATTCCCGTGTTCGCACTGCTTTACGGTGCGGTGCTGCTCGGCGAACCGATCACCGGCGCGATGGTCGTCGGCGGGCTGGTGGTGCTGGCCGGCACGGTGCTGGCCAGCGGACTGGTGCGGCTGCCGGCGCCGCGCGAGGTCTGAGGAGCTACAAGGCGGAAGCCAAAGCGTTGATGCCCAGCGCCAGCAGCACCACGTTGAAAACGAAAGACAGCAGCCCATGCGCGGCCGTCAGCCGCCGCATCGACGAAGTCGTAACTTGCACGTCGGACACCTGCGAGGTCATGCCGACCACCAGCGCCTGGTACAGGAAATCGAAATAGTCCGGGTCTGCGGTGCCCGGAAAATCCAGGCCGGCGCTGTCGGCCGCGTTGTCGGCCTTCACGTCCTCGCCCTGGTAGTAGCGGTGGGCGTAATGGAAGGCGAACAGGGTGTGGATCCACAGCCACGAAGCCGCCAGAGCCAGCGCCGAAAGCACGAGCTGCAGCACCCGTTCGCCAGGCGGCAGGCTCTTGGCATGGCTCAGCAGCAGCACGATGGCCGCCACGCTGGCGCACACCGCCACCACCATCACCATGAACAGCACCGCCATCGACTCGTCCTGCACCTTGGCGCGCTGGCGAATGCGGCCGGCATCGAAGCCGCTGGCCAGCAAGGCCGCCAGGCCCAGGTCGACGGCAGCCGCCGCGATCCAGGCCATCAAGCCGCGCGCCGGCCATGCGATGGGAAGCGGCAACAAGGCGACCACCACGAAGGTGATCGCCGCATAGGCCAGCCGCTGCGGGCCGGAGGTTTCGGAAAAGGTCATTCGTGGATTGTGGCGGGCTCAGGCCCGGGCCTGGACCACTGCGTCACGCACCTGTTGCAGTGCGGCCGGATCCTCGAGAGTGCTGAGGTCACCGGTGTCACGGCCTTCGAACACCGCCTGGATGGCGCGGCGCAGCAGCTTGCCGCTGCGCGTCTTGGGCAGCGCGCCGACGAACAGCACCCGGGCCGGCCGGGCGATCGCGCCGAGCTGCGAGTCGACATGTTTCAGCACCGAGGCCTCGAGTTGCGCCGACGCTGCGGCATCCGACAGCGCGGCCGCATCGCGCGGCACCACCAGCGCCATCGCGGTCTGCCCCTTGACGGCATCGGCCACGCCGACCACGGCCACTTCGGCGACACCGGCATGGCCGGAAACGACTTCCTCGATCTCGCGTGTGCCCAGCCGGTGCCCGGCGACGTTGATCACGTCGTCGGTGCGGCCGAGAATGCTCCAGTAACCCGCCTCGTCGCGCACACCCCAGTCGAAGGTGCTGTAGACAAAACGGCCGGGCACGCTCTGCCAATAGGTGCGCTCGAAACGGGCGTCGTCGCGCCACACCGTCTGCATGCAACCCGGCGGCAGCGGACCCTCGATGGCTATCACACCCTTGCGCCCGTGGCCGACCAGGTCTTCGCCGGTGGCCTCGTCCACCAGCCGCACATCGAAACCGTACATGGGCACGCCCGGGCTGCCGATACGGCCCGGCGAACGCTCCACGCCGTTGGCGACGGTCATGATCGGCCAGCCGCTTTCGGTCTGCCAGTAGTTGTCCACCACCGGAATGCCCAGGGCATCTCCGATCCAGCGAGCAGTCGGTTCGTCCAGGGGTTCGCCGGCCAGCCAAAGCGCTTTCAGGCTCGATAAGTCGTGGCGCTGGAGATATGCCGGGTCTTGCCGGCGCAGCACCCGGATGGCGGTGGGCGCCGAGAACATGTGGGTCACGCCGTGGCGCTGCACCAGCTGCCACCACACCGCCGGGTCCGGCTGGGTCGGCAGGCCCTCGTACAGGATGGTGGTCATGCCGGCGATCAATGGGCCATAGACGATGTAGCTGTGCCCGACCACCCAGCCGATGTCGCTGGTGCAGAAGAAGGTCTGGCCGGCCCGGGCATCGAAGATGTGCCGCATGCTGGCCGCCAGCGCCACCGCGTATCCGCCGGTGTCGCGCTGCACCCCCTTGGGTTTGCCGGTGGTGCCGCTGGTGTAGAGCGTATAGCTGGGATGCGTGGCCTCGACCCAGGCGCAAGGCACCTCGGCGCCGACGTGAAAGGCGCGCAGATCGCACCAGGCCAGGTCACGGCCGGCCGTCATCGGCATGGGCGCCAGGCCGCGGTCGATCAGCAGCAGGTGCGCAGGCCGGTGTTTCGACAAGCGCAGGGCCTCGTCCAGCAAGGGCTTGAAAGGAATGACACGTTTGCCGCGCGAGCCGGCGTCGGCGCTGACGATCACTTTCGGTTCCGCATCGTCGATGCGCGAGGCCAGTGCGGCCGACGCAAAACCGCCGAACACCACCGTATGCAGGGCTCCCAGCCGCACGCAGGCCAGCATGGCGAAGACCGCCTCGGCCACCATCGGCATATAGATCAGCACCCGGTCGCCAAGGCCCACGCCCAGCGAACGCAGGGCCGACGCCATGGTCTGCACCTCGGCATGCAGCTGTTCGTAGCTGTAGCTGCGTTCGGTGGCGGTTTCGGTCGAGACCGCGATCAGCGCCGGCTGGTCGGCACGGGTGGCGAGATGCCGGTCGATCGCGTTGTGGCACAGGTTGGTGGTGCCGCCGACGAACCAGCGGGTGAATGGCGGCCGGTCGTGGTCGCAGATGCGCTGCGGCTTCTGGTGCCAGTCGATCAGCTGCGATTGCTCGGCCCAGAAGGCATCGCGGTCATCGATGGATCGACGGTGGAAGTCGGCGAAGACGCCTCCCGCGGCGGCGGGCGATGTCGGGATGGCTGGAATCATGGCGGCTGTCTCCGAATGCCGCGCGAGCGCTTACTGATGCGCAGCGCCGCCGGCTGTTGTTCTTCAGCCGATTATTGGAGAGCTTCTTGCGCCGCGCTGACGTCGGACGCCTTATTTGATCAGGGCTTGTACCTGCTTGAACAGCGGGTGCTCGGCACCGCCCAGCCATTCGAAAAGCACCATTTCGGTGGTCACCAGCTCGGCGCCGGCACCCGCCAGGCGGTCGAATGCGGCATCGCGGTTGCGGTCGGTGCGCGAGGTGCAGGCATCGGTCACCACCCAGACGTCGAATTCGTCGCCCAGCAGGTCGAGCGCCGTCTGCATGAGGCAGATGTGCGCCTCGCAGCCGGCCACCACGATCATGCCCCGGCCGCCGCCCTGCTCGGCCTGCGGTTTCTGCAGGTGGCGCGGCAGGCTGCGGGCGTTGCCCTGCGGCGGCCTGGCGGGCGGGCGCAGCCATTCGGACAGGCCTTCGGCGCAGGCGCTGAACTCCATCTTGGCCAGCACCCGCTGGCAGCGGTCACGCAGCTCGGGTGGCAACGGTCCCAGCCTGGACGGGTTCTGCTCGGTGCCCCACACCGGCACGTCGAGCAGCTGCGCGGCCTCGGCCAGGCGTGCGGCGTTGGCCAGCGCGCCGGCGGCGTCGGCCATGGCGGGCATCAGGCGGGCCTGATAGTCGATCAGGACGAGTTGGGATTCGGAGACGTCGAGCAGCATGGGATATGACCTGAGAACCTGAAAAAAGTGGCCGCGATTAGAACCCAGCCCTGCGCATCACTTGACCGGGTCCACCCGCAGCAGCCGGCCGCGAGGGTTGTCGGTCAGCAGGTAGAGCAGGCCGTCCGGTCCCTGGCGCACATCGCGGATGCGTTCCTTCAGGTCTGCGAGCAGCTTTTCCTGCTTCACCACCTTGCCGCCCGACAGCTCGATGCGGTCGAGGTACTGGAACTTGAGCGAACCGACGAACAGGTTGCCGCGCCAGGCGTTGCCGTAACGCAGGCTGGTGACGAATGCCATGCCGGAAGGCGCGATGGAAGGCGTCCACTGGTACAGGGGCTGTTCCATGCCTTCCTGTGCCGTGATGCCGGCGCCGATCCTGCCGCCGCCGTAGTTCTCGCCGAAGGTGATGACCGGCCAGCCATAGTTGCGGCCGGCCTGCGGAAGGTTGATCTCGTCGCCGCCTTGCGGGCCGTGCTCGTGGGTCCAGAGGCGACTGTCCGGTCCCAGGGTCGCGCCCTGCAGGTTGCGGTGGCCGTAGCTCCATATCTCCGGCCTGGCGCCCGGCCGGTTGACAAAAGGGTTGCCCTTGGGAATCGAACCGTCTTTTTCGATCCGCACGATCTTGCCGAGATGGTTGTCCAGTTTCTGCGCGTCTTCCTTGTGGCTGAAACGTTCGCCGAGCGTCAGCCAGAGATTTCCGTCGGTGCCTTCGACGATGCGGCATCCGAAGTGCGCGCTGCTGTCGACCTTGGGTGCCTGGCGGAAGATCACCGTGACCTCTTCCAGCGCGTCCTGCTTGCGCGAAAGCTTGGCAGTCGCCAGGGCAGTGCCGTTGGTGCCGCCTTCGCCGGGCTCCGAATAACAGAAGAATATCCGGCTGTTGCGGTTGAAATCGCTGTCCGTCACCACATCGAGCAAGCCGCCCTGGCCGGCTGCGGCCACGGCCGGCACGCCGCTCAGCGGCGCGCCAACCTTGCCGTTTGCACCAATAACGCGCATCGCCCCCGGACGTTCGGTCACCAGGTACTGCGCACCCGGCAAGAATGCCACTGCCCACGGAGAACGCAGGCCGTCTGCCACGGTGGTGGCCTTCACCCGGGTGTCGGCCGCTAGCGCCGAATGCACCAGGAAAAGGCTGACAAGCGGACCGACACACCAGATAGGGGAAAAAATTCGCACCGATAGCCCTCTGTTCCGTCGCTTTTTTGCAAAAACCTCTTGTTGTGCGCTTGACGATAACCGATGACTGAGAGCATGTAACTATCCTTGACGTAGGACCGCACTGACGTTAACCTCCGTCCCCATGCAGAAGAAAGCCCTATGCGCAGTGTTGTTGTCGTTTGCCGCCGCCCTGGCGAACGCCGCTCCCTCCTCCACCGGTCAGGCCGACGACATGGACTCTCTTCTGGCGCAGAAGGGGCTGATGTCCCATCTGCGTGAAGTGCGGCAATCGGTCACCGAACGCGCTTCCGACCTGGTGGTCAACGCGATGGGTTTCATCGGCGTGCCTTACCGGCGCGGTGGCAGCAGCGAAAACGGTGTCGACTGCAGCGGTTTCGTCCGCACCATCTACGAACAGACCGTCGGCCTGATGCTCCCCCGCCGTGCCAACGAGCAGGCAGCCGCCACGCAAAAGATCGACCGCAGCGAACTCAAGCCTGGCGACCTGGTGTTCTTCAACACCATGCGCCGCGCCTTCAGCCATGTGGGCATCTATGTCGGCGACAACAAGTTCATCCATGCACCCAAGCCAGGCGCCAAGGTCCGCGTCGAAGACATGGGCATCAGCTACTGGAACAATCGCTTCGACGGCGCTCGCCGCGTAGAAGGTGGCGACGAAGCCACCGCCAATGCAATCAGCGCAGCAGCCAACCTGCCAGCGACCCGTTAAGCAGCGTGTCCTGCAGCGAGCAAGAGCCCGGTTCAGCCGGGCTTTTTATTTTCCGGACGATTACGGATTGACGGCCATATTCAGCTGGCCGAAGCTCGGCGCTCAATACGCCTAGAGGAACAACCATGCTGGAAGCCAATGTCACCACGCTGTATGTGGACGACCTCCAGACGAGCATCACCTTCTATCAAAAGCTTCTAGGCCGCGAAGCCATCACGTTCATGCCGGGCCTGGCCATGATCCTCCAGGAATCAGGTGCCCGCATATGCCTTTGGCAGCGCGCACTCGTAAAGCCGGAGGCAACACCATCCGGCGGTTTCGAACTGGCCTTCAGCGTTTCTGAAAAGTCCGATGTCGACGAGATCCATCGGACCTGGTGCCGGCTCGGCGTCACCATTGTCGAACCGCCGCACCTGATGGCGTCCATGCGCGGCTACATGATGCTGGCCTGCGATCCGGACGGTCATCGCCTGCGGGTCTACAAAGCGCCCACCGACTAGGCCAAAAAGCAGAAAACCCGGCGGGACCGGGTTTTCTGAACGGGACGGCCGAAGCCTTACTTCTTGCGCGGCGGAGGCACGTCGGTGCAGCTGCCGTGAGCCACTTCCGCTGCCAGGCCGATGCTTTCGCCCAGCGTCGGATGCGGATGGATGGTGCGACCGATATCGACCGCATCCGCGCCCATCTCGATGGCCAGCGCGATCTCGCCGATCATGTCGCCCGCATGGGTGCCGACGATGCCGCCGCCCAGGATGCGATGCGTCTCGGCGTCGAACAGCAGCTTGGTGAAACCTTCGTCGCGACCGTTGGCAATGGCCCGGCCCGAAGCCGCCCACGGAAACAGGCCCTTCTCGACCTTGATGCCCTGCGCCCTGGCCTGGTCTTCCGTCAGGCCGACCCATGCCACTTCGGGGTCGGTGTACGCCACGCTCGGGATCACCCGTGCGTCGAACACCGTCGCTGCCAGTTCCTTGTCGCCCAGCAATTCGCCGGCGATGACTTCGGCCGCCACATGGCCTTCGTGTACCGCCTTGTGCGCCAGCATCGGCTGGCCGACCAGGTCGCCGATAGCGAAGATGTGGCCGACATTGGTGCGCAGCTGGATGTCGACGTCGATGAAACCGCGGTCGGTCACTTCGACGCCGGCCTTGTCCGCGCCGACCTTCTTGCCGTTCGGCGTGCGGCCGACGGCCTGCAGCACCAGGTCATAGACCTGCGGCTCCTTCGGAGCACCCTCGCCCTCGAAGGTGACCTCGATGCCGGCTTCGGTCGCCTTGGCGCCGACCGTCTTGGTCTTCAACATGATGTTGTCGAAGCGCGGTGCGTTGAACTTCTGCCAGACCTTCACCAGGTCGCGGTCGGCGCCCTGCATCAGGCCGTCCAACATCTCGACCACGTCGAGACGGGCGCCCAGCGAGGAATACACCGTGCCCATTTCGAGGCCGATGATGCCGCCGCCGACGATCAGCATGCGTTTGGGCACCGCTGCCAGCGCCAGCGCGCCGGTGGAGTCGACGATACGCGGATCATCCGGCAGGAAAGGCAGGCGCACGGCCTGCGATCCGGCCGCGATGATGGCGCGGCGGAAACTCACGGACTGGGTCTTGCCGGTCTTTTCCTGTGCTGTGCCCGATGTCTCGGCCACTTCAAGAGTATGGGCGCCGGTGAAGGCTGCCAGGCCGCGCAGGATGGTGACCTTGCGCATCTTGGCCATCTGGCCCAGGCCGCCGGTCAGCTTGCCGATGACCTTTTCCTTGTGGGTGCGCAGCTTGGTGATGTCGACCGTCGGTTCGCTGAAACTCACGCCCAGGTCGGCGAAGTGTTTCACCTCGTCCATCACCGCCGCCACGTGCAGCAGCGCCTTCGACGGAATGCAACCCACGTTCAGGCAGACGCCGCCCAGCGTGGCGTAACGCTCGACGATGGCGACCTTCAGGCCCAGGTCTGCAGCCCGGAAGGCGGCCGAATAACCACCGGGGCCGCCACCGATGACGACCACGTCGTAGTCGGCGTCAGGTTTGTCGGACACGGGACCCGATGCCTTGGGCGCTGCGGAGGCGGCAGCGGCTTGCGCAGGCACGGGGGCAGCGGGCGCCGGTGCGGACGCAGCAGCGGCAGCCGGAGCCGGAGTTGCTGCGGCACCGCTGGCCTCGATGCTCAGCAGAACGCTGCCCTGGCTGACCGTGTCACCGATCTTGACCTTGATTTCCTTCACCACGCCGGCAGCCGACGAAGGGATTTCCATCGAAGCCTTGTCCGACTCGACGGTGACCAGCGACTGGTCGACGGCGATGGTGTCGCCGACCTTCACCAGGATCTCGATGATCGGCACATCCTTGAAGTCGCCGATGTCCGGGACGGCGATGTCTTGCTGGCTCATTTGGCAGCTTTCAATTTGAGGGTGAAGAGGTTGACCGGACCTTCGGAATTGCGGTCGAACTCGCAGCCGGCATCGACGCCGGCCTGGGCGATCTCGCGCGCGGTCTTCGCCTTGCCGTAAGCCGCGTGCATGGCGCCGAGCGCAAAGCTGCGGCCCGATCCGATGCCCCAGAATTCCTTGAATTCGAAGACTTCGCGATAGCTGTAAAGCCCGAAGATGCCGGCCGGGTTGGCAATCAGCACACTGAACTGACTCGACTCGTAGGGGTCGTTGTCGTCTTCCTTGGTCTGCAGGAAGAACTGGTCTTTCAGCACCGGATGCAGGCGTGAAAACGTGTCGAAGATCTCGTCCTTGCTGCCGAACAGGCGCAGTTCGGGCGCCAGCGACGCGAGCGCCTTGCGCAGCACCGGGAAGTGCGCCACCGTGCCGGCCATGCCGACATAGGTGAGCCCCACCGGGGTTTCAAGGGCGAAGATCTTCGAGTTGTCTTCGAAGCGGTGCTTCAGGCGGGTGTCGCCGAAGGTCACCAGCGTATCGGCGGCCAGGGCGACCTGGCCGTTTTTACGAACGACGACGACGGTCGTCATGTCGTCAGAGGGTGATGCGACGCAGGTCGCTCAGCAGCGAACCGAGGTACGCGTTGAAGCGCGCGGCCGAGGCACCGTCGATGACCCGATGGTCGTACGACAGGCTCAGCGGCAGCATCAGTTTGGGCACGAACTGCTTGCCGTCCCACACCGGTTTCATCTGGCCCTTGGAGAGACCCAGGATGGCCACTTCGGGTGCGTTGATGATGGGTGTGAAGTGGGTGCCGCCGATGCCGCCCAGCGAGCTGATCGAGAAACAACCGCCCTGCATGTCGCCGCCGCCCAGCTTGCCGTCGCGCGCCTTCTTGGCCAGTTCGCCCATTTCCTGGCTGATCTGCAGGATGCCCTTCTTGTCGGCATCCTTCAGCACCGGGACCACCAGGCCGTTGGGCGTGTCCGCCGCGAAGCCGATGTTGAAGTACTGCTTGTAGACCAGGGTGTCGCCGTCGAGGCTGGTATTGAACTCGGGGAACTTCTTGAGCGCCGCGACCACCGCCTTGATGACGAAGGCCAGCATCGTCACCTTGACGCCGCTCTTCTCGTTCTCCTTGTTGGTGGAGACACGGAAAGCTTCGAGTTCGGTGATGTCGGCTTCGTCGTTGTTGGTGACGTGCGGAATCATCACCCAGTTGCGGTGCAGGTTGGCGCCGCTGATCTTCTTGATGCGCGACAGGTCCTTGCGTTCGACCGCGCCGAACTTGGCGAAGTCGACCTTCGGCCAGGGGATCAGGCCGAGGGCTGCGCCGTCGCCGCCACCGGAAGCGGCGGGCGCCTTCGCCGCCGAAGCCTTGGTGGCGGTCGCGCCGCTCATCACCGCCTTGGTGAAGGACTGCACGTCTTCCTGGGTGATCCGGCCCTTGGTGCCGGAACCCTTGACCTCTTCCAGCGGCACGCCGAGTTCGCGGGCGAACTTGCGGACCGACGGCGATGCGTGGGGCAGCGCACCGGTAGGCGCGACCGGCTGATGCGCCGGCAGCTTGGCGTTCGGGTCGGTGCGCTCCACCGGCTGGCTTGCCAGCGATGCGTCCGCAGCGGGTGCGGCTGCAGCAGCGGCCGGTGCAGGGGCCGCGGCGGAGGGAGCCGGCGCTGACGCAGGCGCAGCAGCCGCGCTGCCTTCGAGGACGGCGATCAGGTCACCGATGTTCACCACATCACCGACCTTGACCTTGAGTTCCTTCAAAACGCCGGCAGCCGACGATGGGATTTCCATCGAGGCCTTGTCGGATTCGACGGTGATCAGCGACTGGTCGGCCGCGACAGTGTCGCCCGGCTTGACCAGCAGTTCGATGACCGAGACGTCCTTGAAGTCACCGATGTCGGGAACCTTCACGTCGACCGGGCCGGCCGGCGCTGCCGGAGCAGCCGCCGGTGCAGGCGCGGCTGCTGCCGGAGCCGGAGCCGGAGCCGCTGCTGCCGGTGCCGGTGCAGGCGCGGCGGGTGCGCTCGCCGGTGCGGCGGCCGCATCCGACTCGAGCATCGCGATCAGGTCGCCGATGTTGACCGTGTCGCCGATCTTGACTTTCAGTTCCTTCAGGACACCGGCAGCCGACGACGGGATTTCCATCGAGGCCTTGTCCGATTCGACCGTCATCAGCGACTGGTCGGCCGCGACGGTGTCGCCCGGCTTGACCAGCAGCTCGATGACCGCGACGTCCTTGAAGTCGCCGATGTCCGGGACTTTTACTTCCACCAATGCCATATCGTGAGTCTCCGGATACTTAAGCGTAGAGCGGGTTCAGCTTGTCGGCATCGATGCCGTACTTGGCGATGGCTTCGGCGGCCTTGGTGGCCGGCAGCTTGCCGTCGTCCGCCAGCGACTTGAGGGCCGCGACCACGATGTAGTGGCGGTTGATCTCGAAATGCTTGCGGAGTTCGCTGCGGAAATCGCTGCGGCCATAACCGTCGGTGCCCAGCACGCGGTAGGTGCGGCCGGCCGGCACGAACGGACGGATCTGTTCGGCATAGGCCTTCATGTAGTCGGTCGATGCGACCACCGGGCCTTCGCTCTTGCCCAGCTGCTGCGCCACGAACGGCACACGTGCCTTGTCGGTCGGGTGCAGCAGGTTCCAGCGGTCGGCGTCCTGGCCTTCACGAGTCAGTTCGTTGAAGCTCGGGCAGCTCCACACGTCGGCGGAAACACCCCAGTCGTTCGCCAGCAGCTCCTGCGCCGCAATGCTTTCGCGCAGGATGGTGCCGGAACCCAGCAGTTGCACCTTGGGGCCCTTGGCGAGGATGGACTCCTTGCACAGGTACATGCCCTTGATGATCTGCTCTTCGGTGCCTTCCTTGAGGCCCGGCATGGCGTAGTTCTCGTTCAGCAGCGTCAGGTAGAAATAGACGTTTTCCTGCTTCTCGACCATCCGCACCAGGCCGTGATGCAGGATGACGGCCACTTCGTGCGCGAAGGTCGGGTCGTAGCTGATGCAGTTCGGAATGGTGCCGGCCAGGATGTGGCTGTGGCCGTCTTCGTGCTGCAGGCCTTCGCCGTTCAGCGTGGTGCGGCCCGAGGTGCCGCCCAGCAGGAAACCGCGCGCCTGCATGTCGCCGGCCGCCCAGGCCAGGTCGCCGATGCGCTGGAAACCGAACATCGAGTAGTACACGTAGAACGGCACCATGATGCGGTTGTTCGTCGAGTACGAGGTGGCGGCGGCGATCCAGCTGGCCATGCCGCCGGCTTCGTTGATGCCCTCCTGCAGGATCTGGCCGCTGATGTCTTCCTTGTAGTAGGACACCTGGTCACGGTCTTGCGGCGTGTAGTTCTGGCCGGCCTGGTTGTAGATGCCGATCTGGCGGAACAGGCCTTCCATGCCGAAGGTACGGGCTTCGTCGACCAGGATGGGCACGGCGCGCGGGCCCAGGGCCTTGTCGCGCAGCAGCGTCGTCAGGAACCGCACATAGGCCTGCGTGGTCGAGATCTCGCGGCCTTCTGCGGTCGCGTCGAGCACGGCCTTGAAGGTTTCCAGCGGCGGCACGGCAATGGTCTCGTCGGCCTTCACGCGGCGGTGCGGCAGGTAGCCGCCCAGTTCCTTGCGGCGGGCATGCAGGTACTGCATTTCCGGCGTGTTGTCGGCCGGCTTGTAGAACGGAATGTCGGCCAGCTGGTCGTCCGGAATGGGAATGTTGAAACGATCCCGGAAGGTCTTGATGTCTTCGTCGGTCAGCTTCTTGGCCTGGTGGGCGGTGTTCTTGCCCTCGCCGGCCTTGCCCATGCCGAAGCCCTTGACGGTCTTGATCAGCAGGATGGTGGGCTGGCCTTCGTGCTTCACGGCGGCGTCGTAGGCGGCGTACACCTTTTGCGGATCGTGGCCGCCGCGCTGCAGGCGCCAGATGTCCTCGTCGCTCATGTGCGAGACCATTTCGAGAGTGCGCGGATCGCGGCCGAAGAAGTTCTTCCGCACGAAGGCGCCGTCGTTGGCCTTGAAGGACTGGTAGTCGCCGTCCAGCGTGTCCATCATGATCTTCTTGAGGGCGCCTTCCTTGTCACGCGCCAGCAGCGGATCCCAGTAACTGCCCCACAGCAGCTTGATGACGTTCCAGCCCGCGCCGCGGAATTCGCCTTCCAGTTCCTGGACGATCTTGCCGTTGCCACGCACCGGGCCGTCGAGGCGCTGCAGGTTGCAGTTCACCACGAAGATCAGGTTGTCGAGCTTTTCACGGGCGGCCACACCGATGGCGCCCAGCGATTCGACTTCGTCCATTTCGCCGTCGCCCAGGAAGGCCCAGACCTTGCGGTTGCTGGTGTCGGCGATGCCGCGTGCATGCAGGTACTTCAGGAAACGGGCCTGGTAGATGGCCATCAGCGGGCCGAGGCCCATCGACACCGTGGGGAACTGCCAGAACTCGGGCATCAGCTTGGGATGCGGGTAGCTCGACAGGCCCTTGCCGCCGACTTCCTGGCGGAAGTTCAGCAGCTGTTCTTCGGTCAGCCGACCTTCCATGAAGGCGCGGGCGTAGATGCCTGGCGAACTGTGGCCCTGGATGTAGAGCAGGTCGCCGCCGTGGCCTTCGCTCTCGGCGTGCCAAAAATGGTTGAAACCGGCGCCGAACATGGTTGCCAGCGATGCGAAGGAGCTGATGTGGCCGCCCAGGTCGCCGCCGTCTTCCGGGTGCAGGCGGTTGGCCTTGACCACCATGGCCATGGCGTTCCAGCGCATGTAGGCGCGCAGGCGCTCTTCGATGTCGTTATTGCCCGGCGTCCGTGCCTCGGCGTCCGTGGGGATGGTGTTGACGTAGGGCGTGTTGGCCGAAAACGGCATGTCGATGCTGTTCTGGCGTGCTTCGTCAAGCAGTTTTTCCAGCAGGAAATGGGCACGTTCCGGGCCCTCGCTGGCGATGACGGCTTTGAGCGCGTCGGTCCACTCACGGGTTTCCTGGGTGTCGGAATCCTGCGCGGTGCGCGCTGCGGCGCCGATCGATTCGTCGGGTAGGGCTGACATGCTTGTCTCCATGGAGGTGGTGCCGATCCGGCACGGGCGCGGCGAGTTTCTCACACTTTCCAACCATTTCGAATGGTGCATATTCGTTTCACATAATGAAATTTCATGCTGCACCGCAATAAGATTTTTACCCCCGCCGCCTACACTTGCGCACCATGGTTAACCATCCCGTCCGCGCACTGCGCCCTCGCCCGCTCCTGACCCGTGCCGCCGCGCTCTGGAGGCACTGGTGGCAGCGCCAGAGCCCGCAACGCCAGGACCGCTTTGCCATGCTGGCGCCGCTGGCCGCCGTTCTGCTGTTCCTGGCGACCATCGCGACCGCCTTTTCCTACCTGCGCAGCGAGGAACTCGAACGTGAACACGAAGCCGTGCGGCGCGACGTCGAATATGCCCAGCAACGTCTGCGCCTGCGGCTGCTGGAACGGCAGGAACAGCTCATGCGCATCGCGCGCGATGTGTCCAACGGCGAGATCGACCGGCAGGAGTTCAACAGCCGCTCCGAATCCCTCATCAGCCAGTACCCCGAGGTTCAGGCGCTGACCTGGATCGACGAACGCCGCCGTGTCATCGCCAGCCATGCCGCGCCGTCGCTGCCGGCCACGCAGTTGCGCCACGAAAACGAAGTCTTGCGCCCGGGCGAAACCGAAGGTGTCTTCAGCCTGACCCGCGACCTGCAGCAGCCGGTGTATTCGCAGCCCTCCGGCGGCACTGCGCCGACCACGCTGCTGCAGCTGCAGATTCCGTTGTCCACGCAGGGCCACTTCTCGGGTGTGGTGCTGGGCGAATATTCCATCGACAGCCTGCTGCGCTACGGCGTGCCCAGCGAGGTGCTGGCGCGTTATGCCGTCACCCTGCAGGACGGCAACGGCCGCGCCATCGCCGGTACTCCGCTGGCGCCGCGTACCGGCGCCAAACGCCTGGTGCCCTTCGGCGCGACATCCATCACATATGAAGTACCGGTTTCGCCGGTCGGCAACGCGCTGGTGCTGCATGCCCAGGCCTACCGGACGTCGCTCGGCGTGGTGGGCAGCGGTTTCTTCTGGC
This sequence comes from Xylophilus sp. PBN-3R, assembly GCF_057747805.1. NCBI lineage: Bacteria > Pseudomonadati > Pseudomonadota > Betaproteobacteria > Burkholderiales > Xylophilus > Xylophilus sp. PBN-3R. The sequence goes on from NZ_CM173225.1 coordinate 3,035,649, forward strand.
TGGTCGGCATGCTGAGCGCCATGACCGCCTGGATGCTGATCGCCAACTGGCGCCACACCCGGCGCCGCATGCAGGCCCAGCAGGCGCTGATCGCCGAGACCTATTTCCGGCGGGCCATGGAAAACTCGGTGCTGACCGGCATGCGGGCACTCGACATGGAAAGCCGCATCACCTACGTCAACGCCGCCTTCTGCCAGATGACGGGCTGGGCCGAAAGCGAACTGGTCGGCCAGGTGCCGCCCTATTCGCACTGGCCGGACGAAGACCAGGCCCACCTGGCCAACGTGCTGAACGACGAGATCACCGGCCACCATAAACCCGGCGGTTTCCAGGTGCGGGTGAAACGCAAGAACGGCACCATCTTCGACGCCCGGCTGTACGTGTCGCCGCTGATCGACCCGCGCGGCGAACAGACCGGCTGGATGACCTCCATGACCGACATTACCGAGCCCAACCGCATCCGCGCCCAACTGACCGCGTCGCACGAACGTTTCACCATCGTGCTGGAAGCGCTGGACGCCTCGGTGTCGGTGGCGCCGCTGGGCAGCCACGAACTGCTGTTCGCGAACCGGCTGTACCGGCAATGGTTCGGTTCCGAGACCACCGGCCACCTGCAGATGGTGGCCCAGGCCGGCGTGCAGACCACCGGCGACAGCGGCGAAGACACGCTCGACGACGTCGATGGCCTGGCCGGTTTGCCAACCACCTCGCTGACCGCCGCACAGACCGAGAATTCCGAGATATTCGTCACCTCGCTGGGCCGCTGGCTGGAAGTGCGCTCGCGTTACCTCAACTGGGTGGACGGCCGGCTGGCGCAGATGGTCATCGCCACCGACATCACCAGCCGCCGCGATGCGGAAGAGCAGGCGGCCGCCCAGGCCGAACGCGCGCAGTCGGTCAGCCGCCTGATCACCATGGGCGAAATGGCGTCGTCGGTGGCCCACGAACTCAACCAGCCGCTGACCGCCATCAGCAACTATTGCAGCGGGCTCATCACCCGCATCAACAGCGGCAACACCGACCAGCAGATGCTGCTGTCGGCGCTCGACAAGACCGCGCACCAGGCACAGCGCGCGGGCCAAATCATCCAGCGCATCCGTGCCTTCGTGAAACGCAGCGAGCCCAATCGCACCCCGTCGGACGTTCAGGCCATGGTCGCCGAGGCGGTCGAGCTGGCCGACATCGAGATGCGCCGCCGCAGCATCCGCCTGTCGCACTACGTGGCGGCGCGCCTGCCGCAGCTGCTGGTCGACCCGATCCTGATCGAGCAGGTGCTGGTCAATCTGATGCGCAATGCGGCCGAATCGGTCGACAACGCAGGTCGGCCGCCCGGACGCCGGAGCGTCGAATTGCGGGTGGTGCCCAAGCAGGTCGAATCGCAGCCGGCCATCGAGTTCACCGTGCTGGACACCGGCGGCGGCCTGGCGCCCGAAGTGCTGGAGCGCCTGTTCGAGGCCTTCTTCTCGACCAAGTCCGAAGGCATGGGCATGGGATTGAATCTCTGCCGGAGCATCGTGGAGTCGCACCAGGGCCGGATGCATGCGGAGAACCTCTACAATGGTCCGGAGGTGGCCGGCTGTCGTTTTTCCTTCTGGATTCCGCTGCTGCCGCCCCGAGACAACACCTCCACAGCCAATCCACAAAAACCGGGCGTGACCGCATGAGCTTGATTCCGAAAAAAGGCACGGTATACGTGGTGGACGACGACGAGGCCGTGCGCGATTCCGTGCAATGGCTTCTCGAAGGCAAGGACTTCCGGGTCCGCTGCTTTGAATCCGCCGAATCGTTCCTTTCCCGCTACGACCCGCGAGAAATCGCCTGCCTCGTCGTCGACATCCGCATGGGCGGCATGAGCGGCATCGAACTGCAGGACCGACTCATCGAACGCAAGTCGCCGCTGCCGATCGTGTTCATCACCGGCCACGGCGACGTGCCGATGGCGGTGGACACCATGAAAAAGGGCGCCCTGGACTTCATCCAGAAACCCTTCAAGGAAGACGAACTGGTCGCCCTGGTCGAACGCATGCTCGAACGCGCAAAGGAACTCTTCGCCGACTCGCAACATGCCGCCAGCCGTGACGCCTTGCTGGCCAAGCTCACTTCTCGCGAAGCCCAGGTGCTCGAGCGCATCGTTGCCGGCCGTCTGAACAAGCAGATCGCCGACGACCTCGGCATCAGCATCAAGACGGTGGAAGCGCACCGCGCCAACATCATGGAAAAACTCAATGCCAACACCGTGGCCGACCTGTTGAAGATCGCCCTCGGCCAGGGCCACCAGAACCACTCGCAGCAAGCCGCCAAAGCCTGATGCCGCGCTGACCAGCGCACTGCCCCGCACAGCGCCCGTCTGATTCGGTTCATACGGGCGTTTTCCATTTGCCGACCCACTTCTTCACCTTCTTCACATGACCGCCCAGACCATCGACGGCAACGCCCTCTCCCGCCAACTCCGCACCGATGTCGCCACCCGCGCAGCCGCCCTGCGCGAACGCGGCGTGACGCCCGGCCTGGCGGTCGTGCTGGTCGGCGACAGCCCGGCCAGCCAGGTCTATGTGCGGAACAAAATCAAGGCCTGCGAAGAAAACGGCCTGCATTCGGTGCTCGAAAAGTACGCCGCCGACATGACCGAAGCCGATCTGCTGGCCCGTGTCGACGCGCTCAACAACGACCCGTCCATCCACGGCATCCTGGTGCAGTTGCCGCTGCCGCCCCACATCGACGCACAGAAGGTGATTGAAGCGATCTCACCCGAGAAGGACGTTGACGGTTTCCATGTCGCGTCGGCCGGCGCGCTGATGACCGGCACTCCCGGCTTCTGGCCCTGCACGCCCTATGGCTGCATGAAGATGCTCGAATCCATCGGCTACGACCTGCGCGGCAAACATGCGGTGGTCATCGGCCGCAGCAACATCGTGGGCAAACCCATGGCCCTGATGCTGCTGGCGAAAAGCGCCACCGTCACCATCTGCCACAGCGCCACCGCCGACCTGGGCGCCATGACCCGCCAGGCCGACGTCATCGTCGCCGCCGTCGGCAAAAGAAACGTGCTGACCGCCGACATGGTGAAACCCGGGGCGGTCGTCATCGATGTGGGCATGAATCGCGACGACGCCGGCAAGCTCTGCGGCGACGTCGACTTCGCCGGTGTGTCGCAAGTGGCCGGCTACATCACCCCGGTGCCCGGCGGTGTCGGCCCCATGACCATCACCATGCTGCTGGTCAACACCATCGAGGCCGCCGAACGCAAGGCAGGTTGAGTCAGGTCCGATCGCCAACATTGTCAGCATCTATTGCCCGGGGGCTTGAAGCCGGGCGAGCTGACGCAAAATCGAGGGCATGACCAATGCCCTCCTCGACTTCTCCGACCTCCCCCTGTTCGACCGCGTGCGTCCTGAAGACGTCGGCCCCGCCACCGACCAGCTGATGGCCGAAGCCGGGCAGGCACTCGAGGTCGTCACCGCCCCCGACTTTCCATCCGACTGGAGCGCCATCGCCAAGGTGCTGGACGTCGCCACCGAACGCCTGGGCCGCGCCTGGGGAACGGTGGGCCACCTCAACGCTGTGGCCGACACCCCCGAACTGCGCGCCGCCTACAACGCGGCCATGCCCGGCATCACCGAGTTCTTTACACGACTGGGCGCAGACGAACGCCTGTATGCCAAATACAAGGCGGTGGACACCTCGACCCTCGACGCCGAACAACGCCAGGCCCACAAGAACGCCATGCGCAATTTCGTGCTGTCGGGCGCCGAACTGCAGGGCGCGGCCCGCGAAAGGTTTGCCGCGATCCAGGAGCGCCAGGCCGAATTGAGCCAGAAGTTCAGCGAAAACGCGCTCGACGCCACCGACGCGTTCGCCTACTACGCCACCGCCGAAGAGGTCGACGGCCTGCCGGACGACTCGCTGCAGGGCGCCCGCGCCGCCGCGGAATCCGATGGCAAGGAAGGCTACAAACTTACCCTCAAGATGCCGAGCTATCTGCCGGTGATGCAGTTCGCAAAGAACTCCGAACTGCGCCGCAAGCTCTACACCGCCTACGTCACCCGGGCCAGCGACATCGGCACCGAAGAACAGCGCAAGTTCGACAACAGCGCCCTCATTCGCGAAATCCTGGCGCTGCGCCAGGAAGAATCCCGCCTGCTGGGCTACAACAACTTCGCAGAAGTCTCGGTAGTGCCCAAGATGGCCGAATCGCCGGCCGAAGTCATCGCCTTCCTGAAGGACCTGGCCCAGCGCGCCAAGCCTTACGGCGAGCAGGACATCGCAGACATGCGGGCTTTCGCCGCCGAAAACATGGGCCTGACCGATCCGCAGCCCTGGGACTGGACCTTCATCGGCGAGAAATTCAAGGAAGCCCGTTACGCCTTCAGCGAACAGGAAGTCAAGCAATACCTGCCGGCTCCGAAGGTGCTGGCCGGCCTGTTCAAGATCGTCGAAACGCTGTTCGACGTTCAGATCCGCCGTGACCAGGCGCCCGTCTGGCATCCGTCGGTGGAGTTCTATCGCATCGAACGCGCCCGCTCAGACGGCCATGCACCCACACTGGTCGGTCAGTTCTATCTCGACCCTTCGGCCCGTGCCGGCAAGCGTGGTGGCGCCTGGATGGACGACGTGCGCGCCCGCTGGCTGCGACCCGACACCGGAAAGCTGCAGACGCCCGTTGCACAACTGGTGTGCAACTTTGGCGAAGGCATCAACGGCAAGCCGCCGATGCTCACCCACGACGATGTCATCACCCTGTTCCATGAGTTCGGCCACGGCCTGCAGCACATGCTCACGCAAGTGAACGAACACGATGTGTCCGGCATCAACGGCGTCGAATGGGATGCCGTCGAACTACCGAGCCAGTTCATGGAGAACTTCGTCTGGGAATGGGATGTGCTGCGCCACATGACCGCCCATGCCGATACCGGCGAACCGCTGCCGCGCGAGCTTTTCGACAAGATGCTCAAGGCCAAGAATTTCCAGAGCGGCCTGGGCACTTTGCGGCAGGTCGAGTTCTCGCTGTTCGACATGCTGCTGCATTCGCAACACAATCCGGAGGACGACTTCATGCCCCTGCTCAAGTCGGTGCGTGACGAAGTCGCCGTGCTGCAGGCGCCCGAGTTCAGCCGCACGGTGCATACCTTCAGCCACATCTTCGCGGGCGGTTATGCCGCCGGTTATTACAGCTACAAGTGGGCCGAGGTGCTGAGCGCCGATGCCTACGCGGCATTCGAGGAAAGCGCCGGAGCCGACGGCCAGCCCGATGCCGCCACCGGCCGCCGCTACCGCGAGGCGATTCTCGAATCCGGCGGCAGTCGGCCTGCGATGGAATCGTTCAAGGCCTTCCGTGGCCGGGCGCCGACCATCGACGCGCTCCTGCGCCACCAGGGCATGAGCCCGGCCGCGGCGGTCCAGTGAAAAAGACGCTGGCCCCACGTTGCCTGGGAATCGCCGGCGGCCTGTTTTTGCTGGCGGTTGCCGGCGCGCAGGCGCAGCAGGTGTTCCGTATCGTCGGTGCGGACGGCCGGGTGACCTACTCCGACCGCCCCGCGCCCACCACTGCCGACCGCGCGCCGGGCGCGGCAGCCACGGTGGTCGATGTACCGGCCGCGCCCGCCATCAACACCAGCGTGCTGCCCTACGAATTGCGCCTGGCAGTGCAGCGTTATCCGGTGACGCTGTATTCCGCCGCAGGCTGCGGCGCCTGCGATTCGGCGCGTGCACTGCTGCGCGGTCGCGGTGTTCCCTTCCTCGAAAAGACGCTAGGCACGGCGGCCGACTCCGAGGCTTTCGAACGCATCAGCGGCGGCAACAACGTGCCTTACGCCACCATCGGAAGCCAGGCGCTGCAGGGTTTCTCTCCCGTCGAATGGACGCAATATCTGGACGCGGCGGCCTACCCTGCGCAGACGCAACTGCCAGCCAACTACCGCGAGCCGGCCGCGTCACCGCTGGTCGCCTCGACGCCGGTGCGCGCTCCGGCGGCCACGGCCGGCGCGGCACCCCGTGCCGCAAACCCGGCACCGTCAGCGCCGGCCCGCAACCCGGCCGGCATCCAGTTCTGAAGCGCGTTTAAAACGCCAGCGTCTGCACGCCGGCGGGCGTGGCCAGAAGGCAGACATGGGCGCGCTGGTGGGCGAACACACCTACCGTCACCACGCCCGGCCACTGGTTGACTTCCGACTCGAAGGCCAGAGGGTCGGTGATCTTCAGGCCGCGCACGTCGAGGATGTGCTGGCCGTTGTCGGTGACCAGCGCCTGGCCGTCCTTCAGGCGGACCGTGGCCTGGGCGCCCCTGGCGGCGAACGCGCGGGTGATGCGGGCAGTGGCCATCGGGATCACTTCCACCGGCAGCGGGAACGCACCCAGCGCGTCCACCATCTTGGAAGCGTCGGCGATGCAGACGAACTGCTTCGCCAGCGCCGCCACGATCTTCTCGCGCGTGAGGGCTGCACCGCCGCCCTTGACCATGTAGCCCTTGGCGTCGATCTCGTCGGCACCGTCGATGTACACCGCCAGCGACTCGACCTCGTTGGCGTCGAACACCTTGATGCCCAGGGCCAGCAGGCGCTCGGTGCTGGCGACCGAACTGGACACCGCGCCCGGGATCAGGTCCTTCATTTCCGCCAGCGCGTCGATGAACTTGTTGACCGTGGAGCCGGTGCCGACACCGACGATCTGGCCCGGCACCACATAGGCCAGCGCGGCACGGCCGACCAGGGTCTTGAGTTCGTCTTGCGAAGGGGCGGAAGGGTTTGGGGGGGTAGGTGTCGTCATGGGAGAAAATCCGGCGCTGTTGATCCGGAATTATCCAATGCCTCTGCTGCCCTACCCGCTCGCCCGTGCCCTGCTGTTCAAGATGGAACCCGAGGCCGCCCACGATTTCACCCTCGACTGGCTGGCCCGCGGCCAGAACACGCCGCTGCAAATGGCCTGGCAACAGACCATGGTGAACGACCCGGTGACCATCGCCGGACTGAAGTTCCCCAACCGTGTCGGCCTGGCTGCCGGGCTCGACAAGAACGCCCGCTGCATCGACGCCTTCGGCGCGATGGGTTTCGGTTTTGTCGAGGTCGGTACGGTCACACCCAAACCTCAGCCGGGCAATGCCAAGCCGCGGATGTTCCGCCTGCCGAGGGCCGAGGCGCTGATCAACCGCTTCGGTTTCAATAACCAGGGGCTCGATACCTTCCTGCACAACGTGGCGCAGTCGAAACTGCGGCGCGACAAGTCTCCGATGCTGCTGGGCCTGAACATCGGCAAGAACGCCGCCACGCCCATCGAACGTGCTACCGACGACTACCTGCTGGGCCTGGACGGCGTCTATGCGCTGGCCGACTACGTGACCGTCAACATCAGTTCACCCAACACCCAGAACCTGCGCGCACTGCAGTCGGACGAGGCGCTCGACGGCCTGCTGGGCGCGCTGGCCGACCGCCGCCGTGCGCTGGCCGACCGCCACGGCCGGCTGACGCCCATCTTCGTGAAGATTGCGCCCGACCTCGACGGCCTGCAGGTCACGGCCATTGCAGACGCCCTGCGGCGCCACGGCATGGACGGCGTGATCGCCAGCAACACCACCATCGACCGCAGCGCCATCCAGGGCATGGAACACGCCGAAGAAGCGGGCGGGCTGTCGGGCCGGCCGGTGCAGCCGGCCAGCAACCGGGTGATCGCCGCCCTGCGCGCGAGGCTGGGCAAGGGTTACCCGATCATCGGCGTGGGCGGTGTGATGTCGGGCGACGACGCGGTGGCCAAGCTACATGCAGGCGCCGATGCGGTGCAGATCTATACCGGTTTCGTCTACCGTGGCCCGGCGCTGGTGCCGGAAGTCGCCAAGGCGTTGCGCAACGCACGCTGAGCGGCCGAGAGCGGCGCGTCAGGCCGCCAGGGCCAGGGCGGACATCATCTGTTCCACCGGCGCAGGCCGGGCGAAGAAATAGCCCTGGAAGGCGCGGCAACCGCTGTGCCGCAGAAAGTCGAGCTGGCCCTGGGTCTCCACGCCCTCTGCCACCACCTGCAGGTCCAGGCTTTCGGCCAGCGCCAGAATGGTCCGCACGATGGCCGCATCGTTGGGATCGGTCAGCACGTCGCGCACGAACGACTGGTCGATCTTCAGCTGGTCCAGCGGCAGGCGCTTGAGGTAGCTGAGCGACGAGTATCCGGTGCCGAAGTCGTCCAGCGAGAAGCCCACGCCGTGCGCCTTCAGCGACGCCATCTTGACGATGATGTCCTCGACATCGTTGAGCAGCAGGCTTTCGGTCAACTCGATCTTCAGCCGGTCCGGCCGCGCGCCGGTACGTTGCAGCACGCCCAGCACGCTCTCCACGAAATCGATCTGGCGGAACTGCCGCGCGCTGACGTTCACCGCCAGGCTCAGGTCGCGGGTGGAGGCATCGTCGGCCCACACCACCAGCTGCCGGCAGGCGGTTTCCAGCACCCAGTGGCCGATCGGCAGGATGAGTCCGGTCTGTTCGGCCAGCGGAATGAACTCGCCGGGCGCCACCATGCCCCGCAGCGGGTGCCGCCAGCGCAGCAGCACCTCGGCGCCCATCAGCTGGTTCTCCTGGTTCATCACCGGCTGGAAAAACAGCACCATCTCGTCGTTGGAAATCGCGTGGCGCAGGTCGGCTTCCAGCGCGGACCGAGCACTCACCGCCTGCTGCATGTCGGGATGGAAGAAACACAGGGTGTTGCGGCCTGCCGCCTTGGCCTGGTACATCGCAAGGTCGGCACGCTTGAGCAGGTCGTCCACGCTCTGCACATCGCCGTCGAACAGCGCGATGCCCACGCTCGGGGTGCTGTGGTGCTGGTAGCCCTCCAGCAGATAAGGATGGTTGAGCACTTCCAGCACATGCTCGGCGACACCCCGTACATGGTAGATGGCGTCTTCCTCGCTGGCGGGCAGGCCTTCGAGCATCACCACGAACTCGTCGCCGCCCAGCCGCGCCACCGTGTCGCCGGGCTGGGCGCAGGTGACGATGCGGTTGGCCACTCTTTCCAGCAGCGAATCGCCGACGTCGTGGCCCATCGTGTCGTTCAGGTCCTTGAAGTTGTCCAGGTCGATGAACAGCAGGGCTCCGCGCTGCGTACGCGAGCGGCACACACCCAGCGCGGTCACGAGGCGGTCCAGCAGCAGGCGGCGATTGGGCAGGCCGGTCAGGGCGTCGTAGAAAGCCAGGCGCTCGATCTCGTCCTCGACCCGCTTGCGTTCGGTAATGCTGCGGCCGATGCCGCGGTAGCCCCGGAACGCGCCGCCGGAATCGAAGATCGGTGCACCGCTGATCGACACCCAGTACACATTGCCGGCGCCGTCCAGCCGCTGCAGTTCCAGGTCGTGGAACACCTCATGGGCGTCCAGCGCCATGCGGTGGCGGGCCCAGTCGGCGTCGGTCATGTTGAGCGCGCCCAGGTCCCAGCGCGCCAGGCCGATGTTGTCTTCCTTGGGCAGCCCCAGCTCGGTGTCGGAATAACCCTCGAAATGGGCAAACCGGTGCTGCTCGTCCAGCTCCCAGTACCAGTCGGACGACAGCTCGGTCAGCGCCCGGAAACGCGCCTCGCTCTGGCGCATGGCTTCGTCGGCGCGTTTATGCGGCGTGATGTCCATATGGGCGCCCACCACACGCAACGGTGCGCCCTGGCGATCGCGCTGCATCACCTTGCCGCGGTCCAGCACCCAGATCCAGTGGCCGCCGCGGTGCCGCAGGCGATATTCGGCCTCGTGGACCTCGGCATCGCTTTCCCAATGGCGCGCGATGGCCGCACGCAGCCGGCCGGCATCGTCCGGATGCACCAGCGAACGCCAGTCGTCGGGGCCGCTGCCGATGTCGCCCGAACGCAAACCGAGCATCTCGTACCAGCGTTCGCTGAAGGTCATCTGCCCGCGCGCGACGTCCCAGTCCCACAGGCCGATGTTGGCGCCCGACAGGATGAAATCCAGCCGCTCGGCATGGGAGCGCTGTTCCTGCAGGCTTTTCTCGTGCACGTCTTCCTGCGCACGCCGGCGGCGCTGGTAGAAATACAGCGCAAGGCCGCTGACCAGGTAGGTGCAGAGAAGTACCACGGCCAGCGCCATCGCCCGGCTGCGCCAGCCGGCATAGATCGCCGACAGCGAACGGGCCGCCACCACCACCAGCATTTCGTCCAGCGCCACCTCGCCGGTGTGTAGCTGGTAGCGCGCCACCAGCCGGTCGCGGTCGCGCATGGTGACCGGCTCGCCGCTGCCGTCCATGCCGGAGACACTGGCCAGCACACCGCCGTCGCGATTGACCAGCGTCAGCCGCATGTCGGGCGCATAGACGATGGACGACAGCATCGCCGACAGGCGCTGGTCGTCCAGCACCGCGTAGACCACGCCGGCAAAACCGTTTCCGTCCTGCAGCGGCCGCACCACCGCCAGGCCCGGCATCTGGCTGCCGGCATCGTCCTGCAAACGGGCCAGCCGCAGCATGCCCGGGTCGCCGACCCGGCTGCGGGCCGCCAGGAAAAACGCCTGCAGGCCGACGTTCTGGCCGACGTGCGCCGGATCGGTCGCCGCCCGCACGGTGCCGTCGGCATCCACCAGCTGGATGTCATGCACACCCGGCACCAGGCGGCTGAGACCTTTGAGGCGGCGCGAGGTCAACGAACCAGGGTCGGCGCGGTCGAATATTTCAGGCGCGTTACGGACGCCGTCCAGTGCGCCGGCCACCGCCGTCAGCTGGCTGCCGACGCGGTCGTTCAGCGTGCGGATCTGGGCTTCCAGGCGGCGCCGTTCGTAGTTGCCGATGCGGCCACGTTCCTGCCACGACGCATAACCCGCGTAAATGCCGACACCCAGCAGAACGGCCACCAGCAGCAGCCATTCACGCAGTGCCCGACGTGAATGGCCCGCGTTCGGTGAAGAGGATGGCAAGGAAGGAGCAGACATCAGGTCCGATGCGGTGCGGCATTCATTGGCAGGGAATCGATCCACTCTCGCACGCAGCTACCCCTGGTCAGCCGGAATCCGCACATCGGGAAGAACCGAACCGCAGAGGTCGCCATCCATCCCGGCCATTTGAAACAAAAAGGATTTTCAGGTTTCCCGATGTCACTTAATTGTCAGTTTACACGCGAAGGTGGGAGGTCCGAACGTTTCAAACGGCGCTTCCTCACCCCGCCCCCACCGCATCCACGATCCGCTGCACCAGCGTCGACCGCGAATCCTTGCGCCAGGCCAGCGCGATCTCCAGGTCCAGGCCGGGATATGCATCGCGGATGTCCCGGTACACCACGCCGGCATGCGGAATGTTCTTGATCTGCTCCGGCAGCAGGGCCACACCCACACCGGCCGCCACCAGGCTGACCATGGTGGGCATCTGCCATGCTTCCAGCGCCACCCTGGGACTGAAACCGGCGGCATGGCAGGCAGTGAGGGTCTGCGCATGCAGGCTGGGCACCCGGTCGATGGGGAAGACCATGAAGGTCTCCTCCGCCAGATCGGCGAGCCGCACCGCATGCCGCGCAGCCAGCCGGTGGCCGATGGGCAGCACGGCGATCATGCGTTCGCGTCGCACCACCTTCAGATGGAAGTCGTGCGCGTTTGCCAGCGGCAGCCGCACCACCCCCAGGTCGATGCGCCGGGCGTGCAGTTCCTGCACCTGGTCGGACGAAGGCAGCTCGCGCAGGTCGAATCTCACGTCGGGATATTCGCTTCGAAAACGCACCAGCAGCTCGGGCAGCAGGCCGTAGCTGACCGAGCCGACGAAACCCAGCACCACGGTGCCTTTCAGTCCGGCGTCGGCCTGGCGGGTGTGGCTGATGGCCAGGGCCTGTTGTTCCAGCATGCGATGCGCTTCCTGCAGAAACACGGCGCCGGCGTCGGTGAGGCTGATGGCGGGGCGGCTGCGGTCGAGCAGGCGCACCTGCAGGGTTTCCTCGAGCCGCATGATGGCCTGGCTCAGCGGCGGCTGCGACATGTGCAGGCGCTGGGCGGCGCGGCCGAAGTGGAGCTCTTCGGCCAGCACGATGAACTGGTTGAGCGCGCGGGCGGAAATCACGGCGGGCGCGGCCTCTTCTTCATATGCTCCGTGATATGGGAACCCGGGGTAAATGATATTTTACAAAGTCTCGTGACGGCAGGACGATGGACCTTCCACAGGAGACGACAAACATGAGCCAGACGGCCGGAGCAGCACGTTATTTCATCCGCGAAGCCGACATCGACGGATACCACCCCGCCAACCACGTCGGCACCCTCAACAAACGCCTGATCGGCCCCGAAACGGTGGGCGCGCGCCAGCTCGAAGTGCTGGTCGGCAATATCGAGAAAGGCAAAGGCGCCCTGCCCCATGCCCACCCCGGCATCGAACAGGTCTGCTACCTGCTGCAGGGCCGCGCGGTAGCCGAGGTCGGCGGCCAGCGGCAGGAAATGTCGCCCGGCGACTGCTGCTTCTTCCCGGCGGACGCCATGCATACCTTCACCGTGGCAAGCGATGAACCGGTGCGGGTGCTGGTGATCTACAGCCCCCCCTACGAAGAGCGGGAAGACCGGGTGATCCGGCCCTGATTGCCCTCCGGCCCCCGAGTCCACACGCTTTCGATCATAAAAAGACAGAGACAAAGACATGAACTTCAAGACCGACATCCGCCGCCGGGGTTTCATCGCCGCCGGCGCTGCTTCGACCGTATCCGCGCTGGGCCTGGGCCTGGCGTCGCCGTGCGTCTTCGCCCAGATGCCGGCCAGCGCCGACGGTTATCCGCGCCAGCCGATCCGCCTGGTGGTTCCCTTCGCCGCCGGCAGCGGCACCGACGCGGTGGCGCGTCTCACCGCGCAGGCGCTGGGCGAGGCGCTCAAGGGCTCGGTGATCATCGACAACCGGGCCGGCGCCAACGGGGTCATCGCCGCCGAACTGGTGGCCAAGGCGCCACCCGACGGCTACACGCTGTTCATGACGACGAACACCACCCATTCGGCCAACCCGAGCCTGATGAAACGCCTGCCCTACGACCCGATCAAGGACTTCGCGCCGGTCAGCCGCATGGGCAACCTGCCCTTCATGCTGGTGGTCAACAACGATCTGCCGGTGAAGAACGTGGCCGAACTGCTGGCCTGGGGCCGCGCCAACCCGGGCAAACTGACGTATGCCAGCGGCAACAGCACCGGCATCGTGAGCGGCGCCACGCTGTCGCGCATGAGCGGCGTGCCCATGCTGCACGTGCCATACAAGAGCACGCCGCCGGCCATCGCCGACGTGATCGGCGGGCAGGTGTCGATGATGTTCGTCGACCTGGCGGCCGGCCTCGCGACGGTCAAGGCCGGCAAGATGCGCGCCATCGGCGTCACCACCAAGGACCACACCGCGCTGTTCCCCGAACTGCCGCCGATGGCCGACACGCCCGCGCTGAAGGGCTTCGACATCACTTCGTGGAACGGCGTGTTCGCGCCGGCCGGCACGCCGCGCGACATCATCCAGAAACTCAACCAGCCGCTGGCCGCCATGGCCAACAGCGCGGCCTTCCGCGAGAAGACCGCCAAGCTGGGCTTCGACGCCTTCGGCAGCACGCCCGAGGAGCTGGGCGCTTTCACGGTGGCCGAAGTCGGCAACTGGAAACGCCTCATCGAGGCGGCTGGCATTCAACCCGAATAAGCCTGAACGAGCCCGAATGACCTCGACCGACCCCGAAACCCCCATGACGAGTCCCGCCACGGGTCCGCTCGCCGGCCTGCGCATCCTCGACCTGACCGCCGTGGTGATGGGCCCCTACGCCACCCAGATCCTGGGCGACCTGGGCGCCGACGTGATCAAGGTCGAAGCGCCCGGCGGCGACAACCTGCGGGCGGTCGGCCCCATGCGCCATGCCGGCATGGGCGCGATGTCGCTTCACCTGAACCGCAACAAACGTTCGGTGGTGCTCGACCTGAAGCAGCCCGGCGGCCGCGATGCCTGCCTGAAGCTGGCGGCCGGCTGCGACGCCCTCGTCTACAACACCCGGCCACAGGCGATGGCGCGGCTGGGACTGGGCTACGCGGCGGTGCGCGCAGTCAATCCGCGCATCGTCTACCTGGGCGCGGTGGGTTACGGCGAGGCCGGGCCTTATGCCGGCAAACCGGCCTACGACGATCTGATCCAGGGCGCCGTCGGGGTGCCTTCGCTGTTCGCCCAGCAGAGCGGTGGCGACCCGCGTTACGCGCCGGTCACGCTGGCCGACCGGGCGGTCGGCCTGCAGGCCGCCATCGCGCTGCTGGCGGCGGTGATGCATGCACGCGCCACCGGCGAAGGCCAGTCGGTCGAAGTGCCGATGTTCGAGGCGCTGGCGCAGTTCGTGCTGGGCGACCACATGGGCGGCCGCAGCTTCGAGCCGCCCATCGGTCCCAGCGGCTACAACCGCCTGCTGGCGCCGCACCGCAAGCCCTACCGAACGGCGGACGGCCATATCAGCGTGCTCATCTACAACGACAAGCACTGGCGCGCCTTCTTCGAGATGATCGACCGCGCGGACCTGCAGGCCGACCCGCGTTTCAGCACCCACACCGCCAGGGCGGCGCATATCCACGAGGTCTATGCCTTCGTCGCCGAAGTGATGGCCGGCGGCACCAGCGCCGACTGGCTGCAGCGCCTGGAAGCCGCCGACATACCGGTGGCCGCGCTGCACAGCATCGACAGCCTGATGGATGACGAACACCTGCGCGCGGTCGATTTTCTGCCGACCTTCGACCACCCCAGCGAAGGCCGCATCCGCAGCACCGCGCCGGTCGGCCGCTACAGCGCCACACCGGCCTCCATCCGCCGGCTGGCACCGCGCATCGGCGAACACAGCGTCGAGGTGCTTCGTGAAGCCGGCTACGACGACGCCGCCCTGGCGGAATTGTTGGGCAGCCGTGCCGTCCACCAGGCCGAAGCCCTGAAACCCGAGCCACATCCATGAACCCGGAAACCCCACTCTCGCCTCTCCGCATCGCCATCGACGGCTGGCGCGCAACCGTCACCCTGCAACGGCCCGAGGTGCGCAACGCATTCGACGAGACCCTGATCGCCGCGCTGACGCATGCGTTCGTGGAACTCGGCGCCCGCACCGACCTGCGCTGCATCGTGCTGGCCGGCGACGGCCCGGCCTTCAGTGCCGGCGGCGACCTGCGCTGGATGCGCCGCATGGCCGACTACAGCCGCGAACAGAACATCGCAGATGCGGGTGCGCTGGCCGCCATGTACCGCGCCATCGCCGACTGCCCGCTGCCCACCATCGCCCGGGTACACGGCGACGCCTTCGCCGGCGGCATCGGCCTGGTGGCCGCCTGCGACATGGCGGTGGCCGCCGACAGCGCCGTCTTCTGCCTGAGCGAGGTGCGCATCGGTCTGGTGCCGGCCACCATCAGCCCGTATGTGATCCGCGCCATGGGCCTGCGCGCCACCCAGCGTTATGCGGCCACCGCCGAGCGCTTCGGCGCGGCCGAGGCGCAGCGCATCGGGCTGGTCCACGAATCCGTGGATGCCGCGCTGCTGGACGCCACCGTCGACGGCCTGGTGCGCAATCTGTGCGGCGCCGGCCCGGCCGCCGTACGGGCCAGCAAAACGCTGCTGCAGCGTGTCGCAGGCCGCGGGCTGGACGACGCCCTGGTGCGCTACACGGTCGAGACCATCGCCGACATCCGCGCCAGCGACGAAGGTCGCGAAGGGCTCCAGGCCTTCCTGCAGAAACGCAAGCCGGCCTGGCTGGCGGAGAAAAGCGGGGAGGCCGCCTGACCATGGCGACCCACTATCCATCGCGGGTCCAGCTGGTCGAGGTCGGCCCGCGCGACGGCCTGCAGAACGAGAAACAGCCGGTGCCGGCCGCCACCAAGATCGCGCTGGTGCAGCGGCTGCAGACGGCCGGCCTGAAGAACATCGAAGTCACCAGTTTCGTCAGCCCGAAATGGGTGCCGCAGATGGCCGACAACCGCGAGGTGATGGCCGGCATCGAGCGCGCGGCAGACGTCCGTTATTCGGTGCTGACACCCAACCTGAAGGGCTACGAGGCTGCAGTCGCATCGCATCCCGACGAGATCGTGGTTTTCGGCGCCGCCAGTGAAGCCTTCAGCCAGCGCAACATCAACTGCTCCATCACCGAAAGCATCGAACGTTTCCGCCCGGTCGCCGATGCGGCGCGGGCCGCGGGCATCCATGTGCGCGGTGCCATCTCGTGCGCGGTCGGCTGCCCCTACGAAGGCGACGTCGCCCCCGAACGGGTCGCCATGGTGGCGCGGCTGATGGCCGGCATCGGCGTGCAGCATGTGGGCGTGGCCGACACCATCGGCGTCGGCACGCCGCTCAAGGTGCAGCGGGCGCTGGCGGCAGCGCTGGAGCATTACGGCATCGACGCCGTGTCGGGCCATTACCACGACACTTACGGCATGGCCTTGTCCAATACCCTGGCATCGATGGAGCTGGGCGTATGGCAGTTCGACACCTCGGTGGCCGGGCTGGGCGGCTGCCCTTATGCCAGGGGTGCCACCGGCAACGTGGCGACCGAAGACGTGGTTTACCTGCTGCACGGCATGGGCATCGCCACCGGCGTCGATCTGGATGCGCTGGTAGACACCGGCGCCTGGATCAGCGCGCAGCTGGGCCGCGAAACCCAATCGCGCACCGCACGCGCACTGCTGGCGAAACGCTCCGCCTGAAAGGCAGCGCGACCTGCTCAGTCCAGCTTGATGTTCCGCTCGGTGATCAGCCTGCCCCAGCGGTCCAGCTCCAGGTCGAGGTGTCTGGCCAGCTGCGCGGGCGTCGAGCCGATAGGCTCGGCACCGACACCGGCCAGCTTGGCCTGCGTGTCGGGCTGGCGCATGGCGTCGACCAGCGCGGCCTGCAACTTTGCGACGATGGGCGCGGGTGTGCCGCCCGGCGCGAAGACCGCGAACCACGGCGACACCTCGTAGCCCGGTACGCCGGCTTCGGCGATGGTCGGCACCTCGGGCAGCGCTGCTGACCTTTTGGCGCTGGTCACGCCCAGCGCCCGCAGCTTGCCGGCCTTGATGTGCGGGCCGGCCGAGGTGATGCTGTCGAACATCATGTCGATCTGGCCGCCCAGCAGGTCGGTGATGGCCGGGCCGCTGCCCTTGTAGGGCACATGCAGGATGTTGAGTCCGGCGCTGGAGGCGAACACCTCGCCCGCCAGGTGGATCGAAGTGCCGTTGCCGGCGGACGCATAGGTCAGCTTGCCGGGGTTCTTGCGGGCCATTTCCAGCACGTCCTTCACCGACTTCGCGGGGCTGTCGGCGCGCACCACGAGCACGTTGGGCACCACTGCCAGCAGGCTGACCGGCGCGAAGTCCTTCACCGGGTCGTAACCCAGGCGTGAATACAGCGCCTTGTTGGTCGCCATGCCGATCGACGTGATCATGATGGTGTAGCCGTCGGCCGGCGACTTGGCGACCGCCTCGGCACCGATGTTGCCGCCGGCGCCGGGCCGGTTCTCGACGACGAACGGCTGGCCCAGCGCTCGGCCGGCCTTGTCGCCCAGCGTGCGGGCAATGACGTCCATGGCGCCGCCGGGCGGGAACGGCACCACCCAGCGAACCGGGTGGTCGGGCCAGTTATTTGCCGGATTAGGCTGGGCTATGGATGGGAATGCGGCTGCGGCGATGCAGGCCGCGACGAGGCCCTGGGCCTTGCGTCGGTTGATCATGTTGTCTTGTCTCCGTCCCTGGATGGGAAGCGTTGATGTTCAACCCGGCCTGCCGCCACGTCCAATATCTTTTGAGTCGTGTTTCATACCCTGCCGGTTTGAACCGCCTGAAGTCGCGCCGCACCAGGCACTGCGAAACGCAGCCACCCTGTTCCTCTATCCCGCCAAACCCCGGCCGAGTGATGCCGCCCATGTGCTGGAGCCGTTTCGGCCTACAGGCTCTGGACCTGGCCGAGACCATCAACACACCCATCATCTTGCGCCGGCGCAAACACGACGATTCGGAGCTGACCACCTTCATCCGGACCATCGTGAACGACCTGCCGACAAGTGTCGTGGGGGCTACCCGGAAACAAGCGCCGGTTCGCCGCCCGCGCGAACGTTCCGCCTGATCTCCGTCAGTTCGGCCTGACGGGCCTGGATGCTGTTCTTCAGTGTCATCAGGCCAGCCTCGAACGATTCGACGGCCTGTCGGCATTGGTCGACGACTTGGGTGGCGATCCGGCTGAGCACCGGCTGAATGGACTGTTCGAGAGCGGCATCGATCCGCGCCAGGTCTTGCCTATCGATGGCTCCGATCCTTAGCTCGAAGCGGGCATTACGGGCATCGACTGCGTAACCAGAAAATGCGTCGACCAACGCCTGCCCGACCGCGTCTTTCAGCACTGCGGAGGTTTGTTCGCAGACGTCCGACAGGTCGGCCGGCCCAGCCCTTGCGGCATTGGGTTCGACGATGCCGGGCAACGCTGGAATGACGGTTCGCCATACCCGTTTCTTCAGCAGATCCTGCCGGCTTTCCAGGGACGACTTCTCGTCTGCCGCCAACTGCAGGAGCACATCCAGCTGCGCAACGATCTCATGCTGCAGATCGTGCATCACGCATTCTTCGCCGTGGTGCAGCACGATCTCCGCATATTTGCGCTGCTTGTATTCGAGCGCCGGTTCGACGATGTCGGCGAACGCAGACCAGAAGTCGTCGAAGCCTGCAGCGTGCAAGGCGGCATCGGTATCGGTATCGGTATCGCCATGCTTTTGGGCCGCGTGAACCGACACTGAAACGGGAGCCTGCAGCAAGCCCTGCCCCACTCCCATCAAACCCAGTTTTTCGCGGCCACGGACCCGTACGTCGGCCTGCTGCAGCCTGCGTGTGGCCGGCGACTTGTTGCGGAGAACCTTCAGGATCTCGCCGTCCACTTCGTCCTCTTCCAGGTAATCGCTGCGGCTGATCACGGGCAGCAGCGGCTTGGCCCGGCGCAGTTCACGGGCCAGTTCGTCCAGCTCCTGCACCTGTCCTGGCGAGGCCGAACTCGTCAGCCACAACACGCCATCGGCGCTGTCGGTGAAACGTCGTGTCAGCTCGGCATTTTCGGGGGTGACGGAATGCAGGCCGGGCGTGTCGAGCAGCACCAGCTTCCGGCCCAGGAAGACGCCTTGCAGTGCGGTGGTTGTTTCGGTCGCGCCTTCCTTGAAACGCTGCGCGATGCCGACGATGCGGCCGGCCTCTATGCGGAAGTATTCGACCTGCTGTCCCAGGGCCACGAAGCGGTCCGCGAGGAAATTGCAGAGCGCGCTTTTACCCGCGTTGAACTTGCCGAAGACCAGGAAGATCGCCCGCTGGTCGAGCGCGCCGGCCAATGCCTGCGCGGCTTCCAGGTCCGTGCGGCGCTGCAGCCAGACGGATGCGCGTTCAGCCATTTGCCGATTGAGATCGACCGCCTTTTCGGCCAGCGCATGGCCGGGCAAAAGACCGGTGTGGCGCAGTGGCGCGCTGGAAATTTCATCGACCAGCCGGCTCAGCCAGTCGTCCAGTTGGCGGAGTTCGTGTTGCAGTTCGCCGGCTTGCCACTGAAGATCGCAGATGCCGGCGATGAAAGACTGTTCCGCCGTGCCACTCATGCAACCGGCTCCAGCACGGCGACCACGTCCAGGGCCCGCTCCACGGCAGCCAGGTTCCGCCGCGCGCTCTCGATCTGCTCCGCCAGCGTCACCCGGTCGGCCGATAGTTCGTAGTAACGCGCGAAATCGTTCAGCAGCCGTTCGCGGCCGGCGTCCTGGCAGAACATCTTGCGCAGGTCGGCGCGGTATTTGACCGATACACCCAGCACCGCGACCATCGCGCTGTTGAGGCTGGTCGACACCGTGTGCTGGGCAACGGGGAGATCGAAGGCACCGTGTTTCACCAGCACCGCCTTGATCTTGATGCAGACCCTCGAATAGGAGACCTGCACCCTGCCCCGCTCCAGCCGGCCGAGCGTGGCACGGAACCTGTCGTCCACCGAATCCGGCCGCAGCGCGAGGTCGGGGCCGGGGTCGGACAAGACATCGGACAGGTCTTCGGGTGCGTCGAGCAATACGGCGCTCAGGTCGTGTTCGAACTCCAGGCGTTCGGCTGACTGTCGACGTCGCAGGTTTTCAAGCTGCGTCTGCAGGTTTTCATGGCGCACCAGCAGGTCGTTCCGAATGCCGTCCAGCAGCACGGCCGACTCGAATGCACGTGCGGCCGGCACTGCTTCGACGGCCCTGGCAAGCGCTGCCTCCAGCGCCGGAATGCCGCTCCTTTCGATCAGCAGTTTCCTGTCACCCGCCAGGCCCTGCCGATGGCGGGTGGAAGACACGAGGTGCTGCTTCAGGCCCGGTGCCTGTGCGGCAATGGCTTCGGTGACCATGCGCTGCTCGGTGTCGTCGGCAAGCTGGTCCAGCTGCGTGACAACCAGCAAGGTCTGGCGGCGGGAGGTTTCGGCATCGGCGCGCAGGGCCTGCAAAAGATCCCGCTCCGCAACGTCCAGCTCGCCGCTACGGGCCGAGTGCACGAACAGGCGGATGTCCGACTGCTGCCAGACAGCCTGGTGGGCGAAGCCGTCGTCGGCGCCACCCACGTCGGCATCCAGGCCTGGCGCATCGAGCCAGCGCATGCCGCCCTGCACCCGTTCGCCAAGCGCGACCGTTTCGCGTTTGTCGGCCACCGCAAAGATGTCCTGGCGCATCAGTTCGTTGAGCAGCCGGCTCTTGCCGTGGTTGTATTTGCCGACCACGGTGACGGTGGCCAGCCCGGCCTGGGCTGCGAGCGCCCGCAGGCGCGACAGGTCGTGGGCCCGGCCCGGCAGAACCGCCAGGACCTCCCGTTCAACACGGTCGAAAACTTCGGGTCCTGACAACTCCGTGCTCCTTGTTTTGGCGGTCAGGCCGCAACGCGGGGGCGTTCGACGATCTGGTTGTCCACACCGTCGACCAGCGGCGACAGGTGGATGTCGAACACGATTTCGGCGAACGGACCGCTCATCTTCCAGGCGGCGATGCTTTCCGCGTCCGTGCGTTCGACCAGCGGCGGCACCAGGCCGTCGCGGGTGGCGTAGGCGAAGTCGTCATACACCAGCGGATCGCCGTCGATGTTGATCTGCGTGGTCAGCTTGCGGTGCTGGTCGGCGCTGACGAAGAAGTGGATGTGCGCCGGCCGGTTGCCGTGGCGGCCCAGCTGGTTCAGCAGCGACTGGGTGGCGCCGTCCGGCGGGCAGCCGTAGCCCTTGGGCACGATGCTTTCGAAGCTGTAGCGTCCCTTGTCGTCCGCGATGATGGTGCGGCGCATGTTGAAGGGGGCCTGTTCGCCGGTGGGGTCGAAGTGCGAATAGAAACCCTTGGTGTTGGCATGCCAGACCTCCACCTGCGCGCCCGGGAGCGGCTGGCCGTCGGCACCGTAGACGATGCCGTGCATGACCAGCGGATGACCATCGGTGTCCTTGCCGTCATCCAGTTTTGCGTGGCCCTGCAGCACCGGCGCACCGGAGACATACAGCGGACCTTCGATGGTGCGCGGCGTGCCATCGGGCACACCGTCGGCCTTGTCCTGCGCGTCCATGCGCATGTCCAGGAAACGGTCCACACCCAGACCCGGCGACAGCAGGCCGGCCTCGCCCCGGGCACCCAGGAAGTTCAGGTAGGCCACCGCAGCCCAGTATTCGTCGGGCGTGACCTCCAGGTCCTCGATCATCCTGAACAGGTCGCTGACCACACGGTGCATGACCTGCTTGATGCGAGGGTTGCCGCCTTCGTTGTCCAGACCGGCGATGGTCTTGAGGAAATCCTGCACTTCGGCTGTCTCGAAAATATGAACGCTCATCGTGGCTCCTTGGAATTATGGGATGCGGGTTTGGGTGGCTCAGGCTTGCACGGCGACCTGCATGCTCTTGCGGTCGCGGCGGAAAAAGGCGATGCGTTCCGGGTCCATCACGATGCCCAGGCCGGGGCCAGACGGGACGGTGAGGTGGAAGTCGGCGTATTGCAGCGGCTCGGCCAGGATTTCCTCGGTGATCAGCAGCGGGCCGAATAGCTCGGTGCCCCACTTCAGATGCGGGAAAGTGGCGAAAACATGGGCCGAGGCGATGGTGCTGACCGCGCCTTCGAGCATGGTTCCGCCATACAGTTCGATGCCGGCGGCATCGGCGATGGCGCCTACCCGCTGGGCGGCGAGCAGCCCGCCCGACTGTTCGATCTTCACCGCGAACGCATCGGCCGCATCGATCCGCGCCAGTTCGAAAGCCGAACCCGGGCCGACAAGCGATTCGTCCGCCATCACCGCCAGGCCGTAGCGGGCACTGGTCAGGCGGGCCAGTGCGGCGCCGGAAGCGACCGGCTGTTCGGCCAGTTCGCAGCCCGCATCGGCCAGGGCGGCCAGACCCTGGTGCGCCTGCTGTTCGTTCCACGCCATGTTGACGTCGACACGCACTTCGGCGCGGTCGCCCAGGGCACGTTTGATGGCGGCCACGTGGGCCACGTCCTCACGCACGCTGCGACGGCCGATCTTGAGTTTGAAGACCCGGTGGCGGTGTGCGTCGAGCATCTTCTCGGCTTCGTCGATGTCCTTCCGGGTATCGCCCGATGCCAGTGTCCAGGCGACCGGCAGGCGGTCCCGCAGGCGGCCGCCGAGCAGCTCGGAAACCGGCAGGCCGGTGCGCTGCCCGAGGGCGTCGAACAGCGCCGTCTCGACTGCGCATTTGGCAAACCGGTTGTCGCGCACGGTGAGTTGCACCCGCGCCATGGCGGCGGCCACCGCGTTGGCGTCCTGGCCGACGAGCAGCGGTGCGATATAGGTATCGACCGTGAGTTTCATGCTCTCGGGGCTTTCGGCCCCGTAAGCCAGGCCGCCGATGGTGGTGCCCTCGCCCCAGCCGACCGAGCCGTCCGAACACAGAACTTTCACAAGCATCAGCGACTGGCCCTCCATGACGGTCATGGCGAGTTTGTGCGGCCGGATGGTGGGCAGGTCGACCAGCATCGTCTCGATCTTGTCGATACGCACGGCGTGCAGGAAGGGAGGCTTGGAAGTGGCGATTTGCATGCGCTGCATTGAACCGCGGCATACAGCATGTTTCCAGTATTTTTTATGTCTTCTTTCATACCTTGAAGGTATGAACATCTGCCAAGTTCCTGTCGCACATAGAATTAACCGCCTACTATATCAAGATACATGGTTTACCCTAATGGATCTGAGACAGCTTAGATATTTCGTGGCGGTAGCGCGCGAAAGGAATTTCACCCGCGCTGCCGAACAGCTGCACATGGCACAACCGCCGCTGAGCCGGCAGATCCAGCTGCTGGAAGAAGAACTCGGCGTGCCCCTGTTGTTGCGCAACAGCCGGCCGCTGCGACTAACGGAAGCCGGCCGGCTTTTCTATGAACAGGCCATCCAGGTGCTGGGCCGGGTCGAGCAGATGACCGGCGCCACACGTCGGCTGGGCCTCAACCAGCAGAGTGCGCTTTCCATCGGGTTTGTCGCCTCGACCCTGTATGGCGGACTGCCGATGCTGGTGCGGCAGTTGCGGCAACAGTTGCCGACGCTGGACATCCAGCTGATCGAGATCTCGTCCATCGACCAGGCAGAGGCCTTGAAGACCGGCCGTATCGACCTGGGGTTCGGGCGTATCCGGGCGAATGACCATGCGGTGTCTCGCACGGTGCTGACCGAGGAACGGCTGGTGCTGGCCACCCCGCCAGGCTTCTTTTCTGCGCCTGACGACGAGCCGGTCTGGCTGGCCAGGCTGGCGGGGCAGAAACTGATCGTTTATCCGAAGGAACGGCGGCCGAGTTTTGCGGACCAGATATTGACGTTGATCAACGATTATGGGGTGCGGCTGGCGGAGATTATCGAGGTGAAGGAGTTGCAAACCGCGCTGGGGCTTGTTGCCTCCGAAGCGGGCGTCTGTATCGTGCCTTCGAGTGCGCGGCTGCGGGCTGATCTTCAATATCGGCCGATCGCCGATAAGAATGCGACTTCGCCTATTATCCTGAGTCACCGCTTGAATGATGACGGGTGGTATATCGCTACTGTCAAGAAACTCGTTGCGGAGATATATCGGGGGGATTTTTGACTTTTTTGCTTTTCTCGAGCGGAAACTCCGCTTCGTTCTGAAGTGTCCTTTAGTAATCCATCGGGGTGAACCGCATATGCGCGGTGCAGTCACTTTCTTTTCCGGCAAAAAAGGAATTGACCGAAGAAAGTTGCCTCGCGAAAAAATCACCCAATCAAATCAAGATCACTCTCATCCTTCAACAACACGCCACTCCCTCCCCGCCTGAGCGCCTCTCGCATCAACCAGGCCAGCCTGGCAGCCGCCACCGAATAGGCCAGCCCTTCGGCCCGAACATTCGAAATGCAATTGCGCTCAGCGTCATGACGCCCGCGCCGCGGCTCAAACGTCAAATAAGCCCCCAGACTGTCAGGCGAACTCAACCCGGGCCGTTCCCCGATCAGCATCACCACCAGCCGGGCACCGAAAATCTCCCCGACCTCGTCAGCCAGCGCCACCCGCGCCTGCGATGCGATGACAACCGGAGCGAAAACCGTCTCAGCCGGCAGCAGCGGCCGCAGCGCTGCCAGCAGCGGCCGCGCATGCCGTTGCACGGCCAGGCTGGAAAGCCCATCCCCGACCACCAGACAAACATCGGCCGGCCGCGCGCCCTCACGCAAAAGCGCTGCATCCGCCTGCGCCAACTGCCGGCCGTGATCAGGCCTGCGCAGATAGGCGGTGCGATCCTCCGCACGGCTCCGCACACGGGCCACATCCCACCCATCGGCCCGGAGCGCCGACTCCAGTTGCCCGACATCCAGAGCAGCATGAATCGCATCACGCGCCATGGCGTGCGCCCAGCCGAACCGCAGGGTTTCATCGGTAGGCATGCCGGCCCCGGCCCGTCCCAGCGCCAGCCGCGCAGGCGTGGCGGCACGCCAGTCCGACCAGCTGTCGGCGGTGACCGACGGTGTCTTGTCGTCGCTCATGAACCCAGCGCAGCCAGGCCGCCCATGCCGGTCAGAAGCCGGTTCGCCGAAGTCGCCGCCAGCCGGCCAGCCGGGTCGGTGATCGACATGCGCTGCAGCCAGGCTTCGAACTCCGGCGCCCGTTTGAGGCCCATGGTCTCGCGCAAAAAAAGCGCATCGTGGAAGGAGGTGCTCTGGTAGTTCAGCATCACGTCGTCGGCGCCGGGCACGCCGATCAGGAAGGTGAGCCCGGCACTGGCCAGCAGCACCAGCAAGGTGTCCATGTCGTCCTGGTCGGCCTCGGCATGGTTGGTGTAGCAGACGTCGCAACCGATGGGCAGACCCAGCAGCTTGCCGCAGCAATGGTCCTCCAGCCCGGCCCGGATGATCTGTTTGCCGTCGTACAGATACTCGGGGCCGATGAACCCGACCACGGTGTTGATCAGCAGCGGTTTGTAGCGCCGGGCGAGTGCATACGCGCGTACCTCGCAGGTCTGCTGGTCAACGCCGAAGCTGGCGTCGGCCGACAGCGCACTGCCCTGCCCCGTCTCGAAATACATGACGTTGTCGCCCAGCGTGCCCCGGCCCAGCGACAGCGCGGCGGCATAAGCCTCATCAAGAAGTTCGGGCGTGACGCCGAAGGACCGGTTGGCCTTCTCGGTACCGGCGATGGACTGAAAAACCAGGTCGACCGGCGCGCCCGCCTCCGCCAGCTTCAGGGTGTTGGTGACATGCGTCAGCACGCAGCTCTGCGTGGGAATCTCGAAGCGCTGGATGACTTCGTCCAGCATGTGCAGCAGACGGCCCAGCATGGGCAGGCTGTCTGAGGCGGGATTGAGGCCTATGACGGCGTCGCCCGCGCCGTACAACAGGCCGTCGAGTGTCGAAGCCGCCACGCCGCGCAGGTCGTCGGTCGGATGGTTGGGTTGCAGCCGCACCGCCATGTGCCCGGGCAGGCCGATGGTGTTGCGGAAACGGGTCACGACGCTACATTTGCGGGCGACCGCGATCAGGTCCTGGTTGCGCATCAGCTTGGAAACCGCCGCCACCATTTCGGAGGTCAGACCGGGTGCCAGCGCGGTCAGCGCGGCGGTGTCGGCCCTGGCGGACAGCAGCCAGTTGCGGAAGTCGCCCACCGTCAGGTGCGACACTGGCGCGAACGCCGTGGCGTCGTGGCTGTCGATGATCATCCGGGTGATGTTGTCGCTCTCGTAGGGCACCAGCGCTTCGGTCAGGAATTGCCTGAGCGGCGTTTCAGCCAGCACATGGCGGGCAGCCATGCGCTGCTGTGCGGTGGCCGCGCCGATGCCGGCCAGGTAGTCGCCCGAGCGCGCCGGGCTGGCGAAGGCCATGACCTGCCGTAGGTCGTCGAACCGGAAAACCTGGCCGGCGATGGTGGTGCGGTAACGCATGTCAGTCGGCCTGCAGCATCTGATCAGGCGCGGCATTGCGACGCTGTTCCGGGGTAGCCTGAAAATAGCCGTAGCCCAGCGCCATCAGCACCAGGAACAGGCCGGTCAGCAACAGGTTGAACCACACCATCGCCACCAGGCAGACCACTCCGAGTCCGAAGGCGATGGCCGGGAAAACCGGATAGAACGGCGCGCGGTAACTGCGATGCAGGCCGGGCTCGATGGCCCGCAGGCGGAACAGTGCGGCCATCGACACCAGGTACATGACGATGGCTCCCAGCACTGCCAGGGTGACGATGCCGGCGGTCAACGTCTGGCCGCCGAAACTCACCCAACGGTCGCTGAAGATGGCGACCACACCGACCACGCCGCCCGCCAGCAGCGCCCGGTGCGGCGTATTGAAGCGGGGGCTGAGCCCGGCGAAATAACGCGGCAGGTAACCGGCCCGCGCCAGCGCGAAGATCTGCCGCGAATAGCCCATCGTGATGCCGTGGAACGACGCGACCAGACCGAACAAACCGATCCACACCAGCATGTGCAGCCAGCCGCTGTGGTCGCCCACCACCGCCTTCATCGCCTGCGGCAGCGGATCGTTGATGTTGGCGATGGTCCGCCAGTCGCCCACTCCGCCAGCGAAGACCATTACACCGAACGCCAGCAGCACCAAGGTGACGATGCCGCCGACGTAGGCGATTGGAATGGTGCGCTGCGGGTCGCGGGCCTCTTCCGCCGCCATGGCCGCGCCTTCGATGGCCAGGAAGAACCAGATGGCGAAAGGGAGGCTGGCGAAGATGCCCGACACCGATGCACCGTTGAGCACCTCACCGCCCGCCCAGCCGTGCGCGGTGAAATTCGCCATTGACCAGCCGGGTGCGACCACACCCATGAAGACCAGCAATTCGACGATGGCAAGCACGGTGACAGACAGTTCGAACGCCGCGGCGATGCCCACGCCCACCCAGTTCAGCGCGATGAAAACCAGATAAGTACCGAGCGCGAAATATTTGGGATCGATGTCAGGGAACTGCACATTGAGATAAGCCCCGATCGCCAGCGCGATGGCCGGCGGCGCAAAGACGAATTCGACCAGCGTCGCGAAGCCGGCCACGAATCCGCCGCGCGGCCCGAATGCCCGCCGGGCATAGGCAAAAGGCCCGCCTGCATGCGGAATCGCGGTCGATAGTTCGGTGAAACTGAAGATGAAGGTGGTGTACATCGTGGCCACCAGCACCGTGGCGACCAGGAAACCCAGGGTGCCGGCTGTATTCCAGCCATAGCTCCAGCCGAAGTATTCGCCGGAAATGACCAGGCCCACCGCGATGCCCCACAGCTGGAACGGACCTAATACTTTTTCGAGGTGTGGGGTCACGATGCGCCTGGGGGTTGATGGCCTGGGGCGGCATGCATCAGCCGTGCCAGGGTCGCGACGTCAGGCGTCCGGCTTGGCGGGTTTGGTGTCCGGAACCTCGGCCTCCGCTTCCGTTTTCGAATTGGCCTTCATCGTCACGTCGACCCGCGCGCCGGGCACCGACTTGTGTTCGCCCGGCGTATTGCCGACCGTGCCGGGAGCGGAATTCTCGTAGGCCTGTTCGCCGGGAACACCGGCCTGGTCCTGAATCGCTTCGAGTGTCGACGAAGCACCGGGGTTGATTGCATTTGGCTTGTTCATGGGCCGGAGCTTCGCGCAAAGGCGGCGCCGTGAACGTAGGAAAGGACCGCTTGCCTATCGCGCCGGGCCGAAGCCGAAAAGCAGGCCGCGTTTCGGTGCTTCGGGAGATTCGGCTTCACGGTGGTCGTCGGCGGCGACGGGTTCTTCACGCGGCCCGGCGTCCAGGTCGGGCACTAGCGCCTGAAGCGCAAGCAATCCATCGGCCATCGCCTGCCGGTAGGTATCGACCGGTTTTTCAGATTTTTGAAGCTCGGCCCATCGCGCGTCCGAGCGTTCGGTCAGCACCCAGACGAACGACCCCGTATCGGCTTCTTCGACATGGACGGCGACGATTCGCAGGTTGGACGGCATGTCCACAGCGTATGCCGGCTGGCGGCCCGGTCTGCAGCAAATGGTTTCGGCGCGTCCGGAAATGCAGCCGCCGACCTACAGACTGGCGATGCGGCACCCCAGAAACTGTGACGGCTGCGGGCGGTCCCGCAAAAACCGCAAAGGAACCCACCACATGGCAACCGGAAGCCGCACCCTCTGGAAGGGCGCCATCACATTCGGCCTGGTTCACATCCCGGTCGGCCTGCACACCGCCGCCACTGAACAGGGCATCGATTTCGACTGGCTCGACAAACGCACCATGGACCCGGTCGGCTACAGACGCATCAACAAGAAGACCGGCAAGGAAATCGACAAGGACAACATCGTCAAGGGTGTCGAATACGAGGACGGCAAATACGTGATCATCAGTCCGGAAGAGATCGAGGAGGTCTTTCCGAAGACCACCCAGACCATCAAGATCGAGCGGTTCATCGACGCCTCCGAAATGCCGTTCATCTTCCTGGAGCGTCCCTATTACATCGCCCCGGTCAACAAGAGCGACAAGGTCTACGCACTGCTCCGCGAGACGCTGATCGCCACCGGCAAGATCGGCCTGGCCAAGGTGGTCATCGCCACCAAGCAGCATCTTGCCGCGCTGGTGCCGTCGGGTCCGGCGCTGGTGCTCAACCTCCTGCGCTGGGGCGACGAGGTGAAGACACTCGATTCGCTCGACTTGCCGCCGGCCGGCAGCAAGGGCGTCAGCGCCGCCGAGCTGAAGATGGCGAAGCAGCTGGTCGAGGAAATGACAGGGAGGTGGGATCCGGCCGACTTCAAGGACGAGTTCCGCATCCAGGTCATGAAGCTGGTCGAACAGAAGGCCAAAAAAGGTGAAGGAAAGACCGTCACCCAGCCTGAGGAAGAGGCACCTCAGTCCGGTGATGTGATCGACCTGACCGCCCTGCTCCAGCGCAGCCTGAAGGGCGGCTCGAAGGCAACACCCGCCAAGACAGCCACGAAGACGGCCGCCAAGCCGGCCGCACCGCGGAAGACCACATCGCACAAGAAAGCGGCCTGACGCCCGTGCGGGTCGCGACCTGGAACATCAACAACGTCAACAAGAGGATCGAACTTCTTGTCGACTGGCTCCGGCGCACCCGGCCGGACGTGGTCGCCCTGCAGGAACTGAAGGCGCCCACGGCGCAGTTTCCGAGGGCGGCGCTGGAGGAAGCCGGCTACCGGTCGGTGGTGGTCGGGCAGCGCGCCTGGAACGGTGTGGCGTTGATATGTCGGGACAACGAACCCGTGCCGGTGCTGACCACGCTGCCCGGCGATCCGGCCGACAAGGAAGCCCGATACCTGGAAGCCGCCATCGACGGCGTGCTTTACGCCTGCCTTTACCTGCCCAACGGCAATCCTCGGCCGGGCCCCAAGTTCGACTACAAGCTGCGTTGGTTCGAACGCCTGCGCAGGCGATCGGAAGAGCTCTGGAAATCCGGCAACCCGGTCGTGCTGCTCGGCGACTGGAACGTGGTGCCGACCGATAGCGACATCTACAAACCGGACACCTGGCGCGACAACGCCCTGCTGCAGCCGGAGGCGCGGGAGGCCTATGCATCCATCCTCGCGCAGGGCTGGACCGACGCGCTGTCGGCGGCTTCGGCCGAAGCGCCGGCCTTCACCTTCTGGGACTACCGGCGCAAACGCTGGGAGCGGGATGCAGGCCTGCGCATCGACCACATTCTCGTCGGCGGCGGCCTGTCGGTGGTCGGTGCGGGTGTCGACCGTGACGAGCGGGGAAAGGCAGAGGCCAGCGACCACGCGCCGGTGTGGGCCGAACTGGCGATGCGGCAGCCACCGGCCGAAAAGCCCCTGACCAGGTACAACGCCAAACGCAATTTCAGGAAAACAGCCGAGCCGGCGGGGCTGATGCCGGAGAAACCTGCGGATGCGGATGCGGCCCTTGCCTTTGTCATCCAGAAACACTGGGCAACGCGGCTGCATTACGACTTCAGGCTGGAACTGAACGGCGTCATGGTCAGCTGGGCGGTGCCCAAGGGACCATCCTTCGATCCGGCGGTCAAGTCGATGGCGATCCATGTCGAAGACCATCCCGTGGGCTACAACAGCTTCGAAGGCGCCATTCCCAAGGGCGAATACGGCGGCGGCACCGTCATCGTCTGGGACAGCGGCACCTGGGAGCCGGTCGGCAACCCGACGGATGGGCTGGCCAAGGGAAAGATCATGTTCCGGCTGCACGGCCAGAAGCTGGCAGGGCTCTGGGAACTGGTCCGCATCTCGAAGCCCGGCGAAAAGAAACAGGACCACTGGATGCTTTTCAAGAAGCGCGGCGATGCCTGGGCACGACCCGTCGCCGAATACAACGTGATCACCGCCCTGCCTGACAGCGTGCTGAAGAAGCCGCTGGGGCTGGTCGAGGTGCGTGAGCCACGCGGCGGATCGACGGTCGGCAACGAAACGCCACTGCCGGCGAAGCTGGAGCCGCAACTGGCCACTCTGGTCTCGTCCGTCCCGGCGGGCGACTGGATCGTGGAGTCGAAGTTCGACGGCTACCGGATGCTGGCCCGCATCGACGGCGACGAAGTGCGACTGTTCACCCGCAACGGCAACGACTGGACCGAAAAGCTGGCACCCGTTGCCCGTGGGGTCGCAGGCCTGGGCCTTACATCGGCCTGGCTGGACGGCGAAATCGTGGTGCTGAACGACGCGGGTGTTCCGGATTTCAACCGCCTGCAGAACTCGCTGGACAGCGGCGGTGCCGGTGCGGCCGACATCACGCTGTTCATCTTCGATGTGCCCTTCCTGGGCGGCATGGATCTCCGGCCGGCACCGCTGCGCGACCGCCGTGCCCTGCTCGAACGACTGTTCGATGGCCGTGACGGACAGGCCGGCGACACCGTGCGCCTGAGCCAGTCCTTCGACGTCGCGCCGGCCCAGTTGCTCGGGGCCGCCTGCAAGATAGGCCTGGAAGGCGTGATGGTGAAGCGCGCCGATGCGCCGTATACATCCGGACGGACGGAGAGCTGGCTGAAGCTCAAGTGCCAGCACCGTCAGGAATTCGTGGTGGTGGGATTCACCGACCGTTCGGGCGGCGCGCGGGAGGTCGGCGGGCTGCTGCTGGGGTACCACGAAGGCGGCAGACTGCAGTTCGCTGGGTCGGTGGGAACCGGCTGGGGGGCGTCCACCGGCAGTGAGCTGCATGCACGGCTGACGAAGCTGGAAATCGGCAAGCCGGTGGTGGACGTCACCGACACCAGGCCCGGCCGGTGGTCGAAACGCAAGGCGGGCAGCGAGCGCTGGGTAAAACCTTCGCTGGTGGTCGAAGTGGCCTTCGCCGAATGGACGCCCGAGAAACACATCCGGCATGCGGTGTTCCGCGGTATCCGCAGCGACAAGCCGGCAGGCGACATCGTCCGCGAAGAGGCCAGGACCGTCGCCGATGCGCCGATGGCCAGGAAGACCGCGCCCGCGGGCCTGAAGATCTCCAACCCCGAGCGGGTGATCGACCCCGGCACCGGCCTGCGCAAGATCGACCTGGTGCATTACTACGAAAGCATGGCGGGCTTCATGCTGCCGCACCTGAAGAACCGGCCGACATCGCTGGTGCGGGCACCGACCGGCATCACCGGCCAGCTCTTCTTCCAGAAACACCCGGAAAGCAGGATGGCCGGACTGAAGGAACTGGACCCGGCCCTGTGGCCCGACCATGCCGCGCTGCTGGCGGTCGATTCGCCGGAGGCGCTGGTTTCCGCGGCGCAGATGAATGTCATCGAGTTCCACACCTGGAATTCCGTGATCGCCCGGATCGACCAGCCCGACCGCTTCATCCTGGACCTCGACCCCGGCGAAGGCGTCACCTGGCCGATGCTGCAGGAAGCGGCCATCCTCACGCGTGTAATGCTGACCGAGCTGGGCCTGGAAAGCTGGCTGAAGACCAGCGGTGGCAAGGGCCTGCACGTGGTGGTGCCCATCACGCCCAGGCTGGCTTATGCCGATGTGAAGGCTTTTACCCAGGCAGTGGTGAAACACATGGCCCGCGTCATTCCGTCGAAGTTCACTTCGGTGATGGGCGGCAGCAACCGTGTCGGCAAGATCTTCATCGACTACCTGCGCAACGGCCACGGCCAGACCACGGCCTGTGCGTTCTCGGCCCGTTCGAGGCCGGGCCTGGGGGTGTCGATGCCAGTGGACTGGGAGCAGCTGAAGGAACTGAAGAGCGGATCGCAGTGGACCATCACCACCGCGCGCGACTACCTGTCGTTCCGTCAGGAAGACCCCTGGGCCGGCTACTGGAAAAAGCGGCAATCGCTTGCCAGGGCCACCACCCTCCTCGGCCGCGGCCCAAGCGCAGGATGATCCAGCTCAATCAAGTCCGATGTTTCATCGCGGTCGCCCGTGAACTCCATTTCGGCCGGGCCGCCGAACGCCTTCACATGACCCAGCCGCCGCTGAGCCGGCAGATCCAGCAACTCGAGCATGCCCTGGGCGTTCTGCTGCTGGAGCGCAATCAACGGCAGGTGCGGCTGACGCCGGCCGGCAAGGCTTTCCTGCCGGAGGCCGACCATCTGCTGCAGGTGGCGGAAACCGCCTCGATGGCAGCGCGCCGCGCCACCACCGGACATGTCGGCACGGTGAGCCTCGGTTATGTGCCGGGCATCAGCTGCACGCTGCTGCCGCCGCTGGTGGCAGCCATCTCGCGCGACTTTCCGGACGTCGACATGGATCTGCGGGAGCTCAGCACCCATCACCAGGTGGATGCCCTGCGAACCGACCGCCTCGACCTCGGGCTGGTTCGCATGCCCTGGGCGTCCGGGGATTTCGAGACCTGCTGCCTGATACGCGAGAAATTCATCGCGGCGGTGCCGGCCGGTCACGCGCTGGCCGCCCGCGACCAGCTCCACATAGCCGATCTTCACCGGCAACCGATGCTGATGTTCCACCCGGCCCAGGGCGGCTATTTCTACGAACTGCTGGTGCGCCTGTTCGAGTCCGAGCGTGTCTCGCCGCGTTATATGCAGTACGCCCGCCAGGCCTATTCGATGCTCGGCCTTGTCAGCGCGGGCATGGGCCTGGCGCTGATGCCGGCGTCCAACGCCCGGCTGGGCCTGAAGGGCGTGGTGTTCCGCCCCATCGAGCTGCCGCCGCAGGTCGTGGCCGAACTGCACCTCATCTGGCGCAAGGTCGACCCGCTCGACGGACCGGTCATCGAAGCCATGCGCAGCCGTATCCTGGCGCACGACTTCTAGCAAGGCCCAAGCGGGGGCGTCGATTCAACTATTGACTCACCGCAACCCAATTTTGCATTGGACGCCTGCGGACTGCGATGCTGGAATCCGGGAGCCACCGACGATGTGGCGAATACCCATAACGGAGACTTCCATGCTTTCAGCTTCCCGGGCGCGCCGCTGCGCAGCCGTTTTGTTGTTGTCCGCGCAAGCTCTGCTGCCGTCCCTGCAGGCCCAGACCGGCCAGTTCCCCAGCGCTCCCATCCGCATGGTGGTGGGCACTCCGCAATAGGCGCGGCCCACTTTGCTTCGAGCCCCGCCAGCCCAGGAACGACCACGTTATCAACCAGACGGAGACAAGACATGAAAAACAGACATTCCATTTCACGGCGTTGCCTGACCCTCGGCCTTTCCGGCGTCGCAGCCGTCATCGGCGCGCTCGGTTTGCCGCCGGCCGTCCGGGCGGCCGAACCCGGCACTGCCTATTTTTCCGGCAAGAACATCCGCATCATCGTGCCCAACCCGGCGGGCGGCACCTCCGACATCCTGGCCCGCGTGCTGGCCCCGAAGATGGGTGAAATGCTGGGGGCCAACATCCTGGTGGAAAACAAGGCGGGAGCCACCGGCAACCTGGGTTCGGACTTCGTGGCCAAGTCACCGCCCGACGGGCTGACCCTGCTGCTGAACGACATCGGCTCGCTGGCCATCGCGCCCAGCGTGTTTCCCACCCTGCCCTTCGACCCGGTGAAGGACTTCGCGCCGGTCTCGCTGGTGGCGTATTCCCCGCACATCCTGGCGGCTTCGCCCGGCCTGCCGGTCAAGGACGTGAAGGAACTGATCGCACTCGCCAAGGCCAAACCCAACTCGCTCAATTTCGCGATTTCGGGCACCGGCGGAGCGAACCACCTCGCCGGCATCGACTTCGCCATGCGCACCGGCATCGTCTGGACCTATGTCCCCTACAAGGGCGGCTCGCAGGCCATCAACGACGTGGTGGCGGGGCAGGCGGACGTGCTGTTCAACGGCATGGTCGCCACCTACCCCATGGTCAAGGGCGGGAAGCTGAAGGCGCTGGCCATCTCCAGCGCCCAGCGTTTCCCGGCCGCGCCGGAGATCCCCACCGTCGCAGAAGCCGCCAACCTGAAGGGTTTCGAGACCGGATCGTTCCAGGGCATCGTCGCACCGGCCGGAACACCCCCCGCCGTGGTCGCCACGCTGCACGCCACCCTGCAGAAGATCCTGGCCACGCCAGAGATGCAGAAACGCCTGCAGGACCTCGGCGCCGAATACCGTCCCGGCACCTCTGCCGAGTTCGGCGACTTCATCAGGACCGAGAAGGCCCGCTGGGCCAAGGTCGTGAAGGACTCGGGCGCCAAGTTCGACTGACCGGCACGCCCGCCCGCAATCCGTCTCCAGAGAAATCAATTGAACACGACCACAGCCAAACGCTTTGAATTCCAGTCCGTCCGCAAGACCGTGCTGACCCTGTTCGGCAAGGCCGGCCTGCATGACGCCGCGGCCACCGCCGTCACCGACGTGCTGCTGGAAGCCGACCTCATCGGCCACTCCACCCACGGACTGGCGCTGGTGCCCTGGTATCTGGAAGCCGCCCGGACAGGCGCGATGAAACTGGAAGGCGAGCCGGAGGTGCTGGTCGACCGCGGAGCCTGCGTCACCTGGAACGGCCACCGGTTGCCCGGCGCATGGCTGGCCTCCCAGGCCGTGGAACTGGCGGTCGAGCGCGCCGCCGCCTACGGCACCGTCACCGTGGTGATCCGCGACTGCGGCCATGTCGGCGCACTCGCGGCCTACATGGAAAAAGCCACGTCGCGCGGAATGATGCTGCTGATCGCCAGTTCCACGCCGTCGGTGGCCGGTGTGGCTCCGTTCGGCGGCACCCAGGCCGTCTTCACGCCGAATCCGATCGCGGCCGGCATACCCACCGACGGTGAACCCATCCTGCTGGACATCAGCGCATCCATCACCACGCTGAACCGGGCAAGGCAACTCGCACGGGAAGGCGGGCAGTTCCCCGCGGCCTGGGTACTCGACAAGGAAGGCAACACCTCGACCGATCCCGCGGTCGTGGTCAGCCAGGGCGGCAGCCTGCTGCCGGTGGGCGGCCTGGACCACGGTCACAAAGGCTACAGCCTGGCCCTGCTGGTGGAGGCGCTGACCCAGGGGCTTTCAGGTTTCGGCCGGGCCGACCGGCCGACCGGCACCAGCGTTTCGCTCTTCATCCAGGTGATCGATCCCTCGGCCTTCGCCGGCCAGGACGCATTCGCGCGGCAGACCAGCCACCTGGCGCAGGCCTGCCGGGACAGCGCGCCGCGTCCCGGAGCGGACCGGGTGCGGGTGCCGGGCGACCGTGCCGCCGCCGCCCGCCAGGACGCCCTTCGCAACGGCCTGCCGCTGGACGACGCGATCCTGCAGGCCCTGGAGCCCTGGTTGACCCGTTACGAGCAGGCATTGCCGCCAGCGCGATAAACCAACCGTTTCGCCGCGGCTGCCGGCCGACTATTCCGGTCGGGCCGGCGCGGTGCCGAAGCGCGTCGGCGCCGCGCCTCCTACAATCGCTGCCTTTTGCGGTTCGCCGTGAGACCTGCGTAACGAAGGAAGGCGCCGCATGCAAGACCACTATCTCGCCCTCGGTGTCGGCAGCAGCGCAAGCCTGGCGGACATCAAGAAGGCCTATCGCCACCAGGCCGGCCTGCACCACCCGGACCGCAGCACCGCGCCGGATGCCGCCCAACGTTTCCGCGCCGTGCAGGAGGCCTACGACATCCTCGGCGACGCGGAAAAACGCGAGGCCTACGACAACAACCGCAAACGCAATCTGCTCGACGACCCGCTGGAAACGGCCCGCGGCATCTGGGCAGACTATTTCCAACGGCTCATCTAGGCCTCGATGTACGTATCCCCCTTCTTTCACAACCTGCGTTCCGCCTACCTGGCCGAACTCGACGACATGCGCCACGATTCCGACGGGAAGTTCGTGCTGGACCGGCGCCTGGCCGAGCGGCGCAAGGAGGTCACCTTCCTGGTCGCCATGCTGGAACTCGCGCCCGAAATGGTGGCGGTCGTCCTGCACAAGGCCTTCCGCTTCACCTCGGCGTCGGCCATGGACCGTCTGCTGGCCTGCGAGTCCGACAAGCTGCCCGCCTGGGAACACCTGAAGGACACCATCGAGATCGCCCCCTGGGCTCAGGCCACTGTGAAGATGCTGCGTGAGCAGGCCGCCGGCGACAGGTTCCTGATCGTGGCCGCCGCGCTGGAATACATGGCGGGCAATCCCCGGCATGCGGCCACTCATGCCGGCGACGAGGACGACAGCGAAGAAGACGCAGACAACACCGAAGACCGGGACAACGACGACGGCCAGCACCTGTCGGCCGACGACCTGGACGACGCCGACGGCCAGACCCGCGAGGAAGCGCGCGCCGACTGGATGGCCGGGCAAGGCTTCGACCGCAAAGACTGAAACGCCCCGCAAGCAACCGACCCATCGCCATGAACCACCTCGCCCTGATCACCAAGACCCGGAGCCTGATTGCCGCAGGCGACATTTCCGGCGCCGAGTCCGCCCTCACCGAACTGGCCGACACCGAAGGCGACAAGGCACTGATGGTGGTGCTGGACCAGCTGGAGCCCAAGGACATCCTGGCGGTGATGCGCGAGTACGACCCGTCCCGCGAATCGGTGGTGAGCCTGCTGGTCACGCCCCGGCAGTTCGCGCATGCCATCGTCATCGAGAAGCGCTACAAGGACCTGACCCACACGCACCTGCGCGGCATGGTGAATTCCATCGTCTTCCGCGAGGACGCGGATCCGGTCGAATTCCTGACCGCCGTCGGCGACCTGGAAGGCGGCAGCGAAGCCATGGCCAATTACTTCGCCGAGAAGTGGGCGCGCATCGAGGCCTTCGCCCGCAGCGGCAACTTCGACACCGCCGAGGAAGACGGCGAGATGCTGTCCGAATCCGCGCTGCTGGCATCGGCCTATGCCAAACCCAAAATACAGCTGGACGAGGTCGCCGACCAGGACTGGATGGAACTGGCCTGGCGCATGCGCTACGAATGCCCCGACCTGTTCACCGAAACCCTCATGGTGTTGCGTGCCAAGGCCCGTGCCCATGACCTGGGACTCGACCTCGACGACGAGGACGAAGACGCGGAAGATCACGACCCGCGCGTGGAGACCGGCGACACCGACCGCGGCCGCAGCACGCCGGCTGCACGCGACGACGATGAAGAATCTGCGATCTGACGGTTCCATGTCCACGCCCTCCCCCACCGCCGACCAGGCCATTGCGCTGTTCGACAAGCGGCCCTTCTTCGAGAAGGCACTGCAGCACGGCGTGCGCCACGGCGTCATCACACCCGACCGCCTGGCCGCCATGAGCCTGGAAGCGCCCAAGGGCATGGTGCAGATCGCGCGTTATTTCGGCACCGAATACCTGCGCCCCGACCTCGAGAAAGCCCGTGACCGGCTGGTGAACCTGGTGAGCCTGTACCTGGAACACTCGACCGGCGGCGACTTGGACCGGGCCGCGGAGTCCCTGCGCGACCACAGCCTGCTGTCGCGTTCCAAGGGCGGTTCGGACATGCTCAAGGCGCTGATCGTGATGCCGCAGAGCAGCCATTTCGGAATGCAGGAACACGGCGTCTTCCAGGACAAACACATCGCGCTGCTCGCCAAGTGGTCGCTGCGCAGCCTGCCCGAATACCAGGCCGAACGCGCAGAACGGAGCCACGCCACCACCCTGGTCGAAGCCGCCGTCTGGATGGCCGCCCAGTTGGGCATGGACGTCGACGACCTGCAGGACGCCGGCAAGGACGCGGAATCCGTCGTCCGCACCGCCCTGCTGGTGCGGTTGTGCCGGCAGAGCGCCATGCCGGACTGGGCCGCGTTCGAGAAAATGGTGCTGGGCCTGCGGAAGAAACACCCTTCGGCAGCGCCGGTGGCCATCGCCTTGCCGGAAGGCCTGCCCGCGCAGTACCGCGAGGCGGTGCAATCGGTGCAGGCTTCCGTCATGCAGGACATGCCCAGGATCCTGGATGCCGCGCTCGGCGTGCGCAAGCTGTTCGACCAAACGCCCGCTTTCATGGGCCGTTATTTCTGGTCGGAGGACGGCCTGGCCGACCTGGACCATTTCGAGCGCAGCAACAGCGCCGTGTGGGACCAGGCCACCGAAGGCCACGGCGACGACAGCTCGTTGCTGACCCTGTTCCTGCGCATCGCCACCCAGGGCAAACACACGACGCTGCTGACCCGGAAGGCCGCCACTGCCCTGATCAAGAAAGTCCGTACATCCGGCCTGGACGCCGACCTGCCCCGCCATTTCGTGCTGCAGCACGCCCCGGCACAGTTGCAGGCCGACTACCTGGACCTGTGGAACGCCTTCGTCGACGAAGCCGAACCCGTGCTGCGCAGCGACCGGGTGCAGGCCACCGAGGACGCGCTGGCGCTGCTGCGCCGGGAATGCAATATCGCCGAATAGGCAGTGCGCGCGGCGGCTCCGGAATGCCGCCTAGCTGAGCGTCACGCCGGTATCTCAACCCTTCAGGAGTTCGGCCCGGATGATTTCCGCGCCGGCACTGAGAGCATGCAACTTGCCTCTGGCGACTTCACGCGGCAGCGGTGCCATGCCGCAATTGGTGCAGGGGTAGAGTTTTTCGGCATCCACGAACCGAAGCGCCTTGCGCAGGGTGTCGGCCACTTCCTCTGGCGTTTCAACCGAGTGACTTGCCACGTCGATGGCCCCGACCATTACCTTCTTGCCGCGAATGAGTTCGATGAGGTCGATGGGAACATGCGAGTTATGGCATTCCAGCGAAATGATGTCGATACTGGATTTCTGCAACCTGGGGAAAGACTCTTCATATTGCCGCCACTCGGATCCGAGCGTCTTTTTCCAGTCGGTATTGGCCTTGATGCCATAGCCATAACAAATATGGATGGCGGTTTCACATTCGAGCCCTTCGATTGCCCTTTCCAGGGCGGCGACTCCCCAATCATTCACTTCATCGAAAAACACATTGAATGCCGGTTCGTCGAACTGGATGATGTCGACGCCAGCGGCCTCGAGCTCCCTGGCTTCCTGATTAAGGATTTTGGCAAATTCCCAGGCCAGTTTTTCACGGTTCCTGTAGTGGTTATCGTAGAGTGTGTCGATCATCGTCATCGGGCCCGGCAAGGCCCATTTGATCGGCTGGTCGGTGTGCCGACGTAAAAACCTGGCATCTTCGACAAAAACCGGTTTCTGGCGATTCACCGCACCGACCACCGTCGGCACACTGGCGTCATATCGATCACGTATCCTGACCGTTTCGCGTTTCTCAAAATCCACGCCGTCGAGATGCTCGATAAAGGTGGTGACAAAATGCTGACGGGTCTGTTCGCCGTCACTGACAATATCGATACCTGCCAGCTGTTGCTCCTTCAACGACAGAAGCAGGGCGTCCTGTTTGCCTTCGACCAGTTCGTCGCCTTGCAGTTTCCAGGGCGACCAGAGCTTTTCGGGTTGTGCGAGCCAGGAAGGTTTGGGCAGGCTGCCGGCAGTCGAAGTGGGCAATAGTTTTTTCATGATGTCGATCTTTTTCTGGTTAACTGGAAAGCGCCTCATTGGACGACCATTGCTCGAGGAGATTCTTGTAGGGCTTGATGAAATGTTCTTCGGTAAACTTCCCCTGCCTGACGGCCAGCTGGCTGCGTTCTTCCCGGTCGTAGAGGATCCGGGTCAGGGAATAATCCTGGTTATTCAGATTCGGCTGATAGAACTTGCCTGCCGCAGAATTGGCGTTGTAGATTTCCGGCCGGTAGATCTTCTGAAACGTTTCCATCGTGCTGATGGTGCCGATCAGTTCGAGATTGGTGTAATCAGCCGGAAGATCCCCACGAAAATAAAAAGCCAGGGGCGCAACGCTATCCGGCGGCATGAAATATCGAACCTGCAAACCCATCTTTTCAAAATATCGATCCGTGGATGAAAACTCATTCTGCAAATATTCGACACCGAGTATGGGATGCAGATTTTCGGTGCGGTGATAGGTCTTGCTGCTGGAGGCGCTGATGCATATGACGGGCGGTTTATGGAAACGCTGCCGGTAGGCGTCCGAGTTCACAAAAAGCTTGAACAACTTTCCATGCAGATCGCCGAAGTCTTGGGGAATGCTGAAAGCCGACGTATTCAGGTTATGTTCCGGCAGCAGCACACTGAAGTCGTAGTCACGCACATAAGAGGAAAAATTATTTCCCACGATGCCATCGATGCATTCACCTGTTTTTTTGTCGAAAATCTTCGGCTTCAATATCTCGATCAGCGGAAACAGCGCATCATTTCCGGCGCCGATATTCATTTCCACCGACACGATTTCCAGTTCGACAGAATAACGATCGCCCTGTGGATTGTCCCAACCCGCCAGACTGTTGAAACGGTTGTCGATCATCCTCAGGGTATTACGCAGGTTTTCCCGGCGACTGTTCCCGCGGGCCAGATTGGCAAAATTGGTGGTAACACGCGTGTGGTCCGATGGACGGTAGTCTTCATCGAAACAAACACTCCTGATATCAAACGTGAACTTCTTTTCCATTGGATTCCCTGTCAGCTGGCTGGATGCTAGCCATGGCAACCAATGAAGTAAAATGGGTTTATTTCATAAATCCATGAATTCGGGTCATCTGAATGCTTGAGCGTATCCATCTCAACATCGTCCAGCAGGTCGAAAAGCAAGGCTCACTGACCGCCGCTGCGGGCGTGCTGAACCTCACCCAGTCGGCACTGAGCCACAGCATGAAGAAGCTGGAACAGCAACTGGGCACCGACGTCTGGCTGCGTGAAGGCAGAAGCCTGCGGCTGACGCAGGCCGGGCAATACCTGCTGGCGGTGGCGAACCGGGTGTTGCCGCAACTCGACCTGGCCGAAGAGCGGCTGGGGCAATTCGCGCAGGGCGAGCGCGGCGCACTGCGCATCGGCATGGAATGCCACCCGTGCTACCAATGGCTGCTCAAGGTGGTCTCGCCCTACCTGACCACGTGGCCCGACGTCGATGTGGACGTCAAGCAGAAGTTCCAGTTCGGCGGCATCGGCGCGCTGTTCGGCTACGAGATCGACCTGCTGGTCACGCCGGACCCGCTGTTCAAGCCCGGCCTGAAGTTCGAACCGGTGTTCGACTACGAGCAGGTGCTGGTCGTGCCCAGGGCCCACGCGCTGGCGTCGGCGACCTATGTGAAACCGCAGCAGCTGACCCAGGAAGTGCTCATCAGCTACCCGGTGGACATCGAGCGGCTGGACATCTACAACCAGTTCCTGCTGCCGGCCGGCGTCACGCCCAGACGCCACAAGACCATCGAGACCACCGACATCATGTTGCAGATGGTGGCCAGCGGCCGCGGTGTCGCCGCACTGCCGCGCTGGCTGGTCGAGGAATATGCGGCCAGGATGGATGTGGTGCCGGTGCGGCTGGGCGTGCGCGGCATTGCCAAGCAGATATTCCTGGGGGCACGCGAGACGGACAGCGCCATCGACTATGTGCGGGCGTTCATCGAAATGGCGCGCCACCCCGATGGCGATCCAGCCGTTTCATCCGGGAAAAAATCTTGAGCGAACTGCCATGAGCCAGCGCGCCTGAACGGGTCAGGGTTGCAGCCGGCGGGCGGTCCAGGGCGCTCTTCCAGTGAAAGCCGAAGATGGCACGGCTCTGCGCGAAAGAGCGGCCGCGCTGCAGGACGGCATCGCTGCTTCCAGGCGCGATCTCGGGCAGCAGCAGTGCCCGCGCCCGACCGACGGAAGCTTGCCACCGAGGGATAGGAACCATCGGATGGCCCGCGTGCGGCGATCGCCTGCGATGCATGGAGCGCGAGCTGCTATCTGCTCGTGCATGCATCCCCGGCAAAGGGCCGAATTTTGCCGTGCGGACCCCAGTGAAATCCCTGCAGTTTCCCGACCTGTTTGTACGCATGATGGAAGCCGGCGGCCGGGCGGCCACCGAACGGCGGGCAAGTGGACGCGCGGAGGCGGCTGGCAGTCGAAAACGACCGCTCGACGCAGTCAGTGGCACGCTTCATGCTCATGGTCGGAAGGCGATTGCGCGCACCGGTCCGTCCGTCGAGCCTGCGATTTTTCTGATGTTTTCGTTGCGGCCCATCTGGGGCCCGCGTCTGGAGATGCTCTAGCTATGTCAGGTTTTTCTTGCTTCCGGCCCCGTGGCCGCAACGTTCTCGCAGCCACCGCCATCGCGGCCGGCATCGGTTTTTCAGGCCTCGCCGTGGCACGCGACCTGGTGGTGGCGCTGAAGACCGAGCCCACGTCGATGGACCCGCAATATCACGCGCTGACACCCAACATCCAGCTGTCGCAGACCCTGTTCGATCCACTGGTCTGCGTCGATGCCGAACTCAAGCCAGAACCCTGCCTGGCCGAATCCTGGAAGGCCGACGGCAAGGTCTGGACCTTCAAGCTGCGGCCCAACGTCAAGTTCTCCGACGGCTCGCCTATGACCTCGGCCGACGTGCTGTTCACCATGGACCGGGTGGCCAAGGTGCCCAACAGCCCCTCGTCCTTCAAGGTGTACCTGCAGAAGGTCGAGAAGATCGAGGCACCCGATCCGCTGACGGTGCGCATCACCACGTCCGAGCCCTATCCCCTGCTGGCCATCAACATGGTCGGCCTGCCGATCATGTCGGCCAAGGCGGCGGCGGGACCGGCGCCCGAAGGCAAGACCACCACCGAACTCAACGGCGGCAGCGGCCTGGTCGGTACCGGCCCCTACCGTTTCGTGTCCTGGAAACGCGGCTCGGAAATCATCTTCGAGCGCAACCCGAACTACTGGGGCAAGCCGCCCGCCTGGGACAAGGTCATCTATCGCCCGATCAGCAACCCCGCGGCCCGCGTGGCAGCCTTGCTGGCCGGCGACGTGGACCTGGCCGAAGACCCGCCGACCGACGACCTGGAGCGCCTGAAGAAGGAACCGAAGCTGCGGGTGGAAACCAAGGCGTCCAACCGCGTCATCTACGTGGCGCTGGACCAGCACGGCGAGACCACGCCCGGCATCACCGAGAGCAACGGCAAGAACCCACTGCTCGACAAGCGGGTGCGTGAGGCGCTGTCGCTGGCGGTCGACCGCGCGGCGCTGGTATCGCGCACCATGGGCGGCGTGGCGGCGCCGGCGGGGCAACTGCTGCCCTACCCGATGTTCGGCGCCAGCAAGAACCTGGCGACGGCACCCAAGGCCGACCCTGAAAAAGCCAAGGCCCTGCTCAAGGAAGCCGGCTACCCCAACGGCTTCACGCTGGTGCTGGGCACACCCAACGGCCGCTATATCAACGACAGCAAGGTGGCACAGACGCTTGCCGCCATGTGGACCCGCATCGGCGTGAAGACCACCATCGACGCCAATGCGCCGGCGGTCTTTTTCAAGAACCGCGACAGCTATGCCTACAGCGCCTATCTGGCGGGCTGGGGCACGGCGACCGGCGAGATGTCCAACACCCTGAATTCCCTGCTGGTCACACCCGACAAGGACAAGGGCGTGGGCACCACCAACCGTGGCCGCTACAGCAACCCGGCGATGGACAAGCTGGTGGCCGATTCGGCCAACCAGATGGACGACGCCACTCGCGCCGCCACCCTGGCCAAGGCCAGCGAGATCGCCATGGCCGACTATGCGATGTTGCCGATCCACTTCGAGTTTTCGGTCTGGGCCATGAAGAAGGATGTCGATTTCAAGGGCCGCGCCGACCAGCAGACCATGATCCAGTACGCCGTGCCGGCCAGGTAAACGAGACCGTAGACCGTCCTTCCCGATGCTGGCATTCATCATCCGCCGCCTGCTGCAGGCGCTGCTCGTCATGGTCGTGATGTCGGGCCTGATCTTCGTCGGTCTCTACGTCGTCGGCGACCCGGTGTCGATGATGGCGAGCGCCGAGGCGAGCGACCTCGAACGCGACCAGATCCGCACTTCCTTCGGACTCGACAAGCCGCTGTGGCTGCAATACGCGATCTTCATGGGCCATGCGTTGCAGCTCGACTTCGGCAAGAGTTTCCTCACCGGCCAGTCCGCCATGGGACTGATCCTGGAACGCGCACCGGCCACGCTCGAACTGGCCGTGGTGGCCATGGGGCTGGCGATGCTGGTCGGAGTGCCGCTGGGCATCTGGGCCGGCCTGCGGCCGCAGGCGTTCAGCACCCGCACCATCATGACCGGCTCAGTGCTGGGTTTCTCGCTGCCCAACTTCTGGGTCGGGCTGATGCTGATCATGGTGTTCGCGGTGCAGCTGGGCTGGCTGCCGGCCAGCGGCCGCGGCACTACCGTGCATGTCGGCCCGGTCGACTTGAGCGTGCTGACGCTCGAAGGCTGGAAACGGCTGCTGCTGCCCGCCCTGACGGTGGCGCTGG
Source organism: Xylophilus sp. PBN-3R (assembly GCF_057747805.1). NCBI lineage: Bacteria > Pseudomonadati > Pseudomonadota > Betaproteobacteria > Burkholderiales > Xylophilus > Xylophilus sp. PBN-3R. The sequence goes on from NZ_CM173225.1 coordinate 3,080,539, forward strand.
CCAAGGGCGCGCTCATCATCCGCGTGACCCGCGCCGCCACCCGCGAGGCGCTGCCGATGGACTACATCAAGTTCGCCCGCGCCAAGGGCCTGGGCTGGAGCCGCATCCTGCGGGTCCACCTGCTGAAGAACATCATGATCCCCATCATCACCGTGGGCGGGCTGGAGTTCGGCCAGGTGGTCGCCTTCGCGGTGGTCACCGAAACCATCTTTGCCTGGCCCGGCATGGGCAAGCTGCTTTTGGATTCCATCATCACGCTCGACCGCCCGGTGGTCGTGGCCTACCTGATCTTGATCGTGTCCTTCCTGGTGATGCTGAACCTGGCGACGGACATCCTCTATTCGGTGCTCGACCCGCGGGTCCGCCTCCAAGGAGCCAAAGCATGAACGACACCACCCTGATTGCGGGCGTGCCGGTCGCCGTCGCGACTGCGGCGCTGCCCGCGCCGGAGACACCCTGGCAACGCCTGCGCCGCGAGTTCGTCGCCAGCAAGCTCGCCATGTTCGGCCTGGTGCTGCTCGGCCTGGCGGTGTTCTGCGCAGTGTTCGCGCCGTGGATCTCGCCGCAGAACCCTTACGACATCGGCAAGCTCGACATCTTCGACAGCAAGCTGCCCCCCTTCAGCAAGGACGCGGCCGGAGGCATGACCTACCTGCTGGGCACCGACGGCCAGGCACGCGACCTGCTGTCGGCCATCTTCTACGGCCTGCGCACCAGCCTGCTGGTGGGCGGCGTCTCGGTGGCGGGGGCGCTGGCCATCGGCAGCGCGATCGGCCTGGCCGCGGCCTATTTCGGCGGCTGGATCGATGCCCTGCTGATGCGCATCGTCGACATCCAGCTGTCCTTCCCGGCGATCCTGGTGGCGCTGATCCTGCTGGCCATCCTGGGCAAGGGGGTCGACAAGGTGATCATCGCGCTGGTCATCGTGCAGTGGGCCTACTTCGCGCGGGCGGCCCGCGGGGCGGCGCTGGTGGAACGCGGCAAGGAATACGTCGAGGCCGCACAGTGCATGTCGCTGGGCTGGCCGCGGGTGCTTCTGCGCCACATGCTGCCCAACTGTCTGCCACCGCTGATCGTCATCGCCACCATCGACCTGGCGCATGCCATCGCGTTGGAGTCGACGCTTTCATTCCTCGGCGTCGGCGTGCCGGTGACCGAGCCCTCGTTGGGCATGCTGATCGCCAACGGCTTCGAATTCCTGCTGTCAGGCAACTACTGGATCTCGTTCTTCCCGGGCATCGCGCTGGCCCTGTCCATCGTCGGCATCAACCTGGTGGGCGACCATCTGCGCGATGTGCTCAACCCGCACAACGCGCACTGAAGATGACCATCGAAACCACGGTCGGAACCGGCCAGCCGGTGCTTGAGGTCCAGGGCCTCAAGACCCATTTCTTCACCCATGGCGGCGTGGTCAGGGCGGTCGACGGCGTCGACCTGCAGGTGCATGCGGGCGAGATCCTGGGCCTGGTGGGCGAATCGGGTTCGGGCAAGAGCATCACCGGCTTCTCGGTCATCGGCCTGATCGATCCGCCCGGGCGCATTGCCGCCGGCAACATCCGATTTCGCGGCGAGGAACTGGTGGGCGCGTCCGAGAAACGCCTGCAGGCGCTGCGCGGCAAGGACATCGCGATGATCTTCCAAGACCCGATGATGACGCTCAACCCGGTGCTGCGGGTCGATACGCAGATGGTCGAAGCCATCCACGCCCACGAAAAGGTCAGCGCCGCCGCCGCCCTGGCACGGGCTCGCGACGCCCTTGCGATGGTGGGCATCCCGTCGCCGGAAGAACGGCTCAAGGCCTATCCGCACCAGCTGTCGGGCGGCATGCGCCAACGGGTGGCGATCGCCATCGCGCTGCTGAACCGGCCGGCGCTCATCATTGCCGATGAGCCGACCACCGCACTCGACGTCACCATCCAGGCCCAGATCCTCTACGAGGTGCAGAAGCTGTGCCGCGAAACCGGCACCGCCATGATCTGGATCACCCACGACCTGGCCGTGGTTTCGGGCCTGGCCGACCGCATCGCGGTAATGTATGCCGGGCGCATCGTCGAGAGCGGTTCGACCGCGGCGGTGATCCGGCAGCCTTCGCATCCCTACACCCGCGGGCTGATCGACTCGATCCCCACCCGTGCCACCCATGGCACGCTGCTGCAGCAGATCCAGGGCATGACCCCTTCGCTGCTGCACCTGCCACAGGGCTGTGCCTTCCGGCCGCGCTGCGGCCGCGCCGACGAGATCTGCCTCGGCGTGCCGCAGCCCGAGCCCGCCGCTGCCGGCAAGACGGTGCGCTGCTGGCACCAGCTCAGCACCGAACCGGCCTGAACCAAGCATGGACACCCTTCTTCTCGAGCCCACCGTGGCACCGCCCGCCGACGTGCACCCGCAGCCGCTTCTGCAACTGCGCGGCATCAGCAAACGTTTCGAACAGAACATCGACCTGGCCGGCCGCATCGCCAATCTGCTGGGCGGCCAGAACCGAGCTTCGGTGGTGCATGCGGTGGCCGATGTCGATCTCGAAATCCGGCCCGGCGAGGTGATTGGAGTGGTCGGCGAATCCGGCTGCGGCAAGTCGACCCTGGGCCGCGTGATCGCCGGCATCAACCCACCGACCGAGGGCACGGTGAGTTACCTCGGCAAAGCCGTCGGCGCGATGAATGCGGAGGAGCGCCGTGCCTGGGGCCTGGGCGTGCAGATGATCTTCCAGAACCCCATGGCCTCGCTCAACCCGCGCATGCGGGTGATGGACATCGTGGGCGAGGCGCCGGTAGTGCACGGGCTGATCAAGGCATCGCAGAAGGCCGAGTACGTCGGCAGCCTGATGCGCCAGGTCGGGCTCGACCCGGAATACGCCCAGCGTTATCCGCACCAGTTCTCGGGCGGCCAGCGCCAGCGCATCGGCATCGCGCGGGCGCTGGCCCTGAAGCCCCGCCTGATCGTCTGCGACGAGGCGGTGGCCGCACTCGACGTGTCGATCCAGGCGCAGGTGCTGAACCTCTTCCTGGCGCTGCGCCGCGAGTTCGAGCTCACCTACCTGTTCATCAGCCACAACCTCGGCGTGGTGGGCCATGTATCGGACCGGGTGGTCATCATGTACCTCGGCCGCATCGTCGAGGTGGCGCCCACCGGCACCATCTTCGACCGGCCCAACCATCCCTACACCCAGGCGCTGCTGTCGGAACTGCCGACGCTGGAAACCGCCCGCCGCGCCTACCGGCCGATCCAGGGCGAACTGCCCTCCCCGCTGGCTCCGCCGCCGGGATGCGCCTTTCATCCGCGCTGCCCGCATGCGATGCCGCGCTGCAAGGTCGAAGCGCCGCTGCTGCGTTCGCTGCAGCCGGGCCACACCAGCGCGTGCCACCTCAACGACACACAGCCATGACACTCCGGGCATGACCACAACTTCAAACGCCATCCTTCCCGGCGTTCCCACGCCTTTCGCACCTTTCACCCTGCGCCTGCCCGAAACCGACGCGCTGCCGCTGGTCTGCGACTCGCCGCACAGCGGCACGATGTACCCGGCCGACTTCGGCTACGCCCTGCCCTTCTCCCTGCTGCGTGCCGGCGAGGACACCCATGTGCACCAGCTCTGGCAGGGACTGCCGGCGGTCGGAGCCACGCTGCTGGCGGCGAACTTTCCGCGTGCCTACATCGACCCGAACCGCGACCTGGGCGACATCGATCTCGACCTGCTGGCAGACGCCTGGCCCGGACCGGTATCGCCGAGCGAAAAAACCCGCCTGGGCATCGGCCTGATCTGGCGCGCCGTCGACGGCCAGCCGATCTACCGACGCAAGCTGACGGCAGCCGAGGTGCAGGCCCGCATCACCAACTGTCACGCGCCCTACCATGCTGCGATGCAGGACCAGATCGAGGCAGCCTACCGACGCCACGGCGCGGTGTGGCACCTGAACCTGCATTCCATGCCGGCCAATTCCTATGAAAGCATGCAGATCGTCAGCGACCACCCGCTGGCAGACTTCGTGCTTGGCGACCGCGACGGCACCACCGCCGCGCCGGAGTTCACCGCACTGATCGCCGAGGCCCTGAAAAAACGCGGTTTCAGCGTGGCCCGGAACGATCCCTTCAAGGGCGTCGCCCTCATCGCCCGCCTCGGCCGCCCGGCCGAGCGGCGCCACAGCGTGCAGATCGAAGTGCACCGCGGCCTCTACATGAACGAAACCACGTTCGAACCCAATGGCGGCTTCGCAAGCCTGCAGACAGCGCTCGCCGATGTCTCGGCCGAAATCGCCCAATACGTCAAGGAGCAAACGACATGACAGTCATCGCCGACATAGAAGCCCGACACGCTGAATTCACCGCCCTGCGGCGCGACATCCACGCGCATCCGGAACTGGCCTTCAAGGAAACCCGCACCTCCGACCTGGTCGCCGAACGCCTGGCGTCGTGGGGCATCGAGGTGCACCGGGGGCTGGGCACGACGGGCGTGGTCGGCGTGCTGCACGGCAGCCGCGGTGCGGGCGAACGCGCCATCGGCCTGCGCGCCGACATGGATGCCCTGCCCATGCCCGAACACAACCGTTTCCTGCATGCCTCGACCCATGCGGGCCGCATGCACGGCTGCGGCCACGACGGCCATACCGCCATGCTGCTGGGTGCGGCTCACTACCTGTCGACCCACCGGGATTTCGAAGGCACGGTCAACTTCATCTTCCAGCCGGCCGAAGAAGGCGGCAACGCCGGGGCCAAGGCAATGATGGACGACGGCCTGTTCGAGCGTTTCCCGTGCGAGGAGATCTACGGCATCCACAACATGCCGGGTTTCGCAGCCGGCCATTTCGCCTTCCGCAAGGGCCCGACCATGGCGTCGAGCAACCGGTTCGACATCATCGTGCGCGGCACCGGCGGCCACGCGGCCCAGCCGCACAAGGCGGTGGACACCATCGTTATCGCCGCCGAGATGGTCGGCGCGCTGCAGACCCTCATCTCGCGCCACAAGAACCCGATCGACGTGGCCGTGGTCAGCGTCACCCAGATCCATGCCGGCGACGCCTACAACGTTCTGCCCGGCGAAGCGGTGATCAAGGGCACGGTGCGCACCTTCAGCACAGAGGTGTTGGACGACATCGAAAACAATATGCGCCGCATCGCCGAGTTCCTGCCGCAGGCCCATGGCGGCACCGGCGAACTGAAGTTCCACCGGGCCTATCCGCCGCTGGTGAACTGGGACGCGCAGACCGATTTCGCCATGAAGGTGGCGCAGGACACCTTCGGTGCCGACAAGGTCGACGGCAACACGCCCCAGCACGGCGGCGCGGAAGATTTCTCTTTCTATTTGCAGAAGGTGCCGGGCAGCTACCTGTTCCTGGGCAACGGCGGCGGAGGACATCGCGACGCGATGTACCACGGGATGGGACCGTGCGAACTGCACAACCCGAACTACGATTTCAACGACGCGCTGCTGCCGGTGGGCGGAACCTACTGGGTGAGGCTGGTCGAAGCGTTTTTCGCGCGAGGCTGATCGAGACCTGAAGCGGTAGGGCCTCGGAGATGCCGGCCTGAGCATCTGCTGGACCAGCCGATGCGTCACCTTGCGCTTCGACACGCACCTGTTCACCGTGTCGAAGATCCTCGGCCCCACGTCGATCAGCACGATACGGCGCATGCTGACTTGCAGATCGAGCCCAGCGCGGTCGCTTGAAGTCGGGCGACCTGATGCATCGGAATACGCAAAAAAAGCGGCGAAGCTGTGAAGCCTTGCCGCTTTTTGCACCGCCGATTACACCGGAGGTTTCAACCGCTTGCCGCTAACTCGCGCAAGCCATTGATTTGATTGGTGGGTGATGCAGGGTTTGAACCTGCGACCCCTGCCGTGTGAAGGCAGTGCTCTACCGCTGAGCTAATCACCCGTACCGGGATGTTTTCGCTGCATCCCGGCAGCCTCAGATTATGCCACAGGATTTTCTACTTTTCGCCAGATTGCCGATCCACCGCCTGATTTGTCGAGCTGCACCAGCACGGCCGCATGTGCGGAAAGCTCCTGTTCGGTGGCGGACAGCACCGGCAACATGAACTGGCTGAGGTCTATCCGCACAACCTCGACGGCACCCGGCTCGTCCGCGGTGGCGGTGTCGATGCCCAGCGCGTTCTGACCGCGGGTCATGTTGATGTAGACATCCGCCAGCAGCTCGGCATCCAGCAGGGCGCCATGCAGCGTACGGCCCGAATTGTCGACTTCCAAACGATCGCACAGCGCATCCAGCGAATTGCGTTTGCCCGGGAACATTTCCTTGGCCATCACCAGCGTGTCGACCACGCTGCCGACGAAATTCTTCAGCCCGGGTTTGCCGACCAGTTCGAGTTCCTTGTTGAGGAAACCGACGTCGAAGGCTGCGTTGTGGATGATGAGTTCGGCACCCTTCAGGTAAGCCAGGAACTCGTCGACCACTTCGCCAAAGCGTGGTTTGTCCTTGAGGAATTCGTTGCTGATGCCGTGCACACGCAGTGCGTCTTCGTGGCTGTCTCGGTCCGGGTTGAGATAAATGTGAAGGTTGTTGCCGGTGAGCTTGCGGTTCACCATTTCGACCGCGCCGATTTCAATCACGCGGTCGCCACCCTCGGCGGACAGGCCGGTGGTTTCGGTATCGAAGAATATCTGGCGGCTCATGTGCGGTACTTCAGTGGTTTTCCTTGGCGTGGTTCAGCGAGTACTTGGGTATCTCGATGGTCACGTCCTGCTGCGCCAGGATGGCCTGGCACGACAGGCGGGACTGCGGCTCCAGGCCCCAGGCACGGTCGAGCAGGTCGTCTTCGGTCTCGTCTGTCTCGTTGAGCGATTCGAAACCCTGGCGCACCACCACGTGGCAGGTGGTGCAGGCCGCGCTCATGTCGCAGGCATGCTCGATGTTGATGTGGTTGTCGAGCAGTGCTTCGCAAATGGAAGTGCCGGCCGGCGCCGTGACTTCGGCGCCCTGCGGGCAGTATTCGGGATGGGGCAGGATCTTGATGACGGGCATTGTCGTGGGTGTCTTTTTGTCGGGGGCGCGTCAGAAGGTCTGCACGTTGCGGCCGGCCAGCGCACGCTGGATGCCGCGGTTCATGCGCTCTGCCGCAAAGGCTTCGGTGCCGTGGGCGAGCGCCTGGGTGGCGGCTTCGACGACGGCGGGGTCTTCGGCCGACCGCGCCGCCTGCAAGGCTGCGATCAGGGCCTCCACGTCGGCGCGCTCGGCATCGGACAGCAGGTCGCCGTCGGCAGTCAGGGCGCTGCGGGTGGCCAGCACCATGCGGTCTGCATCGACCCGGGCTTCGACCAGCGCGCGTGCCTGGATGTCCTGGCCAGCGGTGGTGAAACTCTCCTGCAGCATGCGGGCGATGGTGTCGTCGCTCAGGCCGTACGACGGCTTGACGTCGATACGCGCCTCGACACCACTCGTCTGCTCGCGGGCGGCCACACTGAGCAGGCCGTCGGCATCGATGGTGAAGGTGACCCGGATGCGCGCCGCGCCTGCAGCCATCGGCGGGATGCCGCGCAACTCGAATCGCGCCAGGCTGCGGCAGTCGGCGACCAAGTCGCGTTCGCCCTGCACCACATGCAGGGCAAGCGCGGTCTGGCCGTCCTGATAAGTGGTGAAGTCCTGGCCGCGCGCAGTGGGAATGGTCTCGTTGCGCGACACGATGCGTTCGACCAGGCCACCCATGGTCTCGATGCCGAGCGACAGCGGAATGACGTCGAGCAGCAGCAGGTCATCGGCGCCGACGTTGCCGATGAGTTGGTCGGCCTGCCGCGCGGCACCGAGCGCGACGACCTGGTCGGGGTCGAGATTGGTGAGCGGTTCGCGAGCGAAATGGCGGGCCACGGCAGCCCGCACCTGCGGCATCCGGGTTGAGCCGCCGACCATTACCGTGCCCTGCACTTCTTCAGCAGAAACCTCGGCATCGCGCAGCACGCGGCGCACGGCGTCCATGGTGCGGGCGGTGAGTGCCTTGGTCGCCGCTTCGAAGTCGGCGCGGGTCAGGCTGCGTGCGATGGCGCCGCCCGTCAGGTCGACCTGGAAGACGGCGGTGTCGTCATCGGACAGGGCTTCCTTGCAAGCGCGGGCCGCGCGACGGACCGCTGCGCGATCACCGGCGCTGTCGGCGCTGCGGCCTTCCTGCGCCAGCACCCATTGGGCCAGCGCGGCGTCGTAGTCGTCGCCGCCGAGCGATGCATCGCCCCCGGTGGCGACCACTTCGAAAACACCACGGGAAAGGCGCAGCAGCGAGACGTCGAAGGTGCCGCCGCCGAGGTCGTACACCGCATAAAGACCTTCGCTGCCGTTGTCCAGGCCGTAGGCGATGGCGGCGGCGGTGGGCTCGTTGATCAGGCGCAACACCTCCAGACCAGCCAGGCGCGCAGCGTCCTTGGTGGCCTGGCGCTGGGCATCGTCGAAATAGGCGGGAACGGTGATGACGGCGCCATCGATGTCCGCGTCGAAACTGTCTTCGGCGCGTTGGCGCAGCGTGGCGAGGATCTCGGCACTGGTCTCGACCGGCGACTTGATGCCGGCCACGGTGACGATGCCGACCATGCCGCCGCTCACGGCCTCACCGGCCTCGGCGCTGCTCACGAGGCGGTAAGGCAGACGGTCGGCATTGACCACGTCACGCAAATCGCGGCCCATCAGTCGCTTGACCGAAGCGATGGTGTTTTCAGGATCGGCGACCGCGGCAGCCTGTGCTGCGGCGCCGATCTGGCGACCGGTTTCCGACAGGTAACGCACGACCGACGGCAGCAGCACCTGGCCGTCGGCGTCGGGCAGGCATTCTGCAACACCGCTGCGCACCGCAGCCACCAGGGAGTGGGTGGTGCCAAGGTCGATGCCGACCGCGATGCGCCGCTGGTGCGGATCTGGCGATTGGTCGGGTTCGGAAATCTGGAGAAGCGCCATGCGGGAGATAAGTCTCGATTCTGGGAAGCCGCCGAAGCGACAGGCCGACCCTTGTTCGGGCCGGCAGGAGGAAGGTCGCTATTGTCCCGTCAACGCCCGCCGCGCATCGACATCCTCGGCAAAGCGCGCAAGAAACATAAGGGCACGGACTTGCGCCGCGGCCGCAAGATAGTCCTGCTTTTGATCGATCATCACGCCGCAATCGGCAATGGCCGACTTGCGCGCGGCTTCGACCTCGGCCTGCAGTGCGTCGATGCAGGCAGTGTCGCTCGCCTCGTCGAGGGCTTCGCGCCACTCCATCTGTTGCATCAGGAACGCGGCGGGCATGGCGGTATTGGTTTCAGCCGAAATCGGCGCGTCGTGCAGTTCACACAAGTACGCAGCGCGTTTGAGCGGGTTGCGCAGCCGGCGATAGGCTTCGTTGATGCGCACCGACCATTGCATGGCCAGACGCTGCGCCGCCGCGCCCTGCGCGGCGAAACGGTCGGGATGGGCGTTGCGTTGCAGCTCCTTCCAGCGCTCGTCCAGCAATGCCAGGTCTTGCTGGAAAGTTGGCGGTACACCGAACAGGACGAAATCGTCGGACTGGATTTCCATTTTGGGCAGAAAAAAGCCGCCCCATTCGATGCGGGCGGCCGGTGCAGCCCGAAGGCTAGCAGGGGCTCTGTGAGTCAGATGCGGAAACTCTCGCCGCAACCGCAGCGATCGCGCTCGTTCGGGTTGAGAAACTTGAAACCTTCGTTCAAGCCCTCGCGCACGAAATCGAGCTGGGTACCGTCGATATAGGCGAGGCTCTTCGGATCGATCATCACCTTGACGCCGTGGTCCTCGAAGGCGACATCGCCCTCGACGGGTTCGTCCACGTATTCGAGCTTGTAGGCCAGGCCCGAACAGCCGGTGGTCTTGACACCGAGGCGCACACCGATACCGCGACCACGTTTGGTGAGGTATCGGTTGACGTGCCTCGCAGCGGCTTCGGTCAGGGTGACGGCCATGTCAGGCAGCCAGCACCGCTTCGGAGGCGGTGGATGTAGCGGAAGCTTCCGCATGTTTCTTGCGGTAGTCGTCCACTGCTGCCTTGATGGCGTCTTCGGCCAGGATAGAGCAGTGGATCTTGACCGGTGGCAGCGCCAATTCTTCCGCAATGACGCTGTTCTTCAAAGCCGCAGCTTCGTCCAGGGTCTTGCCCTTCACCCATTCGGTGACCAGCGAAGAGGAAGCGATAGCCGAACCACAGCCGTAAGTCTTGAAACGCGCGTCTTCGATGACGCCGGTTTCGGCGTTGACCTTGATCTGCAGTTTCATCACATCGCCGCAAGCCGGTGCGCCGACCATGCCGGTGCCCACGCTGTCGTCGCCCTTGGCGAACGAACCGACGTTGCGAGGATTTTCGTAGTGGTCAATGACCTTTTCGGAATAAGCCATGGTGGGGTCCTGTCTTTTGAATGATGGAGGGCGAGGCGCTCAGTGCGCGGCCCACTGGATGGTGCTGATGTCGATGCCGTCCTGGAACATTTCCCAGAGAGGCGACAACTCGCGCAACTTCGCCACGTTGTGGCGGATGGTGGAGATGGCGTAGTCGATCTCTTCTTCGGTCGTGAAACGGCCGATGGTCATGCGCAGGCTGCTGTGCGCCAGTTCGTCGCTGCGGCCGAGGGCACGCAGGACATAGCTGGGTTCCAGGCTGGCCGAAGTGCAGGCCGAGCCCGACGACACGGCGAGGCCCTTGATGCCCATGATGAGTGATTCACCTTCCACGAAGTTGAAGCTCATGTTCAGGTTCTGCGGCACACGGTGTTCCATGCTGCCGTTGATGAAGACCTGCTCGACATCCTTCAGGCCGTCCAGCAGACGCTGTTGCAATTCGCGGGCCTTGGCGTTCACCTCGCCCATTTCGAGCTTGATGATGCGGAAAGCTTCGCCCATGCCAACGATCTGGTGGGTGGGCAAAGTGCCCGAACGCATGCCGCGCTCATGGCCGCCACCGTGAATCTGCGCTTCGAGGCGCACGCGGGGCTTGCGCCGCACATACAAGGCGCCTACGCCCTTGGGACCGTAGGTCTTGTGTGCGGTCATGCTCATCAGGTCGACAGGCAGGGTCTTCATGTCGATGTCGACACGCCCGGTAGCCTGGGCGGCATCGACATGGAACAGGATGCCTTTTTCGCGGCACAGCGCACCGATGGCCGGGATGTCCTGGATGACACCGATCTCGTTGTTCACGAACAGCACGCTGATCAGGATGGTGTCCGAGCGGATGGCCGCCTTCAGGGAGTCCATGTCGACCAGGCCATCTTCCTTGACGTCCAGATAGGTGGCGTCGAAGCCCTGGCGCTCCAGTTCACGAACCGTGTCGAGCACGGCCTTATGTTCGGTCTTGAGCGTGATGAGGTGCTTGCCCTTGCCCTTGTAGAACTGCGCGGCGCCCTTCAGGGCCAGGTTGATCGACTCGGTCGCACCGCTGGTCCAGACGATTTCGCGGGGGTCGGCACCGATCAGGTCAGCCACCTGCCCACGGGCTTTTTCGATGGCTTCCTCAGCCTCCCAGCCCCAGGCGTGGCTGCGCGAGGCAGCATTGCCGAAGTGTTCGCGCAGCCACGGAATCATGGCGTCAACGACACGGGGATCACACGGCGTGGTGGCGCCGTAATCGAGATAGATCGGAAAATGCGGAGTGAGGTCCATGGCAGAACGGGCGATTGCTGGCTTTTAAGGCTGGCGATGAAGCGGAATGGCGGGACGGGACAGTGCTTGTGGCACCGCCCGACCAAACGGACTCAGGACTTGGCGAAGGCGTTGCCGAGCGCGAACACCGAATTGGGTGCATTCACGCGTATGGGCTTGACCACCGGTGTGCTCGAAATGGCACGGCGAACGGCCGGCTTGTCTTCGATCTGCACGCCCTTTGCGATCTGCTCGTCGACAAGCTTCTGCAGGGTGACCGAATCGAGGAATTCGACCATGCGCTGATTGAGCGAAGCCCACAGCTCATGTGTCATGCAGCGACCGGCGTCGCCCAGGCAGTTTTCCTTGCCGCCACACTGGGTCGCATCAATCGGTTCGTCAACCGACACGATGATGTCGGCAACGGTGATGTCGGCAGCCTTGCGGCCGAGCGTGTACCCGCCGCCGGGGCCACGGGTCGATTCGACCAGTTCGTGGCGACGCAGCTTGCCGAACAGCTGTTCAAGATACGACAGCGAAATTTGTTGCCGCTGGCTGATGGCCGCCAGGGTAACGGGGCCGTTGTTCTGGCGAAGCGCCAGATCGATCATCGCGGTGACCGCAAAACGGCCTTTGGTAGTGAGACGCATGGCAAGCTCCTTGGCTGTTGCACTAGTTTGAACACCCGCCGGGCTGGACCCGGAGGGCACCGTCTCCACCCATTCCCTGTCGCTTATCGCAAATCAACCGGTGCTTGAAATCGGTGTTTTGTACGATGGACAAGGCCCTGCATCGTCGGGAATCTCTTTTGTTTTCTTTGTTGAGTATTTGCCTCAACTATAACACAAGACCCGCTACTTTGGTCGGGATTGGGCCGAACCACCTGTAGGAAAGGGCACCACATTGTCGTGGCCCGGTGCACCAAAAGCGCGCGCCTTGAGTTGCCCCAATTGGTCACGCAACCGCGCAGCTTTCTCGAATTCGAGGTTCCGAGCGTGTTCGAGCATCTGCTTTTCCAGTCGCTTGATTTCGCGCGCCAGATCTTTTTCGGAGAGGTCTTCCAGCAGTTCCCCCGCCCTGGTGCCTATGTCGGCCGAAACGGCATCCCGGCCCGATTTTTCTCCGTACACACCATCGATCAGTTCACGCACCTGCTTGACCACGCTGCGGGGAACGATGCCGTGCGCTTCGTTGTGGGCGATCTGCTTGATGCGGCGGCGCTCGGTCTCATCGATGGCCTTGCGCATCGAATCGGTCACCCGATCGCCGTAAAGAATGGCCCGGCCGTTGAGGTTTCGGGCGGCGCGGCCGATCGTCTGGATCAGGCTGCGTTCCGCGCGCAGGAAACCTTCCTTGTCGGCGTCGAGGATCGCAACGAGGCTGACCTCGGGAATGTCCAGACCTTCGCGCAGCAGGTTGATCCCGACCAGCACATCGAAGGTGCCCAGGCGCAAGTCGCGCAGGATTTCTACGCGTTCAACCGTATCAATGTCGCTGTGCAGGTAACGCACCTTGACACCGTTGTCGCTCAGGTAATCGGTTAGCTGCTCGGCCATGCGTTTGGTCAGCGTGGTGATGAGCACACGTTCGTTCTTCTCGACCCGGATGCGGATTTCCTGCAGCACATCATCGACCTGGTGCGTGGCGGGCCGCACCTCGACCTGCGGGTCGACCAGCCCGGTGGGACGCACCACCTGCTCGACCACCTGACCGGAATTTTCCTTCTCGTAATTGGCCGGCGTAGCCGAAACGAAGATCGCCTGGCGCATGCGGCCTTCGAATTCCTCAAACTTGAGCGGCCGGTTGTCCAGTGCCGAAGGCAGGCGGAAACCATATTCGACCAGCGTCGTCTTGCGGGCCCTGTCGCCGTTGTACATGCCGCCCAACTGGCCGATCATCACGTGGCTCTCGTCCAGGAACATCAGCGCGTCCTTGGGCAGGTAATCGGTCAACGTGGCCGGCGGCGCGCCGGGTGGCGACGCCGAGAGATGGCGCGAATAGTTTTCGATGCCTTTGCAATGGCCGATCTCGGCCAGCATCTCAAGGTCGAAGCGCGTCCGTTGTTCCAGCCGCTGGGCTTCGACCAACTTGCCTTCCGATACAAAAAACTTCAGGCGCTCGCGCAGTTCCTCCTTGATGGCCTCGACGGCGGTCAGGACCTTGTCGCGCGGCGTCACATAGTGGCTGGCCGGATAGATCACAAAACGCGGCACCTTCTGTATCACCCGGCCGGTCAGCGGATCGAACAGCTGAAGCGACTCGACCTCGTCGTCGAAGAGTTCGATGCGCACCGCGAGTTCGGAATGCTCCGCCGGAAAGACATCGATGGTGTCGCCGCGCACGCGGAAGGTGCCGCGTGCGAAATCCTGTTCGTTGCGGGTGTACTGCATGCGGATCAGCTGCGCGATGGCCTCGCGCTGGCTCTGCTTTCCACCGGTCCGCAGGATGAAACGCATCTGCGTGTAGTCCTCCGGCGCGCCGATGCCGTAGATGGCGCTCACGGTAGCGACGATGATCACATCGCGCCGCTCCAGCACGCTCTTGGTGGCCGACAGTCGCATCTGCTCGATGTGTTCGTTGATCGCACTGTCCTTCTCGATGAACAGGTCGCGCTGCGGTACATAGGCCTCGGGCTGGTAGTAGTCGTAATAGCTGACAAAATATTCGACCGCATTCTTGGGAAAGAACTCGCGGAATTCGGCATACAGCTGCGCCGCCAGCGTCTTGTTCGGAGCGAACACGATGGCCGGACGCCCGGTGCGGGCGATCACATTCGCCATGGTGAAGGTCTTGCCCGAACCGGTTACGCCCAGCAGGGTCTGAAAAACCTCCCCGTCCGCAACACCTTCCACCAGTTTTTCAATGGCGGTCGGCTGGTCCCCGGCCGGCGGATAGGGCTGGTAGAGCTCGAAGGGCGAGCCTTCGTACCTGACGAAGACACCCGGCTTTTCAGTGGGGATTTCGGGTGGGGGCGAAGCGAGGTCGGTGGCGATGTCGGGCATGGTGCGATCAATGTACAGGCCGCTTGCCGGCCCCTGGTTAAAATTCCAGATGGACCCGGGCGGCGTCGATTCAAGCCAGGGCCCTCATCCAATTCCCGTTTGCATCCCTGAGGACACTCTTCCATGTCTTTGTTTACCGCCGTCGAAATGGCGCCACGCGATCCGATCCTGGGCCTGAACGACCAGTTCAATGCCGATACCAACCCCAAGAAGGTCAACCTGGGCGTCGGTGTCTATTTCGACGACAACGGCAAGCTGCCGCTGCTGGAGTGCGTGCAGAAGGCCGAACAGGCGATGATGCAGGCCCCCAAGCCCCGTGGCTACCTGCCCATCGACGGCATCGCCGCCTATGACGCCGGCGTGCAGGCGCTGGTGTTCGGCGCAGGCAGCGAACCACTGGGCTCCGGCCGTGTCGCCACGGTGCAGTGCATCGGCGGCACCGGCGGCCTGAAGGTCGGGGCCGACTTCCTGAAGCAGCTCAACCCATCGGCAAAAGTGCTGATCAGCGACCCGAGCTGGGAAAACCACCGCGCGCTGTTCAGCCGCGCCGGCTTCGAAGTCGAAAGCTACCCCTACTACGACGCCGCCGCCCGCGGTGTCGATTTCCCGGCCATGCTGGCATCGCTCGAAGCAGCGGCCGCCGGCACCATCGTCGTGCTGCACGCCTGCTGCCACAACCCGACCGGCTACGACATCACCCCGGCCCAGTGGGACCAGGTGGTCGCCGCCGTCAAGTCGCGCGATCTGGTGGCCTTCCTGGACATGGCCTACCAGGGCTTCGGCCACGGCATCGCCGAAGACGGTGCGGTCATCGCCAAGTTCGTCGACGCCGGCCTGACTTTCTTCGTCTCGACTTCCTTCTCGAAGAGCTTCAGCCTGTACGGAGAACGTGTCGGGGCATTGTCGGTGCTGTGCGCCAGCAAGGAAGAAGCCGGCCGCGTGCTGTCGCAGCTGAAGATCGCCATCCGCACCAACTATTCCAACCCGCCGACCCACGGCGGAGCGGTGGTGGCCGCCGTGCTGAACGATGCTGAACTGCGGGCCCTGTGGGAAGCAGAACTGGCCGCCATGCGTGTCCGCATCAAGGAAACCCGCCAGAAACTGGTGGACGGCCTGAAAAAAGCCGGCGTGAAGCAGGACATGTCCTTCATTGCGGAGCAGATCGGCATGTTCAGTTATTCAGGGCTGAGTAAGGAACAGATGGTTCGCCTGCGCAACGAGTTCGGCGTTTATGGCACTGACACCGGCCGGATGTGTGTGGCCGCCATCAACAGCAAGAACATCGACTACGTGTGCGAGTCCATCGCGAAGGTGCTGTAAGAACGGCAACCGGATGACAAAGCCGCCCCCGCCGGGCGGCTTTTTTCATGCCCTCGCAACTGCTATATTGCACCGCAACATAACCCCTCGGGCCACCCCATGCTTTACCAGATCTACGAAGCGCAACGCGCGCTGATGGAGCCGTTTGCAGATTTTGCAAACGCGGCGTCGAAGATGTTCAGCAACAAGGAGACGCCCCTGGGGCAGTTGCCGGTGGCCCAGCGGCTCTCGGCCGCGTACGACCTGATGTACCGGCTGGGCAAGGACTACGAAAAACCGGTGTTCGGCATCCAGACCGTCACCGTGGACAAGACCGAAGTGGTGATCCACGAAGCCATCGAACTGGACAAGCCCTTATGTGAACTGCGTCGTTTCAAGCGATTCACCGACGACTCCGACGTTCTGGCAAAACTGAAGGCACAGCCGGCCGTGCTGATCGTGGCGCCGCTGTCGGGCCACTACGCCACGCTGCTTCGTGACACGGTCAAGACCATGCTGAAGGATCACAAGGTCTACATCACCGACTGGAAGAACGCGCGCACCGTGCCGTTGAGCGAGGGTGAATTCCACCTCGACGACTATGTGAACTACGTGCAGGAATTCATCCGCCATCTGCAAGGCATCTACGGCAACTGCCATGTGATCAGCGTGTGCCAGCCGACCGTGCCGGTCCTGGCCGCGGTGTCGCTGATGGCGTCGCGCGGGCAGAAGACGCCTTATTCCATGACCATGATGGGCGGGCCCATCGACGCTCGCAAATCACCCACCGCGGTCAACAACCTGGCGATGAACAAGAGCTACGAATGGTTCGAGAACAACGTCATCTACCGCGTGCCGCCTGGCTTCCCCGGTGAAGGCCGCATGGTGTACCCCGGTTTCATGCAGCACACCGGTTTCGTGGCGATGAACCCCGACCGCCACCTCAGCAGCCACTACGACTATTTCAAGAACCTGATGAAGGGCGACGACACCAGTGCCGAAGCGCATCGCAAGTTCTACGACGAATACAACGCGGTGCTGGACATGGACGCGCAGTACTACCTCGAAACCATCCGGGTGGTGTTCCAGGAGTTCTGCCTGGTCAACGGAACCTGGGACGTCCGCAACCTGAAGGGTGTGCCGGAACGGGTCAAGCCGCAGGACATCAGTACGACGGCACTGCTGACGGTGGAGGGCGAGCTCGACGACATTTCCGGCTCGGGCCAGACCGAAGCAGCACACGATCTCTGCACCGGCATTCCAGCCAAGCTGCAGAAACACATCGAGGTGAAGGGTGCCGGCCATTACGGCATCTTCAGCGGCCGCCGCTGGCGCGATGCCACCTACCCGGCAGTCCGCGACTTCATCCTGGCGAATGAACCCAAGCCGGATGCCGTCAAGGTCCAGAAAACCGAAAGCCATGCGTTGCCGGTTGTCGCCAGTGCCGCCCCAGCCGAAGTTGTCACACCGGTCGACGATGTCGCGCCGGCGAAGACGAGCCCCGTCAGGCTCGCTTCGGTCAAGACGGCAGCTGCAAAGGCAGCACCGCTGAAGGCCGTACCGGCATCGAAGGCGCCGGCGAGCAAGACCGCAGCCGCCAAGACGCCCCGTGCAACCAAGACCGTGGCGGCCAAGAAACCACCCGCCGCCGCCTGAACCTGATGCAGAAGACCCCGCAGGCCGCCATGGCCCTCCGCCTGGACGCGGCCCTGCCGCAGACGCAGTGCACCCGCTGCGGCTACCCGGACTGCGCCGCCTACGCCCATGCCATGGCGTTCGAGGCAGCGCCTGTCAACCGCTGCCCGCCGGGCGGCCAGGAAGGCGTAGTGCGGCTGGCCGCCATTGCCGGAGTGGAAGCCCTGGCGCTCGATACCGGATGCGGCGTGGAAGCCCCGCGACAGATGGCGGTCATCGACGAGGCCTGGTGCATAGGCTGCACCCTGTGCCTGGATGTCTGCCCTACCGATGCCATCCTCGGTGCCAACAAGCGCATGCACACCGTCATCGAGGCTCACTGCACCGGGTGCGAGTTGTGTGTGCCGGTCTGCCCGGTCGATTGCATTTCACTGGAGAACGCCAGCGCAGACGCCACCGGCTGGGCCGCCTGGTCGCAGGCACAGGCCGACATGGCACTGCAGCGTTATCGCATCCACGGCTCGCGCAAGGCAGGGCCGGTCATCGAGGCAGAGGCAGCGCCGGTAGTCGTCGAAGCGGCACAAACCGAACGCAAGCGGTCTGCAGTTGAAATGGCACTTGCGCGCGCCCGGGCCAAACGGGACCAACTCGGCTGAAGACTTTTCAGGGCAGGCGATGTTCGCCGAAGAAACGCAGCATTTCGGCGCTGGCGTCCGGCCCTGAAGGATCGGTATAGCTGCCACCTGGCGCGCCGCCCGACCAGGCGTGCTGCGCACCCTGCACCACCCATAACTCGGCCATCACGCGATCGTCCGATCCCTTGAAGACTTCCCGGATGGCGCCACGGCCGCCGGCCACCGTGGATATCTCGCCGGTGGCAGCAGCACCGACACTTGCCGCGAGCACGTTGTGGGCGTTACCGACGTTGACAGTCGGATCCGCATCGCCATGAAACACGATGGTGGGTTTTCCGCTTCCGATAGGGCGCGATGCCGCCTGCCCGTTCTTCATGGCCGCCATGGCCGATGGAAGGTCCCGCGCCGCACCGGCGGCCAGGCCCGAGTGCACACCGACGGCAGCGAACAGCTCCGGATAGGTCTCGCCCAGGATCGCCGCCATCGCCCCGCCCGCGGACAGCCCGGCGACATAAACACGGCTCGGATCGATGGACTGCGCCGCCGTCACCT
Source organism: Xylophilus sp. PBN-3R (assembly GCF_057747805.1). Lineage (NCBI taxonomy): Bacteria > Pseudomonadati > Pseudomonadota > Betaproteobacteria > Burkholderiales > Xylophilus > Xylophilus sp. PBN-3R. The sequence goes on from NZ_CM173225.1 coordinate 3,099,214, forward strand.
GCCGCACCATGCCGGCGATCAGCGCGGGCTCGCCGCGTTCACGGGTCTGGTGGCTGTGCTTGAACCAGTTCCAGCAGCCATGCGGATTGGCCTTGCGTGACTGCTCGGGGTACAGCACTGCGAAACCCTGCGATTGCGCCAGCTCGTTCATCCGGGTTCCGGCCGCGAAATCATCCGGGTTCTGCGTGCAGCCGTGCAGCATGACCACCAGCGGCATGGGACCGGTCCGGGCCCCGCCCGGAATGAAGAGCTTGTAGTCGCGGCGGTCGGCCGCATTGGCGAAGCTGTGCCCGGTGAAGCTGCTGCCTTGCGATGCCGGCACATCGACGCGGCGGGCGCTGACATCGATGACATCCGCCATGCGCGCCTCCGTCGCCGGCGGCGCGGCGGCAGCATGACCGCCACCTCCGCCCATCGCAGAACGCAGCAAGGCGGCGGCATCGGACAGTCGCCCGTCGCGGGTCAGCTGGGTGGCCTGTGCCATGAATTTTTGAAGATCGAAATCCATTTTGAAAAGTGCTTTCTTGGGCGGTTCAACGCAGGCGAACGGCTAGGGCCGCCCGGACGGCCGGGCTGGCATGCAGGGCCCCCAGCACGGTGATGGATTCGATGGTGGCCAGCGCCAGTTCGGGCGTGACGGCGGCATCGATGGACGCCAGCCCGAGTACCCGTATCTGCAACTGCTCGCCGCGCGCCCTCACCGCTTCAAGTTCGGCCACGGTGTAGTGCTGCAAGCCCAGCACCAGCGACTTGCGCAGCACCAGTTGCCGCACAACGTCGCCCTGCAGGCTGAGCTGGTTGCGGATGGCGGTTCGGATGAGCTCGGTACGGCTGGAGAAAAAGCCCTCCTGCACCAGAAGGTCGATCTGGCCGAGATCGACATGGCCCAGGTTGATGGTGATCTTTTCATCAGCGGGTTTGACGACGGCGGTATGGTTTGCACTTTTTCTCGGCATGGCGCATCGTATATCAAACCATCCAAGTGGATGGAATATTTACACGGCCATGTGTATATGCCTGGTCGCCCGCGCAAACGACGGCACTGCTTTCCCATCTGGCCGAAGGTGGAACACAAACCCTCCCGGAAGAGGTGTATTCCGACACGGGTCGCCAGCTGCGGCATGGCACGATCGACGCCCGTCAGATACACGAGATTTGTCCCCATGGAACTGAGCAACCATCCCTTCACCGAACTGTTCGACCAACTAGGCCTGGCGTCCGACGAGGCATCCATCGTCGCCTTCATCAGCGCGAACCGGCCGCTGCCGCCCGGCGTCACGCTGCCCGAGGCGGGCTTCTGGACCCCGGCCCAGACGCAGTTCCTGCGCGAGAGTGTCAATGCCGATGCCGACTGGGCCGAAGTGGTGGACCAGCTCAACCTGGCGCTTCGCGGCTGAGTCAATAGCCCTGCGGCCATGGCACCATGAGGCCATGCTCGAACCGTCCCGCCGCACCCCTTACAGAACCTGGCCGGGCGCACTCGCCGTACTGCTGGCCATCGCCGGCTACGTAGGCGGACTGGTGCTCTGGGACCGCCATACACCGGGCGCCTGGCAACTGGCCGGCGGACAGGCGGTCGAGGTAGGCCCCGCCCGTTTCGTTCCCGCCGACGATTGGCGGATGGACGTTTCGCGCTCCAAGGCCGGCAAGTCGCTGCTGCTGTTCAAGGGCAGCCACCGTTTCCTGGTGACCATCGGCGAATGGGCCGGCGGGCCCGCGGGGCCGGTGACACGCCAGCGCAGGCTGATGGAACGCGGCCAGGGCCTTCGGATCGACGGCGAAATGTCCCGATTCTTCAACAGCTGGGGACTGGGCGGCACCACCTTCGCCTATTACGGGCCGCAGCTCGCCGGACGTTTCTGGCAGGTGGTCGACCAGCGTCGCCGGCTGCTGGTGCAGGTCGACCTGTACGGCTCCAACGACGGATTGGAGGCCGCCCTGGAAGATGCCCGCGCCATGGTCGATTCGATGGACCTGGACGCGCCGACATGAACCTCCACGCATTCGGCCGCGATGCCCTGGCAGCAACCAACGCCAACGCCAATGCGGGCGCGGGCGCCGGCGGCGGGGTCGGCACCGACTCATTCTTCCAGCCGCGCCGGGCCGCCTTCTGGTTGCTGTCGGCACTGATCGTCAACGGCCTGTTATACACCGCCCAGATGTTTTCCGTGGGCCTGCGGGTGGTGCCGGTCACCGTGCTGCTGGGGCTGCTGGCCTGGACCGGCTACACGCTGGTGTTCGTGCTGGTGTTCCGCCAACTCGACCTGCTGGAACAACATCCGCCGGAGGCTTTCGTGCTGGCCTTCGGCTGGGGCGGCCTGGGCGCGGTGTATTTCGCGGTGCCGGCCAATGCGGCTTTCCAGAGCCTGTGCGGCAAGCTGGTGTCGCCGGAGTTCGTGGCGACCTGGGGCGCGGCGCTGGCCGGTCCCACGTCCGAGGAATTTTTGAAGCTGGCCGGCGTTCTGCTGCTGATCCTGGTGGCCCGCAACCAGTTCCAGACGCACCTTTCGGTGCTGATCGTGGGCGCCATGGTGGGGCTCGGTTTCCAGGTCGTCGAGAACCTGGCCTACACCGTCAATTCGTCCATGCATTTCCCGCTGGAAAACCAGGTGGCGCCGGTGCTGCTCAACCTGTTGACCCGCGGGCTGCTGGCCGGCTTGTGGACCCATGCGGCCTTCACCACTGTCGCGTCGTACGGGGTCGCCTGGTTCCTGCTGCACCCGCAACGTTCGCGGACGTGCCGGCTGGTGGTCGCGCTGTTGTGTTTCGCGCTGGCGTGGACGCTGCATTTCGTGTGGAACTCACCGCTGCTGGAAGACCTGTCGGGCGGCGGTTCGCGCGGCCTCGTGGTGCTGTCCCTTGCCAAGGGCATACCGGTGATGGTGGCGGCCGGGCTTTTCTGGCGCGTGGCTGCCAGCGAGAACGGCGCCTACCTGCATGCGCTGGCCGCCTGGTTCGTGCCCGAGCGCGACCTGATCCGCGACGAAGAATGGCTGCGCCTGGGCGCACCGCTGCTGCGCTGGCGGGCCCGGCGCGACGTCCACGAACGCTTCGGCCCGCGGGCCGGCCGGCTGAAGACCCGGCTGCAGCGCGAGCAGCTGCACCTGGTCCGCAAGGCCGCTACCTACGGACGCGGACCGCAGACCCGCCGCCATGAAAACCGCATCAGGCGGCTGCGGGCGGCGCTGGATACTTACACCGCCAGCGTCACGCTTCCCGGTTGAAGGCCTCGGCGAATTCATCCGAAAAGATCTCGGCCAGCGCCAGCCGCAACGCTGCCGAACGTTCCGCTCCGTAGACCGACTCGAAGCGGTTCTGCGCGGCCCGCCACAACCTGTTCGACTCGGCCAGCTTGGCGGTGCCGGCGGGCGTCAGTTCGATATGTTTGCTGCGGCCATCCTGTGGATGGCGGGTCTGCACGATGTAGCCCTCGCGCTCCAGCGGCTTGATGTTGTGGGCCAGAGCCGAACGGTCCAGCACCATGGCGTAGGCCAGCTCGGTCATGGTGGGCCGCACGGCGCGCTGGATGTGCACCAGCACCGACCGCTGCGACACGGTGATGCCAGAGGGCGCCAAAGCGGCGTCATACAACTGCGTCACCCGGCGCGTGGCCTTGCGCAACGCGGCGCCGTTGCAGACGAGAGGGTCCCGGGCTTGGGAACTGGACATGGGTGGCATGGGTGTTTTCCTGCAGAACGCCAACTCTAAATGATCTTGACCAATGTTTGCATATGCCAGTAGATTCACGGAAAAATTACTTGTATATGCCAACACCTTCCACCCTGACCGACCCGCGCCTGCACCGCATGCTGCAAGCGCCCATCGTGCCGACGCTGCTGCGCATGGGCTGGCCCAACATCCTGATGATGCTGGCGCAGTCGTCCACCGGGCTGATCGAGATGTGGTTCCTGGCAAGACTGGGCACCGACGTGCTGGCCGGCGTGGCAGTGGTCATTCCCATCCTGATGCTGATGCAGAACATGTCGCAGGGCGCCATGGGCGGCGGCATCTCGGCGGCGGTGGCGCGGTCGATGGGCTCACGCAATGCGGCGCTGACGCAATCGCTGGCCCGGCATGCGGTGGTCATGTGCGCTGCGCTGGGCCTGCTGTTCACCGTGCTGCTGCTGGCGTTCGGCACACCGCTCTACCGCTTTCTCGGCGCACGTGGCGCGGCGCTGGACGCGGCCGGCAGCTACGGCCATGTGCTGTTCGCCGGCCTGCTGCTGATGTGGATCATGAACGCCCTGGCCAGCGTGGTGCGCGGCACCGGCAACATGCTGGTGCCGGGTGCGGTGATCTGCGGCGGCGCGGTCCTGCTGGTGCCGGTGTCGGCGGCGCTCATCCTCGGCGCCGGGCCGATTCCGGCCCTGGGAGTGGTGGGTGGGGCCTGGTCGCTGCTGGTCTATTACGCCGGCGGCGCGGCCGTGCTGGCCTGGTACTGCGCCAGCGGGCGTTGCGCGGCACGGCTGTCGCGCGGTCCGGTGCATTGGGCGCCCATGCGAAGCATCCTTACCGTCGGCGGCCTGGCCTGCATCAATCCCTTCCTGACCAACGGGCTGATCGCCGGCACCGCCGCCCTGGTCGGCGCCTATGCCGGCACCGAGGCGCTGGCAGGTTATGCCACCGCAGCACGGCTCGAATACCTGCTGATGCCGATCGCCTTCGGACTGGGCGCGCCGATGGTCGCCCTGGTCGGTGCCAACATCGGCGCCGGCCAGACGAAACGCGCGCAACGCATCGCCATGGCCGGCGGCGCCATCGCTTTCGGGCTGGCCGAAGTGGTCGGGCTGGCCGCCGCCCTGTGGCCCGAAGCCTGGCTGCGCCTGTTCGGCACCGACGAACGCCTGCTGCGAACCGGTGCGCGCTACCTGCACATCGTCGGCCCGTTCTACGGATTCTTCGCGATGGGTTTCGCCCTGTATTTCGCGTCCCAGGGCGCCGGCCGGCTCAAATGGCCGCTGCTGACCAGCGCCTTGCGGCTGTTCGTCTATGTCGGACTGGGAGGCGCGGTGCTGGCCGCCACCGGTTCGCTGACCGCCTTCTTCGCACTCGGCGCGCTGGCCATGGTGCTGTACGGCGCCGGTATCTTCTGGTCGGTGGCGGGCGGCAGCTGGTTCACCGGCCGGATGCCCTGACGCGGGGCGGTTTTCAAAACCCGTACAAAAAAACGTTTGCCGCGTCGGCAGCCATGCAAGAAGATATGAGAAAGAAGAAAAACCTCATACGCGCTGCATGTCGAACAGTTTTCTCGCCCTTCTACCGCTCACTTTCCTGCTCGGCCTGAAACACGGCCTGGATGCCGATCACCTCGCCGCCATCGACGCCATGACACGGCACAACGCGGTCGACCGGCCGCGGCTGGCCCGCTGGGCCGGCGCGCTGTTCGCAGTGGGGCACGGCTTGGTCATGCTGGTCGTTTCGGTTGGCGTCACGCTGTTCGCAAGCCATTGGCAATTGCCCGGCTGGCTGCTCTCCGCCGGCACCTGGGCCGCCATCGCCGTGCTGGCCTGGCTGGGCATGCTCAACCTGCGCTCGGCCCTGGCCCGGCCGGGGAACCGGACCGGTGTCGTCGGCCTGCGCACCGGATGGCTGGGCGGTGTGCTTCGGACATCCAACCCGGTGGCGGTGATGGGCGTCGGCGCTCTCTTCGCCGTGTCGTTCGACACCGTCGGGCAGGCCGCGCTGATGGCCGGCGCGGTGCAGAAACTCGGCGGATGGCCGCAGGCTCTGCTGCTCACCGTGGCTTTCGTGTCCGGCATGTGGGTGGTGGACGCCCTCAACGGGGTGTGGACCGCCAGCCTGGTTCAGCGGTCTTCCGGCTATGGGCGCATCGCTTCGCGCGTGATGGCCGCGGGCGTCGGCATCCTCGGCGTGGCCACCGCCGCCTACGGAGTCGCCACTCAGCTGTCGCCGACGATGGACAACTGGGCGCAGGGCAAGGAAACATGGCTGGGCGCCGGCCTGCTGGCCTGTGTCGCACTGGTTTTTGTCGCGGGCCGGCTGCTCGGCAGCAGGCGGTATCCAGCGACATCCGCAGCAGGAAGCCCGGCTTGATGCAGCCCGAGGCAATCGCGCCAGACCCTGCCGGGAAAACCCGATCTTTCGTTTTTCAAACCCGTCGAACCCCGCAGCAATAAGCAGCGTCGACAGGCTGATCCTCTGATCAACCGTGCAGCCGGGCCACCTGCTGGTCGCGGTAGGCGCGCGGCGTACAGCCGACCACCTGGCGGAAACGCCGGGCGAAATAGGCCTCGTCGCCGTAACCGCACTGGTGGGCGACCTCTTTGATCTGCAGCGTCGAGCTCAGCAGCAGTTCCTTGGCCCGCAGCAAGCGCCGTTCGGTGACCAGTTCCGTGAAGGTCTGGCCGGTTTCCTTCTTGAGCAGGTTGGCCAGGTAGTTGGCCGACAAGAAAGCCGCCGCGGCCGCATCGGTGAGCGACATCTCCTGCGCCAGGTTCTCGCGCACATAACGCACCACCCGCTGCAGCGCGTCGTGGCGCGAGGCCCTGCCGTTCTGCACCAGCGCCAGCCGCGACAGTTCCTTTTCCTGGCGCAGGCAGGCCAGCCCGATGATCTGCCGGACCATGCCGCGCAGCATGGCCATGCCGCCAAAACTGCGTTCGGCGTTGTAGACGGCCATTTCTTCGAGCCAGGCCACGATGCGGGCGAAATCGGGCTGGTCGAAATGGAAATCCAGGTATTCCTGGAACAGGAAGGGTGCCAGTTCGGGCTGGGTCGCAAAGTCCACGCCGTCCAGGTCGAGCGCATCGGCTGTCAGCTCGGGCCACATGAATTCCTGGCTGAAATTGACGATGCAGTAACGCGATCCGGGTGGGTGCGGAATCACGTGAATGCGCTGCGGCAGCACAAAACTCAGGGTGCCGCGGCCGAAGGGCCGCACTGCTGCACCGATGGCCTGGTGGGTGTCGCCCTCCAGTCCGACCTGGATCTGGAAATAGCCGTGGCGGTGCGGCTGGGTGAGTTCGTTGCGGGCACCCTGGAAACGGATGTCGAAGTCGAGGTGTTCGGCTCGTTCGTGCATCCGCCAGGTGCGCAGGGAAGGTACGGGCGTCGGCATGGTGCACGAGCGTACCGCGCCGATACCGCCCCGGCCGAATGTCAGATGACGGTGACCTTCAGTTCGCCGACCGCCGCCACGCTGGCCACCAGCTTGTCGCCGCGCTGCACCGCCGCCACGCCCGAAGGGGTGCCGGTGAAGATCAGGTCGCCGGCGCGCAGTTCGAAGATCGTCGACAGGTAGGCGATGGTGGCCGGCACGTTCCAGATCAGGTCGGACAGGTCGCCGGCCTGGCGGGTTTCGCCGTTCACCGTCAGCGTGATGGCACCGCTGGACGGATGGCCCAGCGTGGCGGCCGGCACGATGGGGCCGCAGGGTGCGCTCTGGTCGAACGCCTTGGCGATTTCCCACGGGCGGCCGGCCTTCTTGGCGACGGCCTGCAGGTCGCGGCGGGTCATGTCCAGGCCGACGGCATAACCGTAGACATGCGACAGCGCATCGGCTTCGGCGATGTCTGCGCCGCCCTTGCCGATGGCGACCACGAACTCGACTTCATGGTGGACGTCGGTGGACAAGGCCGGGTAGGGGAAGTCGCCGCCGTCGGCGACCAGGGCGGTGGCCGGTTTCATGAAGAAGAAAGGCGGCTCGGCATCCGGGTTGTGGCCCATCTCGCGGGCGTGTTCGGCGTAGTTGCGGCCGACGCAATAGACCCGTGCGACCGGGAAACGCGCGGTTTCTCCCACGACGGGAAGGGACTGGACTGCTGGCGGTTCGATGACAAAGCTGGCGTCTTGCATGGCGTCTGTTGATGAGGTTTCTGGGGTTGAGGATTTCGGATGGATGTCGCGGCCAACTCTATCGCCGCCGACCGCCTTCCCGGCAGACGGCCTTATGCAGTTGTTGGACAGGATTACCCTGCGCACGACCGACCCGCCGGCTTCAGCCCGCCGTCCTGAGCCATCGCCACAGCGTGGAGCGGCTGACACCCAGCGCCCTCGCCGTCGCCTGGTGGTTGCCGAAATGCCGGGCCAGCTGGTCACGCGCCTCGCTGGTGCGGTCGATGGCCGGTTGCGGCCCGGCCACCAATGCGCCGGCCTGTGCATCGGTACCGGCACCGGCACCGGCATCGAACAGCTCCGGGCACTCGTGCGGCAGGCCGGTCCAGTCCACCGTGGACACATCGGGGAACTGCGCCATGAACACCGCCAGCCGTTCGCAGACGTTTTCGAGTTCACGCACATTGCCGGGCCAGGCATGACGCTGCAGCAGCGGGTGAATGGATGGCAGCAGGTCGGCCCGGCCAGCTTTCATCCCCAGCCGCTCCAGGCAGCGGCGCACCCTGCGCTCGGCCATCGGAACCACATCGCCCGGCCGGTCGCGCAGCGCCGGCAAACCCAGGCGCAGCGTGTTGATGCGGAAATACAGGTCCTTGCGGAACAGCCCTTCGGAGACCATGTCGGCCAGCGGCTGGTGGGTGGCCGCGATCACCCGCAGATCGACCGGAATCGGGCTTGCGCTGCCCACCCGCAGCACCTCGCGTTCCTGCAGCACCCGCAGCAGCCGGGTCTGCAGCGACAGCGGCATGTCGCCGATCTCGTCGAGGAAAACCGTGCCGCTGTGGGCCGCCTCGAACAGCCCGCGCCTGCCGCCGCGTCGGGCGCCGGTGAAGGCGCCTTCCTCGTAGCCGAACAACTCGCTTTCGAGCAGGCTTTCGGGGAAGGCCGCGCAATTGATGGCCACGAAAGGTTTGCCCGCACGCGGGCTCTCGTTGTGGATGGCCTGGGCAAAGAGCTCCTTGCCGGTGCCGCTTTCTCCGGTCACGAGGACCGTGAGGTCGGTGCGCGCAAAACGCCGCGCGGCCTGGACCGCGCGCACGAAGTCGGGGCTGTCGCCTTCCAGGTCGTCGAAGCGGTGGCGCGCCGACGCCTGCTGCCGGCGCTGCTGCATGCGCAGGCTGTTGTCGGCTTCATGGATGGCGCGCGAGTCGTACAGCGTCAGCGCGGCCCCGGCGATCTCGCCGTTGACCCGGATCGGCGTCCGGTTGGCGATCCAGTTGCGGTGGCCGATGGTCAGCACCCGCGCCCGGTCCGAGGTGCCGGTGTCGAGCGTGTCCTGCAGCGACAGGTCGGGGTTCAGCACCGCCAGGTCACGGCCCAGCACGGAAGCGGAAACCAGCCCACCGCCGGCAGCCAGGATGCGCTGCATCGGCGGGTTGGCGGCGATCACCTGGTTGGACTGGTCCACCGCCAGCACCGCATGTTCCAGCGTATGCAGAACGCCGTTCAGCTGCGCATAGCGGTCGCTTTCCATGCGGGCGACACGGACCAGTTCGATGGCCTCGTCGAAGCCGCGGCGGATGCTGTCCAGCGAATACGCCATGACACCGACGATGCCCGCAGCCTCGGCCATCTCGACCGCCAGGCTGGTGCCGACGATGACACTGAAACCCGCCGCCCTGAGCTCCTCGAAATCGCGCCGCGCCTCATCGGGCATGCGATAGGCGCGCTGCTGCAGTTCGATCTTCAGCAGGTCGCGGATGGCGTCGAGTTCCGGCAGCGTCTGGCCGTAGACGATGACGCCGACCCGGGACGACCGCTCGCGTGCATCCATCACCGCCTGCAGCACGTCCAGCCCGCCCAGCTGGATGGTCGCGACCGGCGCGCGCACCTGCTGGCGCAGCAGGCCGCCGTTGGCGCCGCCGCTGATGAAGGCATCGACACCGCCGCGCCGGATGCGTTCGCGGGCCAGGGCCACGGCGTCGTGGACGGTCGCATCCAGCAGCTCGATCTCGGCCCGGTTGCGGTATTCGGCGATCACCGGCGCCGAGAACTCCCGGAGGTGGCGATAACCCAGGAAACACAGTCGCGGCAAGGGGGTGGGTTCGTCCGTCCGGCTGGATGACATGTTGAACGATGAAACACACAGGTCGTGCGGTGAAACATTATTGATTCGCACCGCGACATCCGTCTGTCCGGGCCGACCCTGACAAGGCTTTACCGATCAAGCACTTGCAGCAGCCCCACCGGTGGCACGGTGCCTGCAATGTCGCTGTCGCCCGTCGCATCGCGCAGGCCAAGAGAACGAAAGAGACAAGCAATGAACAATGCGTTTTTTCCGAAGCCGGACCACCCGACGCGGCGCCATGCGCTGGCCGCCGTCGCAGGCACGCTGTTTTCGCTGATGCCGCCGGAAACGCCCATGGCTGCCACGCAGGCGCCCGGCACACCCGACGCATCGCGTTTCCCGCGCAAGCCGGTCACCCTGATCGTTCCTTACTCGGCCGGTGGCGGCACCGACATCGTCGGCCGGCTGCTGGCGCAGAAGCTGGGCGACCGCTGGGGCCAGTCGGTGCTGGTCGACAACCGCACCGGCGCCAACGGTGTCATCGGCAGCGCCCACGTGGCCAAGTCGCCGCCCGACGGCTATACCCTGCTCCTGGTGGTGGGCTCGCATGCGGTCAATCCGGTGCTGATGAAAAGCATGCCCTACGACACGGCCAGCGCGTTCTCGGCCATCACCAACGTGGCCACCTCGCCGACGGTGCTGGTGGTGTCGGCCAAGGGACCGTACAAGACCCTGCCCGACCTGCTGGCCGCCGCCCGCAAGGAAGAGCTGGGGGTCGGCAATTCAGAAGGCCAGACCCGACTGACCGGCGAGCTGGCGCGGCAGGCGGCGGGCCTGAAAACGGTCGAGGTGGCCTACAAGGGCGGCGCGCCGATGATGGTCGACATCATCGGCGGCCACCTGCCCATGGGCTACACCAGCGTGCTGACCGCCCTGCCCCATGTGCAGGCCGGCAACCTGCGGGTGGTGGGGGTGACCGGGCGCGAACGCATCAATGTTTTCCCCGACGCCATGACCTTCGCCGAGGCAGGCGTGCCCGGCGTGGAGTCCTTCAGCTGGTATGGCATGTTCGGCCCGGCCGGCATGCCGGCGGCGCTGGTCGAGCAGATCGGCGACGACCTGCGCGCCGTCTGCGCCGACCCCGCCGTGGTGTCGCAGCTGCGCGACCAGGGCGCAAGACTGGTGCTGGGCAGCCCGGCCGATCTCGACCGTTTCGTGCGGGCCGAATCCAGCAAATGGGCGGCCGTCGCGCAACGCGGGGGCATGAAACCCGAATGACCGATTCCGGACGACAGCAAAGAGACAACACCATCGTGAAGACAACCCGTACCGTTTTCTCAAGACGCGGCCTGCTGGCGGCAGCGGCCGCGCTGGCCTGCGCCACCCCGGCCCACGCACAGGCCGACTACCCGGCCAAACCCATCCGCCTGATCGTGCCCTTTGCCACTGGCGGCGTGACCGACGCCAGCGCCCGCATCGTGGCCGAGAAGCTGGGCCAGGCCATCGGCCAGCCGATCGTGGTCGACAACCGGGCCGGCGCCGCCGGCAACATCGGCACCCAGCTGGTGGCGCAGGCCGAACCCGACGGCTACACCCTGCTGCTGGGCTACGACGGCACGCTGGTCATCAACCCCAACGTCTATGCCAAGGTGCCCTTCGACTCGGTGAAGGACTTCGCGCCCATCGGCAAGATCGGCGATGCGCTGCTGATGGTGGTGGTCAACCCCAAGCTGCCCGCCACCAACATGGCCGAGCTGCAGGCGCTGGCCCGCAGCACGCCGGGGGGCTTGTCGTACGGCAGTGCCGGCACCGGCAGCACCACCCACCTGGCGGGCGAAATGCTGCGCCAGCGCACCGGCATGCCGCTCACACACATTCCGTACAAGGGCGGCGGCCCGGCGCTGTCGGACGTGGTCGGCGGCACTCTGCCGATGACCTTCAGTTCGGTCACCGGTGCCATGCCTTTCATCAAGGGCGGACAGCTGCGGCCCATCGGTGTCACTTCGCGCCAGCGCGCACCGTCGCTGCCCGATGTGCCCACCTTCGTCGAGCTGGGCCTGAAGGACTTCGAGATCAATTCCTGGGTCGGCCTGCTGGCCCCGGTGAAGACCCCGCGACCCGTCATCGACAAGCTGAACGCGGCGCTGCAGAAGGTGCTGACCACACCCGAGATGGTCGAGCGCCTGAGCGCGCTCGGCGTGGTGGCGATGCCCGGCACACCGGAGGCCTACGGCGCCGAGATCGTGCGCGACCTCGCCAAGAACAAGGCGGTCGTGAAGTCCGCCAACATCCAGCTCGACTGACCCCGGACAGGCAGGACACCACCCCATGAAAAACAAGCTTCCGCTTTCCAGGAGCCTGTCCGCAATCGCCCGCAGGGGCGTTTTGCAGGCCGGCGTTGCAATCGTATGCGCCGCGTCCTTCGGCGTACAGGCGCAGGCGCCGTTCCCCACCAAACCGATCCGCCTGGTGGTGCCCTTTGGCACCGGCGGCGTGACCGACACCAGCGCACGGGTGGTCGCCGACCGGCTGGGCCAGGTGCTGGGTCAGCCGGTGGTGGTCGACAACCGCGCGGGTGCCGCCGGAAACATCGGCACCCAGATGGTCGCCCAGGCCGAACCCGACGGCTACACCCTGCTGCTGGGCTACGACGGCACGATGGTGATCAACCCCAACGTCTACAGCAAGACGGGTTTCGATCCGGTGAAGGACTTCGCGCCCATCGGCAAGATCGGAAATGCGGTGCTGATCATCGTGGTCAACCCCAAACTTCCGGTGCACAACTTCAACGAACTGCTGGCCTACGGCAAGGCTACGCCTGGTGGAATTTCCTTCGGCACTTCCGGCACCGGCAGCACCACCCACCTGGCCGGCGAAAGCCTGCGCCAGCGCACCGGCATTCCGCTGACCCACGTGCCCTACAAGGGCGGCGGCCAGGCGCTGACCGACGTGGTCGGTGGGGTGCTGCCGATGCTGTTCACCGCGGTGGCCGGCGCGGCGCCATTCATCAAGTCGGGCCAGGTGCGGCCCATCGCGGTGTCGTCGGCGCAACGCGCGCCCGCCTTCCCCGACGTGCCCACGCTGGTCGAGAGCGGCGTGAAGGATTTCGTGTTCGATTCCTGGGTCGGCCTGCTGGCCCCGGCGAAGACACCCAGACCCATCGTCGACCGTCTGAACCAGGCACTGCAGGAAGTGCTGAAGATGCCCGACATGCGCGACAAGCTGTCAAGCCTGGGCATGGTCGCCACACCCGGAACGCCGGACGAATACGGCCGCCAGATCGCCGCCGACCTGCAAACCAACAAGGCCATCGTCAGGGCGGCCGACATCCGGATCGACTGATGGCGACCCTCTTCGACAAGATCTGGGATGCCCACCGGGTGGCCGGCAACGAGGCCGGAGACGACCTGGTCTACATCGACCGCCACCTGGTGCACGAGGTCTCCAGTCCGCAGGCCTTCAGTGCGCTGGCCGAGGCCGGCCGGGGCATCCGTTCCAACGCCCGGCACATCGCCGTGCAGGACCACAACGTGCCGACCACGGCCGACCGGCTGGTTCATATTCCCAACCCCGAAAGCGCGGCGCAGATAGAGGCGCTGCGGCAGAACGCGGCCCGCAACGGCATGCGCCTGCTAGACCTCGACGACCCGCGCCAGGGCATCGTGCATGTGGTGGCGCCCGAGCAGGGCTGGGTCCTGCCGGGATCGACCGTGGCCTGCGGCGATTCGCACACCGCGACGCTGGGCGCGCTGGGTGCGCTGGCCTGCGGCGTCGGCACATCCGAGGTCGAACACATCATGTCGACCCAGAGCCTGTGGATGCGCAAACCCCGCACACTGGGCATCGAGATCGCCGGCCGGCTGGGCCAGGGCGTATACGCCAAGGACCTGGCGCTGGCCGTGATCCACCGCATCGGCACCGGTGGCGGCGGCGGCCACGCCATCGAATACACCGGCCCCGCCGTGCGCGCCCTGTCCATCGAGGCCAGGCTGACGCTCTGCAACATGACCATCGAAGCCGGATCGCGTTTCGGCCTGGTCGCCCCGGACGAAACCACCATCGCCTACCTCCGTGGCCGCGTGAAGGGCGCGGCGCGCGATCACTTCGACGAAGCGGTACGCAGCTGGGCGGCCCTGTTCACCGACGACCCTGGCGACTACCGGCGCCGCGTCGAAATGGATGCATCCGCCGTGGTGCCCACGGCCACCTGGGGCACCACGCCGGCCGACAGCGCAGCCCTCACCGGCCGCGTGGCCGACGGCGCGAGCACGCACGAGACGGCTGAGCAAGACCGCATCGCCGCCGCCCTGGCCTACATGGGTCTGGAGCCGGGCCAGCCGATGTCGTCGGTGACCATCGACATCGCCTTCATAGGCTCGTGCACCAACTCGCGGATCGAAGACCTGCGCGCCGCCGCCGACGTCGTGCGCGGCCGCCGCATCGCCGGCGGCGTGCGCGGCCTGGTCGTGCCCGGATCCACCCAGGTCAAGCGGCTGGCCGAAACCGAAGGTCTTGCCCAGGTCTTCGTGGATGCCGGTTTCGAGTGGCGTGAATCCGGCTGCTCGATGTGCATCGGCATGAACGGCGACAGCGTCGGCCCGGGCCAGCGTTGCGCATCCACCTCGAACCGCAATTTCGAGAACCGCCAGGGCCAGGGCGGCCGCACCCATCTGCTCAGCCCCGCATCGGTGGCGGCATCCGCACTGCGCGGAAGACTTTCCGACCCGCGCGAGGTGACGGCATGAAACGCAGCGTCACCGCCGTGAACGGAAGCGCCGCCGTGCTGCAGCGCGACGACATCGACACCGACGCACTGTTCCCCGCGCCCTTCCTGCGGCTGACGCAGCGCAGCGGCATGGGCCGATACCTGTTCGCCGACTGGCGCGCGGCCGGCCGGCCGGAGGTCGATTTCATGCAGTCGCCCGAAGCGCCGAAGTTCATCGTCGGCGCGGCCAACTTCGGCTGCGGGTCGTCGCGCGAACAGGCCGTGTGGGCGCTGGCCGATTACGGCGTGCAGGCGGTGCTGGCGCTGTCCTTCGGCGACATCTTCCGCAACAACTGCCTGAAGAACGACGTGGTGGCCGCCACCCTCGCACCGGACGACCACGCTGCACTTGTCGCCGCGCTGGCGCGGACGCCGGGCGCCGAACTGCGGCTCGACCTGCCCTCGCGCACGGTGCAGTTGCAGGGCGACCTCGACCTGCCCATCGTGCTGGCCGAAGGCCATGCCGAGACCCTGCTGTCCGCAGAGGACCACATCACGCGCACCCAGCATTTCGCCGATGCGCTGAAGGCCTACGAACAACGTGTGCAGACCGCGCGCCCGTGGCTGGCGTCCATCGACTGATCCGCCTTTTTTCCATTCATCACGCAAACCGAAGAAGTTCAAGACAATGGCAAATCCCATCCTCCGACAAAAGCTCGCCGCCGGCGAATTCCTGGTCATCCCCGGCGTGCAGGACATGATCGCGACGGTCATGACCAACAAGGTCGGTTTCGACATCGTCTACGGCACTGGCTACTGGCTGACCGCCTCGTACCTGGGCCTGCCGGATGCCGGCATCGCGACCTATACCGAGATGGTCGACCGCATGCGCACCGTCTGCCGAACCACGAACGCGGCGGTCATCGCCGATGCCGACACCGGCTACGGCGGCCTGCTGAACGTGCACCACACGGTGAAGGGATACGAAGCCGCGGGTGTCACCGCCATCCAGATCGAGGACCAGGAATTCCCCAAGAAATGCGGCCACACGCCCTACAAACGCTGCGTGCCCATCCAGGACATGGTCGAGAAGATCAAGGTGGCGGTGGAAGCCCGCGAGGACAAGGAAAACTTCCTCATCATCGCCCGCACCGACGCCCGTGCCAGCCTGGGCGTGGACGACGCCATGCGCCGCCTGGAGGCCTACGACAAGGCCGGCGCGGACATCCTTTTCTTCGAGGCCCCGCAATCAGAAGAAGAAATGCGCAAGGCCTGCGCAGCCTTCGAAAAACCGATGCTTGCCAACATGGCCGACGGTGGCAAGACGCCCATCCTGCCGGCCCGGGTGCTGGAAGAGATCGGCTATGCGCTGGCCATCTATCCGTCGATGACCAGCCTGGTGGCCGCTGCCGCCATGGAACAGGCGCTGCGCACGCTGAAGGAAAAAGGCCTGAGCCAGACGCCCGACCTGGCCATGGCCGACTTCGGCGAGTTCTGCAAACTGATCGGCTTCGACAAGGTCTGGGAATTCGAGCAGCGCTGGGCGCGCTGAGCCGGTTTTCAACCCTGGGCCGGCACCTCGTCCACCGTCACGACCACGGCTTCGGCCGTCGGTTTGCGCTCTTGCCACACCTGGGTTTCGAGCAGCCGGCCGACGTCTTCGCGGATGTAGCGGAACAGCTGTTTCATGGCCTGCGTCGCCGGCCGTTTGGTCGACATGGCGACCGACAGCACGCTCGGCACCGTCGGGTTGACCAGCGGACGCACCGCCAGCAGGCCACGCGCCACCTGCATCGAAACCGAGCCGAAAGGCAGGAAGGTGTAGGCAAAACCTTCTTCGGCCAGCCGGATCAGCGAATGCATGCCTTCCACCTCGAGCCGGATGTTGGGCTGCGCCGGGAGCAGCGCCGCCGCGTTCTCGATGACGTCGCGCAGGCCGTGGTGCGGGCTGGGCAGCACCAGCGGCAACTTCAGCGCCTCGGCCAGGTCGATGGGCGCGTCGGTGGTCATGGCGCCGTGGCCGGCGGCACCGACCAGCATCAGCTCGTCGGCGATCAGGGTCTCGAGCGCCAGCTTGGCGCGTTTGGGCACGTTGTAGACCACCGCGACATCGACCTCTCCGGCGATCAGCCATTCGAGGATGTAGCCGCTGATGGCGTCGCGCACCCGCAGCGACACGTCCGGGAAGTCGTGGGTGAAACGGCTGACCAGCGGCACCAGCAGGCTTTCGGCCAGCATCGGCGGAATGCCCAGCACCACGCTGCCGGCGGTGCTCTTGCCCAGCGCCTGCATCTCGCGCACCGCGTCGTCGGCCCGCCGCACGATGTCGTTGGCCGATTCGAGGAACCGTTCGCCCGCATCGGTCAGCGTGACGCCGTGACCGGTGCGGCGGAGCAGCGGCAGGCCGAGTTCCTCTTCGAGCAGCTGCAGCTGGCGGGTCAGCGCCGACTGCGTGACACCCACCGAAACCGAGGCCCGCGACAGGCTTTCAGCCGATGCGATGGCGATGAAATACCGAAGCTGGCGCAAGTCCATGGAGCTGTGGGCGGAGAGCCTGGTTTCGATGAAGCCCATGTTAGTTTTGCGGCCTCTGGCGCACATCCGTAGTCCTACCTGCCCCGACGACAACAGGCCAATGCAAGCATTCGATCTTCTCTACCGACAGCGCAACTTTCCGTGTATCCGGCACGACTGGCTGGCCCTGCGCCACGAACCGGCCCTGTGGCCGGCGCTTCCCATCGTCGACACCCACCATCACTTCTGGGATCAGGAAACCGCGCCGTATCATGCGGACGACCTGCTGGCCGACCTCGGTGGCGGCCATGCGGTGGTGGCCACCGTGCTGGTCGAATGCAAGGCGCGGTATCGGACCGTCGGACCCGAACACCTGCGGCCGGTCGGCGAAACCGAATTCGCGGTGGCCCAGGCGGAACGGGCTGCGCAGCGCGGCGTGAACATCTGCCAGGGCATCGTCGGCTGGGCCGACCTGGAGACGGGTGCGCGGGTGGAAGAAGTGCTGGCGGCGCATGCCGAAGCCGGCCGGGGCCGGTTCCGCGGCGTTCGCTGCCACGGCGCCTGGAGCGACGATCCGGCGCTGGCCGGCCCGGCCGGCGGCCCGCCGCGACACCTGGTGCTGCAACCGCGATTCCAGGCCGGCGTTGAGGCGCTCACCCGCCTGGGCCTCAGCCTGGACCTGTGGCTGTATCACACCCAGCTGGACGATGCGCTGCAACTGGCCCACGACTGCCCGGACACGCCCATCGTGCTGAACCATGCCGGCGGACCGCTGGGCGTGGGGCCTTTCGAAGGCCGCCGGGCGGAGGTGTTCACTGCCTGGCGCAACGACATCCGGCGGCTCGCCCGCTGCGGCAATGTCAGCGTCAAGCTGGGCGGGCTGGGCATGCCACGCATCGGTTTTCCCTTTGCCGCCGGCAACCGGCCGGCGTCGTCCGAAACGCTGGCCGACGCCTGGCGGCCCTATATCGAGACCTGCATCGACGCCTTCGGTGCCGAGCGCTGCATGTTCGAAAGCAACTTTCCGGTCGACAAGGGAATCTGCGGCTACACCGTGCTGTGGAACGCTTTCAAACGACTCGCGTCGGGCTGTTCGGCCACACAGAAGGCAGCGCTTTTCCATGACACGGCCGCCCGGTTCTATCGCCTGTAGAGACTCAGGCCGGAACCGCTTCGGCATCGGCGCGCGACGCGGCGACCACTGCAAAATATTCCGTCATCGCTGCTGCGGCGCCGTCGGCATCGCGGGCCTTCAGGCTGTTCAGCACCTGCCAGCGCAGGGGCGTCAGCGCCGGCAGGTAGACCGGCCTGGCCGTCACCGTGTATTCGAGCATGGTGCTGAGCGACTGCGCCACGACGGTCAGCATGTCGTTGTGGGCGGCGGCGGTCAGCTGGCGGAAGAAGGTGATCGCAGCCTCGGCGCGGTGCACCATGTCGCCCTGTTCCGCCAAGCCGTCCAGCATCGCCAGGTTGTGTTCGATCAGTTCGAAATCTTCCGGGTGCGCGGCGACGGCGGCCAGCCTCACCAGGCTGACATGCACCGCCGCACGCGCCTGCACCAGCTCGCGTTCGGCCGCGATGCCCTTCGACGCCAGGGCGCGCAGCGACTGCGCCAGCATCATGTAGGCGCCCTTGTAGAAGACCAGCGCGTCTTCTTCGCTGCTCTGCTCGAAAGCCTGCACCTGGCCGATGAAAACCACGTGGTCGCCCGCCTCGTGCCGCGCGAAAACACTGCACTGGAAGTTGGCGATGCAGTCGGTCAGCACCGGCGTGCCGCCCCATCCGGCCTTGACCGGCACGCCGTCGAACTTGTCGGCCATGCTCTTGCTGCTGCTGGCGAACCTGCCCGAAACGGCGTCCTGCCGGTGCGACAGCACGTTGATGGCGAACTGCCCGGTGTTGCGGAAGATGTCGATGGACTTGCTGTTGTTCCGCAGGCTCCACAGCACCAGCGGCGGCTCCAGCGAAACCGAGCTGAAGGAGTTGCACGTCAGGCCGACGGCATGGCCCTGTTCGTCGGTGGTGGTGATGACGGCGACGCCGGTCGGAAAACACCCGAGGGCGTGGCGAAAACTCTTGGCGGTGGCGTCCGTGGCGGCCTGGGTCGTCGTGCTGGTCTGGCTCATTTCTCGTCTCCGGTGAACGCCTGGATCGGCGCTTCGCAACAAGTCTAGGAGCGACTCGGGCAGGCGGACTCATACCTGTTATTCGTTGTCGCGCCGGTTGGTGGCCGGAATAGTGGCGCCATGAACACAAGAGACAACACCAAACCGAAGGAGGCGAGACTGCTCGCAGTCACCTCCATCCTGGGTTACGGCTTCCCCGAACTCGCGCTGAAGATCGGCATGGAGGCAGATCCGCACATGATCGGCGCCGATGCCGGCAGCACCGATCCGGGGCCTTATTACCTGGGCGCGGGCAAGGCCTTCTGCTCCCGGCTCGCCATCAAGCGCGACACCCGCCTGATGCTGCTGGCCGCCGTGCCGCGCGGCATTCCGGTGCTCATCAGCACCTGCGGCGGCGCGGGCGGCGAGCCGCACCTGCAGTTCATGGCCGAACTGGTGCGCGAGATCGCCCGTGAAGAAAAACTCGACTTCAAGCTGGCCCTGATCCATGCGGAACAGGACCCGGCCTTCATCAAGAAACAGCTGGCCGCCGGCAAAGTGAAATCGGCATCGAAACGCCCGCCCCTGACGGTGGAACAGATCGACGGCGCGACCCGCATCGTCGGCCTGATGGGCCCGGAGCCTTTCGAGCGCGCGCTGGAAAACGGCGCCCAGGTGATCCTGGCCGGCCGCGCCACCGACCCTTCCATCTGGGCCGCCGGAGTGGCCCGCGCCGGCCTGCCGCCAGAGATGGGCTGGTACGCCGGCAAGATGCTCGAATGCGGCGCCGAACCGGCCGCGCCCAAGCGCGACGGCTGCCTGCTGGCGCGGGTCTACCAGGACTACATCGACCTGGAGCCGACCAACCCGGAGCAGTCGTGCACCAAGCTTTCGGTGGCGAATTTCGCGCTGCATGAAAACCCCAGCGCGGTCCATCACTACGAACCCGGCGGCATGCTCGACACATCGGCCTGCAGCTTCGAACAGCTGACCGACCGGGTGGTGCGGGTGCGGGGCATGAAGTGGGTTCCGTCGCCGGTCTACACGGTGAAGATGGAAGGCGTGAAACACGTCGGTTACCGCGCCATCGCCATGTGCGCCACCCGCGACCCGGTGCTCATCAGGGGCATCGACGACTACCTGGTGCGGGTGCGTGCCATCGTCGAAGAAAAGACCCGCAACTTCGGTGTGCCCGAAGGCGGCTACCAACTGGCCATCCGCTGCTACGGCCTGAACGGCGTGATGGGCGAACGCGAGCCGGTCAAGACCACCAGCGCACACGAACTCAGCTTTATCCTGGAGGTGCTGGCGCCCACCCAGGAAGTCGCCAACGCGGTGATCGCCATATCGCGCACCACCATCCTGCATGCCGACTTTCCGGGCCGGCTGTGCAAGGAAGGAAACATGGCCATCCCCTTCTCGCCGGCCGACGTGGAGATGGGCGCCTCGTATGAATTCAGCGTCTATCACATCGTCGACGCCGAAGACCCGTACCACCTGTTCCCCATCGAATACGCCGACGTGAAAGGCCAGCCATGACCCGCATCAAAGACCTCGCCAGCGTCTGCAAGAGCAAGAACGCAGGCCCCTTCGAGCTGACCATCGACGTGATCTTCGGATCGGACGAACTGTTCGAACGCGTGGCCGCCACCGGCATCCTGAACGCGGCGCTTTTCGCCAGGCTCTACAGCGTGAATGAGTCGGACGTGCTGTTCATGCCCTATCCGCCGGCCCGCGCATTCAAGGCAACCCTGCCCCGCCTGACCCCGGCCGGCGCCTTCGGCGACAGCGACGTGTACGGCGCCCAGCAGCACGGCCCGATTCTCGAAGTCGAGATCCCGGACTGAGCGCCCACCCCCATGAGGAGACAGGAAAAATGACGCAGCAACGCAAGATGAGCCTGATCGGTTTCATGCAGGCCCAGAACTGTTCCACCTACCCCGGCAGCTGGCGCCACGTGGCCAGCGACCCCGGCTACCTCACGCCCGAGTACTACCAGAGCATCGCCCGCACGCTGGAGGCCGGCATGTTCGACATGGCCTTCTTCGACGACCGGCTGGCCATGCCCGACATCTATTCGGCCGACCATGCACAGACCGTCGCAGCCGGGGTGCGCGCCGTCAAGCTCGACCCGCTGGTGGTGCTGTCGTCCATGGCCGCTGTGACCACCCATCTGGGCCTGGGCGCGACCTATTCGACCACCTACTACGAACCCTATCACGTGGCCCGCACCTTCGCCACCTTCGACCTGATGAGCAAGGGCCGCGCGGCCTGGAACGTGGTGACATCGCTCAATGATTCCGAAGCGGCCAACTTCGGCAAGGACGAACACCTGGAACACGACCTGCGCTACGACCGGGCGGACGAATTCCTGGAGACCACGCTGGGCCACTGGGACACCTGGGAAGAAGGCGCGCTGGTCAACGACAAGTCCACCGGCCTGTTCGCCCACCCCGACAAGGTCAAGCGGCTCGACCACGAGGGCCGGTTCTTCAACTCGCGCGGCCCCTTCACCGTGCCGCGTTCGCCGCAGGGCCAGCCGGTGCTGATCCAGGCCGGCCAGAGCGGTCGCGGCCGGGCCTTCGCCGCACGCTGGGGCGAACTGCTGTTCGTGGTCTATCCCAACCTGAACCTGGCGAAGAAGCAGTACGCCGAAATGAAGCAGGCGGTCGCCGATTCGGGCCGCGACCCGGACCGGATCCGCATCGCCACCGCCTGCCACGTGGTGGTCGGCGAGACCGATGAAATCGCCCGGGCCAAGTTCGAATACATGGACGCGCTGGCCGAACCCATCGACGGACTGACCCTCATCTGCGAGGTGCTCAACACCGACTTTTCCACCCGCGACCTGGACGCCCCCTTCACCGACGAAGAGATGGCGGCCATTTCCGGCTGGCAGACCTTCCGCGACCGGGTGGTGACGCTGTCAGGCAAGAAGAACCCCTCGGTACGCGACTTCGTGGAGTTCTCCAAACGCGCCCGGCTGCGCGAGTTCAACGTCTTCATCGGCTCGCCCGAGACGGTGGCCGACGAGATGGAGAAATGGTTCACCGAAGGCGGCTGCGACGGCTTCGTGCTGTCGCCCACCCACATGCCCGGCAGTTATGAAGACTTCGTGCGCATGGTGGTGCCCGAGCTGCAGAAACGGGGGCTGGTTCGTACCGAGTATGAAAGCGACACCTTGCGCGGTAACCTCGGACTGGACGTGCCGCACGCCGGCGACTGGAAGGCCGAAAGCGGCCCCGACTCGAAGGCGGCGTCCATCAAGGGTGTCTGAAACCGCCCGTCAAGAGGAGACAGGAACAACATGACAGAGACCGAGAAACTTACCGCCGGCCGGCCGGTCGCCATCGTCGGCGCGGGCCTGGTGGGCGCGGGCTGGGCGGTGGTCTATGCCCGGGCCGGGCTGAAGGTCCGGGTGTTCGACGCCAACCCGGAGATTACCCGCAAATCCATCCCCCTGATCCAGGGCCAGCTGGAGGGCCTGGCGCGGCATGGGCTGATCACCGAGGACCCGGCTGTCGTACTGGCCCGCATCAGCACGGCGGCAACCCTGGCCGAGGCTGTCGAAGGCGTGGCCTATGTGCAGGAATCGGTGCTGGAGCGGGTGGAGGTGAAACGCGGACTGATGGTGGAACTGGCGGCCCTGGTGGGGCCGGACACGGTGATCGGCAGCTCCACATCGGGCATTCCGGGTTCTGCCTTCGCGCTGGGGCTTTCCATATCGCCCCGGGTGCTGATCGTGCATCCGGTGAACCCGCCTTACCTGGTGCCGGTGGTGGAACTGGTGCCTTCGCCCGAGACTTCGGCGGAGACGCTGGCGTTCGCCGATGCGCTGATGCAGGCGGTCGGGCAGACGGTGGTGCATGTACGCAAGGAGGTGGAGGGCTTCGTTCTCAACCGGCTGCAGGCCGTCTTGCTGCGGGAGGCCTGGGCCCTGGTGCAGGAAGGCGTCGCCAGCTGCGAGGACATCGACAAGACGGTGCGCGACGGGCTGGGCTGGCGGTGGTCCTTCATGGGGCCGTTCGAGACCATCGATCTGAATGCTCCCGGGGGGGTGGCCGACTATGCGGTTCGGCTGGGGCCGCTTTATCAGCGGATCGCCGGTTCGCGTTCGCACGAGGCTGCCTGGGATGCTGATTTGATTGCTGAAGTCGAGGGGCAGCGGCGGGGGTTTTTGTCGCAGGCTGAGCTCGAGTCGCGGCGCGCTTGGCGGGATGAGAAGTTGATGGCGTTTGCGGCTGGGCGGACCTCGGCTTTGGGTTGAGGTCTTTTTGATAAAAACCCCCACCCCACCAATAAGCAAACCGCAAAATCACTGGGCGCTGATCTTGGCCTTCTTGACAATCGTTTCCCACCGCGCCAGATCAGCCCGAATCTGCTCCGTAAACTGCTCGGAAGAATTACCGACAGGCTCCAACCCCGCAGCGATATACCGATCCCGATAAGCCGGCGTCTCCATCACCGCCTTGATGTTGGCACTCAGCTGATCGACGATGACCTTCGGAGTCCCCGCCGGAGCAAGAATTCCAAACCAGGAATTCAGGTCGAACCCCGGCACTCCCAGTTCGCTGAATGTAGGTACATCCGGCAAGGCAGCCGAGCGCTTGGGCGCCGAAACCCCCAGTGCCTTCACCTTGCCCGAAGTCACAAACGGAATGGCCGTCGCCACCGCCGTGTAGACCATCTTCACGTGGTCCCCCATCACCGCCGTCATGGCCGGCGCACCACCCGCGTAGGGGATATGCCGCAGGTCGATGCCGAACTGCAGGTTCATCATTTCCCCGGCCACGTGCGGTGTGCTGCCGACCCCGGTGGTCGCGTAGTCCAGCGTCCCCGGCTTGGCCTTGGCCAAGGCGATCACTTCCTTGACGTTCTTCGCCGGAAGGTTGTTGTTGGCCACCAGCAGCAAGGTCGAATCGTCGATCTTGCTGACCGGCACGAAGTCCTTCAGCGTGTCGAAACCGGCGTTGGGATAGACCCACGGGTTGATCGCCAGCGTGCCGTCGTAGCCCAGCAGCAAGGTGTAGCCGTCGGGTTTGGCCGCAGCCACCATGCGGGTGCCGATGTTGCCGGCGGCGCCGGGGTGGTTCTCGATGACGATGGTGTACTTGAATTGCTGCGTCAGGCCCTCTGCCAGCCAGCGTGCGGACAGGTCCGATGCGCCGCCCGCCGAATACGGGACGATGAGTTTGATCGGCTTGTTGGGATATGCCGCCGGTGCCTGCGCAAATGCCGTTGCGCCGAAGGCCACGAGCAGTGCCGAAGCACCGAAAGTCCTGAGGTGTTTCATGAGTTTGCCTGTCTCCGTTGTGTCTTTTGCAGCGTGCCCCGCGCGCGCCCGTTCCAGTATCCGCAGGACCCTTCGGCAGGGTTCCGATACCTGTTATGCGTCGGCCGCGATCAGCGGCGCACGGCCACCGTGCCGCGCTCCACCAGCACGCAGGGCACGGTCACGCTGCGTGCCATCACCTCGCCCTCGATCTGCTCGAACAGCAGCGTGCGGGTGGCGTCCACCATGCGGTCGACGTCCTGCTGAACCGTGGTCAGGTCGAACGACGGCCAGGCGGCCTGCGGCACGTTGTCGAAGCCGACCACCGACACGTCCCGCGGCACCTTCAGGCCGAGTTCGCCACGCAGCACCTCCAGTGCGGCGATGGCCATGTGGTCGTTGGCGGCGAACAGGGCATCGGGCCGCGTCGCCGGGTCGCTGAACAGCGCCAGCACCGCCCGCTGCGCCTCGGCGAAGTCGTACCGGCCGACCGCCCTGGCGAAGAGGGTCTGCCCGGCCTCCGCCAGCACCTCGCACAGGCCGGCCTCGCGTTCCAGGCTGGTCGATGCGTTTTCCAGGCCGGCCAGCCAGGCGATGCGCCGGTGGCCGGTGCGCAGCAGCAGTTCGCCGGTGAGGCGGCCGCCCTCGCGGTTCTGCGAAGTGACGGAACTGGTCGAATAACGCCCCATGGCGCCCATCTGCGCCACCCGGTTGAACAGCACCACCGGTATGCCCGCCTCGGCACAGTCGTGTGCCAGCGCCGACGACAGCGTGGTCGACGCCATCACGATGCCGTCGACCTGGTATTGCAGGATGTCGGCCAGGACCGCGTCGGCGTCGGCCGTCTCGCTGATGAACAGCAGCACGTGATAACCGTCGCGCTGCAGGGCCTGGCTCAGCCGCTCGATCACCAGCGGATAGAACTGGTTCTCCAGGTAACTCATCACCAGTCCGATCATCCGGCTGCGACGGGTGATCAGGCTGCGCGCAATGGCATTGGGCCGGTAACCCACGCTGCGGGCGGCGGCCTGTATGCGGTCGCGGGTTTCGGGCGCAACGCTGGCGCCGGCGGTGAAGGCACGGCTGACCGCCGACTGCGACACACCGGCCAGCCTGGCGACGTCATGGGCGGTCACCTTGGCCTTCATGCCGCCGTCCAGCCCCCGTCGATCATCAATGCGCTGCCGGTCATCAGGCTCGACGCATCGCTGGCCAGAAACACCACCGGCCCCATCACCTCGTCGATGCGGCCCAGCCGGCCCAGCGCGATCTTGTCGAGCACGAACTGGCGGAAGGCGGCGTCCCTGAACATCGGCGCGGTGAGCTCGGTTTCGATGAAGGTCGGGCACAGCGTGTTGACGCGGATGCCGTGCGGCCCCAGCTCCCAGGCCAGCGCCTTGCTCAAACCTTCGACCGCATGCTTGCTGGCGCAATACAGCGTGCGGCGCGGGCTGCCCACGTGGCCCATCTGCGACGAGACATTGACGATGGAACCCGGCAGGCCGACCGCCTGCAGGCTGCGCGCCACTTCGCGGGCGACATAGAAGGTGGCCTTGACGTTCAGGTCGAACACCGCGTCGATATCGTCGTCGAGTGTGTCGGTCAGCAGCTTGGGCCGGTTCATGCCGGCATTGTTGACCAGCACCTGATAAGGCGGGCGGTCGCGGATGGCGGCGGTGACAGCTGCAGAGTCGGTGACGTCCAGCACCAGCGCGTCGGCCTTGCCGCCCGCCGCGCGGATGGCTGCGGCGGCGCTTTCCAGTTCGGCCGCCGAACGCGCCGCCAGCGTGACCTCGGCTCCGGCCTGCGCCAGTGCCACGGCGGCGGCCAGCCCCAGGCCCCGCCCGCCGCCGGTGACCAGCGCACGCCGGCCGGCAAGCCCGAAACCGGCGAAGAAAGGCAGCGCCGTCATTCCTGCAATGCCGTCAGCGCCGGCACCGGTTCGTACCACGGCACCTCGGCGCGGGTGCCGTAACGCCGCACGCGGATGTTGGCCTGCTCGCCATGGCCGGCGAAGTTCTCCATGTGGCAGAGGCGCGAACAATATTCCCCGATCTCGGCGCTGGCCTCGTCGGTGGTCACCCGCTGGAAGGTGCAGGTCTTGAGGAACTTGCCCACCCACAGGCCGCCGGTATAACGCGCCGCCTTGTTGGTCGGCAGCGTGTGGTTGGTGCCGATGACCTTGTCGCCGAAAGCCACGTTGGTGCGCGGCCCCAGGAACAGCGCGCCGTAGTTGCTCATGTTCTCCAGGAAATATTCCGGGTCGCGGGTCATCACCTGCACATGTTCGGAGGCGATCTCGTCGGCCTTCTGCAGCATCTCGACCTCGGTGTCGCAGACGATGACTTCACCGAAGTCGGCCCAGCTCTTGGCGGCGATGTCGGCGGTGGGCAGGATCTTCAACTGGCGTTCCACCTCGGCCATGGTTTCGCGCGCGAGTTTCTCGCTGGTGGTGAGCAGCACGGCCGGTGTGGTCAGGCCGTGTTCGGCCTGGCCCAGCAGGTCGACGGCACACATCTCGCCGTCCACCGTCTCGTCGGCGATGACCAGGGTTTCGGTCGGGCCGGCGAACAGGTCGATGCCGACCCGGCCGAACAACTGGCGCTTGGCCTCGGCCACGAACATGTTGCCCGGGCCGACCAGCATGTCGACCGGTGCGATGCTGGGCGTGCCGACCGCCATCGCCACCACCGCCTGCACGCCGCCCAGCACCAGGATCTCATCGGCGCCGGCCAGGTGCATGGCGGCGACGATGGCAGGATGCGGCTCTCCGTGAAAAGGCGGCGCGGTCGCCACGATGCGTTTGACCCCGGCCACCTTGGCGGTCAGCACACTCATGTGGGCCGAGGCCAGCAGCGGATATTTGCCGCCCGGGATATAGCAGCCGACCGCGTTGATGGGGATATGCCGGTGGCCCAGGAACACGCCGGGACGGGTTTCGACCTCCACGTCCAGCATCGAGTCGCGCTGGATCTGCGCGAAGTTGCGCACCTGTGCCTGGGCGAATTTGATGTCCTCGATCTCGCGGGCGGACAGGCTCTTGATGGCCTTCTCGATGGCGGCCTGCGACAGCCGGAAATCATCCGGCTCCCAGTCGTCGAATTTCCTGCTGTATTCACGCACCGCCGCGTCGCCTCTCAGCTCGATGTCACGAATGATGGCCTCGACCGTCGCACGGACCTTGGTGTCGTCGTCGGCACGCGCCTGGACATCACGCCCGCGCTTGAGATATCGAATCATGGAGGGATCCTCAGTTGGTTGCATACGTATTCATGGTGCTTTTTATGCATTCGTATGCAATTCAGGGTTAACCCACGAGACCGGTGTGCGGCAATCCTCGTGCGATTCGATCCTGTACGCCTCCAGTGAAGGTTCAGCCGCGGCACTGGTCGCCGGGCACCGACCGGCGGCTACGGTATCTGACGGCGAGTCCATCGCCCGGACACTGCACAGCGCCTACCCGGCCATGCCCAAGGCCCAGGCGGGACGGTCTCGACCGGGTGCGAATCGCAGGCTGACATCCGCGCCGATCGGACGCTGCTGCACGACGCCTGCCGCCTCCCGGCACAAGGGAAACCCTGGACCCGAATCGCTGTTGAAACGTCATTTTCGTCTGATAGACTTGATACGTTTATTAACAAATAGCGCCAAAAAGATACAAGGCGAGGGGCTTACTGACTGTGCAAACGACCCTCTTGCAAAAAGAAGCGGCGGAGACCGCCCGGCATCGCCGAATGGTCAATTTTTTTGCCGGTCCCATCGTGGCGATCGCCATCGGCTTGGTGGCGGCCTGGATCGTGCCCCACGTGCTGGGTGAGGAATTCCTGGTGCGGCAAATCGCCCGCGCCTATGCGCCCATCGTCGGGTCGTGGCATGGCAACGACCGGCAGGACGAGGTCTCGGTCATGTTGCTGGACGACACGTCCTTGCAGAGCGCCGGCCAGGCATGGCCCGCCGACTACGGCTATTACGCCCGCCTGCTGGATGCGTTGACCGTCTCCCGGCCGCGCGCCGTGTTCTTCGATATCGTTTTTGCTGCTCAGCGTAACGACCCTTCGCTGGATCGGTTCCAGGCCGCCATCTGTCGTGCCGGCGCGGCCGGGGTGAAGGTTTACCTTGCCGCACGGCGCGACGCCGCGGGACGATTTCTGCTGCGGCCCGAACTCGACGCCATGGCCGGCAGCTGTCTGACCAAGGTGGCCATCGAATACGACCCCGACGCTTCCGATCAGACCGCCTGGACCTATCGACTGGCAGCCGACACCCAGGCCGAGGATGGCCGGGTGATGAACGTGGCCAGCGCCATCTACCGCGACCTGGGACACACACTCCCCGCGCACCAGCATTCCGACCTGGCGGTCAACTGGGGCCTGCGGCCGGCAGCTCGCGGAATCGACTGGCTGGAATCGCCGGACGCAAACGAACACGCGGCCCACGCGCCCGACCCCGAAGAAGAGGCTGTTGCCTACTGCCGGCAGCCGGGCAACGTGTATTACGAACTACTGGTGCCGAGCGTCTATCGGCACTGGCGCGACCCGGCATCGCAGCGGCCGATCTGCGTTTATCACAACACCCTGTATCCGTCGGATTTGCAGACCTCGTCTGCCGAGGACGAAGCCGTGCTGACCCGCCACGTCACCGGCCGGGTGGTCATGGTCGGCACCGCCCTGCAGGGGTCGAACGACCGCGTGCTGTCACCGCTGCACGGTCGTATCCCGGGTGTCTACATGCACGCCATGGCGCTGGAAAACCTGCTGGTCGACGGCGCGGGATACAACCGCGCCTCGCATGTAGACCTGACCTGGGAAGGCGGCCGGGTGCTGTGGATGCTGCTGGCGGGACTGGTGCTGATCGCTTTCGGCCATCGCCAGACTCACAAGGCCAAGAAAAGCGCGCAGCAACGCTGGACTTTCGAAGGTCTGGCGCATGGCCCCCGGAAGCTCGGCCAAGCGGGTGTCTGGCTGCTGCTGAAGCTGGGCGGACTGCTGCTCTACAGCGTCTTCTTCCTCGTCATGCTGGCAATCGGCCAGTGGCTCGACGTGGGTTTCCTCACGGTCATCCATGTGGCGCTGTATTCGTTCGCAGCCGAATGGCTGGAGTGGAACCAATCGTTGCTGAATTGGTGGACCGACGGAAAAACCGGCCACGAAGAAACCGGCGAAACCGCCGTCGCCTGAAGTCATCCGTCCCGATAACTGGAGAACGTTCCCATGAAATCCGGCTTCCGAATCTGGCAATCCGACCACCCGGCGCGACTGGCCTGCGCAATCGCCCTGACTGTCGGTTCATGGTGCGCCGCACCAGCCGCGGCGCAGACCGCCGAGGCATCCGGGCTGGCCGTGGTCTCGTCCAAAAGCGACCCCTTGCCTGTGTTCGCGACTGCGGGCGCCGCAGCCGCCAGCGGCTCGGTCGCCGTGACCGGCCTGCCCTGGCCCGTCAAGGAGTCGCGAGCGGATTTTTTCCTGGTCAACATCGACGGACGCGACGTCTGGATCGATTCGATGATGGTGCGGGCCACCCGAAAGGTGGCGGCACGTTGTTCCGCCATCGCCGGTGCCGTGGTTGCAGGCGAACTCGGTGCAGCATCCAACCGGTGCCGCTGAAGCCATGCCGGACTTTCCGCCAAAGAATCTGCGCCGCCTGGTCGTCGCCTGCCTGGCGACCTGCCTGCTGAGCGCATGCGAAACGCAGCCGACGCTGGCATCGCTGTCGTCCAGCCTGCCGGCCATGCCCTCGCTGCCGCCGATGATGGGCGGCACCCTGCCGCCCATCTCGCCCGAGGCAGCGCTGCCGCCGGCGCCCGAGCGCAAGTGGGCCGACCCGGTCGTCGATGCCAATAACAACCGTGCGGCCGGCTGGGGCCTGGTGTCGATGCCGGCCATGGATGCCTACCTCAACCGGCTCTATGCGCAACTCAAGGAGATGAGCGGCCATCCGGACTGGCCCGGCCGGGTGTATGTGCTGGCCGATCCGGCGCTCAAGTCCACGGCCTCGGCCGCCGGCAACATCTACGTGTCCATCACCTGGCTGCAGAACATGGAGTCGGAAGACGAGGTGTTCGCCCTCCTCTCGCATGAGTTCGGACACATCTATCTCAACCACAACGTGGTGTATGACGCCAGCGATGCGGGCCTGGTGGCCAGCCAGCTTGGCGTGATCGGAGTGGCGCTTGCACATCGCGGCACGCAGGTGGCCAACCTCAACGGTGCGTACGCCATCGTGGCGATCCGGGAGGTGGCCGAAAGCACCCTCATGCCGGCGTGGAAACGCACGGTCGAAGAAGAGGCCGACCGCTTCGGCGTGGCCCTGAGCCTCCGCGCCGGCTACAGCTATCCACGCGGTTTCAAGACCTTTCTCGAACGCATCGCCTCGTACGACGACGTGGAACGCGAGCGAGCCCGCAAGGCCCAGGACGAACTGGAACAGCAGGCGCGTGCCGCCGGTATCCAGGCCGTGCAGGAGCAGTCGCGGCAGGCCCAGGCCCGGCAGAAGAATCCCAATGCGCCCGCCATCGACATCACCGACCTGCAGGTGCAATTCCAGACAGGTCTGTTCGACGCGACCGCCAGCGTCAGGCGTGCACTTTCAAGCACCGCCGATAAACTGCGCGAAACCCATGACGAGGCCACCGTGCGCGAGGAGAACCTGGCGAAATCGGTGGCGGCGGCCATCGCCGACAGGCCACGCCCACCCGGCCGCGTGGCGCCCTGGGAAGCCGCCCGCAAGGAGGCCGGCACCGCAGAGATCCTGTCGCACTACGCAATGCTCGGGTCGGCTGAAGAAGCCATCGCCCGCAAGAACTACCCCGAGGCCATCAGGATCGCCACCCGGGCCGCCTCCGGCCGCACCGCATCCGACGCCTTGCCGCTCATGACGCTGGTTTCAGCGAACCTTGCGGCACGACCCAACGCATCAGTGACCGCACTGCGGGACCGCCATCGCAATTCGGTGGAGCGTTCCTGGAAGTTCGAACTGCTGGCCGGCCAGGAACTGGCGCGGACCAATCGCACTGCGGGGCGCAAGCTCATCGACGACCAGTTCGCCTACTTCAGGAAGGCACCGGTGTTATGGCCTGACGTGATCGCCTTCTATCGCGACAACAACTACCTGGAAGAAGCCCGTGCCATGGCCGCCACCTGCCGCTTCGAAATGGTGTCGTACAGCGAAAGCTGCCAGGAAAGTGCCAAGACCGTCGCAGAAAAACAGGCGGAAAAAGAAGCGGGCGAACGCAAGGGCAAGGAGATTGCCGAGAAGAACATGCCCAGGTTCCTGCGGCCGAAACCGTAGGTTGCGGCAAGCACGCCGATGCCAGGCGGGCCGGCGTGACCACCGGCACAGCCGCGGCACCGGCCAGCTGCACGATGCGGTGTCTAGCGGGCATACCGCCGGGCGCCCGCCACGCATGCGACTGCGGCCAGCGTGACCACCAGCATGTGCCAGCTCACCTGCTCGCGAAGCAGCAAGGCGGCCAGCCCCAGCGCCATGAAGGGCTGCACCAGTTGCAGCTGGCCGACGGCCGCGATACCGCCAAGCGCCAGCCCCCTGTACCAGAAGAAAAAGCCGATCAGCATGCTGAACACCGACACATAAACGAAGCCGACCCAGGCCGCCAGACCCACATGCCCGAAGCTGGCCGGCGCTGCCCATACCGCCAGCGGCAGCATCACCGGCAGCGACAGCACCAGCGCCCAGCAGATGACCTGCCAGCCGCCCAGCCGGCGCGACAGCCGGGCTCCTTCGGCATAACCCATGCCGCAGACCACGATGGCCGCCAGCATGTACAGGTCGCCCTGCCAGGAGGCTTCGGACGTATCACCCACGGCGGCATAACCGGCCACGCAAGCTGCACCGATCACCGAGAAGACCCAGAACGGCAGACGCAGCCGTTCGCCGCCGCGCAGCACCGCGAAGACGGCGGTGCACAGCGGCAGCAGGCCGACGAAAACGATGGAATGCGCGGAGGTCACATGCTGCAGCGCCAGCGCGGTGAGCAGCGGGAAACCCACCACCACACCGATGGCGGTGAGCGCCAGGCCCGGCAGGTCCGCCATCGCCGGACGCGGCTGCCGAAGCAGCAGCAACAGTCCCAGGCCCAGCACACCCGCGATGGCGGCGCGGGCGCAGGTCAGGAAGATCGGGTCCAGGTCGGCCACCGCCGCCCGTGTGGCCGGCAGCGAGCCCGCGAAGATGGCGATACCCATGAAACCGTTCAACCAGCCCTTGTTCGTGCTGTTCATCGAGACTCCTGTTTTTCAAGGCTTCAGTAGATCACCGCCGGCCGCGGCACTCCAGGCACAGCCCCATACAATTCTTCGATACTGTTATGGCCGAACATCCAGTACGGCGAGGACATGCAAGTTGAAGAACACCACATTGATCGAACAGGTCATGGCACAGGTGCGGGCGGGCATCTCGTCACGGACCTCGGTGCCCGGCACCCGCTTGCCGTCGGTGCGGGCGCAGTCCCGGGCACTCGGCATATCGGTTTCGACCGTGGTCGAAGCCTATGAGAGGCTGGCGGCCGAAGGTGTCGTCGTGGCGCGGCCGGGGGCGGGTTTCTATGTGGCCGGCCCGGTGGCGCCGCTGGCGCTGACCGCATTGGGCCCGCGGCTCGACCGGGAAGTCGACCCGCTGTGGGTGTCGCGCCAGTCGCTGGAAACCGAGGCCTCCATGCCCAAACCCGGCTGCGGCTGGCTGCCGCCTTCGTGGATGTACGACGAAGGCATGCGGCGTGCGCTGCGTGCGCTGGCCCGGGCAGACACGTCGAACCTGGCCGACTACGCCACACCGCTGGGCCACCCTGCCCTGCGGCAGCTGCTGTCGCGCCGCATGGCCGCGCTGGGCATCGAGGCCGCACCCGAGCAGGTCATGCTGACGGAATCCGGCACCCATTCCATCGACCTGGTCTGCCGCTTTTTGCTGAAACCCGGCGACACGGTGCTGGTGGACGACCCCTGCTACTTCAACTTCCACGCGCTGCTGAAAGCGCACCAGGTGCAGGTGGTCGGCGTGCCCTACACACCGCAGGGGCCGGACGTATCCCTCTTTGCGCAGGCGCTGCAGGCGCATTCGCCCCGGCTGTACATCACCAACTCGGGCATCCACAACCCCACCGGCGCCACCCTGTCGCCGCTGGTCGCGCACCGCCTGCTGAAACTGATCGACGCGTCGGGCCTGATCACCGTCGAGGACGACATCTACGCCGACTTCGAGAGCAGCCCCGCGCCGAGGCTGGCGGCCTTCGACGGCCTGTCGCGGGTGATCCACATCGGCAGCTTCTCCAAGACGGTTTCGGCCTCGGTGCGCTGCGGCTACATCGCCGCCCGCGCCGACTGGGTGGACGCCCTGGTCGACCTGAAACTGGCCACCACCTTCGGCGGCGGGCGAATGTCGGCCGACCTGATCCTGCGCACCCTGACCGACAGCGGCTACCGCAAACACATGGAAGCCACCCGGCTGCGGCTCGAGCAGGCGCGGGAGGTGGTGACCGCGCGGCTGCAGAAGCTTGGCATAAGACCCTGGCTGAAACCGCTGGGCGGCATGTTCCTGTGGTGCCGCCTGCCGCAGGGCGTCGACGCGGCGGAGGTCGCCCGGGCCTGCCTGGCCGAAGGTGTGGTGGTGGCGCCCGGCAACGCATTCAGCCAGTCGCTGAGCGCCGGGGATTTCATTCGGTTCAATGTCTCGCAGTGCAACGACGAACGGGTGTTCTCGGTGCTGGCAAAGGCGCTGGCCACGCAGACGTAGAACAATGGCAGGTTGAAGCGTAATCGTCGGCACGTCATCCGACGCCCATAAAAAAATCCAGGACAACATGCTGAATCGCCTGCGCCACGCCATCGCCGCCGCCCTGTTCGTCGCCGCCCTTCTGCCCGCCGCGGCGCCGGCCGTCGAGGTGCCCGAAACCGTCGTCATGGTCCAAAAGACCTCCGGCCTGTTCACCACCGAGCTGGAGACCACCATCTTCAAGCCCGAGGGCGACGGGCCGTTTCCCCTGGTGGTGATCAACCACGGCAAGTCCCCCGGCAACGCCCGCATGCAGGGGCGCTTCCGGCCGCGGCTGGCGGCCCGCTATTTTCTGGCGCGGGGTTATGCGGTCATCGTGCCGATGCGCCAGGGCTTCTCGAAATCCACCGGCGCCTACATCGACGGCGGCTGCAACGTGGAAAGCAACGGCCGGCTGGCCGCCGACGACGTGGTGACCGCGCTGGACTACGCCACCGCGCAGCCCTGGGCCGACAAGAGCCGCATCCTGGTCATGGGCCAGTCGCACGGCGGCTGGACCACGCTGGCCTTCGGCGCCCGCAGCTACCCCGGCGTCAAGGGGCTGGTCGATTTCGCCGGCGGACTGCGCCAGCAACTGTGTACCGACTGGCAGGGCGGGCTGGTGCAGGCGGCCGGTGTGTATGGCGCTGAAACCCGGTTGCCCGCGCTCTGGTTCTACGGCGACAACGACAGCTACTGGCCGACGCCCACCTGGCGCGCCATGTTCGACAACTACGTGTCCCATGGTGCCAAGGCCCGGCTGGTGGCCTTCGGTGAATTCGAGGGTGACTCGCACCGCATGTTCCACGCCGCCAGCGGCGCACCCATCTGGCAGCCCGAAATGACCAAATTCCTGCAGGAGATCGGCCTGCCCTTCGAGGTGCAGCCCGCCTTCGCGCAGTATCTGGCCGAGCCGCCGGTAAAGCCCAGTGGCTTCGCCGCCATCGACGACGAAACGCGCCTGCCGGTGCAGTCGGGCGGCGCGCTGCGCGACTACCGCTTTTTTCTGCAGCAGAAGCTGCCCCGCGCCTTTGCCGTCAGCAGCGACGGCGGATGGGGCTCGGGCTGGGGCGGGGCAGATCCACGCGCGCGGGCCATCGCCAACTGCGGCAAACGCGCCGCCACGGCGGAGTGCCACCTGTATGCGGTGGATGGCGAAGTGGTGTGGAGCCCGCAGCAGTAGCCGCCCGCGAAATGGGCCGAATCTCGAGCGCGGGCCACAGGCCGACAACTGGAATCAGTTCACTGCTTTCGCTGTAGATCTCCCTGCTTCGATGAAACTCCTCATTAATGGGCGAACTCAAGCTGGATTCGCTTCTGCAGACGAGGTCCAGCGTCCTGCTCCGTCTTCGACTCGACTGGACATGGACGCAGCTTTGACAACCCGAGGAGACCGACATGCCTGAATCGAAAGTGACCGGACCAGCGTCCTACTTTCCATCGATTGAACGGACTTACGGCAAGCCAGTCGATTATTGGTTCGACATTCTCAGGGCAGCCGGCTCGTTGAAACACATGGAGGCGGTCAGCCTGCTCAAAGAGTCGCACGGAATCGGGCATGGACATGCCAACGCACTTGTGGCTCACTTTCGAAGCTTGCAAGGCTGATACAGAAAAGAAGCACGCATCTAGAGGATCAAATATGGGATTTTTCAAGCAATCAGCCCTTACCTTGGTCGCGGTGTGCATGCCGCCAACAGCACTCCCGCACCTCTTGAACTAGCCCTGCAGAACACATGATTGAAAAATCATTCGATTTCCAGCCAACCCTGCGTGACCATCAATTTGAGATAGAACCTCTGCGCGAGAAACATTTCGACGGGCTTTACAAGGCGGCGAGTGATCCGGAGGTGTGGGCCGGGCACCCCGCCATCGATCGCTACAAGCTTGAACAATTTACGCCGTATTTTTCCGGGCTGCTGGCATCCGGAAAGGCGCTTGTCTTCAAAGATGCGAATTCCAAGCAAATCATTGGCACTTCGAGTTTCTATGTTCCGCCAGACCAACCCGATGGAATCGCGATCGGATTCACATTCTTGATTAAAGAAAAATGGGGCGGAGCCACCAACCGGCAGATAAAGAGCCTCATGCTGGAGCACGCCTTCAAGAAATTCAAAACGGTTTACTTTCATATTGCACCGACAAATGTGCGGTCGCAAAAAGCAACCGTTAAATTGGGCGCTGCTTATTTATATGATGCCGAATTAAAGTTATCGGACAAACCGGCACTTTGGAAGTGCTATGGCATTGAGAAAGACAAATTCGTAGAGGCGCGGGATTCAAGTTAGCCATGGCCCGGGCAAACGCTCCCCTTGCCTCTCTCTTTCTAGCACTTGGAGCGCCTCTCCCTGCCGGGCGTAACACCGAACATCTCACCGTAATCGCGGGTGAACTGCGGCACGCTCTCGTAGCCGACTTCATAAGCGGCGCGAGTCGCCGATGCGGCTTCGTGCCTCAGCAGGCGTCGCGCCTCCACCAGGCGCAATCTCTTCTGGTATTGGATGGGCGTCAGGGAGGTCATCGACTTGAAATGCCGATGGAACACCGCACGGCTCATCGCTGCAGCATTGGCGAGTTGCTCCACCTCGACCTCTTCACGAAACCGAGCCTGAAGCATCGCGACCGCAGGCCGCAGGCGCGTAGCCGTGCTGTTCGCCGCGACCGATGCCCGCAGCGCCTGTGCATTGGGTCCGGTCAACAACCAGTACTGCAGCTCCCTCAGCAAGGCTGCGTGCAGGAACGGTATGGCCGCAGGTGTATCGGCCAGCTGCAACAGGCGCCGGCCGCAATCCAGCACCGAGTCGTTCGAGGCCTCCGTAAAGACAGTCGGTGCAGATAGGCGGGGATCGGTGTCTGAGACGGCTCCCAGTTGCTCGGCCTGCTCGCTGAGCACCGCCATGTCCAGCTCGATAGCCAAGGCCAGGTAAGGCCGCCCTGCCGACGCTTCCACCACCTGCCCGCTCACCGGCATGTCCGCGGTGACGATGACCGACTGGCCCCGGCTGCAGACATGGTCATGCCTGCCGACCACCATGCGTTTGGCACCTTGCAGGACCAGGCAGACGAGTGGCCGGTAATTCGACTGCATGGGCCGGCCGGGTTGCTCGATGCACATCAGGCGCAGGCCCGGCACAGCAGTGGCGACAGCGCCGTCGGCATCCATGTTCGCACGGGCGAACTCGCTGATTTTCGAAAGAGATACGGTGGTGAAGCTCACCGGTGAATTGTGAGTGCATGGCGTGCCCGGTTGCGGCAAGCGATACAAAAAGGCAAGACATCGAGCCGCCCGGGCAACTTCGATTCGCGCCTCGCCGCTTACGCTGGCCGCACAGGAATCAGCCTGCATCCACTCTCAAGACATCACCCATGAAAAACACTGGAAACACCATTCTGGTCACTGGCGGAACGTCCGGCATCGGCCGGGCCCTGGCCGAGCGCTGGCAAGCCGCAGGCAACAACGTCGTCGTCGCCGGCCGGCGGGCCGCGCTGGTCGACGAGGTGATTGCCGCCAACCCGGGCATGTCCGGTTATGTGCTCGACGTCGAGGACGCAGCATCGCTCGCAGGCTTCGTGGACCGACTGACCCGCGAGCACCCCCAGTTGAACGTCGTCGTGCACAACGCCGGCATCATGGTCGCCGAGGATCTCGCCGGCGACGACTGGCTGGAAACCGCCGAGCGCACCGTCAGCACCAATCTGCTGGCACCGATGCGCCTGACCGCCGCACTGCTGCCGCATCTCCGCAAGGCTTCGGACGCTGCGATCGTCACCGTGTCGTCCGGCCTGGCCTTTGTTCCCCTGGCGTTGACGCCAGCCTATTGCGCGACCAAGGCAGCCATCCATTCCTGGTCGATGTCGTTGCGGCTCAAGCTGGAAAAGCAGGGCATCGAGGTCATCGAGATTGCGCCGCCGGCGGTGCAGACCGATCTCATGCCCGGGCACAGGACCAATCCCGATATCCTCACTTTGCCGGCGTTCATAGACGAGGTGATGGCCTTGTTTGCACAGACGCCGACGCCTGCCGAAATCACGGTCCAACGGGTGATGTTCCAGAGGGCTGCGGAACGGGAAGGCCGGTTCCAGGCCGCTTTCGAGACCATCAACGGCCTGCGCTAACAGTTGCCAATGGGCCGGCGACATGCGGTAACTCACTGGTGTCGGCAGGGCTGCAGACAATGACCATTCAACCCTGACCGAAACCCTGGGTGATTTCATCGTTGTTCAAAGTCAGCCAGCCCCGCGATGATCGGGTGTTCTCCGTGCTGATCAAACCCCCGGCAGCATCCAGTCCTCCGCCCGCGCAAACGCCCCGGTCCCACCCAGCTTGCGTTCCGCCACATCGGCCACCCAGCCGATGCGGTCCAGGGTGCGGCGCAGCATCTGGATGCGGTCGTCGCGGTCGTCGTCGTCCAGTTCGTCCGTCAGTCCCGGCCGGTCACGTGAGACGCGGATCGCCATGCTGGCGAGGATGCAGACCTCACGCAGCAGTTCACGGGCCTGGGCGGTGTTCGCCAGTTCGGGATTCGCCGGAGCGGCGTTTGTCTGGCGTTCTGTCTGCGACGCGATGCTGCGTCCGGTTTCGTTCTCGGTGGTCTTCATGCGGGCCTCCTGATCGTTGGCTTCTGCAAGAGAAACCGCCGTCATTTCATCGGGAGGATGAAGTGGCGGCGGCTCGAACAGGTTGACGTTCCGGTGATCCCCTATGAAAGAGCCGGCAGGGCGCGAGCCCTCCCATCCGAGCCGCCATAAGCGATTCGAATGAAAAGGCCGCAGTCCATGCGGTACAGCAGTCCTACGGCCTTAGCCATAGGGGATCAAAACCAGGACGTCAATCCCGTCCGCGCGTTTCCGCGCGAGCCGCAAATGTAATTCAGCTTCAGGCCAACCGGTCGGCCGCCTCCATCGCCGCCGCTTCGCAGGGGTCGATGACCGGAATGCCCAGCGCGTCGGCCAGCGGCTTGCGCAGGTCGGCCATGCCGGCGCAGCCCAGCAGGATCACATCCGCACCGTCGACTTCGCGCAGTTCGCGGGCGGCGGCCAGCATCGGCTCGAAAGCCAGCGCCGGGTCGCCCGTCTGGTCCACCCGCAGGTTGAGCGCCCGCTCGCCGACCACGCTGGCATCCACGCCCAGCGCCTTCCAGTAGCGCAGGTGGCGCGGGATGGAGGCATCGGCCACAGCCACCACACCGACCTTGCTGCCCTGGCGCAGGGCGGCACGCACACCCGCTTCGCCCAGGCCGATGACCGGCTTGCCGCCGCTCACCTCACGTGCCCGGGCCACGCCGGGGTCGCTGAAGCAGGCGATGACAAAGGCATCGGCTTCGGCCGCATGGCGGGCCACGTGTTCGGCCACCTGAACGGCGGCGATGTCGTAGTCCTCCTGGCTGACGATGCCGGGCGGGCCGACCTTCGAGGTGACGCTGTCGAAACGCACCGGCGTGGCGGTTTTCACCGCCTGCACCGCACGGTCCACGCCCTCGGTGACGTTGACGCTGCTGTTGGGGTTCAGCACCTGCACGACAGGCACTTTTTCGTTGCTGTCCTTCAGCCCGATCAGCGCCTTCAGCACCCGGCCGCGCGGGCGCGAACCCAGGCCGGCGGCCGGCGGTTGGCGGCGCGGCACATCCGGCGGGCCACGGCGGATGAACCGGCCCGATCCGCGTTCGGCATGCAGGCCCTGGTCGTCGATGACCACCCGGCCCCGGCTCAGCACCACCTCGGGCCAGCCGCGCAGGGTGCGGCCTTCGTAAGGCGTGTAGCCGACCCGGTCGTGCAGCATGCCGGCGCTGACCGCCACTTCACGCTCCGGGTTCCAGATGGCGATGTCGGCATCGGCGCCGACGGCGATGGCGCCCTTCTGCGGCGCCATGCCGTACAGCCGCGCATGGTTGCCGGCGGCCAGCGCCACGAACTGGTGGATGTCGATGCGGCCGGTCATGAAACCTTCGCTGAACAGCAGCGGCAGCCGCAGTTCGATGCCGGGCACGCCGTTGGCCATGTCCTTGAACAGCGTGGCCTCGCCCTTGGGCAGCTTGCCGCTTTCGTCGAAACGGTAAGGCGCATGGTCCGACGAATAGGTGGCCAGCGTGCCGTCGATCAGGCCCTGCCACACGGCCTCTTGCGAGGCCTCGTCGCGCGGCGGCGGCGAACAGCAGTACTTGGCGCCTTCCAGGCCCGGCGCGTCCATGTCGTCGGCCGTCAGGAAAAGATATTGCGGGCAGCTTTCGGCCAGCACGTTGGCGCCCAGGGACTGCGCCTGGCGGATGAGCTCGACCGTTTCGGCGCCGGCCACATGCACGATGAGCAGGGGCACATCCACCAGCCGGCCCAGGGAGATGGCCCGGAAGGTGGCCTCGGTCTCGGCCAGCGGGTCGTGCGCCACGCCGTGGAACTTGGGGGCGCCGTGGCCGCGGTCCAGCAGGCGCTGGGCGATCCACTTGATCATGTCGTGGTTCTCGGCATGCACCATCACCAGCGCGCCCTCTTCCCGCGACAGCGCCAGCACGTCCAGCAGCTCGTGGTCTTCCAGCTTCATCTTGTCGTAGGTCATGTAGACCTTCAGCGAGGTGATGCCTTCGCGGATCGCCTTGGGCAGGTCGACCTTCAGGGTCTGTTCGTCGGGGTTGGTGAGGATGAGGTGGAAGCCGTAGTCGATGACCGCCTTTTCTGCGGCGAGCTTCGAATAGTCGGCCAGCACCTCGGGCACCGCCATGCCGCGGTGCTGGGCGGCGAAGGGCACGATGGTGGTGGTGCCGCCGTAGGCGGCGGACACGGTGGCCGAGTAGAAATCGTCGGCGCACATCATGCCCATGCCCGACTTCTGCTCGACATGGCAGTGGCTGTCGATGCCGCCGGGCAGCACCCAGCGGCCGGCCGCGTCGATGTCGCGAAGGCCCGGCGCCAGGCCGGTGCCGATGGCCTCGATCAGGCCGTTGCGCACGCCGATGTCGCCCTGCAGCACGGTGCCGTTGGTAACGATCCGGCCGTTGCGGATGGTGAGGTCGAAAGCGGGTTGGGTCATGTCGGGGTTTCCGGTTTCAGGCATTCAATGGACTCCGTCGAGCTGGACGAAATGGCCCTCGGCCACCTCCTCCATCGCGGCTTGCACCGGCCGGTGGCCGGCAGGGAATACGGGGCTGGGCACGGCAGATGCCGGCCGGGCCTGGTGCACCCGGCGGATGGTCGGGTCGGGCATGGGCACGGCCGACAGCAGGCGGCGGGTGTAGGGGTGGCGCGGCGCATGCAGCACCGACGCGGTGGGGCCGATCTCGACGATGCGGCCGAGGTACATCACCGCCACCCGGTGGCTCACCTTTTCCACCACCGCCATGTCGTGCGAGATGAAGAGATAGGCCAGGCCGTGTTCCTTCTGCAGGTCCTGCAGCAGGTCGATGACCCTGGCCTGCACCGACACGTCCAGCGCCGACACCGACTCGTCGGCCACGATGATCTTCGGCCGCACGCTCAGCGCCCGGGCGATGCACAGGCGCTGCCGCTGGCCGCCGGAGAACTGGTGGGCACGGCGGTCGAGCATGCTGGCCGGCAGGCCCACCCGTTCCATCAGCTCGGCGGCGCGCTGGCGGCGCTCGCCCGGGGCCAGGCCGCCGTGCAGCTTCAAAGGTTCACTCACCAGGTCCCATGCCGCCAGGCGCGGGTTGAGCGATGCGTAGGGATCCTGGAAGATGGTCTGGATGTCGGCACGCAGCGGCCGCATTTCGGCATTGCTCAGCCCGCCGATGTCGCGGCCGCAGAGCTTGACGCTGCCTTCGCTGGCGTCGATGAGTTTGCTGACCAGCCGGCCGGTGGTCGACTTGCCGGAACCCGATTCACCGACCAGGCCCAGCGTTTCGCCCGCCCGCAGCGAGAACGAGACACCCTCCACCGCATGCACGTTGGCGGCCTTGGCGAACCAGCCGGTGCGCACCGGGAAACGTTTGCTCAGGTTGCGCACTTCCAGCAGCGGCGGTTCGGCATCTGCCGCCAGCGCGGCCGGCGATCCGTCGCCCAGCCGGGGCACCGCCGCCAGCAGTTCGCGGGTATAGGCCTGGGTAGGCGCGGCGAACAATTCGCCTACCGGTGCCTCCTCGACTTTCTGGCCGTGGCGCATCACCACCACCCGGTCGGCGATCTCGGCCACCACACCCATGTCATGGGTGATGAAGAGCACGGCCATGCCCATCTCGCGCTGCATCTCGCGGATCAGCGCCAGGATTTCGGACTGCACCGTCACGTCGAGCGCGGTGGTGGGTTCGTCGGCGATCAGCAGCTGCGGCCGGCAGGCCAGCGCCATGGCGATGGCCACCCGCTGCCGCATGCCGCCGGACAGCTCGCCCGGGTATTGCTTCAGCCGGCGCGCGGGCTCGGGCAGGCGCACGGCTTCCAGCATCTTTCCGGCGCGGGCCATGGCCTCGGCGCCGGAGATGTTCTCGTGCAGCTGGTAGACCTCGGCGATCTGGTCGCCCACCGTCATCACCGGGTTCAGCGCCGTCATCGGCTCCTGGAAGATCATCGAGATCTCCTTGCCGCGCAGCGCCCGCAAGGCGTTCTGCGGCAGGGCGAACAGGTCGACGGTTTCGCCCGACTGGCGGGTGAACATCGCCTTGCCGCCGGCGATGGTGCCACCCGCGTTCTCGATCAGCCGCAGCAGCGAAAACGCGGTGACCGACTTGCCCGAACCCGACTCGCCGACCAGCGCCACCGTCTGGCCGGCACCGATGGAAAAACCCAGGCCGCGTACCGCCTGGGTGCGCTGCTGGCCGCGCGTGAACTCCACGCACAGGCCCCGGAGTTCCAGCAATGGTCTTGTCATGCGGCAACTCCCGGCGTGCGGGTCGTGAACACCTTCGGCGACAGCTGGTCGGCGCTGCGGCCGGCATGGTCGTTCAGGTGCACCCGGCCCAGGGTGGACAGCTGCGCCTGTTCGACCTCGAACAGCGCCCGCTCCACGTCGATGGTCAGCACCTCGCCGTTGCGCACCACCTGCCGGCCATCGACATACACATCACGCACCGCCCGGTCGCCGGCCGAATAGACCAGGCAGCGCAGCGGCTCCCGCGCCGGCCGCATGTAGGGGTGGCGCAGGTCCACCAGCGAGAAGTCGGCCTTGCAGCCGGGCGCCAGCCGGCCGATGTCGTCGCGGCCGAGCATGCGGGCCGCGGTCGTCGTCGTGGCATCGATCAGGCCTTCGGTGCTGCTCGCCTGGTAGTTGCGGGCGACCACACGCGCCAGGTAGCTGGCCAGCCGCATCTCGTCGAGCATGTTGTGCGGGAAGGTGTCGGTGCCGATGCCGACCGGAATGCCGGCCTGCTGGTAACGGCCCAGGAAGTTGAGCGCGATGCCGCGCCGGGCAAACACGGTCGGGCAATGCGCGACGCCGGCACCGGAGCGGGCCAGCAGTCCGAAGTCGTCCGCCTGCGGCCAGTAGACCGACGGATGGTCGTTCAGGAAGATGCCGTGGCCGATGACCAGGTTTTCGTTCAGCAGGCCGATGTCGTCCAGCCATTCGATGGGCGTGCGGCCGTGGCGGCGGGTCATCTCGCCGAACTCGACAACGCTCTGCGCCGCATGCACCTGCAGCGGTATGCCGAGGCGTTTGCCCTCGGCCTGGGCGGCCTTCAGGAGCGCGGGTGTGCAGGTGTCGATCTGCGAGGGGCACAGCATGGCGCCGAGCCGGCCGCTTTCGTGTTCCAGCGCGCTCTTGACCACCGCCAGCGATGCCTCGAAGGCGCGTTCGCCGGCGGCTTCGTCCCAGCTGTATTCCACCGAATGGCCGTTGCGCGTGGCCCAGGCGGCCGACCGGAACATCGGCCCCAGGATGCCCCGTATGCCGGTGGCGGCCACCGTGTCGGCCCAGCCCGGGCGGGGCATGGACATGTCGACATAGGTGGTGACGCCGCTGCGCAGCATCTCGGACACCGCCACCTGGTTGGCATAGGGCGCCGAGGCGATGTCGGCGCGGAACACCGGCATGTATTCGTACAGGGAACTCTGCCCGAGCTTCGCGCTGCCCAGGTCTTCCAGCAAGCCGCGGTTGCCCGGCTCCGAGCTGGGGTGGCTGTGCATGTTGATCAGGCCGGGCATGGCCATCAGGCCCCGGCCGTCCACCGTCTCGTCGCACGGGCCGTGATAGGTGCCGCCGGCCTGCACGATGGCATTGCCGCGCAGCACCAGGTCGGCGCCGTGGTGGTAGACGTGCTGCTGCGCGGCCTCGTCCCAGCCGACCAGCACGTCGAGCGCGCGGACGACCGTGGTCTTCACTTCCATGCGAAGTCCAGGCCCTTGTAGAAGGCGGTGCCTTCGATGCCGTGCGCCTTCAGCGGCTTGATGCGCGGGCCGTTGACCAGGTAGAGCGGGTCGTGGAACAGGGGCACCCACACGGCCGCGGCCGAGGTCTTGCCCAGCACCTGGCTGAAGGCCTTGTCGGCGGCCGCGGGGTCGCGGGCGGAGTCGCCTTCGGCCAGCCACTTGTCGGTCTCCGGATCCTTCCAGTTCATGCGGTTGGGGGTGGGCACGCTGGTCGACAGGAAGTACAGGTTCAGCGCCTCGCCGGTGGACATGTAGCCGAAGCCGATGCTGAACATGTCGAACT
Source organism: Xylophilus sp. PBN-3R (assembly GCF_057747805.1). NCBI lineage: Bacteria > Pseudomonadati > Pseudomonadota > Betaproteobacteria > Burkholderiales > Xylophilus > Xylophilus sp. PBN-3R. Next base: position 3,144,022 of record NZ_CM173225.1, read on the forward strand.
CCTGCGTGCCCAGCTTGCCCCAGGCCACGGTCGAGTCGAATAGCTGCACCTTCAGGTCCACACCCACCTTGCGCAGGTCGCCCTGCATGGCTTCGAGGATGTCCTTCCAGTAGCCGGCGATGCCGTACAGCAGCGGCTGCAGCCTGACACCGTCCTTGTAGCGGAAGCCGTCGGGCTTCTTCAGCCAGCCGGCTTCGTCCAGCAGCTTGTTGGCCCTGGCCGGGTCGAAGTGGAAAGGCGTCTGGCCGGGTGTGGGCGTGTCGGTCGCCAGCATGCTGGTGGCCGGCGTGGCGTTGCCGAAGGTGATGATCTCGGTCAGCGTCTTGCGGTCGACCGCCAGGTTGATGGCCTGGCGCACCTTCTCGTCGGCGACCGCCGCCTTGTCGATCTTGAAACCGACATAGAACGTCCAGTTGTAGACCGGCGCCTTGCTGGTCGACAGCGTCTTGCTGCTCTTCAGGTCCTTCAGCGCGTAGTAAGGCAGGTAACGCGTGGCGTCGGCCTGGTTGGTCTGCAGCGCGGTCAGGCGGGTGGTTTCTTCGGGCACGATCTTCCACACCACGCGGTCGACCTTGGGGCGCGGGTCGGCATAGATGGCGGGGCCCCAGTCGTAGCCTTCGTGTCTGGTCAGCACCACCTCGTTGCGGGGTGTCCAGCTCTGGAAGCAGTAGGGGCCGGTGCCGTCGAAACCCTTCACGCCGAAGTCGGCGCCCAGGGCCTTGACCTGTTCCATGTTGATGATGGTGTGCCCGTGCTGCGACATCTGGCGCAGCAGGTCGGCATAGGGGCGCTTGAGCTTGTAGACCACGGTGTAGGGGTCCGGGCCGGTGACGCTGTCGACCGGGCCGGCGCGCCATTTGTCCAGGCCCTTGGTGGCCGGATCGAGCCAGCGTTTGTAGCTGTCGACCACGTCCTGCGAGGTCATCTTCTTGCCGCTGCAGAAGGTGACGTTCTCATGCAGCTTGAAGGTATAGGTGAGGCCGTCGGCCGACACCGTCCAGCTCTTGGCCACGGCCGGCACGGGTTTCTTCAGGTCGTAGTCCAGGCCGACCAGGGTGTCGCCGGCCATGAACAGCACTTCGGCGCCGCCGCGTGCGGTGGTGCGGTGCGGGTCGTAGCGGTCGGTTTCCAGGTCGCGCAGCAGCAGCACCGACTTCGGCGTTTGTGCTTGCGACACCAGCGGCGCGCAGGCCAGCGCCAGCAGGGGCAGCGCGGCGAGGCGGATGGACAGAGAGGTCATCGGGAAACTCCTTCAACTAACAAAATCGGAAACCGGAAATTCAGGACGCCTCAGGCGCGCAACCTGGGGTCGAAGGCGTCGCGCAAGGCATCGCCCAGCAGGTTGATCACCAGCACCACCAAGAAGATGACCAGGGTGGGCACGGTCGACACGTGGGGGAAGATCTCGAGGTACTTGCGGCCGTCGGCGGCCATGCTTCCCAGCTCTGCGAACGGCGGCGCGGGGCCCAGGCCCAGGAAGGACAGCAGCGAAGCCAGCAGGATGGTGTGGCCCAGTTGCAGCGTCGCGTAGATGAGCAGCATCGACGAGCAGTTGGGCAGCAGGTAGCGGGTGATCAGGTAGAAGTCGCCGAAGCCGATGGAGCGCCCGGCTTCCATGTAGTCCTGCTTGGTGACCACCAGCGCGGCCGAGCGCGCCACCCGCACCATGCCGGCCACGCACGACGCGCTGAGCGCGATGAACAGGCTGGCCAGCCCCGGCCCCATGAGCGCCGAAAGGCTCAGGCCGAACAGGATGGCGGGGAAGGACAGCAGCACGTCGGCCACCCGCATGATGGGCGCCGTCAGCCGCCGGTAATAGGCCGCCAGGATGCCCAGCACCATGCCCAGGCCGGAGCCCAGCGCCACGCTGCCCAGGCTGATGCCCAGCGTGGCGCCCAGGCCGTGCAGCACCCGCGACAGGATGTCGCGGCCCTGCACGTCGGTGCCCAGCCAATAGGTGACGCCGTCGGGCGAGGTCCAGCCCGGCGTGTGGCGGGCGATGCGCATCTGCGTCTCGTAGGGATCGTGCGGCGCGATCCAGGGGCCGAGCAGGCCCAGCAGCAATATCACGACGGCCAGCGCCAGCCAGAGCACCAGCAGGCGGTCGGACGCGATGCGGCGCCACAGGCCTTGCGGGGCCGGCTCGGCGGTGGGCGTGGTGGTCACGGGGACTGCGCTCATTATTTGCTCCCGCGCGGGTCGAGGCTGGCGTAGAGCAGGTCCACCACCAGGTTGATGATCAGGAAGCCCACCGCCGTCACCAGGATCGCGCCCTGGGCCAGCGGGAAGTCGCTGGAGAAGATGGCGCTGACCGCCATGCGGCCGATGCCCGGCCACGAGAAGATCTGCTCGGTCACCACAGCCCCGCCCAGCAGGTTGCCCACCTGCAGGCCGACCAGCGTGACGATGGGCAGAAGCGCGTTGCGCAGGGCGTGGCGCACCAGGATGCGGGCCTCGCCGGCACCCTTGGCGCGGGCGGTGCGCACGTAGTCGGAACCCAGCGTCTCGATGACCGCCGTGCGGGTGATGCGCGCCACCGGGCCGATCAGCACCGAACCCAGCGTGATGGCCGGCAGTGCGATGGCCGCCAGGCCGTCCAGCGTCCACAGCGGGCCGCCGCGCCCCAGGTAAGGCAGCCAGCCTGCACCGCCGATGGTCTGGATCAGCAGCATGCCGACCCAGAACACCGGCAGCGAAACGCCGCAGACCGACACCAGCATGACCAGCCGGTCGACGAAACGCCCGCGCCGGTAGGCCGCCACCACCCCCAGCGCGATGGCCAGCGGAATGGACCAGATCACGCTGGCCAGCATCAGTTCGACGGTGGGGCCGACTGTCGCGGAAATTTCATCGGCCACCGGCTGGCTGGAGATCATCGAGCGGCCCAGGTCCAGGTGGGCCAGCCGCCAGACATACAGGCCCAGCTGCACCACCACCGGCCGGTTGAGGCCCATCTCCTCGCGGATCTCGGCGATTTCTTCTGCCGAGGCGCTGCCGCCGGCCCGCACCGCGGCGGGGTCGGCGGGCGCCACCTGGATCAGCACGAAACCGATGACGATGACACCTGCGAGAACGGACAGGGAGGTGAGGAGACGATTGAAGAAATGGGTCATGGGTTCGGTCGGGTTCAGGCATGCACGTCGACATCGACGGACTCCAGCACCCGGCGCATTTCGTCGATGAAGAATCCGCCGAGGCGGGACACCGGCTGGCGGTCGGAAACCACCACATAGGCAGTCACCGGCGTCTGCGGCTCGAAGCGTTTGACGACCATGCCGCCGCGGCGGAAGGACAGGGCGCTGAAAGGGTCGACCACCGACACGCCCACCTGGGCCTCGACCAGCAGGCAGGCGGTGTGGCAATAGCGGGTCTCGGCGGCGTAATCCACCGTCTCGCCCACCTTCAGGAAGGACTGGCGCACCGCCTTGCCGAACGCCGTGTCGCGGTGCAGGGCGACGAAGGGGAAACCGGCCAGGTCCTGCGGCCGGATCAGTTCGCGGGTAGCCAGTGCATGGTGCGGCGGCATCACGCACACCATGCTCGAATGCACCAGCACCTCGGCATGGATGGAAGGCGGCGTGCGCGGCGTTGCCAGCACGAAGCCCAGTTCGCTGACACCCGACTGCACCGCATCCAGCACCCGGCGGGCATCGCCCACGTCGACATGCGCCCGCACGTCGGCATGCTTGGACATGAAGCGCTGCATGGCCAGCGGCAGGCCGGCATTGGCGACCGGCGGCGTGGCGATCACCCGCAGGTGGCCGGTGCGGCGTTCGCGCATGTCCTGGATACGCGAGTTGAGCGTGGAATACAGCTCGAAGATGCTCTCGGATTCGACGAACAGGGTGCGTGCGTCGGCCGTCGGCAGCAGGCGGTTGTTGACCCGTTCGAACAGGGCGAAACCGGCCTGGCGTTCCATGAGCTTGATGGCGTTGCTGACCGCCGGCTGCGACATGGCGAGTTCACGCGCCGCGCCCATGGTGGTTTCGCAGCGGATGACGGCCCGCAGCACTTCGATTTGCCGCAGGTTCATGGGAGGTTTCCGAAAGGCTTTGGGGTCACGGGCATGAACGTGTGCAATTACTGCGCCACATCGAGCCAGGGGATCTCGCCGACCGGCCGCGCGATGTCCGGGTTCTGCCGCACCATGCGGCGCCACACGTCGCGGACCACCTGCTCCGCCCGGTCGACCACCGCGTCTTCGTCCACGGTGGTCAGCCGGCCTCCGCGCATCAGGAACCGGCCTTCGACCAGCACCGAATGCACCGTACCGGGGTGGCCGTAATGCACCACGTTCGACGTCAGCCGGATCAGCGGGCGCAGGCTGGGCGAACGCAGGTTGAGCACCGCCAGGTCGGCTTTCTTACCGACTTCGATGCTGCCGATCTCGTCCAGCGCGCCGACCGCCGCCGCGCCGTGGCGGGTGGCCATGTCGAGCATTTCCTGCGGCTGGGGCGACACGCCGCCTTCCACCTCGCGGCCACGGCCGGTGCGGTGAAGGATGGAGCCGAACGCCAGCGCCTGGAACATGTCGGCGCTCATGTTGTCGGTGCCCAGCGCCACCTCGATGCCGGCGTCTCGGATGGTGCCGATCAGCGCCTTGTGCACGCCGCGCCGCGAGATGCTGGCGGGTGTGTGGGCCATGCGTACACCGTGTCGTGCCAGCAGTGCGATGTCGTCGGGTTTGCAGAAGGTCAGGTGCGCCGCCAGCAGGTCGGGGCCCAGGAAACCCTGTTGCGCCAGGTAGGCGGTGGAACTGAGGCCGGTGCGCTGGCGCACCGCCGCCTCTTCCCCCTGGCTCTGCGACAGGTGGATGGTGCGGGTCAGTCCGCGCTGTTCGGCGGCGTCCCGCAGCCGCTTCAGGATGACCGGCGAACAGTTGTCCGGTGCATGGGCCGCCACCTGGCAACGCACCCTGCCCTGGTGGCTGCCATGGAAGCGGTCGATCAGCGCCATGCTGCGGTCGAAGAAGGCGTCGCCGAAGGCCGGATCCACGCTGTAGTCGCCGTGGCGGATGCGCCGGGTGTCGATGTCGGCGCAGGCTTCGGACAACCACAGCCGCAGGCCGGTCGCGGCCATGGCGTCGGCGTAGGTGGCCACATGGCGGAAAGGGTCGACCACCGTGGTGGTGCCGCTGCGGACCGCCTCGACGCAACCCAGCACCGCCACCGCTGCCCGCTCCTCGCCGGTCATGGCATAGGAGATCGGGGTCATGTAGTTGTAGATGGCCTCGCCGGACCAATCCTCGACGGTGCCCTTGAGCGCGTTCAGCACGGTGTGCGAATGGGCGTTGACGAAACCCGGCAGCACACCCAGCCCAGCGGCCTCGAAGCGTGGCAGCGCGGCATAGGCGGGGTCCAGCGCGGCGGTGGGGCCGATGGCGGCGATGCGGCCGCCGACGATGGCGATGGAAGTGTCCTGCAGCAGCCGGCGGTCGGCGTCGCAGGTCAGCACCGTGGCTTCGCGGATGAGCAGGTCGGTGTTTTCCATGAGCTCAGGCCAGGGCCGCGACGTCGGCCAGCGCTTCGTCCAGCGCCTGCAGCAGCAGGCCGGCCTGCTCGCTGTCGAACACCATCGGCGGTCGCACCTTCAGCACGTTGGCGCCCGGGCCGCAGGCGCTGATCAGCACCCGCTTTTCACGCAGGCGGTTGACCAGCGCGGCGGTGGCGGCGGTGGCCGGCGTCCTGGCGGCCCGGTCGCTCACCAGTTCGACACCGATGAACAGGCCGTCGCCGCGCACGTCGCCGATGAGCTGGTGGCGTCCGGCCAGGCGGCGGATGCCGGCCTGGAGCTCGCCGCCGACGCGGGACACGTGCTGCCGCAGGTCCTGGTTCTCGATGACATCGAGCACCGCCATGCCGACCGCACACGAAACCGGGTTTCCGCCGAAGGTGTTGAAGTAACGCGACTTGCGGCCGAAGGCGTCGAGGATTTCGGGCTTGCCGGCCAGACCGGCCAGCGGATGGCCGTTGCCCATCGGTTTGCCCATGGTCACCAGGTCGGGCACCAGGCCGTGCCGCTGGAAACCCCACATGGCCGAACCGGTGCGGCCGAAACCGGGCTGCACTTCGTCGGCGATGAACAGCCCGCCCGCATCGCGGATGACCTGTGCGGCCGGCGCGAGGAAACCGGCCGGGCCGCTGAACACACCGTCACTCGAGAAGATGGTGTCGACCAGCAAGGCGGCCGGCTGGATGCCGTGGGCTCGCAGGTCGTCGATGGCCGCCTGCACGTTGCGGGCGAAGGTCGCGCCGACGTCTTCAGGCTTGCCGCGATAGGCGTCCGGTGCCGGCACCACCCGCACGTTGGGGCTGCGCGCCACGCCCGCGCCCAGCGACGGCGACATGCGCGAAATGACTTCGGTCACCCCGTGGTAGGCCAGCTCGGTGACGATGAAACCGGTGCCGCCGCTGTGCGAACAGGCGATGCGGTAGGCCAGGTCGTTGGCCTCGCTGCCGGTGCAGGTGAACATCACATGGCCGATTTCCGGCGGAAAGTAGCCCAGCAGGCGCTCCGCGTAATCCAGGATGCCGTCGGTCAGGTAACGGGTGTGGGTGTTGAGAACACTCGCCTGCCGCGTGAGCGCCGCCACCACATGCGGATGGCAGTGGCCGACCGATGCGACGTTGTTGTAGGCGTCGAGGTAACGCTGGCCGTCGGCGTCGTAAAGCCATGCGCCTTCGCCGCGCACCACATGCACCGGGGTTTGATAGAACAGCCGATAGGCGGGGCCGAGCAGGCGTTCGCGGCGGGCGACCATGTCGCGCTCGCGGGCGGCCAGGTTGCCTGACTCGGGGCTGTAGGAATTGATCATCGTCACGGGTGGCGGCCTTTGTTCAAGTCAGTTTTTCTTCAGCATTTCGGCGCCCTCGCCTTCGGCCAGCGCGGCCAGGCGGGCGAGCCCGGCGACTGCGATCGGCCGGTTCTTCAGGATGTAGGGCGCGTTGCCGGGATGCGCCGCTGCCCGGAACGAACTCACCGCCACGGCCAGCGCCAGGCGTGCGGCCATCAGGTCGGGCAACAAGGCGATTTCGGTTTCGGTCAGGGGCGTGATCGACTGGAAACCGCGCACCAGTGCGGCCGGGCCGCTCATCGCATGGCCTTCCGGCGACACGAAATACGCGGCGGCGGTCGCCACGTCCTGCACCAGCGACGCCGACACCATGTCGCCGAAGTCGATGACACCGGTCACCCGGTCGATGTCCGCCGGGTCGACCAGGAGGTTGTACGGGTTGAAGTCGTTGTGGATGACCTGGTGGCGCAGGCCGGGCAGTTGCGGCGCCACGCGGTCTTCGAACCGGTCGAGGGCGATTTCCGCCAGGCGGCGGGCTTCGGCTTCCTCGATGGAGGCCAACATGGGACGCACGCCGAGCACATGCTGCACATCCCACAGCAGGCGGGTGTGTTCGGCGGGGTGCCGGTAGCCGGAAAGCGCTGCGCCGAGCTGCGCCAGCGTGCGGCCGACGCTGGTGCGCTGCGCGTCGCTGCGGCCCACCGTGTTGAGCGGTGCTCCGGGCAGGTAACTCAGCAGGTGCACCCGGCGGTCCGGCAGGCCGTCCACCTGCCAGAGGTATTCGTGGCCGCTGCCGTCCAGCGCGGCCATGGCGCGCGGCACCGGCGCAGCGGGGTCGCGGCGGGCCACGTGGAGCAGCGCCTGAAGATGGAAATCGCTGACCGCGGGGTCTTCGGCAAAGTGCAGCACCTTCAGCACGAACGCCCTGCCCTGCCGGTCGGTCACGCGGAAATTGCGGTCACGCTCTCCCCCCAGGGGCTCGACGACACCCACGCCTTCGATGAAAACCTCTGCCAGCCCCCCGGCCTGCGCAGCTGTCACCTCGGGCGAGGGTGTGTCGAACAGGGCGTCCGGCGACATCAGGCGCGGCGGGTGTCTGCGGCTTCGCACTTCTCGAAGTGCGTCGCGATCTCCTGGCCGGTGGTGATCCACACATCGCCGTATTCACGGGTGGTCTGCAGGAATTCACGCAGGATCTTCAGGCGCATCGGCCGGCCGCTGACCTGCGGATGCAGCACGGTGGTGATGAGCCCGCCCCAGTCGCGGGTCTCTTCCATCTCGTCGTTCCAGATCGACAGCACGTGTTCACGCGGGAACATCGGGCGCGGGCTGAAACGATGGGTCAGGCCGTACATCCAGTCGTCGAAAGTCATGGTGGCGGGCAGTTCGACCACGCCAGGCGTGCCGTCGGCCAGCACCTGGCGGTAGGGGCGCACGTCGTCGCGCCATGAACTGCTGTACTGGAAACCACGTTCCTTCAGCAGCACCCGCAGCTGCTCGCAGCTTTCACCGACCGGTGCGCGATAACCGACGGGCACCACACCCAGCACCTTCTTCAGGCTGTCCAGCCCGCGCTCGAGTTCCTCGACGATGTGCGGCGCGCCGGGGTCGGGCATCAGGTGGTGGTAGCCGTGGTGGGCGATCTCGTGGCCGTCCTTCAGGATGGCCTCGCACATGGCGGGATGTGCATCCACCGTCCAGCCGGGGATGAAGAAAGTGCCCTTGACCTCGAAGTCCCGGAACAGTTCCAGCATCTTGGCCGTGCCGATGCGGGCTTCGTAGCCGCCGAAGGACATGGTCACCAGGCGTTCGTAGTTCTTCGGGTCCTTGGCGGTCCAGGCGGTCTCTGCGTCGACATCGACCGCCAGGAACATGGCGGCCTTCTGGCCGGCCGGCCAGGGGTAGATCGGCGAGACGGGTGCGCGGTTGGCCGGCAGGAGCGGGATCTGGTCGAGTTGCGGGGTGCTGCTCATGGTCATGCTCATGGTCGGACTCACTTGCCCGCGTTGACGGTGAAGGCGGTGACGCCGTTGTTCGACAGCTGGTACTTGTCCAGCAGCTTCTTGTAGGTGCCGTCCTTGCTGAGTTCTTCGAGCGCGCCGACCACCGCCTTGTGCAGCAGCGGCTGGTCCTTGGCCATGGCCATGCCCATCAGCGTGTAGCGCAGCGGCTCGCCGACCAGGGCGTAGGTATTGGGTTCCTGCGACATGATGAAAGGCAGGGTTTCGTTGCCCTGCACCGCTGCGTCGATGCGGCCCTGGCGCAGCTGGGTGCGGGCATCGGCCGAGCCTTCGGTGCCGGTCACCGTGATGGCGGCCAGGCCCTTGGCGACGCAGTTGGTGTCGCTCCAGGCCTTGATCTCGCCGGGCAGGCTGGTGCGGCGGCTGGCGCCGACGTTCTTGCCGCACAGGGCGCTCTGCGACTTGAACTCGCCGGCACGCGAAGCCTGGGTGAAGAACTGCACACCCGAACGCACGTAGTCGACGAAGGTGGCCGTTTCCTGTCGCACCGGCAGGTCGCTGAAACCCGAGATGATCATGTCCACCCGGCCGGTCTTGATGCTCGACAGGAACTGCTCGAAGCTGGTCTCCTGCCACTTGATCTCGACGCCCAGCTTCTTGCCGATGGCGTTGCCCAGCTCGATGTCGAAGCCGGTCAGTTCGCCGGTCTTCAGGTCCTTCATTTCCAGCGGCGGGTAATTGGGCACCACACCCACGGTGATGGTCTTGCTCGACTTGATGGTGTCGGGCAGGTCGACCGCGTGGGCCGAGAAAGCGGCCAGCAGGGCGGCGACGAGGGTCAGCTTCTTGATCATGGGAACCTTCGATGGGTGGAACAGGAAACAGTCGGAAAAGCGGTCACAGGACGGCCGCCAGGAAGGCCTTGGTGCGGGCCTCGGTGGGCGTGGAGAGCACTTGCGCGGCGGGGCCGGATTCGACGATGGCGCCCTGGTCCATGTAGACCACGCGGTCCGCGACCTCGCGGGCGAAACCGAGTTCGTGGGTCACCACGATCATGGTCATGCCGGAGGTGGCGAGGCCCTTCATCACCGCCAGCACCTCGCCGACCATCTCGGGGTCGAGTGCGCTGGTGGGTTCGTCGAACAGCATCACCTGGGGCTGCATGGCCAGCGCACGGGCAATCGCCACACGCTGCTGCTGGCCACCGGAAAGCTGCGCCGGGTAGGAACCGGCCTTGTCGGCCAGGCCGACCCGGGCCAGCAGCGCCAGCGCCTCGGTCTCGACCGTCTTGCGGTCGCGGCCCAGCACCTCGACCGGGCCTTCCATCACGTTGGCCAGGGCCGTCATGTGGGCAAACAGGTTGAAGCGCTGGAACACCATGCCGGTGTGCAGCCGCTGCTTCGCGATCTGCCGTTCGGTCAGCCTGCGCAGGGTCTTGTCGCCACGCGGCTGGAAACCGATGAGCTCGCCGTTGACCCAGATGGCACCGCTGTCGGGCGTCACCAGCTGGTTGATGCAACGCAGCAGCGTGGTCTTGCCGGAACCGGACGCGCCGATCAGGCACAACACCTCGCCGGCCTCGACATCGATGGACACGCCGCGCAGGGCCTGGAAATCGCCGAACTGCTTGCGCACGTCGACGATGGAAACGATGGGCTGGTCCATGGCTCAGGTCCTCGTGCCTTTGGAATACCGGCGCTCCAGCAGCATCTGCAGCGGCGTCAATATGGAAACGATCACCAGGTACCAGATGGCGGCCACCAGCAGCAGTTCGATCACCCGGGAGTTGGCGTAATAGATGTTCTGCGCGTTGTGCAGGATCTCGGAGAACTGGATCACGCTGGCCAGCGAAGTGAGCTTGACCATGCCGATGAACTCATTGCCCAGCGGCGGCAATATCACCCGCATCGACTGCGGGAACACGATGCGCCGCAGCAGCTGCAGCTGGCCCATGCCGATGGCCTTGGCGGCTTCGTACTGGCCGGTGTCCACCGACAGCAGGCCGGCGCGGATCACTTCGGAGGTGTAGGCACCCTGGTTGATGGCCAGGCCCAGCAGCGCGGCCAGCATGGGTGTCATGACCGTCACCGTCTTCACCTGCCAGACACCGGCGATGCCGATGGTGGGGAAGATCAGCGCCAGGTTGAACCACAGCAGCAATTGCAGGATCAGCGGCGTACCCCGGAACAGCCAGGTGTAGCCCATGGCGACACCCTTCACCAGCGGGTTGGGCGACAGCCGCATGACCGCCGCCAATATGCCCAGCACGATGCCCAGGGCCATGGCAGCGACGGCCATCGCCATGGTGGAGACCAGGCCGGTGAGGATGGTCCTGGCGGTCAGGAAGTCGGCGACGTATTGCCACTCGATCTGCCCTCGGGCGAATGCGACGGCCAGCCAGGCCAGCACCAGCAGCACCAGTGCGGCGGAGGCCCAGCGGCCCCAGAAACGCTGCGGCAGAAGCCGGTAGCCGGAGACGTCCGGGTAGGCGTTCGGCGCCTTCGAGATGGTCATGGCGTTTGCCCCGCTTGCTTCAGTTGGCCGGAGGGATAGGCGGGGCCGGCAGCACCACGCCGACCTGCTCGACCAGCCGGGTGTAGTGCTCGGGGCGGCGATGCGCCTCGAAATTGAACATCTTCTCGCGGCCCTGGCGGCAGGCGTCGAGGTCGCAGTCGGCGACGATGACCTCGTCGCCCAGCGTCTTTGCCTGGGCCACGATGACACCGTTGGGGTCGACGATGCAGCTGCCGCCGATGAGGCCGTAACCGTCTTCGTCGCCGGCCTTGGCGACACTCACCGCCCAGGTGGAGTTCATGTAGGCGTTGGCCTGGGTCGCCAGGATGGAATGGAAGGTGCGCAGGGCCGCGTCTTCGCTGGAACCGCCGTTGGGGTCGTAGGCGGCGGAGTTGTAGCCCATCACCATCAGCTCGACGCCCTGCAGCCCGAAACTGCGCCAGGCCTCGGGCCAGCGGCGATCGTTGCAGATCAGCATGCCCATTACCGGGCTGCCCCAGGACTCGGAGCCGTAATAGGCCTCGAAACCGGTGTCGCCGTATTTGAAGTAGCGCTTCTCCAGCTGGTGGATCTGCGCACCCGGACGGGGTTCGACGGTGCCGGGCAGATGGGTCTTGCGGTACTTGGCCAGCACCTCGCCGTCGGCCGCCACCGTGATGGAGGTGTTGAAGTGCTCGCCGTCGGGTGTCAGCTCGGCATAACCGAGGTAGAAACCGACCGACAGTTCGCGAGCCCGGTCGAACAGCGCCTGGACGTCGGCGTTCGGCATGGTCGCCTCGAAATATTTATCTGCCTCGGCGACGCTCATCAACCACCGCGGGAAGAATGTCGTCAATGCCAGCTCAGGGAAAACCACGATTTGAGCGCCTTGGGCGGCGGCATTTTCCAGGAGCGAAATCATGCGCCCCAATGTTTCCGGCCGATTAGCGGAAAGCTGAACCGGTCCCATTTGTGCGGCGGCAACCCTGACGATGCGTGACATTTAATTTCCCGTATGCTTTTTTGGTGCAATGCGCTGTGTCCATACAGCGAAATTAATTCTGTCAGGCTCCTTCCGATTTTGGAATGCTGCGAATTATGATTTTGGCGAGGGGCCTATTCAAGGGATGAATACCCCGTATGAACCCGGGTGCCCAAACGCCGCAACGCCGTGACGGCCGGGACATCCATACGTCGAACGAAGTGGCCAGACAGCAGGATCTTCGCCGCCAGCGCCTACCTGCCCGCCCCCCGAATTCAGGTCGATGCGAAGGCTGCCCAGGCTGGGCGGGCCGCTCCATTCGAGTGCATCCTCGACCACCAAAAAGGTGCATCCCCGGACCATGCAGATAACCACGAATATCCGCAGCGTGGCAAGGCGGGCTGCGTCTGCCGCCAATGGTGATCGCCACCTGGATGACAAGATTAAAATCAGAGGGGCATTTGTCTCCGAATATGGCGCGGCGAATATCTGCCGGCCGGCCGATTATCGGCCGGCGAACCGTGCACGAATCTCCGGAACCGCTGCACGGAGACCGCATCGACCGCCGCACATGCGCGCACGCGGAAAATCGGCACTGTTTTTGGGCACACTCCTGCCTCGGAGCAACAGAAGGAATTTATGGCGCGATCGATCTTCACCTGCTGCCTGCTGGCAGGCCTGCTGGCCGTCACCGGCTGCACTTCCCTGGTGACAGAAGGCAGCACCGCAGGCGCGGGCATCGCAGGCACCGCCGTCGCCGGCGCGCTCACCAACAGCGCCAGCGCCGCCGCGGGCATCGGCCTGGGTGTGCAGGCTGCGGCACGTGTGGCGGTGCAGTACGGCCAGCGCAAGGTGCACGCCGAGACGCAGGCCCAGATCGCGCAGATCGCCGGCGCCCTGGAGGTCGGCCAGGTGACCCGCTGGAAGGTCTGGCACGACATCGCACTGGAGCCCGACGAAGCCGGCCGGGTGACGGTCAGCCGCACCATCAGCACCGGAGAACTCGACTGCAAGGAAATCATCTTTTCGGTCGATGAAGCCCTGCAGGACAAGAAAGGGGTAATGGACGCTTCCATCGCAAACGGTTTCTACGTCGCGTCCATCTGCCGGAACGGCACGCAATGGGCCTGGGCTTCTGCGGAACCGGCGACGGCGCGCTGGGGTGGACTGCAATGAAGGCGACTCTGGTCGGCCGGATCGTGCTGCCGGCCGCGCTGCTGGCCGTGGCCGGCTGTACGTCGGTGGGCAGCGTGTCGGGTGCGGCGGCCGGCATCGCCTCGGGCAGCGCCAGCGGCAATCCGGCGGTCGGCATTGCGGTCGGCATCGGTGTGCGGGCCATCGTGGACGATTCGGTGGACCGGCTGACACGCCACTGGAGCACCGAAGAGCAGCAGAGCATCGCCATCCGTGCCGGCGCGATGAAGGTCGGTGAACGCCAGGCCTGGAATGTCCGCCACGCCGTGCCCATCCGCAACACCGATGGCCAGGTGCAGGTGGTGCGCGCCTTCGAGACGCCGCTGGCCAGTTGCAAGGAAGCCCTGTTCACCGTCGCCGGCACCGACGCCGCGTCGGCCAGCACCTGGTTCACCACGACCGTCTGCCTGGGTCCGAAGGGCTGGCAGTGGGCTGCCGCCGAACCGGCGGTGCCCCGCTGGGGCGCGCTGCAATAGGTCTGCCGTTCCGCCGCACGACGGATTAGCTGGACTCGTGCATGGTCCGAATAATGCTCGTTTGTTCCCCGGGTGAACCCACCCATAGGATGGATTCACTTCGTTTTCCATCCGCCAGCCCGCAGGAACAAACCGCATGTCCGTCTCTTCGATCCGCCGCCTCGGCCTGGGCACTTTCGGTGCGCTGGGCGTTCTGCTGGCACTGGCCGGCACGTCCATCGGTGCGCACGCACAGGCCCCGGCGCAGGCACCCTTCCCGACCAAACCGATCCATGTGGTGGTGCCCTTCCCGCCGGGCGGCATCAACGACACGGTGGCCCGCCCGATCCTGAAGAAGATGGGCGAACTCCTGAGCGTCGGCTTCGTCATCGACAACCGGCCGGGCGCCAGCGGCACCATCGGCACCGCCGCCGCGGCCCGGGCCGAACCCGACGGCTACACCCTGCTGCTGGGCGCGGCCAGCACCATGGCAGTGGTGCCGCACATGATGAAGTCGGTGCCTTATTCACCCACCCGGGACTTCGCGCCCATCGGTGGCCTGGCCTCGGTGCCCAGCGTGATGATCTCGGGCAGTGCGGCCAGATTCCCCGACTTCGCAGCGGTGCTGGCCGAGCTCAAGAAACGCCCCGGTGAACTGACCTACGGTTCGGCCGGCCCCGGCACCTCGCACCACACGCAGATGTCGTTTCTGAACCTGCAGCTGGGCACCTCCATGCTGCATGTGCCCTACAAGGGCAGCGGCCCGGCGATGGCCGACCTGCTGGGCGGCCAGATCGATTTCCTGATGGACCCGCTGCCGACCACGCTGGCGCAAGCGGGCGGCGGCAAGATCGTGCCGATCGCCATCACCGCCGCACAACGTTCGCCGCTGCTGCCCGGCGTGCCGACCTTCATCGAACTGGGCGTGAAGAACTTCGAGGTCAGCACCTGGTTCGGCCTGTTCGCCCCGGTGAAGACACCGCCCGCGGTCCTGGCCGTCCTGACCGAGGCCCTGAATTCAGCGCTGCGCGACCCGGCCATCGCCCAGTCCATGAGTTCGCGCGGCATGGACCCGCTGATCAGGTCGCCGGCCGAAATGGCGCAGTACGTGGCCGCCGAGAACGTGCTGTGGAAGGGTGTGATAGAGAAGACGAAAATCGGGTTGGACTGACCGTCCGCCCCGCCCGTCTTCCCATCTTCCCTTCATGCGCAGAACCCTTCCGCCGCTCGCCACCCTGCGCCCCTTCGAAGCCGCCGCACGGCTGGGTTCCTTCACCGCCGCAGCCGACGAACTGGCCCTGACGCAGGGCGCGGTCAGCCTGCAGATCCGCAACCTCGAGAGCTTTCTCGGCAAACGCCTGTTCGAGCGCCTGGTGCGCCGGGTCGAGCTGACCGAGGACGGCCGGCAGTACTACGCCGCGTGCCTGAACGCGCTGGAAGAGATCGAACGCGCCACCCGCCGCCTGCTGGCGCAGCGCGACCACCGCATCCTCACCGTGTCCTGCCTGCCCACGCTGGCCACCATGTGGCTGATGCCGCGGCTGGGCGCGTTTTCGTCGGCCTATCCTGACATCGAGGTGCGGGTGGCGACGTCCATCTCGCCGGTCGACCTGCGCGCCAGCGACATCGACGTGGCTCTGCGGGTCGGCAAGCTGCCGGGCCGCCACTATCGGCGCGGCCTGCCAGGCATCGACCTGGTGATGACCGACCGCTGGGACGGCATCGAAGCCGACTACCTGTTCGACGACGTGCTGGTGCCGGTCATCGCCCGCAAGCTGCTGAGCCAGGGCGCGGCGATCGAAACCGCACGCGACCTGCTGAAGTACAGCCTGATCCACACCGCCAGCCGGCAGAACGCCTGGCGCGACTGGCTGTCCACGCAGGGCATCGACAACCGCAGCCGCAAGGCGTCCGCCGAATACGGCCACTTCTTCATGGCGCTGCAGGCGGCGCAGGACTGCAAGGGCATCGCCATCCTGCCGCGCAAGCTGTTCGAGACCTACTCCGAACGGGCGTCCGACCTGGTCGTGGCCTTCGAATCGGCCGTGCCCAGCGCTGGCGAGTACTACATGCTCACCCACGAATCACGTGTCGACAACGCGGCGGTGCGCAAGTTCCGCAAGTGGGTGCTGCTGATGGCGCAGGCCGAGGGGCCAGACCACACATCAGCCAAACCAATGGAGCCGTGAGCGCAATTCGTTTGTCACCGCGGGCCGCTGTTTCCTATCATCCGGATCACCGGAAAACCAAAGGACATCGAGAGTGAAGACAACTATCCGCGTCGGTATCGCAGGCCTCGGCGCCGTCGGCAAGAAACTCGCCACGGCACTGGACGACGGCAGCCTGCCCGGCCTCACGCTGGCCGCTGTCGGCGTGCGCGACGAGGCCAGGGCCCGCGCATCGATCACGCTGAAAGGCGAACCGGTATTCACGGCCGTCGAGAACCTGGCGGACCACTGCGACGTGGTGGTGGAATGCGCCCCGTCCGCCCTGCTGCCGCAGATCGCGACCCCGGTGCTGGAGGCCGGCAAGACCATGATGGTGCTGAGCGCCGGCGCCCTGCTCTTCCACCCGGAACTGATCGACCTGGCACGCGAACACGGCGGCCAGATCATCGTGCCGACCGGTGCGCTGCTGGGCCTGGATGCGGTCAGTGCCGCCGCCGAGGGCACCATCCATTCGGTGACCATGAAGACCCGCAAGCCGGTGCGCGGCCTGCTCGGCGCGCCCTACCTGGTCGAGAACAACATCGTCATCGAGGGCATCACAGAGCCGATGTGCATCTACCGCGGTTCGCCGCGCGGCGCAGCCAAGGGTTTCGCCGCCAACCTGAACGTGGCGGTGGCGCTTTCGCTGGCCGGCATCGGTGCCGACCGCACGGTGCTGGAGGTGTGGGCCGATCCGCACATCGACCGCAACATCCACCAGATCGTGGTGGACGCCGATTCGGCCTCTTTCACGATGGAGATCCAGAACATCCCCAGCGAGAACCCAAAGACCGGCCGCATCACCGCACTGAGCGTGCTGGCCGCCTTGCGCAAGATGGCGGCGCCGCTGCGCGTCGGCACCTGAAACAGCCAAACCTGTTCGCCGACGACGGCCGGCTATTCATTCAAAAGCAGGCGCAGGCGGGTTCGGTATCGGTCGAACCGAGCCGCCGTAGCCTGGAATTTCTCGACGGCGGTGATCGACCGATCCGTCAGCGTCCTCAAGGTATTTTTGTCGACGATGGTCCTGCGATGGATCTTGACGGAACCGAATTCCTGTTCCCTTGCAGCAGACCAGCAACAAAAGAACGGTGCGTTCGACGCTTTCCGCTGGAAGGCCACCATAGACGCTTCATTTACCGGGGCTGTCGTATCAACTGGCAAGGCAGTCGCCTCGAGGTGATTGCACAGCGTCTGGTACACCCACTCGGCCAGGATGTCTTCGACAGACTCGACCCCGAGCGGGCTTTGTGGGGGCGTGCGCGAAATGGACATCAGCGAAGACCCCGTCGACGTGGTGATTTGCGCCGACCACAAAAACCGGTTGAACTGGGCTGAAAAATAGTAATTCGAGCCGCAGGCGAAGGCTTCTGAAAAAAATGATCCAGACGTGGTCATTTCATTTTCCCGGGATGGTTTTCTCGACCCGGTCATTCTCATCCTGCAGAAAATCCAGACAAGCCGGATCAACCATCGAATCAGCGCCAGGCCTGGGTGAATTCCTGGATGACACGTTCCAGGTGCCCGCGCATGGCCGCGCGCGTGGCCGCCGGGTCGCGTGCCAGGATGCCGTCGAAGATGCGCTGGTGATCGGCCAAGGCGGCCGAGCGCATTTCCAGCGTCGAGAAATGCTGCTCCATCCTGGTCCACAACTGGCTGCTGCGAGAGCCGTCCCAGATGGCGGCCACCGCCTGCACCAGCACGTTGTTGCCGGTGGCGCGGGCGATGGCGAGGTGGAATTCGCGGTCGGCGGCTTCGTTTCCGGGCTTGTCCTGGAGATGGTCGCGCATGTCGGCGATGGTCGCGAAGATGGCGTCCAGGTCGCTGTCCTTGCGGTCCGCCGCGGCCTGCGCCGCCACTTCAGATTCAATCAGCGCCCGGGCCCGCAATGCCTCGATCGGACCGGGACCCTGGGCGAATTCGAACGACGCCAGGCGGACGTTCGGCGGGCACACGTAGATGCCCGAACCGCCCCGCACCTCGACCGTGCCGTTCACCTCCAGCGCGATGATGGCTTCGCGCACCGACGTGCGGCTGACCTTGAATCTTTCCGCCAGCGCACGTTCGGCAGGCAGCCGGTCGCCGGTCTTGAATTCACCCGCCGCGATCAATTCGACCACCTGATTGGCCAGACCGCGGTAGGACCGGTCGACCTCGGCGCGGCCGGTGGCGGCTGCCGGGACCCGCGTGGATGGACTGGCGTTGACCTGTGCTTGGGCGGACATTCTGTGCTTCTGGAAAAGATCGCGGGGATGATAGCGCGGCCTTAGTGGTAAACCATGTGCGCTGTTCTGGTTCACCAATCTACATTTGGTCCAACCAATTTACAGATCCAGGAACACCATGAAGATGTCTTTTCGCTGGTACGGCGACAACGATCCGATCCCGCTGGCCTATATCCGGCAGATTCCCGGCATGACCGACATCGTGTCCGCCCTGCACGACGTGCCGGTCGGAGAGGTCTGGCCGCTGGACCGCATCCTGGCGCTGAAGGACAGGATCGAAGCCGCAGGCCTCAGGTTCGAAGTGGTCGAGTCGGTCGCGCTGCACGAGGACATCAAGCTCGGCAAACCGGGCCGCGATCGCTACATCGCCAACTACCGGCAGACCATCCGCCACCTGGCGCAGGCCGGCATCCAGGTCATCGCCTACAACTTCATGCCGGTCTTCGACTGGACACGCACCTCGCTGTCCAAGACGCTGGAAGACGGCTCGACCTGCCTGTCGTTCAGCAACGAAGACCTCGAAAAGATCGACCTCGACAACGGCATGTCCCTGCCCGGCTGGGACATGAGTTTCAAGCCGGCCGAAATGAAGGCGCTGCTGGCCGAATACCAGGGCATGTCGGTCGAGCAGTACCGGGACAACCTGGCGTATTTCCTGAAGGCCGTCATTCCGGTGGCTCAGGAGGTGAAGGTCAAGATGGCGATCCACCCGGACGACCCGCCGCGGCCGCTGTTCGGACTGCCCCGCATCGTCAGCAACCGCGACGACCTGGCGCGCATCCTCAAGATCGTCGACGTGCCGGAAAACGGCATCACCCTGTGTTCGGGTTCGCTCGGCGCGGGCCCGCAGAACAATGTGGAAGCGCTGGTGCGAGAGTTCGGCGGCCTGGGACGCATCCACTTCGCGCACCTGCGTAACGTGAAGGTGCAGCCCGACGGCGATTTCGAAGAGACCGCGCATCTTTCCGGCTGCGGATCGCTCGACATGGCGGCCATCGTGCGGGCCTACCGCGAGGTCGGTTTCACCGGGCATTTCAGGCCCGACCACGGCCGGATGATCTGGGGCGAAACCGGCAAGCCGGGTTACGGCCTGTTCGATCGCGCGCTGGGCGCGGTATATCTCAACGGCCTGTGGGAAGCCACCGCGCCGCGTTGATTCGGTTTTCATAAACACACCCGGAACCGGGGGAGACATTCGAATGGACAGCAATCAGATTTCGCGGCGCAATGCGCTCGTCGTGGGCGGCGGCGCCGTCTTGGCAGGCATGGCCGGCATGGCACCGTCGGCCTGGGCGCAATCGGCCTATCCGACCAAACCGATCACCATCGTCGTGGGTTATCCGCCGGGCGGCCAGACCGACTTCGGCGGCCGCATGATCACTGCCGGACTGCAGGGCGCGCTGGGTCAGTCGGTGGTGATCGACAACCGGGCGGGCGTGGGCGGCAATATCGGCGCCGACTATGTGATGAAGTCACCTCCGGACGGCTATCGCCTGCTGGCCGGCAATGGCGCGATGTGCATCAACCCGCACACCTACCGCAACACCACGATGGTCGACCCGCTGAAGTTCACGCCCATCGGCCTGATGCTCGAATCCGCGCTGGTGCTGGTGGTGCCGGCGAGCATGCCGGTACATACCTTCGCCGAATACGTCAGCTGGATCAAGGCCCAGGAAAAGACGCGCGGCGGGGTCGACTACGCATCCAGCGCTGCCGGCAGCCTGACCCACGTCACCATGGAACTGATGCGCGACCGCATCGGCAAACCGGCCATGACCCACGTGGCCTACAAGGGCAGCGGGCCGGCCATCATCGACGTGATCGCCGGCCGGGTCAGCGGGCTGTTCGACGCCGCCTCGGTGGTGTCGCCCTTCGTCAAGTCGGGACAGCTGCGGCCGTTGATGGTGACCAGCGCGAAACGGGTGCCCAGCCTGCCGGAGGTGCCCACCGCGACCGAACTGGGCCTGAAGGATTTCGAGATCCTGGCCTTCATCGGTCTTTACGGCCCGCCCGGCCTGCCCGCGCCCATCGTCGAAAAACTCAACGCCGCATTGAACACCTCGCTGAAGGATCCCGCGTTGATCAAGACCATTGCGGACCGTGGCGAAAACCCCGGCGGCGGCACACCGGAGCACCTGAAGAAGATGACCGCCGACGATTTCAACCGCTGGCGCGACATCGTGAAGGAAAACGACATCCGGGCCGAATGACCGGCGGGCCGACAATACGGCCCATGGCATCCATCACCCGACGCGGCTTGCTGCGGCCCCTTGCCGGCGCCGCGCTGGCCGCCCTCGTCGAACTTCCAGCCCAGGCCGGCTACAACCTGTGGACCGGCCAGTTCACCGTCGATCAGCCGGAACTGCAGGCCCGGGTCGAGACCCGGTTTCCACTGGCCTTTCCGTATCCGCCGCTGTTCGACGTCAGGGTGCAGCGGCCCCGCCTGGGCCTGCACCCGGGCGAGCAGCGTGTCTCGGTGACGGTCGACGTGCTGGTCCGCAGCGCCTTCGTGCCGCAGCCGCTGAAAGGCCTGCTGACGATCAGCGGCCGGCTGCGTTTCGACGCGGCCAGCCGCTCGGTGCGGCTGGTCGATCCGGCAGCCGACCGCATCGATTTCCAGGGCCTGGCGCCGGCCGACGCCCGGCAGCTTCAGGCCATCGGCCAGGCGGTGGCGCAGGACGCCCTGCAGGACTGGCCGCTGCACACCTTCCGGCCGGAAGAACTGACCATGGGCAGCCGCATCTTCAAGCCCGGCGAGATCACCGTGCAGGACGCGGCCATCAGCATCACGATCGACTAGCCGCCCTGGCCAGCCGCGCGACCGTTGTCGACGCCACGTCGCGCACCCACGGTTGCGCCTGCCAATGCCGCTGCGCAAAGGCCTCGATCCGTGCGGCGTAGGTCATCGACAGGCCGATGACGTCCAGGCCTTCCATCGACATCCGGCGGTGCCGCTCCGACATGCCGAACGCCGCGTCGACGCTGGCGCTGCGCAGCCGCAGCCGTTCGAGGTCGATCCGCACTTCGGCGGTCTGCGGGTTTTCCGCGTCGGCCGTCAGCGCGGCGATGTCGGCCGGCGGCAGCATCACCAGCAACAGCTGGTTGTTCATGGCATTCGAATAGAAGATTTCGCCGAAACTCGGCGCGATCACCGCCCGTATGCCGTATTGCTGAAGGCCCCACACCGCATGTTCCCGGCTGGAGCCGCAGCCGAAGTTGGCGCCGCCGATCAGGATGCTGGTGGCGGCGCGCTCGGGCCGGTTGAGCACGAAGTCGGCGCGGGGAACACCTTGCGCGTCGAATCGCAGGTCGTACAGCACGCCGCGGTCCAGGCCCGACTTGTCGATGCCGTGCAGGAACTGCTTGGGCATGATCTGGTCGGTGTCGAGGTTCTCGATGGGCAGGGCGGCAGCCAGGCCGACCAGGGTTTTCAGTTCAGGCATCGAGGGCCTCCAGTCGGCGGACGTCGGTGATGGTGCCGGTGAGCGCGGCAGCCGCGGCCATCGCGGGGCTCATCAGGTGGGTGACCGCACCGCGGCCCTGGCGGCCTTCGAAGTTGCGGTTGGTGGTCGAGGCGCAGCGCACGCCGGCCTCGAGGATGTCGCCGTTCATCGCCAGGCACATCGAACAGCCGGGTTCGCGCCATTCGAAGCCGGCGTGCTGCAGCAAGGCGGCGATGCCTTCCTTTTCGGCCTGCTGTTTCACCGCACCGGAACCCGGCACGACCATCGCCCGCACGCCGTCGGCTACATGCCGGCCGCGCACGATGTCGGCCACCGCCCGCAGGTCCTCGATGCGGGCGTTGGTACAGGAGCCGATGAACACATGCTGGACGGGTGTGCCCTCGATGGCCGAGCCGGCAGCCAGGCCGGTGTAACGCAGCGCCTGCTCGGTGCTGCGGCGCAGCGGGCCGTCGGGCTGTTCCTGCGGCAGCGGAATGCGCTCGTCGATCGAGATGACCTGGTCCGGGCTGGTGCCCCAGGTGACATGGGGCGCTACAGCGCTGGCGTCGAAGCGGTGTTCGATGTCGAAGGCAGCGCCTTCGTCGCTGTGCAGGCCCGCCCAGTGGCGCAATGCGGCATCGCGGATGTCTCCGTGGATATCGGGAGCGCGCTGCAGCAGGTAGTCGATCGCCTTGGCATCCGGCGCCATCAGCGCGCCCCGCGCACCGGCCTCGACCGCCATGTTGCAGACGGTGAAACGCGCCTCGACCGACAAGGCTTCGAAAGCTCTGCCGGTGAACTCGACGACATGGCCGCGCGCGCCCTGCGCACCGATCCTGCCGATGATCATCAGCACCAGGTCCTTGGCGGTGGTGCCCACGGGCAGCCGGCCGTCGACGCGGATGCGCATGTCGCGCGCCAGCCGGTAGACCAGCGTCTGCGTGGCCAGCACATGCTCGACTTCCGAGGTGCCGATGCCGAAACCCAGCGCGCCGAGTGCGCCGTAGGTGGTGGTGTGCGAATCGCCGCAGATGACCACCATGCCGGGCCGGATCATTCCGTGCTCGGGCGCGACCACGTGCTCGATGCCTTGCAGTGCGTCGTTGGTATCGAACAGCGGGATGGCGTGGCGGTCGCAGTTCTTCTTGAGATTGCTGGCCTGCAGCGCCGGTGCCGCATCGCGGATGACACGGATCACGCCAGGATCGGTCGGTATGACATGGCTGACCACCGCCACGTTCTGCCCCGGCATCGGCACGCCGCGGCCCTTTTCGTCCAGCCCGGCGAAGGCCTGCGGGCTGGTGTATTCGTTCATCAGGTGCAGGTCGCAGAACAGCAGCACGTTCTGTTCGTCGAGCGTCGCGACGGTGTGCGACCCGACCAGCTTCTGGTACAGGGTGCGGGGCTTCATGCGGGTACCTCCTGGGCAAGAAAAGGCTGGATCTGCGCCAGCAGTGCTTCGGGTGCTTCCTCGGCGATGTAGTGGCCGCAATCGAGCGCGCGGCCGTCGACCTGCAGCGCGACCCGGCGCCATTCGTCCAGCGGCTCGAAGCATTGGTGGACGACCCCTTGCCTGCCCCACAGGGCCAGCAATGGCATGGCCAGCTTGCGGCCGGCGTCGCGGTCTTCCCGGTCGTGGTCGAGGTCGATGCCGGCGGCTGCACGGTAGTCCTCGCACAGTCCGTGGGCCGCGCCGGGCAGTGCCACGCAGCGCTGGTATTCGGACAGTGCGCGGGGGTCGAACGGCGCCAGCCCGGCGCTGCGGCGGCCCATCACGTCGCGGATGTAGGCCGCCGGGTCGGCGGTGATCAGCCGCTCGGGCAAGGGCGACGGCTGGATCAGGAAGAACCAGTGCCAATACGCGCGGGCGAACGCTTCGGCGGTCTGTTCGTACATCGCCAGCGTGGGTGCGATGTCGAGCAGCACCAGGCGCGAGACGGCGTCCGGATGGTCGGCCGCCAGCCGGTGCGCGACCCGTGCGCCACGGTCGTGCGCCAGCACATCGAAATGCTCGTAACCCAGCCGCGACATCAGCGTGTGCTGGTCGCGCGCCATCACCCGTTTGGCGTAGTTGGCGTGGTCGACGGCGCCCTGTGGTTTGGAAGAATCGCCATAACCCCGCAGGTCGGCCATCACCAGGGTGTGGTCGCGGGCCAGCACCGGTGCGACCTTGTGCCAGATCGCGCGGGTCTGCGGATGGCCGTGCAGCATCAGCAGGGGCGGGCCGGAGCCGCCGACGGTGGCGGCGATTTCGATGCCGGACTCCACGTCGATGCGTGTTTGGCGAAAACCCGGAAACAGGGATTCGAGCGCTGCGGCTGTCGTGCCTTCGGTCATTTTTTCATTCACCGGTGATGCCGCGCTCTTTGACGAGCTTCGCCCATACAGGCATTTCCTGTTCGAGCTTGTTTCGTGCCGCGGCGGGGGTCGAGGGAGTCGGGTCGAATCCTTCCTTGACCATGCGGTCGCGGATGGCCGGAGTCGCCATGGCCTTGTTCAGCGCCAGGTTGAGTTTCTCGATGACGGCCGGCGGCGTGCCTGCTGGCGCGAAAGCCATGAACCAGGTTTCGAACAGATAGCCGGGCAGGCCGGCTTCGGCGATCGTGGGCACGTCCGGCATCAACGAAGACCGTTTGCCGCCCGTCACACCCAGCGCCCGCAGCTTGCCGCCCTGCACCTGCGGCAGCGCGGCGGACAGCACCGGGAAACTCATGTCGACCTGTCCGGCGATGGTGTCCACCAGGGCCGGGCCGCCGCCGCGGTAAGGAACATGCAGGATGGACACGCCGGCCGTCGCCTTGAACAGTTCTGCCGCCATGTGGAAGGTGCTGCCGGCACCGGCGGAGCCGTAGCTGTACTTGCCTGGCGACGCCTTCACCCGGGCGATCAGCTCGGCGACGTTCTTCGCCGGGAAGTCGTTGTTGACCACCAGCACATGCTGCGAACTGGCCACCATGCCGATGGGTGCCAGGTCCTTCTGGGTGTTGAAGGGCATGCGGGCGAACAGCGCCGGATTGATGGCCAGCGACACCGTCTGCAGGCCGATGGTGTAGCCGTCGGCAGGTGCCTTGGCGACGACATCCACGCCCAGGTTGCCGCCCGCGCCGGCCCGGTTCTCGATGAACATGTCGCCACCCAGGGCCTTTGCCCATTCGGCGGTGACCAGACGCGCCGCGATGTCGGCGCTGCCGCCCGGCGCATAAGGAACGATCAGCTTGACCGGGCGTTCCGGAAAGGTCTGGGCCGAAGCCGCGAACGGCGCGCACGCGGCCGCCAGCGCCAGCAGAAGAAAGGGGTTCGTGAGGGATCGGCGCTGCATGGTTTGTCTCCATCGAATTTTTAGAACCCGAATCGTAAACATGAGCCCGATTCGTACAATAGGCGTCGGGTAACTTCTTTCAGTCTTTCAGGTAATCAATGGACGGCTTTTCCGACCTGGCCTTTTTCGGCCTGCTGAACCAGAAGGGCAGCATGGCCGCCACCGCGCAAGAGCTGGGCGTGACCGGGCCGGCGGTCAGCAAGCGGCTGGCGCAGCTGGAAAGCCGCCTGGGCGTGCGGCTGCTCAACCGCACCACCCGCCGCATGAGCCTCACGCCGGAAGGCGAGACCTATCTGGTCGACGGCGCCCGCCTGCTGAACGAACTGGAGGCACTGGAACGAACCGTGTCGGGCCACCAGGCGCAACCCAAGGGCCTGCTGCGGGTGAGTGCGACGCTGGGTTTCGGCCGTCGGCACATCGCGCCGGCGCTGAGTCGTTTCGCCGAGCTGTACCCGGGGCTGGAAGTGCAACTGCACCTCGGCGACCGCCCCGCGAACCTGGTCGAACAGGCATTCGACGTGGTGATCCGTTTCGGCGAGATGCCCGATGCACATCTCACCGCTCGCCTGCTGGCAGACAACCGTCGCATCCTCTGCGCCAGCCCCGCCTACATCCGGAAGGCCGGCATGCCCGCCACACCGCGAGAACTGGCGCGCCACGCCTGCATCTTCATCCGCGAAGGGGACGAAACGTTCGGCACCTGGCACCTGCGCAACGGCGCCCGGACCGAGACGGTGAAGGTGCGCGGCGCGCTCAGCACCAACGACGGTGAATCGGCGACCGGCTGGGCGCTGTCCGGCCACGGCATCCTGATGCGTTCCGAATGGGAAATCGCCACCCAGGTGGCGGCGGGCGCGCTGGTGCCGGTGCTGCCGGACTGGCACTTGCCGCCCGCGGGCGTCTATGCGGTGTTCCGCACCGGCCGCCACCTTTCGGCCAAGACAAGAGCGCTGGTAGACCACCTGCTGGCCTGGTTCGCCGGGCAACGCGGTGGCTTGCCGGAGCAGTGGGCGCAGCTCTCTGAGAAAATGCCGCCTCGCTGCGTCGATGGGACCCGGCGCAAGACTTTTCTCGCGAGATGAATTCCAAAGACGAACCACGGCTCACGGGCATGCCGCGACCGGCGCGACTCAGCGTCGCGCCGATGCTCGACTGGACCGACCGCCACTGCCGCTATTTCCATCGCCTGCTGAGCCGGCACGCCCTGCTGTACACCGAAATGGTGACCACCGGCGCGCTGCTGCACGGCGATGTCGCACGCCACCTGCGCTTCAACGACAGCGAACATCCGGTCGCCCTGCAACTGGGCGGCAGCGAGCCGGCCGACCTGGCGCGCGCCGCCGTGCTGGGCAGGCAGTGGAACTACGACGAGATCAACCTCAACTGCGGATGCCCTTCCGAACGGGTGCAGCGCGGTGCCTTCGGTGCGTGCCTGATGCGCGAACCGGCGCTGGTGGCCGACTGCGTCAGGGCGATGGTCGATGCGGTCGACATTCCGGTCACCGTCAAGCACCGCATCGGCGTCGACCGCGAGGACAGCTATGCCTTCGTGCGCGACTTCGTCGGCACCGTGGCCGAGGCCGGCTGCCACAGTTTCACCGTACATGCCCGCAGCGCCTGGCTGCAGGGCCTGAGTCCCAAGCAGAACCGCGAGGTTCCGCCGCTGCGCTACGAGATGGCGCACCAGCTCAAGCGCGACTATCCACAGCTGCACATCACCGTCAACGGCGGCATCGCCAGCGCCGCGCAAATCGCCGAGCAGCTGTCGCAGGTCGATGCGGTGATGGTCGGCCGCGAGGCGTATCACAACCCCTGGAGCCTGGCCGGCTGGGACAGCGAATTCATGGGTGCGCCCGCACGCGACATCAGCCGCGAATCGGTGGAAGAAGCCATGGTCGAGTACATGGCGCGCGAGGCCGCCGAACACGGCACCCACTGGTACAGCGTGGCGCGCCACATGCTCGGCCTGCGCCATGGCCTGCCCGGCGCGCGCTACTGGCGCAGGGTGTGGAGCGACCACCGCCTGAAGTCCCTGCCGGCACACGAAGTGATGACCATCGCCCGGCAACCCCAGGGCCTGTCGGTGGATTGAGCTTCCGCCGGGAGGTCGGTGTTTCGGTTGGACCCGGCGGCCGGCGGGAGTCGCCCGGAACAATCGGTCGATGCTTACCTCCCCGCCGGCTCTCCCCAATCTTCCCGCCCATCCGAAATCCCCGGATGCTACCGGCCGGGCCGTGACGCTGGTGGCGCAGGGCCTGAAGGCAGATGACGGCGGCTACCGACTCCGGTTCCAGGCCGACGGCGCCGCCGGCGTGCTGGGCCTGCTGCCTCCCAGGCCCCTCAGGCCACGACCCGGTGATGTCGTGAGCGTCCGTATCGGCCACCATTTCCTGTCGTCCGCACCCAAGGTGATCGACGATTTTTCCGCTTCCGGACTGCTGTCGGCATTGCGGCTGCTGCAGAAGATCCGCAACCTCGACGGCCCGGACGACATCGCCAGCGCGCTGCCTACGGCGTTCTCAGAGGCCAACCAGCCGTACGTCGAAATTGGCCTGCTGAGCCTGCTGTTTCCGCTGGTGGTCATATCGGCGGTGGGTGCGGTGCGCAACGCCCTGCATGTCTATTCGGCGGAATATCCGGCGGCGGTCCGCCGCAAATTCGATCAGCAGCAAGCCATGATCGACGCGCTCCGAAGCGATGGGCTCACGCTTGGCAGCCACCAGGTTCCGGCCGAAACCGATGCCGAACTCGAATTGCTGCTGGCGTTGCAGCATGAATCGACAGACCACTTCGAGGCGCAGCAGCTCAGCCGCGAACGTGGTGCGCTCCGTCTGGTCCGGCACAACATCGGCAATCGCTGGCACCGGGTGCGAGGCAATGGCGATCTTTCGGCGGCCTTCAACGAAGAGGTGCTGGAGATCATCGCCCGACGCATGTCGCGGGCCCGCGTCCTGTCGAGCGTGCACGGCTGCTATCAGCTGGAACGGCTCGAAAAACTGGAACGGGAACGCGCCGCTTCCAAGATGACCCGCACCGCCGCGTTGTTCACCGGCCTTGGCATGCCGACCATGGCGGCCGGCATGCCGGTGTCTGCAGGCGGGGCGGTGGCCAAGGCACTCAAGTCGGTTGCGGCTGAAGAAGCGTTTGCTCAGGCCACCGCATGCGTGATGGGCGCCGCACAGCTGATGCAGCTCACCTCGGGGGCGCTGCAGTTCCAGCTGCACCGGAGCGCACGTGGGCAGATCCGTCGCGACGCGGAAGCCGTACGGCAACTGGCCGAGACCCGTGACGGCCTGGCGCAGCCGGTGCTGCAGCAATACCTGGACAAAAGCGCATATCGGCAGCGGGCCGCTTCCCGCGACATGGCGCTCAGCGGCGTGCTGACCGGCGGCCAGGCGCTGATGCTGGCGTCGAGTGTCACCGGGCTTCTGGTTCCGCCGGTGGCCGCCGGGCTGGCGGTGCCGGGCGCGGTGATGACGGTGGCGGCGAGTGTCTGCTCCAGCCTGCAGGCGGATCACTTCGGCAGGCACACCGGGGCCGGCGCCATCGATGCGATCCGAAAGCTCGAATCGGTCGGCAACCTCGGGCCGCGCCTGCAGGAACAGGGACTGGCCGCCACCACCGCAGCCATCGGCGAAGGCGCACTGTCGCAGCAGCAGCAGGTGGAACAGACACGGATGTGGAACGACATCCTCGATGCGCTGGCCGACGAGGACCCGCGCCCCGGCCAGCCGCCGTGGCCGGCCCAACAGCGATGCGACCGCGTGACACAGAACAACCAGGCGCAGCGCGGCCGCAGCCATGTCGGACCGCATTGCACCAGGGCTCTGGATGCATTGCGGCAGGAGCGTTATCCGCTTCTTTTTTTCCAGCGAAGCCTGCCGGAAATCCAGCGGGCGCTGGCGCTGGAGATGGCGGCGCACCCGCACCGGCGGATCATCGGGCGGCAGACGAAATTCCGGCAGCAGGTGCTGTTCGAAACTCTGATGGCACTGTCGGCACGGCCGGATGCGCGGATTTCCGGACTGTTCCATCTGGACTCCGGACGCCGGGTGAACCTCATCGCGGCAGACACCCAGTTCTTTGCCTGGCTGACGGCCAATCCGGAGGCGGACGCGGTGTTCCGCCAGAAACACAACGAGGTGCTGGCGCGGCATCTCCTGGCCGGCAACCGCTTCGCAGGGGCCGAACATCACGAAGCCCTGACCGACCTGGCACACACGCACCGGCGGCGGCAGGCACTGGCCGATGCGCTGCGGCTCGATCCGTCCGAGGAAACCACGCGAGCCTAGCGGCGCGACGGATGCCGGCCGGTGTGCGGGTCAGGTGCTTCCGGTAACGCCTTCGACGTGGCGCCGAGGTTTTAATATCGGCGTCGCGCGCCGCCGGGCGCGCACCGTGTCCCCCGCCCCCAGGAGAATCAGCATGCGACCGCCCCGAATCCTGTCGACCGCCCCGGCGGCCCTGACGCTGTTGCTGGCCGCCTGCCAATCGACACCGCTGCCGACCTGGTCCGATAACCAGCCGATCCGTGGCGCCAATCGCCCCGCCGCCTCGGCGCAGGCACCCACGTCGACGCCCTATGCGCCGTATGTGCAGTCGGCGCCGCCGGTCGTCGACGTGCCGGTGCCCGGCGTGCAGGTGACGCCGGTACGTCCGCCCGACGCCATGACACCCGGGCTGCCGCCGGTGGAGGCCACGGTGACGGTGGCGCCTGCCGATGTGCCGCCCTACGGCCCGGCCATCGCCGCCCGGTTTCCGGCGCCCACCGTGCGTTACGCCACCCCGGGCCTGGCCGACGGCCGAGACACCGCCACCAGCAATGCCGAAATACACAGCTGGCTGACCGGCCTGGCCAGCGCGGCCGGGCGCGGCAACGACATCCGCGCCGGCATCGTCAACATCGGCTCATCGCAGCGCGGCGAGCCGCTCGAAGCCCTGGTGCTGACCCGCTCGGGCAATACCGAGGCCAGCACCCTGCTGGCCGACGCCCGGCCCACCGTGCTGCTGGTCGGCGGACAGCATGGCGACGAGCCCGCCCCCACCGAAGCCCTGCTGGTGATCGCCCGCGAAGCCGGCCAGGGCCTGCTGCAACCGCTGCTGTCGCGCATCAACCTGATCGTGGTGCCGCGCGCCAACCCGGACGGCGCCACCGCCGGCAGCCCGCTGACCGCCGACGGCGTCGACATGGCCCGCGACCATCTGGTGCTGGCCACGCCCGAAGCCCGCGCACTGGCCCGCCTGGTGCGCGACTACAAACCGCTGGTCGCCGCCGATGCCCGTGAATATGCGGTCAGCCGCGGCTTCCAGGAGAAATTCGGCGCGGTGCAGCGCGCGGACATGCTGCTGCAGTACGGCACCGGGCCCAACGAACCCGAATTCATCACCAAGGCCGCCGAAGAATGGGTGCGTCGCCCGGTGGTTGCCGGCCTGGAACGCTCGGGCCTGAGCCATGACTGGTTCTTCACCGCCTCGGCCGATCCGGGCACCAGGACCCTGGACATGGGCGGTGCCCTGGCCGGCGATTTCCGCAATGGCGAAAGCCTGAAGAACGTGGTCACGCTGATGCTGGCCAGCCGCGGCCAGGGCCTGGGCCGCATGCATCTCCAGCGCCGTGTGCATACCCAGGTGGTGGCCCTGTCGGCGCTGCTGCAAAGCGCGGCTGCCAAGGGTGACGACCTGCGCAAGCTGCGTGACTTCGTCGACCGCGACGTGAGTTCGCTGGCCTGCCGCGCCGATGCGGCGCTGGACGTTCTGCCGACCACCCAGCGCCGCAAGGTGACATTGCTCAATGCCGAGACCGGAGCCGACCAGGCGACCGACATGGAATGGAATTCGGCCCTCGTGCCGCGTCCGGTGCTGACCCGTCGCCGGCCCTGCGGCTACTGGCTGGACGCATCGTCCATCGGTGCCATCGACCGCCTGCGCGATGCCGGTGTGCAGGTGATGCGCGTGGCGGAACCGTCGTCGCTGCTGATGGACAGTTACAAGGAAACCGCTCGCCGCGACGACACGGTGCGCGGCACGCTGATGGTGGACGTGACCGTCAACCGCGCCCTGGCCGACGTGCCGCAGGGCGGTTTCTATGTGCCGCTGTCGCAGCCGCTGGGCAACTTCATCTTCGCGGCGATGGAGCCCGACAGCCCGGACAGCTTCTTCGCGCGCCGGGTGATCGACCGGCTGGAATCCATCGGCCGCGTGGCCAACGTGCCGGCGCTGC
The DNA here is from genome assembly GCF_057747805.1 of Xylophilus sp. PBN-3R. Lineage (NCBI taxonomy): Bacteria > Pseudomonadati > Pseudomonadota > Betaproteobacteria > Burkholderiales > Xylophilus > Xylophilus sp. PBN-3R. Next base: position 3,175,314 of record NZ_CM173225.1, read on the forward strand.
GGCTCGAGGAATACTGAGCCGTAGCAGCCCGGTCAGGCGTGGCCGTGCTGTGAAGCGGGGCCGTGGCCGGAGCCGTTCGAAGCGGCCGGCGCGGCCGCCCGCTCCAGCACATGGCGAACCATCGCCTGCGCCAGTTCGTGTTCACCGATGAACACCGTGCCGGCGGTTTCCTTCTCGAGCAGGCGGGCCTCGTCCTCGTTGTGGCTGCGCACCACCAGCTCGATTTCGGGGTTGAGCGTGCGGGCCGTCTCGATCATCTGGCGGATGTCCATCGACTCCGGCACCGCGATGACCAGCATGCGGGCGCGGGCGATGTGGGCCTGGATCAGCACCGACGGTTCGGATGCATTGCCCGACACAGCCGCGACGCCTTCCGAACGCAGGCGTTCGACGATCTCGCGGTTTTCGTCGGCGATCACATACGGGATGCCCTGCGCGGCCAGCGCGGCGGCGATGCGCCGCCCCACCCGGCCGTAACCCACCAGCACCACCTGGCTCGACAGGTAACGTTCGTGCGTGCCCATCGGCAATTCGGCTGTCGGGTCGTCGCGCTGTTCGAGCTTGCGGGCGAAGGCCGAGCGTTGCAGCAGCCAGCCGCGGATCGGCGAAGTCAGGCCGAAGATCAGCGGGTTGATGGCGATGGAGATGAGGGCGCCGGCCAGTACAAGGCTCTGGCCTTCGGCGGGCAGCAGCCCCAGCGATGCACCCAGCGCCACCAGGATGAACGAGAACTCGCCGATCTGCGCCAGGCTGGCCGAAATGGTCAGCGCCATCTGCAGCGGGTAACGGAACAGCAGCACCAGCCCGGCCGCCGCCAGCGACTTGCCGATGACGATCACCGCCACCACCGCCAGCACCTGGAACGGGCGTTCGACCAGCACATGCGGATCGAACAGCATGCCGACAGCGACAAAGAACAGCACCGCGAAGGCATCCCGCAGGGGCAGCGATTCTTCGGCGGCGCGATGACTGAATTCGGATTCCCGCATCACCATGCCGGCAAAGAAGGCGCCCAGCGCGAAGGACACGCCGAACAGCGCTGCCGCACCGAAGGCGATGCTCACCGCCGCCGCCACCACACACAGGGTGAACAGTTCACGCGAGCCGGTGCGGGTGATTTGCCAGAGGATCCACGGGAAGACCCGGCGGCCGACCACCAGCATCAGCGCGACGAAGATGCCGACCTGCAGCAGGGTCAGGCCGATGGTCTTGGCCAGCGCGGTGGCGTCCGCTCCGCCGCCATTGCCGCCCAGCACGCCGGCCAGCGGCGGCAGCAGCACCAGCACCAGCACCATGACCAGGTCTTCGACCACCAGCCAGCCGACCGCGACACGGCCGGTATACGAATCGAGCAGGTTGAGGGTTTCGAGCGCGCGCAACAGGACCACCGTGCTGGCCACCGATAGCGCCAGGCCGAACACCAGGGCGGCGCCCAGCGACCAGTCCCAGAACCAGGCCAGGCCCATGCCCATCAGCGTCGCCGCGAGGATCTGCACCAGCGCACCGGGTAACGCTATTCGCCGCACCGCCAGCAGGTCGTCCAGCGAAAAATGCAGGCCGACGCCGAACATCAGCAACATCACACCGATCTCCGACAGCTGCGCTGCGATCTCGGCATCGGCTACGAAACCCGGTGTGAACGGGCCGATGATGACCCCTGCCAGCAGGTAGCCGACCAGCGCGGGCAGCCTGACCTTGACGGCCAGGAAACCCAGGATGAGCGCCAGGCCGAGGCCCGCCGCAATGGTGTTGATGAGCGAGACGTTATGGGGCATCGGTCCGGGAGTCCTCTGTTTGGATGGCTTATGTATCTGCTTCGTTATAACCGCTCACTTGTTCACGGCAGCGAAATTCACGGTTGCGTCCGGGGGGCTTGGCGGAAATGGAAAAGCCCGCGCGAGGCGGGCTTTTGCAGACAGGGCGTCGAACGCGCCCGATGCATGCTCAATGCATGTGCAGGCCGCCGTTGACGGCGAACTCGGCACCGGTGGTGTAACCACCTTCATCCGATGCCAGCCACGCGATGATGGAGGCGATCTCGTTCGGCTCGCCGAGACGCTTGACCGGAATGGTGGCGACGATCTTGTCGAGGACGTCCTGACGGATCGCCTTGACCATGTCGGTGCCGATGTAGCCCGGGCTGACGGTGTTGACGGTGACGCCCTTGGTCGCCATTTCCTGCGCCAGCGCCATCGAGAAACCATGCATGCCGGCCTTCGCAGCCGAATAGTTGGTCTGCCCCGCCTGGCCCTTGACGCCGTTGACCGAGCTGATGTTGATGATGCGGCCCCAGCCCTTTTCGACCATGTCGCCCACCACCTGCTTGGTGACGTTGAACATGCTGTTGAGGTTGGTCTCGATCACCGCGTCCCAGTCGTCGCGGGTCATCTTCAGGAACATGCGGTCGCGGGTGATGCCGGCGTTGTTTACCAGCACGTCGATGCTGCCGAGTTCGGCCTTGGTCTTGGAGAAGGCCTCGACCGTGGAATCCCAGTCACCGACATTGCCGACCGACGCATAGAAGGTGAAACCCAGCGCTTTCTGGGCGGCCAGCCACTTGTCGTAATCGCGGGTCGGGCCGCAGCCGGCGACGACCTTGAAGCCATCCTTGTGAAGACGCTGGCAGATGGCGGTACCGATACCACCCATGCCACCGGTTACGTAAGCCACTTTCTGGCCCATGGATCACTCTCCTGAATCTTGTAAGTTTGTCGGTGCCGCACCGGAAGAACCGGTGCGGCGAATTCATTGTGTGCGGTAAATCAGCGCTCGACAGTGAGGGCAACCCCCATGCCGCCACCGATACACAGCGAGGCGATGCCTTTTCTGGCATCGCGCTTCTGCATTTCGTGCAGCAGGGTCACCAGGATGCGGCAGCCGGACGCACCGATCGGGTGACCGATGGCGATGGCGCCGCCGTTCACGTTGACCTTGGAAGTATCCCAGCCCATTTCATTGTTCACCGCGCAGGCCTGCGCGGCGAACGCCTCGTTGATTTCCAGCAGGTCGAGGTCGGACGCCTTCCAGCCGGCACGTTGCAGTGCCTTGGTGGAAGCAGGAACCGGGCCCATGCCCATGATGGTCGGGTCCAGCCCGGCGGTGGCGTAGCTGGCGATACGCGCCAGCGGCGTCAGGCCCAGCGCAGCCGCACGTTTGGCGGTCATCACCATGACGCCGGCTGCACCGTCGTTCAGGCCCGATGCATTGCCGGCAGTCACGCCGCCGGCCTTGTCGAAGGCGGGCCGCAGGCCGGCCAGTGCTTCGGCATTGGTCTTGCGGTTGATGAATTCGTCGGCGGAAAAGACGATCGGATCGCCCTTGCGCTGGGCAATGCTCACCGGCACGATTTCGTCGGTGAAACGGCCGGCGTCCTGCGCGGCGGCCGCCTTCTGCTGGCTGCCCAGCGCCAGCGCATCCTGCTGTTCGCGGGTGATGCCGTATTGCTTCGCAACGTTCTCGGCGGTGATGCCCATGTGGTACTGGTTGTACACATCCCAGAGGCCGTCGACGATCATGGTGTCGACCAGTTTCCAGTCGCCCATGCGCTGGCCGTCGCGCGAGTTGGGCAGGATGTGCGGCGATGCACTCATGTTTTCCTGGCCGCCGGCGATGACGATTTCGCTGTCTCCGGTCGCCACGGCCTGGGCCGCCAGCATCACCGCCTTCAGGCCCGAGCCGCAGACGGCATTGATGGTGAGGCCGGGCACCTCCTTCGGCAGTCCGCCCTTCAGCAACGCCTGGCGCGCCGGATTCTGGCCGGCACCGGCCGCCAGCACCTGGCCCATGATGGCCTCGCCGACCTGGTCCGGGCCGATGCCGGCACGGCGCACCAGCTCGCGAATCACGATGCTGCCCAGCTCGGTGGCGGGAATCTTGGCGAGCGAACCGCCGAACTTGCCCACCGGCGTGCGGGTGGCGGCGACGATGACGATGTCTTCCATTTTCTAGGGCTCCAGCGGTGAATGTTGAGAGATGAAATTGTCGGATGTCAGGCCTTCTGCCTGACGTAGCGTCCGGGTGCGGGCTCGATGGCGACGTAGCCGTTGCCGCCGTATCCGCGCGGTGCGGCAATGCGACGGCCGGCGTGTCCGGCAAGCCATTCTGTCCAGTCGTCCCACCAGCTGCCGGGGAGTTCGTCGGCACCTTCGAGCCACGCACCCAGCGTCGGCGGCAAGACGCCGTCATCGCGGATCCAGTGGCTGCGTTTCTTCTTGGCTGGCGGATTGATGACGCCGGCGATATGGCCCGACGCCCCCATCACGAACCGGCAGGGGCCCGGCAGCAGCTGGGTCGACGCATAGGCACCACCGCCCTGGTTGCCGACCGGCACGATGTGGTCTTCGCGCGAGCCGTACACATACACCGGCAGGTCGAGCCGGCCGAAGTCGACCGGCTCGCCGCAGACGGTGGCGGCACCGGCCTTGCACAGCCGGTTTTCGAGGTAGGCGTTGCGGAGGTACCAGGCGTAGAACGGCCCCGGCAGGTTGGTTGCGTCGCTGTTCCAGTACAGCAGGTCGAACGGCGGAGGCGTTTCGCCCTTGAGGTAATTGCCCACCACGTAATTCCAGACCAGTTCGTTGGGCCGCAAAAAGCTGAAGGTAGAGGCCAGTTCCTGGCCGCGCAGCAGGCCACCCTGCCCGATGCCCATTTCACGCTGCCGCACCGCCTGTTCGTCGATGAAGATGTCCAGGATGCCGGTGTCGCTGAAGTCCAGGAAGGTGGTCAGCAGGGTGGCCGATTCGGCAGGTTTCTGCCCGCGCGCCGCCAGCACCGACAGCGCGGTGGCCAGCAGTGTTCCGCCGACGCAGAACCCCAGCGTGTTGATCGTTTTCGACTTGCCGATCCCGCGCACCGTGTCGATGGCGCGGATGACCGCGTTCTGCACGTAGTCGTCCCAGGTGGCAGAGCCCAGCGATGCGTCGGGATTGCGCCAGCTGATGACGAAGGTGCGGTGACCCGACGCGACCGCGTGGCGGATCAGCGAATTGGCCGGCTGCAGGTCGAGGATGTAGTACTTGTTGATGCACGGCGGCACCAGCAGCAGCGGCCGGGCGAACACCTTGTCGGTGAGCGGCTTGTATTCGAGCAGCTGGAAGAGTTCGTTCTCGAAGACCACCGCGCCTTCGGTGGTGGCCACGTTGCGGCCCACTTCGAACTGCTGTTCGTCGGTCTGGCTAACATAACCGCGCCGCAGATCGGCGGCCAGGTTCTGCAGGCCCTGCGCGATGCTGCGGCCTTCGGTCTCGACGGCCTTCTGCTGGGCGTCGGCATTTAGCGCCAGGAAGTTGCTGGGCGCCACCGCCGCCGCCCACTGGTCGACGGCGAAACGGATGCGCTCACGGGTCTTGGGGTCGGCCTGCACCGCATCGGCCATCGCCGTCATGGCACGGGTGTTGAGCAGGTGGGCCTTGGCGGCGAATGCGGCCATCGGATTCTGTTGCCAGGCTTCACTGGCGAAACGCCGGTCCTGCGCGGGCAGGCCCTGCTGGGGTGGCGTGCCGGCCAGCTCGGTCAGGCCCCGCAGGTAATCCTGTTGCAGCGACCGCAGCACCGCCGGATCCATCCGGGGCAGGCTATCCATCAATGGCAGTGCGAACGGGGCGAAAGGGTTTTTCGACGGGTCAGAATCCATGTGTCTCTTCATCTGCGTTCACGGCCTTGCATGGGTCGGTCGGCAAGGCTTGGAGCCTGCGTGGCCGACATCATGATGCATCGAAAATGATTGTATGTACCTCGTGGTTATCGCCTGGATCTATGTGGCCTTGATGATGGCCGTGGCCGAAGCCACCGCCAGCAACGGCACGGTGCTGGGCGCCCTTGTCACCTTCACGCTTTACGGCGTGTTGCCGCTGTTGCCGGTGATGTACCTGATCGGCGCACCGCTGCGGCGCCGGGCGATGCGGCGTCGGGAGGCGGACGGAAAGGCAGCGCGTTCAGCTGCCCGGTCCGGCCAGCCAGATGCTGGCGGCCATGCGCCCGGTGCTGCCGAGCCGGGCCGCGTCACGCCGGTGCGAGAAGAAACGTGAACCATTGCTGACGGTGCACCAGGCCGCGCCGCCATCGTTGCCGTACACACCTGCCACACCGGCAAGCGTCAGCCGGCGACGCGCCAGGCCGGCCAGGTCTGCCTGCCATTTACCCAATGCCGCGCCCGCTTCGAAACATGCCGCGGACCCCGCCTCGTGTTGCAAGAACGCCTGCCGCACGTCATCGCCGACCTCGAATGCCGGCTGGCCGATGCAGGGCCCCAGCCAGGCCAGGACGGGCGCGGCCGGATCGCCAAGGCGGTCGCGCAGGGCGGTTACGCAGGATTCGATGACACCTGCGGCCAGGCCCCGCCATCCTGCATGGGCCGCGCCCACCGCCAGACCCTGGAGATCGCTGAACAGCAGCGGCAGGCAGTCGGCCACCATCACCGTGCAGGCCCTTCCCGCTATGGCGGTGGTGCAAGCGTCGGCCGACGGCTGTTCGCCCGCTGTCCACAAGTCGAGGTCGGCGCTATGGGTGCCGTGGGGTTGCCGCATGAACACCGGCTCGGCCCCGATCGCCGCCGCGAAGCGCTGGCGGTTGACGGCCACCGCCGCCGAGTCATCGCCTACATGGTCGCCCAGGTTCAGGCTGTCGAAGGGCGCGATCGACGCGCCACCAGCGCGGCTGCTGAACACGGCGCCGACATTGGGTGGAGCCGGCCATTCAGGCAGGAGCCAGCCGGGGGCGGCGAGACGAAGCGAGGCAATGTTCATCGGCGGGGCCACCGGTGGAGCGAAGTGGCTGTAGAGTCTTGGGCGATCGAGCATAGCGCCCGAGACATGCTGTTTTTTGCAAAACACTTCATTCCAGGACAACGAGCATTTCCATGATTCTCGAACACGCAGACATCCGCATCGCGCCCGGCCGCCACGCCGAATTCGAAGAAGCCATCCACCGCGGCCTGACCACGGTGATCGCCAGGGCCCCGGGTTTCCTGAATGCCAAGGTTGTCCGCGGCATCGAATCGACCGAACGTTTCGTGCTCATGATCGAGTGGGAAACACTGGAAGCCCATACCGAGGGTTTCCGCAATTCGGCGTTGTTCGCCGAATGGCGCGCCATCGTCGGTCCGTTCTTCGCCGGCCCGCCGACCGTCGAGCATTTCTCCATCACCTCGGCCAAGGCCTGAGCATTCGCCCGTGAGCCCACGCCCGCCCATCCGCCACTGCCGCGAATGCGGCACCGGCGTCGTCTACCGGCTGCCGGATGACGGCGACACCCGGCAGCGCGCCATCTGCCCGGCCTGCCATACGGTGCATTACGAGAACCCGCTGAACGTGGTGGGGACCGTGCCCTGGCTGGACGACCGGGTGTTGCTCTGCAAACGCAACATCGAGCCGCGCCGGGGTTTCTGGACGCTGCCCGCCGGTTTCATGGAACTGGGCGAAACCACCGCCGCGGGCGCCGCCCGCGAGACCGACGAGGAAGCCGGCGCGGAGATCGCGATGCAGGACCTGTTCACCGTCATCAACGTGGTGAAGGTGGGTCAGGTGCACTTTTTCTATCGGGCGCGCCTGCTGTCCGATCGGTTCGATCCGGGACATGAAACCATGGAAGCCCGGCTTTTCACCGAGGCGGAAATTCCGTGGGAAGACATCGCTTTCCATACGGTCCGCGATACGCTCAGGCACTTCTTCGAAGACCGGCGCAAGGGCCGGTTCGACCTGCACCACTTCGACATCGGCTGACCTGCCCCGTCAGACCAGGCCGAGGTCGACCGGCCTGATGCCCGGAAACACCTGCGCCACGCGGGCTGCGTCCAGTCCGTACATGCGTTGCAGCAGGCCGCCGATGACGGCCCGGTATTCGTTCAGCACCGGGAAGTCGCGGTCCTGGTTCAGCTTGCCGGGCACCACCGCGACCTGTTCGCCGGCCAGGCGGCCGCCCCTGACCGCCCCGCCGGCCACCCAGTAGCAGCTGCCGTGGCCGTGGTCGGTGCCGCGGGTGCCGTTTTCGCGGAAGGTCCGTCCGAATTCTGAAACCACCACGACCACGGTCTTGCTCCAGGCCGGACCGATTTCCTCACCGAACCCGCTCAGCCCGCCGGCCAGGTTCTGCAGCAGGTTGGCCAGTTGCCCCTGCGCGCCGCCCTGGTTGACGTGTGTGTCCCAGCCGCCGACGTCGATGAAACCCAGATTGAACCGGTCGCGCATCAGCTGGCCCATGCGCCGGGCTTCCTGCTCGAAGCCCCTGGCACTGACCGCACGGCGACTGGCGGCTTCCATCTCGCGTTGCCGGCCGTCCTCTGCGGCGGCTTCGCGGGCCACGGTCTGGCGCAGTTCGAGGCCTTCGGTAAGGACGGCCGAAAACCGCGTCTCCCGGTACATCTGCGCGAACAGGGCACTTTGCCGGTCGTCGAAGGGCGCCCTGGTACTGCCGCGCAGCGAGACGTTGGCGATGTTCACCGGCCCGGCCATCGATGCCGGAAGCACGTCGGTGAAGGCAACCGGCGCAACCCTGGAACCGAGCGCGCCGGCCAGCCGGTTGAGGAAACCGCTGCCGCGCAAGGACGCCGCATCGGTGCCGGGTGCGGACCGGTCGCCGGCGATCGGCAGGCCGGCTTCCAGGCTGTCCTGCGTCTCGAAATGGCTGCGCGACAGGTCGTCGGTGCCGGCGAAAGGCACGAAAGCCAGCTGTTTCTGCCGCCACAGGGGCATGAGTCTTTCAGCGGCCGCCGGATGCAGGCCCCAGCCGTCGGCTCCCTGCCCGTTCAACAGCAGCGCGGCCTGCGGATCCGGGTCGGCCCCGGCCACCGCCGGACGCCGGATGGCGATGGTCGGCCGGGATGCGTAGTAGAAGTCGCTGACGATGGGCACCAACAGGCTGTTGGCATCATAGGCACCGCGCAGGAAGACCAGCAGGAACCGTGCATCTGTCTGGTTGGCCGGCAGCGCCCAGGCCCGGGACGCCACCGGCATTGCGGCCGCCGCGGCCAGATGGCCGAGCCTGCGCAAGAGTTCACGTCGATCCATGTCTGCCTCCGTCGATTCCGGTGAAGTTCATCGCTGCATCCATTCGGGAGACGACAGCAGCACTGCGTTCCATTCGCCTGGCGATGTCGTCTGCGACAGCGCCAGGCGGGTGTCCGCGCCCAGCTGCGGCTCGATCTGGTCGTAGTACAGGCGATTGGTCAGCAACGGAAACCCGGCCGACGGCGGCCGGCTGCCGGCGGGCGCGTCGGGTTCGGCGAAAAGCACTCCCGGCCCGCTGCCGATGGCGCGTGCGATCTCCAGCCGCCGCACCAGTTGCCCGGAACTGGCCCAGGCCGACTCGATGAGCGGATAACCATCGGGCGATTGCCGGCCGTAGAGCGGCTCGCCGAGTTGCTGAAGCCAGTTGATCATCGGCGTCATGTTGGTCGGCTGGCGGTCGACATAGGCCAGCCGCATCGAAGAGATCACGAACTGCATCGGGTCCTTGAACTTTCGCTCGGGCGCGACCATCGCAGCCTCGAGTTCCGCAGACAGGAACATCACCTTCAGCACCGACCCGATGTCGCCGCCGGTCTGCTGGAACCGATCCGCCATGCGATCGACAAGCGCCTGCGGCGGGCGGTCCGACACGAAATACACGGCCAGCTTCTGCGACACGAACATCGCGCAGGACCGTTGCCGCACCAGCAGTGAAATGGCCTGCCGTGTCTCGCCGAAGCCGCTGCCTTCGATACGCTGGCCCAGGAAGGTCTTGGGACCGAAGTCGTGCCGATTGGGATTGAACTCGAACAAACCATCGTGCACGTACTGCGCCTGGCGCTGCGGGTTCATGCGCGGCGCGCCGGTGGGCTGCTCGATGCCGACGCCGGTCAGCACACGCGCCAGTTCCTGGACGTCCTGCTGGGTGTATTTCGAACCGCTCGAACCGCCGGACACGCCCAGGGTGTGGAGTTCCATCAGCTCGCGGGCGTAGTTTTCGTTGATCTTGCCGGCCGCGCTCTGCGCGTTGTCCAGGTATTCCTGCATGGCCGGCGATGTGAGCGTGGCCATGACCAGGTCTTCGAACCGGCCGAAGACGCGGGGACGGATCACCCGGTCCTCGTAGTCGCCCACCGTCCAGCGGATCTGCCCCTTGGGCACATGGACATTGAAATGGTTCATCCAGAACCAGGTCATCTGCTCACGCAACTGCGTCTGCGAATAGAGCGCGCGCAGCAGGTAACGACGCTGGACGGCGGTGCTCGCCACGGCCCCCGCGCGGTAGAGCTCGGTACGCGCATTCTGTTTTTCGTCGGCATCGGCCAACTGGTTGATGCGCCTGTTTTCCTGATGCACGGCACGGATGGCTTCATCACCGCCGACGAGCGGCAAGCCCGCAATCTGAGCGGCCAGGGCCGGGGCATCGGTGCCGGACGACGCGAGCTGCCGATCAAGGTAGCTCGCCCGGCCCTGGCTGCGAAGCTCGGTCAACTCGGCCGGGCTGCCCAGAAAACCAACGCGGCCCAACCAGCGCCAATCGGTCGGAAGGCTGGCAGGAGACGGTGTGGAGCCGGAGCCCGAATCGCTTGCGCAGGCGGCCAGCCAGAGCGGTGCGCACAGCAAAGCCAGGCGGCAACGCGGCGAAACCGCGAGGGAAAAAACAGAGGTCATTGCGCATTCAACTGCGCTCCGATGGTGCCGTCCAGACCTGGCAGTAGGCCTTGCGCAAAGACTTGCAAGAATCTGATTCGCGCAGGCTGGATCAGGCCTTGGGCTGGAACCGCTCCACCAGCGCATAGGCACGCTGCACCGCAGGGCGCGCCCTGATTGTTTCGAACCAGCGTTGCACGTTGGGGAAGTCGGCCAGGTCCTGCTGCTGGCGGGTGTGCGGCACGATCCACGGATAGATCGCCATGTCGGCGATGGAGTAATCGCCCGCCACGAATTCACGGTCGGCCAGGCGCCGGTCCAGCACACCGTAAAGGCGGGCGGTTTCCTTCACGTAACGCTCGATGGCGTACGGAATCTTCTCCGGCGCGAAAGTGCCGAAATGGTGGTTCTGGCCAGCCATCGGTCCCAGTCCGCCCATCTGCCAGAACAGCCACTGCGAAACTTCCTGCCGGCCACGGATGTCGGCGGGAATGAATCGCCCGATCTTCTCGGCCAGGTACAGCAGGATGGCGCCGGACTCGAACATCGGCAGCGGCGCGCCGCCGTCGGCGGGTTGCTTGTCGACGATGGCCGGAATGCGGTTGTTGGGCGCGATCTTCAGGAAGTCGGGCTTGAACTGCTCGTTCTTGCTGATGTTCACGCCGTGCAGCTGGTAGGGCAGGTCCGCCTCTTCCAGAAAAATGCTGATTTTGTGGCCGTTGGGAGTGGTCCAGTAATACAGGTCGATCATGGTGTTTTCGGGTATGCCGCGATGGGCAGAACGGGCGGGACGGGTATCGTCGCAGAGATCAACCCTCAACGGCCCCGCCACTATCCATGAGCATTCCCACCATACGCTTCGGCCGCACCGGCCTCACCGTCTCCCGCCTGGCACTGGGCACCATGACTTTCGGCCTGCAGACCGACGAGTCGGTGGCGCAGGCCATCCTGGACAAGGCGACCGACGCCGGCATCAACTTCCTGGACACCGCCAACGTATATCCGCTGGGCGGCGACACCGGCACCGCCGGCCGCACCGAAGAGATCATCGGCCGCTGGCTGAAGGCTTCGCCCGGACGCCGGGCGAACCACATCCTGGCGACCAAGGCGGTCGGCGTGATGGGGCCGTCGGCCTGGGACCGGGGAGCGTCCCGCAAACACCTGCTGGACGCGGTCGACGCCTCGCTCAAACGGCTGGACACCGATTACGTCGACCTGTATCAGCTGCATTCCGACGATGCCGACACGCCGCTGGACGAGACACTGGAAGCCCTGGACGTGATCGTGCGTTCGGGCCGTGCGCGTTATGTGGGCGTATCGAATTTCCTGGCCTACCGGCTGGCCCGGGCCATCGGCCGGTCGGAAGTGTTGAACACGGTGAAGTTCGTATCGGTGCAGCCGCGCTACAGCCTGCTGTTCCGCGAGATCGAACGTGAACTGCTGCCGCTGTGTGCCGAAGAAGGCCTGGCGGTGATTCCGTACAACCCGCTGGCCGGCGGCCTGCTCACCGGCAAATACGCCAAGGGCTCGGCGCCCACGGCCGGTACCCGGTTCACCCTGGGCACCGCCGCCGGCCGTTACCAGGACCGCTACTGGAACGACAACGCATTCGATGCGGTCGGTGAACTGGAACGCATCGCCGACGAAGCCGGCATTCCCCTGGCATCGCTCGCCGTGGCCTGGGTGATGGCCCAGCCCACCGTCACCGCACCGCTGCTCGGCGCCAGCAAACCCGAGCAGCTGGACGCCACCATCGCCGCGGCCAGCCTGAAACTGGACGCCAGCCTGATGGAACAACTGAACAAGGCCACGCACCGATTCCGCATGGGCGACGCGGTGCGCTGACCGGCGGCAATCACCCCATCTGGTCGATCATCACCTGGCCGAAACCGGAGCAGCTGACCTGGATCGCGCCCTCCATCAGGCGGGCGAAGTCATAGGTGACCCGTTTGCTCTGGATCGCCTTTTCCATGGCCGAGATGATGAGGTCGGCGGCTTCGGTCCAGCCCATGTGGCGCAGCATCATTTCGGCGGACAGGATTTCCGAACCCGGGTTCACATAATCCTTGCCGGCGTACTTGGGTGCGGTGCCGTGGGTGGCTTCGAACATGGCGATGGTGTCGCTCATGTTGGCGCCCGGCGCGATGCCGGTGCCGCCGACCTGCGCGGCCACCGCATCGGAGATGTAGTCGCCATTGAGGTTGAGGGTGGCGATCACGCTGAACTCGGCCGGCCGCTGCAGGATCTGCTGCAGGAAGGCGTCGGTGCGCGAATCCTTGATGGTGATGAAACGGCCGGTGACGGGGTTCTTCATCCGCATGTAAGGCGTGCCGTCCAGTGGCTCGGCGCCGAATTCACGCTCGGCCAGGGCATAGGCCCAGTCGCGGAAACCGCCTTCGGTGAACTTCATCACATTGCCCTTGTGGACGATGGTGACGCTGGGCTTGTCGTGGTCGATGGCGTATTGCACCGCCTTGCGCATCAGCCGTTCGGTGCCTTCGACCGACACCGGCTTGACGCCGATGGCCGAGGTCTCTGGGAATCGGATGTTGTTGACGCCGAACTCGTCACGCAGCAGGGCGATGAGTTTCCTTGCCTTGTCGCTGCCGGATGCGAACTCGATGCCGGCGTAGATGTCTTCCGAATTCTCGCGGAAGATGGCCATGTTGGTTTTCTCCGGCTCGCGCAGCGGCGTGGGCACTCCCGGGAAATACCGCACCGGACGCAGGCAAACATACAGGTCGAGCTTCTGGCGCAGTGCCACGTTCAGCGAACCGACGCCGCTGGTGGGCAGCATCAGCGGTCCCTTGATGGACACCACGTAGTCACGCACCGCCTGAAGCGTCTCCTCGGGCAGCAGCACATCCGCCCCGTACAGTTTCGCGGCCTTGGCGCCGGCGAAGACCTCCATCCAGTGGATCCTTCGGGAACCGCCGTAGGCTTTCTCGACCGCAGCATCGACCACCTTGAGCATGACCGGCGTGATGTCGACGCCGCTGCCGTCACCTTCGATGAACGGAATGATCGGCTCGGCCGGAACGTTCAGGGTCCTGTCGGCATTGACCGTGATTTTTTCGCCGTGGGCAGGCACCTGGATGTGCTGGTAGGACATGGGGCGAATGTCTTTCGGAATGGGGGAGAAAATTGGAAAACCGGGAAACGGCAGTCAGGGTTCAGCCAGAAGATTTTATGTCCGAAAAATGAGCCGTCGCCCTGTCAACCGCGGGCCTGCGGAGGGCGTTGCGATGAGACCTTCCGTTTTTGGAAGGCGGTCTTTTCGAGAAATCCACAGGAACGCAAAATGAAGAAACTCCTCGCAACCCTGATCGCCGGCTTCCTCGTCTCCAGCGCTTTCGCGCAGTCGCCCGCAGCGCCGACCGCAGCCACCACTGGTGCCAGCACCGTACCGATGGGTGACGGCACCAAGGGCGATGTCAAGAAGACCACCCCGAAGGCCCACACCAAGCACATGAAGAAACATACCGAAAAGGCCATGGCCAAATAAGCAGCCCGCCGGGCTGCCATCCGTCAGCGCCCTGCGGGGCGCTTTTCTTTTGGCTGGGCCACAATGCGCCGTCTTCGGCTTTTCACCGTTCGCGCACGGCGCGTCTCCGCGATGCAAACTCTGTTTTCTCCCCTGCGGCACCTTTTCGTCGCCACCGTCGTCACCCTCTGCGCCAGCCTGGCCCACGCCCAGGAGACGCCGCAGACCAACCTGCCGCGTGTCGACCTGACGATCGGCATGTACCGCATCGATGCGCAGGTGGCGCAGACCCCGCAATCGCGCGAGATCGGGCTGATGTTCCGCCGCGAGATGCCCCAGCAGGAAGGGATGCTGTTCGCCTTCAGCGTGCCGGCCGAACAGTGCTTCTGGATGAAGAACACCATCCTGCCGCTGAGCGCCGCCTTCATCGCCGACGACGGCACCATCGTCAACGTGGTGGACATGGCGCCGCAGACCACCAACTCGCACTGCTCGGCAAAGCCGGTGCGTTTCGTGCTGGAAATGAACCAGGGCTGGTTTGCCCACAAGGGCTTCAAGGCCGGCACCCGTATCGGCGGGCCGCCGTTCGAAGCCCGGCGCTGAACCGTAAAACCGACAGGCAATCGTCGGAGCAGCGATGCCGGTCACCTCGGCGGCCGTGTCGTTCGGGCGTGCTTAGGCCGGTTCGCATGCGTCGCTGCCCGCCACCTTGCGCCGCCCAGACTGGGGCCTTTCCCACTCGAGGCACCGGCATGCAACTCTTCCATCGGCTCTTCAATGCCAACGCATCAATTCCAGTGCTCGGCTGGCCCGCCCAGACCTTGCGGGGTCCGCAAACATCGCATCGTGCCGACCTTCTGAAGCCCGACCCTTCTTCCGGCGTTTTCACCGAATACGACGACGAAAACGACGATGACGCCGACGACCCGCAGGCGGTGTGGCCTCGGCGGGGACGCAGGGCGGCGATGGTGATGGGCGATGACTTGCGCGCGCTGCTGGATGTCGTGCCGGCCACTTTGGCAGGCCCGCACTTCGAGCCAGTAAAACCTGCGCAAGCCACCAGGGCCGCCGCACGTCTTCCCCGGCCACCCACTGCAATCGAAACCCGGGAGCAGGCTGCACTGTCGAGACATCCGCCGAAGGACATCCTGATCCAGTACGTCACCCTATGGCATTCGGCACAGCTCCGCGCCCTGCCCCAGCGTGACGGCGCACTCGCGGAGTGGCGGACGGCCACCATGCGCGAGTTGTTGGCCGCGGGCATGGACGACCGCACACTCCGGCAACTCGGAGCCGCTCTCGACGCCATGCGTCAGGCATCGGAGCTGCTCGATTCCCGGCTGACGAAGGCGAAACGCCAGCTCGCCACACCTACCGTCGTGGAACGTATGGAGCGCGCCCGCGTGAGTGCGACGGCAGTCGAGGCGGCGTTGAACTTTCGGGCCAACGATCTCCTGGGTTTCCTGCAGGACGAAGCCTTGCGGGCGCCGCCGGTGTTCCCGCTGGTGCCCCGCCAGAAGCAACTGCTCGACGAGGCCATCGCAGACGCCCAGAAAGACGCCCGCGCTGTCGCGGCCGGGGAACGCAGCCGTTTGTCTCCGACCTCCCGACCTGGCGATTCGGATCCGGCCGCAGCCCGAAGCAGCGGACACCGACCGGCGTTCGTGCCGCCGCGTTACCCGCTCATTGGCCAGGAGGCCATCCGCGCCCGCCACAAGGCCCTGGACGACCTGAAACAGTTCGAAGCGACGGCCGCTACCCGCCTGCCTCAACTGTCTGCCGACCCCGTCGATGCAGCCCGCCTGTCGATGGGGCTGGTCCAGTTCACGAACATGGAAGACCTGGTGAAGACCTTTCCCTGTGTTTCCATTCCACGGCTGCACGAGCCGGAACGCCTGCACCGTGTATTGCCGCACACCCTGCTTGCCAGCGACCAGGAGAACATCGCCATACCGCGCAACGCCGTACTGACGACGATACGCAAGGCTTACCTGAACACGACGGAAATTGTTCTCGGCCGCAGCGACTCCCACCCGACAGTGGTACGCCACACCACCGACCTGGCCCACTGGATCGCAGCCGACAGCTATACCGACGACACCGTGGAGGCCGAAAAACGCAATATGTGGGCCCGCATCTTCAACCATGCGTTCCGCGTATCGTTCGGTGTCAGCGCCGACCTGGCGCAGCCCACAACGCAACCATAAGCCCGGCGGATCGAGCGGACGGACAAAAAAAGGGCCGGACAAAAGTCCGGCCCTTTTTTGTTCGCCAGAACCCTGGTCAGGCGAAGTTGGCTTCGGCGAACTTCCAGTTGACCAGTTTTTCGAGGAAGGTCTCGACGAATTTCGGGCGCAGGTTGCGGTAGTCGATGTAATAGGCATGTTCCCAGACGTCGACCGTCAGCAGCGCCTTGTCCGCGGTGGTCAGAGGCGTGCCGGCTGCGCCGGTGTTGACGATGTCTACCGAACCGTCGGTCTTCTTCACCAGCCAGGTCCAGCCCGAACCGAAGTTGCCCACGGCCGACTTGACGAAGGCTTCCTTGAAGGAGGCGTAGCTGCCCCACTTCGCGGTGATGGCTTCGGCCAGGGCACCGGATGGCTCGCCGCCGCCTTGCGGGGCCATGCAGTTCCAGAAAAAGGTGTGGTTCCAGATCTGGGCCGAGTTGTTGTAGATGCCGCCGGACGACTTCTTGATGATGTCCTCGAGGGACATGGTTTCGAACTCCGTGCCCTTTTGCAGGTTGTTGAGGTTCACGACGTAGGCGTTGTGGTGCTTGCCGTAGTGGTATTCGAGGGTTTCCTTCGAATATTCAGGAGCGAGCGCGTCGATCGCGTACGGCAGCGGCGGCAGGGTATGTTCCATGTTTCCTCTGAGGGATTCGTTGTGGGGAACGACGATTGTAGGCAGCGCCCATGAAAGCTCTCAGCCCGTGACAAGATGCCACCAGGAAACCCGGGGCGCCGCCGTCCGGTCACCCGCCTACGGCTGGCGTCCGACGGGCGTGGGCGATAATCGCCGCCGTCAAAGACACGGGGGATCGTTCTTGTTTTCCATCATTCAAGCGGCTGGCTGGCCGATCTGGCCGCTGCTGGTCTGCTCGATCGTGGCCCTGGCCCTGGTTTTCGAACGGGCGATCAGCCTGCGCACCGCCAGGGTGGCACCGCCGCGCCTGCTGGACGAAGCCATCGCGGTGTCGAACCGCACGGTTCCCACCATGGACGTGATCGTGCAACTGGAGCAGAACTCCGCCCTGGGAGAAGTGCTGGCGGCAGGCTTCCGCTCGATCAACAGCCAGCCCGGCGGCAGCGAGGAAGACCTCCGTTCGGCCATCGAGGCAGCCGGCCGCAGGGTCGCGCACCGGCTCGAACGCTACCTGGGCGCGCTGGGCACCATCGCCTCGGCCGCGCCGCTGCTCGGCCTGCTGGGCACCGTCATCGGCATGATCGAGATCTTCGGTTCGCAGACGGCGGCAGCCGGCGGCGGCACCAACCCGGCACAACTGGCGCAGGGCATCTCTATCGCGCTCTACAACACGGCTTTCGGCCTCATCGTGGCGATTCCCTCGCTGATCTGCTGGCGCTACTTCCGTGGCCGGGTCGATTCGCACCTGCTGACGCTGGAACTGGCGGCCGAACGTTTCGTGCGCCACATCACGCACATGCGCCGCGGCTGATCGAAGGCGATATTCCGCATGGCCCTGAACTTCCGCTCCCGTTCGCGCATGAATTTCCGCGCCGGTGAACGCGACGAACCGGAGATCAACCTGATCCCGTTCATCGACGTGCTGCTGGTGGTGCTCATCTTTCTGATGCTGTCCACCACCTACAGCCGCTTCACCGAGATCCAGCTGCGCCTGCCGGTGGCCGACAGCCAGGCCCAGCGCGACTATCCCAAGGAAGTGCGGGTGTCCGTCAACAGCGACGGTCGCATGACCGTCAACAACCAGCGCGTCACCAATACGGCAGTCGAATCCCTGAGCCAGGCGCTGACCGTCGCCGCCCAGGCCGGACCGCAGAGCATCGTGGTGATCAGCGCCGACGCCAATGCATCGCACCAGAGTGTCATCACGGTGATGGAAGCCGCGCGTCGGGCCGGACTGGGCCAGATCACCTTTGCCACCCAGCGCCCGGCCTCGGGCTCCACCGCACGGTGACCGGCCAGACGCCGGCCCGCCGCCTGCTGGCGCAATGGTCGCAACGCGGGCCGGTCGCCCGCCTGCTGTGGCCTGTTTCCCAGATCTATCGCGCCGTGTGGGCGGCGCGCAAGACCGCCTACCGCTTCGGCCTGCTGAGGGCTACCCGCCTGCCGGTACCGGTCGTGGTGGTCGGAAATGTGATCGCCGGTGGCGCCGGCAAGACGCCGGTGGTGATGGCCCTGGTCGGACACCTGGCCGCACGCGGAATCGTGGCCGGTGTGGTGTCGCGCGGCTACGGACGCAAACCTCCGCCAGGCGACGACGACGAAGGGCTGGAAGTGCAACCGCAATCCGACCCGGTCGCGGTGGGTGACGAACCGCTGCTGATTCGCCGGCGCATCGGCGCGCCGGTGTTCGTCGGCCGCAATCGCACCGCCGTCGCGCAACGGCTGCTGACTCTGCATCCCGAGGTCCAGGTGCTGGTCTGCGACGACGGGCTGCAACATGTCGCGCTGGCCCGCGACATCGAGATCTGCGTGTTCGACGACCGTGGCGCCGGCAATGGCTGGCTGCTGCCGGCCGGGCCTTTGCGTGAACCCTGGCCACGAACGGTCGACATGGTGCTGCACACCGGGCAGCAGCCGGCCTTTGGTGGATTCCGCGGCGAGCGGCAACTGGCCGACGAAGCCATCGGCAACGACGGCCGGCTGGTGCCGATGGTGTCGCTCGGCCAGACCGGGCCGGTCGCCGCGGTGGCGGGCATCGCCCGCCCGGAAGCCTTCTTCGAGATGCTGCAGGAGCGCGGCATGGCGCTGTCCGAAACACATGCATTGCCGGACCACGCCGACTTCGCAACCGATGCGGCGACCGTCGCGACCGTCGCCGGCATCGGCCCGCGCACCACCCTGCTGTGCACCGAGAAAGATGCCGTCAAGCTCTGGCGCCTGCGGCCCGATGCGCTGGCGGTGCCGCTGGAGTTCAGCCTGGCGCCGGACTTCCTGGCCTACTTCGACCGGCTGGTCGATGCCCGGCTATCATCCGCCTCCCGCGCGCGCCACCCCGGTTGAGGGCGCAGCGTCCCGTATCCCTTCCTTCTCATCAAAACCAAGCTCTCGCCCATGGACAGCAAACTCATCGCACTGCTGGTCTGCCCGGTCACCAAGGGTCCGCTCATCGTAGACCTGGAACGCCAGGAACTGGTGTCGCGCAGCGCCCGCCTGGCCTACCCGATCCGCGACGGCATTCCCATCCTGCTCGAAGTCGAGGCACGCACGCTCAGCGACGAAGAGCTGGGCCTGTGACCATGGCTGCAGGCGCCACCACGCCGGCCTTCACCGTGCTGATTCCGGCACGCCTGGCCTCCACCCGCCTGCCGGCCAAACCGCTGGCCGACATCGGCGGCCTGCCGATGGTGGTGCGTGTTGCGCGGCAGGCGCTGAAATCCGGCGCCGCGCGCACGGTCGTGGCGGCCGACGACCGCCGCATTGTCGATGCCTGCCGCCAGCACGACATTGAGGCGCTGATGACCCGGCCGGACCATGCCAACGGCAGCGACCGGCTGGCCGAAGCCTGCGACCTGCTCGGCCTGCCGGACGACGCCATCGTCGTCAACGTGCAGGGGGACGAGCCGCTGATGCCGCCCGAGCTCATCGCGTCGGTCGCGCAGTTGCTGCATGAACGTCCGCAAGCCGACATCGCCACCGCTGCGCACCCCATCCATTCGCTCGATGACTTCTGCAACCCCAATGTCGTGAAAGTGGTGTGCGACCGCAGCGGCCTTGCGCTCTATTTCAGCCGCGCGCCCATCGCCTGGCAACGTGACGGCAGCCAGCCGGGCGCAGCGGTCCTGCCATCGCCAGCACCACTGCGGCATGTCGGCATCTACGCTTACCGTGTGGGTTTCCTGCGGGCTTTTCCGAACCTCGAACAGGCTCCTCTGGAAATCACCGAAGCACTCGAACAGCTCCGCGCCCTATGGCACGGGCGCCGGATCGCTGTATTTGTAACAGCAGCAGCACCCGGCGGGGGCGTCGACACGGCGGAAGATCTGAAGCGTGTCAGGGCGCTGCTGACCTAGGGCAAACCGGGGCATTTGCCTCTGGGGCGCGAAGGTTTCGCGAAAGGTGTGCATGTTATTCTCGACTCAAGCGAGAGCACCATGCCCACCCCCTTCACGGGAGTGTGTGCGGCCAGCGGTGCCACAGATTTTTACTATTCGAGGAATTTCATGAGACTGATTCTGCTGGGCGCGCCGGGCGCCGGTAAAGGCACGCAAGCTGCTTTCATCTGCCAGAAATACGCCATCCCACAAATTTCGACCGGCGACATGCTGCGCGCAGCAGTCAAGGCCGGCACGCCGCTGGGCCTGCAGGCCAAGGCCATCATGGAGTCCGGCGGACTGGTCAGCGACGACCTGATCATCAACCTGGTCAAGGAACGCATCGCCCAGCCCGATTGCGCTAAGGGCGTGTTGTTCGACGGCTTCCCCCGCACGATTCCCCAGGCCGACGCCATGAAAGCCGCCGGCGTCAAACTCGACTTCGTGCTCGAAATCGACGTGCCGTTCAGCGACATCGTCGAACGAATCAGCGGTCGCCGTTCGCACCCTGCATCGGGCCGCACCTATCACCTCAAATTCGCTCCGCCCAAGGTGGAAGGCAAGGACGACCAGACCGGCGAAGACCTGATCCAGCGCGAAGACGACCGGGAAGCGACCGTGCAGAAACGGCTGGACGTCTACAGCGCCCAGACCCGTCCGCTGGTCGAGTACTACTCCAGTTGGGCAGCGCAGGACCCTGCGGCCGCGCCCAAGTACCGCAAGATCAGCGGCGTAGGTTCTGTCGAGCAGATCACCGCCCGGGCCTTCGAAGCCCTGTCGAGCTAAAGCAGCCCCGTCAAGACGCGATCAGCCGCAGCTGCATCGCGATCCTGGCCTTGGCGGGCGGCAGTGCAGCCTCCGCCGAGCCTGGCACCACCGATTCGGCATCCCCCAGGCTGCATCGGCTGCCGATCTCCACCGGCACGCCCAGCGATCTTGCTTCCGCGAGTGCCTCTTCAAGCCGATGGTGCAGGCTGGCATTGCCGGTACCGCCCACCACCAGACCCTTTACGCCCGCGGCGAGCAAAGCGTGTACCTCTGCACCGGTCGCGCCCGCATGGCTGGTGATCCACGCCACCCACGGCAACGGCTGCCGGGCGGCGAGCCAGGCCTCCAGCCCGGCCAGGGCCTTGGGTTGAAAGGCTGCATCCGACATCGGCCATGGGCGTTCCTGCAGCACGCTCCCGTTCTCCACGCGTGCCAACGCACCAGCATCACCGGCCTCGAAGGCATCCGGGCGCAGCGGGTGCACCTTTCGAACCTCGCTCCCCGTGAAAAGGCGGCCGGCAAACATGACCAGGACACCACGCAAGTCAGCATGCGCTGCGACCATCAATGCATCGCGCAGATTGCCGGGACCGTCGGGCGTCCGGTGGGTGGAGGGATACATCGCGCCCGTCAGCACCACCGGCTTTGCAGGGGACAGCGTGGCGGACAGAAAGTACGCCGTTTCTTCCAGTGTGTCAGTACCGTGGGTCACCACCACGCCGGCCACGTCGTCTTGTGCGACCCAGTGAGCCACCCGCAGCGCAAGCTGCAACCAGAGAGCTCCGTCCATGTCCTTGCTGTCGACCTGCGCGACCTGCTCGGTCAGCACCTCGAATGCCAACGGCAGACCCGCACCTGCCACCAACGCATCCACCGACACCTCGCCCGACCGATAACCGCGCGGCGCCGAAGCATCGCCCACACCCGCAATCGTCCCGCCCATCCCTAAAACGACAATTTTCATCGATTCACACAACGCCGGTGCTTGCCAGCGCGAAAAAACTGTTTAAAAATACAGGTACTGGATATCCAGACAGCCCGCTTACCGGAGTTGCCATGATCGACCTGCCTTCCCCCGTCAAACTTACCGCGCGCCAGCAGCAAATTCTGGAACTCGTCCAGAACGCCATCGCCAGAACCGGTGCCCCGCCCACGCGCGCCGAAATCGCTGCAGAACTCGGTTTCAAGTCGGCCAACGCAGCCGAAGAACACCTGCAGGCCCTGGCGCGCAAGGGCGTCATCGACCTGGTCAGCGGCACCTCGCGCGGCATCCGGCTCAAGAACACGCATTCTGCCGGTGCGGCACTGCAATCCACCACCAGCCGGGCGCAGCAGCTGATGCTGGCCATCCCGGGCCTGTCCCAGCTGGCTCTGCCGCTGGTGGGCCGGGTGGCGGCGGGCTCGCCCATCCTGGCGCAGGAACATGTCGACCAGACGTACCACGTCGAAGGCAGTCTGTTCCAGCACCGGCCTGACTACCTGCTCAAGGTGCGAGGCATGTCGATGCGTGATGCGGGCATCATGGACGGTGACCTGCTGGCCGTGCAATCCACACGCGAGGCCCGCAACGGCCAGATCGTGGTGGCCCGGCTGGGTGAAGAGGTCACGGTCAAGCGCTTCCAGCGCACCGCCCGCGGCATCGAACTGCATGCCGAGAATCCGGACTATCCCACCATCATGGTGGCCCCGGACGAGGCCTTCGAAATCGAAGGCCTGGCCGTTGGTCTCATCCGCAACACCATGCTGATGTAGTCACAAGCCGCGGCGAGAGGTGGCGGGCGTTCGGTTGGGGGCTTCGGTTTGAAGCGAAGCCCCCCGGCAACCCTCGCGCTGCGGTTTTTGCTTTCCTGAATCCTGCCTGTGTCCGACAACCACCGTTGCGATGGCGTAGCGCCAGTCGCCCAGGAGTTTTCACATGGGATTTGCCGCTTCTTCCCTGGTTTCCGTCATGTCGTCCAGCGCCAGCGCGGCGCTGCGTCCGCGATCGGGCAGGCACTGGATGGCTCCGCTCACCGGCTGGCTCGCGCGCCGGGTGCCTCTTTCTTCAAACGCCCTCATCTCCGCAACAGGGGCAGGTATCGAACCACCGCCAGCCGCTGAAATCGTGATGCCTTCCCCGCCAAACCGCCCAGCGCTCCGGGTGCTGAAGGTGGTGGACGGAACTTCGCGCCAATGTGCGGGGCGCATGGTCATATCGGGCCGCATGGCCGATGTATGCGCCGAACTTGATCGCCTCGCGGCCCGCGAGGCCCAGCGCACGATGGACCCGAGAGCCAACAGCAACTGAACACAGCAGACCAAAACTCACGTTTTTGCGGAGCGCGCCGTCGTGAGACCGCGTTGTAGCGAGGCACAATCACGAAGATGAATATCGTGATCCTCGACGACTATCAGGATGCGGTGCGCAAGCTGCCGTGTGCCTCCCGCCTGGACCCCTACTCCGCAAAGGTATTCACCAATACGGTGAAAGGCATCGGCCAATTGTCGGTCAGGCTGCGGGACGCCGACGTCATCGTGCTGATACGGGAACGCACGCAGATCAGCCGGCAACTGGTCGAAAAACTTCCCCGTCTCAAGCTCATCGCGCAGACCGGCAAGGCTGGACCGCACATCGATGTAGAGGCCTGTACCGAGCGCGGCATCGCCATCGCCGAAGGTGTCGGCTCGCCAGTCGCACCGGCCGAACTGACCTGGGCGCTCATCATGGCGGCGATGCGGCGCGTACCGCAATACATCGCCAACCTGAAGCACGGTGCGTGGCAGCAGTCCGGATTGCGCGCTGCGTCCATGCCTCCCAACTTCGGGGTCGGAATGGTCTTGAGGGGAAAGACGCTGGGCGTCTGGGGTTATGGCCGCATCGGCCAACTGATTGCCGGCTATGGTCGCGCGTTCGGCATGAACGTACGCATCTGGGGCCGAGAAGGTTCGCGCGCCAAGGCGCTGGAAGACGGCTACCAGGTGGCGTCCACGCGCCAGGAGTTCTTCGAGCAATGCGACATCGTGTCTGTGCATCTGCGGCTGAACGAAGAGACCCGCGGCAGCATCACGCTTGACGATCTGTCACGCATGAAGCCGACAGCACTGTTCGTCAACACATCGCGTGCCGAACTGGTTGAAACCGATGCGCTCATCGCCGCGCTCAACCGGGGCCGTCCCGGAATGGGTGCCGTTGATGTCTTCGAAGCGGAACCGCCGCTTCAGGGCCACGCCCTGCTGCGCCTGGAAAACTGCGTCTGCACACCGCATATCGGATATGTGGAACAGGACAGCTACGAGTTGTATTTCGGCGCAGCGTTCGAGAACGTGGTGAACTACATCAAGGGTTCGCCGACCAACATCCTGAACCCTGGCGCGCTGCAGGTCCGCCGCTGAAACGACTGCAGCGGACCGGCGTCCGCGTCAGCGTTTGGTTTCCTTGTCGATCGGCGGCAAGGCAACATCGAACATGTCGAAATCGATGATGTGAGGGTCGGCCGCCGCCTCCGGTGAGCTACGACCCGGGAGTTCGGTGTCGGGAATGGCCAGATCGTCGAACGAAACCTGAAGATCCTGCGTGGGATCGGACGAAATGCCAAACTCCAAGGGAACACCCAGATCAAGCCCCGGACTGCCGAACGAGGTTTCTTCCGGCTCGAACTCGAAATCCAGCTTGGTCTCTTGTGCTGCTTCCGGCGCGGCAGCGGCGAAAGTCGGCGCAACCATGGTGACTGCAGTCGCCACCGCCGCGGTCTCGGCCATTGCGGAGGGCGCAGCTGCAGGTGCCGGAACTGGGGCAAGCGATGGAGCAATAGCAGGCGGAACAGCCAGCTTCACGCCAGAACTCGCACCATGCTCGATCTTCGCGATCTCATACAGCAGAAGCAGTTCACGATAGGCTTCAAGCTGGAACGGCGGATGAGCGCCCTCGCCGATGTGACGCACAAGCAGGGACTCTATGAGGTCGAGCACTTCCGGCAGCGTCCATACCTGCGCTATGCGTTGCAACACATCGTTATACGAAGCGAGGTCTTTCGTCGCCTTCTGGAAACCGGCAAATGGCGGCACATCTGCATTGAATACGGCATTGAAGTCGTTGCGCAGCTTGCGGTACGGCTCCGTCTCACTGAGCGTATGGAAGAGTTTGAGCAGGTCGAGGTAGGCCACCGGACTGGTGCCCGGGTGCAACGCTATGTATTCCTGCAACAACTCGATTGCCTGTTCGTATTGACCGAGAGAAGCAAAAAAATCGGCGTTTTGCTGCACATCCGCGAGTTCGTTAGCCGAACCATTACGCAACTGGCGCGCCGCCCGCATGGCCGCTTCGGCCGAATTCAATTGCGCCGGCGGCTGTTCCGACGGCAGATGAGAGGCAACAAAAGCGGACGCACCCTGCTGAACGCCATCGACGCCGGGCGCAGCCTGCCTGGCGGCGGGCGCAGGCACGGCGTTGTCGGGAAACTGCGACTGCAGTACCGGTTCCTCCAGGGGGTACAAGAAATCCACTGGCGCAGGCTGTGTGTCGACGAAACCCTCACCAAACGCCGTGACGGCATCGGCGCCGAACACCGACGCTTCCGCACGCTTGCGCCAGCGCAAAGGCATGCCGCCTTTTCGACGCCAGGCGACCAGTCCGCCCACGACGCCTCCCACTGCCAGCAAACCCAGCGCGGCCCACAGCGCCATCCAGAATGTCTCGCTGGAACTCTGCGCCTGGCTGAGTTGCCCCTGCAGCTCCGCTTCGCGGCTGCGGGCGATACGTGCGCTGTTCTGCAGCGTCTTTACCTGCTTTTCGAGTGCCAGCACACGCTGTTCGGAATCGACGTCCGACACTGGAACGCCTTCAACGCCGCCCAGTGACCGCCACAGGGCGGCTGCAGCGGCACGCTGTTCCGCCGTGGTCGTCAGCGTCGGGCCGGTCATATCGGACGAGACCCTCAATGGCAGCACCTGTTCCTGCAGCCAGTCGGCAGGGGACTGCAGTTCCAGACGGGCGCCCCGCGAAGCCGCCGGAGCCGTCGGTGTTACCGCCGCCGTTGACATCGCCGGTGACGCCGCGCGTTTAGCGGACTCAATACGTCTGGCGGTCCTGGCGTTTTCTCTGGAAATGCCGTCCGACGCTGACGCGGGTGCGGTAACGACGGAACGCGCGGCAGGGAGCGGAACGGAATAAATCGACGGGGATGCAGGTCGAACCGCACCGGACGAAACGAGAGGTCTCACCTCTGCTGCAGCAGCACTGGTCGCTTCGATCGGAGACGAGGACAGGATCACGAACCGACGTGAAACCGCCGGGCTGCAACCCGCACGCAGGACCACCGAAACAACCGGTTCGTTGACCGGAACGTTGCTGGAAATCTGTACCGAAGCCTGCAATGCCTGCGAACCCGGCCTGGTGTTCACGCGAACCCGCGACGGATCGACGCGGGTGTCACCGTAGAAAACGTCGGCGGAGACACAGGCCGAGGCCGGATCCGAGCCGGCATCGAGCGCGAGGTCGAAGCCGAGGTCCAGGGCTTGGCCGACGACCGCATCGCCGCGCGCCGTTCCGATCGAAAGAGCTTGGGCATCGACCACAGCCATGAGAACGGCCGCACCGACAAGGGCCCGCAGACGATCACTCATGCGCGAGATTTCCACGCTGCTGCGGAAGGCCGGCAAAACTTGATGTCCGTAAAAGATGAAAATCCATGGGTAAGTGATATCCGCGGCGCATGAGGTTAACGGCCACCCGATTTTGTCACACACACCGGAAAATGGCAGACCGGATAATCAGCCATCCAGATGGGGTGTGGTCGGAAACTTCGGCCATACCTGAGTCGGTAGCAGCATTTGCTCAACGTTTTCCCTGAAATTCCATGCCCGCAGAACTCAGAAGTCATTCACAAGGTCAGACCATGGTTCTGACCCTGCACAACCCGCAGTCTCGCAATGCGATGGATACCGGTGTCTATGCGGCAGGAGTCGAGGCTTTGAACGCCGCCGGAGACAATCAGGATATCCGAACGGTGGTGGTGGTCGGCGCCGGGAACACATTCTCGGCCGGTCCCGATTTGCAACGATTGCGGGATAACCTTAGCGAGCCACGACAACTGCAGGCCGATTCTGTCGACGCCTTCCATCTTTTCGTCGAAACCGTCAATACGTTTCCGAAGCCCGTGGTCGCGGCGGTCGAGGGTATGGCCGCAGGAGCGGGGTTTTCGCTCGCATTGGCCTGCGACATGATCGTCGCAGCCCGTGACGCCGTTTTTTCGATGCCTAACGGCGCTATCGGGTTGACCCCCGGCGGCGGCGCCACCTGGCATCTGGTCCGGTCGATGCCGCTAAGCATGGTCCTCGAGGTCGCGCTACTCGGAACCGAATTGCCAGCCGAACGGCTGCACGCACTGGGCATCATCAACCGGCTCAGCACGCCGGGGTCTGCGCTGCAGGATGCGATGCTGCTGGCAGAGGCGCTGAACCGGTGTGCGCCGGATGTTGTCGAGGCCACCAAAGAAATGCTGGCCACCGCCAGCCGAAGCACCCTTTCAGATCACCTCGCCTCCGAGCGCGAACAGCTTCTCGAAAGCTGCGGGCACGCCAATTCCGGAATCGGCATCAACCCGTTTGTGCATAAGTAAAGTCCGCGTTTCATCTAGAGGCCCGGCATGCTTCCCATGCTTGTGGTGCAGCGTCCGAACGGTTTGTAGGATCGCATCCATTTGTCTGACGAAAGCGGGCCAGAGGGCTTTTGCCTCGACATACTGTGGACTCCTTATCCGGAGATCACATCATGAAAACAAACTCCCGCGTCAGAATCGTTTCCACCGCCCTGGCACTGGGCGCTGCAGCATTGTCGTTCTCGGCTTCCGCCCAGACCTCGACCGCGCCGGCAGCAAAGGGTGAAGGCACATTCCAGCGCGCCGAAGACGCAACCAAGCGTACGGCTAAACGAGCAGGACACGCTGTTTCCAAGGGTGCCCACAAGACGCACGACGCCGTGGAACACACCGGCGAAAAGATTGGTTCCAAGCTGCCGCCGGCACCGCGCGACCAAGGTCTCGACGCCCAGGGCGTCAAGAAAAACCCTCAGTAATTCTTTAAAGGAGCCCAGAGCATGAGCATCGAAGACAACCAGGACGCCAGCCTTTTCGCCAACCACAGCATCGATCCCGATGGCACCGTCGGCAAGGCTGCGGCATCGGCCCACGACACCGTGGATCGCGCCGCACAGTGCGCCCAGGATGCCTTCGACCGCGCGCATGCCTGCCTCGACGAAGCCGTCGAGGCCCCGCGTAATGTCATCCGGAACAATCCGGTGGCTGCAGTGGTGCTGGCACTGTCCGTGGGTTTCCTGTGGGGCCGGCTCGGCGGCTCGCGCGATTAAGCGTCCAGGCCCAAACTCCACAGACAAAAAGCCCCCGGCCGTCATGGCCGGGGGCTTTTTGCATTTGTAAGCCAAACGGCTCAGTCGCCGACGGGCTCGGGCTGGACCACTCGTTCCCCTTCTTCATCGAAGGGAACACCGGCAGGTTCGACCAGGCCTTCACCGGGCGCCGGCGGATCCTGCTCGTCCAGCAGTTCTTCGTCGATGTCTTCGGCGCCTGGGTCGGCGGGGGGGAATTCAGGGTTTCCGGGTTGGTTCATGTCTCGCGCTCCTTGTGGAAAAGATCGAGACATTCTGCGGCCATCCACAAGCGCTCATGTATGCGTTTGCGAATGGCGCCATGACGCGGGTCAGCGGCGTGCAGACGGCTTCTTGCGCGGGCCGGAACCGTTGTCTCGCGGCGGAAGCCCGGTGTGCTGGGTCAGCAGGCGACCAGGACGCGGCGGCGCGGAAGCACCCGTCTTCTGAGCCGTCGCCGGAGTCGAATTCTTGCGCCGTGCGCTTTGATACCCGTCGTCCGTCAACGGCTGGAAAGTCGGAATCAGATGATGTTTGCCGTTGCCGATCAGGTCGGCCCGGCCCATGGTTTTCAACGCCTCGCGCAGCAGGGGCCAGTTCTTGGCATCGTGATAACGCAGGAACGCCTTGTGCAGGCGGCGCCGACGTTCACCCCGCACGATGTCCACGGTCTCGCTTTCGCGACCGACCTTGCGCAGCGGGTTCTTTCCGCTGTGGTACATCGCGGTGGCGGTGGCCATGGGGCTCGGGTAGAAGGTCTGCACCTGGTCCGCGCGGAAACCGTTTCGTTTCAGCCAGAGCGCCAGGTTCATCATGTCTTCGTCGCTGGTACCCGGGTGGGCCGCGATGAAGTAAGGAATGAGATATTGCTTCTTGCCTGCTTCTGCCGAGAACTTCTCGAACATCTGCTTGAACTTGTCGTAGCTGCCGATGCCCGGCTTCATCATCTTGGACAGCGGCCCGCCCTCGGTGTGCTCCGGAGCGATCTTGAGATAACCGCCGACGTGGTGCTGGACCAGCTCCTTGACGTATTCAGGGCTCTGCACCGCCAGGTCGTAACGCAGGCCGGAACCGATCAGGATTTTCTTGATGCCGCGCAGCGAACGCGCACGGCGGTAAATCTTGACGAGGGGTGCGTGATCGGTGTGCAGGTTGCTGCAGATTCCCGGATACACGCAGCTCGGCTTGCGGCAGGCGGCTTCGATCTCGGGCGACTTGCAGCCCAGGCGGTACATGTTGGCGGTCGGCCCGCCCAGGTCGGAAATGACGCCGGTGAAACCTGCCACCTTGTCGCGGATGTCCTCGACCTCACGAATGATGGATTCTTCCGATCGACTCTGGATGATGCGGCCCTCGTGCTCGGTGATCGAGCAGAAGGTGCAGCCGCCAAAGCAGCCGCGCATGATGTTCACGCTGAAGCGGATCATTTCCCAGGCGGGAATCTTGGTGACGCCGTCATGGCTGCCGTTCTCGTCGGCATAACGCGGGTGCGGGCTGCGGGCGTATGGCAGGCCGAACACGTGGTCCATCTCGGCCGTGGTCAGCGGGATCGGTGGTGGGTTGATCCACACATCGCGTCCGGTAGGACCGTCGCCATGCGCCTGCACAAGCGCCCGGGCGTTACCCGGGTTGGTCTCGAGGTGCAGCACGCGGTTGGCGTGGGCGTACAGCACCGGATCGGCGCGTACCGCTTCATAGCTGGGCAGGCGGATCACGCTGCGGTCACGTGCCGGAACCTTCAGCTTGACAGAAGGATTGGCCACGAAATTCATCGGCTTGACCGCCGGGTCGGCCGGCCTGGCCGCCTTCGGCAGGACGGGCATGGTGACAACGCCCTGCTGCGCCGCCTGGGCCACGGCCTGGGCTTCGTCTTCGCGGGCACAGCTTGCGCCCTGCTCCCTGGCCTGCTCCGAAACCATCAGGTAAGGATTGACGTGCGCCTCGACACGACCTGGTTGGTCGACCTCGGTCGAGTCGATCTCGAACCAGGTGTCCTCGGGCCGGTGGCGGCGCACGAACGCCGTGCCACGTACATCGGTGATGTTCTCGACGGGCTCGCGGGCCGCCAGGCGGTGGGCGATTTCGACCACGGCGCGTTCGGCATTGCCATACAACAGCAGGTCGCTCTTGGCATCGACCACCACGCTGCGGCGCACCTTGTCGGACCAGTAGTCGTAATGGGCGATGCGGCGCAGGCTGCCTTCGATGCCGCCCAATACGATGGGCACGTCGTTATAGGCTTCGCGGCAGCGCTGCGAATAGACGATGGCGGCGCGGTCGGGCCGGGCGCCGCCGACGTCGCCAGGGGTGTAGGCGTCGTCGCTGCGAATCTTCCGATCGGCCGTGTACCGGTTGATCATCGAATCCATGTTGCCGGCCGTCACCCCGAAGAACAGGTTGGGCTTGCCCAGTGCGCGGAAGGGTTCGGCGCTTTGCCAGTCCGGCTGGCAGATGATGCCGACACGGAAACCCTGGTCCTCCAGCACCCGGCCGATGACCGACATGCCGAAGCTGGGGTGGTCGACATAGGCGTCGCCGCTGACCACGATGATGTCGCAGCTGTCCCAGCCGAGCGCGGCCATTTCCTCGCGACTGGTCGGGAGGAACTTGGCGGTGCCGAACCGTTGCGCCCAGTACTTGCGGTAGCTGGTGATCGGTTTTGCGGCGCGCGCGAAAAAGGAAACGTCAACGGGGGCGTTCATCGGGTCTTTCGGGGGGAACCGGCGATTTTAGGCTTTCTCCCTATTTCTCGGGTTCCGAAAGGACAAAAGCCGTGGTCTGTGGACCACGGCTTTTGTGAAAGCGACCTCGGGTCAGCGGACCAGGACGACCTGGCCGCGGATTTCCCCGCCCGGATACTTGGCGGTGTGGATGTTGAAGTACCACTTGCCCGCCAACAGGTCCTGCACCTGCGCTGGGGTGATGCTGGCCTCGCCCTCGAAGGTCTGCAGCGGGATCGCGCCCTTGACGGGAACCACCACGCCGGCATTCACGCCGGGATCGGCCGGACCGTGGAAATGCGCCATGGTCGCGGGGCCGCTCAGGCCCGAATAATCGACCTTCCAGCGCAGGCCGCCGGTGTCCTTGTTGAGCCAGACCTGTGCATTGCCCTGGCCCATGGAGACCGTCGGCGGCACTTCGGACTGCGGCGACAGACGTGCCTGCATGGTAGCGGTGTTGGATGTAACGGCGGCGCAACCGGCGACCACCAGGGTGGCGGCGGCGATCAGGCCCAGGGCAAGGCGACGGGTGTTTTGCATGGAGAAACCTCTGGTATGTCGAACGCGATAACCGGATCATCTTGTGCGGCGATACATACCAAGCTGCAACTGAATGCAACCAGATCAAGCCCTTATCCCGATAATCAGACGATGCCCGCTCCACCTCCCACAGCCTCCATCCAGACGATCGAAACGACAGCGGTGCCGCCGGCATCCAGGCCCGGTCCGCGGACCCTGATGGAATTGTTCCTGGCCTTCAACTGGCTGGCATTGCAGGGTTTCGGCGGGGTGCTGGCGGTGGTCCAGCGCGAACTGGTCGAACGAAAACGCTGGATGACCGCCGAAGAATTCATCGAGGAATGGGCCGTCGCCCAGGTGATGCCCGGCCCGAACGTCATCAACCTCGGGCTGATCCTCGGCGACCGCTTCTTCGGCTGGCGCGGCGCCGTCGTCACGCTGGTCGGCCTGCTCACCGTGCCGCTGTTCATCGTGCTGGGCCTCGGCCTGGTCTACAGCCGCTTCCAGAGCCACCCCCAGGTGGCCGGCGCATTGCGCGCCATGTCGGCGGTGGCGGCCGGACTCATCATGGCGACCGGGCTCAAGCTGATCGCCGCCTTGCGCAAGCATCCGCTCGGCGTGCCGTTCTGCCTGGGACTGGCCCTTGTCTGCTTCATCGCGATCGCGCTGATTCGTGTGCCGCTGATGGCAGTGCTGATCGTGGTCGGCGGGCTTTCCTGTGTGCTGACCTGGAAGAAACTCAAGCCCTGAACAGCCGCACACCATGACCATCCACCTCGCCTTCGCCGACTGGCTGGCCCTGTTCGGCCAGTTCGCCCTGCTTTCGCTGTTGTCCGTCAGCGGCGCCATCGGAACCGTGCCCGACATGCACCGTTTCCTGGTCGACCAGCATCACTGGCTGACGGACATGCAGTTCAGCACCTCCATCACCATCGCCCAGGCCGCTCCTGGCCCCAACGTGCTTTTCGTCGCGCTGATGGGCTGGAACGTCGGCGTCAATGCCGGCGGCGGACTCGGCGCCGGTCCGCATGCCTGGCTGCTGGGCGTCTGCGGCCTGCTGACCATGATGGTCGCCATCCTGCTGCCCAGCAGTCTCATCACCTACACCGCCTGCCGATGGGGCCAACGCAACCGGCATCGGCTTTCGGTACGGGCTTTCAAGCAGGGCATGGGCCCCATCGTCATCGGACTGTTGCTGGCCACCGGCTGGATCCTGGTGCGCAACGGTGCAGGCGAACACAATCCGGTGGGCGCCTGGGTGGTGGCCGCCATCAGCGCGTTGCTGGTCTGGCGGACCCGCATCCACCTGCTGTGGTTGCTGGGTGCCGGTGCGGTGGCGGGGGCTTTCGGCCTGGTCTGACACCGACGAGGCCCGACATGACCAGAATCACGATTTTGGCTTTTTGACAGGAACCGCTGCCCATGGAATTCCGTACGCTCGGCCGCTCCGGCCTTCAGGTCTCGCCCCTCGCTTTCGGCTGCAATGTCTTCGGCTGGACGGTCGACGAAGATACCTCGCACCGCCTGCTCGACGCCTGGCTGGACCTGGGCATGAACTTCATCGACACCGCCGACATGTATTCGACCTGGGTGCCGGGCCACAGCGGCGGCGAGTCGGAAACCATCATCGGACGCTGGCTGGCCAAGGGCGGCCGCCGCAACAAGGTGGTGCTGGCGACCAAGGTCGGCAAACCGATGGGCGGCGACAAGGTCGGCCTGCATCCCAAATACATCCGACAGGCGGTGGATGCATCGCTGACCCGGCTGAAGACCGACCACATCGACCTGTACCAGTCGCACGACGATGACGCCAATGTGCCGGTGGAAGACGTGATGGGCGCCTTCGACGACCTGGTCAAGGCCGGCAAGGTGCGGGCGGTGGGTGCTTCCAATTACGCTGCCGACCGCTTCAAGCTGGCGCTGGACACCAGCGAAAAGCTGGGCATCACGCGCTACGAAACCCTGCAGCCGCTGTTCAACCTGCACGAGCGGGAGCCCTACGAAAAAGACCTGCAGCCGTTGTGCGTCGAGCGCGGTATCGGCGTGATCAACTTTTATGCGCTGGCGTCTGGTTTTCTGACCGGCAAATACCGCAGCGAGGCCGATGCAGGCAAGAGCGTGCGGGGTGCCAACATCGTCAAGAAGTACCTGGATGCAAGGGGACTGAAGATTCTGGCCGCGCTGGATTCCGTGTCTGCCCGGGTCGGTGCCACGCAGGGCCAGGTCGCACTGGCCTGGCAGATGGTTCAACCGGGCATCTCCGCCCCTATCGCCAGCGCCACCACGGTTGCACAACTGAAAGAACTGGTTCAGGCGGCTGAACTCAAGCTCGATGCGCGAGCCCTGGCCGAGCTCGACCAGGCCAGCGCTTATTGAACCGTCGCGGGATCAGAGGCCCGGAGCCACCTCGGCGATGAGCTCGATCTCGACGCATGTGCCCAGCGGCAACTGAGCCACGCCGAAGGCGCTGCGGGCATGGGCGCCCTTGTCGCCGAAGACCTGCGCCAGCAGTTCGCTGGCGCCGTTGGTCACCACATGCTGCTCGATGAAGTCGGGGCCGGAGTTCACGAGGCTCATCACCTTGACGATGCGGGTGACCTGGTCCAGGTCGCCCACCGCCGCCTGCAGCGTGCCCAGCAGGTCGACGGCGACCGAACGGGCGGCCAGCTTGCCCTCGTCGACACCGATCTGCTCACCCAGCTTGCCCACCCAGGGTTTGCCGTCCTTGCGGGCGATGTGGCCCGAAAGGAAAACCAGGTTGCCGGTGCGCACGAAGGGCACATAGGCGGCAGCCGGCGGAGCCAGGGGCGGCAGGGTGATGTCGAGGGCGCGCAGTTTGTCGTAGACGCTCATGGAAAATCCTAGGGGTTCAAGAAATCAGGAAACCGGCGCCGGGCCGGTTCATTCGAGAGGTTCGACCGTGACACCTACGTCGAGGGTGTGTTCGCCGCCGCCATGCAGCAGTCCGCGCATGGGGGAAACGTCGCCGAAGTCACGGCCGAAGGCGATGGTGACATAGTCCTCGCCCGGCACCCGGTCGTTGGTCGGGTCGAAATCGTGCCAGGCGCCGGGCGCCGTGACGTCGTCGGCCGGCGGGGCGTAGACCGACACCCAGGCATGCGATGCATCGCTGCCGACCAGCCGCGGTTGGCCGGGCGGCGGCACCGTCAGCAGATAACCGCTGACATACCGCGCCGGCAAACCCAGAGAACGCATGCAGCCGATCATGATGTGGGCGAAATCCTGGCAGACGCCCTTGCGCTGGGCCAGCGCCTCGACTGCAGGCGTGCCGACGTCGGTGCTTTCGCTTTCGTACTGGAAGTCGGCGTGGATGCGCCGCATCAGCGCGTCGGCGGCCTGCAGCACCGGCATTCCGGGAGTGAACACCGGCCGCGCATACGCGGCGAAGTCATCATGGAAAGGCACGTATTCGGATGCGAAGACGAATTCGGCCGCGCGGTCCCAGGTGGTGCCGGCACGGTAGCGAAAACGTTCGCGCACCGCTTCCCAGGCCGCACCGCCGTCGATGGGCATCGGCGCCGGGACCTGGGTGAGCACGGTGCTTTCGGCGATCACCCGCAGTTCTTCATGGGCCGTCTGCAGAGCGAAGAAACTGCGTGCATTGCCCCAGGCATCGACCCGTTCGGAACGCGCAGCCGGAAAGGGCGTCACATCGAGCGTGTGGCTCAGCAGGGTCTGGCTGGCGGTGTCGCGCGGCTTGAGGTGGACGATGTGCTGCGCCGTGTCCACCGCCGGCGCGTAGGCGTAGACGGTCTCGTGGAGGATGCGGAGTTTCATTCAGGTGCCGATGCTGTGGCGGGCGTCGGTGGAATGTGTGAAATACAGTGCGCTGATGGCGTCCGACAGGCTGTAGGCGCAGTCGGAACACAGCTGCAGCAACTGAGGCAATTGAGGCGATATGCCCGTCTTGTCGGTGCCGACGCGGCACAGGGCGCCGAGTTCCCAAAGGTCCGGATTGGGCACCGACAGGCTGAGCGCTCCGGTGTCGCCGGCCCTGCCCCCGGACAGCCGCGACAGCCGTCCGCGCAGCAGCTGTGCGCCCCAGCCCAAAGAACGCGGGTTGTCGCGGTCGATCACCAGCAGGTCGACCAGCGCGGCGACTTCACGTGTCTGCTGGTATTGCGCGTGGAAGGTGATGGTGCTGTCGAACAGCGCCAGCACGCCTTCGAAGCCGGCTTCGTCGAACAGGGCGCCAGTGTCCAGCGCCAGCTGCAACGCAGAAGACAGGAAACCCAGGCGTTCGATATGGCGGCCGATCGACAGCAGGCGCCAGCCGTCGTCGCGGGTCATGCGGTCGGTCTGTCC
Organism: Xylophilus sp. PBN-3R; assembly: GCF_057747805.1. Lineage (NCBI taxonomy): Bacteria > Pseudomonadati > Pseudomonadota > Betaproteobacteria > Burkholderiales > Xylophilus > Xylophilus sp. PBN-3R. The sequence continues at coordinate 3,211,319 of NZ_CM173225.1, forward strand.
GCCGGTGATGGCAGCGAGATGGCCGCTGGCGGATTCGAGGATGCGCAACGCATCGACCGGCAGGCCGGTTTCCTCGCCCTCGTAGGCGGAGCAGCGCCGAAAGAAGTCTTCCTCGGCATGCACGATGGTGCTCCAGTGCTCCTGCGCGAGTCGCTCGCGTACACCGGCCGCGGCCAGCCGCAGTGAACGCAGGTTGTGGCCCACGCTGCACGAATCCTCGCTCGCCAGGCCGGAGATGAGGCTGCGCTCGAACACCCGGCGCGCCTGCAGTGCGGTCGGCACCTTGGAAAGCACCAGTCCGTTGTCGACGGCGGCGGCCGACAGCCAGGCCAGCAGCGGTTGTGACGACTGGTCGTCCCCGTTGAGCGATTGCAGGACCAGCCGAGCCAGCCGCACGTTGTTCTCGGCACGTTCGGTGTAACGGCCCAGCCAGAACAGATTTTCGGCCGCACGGCTGGTGACCAGGCGCACACGCCGGCTGATGGTTTCGGGCGTGGGTGTGCTCTGCAGCAGTGTGGTGGTGTCGACTTCGCCGGGCGCCAGCACCCAGACATCGGCACTGCTGCCGCCGCGCTGCATCGAGGCGAAGGCGCTGTTGGCGCCCGTGCCATCGCCCACCACCCGCGCCATGCCGCCGGGAAGCACCCGCCAGCTGCCCGGGCCGTCGGACACGGCGAAGACACGCAGCAGCAAAGAACGCTGGGAAATGTGTCCGCTTTCGCCCAGCGACTGCTGCCAGGTCGGCATCTGCGACAGCGGCAACTGCTCTTGCAGCGTGTGTTCGTCACTGCTGCGCATGATGCGGCCGGTCCATTCGTCGCGGCCGCGCTGCGACAGGCTGCCGCCCAGTACCGCCTCGAAGGAGTCGTGCCAGGGCGATGCCGGATAGGTGGGCTTGATCACGCAGTCGGCCATGCGTGCCATGGCGGCGCCGCGAGCCGCACGTTCGCCGCACCACCAGGTGGGCAGCGCCGGCAGCGAAAGCTCTTCGCCCAGCAGGTGACGCGCCAGCGCCGGAAGGAAACCCAGCAACGCCGGCGACTCCAGAAAAGCCGAACCCGGTGCATTGGCCAGCAGCACATTGCCGGCACGCACCGCCTGCAGCAGGCCGGGCACGCCGAGCGTCGAATCGGACCGCAGTTCCAGCGGATCGAGAAATTCGTCGTCCACCCGCTTGAGCAGACCGTGCACCGGCTTCAGGCCTTGCAGGGTCTTGAGGTAGAGCCGGTCGTCGCGCACCGTCAGGTCGCTGCCTTCGACCAGGGTGAGGCCCAGGTAACGCGCCAGATAGGCGTGTTCGAAATAGGTTTCGTTGTACGGGCCGGGCGTCAGCAACGCGATCAGTGCGTCGTTGCCCGCCGGGCTGCTGCGCTTGAGGCTTTCGACCAGGGCGCCGTAGGTGCTGGCCAGGCGCTGCACCTGCATGGCTTCGAAGGCCTCAGGGAACTGGCGCGAAATGGCCAGACGGTTCTCGAGCAGGTAACCCAGGCCGGAAGGCGCCTGGGTACGCTGCGACACCACCCACCAATGTCCGTCCGGCCCGCGCGCAAGATCGAACGCCGCGATGTGCAGCAAGGTGCCCTTCGGCTGGGCGCCCTGCATCTCGCGCAGGAAACCCGGATGGCCGTGCACCAGCGCCGGCGGCAGCAGTCCGCTGGCCAGCAGGCGCTGTTCGCCATACATGTCGGCCATCACACGGTCGAGCACACGCACCCGCTGGAGCACGCCCGTGCTGATGCGCTGCCACGCTTCGGGTTCGATGATCAGCGGGAAAAGGTCGACGGCCCAGGGCCGTTGCGAGCCGGTCGATTCGTCCGCGTAGACGTTGTAGGTGACACCGTTGTCGCGGATCTGGCGGCGCAGGTTGGCCATGCGCCGGTCCAGGTCGTCCAGTCCGGGCTCGCCCAGCAGATCGAAGAAACGCGACCAGTCAGACGACAGCGGACCGCCACGTTCGGCGTCGGCGTTGCCGCGCAGTTCGTCGAAATGCCCGGCAGCAGCGGCCGCGGCGATGGCGGCGGCCAGGGCCGAAGGCGTGTCGGCTTTATCTGCCGAGAAAAGGGAACTGCGGGACTCATCCATGGAGGGGCGATTGTCCCATCAACGTCAAGGATGCCCACGGACTACGCTCATTTCCTTCGTAACGCTGAAACAGCCGTTCGTTTTCTGCGCACGAAATCTCCGCCATGCCGTCAAAAGTTGCGTCTCGACCCACAGGAGGACTTCGATGGTGCAACTTCCACCCCTCTCGAAAATTCTGGAACACGCTTTCGGCGCCGTGCCGGTTTCCGGTACGGCCACCGTCCGAAACGCCACCGCCGACTCCACCGGAACGGCCGCGGCGGCAAGACCTGCCGGCTCTGCGGGCCCGCTCTCCGTTCTGCTGGATCGTCCCGAGCCCATCGAACCGGCTTTCATCCGGATCGGCACCCTGCAGCGCCGGCAGGACCTGCAGAACCGGGCCCGGGTCGACAACGTGCGCGCCAGGCTGATGCAGGGTGAGGGTGTGCCGCTCTTCAACCCGCAGGACCCGACGGGCCGGCACTTCTGCTTCCGCGACCAGAACCAGGTGCTGTCCATCGGCAGCCACGCCGCGTTCATGGCCGGCCAGGAGCCGGCATTCGTGCTGCACCTGCACGGCCCCGGACTGATGGCGCGGCAGGACGGCGCCTGGATCGAAAATCCGGGCGCCGCCTTTTTCGAAGCGCTGGATGCTGCATCCCGCAGCGCCCAGCAAGCCTTCATCGTCTAGAAGAAAGGCGCGGTGCCACCCTGTCGTTTCAGCGCCGCAGGTCCAGCGTGTAGGGGAACTCGCGGCTGGCTGCCACGCCCGAGATCGGTTCGGTCGGCATCTTGAGATCGCCGGCCGAATGCCCCGTCTTGAAGAAGCGTGCCAGGCGGCGGCTTTCGGCTTCATTGGCGTTCACCGGCAAGGTGGTGTAGTTGCGACCGCCCGGATGCGCCACGTGATAGGTGCAACCGCCGATGGCACGGCGCATTGCCACATCGACGATGTCGAAGGTGAGCGGCGCATGCACACCGATGGTCGGATGCAGGGCGGAATACGGGTTCCACGCCTTGTAGCGCACACCGGCGATGTACTCGCCTTCGGTGCCGGTGGGCTGCAGCGGCAGCTGCCGGCCGTTCACCAGCACCGTGTGACGGTGGGCATCCAGGCCGGTCACCCGCACCTCGATGCGCTCCAGCGACGAATCGACGAACCGCACCGTGCCCCCACCCGCGGTTTCCTCCCCCATCACATGCCAGGGCTCCAATGCCGAACGCAGGGTCAGTTGCACACCGAGGGCTTCGACCGAACCGATCTTGGGGAAGCGGAATTCGAAATGCGGCGCGAACCAGGCGGCGTCGAAACCGTAGCCGGCATCGCGCATTTCCTGGATGACGTCCTCGAAATCGGTCTGCAGGAAACCTGCGAGCATGAAACGGTCGTGCAGCGCAGTGCCCCAGCGGGCGACCGGCGCCACGTAAGGCTTTTTCCAGAAACGTGCAACCAGCGCCCGCAGCAGCAGCTGCTGCACCACACTCATCTGCGGATGCGGCGGCATCTCGAATGCGCGCAGTTCGAGCAGGCCCAGGCGGCCGGTACTCGAATCGGGTGAGAACAGCTTGTCGATGCAGAACTCGGCGCGGTGGGTGTTGCCGGTGATGTCGATCAGGATGTTGCGCAGCGTGCGGTCGACCAGCCAGGGCGGCATCGCCTCGCCGTGTTCCTTTCGGGCGGTCTGGATCTGCTGGAGCGCGATCTCCAGTTCGTAGACCTGGTCGTTGCGCGCCTCGTCCACCCGTGGCGCCTGGCTGGTCGGGCCGATGAACATGCCTGAAAAGACATAACTCAGCGACGGATGGTTGTGCCAATACTGGATGAGGCTTGCGAGCAGTTCGGGCTTGCGCAGGAAAGGGCTGTCGTCGGGTGTTGCGCCGCCCATCACGAAATGGTTGCCGCCGCCGGTGCCGGTGTGGCGGCCGTCGGTCATGAACTTCTCGGCCGACAGGCGCGACTGGAAAGCTGCTTCGTACAGGAATTCGGTGCTGTGCACCAGTTCGCGGAAATTGCGCGCCGGCTGGATGTTCACCTCGATCACACCCGGATCCGGCGTGACCGCCAGCACCTGCAGGCGCGGGTCGCGCGGCGGGGCATAACCTTCCAGCACCACCTGCATCTGCAGGCCGGCCGCCGTGGCCTCGATGGCCGACAGCAGCGACAGATAGTCTTCCAGGTGGGCTGTCGGCGGCATGAAGACATACAACATGCCCTGCTTCCTAGCGCCCTTGGCGACCTTCTCGCGGGCTTCGGCTTCAGCCTCGGGGCCGTTGGCCAGCGAAGGGTCGCGCACTTCCACGCACAGCGCGGTGCGGGTGGTCCATTTGGCGGACTCGAAACGCTCGGGCTCGCGCGTCAGGGCGGCGGCGGCCGAAGCGTCCCGCTCCGGGTTGCGCGACTGCACCTGGTCGGGCAGCGGAGCGCGTGGCGCACCCGGGTCGACTTCGATCAGGTAGGGAATGTCTTCGGCGCGGATCCACGGCAACGAATCGAGCGGCAGGCGGAAACCCATCGGCGAATCGCCGGGCGTCAGGCGCAGCACGCCTTCACGGACATACCAGGGCCCCGTGCCCCAGACGGTTTCTGCAGCGGTCTGGCGGGCCTTGGCGGCCTCGACCGCATCCACCCGTGGTGCGGCCTGCAGCGGCAGCAGCCAGCCGGTGACCGAATCCAGCCCCTTGTCAAAGACGCGGCGCAGACGCTCGCGTTCCAGTTCGTCGCCGATGCGAGCGTCCAGGACGTCGACATTGACCGGCAGCTTGCGTTCGCGCCACAGGTAATAGAGCGTGTCTTCGTAGGCCGGCTCGACGAAGGTGTCCTGAAGGCCCAGCTCGGCCGCGAGACGACGCACGAAACGTTCGGCGTCCTCGCCGTTGTACGACGTCGGCTTGCGTTCGTCGGCCAGCAGCGCCGGATTGCTCCAGCAGGGTTTGCCGTCGGTGCGCCAATAGATGCCCATGGCCCAGCGCGGCAGTTGTTCTCCGGGGTACCACTTGCCCTGCCCCACGTGCAGGAAACCGCCCTTGGCGTATTGGGCCTGCAGTTTCTCGACCAGGCTGGCCGCGTAGGCGCGTTTGGTCGGGCCCATGGCGGCGGTGTTCCATTCGCCGGCATCGCGGTTTTCGGTCGCCACGAAAGTCGGCTCGCCGCCCATGGTCAGGCGCACGTCGCCGGCATTCAGCTCGGCATCGACCGCTTCGCCCAGCATCAGCACCTCGTGCCACTGGCTGTCGGTATAGGGACGGGTGACACGCGGCGATTCATGCACACGCGTGACCGTCATCTCGTGGTGGAACTCGACCTCCGCGATGCCGCTGTAGGAACCTTCGATGGGCGCCGCGCTGCCCGGCGTGGGCGTGGCGGCCAAAGGCACGTGGCCTTCACCGGCGAACAGGCCTGAAGTCGGGTCCAGCCCGACCCAGCCGGCGCCGGGCAGGTAAACCTCGCACCAGGCGTGCAGGTCGGTGAAGTCATGGTCGGTGCCGCTAGGACCGTCAAGCGCCTTCACGTCGGGCGTCAGCTGGATCAGGTAACCCGACACGAAACGCGCCGCCAGTCCCATGTGACGCATCAGGTTCACCAGCAGCCAGGTCGAGTCGCGGCAGGAACCGCAGGCTTTCTCCAGCGTTTCTTCCGGCGTCTGCACGCCGGGTTCCATGCGGATCAGGTAGCGCACATCGCCCTGCACCATCTGGTTCATGGCGACCAGGAAATCGATGGTCGGCTTGGGTGTGCGGTCCACCTTCTTCAGGTATTCGACGACCAACGGCGTGGCCGGCTCAGGCACACGGTACTGGGCCAGTTCTTCCCCGATGGCGGGCGCATAGGCGAAAGGAAACTTTTCGGCCTCGGGCTCCAGGAAGAAATCGAAGGGGTTGTAGACCGCCATCTCGACCACCAGGTCGACGGTCACCTTGAATTCACGCGTCGGCTCCGGCACGACCAGGCGCGCCAGATAATTTGCGAACGGGTCTTGCTGCCAGTTGACGAAGTGATCGGCCGGTTCGATCTTCAGGGAATACGAAATGACGTTGCTTCGGCAATGCGGCGCCGGCCGGAGACGGACCACCTGTGGGCCCAGCAGGACGGGTGCGTCGTATTTGTAATGGGTGACGTGGTGCAGAGCTGCGTGGATAGTCATTCGCGGTGGATGCTTTGCTGACGAAAAGAAGGGGCCGTGCCAGGAGAAAGCCGTCGGCGGCCGGTCCAAACATACTAGCAAGAGGCAAGCCCGTAGCGGGCGCTCCGCGATTCCCAGGCGTCAGTATTTGTAGAACGGGTGGAGGCCGAGGTAGTGGTCGAAAAGCTCCCACACCGAACCCCGGGAGGGGTCGCGGGCCAGCGTGAGCTGTTCCGCATGCAGCAGCGGAGCAGGCGACGGCGGCCCGAATACCGTGTCGAAAACCACGATGGCGTACTGGCCGTCCGGCAGGTTGGGCAAAAAACGAAGGTAGACACCGGCGAGTCGGCGGGCATCCGTGGGCAGCGAGTCGAACTCGGCCAGCACCAGTTGCGCGGCCGCCAGCGCCTGGGTGCGCTCGCGTTCCTGAAGGAAATAAAGGTATTCGGCCTGCTCGTCGGTGGTTGCGGCCTTTGCCGGCGTCGCCGGCGTCGCTGACAGCGCTGACAGCAGAAAGCAAAGATGGCCCGGCGGCCGAACGCCGGTTCATTTCGCGCCTCCAGCCGCCGGTAACCCGGCCTTCGGCACAGGTAGCGCCGCTTCGTTATAGGAAAACCCCAGGGCAGCAGTCGCCACACCATCCACGAATATCAGAAGATAATCGCCGCCATTGCGATCCACGAATATCCTTCCACCCAGTTCGGAGGCAAACCAACCCGACTGAAAACCTTGCAGACCCACACCGTCGATCCGCTTGCCGACCGGGTCGTCCGCCGCGCCCTGCACCCGCAAAACGACACGGGTGATTTTCTCCACCGGAAACCGCTGGTGATAAAAAGTGGAGTAAACGATGACCTGTTCTCCCGAATATCGACGCTGCCCTTTTTCATCGAAAAAGCAATCACCAGCAAGCTGATGGCACTGATACCCATGACGGCCGACAAAACCGGATGCCCGGCAAAGCCGGCTTTGAAACGCAAGGCGACGGCAGTGACCACCGGCCCGAAAGCCAGCAGCAGCAGCAAAACGCAGGGCAATGTTTTTGGATGTCACCAGCGTGGGAATGCCGCCTCCCACCAGCGCCACGCAGGCATTCTCGATACTCGCAAACGGCGGGAACTGCTGTTGGTTACTGCCGATGCTGATATTGATCCCGGATAAGCCGCATTCCTGCAGCTTGATGACCGCGAGCGAAAATCCGACCGTATCGTGTAGCGGCATTACCCCATAAAGACCTGGCGCCGCCGACGGCCCACCGCCATTCAGACGCCAGTGCTTCAACCGGCGCCGCAACTGCATTCACTGACATCGACAGCATCGGAATGCACAACACCAGAAGATTCACAATTCATCTGGATTGAATTTCGCAGCCCGGCCCGATGATGCGCCAGCAAATAAGCGAGCGCATGAAAGACACCCCAGTATTAATAGATGCATCCATCGAGCATCCGTATGGATATTCGCCCGCCCATACGGGTATCACGATATGGACACCCTTGTTATGTGGAGTAGTGCTGGGCAGCGGCTGCCAGTTGAGGCAGGCGCGTTTATGGCCTGCCACCATTTATGCGGCTTTGCTGGTCGTGGTCTTTGTCCTCGTCATGGCGATGCTGTTGCTTCCGGCATCCCGGGGGCGCGCGGACCGCGGGAGGCGGGCGGGTCGTGCCTGCGTCGTTGCGGCGGTGGCATCGCTGGCCAGCTTTTCAATCACCGGTCTGCGCGCCACCGCATTCGCCGCGCAGGCACTTGCGCCCGCTCTCGAAGGTGAAGACCTGCTGCTGACCGGCACCCTGGTCGCCATGCCGCAGTTGTCGGCCCAGGGCACACGTTTTCACTTCGCGCCCGAGGTCGCCGAGCGCGATGGCGCCGCGGCCCGGGTGCCGCCGCTGATCGAATTGGGCTGGTGGTCGACCGAAACCGGCGCCGCCGATGTATCCGACGCGCCGGACCTGCGGGCCGGCCAGCGCTGGCGGCTGATGGTGCGGCTGAAGGCGCCGCACGGAACCCGCAATCCGCAAGGCTTCGATTACGAACTCCGCGCCTGGCAGCAGGGTCTGCAGGCGCTGGGCAGCGTAAGAATGGACCGCGCCAGCCAGACGCCCCGGCTGCTGGACGACAAGCCGTGGCGCCATCCGGTCGAGCGGCTTCGGCAATCAATACGGGATGCGGTGATGGCAAGGTTGGCCGGGGCTGCGGCAGGCGACCCCGATGCCACAGCATCGCGCCGGCGCGCGGCCGGCGTGGTCGCGGCGCTGATCACCGGCGACCAGCAGGCCATCACCCAGGGCGACTGGAATGTGTTTCGCGCCACCGGTGTGGCCCACCTGATGTCGATCTCTGGCCTGCACATCACCATGTTTGCCTGGCTGGCGGCGCTCGCGACGGGCTGGCTCTGGCGGCGATCTTCGCGGCTGTGCCTGTTCTGGCCGGCACAGCACGCTGCGCTGGCCGGGGGCGTGGCGCTGGCAGCGGTCTATGCCTTGTTCAGCGGTGGCGGCCTGCCATCGCAGCGAACCGTGTTCATGCTCGCAATCGTCGCCGGGCTGCGGCTGTCGGGGCGGCGCTGGCCGTGGCCGCACGCATGGCTGCTGGCCGGTGCCGGCGCGGTGGCGCTGGATCCGTGGGCGCTGCAACAGGCCGGTTTCTGGCTGAGTTTCGTGGCGGTGGGTGTGCTGTTCGCCAGCGGTCCGCCATCCGGCGAACCTGCGCCGCAGGGACGGGGCCGCTGGCTGGCCCCGCTGCACGGCCTGCTGCACGAACAGATCGTGGTCACCGTGTCGCTGGCACCGCTCGGCCTGCTGCTGTTCGGTCAGGTTTCGCTGGTCGGGCTGCCCGCCAACCTGCTGGCGATTCCCTGGACCACGCTGGTAGTCACCCCGATGGCTTTGCTGGGCGTGTGGATTCATCCCCTGTGGGATCTGGCGGCGTGGGCGGTCCGGTGGATGGAAATGCCGCTGCAATGGCTGGCGGCCCTGCCCTTCGCGAGTGTTTCAAGGCCGACCGCACCAGTCTGGGTCGCGGCATTTGCGGTCGCCGGAGGCGTGCTGCTCTGCCTGCCGCTGCCATGGCGCTGGCGCCTGCTGGGCGTTTCGCCCCTGTTTCCCGCCTTGCTGTGGACGACGCCGGCACCAGCACCGGGCAGTTTCGAGCTGATCGCACTGGATGCCGGCCAGGGTTCCGCCGTATTGGTGCGCACCGCCGGCCACGCGCTGCTGTACGACACCGGTCCGCGCTACAGCGCCGAAAGCGATGCCGGCCAGCGCCTGGTGGTGCCCCTGCTGCAGTCGATGGGCCAGCGTCTCGACACCGTCGTGCTGAGCCACCGCGACAACGACCATGCCGGCGGTGCCGTGGCGGTGCTGAAGCAGCAACCGCAGGCCGCACTGCTCAGTTCCATCGAACCGGGACACCCGCTGCAGCACCTGCGGCAGGCTACCCGCTGCGAAGCAGGACAGCGGTGGCAATGGGACGGTGTCGACTTCAGTGTCTTGTGGCCGCCCGCCGCCGACTATCCGGGCGGCACCAGCAGCAACGCCCTGAGCTGCGTTCTTCGCATCGAAGCCGGCGGACGAGCCGCCCTGCTGACCGGCGACATATCCGAGGCCGAAGAGTCGCGGCTGCTGGTGTCAGGCGCCGCGCTTTCAGCCGACTGGCTGCTGGTGCCGCACCACGGCAGCCGGGGTTCGTCGAGCAGCCGTTTCCTGGCGGCGGTTTCACCTCAATCGGCCTTGGCCCAGGCGGGCTATCGCAACCGCTTCGGTCATCCGACGCCCGAGGCCCGGGCCCGTTACCGGCAGCAGGGTATCCACTGGCTCGACACCGTTCACTGCGGCGCGGCAACCTGGAGTTCCATAAGACCTGCAACGAATGTTTGCGAACGTGACCGGGAACCCCATTACTGGCAGCACAATGTTCAGTGAGGAATGTCCTCGACGCAAACATGGCCGACAGGGCCCGTCCCGGCATCGTCCGACAACCATCGCCGGCCTGGAACTTGCTACCTGGGTCGGCAGGAGAACGCCCTTTCTATGCGGAAATTCGATGAGATGTATGCCACCCTGCCGCCCGAACCGGGCCAGGTGCGCGACCACTACAAGACCTACGACCGTTGGTTGGCCCAGCAGCCGCCCGACACCATGCTGCGGCGACGCAGCGAAGCAGAGGTCATCTTCCGGAGAGTCGGCATCACCTTTGCCGTGTACGGCGCCAAGGACGAGGACGGCTCGGGCACCGAACGCCTCATCCCCTTCGACCTGATCCCCCGCATCATCCCGGCCCACGAATGGGCTCGCATGGAACGTGGACTGGTGCAGCGGGTCACCGCGCTCAACCGGTTCCTGCACGACGTCTATCACGACCAGGAAATCATCCGCGCCGGTGTGATCCCGGCCGACATGGTGCTGCAGAACGCCCAGTTCCGGCCCGAGATGATGGGTGTCGACGTACCGCGCCACATCTATTCGCACATCGCCGGCATCGACATCGTGCGGGCGCCGGATGCCGAAGGCAACGGCGAATACTTCGTGCTGGAAGACAACCTTCGGGTGCCATCCGGCGTGTCGTACATGCTCGAAAACCGCAAGATGATGATGCGGCTGTTCCCCGACCTGTTCAGCCAGCACCGCGTGGCGCCGGTGGCCCACTATCCCGACCTGCTGCTCGAGACCCTGCGTGCCTCGGCGCCGCCGGCCACACCCGACCCGACCTGCGTGGTGCTCACGCCCGGCATGTACAACAGCGCCTATTTCGAGCACGCCTTCCTGGCGCAGCAGATGGGCATCGAGCTGGTCGAAGGACAGGATCTGTTCGTCAAGGACGACTTCGTCTGGATGCGCACCACCCGCGGCCCGAAACGTGTCGACGTGATCTACCGCCGGGTGGACGACGACTTCCTCGACCCGCTGGTGTTCCGCCCCAACTCCACGCTGGGCGTGGCCGGACTGATCGGCGCCTACCGCGCGGGCAACGTCGCAATCTGCAATGCGGTGGGAACCGGCGTGGCCGACGACAAGGCCATCTACGCCTACGTACCGAAGATGATCGAGTTCTACCTGGGCGAACAACCCATTCTGAAGAACGTGCCGACCCACATGGGCCGCAACCCGGATGAACTGAAGTACATCCTGGACAACCTCAAGGACCTGGTCGTGAAGGAGGTCCACGGCGCTGGCGGCTACGGCATGCTGGTCGGCCCGGCGTCCACCACGGCCGAGATCGAGGATTTCCGGCGGGCCATCCTGGCCAACCCCAGCGGCTACATCGCCCAGCCCACGCTGAGCCTGTCGAGCTGCCCGACCTATGTCGAGAGCGGCATCGCGCCGCGTCACATCGACCTGCGGCCTTTCGTGCTGTCGGGCAAGGAGGTCCAGATGGTGCCGGGCGGTCTGACCCGCGTGGCCCTGAAGGACGGCTCCCTGGTGGTCAACTCGTCGCAAGGCGGCGGCACCAAGGACACCTGGGTTTTAGAAGTCTGAAAATAGAAGAGCACACAAGCATGCTGAGCAGAACCGCTGACCATCTCTTCTGGATGTCCCGATACACCGAGCGCGCAGAAAACACCGCGCGCATGCTGGACGTCAACTATCAAACCGCCCTGCTTCCGCAATCCGCAGAAGCGGCGCAGATCGGCTGGCAGGGTTTGCTGACCATCAGCGAACTGCTGCCCGCCTATCAGGCCCTGCACGGCGACATCAGGCCGGCGCAGGTGATGAACTTCATGGTGCGCGACGAGGACAATCCGTCATCCATCATCTCGTGCCTGAAAGCCGCCCGAGAAAACGCACGTGCCGTGCGTGGCACCCTGACGACCGAGGCCTGGGAGACCCAGAACGCGACCTGGCTCGAAGTCAACCGCATGCTGCGGGCCGGCGACTTCGAACGCGACCCCGGCGCCTTTTTCGAATGGGTGAAATACCGCTCGCACCTGTCGCGCGGCGTGTCGGTGGGCACCATGCTGATGGACGAGGCACTGCATTTCATGCGCATCGGCACTTTCCTGGAACGCGCGGACAACACGGCCCGCCTGGTGGACACCAAGTTCCACGCCATGCACAACGATTTCATCGGCCTGACCAACGACAACGACGAGCAGGAATATGACTTCTATCACTGGAGCGCAGTGCTGCGCAGCGTCTCGGCCTTCGAGATCTACCGCCGCGTCTACCGCGACGTGATCCGGCCCGAAAGGGTCGCCGAACTGCTGATCCTGCGGGCGGACATGCCCCGTTCGCTGCACGCCAGCCTGAACGAAGTGGTGAGCAACCTGCAAGCCGTGTTGCCGGGTGCCGACATGAGCATGAGCCAGCGCAAGGCCGGCAAGCTGCGCGCCGAGCTGCAGTTCGGCCATATCGACGAAATCCTGGCCACCGGCCTGCATGCATTCCTGACGCAGTTCCTGGACCGCGTGAATGAACTCGGCGCCCACATCAGCCGCGAGTTCCTCGTGCCGACAGCGGCCTGACCGGCGATCGACCGGATTCCACAGGAGATCGTCATTTCGCAACCAGAGCGGGACGTCCGTGCGGGCCACGGCGTCCGCCGGTCGAACAGCGGCCGTCTGAGCCGCTGGCTCGGCAAGCTGTCGGTCGGCCGCAAGCTGACCCTCATCTACCTGCTCGACCTGAGCGCGGTGATCTTCGTTTCCGGGATTCTCATCAACGAGAAGTACCTGTCGATCGACTTCGCCCGCAAGGAAGCCGTCGGCAGCGCGTACAGCGCCGGCGTGCGGGAGCTCCTGCTCATGCCCTTCCTGCCGTACAAGTCGCAGGTGGAGCAGCCGGACGCGGCGATGCAGCGTTTCAACGAACTCCGCAGGAAACACGATTCCGCGCTGCATTCGGCCGAGGCCAGCGCCCTGTTCGAACGCAACTGGCTACGCGCCGCCGCCGCCCGGCAGAACCCCAACACCGCGACCACCGACCTGGTCAGCCGGGACATGTTGCGTTCGGCTCGCGAACTGCTCACGACCGTGGGCAACCAGTCGAACCTGATCCTCGACCCGGACCTCGACAGCTACTACACCATGTCCCTGGTGGTGCTGCGTTTCCCCGAGTTGCTGGAGGTGATCGACGACACCATGCGCACGCTCGAAGGCACCGGTTCGCGCGCCCAGGCCTACGGCGAACGCCGCTCCGAACTGCTGATCCTGGCCGGCCGCATCGACGCCGCGGCGATGGGCATCCGGTCCGACTACCTGCAAGTGTTCGCAGCCGGCTCTCCCGCCCTGCGTGCCGCGCTCGACCCCGGCCGCCAGAGCATGGCCGACGCACTGGCCGACTTCCTGGCCATCGTGCAGCGGCTGGCCGGACCCGACGCCGGGCCGCGCGATCTGGCGCAGCTGCAGGCCGCGCGGTCCACCCTGCTGTACGAGCTGGACCGCACCTGGATCCGCAACGCCAGTGAACTCGACACCCTGCTGTCCGAGCGCATCGACACCCTGTTCACCCGCATGTTCATGCACCTCGGCACCGCCCTGCTGCTGCTGTTCTGCATCCTGAGCCTGGTGTATGCGGTGGCCCAGCAGATCGCGCGCCCCCTGCGCCACCTGGCACGCGTGGCCGACAACGTGCGCAGCAGCGGCAACTACGAACTGCGTGCCGACTGGAACAGCCGCGACGAGATCGGCATGCTGGTCACGGCCTTCAACGAAATGCTGGCCCAGCTCGGCCGGGAACGCGAGAACCAGCAGGAGCTGGCAGCGCGCGAACGGGCCGCGGCCGCGCAGCTGGAGATCGTCGAGGCCGTGCCCATCGCCATGGTGGTCACTTCGATTCCGCGCCACGACGTGCTGCATGCCAACGCGCCGGCGGTGCCCTGGCTCGACGGCATCACCAGCGACCCCTGGGGCAAGAAGCTGGAAACCGGCGTGCGCGCCCGTTTCTTCCAGCAGCTGGCCGACCGTGGCGCGGTGGACGAATTCGAGGTGCGCTGGAACGCCGGCGGCGAATCGACCTGGGCCGTGCTGTCGGCCAGAAGGCTGATTTTCCAGGGCCAGGACGCGGTGCTGACCGCTTTCACCCCGGTCAACCTGCTCAAGCAGATGGAGCAGCGGCTGGAGTTGTGGTCCAAGGTGTTCGAAGCCTCGTCCGAAGGCATCGCCATCATGGACGACGAGCAGAAGGTGGTCAGCGTCAATGTCGCTTTCTGCCGCAGCACCGGCCTGGAGGTCTACGAGGTGCTGGGCCGCGACTTCTCTTCGCTGGTCGAGGAAAGCGGCGGCCTGCCGCTCAAGACCCGGATCGGAAATTCGGCCACCGAACGCGGCGCCTGGCAGGGCGAGGTGCTGTTCCGCAGGCGCGGCGGCACCAGCTACCCGGCCTGGCTGATGGTGTCGGCGGTCCGCACGGCCGGCGGCCACGGCGCCATCTCGCACTACATCGGCATTTCGGTGGACATCACCGAACGCAAGCGCACCGAGGAGCGGGTGCAGTTCCTGGCCGATCACGACGTGCTGACCGAACTGCCCAACCGCTCCCTGTGCGTGGCGCGGCTGGCCGAGGCGCTGCAGATGGCGCATGGCAGCGACGACCGGGTGGCCGTGCTGTTCATCGACCTCGACCGCTTCAAGTCGGTCAACGACACGCTGGGCCACCACGTGGGCGATGCCTTGCTGCGTTCGGTCGCCGGCCGGCTGATGCAGGCGGTGCGCAACGACGACACGGTGAGCCGCCAGGGCGGCGACGAGTTCGTGGTGATCCTGCGCAACGTGCGCGACGCCAGCGAGATCCGGGACATCATCGAGGAGCGGCTGATTCCGCTGATCCGCGCACCGCACGACGGCGAGGGCCACGAACTGCGGGTGTCGTGCAGCATCGGCGTCGCGGTCTACCCCGAGGACGGCCAGGACATCGACGAACTGATGCGCCGCGCCGACGCGGCCATGTACGAGGCCAAGTCGTCCGGCCGCGACCATTACCGGTTCTTCTCTTCCGAGCTGGACAAGCTGGCGCGCGAACGCCGCACCCTCGAACAACTGCTGCGCCAGGCGCAGGAGCGCGGCGAACTCGAAATGCACTACCAGCCACGCATCGACGCCCGCACCCTCCAGGTCGTCGGCGCCGAGGCCCTGATGCGCTGGACCCACCCCGAGCTGGGCTCCATCCCGCCGATCGAGTTCATTCCCATCGCCGAGGAAACCGGCCTGATCCGCCCGCTGGGGCTGTGGGCGATGCAGGAAGCCTGCATGCTGCTCAAGCGCTGGAAAACGCAGCGCCGGCCGCTGATTTCGCTGTCGGTCAATATTTCCGCCGCGCAACTGACGGATCCCGCGCTGTTCGACTACCTGAGCGACTTCACCACCAACAGCGGCATCGACCCGCAACTGCTCGAACTGGAAATCACCGAGACCCAGCTGATGGAAAACGCCGGCGCAGCCGGCCAGGGCCTGGCCGCCCTGCGGCGGCTGGGCGTGCGTTTTTCCATCGACGACTTCGGCACCGGATATTCGAGCCTGGCCTACCTGAAACGTTTCCCGATCGACAAACTCAAGATCGACAAGTCATTCGTGCAGGACCTGCTGGGCGACACCACCGACCTCGCCATCGTGCGAGCCATCATGGCGCTGGGCCACAACCTGGGCCTGGGTGTGGTGGCCGAAGGAGTGGAAAACTTCGCAGTCGCGCATCAGCTCAAGCTGCTGGGCTGCGATGAACTGCAGGGTTACCACTTCGCACGGCCGATGCGAGTGGATGCGCTCGAAACCTGGATCGATGCACGCCGCGCCGCCACCCCGGTGATGACCGGCATCGGCTCCGGCGAACGCTGAAACAGGCGCGCAGGCCGGAAGGGCTTGCGGGGTTTCGCCGCCGCTCCTGGTGTTTCGTGGCGCCGTCGGTGGGCGATACCGGGCGGGCGCAGGCTTCGAGGCCCTGAAACGAAAGGCCCTGTCATGCAACTGCTACGTCACGCCCTGCCACGCATCGGCGCGCAATCCCTCGGCTGGCCGGCGCCGGATGTTTCCGCCCGGCTTTCACCCGGCAGCCAGACGTCGGGCCGGGCCGGTTACTGCACCCATTCCACCTTTCTGGCGCTCATGGAAAACGCCAGCACACGGCATGCCCTGGAAAACGGGCTGTTTCAGGGCTATGACAACAGCATCCGGCATTCGCTGCACACGCTGCTGGGCTTGTATCCGCAGGGCCATCTGCAGACCGAACACCTGCGGCGAATCGAGAGCCCGACGATCGGACAGTTGCAGGCCCGTCTGCAGCGAGGGCCGGTGCAGTTCGTCACCAGTGCGCTGCCGCCGTCGGCCGACACGCGTTGCGAGCAATACGCAGTCCACGCGACGGTGCTGTTGGGCAGCGTCCCGGTGACCGAGCCTGGCCGCGGCCCGCAGACCTATGCCCTGTGCCTGGACTACAACGACCTGCAATTCGGCCCGGCCACCCAGGCGCTGAGGGAGCGATACGCCACGCGCATGCGCGAACGTGCGCCGCAGGTCGAAGGCCAGGTGTCGGAGCATTCGCTGAGCCT
Organism: Xylophilus sp. PBN-3R; assembly: GCF_057747805.1. Classification (NCBI taxonomy): domain Bacteria; kingdom Pseudomonadati; phylum Pseudomonadota; class Betaproteobacteria; order Burkholderiales; genus Xylophilus; species Xylophilus sp. PBN-3R. The sequence goes on from NZ_CM173225.1 coordinate 3,227,974, forward strand.
GCTCACGCCGGAAGAAATAACCGAATTCAACCGGCGCCTGCAGGGCGACGGAGGTGCGGTGCAGAACGTGTTGCAGGGCCATGTACACCTGATGCCGCTGGAACGGCTGGTGGCGGCTTCGACGCCGTCGGCCACCGCGGCCCGGACGCATGACGTACGAATGCCACCGTCCGCACTGCACTACCTCGACCGGCCCATGACCCACGACCTGCGGCAGCTCTGCGATCGCCTGCCCCGGCTGGTGCAGGCCGAACTGGAACTCAACCCGGCGGTGGTCGTGCCGCTGTAGCGGTCAGAGCACCCGTTCGACCAACGCCGGCTTGAAGCCCAGGTCGGCAGCCTTGCCCTTACGGCCGCGCAGCGCCCGGGCATTGTTGAGGGACCGGATCTCCAGCGTTTCCTCGCGTTCCTTGCCGCCGCGGCCCAGGCCGGCGATACGAACGCTGCGGGTGTAGGCGGCGGCTCCTGCCAGCGAATCCTTGTCTTCCAGATCGATCAGCATCAGGCCGCGACCGCCCTTCTCCATCAGCTTGAGTTCGGCGATCTCGAAAGTCAGGATGCGGCCGCCGACCGAAGCGCAAGCCACATGCGTGGCCGGCGGCAGCGGTTCGGTGCCGGCTTGCTGGGCACCCGCAGGCAGCATCGCCAGGCTGGGCCGGCACAGGGTTTCACCCTCGCCCAGGGTGACGAAGGTCTTGCCCGAGCGGTTGCGTGAAACCATGCCTTCGACATTGGCGATAAACCCGTAGCCGCCCGATCCGGCCAGCAGCAGCGCCGCGCCGACGGGGCCGGCGAAATAGAACATCGGCTGGGTGCCGCTTTCGAGTTCGACCAGCGTGCCGATGGGCTGGCCGTCGCCGCGCGCATTGGGCAGCGCCGCCACCGGCACGCTGTACACCCGGCCGTTGCCGCCAAACACCAGCAACACGTCGATCGTGCGACAGGCGAAGGTGCCGTACAGCCCGTCGCCGGCCTTGAAGGCGAAACCCGCCGGATCGTGCCCGTGGCCGGTGCGCGCCCGCACCCAGCCCTTCTGCGACACCACCACCGTCACCGGTTCGTCGACCACCCGCACCTCCGCCACGGCGCGTTTTTCGGCCTGGATGAGCGTGCGGCGCGGATCGGCGAACTGCTTGGCGTCGGCCTCGATCTCTTTCACCATCAGTCGGCGCAGCGAATTCGGGTTGGCCAGGATCTCTTCGAGCCTGGCCTGTTCTTCGCGCAGGTTCGAAAGCTCCTGTTCGATCTTGATGGCTTCCAGCCGGGCCAGCTGGCGCAGGCGGATTTCGAGGATGTCTTCGGCCTGCCGGTCGGACAGGTTGAAACGTGCGATCAGCGCGGCCTTGGGTTCGTCGGCCTGCCGGATGATGGCGATCACCTCGTCGATGTTGAGCAGCACGATCTGCCGCCCCTCGAGGATGTGCACCCGGTCCAGCACCTTCTGCAACCGATGCTGCGAACGACGCTGCACCGTCTGCTGGCGGAACTCGATCCACTCGACCAGCATCTGGCGCAGCGACTTCTGCACTGGCCGGCCGTCCAGGCCCACCATGGTCATGTTGATCGGCGCCGAGGTTTCCAGCGAGGTCTGCGACAGCAGGATGGAGATGAGTTCGGCCTGGGGCGTGCGGCCGGTCTTGGGCTCGAACACCAGGCGCACCGCGGCGTCCTTGCTGGATTCGTCGCGCACCGCGTCCAGCACGCCGAGCAGCGTGGCCTTGCCCAGCTGCTGTTCCTGCGTCAGGGCCTTCTTGCCGGTCTTGATCTTGGGGTTGCTGATTTCCTCGATCTCTTCCAGCACCCGCTGCGAGCTGACGCCTGGCGGAAGTTCGTTGACCACCAGTTGCCATTGGCCGCGTGCCAGTTCCTCGATTTTCCAGCGCGCCCGCACCTTCAGGCTGCCGCGTCCGCTGCGATAGGCGTCGGCGATGTCGGCAGCCGGGCTGATGACCTGGCCGCCGCCCGGATAGTCCGGGCCGGGAATCTTCAGGAACAGGTCTTCGTCGGACAACTGCGGCTGCTTGATCAGGGCCACGCAGGCGTCCGCCACCTCGCGCAGGTTGTGGCTGGGAATTTCGGTCGCCAGACCCACCGCGATGCCCGATGCGCCATTGAGCAGCACGAAAGGCAGGCGGCCGGGCAACTGGCGGGGTTCTTCGGTGGAGCCGTCGTAGTTGGGTATGAAGTCGACCGTACCCTGGTCGATCTCTTCGAGCAGCAGCCGGGTGATGCGTGACAGCCGGGCTTCGGTGTAACGCATGGCGGCGGCGCCGTCGCCGTCCCGGCTGCCGAAATTGCCCTGGCCGTCGATCAGCGGATAACGCTGCGAAAAATCCTGCGCCATGCGCACCAGCGCGTCGTAGGCGGCCTGGTCGCCGTGCGGATGGAAACGGCCCAGCACGTCGCCCACCACCCGGGCGCTTTTCACCGGCTTGGCACCCTGCGTTGCATTGGCGCCGGAAAAGCCCAGTCCCATGCGCTCCATCGAATAGAGGATGCGGCGCTGCACCGGCTTCTGGCCGTCGCAGACGTCCGGCAGGGCACGGCCCTTGACCACCGAAAGCGCGTATTCGAGATAGGCGCGTTCGGCGTAGGTGGCCAGGTCGGGGTTCTGGTCGTCGCCGGGCACGGGCGCCAGGTCCAGGGTGTTTTGATCGGTCATCGCTTTGGAAATTCGGCAGTCGGTACGGAAGCGGGCGCGCCGGCCGGCAGGGTCATCTGGACCCGCCTGGGCGTGGCCGGAAGCAGGGCCTCGACCGGCTTGAGCGCGCGGTAGAGCTGCATCACCGTCTTCACGTAGTTCTGCGTTTCTGGGTAATTGGGAATGCGGTTGCCGGCGCGTTGCACCGCGCCCTCGCCCGCGTTGTAGGCGGCCAGGGCCAGTTCGAGCTGGCCGGGAAACAGGTCGACCAGGTAGCGCAGGTGCCGGGTGCCGGCACGGATGTTGACGGCAGGATCCATCAGCTTGCGGGCGATGGGCTGCTGCTCCCCGTCGATCACCCCGTACTGTCGGGCCGTGGTGGGCAGCAACTGCATCAGGCCGACCGCGCCGCGCGAGGAAACGGCTGCCGCGTCGAAACCCGATTCGGCGGCGATCAGCGCCTGTAGCAATTCGATGTCGAGCCCGGCGGCGGTGGCGGCCGTGCGCAGATGGGCACCGACGGCCTTGACCGCAGGCGAGGATGCGATGAGCCCACGCATCCGCTGGAGCGAGGCGGTGGGAGCTTCGCCGGGCTGCGATGGCGCGGCGGCGATCTCGGCCGAGTCGAACTCTTCGCGGAACGTGAACAGCAGCTTGTACCGCGCGTCGACCTGCTCGCGCGCGAAATGCGCGGTGCCGTAGCTGTCGACCCAGCCCCACATGTCGATTGCCGCCCAGGCGGGCGCACCGGACAGCGCCAGGCACACGCCGGCCGCCGCAGCGAGCAGCCGCGGGCGACGCAAAAGCAGGTGCATGCCGGGCATGTTGCGCATCGGCCTCAGATGTCGACCTCGACTTCGTCGCCGTGCAGTTCCATCAGTTCCCGGCGGGCTGCGGCTTCGCCCTTGCCCATCAGCTTGGTGATGCGCTGTTCGGTCTGGCTGTTGTCGAGCAGGCCGAGCCGGACCGGCATCAGGCGACGGGTATCGGGGTTGAGTGTGGTTTCCCACAGCTGGCCAGCGCTCATTTCGCCGAGGCCCTTGAATCGGCTGATGCTCCAGGCACCTTCACGCACGCCGTCCTTGCGCAGCTTGTCGAGGATGGCGGTGAGTTCACCTTCGTCCAGCGCATACACCTTGGCGGCCGGCTTCTTGCCGCGCGCGGGCGCGTCGACGCGGTACAGCGGCGGGCGGGCCACATAGACGTGCCCAGTTTCGATCAGCTTGGGAAAATGGCGGAAGAACAGCGTCAGCAGCAGCACCTGGATATGCGAGCCGTCCACATCGGCATCGCTCAGGATGCAGACCCTGCCGTAGCGCAGGCCGGACAGGTCGGGGGTGTCGTTGGGGCCGTGGGGGTCGACACCGATGGCCACCGAGATGTCGTGGATTTCGGTATTGGCGAACAAGCGGTCGCGGTCGACTTCCCAGGTGTTGAGCACCTTGCCGCGTAGCGGCAGCACCGCCTGGCATTCCTTGTCGCGGCCCATCTTGGCACTGCCTCCGGCCGAATCGCCCTCGACCAGGAAGACTTCGTTGTGGGCGATGTCGCGGCTTTCGCAATCCGTCAGCTTGCCGGGCAGCACGGCCACGCCCGAACCGCGCCGTTTCTCGACCTTCTGGCCGGCTTTCTGCCGGCTCTGTGCCGCGCGGATGGCCAGTTCCGCCAGCTTCTTGCCGTATTCGACATGCTGGTGCAGCCACAGCTCAAGCGCCGGCCGCACGAAGGAGGACACCAGCCTCACCGCATCACGCGAGTTGAGGCGTTCCTTGATCTGGCCCTGGAACTGTGGGTCCAGCACCTTGGCCGACAACACATAACTCGCGCGGGCGAAGACGTCCTCGGGCATCAGCTTGACGCCCTTGGGCAGCAGCGCGTGCAGTTCGATGAACCCCTTGACTGCCGTGAACAGGCCGTCGCGCAGGCCGCTGTCGTGCGTGCCGCCGGCACTGGTGGGGATCAGGTTGACATAGCTCTCGCGGACCGGCGCGCCGTCTTCGGTGAACGCCACTGCCCAGGCCGCACCCTCGCCTTCGGCAAAGGTCTCGTTCTGTTTGTCCGCAAAACCGGCGCCTTCGAACACCGGGATCACCGGCTCGCCGTGCAGCGTCTGCAGCACGTAGTCGCGCAGTCCGCCCTTGTATTGCCAGGTCTGAATTTCGGCGGCGCCCTGGTGCTTTTCCTGCACCAGCGTCACCGACACACCCGGCATCAACACCGCCTTGCTGCGCAGCAGGTGCACCAGTTCGTTCTGCGGGAGGTTGGCCGATTCGAAATACTTGGGGTCGGGCCAGGCGCGCACCGTGGTGCCCTGCTTGCGGTCGCCCGCCGCCTGCTGGCGCACCGCCAGCGATTCGATGACGGAGCCGGCACTGAACACCAGCCGCGCCACCTTGCCCTCTCGCCACGAGGTCACCTCGAGCCGGGTCGCCAGCGCGTTGGTCACCGACACACCCACACCGTGCAGGCCGCCCGAGAAGCTGTAGGCACCGCCCTTGCCCTTGTCGAACTTGCCGCCGGCGTGCAGCCGGGTGAACACCAGTTCGATGACCGGCGCACCTTCTTCCGGATGCATGCCGAAGGGAATCCCCCGGCCGTCGTCTTCGACGCTCACCGAACCGTCGGCATGCTGGATGAGCCTGATCTTCCTGCCATGACCGGCCAGCGCCTCGTCGGCGGCGTTGTCGATCACCTCCTGGATGACATGCAGCGGGTTGTCGGTGCGGGTGTACATGCCCGGGCGCTGCTGGACCGGCTCCAGGCCCTTGAGGACGCGGATGGAGCCTTCGGAATATTCGCTGGGAGCAGTGGCCATGGGGGCAGACAGAGGTCGGGGGAAGGGTCGAATTGTAGTCAGGCCGCGAGAATCTCTGTACGTTTATCCAGTAGCCCGCTCGGCTCCGCATGAATCGGTGCCGGATCCGGCATCAGTGGCACCGCCCGGCTTCGCGCAAAATGCGTCCGCCATGCCCCTGCCACCCGACCCCGCTCCGATCCCGGAAACCACCCCGCCGTCCGACTGGGTGCGCCGGTGGGCACACCTGGTGCCGGCCGGCGCCACGCTGCTCGACGTGGCCTGCGGATCGGGCCGGCACCTGCGCTGGTTCGCGGCGCGCGGAGTCGATGTCACCGGCGTGGATCGCTCCCCTGATGCCGTCGCCGCTGCAAAGGCGGCGGGCACCGGCCTGCTGGCCGACCTGGAAGCCGACGCCTGGCCGCTGCCGGGCCGCCGCTTCGACGCGGTGCTGGTCACCAACTACCTGCACCGCCCGCTGCTGCCCGCCATCCTGGCCGCCGTGGCCCCCGGCGGCCTGCTGATCTATGAAACCTTCGCCCAGGGACAGGAGACGGTGGGCCGCCCGGCCCGCACCGAATTTCTGCTGGCACCCGGCGAACTGCTGGGCGCCTGCCGGGGGCTGCATGTCGTCGCCTACGAAGACGGCTGGCTACCGACACCGCGGCGCGTGCAGCGCATCGTCGCCCGGCGCGCTCCGGCAGACGGCGCACCCGCTGCCCCGGCACTGGAAGAAACTCTCACACCCCACACAGGGCCTTTACACCCGCGCGGCTAAAATCCCGCGTTTCCCTTCGCCCACTTACGGCCGCTTACGGCATTTCGCGAACATGAGCTCTACCTCAGCATCCTTGACGGGCAGCATCGTGGCACTGGTCACGCCCATGCACGAAGACGGCAGCGTCGACTACCCGGCGCTTCGCAAGCTGATCGACTGGCATATCGACGAAGGCACCGATTGCATCGGCGTGGTCGGCACCACCGGCGAATCGCCCACGGTCGACGTCGAGGAACACTGCGAAATCATCCGCGTGTCGGTCGAGCAGGCCAGGGGCCGCGTACCCATCATGGCTGGCTGCGGTGCCAACTCCACCCGTGAAGCCATCGAACTGGCGAAGTTTGCCAAGGGTGTCGGCGCCGACAGCCAGCTTCAGGTGGTGCCTTACTACAACCGGCCCACGCAAGAAGGCCAGTACCAGCATTTCAAGGCCATCGCCGAAGCCGTCGGCGACCTGCCGGTGGTGCTCTACAACGTACCCGGCCGCAGTGCTGCAGACATGTTGCACGACACCGTGCTGCGCCTCGCCCAGGTGCCCGGCATCGTCGGCATCAAGGAAGCGACCGGCAACATCGAGCGTGCGCAGTGGCTCATCCGCGACCTGCCCAAGGGTTTTGCCGTGTATTCTGGCGACGACCCGACCGCTGTCGCCCTGATGCTGTGCGGCGGACAGGGCAACATCAGCGTCACCGCCAACGTGGCGCCCCGCCTGATGCACCAGCTGTGTGTGGCCGCACTGGCCGGCGACATCCGCCGTGCCATGGAAATACAGTTCCAGCTGATGCCGCTGCACAAGCAGCTGTTCGTCGAAGCCAACCCGATCCCGGTGAAGTGGGCGATGCAGCGCCTGGGCCTCTGTGGTGGCACCATGCGCCTGCCCATGACACCGCTGTCTTCGGCCAATGAACCAGTCGTCGAACAGGCACTCAAAGCCTCCGGCCTGCTCTGAGACCTGGCATCACACACGCTGCGGCGGCACATTCCCTGCTCGCCCGGCGCATGATTTTTTCCGATCGAAAGAAGGATTTTCCGTGACCCGTTCTGTTACTCCGACCGTCGCGGCCGCGCGCCTGGCCTGTCTCGGCCTGGTGGTGGCCCTGTCGGCCTGCACCGTTTTCGACAACGAAAAGATCAACTACAAGAGCGCGAAGCGCGCCACCTCCACACTGGAAGTGCCGCCCGACCTGACGCAGCTCAGCCGCGATTCTCGGTATGTGGTGCCTGGCGGTACCGCCGTGTCGGCAGCCGGCTTCGAGGCCGCGCAGGCCCTTGCCTCGCCCGCCACCGCCGAAACCGCACCAAGCAGCCTGGGCGACGTGCGTATCGAACGCGACGGCAACACCCGCTGGCTGGTGATCAAACGGCCGGCCGACAAGCTGTGGGATCCGACCCGCGACTTCTGGGTGGACAGCGGTTTCCTGCTGACCATCGACCAGTCCAATCTGGGCATCATGGAAACCGACTGGGCCGAGAACCGCGCCAAGCTGCCGCAGGACTTCGTGCGCCAGACCATCGGCAAGCTGCTCGATTCGGTCTATTCCACCAGCGAACGGGACAAGTTCCGCACCCGCATGGAACGCCGCCCCGACGGCACCACAGAGATCTACATCAGCCATCGCGGCATGCAGGAGGTCTACACCTCGGCGAACAAGATGGAAGAGCGAACCGTGTGGCAGCCACGTCCGAGCGATCCGGAACTCGAAGCCGAAATGCTGCGCCGCCTGATGGTGAAGCTCGGCGGCGCCAACGAAGTGCAATCCAAGCAGCTGATCGCCGCCGCCGCGCCGCAGGTCACCTCCGCGCAGGTCACCAATGTCGGTGGCACGCCGGTCGTGCAGTTGAACGAACCCTTCGACCGCGCATGGCGCCGGGTCGGCCTGACGCTGGACCGCACCGGTTTCACCGTCGAAGACCGCGACCGCAGCCAGGGCGTGTATTTCGTGCGTTATGTCGCGCCGAATGCCGATCGCAAGGAACAGGGTTTCCTTGGCAAGATCTTCAACCGCAACCCGGACGCACAGGCACCGGTGCGCTACCGCATCGCCGTCAGGGGCGAAGGCAGCGGCACGACCGTCACGGTGCTGGGCGAAGGTGGTTCTCCGGCCGTCGCAGCCGATGCCAACCGGATCGTCAAGGTCATCGCGGACGACCTGAAGTAACTTCACAAGGCGCAATGCTCAGGTTCCGTAATCTCGGCAGTGGTAGTTCCGGCAACGCCACCTTGGTGGAAGGCAGCAGCGGCGCCGCCACCAGCCGCCTGCTGATCGATTGCGGCCTGGGTATCCGTACGCTGGAAAAACGGCTGGGCCTGGCGGGCCTGGGCTATGCCGACCTCGACGGCATCTTCATCACCCACGAACACTCCGACCACATCGGCTGCGCGCAGGCGCTGGCGGTGCGACACCGGATCCCCGTGTGGATGAGCGAAGGCACTTTTGCCGCCATCGGCGCGCCAGATTTCGACGGCCTGCTGAACGTGGTGCACGACCTGCAGACGGTGGCGCTGGGCGGTTTCGAGTTCCGGCCCTTCACGGTGCCTCACGATGCGCGCGAGCCGCTGCAATTGCGCTGCTCGGACGGTGCCCGCCACCTGGGCGTACTCACCGATCTCGGCCACGCCAGCGGACATGTGCTGGCGCAGCTGCAGGGCTGCCATGCGCTGATGCTGGAATCCAACCACGATCCCGAACTGCTGGCCCAGTCGCGCTATCCGGACTTCCTAAAACGCCGGGTCAGCGGGCGTTTCGGCCATTTGGCCAATGCCGCTGCCGCAGCAGTGGCCGGTGCGCTGCGGCACGACGGCCTGAACTGCGTGGTGGCGGCCCACCTGAGCGAACGAAACAACCGTCCCGACCTGGCCCGGGCCGGGCTCTCCGCCGCGCTCGGCTGGCAGGCGGAACAGATCATCGTGGCGGATCCGACGCACGGAACCGGCTGGCTGGCGGTCTGAAACGGCCGGTGTCTTCGCCATGAAAAAAGCCACCTCAGGAAGGTGGCTTTCCTTTGCCCCGAAGGGTCGGCGGAAATTACTTCTTGGCGGCTTCGGCAGCAGCGTCGGCAGCTTTCTTGGCAGCGTCGTTGGCATCCGAGGTGCCGTTGCCCGTGGTGGTGCTCGGGGTGGTTGCTGCACCAGCGCCGGTGGTCGGTGAAGCCGTGCCGGTTGTCGCATCGGCACCGGTTGCAGGTGTGCCGGACATCGCGCCGCCGGCGGCAGGTGCCGCATCGGTGGAAGGAGCCGGTGCCGGTGCCGGAACGGCTGCCGGTGCCTCGACAGGAGCCGGAGCGGGAACCGGAGCCGGAGCCACTTCTTCCTTCTTGCCGCAGGCGACGAGGGCGGTGGTGGCGACGAGGGTCGCGAGAACGAGGTACTTCTTCATATCGATGCTTCCTTTGGATGGATTCAATAGTCGAACGATGGCACCCGCCGCACGGCTTGTAGTCAGTAGGTGTAAATGCCCGCGCGGCCGGCTGATGGATAGGTACCAGCCGAAACGATTATAGGAACCGCATCCGCGCATGCCCTGCTGCATTCACATGCGTTTGCAAAACCGGATTGCCGGGCTCAATGGTTGTGTGCCCAGCCTGCAACGCACCACGAGCGCAGGAGGGAACGCGCGTCTTCGCTGGCATTGGCCAGCGCGTCGTCGCCCAGGGCGCGGCGGTCAGCCAGTTCGCGCATCAGGCGGGCGTCCCGCCCGGCGGCGCGGTAACTTTCACCGTTGATGAAGATGTGGCGCTCGTCGTAGAGCATGCGGGTGCGACGGTCCAGGCGCAGCCGGGTCAACGGGATGTCGTCCTCTTCCTCGTTGAAACCTTCGATCTCGTCGAACCATACGTTGGCTTTGGGTTCAGTGAGGTATTCGCCCAGGGCGCGCGGCAGCGCATCGCGGTCCTGCAGCAAGCGTGCGACCGCGGCTTCGGCGAAGTCGCGCAGGCCTTGCGGCACGGCTCCGGGATTTTCTACCGCGGGTGTCGCGGCATCGGAATAGAGCTTGCTCTCAACTTCTTCGTCCACCGCGTCCTGCGCCAGGCGCTCCAGCATCTCCTGCGCCATTTCGTCGCGGCGCGGCGCCCGAAAACCGATGGAGCATGTGATGCAGTCACCGCCCACCGCCACGCCTTCATGGGCGTAACGCGGCGGCAGGTAGAGCATGTCGCCGGGCTCCAGGATGAATTCCTGCTCGGGCTCGAAATCGGCCAATATCTTCAGCGGCATGCCTTCTCGCAAAGCCAGGTTCTTCTGCCGGCCGATACGCCAGCGACGCCGGCCGGACGTCTGCAGCAGGAACACGTCGTAGCTATCGAAATGCGGCCCGACGCCGCCGCCATCGCTGGCGTAGCTGACCATCAGGTCGTCCAGGCGGGCACCCGGCACGAAACGGAACTGGTTCAGCAAGCCGTGCGCCGCGTCGTCGTGCAAGTCCACGCCTTGCACCAGCAGCGTCCAGTCGGGCTGGGTCAGCGCCGGCAAGGCACGACGTCCCACCGGGCCGGAACGCATGCTCCAGTCGCCGGCCTTCTGGACGATCAGGCGGGACTCGACGTTTTCGTCCGCCGCCAGCGCGAACAGGCGGGCGCGGGACGGCGTGGCAGGCAGCTCGGAAGCCGGAATCGCCTGGCGCACCAGCAGCGGTTTTCGCTGCCAGTGGCGTTGCATGAATGTCTGGGCAGAAAGCCCGCCCAACAGGGCAAGAGGCGTTTGAATGTCGGTCATGGAGATCAGTCGGTCGAACTGCGACAATTCTCACCTATGGAAATCACCCCGCAATGTGTGGTCGCGCTGACCTGGCGCCTGACCGATACCCTGGGCGAAGAACTCGATGTTCTCGAAAGCCCCGTCGAATTTCTGCTGGGCGGCGGCGACCTGCTCGAAAAGATCGAGGAAGCCCTGCAAGGCCACAAGGTCGGCGACACGCTCGACCTGCACCTGGAACCAGAACAGGCTTTCGGCGACTACGACGACCAGAAGCTGTTCCTGGAGCCGCGCACCCGGTTTCCGGCCGAGATCGAGGAAGGCATGACATTCGATGGAACCGCCCTGCCCGCCGGCATGGACCCGATGCCGCCGCCGGAGCTGCTCTACAGCGTCACCGACATATACCCCGAACACGTGGTGCTGGACGGCAACCATCCGCTGGCCGGCATCGCCTTGCGGATTCACCTGACGGTGGAAGCCGTGCGCGAGGCTACCGAGGACGAAATCGGCAGTGGCACCGCCGGCACCGGTTTCTTCAAGGTGCAGCCGGCAACGCCGGGCGGCACTCTGCTGCACTAGCCTTGAAAACACAAAGGGCTGCCGAAAGGCAGCCCTTGTTGCGTGACGCAATGGATGTCACATGCGCTGCAGCTGGTTGTTCTGGATACGGACGCGGTCGCCGATGCGCAGGTCGCCCGGCGACGGCACGTCAAAGCTGCGCACGCCGCCGTGCTCGACCTCGACAGACACCCGGTAGGTCTGCACGATCGGGCCACGCTGGTTGCCTTCGAGTGCATTGCCGGCGACGGCACCACCGATGACACCGGCACCGGTAGCCAGGGCACGACCACCACCATGGCCGATCTGGTTACCGACCACGGCACCCAGCACGCCGCCGATGATGGCGCCGGCACCCGACGGTGCCCGTCGGGCTTCGGATTGCAGGACCTCGATGTTGGCGACACGGCCGAACTCGGTGTAGGCCTGCGGTTGCACGTAACCTTGCGGCGCTTGCTGATAGACCGGAGCCTGGCGGTAGACAGGTGCCTGCTGGTAGACGGGGGCGGGTTGAGCGTTGTAGTACGGATCGACAGCGCAAGCCGTGAGGGCGAGAACGCTGGCCGAGGCGGCCGTGATGGCAAGGGTGCGATAGATGTTTTTCATGACTTGCTCCTGGATGGGATGACCCCTGGCGCACTGCGCCGAATCTCTAGGTCGGATTAGGCCCCTGGCAGAAGGTTCACCCGCCTGGGCGAAAACGCTTTCTGCCGTCGGATGCTCAACGCAGCCATGGTAGGAGTCGGCCGACACGAAATCTGCAAAGTTGCGCAAAGATCGGTGACGGCCAGGCAAACCTCAGGTCTTGCCGGTGCTGCCGAATCCGCCCGTACCGCGTTCGGTCACCGTCGAGAATTCGTCCACCATCTGCAGCGCCACCTGGACGACGGGCTGGAACATCAGTTGCGCGATGCGTTCGCCGGGCTGGATCAGGTAGGCCGACTCGCTGTCGTTGGCCAGGATGACGCCGATCTCGCCGTGGTAATCGGCGTCGATGACACCGATACCCTGGGCCACTCGCACACCGTGCTTGAGCGACAGACCCGAGCGCGAGGCGACGATGGCGACCAGGCCGGGGTCCATCATGTTGATGGCGATGCCGGTCTTCACCAGCAGGCGGCTGCCGGCGGCCAGGGTGACCGGCTCGGCGATGCAGGCCCGGAGATCCATCGCGGCGGCGCCGTCGGTGGCATAGGACGGCGGTTCGATGGACGCCCCCAGCAGGGGGTTCACGATGCGGGTTTCGATTCGTCTGAGCATTTCTGGTTCGTCTGTTGGATTCGGCCGGGGTTTATACCGCCCCGGCCGACCGTTCAGCGCACCAGGCAGGGACGTTTGTTGTCGAACTTCCAGTCGGGCACCAGGTACTGCATGGCCGATGCGTCGTCACGCGCGCCCAGGCCGTGCGCCAGGTACAGCCGATGCGCCTTTTCCACCGCGTCCATGTCGAGGTCGATGCCCAGGCCCGGCTTGACCGGCACCTTCACGTAGCCGCCTTCGATCTGCAGCGGCGCCTTGGTCAGGTACTGGCCGTCCTGCCAGATCCAGTGGGTGTCGATGGCGGTGACCTTGCCCGGCGCGGCAGCTGCCACGTGCGTGAACATGGCCAGCGAGACGTCGAAATGGTTGTTGGAATGCGAACCCCAGGTCAGGCCCCAGGCCTGGCACAGCTGAGCAACCCGCACCGAGCCCTGCATGGTCCAGAAATGCGGATCGGCCAGCGGGATGTCGACGGATTGCAGCGACAGGCTGTGCACCATCTCGCGCCAATCGGTGGCCACCATGTTGGTGGCCGTCGGCAGGCCGGTGGCGCGGCGGAATTCGGCCATCACCTCCCGTCCCGAGAACACACCTTCGGCACCGCACGGGTCTTCTGCATATGCCATCACGCCGTGCAGGTCGCGGGTGATGCGGATGGCGTCCTTCAGCAGCCAGCCGCCGTTGGGGTCCAGGGTGACGCGGGCGTCGGGGAAACGTTCGTGCAGGGCGCGGATCGCCTCGACCTCTTCCTCGCCGCGCAGCACGCCGCCCTTCAGCTTGAAATCGGTGAAACCGTAGCGTGCGTGCGATGCCTCGGCCAGCCTGACGATGGCTTCGGGCGTCATGGCCTCTTCGCGGCGCAGGCGGTACCAGTCGTTGTCGGCGTCCGGTTCGGCCAGATAGGCCAGGTCGGTCTTGTTGCGGTCGCCCACGTAGAACAGGTAACCCAGCATCTGCACCGCATCGCGCTGCTGGCCTTCGCCGAGCAGCGCGGCTACCGGCACGTCCAGGTGCTGGCCCAGCAGGTCGAGCAGCGCTGCCTCGGCAGCCGTCACGGCATGGATGGCGACCCGCAGGTCGAAGGTCTGCTGGCCGCGACCGCCGGTGTCGCGGCCGGCGAATTCCCGGCGCATGGCGTTCAGCACCGACTGGTAGGCGCCGATGGACTTGCCGACGATCAGGCCGCGGGCGTCTTCCAGCGTCTGCCGGATCTTTTCGCCGCCCGGCACCTCACCCACGCCGGTGTTGCCGGCACTGTCGGTCAGCACCAGCAGGTTGCGGGTGAAGAACGGGCCGTGTGCGCCGCTCAGGTTGAGCAGCATGCTGTCGTGGCCGGCGACGGGAATCACGCGCAGGGCGGTGACGACGGGAGTGTGTTGGGTAGTCATGGCTTCAATTTTCCACGGAGATGAATACGGTGACCCGGCCGGATCAGTCGGCGCTGATGTTGCGGGTCTTGATCAAGTCCTTCCAGCGGACCCATTCACGGGCCTGGAAGGCGGTGAATTCCGCCGGGTTGCTGCCGACGATCTCCAGGCCCTGCTCCACCATGCGTTTCTTGACGGCCGGGTCGTTGATCGCGGCAATGGCGGCAGCGGCGATCTTTTCCTTCACGGCCGGCGGCAGGCCCCTGGGCGCGGCGAGGCCCTGCCACGAATACACCTCGGCGCCCTTCACGCCGGCTTCGGCCAGCGTGGGCACGTCGGGCAGCACCGGGGAGCGTTTGTCGCCGGTCACCGCCAGCGCACGGAGCTTGCCGGCGCGGATTTGCTGCAGCACCGCGTTGACGTTCTGGAAGGAATAGGAAACCTGGTTGCCCAGCAGGTCGTTGACCGCCGGCGCGCCGCCCTTGTAGGGCACATGCAGACCTTCGGTGCCGGTCTGCAGCCAGAAGACCTCGGCCGACAGGTGGTCGCTGGAACCGTTGCCCGAACTGGCGAAACTCACCTTGCCGGGATTGGCCTTCAACTCGGCGATGACGTCGGCCACGTTGCGCGCCTTCTGCGCCGGGCTGGCCACGAGCACGTTGGGCGCCTGCACGGGAACGCTGAGGTAATCGAAGTCCCGGGTGGCGTCATACGGCACGCTGGCCACCAGGTGCGGCGTGACCACGAAAGCGCCCAGCGACGACACCAGCAGGGTGTAGCCGTCCGGGGCGGCGCGTTTCACCAGGCCGGCGCCGATGGTGCCGGTGGCGCCGGGACGGTTGTCGACCAGGAAGGTCTGGCCGAACTTCGCCTGCATCTCGGTCGCCAGCGCGCGGGCCACCATGTCGGTGGAACCGCCCGCCGGGAACGGCACGACGATGGTGACGGTCTTCTCGGGCCAGCCGGTTTGCGCCTGGATGCTGCCCGCCGCCATCGCCAAAGTGGAGAAAGCCAGTGCAGCAAAAATCTTTTTCATCTTGTCTCCTTGCAGCGTTATCGTTAACAAACCATTTTGCGGCGATTGTTAACGTAAACAATTTAAGCTTCATTGGTGGAAACCCCTGTGCTTCGTGCCCACTAGACTAAGACGCATGGCGCTAGCAGAACCCCCGGCCGACAACACGAAAACCACCGAAGACCGCGGACGGACTTCGGTCACGCTGCGCGACGTGGCCCGGCTGGCCGGCGTTTCGATGATGACCGTCTCTCGCGCCATCAACACTCCCGGACAAGTCAGCGACGGTACCCGGCAACGGGTGGCCGAGGCGGTCAGGACGTTGGGTTACGTGCCCAACCTGATGGCCAACAACCTGCGTTCGTCGCGCAGCTACCTGGTGACGGCGCTGGTGCCGACCATGAGCGGTTCCCTGTTCAGCCAGATGGTGAGCTCACTGACCACCGCGCTCGAGGATCGAGGCTACCAGCTGATGGTCGGCCAGAGCGGTTACGCCCATTCGCGTGAAGACGACCTGCTGCAGGCCATCGTCGGACGACGGCCCGACGGCATCGTGCTGACCGGCATCCTGCATTCGCCTGAAGGACGCCGCATGCTGACCGCTTCGGGCATTCCGGTGGTCGAGACCTGGGACACCACGGAGGAGCCGATCGACATGCTGATCGGGCTGTCGCACGACGCAATCGGCGAAGCGGTCTGCCAATATCTTTTCGAGCGCGGAAAACGCCGGCTGGCACTGCTGTGCGGCGACGACACCCGGGCCCGCAAACGCCATGCCGGTTTTGTCCGGGCCGCCACGGCACTGGGGCTGGACGAGCCGCTGATCCACTTCGTGCCCTCGCCCACCACCCATGCGCTGGGACGCCAGGGCCTGCAGTCGCTGCGGGAGATCGACCCGCGCATCGACGCGGTGTTCTGCAGCTCGGACATGATGGCCGCAGGCGTGATGACCGAGGCCATTTCCGCCGGCCTGAAGGTGCCGGATCAGCTGGCGGTGGTCGGTTTCGGCGACCTGGAATTCGCCGCCAGCATGTCGCCCGCCATGACCTCGGTGCGGATCGACGGCGGCGGCATCGGCACGACGGCGGCAGCCATGATCGCTACGCGCGCCGATGGGCGGCAGGTCGACCGGAAGATCGTCGATATCGGGTTTTCCATCGTCAGCCGAGACAGCGCCTGAGGCCTCCGACGCGCCCGGTTTCAGACAGCGGCGCGGACCCGCCGGCCGATCTCGGCGACCAGCTTGCGTGCCAGCACCAGCTTGGGTGCACGCTCCAGCGATTGGGCCCCGTTGGCGTCCACCAGCAACAGTTCGTTGTCGTCGCGGCCGAAAGCGGTCGGGCCGATGTTGGCCACCAGCAGCGGAATGCCCTTGCGCTGGCGTTTGGCGGTGGCGTTGACCAGCAGGTCGTGGCTTTCGGCGGCAAAACCGACGCAGTACAACTCGCCTGAACGGGCACGAGGGCCTTGCGCCACTGTCGCCAGGATGTCGGGGTTCTCGACGAACTGCAACGTCGGCGGCTGGCCGTCGGTGGTCTTCTTGATCTTGCGTTCGCTGGCTTCTGCCGGGCGCCAGTCGGCCACTGCGGCGGCCGCGATGAAGACGGTGGCGGCATCCACCGCGGCCAGGGTCGCCGCCAGCATCTGCTGGCCTGACTGCACGTCGACCCGCCGCACTCCACGCGGCGTGGGCAGGGACACCGGGCCGGCGATCAGCGTGACCAGCGCACCGGCTTCGGCCGCGGCACGGGCTACCGCGAAACCCATCTTGCCGGACGAATGGTTGGTGATGCCGCGTACCGGGTCGATGGCCTCGAAGGTCGGGCCGGCGGTCACCAGCACATGCTGGCCGGCGAGCGGTTTGGGTTGCAGGAAGGCGATCAGTCCTTCGACGATGTCGGCCGGCTCCAGCATGCGGCCGTCACCGGTTTCGCCGCAGGCCTGCGAACCGTTGCCGACGCCCAGCGACACCGCACCATCGGCCTGCACCTGCGCCAGGTTGCGCTGCAGCGCCGGATGGGTCCACATCTCGCGGTTCATGGCGGGCGCCAGCAGCAGCGGCACCCGTTCGACCGGCCGCGCCAGGCAGAGCAGGCTCAGCAGTTCGTCGGTGCGGCCCTGCGCCAGGCGGGAAATGAAGTCGGCGCTGCACGGAGCCAGCAGGATCGCGTCTGCCTCGCGCCCCAGGTGGATGTGCGGCATGCCGTCCGGCGTGCGGCCGACGGAGCCTTCTTCCCATTGCGATTCCGCCACCGGCCGGCCCGACAAGGCCTGCATGGTCACCGGCGTGATGAACCGGGCCGCGCCTTCGGTCATGACCACCTGGACCGTGGCGCCCGACTTGACCAGCAGGCGGCAAAGTTCGGCCGATTTGTAGCAGGCGATGCCGCCGGTCAGGCCGAGCACGATGTGTTTGCCGGAGAGATCCATGGACTTGGGGGCCTGTGGCCTACGTAGGGAGCGCGCAATGTAGCAGAGGCCCGGGAGCGGCGCGGGACATGCCGGCCGGCCTTCTATAATCCCCGTTTACCACCTCCCGGGAAGCTCGACGTTCCCGATTCGACATGACCAAATTCGTCTTCGTCACCGGCGGTGTGGTGTCCTCCCTGGGCAAGGGAATCGCCTCAGCCTCCCTTGCAGCGATTCTCGAATCACGCGGCCTGAAGGTCACGCTGATCAAGCTCGACCCGTACATCAACGTGGATCCGGGCACCATGTCGCCCTTCCAGCACGGCGAAGTGTTCGTCACCGACGACGGCGCCGAGACCGATCTGGACCTGGGCCACTATGAGCGTTTCATCGAAACGCGCATGAAGCGCACCAACAACTTCACCACCGGCCGCATCTACCAGTCGGTGCTCGAGAAAGAGCGCCGCGGCGACTATCTCGGCAAGACCGTGCAGGTGATCCCGCACGTCACCAACGAGATCCAGGAATACATCAAGCGCGGCGCCGGCATGGGCACCGCCGATGCGGTCGATGTGGCCATCGTCGAGATCGGCGGAACGGTCGGCGACATCGAGTCGCTGCCCTTCCTCGAAGCCGTCCGCCAGATGAGCCTGCGCATGGGCCCGAACAACGCGGCCTTCGTGCACCTGACCTACGTGCCGTGGATCGCCGCCGCCGGCGAGCTCAAGACCAAGCCCACCCAGCACACGGTGCAGAAGCTGCGCGAGATCGGCATCCAGCCCGACGCCCTGCTGTGCCGCGCCGACCGCCGCATTCCGGACGACGAACGCGAAAAGATCTCGCTGTTCACCAACGTGCCCGAGTGGGGTGTCATCTCCATGTGGGACGTCGCCACCATCTACCGCGTACCACGCATGCTGCACGAACAGGGCCTGGACGGCCTCATCTGCGACAAGCTGCGCCTGAACACGCCGCCGACCTCGCTGCGCCGCTGGGACGAACTGGTCTTCGAGACCGAGAACCCGCAGCACGAAGTCTCCATCGCCATGGTGGGCAAATATGTCGACCTGTCCGACAGCTACAAGTCGCTGAACGAGGCGCTGCGCCATGCCGGCCTGAAGAACCATGCCAAGGTCAAGATCGAGTACATCGACTCCGAGACCATCAATCCGGAAAACGTCGCCAGCCTCGGCCAGTACGACGCGGTGCTGGTGCCGGGCGGCTTCGGCCAGCGCGGTGTCGAAGGCAAGATCGTCGCCGCACGTTATGCCCGCGAACACCAGACGCCCTACCTGGGCATCTGCCTGGGCATGCAGGTCGCGACCATCGAATACGCCCGCCACGTGGCCGGCCTGGTGCATGCCAACAGCACCGAGTTCGTCGCCGACACACCCGAACCCGTCATCGCGCTCATCACCGAGTGGAAGGACGAGGACGGCACCATCAAGACCCGCAATGCGTCGTCCGACCTGGGCGGCACCATGCGCCTGGGCGCGCAAAGCTCCGACGTCGCCAAGGGCACGCTGGCCCATGCGATCTACGGAGATGTCGTCACCGAACGCCATCGCCACCGCTACGAAGCCAACGTCAACTACCTCGACCAGTTGCGCAAGGCCGGCCTGGTGATCTCTGCGCTGACGCAACGCGAGCAGCTGACCGAAATCGTCGAATTGCCGCGTGAAGTGCATCCCTGGTACATCGGCGTGCAGTTCCACCCCGAATTCAAGTCCACGCCCTGGGACGGCCACCCGCTGTTCAACGCCTTCATCAAGGCCGCGCTGCAGCACAAGAGCCAGGCACCGCGCAGCACCGAACTGCCCGCCAACACGGAAACCGTCGCATGAAACTCTGTGGTTTCGACATCGGCCTCGACAAGCCGTTCTTCCTGATCGCAGGTCCCTGCGTCATCGAGTCCGAGCAGTTGCAGATGGATGTCGCCGGACAGCTGAAGGAAATGACCGCCGCGCTGGACATTCCCTTCATCTTCAAGAGCAGCTTCGACAAGGCCAACCGGTCTTCGGGCAGCACCTTCCGCGGCCCCGGCCGCGAAAAAGGCCTGGAGATCCTGGCCAAGGTGCGGCGTGAACTCAACGTGCCGGTGCTGACCGACGTGCACACCGAAGAAGACATCGTCGAAGCCGCCAAGGTGGTCGATGTGCTCCAGACGCCCGCCTTCCTGTGCCGCCAGACCGACTTCATCCGCGCCGTGGCGCAGTCGGGCAGACCGGTCAACATCAAGAAAGGCCAGTTCCTCGCGCCGCACGACATGAAGAACGTCATCGACAAGGCCCGCGCCGCCGCCCGTGACGCCGGCCTGCCCGAAGACAATTTCATGGCATGCGAACGCGGTGCCAGCTTCGGCTACAACAACCTGGTGAGCGACATGCGTTCCCTGGCGATCATGCGCGAGACCGCCGCCCCGGTGGTCTTCGATGCCACCCACTCGGTGCAGTTGCCCGGCGGCCAGGGCACCAGCTCCGGCGGCCAGCGCGAAATGGTGCCGGTGCTGGCGCGTGCAGCCGTTGCGGTCGGTGTCGCGGGTCTCTTCATGGAGACCCATCCCGACCCGGCCAACGCCATGTCGGACGGCCCCAACGCCGTGCCGCTCAAACACATGAAGGCCCTGCTGGAAACCCTGGTCGCCCTCGACCGCGTGACCAAACGGAACCCCTTCCTCGAAAACGATTTTTCCGCCTGATCCCTTCTTGAATCGGACGTGCGCAGGCGGCCGGTTTTTTAGCATCGCAAAGAAAGAGAAACTCATGAGTGCAATCGTTGACATCGTCGGGCGCGAAGTGCTCGACAGCCGGGGCAACCCAACCGTCGAATGCGACGTGTTGCTGGAATCCGGCGTCATGGGCCGTGCGGCCGTTCCGTCGGGCGCCTCCACCGGCAGCCGCGAAGCCATCGAACTGCGCGACGGCGACAAGAGCCGTTACCTGGGCAAGGGCGTGCTGAAGGCCGTCGAACACATCAACACCGAAATCTCCGAAGCGGTGCTGGGCCTGGATGCTTCCGAACAGGCCTTCCTGGACAAGACCCTGATCGACCTGGACGGAACCGACAACAAGAGCCGCCTGGGCGCAAACGCCATGCTGGCGGTTTCGATGGCGGTGGCCCGCGCCGCAGCCGAGGAATCCGGCATGCCGCTGTACCGCTACTTCGGCGGCATGGGTGGCATGCAGCTGCCGGTGCCGATGATGAACGTCATCAACGGTGGCGCCCACGCCAACAATTCCCTGGACATCCAGGAATTCATGATCGTGCCGGTCGGCGCACCCAGCTTCCGTGAAGCCGTGCGTTACGGCGCCGAAATCTTCCACGCCCTGAAGAAGATCATCAACGACCGCGGCATGAGCACCGCGGTAGGCGACGAAGGCGGTTTCGCACCGACCATCGGCAGCCATGAAGAAGCCATCGTGCTCATCCTGGAAGCCATCGAAAAAGCCGGTTACGTGGCGGGCGAGCAGGTCGTGCTGGCGCTGGACTGCGCCGCCAGCGAGTTCTACAAGGACGGCCACTACGTGCTGGCCGGCGAGAACCTCACGCTGACCGCCGCCCAGTGGACCGACATGCTGGCCACCTGGTGCGACAAGTACCCCATCATCTCCATCGAGGACGGCATGGCCGAAGGCGACTGGGACGGCTGGAAACACCTGACCGAACGCCTGGGCAAGAAGATCCAGCTGGTGGGCGACGACCTGTTCGTCACCAACACCAAGATCTTCAAGGAAGGCATCGACAAGGGCATCGGCAACTCGATCCTGATCAAGATCAACCAGATCGGCACCCTGACCGAAACCTTCGCCGCCATCGAGATGGCCAAGCGCGCCGGCTACACCGCCGTCATCAGCCACCGCTCCGGCGAGACCGAGGACAGCACCATCGCCGACATCGCCGTGGGCACCAACGCCGGCCAGATCAAGACCGGCTCGCTGTCGCGTTCGGACCGTATCGCCAAGTACAACCAGCTGCTGCGCATTGAGGAAGACCTGGGCGAAATCGCCGTTTACCCCGGTCGCGCTGCGTTTTACAACCTCAAGTAAACGTCGAGCAGGCGCCCCCTGGCCATGGTCAATCGCATCGTCCCCGCAGTACTCATCGTGGTGCTGGGGGCGCTGCACGCCCAGATGTGGCTGGGGCGGGGCAGCGTGCCGCAGGTCAAGCAGCTGCGCGCACGCATCGCCGAGCAGCAGGCGGCCAACGCGCAGTCGCAGCGGGTGAACGAGCGGCTGACGTCCGAGGTCAACGACTTGCAGGAAGGCCTCGACATGGTCGAGGAAAAGGCGCGCAACGAACTCGGCATGGTGCGACCCAACGAGATCTACGTGCAGATCACCAAATAGTCGGCGGGCGCGCCGCTCGCCTTGCATGAACGACTTTCTTTTCGCCACCGCATTTACCCTCTGGGGCGCGCCCACCAGCTGGGCCGAAGCCGTGGCCGTGGTGCTGGCATTGGCCATGGTGTGGATGAACATCCGCGAACGCCATTGGGGCTGGCCGCTGGCCATCGTCAGCTCCATCCTCTATTTCTTCATCTTCCAGCGCAGCCGCCTCTACGGTGATGCCTCGCTGCAGGTTCTTTTCGTGGTGCTGGCCGGCTGGGGTTGGGCCAAGTGGTTGAGTGGTCGCAGGGCGGACGGCTCGCCCCTCGTCGTCACGCGCCTGAGTGCGCGCGGCCGGCTGACTGCCATTGCCGCATGGGCCTTGCTGTGGCCCGCGACGGGTTTCTTTTTGCTGCACTTCACCGATACCGATGTGCCCTGGTGGGACGCCTTCCCCACGGCCGGAAGCCTGGTCGGCCAATATCTTCTGGCCCGCAAGTACAGCGAGAACTGGCTGGCCTGGCTGGGCGTCAACGTGGTCGGTGCCGGCCTGTATGCCTACAAGGGCTTGGGGATCACCGCCCTGCTCTATGCCCTGTTCGCGGCGTTGAGTGTTGCCGGATGGCGGGCCTGGCAGCGGCAGCTGGCGACGGCACCCCGGCCCGCATGAGACCGGTGGCCATCGCATTGCTCGGCGCGGAAAGCACCGGCAAGACGACCCTCGCCAACGCGCTGGCCCAGGCGTTGCGCGACGTGGGCAGACACGTGGTGCTGCTGCCCGAATACCTGCGCGAATGGTGCGACCGCGAAGGCCGGGTTCCGCAAGCGCAGGAACAATTGCATATCGCCCATGAGCAGGCGCGCCGGGTGGACGCGGTGCAGGACGCCGATGTCGTCATCGCAGACACCACGCCGGTGCTGACCGCCGTTTACAGCGACAAGTTGTTCGGCGACGGGTCGATCTACCCTTTCGCGCTGGAACATCAGACCCGTTATGCCGCGACCCTGCTCACCGGACTCGACCTGCCCTGGGTGGCGGACGGCCTGCAGCGCGACGGCCCGCATCTGCGTTCGACCATCGACGCAGGCGTGCGGACGGCACTGGCCGGTGCGGGCCTGGGCTGGCGGGTGGTGTACGGCGACGGCGACAGCCGGCTGGCATCGGCCCTGTCAGGCCTGGGAGCCCTGTCGTTCGGCGCCGCCCCGCCACTGCCCAGGGCGGCAACGGCCCGCTGGCAGTGCCTGAACTGCGACGACGCAGAATGCGAGCATCGCCTTTTCAGCAGGCTCAAGGGCTGATCGCCCGAGCTGAAGCGCCTTACTGAACCGAGCCGCTGCCCGGCACCAGTTCGACCGGGTCGGTGAATATCGTGGCCGTATCCACCGGATCGAAACGGTATTGCTGGCCGCAGAACTCGCAGCCGACCTCGATCTCGCCCCGCTCGGCCAGGATCTCCTGTGCTTCGCCCAGGCCCAGGCCGCGGATCATGCCGGCCACCCGTTCCCGGCTGCAGGTACACGAAAAACGGGGGCCGCCCGCGCCGTCTTCCGGTGCGAAACGCAGCACCTTCTCCTCCCAGAACAGTCGCCGCAGAATCGTGTCCACATCCAGCGTCAGCAACTCTTCGCGTTTCAGGCTGTTGGCCAGCAGCGAGATGCGGTTGTAGTCCTCGTTCCGGCCGATCTCGTCTTCGTTTTCCTTGCTGACCAGGCTGCCGGCCAGGTTGCCCTCGCCCTTCACCGGCATGCGCTGGATCAGCAGGCCGCAGGCGACCTTCTCGTCGGCCGCCAGCACCAGCGTCGTGTCCAGTTGCTCGCTCTGCAGCATGTAGTGCTGCAGCACCTCCGACAGCTTGTCGATGGGTTCGCCCTTGTCGTCGAACAGGGGTACGACGCCCTGATAAGGCTGCTGGCCCGGAAACTTGGTCTTGGGGTCGAGGGTGATGGCGCAACGGCCCTGGTTGTTCTGGTTGACCATGTCGCCCAGGCGGGCGCCCGCCGGCACCTCGCCCATGACCGAAGCAGTGGCCCGCACGCCCAGGTCGGCCTGCACCTCGGCGACCGCCAGCTTGACCGGGCCGTTGCCGAAGATCTGCAGGATGAGCGCACCGTTGAACTTGATGCTCGAATGCATCAGCACACCGGCAGCGAGCATCTCGCCCAGCAGTTCGGCCACCGGTTGCGGATAGGCTCCGCCGGTGTTGGACCCGCGGCGGCGCAGCGCCTCGGCCCAGGCGTCCGTCAGGCGGACGATGGCTCCGCGCACTGGCAGGCCGTCGAAGATGAAACGATGTAATTCAGACACGCTGGGCTAACTGGGGATGGGTTCTAAAAATGGAAGGGCGCGGCATCAGTCGATGCGTCGCAGACCCTTGTCAAACCGGGCTGCATTGACGACATAACCCGGCGCACTGCGCGCCAGGCCGGCCAGCTGCTCGGCGCTGAGTTGGCGAACGGCGACGGCAGGCGAGCCGACGATCATGGAGCCGTCGGCGAATGTCTTGCGTTCGGTGACCAGCGACCTGGCGCCGACGAGGCACCTTTCGCCGATTTGCGCATGGTTGAGGATGACCGACCCGATGCCGATCAGCGAACCCGCGCCGATGGTGCAGCCATGCAGCATCACCAAGTGACCGATGGTGACGTTTTCGCCGATGTTCAGCGGCACGCCTTCGTCGGTATGCAGCACGCTGTTGTCCTGCACGTTGGAGCCACGGCCCACGGTGATGGTGGCGTTGTCGCCCCGCAGCACGGCGCCGAACCAGACGCTGGCGCCGTCTTCCAGCACCACGTCGCCGATGACCTGGGCGTTGTCGGCCACCCAGGCGGTGGGCGATATGCGCGGACTGACGCCGTCGAGTTCGTAGATGGCCATGTCATGTTCGGTTTTCGCTGGGAAGCTTTTATTTTAGGGGCGGCTTCTAGAATCCCGGCCCATGGAGATTCGTCAACGCGCGCTCGACGCCCTTTGTTTGGCCGACCCGGCCGAAAAGGCGGCCGCGGCCACGGCCCTGCACCGGGACTTCGAGCGGCTGGCGCTGGCCGACCACGCTCCCGTCGCGCCCGCCGACCCCGACGCCCTGCCCGGCCGACCGGTCCGCCCCGCATTGCTGCCGCACACCGAAGTGGCGCGGCGCTCACCCGCCACGCCGCTGGGTCGGGCGGTGCTGATGCATGCGGTGGCGCATATCGAACTGAATGCCATCAACCTCGCGCTGGACGCGGTTTGGCGTTTCGACGGCATGCCCCCGGACTATTACCGCGACTGGGTGCGGGTGGCGGCCGAGGAAGCCCATCACTTCACCCTGCTGCGCAATCACTTGAAGGCGCAGGGCCACGACTACGGCGACTTTCCGGCGCACCAGGGTTTGTGGACCATGTGCGAACGCACCGCCCACGACGTGGTCGCCCGCATGGCGCTGGTGCCGCGCACCCTGGAAGCGCGCGGCCTGGACGCCACGCCGCCGATGCAGAACAAGCTGCGCAACACGCATGCCGCCGACGCGCTGGCCGCGGTGGCCATCCTGGATGTGATCCTGCGCGATGAAATCGGCCATGTGGCCATCGGCAACCGCTGGTACCGCTGGCTGTGCGACCGTGACGGGCTGGAGCCTGTCGCCCACTATCGGCAGCTGACCCGACGGCACCATGCACCCCGGCCCAAGCCGCCGCTCAACCTGGAAGCCCGGCTGCTGGCGGGGTTCACCGAGGAAGAACTAGCGGCGGCCACCATCGACGCGCCGTGACTGTCGCCTGAAGCCTCCTAGAATGGCTGCTGCTCTCACGACCGCCACGACCAGCACGTCCCGCACGCCATGACCCAAGCCAGCACCGACACTCCGTCCGCCATCATCGCCCGGCAAGCCATCGTCAATTCCGAACGCGCGGTGGTGGGCTACGAACTGTTCGACCGGTCGCACGGCAGCGGGCTGCACACCGCAGCGAGCGATGTCACCTTGATCTTCAACGCGCTGTCGCATGCCGGCACCGAAGAAGTCATCGGCAAACTGCAGCTGTTCATCAACTGCACGCCCAGCAGCCTGGCCGGCGGTCACCTCGACCTGGTGCAGCCAGAAAAATTCACACTCGAAATCCCGCCTGTCGAAGACGCCGATGCATCGCTCATCGAAGGCCGCACGCCGGTGCTGACCTCGCTGCGCGAACGTGGCTTCCAGCTGGCCTTCGAACCTTCGGTGCTGGAAGACGCCTACCAGCCCTGGATCGGCCTGGCCGACTACATCAAGTTCGACCTGAGCGCCCTGCCAGCCGAACAACTCAAGACGCTGGTGCGCCGCGCGCAGAACCTGCCGGGCGTCGATCTGGTGGCCGAAAAGGTCGAGACACCCGAACAGTTCGAAGCATGCAAGGCCATGGGCTTCGGTTTGTTCCAGGGTTACTGGTTCGCGCGGCCGTCGGTGGTCGCGACACGCCTCATCGCGCCCGGGCAGCTGGCGGCGGTCGAGCTGGTCAACCTGATCCGCCGCCAGGCCAGCACCGACGAGATCGAGCTGGTGCTGAAGAAAGACGCCGGCCTGGCCTTCAACCTGATGCGCCTCATCAACTCGGCCGGTTTCGGCATGCAGCGCGAAGTCACCTCGTTCCGCCATGCGGTGATGATCCTGGGCCTGAAAAAGCTGTTCCGCTGGGCCGCCCTGCTGCTGCTGGCATCCAAGAACGGCACTCCGCCGGCGGTCGGCAGCCTGGCCGTGGTGCGTGGCCGGCTGATGGAACTGCTGGTCGCCGAGCGGCTCGGCCCGGATGCCAACGAACATGCGTTCGTGGCGGGCATCTTCTCGATGCTGGACGTGATGCTGGGCATGCCGATGGAACAGGCGGTCAAGCTGCTGACGCTGCCCGACGAAGTGATCGAGGCCCTGCTGCACCGCACCGGCCCGCTGGGCACCTACCTGCGGCTGACCGAAGCCTGCGAGACCGGCGACGAAGAAGCCTTCCGCGAGTGCAGCGAAGCGCTGGGCCTGAGCAGCCAGGAAGTCAACTGGTCTCACCTGCAGGCCCTGGCATGGTCGGACGGCCTGCCCAACGACTGATTTAATTTTCCCTGAGCTTCCCGACGCCCGCCATGGTCCCCACCGACAGCCCCAGCACATCCGCATCCGCACACGCGCCCCAGGTCGAAATCGGGCTGATCGGCCGAGAGGCCATCGTCGACCGTGACCGCAAGGTGGTCGGCTACGAACTGTTCGACCGCACGCCCGATGCCGCGCCCAGCTCGGGCATCGCGCTGTTGCTCAACCTGTTGTCCAACAGCGACGCCGAGGGCCTGCTCGGCCGCCATGCGGTCTTCATCCGCTGCGAACATGAAAGCCTGCACAACGGCGACGTGGAGATGATCCCGGCCGAACGGGTGGTGCTGATGGTGCCGGCGCTGGCCGACGAAAGCGCCGATGCGGTGGCCGCCGCCACCCAGCGCCTGGCCGAACTGAAAGCGCTGGGATTCCGGCTGGCCTTCGACCAGGCGGTCCTGAAAAAAGCCTATCTCGCCTGGTTGCCGCTGGCCGCCTATGTGCGCCTCGACCTGTCGCACTTCAATGCGCAGATCGGTCAGTCGCTGGTGCGGGTCGTTCGCACCTCGACGCAGGCGCAGGTGATCGCCGCCAACGTGCACACCGCCGAACAGCAGGCCACCTTCGCCGGTTTCGGCATCACGCTGTTCCAGGGCCACTGGTTCGCCCAGCCGACGATCATCGAATCACGCTCCATCCGGCCGGCGCAGGCGATCATCCTGCAGCTGATCAACCTGGTGCGGAAGGACGCCGACCCTGTCGAGATCGAGGAACTGCTGAAACGCGATCCAACACTGTCCTTCAACCTGCTGCGCTTCATCAACTCGGCCGGTTTCGGGCTGAGCGTGCAGGTCACCTCTTTCCGCCACGCGGTGATGATCCTGGGCCTGAACAAGCTGCTGCGCTGGGCCGCCATGCTGATGACCACACCCCGCGACGGCAGCCCGCCGGCGCTGGGCACCACCGCCGTGGTGCGCGGCCGGCTGATGGAGTTGCTGGCCGCCGAGATCATGTCGCCCGAAGAAGCCGACAACGCCTTCGTGGTGGGCATCTTCTCGCTGCTCGACAGCATGCTGGGCATGCCGCTGGAAAAGGCGCTGGAAGCCGTTTCGCTACCCCAGCCTGTCACCGACGCCCTGCTGCGCAAGACGGGTGCCTTCGCGCCCCTGCTGGCCTTGACCGTGGCCTGCGAGACCGCCGACGACGCGGTGTTCGCCGAACAGGCCATCGCTTTGAAGCTGACCAATCACCAGGTCAATTGGGCGCACTTGAATGCCCTGGCCTGGGCGGACGACATGAGCCAGGCCTGACACGGGCGCGGCCGCCGGGCCGCCCCGGGGCGGCCCGGAAGGTCCCGGTCATTCAGCCTTGATGCCGGCAGCCTTGATGATGCGGGCGTTGCTGGCCGATTCCGACGCGATCTGTTTGCCGAAATCAGCCGCGCTCATGCTGGTCGGCACGTTGTCGGCCGCCAGCAACTGGGCACGAAATTCAGGGTTGACCAGCACGCGGTTGATCTCGGCATTCAGGCGCTGAACCACCGCGGCAGGCGTCTGGCCCGGCGCAAAGATGCCGAACACCGACGACAGGTTGGCCGACGCATAACCCAGCTCACCGAGCGTCGGCACCTCTGGCAGGCTGGCCAGCCGCGAAGGCGCACCGACCGCCAGCGGGTTCAGCTTGCCCGACTTGGCCTGCGACACGATATTGGGCGCGGCGTTGGTCGACAGCACCTCGAAATGGCCGCCCAGCGCGTCGTTGAACTGCTGGCCGCCGCCCTTGTACGGAATGTGGGTGATGCTGACGTTGGCCGCTGCCGACAACTGCGCCAGCATCAGGTGGCCCAGCGATGCATTGCCCGAAGTCGCCCAGCGCACCGCGCCCGGATGTCCGGTGGCGTAGGTCATGAGGCTGCGGAAGTCACGTGCGGCCAGGGCCGAGGTTCCCATCACCACCACCGGTGAATACATGACGCTGGCGACCGGCGCAATGTCCTTCAGCGGGTCGAAGGGCGTCGCACCCAAATGCGGGTTGAGCACCAGCGGGCTGATGGCCGAGAAACCCAGGGTGTAGCCGTCGGGCGCGGCCTTGGCCACGGCGTCCATGCCGATGCTGCCGCTGGCACCGGCCTTGTTCTCGACCACCACCGGCACGCCCAGAGGGCCGGCCAGTCGCTCGGCCAGCGAACGGGCCACGGCATCGCTGACGCCTCCGGCCGGGTAGGCCACCACGATACGGATCGCGCGGCTGGGGTAGTTCTGGGCCGCGGCAGCAAAGGCGGTACCGGCCAGGCAAAGGGAAAAGATCAGTTTTTTCATGAAACGCAGGGATGGAAATCTCGGGGGTCGTTCAGTCGCCGGCAAGCCGGGACCGCAATGCCAGCGCGTCCGGAATCGCCAGGCCGGCTGCGGTGTTGTCGAACACGCACCAGCACTCGGCGCCTTCGTCGCGGGCCTGGCGCAAGCGCCGTGCCAATGCGTCCAGGGTCGCCGGCGAATAGCCGGAATAATAAGTGCGCGGCGAGCCGTGCAGGCGCAGGTACACCAGCCCGTGCCAGCCGCCCGGCGATTCGCCGCCCGCGTGCAACACCGGGTCGGCCAGCACCCGGGCGACCCGGTGGCGGGCCAGCAATGCATCGGCCGGAGCGGCAAACCAGCTGACGTGCCGCGGTTCTATCGCGACCCGGCCGGCATGACGCTGGCGCAAGACCTTCAAGAAATCATCGACAACGGCGAGATCGAAAACCAGGCTGGGTGCCAGCTGCACGAGTAGGCAACCCAGCCGGTCGCCAAGGGCGCCGACCTGTTCCAGAAACATGTCCAGCGGCCCGGCCGCATCGCGCAGAGCCCGTTCATGCGTGATCTGTCGCGGCAGCTTCACCGCGAAACGAAAATCGCGCGGCGTGCTTTCCGCCCAGCGGGCATACGTCCCGGGCCGGTGGGGGCGGTAGAAAGAGGTGTCGATCTCGACCGCGTCGAACACCCGGGCGTAACGCTCCAGATGCGAGCCTGCGGCGGGAAACGACGGCCAGCTGTCGCGCGGCAGGCTCCAGCCGGCGGTCGCCAGGTGCAGACGGGCAGTCTCTTCGGCCATGTTCACCCCCGTGGATGGTGGGCGCCGTGCAGCGTCTTCAGCCGTTCGCGTGCCACGTGCGTGTAGATGGTGGTGGTCGAGATATCGGCATGGCCCAGCAGCAGCTGCACCGAACGCAGGTCGGCGCCGTGGTTCAGCAGATGCGTGGCGAAGGCATGGCGCAGCGTGTGCGGCGACAGCTTGCCATGCATGCCGGCCATGACGGCATATCGGCGCACCAGCAGCCAGAAGTTCATGCGCTGCATGGCCGCACCTTCGCGGGCGGTGACGAATAGGTCTTCGCTCTGCCGCCCTGCCATCAATTCGCCGCGCGACTCCGCCAGGTAGCGTTGCAGCCACTCACGCGCCACCTGGCCGAAGGGCACCAGCCGCTCCTTCGAGCCCTTGCCGGTGACCCGCACGACGCCGTCGTTCATCGACAGCTCGAACAGCCGCAGCCCGATGAGTTCGCTGACCCGCAGCCCGCTCGCGTACAACAGTTCCAGCATGGCGCGGTCGCGCAGGCCGAGCGGCGTCGAGACGTCGGGCGCGTTCAGCAGGGCCTCGACCTGGGCTTCGGTAAGGGTGCTGACCGACCGCACCGGCGGTTTGGCGGCGAGCAGGCGCAGCGTGGGGTCGCGCGAGACCGCCCCCTGGCGCAGCGCCCAGTGGAAGTAGCGGCGAAGCACCGTCAGCCGCCGGTTGGCGGTGCTGGGTTTGGTGATGCTGAACTGCGCCGACATCCAGGCCTGCAGATGGTGTTCGGCGGTAGCGTCCAGTCCGGTGCCGGGCATGGCGCCGGCCAGCCAGGCGACA
Organism: Xylophilus sp. PBN-3R; assembly: GCF_057747805.1. Lineage (NCBI taxonomy): Bacteria > Pseudomonadati > Pseudomonadota > Betaproteobacteria > Burkholderiales > Xylophilus > Xylophilus sp. PBN-3R. The sequence continues at coordinate 3,258,729 of NZ_CM173225.1, forward strand.
TAACCCGCGAGGTCGCGCCGGTAGGCGGCGAGGGTGTTGCGAGACAGGCCGTCCTCGAGCCACATGGCGTCGATGAAGGCATCGATGCACTGCAGGCTGCGCTGGTCGCCGACGATCGGAGGATTCATGGGCGAACCTTAGCAAAACGCGAAGGCACCGGCCGTGAAAAAGCCGCCGCTCCTGCGAGCGGCGGCCTGGCATGGAAGCCTTGAACCGGGTAATCCTGATTAGTCGAGTTGCAGTTTCTGCTGCACGACGACCTTCTTGTAGATCTCGAATTCGGCCTTGATCTCGGCTGCGAACTGCTCGGGTGAGTTGGCCACGATCAACGAGCCGGTGTCCTCGATCCGTTTACGGACGGCCGGGTCTTCCAGCACCTTCTTCACGCCGGCATTGATCTTGTCGACGATTTCCTTGGGCATGTTCTTCGGACCCAGGATGCCGTAATAGGCCAGACGGTTGACCGGCTCCAGGCCGACTTCCTTGAAGGTGGGCACATTGGGCAAGGCCGCCAGGCGTTGCGGTGCCGACACCACGATGGGCACCAGCCGGCCTTCCTTCACGAAGGGCAATGCGGACGGCAGGTTGTCGAAGATCATCGGCACCTGGCCAGCCACCACGTCGTTCAGCGCCGGGCCGGCGCCACGGTAGGGAATGTGGGTGACGAAGGTGTTCGTCAGGCTCTTGTACAGCTCCATCAGCATGTGACCGATGCCGCCTGTGCCCGAGGTAGCGTACGAATACTTGCCGGGCGACTTCTTGAGTTCGGCCACGAAACCGGCGTAGTCCTTGGCCGGGAAACCCGGATGCACCGCGATGATGTTGGGCGTTGCCGCGATATTGATGATCGGCGTGAAGTCGGTGATCGGGTTGTACGGCGTCTTGGGGTTGATCGCCGGGGCCGATGCCGTGCTGGACACGGTCGCCAGGCCCAGGTAATAACCGTCGGGTGCCGAACGGGCCGTGTCGTTGGCGCCGATCAGGCCGCCGCCGCCGGCCTTGTTTTCGACCAGCACCGGCTGCCCCAGCACGCGACTCAGCGGGTCGGCGATCACCCGGGCGACGATGTCGGTGGTGCCACCCGGTGCGAACGGTACGACCAGGTGGATCGGCTTGTTGGGATAGGCCGCCTGGGCAAAAGCGCTGCCGCTCAAGGTGGCGATGGCCAGAGGGATCAGGGCAGCGAGAGTGCGGCGTTGCATGCAGGGGTCCTTTCTTCAGAAGCCAGCATGCTAGCCCGGAATATCTGCTGCGAAGCCCTCGCAAACATGCCTCATGCTCATGGATAACCCGCGATTTCGGCGCTGCTATTCTCGCCCGCGTGAATTACGCGCAACTGCTCTTCCCCGACTTCTCCCTGATCCTCTGCGGCTACCTGCTCTGCCGTTTCACTTCGCTGGGCCGGCCGGTGTGGCAGCAGGCGGAAATCCTGGTCTATTACTTCCTTTTTCCGGTGCTGCTGTTCCAGTCGATCGCCAAGAGTCCGCTGGAGCTTCGTGCGGCTTCCGACATGGTCGCGGCCGGCGTGCTGACGGGCGCGGTGGGCATCGCCCTCGCGTATGCCGTTCCCCTGCTGCCGGGGCTGCGCAACCGGGTCGACCGGCGTGATGCGGCGGCCAGCGCACAGGTGGCATTCCGCTTCAATTCGTACATCGCGCTGGCCCTCGCCGAACGCCTGGCCGGCCCGGCCGGCGGCCAGGCCATCGCCGTGCTGATCGGCGTCGGGGTGCCCATCTACAACGCGGCCGCGGTGTGGCCGATGGCTCGCCAGGGCGGGCATGGCGTGCTGGCATCGCTGGCACGCAATCCGTTGATCATCGCGACATGCCTGGCGCTGGCCTTCAACCTGTCGGGGTTCAGCATCCCGGAAATCGTGGCGCCGGCCGTCTCGCGCGTCGGTGCCGCATCGCTGGCATTGGGCCTGCTGTGCGCAGGCGCCGGCATGCAGTTCGCCGCCATGTCCGGCGGCCTGACGCTGGCCGCCTGCATGCTGTGTATCCGCCACCTGGTGTCGCCCTTGGCCGCACTGGGGTTCGCGCATCTGCTGCACCTGGGCCAGACGCAGGCGACGGTGCTGCTGATGTTCTCGGCTCTGCCGACTGCATCCAGCTGTTATGTGCTCGCCGCGCGCATGGGCTACAACGGTCCGTATGTGGCCGGCCTGGTGACCCTGTCGACCGTGGCCGGTGTCTTCAGCCTGCCGTTCGCGCTGTCGCTGCTGCGTTTTGTGTAACGCACTGGTCCAGCGCCCAGGCCACATGTTCCTGCACCACCACGTCGGGATTGGCCAGGCGCATCCGCAGGGCTGCCTGCATGGCGGTCCGCTCGGACATGGACAGCGCTGGTGAACGCAACGCATTGCCCATGCCTACGGCCAGGTTGCGCAGCCAGCGCGCATGGCCGATACGGCGGATCGGGCCGCCTTCGGTGCGGCGCAGGAACTCTTCTTCGCTCCACGCCATCAGCGCCGTCATCGGCTGGCCGAACAGGCCCGGGCGGGCATCGAAGTCTGCCAGCGTCGATGGCCTGGCGAACTTGTTCCACGGGCAGGCCAGCTGGCAATCGTCACAACCGTAGATGCGATTGCCGATGAGCGGCCGCAATTCGAGCGGGATCGGCCCGGCGTGTTCGATGGTCAGGTACGAGATGCAACGCCGCGCATCCAGCCGGCCCGGCGCCACGATCGCCTGGGTCGGACAGATGGCCATGCAGGCGGTGCAATTGCCGCAATGCGCGCTCACCGGTTCGGTCGGCGGCAGCGCCAGATCCAGGTAGATCTCGCCCAGGAAGAACATCGAGCCGCCGGCCCGGTCGAGCACCAGCGTGTGTTTGCCGCGCCAGCCCTGGCCGCTGCGGGATGCCAGTTCGGCCTCCAGCACCGGCGCCGAATCGGTGAACACCCGGTGGCCCAGCGGGCCGACTTCTTCACCGATACGTTCGGCCAGTCTTTGCAAGCGGCTACGTAACACCTTGTGATAATCCCGGCCCCGTGCATAGACCGAAACGATGCCCTCGCCGGGCCGCTCGAGCCGGGCGAATTCATGCCCCTGCCAGCCCGTTGGTGTATCCCGCGGCAGGTAGTCCATGCGGGCCGTCAGGACACTCACGGTACCCGGTACCAGCTCGGCCGGGCGTGCCCGGCGCAAGCCGTGCGAAGCCATATAGTGCATGTCGCCGTGAAAACCCTCGGCCAGCCAGTCGAGCAAACCTTGCTCGGACGAACGCAGGTCGACACCGGTCACGCCGATTTGGGAGAATCCCATTTCGCGTGCCCACCCCTGAATCCGAGAGACGAGTTGACTGCTGCTGATCACCCCGGGATTGTAGGAAGCGCTTCGCTGGCCTGGCCCGACGAAGACGCCACCCTGGCTTTTGCCGCCCGCCTGGCGGCGGCCCCTGAACTGCGCAACGCCTTCATCGCCCTGCACGGCGACCTGGGCGCGGGCAAGACGACCTTCGTGCGCCACCTGCTGCGCTCGCTGGGCGTGCAGGGGCGCATCAAGAGCCCCACCTACGCCGTCGTCGAGCCGCATGAAGCCGTCGCAGCCGAAGGCAACTGGCCGGCCTGGCATTTCGACTTCTATCGTTTCGACGACCCACGCGAGTGGGAAGACGCGGGCTTTCGGGACATCTTCGCCGGCACCGGCCTGAAGATCGCCGAATGGCCCGAAAAAGCCGAAGGCGCGCTGCCGCCTCCCGACCTCGACATCCACATCACCAGCGACGCCGACGAAACGCGCCAGGTCCGGCTGACCGCGCATTCGGCCCGCGGCGCCGCCCTGCTGCGCCAGGCCGCAAGCCCACAGGAAGATCGGCCATGAAGCGCCTTCGCAACACCCGCGCATCGGGCACCATCGACCGCCGTGGCGCACTGCGCGCCGGCACCGTACTGCTGCTGCTGGGCACCGCGCAGATCGCACGCGGCGCATCCATCCTCGCCGTCCGGGTGTGGCCTGCCGCCGAATACACCCGCGTCACCATCGAGTCGGACCGCACACTCAGTACCAAACAGATCTTCATCACCAATCCGCCCCGGCTGGCGGTGGACATCGAGGGCATCGACCTCGACCCCGCCCTGCGCGAACTGGTCGCCAAGGTGAAGAGCGACGACCCCTTCATCGCCGGCGTGCGTGTGGGCCAGAACGCACCCAACGTGGTGCGGCTGGTGCTCGACCTGAAGCAGCCCGCCCAACCGCAGGTGTTCACCCTGCCGCCGGTAGCCGCCTATAAACACCGGCTGGTGTTCGATCTTTATCCGGCCCAGCAGGTCGACCCGCTCGAAACCCTGATCGCCGACCGCCTGCGCGACGCCCAGTCGGTCGCGCCCGCAGGCTCGTCGCCGGTTTCGGCCGACCCGCTGGGTGAACTGATGGCCAGACAGGCCGAAAAACCGACACCGCAGACGCCCGTCAATACCTCGCCAGGCCTGCGCCCGGTGCTGCCGCTTCCGCCTATTTCGGCGGCCGTCGCGGCGGCGCCGCAACCCGCGCCGCTGGTGCCCGGCGCCCCGCTGCCCAGCAGCACCCGTACCGACCGCATCATCATCGTGGCCATCGATCCCGGCCATGGCGGCGAAGACCCCGGCGCCACCGGCCCGGCCGGCACCCGCGAAAAAGACGTGGTGCTTCGGGTGGCCCATCTGCTGCGCGACCGAATCAACGCCAGCAACGTCGGCGGCAGCCCGATGCGGGCGTTTCTCACCCGCGATGCCGACTTCTTCGTGCCCCTGGGTCAGCGGGTCGAAAAGGCCCGGCGGGTGCAGGCCGACCTGTTCATCAGCATCCATGCCGACGCCTTCACCACGCCTGCCGCCAGCGGCGCCAGCGTGTTCGCCCTGAGCCAGGGCGGCGCGAGCAGCACCACTGCCCGCTGGATGGCCAACAAGGAAAACAGCGCCGACCTGGTGGGCGGCCTGAATGTCGGCAACAAGGACGCGCACGTCGCGCGCGCCATGCTGGACATGAGCACCACCGCGCAGATCAACGACAGCCTGAAACTCGGCAGCGCCCTGCTGCGCCAGATCGGCGGCCTGGGCAGGTTGCACAAGGGCAGCGTCGAGCAGGCGGGTTTTGCAGTGCTGAAGGCGCCCGACATTCCCAGCGTGCTGGTCGAGACCGCCTTCATCAGCAATCCGCAGGAAGAGGAACGCCTGCGCGACCCGGCCTACCAGGTCAAGCTGGCCGATGCGCTACTGGTCGGCATCCACGGCTACTTTGCCCGCAACCCACCGCTGGCACGCAGCCGGACGCTCTGAAAGTCGGAGAACCGACAGGTGCCGGGGACCTGCTCCTACAGCCTTGAACGCTATGTCTTTCTACATTGCATTCACAGGTTTTCAAGAAGCCTGACTTCTCAACAGAACCAAAGGTGTACCCAATGAAGACGAACATTCTCCTCGCCGCCGCAGCAGCCGCCATCGTCAGCCTGAGCGGCTGCGCAGGCGGCCCGACCAACCAGCAACTCGGCGTCGGCGGCGGTGCCGTGCTGGGCGGCGTTGCCGGTCATGCATTGTTCGGCGGTACCGCAGGTGCAGTAGGCGGCGCAGCTGCCGGCGCACTGGTCGGCAACGAAGTCACCAAACGCCGTTAAGGCTTAAACACCGGCCGACCTCTTCTGGCGCCCCGCGCGCCAGGACCCGAAGACCGCCAGGGCGGTGGGAACCAGGATCAGGGCCCAGATGATTTTTTCGAGGTTGGCCTTGACCCAGGCGAGGTTGCCGAAGAAGTAACCCGCGAGACATAGCCCCACCACCCAGATGAACGCGCCCGCCACGTTGAAAAGCGTGAAGCGGGCGCGGCTCATTTCAGCCACACCGGCCACGAAAGGGGCGAAGGTGCGGATGAAGGGCATGAAACGTGCGGCGATCACCGCCACGCCACCGTACTTTTCATAGAACGAGTGGGCCTGGTCGAAGGCGTTCCGGTTGAAGAATCGCGAATTCTCCCAGCCGAAAACGCTGGGTCCCAGCTTGCGGCCGATCATGTAGTTGCATTGGTCGCCCAGGATGGCGGCCGCCAGCAGCACCACCATCGCGATACGCAGATCCATCAGCCCTGCACCGGCCAGCGCGCCGGTGATGAACAGCAGCGAATCGCCCGGCAGGAATGGCATCACCACCACCCCGGTCTCGACGAACACGATGACGAACAACAGGCCATAGATCCATGGCCCATAGGCGGCGACGAACGCTTCGAGGTGCTTGTCGACATGCAGGATGAAGTCGATCAGGGTATGCAGGTATTCCACTCTGAGGTCTCTGGGGTTGGGGCAGCGGGCAACTCTAGCCGACTCCTAAAATGTCCCCATGACCGAGCCTGCCGCCAGACGCCCCATCCGTGAACTTCCCGACGAACTGATCAGCCAGATCGCGGCCGGCGAAGTGGTGGAGCGGCCGGCCTCGGTGGTGCGCGAACTGGTCGACAACGCTCTGGACGCCGGTGCGCGCCAGATCACCGTCCGCCTGCTGGCCGGTGGCGTTCGGCTGATCGCGGTCGAGGACGACGGCGGCGGTATTCCCGACCAGGAACTGGCGGTCGCCCTCAAGCGCCATGCCACCAGCAAGATCGCCAGCCTGTCCGATCTGGAATCGGTCGGCACCATGGGATTCCGGGGCGAGGCGCTGGCCGCCATTTCTTCGGTATCCGAGTTGTCTCTCCTGTCCCGGACCGCGTCCCAGGCCAGCGGTTTCCTGCTCGACGGGCGCAGTGGCGAACTGCGTCCGGCCGCACGCAACATCGGCACATCGGTCGAAGTGCGTGAACTGTTCTTCGCCACGCCGGCCCGCCGAAAGTTCCTCAAGACCGACGCCACCGAACTCGCGCATTGCATCGAATCGGTTCGTCGCCACGCATTGGCACGGCCGGATGTCGGTTTCGCCATCTGGCACGAAGGCAAGCTCGTCGAGCAGTGGCGCCGCTGCGAAGGCCTGGACGCCGCGGCGCATGACCGCCGGCTTGCCGATGTGCTGGGCGAGGATTTCATCGAAAACTCGGTGGCCGTCGATTTCGAGCGCAACGGAATCGCCGTGCGTGGCCGGGCCGGTGTGCCCGATGCCGCCCGTTCGCGGTCCGACTGGCAGTACTGCTGGGTGAATGGCCGTTATGTACGCGACAAGGTCCTCGGCCATGCGGCCCGCAGCGCCTACGAAGACGTGCTGCACGGCCACCGCCAGCCGGTGTATTCCCTGCACCTGTCGGTCGACCCGACCCGCATCGACGTCAACGTGCACCCGACCAAGATCGAGGTGCGGTTCCGAGATAGCCGCGAAGTGCACCAGGCCGTGCGCCACGCGGTGGAAGACGCGCTGGCTGCGCCACGGGCCGGCGCCGCCAGCGGCGTTGCACAGCTGCTGCCGGGCCTGACTGCCGCTGCCATGCCTTCCGCAGCGCCGCGCCCGCAGTTCCAGTCGGGCCTGCGTTTCGATGCTGCGCCGACCGGCGTGGCCGTCACCGACCTGGGCGCGCTGTGGCAACCGCGTGCACTCTCGGTGCAGGAACCATCGGCGCCCCAGGGTTTCGCCGTTGCGCCCCAGCCGTTGCCCGACGTGCCGCTGCCCGAGGGCGACTGGCCGCTGGGTCGTGCGCTGGCGCAGCTGCAGGGCATCTACATCCTGGCGGAAAACGCCCAGGGGCTGGTGGTGATCGACATGCATGCCGCCCATGAACGCATCGTCTACGAACGCCTCAAGACCCAACTGGAGGCCGACCGGATCACCAGCCAGCCGCTGCTGATCCCGGCCACTTTCGCAGCCACGCCTCAAGAGGTGGCCACGGTCGAATCCAGCGCCGAGGTGCTGGCCACGCTCGGTCTCGAGATCACGGCGTTTTCGGCGCGTACCCTGGCGGTGCGGGCAGTCCCGACCTCGCTGGCGCAGGGCGACGCGGTCGAGCTGGCCCGAAGTGTGCTTGCCGAATTGGGGCAACACGACGCCAGCACGGTGGTGCAGCGCGCCCGCAACGAATTGCTGGGCACGATGGCCTGCCACGGTGCGGTGCGCGCCAACCGGCGGCTCACCATCGAAGAGATGAATGCCCTGCTCCGCCAGATGGAAGCCACCGAGCGTTCCGACCAGTGCAACCACGGCCGGCCGACCTGGCGCGTGCTCACGGTTCGTGAACTGGACGGGCTGTTCCTGCGCGGTCGCTGAAACTGGCCCGTGAATCCGGCCTGTTGCAAATTAGCGGTAAACGCTGTCTACCCGACTGTGTACCCGGACGTTAACGAAGGGAACCAACCCCTTCACAAAGCTGTCGATCACCTCCATGACCAAGGCTCGCCCCTATCTCGCATCATTTGCCGTCGGCATGGCGGTATTGGCTGGCTGCTCGACGCTCGACTACAAGCAGCGCGAATGGATCTTCCAGCCCAGCGACCGCGCCTGGGGCAATGTCCAGGAAGCGCCGGACATGCAGGACGTCTGGATCGACTTCCATTCCGACACCGAGAGCGGTCCCGGCCGGCTGCACGCGCTCTGGCTGCCCGCCAGCACGCCCGAGAACCTGCCGCGCACCGTGCCGACACCGTCGCCCGACGCGGTCGGCGGGCCGCCGGTGCTGCTGTACCTGCACGGCGCCCGCTGGAACGTGCTGGGCTCCGCCGGCCGCATACGGCGCATGCAGGAAATGGGTTTCTCGGTTCTGGCCATCGACTACCGGGGTTTCGGCAAAAGCAGCGAAGCCCTTCCGTCGGAAGACACCGCCCGCGAAGACGCCAAGGCCGCCTGGCAATGGCTGGCCAAACGTTTCCCCAACCGCTCGCGTTATGTGTTCGGCCATTCGCTCGGCGGCGCCATCGCCATCGACCTGGCGACCGGCCTGGACGACGCCAGCGGTGTCATCGTCGAAGGTACCTTCACCAACATCACCGATGTGGTGAGCAACTTCAAGTGGGGTTGGCTGCCCTTGTCGGCGCTGATCACCCAGCGTTTCGAGTCCATCGACAAGGTCAAGCGCATCCACGCACCGCTGCTGGTGGTGCACGGCACCGACGACAGCGTGATCCCGGCCGCCCTGGGCAAACGCCTGTACGAAGCCGCCCAGGGACCGAAGCAGTTCGTGCTGGTGCAGGGCGGATCGCACTACAGCACCAATGCCGTCGGCGAGGCGCAATACCGCCGGGCGCTGCACGGGCTTTTCGGGCTCGACACCATGCCGGCCGCCGCACCGGTGCCCGCACCCACGCTGGCGCAGATAACACCCGATTGAGCGCTGCGGCCATGGGCCGGGCGGGGGCGTCTGCTACCCTCCGGCAAATGCCCGGCGACGTGATTTCCTCTCCATTCCTTCGTAATTCCCTCGACCTGCAAAAGCTGCCGGTCATCTCGCTGGCGGGCCCCACAGCATCCGGCAAGACCGCCGCTGCGCTGGCCATAGCCGCGCATCTGGCACCAAGGTTTCCGGTGGAGATCGTCAGCGTCGATTCGGCGCTGGTCTACCGCCAGATGGACATCGGCACCGCCAAGCCCGACGCCGCCGAGCGGGCCGCCGTGCCGCACCACCTGATCGACATCCTCGACCCGGCCGATAGCTACAGCGCCGCAGCCTTCGTGGCCGACACCGCGCGCTGCATTTCCGGCATCCGGAGCCGGGGCGCGCTGCCGCTGCTGGTGGGCGGCACCATGATGTATTTCAAGGCCCTGTTCGACGGCCTCGATGCCATGCCGCCGGCCGACGCCGGAGTGCGCGCCGCCATCGACGCCGAAGCAGCCGAACGTGGCTGGGCCGCCCTGCACGCCGAACTGGCCATGGTTGACCCGGTCACCGCGCGGCGCCTGGCACCGCTCGACAGCCAGCGCATTCAGCGTGCGCTCGAAGTTTGGCGCAGCACCGGCCAGCCGCTCAGCGCCTTCCACCAGCGCGACCGCACCAGGCGCAGCAGCGCCGCGCCGGGCGAGCCTTCCGTCGACACCCTGATCGCACTGGAACCGACCGAACGCGGCTGGTTGCATCAGCGCATCGCACAACGTTTCGATGCCATGCTGGCGGCGGGTTTCCTGGAAGAAGTACGGACGCTGCGCGCCCGCGGCGACCTGTCGCCCGACCTGCCGTCCATCCGCTGCGTCGGTTACCGACAGGCCTGGGAATACCTCGACGCACCGAGCGACTGCGCCATGGCCGATCTGCGAGAACGCGGCGTCGCGGCCACCCGCCAACTGGCCAAACGCCAGTTCACCTGGCTGCGCAGCCTGACCGGCCGCACGGTGGTGCCGGCCGATGCGCCCGACGCCACGGCGCGGGTGCTTGCCACCGTCGACCACCTGCTGCGCCAGCCGCCCGCATGAACACCGCCGCTGCCACAGCCGTCAGCGTCACCGGCCTGGCCAAGCGCTACCGCGGCACGGCCGTCTTCGAACATGTCGACTTCCATGTGGCGCCCGGCGAATTCGTCGCAATCGTCGGCCAGTCCGGCGTGGGCAAGTCGACCCTGCTCAACTGCCTCGCCGGACTGGACCAATGGGACGAAGGCAGTGTTTCCGTCGCCGGTACCGTGCTGGACCGGCTGGACGAAACCGCCCGCGCCCTCTGGCGCAGGGCCCAGGTCGGTTTTGTCTTCCAGGCCTTCCATGTGCTGCCGCACCTCGATGTGGCGCAGAACGTCGGCATGCCCTTGATGCTGCTCGGCATGCCCCAGGCCGAGCGCCAGTGCCGGGTTGCCGAGATGCTGCGGCAGGTCGGACTGGAAGACATGCAGGACCGTCTGCCGCAGCAGCTTTCGGGCGGCCAGCTGCAGCGGGTGGCCATCGCCCGCGCCCTGGCCCACCGGCCCGGCCTGCTGCTGGCCGACGAACCCACCGGCAACCTGGACCCCGAAACGGCGGCGCGGGTGATGGACCTGCTCATCTCCGAAGCGCGGCAGAACGGTGCTGCGCTGGTGCTGGTCACCCATTCGGCCAGCGCCGCCGCTCGCGCCGACCGGCGGCTGCATCTGTCGGCCGACGGTATTTACTGAGGCTCCGCCATGCGCGACCTTTTCCTCGTCTTCTCCTGGCAGGAAATCCGTCGCAACCCGGGTCGCCAGCTGGTGGCGGTGATCGCGGTGATGCTGGGCGTGGCGCTGGCCTTCGCGGTGCACCTGGTCAACGCTTCGGCGCTGGATGAATTCGCCCAGGCTGCGCGCACCGTCGACGGCCGGCCCGACCTGGAGCTGCGCGCCGTCCGCGAGACCTTTCCAGATGCCGGTTTTGCCCGTATCGCCGCATCGCCGGGCATCGACCTGGCGGTGCCGGTGCTGGAAGCCGGCGTCAGCATGCGGACCACCGCTGGCGAATCAACCAGGCGGGTGCCGCTGCGGCTGATCGGCACCGACGCACTGGGCATCGCCCGCACCGCGCCGCAGCTGCTGCCACGCAACCTGCCCGGCGCCGACCGGCTGGACCTGTTCGCACCCGATGCGGTTTTCCTCAACACCGCTGCGCTCGAAGCCCTGGGCCTGACCGGGCAGGCACGGGCCGGCGCGCGCTTGCTGATGCAGGCCGGCCAGAAGGAACACGTCCTGCGGCTAACCGGCACCGTCGCCGCCGCAGGCGCACCGCTGGCGGTGATGGACATCGCCGCCGCGCAGGTACTGCTCGGTTTGGCCGGACGACTCAGCCGCATCGATCTGCGACTGTCGCCCGGCATGGACAGCGCCACCGCTTCGGCCTCGCTGCGCGCCCTGCCCGACACCCGCGGCGCCAACCTGGCCGCGCCCGCCGACAACGCCAGCAGGGTGGGCGACCTGTCGCGTGCCTATCGGGTCAACCTGGCGGTGCTGGCCTTGATCGCGCTGTTCACCGGCGCCTACCTGGTGTTTTCGATGACTTCGTTGTCGGTCGCCAAACGGGCGCCGCAGTTCGCCCTGCTGGGGGTGCTGGGGGTCACGCCGCGCGGCAGGCGGATGCTGGTGCTGGCCGAAGCCGGCCTGCTCGGCATGGTCGGCAGCACGCTCGGCCTGCTGCTCGGCGGGGCGCTTGCGGCCCTGGCCTTGCGCCTGCTGGGCGGCGATCTCGGCGGCGGATATTTTTCTGGCAGCACACCGCAGCTGCGGCTCGACACGACGGCCGCCCTGGTCTACGGCGGGCTGGGAGTGGCTGCCGCGCTGGTCGGCGCCTGGTGGCCGGCACGCGCCGCCGACCGCCTGCCGCCGGCTCACGCCCTCAAGGGCCTGGGTGCCAGCGCCGACACCGCCAGGCATCCGGTCCTGGCGCTGCTCATGCTGCTGGCGGGCGGGCTGCTGGCGCTGGCCCCGCCGATCGCCGGCGTGCCGCTCGCGGCATATGGTTCGGTGGCGCTGGTGCTGGTCGGTGGCATCGCCGCCCTGCCCTGGCTGGTGGGTCTGCTGCTCGACCGGCTGCAGCCGCTGGCCGCGCGGCAGGTGCTGTCCCTGCTAGGGGTCGAGCGCGCCCGGCGGCTCAGCGGCACCGCAGCGGTGGCGGTCGGCGGCGTGGTGGCGGCGCTGGCGCTGGCGGTGGCGCTGACGGTGATGGTCGCCAGCTTCCGCGGCTCGGTCTCGCAGTGGCTGGACACGGTGCTGCCGGCGGACCTGATGATGCGGCTGGCGCCGCCCGGAGGCAGTTCGGATGCGCTGGTCTTCGATGCCGGTTTCGTCAGGGCGGCGAGCGAAATCGGGGGCATCGCGCGGGTCGAGCCGGCGCGCCTGCAGCACCTGCAGCTGGAGGCGGCCCGCCCGCCGGTGCTGCTGATCGCCCGCAACATCGGCGACAGCGGCCAGGCGTCACGCGCCCTGCCGCTGCGCGCGCCACCGCTGGCGGCGCCGGCCGGCCACATCGCGATCTATGTCAGCGAGGCGGTCGAGCAGTTGTACGGCGCGCATCCCGGGGACAGCTTCACCGCACTCGACCGGGCGTTTCCCCAGGCGACGCCAGGCCGCTTCTTTGTCGCCGGCGTATGGCGCGACTATGCCCGGCAGTTCGGCGCCGTCGCCATCGACCGCGAGGCCTACCGGCGTTTGTCAGGCGACGAACTCTCCAACGAACTGGCTTTGTGGCTGACACCCGGCGCCGACCTGGGCACCGTGCGCCCGGCGCTCGAAACCCTGGCCCGGACACGCGCCGGCGTGACCGACCCGGACATCGCCTCGAGCACCGAACTCCGCGCCACCGCGCTGCGCATATTCGACCGCAGTTTTGCCGTCACCTACTGGCTGCAGGCGGTGGCGGTCGGCATCGGCCTGGCCGGCGTGGCGGCGAGTTTCGGTGCCCAGGTGCTGGCCCGCCGAAAGGAGTTCGGCCTGCTGGCCCACCTGGGCCTGACACGTCGCCAGATATTGACGGTGGTCGCGGTCGAGGGCGCCGCCTGGACCGCCATCGGCGCGGTGGCGGGTGTGGCGCTGGGCCTGGCGGTGGCCGCTGTGCTGGTGTTCGTGGTCAACCCGCAGAGTTTTCACTGGACCATGGACCTGCTGGTGCCCGGCGGCCGGCTGGCATTGCTGGGCCTGGCGGTGGTGGCCGCCGGCACGCTGGCGGCACGTTTCGCCGGCGGTGCCGCGGCCGGCCGGGACGCGGTTCTGGCGGTGAAGGAGGACTGGTGATGCGGCACTTCCCGATGCCGGCGATGTCGCGCCGAAGCTGGCTGGCCGGCGCCCTGGCCCTGGGCGGTGCCATGCCGGCCGGTGCCGCGGGCATGGCCGAGCCCATGCGGTTCCCGCGCGACTTCGGCGCACACCGCGACAGCCGCACCGAGTGGTGGTATGTCACCGGCCACGGCATGCAGGGCAGCCGGGCCTTCGGTTACCAGATCACCTTCTTCCGCAGCCTCGTGCCGACCACGCAGGGACTGCGGTCGCCGTTCGCAGCGCGCCACCTGGTGTTCGCCCACGCGGCCGTCACCGACATCGCCGCCGGCCGCCAGGTGCACGACCAGCGCATCGCCCGGTGGTCCGGCCTGCCGGCATCCGAAGACGGTTTCGGCCGGGCCTTCGCCGCCGACGCCGACACCGACCTGCGGCTGGGCACCGGAGCCGATGCCTGGACCCTGCGCCGCATCAGCGACAACCGCTACCGGGCGCGTGCGGTGTCGGACCGCTTCACCATCGACCTCGAACTCCAGGCCACCCAGCCGCCCCTGCTGCAGGGCCACGCCGGCCTGTCGCAGAAAGGACCGAAACCGCAACAGGTCAGCCGTTACTACAGCGTGCCGCAGATGCGGGCATCGGGCGGCATCGCCGTCGGCGGCCGACGTTACCTGCTGGACGAACCGGTGAAGAACCGCAACGCCGCCTGGCTGGACCACGAATGGAGCGATGAGTTCCTGCCGCCCGAAGCGGTTGGCTGGGACTGGCTGGGCATCAACGGCTTCAGCGGTTTTGCCCTCACCGTGTTCCGCTTGCGGCGCGCCGACGGCAGCGCCCTGTGGGCGGGCGGATCGATGCGTTCGGGCGGAAACCTGCAGAGCTTCGCGGCCGATTCCATCAGGTTCGAGGTGCTGCGCCGCTGGACCAGCCCGCACACCGGCGCGCGTTATCCGGTGGCGTTGAAACTGACCACGCCGGCGGGCAGTTTCAGCCTGCACGCCTTGCTCGACGACCAAGAGCTGGACAGCCGCGATTCCACCGGCGCGGTGTATTGGGAAGGCCTTTCGGAACTGCGCAATGAGGCCGGCCAGGCCGTCGGGCGCGGTTACCTCGAACTCACCGGTTATCAGTCGGCGCTGCGTCTGTAGATCCGTCCGAGAAGCGCAGCACCACCGATGTGATGCCGGCTTGCGACTCGGCCCGCGCCGTGCCGCCATGCATGCGCAGGATCGCCGAGACGATGGCCAGTCCCAGTCCATGATGGCCGTTGCCGCTGCCCGCGCGCCCGGCTTCCAGCCGGTGGAAACGGTCGAATACACGTGACTGCTGGGCCGGTGGAATGGCCACGCCCCGGTTGGCCACGGTGAGCTCGCAAAACCCGCCGGGCAAGGCCGCGATGCGCACCGCAATGCACGAACCGGGTTCGGCATAACGCGATGCATTGCCCAGCAGGTTGGAGATGGCGCGCCGCATCAGGCCGCCGTCGTAGGCACCACGATGGTCGCCGGTGATGGCGACGGTGAGCCCGCGTTCTTCCAGTGCGGCTTCGTGGAATTCAGCCACCGCGGCGACCTCTGCCGCCAGTGAACACGGCGGCCCGCGCCGCGCCACCGCACCGCGGTCGACCTGCGACAGGAACAGCATGTCGCCGACGATGGCCGCCAGTCGGCGCAGCTCTTCCAGGTTGGACCCGAGCGTCTCCCGCAGCTGCTCGGGCGAACGCTCGCCGGTCAGCGTCAGCTCGGTTTCGCCGATGAGGATGGTGAGCGGCGTGCGCAGTTCGTGCGCCACGTCGGCGTTGAAACCCTCGGCCTGTTCCATCGCCTGCTGCAAGCGGCCGAGCAGTGCGTTGACCTGGTCGATCCAGGGCAGCATTTCCTCGGACGGTCGGGATGTGGAAAGCCTTCGGTCCAGCCGGTCGGCGGTCAGGGCGCGGGTCTGCATGGCCAGGTCGCGCATCGGTGCCAGGCCGCGCCGGACCAGCCAGAAACCGCCCGCGCCCACGGTGGCCGCGCCGGCCAGCGCCACCGCAGCCAGGATCCAGGCGAGCCGGCGCAACAGTACCGCATCGGGTGACTGGTCCATGCGCAGCACCACGTCCGCCTTGCCGCCCGGCACCCAGGGCGCATCGAGTTCGAACGTCGCCTCGCGCAGCTGGTCGGCGCCGAAACCCGGCGCGGTCGGGCTGCGGTAGCTCAGGCTGCCGTCATGGCTGCGCAGCGACAGCGAGATGTCGGTGTATTCACGGAACAAGGTGTCGAACTGCCGGCCCAGGCTGCCGAAGTCGTGGTCGCCTTCGTGCACCGAGCGTTGCAGCAGCAACTGAACCAGGGCGGTCTTGCGGGCGATCTCTTCGTCGGCGCGGGTGGCCAGTGCCCAGGCGGTCAGCAGATAGACCACAAAACACACCGCGCCCAGGCCGAGCAACGCCTGCAGGGCCAGCAGGCGCGACAGGCGGGTTCCGAGGGCGTAGGGGCGTGGCCGACCGGTTTCGGCGGTCATGCCGAACTTGCCGACGGCGGTGTTCCAGCCGCCGCGGCCACCCCGGCCATCGGCGGAGGTGCCGGCACCTGCCGGTCTTCCAGCACATAACCCATGCCGCGCACCGTGTGCAGCAGGCGGTTGGCAAAAGGTTCGTCGAGTTTGCCGCGCAACCGCCGCACCGCCACCTCGACCACGTTGGTCTCGCTGTCGAAATGCATGTCCCAGACCTGTTCGGCCAGCACGGTGCGCGACAGCACCTCGCCCTGGCGTCGCAGCAACAGGGTGAGCAGGCTGAATTCCTTGACGGTGAGGTCGAGCCGCGCCGTACCCCTGGAGGCGCGGCGGCGGATCAGGTCCAGTTCGAGGTCGGCCAGGCGCAGCACGCTGGCTTCATCGGCCCGCAGTCCGGGGCCGCGGCGCATCAACGCCTGCAGCCGCGCCAGCAGTTCCGTGAAGGCGAAAGGTTTGCCCAGGTAGTCGTCGGCACCGGCCTGCAGGCCCAGCACCCGGTCTTCCACGCGGTCGCGGGCGGTGAGCATCATCACCGGCAGCGCCCGGGTGGCGGTGTCGTTGCGCAGGCCGTGCAGAACACCGAAACCGTCGAGCCCGGGCAGCATCACATCGAGCAGCACCAGATCGTATTCACCGTAACGCGCCATGTGCAGGCCGTCGACGCCGTCGCAGGCGGCATCGGCCACATGGCCGTTTTCACGCAGGCCGCGCAACAGGTAGTCGGCCAGCTTGGGTTCGTCTTCTATCACCAGGATTCGCATGCGCAAAGCTTAGCGACCGAGGCCGGCGGAGAGATGACAAATTCGTAATCGCAATGTCCGGGCAACGACGGCATCGGCTTGCCACAGTGAGGCGTCTTCTCTACATCCATCAAAGGAAATACATGAAAATCCGTTGCATCGCAAGCCTCGCCACCCTGGCATCGGTGGCCGCCATCGCCGCCCCGGCGATGGCCTACCAGGTCATCACACCAACCTCGGACGAACGTGGCTACGTCGCCAGACGGGATCCAAGCGTGCAGGGCAAGACCCGTGAACAGGTGAAGGCCGAACTGGCAGAGGCCCGGGCACACAACCCGAGTGCGGTGCGGCTGGGTGTATTTCCCACGCCGCGCTCTACGGTGGTCGCCGACAGTTCGGCGATCCACCGACAGGCGCATGACGCGGCGCGCCTGCAGCTCCAGCCGCAGTACCGCAACTAATCCTGGCCGGCCGCGCCCGCCGAATGGACAGCACGGGCCGGACGGCTACGCGGCCGCATCCAGCGGCCCACCAGCGCCTGCGCCTCGCCCATCATGCCGCGGCGGAAGGCCAGTACGCAGACGACGAAGATCAGGCCGGTGACCATGGTGACCGACTCGCCCAGGGTGCCGAACCAGCCGATGCCGGTGAGCGATGCGATGCCGTTGCCGATCTCGCCCAGCTTGTTCTCGAGCATCACCACCACCGCCGAGCCCACCAGCGGGCCGGACAAGGTGCCCATGCCACCGACGAGGGTCATCAGGATCACGCCGCCCGACGCCGTCCAGTGCACATCGGACAGCGTGGCGAAACCCAGCACCAGCGTCTTCAGCGAACCCGCGAGGCCGGACAACGCGGCCGACAGCACGAAGGCCAGCAGCTTGAACCGATGGGTGTCGTAACCCAGCGATACGGCACGCGGCTCGTTCTCCTTGATGCCCTTCAGCACCTGGCCGAAAGGCGAATGCACGGTACGCACGATGAGCACGAATGCCGCCACCACCACCGCCAGCGTGAGGTAGTACATGTGCAGGTCGTCCGACAGGTCGAACAGCCCGAACAGCTTGCCGCGGGGCACGCCCTGCATGCCGTCCTCGCCGCCGGTGAACGGTGCCTGCAAGGCGGCGAAAAACACCATCTGCGCCAGTGCCAGCGTGATCATGGCGAAATAGATGCCCTGCCGGCGGATGGCCAGCAGGCCGAACACCCAGCCCAGCGCGGCGCCCACCGCCGTGCCGAGCAGCAGACTGATTTCGGGCGTTGCGCCCCAGGCCCGGACCGCATAGCCGGTGACATAGGCCGAACCGCCGAAAAACGCGGCATGGCCGAAGGACAGCAGACCGGTGAAACCCAGCAGCAGGTTGAAGGCCGCGGCGAACAGGGCGAAGCACATGAGCTTCATCACGAACACCGGATACGCACCGGCGAAGGGCGCCATCAGCAGGGCCAGCAAAAGCAGTCCGTAGCAGATCAGAGGCAGTGTCTTTTTCATCTTGTCACGCCTCTTTCCCGAACAGGCCCGCGGGCCGCACCAGCAATACCACGACCATGATGAGGAACACGACGGTGGAGGATGCCTCGGGGTAGAAAACCTTGGTCAGCCCTTCGATGACACCCAACCCCAGGCCGGTGACGACGGAGCCGAGGATGGAACCCATGCCGCCGATCACCACCACCGCGAACACCACGATGATCAGGTTCTGCCCCATCAACGGCGTCACCTGGATGACCGGTGCAGCCAGCACGCCGGCGAAGGCGGCCAGCGCCACGCCGAAGCCGTAGGTCAGCGTCACCATCAAGGGCACGTTGATGCCGAAGGCCTCGACCAGCCGCGGGTTCTCGGTGCCGGCCCTCAGGTAGGCGCCGAGCTTGGTCTTCTCGATCAGGAACCAGGTCGCCAGGCAGATGGTGATCGACACCACCACCACCCAGGCCCGGTAGTTGGGCAGCATCATGAAACCCACGCTGGTGGCGCCGTCCAGCAGTTCCGGCGGGTCGTAGCCCAGGCCCGAGACGCCATAAATGGAGCGGAACACACCTTCGATGAGCAGCGTCAGCCCGAGCGTCAGCAGCAGACCGTAAAGCGGGTCGAGCCGGTAGATGCGCCGCAGCAGCAGGCGTTCGATGACGATGCCGAAGATGCCCACCAATATCGGCGCCACGATGAGCATCACCCAGTAGTTGATCTCGAAATAGGTGAGGCCCATCCATGCGAACAGGGCACCCATCATGAACAGCGCGCCATGAGTGAAGTTGATCACCCCCAGCAGGCCGAAGATCACGGCCAGCCCCAGGCTCAACATGGCATAGAAGGAGCCGTTGACCAAGCCCAGCAAGAGCTGACTGAGAAGGGCTGGCAATGAGACGTTCATGAAGAAATTTCGGTCAGCTGTTGGTCATTTCCAGGTGGCGCATTTCGTCTCGGCCTTGGTGGTGAAGACCTGTTCACCCGGCAAGGTCGCGATCACCTTCAGGTAGTCCCACGGCTTCTTGGATTCGGCCGGCGACTTGGCTTCGACCAGGTACATGTCGTGGATGAAACTGCCGTCTTCGCGGATGTAGCCCTTGCCGTAGAAGTCGTCGATCTTCATGCTCTTCAGCTGCGCCATGACCTTGTCCGAATCGGTGGTCTTGGCTGCCTGCACCGCCTTGAGGTAGGTGGTGACGGCCGAGTAGTCGGCGGCCTGCACGTCGGTCGGCATGCGTTTGGTCTTCTCGAAGAAACGCTGGCCGAACTGGCGGCTGGCGTCGTTGCGGTCCCAGTACCAGCTGGTGGTGTGCAGCAGGCCTTCGGTGTTCTTCAGGCCCAGGCTGTGGATGTCGGTCAGGAACACCAGCAGGCCGGCAGTCTTCATGGTCTTGTTGATGCCGAATTCACGCGCCGCCTTGATGGCGTTGATGGTGTCGCCACCCGCGTTCGCCAGGCCCAGGATCTGCGCCTTGGAGTTCTGCGCCTGCAGCAGGAAGGAAGAGAAGTCGGAGGCGTTGAGCGGATGCCGCACCGCGCCCACCACCGTGCCGCCCTTCGCCTTGACCACGGCCGTGGTGTCGGCTTCCAGGGCATGGCCGAAGGCGTAGTCGGCCGTCAGGAAGAACCAGCTCTTGCCGCCACGTTCGACCACGGCAGAACCGGTGCCCTTGGCCAGCGCCACGGTGTCGTACGCGTAGTGCACGGTGTACGGGCTGCACTGTTCGTTGGTGAGTGCCGATGTGCCGGCGCCGTTGTTGAAGTAGACCCGTTTCTTCTCTTGCGCCACCTTGGCCGTGGCCAGGGCGGTGCCCGAATTGGTGCCGCCGAAGATCATGGTCACGCCCTGCGTGTCTATCCATTCGCGGGCCTTGCTGGCGGCGATGTCGGCCTTGTTCTGGTGGTCGGCGGTGAGCAGCTCGATCGGCTGGCCCAGCACCTTGCCGCCGAAGTCGTCGATGGCCATCTGGATGGCGGTGACGCCGTTCTTGCCTTCGAGGTCGGCGTACAGGCTGGACATGTCGGTGACGAAACCGATCTTGACCTTTTCCTGGGCCTGCGCGGCCGAGGCCGCCAGGCCGCAGGCGGCGAGTGCGAGGACGAGGGTGCGGACCCGGTGTTGCATGGCTTGTCTCCTTCGTTGTTGATCGGTTTTTAAAGACTCTGTCGATGGCGCTCAGACGTTGAGCAGGGCGTCCAGCGTGGCGCGCTTGGCCTCGAGCTGGGCGGCCACGAACTGCATGGCGATGCGGCCGTGTTCCATCACGTAGAAACGGTCGGCCAGCGGTGCGGCGAAACGGAAGTTCTGCTCGACCATCACGATGGTGTAGCCACGCGAACGCAGGGTGACGATCATCCGGGCCAGGGCCTGCACGATGACCGGCGCCAGGCCTTCGGAAATCTCGTCCAGCAGCAGCAGCCGAGCGCCGGTGCGCAGGATGCGTGCCACCGCCAGCATCTGCTGCTCGCCACCCGACAGCCGCGTGCCCGGGCTGTGGCGGCGCTCGGCCAGGTTCGGGAACATGTCGTAAATCTCTTCCAGCGGCATGCCAGAACCGGTCTGCTCGGTGCCTTTGAGGCGCGGCGGCAGCAGCAGGTTTTCTTCACAGGTCAGGCTGGCGAAGATGCCGCGTTCTTCCGGGCAGTAACCGATGCCGCAATGCGCGATGCGGTAGGTCGGCATGGCGATGGTTTCATGCCCGTACACCTTGATCGACCCGGTGCGGCGGCCGGCCAGTCCCATGATGGAACGCAGCGTGGTCGTGCGGCCCGCGCCGTTGCGCCCCAGCAGGGTGACCACCTCGCCTGGCTGCACCAGCATGTCGACACCGTGCAGCACATGCGATTCGCCGTACCAGGCCTGCAGATCGCTTATTTCCAGGGCGGGCGTGTTCTCGAGCGTCGAATCGGAAGCGCTGACCAGCATGTCAATGCCCCCCGGCCTGCAACGCGGCGTCGGGCGTACCCATATAGGCCTCCATCACCTGCGGATTGGCCGACACCTCGGCGTAGTTGCCCTCCGCCAGCACCTGGCCGCGTTGCAGCACGGTGATTCGGTCGGCGATGGTCGAGACCACCTTCATGTTGTGTTCCACCATCAGCACGGTGCGGCCCGCCGCCACCTTGCGGATGAGCGCGGTGACCCGGTCGACGTCTTCATGGCCCATGCCTTGCGTGGGTTCGTCGAGCAGCATCAGTTCGGGCTCCATCGCCAGGGTGGTGGCGATCTCCAGCGCACGTTTGCGGCCGTAGGGCATGGCGGCGGTGTCGGCTTCGGCGAGGTCAGCCAGGCCGACCTCGGCCAGCAGTTCCATGGCCCGGCCGTCCAGCGTGCGCAGCGAACGTTCGCTGCGCCAGAAATGCATGGTGGTTCCCAGCTTGCGCTGCAGCCCCAGGCGCACGTTCTCGAGCGGTGTGAGATGCGGAAACACCGCCGAGATCTGGAACGACCGGATGATGCCCAGCCGCGCGATCTGCGCGGGTCGCAGCGCGGTGATGTCCTGTCCGTTGAATTCGATGCGGCCGGCGCTCGGCGGCAGGAACTTGGTCAGCAGGTTGAAGCAGGTGGTCTTGCCCGCGCCGTTGGGGCCGATGAGGGCATGGATGCTGCCCCGGCGCACCGAAAGGTCGACGCCCTGTACCGCGCTGAAACCGCGGAAGGTCTTGCTGAGCTGGTGCGTCTGAAGGATCACGTCGTCCATGCGGGCGGTCGGCTCATGTAGGTGGTGTCGCCGCATTCTGGAAGTGGATATGCGCGCTGCCATCAGGACAAGTTCCTAGGCTGGAACCCTTGTCGTCCAAACCCGGGTTGGGCGACGTTCGAACCGTGCCGTCAAATGAAGGCGAGGTGTGCCGAAGTGAGTGATGGCACAAACCGTAGGTCGGTGCCTACACCCCTTGGGGGGCGTTTCCTATCGGCCATTTCGTGCCGTCGACCTAGAGTCCGACCACGGTTGTGAATGCAGGTTCAGACACATACCGGAACTCAAAAAAACACAGTACCAACAAGAAGGAGATCGCCATGACCAGCGAACGTACTCAAGGCAACTGGCTTCAGTTCAAGGGCAAGGTGAAAGAGCAGTGGGGCAAGCTCACCGACGACGATCTGGACGTCATCGAAGGCAAGCGTGAACAGCTCATCGGACGCATCAAGGAACGCCATGCCATCGAGCATGACGAAGCAGAGCGCCAGGTAGCCGACTGGCACCACAAGAACCCCAGCTTCTTCTTCGAGAAGTCCTGAGAAATTCCAAAAAAGATTCCGAGTTTTCCATACAGCATCCAGGAGCCATCCATCATGAAAAAAGCACTCATCGCCATCGCCATTGCCTCCACCTTCGTCAGCTTCGGCGCCAGCGCCATGACCAAGGAAGAACACAAGGCCGGCAAGGACCAGATCGAAGCCACCTACAAGACCGACAAGAAGGCTTGTGACGCGATGAAGGACAACGCCAAGGACATCTGCGTGTCCGAAGCCAAGGGCAAGGAAAAGGTCGCCAAGGCCGAACTGGAAGCCGGATACAAGCCGGGAGCCAAGGCCGACATGAAGGTGCGTGACGCCAAGGCCGACGCCGCCTACGACACCGCCAAGGAAAAGTGCGACGACCAGACCGGTAATGCCAAGGATGTCTGCGTGAAGGATGCCAAGGCTGCACAAGTCGCAGCCAAGGCCGACGCCAAGGTCGCAAAGACGGCAGCCGACGCCAAAATGGGCGACGCATCGGCCTCCAAGGTCGCCGACGAACGCAAGGACGCATCCAAGGACAAGCGCGAAGCCGAATACAAGGCCGCCAAGGAACGTTGCGATTCGATGGCCGGTGCCGCCAAGGACACCTGCCAGGCAGATGCAAAGACCAAGTTCGGCATGTGATCTTGTCGAGACGGCTGACGGTTTTCAACAGACGCTGCTAGCCTGACTTGCGAACGACCGGGGACACTTCCGGTCGTTCGCATTTTTGTTTCGGACCCCACATGCAAGACACCGCACGACCCTCGCCGGCTTCGATCGACGTATCTGCGCCGCGCCTCGAATGGTGCCGGCGGCTGGCTTCCGTCCGCGCCGATACGGTGCAGTTGGCCAGCATGCTTTCGGGGGAAGACCAGTGCGTCCAGTCCATGCCGGACGCCAGTCCGGTCAAGTGGCACCTGGCCCACACCACCTGGTTTTTCGAGACGGTGCTGCTGCCACGCAGCGGTGTGCCTTATGCGGCCTTCGACGTCCGGTTCGCCTACCTCTTCAACTCCTATTACGAATCGCTCGGCCCGCGCCATCCGCGTCCGCAGCGTGGCCTGCTCACCCGTCCCGGCCTGGCAGAAGTGATGGCCTATCGCGCGCATGTGGATGCCGCGCTCGAACTTGCCATCGCCTGCTGCGACGAAGCCGCCTGGGAAGTCGTGCGCCCCATCCTGCTGCTGGGCATCAACCATGAGCAGCAGCACCAGGAACTCATCGTCACCGACGTGTTGCACCTGTTGTCCTGCAACCCCTTGCTGCCCGCCTGGCACGCAGCCGGGCCGGCGCGCCTGAAACTGGCGGCCGACCCGGAACCACACTGGATCGCCATGCCGGGCGGCATCGTCGACATCGGCCGCGACCTGCCTCACGAACAGGAAATCGGCGACGACTTCGCCTTCGACAACGAAACCCCGCGCCACCAGGTGCTGCTGCGGCCCTATGCCATTGCCGACCGGCTGGTGACCTGCGGTGATTTCCTTCGTTTCATCGAGGACGGCGGTTACCGCAAGGCGTCGCTCTGGCTGTCCGACGGATGGTCGGCGGTGAAGGCCCATGACTGGCAGCATCCCGCCTACTGGGTGGCGCCGGACGACGCACGCCTTTCAATGGTCCGGCACGGCGATGGTGAAAACGTGCCCGGCTGGCAGGTGTTCGGGCTCCACGGCCTGCGCCCGCTCGACGCCGATGCAGCCGTGGCGCAACTGAGTTTCTACGAGGCTGCGGCGTATGCCGAATGGGCCGGAGCCCGCCTGCCCACCGAACAGGAATGGGAAGCCGCATTCGGCGCGCCGGGCATCCGCGGCATGACCGGCGAAGTGTGGCAATGGACCCGTTCGTCGTACGACCCCTATCCCGGTTTTCGTCCGCTGCCCGGCGTGGCAGCCGAATACAACGGCAAGTTCATGGTGGGCCAGCTGATCCTGCGGGGCAGCAGTGTCGCCACCCCGGCGGGCCATGCCCGGCCGACCTATCGCAACTTCTTTCCGCCGGCAGCGCGCTGGCAATTCTCGGGCCTGCGGCTCGCAAAGGATGCGTAGATGACCCCTCCCCACCACGCCCCGTCCGCCTCGTCTCCTCAACTGGTACCGGAAGGCCACCGGCCTTCGCCCCCGGCTTCGGGCTCCGCCTTCGAGCGCGACCTCGTCGCCGGGCTGTCAGCATCGCCGCGGTATGTGTCGCCCAAATATTTCTACGACGTGGTCGGCTCGACACTGTTCGAACAGATCTGCGAACTGCCGGAGTACTACCCCACCCGCACCGAGATGGGCCTGCTGTCCCGGCATGCGGCGGACATTGCCACGCTGGCCGGGCCACGCGCCGAAGTGGTGGAGTTCGGTGCCGGTGCATTGCAGAAGATCCGCCTGCTGCTGGACGCCTTCGATTCCCCGTCGGGTTACCTGCCGATCGACATCTCCGGCGACCACCTGAATGCGGCTGCCGCGACCCTGAAACGCGACTACCCTGCCCTGTCGATCCAGCCGGTGGTGGCCGATTACACCCAGCGCCTGCTGCTGCCGGCGCCAGCGGCGGGATCCGGCAAACGCATCGGGTTTTTTCCGGGTTCGACCATCGGCAATTTCACCCCCGCGGAAGCGCTGCGGTTCCTGCAGCTTGCAGCCCAGGTGCTGCGCGGCGGCGCGCTGCTGCTGGGTGCCGACCTGGTCAAGGACCCGGCCACCCTCCACGCCGCCTACAACGACGGCGACGAGGTCACCGCCGCCTTCAACCTGAACCTGTTGGCCCGTGCCAACCGCGAGCTGGGTGCCGATTTCGACCTGTCGCAGTTCGCGCACCACGCGTTCTACAATGTGCCGATGAAACGCATCGAGATGCACCTGGTCAGCAAACGCGACCAGAAGGTGCGGCTGGCGGGCGAAGTGTTCGAGCTTCCCGAAGGCGAATCGATCCACACCGAGAACTCGCACAAGTTCACGGTGAACGGACTGCGTGAACTGGCGGCACAGGCGGGGTTCACCGCAGGCCCGGCCTGGGTCGACGACGACGGCCTGTTCAGCCTGCACTGGCTGCAGGCGCCCGCCTGACCGCTGCCGGGCTTTGCGTCAGGCGGCTGACAACGCCGTGCGGCGCGCCTTGCGCACATTGAAGGCGCTGGCGATCAGCACGGCCTGCACCATCGCCATGCCGATCAGCACGCCGCGCACGTTGCCGCGGTCCATCAGCAGGCCGAAGACCAGCGGTGCCACCGCCTGGCCGATGTCAAGCCCGGCATAGACCACGCCGTAGACACGGCCGGTGGCATTTTCCGGGGTGGAGCGTTTCACCAGCAGATCCCGCGACGGGCCGGCGGTGCCTGCGGCGAAACCCATCAGCGCGAACAGCAGCAGGACCACCGCGGCGGACATGTCCAGGAAAGCCATGGCCAGCGCCATGCAGGCCGCCGCGCCGAAACCTGATCCGACGATACGTTCGCAGCGCTGCGGATCGGACGCCAGGAAACCGCCCACGACCATGCCGCCGGCCGAAGCCACCATGTAGATGGTCAGGCACATCGCCGCCAGCGCCACCGGCACGCCGTGCAGCTGGCGGGCGGCTTCGGGCGCGAAGGCCTGCACCGCACTCATCGAGGCAGCGTAGAAAAAGAAGAATCCGAAGCACATCCAGACCGCGGGGATGCGCAGGAAATCGAAACCGCCCGCCACCGGACCGGCGGCCGTCTGCCCGGTTGCTTGCCGGACCTCTTTCCGCCCCAGCACCAGATGGCTGCGCTGCCACACCAGCAGCGCCAGCACCAGGAAGGCCAGAAGGCCCGCCGCAGCCAGCGCCACCCGCCATGAATACGCGACGGCCAGCGGCACCACGAAGGCCGGCGCCAGCGCCCACCCCAGGCTGCCGGTGATGCCGTGCACGCTGTAGGCATGGCCCAGCCGCGTCGGCGCAACACGACGGTTGAACAGCGTGTAGTTGACCGGATGGAACACCCCATTGCCGATACCGCCGACCACCGCGCCGGCCAGCAGCATCCCGTAGTTCTGCGCCACCGAATACAGCAGCGCACCCAGCCCCAGCATTGCCAGGCCGCCGAAAAGCACCGGCCGCGGACTGAACCGATCGACCACGAAACCGGACATCGCCTGCACCGCGCAGGACACCACGAAGAACACCGTCAACACAAAGCCCAGCTCCTGGTAACCCACGCCGAAAGCGTCTTTCAGCCAGGGAAAAAGGGGCGCCAGCAAAAGCTGGCTGAAGTGGCTGATGCCGTGACCCAGCCCGACCAGGCCGATGAGGGTGACGTCGCCCCGAAAGCCGGGAGCCCGGGCGATCGCTGCGGAAGGAGTGGAGGTGGAAGAAGCCATGGCAGCGATGTTAGGCGCGCCGACTTCGGCGGAATTGCGACATAAGGCCAAGTTCCATTGAAAATCAGCCAATGCAGCAAAAGTCACGCGAACGCCGGCCGACGGTGGTGCAGGCGGAAGTCGCCTCCGCCACGCCGCACCTGTTCCAGCCGACCGGCGAAAGACCGGTGCGCGCCAAGCAGCGCCGGCTGAGCGCCGACACCGTGGTGACTCCGCATCACCATCCCTGGCCGCAACTCACCTTGTCGATGCAGGGCGTGGTGCGGTTGACCACCGCGCGCGGCACCATCATCGTCCCGCCGGCCCGCGCGGTCTGGGTGCCGGCCGGCGTGGAGCATTCCATCGACGTGGTCGAGGACGCCGAGTTGCGCACCGTCTACCTGCATGTACTGCAGCCGTCGCCGCAGGACTGCTGGGGCGCCTGCGTGGTACTCGAGTTGGGCCGCCTGCTGCAGGCGCTGCTGCAGTCGCTGGACACGGCGCCGGACCACATCCCGCAGGTATCGGCCGAGCGACAGCGCGCCAGCCACTGCGCGCACGAGCAACTGGTCGCGCCGCTGCTGCATGCCGAACTGGCCAAGGCGCGGCAGGTCCGCATGGGCGTTCCGCTGCCCGATGCCCGCACCGGCGACAAACGCCTGCGTGCGCTGTGCCAGTCGGTGCTCCGTGCACCGGCGCGCAACGCCACCCTGGCCGAATGGTCGGCCGAATCGGGGGCCAGCGAACGCACCGCGGCCCGGCTGTTCCGCAGCGAACTGGGCCTGAGCTGGAAGCAGTGGCGACAACAGGCGCTGCTGGCCCATGCGCTGCCCTTGCTGGCACGCGGCATGCCGGTGGCGCATGTGGCAGCCGCCAGCGGTTATGCCAGCGACAGCGCCTTCATCGCCATGTTCCGTTCGGCCATGGGCCGCTCTCCCCGGCACTTCCGGAGTTTGTGAGCGGAGGTTACCGACTCGGCTAAGCTGCCGGCTTCGCCGCTACCGTCCTGCCCATGGCCCGCCACACTTCCGCCCCAGATTCCCACGCACCGGGCACTTCCGCTCTCACGCTTGCGGCTCTGGGGGTCGTGTTCGGCGACATCGGCACATCGCCGCTGTACGCATTCAAGGAATGCCTGAGCCCGGACCACGGCGTGGTGCTGGACCGGGGCGCGGTGCTCGGCCTGCTGTCGCTGGTGTTCTGGGGCCTGATCCTGGTGGTCACCCTGAAGTACGTCGTCTTCGTGCTGCGTGCCGACCAGGACGGCGAAGGCGGCATCCTGGCGTTGCAGGGCCTGGCCCGCCACGCGCTGCAGGCCGGCAGAAAACCAGGGCGCTCCTGGATGATGCGGCTGATCAGCGTGCTGGGCCTGGTAGGCGCGGCCATGTTCTACGGCGACAGCCTGATCACGCCGGCCATCTCGGTCCTGTCCGCGGTAGAAGGCCTGGAGGTGGCCGCGCCGCAACTCGAACACTGGGTGGTGCCCATCACCCTAGCCGTGCTGGTCGGTCTTTTCATGGTGCAGCGTGTGGGCACGGCGTCGGTCGGCCGCGTCTTCGGGCCGGTGATGCTGCTGTGGTTCGCGGTGCTGGCAGTGGCCGGCGTGTCGCAGATAGCGGCCCACCCCGACGTGCTGGTGGCACTCGACCCGCGCCGGGCCATCGGCTTCTTCGGCAGCCACGGCCCGCAGGCCATCGGCATCCTGGGCGCGGTGTTCCTGGCCTTCACCGGCGGTGAGGCGCTGTACGCCGATATGGGGCATTTCGGCGCCCGCCCCATCCGGCTGGCCTGGAGTTTCATCGCCCTGCCCGCTCTGGCACTGAACTATTTCGGCCAGGGCGCGCTGGTGCTGAACGACGCCACCGCCATGGCCAACCCCTTCTTCCACATGTTCCCCGACTGGGCAGCCATCCCCATGGTGATCCTGGCGGCCTGCGCCACGGTCATCGCATCGCAGGCGGTCATCTCGGGTGCCTTTTCGCTGACCGCCCACGCCATGCGCATGGGTTACCTTCCGCGCATGCGTATCGTGCAGACCTCGCGCGACTCCATCGGCCAGATCTACCTGCCGGGCGTCAACTGGGTGCTGATGGCCGGAGTGCTGGCGCTGGTGCTGGCCTTCAGGAGCTCCGGCGCGCTGGCGGCTGCCTATGGCATCGCCGTGTCCATGACCATGCTCGCCACGACCCTGCTGACGGGCATCGTGGCCTGGCGCCTGTGGCGCTGGAACGGCGTCGCGGTGGCGGTCGGCGTCGCCCTGTTCGCGTTTGTCGACCTGGTCTTCATCGTCGCCAACAGCGTGAAGATCCTGGATGGCGGCTGGCTCACGCTGGTGGTGGCCGCGGTGGCCATCTTCGTGTTCGTCACCTGGTCGCGCGGGCGCCGCATCAGCGAGGCCGCCGCCGCGGAAGAACGTCTTCCGCTGGCGCCCTTCATCGAAAGCCTGGGCGAATACGGCATGCCGCACCGGGTCCGCGGAACGGCGGTGTTCCTGACATCCGATTCGGTCAGCGTGCCGCATGCCCTGCTGCACAACCTCAAGCACAACCAGGTGCTGCATGAACGTGTGGTGGTGATGGAAGTGCGGACCAGCCCGGTGCCGCGGGTGGATGCCAACAACCGCATGATCGCCCACGACCTGGGCCACGGCGTGTGGCGGGTGACGGCACGCCACGGTTTCATGGAAACGCCTGACGTACCCGAATTTTTGAAACTGCTGGCCTATCGCGAAGGCCAGCACATCGAGGCCATGGCGACGTCGTATTTCACCTCGCGCGCCTCGGTCGGCACCGGCCGGCTGGCCGGCCTGGGTACCGTGCGCAAGGCGGTGTTCGCCTGGATGCAGCGCAACGCGGCGCGTGCCCCGGACTACTTCGGCCTGCCGGGCAACCGGCTGATCGAGATCGGGCGACGGGCTACTTGAATATCGTCAAGGACCTCGCAGAAATTCAGACCGCCACTTCACCCGACTGGATGCGTTTGACGCCGGCAGCCGCCATCTGTTTCCAGGCTGCGGCCAGCGAACCGTTCAGGTCGATGGCGCGGGTGGCGTCTTCGATCACATAGACCTCGAAACCTGCCTTGCGCGCGTCCATGGCGGTCCAGGCCACGCAGAAATCGGTCGCCAGACCGGTGACGAAAACCGTCCTGATGGCGCGGGCCTTCAGGTAACCCGCCAGGCCGGTCACCGTCTTGTGGTCGGCTTCCTGGAAGGCCGAATAGCTGTCCATGTCCTTGTGGAAACCCTTGCGGATGATGAGTTGCGCGGTCGGAAGCTTCAGGTCCTTGCCAAGCTCGGCGTCTGCCGTGCCCTGCACACAATGGTCCGGCCACAGCACCTGCTGGCCGTACGCGAGCTGGGTGGTCTCGAACGGCTTCTTGGCGGCGTAGGCACTGGCAAAGGATGCGTGACCCGCCGTGTGCCAGTCCTGCGTGACGACGATGTTCTCGAAAGCCGGGGCCAGCTTGTTGATGACCGGGATGACCTCGTTGCCGCCTTTCACCGCCAGCGTGCCGCCGTCGAGAAAACAGTTCTGGACATCGACCACGATCAGCGCGGCCGAGCCGGGCTTGATGGGCGCAGCGGCCAGCGCGTCGCGGCCCAGGGCAGCAAAGGCGGCCAGCCCGGCGGCGGACTTCAGGACGGCTCGGCGTTGTGTTTTCTGCATGGTGATGGTTCCCCTGTTACCCGGTTTCAAGTTCTCTAGACAGACAGATAGGCCCGACGGACTTCGTCGTTGGCGGCCAGTTCCTTCATCGACGCCTGGTAGCGGATCTGGCCTTTTTCAAGCACATAGGCCCGGTCGGATACCAGTTCGGCGAAGTGCATGTTCTGTTCGGACAGCAGGATGCTCACCCCCTGGCTCTTCAGTTCCAGGATCATGTTGGCCATCTGTTCGACGATGAGCGGGGCGACGCCTTCGGAGGGTTCGTCCAGCAACACCAGATAAGGGTTGCCCATCAGCGTGCGGGCGACGGTGAGCATCTGCTGCTCGCCGCCGCTCATGCGGCCGCCTGGCCGGTCGGGCATTTCGCCCAGGTTGGGGAACAGCTCGAAGAGACGTCCGGGTGTCCAGAGGGGGGCGGCCGTTCCATCGTTCCAGGCGCGGGGCGGCTGGCGGCCGACTTCCAGGTTTTCCATCACCGACAGGTCGGTGAACACGCGCCGGTCCTCCGGCACGAAACCCAGCCCCAGCCGGGCGGCATGGTGCGGCTCGGTGGCCGAAATGTCGTGGCCGCGGAAGGTGATGGCGCCTCTGCGTTTGGCCAACATGCCCATCACCGCCTTGAGTGTGGTCGACTTCCCGGCGCCGTTGCGGCCCATCAGCGCCACCACTTCGCCGCGTTTCACGGTGATGTCCACGTCGTAGAGGATCTGCGCCGCGCCGTACCAGGCCTTCAGGCCGCTGGCCTGCAGCAGCGTTTCGGATGTCGTCACGGCCATGTCAGGCGATCTCTTTCTCGAATGTCTTGCCGCTGCCGAAATACACCTCTTGCACCTTGGGATGGTCTCGGATCTCCAGCGGTTTGCCCTCGGCGATCAGGCGGCCGCGGGCCAGCACGATCATGCGGTCGGCATAGGCGAACACGACGTCCATGCTGTGTTCGGTGAACAGCACTGCCATGCCCCGGTCGATCACCAGTTGTTTGGTCAGCGCCATCAGTGAATTGCGTTCCTTCGGCGCCATGCCGGCGGTGGGTTCGTCCATCAGCAACAGCTTCGGGCTGTTGGACATGGCGATGGCCAGTTCGACCCGCTTGACGTCGCCGTAGGCCAGCACATTGCACGGGCGCTCCGCCTGCGACTTCATGCCGACCTGGTCGAGCAGCGCCAGTGCTTCGTCGCGCTGGTAATCGGCCGCGCGGCGCCACATCGAAAACAGCTGGTCGGCATGCGAGATGAGCGCCATCTGCACGTTTTCGACCACCGTGAGCGAGGCGAAGGTCTCGGCGATCTGGAAGGTGCGTCCGACGCCCTGGCGCCAGACGGCACGCGGCTTGAGGCCGACCAGTTCGGCGCCTTCGAGCCGGATGGAGCCGCGGTCGGCACGCAGTTGGCCGTTGACCATGTTGAAGGTCGTCGACTTGCCCGCGCCGTTGGGGCCGATCAGCGCCAGCAATTCGCCCTTGTGCAGGGTGAAGTCGATGCCGTCGACCGCCTTCACGCCGCCGAAGGACTTGCCCAGGCCGGAAACTTTCAGCAGCGGCGGGTTCATGCCTTCGCCTCCTCGCCCAGCGCCATGGCACGCGACTTCGCGCTGCGGCGGTCGAAAAGATGCTTGGCATATCCGGCTATGCCCTGCGGGAACAGCAGCACCAGCAGCAGGATGATGCCGCCCAGCATCGCCCGCCAGTAGTCGGTGTTGCGGGCCACGGTGTCGTGCAGCCAGTTGAAGGTGACGGCGCCCACCACCGGGCCGGCCAGGGTCTGGATGCCGCCCAGCAGCACCATCACCAGGCCGTCGACCGAGCGACCGACACTCATGGTCTCGGGGGAGATGCTGCCCTTGGAAAATGCGAACAGCGCACCCGCCAGCCCGGCTACCGCGCCGGCGATGACAAAGGCCGCCCACTGCATCTTCTTGACGTCGATGCCGATGGCGTCGGCCCGCAGGCCGGAATCCCGTCCGGCCCGCAACGCATAACCGAAAGGCGAGAACAGCACCCGGCGCAGCCACAAAATGCCGCCACCGACCAGCAGCAGCGTCAGCCAGTAATAAGCCTTCTTGTCGGACAGCCATTCCGCAGGCCAGACGCCGGTCAGGCCATTGCTGCCGCCGGTGAATTCGTCCCACTGGTAGACGATGGCCCACGCGATCTGCGCGAACGCCAGGGTGAGCATGGCCAGGTACACACCCGACAGCCTCACCGAGAACCAGCCGAAAATCAACGCGCCGATGGCCGCCACGACGGGTGCGCCGATCAGGGCGACTTCCATCGGCCAGCCAGCCGCCCGCACCAGCAGGGCGGCGCCGTAGGCCCCCAGTCCGAAGTAGGCCGCGTGGCCGAAGGAATGCATGCCTGCCGGACCCATGATGAAGTGCAGGCTCACGGCGAACAGCGCGGCGATCATCAGGTCGATGGCCAGCACGGTGACATAAGGCGCGCTGACGGTGAAGAGCGGCAGCAGTGCCAGCAGCGCGGCCAGCACACCGGCCGCCGCCAGGAAGGTCCTGCCCGGCCGGCGCAGCGGTTCTTCGGCCATGCCCTGCTGGCGCGACGGCGCCTGCGGCCGGCCCATCAGCCCCCACGGGCGCCACACCAGCACGGCGGCCATCACCAGGAACTCGACCACCAGCGTGGCCTTGGAAAAAGAAACGCTGACACCGAAGATCTCGACCACACCCAGCCACACGCAGATGGCCTTGACCTCGGCGATCAGCAGCGCCGCCACATAGGCACCGGGTATGGAACCCATGCCGCCCACCACCACCACCACGAAGGCGGCGCCGATGGCGGTCAGGTCGAGGTCGAGCGTGGCCGGTTCACGCGGCAGTTGCAGGGCGCCGCCGAGGCCACCCAGCAAGGCCCCGAGGGCGAAAACCGCAGTGAACAGCCAGGCCTGGTTGACACCCAGCGCGCTGACCATTTCGCGGTCTTGCGTGGCGGCGCGCACCAGCGTTCCCCAGCGGGTCCGGGTGAGCAGCAGCCACAGCAGGCCCAGCACCACCGGCCCGACCACCACCAGGAACAGGTCGTATTGCGGGAACTGCCGCCCCAGGATGGAAACGGACCCCTTGAGGCCCGGCGCACGCGGACCCAGCAGTTCTTCAGGCCCCCACAGCCACAAGGCCGCGTCGCGGATCACCAGCACCAGCGCGAAGGTGGCCAGCAGCTGGAAGAGTTCGGGCGCCTTGTAGATGCGCCGCAGCAGCAGCATTTCGATCGCAGCGCCCAGCACGGCCACCACCACCGCCGCCAGCGGCAGCGCCATCCAGAAACCTGCTGCACCCATGAAGGAACCGAGGTAGCCGGCCAGCGCATAAGCCACATATACGCCGAGCATGAAGAACGAACCGTGCGCGAAGTTGACGATGCGGGTGACGCCGAAAATCAGCGACAGGCCGGCAGCGACCAGGAACTGCGACGAAGCGCCCGCCAGCCCGTTGAGCAACTGGACGACAAAACCTGAGAGATCCATGGGAGCCGTGGCCTTTAGTCGGGCGAACGCGATTTCTTGACGTCGGCCGCAGGCGGCTGGAACTTCGCGCCGTCGAGGTAGACGTAATCGACCATCACGCCCTTGCCGTTCTCGTTCTTCGTCTTGCCGACGAAGGCGCCCATGGTCGACTGGTGGTCTTCGGGCCGGAATCCGATGGTGCCGAAGGGCGTCGGCACCTGCAGGCCGCTGAAGGCCGTCACCAGCTTGGCGGTCTCGGTGCTTTTTGCCTTGTTCATGCCCGCGGCCGCCGCCTTGATCATGCTGTAGCCGACCACTGAACCCAGGCGCGGGTAGTCCTTGAACTTTGCGTGATAGGCCAGGAAAAACGCCTTGTGTTCGGGCGTCTGGATACCGTACCAGGGGTAGCCGGTGACGATCCAGCCGTTGGGCGCCTCGTCCTTCAGCGGGTCCAGGTATTCGGGTTCGCCGGTGAGCACGCTGACCACGGCGGTCTTCTCGAACAGGCCGCGGGTGTTGCCTTCGCGGACGAACTTGGAGAGGTCGGCCGCGAACAGCACGTTGAAGATGGCGTCGGGCTTGGCATCGGCCAGGGCCTGCACCACGCTGCCGGCGTCCAGCTTGCCCAGCGGCGGCGCCTGTTCGGCGACGAATTCCACATCGGGCTGCGCCGCCTTCAGCAGGGTCTTGAAGGCGGCCACGGCCGACTGGCCGTATTCGTAGTTGGGGTAGACGATGGCCCAGCGTTTCTTCTTGAGCTTGACGGCTTCGGGCACCAGCATCGCGGCCTGCATGTAGGTGCCGGGGCGCAGGCGGAAGGTGTACGGGTTGCCGCCCTGCCAGGTCATCTTGTCGGTCAGGGGTTCGCCGGCCAGGAAGAAGAACTTCTTCTGCTTGGCGAAGTCGGCCACCGCCAGGCCGGTGTTCGACAGGAAGGTGCCGGCCAGCATGTCGACCTTTTCACGCGATACCAGTTCTTCGGCCATGCGCACCGCATCGCCCGGGTTGGCGTTGTCGTCGCGGGTGACGACTTCCAGCTTTTTGCCGTTGACGCCGCCGGCCGCATTGACCTCTTCGACCGCGAGTTCCATGCCCTTCTTGTAGGGCTCCAGGAACGCGGCCTGCGCCTTGTAGCTGTTGATCTCGCCGATGCGCACCACGTTCTGGGCGAAGGCAGGCACGGTGGCCAGCGTCGCGGTTACGGCAAGGGCGGCAAAGGCCGACGAGGGAATCAGTCGACGCAGCTTGTTCATCTGGAAAACTCCTGGAAGGGAAAAACGGGCGAGGCGGCTAGCCGGTGCATGACGCAGTCCGAAGCAAGGACCGAACCCGCGTCACGGGCGGCGCCGGATTCAGGGGTCGAGGGTGGCGCCGAGGAAGGAACCGAAGGCCTGGTAGAAGCCTTCTTCGTTGTCCCACGGAATCATGTGGCCGGCATCGGCCACCCGGACCTCGTTCAGGCCGGGCATGGCGATTTCCATCTCGAAGACATCGTCCTCGCTGACCACACCGCCGCGCTCCGCGGTCACCAGCAACACCGGCACATGCAGCCTTGGCAGGTCGGCGTGGATGTCGTCGGTGTGGAAACCCTCGAAGCTGGTGACCACCGCGCGTTCGTCGCAGGTGTGCAGCCATTCGGCGCGCAGGTGCAGCTGTTCGTCGGTCCAGCTGGGGCAGAAGGCCCGCATGCCGTCGGCGTCGGTGCCCTGGCGCGAGAGTTTCATCGAGTCGATGTACCAGGACAGCGCCGCCGGATACGGCCGGCGGCCGGGGCCGGACACCGGCGGGTCGACCAGCACCAGCCGGTTCAGGCCGGCCGGTTGCTGCACGGCGGCGCGGATGGCGATACGCGCACCCATCGAATGGCCGACCGCCGACCAGTGCGCCAAGCCCAGCGCGGCTGCGAAGGCATTCAGGTCGGCGGCCTGGGCGTCCAGGCTGTAGTCCATGTCGGGCGTGGTTTCGGTCAGGCCGCGGCCGCGTACGTCCAGCACGTAGGTGTCGAAATGCAGGCCCAGGCGTTCACCGACGAAACCCCAGGTGATGGCGGGGCTGGTGATGCCCGGGATGACGATGACCGCGTCGCGATGGGCACGCGGGCCGGCCCGGCCGCCGTAACGCAGGAAATGCTGGCGTATGCCGTTGGCCGAAACGTGGCCGCCATAGAGAAAAGTGCTGTCCTGATGGGGGGTCATGGCTTTCTGGGAGTCCTGGTGGTGGGGTCAGGGCGATTTCAGCACGGACTCAGGCCATTGTCCGTCGGCGAGAATAATCCTAGCGCACACACTCTATTTGATCAATAAACGAATGCGCTTCAAAAATGTGCATTACCGAATAAATAACGCATCAATAAGGGGAATACGCCCCAATTTGGCGAAAACCTCAATCGACAGGCATTGCATTATTTAGAGTGTTCACACTCTTTATGGGGCGATATCGCCGACCTCGCCCGGGCCGCTCATCTTCTGCAGCAGAAACAGCAGCGCCAGGCGCTCCGCCGGATTCATGTCGCCGAAAGTGGCTTCGGTGATACCGGCCGCGAACGGAACCATCTCGCGCACCAGGGCCTCGCCGGCAGCGGTGGCACGGATCAGCACCTTGCGTTTGTCGGCAGGGTCATGCGATACGTCGATCAACTGGCGGCCCTTCAAGCGGTCCACCACACCCCGCGCCGTGCCCTGGTCGATGGCGGTCGCCCGCACCACGTCGTTGAGCGAACACGACTCCCGCTCATGCACCGCGCACAGCACCACGAACTGGGCCGCCGTCAGCTGCGAATCCGGAATGCCCTGCTGGAAGATCGCCACATGCCGCTGATACGCACGGCGGAGGAGATGGCCGACCTGCTGCGAGAAGTCATAACGCTGCAGTGCGGCATCGGCATCGGCGGCGGTGGAAGTCGCCGCGCCGGCGACGGACGGCGGAGTCTGCGAGGGGCGCTGGGTCATGGCGGCAAGGTCGCGTGAGGGACGGGAAGACAGGGATCTGGATTCAAAGCCTAACACCCACCACGCCGCCGCAGCTGTCGCGCATGAATGACACGCTTCTAACAATTTGGCGCTTGTGTGGTCCTATACTGGGGACGGCGAGAACCCGCGTCCATACCAGCGACCGGACTCGTAGACGCAGCCCCCAACTTTTGAGACGACGGAGAGTTACGTTGCTGAGTTGCAGCCAGGAAGACATCGTGAGCGAGACGAGCGATCGGGCTTCAAGGGTGTCGCGCCGCTACCGCTCATGGGCGCCGTCGGCCCGGACATCCAGAGGCTTCGTCGCGAGGGAGACCGCATGGACGGCGGGATAAAACCTCTCTCGGCCGAACGACGGCTCATCTATTTCCTGGTGCCTTTCCTGATCGCCTTCCAGATAGGCGGTTTCGTGCTGATGTGGTTCGCCAACCGCAAGATCGCCACGGACAACCTGGAAGACGAACTCAATTCCAGCGCCCAGGTCTTCAAGTACGCGGTGGCGCAGCGCAGCGAATACCTCAAGCAGTCCACCGAGCTGGTCGCCAAGGATTACGGGTTTCGTGAGTCGGTCAGCAGCAGCAACCGCGCCACCATCGAATCCGCGCTCAAGAACCAGAGCGTGCGCATGGGTTCCAGCCTGGTGGTTCTGTCCGACCTGAACGACAAGGTTCAGGGCAAGTCGATTTCGCAGACCACCGGTTTCCTGGCCGACTATCCCGGCCTGGCCGACAGTTCGCTGTCCAGCCAGATCCAGCGGCTGGGCGGCGGCCAGAGTTCGCTGCAACCGCTGACGCTGGACACCGACGTCCACGTGCTCTACCAGTGGGTCAAGACCGTCGTGCGCTCGCCGGCCCCCACCGCTCACCTGTCCTTCGCCTTCAAGATCGACGACCAGATCGCATCGCAGTTCCGGCAAATCACCAATTCGGACTTCGTGTTCCTGACCCGCGAAGGCACCGGCCCGTGGATCGTCCAGGCGTCATCCTTCGACTCCGAACTGCAGGGCGAGATGGTGTCGCAGTTCACCAGGCTCAACGAGGGTTTCTGGACCCTCGAAGCCGGCAAGACCCGTTACCGCATGCTCACCGTGGACCTGGGCGCCAGCGATGGCTCGCGGGTGGTGGCCGTCGTCGGCAAGTCCTTCGAGCAGGCCATGTCCACTTTCGTCAAGCTCGAGCAGATCTTCGGCGTGCTGATCCTGTTCAACGTGCTGCTGTCGGTCACCGCGGTGTACCGGGTCACCAACAAGATCGTGGCGCCGCTCGACAAGGTCGCCTACCAGGACAGCCTGACCCGGCTGGCCAACCGCCGGCTTTTCGAGCTGAACCTGCAACTGGCCTCCGAGAACCTGAAAGCGCTGGGCCGCGGCTACAGCCTGATGGTGATGGACCTGAACAAGTTCAAGGCCATCAACGACACCCTCGGCCATGCCGCCGGCGACCAGGTGCTGCAGGAAGCCGCCCGGCGCATCCAGGGCGTGCTGCGTTCGTCCGACACCGTGGCCCGCCTGGGCGGCGATGAATTCGCGGTGCTGCTCATCACCAACGACCGCCACAAGGCCAGCGAAATCGCCACCATGATCGTCGAGCGGGTCAAGCAGCCGATCACGCTGGCCGACGGCAAGCTGGTCGAGGTGGGCGTGAGCATCGGCATCGCCCGTTCACCCGAGAACGGCACCGTCACCGACGAACTGCTCCACCTGGCGGACGAAGCCATGTACGCAGCCAAGGTGCGGGCCTGCGGCTTCACTTTCTCCTGAGCGGCGGCGGCGACAATCGTCGCCCCATGCAGCCCACGCCCGCCCTGATTCTTCTCGCCCCGATGGAGGGCCTGCTCGACTTCGTGCTGCGCGACATCCTGAGTCGCGTCGGCGGGGTAGACCGCTGCGTCTCGGAGTTCATCCGGGTGACCGACACGGTGCTGCCCGACCGGGTGTTCCTGCGTTATGTGCCCGAACTGCTGAACGGCAGCCGCACACCGGCCGGTACGCCGGTCAGGCCGCAATTGCTGGGGTCGGACCCCGGCTGGCTGGCCGGCAACGCACACGCGCTGGCGCGGTTGCAGCCAGAGGGCATCGACCTGAACTTCGGATGCCCGGCCAACATCGTCAACCGGCACGGCGGCGGGGCTGCCCTGCTGGACACACCCGAACTGCTGTTTGCCATCGTTTCGAAAGTCCGCAGCGCCGTGCCGGCCCACATTCCGGTGTCGGCCAAGATGCGCCTGGGCGTGCGGGACGGCAGCCGTGCCGTGGAATGCGCCCGGGCACTGGCCGAAGCCGGCGCCTGCGAACTGGTGGTCCACGCCCGCACCAAGACCGACGGCTACCGGCCGCCGGCGTACTGGGAAAACATCCCTGCGATCCGCGCCGCCGTGTCCGTGCCCGTGGTGGCCAACGGCGAGATATGGACGGTTGAAGACGCGCTGCGTTGCCGCGAGGTCTCCGGCGGCCGGGCGCTGATGCTGGGGCGCGGCATCGTCGCCGACCCGGGCCTGGCATGGGCCATCCGTCGGGCCGACGGCGAGCCACGCACCGCCGACGCCGACTGGGCCACCCTGCGCCCGCAGCTCGATGCCTTCTGGGCCGTCATCAGCCACCATTTCCCCGGTCGCCAACGCGTGGGCCGCTTGAAACAATGGCTCAACCTGCTGCGGCGGCGGCACCCCGAAGCGGAAGCTGCTTTCCAGCAGATCCGCACGCTGACCGACCCGGTGGCGGTCGATACCTGGATGGCGGCTCAGCTTCAGGGCTGACCGTAGACTTTCCGATCCGACACCCGAGGCCACCATGAAAACCATCTCGCGCAACGACTACGAAGAACAACTCGAACCGCTTCAGATCGAACTGGCCCGCGCCGCGCGATGGGTGGCGGCCACCGGCCAGCGGGTGCTGGTCATCTTCGAAGGCCGGGACACGGCCGGCAAGGGCGGCGCCATCTCGGCGGTGTCCGAGCATCTCAACCCGCGCCAATGCCCCATCGTCGCGCTGCCCAAGCCGACCGAACGCGAATCCGGCCAGTGGTATTTCCAGCGGTATGTCCCGCACCTGCCGTCAGCCGGAGAGATCGCGCTGTTCGACCGCAGCTGGTACAACCGCGCCGGCGTCGAGAAGGTGATGGGTTATGCCACCCACGAACAGGTCAAGGCCTTCCTGAAACAGGTGCCGGTGTTCGAGCGCATGCTGGTGGACGACGGCATATTGCTGTTCAAGTACTGGCTGGGCACCGACCAGTCCGAGCAGGAAGAACGTTTTGCAGAACGCCATTCCGATCCGCTCAAGCGCTGGAAACTCTCGCCGGTCGACCTCGAGGCGCGCCATCACTACGACGACTACACCGAGGCGCGCGAGGCCATGCTCGAAGCCACCCACAAACGCGCCACGCCGTGGACGCTGGTCGACTTCAATGACCAGCGGCTGGGCCGGCTCACCCTGATCCGCGACCTGCTCGACCGGCTGCCCAGCAAACGGGTGAAGGAAGAACCCGCTCCGCTGAACGCGCTCAAAGGAAAACCCCTGAAGGAGCACTACAAGGCGGTGCAGCCGCTCAAGCCGGCGAGACTGACCAAGCCCTGAAGGGCCCTGGCTTCGCGTTACACGCCCGGCGCGTCGAACTGGTTCAATGGGCGTCCCAACGCAACCACAATCCATGCACAACATGCGCCACCCCCTGCTTTCTTCCCTCGCCCTGGCCGCCGGCCTGGCCCTGTTCGGTGCCGCCGGGATCGGTGCGGCGCAAGCCCAGACCATGGCCACTCCGGCCGTAGCCGAAAAACCGGTGCGCCTGCGCGGCACCATCGAGAAGGTCGATGCGGCCACCATCACCCTGAAGGAACGCGGCGGCGAAACCGTGGTGCTGCAGCGTGCGCCCGACATGCCGGTGGCCGAGGTCTACGCCATCACGCTGGCAGACATCAAGCCCGGCAGCTACATCGGCACGGCCGCCCTGCCCCAGCCCGACGGGAGCCAGCGCGCCATCGAGGTGGTAGTGTTCCCCGAAGCCGCACGCGGCACCGGCGAAGGCCATTACGCCTGGGACCTGATGCCGGAAAGCACTATGACCAACGCCACCGTCGAAGGCATGGCGGCGGCCCCGGTCAACGTGCCCGGCGGCCAGAAACTGGT
Source organism: Xylophilus sp. PBN-3R (assembly GCF_057747805.1). NCBI lineage: Bacteria > Pseudomonadati > Pseudomonadota > Betaproteobacteria > Burkholderiales > Xylophilus > Xylophilus sp. PBN-3R. Next base: position 3,299,686 of record NZ_CM173225.1, read on the forward strand.
GCTGAAGTACAAGGGCGGCGAAAAGACGGTGATCGTGCCCGCCGACGTGCCGGTGGTGACCTTCCGCCCCGGCACGCCCGACCTGCTGATGCCCGGCGCCAAGGTGCTGATCAACGCCCAGATGAAGGACGGCAAACCCACCGCGCTACGGGTGAACGCCGGCCGGAACGGTTTCACGCCGCCCATGTAAATCCGGAGGGCCAGGCCGCGTCATGACGCGGTCATCAGCGGCGGTGATGGTCCGGGGTTCCTTTCAAAGAGCTTTCGGATCCAGCATGAAACGCTTCGCCCTGACCCTGACCTTCGCGGCCGCCGCCGCCGTCGCCGCAGCCGCGGCCACCAGCGCCAACGCCCAGACCCAGACCGTCTTCCCGGCAACCCTGTCGGGCCACGCCGTGCTGCCGGCTTTGTCGTTCGTGGCGACACCCAAGGACGCACCCGCCGACCTGCAGCTCAGCGGCAAGTTCAGCAACGGCAAACGCACCGAAGCCGTGGGGACCGTCGAAGGAGTGTCGTACGGTCGCGGCACCGGTGTCTCGCTGCCCTTCATGGGTCAGCCGCTCCAGGGCCATTCGGGCATCAAACGCATGGACGACGGCAGCTTCTGGATCCTCACCGACAACGGTGCCGGCGCCAGGGCCAACTCGCCCGACTTCATGCTGTACCTGAACCACTACAAGATCGATTTCAAGAACGGCAAGTTCCATCGCCTGGCCACCGTATTCCTGCACGATCCGGACAAGAAGGTGCCTTTCCGCATCGTCCACGAAGGCAGCAAAACACGTTACCTGTCCGGCTCCGACTTCGACCCGGAAAGCTTCCAGTTCGCCGGCGGCGCCTTGTGGATCGGCGAGGAATTCGGCCCCTACCTGATCAAGGCGGACCTGAAGGGCAAGATCCTGGCGGTGTACGACACCCTGGTCGACGGCAAACCCGTGCGGTCGCCCGACCACCCTTCGGTGACCACGCCCGGCGTGCCCGGCGGTGTGGTCGACTTCCAGGTCAAGCGCTCGAAGGGTTTCGAGGGCATGGCCGCATCGAAGGACGGCAGCAAGCTGTATGCGCTGCTAGAGGGCCCGGTCTGGAATGCCGAGGCCAAGGATTTCGAACGGGTCGACGGCAAGGAAACCCTGCGGATCCTCGAATGGGACGTCGCTGCTGAAAAATGGACCGGCCGGCACTGGAAATATCCGCTCGAGGCCAACGGCAACGCCATCGGCGACTTCAACATGATCGACGGCGACACCGGCCTGATCATCGAACGCGACAACGGAGAAGGAACCTCCGACAAGGCCTGCCCGGCGGAGCAGAAACGCAGCGACTGTTTTCATGACATCGCCAAATTCAAGCGCATCTACAAGATCGAGATGACCGATGCAAACGTCGGCGCGCCGGTGCGCAAGATAGGTTATGTAGACCTGCTGGACATCGCCGACCCGGACAAGCTGTCACGCAAGCCGCTGAACGACGGCGTGCTGAAGTTTCCGTTCTTCACCATCGAAAACGTCGAAGTGGTCGACGCCCGCCACATCGTGGTCGGCAACGACAACAACCTGCCGTTTTCCAGCAGCCGCGAGCCCAACAGGGCCGACGACAACGAGCTGATCCTGCTGGACGTAGGCAACTTCCTGCAGGCGCGCTGACCGGTCGTCAGTCGCCGCGCGGCAGCGACAGGCTGGCGCCGCAGTCGCTGCAATAACGGGCGGCGGCGGCATGGCCGGCGGTGCCGCAGTGGGCACAGGTCTGCAACTGCCCTGCCCAACGGGCTCGCTGGGCGCTGAACTCGGAACTGACGATCCCGGTCGGCACCGCCAGCGTGCCCCAGCCCAGCAGCATCATGGCCGATGCGATGGTGCGGCCGGTGGCGGTGACCGGCGCGATGTCGCCGAAACCCACTGTCGTCATGGTGGTGATGGCCCAGTAAACACCCACCGGAATGCTTGTGAAACCATGCGCCGGACCTTCGACCACATACATCAGAGTGCCCATCACCACCACGACCAGCAGCACGAAGGACATGAACACCGCGATCTTGCGACGCGAGGCGGCCAGGGCCTCGGTCAACGCCCGGTATTCGGCCACGTACTGGCTGAGCTTGAGCACCCGGAAGATGCGCAGCAGCCGCAGCACCCGCACATCGACCAGCGCATAGACACCCGGCACCAGCACCGCGACGTAGGTGGGCAGCAGCGCCAGCAGGTCGATGATGCCCAGCAAGCTGCGCATGTAACGCGCCGGTCGCCGGACACACAGCAGGCGGCAGACGTATTCGGCGGTGAAAGCCAGGGTGAAAAACCATTCCAGCGTGTTGAACACGCCGCGCCAGCGGGCATGGATGGAGGCCACGCTGTCCAGTGCGACGGTAGTCACGCTGGCCAGGATGAAACCGATCAGCACCAGGTCGAACAGTCGTCCGGCAGCCGTGTCGGATTCGAAGATGACGCAATAGAGCCGCAGCCGCCAACCGCCTTCCGGGCGGCCGAAACGTTCGGCGGAATCTTTGGCGGGCGTTGGCATGGAACTGAGTTGCATGCCGCTAGTGTGATCGACGGCGGCCCGGGGTTCCAGGCCCGGCCCCGGATCAGTGCCGGACGGAGCAGGATATCGGCCAGGCCGCCGCGCAGCGCGGCTGCGGCAGACTCAGAAGGTTTCCCAGTCGTCGTCCGACGCAGCCGAAGAAGACACCGGTGCCGCAGCCGGCGGCTGGGTGCGGGTGGTGGCCGACGGCAGCCGGCGGGCTGGTGAGGTGGCGGGCGGTGTAGCCGCAGCGGAGGTTGCGGTGGGTTTGGTGGCAGCGGCTGCCGACGCGGGTGCCGGTGCCGACGTGGACGGTCGCTTCAGCGCCGGAGCCACCGAAGCCACCGGAGCCTTGGGTGCCGCGGACGCCGTAGCGGGGCGAGGCGCGCCGGCCGGCGCCAATGCGCGCGCCGCAACGGCGGAAGGGACCTGGGAAGGCGCATGTGCGACATGCGCCATGCCCGACAGCTTGAAAACCGCCACCGATTGCACCAGCTGCTCGGCCTGCGAACGCAGGCTGGCGGCGGCCGCCGCGCTTTCCTCGACCAGCGCGGCGTTCTGCTGAGTGGCCTGGTCCATCTGGGTAACCGCCTGGCCGACCTGCGCCACGCCCGAACTCTGTTCCATGCTGGCGGCGCTGATCTCGCCCATCAGGTCGGTGACACGGCGGATCGCCGACACCACTTCCTGCATGGTGCTGCCCGCCTGGTCGACCAGCGCGGTGCCCTGCTCCACCCGCTCGACACTGGTGCCGATGAGGCCCTTGATCTGCTTGGCAGCGTCGGCGCTGCGCTGCGCCAGGCTGCGCACTTCGCTGGCGACCACCGCGAAACCGCGGCCCTGTTCGCCGGCCCGCGCGGCTTCGACCGCAGCGTTCAGCGCCAGGATGTTCGTCTGGAAGGCAATGCCGTCGATGACACTGATGATGTCGGAGATCTTGCGCGAGCTCTCGTTGATGCCCTTCATGGTGTCGACCACGCGGGCCACCACTTCGCCGCCCTCGACCGCCACGTTGGTGGCGCCCTGCGCCAGCTGGTTCGCCTGCTGGGCGTTGTCGGAGTTCTGGCGCACGGTGGAGCTCAGTTCTTCCATCGATGCGGCGGTCTGCTGAAGCGCGGAGGCCTGTTGCTCGGTACGGCCCGACAGGTCGTTGTTGCCCTGTGCGATCTGCGCGCTGGCGGTGGCCACGCCTTCGGCATTGGAACGCACGCCGGACACCACACGGCCCAGGTTGGCCTGCATGGCATGCAGGGCGGCCAGCACTTCGGCGGCTTCGTCGCGACCGGCCGTGTCGATGTTTTCGGTCAGGTCACCCTCCGCAATGCGGCGTGCGCTGATGGCTGCCTGGCGCAGCGGCAAGGTGATCGAGCGCGACAGCGTGAAAGCGAAAAAGGCGCCCAGCAGCACGGCCAGCACGCCCGCACCGATCAGCAGTTTCTGGCCTTGGGCGGCATCGGCTTCCGCGGCGGCGAGAGACTCGTCGTAGAGTTTCTTCTGGCGCTCCTGGAAGACCTGGATCGTTCCGACGTAGGCGTTGTTGAGCGGAATCAGGCTATCGATGGCCGCGGATACATCCTCGCCGCCGATTTTGCGTTTCATCAGTTCGGCGCGCGGCGTGCGATAGGCCTCGCGTGCCGTATCGATGGCGGCCAGCATCGACTTGCCGGTGGGAGTCACCACCAGCTTCACCAGTTGATCCCGCAGGGCTGCGGTGCGGCTCGACGTGGCGTCCATGTCGCGCTGGAAAGCCGCGACGTTCTCGACCGGGCCGGTGAGCGCCGCACGGGTGCGCATGCCGTTGAGCGCCACGGTGCCGAGCCATTCGGCCGCGATCTGCTGCTTGGCGTTGTCGTCGGTCGCCATGGAATGCATGTGGGTCGCCAGCTGGTTGAGCCGGCACACACCCAGCGTGGTGCTGAGCACCAGGATCAACAGGATGACGCCGAAGGCCATTCCGAGACGGGGGCCGATTTTGAGGTTTCGAAGTGCGCTCACGATGTTCCTTCTTGCGGCTTCGCCACGGATGTTCCGCGCGATGGTAACCAATGGTCGGGTAGTTGCACGCACCTTGGTGGAGCGGCGCGACAGGGCATGGTGGAAATGCCTTGCGCCCCGGCGGTCGGCCTGCCGGACATTTTGTGTCGACCAAGTACACGAAGGTAAAGGAGAAATATCGGCAGGCCCACTGGGAAAACAACTTCCACGCCACACTTTTTTACCCGTTTTGTCTGTTCAATATATCGGCAGCGACGCCATTAATTATCAAACCGCATACGGACGTATCGTTTGGATGAAGTTGCCGCACCACCACGTATCAGGACAGTCGATTCTTATCCTGATCGTCTCTGAAAATTATCCATTTATTATCTTTATTGCATCTCTTTTGACATATATCTGAATAAGCCGCGAATTAACCTCGATTTGACCGATTTATCTCCCAGTGGCGAATCGGAGGGCCCACCTACGATCCAACCCATCGATTAACCCAGTCACCGAGGACTTATTCATGACCAGCATCAGTTCCATCGCCGGAATCAATCCGGCCCAGTATGTTCGCAGTGCCACGGGCGTCGCGCCGGCAGAAGGCGACTATGAAACCAACGCGAAGATGTACGGCCCCGTCGCGGCCACCGCCATCGGCGCGGCAGACGCGGTCGGATCGGCCGCCAGTTCGGTCGTGTCCTTCAGCTCGGAAAGCCTGCAGAAACTGGGCGATGCCATCGAGTCGGGGTACGACGCGGTGAAGAGCGGCATCAGCAACGTGACCACCGGCATCGGAACGTTGGCCCAGGAAGGCGCCGACACCATCGAGGCGGCTTACGACGACGTGGCCAGCGCGGTTTCCAGCGTCACCGACGGCATCAGCGATGCAGCCGGTTCGGTCACCGACACGGTGAGCTCGGCACTCGGATCGGTGAGCCAATACGCCGCACTGGGCTTGGCTGCCGGCAAGCAGCTGATCAGCGAAATCGCCTGAGAGACCTGCCCGCCATGCCAAGCCTTCGATTCGCCCCTGCGGCCGTGGCCGGCTTCGTGCTGTGCCTTGGCGGCTGCTCGGTCGTCACCCCCGAACCCGTCTGGGAACTCACCAAGGCGACCGCCAGCGTGGTCAGCCTGGCCATGTCGGCGGCGCCCAGCCGGTCGAGCGACACCATCCGGCATTTCAAGGGCGGAGTCGAAGAGGTCTGCATCCGCTTCAACCCCGACACCCAGGTGGCGGACATCGTGCCCGCCCTTCAGGCCGAACTGCGCACCCACAACATCGACAGCCGTGTCTACGACAGCGGCATGTCGGCCGACACCTGCCGCGTTTGGCTGAAGTACATGGCGCAGATCGACTGGGACACCCCGCCTTTCGACAACCAGTACCGACCGTTCGTGCGGCAGGCGGCGTTGTCGCTGCGCTCTGCCAACGGTCAGGTGCTGTCGACCAGTCATTACCAGATCGAAACCGGCTTCGCCAAGGGCAAGTGGACTTCCACCCGAGAAAAACTCGCGCCGGTGGTGACGGCGCTGCTGACCGGCGTCGATACCCAGGCCGTCACACCGACGACCGCCAGCCACCGATAGACCGGCCCGGCCCAGACCTTTTTTCAGGAAAACCATGAACCGAATCGACTCTTCCCACCGCGCACCGGCGCGCCTGGCAGCGGCATCCGCGCTGGCCGCCATCGCAATGCTCGGCGGCTGCACCGCCACGCCGCCCAGCATCATGAACGGCCCGGTCGCCGCCATGCCCAACGCCGCGCCAGCGTTTGTGGAGCGGGTGAACAACGGCTCGATCTACCAGCAGAACATGAACATGGCCGCGCTCTACAACGGTCGCCGCAAACCACGCTTCGTCGGTGACAGCCTGAAGGTGGACATCTCGGAATCGACCAGCGCCAGCAACACCGTCAAGACCGAGACCAGCCGCAAGAACGCACTGGCCAACAAGGGCCCGGGCACGGCCAGTTCGAACAAGGGCCTGATCAACCAGATCATCAACCTCGACGCCACCGCTTCCGGCAGCGATTCCTTCGCGGGCAACGGCACCAGCACCAACACCAGCAGCTTCACCGGCCAGCTGGCGGCCACCGTCATCAACGTGCTGCCCAACGGCAATCTGCTGGTAGCCGGCGAACGCAGCGTGGCCATGAGCAACGGCGTCAACACGCTGCGTTTCTCCGGCATCGTCGACCCGAAGGATTTCACGCAGGGCAACGTGGTGGCCTCGGCCGACGTGGTGAACGCTCGGCTCGAAGTGGTCGGCAAGGGCGACGTTTCGGAAGCAAGCTCGCGCAGCTGGCTGCAGCGCCTGCTGACCAACCAGCTGTCCGTGTGGTAAGCCGCCATGAAATCCCGCCTGGGAATCTCTTTGGCTGCCGCCGCCTGCGCGGTTTTTTCCGCCGGCTTCTGCGAGCCGGCTGCGGCCAGCACCACTGTCGAGGGCGTGGCGCTGGAGGAGTCGGCAACCGTTGGCGGCACCACACTCACCTTGAATGGCGCGGGAGTCGGCACGCGGCTGATGTTCAAGGTGTATGCGATGGGGCTGTACCTGCAGACGCGGGCCAGCGACGCCCGCGATGCCATGTCCGTCGACGGCCCGAGGCGCTTGCGCATCGTCCTGCTGCGCGACGTCAGCGGCGAGGATTTCGACGACGCAATCACCAGTTCGGCAGCCGATGACAAGGGCTGCGACCCCGGCATCAGCGAACAGATGGTGCGCCTGGGCCGCGCCATCGCCCGCCAGCCGCAAGGCTTGCGCAAGGGCGACATCCTGACGCTGGACTGGGTGCCCGGCATCGGCACCGTAATCGAGCTCAACCGCCGGGCGCTGACCGAACCGATGCGCGACGTCGCTTTCTATCAGGCACTGCTCAATATCTGGCTGGGTGACAAACCGGCCGACTCGCGGCTGAAGACCCGCCTGCTGGGACGCGTCAAGTCCTGACGCAGCAACAAGGGGCGTCGTCCGGCAAGGCCGGCCGGAGGGCGCGGGGTACCATCGCGCCCTTTCGCCTTTGCCCCGTTCGCCCATGCATCCCGACGCCGCCACTCTCTGGAAATCACCGCAGTGGATGCTGGCGCTGCTGCTGGCGGCGCTGACGATGGTCGGTCCGTTTTCGATCGACACCTACATCCCGGCCTTCGCCGGCATCGCGCAGGCGCTGCATGCCACCCCTGTGCAGATGCAGCAGACGCTGTCGGCCTATCTCTTCGGTTTTGCCTTCATGGGGCTTTTCCACGGCGCGTTGTCGGACAGCTTCGGTCGTCGCCCGGTGGTGCTCTGGGGCATGGCCGCTTTCGCCCTGGCTTCCGTGGGATGCGCCCTGTCGCGCAGTGTCGAACAACTGATTCTGTTCAGGGCCCTGCAGGGCGTTTCGGCAGGTGCCGGCATCGTCGTGTCGCGGGCCGTGGTGCGCGACATGTTCGCCCCGGCACGGGCGCAAAAGGTGATGAGCCAGATCACCATCTATTTCGGCATCGCGCCCACCATCGCGCCCATCATCGGCGGCTGGTTCCTGGTCCTGCTGGGCTGGCAGAGCGTGTTCTGGTTCCTGGCCTTCGTCGGCGCGGCGCTGTGGCTGGCCAACTGGCGGCAGCTGCCCGAAACGCTGCATCCCACGTTCCGCCAGCCCTTTCGTTTCCATCACTTGATGCGTGGTTATCGCCAGCTGTGCGTCAGCCCGCGTTTCCTGCTGCTGGTGCTGGTCAGCGGAGTGCCTTTCAACGGCATGTTCCTGTATGTGATGGCTGCACCGGCCTGGCTGGGGGGACATCTCGGCCTGGCGCCGACGCAGTTCTTCTGGCTGTTCCTGCTGATCATCGGCGGCATCATGGCGGGCGCCTTCCTGAGCGGACGGCTGGCCGGCAAGGTCGCGCCGGTGGCGCAGATCAAGCTCGGTTTCCTGGTGATGGCGGCGGTCTCCGTCCTGAACCTCGTGGCCAATATGTCGTTCGAACCCCAGGCCTGGTGGGCGCTGCCGCCGATCGGCGTGTTCTCGTTCGGCTGGGCGCTGGTATCGCCGGCCACTACCCTGCTGGTGCTCGACCTGTTCCCGCTGCGGCGCGGCATGGCGTCGTCACTGCAGGCCAGCGCCACATCGGTCGCAAACGGCCTGACGGCAGGCGTGCTGGCGCCACTGGTGATGGAGTCGACCATTGGACTGGCCGTGGGCGCCGCCGCCATGATGGCGGTGGGCCTGATGTCATGGACGGTACTACGCAGCCGCTGGCCGGCGACCGGGCGGGCGGTGCAGGAAGGCTGATCAGCGAGGTCCGCGCCGCCGGTCGGGTGCGCCGGCCTTGGCGTAGAACTCGGCCTTTTCCTGGTACATCGCCTTGTCGGCACGCAGCAGCATCGCCTCGACCTGGTCGCCCGAATTGCAGTGGGCGATACCGATCGACAGGCTCAGCTGCAGGCCCCGGTCGCCGCCGTAGAACTGGTTGTTCATGTCGAGCAGCGTCTGGATGCGCTCCTTCATGTGCTGCGCGCCGCGCTCTTCCACGCCGGGCATCAGCACCGCGAACTCGTCGCCGCCGATCCGAGCCGCCACCGAAGGCGCATCGACCGCCTTGGTCAGCACCTCGCCGATACGGCGCAGCAAGCTGTCGCCGGCGGCATGGCCGTTTTCGTCGTTGGCCTGCTTCAGGCCGTTCATGTCGATCACCAGCACCGACAGCGGCCACGGACCCTTGCGCGCCAGGCGCGCGAGTTCTTCGGTGTAGAAGGTACGGTTGCGCAACTGGGTCAGCACGTCGTGTTTGCCCAGGTATTCGAGGTAGGCCTCCGCCTTCTTGCGGGCGGTGATGTCGACCAGCGACACCAGCACCAGGTCCCAGCGGTCCTGGTGGCCATCCATCACCGAGAACTGCATGTGGATGTTGACCAGTTCGCCGGTCAGAGAATAGTTGACCACCTCGCGCTGCTGCAGGGTCTTGCCGTCCCATAGTTCACGCAGCTGCTCCGAAAAGGATTCGTGCATCTCGTCGCGGAAGATGCGACCGGTGTTGCGCAGCAGTTCGTCCTTGTTGCGGGCGCCGAACATGCGCAGGGTTTCGTTATTGACGTCGATCACCCGGATTTCCTGCATGCAGCGCGTGACGAACTCGGAATGCACCTTGATGAAGGTTGCGAAATCGCGGATGCCCTGCCCGCGCGCCTCGTCGATCAGCGCCTTGACGCTGCTGAAATCTTCCACCCACAAGGACACCGGCGAATGCTCGAACAGGCTGCGGGCATATTGCTCGCTGCTGGCGATGGCGCGCTGGGCCTCGGCACGGGCGGTGGTGTCTTCCAGCGAGATGAGCACCCGGTCCCATTCGGCTTCGTGGCCCGGCAATATGCGCGCCCTCACCTGAACGTCGAGGCGGCGGCCGTCGAGCGTGTAGTTGACGGTCTGGTTCTCGAAACCCATGGCGCCGGCCCATAGCTGGCACAGCTCGTTGATGACGCTGTCCGCCATGTCGCCGCGAAAAACTTCGGACAGGCGCGCCACCAGCATCTCCTGGCTGGCCGCGGCAAACAATTGCAGCGTGCGGGCGTTCACCCGCAGCACCTTGAGGCTGGCCATACAGGCCTGGCGCCGGCGCGGGTCGGATTCGAGCCATGAACGCAGGTCGGTGACACCGTCCGCCTGCCAGCCATCCAGGATTTTCTTCAGGCCGCTGAAGTCCTCCAGCCAGAGGGACACCGGCGCGAGTTCGAACATCGACTCGAAATCGGCGGATGAGGACAAGGTTGTCAAGACGCGGGCTCCAGAGCAAAACTCAAAACCCTCGATTGTGCGCGAGAGTCACGTCGGACATGAAAAAGGGCAGCTTTCGCTGCCCTCCGTGTGCTCAGGTAATCCGAAGATCAGCGAGCGGTGCGGGGTGCGCGTGCATCACGCGGCTGGTATGGACGGCCGGCAGGTGCCGGCCGAGCGCCGCCGGCCGGGCCGCGCGGAGGACGGCTGTCGCCGCCACGGGCACCGAAGCCGTCCTGACGACCGCCGCCGAAGCCTTCACCACCACGACCGCCGCCGAAGCCTTCTTGCCGACCGCCGAAATCTTGACGCGGAGCACCGAAGCCACCGCCTTCAGGACGCGGGCCGCGCGGTGCCGGACGGGCGCCGAAGCCCTCCGAACGGCCGCCACGGTCGCCGAAAGCCGGCTTGCGGGCGTAGTCGCGGCCTTCGCCGCCACCACCGAAATTGCCGCCGCCGAAACCGCCACCGCCAGGACGACCGCCGCCGCGCGGGCCGCCACGGTCATTGCCGCGAGGACGTTCGGGCGTGAAACGCGCCTGGGGTTCGAGGCCGACGATGACGTCCGCCTTGAAGGTCTGGCGGCTGTAGCCTTCGATGTCGAAGATCTTGCGGCGATCGCGGAACTCGGCGAAGGTCACGGCGATGCCGTCGCGACCGGCACGGCCGGTACGGCCGATACGGTGGGTGTAGTCCTCGGCCTTCATCGGCAGACCGAAGTTGAACACGTGGGTGATGGTGGGCACGTCGATGCCGCGGGCTGCGACATCGGTTGCCACCAGGATTTGCACCTGGCCCTGGCGCAAGGCCATCAGACGGCGATTGCGCAGGCCCTGGCTCAGGGCACCGTGCAATGCGACGGCCGAGAAGCCTTCTTGCTGCAGGTCGTTGGCCAGGCCGTCGCACTCGACCTGGGTGCTGGCGAAGACGATGGCCTGGTTGATGGTGGTGTCGCGCAGCCAGTGGTCGAGCATCTTGCGTTTGTGCTGGGCGTTGTCGGCCCAATACAGCTTCTGCTCGATGTTGGCGTGCTTTTCCTGCGGCGAATCGATGGTGATGCGCTGCGGTTCACGCATCACGCGCTGGGCCAGTTGCTGGATGCGCGGCGCGAAGGTGGCGCTGAACATCATGGTCTGGCTGCGTTCGACGGTCAGCTGGTTGACTTCGGCGAGATCGTCCGAGAAGCCCAGGTCGAGCATGCGGTCGGCTTCGTCGACGACCAGGAACTTGACCTGGTCGAGCTTGAGCTGTTGCGAGCGTTGCAGGTCCAGCAGGCGGCCCGGGGTGGCGACCACCAGGTTGGCGTTCTGCAGGCGTGCGATTTGCAGCTGGTAAGGGATGCCGCCGACGACATTGGCGATACGCAGGCCGCGGCAATGACGCACCAGGTCGATGGCGTCGTTGGCAACTTGCTGGGCCAGTTCACGGGTCGGGCACAGGATCAGGGCGCCGGGAGCGGCAGCCTTGAAGTGGCGCGGGTTGGTGGGGTCCTTGCGGCGGGCCTTCTTCGGCACTTCTTCGCCACGGGCGGCGGCTTCGGCGACGGTGCGCTCGAATTCGGCCCGTTCGTCGGCTTCGGCCTTTTCCTGGGCGCGCAGGAGGGTGTGCAACACGGGCAGGAGGAAAGCTGCGGTCTTGCCGGAGCCGGTCTGGCTGGAAACCATCAGGTCGACGAAACGGCCGGCGCCTTCGGTGCCGGTGTCCATCGCGAGCGGCACGACCTTGGCCTGCACAGCGGTCGGGTCGTTGTAGCCGAGGTCGGCAACGGCTTGCACCAGTTGCGGAGCCAGGCCCAGCTTGGCAAAGCCTTCGCCTGTGGCCTTGACTTCGACGACAGTTTCCGCTTCGACGGAAACGTCGTTGCCGGTTTGGTCGGAGGCGGAGTTGAATTCGGAAGAATCGGTGGATTCGAATTGGGCAGGCACGAACGTGTCCTGCACGGCGAGCGTGTCAGTCATGGATATAGCTTTCAAGCGCAAGCGCTGCAGGGCAATGGATGCCTGCAGGTGCTTCGCGGATGGTTGGCAAAAACATCAACCATCAAACGAAGCCTGCGCGACCTGGTGCACCTTGATCGGTGCTGAGGCGTTGCGGGGGGCCGTCTATTGCAGAGACTTTGGAAGCGTCTGCGGGGCCCGGTGCATGAAGGGAGATGCGGATGTAGCGAGACAGACCCGTAGGTTGCTATCTGCGCAGCCAGCGATTATTGCACAGGACCGGGTTTTCCCGCAAGGGGTGCAAACCCGAATTCATGACTGCCTGATGACTTATTTTTCGACGGGCACCTGCAGGAAGTGCTTGCGGTAGTGCGCCAACTCTTCGATGGACTCATGCACGTCGGCCAGCGCCGTATGTTTTTGCGCCTTCTTGAATGACGAAACGACATCGGGACGCCACCGTTTGCCCAGTTCCTTGAGCGTGCTGACGTCTACATTGCGGTAGTGGAAAAAAGCTTCCAGCTTCGGCATGTACTTCACCAGGAAACGGCGATCCTGGCCGATGCTGTTGCCGCACATGGGTGCGGTGCGTTTGGGCACGTATTTCGACAGGAAGTCGATCAGTTGTTGTTCGGCTTCAGCCTCGGTGACGGTGGATGCCCTCACCCGATCGGTGAGCCCGCTGCGGCCGTGGGTACCCTGGTTCCAGGCATCCATCAAGGCCAGCGTCTCGTCGCTCTGGTGGATGGCGAAAACCGGACCTTCGACACGCGGCTCGAGGTTGGGGCCGGTGACGACGACGGCGATCTCGATCAAGCGATCGGTGTCGGGCTCCAGGCCGGTCATTTCACAGTCGAGCCAGACCAGATTCAGATCTGACTTGGAGAGGACCACGGGGGATGCGGGGATGTTGACTTCGGACATGGCTGCGATTGTCGCCCATGGCCTACACTGCGCCGCCATGCAGCCCGCAACTCCCCTCGAAACCGCCCTGCCCGCCACCAACTTTTACCTGGAGTACGCCTTTGCGCTGATGGTGCTTTTCGGCGTGGCCCTGGTGTTGTCGCTGGCCGTCAAGTTCTGGCTGGCCTCGCGCCAGATGCGGCATGTGGCGCAGCACCGCGAAACCGTGCCCGCCGCCTTTGCCGGCCGCATCACCACAGAGGCCCACCACAAGGCTGCCGACTACACCATCGCCAAGTCGCGCCTGGGCCTGGCCGAACTCTCCGTCGGGACCGTGGTGGTGCTGGGCTGGACGCTGTTCGGCGGGCTGGACCTGCTGAATGAATCCATCGCGTCGGTGATCGAGCCCGGCATGGTTCAGCAACTGCTGCTGGTAGCTGCGTTCGTGGTGATCGGCGCCATCATCGATTTGCCTTTTTCCATCTATCGCACCTTCGTGCTGGAACAACGTTTCGGTTTCAATCGCACCACCCCGGCGTTGTGGCTGGCCGACATGCTGAAGGCGACCTTGCTGGGTACGCTGATCGGCCTGCCGATCCTCGCGCTGGTGCTGTGGCTGATGGGCGCGGCGGGCACGCTGTGGTGGCTTTGGGCATGGGCCGCCTGGATGGGGATCAACCTGCTGCTGCTGGTGATCTACCCGACCCTCATCGCACCCCTGTTCAACAAGTTCAAGCCGCTCGAAGACGAGACACTGAAGAGCCGTGCCAGCGCCCTCATGCAGCGCTGCGGCTTTGCCGCCAAAGGTTTTTTCGTCATGGACGGCAGCCGCCGCAGTGCGCATGCCAACGCCTATTTCACCGGCTTCGGCGCGGCCAAGCGGGTGGTGTTCTACGACACCCTGCTGCAACGTCTCTCGCCCGACGAGGTCGATGCGGTGCTGGCCCACGAGCTGGGGCACTTTCACCACAAACACATCCCCAAACGCATCGTCACCATGGCGATCGGCTTCCTGGCCGGCTTCGCCCTGCTGGGCTGGCTGTCGGGCGCGCCCTGGTTCTATCTGGCGCTGGGAGTCATGCCCAACGGCGTAGGCCCTAACGACGCGCTGGCGCTGCTTCTGTTCATGCTGGCGCTGCCGGTTTTCACCTTCTTCCTGTCGCCGCTGTCGGCCGGCATGTCGCGCCGCGACGAGTTCCAGGCCGACGCCTATGCCGTCGCCCAGACCGGCCGCACCGCCCTGCCAGAGGCGCTGCTGAAGCTGTATGAAGACAACGCCGCCACCCTTACGCCCGATCCGCTGTTCGTGCGTTTCTATTATTCGCATCCACCCGCTTCGCAGCGGCTGGCGCGCATGGCCGGAGCCTGACCGATGAGCAACACACACGATCTGAAACAACAGGACTGGGCGACCCAGGCACGCCGGGCGCTGGGCCCGGTCGAGGTGGTGTCCCGCCTGGCGCAACTGCCCGGCTGGAAGCTGACAGGTGATGGCGCCGATGTGGCCATCGAGAAGACCTACAGCTTCCGCGATTACTACCAGACGCTGGCCTTCGTGAATGCGCTGGCGCTGATCGCCCACCGCCATGACCACCACCCCGACCTGCTGGTGCGTTACGGCAGCTGCAACGTGCGCTTCAACACCCACGATGTGAAAGGCCTGTCGCTTACCGATTTCGATTGCGCCGCAGCCGCCGAGGCCCTGCTGGCACCGCCTGCTCCTGCTGCTGCGACGGCCGCCGCATGACCACACGCATCCAGCAAACGACCGGCCTGGACGAAGGCCTGGTGGTGGCTGCGCACGGTCGCCATTGCGTGGTCGAAAGCCCGGACGGCGAACGCCGCATCTGTACCCCACGCGGCAAGAAAAGCCAGGCCGTCGTCGGCGACCGGGTGCTGTGGCAGGCGCCTCCACCCGGCCAGGGCGACGGCGGTACGGTCGAGAAAGTGGTGCCTCGCCGCAACCTGTTCTATCGCCAGGACGAGATGCGCACCAAGTCCTTCGCGGCCAATCTCGACCAGGTGCTGATATTGATGGCCGCCGAGCCGGAGTTCTCGGCGATGCAGCTCTCGCGCGCATTGATCGCGGCCGAAGCCGAGCGCATCGTGCCGATCATTGCACTCAACAAGAGCGACCTGGTCGAGCCTTTTGCCAAGGCGTGGGAACGGCTGCTGCCCTATCGAAAGGCAAAGTACGGGGTGCTTCCGCTCTCGTTGACAGCGGCCCCGGATGCCGACCACGAAGAGCTGACCAAACTTCTGCGCGGCAAGACCACGTTGGTGCTGGGCCCCTCGGGCGCTGGCAAGAGCACGCTCATCAACCTGATGGTGCCAGGCGCGCTGGCGCTGACCGGCGAGATTTCCCAGGCGTTGAATTCCGGCAAACACACGACCACCAGCACCAGCTTCTACTGGGTTCCCGACGCAGGCGCGCCACCGCGCAGCACCGGCATCATCGATTCACCGGGGTTCCAGGAATTCGGCCTGTATCACATAGCGCCGACCGATCTCGCCAACTGCATGCCCGACATCAAGGTCCATGCGGGCGAGTGCCGGTTCTACAACTGCAGCCACCTGCACGAACCCGGCTGCGGCGTTCGCACCGCAGTGGAACAGGGCGAGATCGACGCGCACCGGTACAAGATATACACCGAACTGCACGCCGAACTCAGCGAACCGAAACGTTACTGAAGCACGCTTACCGAAGCACGGTCCGCAAGGCGTCCACCAGAATGCCGCACTGCTCCGGCGTGCCGATGCTGATGCGCAGGTGCTGGTCGATGCGCGGCAGCGAGAAATGCCGCACCAGCACACCCTTGGCCCGCAGGCCGGCGGCGATCGCCTTGGCGTCATGGTCCGGATGGCGCACGAAGACAAAGTTGGCCTGCGACGGCAGCACCTCGAAACCCATGTCCTCCAGTTGCAGCGCCAGACCTTCGCGCGTGTCCATCACCGCGCGCCGGGTGGTGTCGAAGTGGGCCTCGTCCTCCATGGCGGCCACCGCGCCGGCAAGCGCGAGGCGGTCCAGCGGGTAGGAGTTGAAGCTGTTCTTGACCCGCTCCAGCGCCTCGATCACCGGGCGTTGCGCGCAGGCGAAACCCACGCGCAAACCGGCCAGCGAACGTGACTTGGACAGCGTCTGGACCACCAGCAGGTTGGGATATCGCCCGACCAGCGACAAGGCGCTGATGCCGCCAAAATCGACATAGGCCTCGTCGACCAGCACCAGCCGCTGCGGATGCAGCTGCAGCAAGCGCTCGATGACGGCAAGGGGCAGGCCTTCCCCGGTCGGCGCGTTGGGGTTGGCGATGACCACGCCGGCCACCGGCTGGTCGGCCCGGCGGGCAAAACCCTCGATGTCCACGCTCAGGTTTTCGTCCAGCGCGACAGTCTCGCAGGGAATGCCGTAGAGCCCGCAGTACACCTTGTAGAAGCTGTAGGTGATGTCCGGAAAGAGCAGCGGCGCGCCTTCTTGCTGGAAGAAGGCGAAGAACGCATGGGCCAGCACTTCGTCCGACCCGTTGCCGACGAACACCTCGTCCACCGCCAGGCCGTGGCGGGTAGCGACGGCACGACGCAGCGCGGTCGAATCAGGATCGGGATACAACTGCAGGTTCTCGACCGCGGCGGCACGGATCGCCTGCACCGCGGCCGGCGACGGCGGGTACGGGTTCTCGTTGGTGTTGAGTTTGGTCAGCCGCTCGATCTTGGGCTGTTCACCGGGCACGTAGGGCACGAGGCCGGCTACCACCGGGCTCCACCAGGGCGGCGGGGTCATTGACACGTTGAGCACTCCTGAAAACGAAAAAGGCGCCGGTTGACGGCGCCTCCTGATAAAAAAAGATCAGCCCAGCAGGCGGGCGAAACTGAGCAGCGCGAGCAGGCCGACCCATACGACCACCGAACGCCACACCAGCCCGACGACCTGGGCGAGATGCGCGCTTTCCGGCGGGCGACCCGGGGTGCTGGGACTGTCGGCACTGTCGTCCACCGGACCGGCATCGGGGAACGTGCTTTCTCCGCTGGCCCGCAAGGCACTGCCACCCAGTCTTACGTCGATGGCACCGGAGGTGGCCGCCAGGATCACGCCGTCGTTGTCGTTGGGGAAACGCTGCGCGTGGTAACGCCACCCCTCGATGGCTTCTTCGAAATTGCCGACCACGGCCAGGCTGAGCGCAGTCATGCGGGCTGGCAGCCAGTCGATCACCGTCCAGCACACGGCGGCGGTGCGCTGCAGGGCCGGGCTGGCGGTTTGCGTACCCGCCCGGACGCGCTGGTTACGGGCGCTCCAGTAACGCGCGGCGAATTCGGACAGGCGATACAAGACCGCGCCCGCAGGCCCGAGGCCACAGGCTGCCAGGATGGAGAAACAGGCCAGCACACCGAACACATGACGGTGCGCCGCCAGCATCGAATATTCGATGACGTGCCGCACCACTTCGCTGCGCGGCAACTCGCTGGCATCGACCTGCTGCCATTGCGCCAGCAGTTCGCGGGCGCGCATCTCGTCGCCGTCCAGCAGCGCGTCGCGGATGTCGGTGAAGTGATGGCTGAACTGGCGGAAACCCAGCGTCAGGTAGAGCACAGCCACATTCCACAGCAGCGCGAAAGGCCAGCCCAGGCCCCATAGCAGCAGGGCGTGGATACCGAACACCACCGCCGTCGGCACCAGCACAGCCACACACCAGGCGACCCAGCCGTGGTGGATGCGGCCCGCATCGAAATTACGGCTGGCGGAAAGGGCCCAGGCGCGCAGGCCGCCATGGATCGGGTTGGCACTGGACAAGGGCCGCGCCTGCTCCAGCAGCAGGGCGACCAGGATGGCGAAAAAACTCATGGGGCGATCATATCGGCGTCGATGGGATGCTCGGGCGTGTGGCCGGTCGGGCGACCCCGGCTCAGCTCGACAGGAGGCGGTAGAGGTTGCGCAGCATGGCCGCGGTGGCGCCCCAGATGAAATGCTCCTTGCCGGAGGCCGGATCGATCCAGGGCATCGACAGCCATTCGCGTCGGCCGTCCGGCGCATCCATGCGGTGGCGCCGGTGTCGGGCCGGGTTCATGAGGAAATCCAGCGGCGCCTCGAATACATCGGCCACCTCGAATGGGTTGGGTTTCAGCACGAAACCCGGCGAGACCAGCGCCACCACGGGAGTGACCACATAGGCGGACACGGTGCCATAGGCCGGCAACTGGCCGAGCACCTCGACGAAGGACGCCTCGAGGCCGACCTCTTCCCAGGATTCACGCAGCGCGGTACCGACCGCACCATCGTCTTCAGGGTCGGTGCGGCCGCCAGGAAACGCCACCTGCCCCGAATGGCTGGACAGGTGTGTGGTGCGTTCGGTCAGCAGCACGGTGGCACCCGAGGGTCGCAACACGATGCCGATCAGCACCGCCGCCGGCCGCAACGTGCGCCCGCCCGGCAGTGGATCGCGCGCCATGTCGGGCGACCACACCGGCTGGTTCGCCAGGCGCTCACGCAACGCCGCCGCGGTCATGCGGCCGGCAGGCACCGGCGGCAGATGCGCGTCCACCTCGGCCACCGGCACCTCGCGCGGGTCGAAGCCCGGCACGCTCGACAGGGGAACCGAGGCCTGAGGATCGTTCGGCGGTACTTGCGTCATGGATACGACAGAAAACGGGAAAGACAAAACAAAAAGCCGCTGCGCGGGAAGCGGCAGCGGCTTTTGAAGGTGACGCCGGAAGAACCGGGGCCACGCAGCGGGCGATTAAGCTGCTGCGGGTGCTGCCACCTTGACGCGGGAAGGCAGCTTTTCCTTGATACGCGCCGACTTGCCGCTGCGTTCACGAAGGTAGTACAGCTTGGCGCGGCGGACATCACCACGACGCTTGACTTCGATCGAAGCGATCAGCGGGCTGTAGGTCTGGAAGGTGCGTTCCACGCCTTCGCCGCTGGAGATCTTGCGAACGGTGAAGCCGCTGTTCAGGCCGCGATTGCGCTTGGCGATCACGACGCCTTCGAAGGCCTGCACACGCTTGCGGGTGCCTTCGACGACGTTCACGCTGACGATCACGGTGTCGCCAGGGGCGAACACGGGGACCGTCTTGCCCAGACGGGCGATTTCTTCCTGCTCGAGGATTTCGATGAGATTGGCCATATTGCTCTGCTTGATGTTCCCGGATCTTGCTCGGCTGCACAAAAGGCGTCTGGCTCGATTGCCTCGGTTTTACCTGAGGCGCCATGTCGGACATGGCTCGGCGTGACGCGGCCCGCAGAGGATCGGAGAACCGCGGATTATATGCCGGTTTTTTTGGCAGGCAAGAGTTCGGGCCGCAGTGCCGTGGTGAGCGCCACACGCTGATCGTGGCGCCAGCGGTCGATGCGTTTGTGGTCCCCCGACATCAGCGCCGCCGGCACCGGCTGGTCACGCCAGGTTTCCGGCCGCGTGTAGTGCGGGCAATCGAGCAGCCCGTCCAACGCCGGGTTGAAGCTGTCCTGCTGGTGGCTGCCCTCGTCGTTCAGCACGCCCGGCTGCAGGCGGGCGACAGCGTCGAGCAGCGCCATCGCCGGGATCTCGCCACCGGACAAGACGAAGTCGCCCATGCTGATCTGAACATCGACATAGGCATCGATGAAACGCTGGTCGATGCCCTCGTAGCGGCCACAGACCAGCACCGCACCAGCGCTGGCCGACCAGGCTTCGACCGCCGCGTGATCCAGCCGCGAACCCAGAGGCGAGAACAGCACCACCGGAACCGGTCCGGCCTCAGCCCGATCCGCACGGATGGCATCCAGGCAGCGCGCCATCGGCTCGGCCATCATCACCATGCCCGGGCCGCCACCGAAAGGCCGGTCGTCGATGCGCCGATAGTTGCCTTCGGCGTAGTCACGCGGGTTCCACAGGCGCACGCTCACGGCACCTTCGTAGGCGCGGCGCGTGACACCGCTGGCCAGGAAAGGCGTGAACAGCTCGGGGAACAGCGTGACGACGTCGAAACGCATCGGAGGCTACAGGTCGAAGTCGGCTTGCCAGTCGACCGTGATCGCCTTGCCCGGCAGGTCGACCTTGTCGATGTAGACACCGACGAAGGGGATCATGCGTTCCTGCGTCTTGCCCCCGGCCTGGTATTCCATCACCAGCACCGTCTGCGGGCCGGTGGACATCAGCTCGCGCACCACGCCCAGGTCCACACCTTCACGGTTGACTACGTTCAGACCGATCAGGTCGACCCAGTAGTACTCGTCTTCGGCCGTGGACGGAAAGCTGGATCGCGCCACGAAGACCTTGGCACCCCTGAGCGCTTCGGCCGCATTGCGGTCTGGCACGTCGTGCGCGGTGGCGACCACGTACTCGGAATGATCCTTGGCCTGCTGGATCGGCAGGCGGAATACCTTGCCCGCCGACGGGCCCGCCGTCGCAGGCGACTGGATGAACCAGCGCTTGGAAGAAAAAAGGGCCTCGGGCGAGGCGCTGTATGCCTGCACCTTGAACCAGCCCTTGATTCCCCAGGCGTCCACGATGCGGCCCACTTCGATGGCGTCGGCGGGCAGTTCGGCGGATTCGAGTCCAGGCAGCATGGTGAGCAGGAAGGAAAAGGGGTTCTGAAAAAAGAAAAAGCCCCGCGGACGTGAATCCGCGGGGCTTCGGGCAATCGACTCAGGCGGCAACCGGAGCTGCAGCCACAGCCTTTTGCGACTGCTTCAGCAGGCGCTCGACGGTAGGCGAGACTTGCGCGCCGACGCCGACCCAGTAGCTCACGCGGTCCTGTGCGACACGCAGCGGTTCTTCGCCGCCACGGGCGCTAGGGTTGTAGAAACCCACACGCTCGATGAACCGACCATCGCGACGAACGCGCTTGTCGGCAACGACGATGTTGAAGAACGGACGGCCCTTGGAGCCGCCGCGGGAGAGTCGAATGACGACCATGATTTATCCTTGGGTGGTTGCCCGGTCTCGTTGCGAGATTCGCTAAAAAATAAGACCTGACAAATTTCTTGCGGCGTTGAGACACGCGACATGGCCACCCGGCCAGCGACACGCTGCAAAGCCGCCCATTATAGCTTTCTTTATTCATGCACACCATTCGTTCTGCGACAGACGCCGATCTCGGCGCCATCACCGCGATCTACGCGCACTACGTCGACACCAGCACCGCCACTTTCGAGACGGTAGCCCCCACCGAAGCCGAGATGGCCGGTCGCCGCGCCGAGGTGCTTTCGCGCAACATGCCTTACCTGGTGATAGAGGACGACGCGGGTCAGGTAGCCGGATACGCCTATTGCAACTGGTTCAAGCCACGCCCCGCCTATCGATTCTCCGCCGAGAACTCGATCTACCTGGCTCCGGGCGCTGCCGGCAGCGGCCGCGGCCGCGCCTTGCTCGACGCCCTGTGTACTGCCGCCGAACAGGTCGGAGTGCGCCAGATGCTGGCGGTCATCGGCGGTGCGGACAACCTGGCCTCGATCGGTGTGCACCGCGCCGCCGGCTTCCAGCCGGCCGGCCTGCTCAAGTCCAGCGGATGGAAGTTCGGCCGATGGCTCGACGTGACGCTGATGCAGAAGACCCTGGGCGCCGGCGACACCGTGGCCCCCGAATGACCGGCTCGACCACTGCGCGGAGCCTGAAGAACAAGACGCTGGCGGCCTGGCTGGCCTTCGTCGGCGGCCCGCTCGGCCTGCACCGTTTCTATTTGGGCGGCAAGGGTGACACGCTCGGATGGCTGCTGCCGATTCCTACCGCGCTGGGCCTGTACGGCCTGCGCCGGGCGCAGGAATTCGGGCTGGACGATCCCTGGTGCTGGGTGCTGATTCCGATACTGGGGTGCGTGGTCGCCGGCACCTCGTTGACCGCCATCGTCTACGGCCTCACCTTGCCGGAGAAATGGAATGCACGCCACAACCCGCAGGCCGCGGCAGATGCACCTGCCGGGCTCAGCCACTGGCTGACCATCTTCGCCGTGGCCGGCGCGCTGCTGTTCGGCACCGGGGCGCTGATGGCGGCACTGGCTTTCGGTTTCGAGCATTACTTCACCTACATGCTCGACAAGGAAAAAGCCGAAGGAGCCGAAAGCCGCTGAGCGGCTCCGGCATTTTCAGGCGACGGTCAGAACAGCCGGTTGCTGATCCAGTAGGCGACCGCCGCGACCACGGCCGAGGCCGGAATCGTCAGGATCCAGGCCCAGACGATATTGCCCGCCACGCCCCAGCGCACCGCGCTGGCCCGCTGCGTGGAACCGACACCGACGATGGCACCGGTGATGGTATGGGTGGTCGACACAGGGATCCCCAGCATCGTCGCCACGAACAGGGTGATCGCCCCGCCCGTCTCCGCGCAGAAGCCGCCGACCGGCTTGAGTTTGGTGATCTTCTGGCCCATGGTCTTGACGATGCGCCAGCCGCCGAACATGGTGCCGAGCGCAATCGCGGTGTAGCAGCAGACGATGGTCCAGGTAGGCGGAGCCGCATCGCTGGCAGATGCATAACCGGTCGCGATCAGCAGCATCCAGATGATGCCGATGGTCTTCTGGGCATCGTTGCCGCCGTGGCCGAGGCTATACGCACCGGCCGACACCAGTTGCAGCCGGCGGAACCAGCGGTCCACACGCGACGGCGTGGAGCGCCGGAAGATCCACGCCACGATCACCATCATCAACGAGCCCAGCAGGAAACCCAGCACCGGCGACACGAAGATGAACAGCACGGTGCGCCAGATGCCCGAGAACACCAGCGCACCGGTGCCGGCCTTGGCCATCACCGCGCCGACGATGCCGCCGATCAGTGCATGCGACGAACTGCTCGGAATGCCGTAATGCCAGGTGATGACGTTCCAGGTGATGGCGCCGACCAGCGCACCGAACACGACATGGATGTCCACCACGCCCGGAAGTGCGATGCCCTTGCCGACGGTGGCCGCCACGCTGAGGTGGAACACGCCGATCGCGACCAGATTGAAGAATGCAGCGAACACCACCGCCTGGCCCGGCTTCAGGACACCGGTCGACACCACGGTGGCGATGGAATTCGCCGCATCGTGAAAACCGTTCATGAAGTCGAACACCAGCGCCAGCGCCACCAGCAGGATGATTGCCCACAGGGCTACCTGTGCGGTTGCCATTGCTTGCAGCCCCGCCGGATCAGGAGTTCTCGAGGACGATGCCCTCGATCACGTTGGCGACGTCTTCGCACTTGTCGGTGATGGTCTCGAGCAGTTCGTAGATGGCCTTGAGCTTGATCACCTCACGCACGTCCGGCTCTTCGCGGAACAGCTTGCTCATGGCCGAACGCATCACCTTGTCGGCGTCGGATTCGAGTTTGTCGATTTCCTCGCAGGTCTTCAAGGCGGCTTCGGCGGTGGAGGCGTCGGCGATCTTGTCGAGCATCCTGACCGCAGCCTGCACCCGTTCGCAGCACTTCACGCTGAGGTCGGTCAGGCGCACGATCTCTTCGGTCATGACCCGCACGTCGTACAGCGCCATGGTCTCGGCCGAATCCTGGATCAGGTCGGCCACGTCGTCCATGGTGTTGATCAGCGTGTGGATCTGTTCACGGTCGATCGGCGTGATGAAGGTCTTGTGGATGGCACGGTTGACGTCGTGTGTCACACGGTCGGCGGCGCGTTCGGCGTCATCGACTTCCTCGTTGTACTTCTGCCTCAGCGCGGGGTCGTTGTAGTTGGCGACCAGCCGGGAAAAAGCATGCGCGGCATCGACGGTGCGTTGCGCGTGCAGGTTGAACATCTCGAAAAAATTGCCCTCACGCGGCAACAGCTTGCCAAAGAACATTGGCGACTCCAGCAGAAATGACCCACCCGCGGGCTGCGGGCGAAAGGCGCGAGTTTAGCCGCGAGGCAACGAACGGTCACAAAACTGTCATCGTGGCAAAGTCGGCAGACTCCTACAAGTCCTTCCGAGCTCTCCGACAAGGCTTCCGGCAGCGGACCCCAAACATGGGTATGCGCCAACTGACATGGCGTTAAAACGACCTCCCCAGCTCTCCAGCATCCACAAGGACTTTTCCCATGACCGCCAGCCGTTCTCTCCTGCGCAACAAAACCGTGTGGCTCGCCGCCCTGATGGCCGCCGCCTGCGGCACCGCTTCCGCCCAGGCCTACAACACTGCGTCCACCGACCGCGCTTCCTACATTCCCTACACCAGCGCCGGCTACATCGGCGCGAGCATCGGCCAGTCGAAATACAAGGTCGGCAACGGCACCGGCATTTATAGCTACGACGACAAGGACACTGCCGGCAAGATCTATTTCGGCGGCATGTTCAACCAGAATTTCGGCATGGAACTGGGCTATATCAACTTCGGTGAAGTCGACCGCGCCGGCGGCAACACCAAGGCCCAGGGCCTGAACCTGAGCATCGTCGGCAAGGCCCCCATCGGCGAGCGTTTCGACGTGTTCGGCAAGGTCGGCACCACCTACGGCTGGACCCGTACCTCGTCGGCTGTCGGCAGCGGCGTGCAGGGCGGCAAGGAAAACGGCTTCGGCGTCTCCTATGGCATCGGCGGCAGCTACTACTTCACGCCGCAGATCGCCGCGACCCTGGAATGGGAACGCCACGACCTGAAATTCGCAGGCACCGGCAAGGACGGCATCCAGGCCGTGACGGTCGGCCTGCGCTACAACTATTGAGCGACTCCAGGTAACCAGGAAAAACGCGGCTCAGGCCGCGTTTTTTCATTCTCCGAGGTAAGCGGCGCGAACCTTGGGATCGCTCAACATGTCGCTCGCCCTGCCCTGCATCGTGATCAGGCCCGACTCCATCACATAGGCGCGGTCGGCAATCTGCAGCGCCCGGCTGGCGTTCTGCTCGACCAGCAGGATCGTCGTGCCCTCCGAAGCCACCTGCTGGATCACCTCGAAGATCTTGTCGACCATGATCGGCGACAGGCCCATCGACGGCTCGTCGAGCAACAGCAGCCTGGGCTGGCTCATCAGGGCACGGCCCATCGCCAGCATCTGCTGTTCGCCGCCGCTCATCGTGCCGGCCAGTTGTGCGCGTCGCTCCTTCAGCCGGGGGAAAGTGGTGAAGATGCGGTCGATGTCCCGACCGATGCCGAGCTTGTCGGTGCGGATATAGGCGCCCATCTGCAGGTTCTCGACGATGGTCATGCGGGCGAAGACGCCGCGCCCTTCGGGCACCATCGCCAAGCCGTCGCGCACGAGATCCCAGGCGCCCTGGCCCGCAGTGCTGCGGCCCTTGTAAAGCACCTGACCGCCGGACAGCGGCAACATGCCGGTCAGCGCCTTCATGGTGGTCGTCTTGCCGGCTCCGTTGGAGCCGATCAGCGACACCAGCTCGCCCTGGCCCACCACGAAATCCACCCCTTTCACCGCCTGGATGCCGCCGTAGGACACCCGCAGGCCGCGGACTTCGAGCAAGGCTTCAGCGGCCGCGTTCTTCTGGGTCTGCTGCATCTCAATGGGCTCCGGCGCCAAGATAGGCCTCGATCACTTTTTCGTTGCGCTGCACTTCGGCCGGCGTACCTTCGGCAATCTGCCGGCCGTAGTCGAGAACCGTGACCCGGTCGCACAGGCCCATCACCAGTTTCACGTCGTGTTCGATCAGCAGGACGGTGCGGCCGTCGGTCCGGATGCGGTCGATCAGGCCGCGCAGCTGTACCTTCTCGGTGGCGTTCATGCCGGCCGCGGGTTCGTCGAGGGCGATGAGCTGCGGCTCGGTCGCCAGTGCACGTGCGATCTCCAGCCTGCGCTGGTCGCCGTACGACAGGGTGCGCGCGCGCACGTCGGCATATCTGCCGATGCCCACATAGTTCAGCAGCATGCGGGCCTGGTCGCGGATGGCGGCTTCCTCGGCCTTGAAACCCGGCGTGCGCAGCATGGCGCCCCATAGGCCCGAACGGCTTCGGATGTGCCGGCCGACCATGACGTTCTCGAGCGCGGTCATGTCGGCGAACAGGCGGATGTTCTGGAAAGTGCGGGCGATGCCGGCCCGTGCCACTTCATGGACCGCCGTCGGCCGGTAGGGCTTTCCGGCCAGCATGAAACTGCCACTGTCGGGTGTGTACAGGCCGGTGATCACATTGAAGAAAGTGGTCTTGCCGGCGCCGTTCGGACCGATCAACCCGTAGACCTGACCGCGCCGGATGGTCATGCCGACATCGGCCAGCGCCTGCAGGCCGCCGAAGCGCTTGCCGATGCCCTGCACTTCCAGCACGACATCCGTCGCGTCGGCCTTGGAATGGAGGTCGTTCATGCCTTTTCCTCCAGGACCCGGCCATGGTCGGGTGCAGGCCATAGTCCACGCGGACGCCACAGCATGACCACGATCATGGCCAGCGCGATCAGCAATTGCCGAAGGATGGAAGCGTCCAGCCGGCCGCCCGTCATCTGCTGCAGCGGCCCGGCGACATAACGCAAGACTTCAGGCAGCGACGACAGCAGCACCGCCCCCAGGACCACTCCCGGAATGTGGCCGATGCCGCCCAGCACCACCATCGCGACGATCATCACCGACTCCATCAGGCTGAAGGACTCCGGCGAAACGAAGCCCTGGAAGGCACCGAACATGGCGCCCGACACACCACCGAAACTGGCGCCCATGGCGAAGGCCAGCAGCTTCAGGTTGCGGGTGTTCAGGCCCATGGCCTTGGCGGCGATCTCGTCTTCGCGAATGGCCATCCATGCCCGGCCTATACGCGAGTCCTGCAGCCGGGTGCAGAGGACGATGCTGACGATGACCAGCGCCAGGAACAGGTAGTAATAGAGGGTGACGGCCGGTATGTCGTAGTCGTCGGTCACCGAAAGGCGCTTGCCCAGGTCGAGCCCGAAGAACTTGACCGAGTCGATCTGGCCGATGCCCTTGGGGCCATTGGTCAGGTTGATCGGGCGGTCCAGGTTGTTGAGGAAGATCCGCACGATCTCGCCGAAACCCAGGGTGACGATAGCCAGATAGTCACCGCGCAGCTTGAGAGTCGGCGCACCCAGCAGCGCACCGAACAGGGCCGCCACCAGGGCCGCCAGCGGAATGACGATCCACAGGGAAAGATGCACGCCGTTCGGGAAGATCGCGGCGATGGCGGCGAAGTTCTCGGAGAGATGCGGCGAGGCCAGCAGGCCGAACAGGTAGGCGCCCACCGCATAGAAAGCCACGTAACCCAGGTCGAGCAGGCCCGCATAACCGACCACGATGTTCAGGCCCAGGGCCAGCATCACGTAGAGCAGCGCCAGGTCGGCGATACGCACCCAGGCATTGCCGAAGTATTGCAGGCCGTGCGGCAGCACCAGCAGCAGCACCGCCGCGATCACCCAGGCGGCGATGCGGGTGCCCCGCTCGGCCTGCGAGGAAAAAACGTGGACCAGCGGATTGCGCGTGCGCATGTTTTCGGCCCCGTTCATGCGCGGTCCGCCACACGTTCACCCAGCAGGCCCGATGGCCGCAGGGTCAGGATGACGATCAGCACGACGAAGGCGAAGATATCGGCGTAGTTGCTGCCCAGAACACCGCCGGTCAGGGTTCCGATGTAACCCGAGCCGATGGACTCGATCAGGCCAAGCAGGATGCCGCCCAGCACCGCGCCGCCCAGGTTGCCGATGCCGCCGAACACCGCCGCGGTGAAAGCCTTGAGGCCGGGCAGGAAACCCATCGTGTGCTGCGCCGTGCCGTAGTTGGCCGCATACATCACGCCGGCGATCGCTGCCAGCACCGCCCCGATGACAAACGTCGCCGAAATCACCAGGTCGGGCTTGACGCCCATCAGGGCCGCGACCTTGGGATTCTCCGCCGTGGCCCGCATGGCGCGCCCGAGGCGGGTGAAATGCACCAGCCACATCAGCACCGCCAGCGACACCGCCGTCAGCGCGAGGATCAACACCTGCGTCGGCGTGATGACCGCACCGCCGATGGCGAAGGGCTCGCTGGGCAGCAGCGTGGGGTAGACCTTGACGTTGGGTTTCCAGACGATCATCGCCAGCGTCTGCAGCAGCAGCGACATGCCGATGGCGGTGATCAGCGTGGCCAGCTTGGGCGCATTGCGCAGCGGTTTGTAAGCCACCTTCTCGATCACGAAATTGAGGGCGGCCGAGACGATGCAGGCGATCACCATCGACAGCAGCAACACCAGCCAGCCGGGCGCCCACGGCATGGCGTCCTGCATCAGCCCTATGACACTCCAGCTGGTCAGCGCGCCGACCATCAGCACCTCTCCGTGGGCGAAATTGATCAGGTTGATGATCCCGTAGACCATCGTGTAACCCAGCGCGACCAACGCATAAACGCTACCCAATACCAAGCCGTTGATGACCTGCTGCAGCAGGATGTCCATAAAACCGGTCCCTTCCAGAGGATCTGTGGATGTCCCAACAGAGGTAAGCAATAAACCCGCCAGTAACGCCGGCCGGCGCATTGTGTCAGCAAGAACGCCGCTCACGTCCCTGGTAGTTCACCCCGTTGCGGCGTCCTCGTCCCACTGCTTCAACTGGTTCAGCTTTTCTCCGATCTTGATTTCCAGCCCGCGCGAAACCGGCCTGTACCAGCCGGGTGCGGCCATGTCGTCCGGCAGATAGGTCTCTCCGGCGGCGTAGGCATTGGGTTCGTCATGGGCATACCGGTATTCGTGCCCGTAGCCGAGCTCCTTCATCAACCTGGTGGGCGCATTGCGCAGATGCACCGGCACCTCGCGGCTCTTGTCCTTCTTCACGAAGGCCTTGGCCGCGTTGTATGCGTTGTAGCCGGCATTGCTCTTGGCCGCCATGGCGAGGTAGATGACCGCCTGGCCCAGCGCCAGTTCGCCCTCTGGGCTGCCGAGGCGTTCATAGGTGAGGGCTGCATCGTTGGCGATCTGCATGGCACGCGGATCGGCCAGTCCGATGTCTTCCCAGGCCATCCGGACGATGCGGCGCGAAAGATAGCGGGCGTCGGCACCGCCATCGAGCATGCGGGTCAGCCAGTAGAGCGCGGCATCCGGGTGCGAGCCCCGCACGGACTTGTGCAGCGCCGATATCTGGTCGTAGAAGTTGTCGCCGCCCTTGTCGAAACGCCTGGAGTTGAGGGTCAGGGCGTTCTGCAGAAACTCCGCCGTGATGACGGTGATGTCCGATGCCTGCGCCGCCGTTCCGGTCTGCTCCAGCAGGTTGAGGAACCGCCGGGCATCGCCGTCGGCATAACCGATGAGGGTGTCGCGCGCCAGGTCGTCGAACTCGAGATGGCCCAGCGCCTTTTCCTGTGCCCGCTTCAGCAGCAGCTTCAATTCGTCGTCCGTCAGCGACTTCAGCACATACACCTGGGCGCGCGACAGCAAGGCCGAATTCACCTCGAAAGAAGGGTTCTCCGTGGTGGCGCCGATGAAGGTGACCAGGCCGCTTTCGGCATAGGGCAGCAATGCGTCCTGCTGCGACTTGTTGAAGCGGTGGATTTCGTCCACGAACAGAATGGTGTGTTTGCCCATGGCCAGGTTCTGTTCGGCCTGTTCCATCGATGCACGAATGTCCTTGACGCCCGAAAAGACCGCCGAAAGCGCGATGAATTCGCATTTGAAGGCATTGGCGGTCAGCCGCGCCAGGGTGGTCTTTCCCACTCCGGGCGGCCCCCAGAAGATCATCGAATGCGGCCGGCCCGACTGGAAAGCCAGGCGTAGGGGTTTGCCTTCGCCCAGCAGGTGGGACTGGCCCACGACTTCGTCCAGCGTCCTGGGCCGCAAGGCTTCGGCCAGCGGTGCATCGGGTTCACGTGTGAACAGGTCAGCCATGATTGGCCTTCTGCAGTCGAAAGGCGCCCGTCCGGGCAGTAGCTTGTCTTGTCAGTTTCGCCATCCGGCGGTTATAGCGCGACCCACCGGGGAGGCTGGTTGCAGACGGTAGCGTCACTCTTCATCTCGCTCACTCGCTCAGGCTGACATAGGTGGAAAGCACCGCCGTCTTGGTGACGGCACCGAGCAGCACCGGCCTGTCGGTGCTTTCGATCACTGGCAGGCGTTCGCCCCGGTGATGCAGCAGGCTTTGCAGCGCCTGCTCCAGGTCGGTCCCGGCCGTCAGCGGCTGGATGTCCTGGCTGAGCAGTTCACCCGCCGTGGTGTGGCCAGGCACCGCGAGGCCCGAGGCGGCGCTCAGCGATTTCAGCGGCACCACGCCCAGGTAACGCATGTCTTCGTCGACCACGTAAAGGTACTTCACCGGATAGGTGACGAAGAGCTGGTTCATCTCCTCCAGGTCGGCCTGCGGCAGCACCACCGTCTGTGCAGGTTCGAGCAGGTCGCGCACATGCTGGCCGCGCAGGCGCAGGCGTTCGTCCTGCTGCTCCTGGCGGCGAACGGTGATCTCGTACATCGAGCCGACACGCGCCGAGCGGGCCACGAAATACGCGACGACGCTCGCCGCCATCAGGGGCAGCATGACCTGGTAGCTCAGTGTCATCTCGAAGACCATCAGGATCGCCATCAGCGGTGCCTGGGCCGCGCCCGCCAGCAACGCCCCCATGCCGACGATGGCGTAGGCAAAAGGCTCGGAAGTGCTGTCGGGCCATATGCCGTGGACCGCCGTGCCGAACAAGGCGCCGACCAGGCAACCGAAAAACAGCGCCGGAGTGAAGACGCCGCCGACCGCGCCCGAACCGGTGGTCGCCAGCGTGGCAGCCGCCTTGGCGATGAGCAGGCCGGCCAGCACCGTCCACGGAAAACTGCCGTGCAGCACCGAATTGACGACGCTGTAGCCGTTGCCCCAGACCTCGGGAAACCAAACCGATATTCCGCCGACGATCAAGCCGCCCAGAGCCAGCCGCCAAGGCAAGGCGATAGGCAGCCTGGCAAAGGCGGCGCGACTGCTGGCCAGCCCACGCAGCATCAGCGCGGCACAGCCGCCCAGCAACACCCCCATCAACACGAAAAGCAGCACCTCGGGTCCATAGACTGCCGGGAAAAACGGCATCTCGTACGGCGCCTGGTAACCCGGCAGTTGCCGCATCAGCACGTTGGCCACCACCGCCGCCACCAGGATCGGTCCGACGCTTTCCATGGCGATGGAACCCAGCACGATCTCGGCCACGAAAAACGCGCCGGCGATGGGCGCGTTATAGGCAGCCGTCAGGCCGGCGGCGGCACCGCAGGCCACCAGCAGGCGCAGGCGGCCGACCGGGAAACGGAACCAGCGCCCCACCAGCGATGTGCCAAGCGCCGCCAGCTGCACCATCGATCCCTCCCGGCCGATGGAGCCGCCGCTGGCAATGCTGACCAGGGAAGACGCGCTGCGCGCCAGCGTCTGCGCCACCGGGATCCGCCCGTCGCCGAGGACGATGGCTTCCATGTAGTCGGAGGTCGCTTTTTGCTGCGTGGTACGCCGAGCCAGCACCAGCAACAGCCCGGCCAGCAGGCCGCCGCCAGCCGGAGTGACCACCCGGGCCCAGACCGGCAGGCCACGCGCAATCTCGACCAATCCGCCGCTGTTGCCGAACAGGCCGACATCCACCGCAGCCAGCGCCATCCGAAACAATTCGGTCGCCAGCGCGCCCAGCAGACCCGCCACGATGGACCAGAGCAGCAGGCGTTGCCACTCGGCAACCCGGAAGAAACGCGCCAGGCGTTCCAGCAGCACGCCCGACCCCTGAGAAAAAGGTTTCATGTCGCCGGCCTCGGGCCGCGAAATTCAAACCTCGATTATCGAGGATCGATATGCGGATTTATTGTTTGACAACACTCACGCCGGCCGGCGGCGTGAAGCTGAAGCTGGCCGCCGGACCGTTGGTCTGGATGTTGGTGAAGTTCAAGACCGAGCGCTGGCCGAAGCTGTCCAGTATGTCGAGCGATGCAAGCTGGTCGCCGCGCAAGCCGACGCGCACCGACTGCAACTGACCGTCCTTGGTCTTCGGGGTCGCCAGCACCCATTGCTGGCCGTCGCGTTCAGGTTCCGATACCAGCGTGAAGTCCTTTTCCAGCGCCTTGATGTCGGCGCTGGAGGCGACCAGCGCGGCCGGCGTGGAACCCAGCGCCTGGGCTTGGTCGCGGGCCGTCACCTGTTGCAGGTCGACGTCGTAAAGCCACAGCGTACGGCCGTCGGCCACCAGCGTCTGTGCAAAGGGTTTGCTATAGACGAAACGAAAATGTCCCGGCCGCTGGAATTCGAAGGTGCCTTCCGACCGCTTGGTGCGCGCCGTCTCGCCCTGGCGAGCGGGGGCGGTTACGACCTGGGTGAAGTCGGCCCGGCCGGTCTTGGCGGTCCGCATGAAACCTTCGAGGCTGCTCAGGCCGTCCGCCCATGTGGCGGAGGTGCCGAGCAACACGGCGAAGGCGAAGGCGCCGGAGCGCAGCGGGAAACGGGAAACAAAAGTCATCGGCGGTTCCGGAGTCGGTGTTCGGCAAATCTTGCCGGACAAGGGTGAAGACCCGGCGAAGCGTTTGTAACAACGCTGCGACGCCGGGTAATCGGACAGTCAGTCTTCGGCGTTCCGGTTCGGCACCAATATGTCGCGCTGGCCGGCGCCGTTCATGGAACTCACCAAGCCGGCCTTTTCCATGTCCTCGACCAGCCGCGCGGCGCGGTTGTAGCCGATCTTCAGGTGCCGCTGCACCAGCGAAATGCTGGCCTTGCGGTTTTTGAGAACCACCTCGACCGCCTGGTCGTACATCGGATCTTTTTCTGCAGCAGGGTCGCCGCCATCGCTGCCCGGGTAGTCGGTGCTGTCGCCGTCGACGGTGCCGCCTTCCAGCACACCCTCGATGTAGTTGGGCTCGCCCTGCTCCTTCAGGTACTTGACCACGCGGTGCACTTCCTCGTCGCTGACGAAGGCACCGTGCACCCGGATCGGCAGGCCCGTGCCGCTGGCCATGTAGAGCATGTCGCCCATGCCCAGCAGCGCCTCCGCGCCCATCTGGTCGAGGATGGTCCGGCTGTCGATCTTCGATCCCACCGAGAACGCGATACGGGTCGGGATGTTGGCCTTGATCAGGCCGGTGATCACGTCCACGCTGGGCCGCTGGGTCGCCAGCACCAGGTGGATGCCGGCGGCGCGGGCCTTCTGCGCCAGGCGGGCGATCAGTTCTTCGATCTTCTTGCCGACCACCATCATCAGGTCGGCCAGTTCGTCGATCACCACCACGATGTGCGGCAGGCGGTCGAGCGGCTCGGGGCTGTCCGGCGTCAGGCTGAACGGGTTGTAGATGAATTCCTCGCGCGCCTTGGCTTCGTCGATCTTGGCGTTGTAGCCGGCCAGGTTCCGGACGCCCAGCTTGCTCATGAGTTTGTAGCGGCGCTCCATTTCAGCCACGCACCAGTTCAAGCCGTGCGCCGCCTGACGCATGTCGGTCACCACTGGTGCCAGCAGGTGCGGAATGCCTTCGTAGACCGACATTTCGAGCATCTTCGGGTCGATCATCAGCAGTCGCACGTCACGCGCGTCGGCCTTGTACAGCAGGCTGAGGATCATGGCGTTGATACCCACCGACTTGCCCGAACCGGTAGTGCCGGCCACCAGCACGTGGGGCATCTTGGCCAGGTCGGCCACCACAGGGTTGCCGATGATGTCCTTGCCCAGGGCGATGGTCAGCATCGACTTGGCGTCGTGGTAGACCTGCGAACCCAGGATTTCCGATAGACGGATGGTCTGGCGCTTGGCGTTCGGCAGTTCGAGCGCCATGAAGTTCTTCCCGGGAATGGTCTCGACGACACGGATCGACACCAGCGACAGCGAACGCGCCAAGTCCTTGGCCAGGTTGACGACCTGGGACCCCTTCACGCCGACCGCGGGCTCGATCTCGTAACGCGTGATCACCGGGCCGGGCGATGCCGCAATCACATGCACCTGCACGCCGAAGTCCTTCAGCTTCTTCTCGATCATGCGGCTGGTCATTTCCAGCGTCTCGGGGGCCACGGTTTCCTGGCGCTGCTGGGCCGCATCCAGCAGGTCGATCTGCGGCAGGTTGCTGTCCGGCATTTCGGTGAACAGGGGTTTCTGGCGCTCCTTGGCCACCCGTTCGCTGAGTACCGGTTCGGTCACCAGCACCGGTTCCGTCAACACCGGCGGCGTGCGCACCGGATGGTGGTCGATTTCGGCACGCTCTTCGATCACCACTTCCTCGCGTTCGCGGGCCGCGCGTTTGCCGACTTCCTTATCTTGGTTGATCTCGCGTTTTTCACGGCGGCTCTGCACCAGCGAATACAGGCGCGCGCCCAGCACCTCGGCGAGGGTGCCCCAGGAGAAACGGAATGCCAGCGATGCCCCCACCACCACCAGCACGATGCACAGCAGGCCGGATCCGGCAAAACCCAGCCAGCGCATGGCGGCCGGGCCGGTGACGAAACCCATCACCCCGCCGGCATGGCGGCCTGGCAGCAATTGTTCGAATCGATAGAGCCGGGTCCATTCGAGCGCGGTGCTGGCGAGCATCAGCAACACCAGGCCGATCCAGAAAACGGCACGATGGGCCGTCCAGCTGCCGGCGTTGTCTGCTGGAATGCCGCCCCGCATCCAGCGCGCCAGCGAAGCCACCCAGGAACGCACCGCGGCAGCAAAACACCACCAGACCGAAAAACCGAAAAGGAAGTAACTGGCATCGGACAGCACCGACCCGACGCGGCCGCCCCAGTTGCCGACGGCGGTCACGCCCGGCGCTCCGGTGGTGGACCAGGCCGGATCCAGCGCTGAATAACTCAACATGGAGATCAGCCAGAAGACCATTGCGATCAAGCCGACCAGCAGGGCGACCTCGTGTGCGAAACCGCCGACCGCTCCGCGTTCTGCCGGTTTGGACTTGCCGCCGCGGGCGTTGAGTGTGTCGAGTGAATAAGTCATATGTGAGCGCGAACAAGCTTACCCCATGCGTCAGGCTTCATCTGCGACGCCCTCGGGAACGGCATCCCCGGCCAGCGCTTCGAGACGGCCGGACGGGATCTGCATGGAACCGTCGTTCCGGGTCTCGAAAAAACCGCGCGATTCGAGATCCTTCATGACCCGGCTCACCATCTCGCGCGACGCGCCGATCATGCGGGCGATGTTCTGCCGCGACACCTTCCGCGCCACCACCCCGTGGCCGTCGGGCGCTGGCGTGGCGCTGTCTATCAGCACCCTGGCGACGCGGCCGTAGACATCCATCAACGCAAGCGACTCGATGGTGCGGTCGGCATTCCGCAAACGTTGCACCAGGCCGATCAATACCGAATGACCGACCGAGCCTTCGGCCGGCAGGCACCGCAGGAATGCCTCGCGGTCGAGCAACAGCGCGTCGGTCTGCACCTCGGCCACCACCGTGGCGGAATGTGGCTCGCCGTCGATCAGGCTCATTTCGCCGACCGGATCGCCGGGCCGCAGGCTGGTGAAAATCACCTCGCGACCCCGGGCATCCGCCGCCAGAACGCGCGCGCGGCCGGACACCAGCACATAGAGACCCGCCGAATGCTGGCCGCGCTCGACCAGTACCTCGCCCCGACGAAAACGCTTCTTGGTGACGGCGCTGGCGAGAAAATCCGCTTGCTCGCCCGTCAGCAATGCAAAAAGAGGCACCCTGCGCAGCAGGTCCAGATCGGAAACCAGGGCCATGAGGCGTTTCTTCCTTCCAGGATCGATTCTTACAATTGTGGCGATTGAAACCAGCGGGCCCGTGCCGCAGCTGGAAACGTCATACTCCGCGCCTCGCGCCCGCCGGATGGTTGAATGCCGCCCGGTTTCCGCCACATAACTGCATCGATTATGTCTACTGCCCAGCACGCCAAAGTCCTCATCCTCGGCTCCGGCCCCGCCGGCTACACCGCCGCCGTGTACGCTGCCCGCGCCAATCTGCAGCCGCTGCTGATCACCGGCATGGCCCAGGGTGGCCAGCTGATGACGACCACCGAAGTCGACAACTGGCCGGCGGACGTGGACGGCGTCCAGGGTCCCGAGCTGATGCAGCGTTTCCTGAAGCACGCCGAGCGCTTCAATACCAAGATCGTGTTCGACCACATCAACAAAGTCGATTTCAGCGAACGGCCATTCAAGCTGACGGGCGACGGCGGCGAATACACCTGCGACACGCTGGTCATCGCGACGGGCGCCTCTGCCAAATACCTCGGCCTGCCGTCCGAGCAGGCCTTCATGGGCCGCGGCGTTTCAGGCTGCGCCACCTGCGACGGTTTCTTCTACCGCGACCAGGATGTGTGTGTGGTCGGCGGCGGCAACACCGCCGTGGAAGAGGCGCTCTACCTGAGCGGCATCGCCCGCAAGGTCTACCTGGTGCACCGCCGTGACAAGTTCCGCGCCGAACCCATCATGCTGGACAAGGTGGCCGAAAAGGTCGCCGCCGGCAAGATCGAGCTGAAGGTCCACAGCGTGCTCGACGAAGTGCTGGGCGACCCGAGCGGCGTCACCGGCGTACGCTTGAAACACATGGTCAGCGGCACCACCGAAGACCTTGCGCTGCAAGGCTGTTTCATCGCTATCGGGCACCATCCCAACACGGAGCTCTTCCAGGGACAGCTGGACATGAAGGACGGCTACATCGTCACCCGTTCGGGCCTGCAGGGTTTTGCCACCATGACTAGCGTGCCGGGTGTTTTTGCTGCCGGTGACGTGCAGGACAACATTTATCGCCAGGCCATCACCAGCGCCGGCACGGGCTGCATGGCGGCCCTGGACGCGCAACGTTTCCTGGAACAGGAAAGCCTGGTCTGACCGATCGTTTTGCCTCCCGCGGGCGGCCGGGCTATAATCGCAGGCTTTGCTGAGTTGAGTAGTGCTACGGATTTATCCGGCGTGCTGGTTTTTTCGGTAAATTTCGGGTTACCGCCACCCATTCCTGGCGAGGTGAGGCCAATCATTTCCTGGTTGGCCGGTTAGATATCGGAGTGACCTCAATGGCACGCGTATGTGAAGTAACGGGCAAAGGCCCGATGTCGGGGAACAATGTTTCCCACGCCAACAACAAGACCAAGCGCCGGTTCCTGCCGAACCTGCAATACCGTCGTTTCTTCGTCGAATCTGAAAACCGCTGGGTTCGCCTGCGAGTTTCCGGTGCTGCCCTGCGCCTGATCGACAAGAACGGTATCGAATCCGTGCTCGCAGACCTGCGCGCACGCGGTCAAGCTTAAACCTTAGGAGAATTGCACCATGGCAACCAAAGGCGGACGCGAAAAGATCAAGCTGGAATCCACTGCTGGAACCGGCCACTTCTACACCACCACCAAGAACAAGAAGACGATGCCTGAAAAGATGTCGATTTCGAAGTTCGATCCGAAGGCTCGCAAGCACGTCGAGTACAAGGAAATCAAGCTGAAGTAATTCAGCGCGATTGACAAGAAGCCGCCAGACGCGAGTCGGGCGGCTTTTTTATTGGCCGAATGATCCAGCCGCTCACAAAAAAGGCCGGAAAAAAGACGCGCAAAAAAAAGCGCTGCCATCAGCAGCGCCTGTTCGCCAAAACCGCAGGATCAGCGGTTGGGGTTCATCGGCGGGCGACCGGCGATGTGGCGGAAAACGATACGACCCTTGCTCAGGTCGTAGGGCGACATTTCCAAAGAAACGGCGTCGCCCGCAATCACGCGGATGTTGTGACGGCGCATCTTGCCGCCGGTATAGGCCACCAGTTGGTGACCGTTTTCCAGGGTGACGCGATAGCGGGAATCGGGCAGAACTTCGTCCACCTTTCCACGCATCTCGATCAGTTCCTCTTTTGCCATGTAGTCTTTCTCAATTTGGGGAATCGCCTGGCGCACGTCGGCGAACCATGCCGAAAATCCGGCCACACATCTGCCAAGAAGGTAAGTGAGCAACCGTGCGGACGGCTCACCAGACGCAATGAAAATCCGGTAAATACGCTCCTGCTGGAACGCTGCAGAAAAGACTCGGCAGAAGAAGGAGCGAACAACCGCCTATTATAGCCCGAGCCTTGTCCGCGTGCGCGTCATGGTCAACCCACAAGACCTCAGATCATGGCCCGTATGAGCCGGCCCAATTCGCGGTAGGCCTCTTCTACCGCCGGGGAAAACGGAAGGCCGCAGCTGAGACGAATAAAACGCTCGTAGCGTCCGCTGTTCGAAAACATCGGTCCGGGCGCTATACGGATGCCCTTGGCCAGCGCCTGTTCGAACAACAGCGTGGACGACGCGCCCGGAGGCAATTCGAGCCAAAGGCTGAGACCGCCCGGCGGCAGGCTCAGTCGTACCCCTGGCGGAAAATGATTGGCAATAGCCTGCGCACTGCGTTCTCGCTGCTCCCGCAATGCCGCACGCAACTTGCGCAACCGGCGGTCATAGGGGGCGCCGGTCACACCGCGGGCGGTCAACAACTGCGACCAACTCTGCATGTTGCGGGTGCGCGAAAACTTCAGCATCTGCACGCGGGTGTGCCAACGGCCGGCGTTCATCCAACCTTGTCTGAGGCCAGGCGCAAACGTCTTGTTGAACGACGAACAATAGATCACCTGCCCCTCCGTGTCCCAGGCTTTCGCGGGCTTGGTGGGATAGGGCGCGTCGATCAGATCGCGGTAGATGTCATCCTCGATCAGGGCCAGCCTGTGTTCGGTGCAGAACGCTACCAGGCGCTCCTTGTGCGCGTCCGGCATTACACAGCCGGTCGGCATTTGCAGATGCGGCACCACGATCACCGCTTTCATGCGTGGCTGGCTGCGCACCGCCAGTTCCAGCGCCTCCAGCGACATGCCGGTATGCGGGCTGCTGGGAATCTCCAGCGTGCGCAGACCCTGGGTTTCGACCGCTTGCAGCAGACCGAAGAAGGTCGGCGATTCGACCGCGACGATGTCACCCGGGGAAGCGACTGCCGCCAACGCCAGGTTCACCGCCTCTGAATTGCCCAGCGTCGCCATGACGTCTTCCGGCGCGATACGAATCCCGCATGCGAGTGCCCTCAACGCCATGGCCGCCTGGAACTCGGGATGCGTTCCGGGAATGGAAGCTCCATGCAGAAGGATGTTGGGTTGCTCTTTCAACAAGGCCACTGCAGACCGGTTCAGCGCCGCCGCATCGAAGAGTTCAGGCGCTGGCATGGCCCCACCCAGGTCGACCAGCACCGTCGTGTGGCGGGCCTTTTCGAGGAAAAGCGAAATACGCTGGTTGATGCCACTGAACGGGGCTGCGTCCACCTCGTCCAGCGCATGCTCGATTTCAGGTTCCCGCGCCGCCGGCATGCGTGCCAGCGCCGGATCGCGCACAAAGTAACCTACCCGCGGCCGTGCTTCCAGTTGCCCGTGTTCTTCCATCCAGCGCAATGCCTGCAAACCGGTTGAAAGACTTACCTGGTGCCGCAACATCAACTCTCGCACCGAAGGCATCCGGCTTCCCGGCGGCAAGGCGCCCTGCTCGATGGCGGAACCATAGTGTGCGGCAAGTCGCCGGTAGAGGAGATCGTCCGACGCAGGGTTTTGGGCAAGGCTCATGGGTGACAGCATGAGGCAGATAATGCCTGCCGGGTGCTGTACCGCAACAGATACAGCGGAGGTCGAAAGCGACCAGAACAGAGTCTAGCCATTAACCCTGATACGGTCCAAACGGTCAAATTCTGTGTCTGCCGAAAATATAGGCAAAAAATTACGCTAGTGGCTCCAAAGCAGGAGCTCAGCATGCCTCACCCAAACACCTCTTTCCAGACCGTCGCCGCTTACGAACAACGGCTGATGAACCTCGATGCCGGCAGCGAACTCCGTTGCCGCCAGGGCGCCATCGAAGTGCGCTTCACTCTCTCAGGCGCGGTCGTGAGCCTGTCGACCGGCCAGGCGATCCGCGTGTCCGACAGCCAGTGCGTCGCCATTGCATCGATCCATGGCGGCGGCTTCTGGCTCGAGAAGCCGGTCGGCCCTGTCGCGCAGACGCAAAAAAACCGCCAGGGCCTTGCCGCGATGGCGGCAAGACTCTGGCGGTCACTGGCGACCGCAGCCTGATGTTCAGGCGTGGGCTGCTCGCAGCCTGATCGAGAAATCCTTCAGAGCGGCGATGCCGCTCTCTTCAGCCCGACGGCACCAAGCCTGCAGTTCGGTCGTGAGTTGTTCACGCGAATGAGTGGTGTTGGTCCAGAGCTGGCGCAGTTCTTCGCGCATGGTCAGCATCTTGTCGAGCACCGGATGCGCGGCGCGGGCCTCGGCCACTTGCGGCAGCACGGTGGCAGGCACCTTTTCGACGTCACGGTGCAACCAGCGTTTGGCAGCTACCAGGTTGGAGACGTCAGCCTGTTTTGCCTTCAATGCCACCAGCTCTTCGCGAGCCGCCCGGCGAACGCCCCGGGCAAAACCGGCCATGACTTCGTAGCGGTTGGTGATCAACGCCTCGAGCGTCTTTTCATCGGCCACCGGTTTGATCTCACCGGTCTGCAGCTTGGGAGCGGTCTTCTTCACCGTCGCCCAGCCCACCTTCTGCATCAGCGTGATGTAGAGCCAGCCGATGTCGAACTCATATGGCTTCACGGAGAACTTCGCGGAGGTCGGGTAGGTGTGATGGTTGTTGTGCAGTTCTTCGCCGCCGATGATCAGGCCCCAGGGCGACAGGTTGGTGCTGGCATCGGTGGCTTCGAAGTTGCGGTAACCCCAGTAATGGCCGAGACCGTTGACGACACCGGCTGCCCAGAACGGAATCCAGAGCATCTGAGCCGCCCAGACGGCCAGGCCCAGCATGCCGAACAGTGCGACGTTCAACAACAGCATCACGCCGACGCCCTGCCAGCTGTAGCGGCTGTACAGATTGCGTTCGATCCAGTCATTGGGCACACCGTGGCTGAACTTGGCGATGGTTTCCTTGTTCTTGGCTTCGGCGCGATAAAGCTCGGCACCGCGCCACATCACCGTGTCGATGCCACGGGTCTGCGGGCTGTGCGGATCTTCTTCGGTTTCACACTTGGCGTGGTGCTTGCGATGGATGGCGACCCATTCGCGGGTGACCATGCCGGTGCCGAGCCACAGCCAGGCACGGAAGAAATGCTGCGGAATCTTGTGCAGATCAAGCGCGCGGTGAGCCTGCGACCGATGCAGAAACACCGTGACCGCCACAATGGTGATGTGGGTTGTCAGCAATGTGTACAGGACGATCTCCCACCATGTCCAGCCCAGCAAACCATTGCTGAGCAATTCTATGGCGGCGTTGAAGACAGCCGAGTCAAATACAAACATAGGGTAAGAGCCTCGCGGCGGGGTGACCGCCGTGGTTGTGGGTACGGGAACCCGGGATGCCGAAAAATTCAGCACCTCGAATTTTAGAGCGAGCCATCGGGCTTAAGTTCGCATTACCCGGGGTTTGCAGGTCTTTACTTGCGGACCAATGTCACGGTTTACGTGTCCAGACGGCGGCGAAAAAGCCGTCTGTGTGATGGATATGCGGCCATAGCCGCAGATATTCACCTTCACCAGAAGGGCCGCTGCACAGTTTTTCGGCATCGGCGATCTTCAATTGTGTCAACAATTCAGCGGCTGGCAATAGCGTGAAGTCGCCGTGCTCCGCGGAAAACGCAGCGGCGATGGCCTCGTTTTCTTCCGGAAGGATGCTGCAGGTGGCATAGACCAGACGACCGCCCGGCTTCACCAGGCGCGCTGCGCTGGCCAGGATGGAGGTCTGCTTGGCCGTCAGTTCGGCAATGCCATCGGGCGACTGGCGCCATTTCAGGTCGGGGTTGCGCCGTGTGGTTCCCAGACCGGAACAAGGCGCATCGACCAGAACCCGGTCGATCTTGCCCGACAGGCGTTTCACACGCTCGTCACGCTCGTGCGCGATGGCGGCAGGATGCACGTTCGACAGCCCGCTGCGTGCCAGGCGTGGCTTGAGCGCGTCCAGCCGGTGTCCGGAGATGTCGAAAGCATAAAGACGGCCGGTATTACGCATGGTGGCACCGATGGCCAGCGTCTTTCCGCCGGCGCCTGCACAGAAATCGACCACCATTTCGCCACGATGCGCATCCAGCAACAAGGCCAGCAACTGCGAACCCTCGTCCTGCACCTCGATTGCGCCACGGGTGAAGGCATCCAGTTTGTTCAGTGCCGGTTTGCCGTCGATTCGCAAGCCCCAGGGGGAATAAGGCGTGACGTCCGCGGTGATGCCGGCTTTCTTCAGCTCGGCCCGCATGTCAGACCGTTTGGCCTGCAGTGCATTCACCCGCAGGTCGAGCGGCGCGGCCTTCTGGAGGCTTTCGGCCAGCGCCCAGAAACCGGAAGCACCGACCTGAGCCTTCAACGGGGCGGCCAGCCACTCGGGCAGGTTGTGCCGATGCGGCTCCATCAGTTCGGACGGCTTGACGGCGTCGCACTGTTCGAGCCATTGGCGCTCTTGTTCGTTGAGCGCGCTGCGCAGGAATTCACGCGGTCCGTGGAAAGCCAGGATGGCGAGCCGACGCGCCTTCGGCCCGGTGCCGGAACGGGCCAGGTATTCGTACAACAGCTTGCGGCGCAACACGTTGTAGGTGGTTTCGGCGAGCGTGTTGCGTTCGCGTGGACCGAGTGCGCGGTTCTCGCGGAAAAAACGCGAGACCACGGCGTCGGCAGGATGGTCGAAGACGAGGACGCGGCCGACGAGGTCGGAACAGGCGTCCAGTAAGGCGTTGGGATGCATGACCCGATTGTCCCATCCCGCCGGCCAAGGCCTGGAAAAGGTCTTTCGTGGCTTCAGGCCAACGCAGAACGGCCACCGGCCGTAGCGGCCGCGGCACTGGTCTTTTCGGT
Organism: Xylophilus sp. PBN-3R; assembly: GCF_057747805.1. NCBI lineage: Bacteria > Pseudomonadati > Pseudomonadota > Betaproteobacteria > Burkholderiales > Xylophilus > Xylophilus sp. PBN-3R. The sequence goes on from NZ_CM173225.1 coordinate 3,342,309, forward strand.
CTGCCGGACGAAATGCAGTTCTGCGACCAGACCGCCGCATGCACGGTTGGACAGCAGCAATTCGCCGCCGTGGCGCTGCACGATCTCCTGGGCGATCGACAGACCCAGACCCACCCCGCCCGAATGGCGGTTGCGCGAGGACTCGACACGGTAGAAGGCCTTCATCAGGTGCTGTAGTTCTTCCTGCGGCACGCCCGGCCCGCGGTCGGCGATGGACACCACCAGGCTGTGTTCCGAATCGATCAGCGATATCTCGGCGCAGCCGCCGTAACGCAGGGCGTTTTCGACCAGGTTGTTGATGCAGCGACCGAGCGCGCGTGGCTGGCCCGTCAGCGGTTCAGCTTCTCCGCTTACGGTAATCAGCCCTTCGCTGCCCGATTCGTCGTGGTCGTCCGCAATGGTGCGCACCAGGGAGTCGATGTCGAAACGCACATTCGCCTCGCCCTGCGCCACGCCCAGGAGGTAGTCCAGGGTGTCGCGGATCATCGTGTCCATCTCGCCGATATCGCGGCGGAAACCGGCGCGGTCTTCCGGGTCTTCCAGGGATTCCGCCCGCAGGCGCAGCCGGGTCAGAGGCGTGCGCAAATCGTGCGAGACGGCGGCGACAAAACGGTCACGGTCGGCAATCTGCCGCTGGATGCGCGCCTGCATGCCGTTGAAGACCCGCGTGGCTTCGCGGCACTCTGCGGTGCCGGCTTCTTCCAGTGGCGGGTGATTGATGTCACGCCCGAGTTCACGCGCGGCGTCCGCAAGCCGCTGAACCGGCTCCGAGAGCCAGCGCGCACCGATCCACGCGGCGAACAGCAATGCGGCCAGGCGCACGCCGATGTCGAACAACATGCCTGCATCGAAAGGCATGCCGCCAGGCCCGTGACCGATGTGATCGGCCTCGTCTGCCTGCGCCGGACCGGTCGCGCCCGCCGGCATCTCGTGATGCCGATGGACGAAATCCGGCGGCGGATGAAACTCGACCATCACCGTCAGCACCAGAGCATGACTGGCAAGCACCACCACGAACAGCAGCATGGCCAGCCGACCGAAGAGGCTGGACGGCAAGGCGCGTTTTGCCAGGCTGCGAACCCGCTGCCGGAAGTCAAAAGGCATGCCGCGCTCCGGAATCACGAATCAACCACTGGAAACCGGACCAAACCTCAGTGCAGCCCGACCTGCGGCTGCACGGAGCGCACGTCGAACACATAACCCGCGCCGCGCACGGTGCGGATCATCGAGGGTGCGCGGGGGTCGTCGCTGAGCTTCTGCCTCAGTCGCGACACCAGCAGGTCGATGCTGCGCTCGAAGTTTTCCATCGCCCGACCGCGTGCGCGTTCCATCAGCTGGTCGCGGGTGAAGATGCGACGCGGCATCGACAGGAAGGTGGTCAGCAGGCGGTATTCGGCATTGGAAAGCGGAACCACCAAGCCGTCGGGCGAGGTCAGGCGGCGTTCGTCGCGGCGCAGTTCCCAGCCGTCGAAACGCACCACACCGTCGTCGGCAGGGTGCGCGGTGCGTCCGGCGGGGATGCGGCGCAGAACAGTGTTGATGCGGGCCACCAGTTCGCGCGGCTCGAAAGGCTTGCCCATGTAGTCGTCGGCGCCCAGTTCGAGGCCTACCACCCGGTCATGGGTTCCGGTGCGGGCGGTCAGCATGATGATGGGTACACGCGAATGCTGGCGGACTTCGCGGGCCAGCATCAATCCGTCGCTGCCGGGCAACATGACGTCCAGCACCACCATGTCCATCGCCTGGCGGGCGATATGTTCACGCATGCCGTTGCCGTCGCTGGCGGTGTGGACGGTGAATCCGAAACGTTCGAGATAATCGCTGAGGAGCGTGGTGATGTCCTGGTCGTCGTCAACCACCAGGATGTGCGGGCGATGGTTCATGACCCGATTGTCCACCCCTGCCGGCCGTCGCACCAGAGGCCCGGCATGCTGAAAAAACGGACATTGACCGGTCTCTTCCCCTGCTGGAACAGGGTTTTGTACCAATCTGTACACCGGAGATACACACTCAGCTTACGACGATCTCCTAAGAATTCGCCGTGACCATCAGCAGGAATGACGCCATGACCGCCATCACCGGAATCAACAACAACGCCCAGAACGCATGGACCGACAAGTCCAATACCAAGACCGCCGCAGCGGACGACGCAGCCCTGTTTCGGCTGGCGCAGCAAAACGCCAACAACTCCACCAGGCTTACGCAGTCGCAATACGACACGGGCAGCGCATCGACCACGCAGGACGCCAGCCGCCTGCCGCCGCCGCCCTCGCTTTTTTCTCGAGGCGCCAGCGACGACACCAGCACCCGGACCGGAGTGGACAACACCACGTCAGCATTGTTCGGTGCGGTGGACGGCAACAGCAACGGAAGCATCGACGACAACGAGCTGGCCACGCTGCAGCAGATGGTCGAGTCCGCGATGGCTTCGATGCAACCGTCTTCGACGGGTTATTCGTCCTCGACGGTATCGCTGTCGGACGGTAGTTCCGAAGGCACGACCAGCACCACCGACCAGACCGTGACCCAGCGCTACGACCTGCAGCAACTGGCGCAGCAGGTGCTGAAGCAATACGACCAGGTCAGCGCGGGCAACTCGTCCGGCTCAGCCACCGGCGGCACCGTCAGCAAGGTCGCCTGAGAGCCGGAGCGGCTTCAGGCCAGCAATTCCGCCAGCACCCGCGGATACAGCTGGTGTTCCTGCGCCAGCACCCTTTCGGCCAGGGTTTCGGCGGTGTCACCGGGCAGCACCGGCACCACCGCCTGGCCCAGGATGGGCCCCAGGTCCAGGTCAGCCGTCACCCGGTGCACGGTCGCACCCGCCACCCGGCAACCCGCTTCCAGGGCGCGCCGGTGCGTGTGCAGACCGGTAAAGGCCGGCAGCAGCGACGGATGGATATTCACCATCCGGCCGGCATAGCGACCCACGAACGCGTCCCCCAGGATCCGCATGAAACCGGCCAGCACCAGCAGTTCCGGCTGGTGCCTGTCGATGGCCTTTGCCAGGGCCGCATCGAAATCGTCACGGCTCTCGAAATCACGGTGATCCAGCGCCTCGGCGTGAATGCCCTGCTGTTTCGCCCAGGCCAGGCCGCTGGCATCGGGCTTGTTGCTCAACACCGCCGCCACACGCGCACCGTGCCGGCCGGCCCAGTCGTCCCGCTGCGCGGCACGCACGATGGCCTGCATGTTGGAGCCGCCGCCTGAGATCAGAATCACCACGTTTTTCATCGGGCGGCATTATCGCGGTCCGCCCGCCGCATTTACCCAACCGAGTCCGACATGCCCTTGCGCCCCCTCACCCAGATCGAAGCCCGCGTGCTGGGCACGCTGATGGAAAAGGCCCGCACCGTGCCTGACAGTTATCCGCTGACCCTCAACGGCGTGGTGTCCGGCTGCAACCAGAAATCCAGCCGCGACCCGGTGATGCAGGTCGACGATGCCCAAGCCCAGGAGGCGCTGGACGCCCTGCGCAGCCTGACGCTGGCCTTCGATACCAGCGGCGGCCGCGCCACCCGCTGGGAGCACAACGCAGAACGCGGCATCGGCGTGCCGGGTGCGGCCGCCGCCCTCCTCGGCATGTTGATGCTGCGCGGTCCGCAGACCGCCGGCGAACTGCGCATCCACACCGAACGCTGGCACCGTTTCGCCGACATCGGTTCGGTCGAGGCTTTCCTGGATGAACTGGCCGAGCGGCCGGAAGAAAAAGGCGGACCGCTGGTGCAGGCCCTGCCACGTGTGTCGGGTTCACGCGAGGTGCGCTGGATGCACCTGCTGTGCGGCCCCATCGACGTGGCCGATTACGCATCGGCGCCGGTGACGGAGACATCGGCCGCGGGCAGCGGGCTGGCCGCACGCGTGGCCGCACTCGAAGAAACCGTGCGCCTGCTGCAGGAGCAGGTCGACGCACTTCGCCCGCGCTGACTTTCTGGCGAGCCGCCGCGTCCGGTCAGAAACTCGCCCAGTCGTCGTCGCCGGCAGCGACTTTCTCCGTCAGCGTCGGAGCGGGTGCCCGAGCCGGCGCGGCCGGAGGTTTTGCCCGAGCCCCGGTTGCCTGCGGTGTTCCCGCTATCGCAGGTTTCGAGGGTCTCGCTGGTTTCGGCGCGGAAGCCACTCCGGGCGCCGGCAAGGACACCAGGCCGCCGGCATCCAGCTTGAACACCGAAATCGCCAGCGAAAGCCGGTGAGCCTGATCACGCAACGAAGACGCCGCCGCCGCACTTTCCTCTACCAGCGCGGCGTTCTGCTGGGTCATCTGGTCGAGCTGGCTCACCGCCTGATTCACCTGGCCGATGCCGTCGCGCTGCTCGGATGCCGCGGCATGGATCTCGGCGATCAGGTCGGCCACCTGACGCACGCTGTTCACGATCGCGCCCATGGTCTCGCCCGCCTGCGCCACCTGGCGTGAACCGGCGTCCACCGTGTCGACCGACGCGCCGATGAGCGTCTTGATCTCGCGTGCCGCCTGCGCGCTGCGCTGCGCCAGGCTGCGCACTTCGCTGGCCACGACGGCGAAACCGCGGCCCTGTTCACCGGCGCGCGCGGCCTCTACGGCTGCATTCAGTGCCAGGATGTTGGTCTGGAAAGCGATGCTGTCGATGGTGCCGATGATGTCGCCGATGCGGCGTGAGGATCCGCTGATCTGCGACATGCTGCTGACCACCTCGGACATCACCTCGCCACCCCGAGTGGCCTCCTGCGCTGCCATGCCGGCCAGTTGCCGCGCGCGGTGCGCGGTGTCGGTGGACTGACTCACCGTGCCGGTCAGCTGCTCCATGCTGGCCGCCGTCTGCTGCAGGCTGGAAGCGGTCTGTTCGGTGCGCCCGGACAAGTCTTGGTTGCCCAGCGCGATCTCGGCCGAGGCGGTGGACACCGACTCGACACCGCTGCGCACCTCGCCCACCACGCCGCGCAGTTTCTGCACCATGGCCGACAGGGACGAAAGCAGTTGGCCGAACTCGTCGCGCCGGTCGGTCCGTGGCTGAACGGTGAGATCACCGGCGGCGATCGACTCGGCCACCGCCACCGCGTGCGCCAGCGGATCCGACATGTTCTTCACCAGTACCGCCGCCAGCGCGACGCCGGCCAGCAGCACCACCAGCATGCAGATCACAGAAACCACCATGGCGCCGTGGCGCGCCGCCTCCAGCGCCACGATGGCCTGGTCGCGCTGCTCTTCCTGGAGCTTGACGAAGGCGTCCAGCGAATCGATGTAACGACCGATGGCGGGCACGTAGGTTTTTTCGATGAAGTCGGGCGACACGGCGCCGGTGGACGATTCGAGCTTGAGTTCGCGCGCCCGCTTGTTCAGCGCCAGCACCGCATTGCGTTCTTCGCCTGCTCGCGCCAGCGCGGCTTTTTCTGCATCGCTGGTGGCGCTCGCGACGATTCTTTTCTGGATCGCGCCGATGCGCGCCACACCCGCGCTGATGCGCTGGTCCAGCACCGTGGTCAACGGCGGCTCGGCAGTGATGTTGCTGGCGACGACCCGTTCACCCACGGTTTCGGTTGCACCCCGCCAGTCGATGGCGTCGGAAATACGTTGTTCGGCAGCGCGGACGCTGGCCAGGGCCGTATCCGCCACCTGGGTTGCGCGGTACTGCGACCAGGCGCCGGCAGCCAGGGAAATGAGCAGAAGGCCGAGGATGCCGCCCCACAGTTTCGTGGAGACGCGGATGTCGTTGAATTGCATGGGAAGCGATGGGAAAAGGAAGCCAGACAACCCATAGCAATAGTTGCGCCACGGCGGCGCTCGGCCTAGAGCATCAGGCGCGACGAGCGCGGCACGTGGGCCATCAGGAATTCCATCTGATCGGCGAGGATGCGGCGGTTGCGCAGGATGAAGTCTTCCCACAGGCTGGGCACGTAGGGCGTATAGAGCAGAGGCATGCCGGCCTGCTCGGGGCTGCGGCTGCTCTTGCGGTGGTTGCAGGCCCGGCATGCGGTGACCACGTTCATCCATACATCCGGGCCGTTCTGGGACAGCGGCACGATGTGTTCGCGCGTCAGTTCGGCTTCGGCGCAGACATCGCCGCAATAGGCGCAGACGTCGCGGTCGCGGGCAAACAGCTTGGCGTTGGTGAGGCCGGGGCGCAGACCGAAGGGGTTGACGCGCGGAACCCCGCGTGTGCCGATGATGCTGTTGACGGCGATCATCGACTGTTTGCCGGTGATGGCGTTGGTGCCGCCGCGGAAGACTGCGATCTCGGCGCCGGACTCCCAGCGGACCTCGCCGGCCGCATAGTGGATCACCGCCTGCTCGAGGCTGATCCAGGACTGCGGCAGCCCCTGGGCCGATAGCTTCAATACCTTCACGACACAGCTCCTCAAGAGGCCGGCCTCGAGGGGGATCGTATCGCCGGCAAACCACTCGGATGATCGGATGGACGCACCGCTTGCCAGGCGGCGCATTCGCTCGTTGACAATATACAGGTATCGTGACGAATTCGCGTCCGGTCGGAGCAGCTGTCCGGACCCCGGAGCATCCAAGAAGAAAACGTTTGACGTGACGCATCCATGAAGGTCTTCCGCGGTTTCCACCATCCCGGCATCGCGGCTGCCTGCGCGCTGACCATCGGCAATTTCGACGGCGTTCACCGCGGTCACCAGGCCATGCTGGCACTGTTGCGCAGCGAGGCCGAGCACCGCGGCGTGCCCAGTTGCGTGCTGACCTTCGAACCCCATCCGCGCGACTATTTCGCCGCCCGTGCCGGCAAGGCCAGCCTGGCGCCGGCCCGCATCGCCACCCTGCGCGACAAGCTCACCGAACTCGCACGCTGCGGCATCGACCAGACCGTAGTGCTGCCGTTCGACGCGCACCTGGCGGCGCAGGTGCCCTGGAACTTCATCGAACAGGTGCTGCTGCACGGCCTGGGTGCACGTTATGTGCTGGTCGGCGACGACTTCCGTTTCGGCAGCCAGCGCGCCGGCGACTATGCCCTGCTGGACGAAGCCGGCACCGCCATCGGTTTCGAGGTGGCCCGCATGAACAGCTACGAGGTGCACGGCCTGCGGGTCTCCAGTTCTGCGGTGCGCGATGCGCTGGCCGCCGGCCAGATGGAACAGGCCGCGCGCCTGCTCGGCCGCAGCTACAGCCTCAGCGGCCATGTGGTGCACGGCCGCAAGCTGGGCCGGGCGCTGGGCGCCAGCGAGGTCGGTGCGGGCGACGGTTTCCGCACACTCAACCTGCGTTTCTCGCACTGGAAACCCGCGGCTGCCGGCATTTTCGCGGTGCGGGTTCACGGGCTGACCGATCACCCGCTGAACGGCGTGGCCAACATGGGTGTCCGCCCGTCCCTCGACCCGTCCGACGTCAACGGCGGCCGGGTGCTCCTGGAGACCCATTGCCTCGACTGGCCCGCCAGCCTGGGCACGGAGGGGGGCTACGGTAAAATCGTCCGGGTGGAACTGCTGCACAAACTGCACGACGAGCTGCGCTACACCAGCCTCGACGCCCTCACCGCCGGTATCGCCAAGGACCTGGAGGACGCGCGGGCGTTCTTCGCCACCCACGGCCAGACCCACCGGCAGACCACCCGCGACCGAATTTGAAGCTCGTCCAGGTGTGCCGCTTTCGGCACCGTGCGGTCGCCCCCTCACTGGGCCGGGCTTCCGCCGCACTTCTCCTCCCGGCCGCCGCCTTCCACTGATTTCTCTCCACATGTCCGACACCAACGTTTCCTCCGCCCCCGACTACCGCGCCACGCTCAACCTGCCGGACACCCCGTTCCCGATGCGCGGCGACCTGCCCAAACGCGAGCCCGGCTGGGTCGCCGAATGGGAATCCAAGGGGGTTTACAAGAAGCTGCGCGACGCCCGCTGCGGCGCACCGCGTTTCGTGCTGCACGACGGCCCGCCGTATGCCAACGGACAGATCCACATGGGGCACGCGGTCAACAAGATCCTGAAGGACATGATCGTGAAGGCGCGCCAGCTCAAGGGCATGGATGCGCTGTACGTGCCAGGTTGGGACTGCCACGGGCTGCCCATCGAGAACCAGATCGAGAAGACCCACGGCCGCAACCTCAGCCGTGACGAAGTGCAGGCCAAGAGCCGCGCTTACGCCACCGAGCAGGTGGCCCTGCAGAAGAAGGATTTCAAGCGGCTGGGCGTGCTCGCCGAGTGGGAGAACCCCTACCTGACCATGAACCCCGGCAACGAAGCCGACGAGATCCGCGCGCTCAAACGCATCATGGAACGCGGGTTTGTCTACCGCGGCCTGAAGCCGGTCTACTGGTGTTTCGACTGCCGCTCCTCGCTGGCCGAATTCGAGATCGAATACGCCGACAAGAAGTCGCAGACCATCGACGTGGCTTTCGAATGCGCCCAGCCGGCAGCTTTGGCGGCCGCGTTCGGATTGTCAGAACTGACCAAGCCGGCCTTCGCCGTCATCTGGACCACCACCGCGTGGACCATCCCCGCCAACCAGGCCCTTAACCTGAACGGCGAACTCGAATACAGCCTGGTCGACACCGCGCGCGGCCTCCTCGTCCTGGCGTCCGCACTGGTCGAGAAGGCGCTTGCCCGCTACGAACTCGAAGGCACGGTGGTCGCCACCGTGGCCGGCGCGGCGCTGGCCGGCATCCGTTTCAAGCATCCGCTGCACGACGTGGCGGACGCCGGCACCGGTGAGTACAGCTACCGCCGCGAATCGCCGGTGCTGCTGGCCGACTACGCCACCGCGGACGACGGCACCGGCATCGTGCACTCGGCCCCGGCCTATGGCGTGGATGACTTCAATTCCTGCATGGCCAACGGCTTCACGCACGACGACATCCTGAACCCGGTACAGGCCACCGGCGTGTACGTCGACGAACTGCCGATGTTCGGCGGCCAGTTCATCTGGAAGGCCGCACCGGTGGTCGCCGAAGCCCTGAAAGACGCCGGGCGCCTGCTGGCCACCTCGGGCATCACGCACAGCTATCCGCATTGCTGGCGCCACAAGACGCCGGTCATCTACCGTGCTGCCGCCCAGTGGTTCGTGCGCATGGACGAAGGCGAAGGCGTCTTCACCAAGGACAAGGCAGGCCGCACCCTGCGCCAGCTCGCCCTGGACGCCATCGAGCAGACCGGTTTCTACCCGGAGAACGGCAAGAACCGCCTGCGCGACATGATCTCCGGCCGGCCCGACTGGTGCATATCGCGCCAGCGCAACTGGGGTGTGCCGCTGCCCTTCTTCCTGCACAAGGCGACCGGCGAACTGCATCCGCGCACCATGGAAATCATGGACCAGGCGGCTGAAATGGTCGCGGCCGGCGGCGTCGAGGCCTGGAGCAAGGCCACGGCCGAGGACATCCTGGGCGCGGAAGCCGCCGATTACCTCAAGAGCAACGACATCCTGGACGTGTGGTTCGACTCCGGCACCACCCACTTCCATGTGCTGCGCGGCTCGCATTTCGACGACAGCATCAGCCGTGGCGGTGCCCGCGACGAAGGGCACCACCTCAGCGGCCCCGAGGCCGACCTGTACCTCGAAGGCCATGACCAGCATCGCGGCTGGTTCCACAGCTCGCTGCTGACCGCCTGCGCCATGAACGACCGCGCTCCCTACAAGGGCCTGCTGACCCACGGTTTCACCGTGGACAGCCAGGGCCGCAAGATGAGCAAGTCGATGGGCAACGGTGTCGATCCGCAAAAGACCGCCGAAAAGCTGGGCGCCGAAATCATCCGCCTGTGGGTGGCCGCCAGCGACTATTCGGGCGACATCGCAGGTGACGACAAGATCCTGGCGCGTGTGGTCGACGCCTACCGCCGCATCCGCAACACGCTGCGTTTCCTGCTGGCCAACACCAGCGACTTCGACCCGGTCGCCGATGCGGTTCCCGAGTCCGAACTGCTCGAAATCGACCGCTACGCGCTGGCCCGTGCGGCGCAGTTCCAGGCCGAGATCCTGGCGCACTACGAGGTGTATGAATTCCATCCGGTGGTCGCCAAGCTGCAGCTGTTCTGCTCCGAAGACCTGGGCGGTTTCTACCTCGACGTGCTGAAGGACCGGCTCTACACCACCGGGCCCAAGTCGCTGGCACGACGCAGCGCACAGACCGCCCTGTGGCATATCGCCCAGGCCATGCTGCGCTGGATGGCGCCGTTCCTGAGCTTCACCGCCGAGGAAGCCTGGAAGCTGGTCGGCAACAGCGAGACCATCTTCCTGGAGCAATACCTGCAGCTGCAGGGCGACCCGGCCGAAGATGCCGCGCTGATCGAAAAATGGATGCGCATCCGCGCGGCACGGGAGCTGGTCAACAAGGAAATCGAAACCCTGCGCACCGAAGGCAAGGTGGGTTCTTCGCTGCAGGCCAAGGTGCGCATCAGCGTGCCGATGGCCACCCACGGCGACCTGTGGGCCGCACTGGCCAGCCTGGGCGACGACCTGAAGTTCGTGCTGATCACCTCCGCGGTAGAAGTGGCCGCTGGCGAAACCCTGGCGATCGAGACCACCGCCATCGAAGCCGCCAAGTGCGAGCGCTGCTGGCACTACCGCGACGACGTGGGCAGCGACCCTGCGCACCCGACGATCTGCGGCCGCTGCAACAGCAACCTGTACGGCGCTGGCGAACACCGGGAGTTTGCATAAATGGCGCGCGGCAAGACCATCTCCATCGGTGGCGGTTCGTCCAGCCCGCTGCCCTGGCTGGGCCTGGCGCTGATCATCCTCATCGCCGACCAGTTCACCAAGACGCTGATCCTGGGCTACTACCGCCTGGGCGACGCCACCTACATCACCAGCTTCTTCAACGTCGTACGGGCCCACAACACCGGCGCGGCGTTTTCTTTCCTGGCCGATTCTTCGGGCTGGCAGCGCTGGTTCTTTACCGCCATCGGCGTGGGCGCGGCGCTGTTCATCGTCTGGCTGCTGCGCTCGCATGCCGGCCAGAAGCTGTTTTCCTTTGCGCTGGCCTGCATCATGGGCGGTGCCATCGGCAACGTGATCGACCGGCTGATGCACGGCTACGTGGTCGACTTCCTCGACTTCCATCTGGCCGGCCGCCACTTTCCGGCCTTCAACGTTGCCGACAGTGCCATCACCATCGGTGCCGCCTGCCTGGTGTTTGACGAGTTGATACGCGTGCGCAAGGGACGCTGAGACAAGATAAGGAATGAAGCACCTGCTCAACCTGCTCGCAGCGATCTCGCTGCTCGTCTGGGGAACCCACCTGGTCCGCACGGGTGTGTTGCGGGTGTTCGGCGAAAAACTGCGCAAGATCCTGGCGCGCAGTCTGGGCAACCGGTTCAGCGCCGCGCTTTCCGGTATCGGCGTGACGGCTCTGGTGCAATCCAGCACCGCCACATCGATGATGACCTCGTCCTTCGTCGGCCAGGGCCTCATCACCCTCCCCGCCGCGCTGGCTGTCATGCGCGGTGCCGATGTCGGCACCGCCATGATGTCGGTGCTGTTCTCGGTCGATCTCTCCTGGCTGTCGCCGCTGCTGATCTTCGTCGGCGTGGTGCTGTTCGTCTCCCGCCAGGCGGGCACTGCCGGCCGCGTGGGCCGGGTGTTGATCGGCCTGGGCCTGATGCTGCTGGCCTTGCGACTGGTGGTCGAGGCCACCGAGCCGCTGCTGGCGGCTCCGGCCGTGCGGGCACTGCTCGGATCGCTCGGCAGCGACCTGCTGCTCGAAATTACCCTGGGCGCGGCCCTCGCCGTAGTCGCGTATTCCAGCCTCGCCATCGTGCTGCTGATCGCGGCCATGGCCAGTTCGACCGTGGTGCCGATGGATGTCGCCCTCGGCCTGGTTCTGGGCGCGAACCTGGGCAGCGGTGTGCTGGCGGTGCTGACCACGTCCAAGTCGTCGGTCGAGGTCCGCCAGGTCACCGTCGGCAACCTGGTCTTCAAGATGATGGGTGTGCTGCTGGTCGCCCCTTTCGTGGGGCTGTGGATCCGATATGCGCAACCGCTGATGGCGGTGCCTTCGCATGGTGTGGTGATGTTCCACCTGGCCTTCAATGCGGTGATCAGCGTCGGTTTCATCGGGCTCACCGACGGCGTTGCGCGCATGGTGCAGAAGTTCATGCCGCGCACGCCCGAAAAGAAGACCACCGACCGGGTGCAGCACCTGGATGCTTCGGCCCTTTCGACGCCATCGCTGGCCATCTCGTGCGCCGCACGCGAGGCGCTTCACCAGGCCGACCTGGTCGAGACCATGCTGGTGGGCCTGCTGAAGGTCATCCGCAACAACGACCTGGCGCTGGCAGACCACCTGCGGCGCCTGGACGACTCGGTGGACGAACTCTATTCGGCCATCAAGTACTACCTGACGAAAATTTCCCGCGAGGCACTGGGCGAGGAAGAAAGCCGGCGCTGGACCGACATCATCAGCTTCACCATCAACATGGAGCAGATCGGCGACATCGTCGAACGGGTGCTGATCGACATCGAGGAACGCAAGATCCGCAAGTCACGCAATTTTTCGCAGGCCGGCATCGACGAGATCAGCGAATTGCACGCTCGCATCATCGACAACCTCCGCCTGTCGATGAGCGTTTTCCTGAACGGCAACGTGCGCGACGCGCAGAAGCTGCTGGAAGAAAAAGCGCTGTTCCGTGATCTGGAAGGCCGGTACACCCGCACCCATCTCGAGCGGCTTTCCGACAACACGCTGCAGAGCATCGAAACCAGTTCGCTGCACATCGACCTGATCAGCGACCTGAAACGCATCAACTCGCACATCTGTTCCATTGCCTACCCCATCCTGGAATCGGCAGGTGTCCTGGCCCCCAACCGGCTGCGCAGCAGCCTGGATGGCGGCGTGCTGCCGCCGCCCTGAGGGCAGGCGCATGACTAGTGGCGGCTCTCGGCCACCACACGCTGGCGGTCGCAATAGTCCAGCAGCGCGTCGATTTCGGTCGATTTGTCGAACACCGCGTCGGCGCCCAATTGTTCACACCGGCGGCGGACTTCCTTGGTGGCGTGGTTGCTGAACACCACCATCTTCTGGTGCGATTCACGCTCGCTGAGCGCCGACAGCACGTTGAGGCCGTTGCCCTCTCGCAGGAACAGATCGACGATTGCCAGGTCCCAATGGCCATCATGGGTACGCAGCCAATCCGCCGCTTCCGCCTCGGTCTCCGCGCAGCCGATGGGTTCGATGTGGGCCAGCTCGCTCAGCGTGGCCAGTAGGTTCTCGCGGATGACCGGGTTGTCCTCGATCAGATAAGCACGAATTTTCATAGGTCTCCAGCCAGGTTCAGCGGGAAAACATTGCCCCGATGCCTCACTGTAGAACCTGACATGGACACGTGTGCAAGCCACCTGCCCTACGCAAGGTAGGACAGGCCTCCCCGGCCCGTCAGCCCGCCTTGCCGACCGCCGGCTGCGTCAGTGCTTCCAGCGGTTCTTCCGGCCGCTGCGCATAACGCTGCGCCAACACAGCGCAGGTCATCAGCTGGATCTGGTGGAACAGCATCAGCGGCAGCACCATCGGACCGACGAGTTCAGGCGCGAACAGCACCTTGGCCATCGGCACGCCGCTGGCCAGGCTCTTCTTGGATCCGCAGAACACGATGGTGATCTCATCTTCTTTCGAGAAACCCAGCTTGCGCGCCAACATCGTGGTGCAGACCAGCACCACCACCAGCAGCACACAGCACAACGCCACCAGGCCCAGCAGAGCCGTCATCGGCAATTGCCGCCACAGGCCTTCGACCACTGCGGCGCTGAAGGCGGTGTACACCACCAGCAGGATCGAACCCTGGTCCACCAGCTTCATGCGTTTGGCGTGTCGCTTGACGAAACCGCCCACCCACGGTTGCAGCAAATGGCCCAGCACGAAGGGCACCACCAGCTGCAGGACGATCTTGCCGATGCCGTGGAAGGTCGCACCTGCCGAGTGATGTTCCACCACCAGCAGGTTGGCCAGCACCGGCGTGATGAACACGCCCAGCAGCGTCGAGGCAGATGCGCTGCACACCGCCGCCGGCACATTGCCGCGGGCCATCGAGGTGAAGGCGATGGCCGACTGCACGGTGGCGGGCAGCACGCACAGGTACATCACGCCGACGTAGAGCTGGGGCGTCACCAGAAGGCTGAGCACCGGCTTCAGGGCCCAGCCCAGCACCGGGAACAGCACAAAAGTGCAGGCGACCACCAGCAGATGCAGCCGCCAGTGCGAAATGCCGGCAATCACTGCTGCCCGCGAAAGCTTGGCGCCGTGCAGGAAGAACAGCAGCGCGATGGCTGCCGTGGTCAGCAGCTCGAATGCATGCGCGACCGCGCCCTGAGCGGGCAACACGGAAGCGGCTAGCACCGTCGCCAGCAGGGCGAAAGTGAAGTTGTCGGGGAGATATTTGGAACGCGTCATGGTGGCGGCGATCATCTTCATTTTCACAGCCGAAGTGAAATTGATTTATCTGATGAATTTATGATTCGGAATGATGAATATCAGCCTGCAGCAACTGCGCGTCTTCCAGGCGGTGGCGGCCGAACGCAACTTCAGCCGTGCCGGTGATCGCGTAGGCCTCACCCAGCCCGCCGTCAGCCGGGCCATGACCGAACTGGAAAACCAGCTCGGTCTGCGGCTTTTCGACCGCACCACCCGCGAAGTGGCGCCGACCGACGCCGGCCGCCTGCTGGCGGCGCACCTGGAACGCCTGCTCGACGAACTCGACACCGCCCTGCTGGATGTCCAGGGCCTGGGCCGGCAACGGCGTGGCCGGGTGCGAGTCGCCAGCAGCCCTACGCTAGCGGCCAGCCTGATGCCCACATGCATCGCCGAGGCCGAAGCGGATGGCACCGAAATCGTGCTGCTCGACCGCATCCAGCAGGACACCCTGGACAGCGTGCGTTCGGGTGTCGTCGACTTCGGTGTGGTGGTCGACCCCGCCGATCCGTCAGGCCTGTATTGCGAACCCATCCTGCGCGAGCCTTTCTGCCTGGTCTGCCCGGCCGACCATGCGCTGGCATCGGTCGGCGACGTCGACTGGCATCGGCTAGCGGCCCATCCGTTGGTGCTGCTGGACCAGGCGTCCGGCAGCCGCCGGCTGATCGACGAAGCCCTGGCGCGCCAGGAAGTCACGCCCCATGTGGTGCAGCAACTCGGCCACCCGACCACCGTGTTCCGCATGGTCGAGGCGCGTATCGGCGTGGCGATATTGCCGGCGCTGGCGCTGGACGCCTACCGTGCGCCCGGCCTGGTCGCCCGCCGCCTGGTGCCCCGGATCGACCGCGACATCATGCTGGTGCACCGCCAGAACCGCAGCCTTTCGCCGCTCGCGCAGCAGGTGTGGGCGCGGCTGGCCCGGATCGCGCAGGGCATGCCGGCGTTCGATCCGGATCGGTGGGCCACCGCGTAAGCTGGCTTTTCGTCGAAACCTGAAAACACTGCAGACCGAGAACACCTGAGGCGTTGCGTCTGCTTGAAACCGTTGCTGTTTATTCATACGACAGCAGAGAAAGAAAAATTCCCGGAATCGCATGACGAGAGGCTTGAGTGAAAGCCGGCGGCATCTTTCAGATACCCAAAGCCATATTTGCTTTAATCAATCAATCAATGGTCAGATTCAACCCCAGCGTGCTGCTGAGCCCGAAGGTCATCAGCAAGAGTATCAGAAGCACCAATACGAAGACTGCGGCCACCTTGCCTCCCGCGCGCAACACTGCGCGCTGTCTCTCTTTTCCGTTCTCTTTCTTTCCTTGATCGTAATGCCACTTTACGGCAAAGAACATTCCGATGCCCAGCACCAGAACCTTGAAGGTAATAAAGACTATCGGCACCCAATCCATGATCCGCCTGACTTTCCAGCAATGACTAAAACCAAAAACAATCGGACCCGATCAATGGATTGGGTGTTCAGATAGAAGGACAAGGCCCGCCTGGCCCTTCAGGGTTGACCGTCGAATGTCTGCAGGCCCGTCCAGAATCGCACCCACGAAAATGCGCGTTTCGTCCATATCTGCCTTTGCGGCGGCCCGAGTTCGTTTCGCTGTTTGATCACGCCAATTCGCAGTGAGTAACTCGCAGGATTCTCTTCCGCGCATGCATATAACGGGCTGCCGCAGTTATCGCAAAACGCCAGGCGGCGTCTGGCTCCACTGGCGGCGGTCTTGATATAGGTGCGAGGTTCGCCCCTTATCAACCGAAATCCATCGGCCGCGGCCGGAATATTGGCGCGGAAGGCCGAACCGGAATGCACCTGGCAGTCCGCACAGTGGCAGATCGAAATACTGCCTGGCCGCACTTCAGCCTCGAATGCGATGGCACCGCAATAGCACTGTGCTTCGACTTTCATGGGGTTGGTCCGTCCTGGTGGCATTCGATTCAGACGCGCTTATAGAAAAACGTCGTTCCACACAAGGCCCCGTCCGGCATCAACGCAAAGTCCGGCACCGCACCGGCCCGCTGCCAGCCTGCGCGTTCATACAGGCGCTCGGCATCGCCACCGGTCGCGGTATCCAGCACCAGCACCGTCTTACCGGCCTCGCGCGCAGCATCGTCGATCACCGCCAGCAGGCGCTGCGCGACACCCTTTCGGCGGGCTTTCCGGTGCACCAGCATCTTCGACACCTCACCTCGATGCGGCTGGTTCTCGGGCATGTCGGTCACCAGCTGGGCGGTGCCGACGATGGCGCCTTCTGCATCCTCAGCCACCAGCAGCACACGTTCGCCGCGGCCCACGCCTTCGGCCACGCCTCGCCAGAAGGCCAGCGCCCGCTGACGCGACAGCGGCCCCATGAAACTCACCGATGCGCCGCCCTGCACACAGTCGATCAGCACATCGGCAAGGCCGTCTACGCAGGCAGCGGTTTCTTCGGGGCCGACACGGCGGATGGTGATGGCGGCCGGGGCGGTCAATTTTTCATTCATGCGAATAGCCTCAGGGAATCAGGACCGTGCAGCCGGTCGTCCTGCGTGCTTCCAGGTCGCGGTGCGCCTGCTGCACATCGGCCAGCGCATAGCGCTGGTTGATCTCGATCTTCACATCGCCCGACGCGACCACGGCGAACAGGTCATCCGCCATCGCCTGCGCCCGTTCACGCGTGTTGTAGTGGTTGAACAGCGTCTGCCGGGTGACGTACAAGCACTTCTTGGCCAGGATGGCCGGCGCAAAGGGCGGCACCGGGCCGGAGGCCGATCCGAAACACACCATCAGGCCGAAGGTGCGCAGGCATTCGAGCGAGCGGTCGAAGGTGTCCAGGCCGACCGAGTCGTAGACCACCTTCACGCCCTGCCCGCCGGTGATTTCCATCAGGCGCTCGACGAAGTTTTCCTTGCGGTAGTCGATGGCGTGCGCCGCGCCGTGGGCCAGGGCCAGGGCGCACTTTTCAGGCGATCCGGCAGTGGCGATGAGTTTCAAACCCAGCAACCGGGCCCACTGGCAGGCAATCAGGCCGACACCGCCTGCGGCGGCATGGAACAACACGAAATCGCCCGGCACCAGGCCCTCGGTCGGCAGCGACTTCTTCAGCAGGTATTGGGCGGTCAGGCCTTTCAACATCATGGCCGCGCCGGTCTCGAAAGATACGGCGTCGGGCAGCTGGCAGACCAGGTCGGCCGGCATCACGCGGGCTTCCGAATAACTGCCCGGCGGGCCGCCGCAATAGGCCGCCCGGTCGCCGACCTTCAGGTGCGTGACGCCCTCGCCCACCGCCTCGACCACACCCGCGCCTTCCATGCCCAGCGTGAGAGGCATGGCGAAGGGATAGAGCCCGCTGCGCTGGTAGGTGTCGATGTAGTTGAGGCCGACCGCGTGGTGGCGGATGCGGATCTGGCCGGGCCCGGGCTCGCCGACCTCCACATCGACCAGTTGAAGCTCTTCAGGACCGCCGTGGCGATCGATACGGACTGCGCGAACCATGGATGTCGTCTCCCGGATTTGAGGAATGAAAACAGCGCCGAATCCTGCCACGGATCACGCCTTCGCGTGATCAACAGATACATTCCCCGCCATGCAACAACGCCTGCGGCCCAGCACCGTCTTCCTGCTTGTCTTTCCGCCCCTGACCTGGGCGGCCAACGCCGTCGTCGGACGCATGATCCACGACCAGATTCCGCCGATGACGCTGAACCTGCTGCGCTGGCTGACCGCGTTCTTGCTGCTGCTGCCGCTGGGCTATGCGGCCCTGAGGCGCGGCTCGCCGATGTGGCCGCGCTGGCGCCATTACGCCCTGCTGGGGCTGCTGGGCGTGGGCACCTACAACAGCCTGCAGTACCTGGCGCTGCACACTTCGCAGCCGCTGAACGTGTCGCTGGTGGGTTCGGGAGTGCCGATCTGGATGCTGCTCGTCGGCCGCATCTTCTACGGCGAACCGGTGCGCCGCGTGCAGGTCGCCGGCGCGCTGATGTCGATGTGTGGCGTGCTCACCGTGCTGTCGCGCGGCAGCCTGGACACGCTGCTGGCCTTCCACCTGGTGCCGGGCGATGCCTACGTGGTGCTGGCGACGATTTCGTGGTCGTTCTATTCGTGGATGCTGGCGCGGCCATCGGGCGGCGGCGACGCGCTGCGCGAGCGCTGGGCGCCCTTCCTC
Organism: Xylophilus sp. PBN-3R; assembly: GCF_057747805.1. Lineage (NCBI taxonomy): Bacteria > Pseudomonadati > Pseudomonadota > Betaproteobacteria > Burkholderiales > Xylophilus > Xylophilus sp. PBN-3R. The sequence continues at coordinate 3,360,769 of NZ_CM173225.1, forward strand.
CTGGCGCAGATCTTCTTCGGCTGCCTGTGGTCCGGGCTGTTCAGTGCGGCCGAATGGACGCTGGGCGACCCGCACATCGAATGGAACTGGAAACTGCTGGCCGCCGTGGCTTTCATCGGGCTGTTCCCGGCCCTCATCGCCTACCGGAGCTTCGGTGCCGCGGTGGCCCGCACCGGGCCGGCGATGGCGGTCTTTTCGATCAACCTGACGCCGATCTTCACAGCCTTGCTGACGGTGATCTTCCTGGGCCAGACGCCCAGCGCCTACCACCTGGTGGCATTCGCATTGATCGTCGGCGGCATCGTGATTTCCTCCCGCAGGTAAGGGACCAAAAAAAGACCGCCCGAAGGCGGTCTTTTTCAGGGTGGACCCGCTGTCGATCAGCCGCCCGGCACTTTGCCTTCCACACCCTTCAGGTAGAACTTCACGCCGCTCAGGAACTTGTCGTCGGCGACCATGTCCTTGCCCAGCACTTCCTTGCCGGCGTTGTCGACCAGCGGGCCCTTCCAGATGGAGAAGCTGCCGTCCTTCAGGCCGGCCTTGATGGTGTCGATCCTGGTCTTGATCTCGGCCGGCACGTCGTCGGCGATGGACACGATGTCGATCGTGCCTTCCTTCACGCCCCACCAGCTGCTGCCGGTGGTCCAGGTGCCGTCCAGCTGGTCTTTCACCGTCTTGATGTAGTACGGACCCCAGTTGATGATCGACGAGGCCAGGTGGGCCTTGGGACCATAGGCGCTCATGTCCGAATCCCAGCCGAATGCACGTTTGCCCTTCTCTTGCGCGGTCTTCAGCACGGCCGGCGAATCGGTGTTCTGGAACAGGATGTCGGCGCCGCCGTTGATCAGCGACGTGGCCGCTTCGGTTTCCTTCGGCGGGCTGAACCATTCATTGACCCAGACCACCTTGGTCGTGATCTTCGGGTTCACGCTTTGTGCGCCCAGGGTGAAGCTGTCGATGTTGCGGATGACTTCGGGGATGGGCACCGAGCCGACCACACCCAGGGTGTTGGTCTTGGTCATGGCGCCGGCAATGACGCCTGCCATGTACGCGCCTTCGTAGGTACGGCTGTCGTAGGTGCGCATGTTGGCCGCGGTCTTGTAGCCGGTGGCGTGTTCGAACTTCACGTCGGGGAAGTCTGCCGCGACCTTGAGCATCGGCTCCATGTAGCCGAAGGTGGTGCCGAACACCATCTTGTTGCCCTGGCTGGCCATGTCGCGCAGCACCCGTTCGGCGTCGGCCGATTCGGGCACGCTTTCGACGAAGCTGGTGACGATCTTGTCGCCGTATTCTTTTTCCAGCGCCTTGCGGGCGGTGTCGTGGGCGTAGCTCCAGCCACCGTCACCCACCGGGCCGACATAGGCAAAAGCCACCTTCAGCGGAGCCGCTGCCGGTGCCGGTGCGGCCACGGGAGCCGGTGCCGGCGCGGGCGCGGCGGGCGCCGGTGCTTCCGTCTTGCTGCAGCCCGCCAGCGTGGCGACCATGGCGGCAGCGGCAGCCACGTTCAGCAGCGAACGTTTGGTGATGTCAGTCATGTCTTCTCTCTCGGTTGGTTGATTGGTCTGATTAGCAATATCCGGGCGCGTCGTCGTCACGAGCCCGGATAGAAAGGTTTGCCGAGGGACGCCGGCATGTTGGCCTTGATCCACGCCGGGTTGCGCGAGATCAGCGCCAGCACCACGATGGTCGCCAAGTACGGCAGCATGCTCAGCAACTGGCTCGGCACTTCGACGCCGATGGCCTGCAGGTGGAACTGCAGCATGGTGACGCCGCCGAACAGGTAGGCGCCCAGCAGCACACGGGCAGGCCGCCAGGTGGCGAAGGTGGTCAGGGCCAGGGCGATCCAGCCGCGGCCGGCCACCATGCCTTCGACCCACAGCGGCGTGTATACGGTGGAGATGTAGGCACCCGAAAGGCCGCAAAGCGCACCGCCCGCCACCACCGCGGCCAGCCGGATGCGCCGCACCGGATAACCCAGCGCGTGGGCCGATTCGGGCGATTCGCCGACCGCCCGCAGCACCAGGCCGGCGCGGGTCTTGTAGAGGAACCAGATCAGCGCGGCAGCCAGCGCCATGGCGACATACACCATCGGATGCTGGCGGAACAGCGCCGGGCCGACGAAGGGAATGTCGCCCAGCACCGGAATCGCGAATTCGGCGCTCTCCGGCAGCTTGGCCTGCACGTAGCCGATGCCGACGAAAGCCGAGAAACCGCCGCCGAACAGCGACAGCGCCAGGCCGGTGGCGTACTGGTTGGTGTTGAGCCAGATGACCAGCCAGCCGAAGATCGCCGCCAGCACGCCGCCCGCCAGCATGCCGGCCAGCAGGCCGACCAGATAGCTGCCGCTGTGCACCGTGGCGGCAAAACCGGCGATGGCAGAACACAGCATCATCCCCTCGGCACCGAGGTTGACGATGCCGGCTTTCTCGTTGATCAGCAGGCCCATCGCGGCGATGGCCAGCACCGTGCCCGCGGACAGCGTGGCGGCTAACAGAAGTGCGTAGGAATCCATGTCTTTTTTATGCTCCGGCGACCGTCGTCACGACGGCCGGCTGGTGTTTGACGCTCTTGATCCGGTACGCGATGAGGGTGTCGCAGGCCAGCAGCGCGAACAGCAGCAGGCCCTGGAAAACTCCGGTCAGGCTTTTCGGCAGACCGAGGCGGGATTGCGCCAGTTCACCGCCGATATAGAACATGCTCATCAGCACGGCCGACAACACCATGCCGACCGGATGCAGCCGTCCCACATAGGCCACGATGATGGCCGCGAAGCCGTAGCCGGCCGGCACATAGGGCGTCAGCTGGCCGATGGGGCCGGCGACTTCCAGGCCGCCCGCCAGGCCGGCCGCTCCGCCGGAAACCAGCAGCGCCGTCCACAGCGCCTTGCGTGAAGAGAAGCCTGCGTAACGTGCCGCCGCAGGCGCCAGGCCGCCGACCTGCAGCGAGAAACCGGCCCGCGTGCGGAACAAGAAGATCCACAGGCAGGCCGCCGCCACTAGCGCGATGATCACGCCGATGTTCATGCGCGAACCCTTCATCAGCTTGGGGATCTGGGTCACCGCATCGAAGTTGCGGGTCTGCGGAAAGTTGTAGCCCAGCGGGTCTTTCCAGGGACCGTAGACCAGGTAACCCAGCACCAGCACACCGACGTAGACCAGCATCAGGCTGACCAGGATTTCACTGGCGTTGAACCTGTCGCGCAGCAATGCCACCAGCGCTGCCCACAACATGCCGCCGGCAACACCCGCCAGCAGGATGGCCGGCACGATCCACGGGCCGGAGTTCTTGTCGGCCAGCAGGGCCACGCCGCCGGCGGCCACCGCGCCGATGACGAACTGGCCCTCGGCACCGATGTTCCAGACATTGGAGCGGAAGCACACCGCCAGGCCGAGCGCGATCAGCAGCAGCGGTGTTGCCTTGACCACCAGTTCCCCGATGGCGTATTGCGTCTTGATGGGTTCCCAGAAGAACACCTGCAGGCCGCGCACCGGGTCCTTGCCCAGCGCCGAGAACAGGATGACGCCGACCAGCACGGTGACGGCAAGCGCCAGCAGCGGAGAGCCGTAGGTCCAGAATTTCGACGGCGACGGACGGGCTTCGAGCTTAAGCATGGGAAGCCTCCGTGGTGGTCGTTGGTGCTGCGCCCGGCGCGCCGTCCCACAGGCCGCTCATCCACTGGCCGATCTTCTCGACGGTCGCCTCGGCGCGGGGTACGGAAGGCGACAGGCGCCCCTTGGCAATGACATGCATGCGGTCGCTCAATTCGAATAGTTCGTCCAGCTCTTCGCTGACTACCAGCACCGCGCAACCGGCATCGCGCAGGGCCAGGATTTCGCCACGGATCTGCGCGGCGGCACCCACGTCCACGCCCCAGGTGGGCTGCGAGACGATGAGCAGTTTCGGTTTGGCGTCGATCTCGCGGCCGACGATGAATTTCTGCAGGTTGCCCCCCGACAGCGACTTGGCCGGCGCGTTGGGTCCGCCGGTCTTCACGTTGAATCGCCTGATGATGTCTCTGGCCTGCTCCTGCAGCGGCCCCAGCTTCAGCCAGCCGCCGGCACCGACCGCATCGCTGCGGGTCAGCAGCAGGTTGTGCGCCAGGCCCAGCGTGGGCACGGCACCCCGGCCCAGGCGTTCTTCCGGCACGAACTGCAGGCCGAGTGCACGGCGCGCGGCCGGGCCCAGGCGGCCGGCGGGCGTTCCCGCGACCTCGACCATCGAAGGCGCGGCGCGGGTGTCTTCGCCCGACAGCGCATACAACAGTTCCTGCTGGCCGTTGCCCGAAACCCCGGCGATGCCGACAACCTCGCCGGCGCGAACATGCAGGGCGATGTCTTCCAGGTCGACACCGAAGGTCGAGGCCTTGGGCAGGTTCAGGCCCTTCACCGTCAGCACCGCCTTGCCGGCCTGCGATGCGCGGTGCTGCAGGGCCGGCGGCTCGGCGCCGATCATCAGCCGCGACAGCGATGCATTGGTTTCCCGGGTGGGGTTGCAGACCCCGGTGACCTTGCCGCCACGCAACACGGTACACGCCGTGCACAACTCGCGGATCTCGTGCAGCTTGTGGCTGATGTAGAGAATGCTGCAGCCTTCCGAGGCCAGTTTCTTCAGCACCACGAACAGCTTCTCGACCGCCTGCGGTGTCAGCACCGAGGTGGGTTCGTCCAGGATCAGCAGCTTGGGATTGGTCAGCAGCGCGCGGATGATTTCGACCCGCTGCATCTCGCCAACCGACAGCGTGTGCACCGGCCGCAGCGGGTCGATGTCCAGGCCGTATTCGGCGGCCTTGGCGGTGATGCGCTGGGTGACTTCGGCCAGCGCCACGCTGCGGTCCAGGCCCAGCCAGACGTTCTCGGCCACGGTCATGGTGTCGAACAGGCTGAAATGCTGGAACACCATCGCGATGCCCAGGGCGCGCGCCTCTTGCGGGTTCTTCACCAGCACGGGTTTGCCGTCGAAACGCACGCCGCCTTCGTCGGGCTTGACCGCGCCGTAGATGATCTTCATCAGCGTCGACTTGCCCGCCCCGTTCTCGCCTAGCACCGCATGGGTTTCGCCGGGCATCACGGTCAGCGACACATCGCTGTTGGCCACCACCGCCGGATAACGTTTGGTGATGCCTTCCAGTTGCAGCCGCGGCACCGGCGGTATGACGAAGGCCGGGGGCGTAGTGGTTTCAGGGTTCATGCGCGCGCTTTTTTTGATTCGTCTGATCTTAAGAAATCCCGGCCGCATTTTCGATGGGGCGACCACCCGCTCCGGCCTGCGTCCGCGGTCACCGCAACGAGCCCGCCACCGCCCTCACCCGCTCTCGCAACCAGGCCGCCGAGGCCGATGTGTGTGTGCGCGGATGCCACAGCTGGTAGTAGAGCATCCGTGGAAACTTCACCGGCGGTTCCAGCACCACCAGCGGCAGGCGGTCGAGATAACGCTGGCAGAACTGCCTGCCGGTGGTCAGCACCAGCAAGCTCCGGGCCACCATCTCGGGCACCAGGCTGAAATGCGCGCAACGGGCGGAAATGTTTCGCTGCAGGCCGACCGACTGCAGGTGGTCGTCGATGAAACCGCGGGCGCCCGGATGGGTGGGCGTGGGCGCGATGTGTTCGGCCTCGAGCCAGGCCGCCTCGTCCCAGCCGCGGCGTGCGGCCGGATGGTCTTTGGCGACCAGCGACACCACGTCGTCGCCGAACAGCCGGCCCATGTGCAGGTCTTCCGGCGGCCGGGCCCAGTTGCCCACCACCAGGTCGATGTCGCCCTGCGCCAGGTGGCCGTGGTAATGCGCATCGGCCGACAGGGGATGGATCTCGATCTTGCAAAGCGGCGCCTGCGACTTGATCTGCGCGACCAGCTGCGGCAGAAAGAACGGGTCGAGGTAGTCGCTGGCGGCGATGCGGAAGGTAATGGCGGCGGTCTGCGGATCGAAACCGCGCGCATCGGTGAACAGCATTTCGGCCGCCTGCAGGATGCGGGCCGCCGGCTCCAGCATCCGGGTACCGGCGTCGGTCGGGATCATGCCGGTGCCGCTGCGCACCAGCAACGGGTCGTCCGCCAGGTCGCGCAGCCTTTTGAGGGCGGCGGACACGGCGGGCTGGTGCATGCCCAGCCTCACTGCCGCCCTCGATACGCTTCGTTCCATCAGCACGGTGTGCAAGACCCTTATCAGATGGAGGTCGATCTTGTCGAATAGCGCCTGGTCTCTCATAGCCGTGCCTGCATTCCTGTCATATGCCAATCCGTATGCGCGCCCTGCCGGCGCGGCATAGGTGGGTGGGCTCGGCCAGGAATGTACTTGGACCGGAACCCGCCTACTGGCCGCGCAGGGCCGAAGCCGCTTCCTCACGGAGCAATTCCGGGTCCACCCTGATGGCGGGGGTCGAACCGCCCAGCAAGGCGGCGCAGGACGACCGCAGCGCCGGCCCACCCAGCGCATCGTTGATGTCCTGTCCGGTGGCGGCGAACACCACCCGCCCGACACCTGCCCAGAACATGGCGCCGGCGCACATGGCGCAGGGCTCTCCGCTGGCGTAGACGGTGGCGCCGCGCAAGGCATGGGCACCAAAACGCGACGACGCCTGACGCACCAGCACCATCTCGGCATGGCCGGTGACGTCGTCGGTGGTGACCTGGTTGTTGGCGGCGGTCATCATCACTTCGCCATGCGGCGACACCAGCGTGGCGCCGAAGGGCCGATCGCCGGCGGCCAGCGCGGTGCGGGATGCGGCGATGGCCAGGCGCATCGCGGCGTAGTCGAGTTGGGTGGGGTTCATGGTTCAGATCTCGTCGATGGGGGTGGAGCGGGCAGCGGCAGCGGCAGCGGCATCGGCGGCGTCGCCGAAACCGGGGACGGACGACGCGTCATCGGCATCGGTCACCGCAAACCGTTCGTTGGTCTTCACATAGAAGCTCGCGCCGAAACGCCCGACCGGCCGGTAGTCCTTCAGGTTGACCCGCCAGGCATCGGTGTCGACCAGGCCGTCGCGTGCGGCAAGCCACAACACCTTGCCGATGAACACGTAACGGCTGTCGGTATGCATCACTTCGTGAAGCACGCATTCGAAGGCCACCGGCGCTTCGGCGATGCGCGGCGGCGCGATGCTTCGCGAGGGCACCGCCGTCAGCCCGGCGTGGTCCAGCTCGCTTTCGTGCACCGGCAACTCGGCGGCGCAGGCATCCATGCGTGCGGTCATGGCCTCGTCGGTCAGGTGCACGACGAATTCCTTCGTCCGCAGGATGTTGGCCGCCGTGTCCTTCATGCGGCCGTGGTGCAGCCGGTTGATGCTGACCATCACCACCGGCGGGTCTTCGCCGACCATGTTGAACATGCTGAAGGGCGCGGCGTTGACCGTTCCGTCCTCGCCCAGCGTGGTGATCAGCGCCACCGGCCGCGGCACGATCAGGCTGGCCATCAGCTTGTAGCGGGTGTAGGCGTCGATGCCCGAGAAGTCGATATCCATGCGTTTTGTGCCTGCCGTGCAGGGGGTTCAGGGTTGCGATCCGACAATGCCGGCGACGTAGAACTTCATCTTCCACAGCTCGTCTTCGGAAAGGGACTGTCCAGCCGGCACCCGCAACTTTCCTGCCTGATCGGCGATCGGGCCGGCGAAGGGCAGCAGGCTGCCGGCGACGATGGCGGCCTTCTGTTTCTCCACCGCAGCGACGATGTCCTTCGGCAGGTTGGCATTGAACGGTGCCAGCTGGACGATGCCTTCCTTCATGCCCCACTTGGTGTCTTCGGCCTTCCACTGGCCGGCCAGCCGCTGGCGCACCTTGGCGACGTAATACACACCCCAGTTCAGCACGTTGCCGGTGGGGTGCGCCCTGGGGCCGAAACGGCTCATGTCCGAGTCCTGGCCAAAGGCTGTCAGGCCCTTGCTTTCGGCCAGCTGCACCACCGCTGGCGAGTCGGTATTTTGATAGAAGGTGTCGGCACCCTGGTTGATCAGCGCCTGCGCTGCCTCGCGTTCACGCGCCGGGTCGAACCAGCTGCTGATCCACACCACCCTCGCAGTCACCTTGGGGTTGACGCTGCGGGCGCCCAGCACGAAGGCATCCAGGTTGCGGATGACTTCCGGGATGGGAAACGGCGCCACGTAGCCCAGCACATTGCTCCTGGTGAGCCGGCCGGCGACGGTGCCCAGCAGGTAGGCGCCTTCATAGAAACGGGTCTGGTAGATGCCGACGTTCTTCGCCATCTTGTAGCCCGAGCAATGCTCGAATGCGACATCCGGAAAGTCCGGCGCCACGCGGATGGTCGGCTCCATGAAACCGAAAGAAGTCGTGAAGACCATGTTGCAGCCGTCGCCGGCCAGGTCGCGGATCACACGCTCGGCGTCAGGCCCCTCGGGCACGCTTTCGACGAACACGGTCTTGACCTGCGCGCCGAATTCCTTCTCGACCATCCTGCGGCCCAGGTCGTGCTGGAAGGTCCAGCCGACATCGGACACCGGGCCGGAATACACAAAACCGATCTTCAGCGGCCGGGCCGGCGTGCCGGCGCGGCTGGCGAAAGGCAGGGCTGTGGCGGCAGACGACAGGGCGGAGGCGAGCAGATGGCGACGTTGCATGGCGTGGACTCGATCGAGTGGGTAATTTTGTATACATGCATCGTCCATGCCAACTTCCAAAAACGTTCAATTCATTGATTCTGTTTAATATTTCAATAAAAACGTATTTGTATACATTTTTTTAGACGAGCAGAAACCGTCCACAATGGCGCATACCATCGCACCGTCGTGGCGCAGCGCACCACAACGACGCAGCCGCCATCGGTTTTCAGGAAGAGGTTTCGGGAAGCCGCAGCCGGGCTTCGAGTGCCGACAAATGTCGGTCCATGATCTCGACGGCACGTTCGCCGTCGCGCAGCGCCAGCAGGTCCACCAGCTGCTCGTGTTCCTCGTGTTCGCAGGTGGCGTCGCCGGGCGTTTCGTACATTGCCACGATGAGTGAACAACGGGTCATCAGCTCGGTCAGGATGCGTTGCAGTTCGCGGTTGCCCGACAGCTCGGCCAGCGCCAAATGGAAGCCGCCGGCCAGAGCCACCCAGCGGCCATGGTCCTGCCGGTGCAGGGCTTCGTGTTCGGCCCGCAGGCGCTGTTTGAGCCGGTCGACCTCGCCATGGCTGATGCGCTGCGCCACGGCCCGGACGATGCCGGCCTCGACCACACGGCGGGCGGCGAAGATGTCGCGGGTCTCCTGCGGACCGGGCATGGCCACCGCCGCACCCTTGTTGGCCACGATGTCGACCACCCGCTGTTCGGCCAGCCGGTGCAGCGCCTGCCGCACCACCGTCCGGCTGACGCCGAAACGTTCGCACAAGGCGGCCTCGCCCAGCTTTTCGCCCGGTTTCAGCCGGCCGTGCATCACCTCGTCGAACAGGGTGTCGTAAACCGACTGGTCGAGCGTCACCATCGGCCCGGCGGGCGGCGTTTTTTTTCGGGGGGCGACGGTAGGTGGCATCACGCTTGCGGTGGGTTCCCGTACGGGTCGGGCGGCGCAGTATATCGGTGCGGTTTCTGCATATAGGGACCATACCCGCCGCCTTATGACCGGGTCATGCCGGCCCGCTAACCTCCGGCATGCCAGCATCCCACCAACACGAGCCCGAGAGCCACACCGCATGACGACCACGCGCCCCCTCCAGTTCATCCGCCGCGGCAAACGGGTGATGCTGCACGACGTTCCGCCCGACCGCACGCTGCTCGACCTGCTGCGCGAGGACCTGCACCACACCGGCACCAAGGAAGGCTGCGGCGAAGGCGATTGCGGGGCCTGCACCGTGGTGCTGGGCGAAAGCTGCAGCGGAGCAGACGGCCGGCCCGGCGTCCGTTACCGCGCAATCAACAGCTGCATCCGGCTGGCGCATTCGATCGACGGAATGGCGCTGTGGACCGTGGAAGACCTGGCCCGCGACCCGCTGATCCAGCCCGCCGCCGACGCACCGGTCGCCGCGGCGGACACCCTGCACCCGGCGCAAGAGGCGATGGTCGCCTGCCACGGATCGCAATGCGGCTTCTGCACGCCGGGTTTTGTCATGAGCCTGTTCGGCATGTACCAGAACCGGGTCTGCCAGGGCCAGTCGGTCGACCGTGCAATGGCGCAGGAAGACCTGTCCGGCAACCTGTGCCGCTGCACCGGCTATCGGCCGATCTTCGACGCCGCGCAGCAAATGGAAAAACTGCCCCGCATGGTGATTGATGAATCCGCCCTGTTGGCCCAGCTCCACGCACTGGAATCCGCGCCACAGGAACCCGACGGCTACCAGGCGCCAGGCACCCTGGCCGCCTTGCTGCGGGCCCGCGCCGACCGGCCGCAGGCCCAACTGGTCGCAGGCTGCACCGACGTGGGTTTGTGGATCACCAAACAGCATCGCCAATTCGCCCAGGTACTGGACGTGACTCGCGCCGCCGAGCTTCGCCAGGTCGGCGCACTGCCCGACGGAGGCAGGCGCATCGGCGCCGCCGTCACGCTGCAGGAAGCCTATGCCGCCCTGTGCGAGAACCGTCCGCAACTGCGGGCCTTTGCCGCGCGTTTTGCCGGCCTGCCGGTGCGCAATTCGGGCACGCTGGGCGGCAACGTCGCCAACGGCTCACCCATCGGCGACTCGATGCCGCTGCTGATCGCCCTCGACGCCCAGGTGGTGCTGGCCAGCGTGCGTGGCACCCGGAGCCTGCCGCTCGAATCGCTTTACACCGGCTACCGCCAGAACGTCATCGCGCCCGACGAGATCGTGGCCTTCATCGACGTGCCGCCGGTGCGCGAAAACGAGTTTCTCCGGGCCTACAAGATCAGCAAGCGACAGGACGACGACATCAGCGCCGTCTGCCTCGTGATCCGCATGGTGCTGCTGCGCGACGGCACGGTGCAGCACATCTCCATCGGTGCCGGCGGCGTGGCCGCAACGCCTGCGCGGGCCACCGAAGCCGAAGCCGCCGTGTTCGGCCAGCACTGGTCCGAATCCGCGGCCCGCGCTGCGGGCGAAGCACTGCAAGCCCAGTTCAAGCCCATATCGGACATGCGCGCCAGCAGCGCCTACCGCAGCGTGCTGCTGGGCAATCTGCTGCAGCGTTTCTGGCGCGAAAGCCAGGGCGAGCGCGGCACCAGCCTCGCCAGCATCGACATCCTGGAGACCGCAGCATGAACACCCGCGACCCGCAGCCTCCGGTCAGCCGCGATGCAGAAGCCGACCCGCGTGTGATCGCAGCCGACGCGGTGGCCGACCGCGCCGACGCCACCCTGCCGCGCGAAGCCGGCGACGCCCCGCTGGCCGGCGTGGTGCAGGCCCTTTCGGCCGGTACGTCGCAGGCCCACGAAAGCGCCCGCGCCCAGGTGGCCGGCGCCGCCACCTACATCGACGACATCGCCGAAGTGCGCGGCACCCTGCATGCCGCGCCCATCCTGTCGAACGTCGCCCACGGCAAGCTGCGCGGCGTGGACGCATCGGCCGCGCTGGCCCTGCCGGGGGTGGTCGACGTGGTGCTGCACCAGGACGTCACCGGCGACAAGATGCTGGCGGCCTTCGCCCACGACGAACCGGTTTTTGCCTTCGACACCGTGCAGCACATCGGCCAGGTGATCGGCGTGGTCGTGGCCCGCACCGCGCTGGAAGCCCGGCGCGCCGCCCGCAAGGTGGTGCTGGACATCGAAGCCCTGCCCGCCGTGCTCACCCCGCGCCAGGCCCATGCCGCCGGCAGCTATGTGCTGCCACCGGTCACCGTGTCGCGTGGAGATGCCGCCGCCGCCATGCCCAGGGCCCGCCACATGCTGACCGGCAGCCTGCAGGTCGGCGGCCAGGAGCACTTCTACCTGGAAGGCCAGATCGCCTACGCCCTGCCGCTGGAGCAGGACCAGTGGTGGATTCATTCCAGCACCCAGCATCCCGGCGAGGTGCAGCACTGGGTAGCGCATGCGCTGGGCATCTCGAACAATGCGGTGAAGGTGGAATGCCGGCGCATGGGCGGCGGTTTCGGCGGCAAGGAAACCCAGGCCGGCCACCTTGCCGTGTGGGCCGCGCTGGCCGCCCGCAAGACCGGTTGCCCGGTGAAGCTTCGGCTCGACCGGGACGACGACTTCATGGTCACCGGCAAACGCCACCCCTTCGACTACGACTGGGTGGCGGGTTTCGACGCCGACGGCCTGCTGACCGCGCTCGACCTGACCATGCTGGCCGACTGCGGTTTTTCGGCCGACCTGTCAGGCCCGGTGGCCGACCGGGCCATCTTCCATGCCGACAACGCCTATTACCTGTCGGACGTGGTGGTGCGGTCCTACCGCTGCAGGACGAATACCCAGAGCCACACGGCCTACCGCGGATTCGGAGGTCCGCAGGGCGTGATCGTCATCGAGGCAATATTGGGCGACATCGCGCGCCACCTGGGCATCGATCCGCTGGACGTGCGGCGGCGCAACCTGTACGGGGTGACCGAACGCAACGTCACCCATTACCAGATGACGGTCGAGGACAACATCCTGCATCCCCTGCTGGAGACGCTGGAGGCGGGTTGTGATTACCGGCGGCGGCGCGCCGAGATCGACGTTTGGAACGACAACAGCCCCATCGTCAAACGCGGCCTGTCGATTACTCCGGTGAAGTTCGGCATTTCATTTACCGCCACCTTGTTCAACCAGGCCGGTGCGCTGGTGCATGTCTATACCGACGGCAGCGTTCAGGTGAACCACGGCGGAACCGAGATGGGCCAGGGTTTGCACACCAAGATCGCGCAGATCGTGGCGGATGAACTGGGGGTATCTTTCTCCGACGTACGCATGACGGCGAGCGATACCAGCAAGGTGCCGAATGCTTCTGCCACTGCTGCTTCCAGCGGCACCGACTTGAACGGCCGGGCTGCGCAATTCGCCGCGCGGCATGTGCGGGATAACCTGGCCGCTTTCATTGGGGGCATGGATGCCTGCAATGCGGGGGATGTGCGGTTTTTCGCAGGGCGGGTGGATACGCCTTCTCGCTCCCGGTCGTTTGCCGAGTGTGTCGGGATGGCGTATGCCAACCGGGTGCAGTTATGGAGCGACGGGTTTTACCGGACGCCGAAGATCCATTACGACAAGACAACCCTGACGGGCCGGCCTTTTTATTATTTCTCTTACGGGGCGGCTGCCTGCGAGGTGGCGATCGATACGCTGACAGGTGAAAGCCGGGTGTTGAAGGTCGATATCCTTCACGACGTGGGCCGCAGCATCAATCCTGCCATCGACGTGGGTCAGATCGAGGGCGGGTTCGTCCAGGGCATGGGGTGGTTGACGACCGAGGAACTCGTCTGGAACGACAAGGGGTTCTTGGCTACACACGCGCCGTCTACCTACAAGATTCCAGCCGCGGGGGATATTCCGCAACACTTCAATGTGTCTCTCTGGCCGGAGGCCAATCGGGAAGACAACGTGTTTGGCAGCAAGGCCGTGGGGGAGCCTCCCTTTATGCTGGCCATCGCCGTTTATGAAGCCTTGCGGGAGGCGGTGGCTTCTGCCCGTCGGATTTCCGACCGGTCCCAGGTCTTGTTGCGGGCGCCGGCCACTGCTGAGAATGTCTTGCGGGCGCTGGGACGGGTTTCCTGATTTTTTTGCAACGCGGGGACGACGGACAGCCGTCGTCCCCGGCAGCGATCGAAAAATCAATTTCCCGGGATCAGCACATGGTCCACCACGTGGATCACGCCATTCGATTGGTAGACGTTGGCCGTGGTCACCGTGGAGGTGCCGCCCTGTACGTCGACAAGCACGATGTTGGAGCCGTCCATACGGGCCCGCAGCGGCACGCCTGCGACCGTGGTCAGGGTCGCAGTGCCGCCACCGGCACGGATGGCCTGGGCAAGGGCTGCGGAATCAAGACGGCCGGCCACCACGTGGTAGGTCAGAACCTTGACCAGCATGGGTTTGGCCACCGGCTGCATCAGCGTGCTGACAGTTGCCGGAGGCAGCAGATTGAAAGCGGCATTGGTCGGCGCGAACACGGTGAACGGGCCCGGACCCTTCAGGGTCTCGACCAGGCCTGCCTGCTTGACGGCGGCGACCAGCGTCGTGTGGTCACGCGAGTTCACCGCGTTGTCGACGATGTCCTTGTTGGGGTACATCGGCGCTCCGCCCACCATCACGGAAGCGTTCGAAGCCATCGACGACCCGGACATGCCGCCGGAGTTCATGCCACCGGCACAGGCCGACAACAAGGCTGCGACACCGACTGCAAGAATAAGTTTTTTCATGAAAAAGTCTCCTGGAAAACGAGAGAGAGGTTGTGAGTCGGGCAGCAGCCCGGTCGGACCGCTGCCGCTCCCGGTGCTATACGCGCCAGGCAGGGTTCTGGTTTTGCAGCAGCTGCAATCCAGCACGAAACTTAGGCCGCTTCATCGCCGGGCCGGCGCAGGACGGCAGTGCCGCAGGCTGTAGGAGCTGCACCGGATTGCAGGCGCAAGCCGGTGGCAAAAACGCCGGTTCATCCGCCGTACTGCGCAACCGCCAGGGCCTTCAGCAGCCCGGCCGCCAGCCGCGCCGGACGTGTCGCGGGCCGGGCTTTCGGGATGGCCAGCACCACCCGGTTGCGCATGGCCGGCGCCACGATGGCGGCGTCGTGCAATGGCTGCTCGTAACTCCACAAGGCTCGTGCGCTGGCCGGCAACACGGTATGCGCCACGCCCCTGGCGACCAGCGACAGCACGGTCGATACGGAGTCGACCTCGGCCACGATGTTCAAGACCAGGCCGCGCGGGCGAGCATGGCTTTCCAGCAACTGGCGCAAGGCGTTTGGACCGCTGGGCATGACCAGCGGCAAGCCGGCCACATCGGCCAGCCGCAGCCGCTTGGGCAGGGGCTGCGGGCCGAACAGCCGCAGCGGTTCGCGGCCCACGGTTTCCTCGGCCAGCTGCGGCGAAGGCGGCGGATCGAACAGGATCGCCATGTCCAGCGTGCCGGCCACCAGCCATTCGCGCAGGCGGATGCTGAGCGACTCGACGATGGTCACCGTGGCGTCGGGGTACTGGGCGCGGAAACGCTCCACCAGGTCGGCCGTCAGCACCTGCGCGACCCGCGGCGGCAGGCCGACGGTGACCTGGCCGCGCGGACTGGACTGGCGTTCGCGCATGTCGGCCCGCGCCTTGTCGGCGAGTTCGAAGATGCCGCGGGCATGGGCCATCAGCGCCAGGCCGGCTTCATTGGCCGACGCACCGCGGCCATTGCGCACCAGCAGGCGCTGGCCCACCTCCTCTTCCAGCAGCAGCACCTGCCGGCTGAGCGCGGGCTGCGACAGGTGCAGCGCGGCGGCGGCGCGGCTGAAGCTGCCGCTCTCGACCACCGCGACGAAGTATCGCAGCCGGGTGAGGTCCATGTTTTCCCTCGATAGAAGATAGAAAAGGCATGCATCTTACGGATAACTGCTATTTGCCAAGCCTATCGTCCAGCGCGCGCTGCCGCCGCACAATTCCGGCCATGCCAGACATCCTCACCTACGACCTGCAACCGCGCGTTCCCAGCTTCAGGCCGCCACTGCTCGCCTGCGATAGCCATGTGCATGTGTTCGGCCCGGCGGCGCGGTTTCCGTATGCGGAAGGCCGGGGTTTCACGCCGGTCGATGCACCCAGGGAAAGCCTGTTCGCCCTGCACCGCACGCTGGGCATCGACCGCTGCGTGATCGTGCAGTCCGCCGTGCACGGCATGGACAACCGGGTGGTGGAAGACGCGGTCGCGGCGGGCGGCGGACGTTACCTGGGCGTCGCGCTGGTGCCGGCCACGGTGCCCGACGCCGAGCTGGCGCGCCTGGCCGCTGCCGGCTTCCGGGGCGTACGTTTCAATTTCATGGCGCACCTGCCGGGCACGCCGCTGGAAGACATCGTCGCCCTCACCCGCCGGCTGGCGCCGCTGGGCATGCATCTGCAGGTTCATTTCGAAAGCGGGCTGGTGCATACCGTGGGTGCGGCGCTGGCGCAGAGCGCGGTCCCGGTGGTGATCGACCACATGGGCCGCGTCGATGCCTCGCTCGGCGCCGACCACCCGGACTTCGCCGCCCTGTGCCGGCTGATGCGCAACCCGCTGTTCCGGGTGAAGGTGAGCGGCGTCGACCGCATCGCCGGCCGCGACACCTATGCCCAGGGCGTGGCGCTGGCACGGCGGCTGGTGGAGTCCTTCGGCGACCGCTGCCTGTGGGGCACCGACTGGCCGCATCCCAACCATACCCATGTGCCGGACGACGCGACGCTGGTCGAGCTGCTGCCCGAGATCGCGCCGGACGAGCGCCTTCGCGAGATGCTGCTGGTGAGCAATCCGGCAGCCTTCTATCGCTTCGAAGAAAAGAACTGAAAGCACCCAGGAGACAGGACATGGACCAGACATCCGATTTCAACTACCGTCCCTCGGGCCGCCTGAAGGGCCGCGTGGCCTTTGTCAGCGGCGCCGGTTCGGTCGGCCCGGGCTGGGGCAACGGCCGGGCCATCGCGGTCCGTTTTGCCGAAGAAGGCGCGCTGGTGTTCGCCACCGACCGCGACCCCGCCCGGCTGGTGGAGACCGCGGAAAGGGTGGCCGCTGCCGGCGGCATGCTGGTGACCGGAGCTTGCGACGTGACCGACAGCGCATCGGTCGCGGCGGCCGTGGCGCAGTGCGCCCAACGTTTCGGCCGCATCGACGTCCTGGTCAACAACGTGGGCGGGTCGGCCAGGGGCGGTCCGGTGGAAATGACCGAAGAAGTGTGGGACGCGCAGGTCGACCACAACCTGAAAAGCGTGTTCCTGGGCTGCAAACACGTGCTGCCGCTGATGGAGCGCCAGGGTTCGGGCGCCATCGTCAACATGTCCAGCACCTCGGGCATCCGCTGGACCGGTGCGGCGCAAGTGGCCTATGCGGCGACCAAGGCGGCGGTGATCCAGTTCTCGCGGGTGCTCGCAGTGCAGTACGCCGACCGCAACATCCGCTGCAACACCGTCGTGCCGGGGCAGTTGCACACGCCGATGGTCGAGGTGCGGCTGGCCGGGCAGCGGGCCGGCGGCGATGTCGAGGCGCTGCTGGCCGAGCGCCAGGCGCGCATTCCGCTGCCCTTCATGGGTGACGGCCGGGACAGCGCCGCGGCAGCGCTTTTCCTGGCGTCCGACGAGGCGCGTTTCATCACCGGTACCGAGATCGTGGTCGATGGCGGCATGTCCGTCCGCTGCGGCTGAAGCGGCCCGGACAAGTATTCAAAGGAGACAAGAACCATGTTTTTCCCATCCCTCGCCCGCCGCGCATTCGTCGGGCTGGCTGCCGCTGCCTGCCTGGCGGCCGCATCACCCATGGCTGCCGCACAGGGCGGCAGGATCACCCGCCTGGTGGTCGCCTTCCCGCCCGGCGGACCGGTCGATTTCGTGGCCCGCACCGTGGCCGAACAATTGGGCAAGGAACTGAGCCAGCAGG
Source organism: Xylophilus sp. PBN-3R (assembly GCF_057747805.1). Classification (NCBI taxonomy): domain Bacteria; kingdom Pseudomonadati; phylum Pseudomonadota; class Betaproteobacteria; order Burkholderiales; genus Xylophilus; species Xylophilus sp. PBN-3R. Next base: position 3,378,145 of record NZ_CM173225.1, read on the forward strand.
TCATCATCGAGAACAAGGCCGGCGGCAACGGTGCCATCGCCGCCGAATACGTGGCCCATGCAGCACCCGACGGCACCACGCTGTGGCTGACCAGCGTCGGCGCGGTGGCCATCAACCCGGCCCTCTACGACAAGCTGGCCTACGACATGCACCGCGACCTGCAGCCGGTGTCGCTGATCGTCCGCAACGTCGAGGTGCTGGTGGTGCCGGCCAACGCGCCCTACAACACCGGAGCCGAATTCGTGGCCGCTGCCCGCAAGTCGACGCAGCCGCTGACGCTGGCGTCGTCCGGCACCGGCAGCGTGCCGCACCTGGCGATGGAACTGCTGTCCGACGCCACGAAGACGCCGCTGCTGCATGTGCCTTACAAGGGCGCGGCGCCGGCCATCACCGATGTCATCGCCGGCCATGTCAACGGCTTCTTCGGCGACATCCCGGGGCTGGTGTCCTTCATCAAGGGCGGCAAACTGAAACCCATCGGCATCGCGTCGGACAAACGCAACCCCTTGCTGCCCGATGTGAAGACGTTTGCCGAAATGGGCATCCCCGGCGTGGATTCGGACAACTGGTATGCGGTGTTTGCCGGCAAGGGCGTGCCGGCCGCCGACGTCGAACGGGTGAGCGCGGCACTGCGCAGGTCCCTGGCCGACGAAGGCGTGCAGAAGCGCCTTCTGGCGTCGGGTGCCGAACCCGCGCCGTCCACCCCGGCCGAACTGGCCGCGCTGCTGAAGAAGGACAGCGACAAATGGTCGCGTGTCGTCAAGGCCAAGAACATCAAACCCGACTGATCCTGCAAAAGACACGCCATGCGAATCGACGCCGTCACCCCTTCGACCCGCCCCGAACTGGCCGCGCTGGAAGCGCAGATCCAGGGCGCACGCGGCCGCATCTCGCTGCTCTACCAGGTGCTGCTCAACAGCCCGCCGGTGGCGCAGGGCTGGGAACAGATGCTGTCTTCGGTGCGCAACCACAACAGCCTGCCGGCCGGCCTGCGCGAGATGATCATCCTGCGGGTGGCGGTGATGAACCGCGCACCCTACGAGTTCGAGGCCCATGTGCCGCATGCGCTGGCCGGCGGGGTGCCGCAGGCCACCATCGAAGCCTTGCGTTCGGCCATGCTGCCGGCCGATGCGGGACTGACCGCTGCCGAGGCGGTGGCGCTCGAATACGCCGACACCATGACCCGCGACATCGAGGTGCCCGATGCGTTGTTCGCCCGGGTTGCGCAGCACTTCCAGGGCCAGTCGCTGGTCGATCTCACCGCCACCGTGGCGGCCTACAACATGGTGTCGCGTTTCCTGGTGGCGCTGCACATCGGTCACTGAGGCGCGGCATGCGACAACCCACCGATCTGTTGCTGCTGCAGGCCCGCCTGGACGACGCAGCATCGGCTGCCTTCATCGGCGCCTGCAACGCCGCAGCACAGGCCTGGCCCGGTGCCGCGGTGCAGCGCATGGCCTGGTCGGAAGCCGAGGGCGATGCCTACGGCTACCTGGCGCTTCCGGGCCGCTGCCTGCCGGACATCGCCGACCTGGACGGGGTGCTGGCGGCTTTCACCAGGGCACTGCCGGCGGGCGCCCGGCCGAGGGTGTCACGGCTGGAAAAGGCCCTGGACGTGGCCGGTGCCAGCGCACAGGCGCGGCCGGCCTTCCATTACGTGGTCGAGATGGACCCGGAGCACGGCTGGCGCGACGAACTGCTGCGCTGGTACGACACCGAACACATGCCGGGCCTGGCCGCGGTGACCGGCAGCATCCGCGCGACCCGCATGCTGAACCACGACCATGGCCCGCTTTCGCTCGCCTGCTATGACCTCGTGAGCCCGGAAACGCTGGGTTCGCCGCCCTGGCTGGCGGTGCGCGCCAGCGACTGGAGCAGCCGGGTGAGGCCCCATTTCACCAATACCCGCCGGACCATGTTCCGCACCCTGGGCCTTCCGGACTAATCCGACTGGAAACAGCGCAAGATGAACGATTCCTGAGCGAACCATTCAGGGCTGGGTCATTGCGGGGCCCTACGCTCACGGAATGCTGGAATCCTCACTTCGCCGCCTGCGTACCGCCTGGTCGACGCCCCGCTCCCATCTCTACGCCGCCCTGCTGATCGCCGGGTGGCTCACCGTGATGGGCAATCTGGCCTTGTGGGGCCGGCTGGTGCATCTGGTGCAGCAGGGTTCGCTGCCCCAGCAGACGGCATTGACGCTGGTGGTGATCGTGCTGGCGGTCGGCGCCATCACCACCGCGCTGCTGGTGGCGCTGGCCTGGCCGCGGATCTTCAAGCCGGCGACCATCCTGCTGTTGCTGGTGGCCGCAACGGTGCAGCACATGATGCTGGCCTACGGTGCGGTGATCGACCAGGGCATGGTGCGCAACGCGCTGCAGACCGACTTCACCGAAATGCGCGACCAGCTGAGCCCCGGCCTGGTCGTGCAGTGGCTCCTGGTGGCCGGCCTGCCCGCCGCCTGGCTGCTGCAATTGCGCCTGCTGCCGGCATCGGCCTGGCGGCGCATCGCGACCAACGGCATGGTGACCGGGCTTTCGCTGGTGCTGGCCACCGGGGGCGTGATGGGCATCTACGGCACCCTGGCGCCACTGGTGCGCAACCACATGGAGCTGCGTTTCATGCTCAACCCTGCGGTGCCGGTGCTGTCGACCTTCGCGGCGGTGGGCAAACCCCTGTTCCGCAGCGGCAAGACCGGCGCATTGGTGTCCATCACCGCCGGTGCGGCGCTGGGGCAGACGTATGCGCAATCCGGCCCGCCGCCGATGATGGTGATGGTGGTCGGTGAAACCGCCCGGGCCGACCACTTCTCCCTGAACGGCTACGGCCGCGACACCAATCCGCAGTTGGCAAGGCACGGCGACCTGGTCAGCTTCGGCGATGTTCGCTCCTGCGGCACCAGCACACTGGCTTCGGTGCCCTGCATGTTCTCGTCGCTCGGCAAGGCCGGTTATGAGTCGCAGAAGGCCGACCACGAGAACCTGCTCGACGTGCTGCAGGCCGCAGGCCTGGCCGTGCTGTGGATCGACAACCAGGCCGGCTGCAAGGGCGTGTGCGACCGGGTGCCCCATGTGTCGACCGCCGAGGCCTATGCGCCCGCGGACGCGCTGCGCGGCCAACTGTGCAGCGACGGCGACTGCCTCGACCGGCTAATGCTGGCTGGCCTGGACGAACGCATCGCCGCCCTGCCGGCAGTGCGCCGTGCGAAGGGTGTCGTGCTGGTCATGCACCAGATGGGCAGCCACGGGCCCGCCTACTACCGCCGGTCGGCTGCCGATACCAAAAGCTTCGGTCCCGAGTGCCGGACCCACGAACTGGCGCAGTGCGCCAACGACACGGTGATCAACGCCTTCGACAATTCCATCCGCGAGACCGACCGTTTCCTGGCCGACACGCTGGCCTGGCTCGGAAGGCAGACGGCATATGCACCGGGCCTGCTGTATGTCTCCGACCACGGCGAATCGCTGGGTGAATACGGCCTCTACCTGCACGGCGTGCCCTACGCGTTCGCGCCCGACACCCAGAAACACGTGCCGATGGTGGTCTGGCTGGGCCACGCACTGGCCCGCCGCAGCGCCGTCGGCACCGGCTGCCTGCGCCGGCACCGCAACGATGCGCTGACCCACGACAACCTCTACCCCACCCTGCTCGGCCTGCTGGATGTGCAGACGCCTACTTATCGCATGGCGCTGGATGCCTTCACGCCCTGCCGCGGCGCGCTGCCGGGCGAGACACCCGAGATGGCGGTCAGTGATCCGCCGCCGAAACCCATTGCCCCGGCGTCGCCTGTCGGCGCCATTGACCGGGCGACACCCCTGTCGTCTGGGTGAACGCCCGGGTGAAATGGCTTTGATCCGAAAAACCGCAGTGGGTGGCGATTTCGGCCAGCGTCAGCGCCGGATCGGTCAGCATGCCGCGCGCCTGCTCGATGCGTTGCGCCATCAGCCACTGGTGCGGCGTCAGCCCGGTGGTTTCCCTGAACGCCCGGATGAAATAGCTGCGCGACAAATGGCAGGCCTCGGCCACGTCGGCGATGGACAGGCTGCCGTCCAGCCGGCTGCGAAGCATTTCCTTGGCGCGTTCCTCGTGCTGGCGCGACATGGTGCGGGTCTTGCGCGGCTGCTGCGGTGCGCCGCCGCCGTAGTACTCGACCAGATAGGTCGCGATGGCCACGCCCATCTGGTCCACGAACAGGGCGCTGGCCTCGTGCGGACGGGCCAGCGACGGCGCCAGCGCGGCCGCCAGGTTCATCAGCACCGGGTCTTTCAGGGCTGTCACGCACTCCAATGAACGGACCCGCACACCCGAGCGCTCCTCGATGGTCCTCTCCAGGAAGTCAGGCGATATTTCCATCAGCATGAAGTCGAGCGGCCCCTGCATTTCGGCCCGGTAGGGATCGATGAAATTGCGGATGTAGATGGCGCCGGCATCGAAGTCGTGCACCGAGCTGTGGTGTTCGTGCAGGATGCGCCGCCGGTGCCCGTCGCCCATCGCGATGCCGACCAGATATCCCCTGTCGGCGCCCGGCGTCGCCACCGGGCTGACGCTGTCGCCGAGGCTGCGCTTGCGATGGAACTTGATACCGTCACCGGCGAGTTCGAGGTTGTTGTGAAGCTGCTCCGAAGCACAACCCAGCGAGTCTCGCGCGAGCGCACGAACGTCGGTTGCGGCAGCGTCGGATGTCATCAGGTTTTCCCCTGCGCCGGGATTTCCGGCAAAGGGGCGAAGCCTAGCACCGGGTGTTGACACGAACCTTTCCAAGCGCAAAAGAACCTACAGACGGAAACCTAATCCTCGCGGAAGGCCTCTCCGGTCACCATGTGCCGGCCGGTGCGCGCCAGCACCCACGCCACCACCATCGTGGCCAGGGCCAGCGCCACCAGCGCGATGGATTCGGTGTACCAGGCCGGCCGTGCGCGGTAATAGGCGATACATGCCCCGGCCCAGCCGCAGGCCGGAAACGTCATGGCCCACCAGCTCATGAAGAACGGGCCGTGCGCCAGGTGTTTCACCAGCGTCGCCAGCAGGATCGCGATGAACAGCGCCAGGCTGTAGAAGATGTCGGCCATCGGCCCGGCGACGCCGTGGTTGAAGGCCAGGTAGGCCGACAGCCCGATGGACGGCGGCGCCAGCAGGATGAACAGCGTCGGCAGGCTGCGCTGGCCCATCTCCTGCACGAACAGCACCCGGTGCAGCACGATGGTGAAGAAGATGATCCAAAGCACCAGGCCGATGGAAAAGAAGAACCAGCTGACTTCGACATAACCCAGCGGCACACCGCCGACCGGCACCAATATGTTGCCGACCACCGGAATGAACCAGGCCGGCGTCAGCACGCTTTCGTCCTGCGCCTTCAAGATCCAGCGGCGGATGAGGATCACCGCCAGCACCAGGTGCAGGGCCGCGCCGCCGCACCAGAGCACCCGCGCCAGCGGCTCCGAATAGGCTCGCACGCCGATGGACAGCACCACCATCGACACCGACACCGCGGGGAAGAAACTGGAACGCATCGGATGTTCGAACTCTTCCACCACCGCGCCGAAATGCAGGCCGATCTTGGCCAGGTGGGCGATGGACAGCAGCAAGAAACTCAGCAGCGCCAGCGACAGCAGCACCTGGCTGATGACGATGGGCGCACCGAAGGCATGGGCGGCGGCGGCCCAGGCGCCGGCCAGGCCGCCGATGCCCATCACCAACGCGAACATGGCGACGGAAAGCCGCGCCAGAAACGGCCGTTCGGTCGCGATGTTCATTCGCCCGCACCGTCGCGCAGATCGAGCCAGGCCACCAGCACGAACGCGCCGACCAGCCCCAGGTGTTCGAAGAAGCCGTTCTCCATCATGAAACGCTCCGGCCCCGAAACCTCCCAGAACCGGTTCGCCAGGAAGGTGGCGAAAAGGGTGAAGGCCGCCAGCGCCAGCGCGCCCAGCCAGCGTTGGAAGCCTGCCAGGATCATCAATGAGGCACCGAGTTCCAGCACGATGGTCGCCGCCGCCAGCGGGCCGGCCGGCGACATGCCGAAATGCTGCATCTCGGCGACGGCCGACGGGAAGTCGAAGGCCTTGTCGAGCCCGCCTTGCAGGTAGGCGGCGCAGAGCAGCAACATGGCCACCCAGCGCACGCCGGCCGGCGCGAGAAGATGTCGTGCCAGGGCCATCACACCGCCCAGCAGGCGCAACCCAGCGCGCCCCAGAAGCTCTTCAGGTCGGCGATCGGAAGCTTGCTGGTCCAGGCATTGGCATGGTGGTGGCCGTGCACATTGCAGTTGCTGGCGCAGGCGCAGGCGGCGGCGATTCGGGCGGCGTTCTGCAGCGGCGCGGCCTGCTGGTCGCCCCACGCGCCATAGCCGCCGAACCTGCGTACCGGCGACCAGTCGGGCATGGCCGGCGGCAGCGGGTTCTGGTCGTGCGGCGTGAAGTCGCCGGCACCCCAGACCACCTTGCCGCCGACGATGGTCAGCAGCGACGAGGTGTCGGCGATCTCGGATTCGGAACAGGCGAAGAAGTCGCGGTCGGGCACCACCAGGTCGGCGAACTGGCCCTCGACGATCTGGCCCTTCTTGCCCACTTCGTTGCTGAACCAGGTGACCTTCTCGGTGTACATGCGCAGCGCGGTTTCGCGGTCCAGGCAATTGCGCTGGGGGGTCATCTGCAAACCGCCCACCGTCTTGCCGGTGACCAGCCACGACAGGCCGACCCAGGGGTTGTACGAAGCCACGCGGGTGGCGTCGGTGCCGGCGGAAACCTTCACGCCCTTTTCGAGCATGCGGGCGACCGGAGGCGTGGCTTCGGCTGCACCGTGGCCGTAACGCTCGACGAAATATTCACCCTGGTAGGCCATGCGGTGCTGCACCGCGATGCCGCCGCCCAGCGCCGCGATGCGGTCGATGGACTGGTCGGAAATCGTCTCGCAATGGTCGAAGAACCAATTCAGGCCTTCCAGCGGAATGTCCTGGTTGACCCGCTCGAACACATCCAGCGAACGGCTGATGGTTTCGTCATAAGTCGCATGCAGGCGCCAGGGCCAGCGGTTCTCGGCCAGCACCCGCACCACATCTTCGAGTTCACCCTCCATCTCGGGCGCCATGTCGGGTCGCGGCTGGCGGAAGTCCTCGAAATCGGCAGCTGAGAACACCAGCATTTCACCCGCACCGTTGTGGCGGAAATAGTCGGTGCCCTGCTTGTATTTCGAGGTGGCCGTCCAGTTCAGGAAGTCCTCTTTTTCGGCCTTGGGTTTCTGGGTGAACAGGTTGTAGGCCAGGCGGATGGTGAGCTGGTCCTTGTCGGCCAGTTCCTGGATGACCTGATAGTCGTCGGGATAGTTCTGGAAGCCGCCGCCGGCGTCGATGGCGCCGGTCACGCCCAGTCGGTTCAGCTCGCGCATGAAATGCCGGGTGGAGTTCACCTGGTATTCGTAGGGCAACTTGGGGCCCTTGGCCAGCGTCGCATAAAGAATGGCCGCGTTGGGTTTGGCCAGCAGCAGACCGTTGGGGTTGCCGGCGGCGTCTTTCACGATCTCGCCACCGGGCGGCGGCGGGGTGTCCTTGGTGTAGCCCACGGCACGCATGGCGGCGCCGTTGAGCAGCGCCCGGTCGTACAGATGTAGCAGGAACACGGGTGTATCGGGCGCCACCGCGTTCAGTTCGTCGATGGTCGGCAGGCGCTTTTCGATGAACTGGTGTTCGGTGAAACCGCCCACCACCCGCACCCACTGCGGGGCAGGTGTGATGGCCACCTGGCGCTTCAGCATGTCCATGGCGTCGGCCAGCGACCGCACGCCGTCCCAGCGCAGCTCCATGTTGTAGTTGAGGCCGCCGCGGATGATGTGCAGGTGGTTGTCGATCAGTCCCGGCAGCACACGTCTTCCGCGCAGATCGATGATCTTCGTGTCATTGCCGGCGAGCGGCATGACCTCGTGATCCTGACCCACCTTCAGGAACTTGCCGTTCTGGATGGCGACCGCGCTGGCCGTCGGCTTCGACTTGTCGAGGGTGGTGAAAAGACCCCGGTGCAGGATCAGTTCGGGGGTGGTGCGCAGGGAGGTTGGATCAGGCATCTTGGCGTACTTCCGGTTGGGTTTTGCATTTCGGCAGTTCACCGAACATGTGCGGCTTGACCTGGTGCTGGATCCACGAGGTCTGCACCGGCTGGCTGCGTTGCCACAGCTGGCGCACCAGCGGCGGCAGTTGCTCACCCGCCAGGATGCCGAGCAGGCCGACCAGGGCGATGACCGGCGGCGCCGGCGAACGCACGTTGATGACCGCGTAGACGATGCCGACCAGCAGGCCGGCTGCGGCGGACAGCAGATAAGGTTTCATGGATGGGGCGTGGTTGGTGGGCCGCACGAAATGGCTGCAAGAAAAGCTGCGGCAGTGGCGACCTTATGGGACACCCGCTGCCGCCGGATAGACGATTTGCGCTGTTTTCGAAAGATCGCCTCAGGCCGCCGAATCGACCAGGATCAGTTCCGCATCCGATAACGCGGTGACGGTGAAACTTTCCTCGTCGCGGATCGCGGCGCCGTCGCGCGCCTGGTAGGTCACGCCGCCGATATCCACCTCGCCGCTGGCCGGAACCAGGTAGGCCCGACGGTGCCGGCCCAGCAGGTAGGTGGCGCTTTCACCGGCCTTCAGCGTGGCGCCCAACACCCGGGCATTGCTGCGGATCGGCAGTGCTTCGTCGTCGCCCGGCAGGCCGCTGGCCAGCGCCACGAAACGGCCCGAACGGTCCCCCTTGGGGAAAGGCTTGGCACCCCACGACGGCGGCTGGCCGCGACCGTCCGGAATGATCCAGATCTGGAAGATCTTCGTCGTGCCCGGTTCCTGGTTGTATTCGGAGTGGCGGATGCCGGTGCCGGCGCTCATCACCTGAACATCGCCGGCTTCGGTACGTCCCCTGTTGCCCAGGTTGTCCTGGTGGGTGATGGCGCCTTCGCGGACGTAGGTGATGATTTCCATGTCGGCATGGGCATGCGGCGGGAAACCGGTGCCGGCGGCGATGGTGTCATCGTTCCATACCCGCAGGGCTCCCCAGCCCATGCGTGCCGGATCGTGATAGCCGGCGAATGAAAAGTGGTGCTTGGCATCGAGCCAGCCGTGGTTGGCACCGCCGAGTCCGGCAAAGGGGCGACGTTCGATCATGGTGTTTCTCCTGCGTTGTCTGTTGCGATGGAGTGACTTTAGGATTCCATGATCAATAAGAGAATAGAAGCAATGGAACATCATCCATTCCAAAAATTACACATCAGAAAATGAATCGACTGCCAGATCTCGAAGCCTGGGCCATCTTTGCCAAGGTGGCCGAAACCGGTTCATTCGCCAAGGCGGCCGCAGAACTGGGCGTGTCGCAGCCCACCGTATCGAAAGCGCTCACCCGGCTGGAGACAAGGCTCAGGACCACACTGTTCCACCGCACCTCGCGGCGCATGTCGCTTACCGCCAGCGGGCAGGCCTCGCTGGAGCGGGCAGCACGCATCCTGAGCGAGGGCGAGGCGGTAGAGGCGGAGGTGACCGAGCAGTCCAAGACGCTGCGCGGCACCATCCGCATCGCCGCACCGATGTCCTTCGGCATATCGCACCTGGCGCCCGCCCTGCCCGCCTTCATGGCGCTGCATCCCGAAGTGACGCTCGACCTGCACTACAGCGACGAGCAGATCGACGTGGTCGCCCAGGGTTTTGACATGGCCCTGCGCATCAGCAATCTGCCCGATTCCAGCCTGCTGGCACGCCGGCTGTGCACGGTGCGGCTGATGCTGGTCGGGTCGCCGGAATATTTCGAACGGCACGGCCGGCCGCAGCATCCGCGCGAGCTGGCCGGCCACCGAGCGCTGCGCTACACCCAGAGCCGTTCGGGCGAGGCCTGGAAATTCCAGCACCGCAGCAAGGGTGAGTTTTCGCAGGTGGTCAAACCTGTTCTGATGGCCAACAACGCCGAGGCCCTGGTGCCCGCCCTCAAGGCCGGGCTGGGCCTGGCGATGCAGCCCGAGTTCCTGGTATGGGACGACCTGCGTTCGGGTGCGGTCGAGGCAGCGCTGACGGAGTGGCAGACGCCGCCCATCGCCCTGCACATCGTCAGCCCGCCAGGCCGGGCCAAGCCGGCGCGGGTGCAGGCGCTGGTGCAATACCTGGCGGAGCATTTTGCGCAGGTGCCCTGGGCGGCGAGCGCTTGAAGCGCAGATACCAGCCGGATACCTTGGTATCGGTATCCACTCCTTTCGCACGGAAATAGTCAAGCAAACAACGGGTGCAACTTTAAAATGCAACAGGTTCTCATTTGCATTCGTCGTCTAAAAATCCGCGAAAACACCGGTCATGTCCATCTTCCGCCCCGCCCTTTCGCCCATCACCGCCGCGGTGCTGCTGGCCCTGTCTTCCGCCGCAGCCACCGCGCAGACCTCCGGCACAGATACCACCACCCTCAAGACGGTCACCGTCAACGCCAGCGCCGACGCATCCGCCGAGGGCCTGAGCAAACCCTATGCCGGCGGCCAGGTGGCGCGCGGCGCACGTGCCGGCATCCTCGGCACGCAGGACTACATGGACACGCCCTTCGCGGCGACCAGCTATACCAACGAACTCATCCAGAACCAGCAGGCCCGCAGCGTTGCCGACGTGCTGAAGAACGATCCGTCGGTGCGTGTCGCGCGCGGTTTCGGCAACTTCCAGGAGTCATATTTCATCCGCGGCTTTCTGCTGAGTTCGGACGAGATCGCCTACAACGGCCTGTACAGCCTGCTGCCCCGCCAGTACGTGGCGGCCGAATTGTTCGAACGGGTCGAGGTGTTGCGCGGCGCCAGCAACTTCCTGACCGGCGCGGCACCCGGCGGTGGCGGCATCGGCGGCAGCATCAACCTGCTGCCTAAACGTGCGCTCGACGAAGACATGAGCCAGGTGACCGTCAGCGGCGCCAGCGGCAGCCAGAAACACATCGCGGCCGACATCTCGCGTCGTTTCGGGCCGGACAATTCGACCGGCATCCGCCTGAACGCGGTGCACCGCGAAGGCGGCACCGGTGTGGACCGCGAACAGGCCAAGGTCGACGTGCTGGCACTCGGGCTGGACTGGCGCGGCCGCGACCTGCGCCTGTCGGCAGACGTGGGTTACCAGGACAACAAGCTGTCCGGCACCCGCACCAACGTGACCATGGCCGCTGCCGTGACCAGCGTGCCGACCGCCCCGAACAACACCAGCAACTGGGCCCAGCCCTGGTCCTTCTCCAACGAACGCGACGCCTTCGGCACCCTGCGCGCGGAATACGACTTCAGCCCGGGCGTCACCGGCTGGGCAGCCTACGGCGGCCGGCGCAGCACCGAGTCGAACACCCTCGCCAACCTGACCGTGACCAACGGCAGCACCGGCGCGGGCACCACCTATCGCGCCAGCAATTACCGCAAGGACCAGGTCGACAGCGCCGAAGCCGGCCTTCGCGCCAGGTTGCAGACCGGCCCGGTCGGCCACACCCTGGTGGCGGCGGCTTCCACCTACCGGCTGGATTCGCGGAACGCCTATGCCTGGAGCACCACCGGTGGTCTGGCGACCAACCTTTTCAACCCGGTGGACCGCAGCCTGCCGACGACCAACGCCACTGTCGGTGGTGTGTTGAGCGCTCCACTCACCACCATCCGCAATCAGTTCGACAGCTTCGCCGTCGGCGACACGTTGTCTTTCCTGGACGACACCGTGCTGGCCACGGTCGGCGTGCGCCACCAGAACATCCACACCCAGGGCTTCAACTACAACACAGGCGCGATGTCCGCCGAATACGACAAGTCGCACAACTCGCCGGTGGTCGGCGCGGTGTGGAAGGTCCGCAAGGACGTGTCGGTGTACGCCAACGCCATCGAGAGCCTGAGCGCGGCCACCACGGCTCCCGGCACCGCCGTGAACGTCGGCCAGCTGTTCTCGCCGTATGTCTCGAAGCAGAAAGAGATCGGTGCCAAGTACGACGGCGGCACCATCGGCGCCGGCATCGCCTACTTCACGACCAAGAAGCCCAGCGGTTACCTCGATCCGACCAGCAAGGTCTACAGCGTGGCCGGCGAAGACAAACACCAGGGCGTCGAACTGACCGCCTTCGGTACGCCGATGCGCGGCCTGAAGGTGCTGGGCGGCATCACCTTCCTGCGTGCCGAACAGATCAGCAGCGCTGGCGGCGCGACGAACGGCAACAAGGTCATCGGCGTTCCGGATGCACAAGCCAACGTCGGCGTCGAATGGGCGGTGCCGGGCGTCAACGGCCTGGCGGTCGACAGCCAGTTCATCACCACCGGCCGGTTCTATGCCGACGCGGCCAACAAGCTTCGTGTGCCGGGCTGGACGCGCCTGGACGCCGGCCTGCGCTACACCACCGAAGTGGGCGGTCGGGTGCTCACCCTGCGCGGCCGGATCAACAACTTGACCGACCGCAACTACTGGGCATCGGCGGGCGGTTCGTCGGGCTCCGGGTACCTGGTGCTGGGTGCCCCTCGCACGGCGGTGATCAGTGCGACGGTCGATTTTTAAGGGTTTACCCTTGCTCGCGGTTCGAGAGGACCGCGAGTACCCCGGGTTTCGGCATTAAAACAACGACGCGACTTCTAAAATGAAACAAGTTCTCATTTGCATTCATTTCGTAAAGTCACAACAACCACCATGTCCATGCGCCGTCCCGCCCTCACTCCTCTCGCCGCCGCTGCGCTGCTGACCCTCGCCGCAGCCGGCGTCTCGGCCCAGACAGCCGACACCGGTACAACGCTCAAGACGGTGACCGTCAACGCCAGCGCAGACGCCTCGGCCGAGGGCCTGGCCAAACCATTCGCCGGCGGCCAGGTGGCTCGGGGCGGTCGTGTAGGCATCCTGGGCAACCAGGACATCATGGACACTGCGTTTTCCACCACCAACTACACCAACGAACTCATCCTGGACCAGCAGGCCCAGAGCATCGGCGATGTGTTGCTGAACGACGCCTCCGTGCGCCAGGCACGCGGTTTCGGCAATTTCCAGCAAACCTTTTTCATCCGCGGGTTCACTGTCTTTTCGGACGACATTGCCTACAACGGCCTCTACGGACTGGTACCGCGCCAGTACATGGCGACCGAATTCGTCGAGCGAGTCGAACTCTTCCGTGGCGCAAACACCTTCCTGAGCGGCGCAGGCGCTGGCTCGGTGGCCGGCGGCGGTATCGGCGGCCTGATCAACGTGGTGCCCAAGCGCGCCGGCAATGAAGACCTGAACCGCATCACCGTGGGCGGCCAGACCGGCGGCCAGGGTTACGCCGCAGCCGACATTTCCCGCCGCTTCGGCCCGGACCAGGCAACCGGCATTCGCCTGAACCTGGCTCGCCGCGACGGCGGCACCGGTGTGGACAACGAAAAACAGCAGATGACCGCCGCATCCGTCGGCATCGACTGGCGCAGCCGCGACGTACGCCTGTCGGCAGACCTCGGCTACCAGGAACACAAGCTGAGCCAGCCGCGCCCGTCGGTGACGCCGGGCTTCGGCCTGGCGATTCCGGCCGCTCCCGACGCCAGCCGCAACTTTGCCCAGCCCTGGACCTACTCCAACGACAAGGACGTGTTCGGCACGGTGCGCGGCGAATACGACATCAACGACAACTGGACCGCCTGGGCTGCGGGCGGGGTGCGCCACGGTCGTGAGAACAATGCGCTGGCCAGCGTCACCACGACCGACAGCGTCGGCGGCATCAGCGCCTACCGTTTCGACAACACCCGCCGCAACGAAATCCTCACCGGTGAAATCGGTCTGCGCGGCAAACTGGTGACGGGCGAGGTCAAACACACGCTGACCGTGTCGGCTTCGGCTTTCGATTCGAAGGAAAAGAACGCCTACGCGTTTTCCAACTTCGCCGGCGTTGCCAACAATCTGTACACGCCCTTCGCAGTCGCTTCCCCGGCGACCAACTTCTTCACCGGCGGCGTGCTCGGCAGCCCGCGTGAAGTCGAGCGCATCAAGACCCAGAGCTTCGCTGTCGCCGACACCCTGTCGCTGCTGCAGGACCGCCTGCTGCTCACCGTAGGCGCCCGCTACCAGACCATCGAAGATACCAATTTCGACTACAACACCGGCGCGCAACTCAACACCTACGACAAGAGTCGCACCACCCCGGTGGCTGGCGTGGTGTTCAAGATTCGCCCCGACGTCTCGGTCTACGCCAACTACATCGAAGGCCTGGTCAAGGGCGACACCGCCAGCGGCACCGGCATCGTGAATCCCGGCCAGATCTTCTCGCCCTACGTGTCCAAGCAGAAGGAGATCGGTGTCAAGTACGACGGCGGCAACATCGGTGCCAGCGTGGCCTTCTTCTCGACCGACAAACCGAGCGCCTACGTGGTCAACAACGTCTACGGCGTGTTCGGCAAGCAGCGCAACCAGGGCGTGGAATTCGCCGCCTTCGGCCAGCCGGTGCGGGGCCTGCGCGTGCTGGGCGGCCTGACCCTGCTCGACGCCACGCAACGCCGTTCGGCCGGCGGCCTGACCGACGGCAAGGACGTCATCGGCGTGCCGAACGAACAAGCCAACCTGGGCGTGGACTGGGACGTGCCCGGCGTGCGGGGCCTGGCACTGAACGGCCGTGTCATCCATACCGGCAGGGAATACGCCGATGCGGCCAACACACAGGCGGTGCCGAGCTGGACCCGTGTCGACATCGGGGCGCGCTACCTGACCGAATTCAACGGCAAGGCCCTCACCCTGCGCGCCCGCGTGGACAACGTGGGCGACAAGCGCTACTGGTCCTCGGTCGGCGGCTATCCGGGCGCTGGTTACCTCGTCGTGGGTGCTCCGCGCATCTTCAGCCTGACCGCGTCGGTCGACTTCTGAGCGTCGCCGGGAACACAGGCCGATGCGGGCGCTCTTCACCACCGTCCACCGCTGGCTCGGCCTTTTCATCGCGCTGTTCCTGATCGTGGCCGGCCTCACCGGCGCGGTCACGTCCTGGGACCACGAACTGGATGAATGGCTCAACGCCGACATCCTCACCACCGACAGCCGCGGCCCCGGTCGCGATCCGCTCGAACTGGCGCGGACCGTCGAGTCCGCCGATCCTCGCGTGCGGGTCGACTACCTCACGCTGGCCTACGAGGAAGGCCACACCATGGGCTTTTTCGTCAGCCCGCGCACCGACGCCGCCACCGGCAAACCCTTTGTGCTCGACCACAACTGGGTGTATGTGGACGCCGTCACCGGCCGCATCGTCGGCCAGCGTGACTCCACCTCGGTCTCGCTGTCGCGCCGCAGCCTGATGCCCTTCCTGCGCGATGTGCACACCAGCCTGCACGCACCCGCCTTCTGGGGCAGCGACCGCTGGGGTT
Organism: Xylophilus sp. PBN-3R; assembly: GCF_057747805.1. NCBI lineage: Bacteria > Pseudomonadati > Pseudomonadota > Betaproteobacteria > Burkholderiales > Xylophilus > Xylophilus sp. PBN-3R. The sequence goes on from NZ_CM173225.1 coordinate 3,393,451, forward strand.
TCTGGCTGATGGGCACGGTCGCGCTGGTGTGGCTGTTCGACAGCTTCGTGGCGATGTACCTCACCTGGCCGCGCCGCCTCAGGCCGCCGTCGAAAAACTCGACGGCCCCCCATCGCCCGCCGGCCGGCTGGCTGAAACGATGGCGGCCGGCCTGGACGGTCCGCTGGGCGGCCGGCGGCTACAAACTCAACTTCGACCTGCACAGGGCGGGCGGCCTGTGGGTCTGGCTGGTGATCCTGGTGCTGGCCTTCACCTCGTTCTCGCTGAACCTGCGGCGCGAAGTCTTCTTTCCGCTGATGTCGCTGGTTACCAGAACCACTCCGGGCCCTTATGAAACCCTGCCCATGGCCAGGCCGGGCGAGGCACCGCAACCGCGCATCGGTTTTGCCGAGGCCCTGAAGATCGGCGGCGACGAAGCCGTGCGGCGTGGATTCGAATCCCCCCCGGGCGGCCTGTACTACGACGCGCCCTTCGGTTTCTACAACGTGTCTTTCTTCCCGCCGGGTGGCGACGACGCCAACGGCGGCATGGGCCTGGCCAATCTCTATGTGGACGCTCGCGACGGCCGCATCCTGGGCGAAAACGTGCCCTGGAAGGGAACTGTCGCCGATGTCTTCGCCCAGCTTCAGTTCCCGCTGCATTCCGGCCGCATCCTGGGCCTGCCGGGCCGCATATTGATGTCCGCCATGGGACTGATGGTGGCCATGCTTTCGGTCACCGGCATCGTCATCTGGCGCCGCAAGACGAAAGCACGCACCCACTGACTTGCTCTCCTAGAATCGCCGCCAGCCGGACCTGCCGGAACCCCATGCGATTCAAGGAGACATTTTTTGACCCAACCGCAAGACGATGGCACGCCGGAAAAAACCGGCGACCGAGCTGTTCCGGGCACGCCGCCCAAACCGCGCCGCCCGCGCCGCGGATCCGGCCGGGCCACCCTGGTCGATGTGGCGCTGGCCGCGAAAGTCTCCACCCAGACGGTTTCGCGAGTCATCAACGCACCGGCCCAGGTGCCGGCGTCCACGGTGGCTGTCGTGCGCGAGGCCATCGACAAGGTGGGTTACGTGCCCAACCTGCTGGCGGGCGGGCTGGCTTCCGGCCGCAGCCGGCTGGTGGCGGCATTGGTGCCGGCCATCAGCGGGCCGGTGTTCAGCCAGACCGTCGACGCACTGAGCCAGACCCTGGGCCGGCGCGGTTACCAGCTGATGCTGGGCGAAAGCGGTTATGAAGAGCCGGACGAGGACACCGTCCTGCAGAACCTGATCAGCCGCCGGCCGGACGGCATCATCCTGACCCGCATCGTGCAGTCCGAACCGGCGCGTACGCGGCTGGCGGCATCGGGTGTGCCGGTGGTCGAAACCTGGGACCTGACCGACCGGCCGGTCGACATGCTGATCGGGTTCTCGCATGAAGGCGTGGGTTTGGCGGTGGCCGATTTCTTCGCATCGCGCAGGTTCCGGCATGCCGGCCTGCTGACCGGCGAAGATCCGCGGGCCTTGCGGCGGGGTCTTGCCTTCACCGAACGTCTGCGCCGACACGGTTTGCTCTCGCCAGGCCGCGAGGTGCCCACCATAAGGTTTTCGGCACATGCGCCGCTGGGGGCGGGGCGGCGGGCATTGCGGGAGTTGCTGGCTGCGTATCCGCAGACGGATGCGGTGTTCTGCAGCACCGACATGGTGGCGCTGGGCGCCTTGATCGAAGCGCGCGAAATGGGACTTTCGGTTCCCGGACAACTGGCTGTCGTCGGCTTCGGGGACCTGGCTTTCTCGGCGGATACCGCGCCCGCATTGACGACGGTGCGGATCGACGGTGCCGGCATAGGCGCGCAGGCCGCCGACTGGATCATGAGGAGAGCCGAAGGGGGTCCGGTTCCCGATGCCCTGCGGGACATCGGGTTCGAGATCATCGTGAGACAGAGCGCCTGATCAGGGGCGCATGAAACCGGCTACAGCGTGATGCTGCCCGCGGCGACGTAATCGTCGAACTGTTGGCGGGGCATCGCCGTCAGGCCGACCACCCCGTCGGCCTGCTCCCAGCTGACGGTGGCGCTGTCGGGCGCCAGGTCCACCTCGATGCGGCCCTTGGGAATCTCCAGGGGCGTGCCGTCTCCCGGCATGTAGGTGACGTGGCCGGTAACGGTGGCGAATTGCGACATGGTGGCTCCTCTTTTCGAATGTGTTTCCAGTGTGCCCGGCGCTCGCACGCGGACGTGTACGGATTGGAAACGAAATCCGTGCCGGCGCTGTATCAAGCCATGTTCACGCAAGCGGCGCCAGCAGCCCGTCGATCTCGGCCAGCCCGAACTTCACCGCGCCTTCCACATCGTTACCCAGCATGCCGGCGGCCAGAGCCGCCTTGCGCGCCTGCAACTCCCGCATGCGTTCCTCGATGCTGCCTTCGGCGATGAAACGATAGACCCACACCGTCCGGGTCTGCCCGATGCGGTGAGCACGCGCAGTCGCCTGTTCTTCCACCGCCGGATTCCACCAGGGATCGAGATGGATCACCACGTCTGCCGCCGTCAGGTTCAGGCCGGTGCCGCCGGCTTTCAGGCTGGCCAGCAACACCGGCACTTCGCCGGCCTGGAAACGTGCCACCAAGGGCCCACGGTCGGCAGGCGGTGTATCGCCGGTCAACGCCAGCCAGGGTAGCGGCGCGGGCAGTGCCGACAAGGCATCGCCGGCCAGCTTCAGCAACGCGGTGAATTGCGAGAACACCAGCACCTGCCGGCCTTCCTCGACCAGCGCCGGCAGCATCTCGCACAACCGGTCCAGCTTGGCGTGTTCCATGCCGGGCACGGTCGCGGTGTCGCGCAGCAACCGCGGGTCGCAACACACCTGGCGCAGTTTCAGCAAGGCATCCAGCACCTGGATCTGCGCGCCCGCGAAACCGGTCCGCTGCAGCACCCGCCGCACCTGTTTGTCCGCGGCCACCCGCACGCTTTCGTACAGCACCCGCTGGTGGCCCAGCAAGGGCACACGTTCGATGGTTTCCACCCGCGGCGGCAGCTCGGGTGCCACGTCCTGCTTGCGTCGCCGCAGGATGAAGGGACGCACCCGGCGCGCCAGTAGTTCCGCCCGCGCGGTCTCGCCGCCGACCTCGATCGGCTTCTTCCACAGCCGTTGGAAACTGCGGGTGTCGCCCAGGAACCCCGGCAGCAGGAAGTCGAACTGCGACCACAGCTCGCCGAGGTGGTTTTCCAGCGGCGTGCCGGTGATGCACAGGCGGTGGCGGGCATTCAGCCGGCGCATGGCGCGCGCGGCCCGGCCGGTGGCGTCCTTGGTGACCTGCGCCTCGTCCAGCATCAGCAGATGCCAGGGCTGGGGCCGCAGCCAGTCGAGGTCGCGCCAGGCCAGCGGGTAGGTAGTGATGACCAGGTCGAAAGCCGGCATGTCCTTGAACCGGTCGCGCCGGTCCGCACCCTGCAGCACCAGCACGCTCAGGGCAGGCGCCACCCGCTGCGCCTCGGCCAGCCAGTTGAAGACCAGCGAGGTCGGCACCACCACCAGCGACGGCCGGTCGGCGCGGCCCTGCTGTTTTTCCAGCAGCAGATGGGCCAGCACCTGTGCCGTCTTGCCCAGGCCCATGTCGTCGGCCAGGATGCCGGCCAGGTCATGGGCACGCAGGTATTGCAGCCAGGCCAGGCCTTCGCGCTGATAGCCGCGCAAGGTCACGCCCAGGCCGCCTGGCGGCTCGACCGCCGGCGGCGCGCCCGCACGGGTCAGTCGCCCGGCCAGCTCGCCGATGCCTTCGGCGCCTGCCAGCGCCCAGGCTCCGGACGGCCCCGCGCGCGACGACTGGCTGCTGGCGAGCGACCGGCGCAGCGCTTCCACCCGGTCGGCGTCCCATGACGACAGGCGCAGCGGCCCGGCGGCCCGGCGCGGGTCGGTCAGCAGATCCAGCATGGCCGCCACGATGGCCTTGAGCGGCGCGGCCTGGGCCTCGATGCGCCTGCCGCCGGGCATGCGCAGCCTGACCGGTTCGTCGTCGGCGATCCCGGCCAGCGCTTGGGCATCGCGCCAGCGGGCCTCGCGTTTCAGCAGGTCGGCCAGCAGCGGCGCCAGGTCCAGCGATTCGCCTTCGACGTCGACGCCCAGCGACAGCAGCCAAGAACCTTCGCGGCGATTGAGCGACAGCCCGCCGGAGGTGACGGCCGGTGCACCGTCGGCCTGTTCGCCGGCCAGCAGCAGTCGCCATCCGCCGACCGGCACCGGCCGGTGGGCGAAACCCGGCATCACGGTGACGGCCCAGCCCTTGTCGCGCAAGGTAGGCACACGGTCGGCGTAGAAGTCGCCGAAGTCGTCTTCGCGCTGCAGGGTCCAGATGCGTGGAGAGACATCCACCAGCGCTTCCGCCTCCGCCTGTTCCCCGCGCCATTGCAGGCGGTCCCGGGGCACCGCATGAAAACCCAGAGCGGCGAACGCCGCTTCCTGGCCGGGCACCGTGGTCCATGCCAGCGTCACCCGGTCGCCGCGCGCCGCCAGGCCGGGCGAAGGCGACATGCCCAGCAGGCCGTCGCCGCGTGAGAAGGTTCGCAGGAAAAGGGTCGGTTGCAGAGCGGCTGGCGATGACATTGGCAGCGATTGTCGCGGGCCTTCGAAGGGCTTTTAAAATCAGCCCGCCATGCCCAACACCACACACTCATCCGCCCGCCCAGTCCGTACCCAGTACGAGGACTTCGTCCGCCATGTCCTGGCCAACGGCGTGCAGAAAGCCGACCGCACCGGCACCGGCACCACCAGCGTGTTCGGCTACCAGATGCGTTTCGACCTGGCCGAGGGATTCCCGCTGGTGACCACCAAGAAGGTGCACCTGCGGTCCATCATCCAGGAGCTGCTGTGGTTCCTTACCGGTTCTTCGAGCAACCACTGGCTGAAGGAGCGCAATGTCAGCATCTGGGACGAATGGGCGCGCGAAGACGGCGAACTGGGCCCCATCTACGGCGTGCAGTGGCGCAGCTGGCCCACGCCGGACGGCGGCCACATCGACCAGATCGCGCAGGTGATCGACACGCTGAAGAAGAACCCCGATTCGCGCCGCATCATCGTCAGCGCCTGGAACGTGGCCGAACTCGACCAGATGGCGCTCATGCCCTGCCATGCGTTCTTCCAGTTCTACGTCGCGCCCGCTACGCTAGCCGGCGGCCGCGGCAAGCTCAGCTGCCAGCTCTACCAGCGCAGCGCCGACATCTTTTTGGGCGTGCCCTTCAACATCGCCAGCTACGCCCTGCTGACCCACATGGTGGCGCAGCAATGCGACCTGGACGTCGGCGACTTCATCTGGACCGGCGGCGACTGCCACATCTATGCCAACCACCAGGAACAGGTGGCCGAACAACTGTCCCGCGCGCCGTTCCCCTACCCGGTATTGAAGATCCACCGCAGGCCGGATTCCATCTTCGACTACGAATTCGAGGACTTCGGCGTCGAGGACTACCAGAGCCATGCTGCGATCAAGGCACCGGTCGCGGTCTGAGATGGCGTCACGTGTGCACCTGATCTTCGCCCGCGCCGCCAACGGCGTGATCGGCCGCGACAACGCCCTGCCCTGGCACCTGCCGGAAGACATGGCGCATTTTCGTGAACTCACCCGCGGCTGCCCGGTGATCATGGGACGCAAGACCTGGGACTCGTTGCCGGAACGTTTCCGGCCCTTGCCCGGCCGGCGCAACATTGTCGTCACCCGCCAGGCGGACTGGTCCGCGGCAGGTGCCGAGCGCGCCGACGGGCTGCCCGCGGCGCTCGCTCTCTGCGCCGAAGCGGCCGACGTCTGGGTCATCGGCGGCGCGCAGATCTACGCCGAAGCCCTGCCCTTCGCCCACAGCGCCGAAGTCACCGAAATCCACCGCGAATTCACCGGCGACGCCTGGGCGCCGTCACTCGACACGGCCGCCTGGCAAGAGGCGCGCCGTGTCGACGCGACCGCAGCCGACGGGCTGGCCTACAGTTTCGTGCAATACCTCAGGAACACCTGAAATCGCCCGAATCCGGCTGACATCCACACCGCCTGTCAGCGGCCGGTTTCGTCTTTTCCAGCCTGCCTTCGCCTGTTTTTTCGTCATTTCGGGCGTCGGTCGATCGTTTCGCTTTCACGCGGTTGCGTGACCGCGGGCCTTGGCCTACTGCAGTGAACGCCTCATGGGAGTGAGCGCTGCAATGGAGGCACGATGTTCGACGGCACAACCAGGCAGGCCTGGATCACCTGGATCACCACATTCGTCCTGGGCCTGAGCCTGGGTCTGGCTGGGGCGAACGCGCACGCGATGCCGGTCAAGTGGCTCAGCGCCAACGTCAAGTACGTCGTCAATGGCAAGCCGCTGAAAGACGTGTTGCGCGACTTCGGTGCCAGCCAGGGGATGGTCGTGACGGTAGGTGCCGACGTGGAAGGCACCGTGGTAGGCACGTTCGACCTGACACCTCGTCAGTTCATCGACCTGCTGGCACTTTCCTACGGGTTCACCTACTACTACAACGGCGCAGTGCTGCATTTCTCGGCATCGCAGGGCATGCGCAGCACGCTCATCCGCCTGAACCTGGCGTCCGTCCAGTCCCTGCGCGAAACCCTGGACCGGCTGAACGTGAGCGACCCGCGGTTTCCCATCGTCTACGACCTGGGGGCCAACACCGCACTGGTGGCAGGCCCGCAGGAATATGTGGACGTGATCCGCGAAGTGGCGGTGCAGCTGGAGAAACGCACCCAGATCGGCGGCCGCTCCGTCACCAGGGTCTTTCCGCTGCGTTTCGCCTGGGCCGCCGACCGCATGACCGGCAAGGGCGAGGTGATGCAGGGCCTGGCATCGGTGATGCAGGCCTTGTATGGATCCGCCGGCAATCCGGCGGGTGGTGCGGGTGCCGCCGCGCTCAGCGCCCACAACGACCGCATGAACGCACTGGTCGGGCTTGACGGCGGAACCCCGTCCATGGCACCTGAACTGGGCGCGGCCCAGTCCGGCTCGGCGGTGGATACCGGAACCATGAGCCTGCGCAGGAGCCTGAACCTGGAACCGCGAGCGGTTTCATCGCCGATCGGCAACGGCAGCCGGCAGGGCGGCCGGTCGACCAATTTCGTCACCACGCCTCCGTTCGGGAAATCATCGTCCGGCGACACCGGCTCGGCGCTGGACGGAGAACGTCGCCAGGACGAGAACCTGCCGGTGATCATGGCCGACAGCGCCGGCAACAACGTCATCGTGCGCGACCTGCCTGAACGCATGCCGGCCTACCAGGCCCTGATTGCCAGCCTCGACACCCAGCCGCGCATGGTCGAGATCGCGGTGCAGATCCTCGACATATCCGAGAACGCGCTGGCCGAGGTCGGCGTCGACTGGAACCTGCGCGGAAATCGCCTCGATGCACGCAGCGGCACGCCGCCCGCCCGTTCGGACGGCGGAGTGCTGACGGCCGTGCTGGGGCATTCCGGCCGGGCGCTGCTTGCGCGCATCGCGGCGCTCGAAAAAACCGGCCAGGCCCGCGTCAGCTCGCGGCCCAAGGTGGCCACGCTCAACAACGTCGCGGCGGTGATGAGCAGCGAGAGGACCTTCTATGTGAAGGTGCCGGGTTACCAGAGCTCTTCGCTGTTCAACGTGTCCGCCGGGCTCGACATGAAGGTCACCCCGATGGCGACGATGGGCCCGCAGGGTTACCGCATCCGGCTCGACGTGCAGGTGCAGGACGGCCAGATATCGACCAGCGAAACCGTGGGCGACCTGCCGGTCGTCACCCGCAGCCAGATCGGCACCCAGGCCTTCGTGCGACAGGACGAAAGCCTGCTGCTGGCCGGTTATGCGGTGGAGAGTTCCGGCAGGAACCAGGCCGGCATACCGGTGCTGTCCGACTTGCCCATGATCGGCGCGATCTTTCGCCAGCGTTCGCGGGAAACGGTACGCACCGAGCGGCTCTTTCTGGTGACGCCCCGGGTGCTGGACTGATGTCCGCATGCACCTGCCCTCGGCCCTGGCCCGGAAAGGGGGTGCCGCTCTCCGATCGATGAACACAGCCCCGATCCCGCCGCAGATTCAATTCATCCAGACACTTACACCGAGGTCCCATGTTCCAACCAAACCCCACCGGATTCATGCCCAGCGTCGGCTATTCCACCCAACAGCCGCTCGACGGAGCCGACCGATTCTTCTCGCACATGCAGCGGCAGGCCCACGCCTGCCCGTGGAAGAACTATTCGAATTTCTTCGCCCAGAACCAGCAGCAGATCGCAGCCCGCTGCCGGGGTCGCAACCCCCATGACTATCGCACCGACCAGCAAGGTTGCCGGTGGGAAAACCGGTCACCCGCGCAGACGCAGATCCGAGACCAGAGCCCGACCAGCACCACCATCCAGGCAGGCAGGAACAAGATCACCGTCAACAAGGCCGACTCGTCCGTACGGATCCAGAACGCGGACGGCACCGAACAGAACGTCGACCTGAAGTTCTGGGGCGACCCGCACGTCGACCAGAACGGACGCGAACTGGGCACCATGAAAAAAGACGTGATGCTCACGCTCAAGGACGGCACCCAGGTCAGCCTGCTGATGGGCGACGGCAAGGGGGGCAAACCGCAGCCGGGCGTGGCCGACTATGTCGACAGCGCCGCCATCCGTTCACCCGACGGCACCGGCGCGCTGGTGACCGGCATCAGCGGCCCCGGCGATCTGGGCGTGACGCCGTTGGATTCGAGCCTGTCGTCCGAATTCATGGCGGGCCAGGCCATGAACCGGTTCGGCCAGTACGACCCCAGCGAGGTCGCCGTGGACCGCAACGGCAACATGATCGACCAGGGCAACGGCCAGGTGATCCACGACCAGAACGGCCTGAACCGGCTCGACCAGCAACAGGGCAGGCGCGCCGCGGCGCAGGCGCTTTGGAACCGGGGTTACGTGCCGGCCGAGATGGCCCGCGAATCCGACCGGCCGCTGCAGCATTACACGCCGGACATGCAGCAAGCCTGTCTGGGCGAGATCCAGAACATGCTCCAGCAATACCTGCAGATGGCGCAGCAGATGCCGGGCATGGCCGGCATGTTCAGCATGTCGTTCGCACGTTACGGCGCGCAGGAATTCCAGGGCATGGGCCTGGCGATGCCGGCCGGCATGCTGGCCTGACGCGGGCTGCCGCACCTTCCCCGGTAAGCCATGTCCGACGAAAAAAAGCTACCCCCCACGCCGAAGAAGCTGCTTGATGCCCGCGAGGACGGCGAGTCGATCACCAGCACGGACGTCGCCTCTGCCGGTGTGGTGGCGGCGGCGGCGGGTGCGTTGTGGCTTTCGGCGGGTTTCATGATGGACCGGTTGACGCGGCTCTTCGCCATGGTGTGGCAGCACCTGCCGCGGGCCGACGAGCCGGCCGGCCCGCTGCTGCTCGCCATGGGCGGCGAACTGCTGCTGCTGTCCCTGCCGTTTTCCTTGGCCACCCTGCTCGGCGCGGTGCTGGCGCTGATGCTGCAGGGCTCCATGACCATGTCGGCAAAGCCCGTCATGCTGAAACTGGACGCGGTGAGTCCGGCCGCCGGCCTGAAGAAGATCTTCGGCATGAAGGCCGCGATGGAAGCAGGGACCATGACACTCAAGGGCCTGGTGCTGTTCGGCCTGCTCTTCAGCAGCGGACGCGACCTGCTGCCACTGCTGGTGGGCGCCACCGGTCGTTCGCCCGCGCTGCTGGGCGTGATGATGTGGGAGCTGCTGATGCGGCTGCTTTTCATCGCGGTAGGTTTGTTCGTGGTGTTCGCGCTGATCGACTACGGCATACAACGATTCATCTTCATGCGTGAACACCGCATGAGCGAAGACGAGGTCAAGCGCGAAAACAAGGAGCAGAACGGCAACCCCGAAGTGAAACAGGTGCGCCGGGAACTGGCCCAGGAACTGCTGAACGAGGATCCCGCGGCAGGGGTCGCGAAGGCCCGACTGGTCGTCGCCAACCCGACCCACTTCGCGGTGGCCATCGGCTACCAGCGCGGCGGCGTGCCTCAGGTGCTGGCCAAGGGCCACGACGCCACCGCACTGGCCATACGCGCCGAAGCCGAACGGCTGGACGTGCCGGTCATCGTCAATCCGGCGCTGGCCCGCACGCTCTACAAGGTGGCGCTGGGTGCGGCCATTCCGCGCGAGTGCTACCAGGTCGTCGGCCTGATGCTGCACTGGGTGGAACAACTGAAGGTCGACGCCGAAACCCGGCGCCGGCAGACGCGCCAGGAAACACCGTGACACCGCGCAAACCCGCCCGCACGCGCCGGCCCTTCGGCGGCGAACTGGCCACCGCCGGCCTGGTGATCGCCATCATCGGCCTGATGATCCTGCCGCTTCCGCCACCGCTGATCGACGCGCTGCTGGCGGTCAACATCACGCTGAGCGTGCTGCTGCTGATGTCGGCCCTGTATGCGCCGTCGGCCGTGTCGCTTTCATCCTTTCCGTCGCTGCTGCTGTTCACCACATTGCTGCGGCTGTCGCTCAACATCGCCGCCACCAAGGCGATCCTGCTGCACGGTGACGCCGGCCACATCATCCAGAGCTTCGGCGAACTGGTGGTCGGCGGCAACCTGCTGGTGGGCATGACGGTGTTCGTCATCATCGCGGCGGTGCAGTTCATCGTCATCGCCAAGGGCTCCGAACGGGCTTCCGAAGTCAGCGCCCGGTTTGCCCTGGACGGCCTGCCCGGCCAGCAGATGAGCATCGACGCCGAGCTGCGCGCCGGCTCCATGACGGCCGACGAGGCACGCCGCAAACGCGCCATGCTGGCCATGGAAAGCAAGCTGCACGGCAGCATGGACGGCGCCATGAAGTTCGTGAAGGGCGATGCGATCGCCGCGCTGGTCATCACCATCATCAACATATGCGCGGGCATCACCATCGGGGTGACTTACCACGACCTGGCGATGGGCGCGGCGGCACAGAAATATTCGGTGCTGTCGATCGGCGACGCGATGGTGTCGCAGATTCCCTCGCTGCTCATCTCTGTCGCCGCCGGCGTGCTGACCACCCGGGTGCTCGACACCCGCACCACCAAACGCGAATCGCTGGGGACGGAAGTGGTCCGGCAACTGGGCGGCAACGCACCCGCGCTCTATATGTCGAGCCTGTTGTTGCTGGGTTTTGCGGCGGTGCCGGGCTTTCCGTACGGCCTGTTCCTGGCGGCGGCGGCGGGCCTGGCGCTTTCTGCCTGGCGACTGCAGCGCGCCGCGAAGGGCGGTGACGACGAAAGCGCCGAATCCGGCGAGGCCAGCGACGGTAGGCGCATGCCTTCGCTGCGGGCATATGGCGCCAAGGGAGAGGCACCCAGCATGACCGAGATCGCACCCGCGTTTGCCAGCCCGCTGGGCCTGCGCCTTGCCGAAATTCTGGCCGCACGCATCGCACCGGCGGCACTCGACCAGGCTTTCCGCGATGCCAGGGCCGCCCTCGAGGAGGAATATGGAATTCCGTTTCCCGGCATGGCGGTGTGGTCGAGCCCGCTGGTCGCCGACCGGGGCTACGACGTGCTGGTGCAGGACGTCCCCATGGCCGGAGGGCCGTTGCCGCCGGCCGACGCCATCGACCTGGAAGCAATGCTGGCACGGGAATCTGTCGCCGTCCTCGCGCGCAATGCCCATTTGTTCGTCGGCATCCAGGAAACCCAGTGGCTGTTCGACAAGCTCAACGTCGACTATCCGGGTCTGGTGACCGAGGTGCAGAAGGTCTTGCCGCTGCAGCGGGTGGCCGACGTGCTGCGGCGCCTGCTCGAAGAGCAGGTGCCCATCCGCAACCTGCGCACGATCCTGGAGAGCCTGGTGTATTGGGGACCGAAGGAAAAGGACGTCCTGGTGCTGACCGAATACGTGCGCGGCGACCTCGGCCGGATGATCGCCTGGCGGGCCGGCCACGGCGGCGGCAAGCTGGGGGCGCTGTTCCTGCAGCCCGAACTGGAACAGCTGATCCGGCAAGGCATCAAGCCGACACCGACCGGAAACTTCCTGACGCTGCCGCCCGAGCAGGTGACCAGCACCGTGGATGCCATCATGCTGATCAGCGGCACCGAGGCCCGGCCGGACGTGGCCATCGTCACCGCGATGGACATCCGGCGTTATGTGCGTCGCATGATTCAGCAGCGCCTGCCGTGGCTGCAGGTGTATTCGTTCCACGAGCTCGGCGACCACCTGCAACTGGTGTCGGTCGGCGAAGCGCGGCTGGTTTGAGATCGGTCACAAGGCCGTTTCTTCGACGGTGTCGCCGGAAACCTCGGTCGCCCAGACTCTCAGGCGATCCATTTCCGGCCGCAAGCCTTCCAGCAGGGCCTTCTGCGCCGCGGTGCGGACCTCGGGCGCCGCGCTTTCGGCGTCGTGTGCGGACACCAGCAGCTGGCGCATCTGCACCGACTGCGCTCCATAGGCGTCACGCAGCCGCAAGTCGGCGCCCGGGTCCAGCCGAGCGTTGCGGCGCTCGGCCACCGCCTGGTCCAGATCGGCCATGACCCGACGGTTCATGTCGTCGAACAGCACCGCCAGGTTTGCGACCGACCAGTCGTCCGAGCGCGAAGCATGGCCGGTCCACTGCTGTGCGAAGTTGCGCACCGATTGCGTGAACGCCGCGGCCAGCCGGGCCTGCTGCTGCGCCTGGATATCCGGCCGGCCGATCCGGCCGACCCGGGACAGCGCGCGGCCCAGCAGGCCGTAAGCCAGCCCGAACGCAGCGAACGTGATGCCGCCGGCCGCCGCGATCGCCACAGGAGCCCGGCTCCGCAATGCGCTGCCGGCCCAGGTCGCCAGCGGCACCAGCACATTGATCGGAACCGTCGCGCCATAGACCGCCAGCGCCGTGGCCGGCACTCCGATCAGCAGCTTGCGCAGCAGGCCCAGGTCTCGCACATAGACGGCCCCGGCGGCGGCGAAACCGCTCCTGACGGCCGCGGCCCGTCCCGGTTCGGCCTGGCCCTTCAACCGCCGCAGCACGTGGGCGGGCAGGAACAGGGGAAGCCCGTGGCCATCGGCCGCGGCCACCGTCCGCGATGCGCGCTCGGTTCCCGCGGCGGCAGCCAGCCCGGCACTGGCCGCCCCCGAGGCGCCGGCCGAGACAAACGCACCCGCGCCTGCGGCCAGGCCCCTGCCGGCCGCGTGCTGGGCGGTGAGCACCATGAGCCGGACGGCATGACAGACGGCGAACAGCGGCATGCCGTACTTCAGGTTGAAGACATCGCCCACATCCAGCATGGCGGCCTGCCGGCGCGCCAGGTCGGCACGTCGACGGGCATTGGCCTGCAGCTCGGCGGTATACGCCCTGCCGTCCTTGGGCCAGCCGCTGTCCTGCAGCGGCGACGGCGTCGGGAAAACAAGCACCGGATCGACCGGCACCATGGGGCTGACACGACCGCCGCTCAGCAGCAGGGCCACAGCGTCGACCAGCGGCCGCACCGCCGTTGCCGTGAGACCGCTGCAGACGCCATATCCCAGCGAACCCGGCAGCGAGCCCACCAGGTTGGCCACGACGGCCCGGCCTGCGGCCGTGCCGCTGAATTCACCCACCCGTGTTTCGCCGAAGCCCGCCGGCGTTCCGTTCATGGCGGCCGCGACCTGCGCCACCACGACGGCGAAAGCCCCGAAGTTGATCGCTCCGCTCAGCCCCGCACCGACTGCGGCCGATACCAGCGCGGCCACCCGGGGGCCGCGGTCTTCGGTGCTTCCGTCACCTGCCGCGTATTGCAGCAGCCGCTGGTGCAAGTCCTGCTCCTGCCGCGACTGCGCCACCCGGTCGTCCATCCAGCGCACGCCGAGCGTGTCGAGCACCGCCTGCACCGCCGGCTGTGCAAAGTCGGTAGCCTGCGCGTCGTAGTAGAGGTCGACGCCGGCCTGGCAGACGCCCCGGCCCGCCATATGGTCCAACGCCAGACCGGCGTGGACGGCCTGGTCGGAGGCGACATGCGCTTGCGAAAGTTGCCGGAGCGGCACGCCCTGGTTACTTGGGTTGTTCAGCACATGGGCATGCAACATCACGGCACCTCGGGAGTCGGAAAGAACCCATTTTTCCGGCTCGCCGCGGGCCTGCCGACACTTGGACGAAACAGCGTCAGGCGCGCCGAAAACGGGCGGCGTGCGCCCGCGGAGGGTCACTGGACGGAGATGCTGAAATCCATCGCGAGGCGCTGCGCCAGCAACTCCCGCAACTGCGGCAACTGCGTGTTCAACAACTCGCGCACTTCCCAGAGGGGCGTCTCGAAACGCAGGTCTAGCAGGCCCGGCGAACAGGTCACGTACAGCACGGTCTGCTGCAGCAATTCAGGGTCGAGCGGAATGCGAGCGCTCCAGACGACCTGCGCCTGTTCGTAGCTGCAGACCATCGCCAGGGCATCGCCGATATGGCGGATCCGCGGGTCCAGCGTTTCATCGGCCGCTTCGCCGCCGCTGCCGTCGTCATCCTGCGACTGCCCCTGGCCGCCCTCGCGATGCGGACTCACCGCTCCGACCAGGGAATCGGACACCGTCGGCCCCTGCGAATCGTGCCCCTGGGCGCATCGGCCAGGATCTGCGGGCGATGCTGCTGCGGGGCGGCGCTGGTTCGCCACCGGCCAGGGGCGGGCCGGGGGTGGAGCCTGCGGCAAGGGCGGCAGCGGAACCGGCAGGGAAGGAAGTGGCGGGGGCGCCTGGCGGAACGACGGGATGCCGGTGCTCATTTCAGCAGCCGCCATTGTTCGAGCAGCGCCGCCAGGTCGCTCAGGGTCAGGTACGCCCGGATGTCCTCGATGAAGACCGTGCTGAAAAGCACCATCGACAGCAGCGCGCAGGCGCTCTTTAGCGGGGTTCCCAATGGCGAGGTGTCGACATTCTTGGCAGACCGCGACACCAGCGCGAGGCCGATGTCGATGAACGCCAGGATGAACAGGATCGGCATGGCGAGCGACACCACCACGTCCATCAGGCGGGTCAGCTGAAGTTCGGCGAACGCCTTCGGCAGCGCGGGCCAGTGCGGAGCGGCCTCCAGCACCGGCCACCAGCGGTAGGTCTGGCCGATGAGTCCCATCAGCACCAGCATGCCGCCCCCCATCCAGAACAGCGCGACGAACAGGTTCAGCATCAGGTCGGACACCGGCGTGTTCTGCTCGGAACTGGACGGATTGATCAGCTGCACATTGTTGTAGCCGGCCAGGTTGTCGACATAGGCACCGACCGACTGCGCCACCCAGAAACCCTGGCTGGCCGCGAAGCCGATGGTGAAACCGATGACCGCCTCGCGCCCCAGCATCACCGCCAGGCCCTGAGGCGTGGCCAGCGCGACGAAGGCCTGGGGCGATGCGCCGGCTGCCACGTGCACCGCGAAAATCGCGGTCAGGAGATGACGGATGGTCGGTGTCATGCAGGGCTCGGTGGTGGCCGGCAGCACCAGGAACACCATCGCCGGCCGCATGCTGAAGACCAGCAGCATGGCGCCCCACAACTGCAGGTGTTGCGCCGCATCGAACAGCTCGTTGCCGCTCATGTCAGCATGCCCAGCTGGTCCATGCTGTCGTAGAAGTCGACGGTTTCGTCGACCGGCTGTGCCAGGAATGCCTCGATCTGAGAATGCCTGGCGATAGCCTCGTCCGCCTCCGGATCGCTGCCCGGCTTGTATTCGCCGATACGCACCAGCGTTTCCACCTCGCGCCAGCGCGACAGCAGGCGGCGCACATGGCCAGCGGCCCGCACGTGTTCCCGGTCGGCCACCTCGGACATGACCCGGCTCAGGCTGGCCAGCACATCGATGGCCGGATAGTGGTTGCGGGCGGCGATCTCGCGCGACAGCACCATGTGGCCGTCGAGGATGCCGCGCACTTCTTCCGCCACCGGATCGGAGCCGCTGTCGTCCTCGGCCAGGATGGTGTAGAGCGCAGTGATCGAGCCCTGGGCGGATCGGCCGGGGCGTTCGAGCAGGCGCGGCAGCTCGGCGAATATCGAGGGTGGGAAACCGCGCCGGGTGGGCGGCTCGCCGGCTGCCAGCCCGATCTCGCGCTGGGCACGTGCGAAGCGGGTGACCGAATCCATCATCAGCAGCACCCGCATGCCCTGGTCACGGAAATATTCGGCGATGGCCGTTCCGACATGCGCGGCCTTGGCGCGTTCCACCGCCGAACGGTCGGATGTGGCGCACACCACCACGCTGCGCCGCATGCCTTCCGGCCCCAGCACACGCTCGACGAATTCGCGCACCTCGCGGCCGCGTTCGCCGATCAGCGCGATGACGTTGACGTCGCACTGCGACCCGCGGGCGAACATCGAAAGCAGCGTGCTCTTGCCGGTGCCCGCCGGCGCGAAGATGCCCATGCGCTGACCCTCGCCCAGGGTCAGCAGGGCGTCGACGCAGCGCACGCCGGTAATGAAGGGTGTGTCGATCATCGGCCGCTCCATGGGTGCCGGCGGTGCCCGCATCATCGACAGGGTGGCGATGGTGGGGACCGGCCCCCGGCCATCCAAGGGCTGCCCCAGCACATCGACCACACGCCCCAGCAAGGCCGGCCCCACACGCACCTGCAACGGCCGTCCGGTGCCCACCACCAGGGTGGAACGCGAAAGCCCGGCCGAGCCGCCCATCGGCATCAGCAGCGTCTGGTCGCCCGAGAAACCCACCACCTCGGCGTATTGCAGCACTGCGCCGCTACGGTCGCGCAGTTCACACAGTTCGCCGACGAGTGCGTCGAGACCGGTGGCGCGCACCAGCGTGCCGACCACTTCGTTGATCTTGCCAGCGCGCAGCGGCGCGGGCGACCAGTCGAGGCCGGCGGCCACGGTTTCGGTAGCCGACCGAGATGCAGAAAGGTTCACCAGCGAGGCCTCCGCCCGGCTTCGGATGGGGGTCCGTCATCGAACATGTCGTCACCATCGAACTCGGCATCGTCATCTTCTCCGTTGTCGTAGTCGCCAACGGCCGCCCCGTGCGCCCCGTTCCCGTATGCCGGATACGAAGGCAGGGGCACGGCCAGGTCCACGACCGACCCCGAACGCGCCGGTGCGGCGGATGGAAGTTCGGCCGCCGGCGCAGGAAGCACACCGGGCATGTCCAGTGCCTGAAGCAAGCCCAGTGCGGCCTGCCGCAGCGTCGCCAGCTGCACCGACAGGCTGGCGTCGACATAGGCCTGCGCCGATTCGCAGAGACAGCTGCCACGCGCCAGCGTGTCGGAGTCGATGATCTTCACCACCGTGCCGTCCGGCCACCGGTGCTGCAATGCGTCGACCGCGGCCTGCGCCGCCATCCGGTCGTCCGGATGCACGGTGAGGGTCAGCAGACTGTCGGCCTCGGCCATGTCATCCAGCGCCTGGAGTGCCTGCTGCAGGTACTGCTCCAGTACGGGGCCGTGCACCAGCCGCGCCGTGGCCTGGACCACCATGTCGGCCAGCCGGCCACGCAGTTCTGCATGACGGACAGCGGATGCGTCTCGCTGTGCCCGAGCCTCCGCATGCCAATGGCCCACCGCATCACGCCGGCCCTGGGCGTAGCCGAGCCGGGTCACGGCTGCGGCATCGCTGCGTGCCTTGGCAGCCATCGCGGCCGCGGCCGATTCGGCATCACGCAGAAGCGATTCGCGCTGCAAACCAGCATGTTTTTCCAGCGCGTCGAGGGTGAGCAGGCGCTGCAGGGCTTCACGCGGAATCACGTCGTCGTCGAAGGCAACCGAATCCGGGCCGCATTTCAGCCACACAGCCATGGAGCCTCCGGCAGAAAGCGCGCCAGCCGCTCCATCACCCAGGCGCTTCCGCCGGCGGCTCCGGGCAGGTCCTTCAGGGCCGGCGGCGGCACGGAGTCCCGGCCGAAACCCAGGCGGATCAGGCGGATCACCTGCGGATCGGTCCAGGTGGTGTCTTGCCGAAACAGGCAGAAACCTTCCCAGGCGAGCGCGTCTACCATGTCCTGCGATTCGGGACCCGGCGGCCAGGGCAGCCCGGCCGTGTCCCGGTGCAGCCCGTCGTCCGGCGATTCGAGCAGCACCGCTTCAAACACCACCGGATGCAGCCAGCCGTTCATGCTGCGGCGCAGGCTCGGCTCGACGCAACGCCGCAAGGCCGGCCGCCGGCGCAACAGCGCACGTGCGCGCAACACGCGGCACAAAAGGGCCGGAGGCAGCAATGCCAGGCAGTTGCCCGACTGTTCGAACACATGCGCCGGTATCGGCCCCACACCCAGCGCGGCAGGCAGCAAGGCATGGGCGGTCGAAGTCTCCAGGCCGATGTCCTCCAGCCAACTGGCATGGAGCCATTGCGGCAGGCGCCGCAGGCATTCTTCATAGGCGACCAGCCGCCCGGCAAGCGCGTCTGTCGCCAGGGCCTCGGCCCGGTCGGCAGCCCTGCGCGCGATGATCGATGAAAGACCGAAACGCATGGTGTCTTCAACCTGCCGGGCGGCCGCGATGCAGCCACGCGGCCAGCACCGGCAGCGGCCAGCTGCTGCGCCGCGCGCGATCCGGCCATCTCCAGGCCCAGCCGGTGAGCAGCGCAAAACCGACCGCCAGGGCGGCGGCCAGGCACATGGCCAGCACTGCTGGCACCGACAGGCCGACCGGATCCGCCAGCATCGCGGCCGGGTCCGCCGCCTCGGCCGCGACGAAAGTCACGCTGACCTCGTCGTACTGCAGACCCTCGACGCTGTGGGCCACCAGATTCTTGATCGGTGAAGCCAGTCCGGCGATGGGCAGGTCGGGCCGGTACTTGATGAACACCGAGGCGCTGGCGGGTTTGGTGTCGGTGGCCAGCGGATCGTTGTGCGGCAGCACGATATGCACCCGCGCCACCAGCACGCCGTCCATGCGCGACAGCGTGTCCGACAGTTCCTGCGTCACGCCGTGGACAAAACGCACCCGTTCTTCGGCCGGCGTGGAAATCAGCCCGTCCTTCTTGAAAAGCTCGCCCAGGCTCGCGAAATGGCTGCGCGGCAGGCCGCGTGCACGCAGCAGTTCGAGCGAACGCACGATGCCGTCGTCCGGCACCCGCAAGGACCAGCTCTTGCCGTTGTCCGGCGATGTCTTTTCGGCCGCCACGCCGGAAGCCATCAGCACTGCCAGCACCTCGTTGCAATCGGCTTCGTTCATGGCCGTGAAAAGCTCGGTCTTGCAAGCGGCGAGCAGCGCCAGCAAGCCGAGGACGATGCCGAAACGAAGAAGCGTTTTCATGCGGGGCTACTTGCTGTTCAAGACGGTTTCGACCTGCTTGCGCACCATGCGGATCACGGTCAGGGACATGTTGTTCAGGATCTTGAGTTCGCTCAGGTCGTTCTGTTTCTTCGTATAGAACTTCTGCGACTCGATCGCCGACATTCCCGCGGGCGGCGGTTTGGCGATCTCGGCCAGGCCCTCGGTATAGGCCCGCGAAGGCACCCGGACCAGCTGTGAAAGCATCGACGGCCCCTGCTGCGGCGGCGCGGCGGCTGAAAAGCCGCTCATCACCTGTCCGAATTCATGCATCGCGCCCGGATCGGACGCGTCGGTGGCGGGCGCGTTAGCGTGCAGCTGGAAGGTGTGGGAAGACGAAAAGGCAGGTGGTTGGATCTGGCTCACGGTTGGCTTTCGACGTTCGCAAAAATGAAGTTCAGGCGCGCAGCGATCCGAAGGGATAGGCGGCGTGCGCACCAAATGTCTGCGCCCCTGCCGAAAGCGGGGCTGCATCGGGCGTTTCGTTCATCCAGGGCTCCAGGACTTCCATGGCCGCGCTGTCGCCGGACTCGTAGATGACCTGAGCGGCACCCCACCAGCTGGGCTCGCCTATGTGGCGCAGGCACAGGGCGCAGAAGGCGCGGGCCGTCATGTCGTCGACCTGTTCCCAGCACTGCATGGCTTCGACGTATTCGCCGTGGCGGTAATGCGTCATGGCCTGGAGCCGCCGCAGGTCGCAGCGAGGCAGCAGCACGGCGATGGTGTTCAAAACCGACTGTGCGTTGTGCGAGGCAGAACTGTTCAGCATCGGAATCACGCAGGCGATGAGCACACGGGCCAGAGAGCGAGCGGCGGCGTCGGCAGCCTGGTGGTCCGGGTTGGTTTTCATGCACGCATCCATTGATATTGACCCGAAGAAATTCCATTGAACATTTCATCCACACAATCCAGAATATTCTTTTGCCAATAAATGGCGTGGTCGGCAAAATGTGCCAGCGTATCGGCAAGCCACCGACCGGTAATGTTCGGGCCGAAAGTGCCCCTTACCAAAAGCACCACACCACCGGTATCGGGGTCCATGCCCATCACCGCGTCATCCTTGGCATAGACCAGCACATTCGCTTCCAGCATCAGCCGAAAAACCTTCAGCGTTCGACCTGCGGCAATGGCTCCGAACTGGTAGGAAAAATAGAAATGCCCGCCCTGGGCGTCTCCTGAATTGAAGACGACCTCCAGGCCCTTTACCTGCACCTGACGCCGCCGCAGAATCTCTGGAGGGTATAAACCGACCGTATCGCAGAAATCCTGCAACAGGACGATCAGTTTCTCATCGACATTCTGGGCGACGATCGGTGGAACACCAGGCTCCTCTTCGATGAGAATTACCTCTCGGCAGATTGCGCGCTCGCGGTCGCAGCGGCAACGCCTGCATTGGGACCGACCTTGTCCCAAGTGACCGCTTCCTTCGCACGTTTCAAGCGTATTTCACGCTGGCCGGCATCCACCTGGGCTTTCTCCGCAAGGTATTCGCCCGTATCGCCGACCATCTTGGTATAGGCGGCATTCTTCAGGCTGTTTTCCATCGCGGTGGCGGCGTTCAAGGCTTGCAAACCCATTTTTCAGATCCTTCTCTCAATAATCCCGAACCGCGGGAACGGATTCATCCTGCTTGATGAAATCGGCTGCGAGGGTCAAACCCTCGTATAAAACCCTTAAATCACCGCGCCGCTGCATGGCGTCCGCGGATTTCAATTCATCGATGACTTCACTACGGCACCGGTCCAGCGCGAGCAGCGCTTCCATTACCAGCGCGGGCGATGGCCGCAACCCTTGCAACGCCAGCACGAGACAGTCCTCATGCGCCAGTTGAAAATCGACGAACATGGCGCGGGCGGTAGATTTCATCATCGTCATTTCACCGAAAACACTTTCGCGCCATCGGGCCGCTCCGAATATTGCAATTCGTCGGCAGACATCGCGACACTGAATGGCGGCGTGGTTTTAATGGATTCGAGCGAGAACTCGATGCCCCTGACATTCGCGCCCAGGTCCTTTTGCAGTTGCGGGGCGGCATGTTCCAGATGTGTCGGATCGGCCACCGTGCCGAGGACTTCGAAACGGCCTGCACCCAGGTAATGCGCCTTGAGGCCCGGCGCACGCAAGGCGCTCTCGATGGTCGAGGCGATCTCGTCGGCCACCTCCCAAGACTCCAGCACGGATATGCCGGTGCTGCGCTGCACGTCTGCGACCGCCAGGCGTACCGCACGGCCCTGCTGGGCATTGCCCACCAGGCCGCTGAGGGACACCACACGGCGGTTCTGCAAGACCTGCAGTTCGTTCAGGCCCTGGCTGAGCAGGCTGCGCGACAACCACTGCGCACCCAGCGCGGGCTCCGGCGGCGGCAATTTGGGCGGGCTGCCGGAGGCCGCCCCGTACAGCGCGCCCACCGCCACGAGCAGCCCTGCGCCCACCACCGTGCCACGGATGGTCCATGAATACGCCGGCGCCCTGGCCGACGGGCGGCTGGCTGCCTCGGGTGCCCTGAGCATCTCGAGCAATTGCGCATCGGTCGGCCAGGGTCGGTCGGTGTCACCGATGCAGAGCACGACTTCGCCGAACCGCCTGGGCTGCAGGTCCGGCCAGGTTTCGGGCTCTGGCGCGGCACCGGCATCCGCAACGACATGCGTCGGATCGACCGGCCCCGTGCAGCAGGTGACACCCGCACCGTCGACCACGAAGATGAGCGGTGGAGCGGTCCAGTCGTACAGATTCAGGAAGCCTTCGCCCTCCGGTTCTTCGGCTTGTCCGCGGTCGATGCGATAACGCCCTGGAGGCAGCGGCAGGCACGCGCCGCCATGCAGGCCGGCGACCACACGCAGGCTTTTCATGCGGCCTCCCCTGCTGCGTCAACAGCCGAGTCGCCGGTTGCGTTTTCCCGCGGCTTGCAGGCCATCACGAAGACTGGAAACAGGGGGCAGATCGTCGCCCTCATGATCCGGCTGAATTCGTCGTTGCCGGCGCGCTCGTGCATCAGTTTCTGCAGCGTTGCCTGCGCGCCGCAAAGCACCTCGCAGGCCTCGTCGTAGAGGTGGGCCGTCGGCACATACCGTTGGTACAAGGGTCGCATCAGCTGCAGGAATTCTTCGCAGGCATCGCGCACCGGACTGAAGGCGTCACGACCTGCCGCGCCCTGCGTGACACGATGTTCGATCCGGTCGGCGAGATCGTGCGTGAAGTCGATGACCAGCGACTGCATGGTTTCGCGCAGGAAGCCCGGCATCGTCCACATGCCACGGCTCGCCGCGTGTGCCTCGCAGAGCGCCGGCAATGCCAAGGCATGCCTGGCCATGTGGGTGACATGCGACCTCGGCCGTTCACCTGCCGCCTGCAGGAAATTCACGGCCGGCAGGTGGCGCGCACCACCACCGGATGCGTCGTGAGAGGAACCTTCGCCTGAAGACGACTGCCGGGAAGAAACGCGCGCCGACCCGCCGAAATTCAAAAGATCTTCGGCCTGAAGATGCTGCACGCCGGATGAATCGGCATGCCCTTTCGTTGCCGCGCCGTCGCGTGCCTTGCGGGCCTGCTGCCATTTGGTCCGCAGTGCCGACAAAGGTGGCAGCCCGGCCAGCGACAGGGAACCGGTCGATGGCTCGGGTGGCAACGGCGGGACATTTCCGGCATCGGCGGGTTCTGCGCGCCTGGGAGGCACGACGGCCGGCGAGTCGAAACGAAGGGCTTCGACGACGGATTTGGGCGGTGCGCCGGGAAACGTGTTCATGGCCGGAATGCCGCCTGCAGCAAGGTATGTGAAAAGACCACCATCTGCGTGCCTGACCAGCCTGCCGTGATGGCGATTACCGCCGACACCACCAGCAGCTTGATGGCATGCGCGATGCTGGCATCCTGAAGCGATGTCACCGCCTGCGCGAAGGCCACCACCAGCCCGATGGCCGCCGAAGCGGCGATGGCCGGTAGCGAAACCAGCAGGCAGACCAGCATGGCCTGCGAGGTGAAGCGCACGATGTCGTCGGGATCCATGGAGTGACCTTGCAGATGGCGTGTGTAAGCGTCAGCGGTAGGTTTGCACCAGGCCGTGCAGCAGGGCGGACCAGCCGTCCAGAACCACAAAAAGCAGCAGCTTCAGCGGGATGGCGATGTTGGTGGGCGAGGCCTGCGACAGGCCGATGGCGACCAGCACGTTGGCGACCACCAGGTCGACCACGATGAAGGCGAGGTACAGCAGGAACCCGATACGGAAGCCTTCGTTGAGTTCGCTCACCACGAAGGCTGGCGCCACCACCATCAGATCGTCGGGTTTCAGTTCCGCAGCATCCGCGGCGGGCCAGAGCTCTGCCGCGGATTTGAGGAAATATCGTTTTTCGCGTTCGTGCGCGTGCTTGGAAAGGAACGCCCTGAAAGGCTCCCTGGCAGCGTCCATCAGGTCCAGCACACGCTCGGTGGCGGTGTCGGTCGGCTTGTTCTTCACGGCGTCCATGGTGGCCCTGGCGGTGGGCATCAGCACGTATGCGGTCATGACCAGGGCCAGCCCGTTGATCACCATGGTGGGCGGCACCTGCTGCACACCCAGCGCGTTGCGCACCAGGTTCAGCACCACCACGATCTTCACGAATGAAGTGAGCGACATCACCAGGAACGGCAGCAGGCCCAGCGCCACGCTGATCAAGGCCAGGCCTACGACATCACCCGGCTGGAAGTTCACGGTTCACCGTCCGCCAGGGCATTGCCCGGCATTGCATCGATGCGGAGAATGCGCACGCCCAGGCGGCCGCCCACGGCTACCAGTTCACCGAGTCCCAGCGCCTGCCTGGCCACGGTGATACGCACCTGCGCCTGCTCGACGGATGTCGGCAGTTCGAGCACATCGCCGGCCTTCAGACCCGAGATGTCGGCCAGCCGCAGCAACGGGCCCTGCAGCTCGATACCGACGGTAAGCTCCAGGCGCGCCAGCAGGGCAATGCCGCCGGGCAGCGGCATGTCGCCGGGCGCTTCGCCATCGGGAATGCCGACGACGGCGGGCGGGCTTGTCAGCGTCATGGTGTTCCCACTTAAAAGTACACGGGTGCGGAGTTCGGAAGGGCCGCCCTCGCCCCACGACAGCCAGGCTTCGAAGCCTGACGCCAGCGATGCCTGACCAGCCAGCAGCAGCACATCGCCGGCCTGCAGATTGGCGATGCGCCTCGCCGGCAGCAACCGAGCGGCCAGGAGAAGCCGGCTCGGCAGACTGCGCTGAAGCGTCGCCGTCGTCAGCGAGGGGTTCAGGCGGGCAACATACGCCTCGACCGCGTCGAGCAGCCGGTCGTCGACCGACAGGACTTCGCATCTGATCGCCTCGATATCGAGGGTCACGCCGGCAAAACCGGCATCGCCTGCCGAGCCGGCCTGCAGGTCGAAGTCGCTGACCAGGCTCGCCCTGACACCGAGCCGCGCCTCCATCAACAGCGTGACAAGTGCATGGCGCCGCCCATCGTCCGGCAGTGTCGCGGCGCTCGCGAGTGCCGGCCATTGCGAGGTCTCGATGGCCAGCCTGACGGTGCCGAAAGGCGTGCGCACAGTCGCCAGCAACGGATCCCGGATCACCCGCTCTGCCGCAGCCGTTTCAATCCGCGGGCCTTGCCCGCCTGCGTGAAACGCACACCACGGATGCCCTGCCGCACGGGCCATTGCGGCGCAACGGCGCAGGCGATTGGCCATGCGGTCGACCTGCGGAAGCGCGCGGCCCAGCGAGGATGAAGGAATGGCAGTCGATTTCATGGGGGCTGGATGGCACGGTTCGGTACAGGGCCAAGCTTAGAAAACCTGAGCCGTCGGATGAATGGGAATCCGAAACGAGGAGTGTTTTGGCGAAGTGCACGGGGGTCGTATCGGTTCGATCGACGTGCATCGGCCTTCGAGCCGAGGTTCGGCTTGCATCGCAGGCCTTCGCGCCGAACCCTGCGCGATCCGACGTCGGTCCCTACGCTGGCCGCTATCGCATCGACCTACAGGAAACGCACCATGATCACCAACGGGCCGTCCCACAACAAGTCACCGACCAACCTGCTGCCCAAGCAATCCTCCGGCGTCGTCTCCGGACCGCCGGCCGGCGGCGGCAAAACCGCCGTCCCGTGGACTCCGCCATCGGAAATCGCCGCCCTGTCGTCGACCGGAAAAGCAGGTGCCGTCCATGACGACTTCAAACCCGGCCCACAGAGCCTGGACGGCAGTTATGCAGCGCTCGCGGGCCTGCTGCCGGCCTTGCGGGTGACCGTGCCTCGGTCAAAGGCGGAACAGCAGGCTCGTGACGCGCTGGAAAGCACTCTGCGTGTCATCGACGACATGGCTGTCAGCCTGGTGGAACAAAGCACCGAAGTCTTGAAAAACGGCACCATTTCCCAGCAGCTGGCAGCGGCGGCAGCCATCGACCGGTTCATGCGGAAAGCGGAATCGACGATGAACGCCCTGGCCCAGGGGACGGCGAAGGATCTTCCACCGCCGCAGTCGCCCGCCATGCAGACACTGCTCGAGCTGATGAGCAACGGCATATGGCGTGGTATCGAGGATATGCAGAAGGAGATTGAAAAGGCCTTCGAGACGCCGCTCCCCAGCAACCCTGGACAAGCCAAACCGGATGCAGCGCAACGCCAGCAACTTGCCAGACATTTCGCCGACCGCAACTCGCAGCAGTTTCTTGCGCAACTCGGTGCGATCAACCTGCCGGCCATCAAGAAACTGGATTTCGAACCCCGCAATCTTTCGGGCATGGCCGCCATGCGCGAGGAACTCAAAGCCGTGGCGAAGCTGGCGGACGTCGCCAGGACCACCAGAGCGTCGCCTGCTACCGGCCATGGCGCTGTGGCCGGTCTCGACGCCGGCAGTCCGGTCGCCGATGAACAGGATCCAGAGGACGACGAAGAGTCCGACCTGCAGGACCATGAAAAAAAGTCCGCCGCAGACGTAGACACAGACGCAGACGGATTCGGCGTCGAACGTGCGGAACTCGACGCCCAGGCGCCCAAGAGGGATCGATAGAACCGACCCTGTGACGGCTACCGGTTCGCAAACCGCCGCAAGTCTTCGGATGGCAATGTCGCCCGCCCGCTCCACGCGCAGACCATGACGCTGCCCACTGAAACCCCTCAACAGACAGGCCTCCAATGAGCTTCTCATTTCCTTCCTTCTCGCCATTGGCATCGCGTTTCCCCACGGCCCAGATGCCGCTGACACCGCCGACACCGATGCCGACATTCGACGATGACGAGGTGGACGATGTCGACGCCAATCCGGATGTCGACGAAACGGATGAAGAAGAAGACCCGGACGAAGACGGGGACGAAACATCCATCGACTGAGCTTTACGCGGCGCCTGCGGCGTCACCGGTTTTTAGGAATGCTCCCAAGCACTTGCAAGCGCCTTGCAAGCACGTCCGACGGCGCGTCTTCGCACACTGCCTCTCTCGACAACCTACGGTCGACACCACCAAGATGATTGCCTATCACTACCTGCTCCTCAGTTCCACGCTCGACTGTTGCTCTGTGGCGCCGCTGGCGGCGACATGCATGGCCCAGGGCCGACTTTCGGAAGCCATGACCGCAATGTCCGCGGTCAGCGAATCGACGGCCGATTCCTTGCTAATGGCCCGCTTGCGGCAGAAGTGCGGTGACATCCACCTCTTGCGGGGCGCGCTGGAAGATGCGGAAGAAACCTACCGCCTTTCGTTGAAACCCCTGGCGGCCTCCGCCGAGACACAAGGGCTGTCTTGCCGTGCCGCAGGCCTGCTGTCGCTTTTCCAGCGGCGCTTCGAAACCGCGGCAAGTTGCTTCCAGAAGATCGCGCGACTCGACTGTTCCGTCTGGTTGCGAAACGAGGCCACCGTCTTCCTGGCGCAGATCCTGTTCGAATCGGGCCTGCGTTCGCGAGCCTGCGAAATGCTGCGCGGCGTTGCGGAAGATGCGGCGACGACGGCCGGGGCAGTGGGCTGGCGGCAGCTCTTCCTGCTTGTGCTGCATGACTTCCAGGTGCGCATGCTGGTGCAGAACCAGCCCGAGATGCGCGACGACATCTACTGGCAATCGCTCGACACCGCGCCGCCCTCTGCGGAAACGTCGTCCCCGCTCATCGGAGACGGTGAATGCGACCCGGGTTTCCATGAAACTCGTCGAACAGCGTGCGACCCAGTTGGGCTGCCTCGAGAGCCTTGCCCGTGGCGAACCGGGCAACAGCATCTCGCTGCAGAACTGCCTGGCCGGCACGCGGCTGCTTTCGCCACAATGCCACCAGACCGTGCTGCTCGAACTCACGCAGGCGGCCTTGGCCGGCAAGCTGATCCATGTGGCTGAAATACTGATTGCTGGTGGCGGTGCCACCACCACACAGCGCGGCACGGCCAGCGTCGACGGGACCGACCCGCAGCAACGCCAGTTGATGTATTGCCACGCCAAGCTGCGCCTGCTCCGCGGCTTGGCGGACGAGGGCCTGGCGATGTATGCGGCCTATGCACTGCTGGCCATGCAGGCCATGCGAGCGGCTTATCCCATCGCCCAGCGCTTCGACGAGAAGCCTGCCAGCCACTATGCGGTGGTGAAGGACGACATCAGTGCACGGCTGCCTGCGCGTTACCGCCGCGCCTACCAGTTCATGTTGGCACAGGCGCATCTGCCGTCGTTGTCGATCACCGACATCGCCAACGTCATCGGGGTGTCGGAACGCGCGCTCCAGCTGGCTTTCAAGGAACACATCGGCCTGTCTCCGCGCGAAGTGCTGCGCCGCCACCGCATGCAGAAGATTCGTGAGGACCTGCAGGAAGCGACGGGTGCCGGCGTCATGGAAGTCGCCATGAAACACGGCATCAAGAACCGCACCGCGCTGACGGCGGGTTATCGCCGCTACTACAACGAGACGCCGTCCAAGACCAGCATGGGTTGAGAGCCGAAGATGGACCGCAAGCGCGACATCCAGGATTACGAACTGCTGGCGTCGGTGCGCGAGCGTAGAAACGAGGGGTTCCAGGAGGCGGTTCGCCTGGCTCGCGCCGAACATGCTTATGGCCTGACACGACAGTCGGCAAGCGAAACCGCGTGGCGAGCGAGCCTGCAGATCCAGGACGCCTATTCGGCTCGGCTCCGTGCCCGCACCGCGGTCGGCCAGAACGTTCGGCTCGGCGAACTGGACAACGCACGCAGCCATGGGCGGGCATTGCAAACCAACGCCGAAAGTGCCCATGAAGCCTGTCGCCAAGCCGCGTCCGCCGTCGATTCCGCTCTTGCCAAATACCAGGCCGCCAGCCGGCATCTGGCAAATAACGAGGCGCGAATCCGGTCGCTCGTCGAGCAGGCGAATCGCTGGAGGCGCGCGGCGCAGCTGGAAGCCGAAGAACAGGAAGAAGACGAGCGAAACGATGCCGGAAGCGTCAGGCGCTGAGCACACGTTCCCACTGCAGCAGCGTGCGTTCGTCGCTCAGGTGATGGCGATCCAGGCAGGCCAGAAGCTGCAGCGCCAGCGGGGCTTCTGAGGCGTCCAGCAGTTCGACGACTCTCCATGAGACTTGCTGCCAGGCTGCGCCGAGCGCCCGCCTGCGAAGTGCCATTTCTTCCGAGTCGGCCCGCCCCAGCAGCACCGGGGTGTAGCCGCCCATCAGCCTGGACAGCCAGGACGCCAGCCGCGCGGCTTTTGCCGGGTCGAGGTGCCGGGCCGGATTGCGAGCCAGCACCCGCAATAGATCGAGGTCGGTCCGACACAGACGGTCGTCCAGCGACACGATGCCTCCCTTGACGACCAGGGCTTCCGAATTGCCCATAAGCTGCCGCAACCGGCGAACTGCACTCGAAAAGTTGCTGCGTGCTGTATCACCGTCTGCGGTGGGCCACATCGAGTCGCAGATGCTGGCCACTTCCAGTGGCGGCCCCCAAGGTGCCAACAGCAACCAGCACAAAAGCTGGCGCTGCCGTGTGCCGGGCAGCTGCGCCAGGGCCGCACCGGGCAGCCGGATGGTCAGCCCGCCAAAACTCCGGATCACTATGCGAGGCGTCATTCGCGGGTCCACGTGGATTCGGGCCGCATCGAGCCGTAGGCCAGCAAGAAATCATGGTCGTTGCGCACACCCAGCTTCTTGAACCCGGCCTGCTTCTGCGCGCTGATCGTCTTGACGCTCCGGCGAAATTTGGCGGCCATCCCGGTAACCGTCATGCCCTGCAGGCAGCAACGCAACACCTCGTTTTCTCGCGCCGACAGGATCGGTGCCGAAAGTTGCGGCGCCGGAGTAGCAGCCGCGAAGGCAGATCCACCCGCAGCGAGGTCGCCCACGGCGCGCAGCAGCGCATCGAGGCCGGTGTTCTTGGCCCGGAACCCGTGCGCTCCGGCACGCCGCACGATGTCGGACGTATGGTCGCCTCCGTATGAGGTGTAGACCAGGATCCGCATCCGCGGGAAATGCGCCCGCAGATGCCGTACCAGGCTCGCACCGTCCACATCGTTCGGCCCCAGCTGGTAATCCAGAACCAGAACGTCGCATGGTGAGCC
Organism: Xylophilus sp. PBN-3R; assembly: GCF_057747805.1. Lineage (NCBI taxonomy): Bacteria > Pseudomonadati > Pseudomonadota > Betaproteobacteria > Burkholderiales > Xylophilus > Xylophilus sp. PBN-3R. The sequence goes on from NZ_CM173225.1 coordinate 3,423,039, forward strand.
GGCCAGCAGATGCAGCAGCTCCCTACCCTCGCACGCCGAGCCGACCCATGCGTAACCCGGGCTGTTGCGCACCAGCAGTTCGATGCCGTAGCGGACCACCACATGGTCGTCCAGCACCGCCACCCGAACGTCGGCGACCGTCATCGCGAGCCCCCACGACCGACGTCGGCCGAATTCAGCATGTGACCCAGCCAGCGCACGGCCTTTTCCTGCGCTTCCACATCTGTCAGCCGACCGGCATGGACCCGCTCCAGCACCGCTGCGATGCCAGCCACCGCATGGTCGCCCATCATCTGAGACGCCCCGCGGATGCGGTGGGCGTATGCGCGCGCCCGTTCACGGTCGTGGCGCCGGGCCGCCTGCTTGAATGCGGCCAGGTCACGCAGGCAGCTGTCGCGGTAAAGCATGCGCAGGGCCGTCGTGGCGCGCGGTGACGTCGGAGGTTCGGCCAGCGTGATGTCGAGGTTCAGCGCGGAGGCCAGCTCGGGCAGCGAGGCCGGTTTGTGCAGGACGTGGTCCATGCCGGCGCGCAGGCAGCGCTGGCGGTGCTCCTTTCCGGCGAGCGCCGAAATTCCCACCAGCAAGGTCAACCCATATTGGGGGCTTGCACGGATTCGGCGTGCCAATCCGTAGCCATCTCCGTCGGGCAAACCGTTGTCGATCAAGACCATCCCCGGCCGGTATCGGGCAAACAGCGTCAGGGCCTCCCGCAGCGTGCCCGCTGCCAGCGTGTCCAGACCGAGCATTCGCAACTGATCCTGCAATATGGCGCGGCAAAAAGGGTCGTCATCCACCACCAGGCACTGCTGCCGCTGCTGCCCCCGCCGTTCGACCGACCGTGATGGCCGTTTGAAACACAGTGAATACATGGCATGGATCCGGCCGGCTCAGTGCGCCGGCCGGGGCCGTATACGCAGGCTGACGGCGATGTCGGAATGGTCACGAACCACACGACAACTCCAGCGGACCGAACGGCGGGACATCGATGCCGCGAGCCGCCGCAGTTCTGCGCGCAGGTGCCGCAATTGCCGCAGGTGCATCTTGGTCGCCCGGGAGTCCACGCGCAGCGCCATGTCGACATCGATGGCGCCGGTCGTCTTGCCCTGAATCCTGACTGGCAACAAGTAACGACTCTGCAAGCCATCGCTCAAGCCGGTCAGCAACACCTGCGCAACGAGGCAGATGGAATGCGCCTGCACGCGGACCTCGCCGCTCCCCGGGGCCAGTTCGACTGAAGCCAGGAGGTCGCGGCCGTGGAACATCGCGGCCAGCCTGAGATAGCTCTGCAGCATGTCGATCTCTTCGTGGAGCGCCACCTGCGCCGGCGCGGTATGCACCAGGCATTGCCTCAGGTAGTCGGACAGCGCGAATATCGGCTCGGCTGCCGCGATGTCATCGAATCGGCTTTCTCCGGCGATCCGGTTGAACGTGTTCATGACCAGATGGATATCCGGTCCCGATTCCGCCGGCAGGACATTGCAGGACGGCGCAGGCGAACAGGCCGCGCGCATCGGCTCGAGGCCCGGATCCGCGGCGCGTCTGCGGGCGAAGGCGACAAGGCAGCACAGGCCGGCGACCGCCGCCATGACCGAAGCACCTGCCAACGACAGCAACGGAACCGTCGTGACTCTCTCCCAACACTCCAGCATGACCAGACACATGACGCCCTCACAGGGCGCGCCCGTCGCGGAAACGCCTGATTCGAATCGATGAAACCGCCATTATGTCTCATGTGTGAGCGCACACTATCGAAATCAGATGGTCAGCCTGCCGATGCTCAATAGGCGTGATGATCCTTGAACATCACCCGCACCGTACGAAGAATGATGTGCAGGTCCAGTCCGAGGGACCAGTTGCGCAAGTAATCCAGGTCATGGTCGATACGCGCCTGCATCTTCTCCAGCGTCTCGGTTTCACCGCGGAAACCATTCACCTGGGCCCAACCGGTGATGCCCGGTTTCACCTTGTGCCGCACCATGTAGCCCTTGATGAGCTTGCGATACAGCTCGTTGTGCGCCACCGCATGCGGCCTGGGTCCGACGATGCTCATGCGCCCCTGCAGCACGTTGATGAACTGCGGCAACTCGTCGAGCGAAGTGCGGCGCAACACCGCTCCCAGCCGGGTGATGCGACTGTCCTGCTTGCGCGCCTGCCGCACCTCGGCACCGTCCTCCGACACCTGCATCGAGCGGAACTTGTAGACCACGATTTCCTGGCCGTTCAACCCGTAGCGCCTCTGTTTGAAGAGAACCGGCCCGCTGGAAGTCAGCTTTACCGCGATGGCGATCACGATAAGCAGCGGCAGCACCATGAGCAGGATCAACAGCGCCAGCAAAACGTCGCTGCCGCGTTTGACCACGCCCATCACGCCATGAAAAGGGGTCTCGCACACCGAAATCACCGGAATGCCGTTGATCGCTGCAGTACGCCCCTGGATGAGGTCGGTCACGAACATGTCCGGCACAAAATAGATCGATGCGGTCGTGTCTTTCAATTCGTCCAATATCTGCAGTACCCGCGGCTCGGCAGCCATCGGCAATGACAGGAAGATGACCGAGATCTGGCGACTCTTTACGAAAGCCGGCAGATCGCTGATCTTGCCCACGACCCGATGGCCGCCCAGGTCATGCACCGGCCCGTCGCCCACGCGGTCGTCGAAGAAACCCATCATCGACATCTGCAGGAATTCGGCTTCCTCGATTCGCCTGGCCAGGGAAACACCCTGAGGATTGACGCCCACCACGACTACTTTTTTCGGCGGCCCCTGCCAGGAGAGAATCCACGGCGCCAGCCCCCGCACCCCCAGATGCAACAGGATCAGGCAAAGTGGCGCAATCCAGAACCACCACCGCAGGACCGCCGGCGAGAAATGCCCGAGCGAACGAGTCGCATACGCTCCCAGGAACAACAGACACGCCACGCACACCCAGGAAACCATGACCTGCGCAGCCAGGGTCCAGACGGGAACATGCAGACGGGAAACGCCCGGGAACGTCAACGCGAAAACCACCATCGACAGCACCATGCAGGCGGAATCGATCTGTCCACGGAAATAGAACGAAACCAGCCAGAGTGTTCCGATCAAAACCAATGGCTCCAGCAGCGCCTCGATCGGCGACAAAACACTGTCGCTGCTGATCGCAGAACCACTGCGGCGCTGGGTCGGAAGCATTTTCTCGGCGCTATTCACTGACATGCGCCGAATTGAATGCAGATACGGCCTGCATGCGATTCGACACGTCCAGCTTCTTGAAGATCCGCTGCATGTGATTCTTCACGGTGAACGAGCTGATATTCAAAATACTGCCGATCTCGAAGTTGGTTTTCCCCATCGCCACCCAGTGCATGATCTCGACTTCACGCGGACTGAGATTCCACATCTCGACAAAACCTCCCACGCCTGCCAGTGTTGGCGCCTTTTCGATATCGCCGCCTGAGTGCTGATGCGGCAGGTGCGCCACCTGGCGCAGCGCCGTATCGATATACGGCAACAAGATTTCCATGGCGCTGCACACGGCATCGCCATAACGCATTTTGGTGCTCAACATCACATAGATGCAGTCATGCCGGCCGCGTTCGTCATGAATGCCATGCACCAGCATGGAGCGGGCGCGTTGCAGGCCATCCCCCAGTTGTCGCTGCAGATCCACGTCGTCCGGAAACCAGCCCGCCTCATTGGCAGAAATGACAAACGGTCGCCGGTCGTAAGCGACCCACTGCTGGAACAGCGTTTTCAAGAACGGCGCCACGGCCTTCGTTTCGATATTTTCAGAACGTACCCCCTGAAGATCGGAAACGACGTCGTGGTACAGCACGCCTTTTTCAAAATCGCCCCAACCTGCCACCAGAATATCGTGCGGGATATGGGCTTGCACGTCGCCCTGCAGCCAGACCAGCAAGTCAAAGTGCCGTTTCACACCGACAGCCTGCGTAATGATGCGGAAATACCGATTGGTGTCATCCGCCGAAAGCAAGGAAAAGAAAGTCATTGAACATCCAGGCCGAATGAAAGCGGCCGCCAGGCTTGAAAGCGGTCCGACGCACCTATAAAAATGAGTTCCAAAACGCAAGTGATTACTTGCACATGGGCAGGGACACGATGAAACAAATCGATACACCAAGAATAACCCATTTCCGTGTGTAGCGCCCCCCGACGACAGCCTTAAGTTAAATCACATCGTTGCCCAAAGCGAGTGTTTTGCTGCTGAAAACACGCAAGACGCTAGTCATAACGGTCTATTGAGACGTCGTATGCCCCATGAGACATTGCGGTTGTCCCCTCGTCGTCACAGTCCTTTTTCATTCACGGGAATAATGCCATGCGCAAATTACTTTCAAAATTATCGATCGCCGCCGCCTTGGTAATGGGATGCCAGCTGGCAGCCCACGCAAGTGTCACCACACTCGGGGTGATCAGCGGGACCAAAACCCTGTCCAATACCACCCCGGGCGGCAGTTTCACCGATTTTTTCAATTTCTCAGTCGCCTCTGCCAATAACGCAGGCCTGGCGACCACCAGCATTTTGTTTCCGGCGACCTACGGCACGCTCGTGGAAAGCCTCAACCTCTACGCCGGGACATTTTCTACACTGGCTTCGCTGCCGGCAAACCCTGTCAGCCTTCCGTTCATCACCACGGTGGCCAACAGCAACGGCACAGTCATCACCACCCTGGCCAGCTCCGCGAATCTGGATGCTGCGGGCTATACCTTGGTAATCGGAGGAACCAGTATCGGAGCAGCAGCCTATACCGGAATCATTGCCCTCACTGAGATTCCGCGTACCTTGCCGCCGGTACCGGAGCCCGAAACATACGCCATGCTTCTTGCGGGCCTCGGCATGCTCGGTTTTATCGCCCGACGCCGCCAAAAGAATACATAAATCGACCACCTCCACGGAGGTGCCTTTATCAAATGGAGTGCCACCAGGTACTCCATTGTCTTTCAATGCAGCCGAAAAGCGGCATTGAAAAACAACGACCACGCGACGCCAAACACCCGGAAAGGTGCCAAACGCCGTCACTTACGAATGCCAAAGTTAATCTTGATCATCAAGCGATTCATTCAGTTCGCGCCATGGTACGCATTGGCAACGACGGCGCAGGCCACCCTCCATGACAGCCTTCAACTCTCTGCAAGCCTGAACACCAGTTACGACACGAATATATTCAGGTTACCAAAGTCGGCCAATCCCCGGACAACCATCGGCCGGGAATCGGCAGCAGAAGTCATTCGCGCGGCGACAGGCTCCGTGACCTTCAGCAAGGACTACGGTCTGCAGCATGTCGACCTGAATCTCAATGCGGTCAGATACGATTACCAGAATTTCTCCTACCTTGGATTTACAGCACTCAACTACAGCGGAGGCTTGCACTGGAGCCTGACGCCGCGCGTTCGTGGAAACGTCATTGCCACACGCCGCGAAAGCCTGATCAATTTCGGCGATTTTCAGAATGTCGGTGTTCAAAGCAAACGAACAGACATCAACACCCGTGCAGACGGCCTCTATGAATTGGACGGCGCCTGGCAAGTGGTAGGTGGCATTGCACACCTCGAAATCAAGAATACCGCACCCGTCATCGCGCAGAGAGGTTATGACATCACTTCGATTGACGCGGGTATCCGAAGAACCTGGGCATCCAGATCGGAAGCGACCTGGCGTCTCAGGAGATCGGCCGGCGAATACACCGGCGTCCAGAACTTTGCCAACAGCAGCCTGCCTTCCGGTTTTAGCGAAATTGAAAATGAATTGACGTTCAGTTGGGCGTTGACGTCCAAAACAGCCTTCGACACCCGTCTGTCCTACATTCAGCGCACATACAACGAATATAACGTTCGAGACTACAGCGGTGTCGTATCCAGATCGAATCTACGGTGGGGTGTCACCGCGAACACATCGGTGCTGTTCGCATATGCCCACGAATTGATCGACTACCAAACGAGCTACAGCAGCTATATCAGCAGCGACCGGGTGGCAGTCGAACCGAGTTGGCAGGCGATGCCTAAACTCATATTGACCTTTCGGCAGGAATACGCCCGACGTAGTTTCAATGGCCCGTTAGCCGGCCTACCAGTCGCCAACCGACGTGAAGACGAGCAATACACAAGCCGGCTCAGCGCCACATGGAAACCCCGAGACGCTATCGACATAACTGCGTGGATCCAGTCGGACAAACGCAACTCCAGCTATTCCGGCTTCGACTATGTAAGCCGGAGCGCAGGAGTACTGGCGCAAATTACTTTCTAACCGCCTGCCGGCGGCCTATATCTTCCATGACGTACTCCAAACCTGCGCAATCGCGTTATGTGTCGCCCCGACGCGGACCCTCAAGCCACCTCGGGCACTGCATCAGCATTGCCTTATTCACTTTCATTCTCTCCGGCTGCGACGGGAATAACACCGGCCCGAAAACAGCGACACCCAGTCAGGTTGCGGCAAAGGTGGATGGTGACGAAATATCCATCCACCAGGTCAACGACATGCTCGACCGAACAAAAATGAAGGCGGACGACGAGGCGACCGCCAAATTGATGCGCAAACAGATTCTGGACAGGCTGGTTGACCAACAGCTGCTGGTGCAGAAGGCCGTTTCCGAAAAACTCGACAGGACACCGGACGTGCAAATGGCCCTGGACGCGGCACGGCGCGAAACGCTGGCCAATGCTTATCTGAAACAATTCAATGGCCGACGGACAAAACCCGAAGACACCGTCATCAAGAAATATTACGAAGATCACACCCCTCTATTTTCCAAGAGACGGATCTTTGTATTGCAGGAAATAAATTTTCTCAACAGCAAGGTTCCGCCCGAGGGCCAGGGCGTCATCAAGGCCATCGTGGAAGCCGGAAAGCCCATCGATGAAACGATCCGAGCCCTCCGGGCACGCGGAATCGAGTTCACGCAAACCGAGGCCCAAAGAGCCTCTGAGCAAATCACCATCGAATTGCTGCCCGCTTTATATACACGCCAGCCGGGACAGGGCTTGTTCGTGCCGACTTCGCCTGCCACCTCACTGCTATATGTCAAATCGTTTGACGAGGCGCCCCTGTCAGAAGTCGACGCATCGCCGCGTATTGCCCGTTTTCTGGAAAACCAGACCGTCACGCAGGAACTCGCCAACGTGGTAAGCGGCCTGCGATCAAAAGCAAAGATCGATTATTTTGGCGATTTCGCAACGCCTGAAACCGCGGCACCCAAATAACGTCAGCCACTATCGGGATTTCATATGTTCACGTCTATTCAGAAGAAGTGTCTCGCAGTAATTCTAGGATTCTGCTTTTGGGGCCCGGTCACGGCGCAGTTACGCGCGACCGATTATCTTTTAGGTGCGGGTGACGACATAAAGATCCAGGTTTTTCAAAATCCGGAACTCACGGTCGAAACGCGTGTACCCGAAACCGGCATCATCGGTTATCCCTTGATAGGCAATGTCGCGGTTGGTGGACTCAGTGTGACCGACGCCCAACGCGCAGTCGCAGACGCCTTGTTGCGTGGCAAATTCGTCCGCAATCCGCAGGTAACCATCACGCTGGGTCAACTGCGCGGCAATCAGGTTGCCGTACTAGGTCAGGTCAATCGACCCGGACGTTTCGCGCTGGAAACCCAGAACTCCCGTCCAAGCGACATGCTGGCCTCTGCTGGCGGCGTCACGCCAAGCGGAGATGACATCGCCATTATTGTCGGCACCCGCAACGGAAAATCATTCCGTGAAACCATCGATATACCTGCGCTGTTCATCGACGACCTGCAAAAAAACCAGATAACCCTGCGCGATGGCGACACCATCTATGTCCACCGCGCTCCTGTCTTCTATATCTACGGCGAAGCCCAGCGACCCGGGCCGTATCGAATTGAACGCGGAATGACTGTCATGCAGGCACTTGCACAAGGTGGCGGGCCGACCATACGGGGCAGCGAAAACCGCCTGCGCATCACTAGAAGAAACAGCAAGGGCGAGATGGCGGATATCGCACCAAAACTGACCGAACAGATTCAGGCGGACGACGTCATCTACGTACGTGAGAGCCTGTTCTAGAACTTATTTCGAAAATCGTTACCAGGGGCACCCACATGACGATTCAACAGTTTCTTCTGATTCTCAGGGCGCGGTACCGGGCTGCCTTGATCACGTTTTTCACCATCGTCATCCTGACAGGTATCGTGACATTCCTACTACCCGAACGATATACCGCCACGGCCGCCATCATGGTGGACGTGAAGTCGCCAGACCCGCTGGCCGGCATTGTTCTTCCCGGCATGGTGGCACCGAGTTATATGACAACACAGGTTGAAATCATCGGCAGCGATCGGGTTGCGCAGCGGGTGGTTTCACTTCTCGCCATGGAGCGGGACCAGGAATTACGCAGCACATGGATCGAGGCAACAGAAGGAAAAGGTTCTTTCAGCGCTTATCTGGCGAATCTTCTGCAGCGCGGGCTTTCTGTCCGACCCGCCCGAGAAAGCAACATCATTACCATCGACTACAAGGCTCCGACAGCGGACTTCGCTGCGGCGGCGGCAAATGCCTTTGCCAAAGCCTATATGGATATCACCCTTGAACTGAAGGTAGAACCTGCCCGCCAATACTCGCAGTGGTTTCTCGGCCAGACCAAATTGTCCCGCGACAAACTCGACGAATCCCAGCGGGCACTGTACGCATATCAACAAAAAGTAGGGATCGTCGCCACCGACGAACGCATGGACGGCGAAACCACGAAACTCAACGAATCGATCTCGCAGTTGACTGCCGTACAGACATTGACGACCGACAGTCAAAGCAAACGCAACGCGTCGAACCCGGCGACGGTCGCGGAGGTAATGCAAAGCGCATTGGTCAACAGCCTCAAGGCAGATATCGCGCGTGTCGATGCGAAACTACAGGAAAGCAATGGAAACCTGGGGGCCAACCACCCGCAAACGCTTCGGACCGAAGCGGAACTTGCAACATTACAAGCGCAGTTGGCGCGCGAAATCAATCAGATCACGAATTCGATAAACACCACTTACCAGGTGGGGAAAAGGCGAGAACGTGAATTGCAAACTGCCGTCAATGCGCAAAAAGAGCGCGTCATCGATTTGAATAATCGGCGCAATGAGTTGAATGTACTCAAGGGTGACGTCGATGCGGCCCAAAGAGAATTCGAGATCGTGAGCCAACGTGCCGCACAGACGCGTCTGGAAAGCGTCAGCAACCAAACGAATCTTGCCATTCTGAGCGGCGCAACCGAGCCCGCAGCCGCCTCGAGCCCGCGTGTCCTGCTGAATATGCTCGCGTCGGTTTTCTGCGGGACCCTGCTTGCAATAGGTATTGCCATGTTTCTGGAACTGAAGAATCGACGCGTTCGGTCGCCTGAAGATCTTTCCGATTATCTCAAGCTACCGGTATTGGCATCCATTAACTCTGCCAACCAGCCGAGATCCGCTCTCCGGATGTCCGGCAACAGAAACCGGCCCGCGCTGGGCTTCGGGAGCAGAACATGAACCGGTCCCGCATCGAAGTCATGGACACCTCGCTTCCCCGGTCAAGAGGCCGTCAGACCGGCGCCAGCCGATCCATCGGTTCCATCCTTCTGGATGGTGGTCGAATATCGCAAGAGGATGCGGAGCGGATAACCCGACTGCAAAAAGACGAAGGCTTGCGATTCGGTGCTGCTGCCGTCCGGCTCGGACTGGCGACAGAGGAGGACATCAGGCGGGCGTTATCGCACCAGTTCGACTACCCGTATCTCTCACGGGAAGATACCTCTCTCCATGACGGACTCACGGCCGCCTACGAGCCATTCAGTCCATCGGTCGAGAATCTTCGCGCATTACGGAGCCAACTCATATTGAGGTGGTTCGATGGCGACAGATCTCGCAAATCGCTCGCCATTACCAGCGTGGACGGCCAGGATGGACGTAGTTATCTGGCTGCGAATCTGGCGATCGTCTTTTCGCAACTCGGTGAGCGCACATTACTCATCGACGCCGATTTGCGCAAACCAAGGCAACACCAGCTTTTCAAACTGCAGGATGGACCGGGGCTTTCAACCGTACTGGCGGAGCGGAGCGGGCTTGATGCAATAAGCAGCGTTCCCGCACTGGTCGGCCTGTCGGTACTGCAAGCCGGACCCATTCCGCCAAACCCGCAGGAACTCCTGGGCAGGCCGGCCTTTACGGACATGTTGTCGGTGGCTGCCATGGATTACGACGTCATCATCATCGACACGCCACCGGCCGCCAGCTATGCCGACGCGCAGACGATTGCAGTCCGTGCCGGCGCGGCCCTACTGGTTGCCAGGAAGAACAGGAGTTCACTTTCAGCACTTAACCAGTTGAACCAAAACCTTCAGCAGTTTGGCGCGACGGTGGTGGGGTCGGTTCTGAATGACTCATGAGAAATTCCATGGCTGTATTTTTCAAGATCCCGGCATTGGCGGCTTCGGATGACCCAACACCTGACGTGCCGCAAGTGACATCTGCGCCACCCCGTCTGAGGCGGTGGGCCGCTACCGCCTGGCTTCCATTGGTGGTCGGACTGTGCGCGATGTACATACCGACCTCGACAACACTTGCTTCCGGCATCTGGGGTAATGGCGAGCAAAGTCATGGCCCCATCGTGCTTGCCATTTCATGTTGGCTCATTTACCGGAAATGGGCAGAAATGCTGCTCGCCGCCACATCTGAAAATGGCCAGCGGACCGGATGGATTCCCCTGTTGATCGGTTTTTTGCTCTATGCACTCGGGCGGTCTCAGGAAATTCTCCTTTTCGAGGTGGGTTCCCTGATATGGGTAATGGCAGGTCTCTTCATCCTGCATTTTGGTTATGGCGCGCTCAGGATCCAATCCTTCGCATTGTTCTTCATGATCTTCATGGTGCCGCTGCCGATGCAGCTGGTCGACCTCATCACCATGCCGATGAAAATCGCGGTGTCGTATGTGGCAGAGAATGCCCTTTACCACATGGGATATCCCGTTGCCAGAATGGGCGTCATCCTGCAGATCGCGCAATACAAATTGTTGGTTGCCGACGCCTGTGCCGGACTGCATACACTGCTGACACTTGAGGCGCTTGGCCTTCTGTACCTGAACTTGGTGAGAAGAAACTCGGCTTTTCGCAACTTCAGCCTGGGTCTGCTGATCGTGCCGATCTCGTTTACTGCCAATGTCGTCAGGGTCAGCACACTGGTACTCGTCACTTATTATTTCGGTGATGCGGCGGGACAGGGATTCCTGCATGCATTTGCCGGCATGGTGCTCTTTCTCAGCGCTTTGACGCTGACTATCCTCGTAGACACAAGCATTCATGCAGTGGAGCGCTGGCACCGAAAAACAAGAATCACTCCTCTCGGAGTCTGACATGAAACCTTCATTCAACCCGCGGTCATCGCTGATCATGCTCATGATGTTGGGCTGTTCTGCATTGGCCTGGGCCATGACTCCCACGCTTCATATGGCCGATCAGACAGCGCCGCTGAAACTCGATGGCTTGGTACCGAACAGGTTTGGTGAATGGGTGGAATTGCCAGGCACCATGGCAAACATCGTGGATTCAGGAAGCCAGCAAACCATTGACCGAATCTATGATCAGACCCTGACGCGAATGTATGTCAACAAGGATAAATACATGATCATGTTGTCCATTGCCTACGGACGTGACCAGTCCGATGGTTTTGGGCTGCATCAGCCTGAAGTCTGTTACCCCGCACAGGGCTTCGATATGTTGGAAGGTCACTTTGAAGATATTCGAATCGGTCAGCAAAACCTGCCCGCCAAACGCCTAACCATGGCGCTGGGCAATCGTGTGGAACCCATAACGTATTGGACGGTGATCGGACAGAACAACTATCGTGGCGGACTGCAAAAGAAAATTCAGCAGGTCATCTATGGATTCTCTGGAAAAATAGCCGACGGCATGCTGGTCAGAATATCGTCGGTGGACCCGCAGACCGAGGCGGCGTACGTCAGACAGGCGGCGTTTGCGCAGGACCTTGTCGCTGCCCTTCCGGAGGCGTTGAAAACGCGATTTACGGGTATTCTTTACGCCCGATAGCGGCCCTCCCACAGGGCCGCGCCATTTTGCAGAGCTCCACATGATCCTTCAGGCCGACAGCGTACCCATCGACACCATCCTGGAGGCCGATGTATGCATCGTCGGCGGTGGCGCGGCCGGCCTGTCCGTTGCGCTGAAGCTCTGCGGATCCAAGCTCAATGTCATTCTGCTCGAGTCTGGCCAAGGCAAGTTTTCGTCCCAAACGCAGCGTTTGTACGAAGGCAGTGTCAGCAGCGAAGCATTGCACAGCCCGCTCGACAAGTTCAGACAACGCCGTTTTGGAGGATCAACCAACATCTGGGGTGGACGTTGTGCGCCCCTCGATCCGATCGATTTCCAGGAGCGCGCATACATCCCGGACAGTGGATGGCCCATCAATCCCGCAGATCTGCAACAGCATTATGTGGATGCAACTTTGCTGGCCGAAGCCGGCAAATTTGAATTCAACGCGGGTGACGCGAGCAACGCGGGTATTCCGGACCTGATCGAAGGTTTTGATAATACGGATATCCAAACCGATGGACTCGAGAGGTTTTCCTGCCCGACAAATTTTGCCCTGCGCTATCAGGAGCGTCTGGATGCAGCGACCAACGTCAGGGTTTACCTGGGCGCCAACGTCACGAAGATCGAGTTGCACCCAAACGGATCACATGTCGAACAATTGGCGGTGGCGACACTCGGCGGCAATCTCTTCAAGGTGTCGGCAAAGGCGCAGGTTCTCGCCCTGGGCGGGCTTGAAAATGTGCGCTTGTTACTCGCATCGCGCAACGTGGCGCCACAAGGCGTGGGCAACGACCATGACGTGGTCGGGCGGTATTACATGTCGCACATTGCCGGCCACGTTGGCAGATTGACGCTGACTGTGCCCAGGACGGCTGTCCACCATGGCTATGCGCTCAGCCGCGACGGCATTTATATCAGGCGCCGAATTTCGCTGGCCGGCGACGCGCAGCGGCGACTCGGCGTTTCCAACATGATTGCGCGCTTGCATTTTCCACAACCCTCGGATCCGGCCCACCGCAATGGCGTGCTATCGGCCATCTTCCTTGCGCGCCGATTGGTCAGCTTTGAATATTCACGCCGTCTTGCCGGTGGGGGAAATGAAGAGCGCCCGCAGTTATGGAATCATTTGCGCAATGTGTTTTTCGGGCTTCCAGACATCGCACATTTCCTCATGCACTGGACGTTGCAACGTAAACTGAAGCAGCGCAAGTTTCCTTCCGTGATCCTCAAGAACAAAAGCAATCAATTCTCGTTGGATATTCACGCGGAGCAGATTCCATTGCGAGACAGCCGCGTTACATTGACCAATGATGTCGATGTCCTGGGCATGCCGAAGATGCATGTCGATTGGAAATACGATCCCCTTGATATTCAGTCCGTTGAAAAATCACTCGATCTTTTGGCCAAGGCCTTCGAAACATCTGGCACTGGCACATTCGAATATGACCGAAACGGGCTGGAACATGAATTGACGAAGTACGGAGCTTACGGCGGCCATCATTTGGGGACTACACGAATGGGCACGGATTTGTCGACCAGCGTCGTAGATTCCGACTGCGAGGTGCACGGCATCGATGGGCTCTATATTGCGGGCGGTTCTGTATTCCCGACATCCAGCCAGGCAAATCCGACGCTGAGCATCATTGCGCTCAGCCTGAGGCTGGCAGATCATATTGCCAACCGCGCATCAGTCAATATTTCTCGTATCGGATGATCCAATGCCTGTATTAATCATCGGAGCCACAGGTTATATCGGCTCTGCCCTCGCCAGTGAACTTCGCCGGCACGACACCGGAGTGTTGACTGCATCACGCCGCCATGCGCCGCAATATGCCAATCATCGCCAGGTGGATACCATGCAGATGGAATCCCTGTTGATGGCCATGCGTGGTGTCGATATTGTCATCAACTGCGTGAGTGGTGATGCAAAAGCCATCGCGGAAGGAGCTCGCCGACTGGTTGAAGCCGCAAGCCGGTCAAGCGTGAAAAAAATCATCCATTTGAGCAGCATGGCGGTTTATGGGTTCGCAACTCCGTATATCGATGAACAGGCTCCGCTTTCCGGCAGCGGCAATTGGTATGCGGAAGCCAAGATCAAGGCCGAATCCGAAATTTCTACTTTTGCCGCGCATGGTGAAGTCGTTATTTTTCGCATTGGCTGTGTCGCAGGACCTGGGAGCGCTCAGTGGGTTCAACGTATTGGTGACCTGTTGACTGCCCGGCGCATAGGTGACCTGGGAAATTGGGGGGACGGCTGGTCAAACCTTGTCGCACTAGATGATGTTTGCCAAGCCGTAGTCCAATCGGTCTACCAGGCTGAATCACAGGAACGACTGAAAATCTTTAACCTAGCGGCACCCGACAGCCCACGATGGAACAAGTATTTCATCGATTTCTCGCAATTGATAGACGCTACACCGCCGCAGCGAATCTCTTCGGCAGAACTCAAAATCGAGACACATCTAAAAGCTCCGTTTTCCTTGATTTATAAAAAGATCCGTAAATTTGCAAGGTTTCTACCGAGATGGAATGAAATACCGATTCCACCTTCCTTGACAAGGCTTTTCCACTCTGCAGGCAGGCTTGAAACAGGTCTTTTGGAAACGAATTTTTCCATCGCCTGGACGAGCTACGAAAATACGGTGCGGCAAGGTGCCACGTGGTATGTCGAGAAGAGACGCGGATCTCCCCCGGCCTGATATGAAGGGCCCTACTTTTCAGGCAGAAAAATGGCGAAGATCTTGGCGGTCGCTTCCAAAGGAGGCCATTGGATTCAGCTGATGAGGATGCGGCCGGCATATTCGGAACATGACGTCACATACCTGTCGACCGATGCCAGGTATAGCGAACAGATTGGAAATGTGGTTCTCGCAGTAGCAGACGGCAATCGACAAAAAAAGCTTCGCACATTTTGGATGTTCCTCCAGGTGACCATCCACGTTGTGCGTATCAGACCCGATATCGTCATCACCACGGGTGCGGCGCCAGGCCTCGCTGCCGTTATGGTGGGCCGACTGATAAATTCCCGGACCGTTTGGATTGACAGCATGGCAAATGCGGAAGAGCTGTCTTTATGCGGACGTCTGGCCCGCTATTTCAGTACAACATGCGTCACACAGTGGGACCATTTGGGAGATGGTCAGAATATCCACTATTGGGGCACTGTCCTATGATATTCGTGACAGTTGGTACCCAACTCCCGTTTGATCGCCTGGTCCACTCCGTCGATGCCTGGGCATTGAGCCACCCGGTCATGGTTTTTGCACAGATTGCTGATTCCAGGGATCCACCGAAGAAGATTGCGTGGTCGCGGTTTCTTTCGCCTATTGAAACCCGGCAGCAGATGGAAAATGCCGAAGTCATCGTCGCGCACGCTGGGATGGGATCCATCCTGACCGCATTGTCGATGGGCAAACGGATCATCGTCATGCCGCGCCGGGCTTCACTGCAGGAACATCGGAACGATCATCAAATGGCGTCGGTCGGCAAGCTCAGAAACATCCCGGGCCTGATGATTGCAGAAGACCCGATCGCTTTGTTTAGCGCGCTGGACTCCCTAGTCTCCGCTGCGCCATCGGCGCCGATAGCTCATTCGGCCAGCACGGAACTGATTGAAAATCTCAAGCTTTGGATCGGCCGCTGAATTTTCCGACTTCTGCGTATAACGCATCGATCTTTGGCAAACATGTTTCCGGCGAGAATTCGGTCAGGTAGCGTTCCAGCGCATTTTTCGCCATGCGCCGTGCGCCGATATGGTCTTTCCTGATCTCTTTGATCGCTTCGTACAATAAATCAGACCTGCCGGGTTCGACCAGAATTGCATCTTTGCCGTTGGTCAGCATTTCGGGGATGCCGCCAATGAGGGTTGCGACGATGGGTAGTTCTGCCGACATCGCCTCAATTATCGCCAAGGGAAGATTTTCGTTTTTCGACGGCAACACAAAAGCGTCAGCATGCATCAACAGCCGGTTTCTGGTCGGCCCGTCGACCCAGCCAAATAAACGTACGGTACTTAATCGGAACTGTGCGATGACTTCCATGACCTTCTCGGTTTCCCCACTGCCTCCGATCCACAATTCCACGTCCGGGAATTCTTTGGAGAGTTTGGCGAAAGCAGGGATCAATTCATATATTCCCTTTCTGTCGATCAAAGCCCCCATGAAAAGAAATGCAAAACCGCTTTTCATCGCCGGAACTATATCAAGGCCACATTCGATACACGGGGGCATCGCCGGAGAATAGTTAGGAATGATGCAGATCCGTGCGACCGGTGCGATTTTTTGTACGAAATCCGCCCACCCTCTGGACAGAACGACAACACGATCCGCACCTTCCAAAGTGGATCGGATCCAAAGGCGTCCCAATCGGCCGCACGACGAATAAAAACCTTTCATTTCGGAGCCATGCAAATGTATGACTACCGGAACGCGAAAAAAACGGGCGACGCAGACGATTGCCGATTTTCGCCAGAAGCTTCCGCGCATTGCGGCATGTGTGTGCACCAACTGCACGTTGCCGCGTGTCAGCCAGAACAGTACACGGCAAAAGCCTTGCACTGCAGCAATAGCCCTTATCACCCGGCTCCCTCTAACATGGGTTTTTACCCAACGAATATCCCATTTTTCAAAAATGCCATCCCGCGCATAGCCCTTAATGACCTGCGATATGCCGCCCGGGGCTGAGGTTCCGGCAATGATGATCATGTATGGTACCCCTTGCGACTGGAAACACTGAACGGAAATAGCGGATATTTTATTTTCATGAGCACCGAATTGATCCAGAGGGGGGTATCCGCGGCAAAATGGGGTGCATCCTCGACCTTACTGAGATTTTTACTGCAGGTTATCGCGCAGTCGATATTGGCCAGACTACTCGGCCCTGGTGTGTATGGCATTTTTGGCGCGGGATTGATCATCATCGCAATGACGTCGTTGCTGACCGATGTCGGTTTCAGCTGGAGTTTGATGCGAAAAGGCGAGTTGACAGAAGATGATCTTCAATTCGCATTGACGGCGCAGATAATTTTCGGTGCATTGCTTGGTATTTTGCTGTACGCGGGCTCGGACTTTCTCGCGTCGCAGCTGGCCGGTGAACCCGTGGGTTGGGTCATTCGGCTTCTTGCATTTTCAATCGTCTTCAATGCAGCCTCCAGCACGCCTTCCGTCTTGCTTTCCCGCAAGCTCGATTACCGCCACCTGGGCAAGGCACAGTTGCTCAGCTATGTAGCCGGGTATTTTTTGACGGGCATCCCCATGGCTCTGGCTGGTTGCGAGACCCTGTCTTTGATCGTCGCGTTCCTGGTGCAGAGTGTGGTGCGGTGTGGACTGGTGTTCGGATTTTCGGGATTGCGATGGATTCCTACCATCCGGCACGTTGTTTATAAATCTTTCATTGCTGACGGTTTTCTCGTCTTCCTCACCAATATGGTGAATTGGCTTGTCTATAACCTTGACCGGTTGACAGTCAGCAAATTCATGCCCAGTCAAACACTTGGTTTGTACAACGTCAGCGCCAATCTGGCAGGCACTCCGAATTCGGTGCTTCTTGGTTCCATACAGCCGGTTTTCCTTACGACCGGCGCGAAACTGCAAGACAAGGAATCGCTACGCTCCGCATATATCGGCGTGCTTCGCGCGGCGTTACTGGTCGCTCCCGCTTTTTACTGCGTATTGGCGACGAATGCAAAAGGTCTTGTGCACCTCCTGTACGGAGACAGGTGGTTGGATGCTGCGGGAGTTATAGCGGTTTTATTTTTTGGCATGCCTTTTTTCGTCATCTGGAGCATTTCGACGCCAATCTTGTGGAACAGAGGTAAATCACACCAGGAGGCATTGCTTCAAATGCCATTAATATTATTCGCGGCTGCAGCTTTTTATATTGCCTCTTCCTATGGCCTGATGACCTTGGCGCTTGCAGCCGATATCGTTCTTTTCTTGCGGGCGGCGGTAATTTTTGTCGCGGCGTCGAGAAGTGTTTCGCTCGATGGTCGGGTGCTTTTACCATCGCTGTGGCTAGGCCTTGTATTTTCAGCCGCCGCACTCTGCAGCGGTTTTGCTGTCGATCAAACGCCGATTCCGTACTTTGCGAAAATTGTTTTTTCCGGCGTTGTGACGTGCGCCGCCTGTTTTGCACTTCTCAGATTTTTACCTTACCGTCTATCGAGCGATGCAATTGCAACCCTCGGCCACGTTTCCCACAAGTGGGCATTTTGGTTTCGCGCCGGGCGTCGCCATGATTCCTGACGGCGTATGACTAAAATTTTATTACTTAGCCCTCATTTTTCGGAATATTCCTTATGCTTGGCCCGCGCGCTGGTCCGAAGACCAGGAATTTCCGTATTACTCGTATTGAACGAGGCAAATTTCCGTGGCGAACTCGGCGAGTTGCACGATTTGCATGCTACCCCTCACCTTGAAATTGTTCTTTTGCCGCACACCCGATCGCTGTCGTGCTTTCTTTTCAACACGTGGCAATATTGGCGACTGATCTTGGGATTTCAGCCCGATCTGATTCATGTGCAGGAAGAGCCCAAGGATTATCTGGTCTTTTCACTTTTTTGGACATCTCGTCCTGTCGTCCTGACTGTCCACGATCCGTCCGTGCATACGGGGGACTCCACTGCCGCTGCACGTTTTTCTCGGCACGCTTTATATAGGCGTTATCTCCGATATCGCGCCAAAGGTGTGATTGTTCACGGCGCCCGCATGGTGGACGAAATGCGCCGACAAGGTTTCAAGAAGCTATTGATCACCGCCCCGCACGGGCCTTTGGGAATTTTCCGTGAACAACCCAATCAGGGCTGGATAGACGGTCAGTGCCTTTTCTTCGGCAGGATGCAAAGCTACAAGGGCTTGGCGGAATTCATCCAAGCCGTCGAACTGGTGGCAATCGACCATCCGAATGTGCATGGCGTCATCGCTGGGCGGGGGCCTGAACTGGCACGTTTCCGTGATGAGCTCCGGAACAATCCGCTCTTTTCCGTGATCGAGAAATTTCTTTCGCCCTCTGAGGTCGTCGAGCGGTTTCAGAGGGCAAATATCGTGGTTCTGCCTTACAGGGAGGCCACCCAGAGCGGTGTGGCGGCATATGCCTTGGGCGCCGGTCGGCCTTTGGTCGTGACGGCGGTGGGGAGCCTGCCGGACGTGGTGGACAATGGTGAAAATGGTTTCATGGTTCCGCCAAGGCAAGTACCTGCACTCGCGCAGGCAATCGGTTCAATTCTGGCGGATCGGGAGATGGCAAAGTCGATGAGCGAGTGTTCGCTGACCATCGGCAAAGGGCGTCTTTCTTGGGAGACTGCCGCGATCGCGACTGTTGCACTATATGATCATTTAAAAGCCGGAAAATAATCGATTCATTGCCCACAGGCTGATGCGAATCATGAATGTGTTGGCTTACCCAAATATATTTCACTCAGGATATTGACGTATGAAGATTACTGTTATTGGGAGTGGTTATGTCGGCCTGGTGACCGGCGCCTGCCTGGCGGACACCGGCAATCACGTTCTGTGCCTGGATGTCGACGCCAGGAAGATCGCGCTGTTGAATGAAGGCGGCATTCCGATCCATGAACCTGGCCTCAAGGAGGTGGTCCAGCGTAATGTGCAGGCGGGTCGTCTGCAATTCACGACGGACGTGGTTGCGGCAGTGGCCCACGGCACGCTTCAATTCATTGCGGTCGGCACGCCCCCCGACGAGGACGGTTCTGCCGACCTTCAGTATGTGCTGGCGGCCGCACGCAATATCGGCCGGCACATGACTGATTACAAGGTGATCATCGACAAGAGCACCGTGCCGGTCGGCACTGCGGACAAGGTAAAGGCTGAAATCCAGCGCTGCCTGGAAGAACGCGGCGTTTCGATGGACTTTGCGGTGGCGTCCAATCCAGAATTCCTGAAGGAAGGCGCAGCGGTTGCGGATTTCACGCGTCCCGATCGCGTGATCGTCGGCGCGGACGATGAACGCGCGATTCTGCTGTTGCGCTCGCTGTACCAGCCGTTTGTGCGCAACCGCGACCGGCTGCTGGTCATGGATATTCGCAGTGCGGAATTCACCAAATATGCTGCCAACGCCATGCTGGCTACCCGGATCAGTTTCATGAACGAGTTGTCGGGCGTGGCAGAAAAGCTCGGTGCGGATATCGAACTGGTGCGACAAGGCATCGGCAGCGACCCCCGTATCGGCACGCATTTTCTGTATGCGGGCGCCGGTTACGGTGGCTCTTGTTTCCCGAAGGATGTGAAAGCCCTGATACGCATCTCGGCTTCTGCCGGCCATTCTTCCCTGATGCTGGATGCGGTCGAAGCGGTCAACGAGGCTCAGAAACAGGTGTTGGTCAACAAGATCCTGGCGCGTTACCAGGGCGATATCTCCGGCAAGACTTTTGCCCTGTGGGGCCTGGCCTTCAAGCCGGATACCGACGACATGCGCGAAGCACCCAGTCGGGTGATCGTCGCGGCCCTGCTGGCGCGTGGCGCCAAGGTCCGGGCCTACGACCCGGTCGCTGCGGAGGAAGCCGCGCGGATCATGAAGGCAGAAGACAATATCGAACCCGGCGACCTCGTGTTTGCGACTTCGGCCGCTGACGCCCTGGTAGGTGCCGACGCCCTGGTGATCGTGACCGAATGGAAGGAATTCCGCACGCCGGACTTCGAATCGCTCCGCGATGCGCTGGCCGACAAGGTGGTGTTCGACGGACGTAACCTGTACGACCTGGAACTGATCCGCAGCTTTGGCCTCGAATACCACGCGATCGGCCGCACGGCCACACCGGGCGCCGCCATTACCTGACCTGTTCCCCGAGATTGATGAACCGATGAAGATTGCCACCTGGAATGTGAACTCGCTCGGGGTGCGGCTGCCCCAGGTGCTGGACTGGCTGATAGCCAACCCCGTCGACATCCTGTGCCTGCAGGAACTGAAACTGACGAACGACAAGTTTCCGCTGGAGGTGTTGCAGCAGGCCGGCTATCACAGCGCCGCATTCGGCCAGAAGACCTATAACGGCGTGGCGATTCTCAGCCTGCATCCCCTGCAGGACGTGCGCCGCAATATCGAGGGATTCGAGGACGAGCAGTCCCGGGTCATCAGTGCCACGGTGCAGACCGGGCACGGCTCTTTAAGGGTGGTGAACGGCTATTTCGTCAACGGCCAGGAGCCCGGCAGCGAAAAGTTCGCCTACAAGATGCGCTGGCTTGACGCCCTCCGGGCGCAGGTCAAGGCCGAGATGGCGCTCCATGAGCAATTGGTATTGCTGGGCGACTTCAATATCACGCCGGATGACCGCGATACCTATGACCCCGTCGGTTTGCGTGAAACCATCCATCACACCAGTGAAGAACGACGGCATTTCCAGGACTTCATCACCCTGGGGCTGACGGACGCGTTTCGTTTGTTCGACCAGCCGGAGAAGAGTTTCTCGTGGTGGGATTACCGGATGCTGGGTTTCCAGAAGAACCGCGGCCTGCGCATCGATCACATCCTGGTGAGCAACGCACTGAAACCAAAGGTGGAATCCTGCATTGTGGACCGCGTACCGCGCAAGAACAAACAACCCAGCGACCACGCACCGGTGGTCGCCGAATTGAAGCTCTAGGCAACCCTGAAGCCGATCATTCGAGGCCCAGTTCCTGGATCTTGCGGGTAATGGTGTTGCGGCCGATACCCAGCCGTTGCGCCGCTTCGATGCGCCGGCCCCGGGTGCTCGCCAGTGCGGTCAGGATCAGGCGCGACTCGAAGCGGCGCGACAGCTGGTCCCACACATCGTTGTGGCCCTCGGAAAGCAGGGTAAGCGCCTCGGCTTCCAGGCCTTGCTCCCAGTTCGAAGCAGTCGGTGCACCCGCCAGCATGACGTCGACACCGCCGCCCTGCGCCGCCGCATGGGTGCCGGCTTCGGATGTAGGGAACGCTGCAGGAACGGCGGGCGCGGCATAAGACTGCGGTTGCGCCGCAGGCGACGCTACCGGCGAAGACATCGTCTGCGCAGCCAGGGGCGCTGCGGCCGGCGCAGGCTCGCTGCCTGAAACCTCCGGCGGCAGATCCTTGGATTCGATGACCTGCGCGGGCGCCATCACGGTCAGCCAGTGGCAGATGTTCTCGAGTTGTCGCACGTTGCCCGGAAAACCGAAAGTCGCAAGCCGCGCAAGCGCGCCGTCGGAAATTCGCTTGGGTTCGACACCCAGTTGCTTGGCGCTCTGCTGCAGGAAATGCCGGGTCAGCGCCGGGATGTCTTCCAGTCTTTCGCGCAGGGCCGGCAATCGCAGCCGGATGACGTTCAGGCGGTGGAACAGGTCTTCGCGGAATATGCCGTCCTTGACCCGCAGCTCGAGGTCCTGGTGGGTGGCGGCGATGACCCGCACGTTGGCCTTGACGGCGTTGTGACCGCCGACCCGGTAGAAATGGCCGTCGGACAGCACCCGCAGCAGGCGGGTCTGGAGGTCAAAGGGCATGTCGCCGATTTCGTCCAGAAACAACGTGCCGCCCTCGGCCTGCTCGAAGCGGCCGCGGCGCATGGTCTGCGCGCCGGTGAAGGCGCCTCGTTCATGGCCGAAGAGTTCGGATTCCAGCAGGTCCTTGGGGATTGCCGCGGTGTTGATGGCGACGAAGGGGCCGTTGGCGCGCGGCGAATGCTTGTGCAGCGCACGCGCCACCAGTTCCTTGCCCGAACCGGACTCGCCGGTGATCATCACCGTGACATTGCTTTGCGAAAGCCGTCCGATGGCGCGGAAAACGTCCTGCATGGCGGGTGCCTGGCCCAGCATTTCGGGCGTGGCGGCCATTCGCTCTTCGGCGATTTCCTCGCGCTGGCTTTCCTCGACGGCGCGGCGGATCAGCTCGACTGCCTTGGGCAGGTCGAAAGGTTTCGGCAGGTATTCGAAGGCACCGCCCTGGAAGGCCGACACGGCGCTGTCCAGGTCCGAGAAGGCGGTCATGATGATGACCGGCAGGCCCGGATGCTTGAGCTTGACCTTTTCGAGCAGGTCCAGACCCGAACCACCCGGCATGCGGATGTCGCTCACCAGGATCTGCGGGCCCTGATTTTCCGGGTCGTCTTCGCCGGCCTCTTCGAGAGCGGCCAGCACTTCGCGTGGATTGGTAAAGCTGCGGGTGGGGAGGTCCTCCCGCAGCAGGGCTTTTTCCAGCACGAAGCGGATGGATTGGTCGTCATCTACTATCCAGATCGGCTTCATGTCTTGCTCTTGGCCCTGTCGGTTATCGTTGTTGCTCAAATTTCACGGGAGCGGGATCAGCAGTTTGAAGTCCGTCTTCCCGGGGACGCTTTCGCATTCGATGAGTCCATGGTGCTGTTGCACAAAGGTCTGCGCCAGGGTGAGCCCCAGGCCCGAACCACCTTCGCGACCCGATACGAGCGGGTAGAAAATGCGGTCCTTGATCGATGCCGGAACGCCAGGTCCGTTATCGATCACATGCAATTCCAGTGCCAATCGGTATCGTTGCTTGCCGAAGGTGACTTGGCGCGCAATACGGGTCTTGAGCACGATGCGCCCTTCCCCGTCGGCGATACGTTCGGCCAGCGCCTGCGCTGCGTTGTGGGTGATGTTGAGCACCGCCTGGATGAGCTGTTCCCTATCGCCGCGAAACTCGGGGATGGAGGTGTCGTAGTCGCGCACTACCCGCAACCCCCGGGGGAATTCGGCCACGATGAGGGAACGCACCCGCTCGCACACTTCATGGATGTTGACGTCGCCCACCAGATGCGGACGACGGTGCGGCGCCAGCAGGCGGTCCACCAGCGCCTGCAGCCGGTCGGCCTCGTGGATGATGACCTGGGTGTATTCGATGAGGTCGCGCGACTCGATTTCCATCTGCAGCAGCTGCGCTGCGCCACGGATGCCGCCGAGCGGATTCTTGATTTCGTGGGCCAGGTTGCGGATGAGTTCCTTGTTGGCCTGCGTCTGGTCGATCAGGCGTTCCTCGCGGTCCTGTTTGGCCTGCTGCTCCATCGGCAGCAGTTCGATGACGATCTCGCCCTTCTGGTCGGTCGGCGCCACGATGACATGCACCGGCAGGGCTTCGTGGTTGGCACGCCGGATGGCGTCGTCGTAACGCAGGGCCGCGAACTCGTTGCCGACGGCACCGGTGAGTGCGTTGCGCAGCAGTTCGGGCTCGGTGAAGAAGTCGGCGACCGAATTGCCGACGATGGCACGGCGCGAAGTGCCGAGCGCATCTTCCAGCGCTGCATTGGCGAACAGCACGGCGCCGTCGGCTGCCACCACCGCCACCAGCGTGGCCAACAGGTCGAAAGACTGGTAGCGGACCGAACTGTCTTTCGGCGCACGTTTGCCGATGCCGGGAATTTTCAGGCTCATCAAGGGATTACCGATTCTGCAGGCGCGACAGCTCGCGCCGGATGCCGTCCATGTCGCTCTCGTTGCGGGCGATGGCCGCCTTGAGCTCAGCGACACGATCAAGATATTTCTGGTAGTTGCGGCTTTCGGCGCCCTGTCGCTCGGGTTCGCCGTTGTTGTATTCCTTCTGCAGCTCCGCCTGCCGCGCCTGCGCCCGGCGCAATTCGTTTTCGAGAATCGAGCGGGCGTCGGCGTCGCGCGCCTTCTGCTGGTCGTTGTCGATGCGGGCCGCGGCCGGGGGCGCCGTGACCACATTGCCGCCCGACGCACCGGAGCCACCTCCGCCGCCGCCGCCGCGGGTGCCTTGCACGATGGTGACATTGCCGCCTTCCATCGGCTTGCAATCGCGCTGCTTGGCAACCGTCGGATTGTTGGTGTATTCGTTGCCGCAGCGATAGATGCGGCCGTCCTGCGCCAGTGCCGTGGTCGACATGCCTGCGGCAAAAGCCGCGAGGCTGCCGACGGTCATAATTTTCAGAAGCTGCAATGCCTGGATCATCAAAAGTCGCTCCGCGTTTAGCCCGGCAGTATCGCGCCATTCATGCGGCGATGTGATGAACAACCCACATCATGAAAAAGGGCGGCCGAAGCCGCCCTTTCGAAGCATCACTGGCAGCCTGAAGCTTTACAGCGAGTAGTACATGTCGAATTCCACCGGATGGGTGGCCATGCGGAAGCGGGTGACTTCCTGCATCTTCAGGTCGATGTACGCGTCGATGTACGAATCGGTGAACACGCCGCCCTTGGTCAGGAAGGCACGGTCCTTGTCCAGGTGTTCCAGCGCCTGGTCCAGGCTGTGGCACACGGTGGGGATCAGCGCGTCTTCCTCCGGCGGCAGGTGGTACAGATCCTTGGTGGCGGCTTCGCCCGGGTGGATCTTGTTCTCGACGCCGTCCAGGCCAGCCATCAGCAACGCTGCGAAACCCAGGTACGGGTTCATCAGCGGATCCGGGAAACGTGCTTCGACGCGACGGCCCTTCGGATTGGCGACGAACGGGATGCGGATCGAGGCCGAACGGTTCTTGGCCGAGTAGGCCAGCTTGACCGGGGCTTCGAAGCCGGGAACCAGTCGCTTGTAGCTGTTGGTGCCGGGGTTGGTGATGGCGTTCAGGGCACGCGCGTGCTTGATGATGCCGCCGATATAGTACAGCGCGAAGTCGGACAGGCCTGCATAGCCGTCGCCGGCGAACAGGTTCTTGCCGTCTTTCCAGACCGACTGGTGCACGTGCATGCCGGAACCGTTGTCGCCGACGATGGGCTTGGGCATGAAGGTGGCGGTCTTGCCGTAGGCATGGGCCACGTTGTGGATCACGTACTTCTGCAACTGGACCCAATCGGCGCGCTGGATCAGCGTGCTGAACTTGGTGCCCAGTTCCATCTGGCCGGCGTTGGCCACTTCATGGTGATGCACTTCGACCGGGATGCCCAGGCCTTCCAGCACCAGGCACATTTCCGAACGCATGTCCTGGAAGCTGTCGACCGGCGGAACCGGGAAGTAGCCGCCCTTGACCGCCGGACGATGGCCGGTGTTGCCGTGTTCGTATTCCTTGTCGGTGTTCCAGGAAGCTTCTTCGGAGTCGATCTTGACGAAGCAGCCGGACATGTCGTTCTTCCAGCGCACGCTGTCGAAGACGAAGAATTCAGGTTCCGGTCCGAAGTAGGCGGTGTCGCCCAGGCCGGAAGCCTTCATGTAAGCCTCTGCGCGCTTGGCAAGCGAACGCGGATCACGTTCGTAGGCCTTGCCGTCGACCGGGTCGATGACGTCGCAGGTCAGGATCAGGGTGGGCTCTTCGAAGAACGGATCGATGTTGGCGGTATTCGGGTCGGGCATGAGCTGCATGTCCGAGGCTTCGATGCCCTTCCAGCCAGCGATGGAAGAACCGTCGAATGCATGGCCGGAAACGAACTTGTCTTCGTCAAAGTGCGAAACCGGCACGGTGACGTGCTGTTCCTTGCCGCGGGTATCGGTGAAACGGAAATCAACGAACTTGATTTCGTTCTCTTTCACCATCTTCATCACGTCTGCGACGGTCTTGGCCATCAGGAATCTCCAGAAAGTTGAATGCGCGTTAGAAAGGCTAGCACCAGAAGCTGTTGCAGTTTCTGTGCCAAAGCTGGTGCACACAGGCTGCACACGGCACCGGATTGTGCCTTCGCTTGCTCACGGGTTTCAGGTGGCAGGACCTCTGCCGTCTGTAAAAGTCGCCGGATTCGCACCAAATTGGAAACCCGAGCAAGAACCAAATTGGTGCCGGCTCAGCGCACCATTTCGGGGCCGAGTTTCATGCCGAGGACATGCAAGCCGGCCAACAGAGCCGGATAGGCGGCGCGGGCCGCCGCCGCTTCGCCCTTGACTCCAAGCTCGATATGCCGGCCGTGCACCGGATGGTCCACGCTGGGCAGGCTGAACACCTTCACGCTGGCGTGATCGGCTTCGAGGCGAACCATCAACGGCGTGAGGAGTGATTCCATCGCGCCGTACACCACCACCGACCGCTCCTCGAAAGCCACGCGGTGGAACAGGTGGGCATAGTGCTGGTCCAGCACCCACTCCATCATCGGCCAGGCCATCACCGGGAAACCGGGGACGAAATGCACCTGGCCACCGGCCGGACCGGTGCAGGAAAAACCAGGAATCTTGTTGTAGGGATTGGGAATGATGCTGGCGTGTTCCGGAAACACACCCATGTTCAGCCGATGCAGGTTGTCTGCGCGCTCGGGCTGGAACTCTTCGCCTGCCTCACGCGCCGTGTCCTGCATGCGCTCGCGGATCAGGGCCTCGGCCTGCGGATGCAGCACCAGCGACTGGCCGAGCGCACGGGCGGCGGACTGGCGGGTGTGGTCGTCGGGCGTCGCGCCGATGCCTCCGCAGCTGAAAACCACTTCGGCATTCGAAAAGGCGCGCTCGAGCGTGGCGGTGAGGCGATCGGGGTTGTCGCCCACGTAATCGGCCCAGGAAAGCTGAAGGCCGCGCGCCGATAGCAGCTCGATGAGCTTGGGCATATGTTTGTCGGCGCGTTTGCCCGACAGGATTTCGTCGCCGACGATGATCAGGCCGAAGGCGGTGGGGGTTGGCTGAGAAGTCATCCGGCCATCGTAGCCGGAGCCGACGACCAACGCCCCCGGTGGACGAACCGCCGGCTCAACCCCTGCCGAACAAGCGCTTCACGCCCAGCCATTGCTGCGACCAGAAACCTTCGCCGTAGTCGCGCACCCGCCCATGCTCGTCGGGCTCGACCTGGTCGCGAATGCCGGTGGGGTCGAAACGGATGGTGAAGTCCGCGGTGCGAAACAGAATGTCCCACCACGGCAGCAGCACCCCGAAATTGCAGCCGCCCAGCACCGTGCCGACCGGCGGAATGCCGTCGCCCTCATGGCCGCCGCGAGGACTGCTGCGGGCCGCGGCATCGTCGGTCGCCAGGGGCCATTCGTGGCCGATGCCGATGTTGTGGTGGCGCCGGTGAAACCGCGGACTCACCCAGAGACGCTCGCCGATCCGCCCGAACCACATCCGCAGGTTGGCATGCTGCAGGCTTTCGCTCAGCTGGCTGATGACCACCACCACGATGAACTGACTGGGCTGCACGCCGATCAGTTGGGCCACCACGACCACGATGGCGTCGTGCAGAACCGCATCGATCAGGTGGTTGCGGTTGTCGCTCCACATGGTCATCTGGCGTTGCGAATGGTGCAGCGCATGCAGCTTCCACCACCAGTCCAGCTGGTGCTGGCCCCGGTGGATCCAGTACTCGAGGAAGTCGAACACGACGATGTAGAGCAGCAAGCTGACCCATGCGATGTCGGTGACGCCCGGCCACAGGTCGTCGATCTGCCAGGTGTGCAGGCCCTGCACCCGAAGCCAGCCGAACGCGTCGTCGAACAGGGGCTGCACCGCCAAAAACAGGACCACCCTGAAAAGCCCGACGCGGTAGATCAGGGTGTAGAGGATGTCGACCCGGATCGCCCGCCGGTCGCGCACCGGCTCAGCCGGCCGCCAGCGTTGCAGGGGCCCGATGAGGGCCACCAGCACCAGCACCTCGATCAGCCCGATCAGCAGCCAGCCGGTGCCGTCATAAGCGTCTTCGATCATGCTGGACATGCCCAGCAGGAACATCGCCGGCTGTACCACCGCTTCGAAGAGCCATTGCTGGGCGGATGAAAAAACGTTCGCGAAAAAATCCATGTGCAGTGGAGTCGGCAGACCCCGATTCGGTTCAACTGGCTGTGGCAAATCCGATGTCGGCGCAGCGTTTGCCCGACACCAGAAAGTGGCCGGATCATATTCCCTGGCAAGACGCCATAGGCCGAGAGGCTCCGTAGGCAGAATCTCGCACAGATGTAACACTGCGAACGCATTGATATGCGAATCACAGGAGAACGAGTGGGGCAGATTATTTTTATCGCGGCTTTGTTTATCGGCGCCATCGTTCTCGCATTCATGATGGTGGCCACGGCCACCAGCACCGTTCAGGTTGCGAAACGCTGGGAGGGGGGAATATTGCAATATTTCTTTTATGCGCTGTTCATCAGCAACAGCCTGATGACACTGCTCTCCGGCCGCGATTTGAGCGGGCTGGACCCGTCCATGCCGGAAACCGGCGGAAGCCCGGTGATGGCGTGGAGCATTCGATTGACCTCCCTGTTCTTGTTGCTGGCGGCCCTGGATCAATGCGTGAGGTTCTTCAGGAAAAAACCAGACATCGAGCCGGCTCGCGCAGTGCTTGCCCTTGGCGTCCTTTTGTTGTGGTTATCCAATATCGTCGCACCGGCGTTCTGGTCTGCACATCCGACCGGGTTCAATTACACCTGGGCATATCAGCCGGTCCTCATCGTCGGGCTTTTGTGCCTGACGGCAGAAAACGGCAGCGCAGTAATCCGCCATTGCAGAAACGCGATCACCCTGTTTTGTTATCTCAGCCTAGTGCTGGCCGTGGTGCATCCATCCTGGGTCATCGACACCAATTACATGAGAGGTTTTGTGACCGGATTACCTCGACTCAGCGGCATGGCGACCCATCCGGTCACTATGGGAATGATCGCGGCGACCGGTGTCTGGTGTCTGGCGTATGCGCCGTTCCGCTCGCGGAAGATGACGATACCGGCCTTGCTGATCTGTCTGGCAGCACTTGTGCTGTCGCAATCCAAAACAACCTGGGTCGCATTCGCCCTGGGTCTGCCCGTGGTGATCTTCTACCACCAGCGCGCCGTCAGGGTGACCGACGTTGCAGCACGCAGCACAAGTGTCATGTTCGCCGCGGGTTGCGTCGCTGCCATGCTGCTGGTCCTGGCCCTGCTGGCACTGCTGACGCTGGGTGTGGTGGATGACCAGTTGGGGCAGTTTGTGCATTCCGCATTGGGCGCCCAGATGTTCAGCCTGACCGGACGGGACATTATCTGGAATATTGCGCTGGACGAATGGCAGCGCTCGCCCATCTTCGGTTATGGTCCGAATCTATTCGATACGAGTTATCGAATGCGTATCGGCATGCTGTTTGCCACCGATGGACATAATCAATTCTACGATGCGCTCGCCCGTTCGGGCATGGTAGGCGCAGCTGGCGCCGGCATTTACAGTGCCATCATCGCGTGGGCGGGCTTGCGTTACAGTAATGCTTCCCGGGGATTGAGCCTGATCCTGTCGATTTCATTGCTGGTCCGGACCGTCAGCGAAGTGCCCTTCGTGTTGACCGTCACCAACCTGAACGACACGGCGCATTACCTGCTGATATGTGTGATCGTGAGCTGCCTGCGCACCCGCCCAGAACGTCGAGCCGTAGAGAAAAAACGCGAGGAGTCGTTCCCCTCGGCTTTCAGACATTGCTGAATTTATGATGCCGGCTGCGTCGATCATCATGCCGGTCTATAACAAGGCAGACTATCTGCCGGCAGCGCTTGATTCCATTTTTTCGCAGTCTTGTGCAGATTTCGAATTGATCATTATCGACGACGGGTCGAACGACGGGAGTCCGAAGATATTAGCCGACATCGGCGACCAACGCGCCAGAATCATAACCCAGAAAAATTCGGGAGTTTCAAGCGCACGCAATCGGGGAATTCAACTCGCGCGGTCTCCCATCGTCTTGTTCTTCGACGCCGACGACTGGATGCATCCGGATTATCTCCATTACCATTTGCAAACCATCGCCAATCACCCCGGCAATGTTTTTTTCGCGTCGGCATTCAAACGTTTCCCTGCCCGTGAAAATTCACCCGGGCCTTACCAGGCGGTGACCGACGCACCGGCTATCGTCGTATCGGACTTGCCGCGGGCATGGATGACGGGCCAGACCTTCATCACCAGTTGTGTCGCGGTGCGGCGTTCTGCGCTCATGGACGAGCCGTCGTGGTTTCCGGTAGGCGAATCTTTCGGCGAGGACATGGACCTGTGGCTGAGGCTTGCCGAAAGACATGCACTGGTGCTGCTGCCGCAGGCGCTGATCGGCTATCGCGAAGACGCCGTGGGCAGCCTGACCAGCATGAAGTCGACGACCGCCCTGCCGGCCTACATCGGCCGCCTGGAAACTCGTGCGCAGTCCATGCCACGCGGATCGGGGCTACGCCTGTCGACCTTGAATTACGCCGCCGATGCCCGCATCAGCCTGGCACGCCACCTGATGGCGCAGGGCCTGCGCCTGAAAAGCGCGCGGGCACTGCTTGCGGCCCTGCCGCGAGGCTTTTGCCGACCGCGTTGGTGGGTGACCCTGGCGATGGGGGCGCTCTTTCCTCGGAACGCGGTCAGCGCGTGGGAGCGATACCGGATCGCCCGGACTCAAAAGCGGATCTGATGCAGCGCACCCGGTCAGGGGTGCGCCTTGATCCAGGCCTGGTAGTCGGGGTGATCTCGCAAGGTGGCGAAACACATGCCTCGCTGTTTCAGCCCTTCGATGAGCGGTTCGAGGTTGGCCGGAGCCCAAGGGTCCTTGCGTGACCAGATACCCAGATGCGCCAGCAGGATGTCGCCCGGCCGGATGGTGCGCAGGGCCTTGGCCAGCAACGCCTGGTTGGTGAATGTCTCGCTGGGAAGTTCATCCCCCAGGAAACCGGCAGCCGACCAGCCGACGTGCGCGTAACCGCACTGGCGTGCGGCAGCGATCAGCGCCGGCGAGGTCTTGCCGCCGGGCGCACGGAACAAGGGAAGTGGCTTGCGGCCGGTGATGGCCTGCAGCCGGTCTGCGGATCGACGGATCTCGGCACAGTAGCCGGCGGCATCGACGACGGACTGCTGGCCGGTCTGCGGCCCGGCGGACGGGCGAAGCTTGAAACGAACCGGCTGGCCCGGAACGTCGCCCCGCCAATAGGCGTGGTCATAGGTATGCGAGGCGAATTCGTGGCCTTCGGCCGCCCGCGCCTTCCACCAGGGGGCCCAGTGGTCACCCAAGCTGCCGTCGCCTTCCATGGTCGGCTCGTTGGCCGCGAAGAAGGTGACATGCACCTGCTGCCGCTTCAGCACGTCCGCCACCAGCGGCGCGACGCCCATGTGGCCGGTGTCCAGCGTCAGGTAGACCGGTTTGTCGCAGGTGGCGGCGCCGACACCTGCGCAGGCCACCGCCAGCAGGAGCCCGAGGACCCGCACCGGCGGCCTAGCGGCGGGCATGGTCCAGCGTCCAGACGCCGTGGGGGGAGCGACCCACGGGAACCTGGAGCGCCACCTTGGATGTGACGGTGTCGATGATGGTGAATTTCTTGGCCCAGCGCGAGGTCACCAGGATGAAACGACCGTCCGCCGTGAGGTCCATGCAGTCCGGGCCGCCGGGGGCTGGATAGCTGGCCAGCACGGTCTGGGTCTGCATGTCGATCTTGCTGATGGTGTTGGCAACACGGTTGCTGACGAACAGGTGCCGGCCGTCGCCCGCGCTGCGGAAGGCATGGGCGCCGCGACCGGTGGGGATCTTCTTCAGGAACCTGGGCGCGGGGCCGCCGACGTCATAGACCTCGACGCCGTCGCCACCGGTCAGGCCGAGGAACAGGGTGCGGTCGTCGGGCGCAACGAACACATCCGCCGGCATGGCGCCGGTCTTGGTGCGCCAGCGAATGGTCTGGGTCGCCATGTCGATGGCGACCAGTTCGTCGCTGTCCTGCATCGACGAATACAGCGTCGTGCTCTTGCTGTCGATGAAAAGATGGCTGGGCGTCTTGGCAGTCGCCACACGTTTGGCCAGGGTGAAGTCCTGGCCGTCCCAGCGGTAGATGTCGACGTGGTTCAGGCGGTTGGCCGCGGTGACGAACCACTTCATGTCCGGCGAGAACTGCAGCTGGTACGGGTCGACGATGCCACGCACGGTGCGCTGGACCTGGGCGGTGCGCGGATCGAGGAAGGTCAGCGAATCGGACAGCGCATTGGCCACGATGAGCGACTTTTCGTCCGGCGTCAGGTAGAGGTGATGCGGTTCCTTGCCGGTCGGAATGCGCTCTTTTTCGGTCCAGGTGACCGGGTCGATCACGCTGACGCTGGCGTCGAGCGAATTGAGCACGAAAACCGGCGTGCGCAGGACCGGCAGCGGCGGCTGGGCAGCCGGACCGGCCGCTTGCGCATAGGCACAGAAAACAGCACTGGAAAGGGCCAGTGCAACCAGCGCGGCAGCGCGGCGAACAAAAAGGCGGGCGATCGGCATCGAATGGCGCTCAGGAGCGCGTTTGGCAGGGCAACACGGGAGTGTAAGGGGGCGGGCAAAAAGGAAAATACCCGCAGAGGTAACCGGTGATCGACGAGATTCGACCCGGGCCTGGGTGAATCGTTCCAGGCTTCAGCGACTCTTGAGCAAGGCCAGGTCTTCAGGCTGCAACCAGCGCCATTGGCCGGGCGCCAGGTCCGCCGGCAGGACCAGGTCGCCGATCTGCGACCGATGCAGCCCTTCGACCCGGTTGCCGACCGCAGCCAGCATGCGTTTGACCTGGTGGTACTTGCCCTGCGTCAGCGTGAGCTTCAGATGGCACGAAACACCGGGTTCACCCACGATCTCGCAGGCCGCGGCGCTCACCGGCCTGGGGTCGTCGTCCAGAACCACGCCGGCCAGCAGGCGGCTGACCTGGTCTTCGTCCAGCGGATGTTTGGCCGCGACCTCGTAGACCTTGGGCAGGTGGTGTTTGGGCGAGGCCATGCGGTGGATGAACTGGCCGTCGTCCGACATCAGCAGCAGGCCGGTGGTGTCCTGGTCGAGCCGGCCGATGGCCTGCACGCCCTGTACGGCACCCTTGGCCGGGCGCTGCCGCAACGGCGGCTGCAGCAATGTGTAGATGCTGGGATAGGTCGACGGCTTCTGCGAACACTCGGTGCCGGCCGGCTTGTGCAGCATCAGGTAGGCCTTGGTGTGGACTTCCCAGTCTCGGCCCTGCACCCGCAGGCGCAGGCCTTCGGGGTCCATGTCCTCGACCGAGTTGCGGCACACGACGGCACTATCGCCCTGCCCCACGGCCACCAGGCCCTGCTGCACCATGCCCGTACAAACGCGGCGGGTGCCGAAGCCTTGCGAAAAAAGAATGTCCTGAAGCTGCATGAGACCTGTCGGATGCGGTGGGCCTGCGACTGCCTGCGGCTACGCCACCCAAAACGCGCAATTTAACCGATGTCCCCCGCCGCGCCGGCGCGGCGGCTTGTCTTGCAGCGCGGCGCGGTTTCGTTCCCGGGATGCAGGCGTTTCCGCCTACTTCATGTTTGCCGGTGCGCCCATGGTTCGCGCCGTTCACCGGTCAGACCATTCCGGAATTCGCATGGTTGCGAACCAAACAACGTGGAGGCCGGCACCCGGCTACTCCCCTAATGCCACGACTCCACCATGACCGATAAAACCGTGTTGTTCATGCTTCACGCACTAGGCTCCAGCGCAGATGCCTGGAACTCCGTAATCGCCTCTCTCGACCCCGGCTTCGAAGCCATCCCGATCGATCTGCCGGGCTTCGGCCAGCAGCGCGAATCTGTCGAATCCGGTGTCGTCGGCATGGCCGACCATGTCGCGGCGGTCGTACGCAAACGCGGCGCCGCCCGGTGGCTTCTGGTCGGCCACAGCATGGGCGGCAAGATTGCTTCGATCATCGCGTCCAGGGCCCTGGCGGGCGAACCGGGGCTGTTCGGACTGGCGGGCGTGGTGTTGCTGGCGGCATCGCCGCCATCACCCGAGCCGATGGACGAAAGCCGGCGCCAGAAGATGATCGGCTGGGCGGCCCACGGCCCGCTCGGCGACGCCGCGGCCAGGGAATTCGTGGATGCCAACGTCGGCAGTCCCCTTGATCCACAGGCCTACCGTCTGGCCCGGGAAGACCTCAGGCATGCGTCTCCGCAAGCCTGGCTCGGCTGGCTCGAACGCGGCAGCCGAGAGGATTGGACCGCCCAGGTCGGAACGCTGGACCTGCCGGCGCTGATCATCGTCGGCGGGTCCGACGGCGACCTGGGAGAAGCTGGCCAGCGCGAGACCAATGCGCTCGTCTACCCCCGCTCCACCATCGTGGTCGAACAAGGAGCCGGCCATCTGCTGCCCCTGGAACGGCCGGCCGAGGTGGCAGCGCGCATCGCATCCTTCTGGCACGGCGAAGCTGGCAACGGGCCTGCCGTCCCGCAGCCCTACGCCCGCCTGATCGCTTCTTCACGGGTCAGCCGCAGGGTGCGTGCCGCATTGGCGCGCCGGGCGATTTCCGATGACCCCGCCTACACGCCTCGCGCCCTCACTTCCCTGCAGCTGGAGACATTGCGTCTGGTCGCCGATTGCGTGCTTCCACAAATCGGGCTACCGATCGATCTGGCCGCACGCCTCGATGCCCAGCTCGCATCGGGCAAGGACGATGGTTGGCGTTTCGCGGACATGCCGCCGGACCTGCAGGCGTATGCCGCCGCACTGGACGGTCTGGCCGGTTTTGGCAACCTGACCGGCGAGCAGAGGCATGCGCAGCTGACCCGGCTGGACCACGGTGAATTCGCAGTCGCAGCCTTGTCCGCGCGGCAGATGAAACTTTGGTTCGAGGACCTGCGTTCGGACCTGGTGCGGATCTGGACAGCCCATCCGGCGACCATGGCCAGCATCGGTTTCGACGGTTTCGCCAACGGAGGCGACGGTGTCCGCAAGCAGGGCTTCGAACGTCTCGGTGCTGACCAGCGTGAAGCCTGGGAACCGATGATGGAGGCAGCACGATGAATCTCGAATCCATGCGCCGCTACGGCGAAAACGAGGTGGTCGACGCGGTGGTGATCGGCACCGGTGCCGGCGGTGCGCCGTTGCTGGCAAAACTCGCCGCACGTGGCTTGCGGGTGGTCGCGCTGGAAGCAGGCCGCAACTGGGAGCCAGGCGAGCACACGGCTGACGAGACGGAGGGCTGCGACATCAACTGGATGGAAGAACGCCTGAGCGCCGGCACGACCCCGACCGCCTTCGGTGCCAACAACAGCGGCTCGGGAGTCGGCGGATCCACCCTGCACTGGGGCGCCTTCACGCCCCGGCCCGACCCGCGCGACATGGCCCTGCGTTCGACCACCGGCGAGGGACACGACTGGCCGATGTCGCATGCCGAACTGGTGCACTACATCGAGCAGGTCGAGCGTTTCATCGGCGTCTCCGGACCTGCCCGCTATCCCTGGGACCCCGCGCGCACCTACCCCTTGCCACCCGTCCCCCGCAACGCGTCGGCCGACATGATGGCGCGTGGTTGCGCCGCACTCGGCATCGCCACCGCGGATGCGCCTGCCGCGCTGGTATCGCGCGACTGGCGTCAACAGGGTGCGGGCCTGCGTCAGGCCTGCGTGAACTGCGGCTCCTGTCACCAGGGTTGTCGAAACGCCGCCAAGGCGAGCATGGACACGACCTACCTGCCGATGGCGGTCGCCCACGGAGCCGAGATCCGCGCCGAATGCCGGGTATTCGGCATCGAGCGTGACGCCGTCGGACGCGTGAGCGCGGTGTCGTACCGCCATGACGGCATCGAGCATCGTCAGCGGTGCTCGGCGCTGTTCGTCTGCGCGGGTGGCATCGAGACACCACGACTGCTGCTGCACACCGGGCTGGCCAACGGCAGCGGGCAGGTCGGCCGGAATTTTCTAGCGCACGGTGCCACCCAGGTCTGGGGGCGTTTTGACACCGAGATGCGTTCCCACCGCGGTTATCCGTCCTCGCTGCTGACCGAAGACCTGCTGCGCCCGGCGGATGCGGATTTCGCGGGCGGTTATCTCATCCAGAGCCTGGGCGTCATGCCGGTCACCCTGGCGAATTCGATGGCCCGGGGTGCCGGACTGTGGGGGAAGCCGCTGGTCGATGCCATGCATGGCTACCGCTTCATGTCGGGGGTCGGCATCAACGCCGAATGCCTTCCGGCCGCAGGCAACCGGCTGGAACTGTCGAGCGAGCTCGATGCCTTCGGCATGCCCAAGGCGGTCGTCAGTTTCAGTGTCGGCGACAACGAAAAGGCCATCGACCGCCATGCGACCCGCGTCATGCAAAACATCGTCGAAGCCGCAGGCGCCAAGGACACGGTGGTGTTGTCGCGCACTGCACACACCATCGGCACCTGCCGCATGGGCCGCGACAGGGAGACCGCGGTGGTCGATGCCGACGGCCGCAGCTTCGACATCGACAATCTCTGGATATGCGACAACTCGGTCTTTCCCAGTGCGCTGGCGGCAAACCCTGCGCTGACCATCATGGCGTTGTCCTTGCGTACCGCGGACCGGTTCCTGGCCGGGTGAGGCTATGGAACAGGACACGGATAACTAGAATCCTCCGATGCTCTCGATTCACGCCGACACCTCCCATGTCATTCAGCTCGCCGTGGGGCCGGCGTTCATGCTTGCGGCGATCGGCGGCACGCTGACCATCCTCACGAATCGACTGGCCCGCATCAACGACCGGACCCACAAACGTCGTGAAGACCGCGAAACGGCAGATGCCAACGGCAAGTCGGACGAATCCCGGCGTGCCGATATCGACGTCGAACTGGCAACACTGAACCGACGGGCGCGCATCATCAATGCGGCGGTCACCGCGGGTTCGGCATGCGCCATCGTGGTTTGCCTGCTGATCGGCTCCCTTTTCGTGGCGAACGAACTCGAGATCGATTTCGACCGGCCGGTAGCCGTGCTTTTCATCGTGGCGATGCTGACCCTGATCGCGACCTACCTGCTCATGCTGGTCGAGATCTTCGTCGCGCAGCGAAGCATCAACCCCACCTGACAGCCAGCCAGGCGATCACCACCAAGGCGACGAACGCCGCCCGCCGTTCCGGCATTCCAGACAGTCACGATCATCGACTGCGCGATATCTGCAGGGTTGCCCGAGGCACGCGCCGAAGCGTCTGAAAAAGGGTTGCGGTTCCTCCGAAGGCCAGCCCCCAGCACGCGATGCTCGGCAGCAGATCACCGGCAAGTTCCGCGCGATGCCGGTCCACCAGATGCCGGCCAGCCCCCACTCCGAAAACCAGCAGCGCAGTGTCGATGGTGAGCAACAACCTGGAGGACGAATCTGTTTTGCGGAGCGCGAACTGGGGATCGCCTGCCTGCCTGCCGGAATTCTCCGCACGCGAGGGATTGGCAGCAGGCCGGCCAAGGCACAAGAGCAGAGACCCAAAGAAAAACGCCAATGGTTTCCCATTGGCGTTCATCGTTTCAGGTGGTGGAGCTGGGGGGATTTGAACCCCCGTCCGCAAGCCTTTTCCGAGCAGATCTACATGTTTAGCGAGTTGATTTAAATCTCATGGCAAGAGTCGCGCAGTCGCACGCTACACCTGTCACCAGTACCCTTGGATCTCGATCCTTTCCCAAGGTACCCGGGAGGAATCCAGCCTACTGAGGTTACCCCGCT
Organism: Xylophilus sp. PBN-3R; assembly: GCF_057747805.1. Taxonomy (NCBI): domain Bacteria; kingdom Pseudomonadati; phylum Pseudomonadota; class Betaproteobacteria; order Burkholderiales; genus Xylophilus; species Xylophilus sp. PBN-3R. The sequence goes on from NZ_CM173225.1 coordinate 3,461,217, forward strand.
GCCAGACTGCTGGATTGCTCCATCAACCTGGCCCAGTCCGTAGACAAACTGGTGCGAGACCGTCGCCGAGGCGACGGAAGGTTCTTATGGCTTAAGCAGCGATGGCCATACGGCCATCGTTGGATGCTTCAGCGAACTTGAACCCGGTGCTTTTTGCGTTGGCAATTAGCTTGATTCGGTAATTTTTACGAGCACACCGAGCTCGACATGCACCACAACGGATCCGAACCCACGTCGAAACCAATGCAGCCCCTAAGCCGGCTATTTTAGTCCGTATCCAGCAACTTCAAGAGTGTTTGCGGAGAATCTGCGATTGCCTGTGCGCCCCAGTCACCGATCGCGGTGGCGCTGCCGAGGTATCCCCACGCAGCGGCGACCGTGCCCATGCCGGCTGCCAGCCCCGCGACGATGTCTCTTTCATCATCTCCCACATAGATGCAGTGGTCGGGATCGACCTCCATCAGGCGGCACGCCTCTAGCAAGGGTGCCGGGTGCGGCTTGGCATGCGGCGTGGTGTCGCCGCTGACGGCGACCGCCGCATTCGCCAGGGCGGGCAGCATACCGAGCAGGGGAATGGTGAAGCGCTTCGACTTGTTGGTCACGATGCCCCAGGACAATCCACGGGCTTCGAGCGCAGCAATCATCTCGACCACACCCTCGAAAAGGCTGCTGTCCCGCGTCATGCGTTTTTCGTATCTCTGGAAGAACTCTTCGCGCATGGCAGGAAAGTCGGCATGCTCGGGCGCCATGCCGAAAGCCACAGCCAGCATGCCGCGTGCACCTGCGCCACACATGGGGCGATAACGGTCCAGCGGCAAGGATTCGAGACCGCGTTCCACACGCATCTCGTCGACCGCACCGCCCAGATCCGGCGCACTGTCAATCAAAGTGCCGTCCAGGTCGAAAAGCACTGCGCGGATGTTCTGGAACATGTCAGGAGGCCTTCGCGGCGACGATCGCCGCCGGACGGCGCGTGGCGATCATGTAATTGACGCTGGTGTCGTCGTTGAGTTTGTAGCGGCGATTGATCGGGTTGTATTCCAGCCCGCGCGAAGCTTCCATGTCTAGGCCGGCAGCTCGGGCAAAACCCGCCAGTTCGCTGGGACGGATGAGCCGTGCATATTCGTGGGTGCCGCGCGGCAGCATGCGCATAAGGTATTCAGCCCCGACGATTGCCATCAGGAACGACTTGGCGTTGCGGTTGATCGTGGAAAAGAACACCCAGCCACCAGGCTTGACCAAGGCGGCGCATGCCTTCACGACCGATGCCGGGTCTGGAACGTGTTCGAGCATTTCCATGCAGGTCACCACATCGAACGTGCCGGGTTGCTCGGATGCCAACGCCTCGGCACTGATGTTTCGATATTGAACATTCGGCGTGCCGGCCTCCAGCGCATGCAATTTGGCGACCTTCAGGGATTTTTCAGCGAGGTCCACCCCCAGCACATTGGCGCCGCGTCGCGCCATGGCATCGGCCAGGATGCCGCCGCCACAGCCGATATCCACTACTTTCTGGCCAGCCATCGGCGCGAGTGATTCGATCCAGCCGAGGCGCAATGGGTTGATCTGATGGAGCGGGCGAAATTCGCTCTCCGTATCCCACCAACGATGCGCCAATTCAGAAAACTTGGCCAGTTCGGCCGGATCGACATTCAGATGTTCTTGCATGCGTTCATTTTCCCATGGGCATAAAAAAAAGGCCCGCAGGACAAGCCTGCGGGCCTTTTTCTTTAATCCTGTTACGGATTACTTGGCGCGGGTACCGACCACTTCGATTTCCACGCGACGGTTCTTGGCGCGGCCTTCGGCGGTCTTGTTGTCCGCGACTGGCTGCTTCTCGCCCTTGCCTTCGGTGTAGACGCGGTTCTTCTCTATGCCCTTGGACACAAGATAAGCCTTGACTGCTTCCGAGCGACGGACCGACAGCTTCTGGTTGTAGGCATCGGTGCCGACGGAGTCGGTGTGACCCACGGCGATGATGACTTCCAGATTCATGTCCTTGGTCTTGGTGACCAGTTCGTCAAGCTTTGCCTTGCCTTCTGGCTTCAGCACGGACTTGTCGAAGTCGAAGAACGCGTCAGCAGCGAAGGTAACCTTGCTGGAGATCGGAGCTGCCGGCACGACGGCAGGAGCCGGTGCGGGAGCAGCAGGGACCACAGCGGGAGGAGCCATCGGTGCAGGAGCAGGAACCAGAGCGCCGTCGCAGCCGACAGCTGCGGTAGCGGGGGTCCAGCTGGCATCACGCCAGCACAGTTCGTTCGTACCGTTCTTCCAAACGAGTTCGCCCGTGCCGTTCTTCCAGTTGTCCACGACGTTGCCGCCGTTTGCAGCCGTCACACCGGTCGTCTGAGCGCCGGCGGCGGTGGCGACCGCAGCGACTGCAAACAACATCGCCACTTTGTTGAGTTTCTTCATGGTTCTCCTCTTGGGGAAAAAGCCGCAGCCGCGCTGCGATCCTGTACGTTCACGTTCTCAGTGACCATCACCAAAAACGCTGAAAAAGATTGTGCCATAGCGGTTTCCTGAGTCGTTGCCAAAACGGTACGGATGCCGTAGGACTGCAGCGCATTTCCCCTACGATGTTGCAAGTTTGCGACAGCGTGGGCTTGACCGTAAAATCGCAGGTTTTCCGCTCGCCTGTTCGCACTGCTCACATATGACATCCTTCGCCAAGGAAACGCTGCCGATCAGCCTCGAAGAGGAAATGCGTCGCAGCTATCTCGATTACGCCATGAGCGTGATCGTCGGTCGCGCGCTTCCCGATGCACGTGACGGCCTCAAACCCGTCCATCGCCGCGTGCTGTTCGCCATGCACGAGCTGAACAACGACTGGAACCGCCCTTACAAGAAGTCGGCCCGTATCGTCGGCGACGTGATCGGTAAATATCACCCGCATGGCGACAGCGCGGTGTACGACACCATCGTTCGTATGGCGCAGGACTTCTCCCTGCGCCATATGTTGGTGGATGGCCAGGGCAACTTCGGCTCGGTCGACGGCGACAACGCCGCGGCCATGCGTTACACCGAAATCCGACTGTCGAAGATCGCCCACGAGATGCTGGGCGACATCGACAAGGAAACCGTCGATTTCGTTCCCAACTACGACGGCAGCGAACAGGAACCGGCGGTGCTGCCGAGCAAGCTGCCCAACCTGCTGGTGAACGGTTCGTCCGGCATCGCGGTGGGCATGGCGACCAACATTCCACCGCACAACCTGAATGAGGTGGTGGATGCCTGCCTGCATCTGCTCAAACATCCGGACGCGACCATCGACGACCTGATGGAGATCATTCCGGCGCCCGATTTCCCGACCGCCGGCATCATCTACGGCATCGAGGGCGTGCGCGAGGGCTACCGCACCGGCCGCGGCAAGGTGGTGATGCGCGCCAAGTGCCACTTCGAAGACATCGACCGCGGCCAGCGCCAGTCGATCATCGTCGACGAGTTGCCCTACCAGGTGAACAAGAAGACCCTGCAGGAACGCATGGCCGAGCTGGTTCACGAGAAGAAGATCGAAGGCATCAGCCACATCCAGGACGAATCCGACAAGTCGGGCATGCGGCTGGTGATCGAACTCAAGCGGGGCGAAGTGCCCGAGGTGGTGCTGAACAACCTCTACAAGCAGACTCAGCTCCAGGACACCTTCGGCATCAACATGGTGGCGCTGGTGAACGGCCAGCCGCGCCTGTGCAACCTGCGTGAACTGATCGCCGTCTTCCTGCAGCACCGCCGCGAGGTGGTGACGCGCCGTACCGTTTTCGAACTGCGCAAGGCGCGCGAACGCGGCCATGTGCTGGAAGGCCTGGCGGTCGCGCTGGCCAACATCGACGAATTCATCCGCATCATTCGCGAATCGCCCACGCCACCGGTGGCCAAGGCCGAGCTGATGACCCGTTCGTGGGACAGCCAGTTGGTGCGGGAGATGCTCACCCGCAGCCGCGCCGACGGCGGTGTGATCAACGCCGACGACTATCGCCCCGAGACACTGGAAGCCGGCCTGGGCATGGGCTCCGACGGCCTCTACCGCCTGTCCGAAGTGCAGGCGCAGGAAATTCTGCAGATGCGCCTGCAGCGCCTGACCGGCCTCGAACAGGACAAGATCGTTGCCGAATACAAGGACGTGATGTCGGTCATCGAAGACCTGCTCGACATTCTGGCGCGTCCCGAGCGGGTGTCTACCATCATTGGTGAAGAACTCGGCCACATCCGCGCCGAATTCGGCCAGACCAAACTCGGCGCGCGCCGCAGCCTGGTCGAACACAGCTCCTTCGACCTATCGACCGAAGACCTGATCACGCCGACCGACATGGTGGTGACGTTGAGCCACGGCGGCTATATCAAGAGCCAGCCGCTTGGCGAATACCGGGCGCAGAAGCGCGGCGGACGCGGCAAGCAGGCGACCGTCACCAAGGAAGACGACTGGATCGACCAGCTCTTCATCGCCAACACGCACGACTACATCCTGTGCTTTTCCAACCGCGGCCGGCTGTACTGGCTGAAAGTCTGGGAAGTGCCCTCCGGCTCACGTGGTTCGCGTGGTCGTCCGATCGTCAACATGTTCCCGCTCCAGGAAGGCGAGAAGATCAATGTGGTGCTGGCACTGACAGGCAAGTTCCGCAGTTTCCCGGCCGACAACTATGTCTTCATGGGCACCCGAATGGGTACCGTGAAGAAGACTGCCCTGGACGAGTTCGACAACCCGCGCAAGGGCGGGATCATCGCCATCAACCTCGACGAGGGCGACTACCTGGTGGGCGCCGCGCTGACCGACGGCACACACGACGTGATGCTGTTCAGCGACGGCGGCAAGGCAGTGCGTTTCGACGAATCCGATGTGCGCCCCCTGGGCCGCAACACCCGCGGCGTGCGCGGCATGGACCTGCCTGAAGGCCAGTCGGTCATCGCCATGCTGGTGGCCGAGGACGAGCAGCAGAGCGTGCTGACCGCCACCGAGAACGGCTATGGAAAACGGACCTCGATCACCGAGTACACCCGCCACGGCCGCGGCACCAAGGGCATGATCGCCATCCAGCAGAGCGAGCGCAACGGCAAGGTCGTGGCAGCCACGCTGGTGCATGCCGACGACGAGATCATGCTGATCACCGACCGCGGCGTGCTGGTGCGTACCCGGGTCGCCGAAATCCGCGAACTCGGCCGCGCCACACAAGGCGTGACACTGATCGGGCTGGACGAGGGTTCGCGCCTGTCGGGCCTGCAGCGCATTGTCGAAAACGATGTGGCTGCGGTGGCCGAAGGGGCCGAGAATGCCGACGGCGCCGAGAACACGGACGCACCAGACGCTCCTGCTGAATGATCCGGGCCGGCGCCCTTCGCGGCGCCGGTGTTTCGACTGAACCTCCAGCGTCGCGCGACAACTCGTCCCCGACGCCTTTTTTTTCTGTCCGCATCCGATGAATCGTCCCTACAACTTTTCCGCCGGCCCCGCGGCCATCCCTGAAGAAGTGCTGAAGCAGGCGGCGGCCGAAATGCTCGACTGGCACGGCAGCGGCATGAGCGTGATGGAGATGAGCCACCGCGGCAAGGAATTCGTCTCGATCTATGAAAAGACCGAGGCCGACTTCCGCGCCCTGATGTCGGTCCCGTCGAACTTCAGGATCCTGTTCATGCAGGGTGGCGGCCTGGCCGAGAACGCCATCGTGCCGATGAACCTGTCGCGCGGCGGAACGGTCGACTTCGTGGTCACCGGCAGCTGGAGCCAGAAGTCGGTGAAGGAAGCACGCAAATACGCCACGGTGAACGTCGCGGCCGGCAATGAAGCCGATGGCCACCGGAGCATTCCCGACCCGGCCGGCTGGAAACTCAGCGCCGACGCCAGCTATGTGCATATCTGCAGCAACGAAACCATCCACGGCGTCGAATTTCAGCAGTTGCCCGACCTGGCCGCTCTGGGCAGCAAGGCACCGCTGGTGATCGATTTCTCGTCGCACGTGGCGTCGCGCCCGGTCGACTGGAGCAAGGTCGGCCTGGCCTTCGGCGGCGCCCAGAAGAACCTCGGCCCGGCCGGCCTGACCCTGGTGGTGGTCCGCGAAGACCTGCTCGGCCACGCCCTGTCGATCTGCCCCAGCGCCTTCGACTACAAGACCGTGTCGGAACACGAGTCGATGTTCAACACGCCGCCCACCTGGGGCATCTACATCGCCGGCCTGGTGTTCGACTGGCTGCGCCGCCAGACCCACGGCGAGCTGACCGGCATCCAGGCGATGGAAGCCCGCAACACGGCCAAGGCCAGGCTTCTGTACGACTTCATCGACGGCTCGCAGCTGTATGTCAACCCGATCGACGCAGCCGTGCGATCGCGCATGAACGTGCCTTTCCTGCTGCGCGACGAAAGCCGCAACGACGCGTTCCTGGCCGGTGCCAAGGCTCGCGGCCTGCTGCAGCTCAAGGGCCACAAGTCGGTCGGCGGCATGCGCGCCAGCATCTACAACGCGATGCCGATCGAAGGTGTCCAGGCGCTGGTCGATTACCTGCGTGATTTCGAGAGCAAACAAGCATGAGCAACGCATTGCCCCCGGACCTGACGCTGGCCCAGTTGCGCGAGCGCATCGACGCGCTCGACAGCCAGTTGCTGCGCCTGGTGAACGACCGGGCGCTGGTGGCCGAAGCCGTCGGCGAACTCAAGAAACGCGAGGGCACGCCATTCTTCCGGCCGGACCGGGTCGCCCAGGTCATCGAAAAGATCCAGACCGCCAACCCCGGACCGCTGAAAAGCCAGCATGTGGCCGCCGTATGGCGCGAGATCATGTCGGCCTGCCTGGCGCTCGAATCGCCGCAGCGCGTGGCCGTGCTGGGTCCTGAAGGCACCTTCACCGAACAGGCGGCCATCGAATTCTTCGGTGGCGCAGCCGACATGCTGTATTGCGCCAACTTCGACGAGGTGTTCCACGCCACCGCTGCCGGCAGCACGCAATACGGCGTGGTGGGCGTCGAGAACTCGGTCGAAGGTGTCGTGACCCGCGTGCTGGACCTGTTCCTGCACACGCCATGCCATATCGTGGGCGAAGTCAGCATGCTGATCCGCCACAACCTGCTGCGCACCGCCAATTCGCTCCAGGACATCGAGGTCGTGCTGGCACATCCTCAGGCGCTGGCGCAGTGCCAGGGCTGGCTGTCCAAGCACCTGCCGCATGCCGAGCGCCGCCCGGTTTCCAGCAATGCCGAAGGTGCGAGGCTGGCCGCCACCAACCCGGCCTGGGCCGGAATCGCCAGCGAGCGCGCCGCCACCCAGTTCGGCCTGCACATCGTGGCCCACGCCATTCAGGACGACGCCTACAACCGCACCCGGTTCGCGGTGATCGCACTGCCGCAGACCCTGGCCATGCCGCCGGCAACCGGTCGCGACTGCACCAGTCTGGTGGTGTCCGTGCCCAATCAGCCGGGCGCTGTGCACGACTTGCTGGTGCCGCTGAAGAACCATGGCGTGTCCATGACCCGTTTCGAGTCTCGCCCCGCCAAGACCGGGCAGTGGGAGTACTACTTCTATATCGACCTCGACGGCCATCCGTCACAGCCCAACGTGGCCGCGGCACTGGAAGAACTGCGCTCTCTCTGCGCCTTCTACAAGGTGCTGGGCGCCTACGCAGTCGGCGCATGACGGCCGGCAAACCCATGTTCGAACAGCTGGGCCTGATCGGCTGCGGGTTGATGGGCGGATCGTTCGCCCTGGCCTTGCGCGAAGCCGGGCTGGTCAAGCGGGTGGTCGGCTACAGCAAGTCGCCCACCACGACCGAACAGGCACGGCAACTGGGCATCATCGACGTCGAGGCGCCGTCCGCGCTGCTGGCGGCCTCGGGTGCGGACATCATCCTGCTGGCGTTGCCGGTGGCGGCCATCGGGCCGACGCTCAAGGCCATCCGCCATCTGGTGACGCCCGATGTCCTGGTGATGGATGTCGGATCCACCAAGGCGGACGTGGTCGAAGCCGCGCGCGAGGCGCTGCGTGAACGCATCGGATCCTTCGTGCCGGCCCATCCCATCGCAGGTGCCGAAAGCTCCGGCCCCGGCCGCGCCCGGGCCGACCTTTATCGCGAGCGCCAGGTGGTGCTGACGCCGATCGAACGCACCCTGACCGCACAACTCCAGAAGGCGCAGGCTGTGTGGCAGGCGCTGGGCTGCAGCGTGCGCCAGATGTCGCCCGACACCCACGATGCAGCGCTTGCCGCCGTCAGCCACCTGCCCCACCTGCTGGCCTTCGCCGCCATCAACGCGGTCAGCGAACAGCCGCAGGGCTCCGAATTCCTCGACCTGGCCGGTCCCGGCTTCCGCGACTACAGCCGTATCGCCGCGGCCAACCCCGAAATGTGGCGCGACATCCTTCTGGCCAACCGAACCGAGTTGCGCCGCCAGGCCGATGCCTTCCGTGAAGCGCTTTCCACGCTGGAAGATGCCATCGACCGCAACGACGGTGCGGCGCTCGAAGCCCTGATCGGCCGCGCCAGCCACACCCGCGGTGCCTGGCGCATGCGCACCGGCAACAACGCCCCCTGACTTTTTGCCGACCCGATGTACGCCACCGAATTCCTCGACCTTCCCGCGCTGAAGAGCGTTTCCGGCGAAGTCGCCCTGCCCGGCTCCAAGAGCATTTCCAATCGGGCTCTGCTGCTGGCCGCGCTGAGCAAGGGCACGACCGTCGTGCACGAATTGCTGGACTCCGACGACACGCGGGTGATGCTCGACGCCCTCGTCCAGCTGGGTTGCCGTGTCCGCCGCACCACGCCGGGACAGGTCGAGATCGACGGCCTGGGCGGCCAGCCGCCCAGCGTGTCGGCACGGCTTTTCCTGGGCAACGCCGGCACCGCCATGCGGCCGCTGACGGCTGCGCTGGCGGTGCTCGGCGGAGATTTCGTGCTGGAAGGCGTGCCGCGCATGCACGAGCGCCCCATCCGCGACCTGGTCGACGCGCTGCGCGCACTGGGCTGCGCCATCGGTTACCTGGGCAACGAGGGCTACCCGCCGCTGTCCATCGGCAAACCGGCATTGCGGCTCGATGCACCCATCCCGGTGCGCGGTGATGTTTCCAGCCAGTTCCTCACCGCGCTGCTGATGGCGCTGCCCCTGGTCGCCGCCGACAAACCGGTCGTCATCGAAGTCCAGGGCGAGCTGATTTCCCGCCCGTACATCGAGATCACGCTCAACCTGCTTCGGCGTTTCGGCATCGCGGTGCAACGCGACGGCTGGCAGCGTTTCACCATTCCGGCGGGTAGCCGGTATGTTTCGCCCGGTGACTATCACGTCGAGGCCGACGCATCGTCTGCCAGCTATTTCGTCGCACTCGGAGCCATCGCCGCGACCGACGGCCGCAGCCTGCGCATCAAGGGCCTGGGCGAAGACTCCATCCAGGGCGACATCCGTTTTGTCGATGCTGCCCGCGAGATGGGCGCCATCGTCGAAGGCGGCCCCAACCGGCTGACCATCCGCCGCGGTGCCTGGCCGCTCAAGGCCATCGACATCGACTGCAACCACATCCCCGACGCCGCCATGACCCTGGCAGTGATGGCGCTGTTCGCCGACGGACCCAGCACCCTGCGCAACATCGCCAGCTGGCGGGTCAAGGAAACCGATCGCATCGCGGCCATGGCAGTCGAGGCCCGGAAACTCGGCGCCACGGTTGAAGAAGGGCCGGACTGGCTGCGCATCCATCCGCTACCGGCGGGCTCCTGGAAGGCGGCCAGCATCCATACCTACGACGACCATCGGGTCGCCATGTGTTTTTCGCTGGCCACCTTCAATCCGGACGGCGTGCCCGTGCGTATCGAAGACCCGAAATGTGTCGCCAAGACCTTTCCGGACTACTTCGAGTCGCTGTTCTCGGTCGCCCAGGCCGACAGTGCCGCCATTCCGGTGCTGTGCATCGACGGCCCCACCGCCTCCGGCAAGGGCACGGTCGCCGCCGCCGTCGCGGCACGGCTGGGTTATCACTTCCTCGATTCCGGTGCCATGTACCGGGTGACGGCACTCGCCGCGATGCGCGCGGGCCTGCTGATCGACAGCGCCCATGAAACCGCCATCGCCACGCTGGCGCGCGCGCTGCCGGTGCATTTCATCGACGGCAAGGTGCTGATCGCCAACGACGACGTGACCGACGCCATCCGCACCGAGGAAGCCGGCATGAACGCCTCGAAGGTGTCCGCCCTGCCCGCGGTGCGCGAGGCGCTGGTGGCCCTGCAACTGGGTTTCAGGCGGCTGCCGGGGCTGGTCGCCGACGGCCGCGACATGGGCACCGTCATCTTCCCGCAGGCCACGCTGAAGGTCTTCATGACCGCCAGCGCCCAGACGCGTGCCGAGCGCAGGCACAAGCAATTGATTTCCAAGGGAATCGACGCTAAAATCGCAGACCTTCGTGCGGACCTCGAAGCGCGCGACCTGCGGGATTCAACCCGCGCCGTCGCCCCCTTGAAGCCCGCACCAGACGCGCTGCTGCTGGACAATTCAACCGTGACCATCGAGCAATCGGTGGGCCAGGTGATCGACTGGTGGCAGGGCAAGCGGCCTTTTTCAGCCTGAATCCGCTCGCAGAAAAAGTCCGGTTCGATCCCGCCGGTTCCCTCCGCGCCCACTGGCGCACCGACCGGCGGGTTTGTTCAACCAACCGTGGCAAGCGCCCCAAACGCGCCACAAACCATCACCGCACACAGCTCCCGGTTCGTCGACGAATGGTTCGTCGGCGCAAAACCTGTCGTGCGGAACAGGAAAATACATGTCCGAATCTTTTGCCGCCTTGTTCGAAGAATCGCTGCAACGCTCTGAAATGCGTGCCGGCGAAGTCATCACCGCTGAAGTAGTGCGCATCGAGCACAACTTCGTCGTCGTGAACGCCGGCCTCAAGTCCGAAGCCTACGTCCCGCTGGACGAGTTCAAGAACGACAAGGGCGAAATCGAAGTCCAGGTCGGCGATTTCGTCTCGGTGGCCATCGACGCCATCGAAAACGGCTACGGCGACACCATCCTGTCGCGCGACAAGGCAAAGCGCCTGGCTTCCTGGCTGGCCCTCGAAAAGGCACTGGAATCCGGCGAATTCGTCACCGGCACCACCACCGGCAAGGTCAAGGGCGGCCTGACCGTCCTGGTCAACGGCATCCGCGCATTCCTGCCGGGCTCGCTGATCGACACCCGTCCGGTCAAGGACCTGACCCCGTACGAAAACAAGACCCTGGAATTCAAGGTCATCAAGCTCGACCGCAAGCGCAACAACGTGGTGCTGTCGCGCCGCGCCGTCGTCGAAGCCTCGATGGGCGAAGAGCGCCAGAAGCTGATGGAAACCCTGAAGGAAGGCGCCATCGTCAACGGCGTGGTCAAGAACATCACCGAATACGGTGCGTTCATCGACCTCGGCGGCATCGACGGCCTGCTGCACATCACCGACATGGCATGGCGCCGTGTCCGCCATCCGAGCGAAGTGGTCCAGCCGGGCCAGGAAATCACCGCCAAGATCCTCAAGTTCGACACCGAGAAGAACCGTGTCTCGCTGGGTCTGAAGCAGATGGGCGACGATCCGTGGATGGGCGTTTCGCGCCGCTACCCACAGGCTACCCGCCTGTTCGGCAAGGTCACCAACATCGCCGACTACGGCGCGTTCGTGGAACTCGAGCCGGGCATCGAAGGCCTGGTGCACGTTTCCGAAATGGACTGGACCAACAAGAACATCGCTCCCAGCAAGCTGGTTTCGCTGGGCGACGAAGTCGAAGTCATGGTTCTGGAAATCGACGAAGACAAGCGCCGCATCTCGCTGGGCATGAAGCAGACCCGTGCCAACCCCTGGCAAGAGTTCGCTCAGAACACCAAGCGCGGCGACCGCGTCAAGGGCCCGATCAAGTCGATCACCGACTTCGGCGTGTTCGTCGGCCTGGCTGCCGGCATCGACGGCCTGGTGCACCTGTCCGACCTCTCGTGGAACGAAACCGGCGAAGCCGCGGTTCGCAACTACAAGAAGGGCCAGGAAGTCGAAGCCATCGTTCTGGCAGTCGACGTCGACCGTGAACGCATCTCTCTGGGCATCAAGCAACTCGACAGCGATGAGTTCACCACGTTCACCACCGTGAACGACAAGGGCCAGATCGTCACCGGCAAGGTCAAGACCGTCGACGCACGCGGCGCCGAGATCGAACTCGCCGACGGCATCATGGGCTACCTGCGCGCTTCGGAAATCGGTCGCGACCGTGTCGAAGACGCACGCAACGTGCTCAAGGAAGGTGACGAAGTCACCGCCGTGGTGGTCAACGTGGATCGCAAGACCCGCAACATCCAGCTGTCGATCAAGGCCAAGGACATGGCCGACGAACAAGGCGCGATGGCCAACCTGAGCCAGCAGTCGTCGCGCGAAAGCGCCGGCACCACCAGCCTGGGCGCACTGCTGCGCGCCAAGCTGGATAACAACAACTCCTAAGCTGTTGTTTTAAAAAGCAAATGACAACGGTTTGACCGTTGTCGCAAAAGGCGGCGTGCGGCATGATTGCTGCCCGCCGCCTTTTTTATGGCCACGCCTTCTTGTGTTTGTCCGCCAGAATTTTCCTGAATCCGCATGACCCGCTCCGATCTCGTCGAGGAACTCGCCGCCCGTTTCGCCCAGCTCACGCACCGCGATGCGGAAACCGCAGTCAAGACCGTCCTGGACGCTGTGGCGGACGCGCTGGTCCGGGGCCATCGCATCGAGATCCGCGGTTTCGGCAGCTTCACCGTCAGCCACCGCCCGCCGCGCATGGGTCGCAACCCACGCAGCGGTGAAAGCGTGGCGATTCCTGAAAAACGGGTGCCGCATTTCAAACCCGGCAAGGCCTTGCGCGAAGCGGTGGACGAACGCACTGCCGCCATGGAAACCCGGCCTTCGCCGGACGCCTAGAATCCTTCGAGCTTTCCGGGGACCCGTTTCATGAAATACCTCGTGTGGCTGCTCAAGGCAGCCATTTTTTTTACGCTTTTCGCTTTTGCGCTGAATAACCAGCAGGACGCGACGGTGCACTTCTTTTTCGGCACCCGCTGGCAGGCGCCGCTGGTGCTGGTGGTGCTCACCGCCTTCGCCCTAGGTATCGCCACGGGCGTGCTGGGCATGGTTCCCCGCTGGTTGAAGTCACGCAACGCCGCGCGGCGCGCCCACACGGTGCCGGACGGCGCAGCAGCAGCAGCCGCCGCCACCGCCGCAACGCCTGTCGCATCCATCGACCAGGTGCCCCATGGACTCTGATGCCGTCACCGGCCTGGGCTGGATCCTGCTGGGCTTGCCGGTGGCCTTTGTGCTGGGCTGGTTCGCATCGCGTTTCGACCTGCGCCAGATGCGCCTGGACAATCGTCAGGCACCCAAGGCGTATTTCCGCGGCCTGAACTTCCTGTTGAACGAACAGCAGGACCAGGCCATCGACGCCTTCATCGAGGCGGTGCAGAACGACCCGGACACGTCCGAACTGCACTTCGCGCTGGGCAACCTGTTCCGCCGTCGCGGCGAATACGAACGTGCGGTACGGGTGCACCAGCATCTGCTGAGCCGCGCTGACCTCAGCCGGACCGACCGCGAGCGCGCCCAGCATGCCCTGGCGCTGGACTACCTGAAGGCCGGCCTGCTCGACCGTGCGGAAGAAGCCCTGCGCCGCCTGGAGGGCACGCCGTTCGAGGAACAGGCGCGGCTGGCGCTGCTGGCCATCTACGAACGTTCACGCGACTGGGAACAGGCAGCCGCCATCACCGAAAGGCTGACCGCCTCCGGCCAGGGCGACTTCACCATCCGCCGCGCCCACTACCTGTGCGAACAGGCCATTGCACGCAGCACGGCCGGCGATGTGGATGGCGCTCTGGCGCTTCTGGAACAGGCTGCCGCCACCGCGCCAGGCGCTCCGCGCCCGCGCATCGAACGCGCCTTGCTGGAGCGCCGTCGCGGACGTGACGACCAGGCCTATGCCGCATTCCTGCAACTGGACGATGCCGCACCCGTCGCCCTACCCCTGGTCGCCCGAGCACTGGCCGAGACCGCCGTCACCAGCGGCCACGCCGAAGCGGCGCTCGCCCTGCTGACCAGCCGCTACGAGGCATCGCCGTCACTCGATATTCTGGATGCCATCGTGGCGCTGGAGCAGACCGTGCCAGGTGCCGATGCCCGCGCCTGGTACGTACGTCACCTGGAACACGAGCCTTCGCTGGTGGCCGCTTCACGCTGGCTGTCCGGTGAAAGGCTCGAACACGAGCAGTTCCATCCGCCCCTGCAAAAAGCGCTGGACCATGCGGCCAAGCCACTGCTGCGTTACCGCTGCGCCGCCTGCGGCTTCGAAGCCCAGCAGCACTTCTGGCATTGCCCCGGATGCCAGACCTGGGACAGCTACCCACCGAAGCGGGTCGAAGAACTCTGAGATTGCGGGCAGCGGCCCAAGTGTTCACTCTTTCGCGTGACTTTGTCTCACGCAGTCAACGCCGCGTCGCCGGGACGCGTTGAAACTGCGCCATGCCGGCAGGCCATGCCGGTGTCATCCGAGGAGAAAGAATCATGCTGAAGAAGATCATTGCCGTGTTTGCCATGCTGGTCGCAAGCGTCGCCTTCGCCGCCGTGGACGTCAACAAGGGCACACCCGCCGAACTGGACGGAGTCAAGGGTATCGGGCCTGTCACCTCGAAACTCATCACCACCGAACGCGCCAAGGGCCCGTTCAAGAACTGGGACGACTTCATCGCACGGGTGAAGGGTGTAGGCGACAGCCGCGCCACCAAGCTGTCGGCAGAAGGCCTCACGGTCGACGGCGCCAGCTACAAGGGCACAAGCGCCGGCACCGCCTCTGCCAAGCCGGTCACCGAGAAGATCAAGGACGGCGCCAAGAACGCGGCGGAAAAAACCAAGGAAGTCGCCAAGGAAACCAAGGACAAGGTCACCGGCAAATAAGCCGAACGACCGTCCCGACGAAACAGGCCTGCAGCAGCAGGCCTTTTTCATTTGAATGCGGACAAAGCAGCATGTGATTTATAGTGACCGCTCACTCATTTAAGTCATCGATGAAAATTGTCATTTCCGCCGACACCCTGCTCGGCATCGCCGCCGATATTCCAGGCTGGGTCACTGCCATGGGCCACGAAGTCATCCTGCATGGTGCACTCGACCCCGCTGCCAACGCTGAATGGGCGCCCTGCTCGGCCGCCGCAGCTTCCGACGTCGCCGATGGCCGAGCCGATCAGGGAATTATCTGCTGCACCACCGGCACCGGTGCCAGCATCGCAGCCAACAAGGTCGCTGGCATACGGGCAGCCCTGTGCACCGACGCCTTCACCGCCGCCGGCGCTCGCAAGTGGAACGATGCCAACGTGCTGTGTGTCTCGCTGCGGCTCACCTCCGGATCGGTCATGAAGGAAATGCTCGAAGCCTGGTTTTCTGCGAGGACAGAGTCTTCGCAAGCCGCGAACGTCGCTTATGTAAACGGCCTGGAAAGACCTTACGGCTGATTTTTTGTTGCACGGCGCCGGGCGCCATGCTCGAAGATGGAGGGAAGAATGCCTGCCGCCCCACCACCCTCCTTCTTCATGTCTCCATGCTGCTGAGCCTGTTGCTGGCCCTGCCTTTTGCCGGCAGCCTCGTGGCAGTGCTGTTACCGACCCGAGCGCGTAATTCAGGCGCCCTGCTGGCAGGGGTGATCGCCCTGGCCTGTGCGGTCGCCACGGCCAGCGCATTGCCCGGCATGTCGCTCGACGGGCAAGGCGCCATGGTGCGCCAGCAAATTTCGTGGATACCGTCGGTGGGCCTGGACTTCACCCTGCGCATGGACGGCCTCAGCTGGCTGTTCTGCATGCTGATCTACGGCATCGGCGCGCTGGTGGCTCTGTACGCCCGTTATTACCTGTCGCCGCAAGACCCGGTTCCGCGTTTCTATGCCTTCATGCTGGCCTTCATGGGGTCGATGGCCGGTGTCGTGCTGGCCGGCCATCTGGTGGTCCTGGCCTTCTTCTGGGAACTGACGAGCCTGTTCTCGTTCCTCCTGATCGGCTATTGGTATCACCGCAAGGATGCCCGCTGCGGCGCACGAAATGCCCTGCTGGTGACCGGAACCGGCGGCCTCTGCCTGCTGGCCGGCCTGCTGCTGATGGGCCACATCGTCGGAAGTTACGACCTCGATCTGGTGCTGGCCGCCGGCGACAAGATACGCGCCCATCCGCTGTACCTGCCGATGCTGGTGCTGGTGCTGCTCGGCGCGCTGACCAAGAGCGCGCAGTTTCCCTTCCATTTCTGGCTGCCCCAGGCGATGGCGGCGCCGACGCCGGTCTCCGCCTACCTCCATTCGGCCACGCTGGTGAAGGCCGGCGTATTCTTGCTGGCGCGCTTCTGGCCGGTGCTTTCGGGCACCGACGCATGGTTCTGGATGGTCGGTGGCGCCGGGCTGGCCACGTTGCTGCTGGGCGCCTGGTCAGCCCTGTTCCAGAACGACCTCAAGGGACTGCTGGCCTATTCGACGCTGTCGCATCTGGGGCTGATCACCCTGCTGTTCGGCCTGAACAGCGACAGCGCCGCGCTGGCGGCCGTGTTCCACATCCTGAACCACGCCATCTTCAAGGCCTCGCTGTTCATGGCGGCCGGCATCGTCGACCATGAGAGCGGCACACGCGACATCCGCAAGCTGTCCGGACTCTGGCGGCTGATGCCGATCACCGCGACCCTGGCCATCGTGGCCAGTGCGTCGATGGCCGGCGTACCCCTGCTGAACGGTTTTCTGTCCAAGGAAATGTTCTTCGCAGAGGCTGTCTTCGTCACCGCCACGCCCTGGGTCGAATGGCTGCTGCCGCTGGCGGCCACGCTGGCTGGCATGCTGAGCGTGGCCTATTCGCTGCGTTTCGTCTTCGATGTCTTCTTTGGCCCGAAGGATGCGCTGGCGTCCCCCCGGAAACCGCACGAGCCGGTGCGCTGGATGCGCTTGCCGATCGAACTGCTGGTGCTGGCCTGCCTGGTGGTAGGCGTGGCGCCCGAACGGTCGGTGGGGCTGATCCTCGATGTCGCCGCGCGGCCGGTGGTGGGCGGCACCTTGCCTGAATACAGCCTGGCGATCTGGCATGGTTTCAACCTGCCGCTGATGATGAGCCTGGCCGCATTCGCCGGTGGCATCGCACTTTATTTCGTGCGTCCGTGGCTGGCGCACGGCAGTTCCGAACACGTGCCGCTGACCGGCCGGCTGGACGGCGTGCGTGGGCTGCACATCCTGCTGGTCAGCCTGGCCCGGGTGGCGCGCAACACCCGACTGCTGCTGGACACCCACCGCCTGCAACCCCAGCTTCGGCTGCTGCTGGGCGCGGCGTTGATCGGTGGTGTGCTGGCCACCGCCACCTACCTGCCGGTGGGACCGGCCCGCGCCACGCTGCCGGTCGATCCGACCTTCGCCATCCTGTGGACCATCGGCGGCCTGTGCGCCATCGGCACCGCCTGGGCGGCACGCCGACGCCGGCTGGCGGCGATGACGCTCTCCGGCGGCACCGGCCTGTGCTGCTGCCTGACCTTCGTCTGGTGTTCGGCACCCGACCTGGCGCTAACGCAGCTGACGGTCGAGATCGCCACCACCGTGCTGCTGCTGCTGGCCTTGCGCTGGCTGCCGCGCCCGCCGGCGCGGCCGATCGACATGACAGCCGGCCGCCAGCTGCGCCGCCTGCGCGACCTGTTGCTGGCGCTGGGCATCGGCACCGGCATGGCAGTGCTGTCGTGGTGGACCATGACCCGCCCGCTGCAGCACAGCGTGTCCGACTTCTACCTGCGCAACGCCAAGTCCGAGGCCGGCGGTGCCAACGTGGTCAACGTGATGCTGGTCGACTTCCGCGGCTTCGACACCTTCGGCGAAGTGGTCGTGCTGGCCATCGTCGCCCTGACTGTCTACGCGCTGCTGCGGCGTTTCCGACCGGCGCGCGACGCCATGGCATTGCCGGCCCAGCAACGCCGACTGGCAGACGCGCCGACCGACCTGGTCAACCCGCGCCATGTGCGGGACACCGCCGTCGGTTACCTCACCATTCCTGCGGTACTGGTGCGCCTGCTGCTGCCGCTGGCCGCCACGGTGGCAGCCTGGCTTTTCCTGCGCGGCCACAACGCGCCCGGCGGCGGTTTCGTGGCCGCGCTCGTGCTGTCCATCGCCTTGCTGCTGCAATACCTGGTGTCGGGTACGCAATGGGTGGATGCGCGGGTGGGGCTGCGGCCCAGGCGGTGGATCGCCGCCGGCATGCTCACCTTGCTGGCCACCGGCGCGGGCGCATGGATCTGGGGTTACCCGTTCCTGACAAGCCACACCCTGCATCTTTCGTGGCCGGGCGAAGGCACCCACCTGCCCAGCGCCTTCTTCTTCGACCTCGGTGTGTTCGTGGTGGTGGTCGGCACCACCCTGCTGATGCTGACCGCCGTCGCGCACCAGTCGGTGCGTGCCCATCGTGCGGCGGCGCGTGAAGCCGAAGAAAAAGAAGAGGAAAAGAACTGATGGAAGCCATCCTCGCCATCGCCGTCGGCGTACTGGCCTCCGCCGGCGTCTGGCTGCTGCTGCGCGGCCGCACCTTCCAGGTAGTGATGGGGCTGACGCTGCTGTCGTATGCGGTCAACCTGTTCATCTTTTCCACCGGCCGCCTGAGCGTCGACAAGGAACCGGTGCTGCTGGGCCCGCTGGGCGCCACGCTGCAGCATTACGACGATCCGCTGCCCCAGGCGCTGGTGCTGACCGCCATCGTCATCGGTTTCGCCATGACGGCGCTGCTGCTGGTGGTGACCATGGCCTTGCGCGGCCTGTCGGGTAACGACCATGTCGACGGCATCCATGCGCCGCCCGGCCCGCGTGACGAGCAGGACCCGGCGCCATGACCACAGCCCTGGGTTTCCTGACCACGTCCGACCACCTGGTGGTAGCGCCGATCCTGCTGCCTATGCTGTCGGCCGCCCTCATGCTGCTGATGGGTACCGAACGCTACCGGCTGCAGGCGGTGTTCGGTGTCGTCGCCACCAGCCTGGGGCTACTGATGTCGATCCTGCTGTTGATCCGGGTGCAGCGCGGCGGAGCGGACGCCGCCGTGGCGGTGTACCTGGCCGGCAACTGGAAGTCGCCCTTCGGCATCGCGCTGGCGGCCGACCGGCTGTCGGCCTTCATGCTGGTCATCGCCCATGCGGTGGCGCTGGCCGGACTGGTTTTTTCCACCGCCCGCTGGCAGCGGGTGGGTGTGTTCTTCCATCCGCTCTACCAGTTGCAGCTGATGGGGCTGGCAGGCGCGTTTCTCACGGCCGACCTCTTCAACCTGTTCGTCTTCTTCGAGATCCTGCTGGCGGCTTCCTACGGCCTGCTGCTCCATGGCTCGGGCGGCGCACGGGTGCAGGCCGGCATGCACTATGTCGCGCTCAACCTGGCAGCCTCGTCGCTGTTCCTCATCGGCGCCGCGCTGGTCTACGGCAGCACCGGCACGCTGAGCATGGCCGACCTGGCCCAACGCATTCCGCACCTTCTGGCGGGCGACGCCAGCCTGGTGCGCACCGGGGCTGCGCTGCTGGCCGTCACCTTCCTGACCAAGGCTGCGGCCTGGCCACTCAACTTCTGGCTGGTGCGGGCCTATGCCGCCGCCACGCCACCGGCGGCCGCGCTGTTCGCCATCATGAGCAAGGTGGGGCTGTATGCACTGCTTCGCCTGGGTACCCTGTGTTTTCCGGGCGCCGACGGCAACCTGGTCCTGATGGGCATGGGCCTGGCGACGATGGTCTTCGGCATCGTGGGCCTGCTCGCGTCCCAGCGCCTGGCCTATCTGGCCGGATATGCGCTGCTGGTGTCGTCCGGCACGGTACTGACTGCCATCGGCCTCGACCGTCCCGGGCTCACCGCCGCGGCGCTTTATTACCTCGCCAGTTCCACACTGGCTGCCAGCGCGTTCCTGCTGCTGACCGACCTGGTAGAACGCTGGCGCAACGGGGGAGCGGTGTTCGCTCCGCAACAGCGCGCAGCCGAAGCACCCTTCCTCGGCCGCGACCTGAAACCGCTGGACGGCATCGACCTGGACGAAACCCAGGAACAGCCCACCGGCCGGACCCTGCCGACCGCCAACGCCCTGGTCGGCGTGGCATTCGTGCTGTGTGCGCTGGTGCTGGCCGGGCTGCCGCCGCTCTCGGGTTTCACCGCCAAGTTCGCCCTGCTGTCGAACCTGCTCAACCCGCTGGGACTGGGACGCGGCGTGACCGACGTGGCCGGCATCGCAGGCCAGTCGAACACACCCGGCATCGCCGGCTGGGTGTTCGTGGTGCTGCTGGTGCTGACCGGTTTTGCCGGCTTGCTGGGTTTCGCACGGGCTGGCATGCGCAATTTCTGGGCAGCCACCGGTCGCGGCGTACCGAGGCTGCGCTGGGTCGAATGCGCGCCTGTCGCAGTGCTGCTGGCAGGCAACATCGCCCTGACGGTGTTCGGTGGACAGGCTCTCGAATACCTCGACGAAACCGCCATCGCGCTGCGCCGTCCCCAGGCCTACATCCAGGCCCTGATGAGCGCCCGGCCCGCCACCGGCGCACCGGCCGACCAGAAAGCCGCACCATGAAACGCCTGCTGCCCGCCCCGCTGCTGTCGGTAGCTCTCGCCCTGCTCTGGCTGGTGCTGTGGGACGACCACAATGCCGTGGTATTGATCGGGGCAGTGATGGTCGGCGTGTTCATACCCGTGCTGACCCACCGGCTGCGCCCGACCGCACCCAGGGTCCGCCGACCGCTGGTGGCACTACGCCTGCTGCTGCGCATCACCCTGGACGCGACCCGGTCCTGCCTGGAGGTGGCCTGGCTGCTGCTGACCCGGCGGGCCGGGCGCATACCGTCGGGATTCCTGCGGGTTCCGCTGCAGCTGCAGGACAAACATGCGCTGGCCACTCTGGCCGTGATCGTCTCCGCAGTGCCTGGCACTGCGCTGGCCGAACTGGCCGCCGACCGCAGCGCAGTCCTGCTGCATGTGTTCGACACTGGCGGCAACGATGCCCTGCTGGCCCACATCGACCGCTACTACCAGCAACCGCTGCGGGAGATCTTCGAGTCATGAATCCCATCCTCGCCTGCGCCTTCTGGCTGGCGCCCCTCATGCTGCTGCTGGGCATGGCATGCGCCCTGGTGCGCCTGCTGCGCGGACCGCTTGCCGAAGACCGCATCCTGGCGCTCGACAGCCTCTACATCGTCGCCACGCTGCTGGTGCTGGTGCTGGGCGTCAGGGCCGATGGCGGCGGCGCGTATTTCGAGGTGGCGCTGCTGATCGCCCTGCTGGGTTTCGCATCTTCAAGCGCCATGGCCAAGTTCGTGCTGCGCGGCGAGGTGGTCGAATGAACAGCATCGCCGACGTCCCGGGCTGGGTGCAGGGCCTGTGCGGCGGGTTGATGCTGCTGGGTGCCTTCCTTGCCTTGCTGGGGACCACCGGGCTGCTGCGCATGCCTACCTTTTTCCAGCGGGTGCATGTCACCACGCTGGCATCGACGCTGGGTGCCTGGTCCATCGCTATCGGCGCTGCGCTTTATTTCTCTTTCAGCCAGCACCGGCTGGCCCTGCATCCGCTGCTGGTGCCGGCGCTGTTGGCGCTGACGATACCGGTCAGCACTTTCTTCCTGATGCGGGCCGGGCTGTTCCGCCACCGCCTGGCCGGTACGCCGGGTGTCCCCGACAACCTGACGCCCGCGCCGGACACATCCGGGGACTCCCCCAAAAAGAGCCTCTGACCGATGCAGGAAACCGAGCAAGCCTCCGGTAGTTCCGACCGCTGGACCTACGGCATCGCCGCTGCCGCCGTGCTGCTGATCGGTGCCTACGGATTGAACAGCTACCGGCAAGCCCGCAGCACACCGCCTGAAGACCCCAGGCTGCAGGTCGAACACCGAGCCGCCGAACGCATGGCGGGTGTGCGCTGCATAGGCAGCAGGGCTTCGAGCCACGATAAACAGCAGATCGCGCGGCTGCTGGCAGTCAACACCATTGCACCGCACGGCGTGCTGCCGCAATGGCTGCCGACCTCGTACAGCGAGCCGATGCGGGGCAGGTCCGGAGCCGAGACCTGGCAGGCGCTGGCCGAGGCTTGTCCGAACGCGCCGGCGTTCGGTACGCCCTTCGGATTTCCTTCTGCCGACATCGAGAAGGAACTCCGCCAGGACCCAGAATTCGCGGCGTTGTCCGACCGTCAATGGGCGGACATCAAACGACTGGAAGCAGCAGCCATTACCAAACCCGGAACCGGCGGCTGAGCGCCGGTCCCGGGCCGGGCTCATTTCGCGCCGAAACCGCCGCCTCCCGGCGTCTGCACCTCGAACACATCGCCGGGCTGCATCGCCACTTCGGCGATATGGCCCAGCGTCTCGACGCTGCCATCGCTGCGCAACACGCGGTTGGTGCCCGGCGCACCACTGCTGCCGCCGTCCATGCCGAACGGACCGCGGGTGCGGTTGTTGGACAGAATGCTGGCTGTCATCGGTTCCAGGAAACGCACCCTGCGCACACCGCCGTTGCCACCGTGCCAGCGACCGTCGCCGCCGGAATCGGGCCGGATGGCATAGGTGTCCAGCCGCACCGGGTAACGAAACTCGAGCACTTCCGGATCGGTCATGCGTGAGTTGGTCATGTGGGTTTGGACCACGTTGGTGCCGTCGAAGCCCGGCCCGGCGCCGCTGCCGCCGGCGATGGTCTCGTAGTACTGGTAACGCTCGTTGCCGAAGGTGAAATTGTTCATCGTGCACTGGCTGGCGGCATTGATGCCCAGCGCGCCATACAGCGTGTTGGTGACGCAGCTCGACGTTTCCACGTTGCCCGCCACCACCGATGCCGGCGCGGCCGGGTTCAGCATGCAGCCGGGCGGAACCACCACCTGGATGGGTTTCAGGCAACCGGCGTTCAGCGGGATGTCGTCGTCCACCAGCGTGCGGAACACATACAGCACCGCCGCCATGCATACCGCTGTGGGCGCATTGAAGTTGTTGGTCTGCTGCGGCGACGTGCCGGTGAAATCGACCACCGCCGACCGCGCCGCCACGTCGACCTGGACCGAGACCTGGATCTGCGCGCCGTTGTCCAGCGGCAGGGTGAAGCTTCCGTTCTTCAGTCGGGTGATGGCACGCCGCACCGCTTCTTCGGCGTTGTCCTGCACGTGGTTCATGTAGGCCTGAACGACTTCCAGGCCAAATTGGGCCGACATCCGCCGAAGCTCCTGCACGCCTTTTTCGTTGGCCGCGATCTGGGCTTTCAGGTCGGCGATGTTCTGCTCGGGGTTGCGGCTCGGGTATTCACCGCTCTGCAGCAAGGCCACCGTTTCGGCCTCGCGGAACCGGCCGGCGTCGACCAGCAGGAAGTTGCTGATACGCACGCCCTCCTCCTCGATGCGGGTCGAGAACGGCGGCATCGAACCCGGCGTGGTGCCGCCGATATCGGCCTGATGGCCGCGGGAGCCCACGTAGAACAGCGGCAGCACCGAACCGTCGGCCGGCGCGCCTTCGAGATACACCGGCGTGATCACCGTCACATCGGGCAGGTGGGTGCCGCCGTGGTACGGGTCGTTCAGCGCATACACATTGCCGGGCCGCATGTTGCCGGCGTTATCGCGGATCACCGTCTTGATGCTTTCGCCCATCGAGCCCAGGTGCACCGGCATGTGTGGTGCGTTGGCGATGAGATTGCCTTCGGCGTCGAACAACGCGCAGGAGAAATCAAGGCGCTCCTTGATGTTCACCGAGTAGGCGGTGTTCTGCAATTGCAGGCCCATCTGCTCGGCGATGTTCATGAACAGGTTGTTGAACACCTCCAGCAGGACCGGGTCGGCGGTGGTGCCCGCCGCGTAGGTCACCTTGCGCGCCACCTTGCGTTCCAGCACCAGGTGGTCGAGCGAGGTGAGCGCGGCTTCCCAGCCGGGCTCGATCACCGTGGTGGCGTTCTTCTCGGCAATGATGGCCGGGCCGGCCACCACGTCGCCGGGCCGCATGTCTTCACGAACCACCAGCGCGGCGTCGTGCCAGACTCCGCTGGAATACAGGCGCACGGTCTCACGGCGCGGCACTTCGCGCAGCGGGTGGGTCTGCAGTTGCGGTTCGGCAGGCGCATCGCCGCCTACCACCGCCTCGACCGAAACGGCCTCGACCACCAGTCCCTTGCCGCGCATGAGAAAGGCGAAACGCTGGCGGTAGGCAGCTTCGAAACCGGCACGGATCTCGGCCACCGCCGCGTCGGCATCTTGTCCGTTGCCGCCAAAGGACACCACCAGGGCCGAATCGCTGCCTTCGTAACGCACATGCACCCGGCGACGCACGGTGACGCTGCCGGCGCTGACTTCCTGGCGCTCCAGTTCGTCCCGCGCCGCCGCAGTCAGGATGTCCAGCCGCTCGATGACCTGCGGCACGCTGCGGTCGGTAAGCGGCTGTTCGACCGCCTGTTCACGGATCACGCTCTGGTCGGCCAGACCCATTCCGTAGGCGCTCAGCACGCCGGCGAACGGGTGCACGAACACGCGGGTCATGCCCAGCGCGTCGGCCACCAGGCAGGCATGCTGGCCGCCCGCGCCGCCGAAGCACTGCAGGGTGTATCGGGTGACGTCGTAACCGCGCGCCACCGAGATCTTCTTGATGGCATTGGCCATCTGCTGCACCGCGATGTCGATGAAACCCTCGGCGACTTCTTCCGCGCTGCGGCCGGTCTGGCCGGCCAGTGCGCCGAAACGTTCGCGCACCACGTCGCCGTCCAGTTCCTGGTCGGCTGCCGGGCCGAAAACCTTGGGAAAGAAATGCGGCTGGATCTTGCCGAGCATGACGTTCGCATCGGTCACTGCCAGCGGCCCGCCGCGGCGATAACTGGCCGGGCCGGGGTTGGCACCGGCGCTCTGCGGACCCACCCGGAAACGCGATCCATCAAACTGCAGCAGCGAACCGCCACCGGCCGCCACCGTGTGGATGCTCATCATGGGTGCGCGCATACGTACACCGGCCACCTGGGTTTCGAATTCGCGCTCGAACTCGCCCTGCAGGCCACCCCGGAAATGGCTCACATCGGTGGATGTGCCGCCCATGTCGAAACCGATCACGTCGTCGAAACCCGCCAGGCCCGCGGTGCGTGCCATGCCGACGATGCCGCCGGCCGGACCGGACAGGATGGCGTCCTTGCCCTGGAACCGTCGCGCGTCGGTCAGCCCGCCGGAAGACTGCATGAAGAACAGCTTGACGCCCGGCATGTCGCCCGCGACCTGCTCAACATAACGCCGCAGGATGGGGCTGAGGTAGGCGTCGACCACCGTGGTGTCGCCGCGGCTGACGTACTTCATCAGCGGGCTGACCTCGTGCGAGGTGCTGACCTGGGTGAAGCCGATCTCGCGGGCGATCCGAGCCGCCGCCTGCTCGTGATCGGTGTAGCGGTAGCCGTGCATGAACACGATGGCAAGACTGCGCAGGCCGTCGTCATAGGCCGCCTGTAGCTCGGTGCGCAGCGCGGCTTCGTCGAGCGCCACCACCGTGTCGCCATGCGCGCCGACACGTTCGTCAGCCTCGATCACCCGGCTGTAGAGCAGCTCGGGCAGCACGATGCGGCGGTCGAACAGGCGCGGCCGGTTCTGGTAGGCGATGCGCAGGGCATCGCGGTAACCGCGGGTGGTCACCAGCAGCGTCGGTTCGCCCTTGCGTTCCAGCAGCGCGTTGGTGGCCACGGTGGTTCCCATCTTCACGCACTCGACCAGCTCGGGCGTCACGGGTTCGCCGGCCTTCAACCCCAGGAGATGGCGAATGCCGGCCACTGCCGCATCGCGGTACTGCTCGGGGTTTTCGGACAGCAGCTTGTGGGTGGTGAGGCTGCCGTCGGGCCGGCGCGCCACCACATCGGTGAAAGTGCCTCCGCGGTCGATCCAGAACTGCCAGCGGTCGGATGCCGGGAGAGACGAAGTGGGTGCTGCGAGGTCTTGCATGGTGGCTGGAATGATTGGATGGGCCGAGCGTCGGACCGGTGTTTTTGGTGTTCTGCCTCGGCGGGTCGAAAGCGATCTTGCCGAAGAAAATGGGAGAAATACTAAACAGGTCGCCGGTTTTTGCTGGATGAATGCCTTTTGCCGTTATCCGCGAAGGTCGGTCACGAACATCTTGCCGGGTGCATGGGTGATGCACAGCGGCAGGCGGCTGCGCTGCGCCACCCACTGGGGCGTGACGCCGCAGGCCCAGAACACCGGCACTTCGTCGTCGCGGATCTCGACCGCGTCGCCGTAGTCGGGTCGCGAAATGTCGGCGATGCCCAGCGCCGCCGGGTTGCCGATGTGCACCGGTGCCCCATGGGCGATGTCGAAGCCGGCAGTGATCTCGACCGCCCGCGCCACGTCGCGGCTGCGGATGGGCCGCATGCTGACCACCATCTCGCCGCTGAAGCGCCCTGCCGGCCGGCAGGCGATGTCGGTGCGGTACATGGCGACATTGCGGCCCTGCTCGATGTGGCGCAGCGGCATGCCGGCCTGGACGAGGGCATTTTCGAACGAGAAACTGCAGCCGATGACGAAGGTGACGAAGTCGTCTTGCCAGAGTGCGGACACGTCGTCGAGCTCTTCGGTGAACTCGCCGTCGCGGTAGACCCGGTAGCCGGGCACATCGGTGGCGATGTCCGAGCCCGCGCCGCAGGCCACCTGGCGCCGGCCGGGTTCCATCACCTCGATCAGCGGACAGGGCTTGGGATTGCGCTGGCTGAACAGCAGGAAATCGAAGGCCGCTTCCTTCGGCACGATCATCAGGTTGGCCTGAAGGAAACCCGGGGCGTGGCCCGCCGTGGCGTCACGGAAGGCACCGCTGCGGGCCGCCCGGCGCAGTTCGTGGGGTTGCTGGATAAAGGTGGACATGGCGATGAAGGCTGAATGGATTTCTTGCGGGTTCACAGGCCCAGGTAGGCCTTGCGCACGTTCTCGTCGGCCAGCAGCGACTTGCCGTCGCCTTCCAGCACGATTCGGCCGGTCTGGATGACGTAGCCGTGGTCGGCGATGGCCAGCGTCTTGTGCAGGTTCTGTTCCACGAGCAGGATCGAGACCCCGCTGGCGTTCACCTGCTGGATGACGTCCATCACCTTGCTGACGAACTTGGGCGCGATGCCCCACGACGGTTCGTCCAGCATCAGCAGCCGGGGCCGGGCCATCAGTCCGCGGGCGATGGCCAGCATCTGCTGTTCGCCGCCGCTCATGGTGCCGGCCAGCTGCGAGGCCCGTTCGGCCAGGATGGGGAATTCACCGAACATGCGGTCGACGTCCTGGGCAATGCCGTCCTTGTCCTTGCGGGTGAAGGCGCCCAGTTCGAGGTTGCGGCGGACCGTGAGCTTGGGGAAAAGCCGCCGCCCTTCGGGCACCAGCGACAGCCCCAGCGGCACGCGTCTGTGCGCCGGCAGCTTTTGGATCGCCTGGCCCTCGAAGCGGATCTCGCCGGACTCGGCCGGGTTCAGGCCGGCCACCGCCCGCAGCGTGGTCGACTTGCCGTTGCCGTTGCCGCCGACCAGCGCCACGATCTTGCCGACCGGCACTTTCAGGCTGACATCGGACAGCGCGAGCACGTCGCCGTAACGCACCCGCAGGTGGGTGATCTCGAGCATGGCCGCTGGTGTGCCCTGCAGCGAAGTTTGAGGAACGCCGGACATCATTCGTCTCCCAGGTAGGCAGCGATGACGACCGGGTCGCGGGAGACCTCGGCAGGTGTCCCGTCCGCGATCTTGCGACCCCGGTCCAGCACCACGATCTTGTCGGCGATGGGCATGATGCCTTCCAGCACGTGTTCGACGATGAGGGTGGCGATGCCCAGGCCCCGGATGGCGAGCACCACCTCGACAGCCTCGCGCACCTCCGATGGATTCAGGCCGGCCATCACCTCGTCCATCAGCAGGATGCGGGGTTCGATGGACAGCGCACGGGCGACCGCCAGGCGGCGTTGTTCGCTGATGGTCATGCTGGCCGCCGGCCTGTCGGCCCGGTCCTCGAGGTGCACGAAACGCAGCCAGTGCAGCGCCGCGGCGCGCGCCCTGCCGACGTTGCGGTTGACCAGCAGCGCACCGGTCATGACGTTCTCGCAGGCCGTCATGCTGGTGAAGGTGCGGGCGATCTGGAAGGTGCGGGCGATGCCGGCCCGCGCGCTCTGTTCGGGGCTGAGCCCGGCCATCTCGCGGCCCTGCAGCCGGATGCTGCCGGACGTCGGCGGAAAGTAGCCGGCCACGCAATTGAACATGGTCGTCTTGCCGGCGCCGTTGGGGCCGATGAGGCCGACCACCTGGGCGTCGCCGACGCTGAACGAAACGTCTTCGTTGGCGGTCAGGCCGCCGAACTTCTTGCTGACCTTGCGGACGTCGAGCAGGCTCATGAAGTGCCCCTTTCTGCGGTTGCCGCAGCACCGGTGTCGGCGGGCAGCCCGCGTATCCGGCGACCCAGCCTGAGCGCCCCGTCGCGGATGGAGCCGACCACGCCACTGGGGTAGAAAACCGCAATCACGATGATGAGCGCGGCATACAGGATGGTGTCGATGCCGCTGCCGGTACCGCCCAGTCCGGCACGGGTCATCTCCTCGATCACGGTCAGCACCACCGCACCCAGCACAGGACCGCTGAGCGTGCCCACGCCGCCCAGGATGGAGACCAGCGCCATCTTGATCGACAGGGAGGTCGACAGCACCGAACCGGGATCGATGTAGAGCTCTTTCTGCGCGTAGAAACTGCCGCCGACCGCGGTGAAGAACGCACTGACCGCCAGCGCGACCTGCTTGTAGCGGGCAATGTCGATGCCGATGCTGCGGGCGGCATCGGGTTCGTCCTTGATGGCGCGGAAGTAGTAACCCAGAAAGCTGCGCTCGATGGCGAAATTGACCGCCAGCGTCACCGCCAGCAGGCCCAGCGCCAGCCAGTAATACGGCAACTTGGTGGCGAAGTTCATCCAGGCCCAGCCTTCCTTGTCCATCGGCAGATTGAGGCCCACAGCAGCGCCGGCGTATTCCCAGTTGGTGAAGAAGATCTGCACCAGCTCGGCGACCGCGATGGTGGCCATCGCGAAGTAGTGGCCGCGCAGGCGGAAACACGACCAGCCGAAGGCGATGCTCAGCACCGCGGCCACCACGCCTCCGGCCAGCATGCCGAACCACGGGTTGATGCCGAACTTCATCAGCAGCAGCGTCGAGGTGTAGGCACCCAGGCCGTAGAAGGCGGCGTGGCCGAGCGACACCTGGCCGGCATAGCCGCCCACGATGTTCCACGACACGCCGATCTGCGCGGCCATCAGGGCCAGGATGGCCAGGTTGAGCGACGAAGGATTGGTGACCAGCAAGGGCAGCAGCAGAGCCGCGGCCAGCGCCACGCCGGCCACCGACATTCCGGCGACGGGCAGGGGATGGGAAGTTGTCGGTTTCATGCTTTGCCCAAAAGGCCCTGAGGCCGCCACATCAACACACCCAGGAACAGCACCAGCACGATGGCCAGCTTGTATTCGGGGCCGAGCAGCAAGCCGCCCATGACCTCGATGACACCCACCAGGATGCCGGCCCAGAAGGCGCCGGTCACGCTGCCGAAGCCGCCCAGGTTGACCACCACGAAGGCGATCAGGATGAAGGTCGCGCCCACTTCCGGAAAGATGGGAAAGAAGGTCGACAGCAGCACGCCCGCCACACCGGCGCAGGCGGCTCCGATGCCCCAGGCCAGCGCGAACATCCGATGCGAATCGATGCCCATCAGCCGGGCCGCTTCCTTATCGGCCGCGGTGGCTTCCAGTGCCGCGCCGAGCTTGGTGCGGGTCAGGAAGAAGTAGATCAGCCCGGTCACCACGACGGCGCCGATGCCGGCCACCAGTTGCGGTTTGCCCAGCTGGATCTGACCCAGCCTGAAACTGCCCGCCACGAAGGAGTTCTCGATCGAGCGGAAGTCGGGTTTCCAGAAGAACTGGGCCAGACCGCGCAGCAGGATCATCAGGCCGAAAGTGGTGAAGATCTGCGACACCATCGGCGCGTTGACGATACGCACGATGAGCAGCTTGTAGAGCAACACGCCGAACGCGAACAGCATGAGCGCGGTCAGCGGCAACGAAAGCATCGGGTCGAGATGGAACAGCGCGAACATCCAGAAGCTGGAATACATGCCGATCATCAGGAACTCGCCGTGGGCGAAGTTCACGATGTCCATCACACCGAAGATCATGGTCAGCCCGATGGCGACCAGCGCGTAGATCAGTCCGATCAGCACGCCGGATGCCAGGGTCTGCAGGAGGATGTCGAAGGTCATGGCGCCGGACTTACTTGCGCTGGTCCCACTTGGGCATCGGCCACACGACGTCCTTGACCGCCACCTCGAAGGGCCAGACGGTGTTGTTCTGGCCGTTCATGATCTGTACCAGGATGCCCTGGCCGAGCGTGTTCTGGCCGTCTGCATCGAACTTCACGCCCTTCCACGGCATGATGAGTTTGCTGGCCGGGATGTCGGTTTCGGTGAGCGCCTTGCGGATGGCTTCGGGCTCGGTCGAACCGGCGCGGTTGATGGCGTCGGCCAGCACCATCAGGCCGGTGAAGGTGCGCGATGAATTGCCGGTGAAGTTGATCTTGTACTTCGCCATGAACAGGTCGTTGACCTGGCGGATCAGCGGATTGTTCTTGGCCAGGTCGAGCGCCCACACCTCACGCGAGATGATGTAGTCGGCGTCCTTGCCCAGGGTCTTGGTGAACTCGGTATCCGAGAAACCGGCGTCGTTGGCCAGGATCATGTCGGGCGAAAAGCCCAGTTCCTTGTATGTCTTCATCGACAGCAATGCGTCGCCCAGGTAAGACGACTGCATGACCACCGTGGGAGCCGCCGCCTTGAGGGTCTGCACTTCCGAAGTCAGCTGCGTGCTCTTGGCCGGATAGACGATCTGGCGGGCCATCGTGTAGCCGTTCTCGGGCACCAGCTTTGCCTGCAGCTTGGTGGTCTCGTTGCCCCACAGGGTGTTCTCGTTGAAGGTGGCGATGCTCTTCACATCGATGCTCTTCTTCGCCTTCAGGTCCTTCAGGAATTCGAACTGGTTGCGCACGAAAAGATCGTCGTGCGGAGTGGTGCGGAAGAACCACTTGAAGCCACGCTGCGTGAGCGAGGCAGACGAAGATTCGGCGTTCAGGAAAGGCACCTTGTAACGCTCTGCGACCATGCTGGCGGTGGCCGTCACGTTGGAGAAGTAGGCGCCCATCACGGCCGAGACCTTCTCTTGCGTGATGAGCCGCTCGGCCTCGGTGGCACCCACCTGCGGGTTGCCCTGATGGTCGGCAAAGACCAGCTTGATCTTCGCGCCCTTGAGGTTGGGCAGACCGCCGCCCGCCGAGAACGGCAGCTGGGGCACACCCTTGGCGCCGTTGTTGATGATGTCGACCGCCAGCTCCAGCGCGTCGCGCATTTCGGCACCCGACGAAGCCGCCGCGCCGGTCAGCGGATAGATCACGCCGATCTTCACTTCCTGCTGCGCCCGGGCGATGGCGGCAGCACCGATGCCCATGGCCAGGAGCAAGGTCCGGAAAAGGAAATTATTGGCAAACGTTTTCATGGTGGGTCCCGGAAAAAGGGGGTTGCTCGAAAGGTGGCGGATTGTTGGAGCGCTGCTTTAGCGCTAGCAAACAGATATTTTTTTGCTCACCTCATCGATTTTTTCGATGCACCAAAACGACCGAAGACGCCTCCAGGCGAGAACGCCCCAGCCCGGTGCCGACATGCACCGCAGCGGGTCTTTCACCAGCGGGAAAACGATAGTGTTGGGGCTTGGATATACGCGGCGAACCGGGCCGCGCATTGCAGTTTCAGGCCGGTTTCCTGCGGCTTTTTTCCGGCGCTTCGGCAGCACCGGAGACCGTCGGGCCCGAAACCCTGGCGGCCATTGCTCTCTTGCGTGATGTGACCGTGCCCTCGGCCTGTTCGATGAACGCGAACACCGCCTGCACCACGGTTTCCACGGCCGGCGAGGTAGGGTCCGCGCGGTAGCTGGCATACACCGGCAGAGGCTGCAGCGCCGGCTCGAACTTGAGCAGCCGCAGCTTGCGGTTGACCTTGAGCCTCTGCGCCGCGCTGCGCGGCAGCGTGGCGATGCCGAAGCCGCCCTCGGCCAGTTCGGTCATGGCCGAAATCGACGACATGGTGTGGATGCGGCGCGGCTCCAGCCCCACCTGCCGGAAAAGGTCGAGCAGCGCCACATGCGGTTGCGACCCACGCTGGAAGGTCAGCAGGTCGAGCTCGACGATGTCTTGCGGCCGATAGCGTGTCTTGCGGTGCAGTTCGGCATTGGCGACGAACACCATCTCCATCGGGGGCAATGCCCGGGTCCGCAGGTCGTCGCCGGCCGCGGGCTGGGCCGCGAAGATCAGGTCGAGCGCACCGCGCCGGGCCTGGTCGAGCAGCACCGGCGTGGTTTCGACGCTGAGCTGGAATTCGAGTCCTTCGTATTCGGCACGCAAGCGCTCGACCATGGGAATGAGCCACGAATGCAGCACCGACTCGATGCAGCCGAGCCGCAGGGACATGGCCTGGTTCTGCCCGGCCCCCATCTCGGTCTTGATCTCGCGCTGAAGTTCCAGCAGCTTCTGGGCGTAGGTGGCGAAACGCATGCCGGCCACGGTGAGCCGGAATTGCCGGTCACGCCGGTCGAGCAGCAGCACGCCGAGTTCTTCTTCGAGCGCCGCGATGCGGCTCGACATGGCGGACTGGGTGAGGAACAGTTTCTCGGCAGCACGGGTAACACTCTTGAGTGTCACCACCCAATAGAACGCTTCGACAAAACGCAGATTCATGCTGGCCTTTGCTGGAGCAGCCCTCCATGCAACAGCCGGGCCCGGTGGGGCTTTTTAACCGATGGCGTTTTCGCCCACCATCCGGTTCGGCGCCTTGGTGGCTATCAGCACCATCTTCTGGCGGGGTGCACTCACCGTCTTTCGCGAGACCAGTTGCAGGATGATCGACGGTCCCTTGCTGCTGCTGTCCTGGTTGAGGTCGAGCGCCCACAGGGAACGTACATCCCAGCTTTCGGGGTCGTTCAGCACCCGGCTGACCTCGCCCTCCAGCCGTGCGATCTCGGCCTTGGTGTCGGTGTTGGTGCCGGCATGGCCGGAGGTGTCGGCCAGGGCCACCACCATGGCACGGAAATGATCGATGCGACGAGCCGCCAGTGGTGTCATGCGGCGGCGTTCGCCGTGGGTCACGTTTCCGCGTTTTTCTTCGGCCACCAGGCGGGTCAGGTAGGTGTCCAGCGATTTTTCCGCGGCGGCATCGCCGCCCAGCGCGGCGATCCATTCGGCGCGCTGGGTATCGATGTAGCGGGCAAACCGCCGGGCGGTGCCGCATTCGGTGTCCATGACCGAATAGTCAGGGTCGATGCGTCCCTGTTCGGTGACCAGCCGCACGCTGACCCCTGCGGCGTTGCGCAGCACTGCCACGCTGCTGGCGCCGAGATTGGCCGACACCACGGTCAGCGCCTGGGTGGCGCCCGGCTCGCCCGCGTGGGCCTGGATCGCACCGTCCGTGATGGATGGCGCCAGCAGGGTCAGGCCGGCGCCGGCAGTGACGGCCCGGGCGGCGCTTCTCGTGTGCTGTTCGGTGGCACGGTTGGCCCCGCTGTCCTTCAGCCTGCTCCGGTTCAGCAGAACCTTGCTGGCGGTCAGGGTGGCGGTCGGACCGACCTGCACCTTGTTGCCGACTTCGACCCGGGCGCCCAGCATCACGCTGGCGCTGCCGGCGAACGATGTCTGGCTGCCCTGCAGGTCGTCGATGCTGAGATTGGAGTCCTTGTAGAAACGCTGAGCCAGTTGGCACCACATGGCCTCGGCATCGTCGGGCGGCCCCTGCTCGCCGTCTTTCCAGGTGATGGTGTCGTACGCGTTCAGCAGCAATTCGAGCCATGCGGTGGGCTGGGTGGAGCCGAACACGTTCATGCGGGTGCGCAAGGCGGTCGCCTTGGTGCGGCTGTGCTCGAACTGCAGCGGCATCAGACTGGCGCTGAGGCCCAGGTTCACGACCTCGCCCAGACGTTTGCCGACGAAACCCACGACGCCCGCCTCGACTCGCACGCCCTGTTGCGACCCGACCTGCAACTGGCCTCCATGCGCATTGGAGCCGACGACCAGATAGGCATTCCGGCCGCCGATCACGGCGGCGCTGGGGCCGACGCCCACCACCGCCGGCGTCAGCGCCAGGATGTCGATCACCGAAGCCTGGACCCCCATGTTGCTCCCCTGGTTGAACGTGACCGAATACGCCTGCCGCGCATCGGCGATGGCGTGGTGAAGCAACTGGCGCGTCTGCTCCACGGTGGGCCGTTTCAGGATCAGGTCGCCATGGTTGTGCATCTCGCGAAACCGGGTCAGGGCGGTTTCGTAGCTGCGCTGGTCGCCCTGCATCACCGGTTGGGCCTGGTCGATGTTTTCCTGCGTGGACCAGACCGCCAGCACGTCGGCCTGCAGCAGCCGCAGTCCGGCCAGCGCCGGATGTTTTTTCACCAGTTCAACCGCACAACCCAGCTGCGCCGCTACGTCGGCGGCGATGGCGGCGCGCCATCGATGGCCGACCGGCATTTCGTCGCGCCATCCCTTGTCGACGATGCGTTGTTTCCAATGGCGCACGGCGGCGATCCGGATCGATCTGCGCATCACCGAATCCCGGGGTTCCGCCCGCTGCCGTTTGTCCGCCAGGCTGGCCTCCATACGCGCCACGAAGGCGTCCATCACGACGGTGCGTGCGGCCAGGTCGTCTTCCGGCTGGCGGGTCTTCGACTGCGCCGTTCCCAGCTGGGTCAGGGGGTGAAGCGGGCTCTTCTGGTAACCGAACAGGCGCTGCACCGCATGTCCCGCACGTTTTGCGCCGCGCTCGGAAGCACGCTCGATGTAGGTGTTGATCTTGAACAGACGGTCCTGCGCCTGCTTCAGCCGGGCCGCGGTGAGCAGGCCGTTGCGCAGCGCCAGATAGGCCACGCGCCGTGCCTGTCCGACTTCCGCGGCAGGGTCTTCCACCAATGCCTGCGCACACGACAGGCCGTCCACCAGGATGTCGTTGCCGACCAGCGCAAGATCGCCCTGCCCGGCACTTCTTACGCATTCCGCCAGGCTCTGCGGTTGCAGACTGGGCGGCAGAAGGTGGTGAATGGCATCGGCGGCCCTCAGCCGGGCGGCATACGCCTCGCGCTGGACCGGCGCCAGCACCGGGTCGGTCGAAATGTCGGCTGGCGGATGCAGCGCCATCAGGCAGTCGATGCCGACACCGCCGCAACGTGCCAGCGCGCGCTGCACCGCGTACCCTTCGCGCAACGGCTCGGCAGCCAGAAGCCCCTCCAGCATGCCGGTGGCCAGCACCGCATCGCCGCCGGCCAGCCGCGACAGCACACAACCGACCAGCAGCGGCTGTTCGAACGCCAGCGGCGGCGGATTGGCCAGGCACATCAAGCGGTCCACCAGTGCGGCGACGCCGGTTCCGCTGAAGCGGCCGCGCAATTCGGCAGAGGCCTGGTCGCGGCGGCTGGCGTGCCGGTGGGCCGCCGGGCCCCTGGTGGCGTGACCGCCCGTTGCGTTCACCGCACGCTGGCGTCGGCGCAAGATTTTTCCGGAGGTTTCATCGCCCGCTTTTTCCGGCACCCGAAAGGCGGCGTCCTCCGGCTGGCGCAAGCCGCGCGGCGTGTCGCCGGACTGCGTCACCGAGCTGGCGAAGAAGGTGCTGCAGCCGTTGGCTGTGGGACGCAGCCTTTGCGCCAGCCGGGTCAGCACGTTGTCGGTGCGATCTGCCACCGGCTGGTTGCTCACTGGCGGCTGCGGCTTCAGGGCCGGTGGTCGACGAGGTCTGGTGGCGGATCCGGTCGAAGGTTCGCGGCCGGTCAGGTAGTTGTAGAGCATGTCGGTCTACCGCGGTTTTACGCGTTCGTGACGGGGCAGGAAACTCATGCATTGCTCCAGCGGACATGGCCACGGACGAGCGTGTCCGTTGGCTACATTCTTTTGTGCGCAACATGCACGTCCCACCGTGCGGGCGAACATCTGGAAGCCAACACGAAAGCGGCTGACCTGCGGCAACCGGCGCAGTGGATCCATCCAATGTGCAGGCGGTCGAGGTAGCGGTGTCTCGCGCGCTCGGTTCGGGCTCGCCATGACCGGTCAGCATCTCGACCCGCAACCTGCGGGATCGGCCTTGTGCGCATGGACGTAGAGTGTCCGGTGGTGGGCCACTCCTGGCGGACCACCTTCGTCTTAGGTCCGGTCGGTCGTGATGCTGGGAATGCCGTGCGCCAGCACCGCGGCGACGTTGCGCACCGCTTCGGCGAC
The DNA here is from genome assembly GCF_057747805.1 of Xylophilus sp. PBN-3R. Taxonomy (NCBI): domain Bacteria; kingdom Pseudomonadati; phylum Pseudomonadota; class Betaproteobacteria; order Burkholderiales; genus Xylophilus; species Xylophilus sp. PBN-3R. The sequence goes on from NZ_CM173225.1 coordinate 3,497,418, forward strand.
CAGCGCGGGCAGCCGGCCGAACCGGCCGCCACTGGCCGGTACTCGGCGTCCACGCCCGGGGAAAGGCGTCGTCGGCCGGTGGACGGTTGGCCATTCGCTGGGCGCATGAATCGTAGCGCGCGGGGTTTCCCGATCTCGATACCGCAAGAAACGAATCGAGCGGAACCAGAACCACCTCTAACGAAGATGTTGTAGCCAGCTTGCCATAGGTCCGGCGATAGCCGCCGGACCCGCGCGCCGGCTACTTTTGCTCGCCGGGCCAGACGTTGGGTGTGCGGCCGTTAGCGAGCGTCTGACGGTGGATGGCTTCCATGTCCTCTTGCAGACCCTGCCTTTCGTAACGCCGGCTGGCGTTTCTGGCCTCGCCGTACAGACGGTCGAAGTTTCCGCGAACCACCGCCACCTGAGTGGCGGGTTTCAGGTGGTCGAACAGGCCTGCCGCCCTGCCGGTGCCGGGCCCCTGGCCCAAGTTCGAATAGAGCGCATAGGTGCTGGAAATCGAAGCGGACTTGTGTGCCACCAGCGCGTCGCTGCCCATCAGGAACCGGTCCGGGAATTCCTCGATCAGCGCAGCCAGTTCACGGATGCGCGCCTGGCGCAGCGCACGGTCGGCCACCGGATCGAAACGCGCCCGCTGTTCGTCGTTGCAATTGAATGCTGGCTGGGGCTGCGGCGAATAGTAGGTCGCGATGTCGGACCAGGACATGTCGATGCAGACGTTGGGAAAGTCCTTCAGTACCGCCCGCAGATCGGCCACATGGCCGGCCGACGGCGGCGCGGAACGCCCCAGGCCGCCCAGGTGCGCCCAGACGATGCATGAGTTGTCGGAATGGCGCGCAAAGAGACTCCGGATGCCGGCCAGCCGTTCGGAACGGCCCGGCTCGCCGGTGGCGATGCAACGGGCCTCGTCGTTCACGTCCCAGTGCAGCGTGACGCCCATGCCGGTCCGGCCCAGGTATGCCAGGTTGGCGTGGATGGCGGCGTCTTCGTCGAAGGTAGGGATGTAGTCGCGGTTCTGCTTCTCGACGAAACCCTTGCCTCCGGTGATCTCGCCCGCCCAGTGGAAGGTGTCGAGATACTCCCGCTTGAGCCGCATCACGCCGTGGATGCTGTTGGTGTCCTGCAGGTTGATGCCGGTGATGGACGGCAACAGGCGCTCGCGCACGTCGGCAGGCAGTTCCTTCCAGGACTTGGCCAGTTGCCAGTCGACCGACAGGTTGTAGTACTGCCTGACGTCGTAGAGCGCCTGAAGGTCGGCGCCGGTCAGGCGATCCGTGCCGTCGCGGAACCGGTCGGGCAGGTAGTAGGTGCGCCCCAGGCCGGGACCGTCACCGCAGCTCACCGACAGCTTGCCACCCACGATGTTGCTGGGAATGCCCATCCACAACATGCGGTCGACACCTGCGGCGTCCATCAGGCCCAGCTGGTCCTGCACGCTCTGGGACAGCGGACTCGCGAAGTCGAATATCTGCACCGGGCTGTAACCGGGGCCCGGCACATGGCTATGGGCGTCGTTCCAGCCGGTGAAGGTGCCGACGTCCGACCGGCCGTCCCCGGCGAAATGGCTGCTGAGCACACGGCCCCGCTGTTCCTGCAGGAAAACCGTAGGGCTTCGGCGGACATGGTGCAGCGGGAACGTCACCGGGGTCGCGCAGGCCGGTTGCAAGGGCGTGAAACTCATGGGATTCCTTCAGCGGGAAAGCCGCGGAGCAAGGTGTCCGCCGCTCCCATTTTTCAGGCGCTTCCCGGGCCGCCCCGCCCTAATCCGCAGCCGTCGCCCCACGCCCGAAGCGCGGCTGAATCATTTCGCCGACACCATCCGGTCACGCTGTGAAAGGCCCGGGAACAGGCGCACCCACAACAGCGCCACCAACATGGTGCCGACCCCGCCCAGCACCACCGCGCCCACCGGTCCCAGCAAGGCCGCAGTGGCACCGGATTCGAACTCGCCCAGCTGGTTGCTGGCGCCGATGAAGACAGAATTGACGGCACTGACACGGCCGCGCATTTCGTCAGGGGTTTCGAGCTGCACCAGCGACTGCCGCACGACCACGCTGACCATGTCCGCTCCGCCCGTCACGGCCAGCGCCAGCACCGAAAGCCACAGGCTGTGCGAAAGGCCGAACACCAGTGTGGCGAGACCGAAGATGCCGACCGCCAGCAGCAGCCGCTTGCCGACCTTGCGGTCGAGCGGCCAGCGGGTCAGCACGACGGACATGACCAGCGCGCCCACGGCCGGCGCCGACCGCAGGATGCCCAGGCCCCAGGGTCCGGTGTGCAGGATGTCCCTGGCATAGATCGGCAGCAGCGCCACCGCGCCGCCGAGCAGCACCGCGAACAGGTCGAGCGAAACGGCGCCCAGCACCGGCTTGCGGTTCCAGATGAAACTCACGCCGGCCAGCACCGTCTTGACGGTCATGGGTTCCTTGGGCGCCTGCACGTGGGCATAACGCACCCAGGCGATCAGCACGCCCCCGACCAGGAAAAGCGCGGTGCAGGTAGCGTATACCGCGGCCGCGCCGGCCACGAAGATCACGCCGCCCAGCGCCGGCCCGCCGATGATGGCGGTCTGCATGCCGCCGGTGGCGAAGGCCATGGCACGCGGCAGCATCAGCGGCGGCACCAGCATGGGCACCAGCGCCTGCTGGGCCGGCATCTGAAACGCCCGCACCATGCCCAGCACCACCGACAGCAGCAGCAGCAGGTGGCGGTCGGCCCAGTGGCCCTGGGTGGCGACCACGAGCAGCAAGGACAGCAGGCCCTGGGTGAGCAGGCAGCAGGCGATGATCCGGCCGCGGTGGAAACGATCGGCCACATGGCCGGCCACCAGTGCCAGCAACAGGGCCGGCGCGAACTGGTACAGGCCCACCAGGCCGAGGTCCCAGGCGCTGCCGGTCAGGTCGTACATCTGCCAGCCAATGGCCACCAGCAGCATCTGCTGGCCGGCGGTGCCGAACAACCTGGTGCCCCAGAAACGCATGAAATCCCGCTGTTGCAGCAGGTCCTTGAAACTGTAGTCGGTGGCGGTCATCTGGCGGAAAAACGAAATCGGGACATGGCAAACGCAGGCAACGCAGGAAACGTGCGGCGCGAAGAATAGCCGTTATGCCTTCCGGCTGCAGCCGGCGCATCCCTGACAATGCCTCCATGGACAGCACCCACAACCTCAACGACCGCCGCATCGCCGATGCCTGGGCCACCCTGCAATCGCATGCCGACAGCGGCAACACGCTGCATGCGGACGCCTACCGGCTGGCTTTTTCGGACCCCGAATTCCTGGTCCGCCGCGAAACCCGCGGCGTGCGCATGCAACTGGAAATGCTCAAACCCGACCTCGACCAGCAGGCGCAAGGCATCGACAACACCATCGTCGTGTACGGCAGTGCACGTTTCATGGCACCCGACGAGGCGCAGGCCTTGCTCGAAGCGGCGGAAGCCAGCGGCGAGGAGATCGCCATCCAGGCCGCCAAACTGAAGGTGCACAACGCCCACTGGTACGAACAGGCCCGCCTGTTCGCCCGGCTGGTGGCCACCGACAGCGAAGCCCGGCCGCGCGAGGAACGCCTCTACATCTGCACCGGCGGCGGCCCCGGCATCATGGAAGCCGCCAATCGCGGCGCGCACGAAGTCGGCGCGCTCAACGTCGGCCTGAACATCGCCCTGCCCTTCGAACAGAGCGGCAACCGTTTCATCACGCCGAGCCTGTCGTTCAAGTTCCACTACTTCGCCCTGCGCAAGATGCATTTCATGATGCGCGCCAAGGCGCTGGTGGCCTTCCCCGGCGGTTTCGGCACCTTCGACGAACTCTTCGAAGTGCTGACCCTGGTGCAGACTGGCAAGTCCAAACGTGTGCCCATCGTGTTGTTCGGCAGGTCGTTCTGGAGCCGTGCCATCAATCTGGACGTGCTGGTGGAGGAAGGCACCATCTCCGCCAAGGACCTGCAGCTGTTCCACATCACCGACGACCCGCAGGACGCCTGGGACTACATCCAGAATTTCTACAGACTCTGAAAGCGCTCAGGGCCTCTATCCGACTGCCGCCCGTCGACATGCTCGGATGGCGGCAGCCGCCGGCCCGCCCCGAGGCAGGCGGGGCGCCCTGCTGGGAAGGTGGCGAATTACGAGAGCGAAGCGGACGAGAAGCCGGGAGGCCGTTATTTCTCGTCGCCGCGCTGGAGTTTCTTGACGGCGCGTGATCCGAAGGCCAGGACGCCACCGACCATCCAGAACACGCCCCCGACGCCCAGCACCGAGCCGGCGGCGCCGAACGCGATGGGCACGACCACGCTGGACGCATTGATCAACATCAGCCGCAAACCCAGCGCCTCGCCCTGCCGGTTGGGCGGCGTGATGTGGTGCAGCATGCTCATCACCATCGGCTGCACCGCTCCCAGCGTGAAGCCCAGGAAAACCGAGCAGACGCCCATCAGCAGCGCGGAGGGAGCCAGCGGGTAGAGGCCGAACAGCACAGCAGTTCCGACAGTCGATACGAAGATCACGTCCCGTTCTTCGCGCCCGGAGGTCAGCGTGGGCAGCACGATGCGGATCAGTGCCGCGGCAATCGCAAAAGCGCCCAGGATGCTGCCGATGGTCGACGCACCCAGGCCGCGCTCATGGCCCAGCAGCGGCACCACGAAGGCGTGCACATCCCAGCTGGCCGACTGCAGCCAGTTGCAGAACAGCAGGCGCCGGAACATGGATGACTGCAGAAGATCCCAGGCCCGTGTCGGCACACCGGAAGCATTGGTCGAGCGCGGCTCGGCGGCCAGTTCGGTCATGCCGCGCGAAAGCCACCAGGCCAGCAACGGCATGACGGCCATGGCGCCGAAAGCGATCCGGAAACCCCACAGGTCGCCCGGCTGCGCGCCGGCGTGGTCGATCAGCAGCCCGGCACCGAAAGGGCCGACGAAGTTGCCCACCGCCGGCGCGATGGCCAGCCAGCTGAACGCCTGCTTGAGCTGGGCCGGCCCGGCAGCCGCGCGGCCCACATGGCGTTGCAAGGTAATCACCACCGTGCCCGTCGCACCGCCGGACATCAGGGCCGCCACGCAGAACATCGGGAATACCGGAAACAGCCCCGTCAGCGCAACGCCCGCACAGGAAGCCACCGCCGCCAGCGTCACCGGCAATTGCACCCCGTTGCGGTCGGCGAAACGACCGGCCGGCAGCGCCAGGAAGACCTGGGTCAAGGCGAACAGCGCGACCAGCACGCCCACCGCCGCGGCGCTGTAGCCCTGCTGCAGCGCCAGCAGAGGCACGGCCAGCCGGGCGCCGGCCATGGCCGAATGGATGCAGACCTGGATGGGAATGACACGTGCGAGTTGCGGACTCATGGAAACGTTTTCTTGTCTCGGTTCTTCATGGATTTTTTGCGAACGCGGGAGAGCCGGAGAATGGTGTCAACTCGGGATGGAAGGCAGCCCGTCGCCTCGTTCGTCCAGGTCGGGCAAGGCGCCTTCGAGCGCATTCGGGCTCATCGTGCGGGTGGGTTTCACACCGAGGTCCCGCAGGCGCTCGGCCTGGGCGATGGCATTGCCGCGCCCGGCTTTCAGCCGCTTGAAGGCTTCGCCATAGGATTTCTGCGCCTTGTCCAGCGAGCGCCCGATGTCTTCCAGGTCGCCTACAAAAGCGGATAGCTTGTCGTAGAGGTCGGCGCCGCGCCGGGCGATTTCCTGGGCATTCCGGTTCTGCTGCTCCTGCCGCCAGAGATGGGCCACGGTGCGCACCACGAACAATAGCGTGGACGGACTGACCAGCAGCACGTTGCGGCGCCAGGCATCCATGAAGAGCTGTTCGTCAGCCGCGACCGCCAACATGAAGGCCGGCTCGATGGGCACGAACATCAGCACAAAATCCAGCGTCTTCAGGCTGTAGAGCTGCTGGTAATTGCGTGCGGACAAACCTTCGATGTGCGCCCGCACCGAAGCCAGATGGCGGCGCTGGGCCAGCAGGCGGGCCTCGTCGGTTTCGGCCATCACGCACTCCTCGTAGGCGATCAGCGACACCTTGGCGTCTACCACCAGCGTGCGTTCTTCCGGCAGCTGGATCACCACATCGGGCTGCGCGCGGCTGCCGTCTTCGCGGGTATGGTTCTGCTGCACGTGGTATTCGAACCCGCGGCGCAGGCCGGAGGCTTCGAGCACCCGCTCCAGAATCAGTTCGCCCCAGTTGCCCTGCGCCTTCGAACTGCCCTTGAGCGCACTGGTCAGGCTGCGTGCCTCTTCGCCCAGCAGCTTGTTGAGATCCATCAACTGGCTGACCTGCTGCGAAAGGGCTGAACGCTGTTTGCCTTCGGCGTCGTAGAACTGTTCGACCTTGCCCTGGAAGTCGGCCAGCCGGTTGCGCAGGGGGTCGAGCAAGCTGCCCAGGCTGGCCTGGTTCTGCTCGGCGAATCTTTTGCTCTTTTCTTCGAGGATGTCGTTGGCCAGGGTCTTGAACTGCAGGCCCAGCGACTCACGGGCGTCCTGCAGCAGGGCGATCTTTTCGGCGGACTGCGCGCGTTCGGCGGCCAGTTGGGCTTCGAGCGTGGCCTGGCGGCTGCGCGATTGAGAGAGCTGGGCGGACAGTTCCTCGCGTTGCTGCTCGGCCTGCAATCCCAGGCTTCGCGACTGCTCCAGCCAACGGTCGCGCTCGGCGGCCAGGCCACGAGCCCGTTCACTCAACGTGGCGACTTCGGCCGATCCGTCGCGCCGCGTCAGCCACCAACCCAGACCCAGACCCACCACCAGCGCGATGCACGCCAGCACCGCTTCCACCAGACCACCCATTCAGACCTGTCTTTCCTGAACCGGGCAACGCAGCGCGCAACCGCGGTGGCTGCGATGGTTACCGGTAATCCGGCATTTTCGCATCCTGCCAGCGCCGGGCGTAGGCCAGCGCCACCCGGAAGGTGCCTTCCTGCACCTGCAACGTGTCGGCCATGTCGCGGCCGTAGCCGCCGGCCATGGCGAAAGCCATCGGCAGGCGGCGTTGCCAGGCCCAGTCGAATACCCGCCGGTCGCGCGCTTCCATGCCGTCGAAGCTCAGCTTGAGCCGGCCCAGCCGGTCGCCTTCGTGTGGGTCGGCCCCGGCAAGATAGAAGACGAAATCGGCATCGAAACGGTCTTCGAGCGTGGCCAACGCCTGTTCGAGCGCGGCCAGGTATTCGGCGTCGCCGCAGCCATCCGGCAGGTCGACGTCGAGGTCGCCGGCTTCCTTCTGGAAAGGGAAGTTTTTCTCGCCGTGCAGCGACAGGGTGAACACATCCGGGTCGCCTCTGAAGACCGCGGCGGTGCCGTTGCCCTGGTGGACATCGCAGTCGATCACCGCCACGCGGAAGGGCCGCCGCGGACGGGGTACCCGGCGCGCGTGTTCGGCCTGCAACAGGCGTGCGGCCACCGCGACGTCGTTGAATACACAGAAACCGCTGCCCGCCGCGCGACCTGCATGGTGGGTGCCGCCCGCCAGGTTGGCTGCGATGCCGTCGGTCATCGCACGACGGGCCGCGGCGATGGTGGCGCCCACCGAATGCCGCGCCCGTTCGGCCATTGCCACCGACCAGGGGAATCCGATGTCGCGCTGGATGGCAGCGTCCAGGCTGCCGTCGGCCACCGCGCGGATGTAATCGGGCGTGTGGACCAGCGCCAGTTCGCCGTCCGATGCGGCGGGTGCCGGCTGGATGTCCACCTCTGGAAAATTCTGCAGCAGACGGTCGCGTAACGCACCGTACTTGGCCATGGGGAATCGATGGCCGGCGGGCAGCGGCAGGACAAAACGGTCGGCGTAATAGGCGTGCATCAGGACATGCATTTAAAAACAGGGCGCATGGACTAGATGCAACCTTAACCACGACTTGCCAAAACCCGGGGTCTTGGATACCTTGAGATGCCGCCGCCGAAAAATGTTGCAGCGCACAAAACTATTGGCTTTTGCAACGCCCGTGCCTATAATTTCGTCATGTTGCAGTGCAACATAAAAAGCCAATGCCGTTTCAGCGGGCGGTTTCGCCCTCTCATTTTCACCCTACGGAGATGTCCATGACCGCCACGCCCGAACAGATCGCCGCCGCCAACAAGGCCAGCGTCGAAACCATTTTCAGCCTGACCTCCAAGGCATTCGAAAGCCTGGAAAAGCTGGTCGAGCTGAACCTGACCGCTTCGCGTGCCGCGCTGTCCGACGCCGCGGAACACACCAAGGCCCTGCTCAGCGCCAAGGATGCGCAAGAGATGCTGGCCCTCCAGGCAAGCGCACTGCAACCCATCGCCGAAAAGACCGCTGCCTACAGCCGTCACCTGTACGACATCGCATCGGCCAGCGGCGCCGAACTCGGCAAGACCGTGGAAGGCAAGACCGCCGAAGCCCAGAAGGCTTTCACCGGCATGGTCGACGCCGCATCGCGCAATGCACCGGCCGGTTCGGAAACCGCGGTCGCCGTCATGAAGAGCGCCGTCGCCGCCGCCAACAACGTCGCCGACTCGGTGCAGAAGGCTGTCAAACAGGCCTCCGACATGATGGAAGCCAACTACACCGCCGCGTCGGCCTCGGCACTCAACGCCGCCCGCACCACGACGACCGCAGCCACCCGCAAGCGCGGCTGATCGGTATTCCGCCGTGCCGGCCCACGCCGGCATCTGCCTGAAAAGCGCCCGGCCCGTCCGGGCGTTTTGCATGGTGCCCTGCAGGTGTGGCCCATCGCATAATTGACGTTGACGTCAACGTCACATCAAACAGAAGGAGACATCGTGGAAATTTCAGGCAAGGTCTTCATCGTCACCGGCGGCGCATCCGGGCTGGGTGAAGGTACCGCCCGCATGCTGGCGGGCGCGGGCGGCAAGGTGGTGGTCGCCGACCTGCAGCAGGAAAAAGGCGAAGCACTGGCCGCGGAAATCGAAGGTGCCTTCGTCCGCTGCGATGTCACCCAGGCCGCCGACGGCGAAAGCGCCGTGGCTCAGGCGGTGGCACTGGGCGGCTTGTACGGACTGGTCAACTGCGCCGGCATCGCACCGGCCGCCAGGACGGTCGGCAAGTCGGGCGCGCACGCCCTCGACGTCTTCGCCCGCACCGTCGGCATCAACCTGGTCGGCACCTTCAACATGATCCGGCTGGCCGCAGAAGCCATGGCCCTCAACGAACGGCTGCCGACCGGCGAGCGTGGTGCCATCGTGTCGACCGCCTCGGTGGCCGCCTACGACGGGCAGATCGGCCAGGCGGCCTACGCGGCTTCCAAGGGCGGCGTGGTCGGCATGACACTGCCCGTCGCCCGCGACTTGGCCAGCCTGGGCATCCGCAACATGACCATCGCGCCCGGCATCTTCGGGACCCCGATGGTGTTCGGCATGCCGCAGGAAGTGCAGGACGCGCTAGGCGCCAGCGTGCCCTTCCCGTCGCGCCTGGGCACGCCGCAGGACTACGCGAAGCTGGTGCGCCACATCTTCGAGAACGACATGCTCAACGGCGAGGTGATACGACTTGATGGAGCCATCCGCATGGCACCGCGTTAGATTGCCGGCATGAACAAGCCGTCCGCCCGTCACTCCCATCCCAATGTCGAGTCGATCACCCGCAAGAACATCGAATCCATCCTCGACATCGAGCAACAGCGGCGTGAACGCAAGCCCGGCTGGTACCGGGTGGTCGAGCGCCTGGCCAGGTTCTGCGGGACCATCGGTTTCCTCTGGATGAACCTGGCCTGGTTCGCCGCCTGGATCGGCTTCAATGTGCTGGGCAAGCCGTTCGACCCCTACCCTTTCACATTCCTGATCCTGGTGGTTTCGCTCGAGGCCATCGTGCTGTCGATCCTGATCCTGATCAGCCAGAACCTTTCGGCCGTCGAAAACGAGCGTCGCCACCATCTCGACCTGCAGATCAACCTGCTGAACGAGCGCGAAATGACCGCGTTGCTGCGGCTGGTCACGCTGATGGCCGACCGCATGGGCATTTCAACGGAAGACCAGGCCGAGGTCGATGCGCTGGCCTGCGACACCGATCCCGCCGAGGTGCTGCAGGAAATCGTGAAGGCGGAACACGCCCACGCACGTGCCCACCCTCACCCGTCGCATCTCCATCCCGGCGACTGACCCGCGTCAGCCTTTGCGCCCGAGCAGGCTGGCGATGAGGCGCTTGAGCGCCTCGAATTCCAACGGCTTGGACATGTGGGCATCGAAACCGGCGCGCAGTGCCCGGTCGGCATCGGTCGGCCGGCCATAACCGGTCATGGCGATGGCCTTGATGTCCGGCTGATCCGAGCGCCGCACCGCGGCGATCAGCTCGAAGCCGTCCATGCCCGGCATGCCGATGTCGGACAGCAGCAGGTCGTGCCGGCCGGCCGCCAGCCGTTGCAGCGCGTCCGCACCGCTGGTGCTGGCGTCGACCACCGCGCCTTCGCTTTCGAGCAGAGCTACGAATGGCTCCAGTGCGCTCGGCATGTCGTCGACCGCCAGCACCCGCAGGCCCATCAGCACGTCGTCCGGCGCCGCGGATGTCGGCACGGCCAGGGAAGGTTCGCGCAGCAGCGGTAGCCAGACGGTGAAGACCGCGCCCTGCTTCAGCCCCGCAGACTCGGCCAATACCCGGCCGCCCTGGGCCACGGTGAGTTCCTGCACCAGGGCGAGACCGATGCCGAGACCCTGGTTGGGTTCGGCGCTGCGATCGACCTCCTGGCTGAACAGGCCGAAGATGTGCGGAAGGTATTCGGCATCGATGCCACGGCCGTCGTCGGTGATGCGGATACGGACGGATTCGCCCTCGAGTGCCAGCTGAAGGCCCACCGAACCGCCGCGCGGCGTGAACTTGATGGCATTGCTGATGAGGTTCCAGACGATCTGTTCGGTGCGCACGCGGTCGCATTCGAGCAGCAGGTCCTCGTCCACCCGACCGTCCCAATGCAGGGAGATGTCCTTGGCACCGGCATCGCTGCGGGCGGCCTCGAAGATGGCTCGCAAGGCCGGGGCGATTCGCACCGGCTCCCGGTTCAGCGCCAGCTTGCCGGTCCGCATGCGCGACAGGTCCAGCAGGTCGTCGATGATCTTGGCCTGGCTGCGCACCGCGCCCCTGATGCTTTCGGCGGCGCGTTGCACCGCCTTGATGTCGCGCAGCTCAGGCAGGCGCGACAGCAGTTCGGCGTGGACCTGGATCAGGTTGAGCGGATGTTTCAGTTCATGCGACATGACCGCCAGGAACTGGTCCTTCAGTTCGTTGGCATTGCGTGCCGCCGAACTCGCCGCGCGCTCCTGGCGCAGCAAGGCCTCCCGCTCCACCTCCTGCCGTTTGTGGCCGGTCGCGTCGCGGGCGATTTTCACGAACCCGGTCAGGTCGCCCTCGCGTAGCGGTGTCATCACGCCGCTGCAGAAAAACACCGAACCGTCCTTGCGCAGGTGCCAGCGTTCGTCCTCGGCACGGCCTGTTTCGCGGGCCAGCCGGAGTTCGGTCTCGGGCGCATGCAGGGCGCGGTCTTCCTGCGTGAACAACATGCGGACATGCTCGCCGATCGCCTCCGCCGCATCCCAGCCAAAGACCAGCCGCGCACCTTCGTTCCAGGTGTTGATGATGCCGTTGGCATCCATGGTCACGATGGCGTAGTCCTGCGTGGTCAGGGCGACGATGCGCAGCCGCTCCTGGCCGTCGCGCACCGCCTGCTCGGCGGCCCGCAGGTCGGTCACGTCGACGAAGGTCAGCACCGCGCCGGCGATCTTGTAATCCAGCGTGCGGTATGGGCGGATGCGGGCCAGGTAGTAACGGTTTTCGATGCCCTGCACCGGCCGCTCGATCACCCGCAGCTGTTCGAAGACCTCGGTGACGTCGTCTTCGAGTTCGGGGTAGCGCAGGCGGCTGGTGATGTCGAGCAGCGGCCGGTCGATGTCGGTGCTGATGACGTTGAAGACCGTCGACGCCTGGGGCGTGAAGCGCTTGATGCGCAGGCCCCGGTCGATGAACACGATGGCGATGTCCGATGCCAGGATGAAGTTCTGCAGGTCGTCGTTGACCTTGCCGGTCTCTTCCACCTTGGTCTTCAACTCGAAGTTGACGGTGAACAGTTCCTCGTTCATCGACTGCAATTCTTCCTTGCTGGTTTCGAGCTCTTCGGTGGCCGAACGCAGTTCCTCGTTGATGGCCTGCAGTTCCTCGTTGCTGGCCTTCAGTTCCTCGGTGGAAATATCTGCATGCTCGACCGTGTTGCGCAGGTGTTCCTTGAGTTGCTCCACCTCGCGTTCATAGCGGTCGATGAGTTGCCGTTCCACCGGGTCGGTCGGCGGCGGCGGGCCTTCGGGGGCGGTGTCGGTTTCGTCGAATATGACGAGGATCTGCCGTCGCGCCGAATCGGGCACCCGCACCGGACATACCGATATGCGCACGCTGCTGTGCCGGTCGCCGTGTTCGAAAGGCACGCTGCCGGTGTCGATCCGCTTGCCGCTCTGCGACAGCTGGAACAGGGCGGTGCGCAACTCGATGCGCAAGGCCGGCCGTACGTTGGGCAACAGTTCGGTGGTGGGCAGGCCGCTGGCCTGCTCCAGGTAGCGGCCGGCACCTTCGCTCAGGTGCAGGATGGCCAGCTTGTCATCCACCAGCACGCTGGGCGGCGCGTTCTGCTCGATGGCCCGCTGGTGCAGTTCGGCGATGCCCGAACGATTGCGGTCACGTGCAACGGCGGCCGCCTGGCCCGAGGCGGTGATGCGCTCGGCCGGGGTGAAGGGCGTCAACGGCATGTGGCGCACCGGATGCGAATGCGGATTGGCGCGGTAGATGCGGTTCTTCTTGTCGATCACGGTGAACAGGTCGCTCACCACTTCGGCCGACTCGGAACTGCCCAGGAACAGGTAGCCGCCCGGACGCAGCGCAAAACGGAACATCTCGAGGATGCTGGTCTGCGCCTCGCGTCCCACGTAGATCAGCAGGTTGCGGCAGCAGATCAGGTCGAGCCGGGAGAACGGCGGATCGCGCAACACGTTGTGCGCGGCGAACAGCATCGGCTCGCGCAGCAGCTTGGTCACCCGCAGTTCGTCGGCGTCCTTGTGGAAGAACTGAGCCACACGGGCGGGCGATACGTCGGCCAATATGCCGATCGGATAGGTGCCGGCGCGCGCTACGGCGAGTGCGCGTTCATCGATGTCGGTTGCAAATATCTGCACCGTCGGCGGCTCGATGCGTTTTTCGCAGGCCTCCTGCAACAGGATGGACAGGGAATAGGCCTCTTCGCCCGTGGCGCATCCGGCGACCCAGGCGCGCACCGAGTCATCCTTGCCGGCGTTCTCGAAAAGCGCGGACACCACGTCGCGCTCGAGGGCTTCGAACGCATCGCGGTCGCGAAAGAAGTTGGTCACGCTGATCAGCATGTCCTGGAGCAGGGCCGCGCTCTCGTCGGGATGGCTGCCCAGGTAGGCCGCATACGCCCGAAGGTCGGGCATGCCGCAGACCTGCAGCCGGCGCTCGATGCGGCGCAGCACGGTGGCGCGTTTGTAGTGCCGGAAATCGTGGCCGGTGCGGTTGCCCAGCAGCGCCATGATGTCGTGCAGCGCCCGCTCGGCGAGGTCGTTGTCGGCTGGGCTGGGCGCGACCAGCGCGCTGTCGTCCAGCGCTCTTTTCGACTCCGGCAGGCTGATGCGCCGGGCATTTCTCCACAGGTCCATCAGTCGCTGCGGAATCTCGGCGGCCGGCAGCACGAAATCGACCATGCCGGTGGCGATGGCCGCCCGCGGCATTTCACCGAAGGCGGCGTCGTCGGGCGACTGGGCGATGGTGAAACCGCCAAGTTCCTTGACCCGCTTGAGGCCCATGGCGCCGTCCGAACCGGTGCCGGACAGCACTGCGCATACCGCGCGAGCCTGGTTGGCTTGCGCGAGCGTGCGAAAGAAAAGGTCGATCGCCACCAGCGGGCCACGCAACCGCGCCGGCTCTGCCAGCCGCAGCACCCCGTCGTCCATGACAAGGTCCTTGCTGGGCGGAATCACATAGACATGGTCCGACTCGATACGCACCGGCGCGGTGACCTGCACCACCGGCATTTCGGTGTGCCGCTGCAGGATGCCTGCGGCATTACTCTCGTGGTGCGGCGACAGGTGCAGCACGATGACAAAAGCCATGCCGCTGGTGGCCGGCATGAGGTCGAAAAACGCCTGCAGCGCTTCCATGCCGCCTGCCGACGCGCCGAGCCCGACCACGGGGAAATCAAGTTGCGCCTCGGGCAATCCCTCGGGCTTTTCTGGCACATCGTCTGGTAGATCGGTCATCCCGCATGCTATGCGCGTATCTGCAGGTTTCGGAGACACGCGCTCACAAATCGGCGGAATACTGTATTTAATCCCGCTCGTCCGGCGTGAAAAGGCTCAGCGCGAAGTCCTGACTTCGTTGGCGACCACGTCCCCGAGCGCCAGGAATCCCCGGCAGACGGCGGCGACCAGCGTGGCCTTGGCACCGGTCCGGGACTGCACCAGGGCGATTTCACGGCCCTCGACCACTGTCGGCAAGCTGAGCACCCGAAGCCGGGGATGCGCCGCCCACGCGGCCTCACGAAGCTCTGGCACCAGCGCGACACCCAGACCCGAGGCGACCAGATCGACGATGCCTTCGATGGAATTCAGCTCCAGGAATTCGTGCGGTCGCGCCCGCAGCTTGCGCAGGGTGCGTTCGACCAACTGGCCGGTGTGTTCGGCCCGGTCGAAACGAATGAAGGGCTGGGTCTCGACGAGGGTCCGGATCGTCTGCTCCGGCATGTCGCGCGGCATCAGCAGCACCATCGGCTCGACATACAAGGGAGTCCACGCCAGCGTGCCGCGATGCTGGGCGGTGGCCACCACGATGGCTGCATCGAGCGTTCCGGTTTCCACCTGCGCGACCAGTTCCTGCGACTTGGCGGCCGACATGTGCAGGTCCAGCGCGGGGTGTTCACGCTTGAGTTCCACCGTGGCCTGCACCAGCCGGCGCAGCGCGGACACCACGGCCCCGAGCTTGACGGTGCCCGCCATGGCCAGCGGCGTGGCCGGCTGGCGCAATGCCCGGTCGTACAGGGCGACGATCTCGCGTGCCACCGGCAGGAATTCGCGGCCGTCGTCATTGAGTGCAATGGTCTTGCCGTTGCGGTCGAAGAGTGGCCGCCGCAATTCGTCTTCGAGTGAACGGATCTGCAGGCCGACCGCCGACTGGGTGAGGGCGACACGCTGGCCGGCGGCGGTGAAGGAGCCGTCGGCGACCACCGCCAGGAAGGTCTTCAGAACGCGGATGCTGGACATGGGACCGTCGGAAAAAATCAAAATATAAAAAATAATTTTGCAAGAATCGTGCCGTCGGTCGAATGATTAAAAAGTTTTTCTCTTGCTGCAATGCAGAAATTTCCGCTTTCCGGACACGGGATCCGCTTTCCATAATGGCTTCAACCGTTTTTATTGCAGAAGACCGCACCCATGCCACATCCGTTCTCTTCCGCCCGGCGTCTTGCCGTTTCCGCCCTGGCCGCCGCTGCATGGGGGCTGGGTTCAAGTGCTGCCAGCGCTGCCGAGCCGTGGCCCTCGCAGCAGTTGCGCATGATCGTCGGCTTCGCGCCCGGAGGTGCCAACGATGTGCTGGCCCGTTTGCTGGCGCGTGAACTGCAGCAGTCGCTGGGCCAGCCGGTGGTGGTCGAAAACCGTTCAGGCGCCGGTGGCCTGATCGCCGACGAAGTGGTGGCCAAGGCCAAACCCGACGGCTACACGCTGCTGCTGGGCTCCATCGGCGGCAACACCATCGCGCCAGTGCTGGCAAAGAAACTCACCTTCGACCCGCGCAAGGACCTGGCCGCCATTTCGCTGGTGGCGGAATCCGGCAACGCGCTGCTGGTCAACGCCAACCTGCCTTACCGCAGCGTCAAGGACGTGATCGCCACCGCCAGGAAGGAACCGGGTGTCATCAACTACGGCTCGTCCGGCACCGGCTCCAGCCTGCACCTGGCCGGCGCGCTGTTCGCCAAGCAGGCGGGAATCGACCTGGTCCATATTCCGTACAAGGGCAATTCGCAGGCGCTGACCGATGTGGCGGCCGGCCAGATCCAGACCATCTTTTCCGGCATTCCTCCGGCCATTGCCTCGGCCCGCACCGGCGCCACCCGCATCCTGGCGGTGACCACCAAAAACCGGGTCAAATCGCTGCCCGACGTGCCCACCATCGCCGAGGCCGGCGTGCCGGGTTACGAGTTCTCTTCCTGGTACGGCCTGTTCACCACCGGCGGCACTCCGCCCGCCGTCGTCGAGCGCCTGGCCAGGGAAGTGCAGACCATCCTGGCCAGACCCGAGGTCGCGGCCCAGTTCGCGGCCCAGGGCGTCGAGCCGGCCACCAACAGCCCCAAGGTCTTCGGCGCCTTCATCGACCATGAACTGACCCGCTGGACCAGGGAAATCAAGGCGATGAACATCACCCTGGATTGATCCGGCCATCACTGAATCCAAACCCGAGACAAGTCAAACAAATGAAATTCGATCACGGCAATCCCTACAGCAGCGTGCGTATCCCGGTGTTCGCGCGCAACGTGGTGTCCACCTCGCATCCGCTGGCTTCGCAGGCCGGCCTGCGCATGCTCTGGAAGGGCGGCAATGCGGTCGATGCCGCCATCGCCACGGCAGCCGCCATGACCATCCTGGAACCCGTCAGCAACGGCCTGGGTTCGGACGCCTTCTGCATCCTGTGGGACGGCAAGAAACTGCACGGCCTGAACGCATCCGGCCGGGCACCGCAGGCCTGGACACCTGAATACTTCCAGTCGCGCCACGGTGCGGACGGCCGCACGCCGCCGCGCCGCGGCGCCGACTCGGTGACCGTGCCTGGAGCGGTCAGCGCCTGGGTGGCGCTGAGCGAACGTTTCGGCCGCCTGCCCTTCGCCGACCTGATGGAGCCGGCCGCGGAGATCGCCGAACGCGGCTACCTGGTGCCGCCGGTGGTGGGCCAGAAATGGGCCGCCGGTGCAGCCGAACTCAAGAGTCTTCCCGGCTTCGCCGACACCTTCATGCCTTTCGGCCGCGCGCCGGAAGTGGGTGAACTGTTCAAGTTCCCGGCGGCCGCCCGTGCCCTGCGCGCCATCGGCCGGACCAGGGGCGACGCCTTCTACCGCGGCGAGATCGCACAGGCCATCACGGAGTTCATCCAGCAGCATGGCGGCAGCATGACCATGGGCGACCTGGCAGCCCACCAGCCCGAATGGGTCGAACCGCTGGCGCGCGACTACCGCGGCTACACACTCCATGAGATTCCGCCCAACGGGCAGGGCATCGCCGCGCAGATCGCGCTGGGCATCCTCGAAAAATTCGACATCACCGCGCACGCCCCCGATTCGCCGGAAGCGCTGCACCTGCAGATCGAGGCCATGAAACTGGCCTTCGCGGACACCTACCGCTTCGTGTCCGAACGTTCCAGCATGACGGTCACGCCGGAGCAGATGCTCGACGACGGCTACCTGGCCGAACGCGCCCGGCTGATCGACCCGAAACGCGCGCAGGACTTCAAGGCCGGCAACCCGGTGCGGGGCGGCACCATCTACCTGACGGCGGCCGACGAGGACGGGATGATGGTGAGTTTCATCCAGAGCAATTTCCAGGGCTTCGGCTCGGGTGTGGTCGAGCCCACTTTCGGCGTCAGCCTGCAGAACCGCGGTTTCGGTTTCAGCCTGGAGGCCGGCAACCCGAACCAGGTGGCACCGGGCAAGCGGCCCTTCCACACCATCATTCCGGCCTTCCTGACACGGGGCGGCCAGCCGGTGATGAGTTTCGGCGTGATGGGCGGCAACATGCAGCCGCAAGGCCACATGCAGACGCTGGTGCGCATGCTGGACTACCGCCAGAACCCGCAGGTCGCCTGCGATGCGCCACGCTGGCGTTTCAACCAGGGCCTGGAGATCAACGTCGAGGCGGCGATGAACCCGCAGACCGTGCAGGGCCTGATCGACCGAGGCCACCAGACCGAAGTCATCGACGATTCCTACCAGGACTTCGGCGCCGGCCAGTTCATCTGGTCCATGGGCGACACCAAGGAGCACGGTTACCTGGCCGCCAGCGACCCGAGGCGGGACGGGCTCGCAGCGGGGTTCTGATGCGGCCTGCCGTTCGTTGTTTCTTGAAGTGAAAGGCGCCGCGAGGCGCCTTTTTCATGGGCGGCTGCCGTACGTCCGTTGAAAACCACGCTCCATGCGGCGGCATCCGTCCAGCAGCGTATCGCGCCCTGCATGCTGCGAACCGGCCCGGTCGATGGCGCGCCAGCATTGCGCCACGATGAGCCGGTCGCTCGCCAGGTTGGCCCGGCTTCGGTTGCCGACCGACAGCCCGTAGACCAGGAACGCCAACAGCACAGCACCCAAGATCAACAAGGACGGCGGGACAGTGCCTGCCAGCGGAAGTCTCTGGACCCTGGAATTCATATGAAGCAGTCACTTACAAAAGGATTCGCACCCTATATAGAAGTGAATGCACACGTCAACTGCGTATTCCCGGATCGCGGATTTAGTTCCCTGGGCTAAGCCGGGAACAGGCCGTGGCATCGGCATCTCTTCCGCTGCTCAATTTTTAGGCGAATTTCTAAACTTGGCCGGCGCGCACTCATTGCCGTTCCAACCCCTATGACCGACATCGAAACCACCCCGACGCCTCGCCTTGCCGATACCCAGACCGGCGCTTCCCGGTCCCTTGGAAACACACACACCGCCCGCCCCGCGCTGACACGGACCTGGCTGGCAGCCAGCGTTGCGGCAGCCACAGCCTCTTTGCAAGCCTGCGGCGGCGGCGGCGGAGGTTCACCGGCTTCGTCCTCCGCCGTGGCAACGCAGGCCGGACAGGCCGCCGCCGACAACGGTAGTGCCGCCGGTGCTGGAACAGGCTCGAATACCTCGGTGGTGTCCACCGAAACAGCCGGTGGATCCGCTGGACCATTGGGCCAGACACGTACGTTCACCAGCCCGGCCACCGACGCCGAGGCAGCCCGTTTCCTGCTGCAGGCCCAGTTGAATGCATCGGATGCGGACATCGCCTCGGTGCGCTCGCTGGGTTATTCCGCCTACCTGTCTGCCCAGTTCGCCATGGCGGGCGGCACGACCGCATGGGACTGGCTGAATCAGCGCGGCTACGGGGCGATCGACGCGAACAAGTACTACGACTCCCTCTACCCCGCCGACTGCGTGGTGTGGTGGCAGCTCTTCAATGCACCCGATGCGATGCGCAAGCGGGTGGCGCTGGCCTTGTCCGAAATATTCGTGGTGTCGATCACCGGCATCAACATGACCTGGGGCAGCCATATCGTCGCGGCCTGGTGGGACATGCTCTCGGCCAACGCGTTCGGCAATTTCCGCAACTTGCTGGAAGACGTCACCCTGCACCCTGCGATGGGCCTGTACCTCAGCACACGCGGCAGCCTGAAGGAAAACGCAGCCGGTCGCCAACCCGACGAGAACTACGCCCGCGAAGTCATGCAGCTGATGACCATCGGCCTGGTCAAGCTCAATGCAGACGGCAGTGTCGTCACTTCGGGCGGCGTTCCGGTCGAGACCTACGGGCAGAGCGACGTGACGAACCTCGCGCGGGTGTTCAGCGGCTACAACTTCGACATGACCGGCAACGTCGACACGCTGCTCGGCACACGCCCGATCTCCACTACGGCCTTCGCCCAGAAACCGATGGTGCTGACTGCATCCAACCATTCGACGATGGACGTCAATTTCCTGGGCACCAGCATCCCGGGCAGCACCGAAGGCAACGCCGCCCGCAAGCAGGCCCTGGACACGCTGTTCAACCATGCCAACGTCGGCCCGTTCATCGGAAGGCAACTGATCCAGCGCCTGGTCACCAGCAACCCCAGCCCGGCGTACATCGCGCGGGTGTCGGCGGTCTTCGCCAACAACGGCAAAGGTGTGCGCGGCGACCTGGCGGCGGTGGTGGCCGCTGTGCTGCTGGACGACGAGGCACGTGATCCGGCCGGCACCACATCGACCACCTTCGGCCGCCTGCGCGAACCCATGCTGCGCCTGGTGCAGTGGGGCCGCACCTTCGGGCTGAGTTCGGCTGCAGGGAGCTGGAAGATTTTCGACCAGTCCGGCCCCACACAGCTCGGCCAGAGTCCATTGCGCTCGGGTTCGGTATTCAACTTCTTCCGGCCCGGGTACGTGCCTCCGGCGACTGCCATCGCCAGCGCCGGCCTGGTCGCGCCGGAATTCCAGCTGGTGAACGAGACCATGGTCAGCACCTATGTCAACTTCATGCAGAACGCCACCCGATACGGCCTGTATGTGAACGGTCCCGATGTACCGCAGACAGCCAGCACCGCTGCCAACGGCTACGACCTGATCGCCGCCTACACCGTCGAGAAGACCCTGCTGACCAACGCTGCCGCCCTGGTGGGCCGGCTCAACCTGCTGCTGGCCGCCGGCCAGCTGTCCACGGCCACCGTCAACCTGATCGTGTCGGCCCTCAACACCGTCAATGTGACCGCCACCAGCTCCGACGCCGTCAAGACGGCCCGCCTGGGCGCCGCCGTGCTGATGGTGATGGCATCCCCCGAATACCTGGTCCAGAAATGAACACGCATCTTTCCCACCATGCCTGCCCGGACGCCTATCCGGACGACACCTCGTCGGTGCCCGACAGCCCCGGTCGCCGCGCCTTCCTGCGCCGCTCCGGCCAGTTGGCCCTGACCGGAACCGCCCTGCCCTTCGCGCTCAACCTGGCCGCCATGGGCGAAGCCGCCGCGTTCGATGCGACCGACTACAAGGCCCTGGTCTGTGTGTTCCTCTACGGCGGTAACGACTTCGCCAACACCGTGGTGACCTACGACGACGCCAGCTACAACAGCTACGCCGCCATCCGTGGCGGCTCCGGCCAGGCCGGCGGAGGCATCGCCATCGCCAAGGCCGCGCTGACACCGACACTGCTGTCGCCGACCACACCGCTGGCCGACAGCCGCCAGTACGCGCTCAACCCGGCCATGACCGCCATGGCCGCCCTGTTCAACAGCGGCAAGGCCGCCGTGCAGCTGAACGTCGGTCCGCTGGTGGTGCCGCTCACCCGGGCGCAATACAACAGCACCGACCGCAAGACCTATCCGCTGCCACCCAAGCTTTTCTCTCACAACGACCAGCAGTCGGTGTGGCAGTCCCTGGCTGCCGAAGGCGCTACCGTCGGTTGGGGCGGTCGTATCGGCGACCTGGCCCTGTCATCCAACGGCAGGTCGACCTTCACCTGCATTTCGGCGACCGGCAACGCAGTGTTCCTTTCAGGCCAGTCGGCGGTGGCCTACCAGGTCAGCACCGGAGGCTCGGTGGCAATCAACGCCATCAAGAGCAACGGCTATGGCATCCCCGGCGTACAAGGCGCCTTGTCGACACTGCTGCAGCAATCGCGCAGCCATATGCTGGAAGACGAATACAACAAGGTGACCGCGCGTTCGGTGGCGGCCGAAGTACAGGTGACTGCGGCCATCGGCGGCACCAGCACCCTGACCACCACCTTTCCCACCGGCAACGGCCTTGCGGACCAACTGAAGATGGTGGCCCGGCTGATCGCGGCGCGCGGTTCGCTGGGCGCCAAACGCCAGGTGTTCTTCGTATCCTTGGGCGGATTCGACCTGCACGCCGACCTGATGACCCAGCATCCGGTGGTGCTGGGCAGGGTCAGCGAGGCGATGAACGCCTTCTACAACGCCACCGTCGAACTGGGCGTTGCCAGCCAGGTGACTTCCTTCACCGCATCGGACTTCGGCCGCACGCTGGCATCGAACGGCGCCGGATCGGATCACGGCTGGGGCAGCCACCATTTCGTGGTGGGCGGAGCCGTCAAGGGCAAGGCCTTCTACGGCACCGCCCCCACGGTCAGCATCGGCAACAGCACCACGCTGGCGGCCGACCAGAGCCATGTCGGCCAGGGCCGGCTGCTGCCGACCACTTCGGTCGACCAATACGCCGCCACCCTGGCGCGCTGGTTCGGCGTGGCCGACTCGGAGCTCAACGGCATCCTGCCGAACCTGTCGAACTTCGGCACCGCCGCCTACCCGCGCAACATGGGTTTCATGGGCTGAGGCGGCCCGTTGCGGTTCAGCGCGGCGCGCGTTTGGCCAGCGCCGGCTGGCTGACGCCCTGCACGCCCACCAGGGCCAGCACGGTCGTAAGTCCGGTTTGCGCACCCTGCCAGGCATCGGTTGGGTCGAACCACTCGCCCAGCGCGTGGAAGGCGCCGTTCTTGCCGCCGCTTCCTAGAATGATGGCCGGGATACCCAGCCCCATCGGCACGTTGGCGTCGGTGCTGGCCGCGCGCTGGCCGGGCTTGCCACCGGCCGCCGCGATGGCGCCCAGCGCCGTCTGCACGATGGGTTCGTTGCCGGCGGTGGTGCCGGCCGGACGGTCGCCGATCAGCTTGCTGCTGAAGGTGATCTTCACATCCGTCTTCCAGCGGGCGTTCTCTTCGTCCACACCCTTCTGGATGGCGGCCATGATGTCCTTCTCGGCCTGCAGCAGCGTGGGCAGCGCGTTGGAGCGGATGTCGATGGCCATGTTGGCGTCGCCCGAGATGGTGTTGACCGAAGTCCCGCCGCCCACCTTGCCCACCGTGTAGGTGGTCTTGGGGTCGGTCGGCACCTGCACGTCGCTGATGTGGGCGATGGCCCGGCCCATGGCGTGGATGGCGCTGGGCACCTGTCCGAAGGCACCGAAGCTGTGGCCGCCCGGTCCCTTGAAACTCACGTCGTAGCGGTGGCTGCCGGTGCCCTGCGTCAGGATCACGTCGCCGATGCCGGGCTCGAGCCCGACCATGCCGTCGATGTCGCGATGGTCGTTGAACAGCGCCTTCATGCCGCGCAGGTTGCCCAGCTCTTCCTCGCCCACGTTGCCGACGAAGACGATGTCACCCACCGTCTGCACCTTGTTTTCGTTCAGTGCCTTGACCCACGACAGCAGCACCGTCAGCCCGCGGGTGTCGTCGGCGATGCCGGGCGCGTACATGCGGCCTTCGCGGTCCTTCACCGTCACGTCGGTGCCTTCGGGGAACACCGTATCGAGGTGGGCGGACACCACCAGCTTGGGACCGTTTCCGCTGCCCTTGCGGATGCCGATGGCGTTGCCTTCCCTGTCCAGGTAGGCGTCGGTAATGCCCAGCGCCTTCAGGCGGGCGACGAAGTATTCGGCGCGTTTCTGTTCCTTGAAGGGCGGCGCCGGAATCTGCACCAGGGTGCGCAGTTCGTCGACCGTACGCTGGTGATCGGCCTTGACGTCGTCCAGCAGCTTCTTCACCACCGGAGCGGCCCGCAGCTGTTCGAGTGCGGCCTGCGAGGCCGGGCTGGCCGGCGTGGAAGTCTGCGCGAGCAGGGATGACGAAAAACCGGCCAGGCCCAGGGCAAGGGCCAAAGGAGCGACACGCAATGCTGTGAAAGTCATTCGGGATGAAGGTGATGAAGAAAAAGGGATTTCAGTATCGCCCGCAACGCGCAACTTTCATGCCGCCAGTAACTCGCCGAAACGCGTGATGTCGACGTTGCCGCCGCTGATCAGCACACCGACACGTTTGCCTTTCAGCTGTTCCGTCTGCTGCCGCACGGCGGCGAAGCCGAGGCAGCCGGTCGGCTCTATCACCATTTTCAGGCGCTCCGCGGCGAAACGCATGCAGGACACCAGTTCGGCATCGCCGACGGTCAGGATGTCCTCGACATCCCGCCGGATGATGGGAAACGTGATGTTGCCCAGGTGCTGGGTCTGTGCGCCGTCGGCCAGGGTCTTGGGGACCTCGATATGCACGATCGATCCCGAGCGGAAGGACTGCTGGCCGTCGTTGCCCGCCTCCGGTTCGACACCGTACAGGCGGCAGCCGGGAGACAGCGCGCGAGTGGCCAGCGCCGAACCCGACAGCAGTCCGCCACCGCCCAGCGGCACGAAGAAGGCGTCGAGTTCGCCCACTTCCTCGAACAGCTCCCTGGCCGCGGTGCCCTGTCCGCAGATGACGTCGGGATGGTCGTACGGCGGGATCAGCGTGTAGCCGTGCTTCTGCGCCAGGTCGCGGCCGATCTGCTCGCGGTCATCCCTGTAGCGGTCGTAGGTGACCACGTTGCCGCCGTAGCCGCGGGTGGCGGCGATCTTGGCGGCAGGTGCGTCCTGCGGCATGACGATCGTGGCCGGTATGCCCAGGATGCGTGCCGACAGCGCGATGGCCTGCGCGTGGTTGCCGGAAGAAAACGCCACCACGCCGGCCTTGCGCTGGGCGGCGTCGAAACGCGACAGCGCATTGAAGCCGCCGCGGAACTTGAAGGCGCCCATGCGCTGCAGGTTCTCGCACTTGAAGAACACCTGGGCGCCCAGCATCTCGTTGACGGTGCGCGAGGTGATGACCGGCGTCCTGTGGGCGTGGCCGGCGATGCGTTCGGCGGCGGCGACAACGTCTGCGTAGGTGGGAAGCGGCTGGGTCGTCATGGGCATATGAAGAAGTGGATCGACCCCGGCATTCTTCACCAAAGCTGCGCAAGCCTCCGCCCGGCCCATGGGCATCAGCTTCGACGTTCCCTTAACAAACATCTACCTTCTGGCCTGGTCGTAACATTCGCCTTTGCCTCCCGCCGGGTCCGAAACTTTTCCATGCAACGCCAGTACCTCAACGTTCCCTTTCGCCAGAAAGACTCGGTCAAGGCCCTGGGTGCGCGTTTCGACGGCGCGCAGAAACGCTGGTACGTCGAAGGCGATCGTGACCTGAGCGAATTCAAGGAATGGCTGCCCGCCACCGGCGACGAACCGGCCGTGCGGACAGCAACGGCCAGCGTGGCGGTCGCCCGGCCCGGCCTGGCGCTGGCGCCGCAGCCGGCCCATGCCATCAGCCTGTCGCGCCTGCTCAACGGCGTCGGCAAGGCAGTGTCGGACGCCTTCCTGGTCGGCGTGTGGACGCTCGTCGAGGTGGTCGAGGCGCGCATCCGCGGCCATGTTTACCTCGAGCTCTCGGAACGGGATGCCACCGGACAGCAGATCGCCAAGGCCGGCGCCATGATCTGGTCGTCAACCGCATCGAAGATCCTTCCCGAATTCGAGGCTGCCACCGGGGCGGTGCTGGGCCCTGGCATCAAGCTGCTGGTGCGTGCCCGGCCGGTGTTCAAGGCCAACTACGGTTTCAGTCTCGAGATCGACGCCATCGACCCGCAATACACGCTGGGCGACCTGGAGGCACGCAAGAAGGAGATCCGCGACCGGCTGCAGCGTGAAGGTGTGTTCGACAGCAACCGCCGCCTGCCCGCGCCCTTCGACTATCGCAGCGTGCTGGTGGTGGCGCCGCAGGAAGGCGCCGGACTGGGTGATTTCCGCATCGAGGCCGAGCGCCTGGAACGCCACGGCATCTGCCGTTTCGTCTACGCCTGCAGCCGTTTCCAGGGCGACGGCGCGGCGCGGGAAATCGTCGCCGCCATGTCCGCCGCGCTCGCTGATTTCGGCCGCGATGCAGCGCCGGACGCCATCGTGCTGATCCGTGGCGGCGGCGCGGTCAACGACCTGGCCTGGCTGAACGATTACGATCTGGCGCGTTTCATCTGCGACCAGGCGGTGCCGGTGCTCACCGGCATCGGCCATGAACGCGACAACACCCTGCCCGACGAAGTGGCCCACACCCGTTTCGACACGCCCAGCAAGGTGATCGCCGGCATCGAACAAGTGGTACTGCAGCGCGCCCGCGAGGCCCGGGACGCCGCCGAACTCATCTTCGGCCAGGCCGCCCGCGCCGCCCAGCGAGCCGACGGCCAGCTGGACCGCCTGCAGTCCCTGGTGCAAGCCGATGCGCGATCGCACATCGAGAACGCCCGCCACGGCATCGTGCGGACCTTGGGCGAAGTCCGCATCGCTTCCGGACGGCAGTTGCACGAGGCGGCCGCGCTCAACGCGTCGCTGTCGCATCAGGTGCAGACCGAGACCCGTCGCCACCTGGCTGTCGCGCGCCAGCAGGTTCCCGCCTTGCTGGGGGACATACGCCTGCAGGCGGCGACCGGTCTCAACCGCGCTTCGCGCGGCAGTGAAACCGCTTTCCAGGCCGTGCTGAGCCAGGCGAACGCCGACCAAGCCTCCGCCCGCCGTGCGGTGGATGCAGCCATGCAGCGTGTCGCCGAGCGGGCGACCGGAAGCGTCGCCACGGCCAGCGCCGGCGCCGAGGCGCTGATGCGCGAAATCACCGGGCAGGGTCCCGACAAGACGCTGGCCCGGGGCTTCGCCGTCGTGCGGACCGCGGCTGGCGAGGCCGTCACCTCACGCGACCAGGCAGCCATGCTGCCGGTCCTGGAAATCCAGTTCCGCGACGGCACGCTCAGCGCCGGACCGTCGTGTACACCATGAAAGGAAACACCGTGCCAGACACGTCATTCAAGGACGCCTACGGCGTACTTCAGCGCCATGCCGAAACACTGCGGGTGCAGGACGAACCCAACATCGATGACCTGCTGACCATCGTCACCGAGTCGGTGACCGCCTACCAGGTTTGCAAGCAGCGCATCGCGGCGGTGGAAACCGCCCTGAAGGCCGCACTGGACGGCGTCGGCACCGACGCCGCGCCAGCCGCGCCTGCCGCCGCTGCCACGCCGGCGTCGCCCCCCGCCCCACCTGTGGCGGTGAAAGCCAACCGCAGCCGGTCGGCCCCCGCACCTACGCCGGTCGTCAACACGCCCCCACCGGCGCCGACCGCTGCGCCCGCCAGTTTCGAGGACATGGACGACGACATCCCGTTCTGAGCGCCGTAACTCCACCAGACCAGCCAGGGATTGACCACGAATGAAGACGATCGACGAAATGTTGAACCTGGATCTGCTCACGCCCGAGCAGCACCAGCAGATCGGCGCATGGATTGCCAGCGCCGAAACCCCCGAAGAGATCTTGAAGATGCCGCCGGCCCTCTGGCAAGCGGTCGAACGCGCCAGCGAGGTGATGGGCCTGGACACCGACCTGATGCGCCCGCCGGCGATGGATGCAGGCGATGCGGTGACGAACTGACCGTCCCGGGCTTGCCGACTAACAAGCGCTTTTCCCGCCCGCCATTTTTCCCACCGGCCATTGACTTGCAGTGAACGGCGACATCGGCCTCGGCTCCTTCGTTGCCATCTCCCGGCACCGGTCCTGTCGGACTAATGGACGCTACACGACCGACGCCGCGATCACCGTCGAAGAATGGTCGGTGTGTTTGTGGTTTTCTGCTGTGTTGTCCAGGCATGTTTCCCGTCGGCTGAGTGAATGGAGCACTGCGCACACCTATGAAGAAAACGCGTAAATTTGTTGGTTTGCAAGGCGGGCTGTAACTTGCTCCCGCACCGACAGGCATGTCGGCGTCGTCCTACCCCCGATTCCCCGCCGACCGCTGGAAAGTAGGTTCCACACATCGGCGCCGAAGTGTTTACCTCGCTGCTGGTGTGTTTGCAGCAAGACCGTTTTGACGGCCTTTTTCATCATTCTCAGGAGTAAAGATAAATGGCTTCGAATCAGCAAGACAGCAAGAACCACAATCCCGCCGGCCACAATCAGCACACGCAGACGAACCAGGGCAGCAAGGCCAGCCAGGGCCACCAGGGAGGCCAGCCCGGCGCGCAAGGCGGCAGCCGGCAACAGGATCAGTCCGCGGGGAATTCCGGCCGTAGCCAGTCGGGTTCCGGCACCCAGGGCGGCACACACGAACAGCATGTGAACGCAGGCCGCCAAAGCCACAAAAATAGCTGACTGTCGGCGGCGTGACACAAGGGAGCTTCGGCTCCCTTTTTTGTTTTCAGCGGTACGCGCCCAGGGGGACGAGCGTCGCGCAACGGCACCGACTTTCGACTGCCGGGACCTCGCAACCGGCCGGTCAGGGTGTCGAGGGTTGGTTCAGCAGTCTTGCGGAAATCATCCGGCCGGCACGTTTGAGCAGGTCGAAATCGACCGGGCCCAATTGCCGCGGAACCAGGTCGAAATGGCAGAGGCTGCCGATGACAAAGTTGCCGGTCGAGTCCGTGATCGGCGCGGCGGCGTAGGACTGCAGCACGCCCTGATAGGGGCTGCCGTCCAGCCGGTTGTCTCGGGCCGAATCGACCGTCTGGAAGTATCCGTCGCTCACCACGAAACGGCAGAAGCTGTCGGCCAGCGGCACCACCGCAAGTGACGGCGCCAGCGGCTCGCCGCATTTGTCGACGATTGCGCGGTTGACGAGGACACTGTCCTCCAGCCGATAGACGCCGGTGAATCGGTAGGGCACACCGGCGTTGAGGATTTCAAGCGCGCGCTGCAGGTCTGCGACTGCCAGAGCCGCAAGAACCGCCTGGACCAGGGAGCCGTTGCGCATGACGAAAGCTTATGTGAGCCGTTCGGCGCATTACGTTTCCGCTTGCAACCGCGTTTCGTTACAGCGCACCGACGTCGTCGCCCATTACACGGGCGACCAGCGCACGGGCATGGGCAGGCAAGGCATCCAGTTCGCGTACGCACAGCAGCAGCGAACGCCGGGCCCAGGCATCGGCCATCGCCACCGCTGTCACGCGGGCCGAGCGGCCGCATCGCTGCACCACCGAGCGTGGCACCACACCCAGCCCGACCCCCTGGCCGACCATGCGGCATACCGCTTCGAAACTGCGCAGCCGGATGCGGTAGCGCAGCCGGCCGCCCAGCCGGCGCGCATGGCCGGCCAAGTGGTCGTCCAGTGCGCTGCCGGCAGACAGGCCAACCAGTTCCTCCGTCATCACCTGGGCCAGGCCGATGGGGCCAGACCGCGCCCACGCATGGCCGCGCGGCACCACCAGCACCAGCGGATCGGCACCGAGCACGAATGTCTGCAGGCCGGTGGTGTCCACCGAATCGGCCAGCACGCCGATGTCGCAGAGCTGGTGGCGCAACGCGTCCGCTATATCCTGGCTAGAGCGTTCGTCGAGGTCGACCGAAAGGCGGGGATGGTCCCGCAGGAAACCCGCCAGCCGATCGGGCAACCAATCGCTCAGGGCGGCGCTGTTGCACATCAGGCGCACATGACCGCGCAGGCCCGAGGCATGGTCGCCCAGTTCGCCCTGCATGCGTTCGACCTGCTGCAGCACGACGACCGCATGGCTCAGCAAGGTGCGCCCGGCGGCTGTGGGAGAAACGCCGCGCCGGTCGCGCAGCAGCAGCGGTACGCCGAGCGCGGACTCCATGCCGCGGATGCGCTCGCTGGCCGACGCCAGCGTGATCCAGCTGGCGGCAGCGCCGGCGGTGATGGTGCCGGCTTCCACCACGTTGGTGAACAGGCGCAGGTCGGTCAGGTCGAATGCCATGGGCGGCAAGTTAACACGCACCTCCATGTGCAGCCTCAGGCATTGGCTGAGGCTGGCTGCGTCAAAGCCCGATTGCCGGGCCGGGAACCGGACTGAACAATCCGGCCCATGGACCATTTTTTCCCCATCGCCGCATCGCTGGTCGCCAGCGCCGTCTTCTTGCTGGCGGGGTTGGTGAAAGGCGTCGTCGGCCTGGGCCTGCCGACCATCGCCATGGGATTGCTGGCGCTGGTGATGCCGCCGGCGCAGGCGGCGGCGCTGCTGGTGGTGCCTTCGCTGGTGACCAACCTGCTGCAGCTACGCCCGCTGCCGAAGCTCGGCACCATGCTGCGACGGCTAGGGCCGATGTTGGCCGGCGTGTGTGCGGGCTCGGCGATGGGTGCCGCCTGGTTCGGAGCGCCTGCGGGACATGGGGCGGCAATGGCACTGGGCGCGGTGCTGGTGCTTTATGCGGTGTGGGGCCTGGCGGGGGCGCGGCTCGACATTTCGGCACAGGCCGAGAAGTGGCTGGGGCCGGTGATCGGCGCGGCGACCGGTGTGGTCACCGCTGCGACCGGCGTGTTCGTGGTGCCGGCCGTACCCTATCTGCAGGCACTCGGCATGCAGAAGGACGAGCTCGTGCAGGCGATGGGAATTTCATTCACCGCCTCGACCCTGGCGCTGGCTGCCGGCCTGGCAGCCCAGGGGGTTTATACGACCGGCTCGGCGCTGTCGTCGCTGCTGATGCTGGCACCGGCCGTCGCAGGCATGGTCGCCGGGCAATGGCTGCGTCGCGCCCTGTCGCCGACGGTGTTCAAGACGGTCTTCTTCGCGGGCCTGGCCCTGCTGGGGACGCATATGGTGGTCAAGGGTATGGGTTTGTGAACGGTGGCAGTGCCGGTCAGTGCGGATCCGCAACCGGGTCGACGTGAGGGTGCAGGTTGAGCGCCGTCATGCCTCCACCTCCACCTCCGCCTCCGCCGCCACCTCCACTTCCGCCACCGCCGCCCTTGCCCTCACTACCCCCACCCTTTGCCCCCGAGCCGCCGCCGCCGGCACGAACCGGCCCCTGTTTCGGAATTTGCAGATCGGCAGGCATGGGTTCCAGGTCAAGCACATCGCGAATGAACAAGCGCAGTGACGCGACCAGTTCAGCGGTCTCCACCGGCCGGCCGGCGACCATGTCGTTCGCAGCGTCCACGGCCAGCGCCACCTGTTCGGCCGTGCCCAGCAGCATGACATCGGACAGCGCAGCTTCCACCGCGTCACGGATACGCCGGCGACGGTCCGAGCCACTGTCGGGCGCGACCCGTGGTGCCGGCACCGGGGGCGCACCGGCATCGTCCAGCGCTACCCGGGCTTCCGCCGTGCCAAGCGCTGCGGCCGCAGCGTCGGCCCGCGCACGCAGGTCACGCAGATGGGTGGGATCGACCGTCAGGTCGCCGGTGAACGAGCCGCCGAGCGTCTTGTAGGCCGCGATCAAGGTCTTGAGCCTTTCGTTGATCTGCCGGTTCTGCCTCTCTCGCCGTTGCTGCACGCCGGTCATCACCAGCAGGCGGATACTCACCGCCACCAGCGAGACGACCACCAGGCCGAGCAGGGTCGAGAGCAGCCCTGCGAGGGAAGAAAAGTCGAGGGTGTTGCGCATGATCCCAAGCATGGTCGGGCCGTGCCGAATCCAGGTGAACTGGTGTATCCGGCAGGCAGAGGCACAATTCAGGGTGCCGCGCCGGCTTACCTACCTTCATCGCCATGCTGGAACCCACCTTCATCCTCCATGTGTCGAAGCTCGACACAAGCATCCGGTTCTACTCCCAGCTCCTGAAACTGACGCCGGTGCCGTTCGAGCCGATCTTTGTGATGTTCTTCCTGGAGTCCGGTGCCCGGCTGGGGCTGCTGGAGGTCGAGGTTGCCAATGCTCCGTCGGCAGGTTTCGAGCTTGATTTCCCGGTGGGAGAAAACGCCGACGTAGATCGCCTGCACGATGAGTGGTCCAGGCAAGGGATCGCCATCACGCAGCCGCCGCACAACATGAGTTTTGCCTATACCTTCGTCGCGCACGACCCCGACGGGCATTGCCTTCGCGTGTATTGCCGCCGCGTTTCAAGCTGAGCGCCGCGCGCATGCACGGCCCCATATCCGGATCCGTCCATCCATGACCACCGAACAGCGCCTCACCGAGGTCGAGATCAAGCTCAGCTATGCCGAAGACCTGCTCGACGAACTCAATCTGCGGATTTACCGGCAACAGCAACAGATCGACTCCCTGATCGGCCAGGTCACTGCCCTACGGCAGCAAGCCCCCGAAGCCGGTAGCACTGGTCGCAATCCGCAAGACGAACTGCCGCCGCATTACTAAACGGGAGCCCGAACCACCGGCTCGTTCACCCCTGAAAACGAGTTGCTGATTCGCGCCACACAAATGAAAAAACCGCTGAAAGCCTGAGCTCTCAGCGGTTTCCCGTTTGGCGGAGTGGACGGGACTCGAACCCGCGACCCCCGGCGTGACAGGCCGGTATTCTAACCAACTGAACTACCACTCCTGGTAGATAGCTTTCGCCTGCATTTTTCAACACAGGCCAAGCGCTATAACTTGGCGACTCTACGGGGATTCGAACCCCGGTAACCACCGTGAAAGGGTGGTGTCCTAGGCCTCTAGACGATAGAGTCAAAACCTTGGAACAAACCGACAGCAACATCTAAACAGGTGGTGGAGGTAAACGGGATCGAACCGATGACCTCTTGCATGCCATGCAAGCGCTCTCCCAGCTGAGCTATACCCCCCACTGTTTTCACACTTCGCATTCTTGCTTTACTCTGCATCGCTATTTGCTTTGCTTCGTTTTGCGTTTCGCGTTGTGTTCAACTGCTGAGCCTCGAATTATGTCAGTTTTTTAGCGTTTGTCCAACCTTATCGAAAATAAATTGCGATCCATCAGTTCGAGGATCGCATCTACCGAAGGTGTGTGAGCGGTCCCTAGCACCAGAACCCGCACGGGCATCAGCAACTGGGGCATCTTCAGGCCATGGGCGGCCAACGTTTCTTTTATGGCCCCAGCGATGGAAGTCCTATTCCATTCCACTTCACTCAACTTTTCGGCCAGCGTGTCGAGCGCGGGCAGTACTGCCGGGACCACGTATTGGGCCAGGTCCGCCTCGGAGGGCACCACGTCCGAATAGAACTTCGCCGCCCAGTCGGCCAGTGCCACGGTGGTGTCGCAACGATCCTTGAACAGGCCGCAGATACGTGCAAGCCGTTCGTCTGCGTGGATACCGCGCGCTTCGAGATGCCTGCCCACCCGCAGGGCCAGCTTGTCGTCGGCCATGGCCTTCAGGTGCTGGGCGTTCACCCAGCGCAGCTTGGTTTCGTCGAACTGTGCGGCGCTGCGGCCCAGGTGGTCCAGGTCGAACCATTGCAGCAGCTGCTCGCGGCTGAAGATCTCGTCATCGCCGTGGCTCCAGCCGAGGCGGGCCAGGTAATTCACCATGGCGTCGGGCAGGAAGCCTTCGTCGCGGAACGCGGTGACGGGTTTGGCGCCGTTGCGTTTGCTCATCTTCTCGCCTTGCTCGTTGAGCACGGTGGGCAGGTGGGCATAGACCGGCGGTTCCTTGCCCAGGGCGCGGAAGATGTTGATCTGGCGTGGCGTGTTGTTCACATGGTCGTCGCCGCGGATGACGTGGGTCATGCCCATGTCGATGTCGTCCACCACCACGCAGAAGTTATAGGTGGGCGTGCCGTCCGGCCGGGCGATGACCAGGTCGTCAAGTTCGTTGTTGGATATCTCGATACGGCCCTTGACCTTGTCGTCCCAGGACACCACGCCTTCCTGCGGGTTGAGGAAACGCAGCACCGGCTTCACACCTTCGGGCACGGGTGGCAGGGTCTTGCCGGGCGCGGGGCGCCAGGTGCCGTCGTAGCGCGGTTTCTGCTTGGCTTCCATCTGGCGTTCGCGCAGGGCGTCGAGTTCTGCCATCGACATGTAGCAGGGATAGACCTGGCCGGCCGCCTGCAGCTCGGCAAGCACCGCCTTGTAGCGGTCCATGCGCTGCATTTGATAGAACGGGCCTTCGTCGTAGTCCAGGCCCAGCCATTCCATGCCTTCCAGGATGACATCGACCGACGCCTGGGTGGAACGCTCGACGTCGGTGTCTTCGACCCGCAGGACGAAGTCGCCGCCGGTGGAGCGGGCGAAGGCCCACGGGTAGAGGGCCGAACGAATGTTGCCCAGGTGGATGAATCCGGTGGGCGAAGGCGCGAAACGGGTACGGGTGCGGGTGGGTGCTGCGTTGCTCATGTCGGGGAGATCAGGCGTTCTTCAGGCGGTCTTCAGGCGTTCTGCGGATTGGGCAAGGCCAGGCGTGAGTTGTCCTCCTCGCCGAAGGGCTCTTCCTGTCCGACCCGTGCTTCGTTGATCTTCACGATGTCTTCCGGGTTGATGTCGCCGGTGACATAGATGCCGTCGAAGCACGACGCATCGAAACCGTCGAGTTTGGGGTTGAGCGAGCCGATGGCACGTTTCATGCCCTCGACGTCCTGGTAGATCAGCGCGTCGCAACCGATGATCTGGCGCACTTCCTCGATGGTGCGGTTGGCAGCCACCAGTTCGGTGCTGGTCGGCATGTCGATGCCATACACATTGGGGTAGCGGACCGGCGGCGCTGCGCTTGCCAGGTAGACCTTGTTGGCACCGGCATCGCGGGCCATCTGCACGATTTCGCGGCTGGTGGTGCCGCGCACGATGGAATCGTCCACCAGCAGCACGTTGCGGCCCTTGAACTCGCTGCCGATCACGTTGAGCTTCTGGCGGACCGACTTCTTGCGCACGCCCTGGCCGGGCATGATGAAAGTGCGGCCGACATAGCGGTTCTTGACGAAACCTTCGCGGTACGGGATGCCCAGCAGGTGCGCCAGTTGCGTGGCGCTGGGGCGGCTGGATTCGGGAATGGGGATCACCACGTCGATCTCGTTCGGCGGAACGGTGGACACCACACGTTTGGCCAGGGCTTCGCCCAGGTTCAGGCGGGCCTGGTAGACCGACACGTCGTCCAGTACCGAGTCAGGGCGGGCCAGGTAGACGAATTCGAAGATGCAGGGCTGCAGCTTGGCGTTGTCGGCGCACTGGCGGCTGTGGATTTCGCCCTTGGTGTCGACGAACACGGCTTCGCCCGGGGCGATATTGCGTTCGAAGACGAAACCTGAGCCTTCGAGCGCCACCGACTCGCTGGCCACCATCACGGCGCCGTCGGCCGAACGGCCGATGCACAGCGGCCGGATGCCGTGCGGATCACGGAAGGCCAGCAGGCCGTGGCCGGCGATCATGGAAACCACCGCATACGAGCCCTTGATGCGTCCGTGCACGGCGCGTACGGCAGCGAAGACCTCTTCCGGGTGCAGCTGGGCGCCACGGGTCGCGCGGTCGAGTTCGTGCGCGAACACGTTGAGCAGCACTTCGGAGTCGCTCTCGGTATTGGTGTGGCGGTGATCCGTGGAGAAAAGCTCCGCACGCAACTGGGTGGCGTTGGTCAGGTTGCCGTTGTGCACCAGCACCAGGCCGAAAGGCGCGTTGACGTAGAAGGGCTGCGCCTCTTCTTCGCTGTACGCATTGCCTGCGGTGGGATAACGCACCTGGCCCAGGCCTACGGTACCCAGCAGGCCGCGCATGTTGCGGGTTCGGAACACGTCCTTCACCATGCCCTTGGCCTTGTGCATGAAGAACTTGCGGCCGAGCTGGGTCACGATGCCGGCTGCATCCTGGCCGCGGTGCTGCAGCAGCAGCAGCGAGTCATAGATGAGTTGATTGACGGGAGCATTGCTGACAACGCCGACGATTCCACACATGGGAGATACCTCAGGGAAAAAACTGAACGAATGCTTGCGGCAGCGCGGGCTTCACGCCGCTCAGTGCTGCACGTAACAGGGGCGCCGCCTGAGACGTGCGCCAACCGTCCTGCTCATGCAGTGACGTTGCCTCCACCACTACCGCCAAAACCAGCAGCAGCAACAAACCGCGCACCAGACCGAAAACCGCACCCAGGGTGCGATCGACCGGGCGCAAGCCCACGCTGCCTATCAACTTGCGCAACAGCGACGCCACCAGGCCACAGCCGAATGCCGCTGCGATGAAAACAATCACAAAACCGGCCGAGCTGCGCGCCGTTTCGCCGGTGTCGCCCATCGGCAACCACAAGCCCACGGGATCGGCCCACATGCGCGCCGCGAAATAGGCGACCACCCAACCCAGCAGCGACAGCACCTCGAAAACCAGGCCGCGCCACAAACCGATCAGCGCGGAAGCCGCCAGCACGGCAGCCAGCACCCAATCGACCGCGGTCACCACTCAGACCTTCACAAGGTGAGGATGCTTGCGGGCAAATCCAGCCCCTTGACCTTGGCTGCCGCCCGGTCGGCATCTGCCTTGCTGGCAAACGGCCCGACCCGCACCCGCAGGCGTTTGCCTTCCTTGGTGTCGACCGACTGCACGTAGGTCGCGAGACCGCTGCGCGTGAGTTTGTTGCGTGCTTCCTGGGCCTTGGCGGCATCGCCGAAAGCCCCGACCTGGACCACGAAACGCCCGGCCGCGGCGGCTGCCGGCGCGGCGGCTGAAGCCGGGGCAGCGGCCGGCATCGGCTTGCCTTCGAGCAAGGCACGGGCGCGGGCGGCGTCGTCATCGGCATGCACCGGAGCAGAAGCCACAGCCGGCGCCGGAGCCGGCGCGGGTTTTGATGCAGGAGCCGCTTCGCGGTGGGTTTCGTGCGGTGGCTCGACCGGTTTGGCCTGAGGTCTGGGCTGGACTGCCGGTGCCGGGGCAGGTTTTTCAACCTTGGCCGGCGCGGATGCGACGACCTCTTCACCACGATCCAGCGAATCGGCCGTGCTGGCGCGAGCGGTGGCGGTTTTTGCTGCCGCGCCAGACGCGGGCGCGGGCACCGCAACAGGCGCCGGCGTTGGTGCAACGGCCACGACAGGCGCGGCGACCGTAGCTGGCGTCACCGTAGCCGGCAAAGGATCATGGCCTGGAATGGCGATGGGAATGTCGACCGCTATCGGCCGAGGCTGGGTGTCGAACAGCAGCGGAAAACCGACGACTCCGGCCACCAGCAGCACCGCCGCGCCGATCAGGCGATGCCGTGCACGCCTGCGCAATGCGTCGACGCTTTCGGTTGAATTGACACGACGCTGACGCGCGCCGCGCTTGTCGTCGTCCCGGGCGTTGCCGCCATTGCGACCGCCATTGCCAGGCCAACGAATATTGAATAAAGCCATGGTTTCCTAGACGTGCTTCGCGTTCAGGCGAGGCACGCCGTTTTGCAGCACGCCGCCGACGGTGTAGAACGATCCGAAGACCACGATTCTATCCGCCGGGTCGGCTGCGGCCACCGCGGCATCCAGGGCCGCCTGGGGCGAGGCGTAGGACGCGGCCGGCACGGCGGGGTGTCCGCCGGCGGCCATCTGCAGTGCGTTCCACTTGGCGCACAGGTGCGAAGCGGTCTCCGCGCGAGGGGTCGGCAAGTCGCAGAAATACCAGCGATCGACCAGTTTGCCGATGCGTTGCAGCATGGGCGAAAGGTCCTTGTCGGCCATGGCGCCGAAAACGGCGTGGGTGACCGGATGGAATCCCATCGCATCCAGGTTTTCCGAGAGCGCCGCGATGGAATGCGGGTTATGCGCCACGTCCAGCACCAGCGTCGGCTGGCCGGGCACGATCTGGAAACGCCCAGGCAGTTCGGCGCGGGCCAGTCCGGTGCGCACCGCCTGGGCGGTGATCGGCAGACGCTCGCGCAGCGCTTCGAAGGCGGCCAGCACACCGGCGGCGTTCACCAGCTGGTTGGCGCCGCGCAGCGCGGGATAGGCCAGGCCGGCGTAACGGCGGCCGCGGCCTGCCCAGTTCCACTGCTGGCGGTCGCCGGAAATGTTGAAATCGCGGCCGGACAGCCACAGGTCGGCACCGATCTCGGTGGCGTACTGGACCACGCTGGCCGGCGGAGCCGGGTCGCTGACGATGGCCGGTTTCCCGGCGCGCAGGATGCCGGCCTTTTCGCGCCCGATGGCGTCGCGTGTGTTGCCCAGGTATTCGGTGTGGTCGATGTCGATGCTGGTGACGATGGCGCAGTCGGTGTCGATCACGTTGGTGGCGTCCAGGCGTCCACCGAGACCTACTTCCAGCACGGCCACATCGAGTTTCGATTGCGACAGCAACCGGAGGATGACCAGCGTCGTGAACTCGAAATAGGTCAACTCGACCACCGTGCCGCGGCTGCGGGCTTCTTCGACGGCCTCGAAATGCGGCAGCAGCGCATCGGCCGTCACGATGTCGCCGGCGATCCGGCAGCGTTCCTCGAAATGCACCAGGTGCGGCGAGGTGTAGACCCCGGTGCGCCAGCCGGCCTGCATCGCAATCGACTCCAGCATGGCGCAGGTCGAGCCCTTGCCGTTGGTGCCGGCCACGGTGATCACCGGGCAATCGAAGCGCAGTTCGAGGCGTTGAACAAGCTCGCGCACCCGGTCGAGACCCAGCGCGATGGTTTTGGGATGCAGGCGTTCGCAGTGCGCCAGCCAGTCGGCAAGTGTTTTCATCAGGGGCAGGATTGTCGCGTAGCCGGCACTCCCACTGCCGCCAGGGGAGAATCGGGGCATGACGACCCTTTATGGCATTCCGAATTGCGACACGGTAAAAAAGGCGCGCAGCTGGCTGGCGGACCACGTCGGCGACTACCGTTTTCATGATTTCCGCAAGGACGGACTGGACGCCGCGCCGGTTTCGCGCTGGTACGCAGCGGTCGGCGACCGGCTGATCAACCGGCGCGGCGCGACCTGGCGCGGTCTCGATGCGGCAAACCGGGCGACCGCCGAAACCCCGGCCGGCGCACAGGCACTGGCGGTGGCTTTTCCGGCGCTGATCAAACGTCCGGTGGTCGAATGGCCCGACGGCACCATGACCGTGGGTTTCGATCCACAGGAATGGGCCGAAAAAACAAAATCAGCAAGCTGAGAACACT
Source organism: Xylophilus sp. PBN-3R (assembly GCF_057747805.1). Classification (NCBI taxonomy): domain Bacteria; kingdom Pseudomonadati; phylum Pseudomonadota; class Betaproteobacteria; order Burkholderiales; genus Xylophilus; species Xylophilus sp. PBN-3R. The sequence continues at coordinate 3,535,572 of NZ_CM173225.1, forward strand.
TGCTTACAGGCATTTACCCCGTGCGCCGCATGGGGAACTCCGGGCCACTTCTAAACTCTCAGTACAGCGGGGCGCGGGTGCGTCCCGGAGGATTTCAGTCATGAAAAAAGCCCTGGTCTTTTCGGCGATCGCTGCGGCGGCCGTCTCTGCGATGGCCCAGACCCATGCGCCTTCGCGCGAGATGGGCCGCGTGTTGTCCACCACACCGGTGGTGCAGCAGGTTCCGGTCAACCAGCAGGTCTGCGGCAATCAGCAGGTGGTTTCGCAGGCACCGCCCAGCGGTGTGGGCACCGTGCTGGGCGGCCTGGCAGGCGGCCTGGTGGGCAACGCAATCGGCGGCGGCGGTGGCCGGGCGGCGGCTACTGCGCTGGGTATCGTGGGCGGAGCCATGCTGGGCAATTCCGCCGAAGGCCCGGGCCCGACCTATGTGCAGAACGTGCCCACCTGCAGCACCCAGACCACGTATGAAAACCGCACCGTGGGTTACGACGTGACCTACGAATACGCCGGCCGGCAATACAACACCCGAATGGCCAGCGACCCGGGCCAGTATGTTCCGGTGCAGGTCGGCGCTGTCGGCGACAGCGCGCCGCAGCAAGCCTACGGCGGCCAATACAACCAACCTGGCGTGGTCGAGGCCGGTGTGGTGGTTCCCGCATACAACTCGGTGCCGGCACCGGTGGTCTATCAGACCTACACGCCGGCCTATGCGCCGGTCTATGCCCCTGCGTATTACGGCGGCTACGGGTACGGCGGCGTACCGATCGGCCTGTCGCTCAATCTCGGCTACAGCCGCGGTTACGGCGGCCACGGCCGCTGGCGCTGAGCAAGGCTCGCGGTCGGCAGCGGCAAGGGCAGACCGAAAAAAAGCAGCCTCGCGAGGCTGCTTTTTCATGCCTGTCAGGGACCGGGATCAGACCTCGGTCTTCAGCAGTGCACCCTTGAAAATGATGGGGCCGGTCGGACCGCCGCCGGTCGGCGCACCGCCCTTGGGCTCCAGCGTGATGGCCAGCATCGGCGACGGCGCCACCTCGCCCTCGGCAGCCGTCAGTTTCGCAACCGCTCCCTGTCCCATCAAGCCCAGCGAACGTGGTGCCTGGCCAGGTGGCAGCGCCCAAAGTTCGAGCGACTTGTCGGCATCCATCTGGTAGTCGCCCACCCGTTTCAGGGTGAGCGCCCGTTTTGCCGGGTCGAAGGTGACCAGCACCGAGCCGGCCTGCTTGTCGTCCTGCAGCACCGCCACGTATTCGATGCGCGCCTGGGCCGCCATCTGCGCCGTGAGTTGCGCGCCCTCCTGTTTTGCCTGGGCCAGTTCGGCGCCGCGCCGGCCGAGTTGCTGGTCGAGGCGGATGCCCACCACGACAGCCACCAGCGCTGCCAGGCCACCGCCCATCGCCAGACCTCGCCACAGGCCGAGGGCACGGCGCAGGTTCTGCAGCATCTCGGCCGGACCGGTCGCGACCGCAGCCGTCTCGACCACTGGTTTGCGCAACGGCGGCAGCAGGTTCTCGATGCGCTGCCAGACCTGTGGGTTGGGCAACATCGCAGGCTGTATTTCGGTGAAGGCGGCAAAGGTTTCCTGCCACAGCAAGGCTCGCGAACGGATGCCCGGGTTCTCGCGCGAAAGGCTTTCGAAACGGCGCCGTGCGCCACCGCGCAGCGTGCCGAGCGCATGCGCCGCCGCCAGTTGATCGACCAGATCAGGGTGTCCCAGCAAGTTCATGATGCAAACCTTTCCATGCATTCACGCAGTTGTGTCAGCCCGCGTCGTATCCACGTCTTGACCGTGCCCAGCGGCAGCTTCAGCTGCTCGGCCAGTTCGCTGTGGCTCAGGTCGCGCAGATAAGCGAGGCTCACCACCTCGCGCTGCCTGTTTTCCAGCCGCGACAGGCACTGCCGCAGTGCGGTGGCCTGCTGGCTGGCATCGGCCATGTCGAGCGGATCGTCCGCATCGCCTGCGATGGTGTCCTGCAGGTAATCGTCCAGCTCGACTCCGGCGTCGGCGCGTTCGCTGTTGCGGCGCCGCAGGAAGTCCAGCGAGCGGCTGCGCACGATCACACCCATCCAGGCCATCGGCGGGCTCAGGCCGGCACGGTAATCGCCGGCGATGCGCCAGATGTTCAGGTAGGCCTCCTGCAAGGCATCCTCGGCCCATTCACGGTTGCCCGTGACGCGCAGTGCCAGACCGAACATCCTTCCGGACGTCAGGTCGTAAAGCTCCTTGAGGGCTCCCGCCGAGGCGGTGTCCTGCGCTGCGATACGAAGCATCAGGTCCATGAGATGTTGGTCAGTTCGGTCGAGCGGCATGGCTGCGGATTGTGCGGCCTTCCCTTCATTACGCAACCGGCCGCATCCCGGATGCAGACAGGCACATAAAATCACGGGTTTTGTCCACCTGCCGGCATTCGCCCATCAGCACCATGACCACCGAAAAAATCGACGGCGTATCCGTCAGCACCCAGGCCAGCGTCTATTTCGACGGCAGGTGCGTCAGCCACGCCTTGGTGCTGGCCGACGGCACCAAAAAGTCCGTCGGCGTCGTGCTGCCGGCCACCCTGACCTTCAACACCGGCGCTCCCGAAAAGATGGAATGCGTTGCCGGCGGCTGCGAATACAAGCTCGACGGCAGCGACGAATGGCTGAAGTCCGGCCCGGGCGACATCTTCTCGATCCCCGGCAATTCGAAATTCGACATCCGGGTCACCGAGGCATACCACTACATCTGCCATTTCGGCTGATCGCACCTCACACACACGCCATGGCCACCATCCTCCAACACGTACCCGCCGGCCAGAAGGTCGGCATCGCCTTCTCGGGCGGCCTCGACACCAGCGCAGCACTGCTCTGGATGAAACAGAAGGGCGCCCTGCCCTTCGCCTACACGGCCAACCTGGGACAGCCCGACGAGCCCGACTACGAAGAAATTCCGCGCAAGGCGATGCAGTACGGCGCAGAACTGGCCCGCCTGATCGACTGCCGCCAGCAACTGGCCACCGAAGGCATCGCAGCCCTGCAGGCCGGCGCGTTCCACATCAGCACCGCGGGCATCACCTACTTCAACACGACGCCTCTGGGCCGCGCGGTCACCGGCACCATGCTGGTCGCCGCAATGAAGGAAGACGACGTCAACATCTGGGGTGACGGCAGCACCTTCAAGGGCAACGACATCGAGCGCTTCTACCGCTACGGCCTGCTGGCCAACCCGGCGCTCAAGATCTACAAACCCTGGCTGGACCAGCTGTTCATCGACGAACTGGGCGGCCGCTCGGAAATGTCGGCCTTCATGACGGCCAACGGCTTCGGCTACAAGATGTCGGCCGAAAAGGCTTATTCCACCGACTCCAACATGCTGGGCGCCACCCACGAGGCCAAGGACCTGGAAAGCCTCGGCAGCGGCATCCGTATCGTCAACCCGATCATGGGTGTGGCCTTCTGGAAGGAAGACGTCGTCGTCAGGCACGAAGAAGTCTCGGTGCGTTTCGAGGAAGGCCGCCCGGTCGCCCTGAACGGCAAGGAATACCCCGACCTGGTCGAGCTGATCATGGAAGCCAACCGCATCGGTGGCCGCCACGGCCTGGGCATGAGCGACCAGATCGAGAACCGCATCATCGAAGCCAAGAGCCGCGGCATCTACGAAGCTCCGGGCCTGGCGCTGCTGTTCATCGCCTACGAACGCCTGGTGACCGGCATCCACAACGAAGACACCATCGAGCAGTACCGCGAAAACGGCCGCAAGCTCGGCCGCCTGCTGTACCAGGGACGCTGGTTCGACCCGCAGGCGATCATGCTGCGCGAAGCGGCCCAGCGCTGGGTGGCGCGTGCCGTCACCGGTGAAGTGACCGTGGAACTGCGCCGCGGCAACGATTATTCGCTGCTGGACACGAAGTCCGCCAACCTGACCTACCAGCCGGAACGCCTGAGCATGGAAAAGGTGGAAGACGCGCCGTTCTCGCCAGCCGACCGTATCGGCCAGCTGACCATGCGCAACCTGGACATCGTGGATACCCGCGACAAGCTGGCCATCTATTCCAAGGCCGGCCTGCTGTCGCAGGGCTCGGGCACTTCCATGCCCAAGCTGCAGGGCAACCAGGAATAAGAGAAACAGGTACGGCAACGTAAAGTTGCTCCAGATCAGGACGGGCTTGCCGATTCAGAAGGCAAGCCCGTTTTTCGTTTGGAGTCCGCCATGCAAATTTCCTCGTCCACGACGACCTCTTCCGTTTCCTCGAGCGGCGGCTCGAGCTCGGCCAGCCAGATTGCGCAGCTGCAGAAACAGCTGAAGGAAACCACCGAGGAACTGAAGGCTGTCGCCACCGACTCCACGCTGGATGCCAAGGCCAAGGAGGTGAAGCAGAAACTGCTGCAGGCCCAGGCAGCCGCACTGCAGCAGCAGATTGCAGCCCTGCAGCAGGCCGAAGCGCAGAAGGCCCAGCAAGCCCAGCAAAAGTCGCAGGAAAAGGCGCAGGCCACGGCCGCCAGGACTGACAAGGACGTGTCGGCCAGCAGCACCCGCAGGCCGGAGGACAGCCCGCTGGGCCAGCAACTCGACGTCTACGCCTGATCAGGCGCCGTCGATATCCACCAGTTTCATGCGGCCAGACGCGCCGCTGCGGATGCTGACGGCCGAACGGCGGCAACCGAAAGCTTCGGCGACCAGCCGCACCAGTTCGGCATTGGCCTTGCCGTCGATGGGCGGAGACTTGATCTGCGCCAGCCAGCTGCCGTCGTCGGCCCGGCTCAGCAGGCTGACCCGGGCATTGGGTTTGACCTTGACCTGAACCGTGCGCCGCGAGGCTGCGGTCGCCATGGCTCAGGCAGTTTTCGGCAGCAGGGAAACTGCGTGCCGATAGGCCGCATCCGCCTGCAACGCCCCCCAGGGCAGCGCCTCGCCTTTCGGCAGAAGTGCCAGGCGCCGACGCTCGCTTTCAGGGCGCAGGCGTCCATCTCCGCAGGCTTCTGCGACGCCGTCGATCAGCACATCCAGTGCACGCCCTTCGCCCAGGCTCTGGTTGCACAGGAGCAGCAGGTCGCAGCCGGCATCGATTGCCAGCATGGCGGCCGCCACGTGGCTGATCGCCTGGCCGTTGACCCGACGTGCGCCCTCCATGCTCAGGTCGTCGCTGACGATGGCGCCGTCGAAGGACAGGCGATCGCGCAGCACCTGTTGCAGCCAACGGCTGGAGAATCCGGCCGGCAGCGTATCGACCTGCGGATACACCACATGCGCCGGCATGACCGCGGTGAGCGTGGCGCCGAGCCAGGCATAGGGTGCTGCATCGTCGGCCAGGATCGTTTCGAGCGAACGGTCGTCCGACGGATGACCGATATGCGAGTCGGCCTGCGCATAACCGTGGCCGGGAAAATGCTTGCCGCAATGCTGCATGCCCGTACGCAACATGCCGTGGGCCAGACAACGGGCCAGCGCCGCGACGATGCGCGGATCGCGGTTGAAACTGCGGTCGCCGATCACGCTGCTGGCGCCGTGGTGGAGGTCGAGCACCGGCGCAAAACTGAAGTCGATGCCACAGGCGCGCAGTTCGGCGGCCAGCACATGGCCAGCGGCACAGGCGGCGTCCATCGCCCGCATGGCGCCCGTAGGCTCGTGGTCGGCGGCGTCCTGCAACCACAGGTCTCCCAGGGTGCGCATGGCCGGCAGGTGGGTGAAACCGTCGCTGCGGAAACGCTGCACCCGGCCGCCTTCGTGATCGATGCAGATCAGCAGGTCCGGGCGCAGCGACCGGATCTCGGCAGACAAGGCGGTGATCTGCGCACGGTCGCGCCAGTTGCGGCTGAAATAGATGAGGCCACCCACCAGGGGATGAACGATGCGGCGTCGGTCGTCGGCATTGAGTTCGGTGCCGGCGATGTCGATGATCAGGGGCGAAGTCATGGCGTGTTCTGCTCCACGACCACGAAGGTCGCGGCGTAATCGGTTTCGTCGGTCACGGTGACATGGGCCGACAGGTGGAGGCCTTCGAACCATTCCTTCAATCCGGCATGCAGCACGATGTGGGGCTGGCCGCTGGGGTGATTGAGGACCTCGCACAGGCGCCAGGCCATCGGTGTGCGGATGCCCAGGCCGACCGCCTTGCTGAAGGCTTCCTTCGCGGAGAAACGGGTGGCCAGGTAACGAAGCCCGCGATCGGGCCAGCGCTCGCTGCGGGCACGCCAGACCTTCATTTCACCCGGCCCCAGCACCCGCTGCGCAAAACGTTCGCCGTGGCGCTCGAAGGTGGTCCGCATGCGGCGGATGTCGCAGATGTCGGTCCCGATGCCGTAGATCATGCGCGGGCGTCGGCTATGCTTTTCAGGTAGGCCTTGACGGTTTCGCTGTAGCCCGTTTCAAGCGCGTCGGCGATCAGCGCATGGCCGATGGAGACTTCGCGCACCTGCGGCACCGCACGCAGGAAAGACGTGAGGTTTTCGCGGTTGAGGTCATGGCCAGCGTTGACGCCCAGGCCATTGGCCTCTGCGGCCTGGGCCGCAGAGGCAAAACGCTTCAGCTGCACATCAGCTTCGGGCGTGCCGAAGGCGGCGGCATAGGGTTCGGTGTAGAGCTCGACTCGGTCGGCACCCAGGGCCCGCACGTCGGACATGGCCGATGCATCGGCATCCATGAACAGGCTGACCCGCACGCCCAGCGAGCGGCATTCTTCCACCAGAGGGCGCAGGCGCTCGGCGTCGTCCGGGAAACGCCACCCGTGGTCGCTGGTGAACTGGCCTTCGCTGTCGGGCACGAAGGTGGCCTGGTTGGGCCGCAGTTCGCGGATGAATTCCATCAGGTTGTGGAACGGATTGCCTTCGATGTTGAACTCGATCTTCGGCCACTTCAGCAGCAGCTCGGCGAGTTCATGCACATCCTCGGCGCGAATGTGGCGGGCGTCGGGCCGCGGATGCACGGTGATTCCCTGGGCACCGGCTTCCAGGCAAAGGGATGCGGCACGGGTCACGCTGGGGATCCCCAGGTGGCGGGTATTGCGCACCAGCGCGACCTTGTTGAGGTTGACGGACAGTGCGGTGGAGGCTTCTTCGCTCATAACTTGTACAGGTCGATCATCATCTGGCGGGTGCGCAGGGTTGCGACGCCGGTATGGTAGTGCAGCAGGTTGCGCAGTTGCATCTTGAGGTCGCCCTCCACGATGCCGGTGGCCTGCAGGGTGGAGAAGAACGGTGTTCGTTCGTCCAGCGCCTTCTGCAGCGCCACCCAGTGCGCACCGCCGATGGCACCACGCTCTTCAGGAGCGGCCTGACGCAGCCCGCTTTCAGGCACCAGCAGGTAGGGCAAGGCCGGGTTCAGCGGATGCTGGGTGCTGGTCTGCACATCGAGCGCAGGCAGAAAACCCACCTCACGCAGCAGCAGCAGTTCGAAGGCACGCAGCACCGGCTGCAGCGCTTCGCCGTGTTCGGACGCCAACACACGGACCGCATCGGCATAGGCGTCGAACAGCGCGGGATGCGGGTCGTCGCGTGCCAGCATCCGCAGCAGCAGTTCATTGAGGTACATGCCCGACAGCAACGCATCGCCGGTCGGCATGACATGGCCTCCGACCCATTCCGCGCCCCGCAGGTTGTGGATCTCAGCATCTTCCCCGGTAGACAGCGTCCAGCTGAGCCGCAAGGGCTGCAGCGGCAGCAGCACCGGCCGGAAATTGGAACTGGGTTTCTTCGCGCCCTTGGCCACCAGCGCGACCCGGCCGCGGGTGCGGGTGAAGGTTTCGAGGATCAGGCTCGATTCGCTCCAGTCGTAGCGATGAAGCACGAACCCCGGCTCGTCGGAAACCCGTTTGACGGCCACTTCAGCAAACGCCCGCGCCCTGCTTATTCATAACCAAATGAACGAACACGGGCTTCATCGTCGGCCCAGCCCGAACGCACCTTGACCCACAACTCCAGGAACACCTTGGCGTCCATGGCTTTTTCCAGCTCTTGGCGGGCTTCGGTGCCGATGCGCTTGAGGCGCTCGCCCTTGTCGCCGATCACCATCGCCTTGTGGCTGTCGCGCTCGACCACGATGGTGGCGGCGATGCGCACCATACGTTTGTGGGTCTTGCTGGCTTCTTCCTCGAACTTGTCGATGATGACGGTCGAGGTGTAGGGGAGTTCGTCGCCGGTGAAACGGAAGATCTTCTCGCGCACGGTTTCGCTGGCGAGGAACTTTTCGCTGCGGTCGGTGAGCTCGTCCTCGGCATACCACCAGGCCTGCTCGGGCAGGTACTTTTCGCAGATGCCGAACAGGCGTTGCACATCCGGCGGACTCTTGGCCGACATGGGCACGAATTCGTTGAACGGATGACGTTCCTGCATGGTCTTGAGCCAGGGCGCCAGTTCGGCGCGGCGATGCACCGCGTCGAGCTTGTTGGCCACCAGCAGGCAGGGCACGCCCGGCTTCAGCAAGGACAGCACCTTGGCATCGCCCAGCGTGAAATTGCCGGCTTCGACCACGAACAGCACCAGGTCGACGTCGCCGACCGCGCCCAGCACGGTCTTGTTGAGCGACTTGTTCAGAGCCGTGTTGTGGCGCGTCTGGAAACCCGGCGTGTCGACGAAGATGAACTGCGTCGCCGCATGCGTGCGGATGCCGGTGATGCGGTGGCGGGTGGTCTGCGCCTTGCGCGAGGTGATGCTGATCTTCTGGCCGACCAGGGCATTCAGCAGCGTCGACTTGCCGACGTTGGGTTTGCCGACGATGGCGATCACACCGCAGCGTTGCGGCGAGCCGTCCGGCATCATGCCGCCCGGGCCGGTGGGCATGGCGGGCATCGAAGGGAACGGCGGAATTGGCGGCATGTCCGGCATGGCGGGCATCTCCGGCAGTTCGTCGTCAGGGGTGGGGATCGCGTCCTGCGGAGCGTTGTTCATGGATTCCTTGATTTGAGGTGAGCGAGCATGGCGGCCGCTGCTGCCTGCTCGCCGGCACGGCGCGAACCGCCGATGCCGCGTTCGGTGCGGCCGGTTTCGGCAATTTCGCACTCGACATCGAAAGTCTGGCGATGCGCCGCCCCCAGGACGGCCACCACACGGTAGGTGGGCAATTTCATTTTGCGACCCTGCAGCCACTCCTGCAACTCGGTTTTCGGGTCCTTGTCGGCCGCCGGCATTTCCGGCGTGATGTCGAGTTTGGCGAAAAGCCGATTGACCAGATCGGACGCGGCGGCGTAGCCGGCGTCGCAATAAATGGCGCCGATGATGGCTTCTAGTACGTCGGCCAGGATGGACGGCCGACGGAACCCGCCGGAGCGAGCCTCGCCCTCGCCCAGCCGCAGGGTGTCCGGCAGACCGAGCTCGAGCGCCAGGCCGTGCAGGGTTTCCTGGCGGACCAGGTTCGCCCGAACCCGCGAAAGATCCCCTTCGGCCAATGCGCCGAGGCGTCGGTACAGAAGGTCTGAAACCGCGAGGTTGAGGACCGAATCACCCAGAAACTCGAGACGCTCGTAGTGGTCGGAAGAAAAGCTGCGGTGGGTGACTGCACGCAGCAACAGGCGGGGGTCGGCGAAGGTGTGCTGCAGTCGCGCCTGCAGGGCTGCCTGGGCAGCGTTCAACACCGGTGTCATCGGCAAAAAGTCAGGGTCATTCGGTCAAATCAATGGGCACTGCCCGTGTAGTTCAGCAGCAGCGACGCGGGACCGAACAAGGGGAGTTCCTTGCGGTAGGCAAAGGACACCTTGAAGCCGGGCGCGCTGTTGGCATTCGACTCGATGTCGAGGTCCTTGCCGGTGATGGAGGTGATGTCGTCGATCTGAGCAGCGCGGTCGAATGCAGCGCGCACCGCAGCCGGAGAAGCCGCCGACTTCGAACGTTCGACCGCCTTCAGGACCGCCTGGTATTCGATGGCAGAAGGCACGATGCGCATGGTCAGCAAGGCCGCCGCGCCGATCAGGATGATCACGAAAAGCAGACCCAGGAAACCCAGGCCGCATTGCTGTGTGAAACGCGCGAGACGCGAGGTTGGTTGCGGCATGGGGCTCATGGAAGTCTCCTTATCGCTGGCAGGGAATCGAGGGTTCGGAAACCGGCGGTCAGTCGAAACGACCGATGCGCTTCAGGTCACTGAAGTTCATCCAGATCATGAAGGCCTTGCCGATGATGTTCCGGTCGGGCACGAAGCCCCAGAAGCGTGAATCCAGCGAGTTGTCGCGGTTGTCGCCCATCATGAAGTAATAGCCGTCCGGCACCTTGCAGGTAACGCCTTCAACGGTGTATTTGCAGTTGTTGCGGAAGGCGAAGTCGGAGGCGCCGGGCACGTAGGCCGGGCGTTCGTCGTCGTTCAGGATGCGATGGGTGTGGGTGCCCAGCTTTTCCTCGAACTGCTTGAAGTAGCGCATCGTGTCTTCGTCGAAGAAGTCGGGCACCGCCTTGGTATCGACCACTTGGCCGTTGATTGTCAGGCGCTTGTTCAGGTAGGCCACTTCGTCGCCGGGCACGCCGACGACACGCTTGATGTAGTCGGTACTGGGCTGCGGTGGATAGCGGAAGACCATGACATCGCCGCGAGCCGGCGCGTTGCCCTGGGTGACCTTGGTGTTGATCACCGGCAGCCGGATGCCGTAGGTGAACTTGTTGACCAGGATCAGGTCGCCCACCAGCAGCGTGGGGATCATCGAACCCGAAGGTATCTTGAAGGGCTCGAACAGGAACGACCGCAGCACGAACACGATGATGATCACCGGGAACAGGCCTGCGGTCCAATCCAGCCACCAGGGCTGGGCGAGGATGCGGGCACGCGCCTTCTCGATGTCGGCTTCGTCGCTGCCATCGACCTTGTCGATTCCCATGCGATTCAGTTCCGCGCGGCGCGCGACTGCCGACACGGCCAGCTGCTCGGCCGCACGCCGGCGACGCGGCAGGAAGACGAACCGCTCGGCCAGCCAGTAGATGCCGGTGACCACGGTGGCAAGGAACAGCAGCAGGGCGAAATTACCGTCCAGCATGCCGAAGTACCAGGCGCCGGCATAGGCGACGAAAGCCGCGAGGATCGCGGTGGTGAGAATCTGCATCCAGTCCGTCCGATAGGGATTTTTATTAATCTTCGACTTGCAGGATGGCGAGGAACGCTTCCTGCGGCACTTCGACAGAACCGATCTGCTTCATGCGCTTCTTGCCGGCCTTCTGCTTTTCGAGCAGCTTCTTCTTGCGCGAGATGTCGCCGCCGTAGCATTTTGCCAGCACGTTCTTGCGCAGGGCCTTGATGGTCTCGCGGGCAATGATGTTGGCGCCGATGGCAGCCTGGATGGCCACGTCGAACTGCTGGCGGCTGATGATTTCGCGCATCTTGGCGACCACTGCCCGGCCGCGGTACTGGCTCTGGCTGCGGTGCACGATGATCGAAAGCGCATCGACCTTCTCGCCGTTCAACAGGATATCGACCTTGACCACGTCGGAAGCACGATATTCCTTGAACTCGTAGTCCATGGAGGCGTAACCCCGGCTGACCGATTTCAGCTTGTCGAAAAAGTCGAGCACGATTTCGCCTAGCGGCATTTCGTAGGTCAGCATGACCTGGCGGCCGTGGTACGACATGTTCATCTGTACGCCGCGTTTCTGGTTGGCCAGTGTCATGACCGAACCCACGTGTTCCTGCGGCATGTAAAGGTGCACCGTCACGATGGGTTCTCGCACCTCCTGCAGCCGGCCCTGATCGGGCATTTTCGACGGGTTCTCGACCATGGTCACGACGCCGTCGCCGGTGACCACTTCATAGACAACGCTCGGCGCGGTGGTGATGAGGTCCTGGTCGAACTCGCGCTCCAGGCGCTCCTGCACGATTTCCATGTGGAGCAGGCCGAGGAAACCACAGCGGAAACCGAAGCCCAGCGCCTGCGAGACTTCCGGCTCGTATTGCAGGGAGGAATCGTTGAGCTTGAGTTTTTCGAGCGCGTCGCGCAGGGAATCGTATTCACTGGCTTCGGTGGGATACAGGCCGGCGAAAACCTGCGGCTGGATTTCCTTGAAACCGGGCAGCGCTTCGGTTGCCGGGCCGAGGTTGTTGGGCAGCTTCTTTTCGAGGGTGATGGTGTCGCCCACCTTGGCCGCCTGCAACTCCTTGATGCCGGCGATGATGTAGCCCACTTCGCCGGCCTCGAGCGACTGGCGGGGCTCGTTGGCGGGGGTGAACACCCCGAGGTTGTCGGCGTTGTAGACGGTCTCGGTGGCCATCATCTTGAAACGCTCGCCGCGGCCCAGACGGCCGTCGACCACCCGCACCAGCATGACCACGCCGACATAGGTATCGAACCAGCTGTCCACGATCATGGCGCGCAGCGGCGCATCGGCGTTGCCTTTGGGATGCGGGATCTTGGCAACGATGGATTCGAGGATCTCGTCGATGCCCATGCCGGTCTTGGCCGAGCAGGGAATGGCGTCCGTGGCGTCGATGCCGATGACGTCCTCGATCTCCGCGCGGGCGTTCTCAGGATCGGCGTTCGGCAAGTCCATCTTGTTGAGCACCGGCAGCACTTCGACGCCGAGTTCGAGCGCGGTGTAGCAGTTGGCCACGGTCTGTGCCTCGACACCCTGCGAGGCATCGACCACCAGCAATGCACCTTCGCACGCGGAGAGCGATCGCGACACCTCGTATGAGAAATCGACGTGGCCGGGCGTGTCGATCAGATTGAGGTTGTAGACCTTGCCGTCGAGCGCCTTGTAATGCAGCGCCGCGGTCTGTGCCTTGATGGTTATCCCACGCTCTTTCTCGATGTCCATCGAGTCCAGAACCTGCGCTTCCATCTCACGGTCTGCGAGGCCGCCACAGCGCTGAATGAGCCGGTCTGCCAGTGTCGATTTGCCGTGGTCGATGTGCGCGATGATGGAAAAATTTCTGATGTGCTTCATCAACGGAAACGTTTAAGTAATTGAATTATTTGGAGCGCACAAAGAAAAAAGGGCGCGTCGAGTGGCGACGCGCCCTGAACCAACAATCTATGGCAACTGCGATAGCTGGAGTTTCATTGTAGGCAAAAAGGCCAGTTCGTACAGGTCGCCGCCGTCCGCGAACGGCCGTTGCAGGGTGGCAACGAAAAAGTTATCAACAGCCTATCAACAGAAAGCGCCCACCGCTTGTTGAACAACTTGTGGGCGGCCTGTGGATCGCCTGTGCACGACTGCGATTCGTATCGCATGGTGGTTTTTGACCGGGCGGCTTATACCAAACTGCGCGTATAGGGACGGCATTCTACCGAATCCGTGCATGACGAAATCCGGCCGCGATATCGGAGCACGTCCATCGATTCATTGGTTTTCGTTGGAATACTGTTGAAAAACCCAGGAAAAGACCCTTCAAGCCAGTCGGCCGAAGGGCCTTGTCCAGATCATTTGCTGGGCCGGATCAGCAGGTATTGCGCCCAGTCGCCACGCCGCACCAGCACGTTGGCGACCTTGCTGCGGTCCAGCTTGGCGACGGCGGCCTCGAAATCCCTGACATTCGAAATTTCGGTATTGGCCACCGACAGGATCACATCGCCTTCCTTGACTCCGGCCCGGGCTGCCCCGTCGGAAGCTGACTCGACGCGCACGCCGCTCTTGAGCTTGAGTTCTTTCTTCTGCGCGGCGGTCAGGTCACTGACCACCAGGCCCAGCACCTTGCCGGCGGCCGATGGCTGCGGCTGTTTATCGGCTTTCGATGGCGTTGCAGGCGTCGCGGCGTCGTCCGCCTCGATCTCGGCCACCGTCACCGCCAGGTCGCGTGTGGCGCCTCGACGGAAGACGGTCAAGGTGCTTTTCGTGCCAGGCTTGGTGCCACCGACCAGCCGCGGCAAGTCGCTCGAACGGTCGATGGCCTTGCCGTCGAACTTGACGATGATGTCCCCTGCTTCGACGCCGGCCTTTTCAGCCGGAGACGCAGCCTGCACGCCGCGCACGAGCGCGCCACGTGCGGCCCCCAGTCCTAGGGATTCGGCGACCTCACGGCTGACCTGGTCGATCTCGACGCCGATGCGACCGCGCGAGACCCGGCCGGACTGGCGCAGCTGGTCGCTCACGCGAATGGCTTCGTCGATCGGGATGGAGAAGGAGATACCCATGAATCCGCCGGAACGGGAGTAGATCTGGCTGTTGATGCCAACGACCTCGCCGCGCATGTTGATCAGCGGGCCGCCCGAGTTGCCGGGGTTGATCGCAACGTCGGTCTGGATGAAGGGCAGGTAGTCGCCGGTGTCGCGCTGCTTGGCGCTCACGATACCGGCAGTGACAGTGTTTTCCAGGCCGAACGGCGAACCGATGGCCATCACCCATTCGCCGACACGCAGCTTGGCCAGATCGGGCGCGATGCGCACCGCCGGCAGGCCGGTCGCCTCGATCTTGACCACGGCGACGTCGGTGCGTTTGTCGGCACCGATGATCTTGGCCTTGAATTCGCGTTTGTCGGTCAGCGTGACGATGACTTCATCCGCACCGTCGACCACGTGGGCGTTGGTCATGACGTAACCGTCGGCCGTCAGCACGAAACCCGATCCGACGCCGCGCGGCTGCTCTTCGTCGGGCTGCGCCGGCTGCTGTCGGCGCGGGGTCTGGCCGCGCGGCGCAGCCTTCGGGACCGGAATGCCGAAACGCCGGAAGAACTCGAGCATGTCCTCGTCCATGTCGCCCATCTGCGGATTGGCGGTGACCTTTTCGAGCGTCCGGATGTTGACGACCGATGGCCCTACCTGTTCGACGAGGTCGGCAAAGTCGGACAAGGTACGAGCGACGACCGGCGCGGCAGGACCCGCCGGAGCCGCCTGGGCAAGGGCCGGCATCACGGGGGCGAGCGCGGCGGCACCGAAGGCCAGGGCCAGGAGTCCGCTGGCGGCACGCGCCTGCAGGGTACTGCGATCAATCTGCAACATCTTCACCTTCCAGCTGTGTGCCGGGCAATAAGTGCACGACACGGGAACACCGCCTTACGGACGCCTTTCGAGGTTGGCCGCAAAGGCATCGAGGGTCTGCGCCGGGACTTCTCCCATGGCCGTCACCCACCAATCGTTGGCCACGCGCCGGCCGACCATCTGGGTCATGCCGGCCGAGCTGCGCCATTCCTGGCGCGGCCGGCTGCCGTAGGGCTCTATGAAGAGCGATACGGTCGCCAGGCCGTCCGAGAAAATCCATTGCACTGCGCCGGCTGGTGCGGAGGCGGAGCGTTTGTAGCAATCCATCGGCTCGAAGCCCGGCACCGCCACCCGCACCAGCCAGCCCTCGGTTTCAGCCGAAGTACGAATACGCTGAAGCTTTTCGATTTGCCAGCCGGTCGTGTTGCCGATGGACTGCTGCATCTTGTCGGCCCGCAGCGGTGCGTCGAACTGCAGGTCGGAAAATGCAGCCTGCTCCAGCATGTGCCCCTGGCGATCGATGGTCTGCAGTTGCACCGCGAAACCGGTCTGGCGTTCGACCCAGAGACGGTAGCCGTAACGCAGGCCGTCGCGCGGCATCACCTGCATCACATCGGTATCGAAACCGGCCACACGTTCGGTGCCTGCCACATTGACCGAATAGAAGGAACCGAGGTCCGCTTCAGGTACCCGCGCGAGATGCGGGAACAGGCCGAAGCTGTCGCGTTGCTCAGAACGGGCCAGCCGGCTCTCGGGCAGGTAGGTGGTGACTTCGTTGTTGCGGCGGAAGACCAGCCGCGGTGTGCCGGTCAGCGCCTCCATGCGCTCATACTGCTGGCCTGTCGCGTCGGAAAGATGCCAGATGCGCGAACTGGCCATGGCGCCGTTCGCCGACAGCACGACGAAGGTGCCGACATAGGTCTTCTTGCGGCCGGCCTCGCGGGCCCGCTCGAGCACCGCGCCGATGGCGGCTTGCTCGGCGCGATGGGCACCGCCCCGCGAATTTGGAATGCCCCCCGCCGGCGCCGCTGCGATGACAGTCGTGAAGAACCCCAGCAGGCACAGCGCACCCACCGCTCGATGGCAAAAAGCTCGCAGGAACGTCGGGTTCATCAAGGCGGCAATGATTTGCGCAGGCAGGGGACGGATCTCCTCAGCGCGAAAAATCCTCTGTTACGCTGACGTTGCGCAAGAGGCGGACCTGGCTTTGAAGTGCCGCACCGCCGATGGCACGGTTGTGCGCGGCCAGCAATTCGTCCAGTTGTGCGTTGCGCAGCATGATGGGTGCGTTGTCGGCGGTAGACATGGCGACCTCCGGGGCGGAAGACGTGTCAGACCTGACTTGCTGGAAAACGCCGGCCGGAGCCGCAGTGCTTTCCTGGGCCAACAAGGCCGCGCCACCTGTCGGCGCCTGCAGCTGCAGGGTCTGCCAGCCGATGGCGGCCACGGCGGCCAGCGATGCAAAACCTGCCGCCAGCTTCCAGCGGAAGACGTCGGCGTTTGCTGCTGGCCGCCGAAGCGGCATCACTACCTGGCCAATCAGTTCGACCTTTTCCTGATCCGGGACACGCACCGGCACAGGTTCGTTGGCCAGGCGCGCCTCGATACGTTTCAAAAAATCCATGTCGCCACGGGCATCACCCAAGGCGTCGGAGCGAAGCACGTCACCGACCAGGTGGTAGCAATGCCACTGCGCGCGGGCTTCTTCGTCGTTTGCCAGCTGCTTCAGGGCCGACGCGAATTCATCGCCCCGCAACAGGCCGTCTGCCAGCGCGGAAATGCGGTCATCCTGAGGGGCTGAGGAAGGTCGTTGTTGGGTCATGGCTGCTTCCGGTGCGTTTTTTTCAGCTTCATCGAAACACCCTCACCAGCGTTTGCCGCTCTGGCTTTCCAGCAGCGGCCGAACCTTGGCGGAAATGGCCTCACGGGCCCTGAAAATGCGGGAACGAACGGTACCGATAGGGCAATTCATGGCTTCAGAAATTTCTTCGTAGCTCAAGCCTTCGATTTCTCGCAAGGTCACCGCCTGGCGCAAATCTTCGGGCAAGGACGCCATGGCGGCGTTGACCGTCTCGGCAATTTCCTTAGCGGCCATCACCGTTTCAGGTGTCTCGTCGGTACTTAGTTCGCGGTCCAGCACAGAAGTTTCATCGTCTTCGGATCCCGAACGCAAGGCGTTCTCCGAAATGACCGGATTGCGCCGCATGTCCACCAGCGACTTCTTCGCGGTATTTACCGCGATGCGATAGAGCCAGGTGTAGAACTGGGCGTCGCCGCGAAACTGGTGCAGCGCACGGTAGGCGCGGATGAACGTCTCCTGGGCGATGTCCTCGACCAGTTCGGCGTCGCGCACCATGCGTCCGATCAGGCGTTCGATGCGGCGCTGGTACTTGAGCACCAGCAGGCCATAGGCGCGCTGGTCGCCCGCCACGGTTCGCTGCACCAGCAGCAGATCGCTGTCGGTCGCCAGCGCGGGGCCGTCCGGGATATGCGGAACATCGGGGGTCACGGGCGTCTCAGGGATGTCGCTCATGTCACCCTCCCCGGCCCGGCCGCGACGGTTGCGCAGCGCAAGGAATGCCATGTCAGGGGCGATGCATCACGGTCGACCACCAGCCACTGCGACCGCTCGGCAGGAGGCGACACACGAACCACCATCAGAAACTGCAGGTCGACCACCACCGCCAAACGGGCGTCGAAGGCGGTTCTGGTGCTCCAGAATTGACCGTCCCAGGCGAGGTGATCAGGTCCGGCCTGCCACCAGTGCCGGGCAGCGAGCAGCCCAGTCATGACGGTCCAGGTCGCCACGATCAAACCCACATGCGACGGTGGCGAGGCCAGCATCAGCCAGCCCGTCACGGGCACGGCCCCCAAACACCACAGCAAGGCCAGCCATGCGCCGACCCGGTACGAGCGCAGCACCGGATGGATGACCGATGGGGCGCTGCGCATGTGTTCGTGGTTTTCAGGCGAAACGCTTGAAAACCAGCGAACCGTTGGTGCCGCCGAAACCGAAGTTGTTCTTCAGGGCCACGTCGATCTTCATGTCGCGCGCGGTGTTGGCGCAGTAATCCAGGTCGCAGGCAGGATCCTGTTCGAAGATGTTGATGGTCGGAGGGCTCTTCTGGTGATGCAGCGCCAGCACCGTGAAGACGCTTTCGATACCACCGGCGCCGCCCAGCAGGTGACCGGTCATCGACTTGGTGGAATTGACCACGGTCTTCCTGGCATGGTCGCCCAGCGCCGCCTTGATGGCGTTGGATTCGTTCAGGTCGCCGATCTGCGTCGAGGTGCCGTGGGCATTGACGTAATCGACCTGGTCCGCGTTGACACCCGCGTTGCGCAGTGCCATTTCCATGGAGCGCTGCGGGCCGCCCACGCTGGGCGAGGTGACATGGTAAGCGTCGGCGCTCATGCCGAAACCGGACAGTTCGGCGTAAATCTTGGCGCCACGCGCCTTGGCGTGTTCGTACTCTTCGAGCACCAGCACACCGGCACCTTCGCCGAGCACGAAACCGTCGCGATCCTTGTCCCACGGACGGGATGCGGTCTGTGGCGTTTCGTTGCGGGTCGACAGCGCGCGCGGTGCGGTGAAACCGCCGATGCCCAGCGGCGACACGGTGGCTTCAGCGCCGCCCGCGATCATCACGTCTGCGTCGCCGTATTCGATCATGCGGGCCGACAGGCCGATGGCGTGCAGGCCGGTGGTGCAGGCGGTGACCACGGCAACGTTCGGACCCTTGAAGCCGAAACGGATCGACACGTGGCCGGAAATCATGTTGATGATCGACGCGGGCACGAAGAACGGCGAAATACGGCGCGGGCCGCGATTTTCGAGTTCGGCATGGGTACGTTCGATCAGCGGCAGGCCACCGATACCGGAGCCGATGTTGCAGCCGATGCGGACCGCCTGGTCTTCGGTCAGGGCATCGCCGACGGGCAGTCCGCTGTCGCGAACGGCCTGCACGGCGGCGGCCACGCCGAGGTGGATGAAGCGGTCCATGTGCCGCGCTTCCTTCTCGGGCATGTACTCCGTCACATCGAAGCCTTTGACTTCGCCAGCAAATTTGCAGGCGAAGTTGCTCGCATCGAATTGGGTGATGAAGTCGATGCCGGGGGTTCCGGCAAGGATGTTGGTCCAGGCGTCTGCCACCGTGTTGCCCACGGGGGTGACGCAGCCCAGACCAGTCACGACGACGCGGCGACGGCTCATGCGAAGAAAACCTTTTTCAGGAAAGCGCAGAAAGAAATGGGGAGAGCAAGCCCTGAGGCCAGGCCACCCGGAAGAAACCCCAGCGAACGCCCGGCATCGCTGCCCGGTCGTGCCGCTGTTTCGTCCGGGGCTCTTAGGCCTTCTGGTGCGTGTTGGCGTAGTCGATTGCGTTCTGCACCGTGGTGATCTTCTCGGCGTCTTCGTCCGGAATTTCAATGCCGAATTCGTCTTCGAGTGCCATCACGAGTTCGACCGTGTCGAGCGAGTCGGCACCCAGATCGGCCACGAAGGCTTTTTCGCTGGTGACTTGGGACTCTTCCACGCCGAGTTGCTCGGCGATGATTTTCTTGACACGTGATTCGATATCGCTCATGGATTCCCTCTTAGGGTTGTAGATGAATCCGGGATTTTAGCCGGCGCGCCTGATAGGCCCGCGCAGTAGCCGCCCGGATCGAACGGCAAGGTATGTGCTCGACCGAAATCGGGCGTTCAGTTCATGAACATGCCGCCATTGACGTGCAGTTCCTGACCCGTGATGTACGCGGCTTGGGGGCTCGCCAGGAAGGTGACCGCATGGGCCACGTCTAGCGGCTTGCCGAGGTGACCCAGGGGAATCTGGCCCAGCAGCGCCTTCTGTTGCGCTTCGGGCAGGGCTGCCGTCATGTCGGTGTCGATGAAACCCGGCGCCACGCAGTTGACCGTGATGTTGCGCGAACCCAGTTCACGCGACAGCGCACGTGTCATGCCCGCCAGGCCGGCCTTGGCCGCCGCATAGTTGGCCTGGCCCGCATTGCCGGAAGCGCCGACCACGCTGGTAATGTTGACGATGCGGCCATAACGCTGCTTCATCATCGGACGGATGACGGCACGCGACAGGCGGAAAACCGCCTTCAGGTTGGTGTCGATCACCGCATCCCAGTCGTCGTCCTTCAGGCGCATGGCGAGGTTGTCGCGGGTGATGCCGGCGTTGTTCACCAGGATCTGCAAACCGCCGTGGACAGTGACGATCTCGTTGACCAGGGCTTCGAGCGCGGCCGAGTCGGTCACGTCCAGCATGCGGCCTTCGCCACCGCTCGCCCCCAGCGCAGCCGCAATGCGGTTGGCGCCGTCCTGCGACGTCGCGGTGCCGATGACCCTGACGCCCCGGCCCGCGAGTTCGGCCGCGATGGCAGCGCCGATGCCGCGGGTGGCGCCGGTCACCAGGGCGACCTGGCCGGCATAACTGATGTCGGACATGCTGTGAGTTTCCTAATTCGGATCAAGTGGGGAGTTTGACGGCCAGGGCGATCAACCGAGCGATGACCTGGTTTCGGCGAGCGTGGCCGGATCGTAAATGGCGCTGGCGACAAGACTCGCATCGATACGTTTCGTCATGCCGCTCAATACCTTGCCGGGTCCACATTCGACCACATGTGCAACACCGCGTTGCGCCAATGTGTGAATACATTCGACCCAACGCACCGGGCCGAAAGCCTGCCGGTACAGCGCATCGCGAATGGCGTCGGCGCTGCTTTCGAAGGCGACGTCGATGTTGTTCAGCACCGGGATCGACGGGATGGCGAGCGTGGTGGCCGCCAACTTCTCACGCAGCTTCTCGGCCGCGGGCTTCATCAGGCTCGAATGGAAAGGCGCGGAAACCGGCAACGGCAGGGCACGTTTGGCACCGGCGACCTTCAGGGCCACGCATGCCTGGTCCACCGCGGCCCTGGTACCGGCAATGACGGTCTGGCCCGGATCGTTGAAGTTGACCGCCTCGGCGGTTTCGACTCCGCCCAGGCTGGCCGTGACTTCCGCGCAGACTTCGGCCACGCGCGCCGGGTCCAGGCCCAGGATGGCCGCCATGGCACCGGTGCCGACCGGCACGGCCTCCTGCATGGCCTGCGCACGAAAGCGTACCAGTGGCGCGGCCTGTGCCAGCGTCAGCACCCCGGCTGCAACCAGGGCACCGTACTCGCCCAGCGAATGACCGGCCACTGCGACCGGATCGGCGCCGCCTTCGGCTTTCCAGGCACGCCAGGCGGCGACGCCGGCCACCAGCATCACAGGCTGGGTGTTGGTGGTCAGGCCGAGCGCCTCCTTGGGGCCTTCATGAATCAGTTTGGCAACGTCTTCGTTCAGCGCGTCAGAGGCTTCACGCAGCGTTTCGAGCACGGCCGGATGTTCGCCCCAGGCGTCGAGCATGCCGACGGATTGCGAACCCTGGCCCGGAAAAACGAAAGCAAACGATGTCATGGCGAGGAAATCCTGCTCAGAAAATTGGGATGGATGCCGGGTCGACCTGCGAGCCCGGCGGCTTGACCGTACGCGGGCTACAGCGTCAGCAGCACGGCGCCCCAGGTGAAACCGCCGCCCACGCCTTCGAGCATGACGTTATGCCCTGGCTGAACACGGCCTTCGCGCACCGCCACGTCGAGCGCGAGCGGAATCGAGGCGGCGGATGTGTTTCCGTGCTGATCGACCGTCACCACCAGCTTGTCGAGCGGGAGTTTCATGCGTTTGGCGGTACCTTGCATGATGCGGATGTTGGCCTGATGCGGAATCAGCCAGTCGATGTCGGCATCCGTCTTGCCGGCCTTGGCCAGCGCGGCACGGGCCGCGCTTTCCAGCACACCCACAGCCAGCTTGAACACGGCCTGGCCGTCCATCTTGAGCAAGGGATCGCCCAGCACGGAACCACCCGACACATGACCCGGCACGCAAAGGATGCCGACATGCCGGCCATCGGCATGCAGATCGCTGGAGAGGATGCCCGGCTGCTCGCTGGCTTCGAGCACTACCGCACCGGCGCCGTCGCCGAACAGAACGCAGGTGGTGCGATCGTTGAAATCGAGGATGCGGGAGAAGACTTCCGCGCCGACCACCAGTGCGCGCCTGGCCGCACCGGTCCTGATCATCGCGTCGGCCACCGTCAGGGCGTAGACAAAACCGCTGCACACGGCCTGCACGTCGAACGCGGGACAACCCAGGATGCTGCGCGCGGCTTCCGACGATTGCGCGAGCTTGTTCTGCAGGATGCAAGCCGTCGAAGGGAACACCATGTCGGGTGTGGACGTGGCGACGATGATCAGGTCGATGTCGGCGGCGGTCTTGCCGGCAGACTCGAGCGCACGCAGGCAGGCATGCAGGGCCAGATCACTGGCGGCCACATCGGGCGCCGCGAAATGACGTGCACGAATGCCGGTGCGCTCGACGATCCATTCGTCGGAAGTCTCGACGCCGCGGGCGGCCAGTTCGGCCGCCAGGTCGGCATTGGTCAGCCGGCGCGGCGGCAGGTAGCTGCCGGTGCCGACGATGCGGGAATAGGTGCTCATGTCGTGGTGCTGGCGTCGGCTGGCACGGGCTCACGATGCCCCAGCAGCGGCGCGGCGTGGGCGATACGGGCCTGCACTCGCTCGAGCAGGTTGTTGCGCGCAGCATCATAGGCGCGGTTGAGGGCCTGCTCGAATGCCATCTCGTCGGCGGAACCGTGGCTCTTGAAAACCAGGCCACGCAAGCCCAGCAGTGCAGCGCCGTTGTAGCGGCGGTAATCCATGCGGCGCTTGAGCGCAGCCAGCACCGGATAAGACACCAGGGCTGCCAGCTTGGTCAGCGGGTTGCGCGAAAATTCTTCCTTCAGGAAACCGACGATCACGCTGGCGAGGCCTTCGCTGGCCTTGAGCGCGACGTTGCCGACGAAACCGTCGCATACGACGATGTCGACCGTGCCCTTGAAGATGTCGTTGCCCTCGACGTTTCCGTAGAAATTGAGATCACCCAGGTTGCCGGCCGACCGCAGCAGTTCGCCGGCTTCCTTGATGACTTCACTGCCCTTGATGGCTTCCTCGCCGATGTTGAGCAAACCAACGCTGGGGTTTTCGTCGTCGTTCAGAACCGACGCCAGCGCCGAACCCATGACCGCGAACTGCAGCAGGTGTTCCGCGGTGCAATCCACGTTGGCGCCCAGGTCGAGCACGGTGGTGGCGCCGCCCTTGGCGTTGGGCATGCGCGTGGCAATCGCCGGGCGCTCTATCCCGTCGAGTGTCTTGAGCAGGTAACGCGCAATCGCCATCAGCGCACCTGTATTGCCGGCGGAAATGGCGACATGCGCCGCACCGTCCTTCACCTGACGGATAGCCACGCGCATGGACGAATCTTTCTTGCGGCGCAGGGCGATTTCGATCGAATCGTCCATCGACACCACCTCGGAGGCGGGAACGACAGTGGCGCGCGGATGCGAAAAACCTGCCAGCCTGTCGGGTTGACCGACGAGCAGCAGCCTCACATCGGAATGGTGCGCCAGGAACTGCTTGCAGGCAGCCAGGGTGACACGTGGACCGTGGTCACCCCCCATGCAATCAACGGCCAGCGTGATCATGAACGGAGACCCCTGAGCCAGCACCTGCGCAAAAACAGCGCGGCGCAGCAAGACATAAAAGAGACAACCATCAAAAACGAAGGCCCGGGCTACGAGAAAAGTAGCGCGGGCCTAGGCTGCGGAGGCGATCAGGCTTCGGACTTGTTCTTCAGGACCTGGCGGCCACGGTAGAAACCGTTCGGGCTGATGTGGTGGCGCAGATGGATTTCGCCGGTGTTGGTTTCGACTGCGATGCCCGGCACGGTCAGCGCGTTGTGCGAGCGGTGCATGCCACGCTTGGACGGGGACTTCTTGTTTTGCTGAACTGCCATGATGGCTCCTGAATTCGGTAGGTGGGTCGGGTGCGCTTTAAGACCGTCAGGAGGTTTTTGCCAAATTTCCCTAGGAAACCCGACCCAAACCCGCATTTATCCAGCCTCAAGAAATTGCGCGTAGCCAATGATTATAGCCTGCGCTCAAAAACTAGCCAAGCTTGCCCTTGTTCAAGCCTGCCAGGATCGCAAAAGGGTGGGACCGTTCTTCTTCGGCAGCGGCGAAGGCCGCATCCTCGACGACCGCCGGCAAGGCCACGGGACATACCTCGTGCAGCGGAACAGGCGGCAACGCCAGCAGCAGCTCGTCCTCGATCAATTCGTCCAGCGGGAAATCGCGGCGCAGCACCAGCAGGTCTTCCTCGGATTCGTCGTCTTCCGCTTCGGCGGTGCTTTCGTCGGCCACGAACCGGAAATCGGTCTCGAAGGCCACATGAACGTCGACCGGCGTCAGGCAGCGCTGGCAGGTCATCGGCAGCGAGGTTTCGCCAGACAGATGCAGCCAGGGCTCGCCGGCGCTGCCGGTTTTCTGGCGCCATTCGCCTGTCGCCTTCCAGGTCACGGCACGGCCGTCGGGCGAACCGGTGATGTCTTCCACCAGGCGGGCGTGACGGGACAGCGGGTCGGTCCCTTCGAGGCTGCCGCTGGAACGGGCAAAAGCCAGGATATCCAGGCTGTCGGGGCTCAAGTCTTTTTCCATGGAATCAGTGTAAGAGAATCGACGGATGTCCTTGCCACCCGCCAACCCAACCTCCGCCAGCCTTCTGTCGCGCCCATCCGGTGGACGCCGCCTGATCCTGGGGTCGACTTCCATCTACCGTCGCGAGTTGCTGCAGCGCCTGCGCCTGCCATTCGATGTCGTGTCACCCCATGTGGACGAAACACCACATGCCGACGAAGCACCCGAAGCCCTGGCCCGCCGCCTCGGCCTGGCCAAGGCGCGTGCGGTAGCCGCCCAACAGCCGGAAGCCGTCGTCATCGGCTCCGACCAGGTAGCCGACCTGGAAGGCGAGCCGCTGGGCAAACCCGGCGACCACCAGCGGGCGGTGCTACAACTGCGGCGCATGCGAGGCCGCACCGTGATCTTCCAGACTGCCGTCAGTGTCGTCTGCGCTGCGGCGGGATTCGAGGCCTCTGATCTCGCAAGCGTGCAGGTGCGGTTTCGCGAATTGACCGATGCCGAGATCGAACACTACCTGCGCGCCGAGCAACCCTACGACTGCGCCGGCAGCGCAAAAAGCGAAGGGCTGGGCATCAGCCTGCTGGAATCCATCCACAACGACGATCCCACTGCGCTGGTCGGCCTACCCCTGATCCGGACCTGCCGCCTGCTGCGCGCCGCGGGCATGGTGTTCTGATGGCCCACGGAAAACTCTATCTCGTTCCGGCACCGCTGGACTTCGGCTGCGCCGCCCAGGCCCCGCTGTCGGACGCCCTGCCCGACGCCACGCTGCGGCGGGCGTCGACCATCACCCACTGGATCTGCGAAAACGCCAAAAGCGCTCGCGCCTACCTGAAACGCATCGATGCCCTGCATCCGCTTGCCGCACCCCTGCAGGCCCAGACCATTCAGGAACTGCCGCGAGAGGTCCATAAAAAGGGCGACCACCACGGTGGATTCGATGCAAGACCACTGCTGGCCGCCGCGCTGCAAGGCCACGATGTCGGCCTGCTCAGCGAAGCCGGCATGCCCGCCGTGGCCGACCCCGGCTCATCCGTGGCCCGCGCCGCCCACGACCTGGGGCTGGCGGTGGTGCCGCTGGTCGGACCGGTATCGCTTCTCCTGGCCCTTGCCGCGAGCGGACTGAACGGGCAGAACTTCGCTTTTGTCGGCTACCTGCCGCAGGACGCCGTCGAGCGGGCCGAGAGGATCCGTGCGCTGGAATCGGTCGCCCTGCGCACCGGCCAGACCCAGCTGTTCATCGAGACGCCCTATCGCAATGCCGCATTGCTGCAGGGCCTGCTGGCGACGCTCCAGCCCAATGCACGCCTTTCGGTCAGCTGGGGACTGACATTGGCGGATGGCAATACCCGTAGCGCAGACGTCAAGACCTGGAAGCGGTCGACCGGAGGTCCGGACAACAGCACCCCGGCCGTGTTTGCCATCGGACGCTGAAAAGACCGCCGCGGAATTCAGCGGAAGGCGGGAATGCGGCCCAGGGCATGGACCGCGCCTTCGCCCATCGCCGCGCCAAACTTCTTGGCCAGACGTTCGGCGACGTTGTCGTGACGGGTGTAATCGACCACGTCTTCAGCCTTCACCACTTCACGCGCCACGTAATCCAGGCCACCCAGCTTGTCGGCCAGGCCCATGGCTACCGCCTGCTGGCCGGTCCAGAACAAACCACTGAAGGTCTCCGGCGTTTCCTTCAACCGGCTGCCGCGACCCTTGCGGACCACGTCGATGAATTGGGCATGGATCTGCGCCAGGATGTCCTGGGCATAACCCTTCTGCTTGTCGCTCATCGGGCTGAAGGGGTCCATGAAACCCTTGTTTTCGCCGGCGGTCAGCAGGCGGCGCTCCACACCCAGCTTGTCCATCAGGCCGGTAAAGCCGAATCCGTCCATCAGTACGCCGATGCTACCCACCACACTCGCCTTGTCGACGAAGATCTGGTCGGTACCGGCCGCGATGTAATAGGCGGCCGAGGCGCAACTTTCCTCGACGACCGCGTAGATGGGCTTCTTGTATTTGGCCTTGAGCCGGATGATCTCGTCGTTGATCATGCCGGCCTGCACCGGACTGCCGCCCGGCGAATTGATCAGCAGCACCACTGCCTGCGCGCCGTCGTCCTCGAAAGCACTGCGCATGGACGCATTGATGAACTCGGCACTCGCTTCGGCACCGTCTGCAATTTCACCCTTGACGTCGATCACCGCAGTATGGGGCGTCGTTTTGTCGGTGCTGGGTTGCGCCCGGTGCAGCAGCACCCAGCCGCCGACGACCAGCAGGACCAGCCACGAAAGCCGGACAAAGGTCTTCCAGCGCCGCGCGCTGCGCTGTTCGGTGATGGCGGAGAAAGCCAGCTTTTCGAGCGTGGCACGCTCCCAGTTCTGATTGTCGGACGCACGGCGGCCCGGCGGCGGGATCGGAGAGGCGGCCGGCGGGGGCGGCTCAGGCGGCTCCAGGGGGTCTCGGAAATCAGGATCGGACGACGACATCGCGTTAGAACTCGGCAGGTTTCAGGTTGTAGGCAGTATGCCAGCGGACCACGCCGTCGCTCTCGCTCAGTTGTATCGGCACCAGGCCGCCCCGGCAAGGGCCTCCGGCGCAGCTTCCGGTAGGCGGATCGAATGCGGCGCCATGGACATGGCACAACAGCCAGCGCCCGGTTTCGTCGAAAACACGGCCGCTGCGACCATCCATTTCCATCGCCACATGGCTGCAGCGGTTGAGATAGGCATAAGGCCGGCCGCGGTAACGGACTGCAAAGGCGGTACAGGTCAGTCCGGCATAACGGACATCGAAACCGACAGCCGTACCGCCGTCGCGCAAGTCGCCGCTGCGACACAGGGCAATGGCGGGCTCGTCGTCGTTCATTACGCGCCGCGCCCTGGTTTCGATCAGCCGTTGACGGCCAGCCAGGCGGTCAGGTCGGCGACCGAGTGCGCCACATGCAGAGGCCCGAGCGCACCGAATGCCTCCGGCGTATGGGCGCCGTAGCTGACCCCGACGCTGGCGCAACCCGCGTTTTTCGCCATCAGCAGGTCGTGGGTGGTGTCGCCGATCATCAGGATGCGCGGGTGCGGCACGCCGAGGTCGGCAGCCAGTTCGTTGAGCATCAGCGGGTCGGGCTTCCCGGCGGTTTCGTCGGCGGTGCGCGACGCATCGAAGACGCCGCGCAATTCCACCGATTCCAGCGCTTCGTCCAGCCCACGCCGGCTTTTGCCGGTGGCCACCGCCAGCAGATGGCCTCGCTGCTTCAGCGCCACCAGCAAGGGCAGCACGCCTTCGAACAGGCTCAGGTCGTCGTGATGCTTGCGGTAATGGTGGCGATATCGCTCGCCAAGTTGCGGATACCGCTCGGCAGGGACATCCGGCGCCGCATGCGCCAGCGCCTGCCCCAGGCTCATGCCGATGACATAAGCGGCCGCGCGGTCGTCGGGCACCGTGCCGCCGACATCTCTCACCGCTGCCTGTATGCAGCGCACGATGATGCCGGTCGAGTCGTAGAGCGTGCCGTCCCAATCAAAGGCGATGAGATCGAAACGCAGCGGAGGAGAAGCAGGAGAATCGAGGAGAGACATGTGCCTCGACTATAAAACCCGCGGCGGCGTATTCGATGACGGCTCCCATGCCGCCAGCTCCGTCGGCAGTTCGGCTTGCAGTGCAATCCGCTCGCCGGTCGACGGATGATCGAACTGCAGGCGCCAGGCATGCAGGAACATGCGGCCCAGCCCGGCCTTCTGCAGCCGGTGGTTCAGCTCGAAGTCCCCGTATTTGTCATCTCCCGCAATAGCATGGCCGCCGGCCGACAGGTGCACCCGGATCTGATGGGTACGGCCGGTTTTGATCGTCACTTCCAGCAGGCTCATGGCGGGCAGGCCTTTTTCCTGGCGCGGCGGCGCGGTAGAACGCACCTTGACCAGCGTGAGTGCGCGCATCGCGTCGGGGTCGTCAGCCGTCGTCACCTTCACACGCCGCTCGCCGTCGGGCAGCAGGTATTTGCGCAAGGGCTGGTCCAGCACCTTTCGCCGTGCCGGCCACGTGCCGCCGACCAGGGCCAAGTAGGTCTTGTCGGTGGCACGCTCACGGAACTGGTCCTGCAGTTTCGTCAGCGCCGAACGTTTCTTGGCCACCAGCAGGATGCCGGACGTATCCCGGTCCAGCCGATGCACCAGTTCGAGAAACCGCGCTTCCGGCCGTGCACGGCGCAGCTGTTCGATGACACCGAAACTGACGCCGCTGCCGCCATGCACCGCCGTGCCTGCGGGCTTGTCGATCGCCAGCAGAAAGTCGTCTTCGTACAGAGCCTGAAATTCGCGCGGCGGCACGGCGCGGATCGCATCGTCGGTGGGTTCGGGCGATGTGCGCACCGGCGGCAGCCGGATGGCGTCACCCGACTGGACACGTGTATCAGCCGCAGCCCGGCCTTTGTTCACCCGCACCTCACCGCTGCGGATGATCCGGTAGACATGGGTCTTGGGCACACCTTTCAGGTGCCGCATCAGAAAATTGTCCAGGCGCTGTCCGGAAGACTCTTCATCGACTGTCACGATTTTCGCGTTGGGTGCCGCCGCTGCGTTTTTGCCCCCTATAATGTCTTTCACCGTGTGCGCCGTAAGTGGTTGATTTCCCTGGAGTTTAGTCCAGTCACCACGACAAGGCACACGGCAGGTCGATGCTACTTGCGGCTCTGCCGGAATCGATTGCCAGGGTTTCCACTGACACCTCACGCATCCCTCCGCAGACCCGCCGGGCGAGCCGACTCCTTGAAACACCCGAACCGGAATACCAACCGGCCCGCGTCGCGCCCCATTCGGCCGCTGCCGGCCGGCGGATCTAGCGAGATTTCCCCCGTGTTGATGGCATTGCTTTCCTCCCTCTGGCGCTGGCTGATGCCGCTGCCCGCGGGTGCGACTGCATCTGCCCCGACCGTCGTGTGGGCCGAAGGCGCCCACCCTGCCGCTCCATCGCTGCAGCGTCCGCCCCTCGCACCCATCCACGAGCCCCCACCCCGTCGACCCGGCTGAAAAGCTTCCGGTCGCCGCGGTTTCACGGCTATTCCCCGTTCGTTTCAGGCGTCTGCTCGGCATCGTTGGCCCATCCAGGGCATGTTCCGGTCTTCCGGTACGGCAACGGCGCCGCCATTTCAGGCGCGTCGTACCGGTGACCACTGATACGAAAAAAGGTACGCCTCATGAAGCGGATGTTGATCAATGCCACGCAGCCGGAAGAACGCCGCCTGGCCATCGTCGACGGGCAGAAACTGCTCGACTACGAGATCGAAATCGAAGGGCGCGAACAGCGCAAGGGCAACATCTACAAAGCCGTCGTCACGCGGGTCGAGCCTTCGCTCGAAGCCTGTTTCGTCGATTACGGCGAAGACCGCCACGGCTTCCTGCCGTTCAAGGAAATCTCCCGCCAGTACTTCGCCCCCGGTGTCCCTGCAGGCCAGGCACGCATCAACGAAGTGATCCGTGAAGGCCAGGAACTGCTGGTGCAGGTCGAGAAGGAAGAACGCGGCAACAAGGGTGCCGCCCTCACCACTTTCATCAGCCTCGCCGGCCGGTACGTGGTGCTGATGCCCAACAACCCGCGCGGCGGTGGCGTATCGCGCCGCATCGAGGGCGAAGACCGGGCGGAGCTCAAGGAGAACATGGACCAGTTGGAATATCCCAACGGCATGTCCATCATCGCCCGCACCGCCGGCATCGGTCGCAGCGCGCCCGAACTGCAGTGGGACCTGAACTACCTGCTCAAGCTCTGGACGGCAGTCGACGGCGCCTCCAAGGGTGCCAAGGGCGCGTTCCTGATCTACCAGGAATCCAGCCTCGTCATCCGCGCCATCCGTGACTACTTCAATCACGACATCGGCGACATCCTGATCGACACCGACGACATCTACGAGCAGGCGCACCAGTTCATGGCGCACGTCATGCCCGAGCATGCCGGCCGCGTGAAGCGCTACCGCGACGACGCGGCGCTGTTCAGCCGCTTCCAGATCGAACACCAGATCGAATCGGCCTACGCACGCACCGTGCAGCTGCCCTCCGGCGGCGCCATCGTCATCGATCACACCGAAGCACTGGTGTCCATCGACGTCAACTCGGCGCGCGCCATCAAGGGCAGCGACATCGAAGAGACCGCCACCCGCACCAACCTCGAAGCCGCCGACGAAGTGGCCCGCCAGATGCGCCTGCGCGACCTGGGCGGCCTGATCGTCATCGACTTCATCGACATGGACGAGAGCAAGAACCGTCGGGAGGTCGAAAACCGCCTGCGCGACGCCTTGCGCCAGGATCGTGCACGTGTGCAGTTCGGCACCATCAGCAAGTTCGGCCTGATGGAAATGAGCCGCCAGCGCCTCAAGCCGGCACTGTCCGAAGGTTCGTCCATCCCCTGCCCGCGTTGCGGCGGCGCCGGTCACATCCGCGACACCGAAAGCTCCGCCCTGCAGACGCTGCGGATCATTCAGGAAGAGTCCATGAAGGACAACACCGCAGCCGTGCATGTACAGGTTCCGGTCGAGGTCGCGTCCTTCCTGCTGAACGAAAAGCGCAACGAAATCACCAAGATCGAACTGAAGCAGCGCGTCAACGTGATGCTGGTGCCCAACAAGTCGCTCGACACGCCGCATTACAAGCTGGAGCGCCTGAAGCACGACGACCCGCGCCTCGACAACATCGAAGCCAGCTATTCGCTGGCCGAAGTGGTCGAGGACCCGACCGCCATCACCCGCCGCTCGCAAGAGCCGACCAACCGCCAGACGCCTGTCATCAAGGGCGTGCTGCCCGATGCACCGGCACCTCAGGCCGCGGCACGCCCGGCACCGGCTGCCGCACCCGTGCCTGCGCCTGCGCCGGCGGCGGCACCCGCCGCGCCAGCAGTCGAAGTCGGCTTCTGGGGCTGGCTGAAGAGTCTCTTCGCCGCCGATCCCGCACCGGCTCCAGCTCCGGTCGCCGCACCGGTGGCCGCACCGGCACCTGCCAGCGACGAGCGCCGTGGCAACCGTGGCGGCAGCCGTCGTGACGGCCGTGGCGACAGTCGGGGCGAGGGCCGCGGTGAAGCTCGTGATGGCCGTGGCGAAGGCCGCGGCGGTCGTCGCGAGGGCCGTGGCGGCGAAGGCCGCACCGAGGGCCGTCCGGAAGGCCGTGGCGAAGGTCGTCCCAACGAAGCCCGCGGTGAACGCGGTACCGAGGGCCGCGGCGAACGCGCCGAGCGCCCCGAACGCAACGACCGTGGCGACCGCAACGAACGCGGTGAAACCCGCGCACCGCGTGGCGATCGTCCGCCGCGTGAACCGGGTCGCCTGAACGGCCGTGGCCCGCGTGACGGCGAACGCCTGGCACCGGCACCCGAAGCCGTGATCGACGCCGCCGCACTGGGTGCCGTCGGCGCCGATGCAGCGCTGGTCTCCGAAGAGCCGCGTCGCGACGAAGCTCCGCGCCGTGAACGTGGCGAACGCAACGAAGGCGGCCGTGGCCGAGGACGTGGTTCGCGCGGCCCTCGCACCGAAACCGGTGCGGACAACCAGGCTCCGGCCGAAGACAACCTGACCGAAGGCGCGAATGCTCCGGTGCAGGTCATCGACGGTCAGAACGAAGGTGCGCCACCCTCCGCGCCGGCGCAGGACGGTGACCGTCCCCGCCGTTCGCGTGACCGCTACGGCCGCGAGC
Organism: Xylophilus sp. PBN-3R; assembly: GCF_057747805.1. Taxonomy (NCBI): domain Bacteria; kingdom Pseudomonadati; phylum Pseudomonadota; class Betaproteobacteria; order Burkholderiales; genus Xylophilus; species Xylophilus sp. PBN-3R. The sequence continues at coordinate 3,567,588 of NZ_CM173225.1, forward strand.
GTCGTGAACGTGGTGATCGTCCGGAGCGTGGTGACCGTGCCCAGGCCGACGGTTCGGAAGCTCCGGTGGCCGACGCCGCCGAGCACGCCGCGCCGTCGCAGGGCGGCATCTTCGACGCCTTCCGCGCGCCTCCCGCTCCGGCGGAAACCGTACTGAACGGCACCGACAACATCGTCGACCCGGCCCCCGCACCGCAGGCAGACGATGCAAACGCCCGTCCGCCGCGTGCCCGCCGTGAACGCGGTGAGCGTGGTGACCGCGCCGAGCGTGGCGAACGCAGCGAGCGTCCGGCACGCCAGGAAGCGCCTTTGGTCAGTGCAGAGGCATTGCCCCAGGAAAGCGCCGTGGCACCGGTCGCCGCAGCGCCGGTCGCGTACAGCGCTCCGGTGGCGGCTCCGGAACCGGTGGCTGCAGCGGCAGTGACGCAAGCAGCGCCGGTATTCGAGGCTCCGGCCCCGGCCCCGGTGGCAGCGCCTGTCGCAGTCGTTGCGACGCCTGTGATCGACCCCGCGCCGGTTGCTATCGTGGCAGCCCCGGCGGCGCCGGCGGCGTTCGTGCTGCCCATCGCCGATCTGGTGAAGATCGCCGAAAGCAGCGGCCTGCAGTGGGTCAACTCCGATGCCGGCAAGATCGCCGCCGCGCAAGCGGTGATGGCCGCCGAGCCCCAGCCGGTCCGGGTGCCGCGCGAGCGCGCACCGGCCGTGGTGCTGGACGACGGTCCGCTGGTGCTGGTCGAAACCCGCCGCGACCTGGCCGACATGAAGCTGCCCTTCGAGCAAGCTTCCGGACAGACGCAAGGCTGATGCGCCACAAGCCCCGCGACGGCACATCGGCTGTCGTGGCGGCGACAATGCGGTCCATCCGGACGCCCGCCTGACCGGCGGGCGTTTTTCATTTCCGGCACCGCTTCCATGCAGCGCCGGGCTCCCATCCTCCTGCTGCCTTCGACCGCGATGCTGTTCCTGCTCTCCCCCGCCAAGTCGCTCGACTACGAAACGCCGGCCCCTGCCGACCTGCCCGCCACCACGCCGCAGTTCGTGCCGCAGTCACGCCAACTGATCGAGGTGCTGCGGCAGCAGTCGCCGCAGCAGATCGCATCGCTGATGTCGCTGTCCGATCCGCTGGCGGCGCTGAACGTGGCGCGTTACCAGGCCTGGTCGCCGCGTTTCACCGACAAGAATTCCAAGCAGGCCGTGCTGGCGTTCAACGGCGATGTGTACGAAGGCCTGGACGCCAAATCACTTTCAGCCGAAGACCTGGACTGGGCGCAGGCGCACATCGCCATTCTTTCGGGCCTTTACGGCGTGTTGCGGCCGCTCGACCGGTTGCAGCCTTACCGCCTTGAAATGGGCACCCGGCTGGCGACCGACGCCGGCTCCGACCTCTATCGTTTCTGGGGCAGCCAGCTGAGCGAACACCTCAACGGCCAGCTGCGCGCCGACCGCACGCCGGTGGTGATCAACCTGGCCTCTCAAGAATATTTCAAGGCCGTCGACACGCGGGTGCTGAAGGCGCGGGTAGTCGAATGCGTGTTCCAGGAATGGAAGTCCGGTGTCTACAAAATCATCAGTTTCCACGCCAAACGCGCACGCGGCCTGATGGCGCGCCATGCCATCGAGCAACGCTTGCAAACACCAGATCAGTTGAAGGGCTTCACACTGGAAGGCTATGGTTTCGATGCGGCCGCTTCCGCACCCGACCGCCTCGTGTTCCGTCGCAAGACGGTCTGATACTCCTTCGCCCCTTTCGGCAATTCCGACTTCAGAGCTGACGATGACGACTGATTCCGCCCAACCCACACAGGCCATCACTCCAGAGCTGCGGCAATGGATCGTTGCCCAGGCCGAGGCCGGTTTTGCCGCGCCGGTCATCCTGCAGTCCATGGTCGACGCCGGCTGGCAGGAAGAAACCGCCGCGCAGGCGATGGAGTCCACCCTGCGCAGCCATCTCGCCGCGGCACATGCCATTCCGGCAGCGTCGTCAAACGCGTCCGCCATGCCCGCCGGCGTCACGGTTCCGGCCCCGGCCATCGACGATTCGCCGCTCTATATCGACGTCGGTGATCGGCAGGTGCATGTACTGCAGGTCATCACTTCGCCGCGGGTGGTGGTGTTCGGCAACCTGCTGTCGGACGCCGAATGCGACGAACTCATCGCCGAAGCCGAGCCGCGCATGAAACGCTCGCTCACCGTGTCCATCAAAACCGGCGGCGAGGAAGTCAATGCCGATCGCACCAGCGACGGCATGTTCTTCGCACGCGGCGAAACGCCGGTGGTCCAGGCCCTGGAACGCCGCATAGCCCAGCTGGTGCAATGGCCGGTGCTGAACGGCGAAGGCCTGCAGGTGCTGCATTACCGCCCGGGCGCCGAATACAAGCCGCATTACGACTACTTCGACCCCGACGAACCCGGCACGCCCAGCATTCTCAAGCGCGGCGGCCAGCGGGTCGCCACGCTGGTGATCTACCTCAACGAGCCGCAGCGCGGCGGCGGCACCACCTTCCCGGACATCAACCTGATCGTGGCACCCAAACGCGGCAACGCAGTGTTCTTCAGCTACGACCGCCCGCACCCGGCCACCCGCACGCTGCACGGCGGCGCGCCGGTGATCGAGGGCGAAAAGTGGATCGCCACCAAGTGGCTCCGCGAAGGCGAATTCCATTGAACGAATCCATGACATCGACCCCCAACACCGCCGAGCAATCCTTGCTGGGCAAGGCCACTCCCTACGCCACGCAGTACGACCCCGCCCTGCTCTATCCGCTGCCACGCGCCGGCAAACGGGCCGAGATCGGCATCGATGGCGCTCCTCCGTTTTTCGGCGCCGACCTGTGGACCGCGTTCGAGGTCAGCTGGCTCAACCTGCGCGGCAAGCCGCAGGTGGCCATCGCCCACATCACCGTGCCTTGTGAAACACCCAACATCGTCGAAAGCAAGTCTTTCAAGCTCTACCTGAACAGCTTCAACGACAGCCGTTTCGAAAGCGCCGACGAAGTGCGCAGCCGCATCCGCACCGATGTGTCGGAAGCGGTATGGCGCGGTGCCGAACATCCGTCGACCATCGGCGTACGCCTGGTGCTGCCCGAAGAGTTCGGCCGCGAACGCATTCAGCCGCTGGAAGGCCTGAGCCTCGACCGCCTCGACATCGAATGCGACCGCTACACACCAGCCCCCGAACTGCTGGCCGCCGCGTTCGACCAGGCGCCGGTGACCGAAACCCTGGTCAGCCACCTGCTGAAGAGCAACTGTCTGGTCACCAGCCAACCCGACTGGGGCAGCGTTCAGATCAGCTACAGCGGCCCGCAGATCGAACAGGAAGGCCTGCTTCAATACCTGGTGAGCTTTCGCAATCACAACGAATTCCACGAGCAATGCGTCGAGCGCATCTTCATGGACATCTGGACCCGCTGCAGGCCGGTCAAGCTGGCCGTGCTGGCGCGCTACACACGCCGCGGCGGCCTCGACATCAATCCCTTGCGCACCAGCCATCCCCAGGCGCTGCCGGGCAACACACGCACGGCGCGTCAATAAACGGTGTTCGCGGCAATGCCCGAAACCTCGGTGGCAGACGTGTCTTTTGACATGCCGCCGCTGGCGATGCCGCTGATACACTGGCTGGTTAATGGCTGATCTGTCCCCGTTGCAACCCGCGGCACCACTGCCCAACGTCACACTGGAGAGCTGCGACCGCGAGCCCATCCATATTCCGGGGGCCATCCAGTCGCACGGTTTGCTGCTGGCCTTCGACGCGCAGCGCCGTCTGCGTTACGCCAGCACCAATGCCATCCATCTGCTGGGCAGCCTGCCGGCATTGGGTGAAGCGCTCGCCCACTCCCACCTGCACGCCTGCGCCGACATCCACAACCTGCTCGACGATGCCTTCGCGCCAGACGCAGGGGAAGCCATCCTTCCCCTTTCGGGCGAAATCAGCCTGCAGGGTGACGAATACGACCTGATCCTCCACCAGGCCGGTGCACTGCTGGTGGCCGAATTCGAGCGGCGTGTGCAGCCGGCAGACGAACTGACCAGTTTCGCGCTAAAGGCGCACCGCGCCATGGACCGGCTCAAGCGCCAGCGCTCCATCGACAGCCTGCTGTCGATGGCCACCGAAGACATTCGCCAGCTGACAGGTTTCGACCGCGTGATGGCTTATCGATTCAGGCCGGACGACAGCGGCGAGGTGGTGGCCGAATCGGTCGATGAACGCCTGGAACCCTTCATCGGCAGGCGTTATCCCGCTGGCGACATTCCCGCCCAGGCGCGCCGCCTTTATGTGGTCAACACGCTGCGCATGATCAGCGACATCGGCTCGGCCAGCGTGGCCGTCGACGGCGAGGCCGGCTCGCCGCCGCTCGACATGAGCCATGCAGTGCTGCGCTCGGTATCGCCGATCCACATCGAATACCTCCGCAACATGGGCGTGGGCGCTTCCATGAGTGTTTCCATCGTGGTCCAGGGCCGGCTGTGGGGAATGATCGCCTGCCACCACATGGCGCCTCGGCAGGTGCCGTATTCGGTGCGCATGGCCTGTGACGTCATCGCGCAGATCCTTGCCGCCAACGTGCAGACGCTCCTCACCCGCAGCCACGGCCAACGGGCCGAGGCCGCGACCACGCTGCGCGCACGCATGGTCGAAGACCTCCTGCATGCCGACGATCCGGTGCAGGCCCTCAAACCCCATGCGCCGATGCTGGCCCAGGTATTCGATGCGCATGCGGTGGTCATTGCCGAAGGCAACAAGCTCGGCGTCGAAGGGGAGCTGCCGGTTGAAACGGCCCGTGCCCTGGTGCGCTGGCTGGCCTTGCGCGAAGACCGGGCCGAGCCGCTGGTCACCTTTGACGCCGTCGATCAGTTTCCGGGCTATCTGCATCCCCTGCTCGACATCTGGTGCGGCGTGCTGGCCCTCTGTTTCGACCCGGCGGGTGACGGCTGGCTTCTGCTGTTGCGCAAGGAACAGGTCGAGACGATCAACTGGGGTGGCCGCCCCGAGAAAAACTACACCCACGGCCCCAACGGCCCGCGCCTCACCCCGCGCGGCTCGTTTGCACTGTGGCGCGAAACGGTGCACGGCACCGCCGAGGCCTGGGATGCGACCTGCGTGTCCATCGCCCGGCAGATGCTCGACGAGATGGCGCGCGCCACCTCGGCCCGGGTGGGTGAACTGCACCGCGCCCGCAACCAGTTGCTGGCCGTGCTGGGCCACGACCTGCGCGACCCGCTGCACTCCATCAGCATGGCTGCACGGGTTCTCGAAAAAGGGGCCGAACAACAAACCGGTCGTATCGGCCAGCGCATCCAGTCTTCCAGCAGCCGCATGCAGCGGCTGGTAAGCCAGGTGCTCGACATGTCGCGTCTGCAGGGCGGCCTGGGCCTGGGCCTGCAATTCCAGCCGACGCTGCTGGCGCCATTGATCACCGACCTGCTCGAAGAGGCTTCCATCGCGCAACCCGGCGTATCGTTCAGCCCCCATCTCGACCCTGAACTCATGGCCGATATCGACGCCGACCGCATGGCTCAGGTCATCACCAACCTGATCGGCAACGCGCGCCACCATGGCGCCCCGGGCGAGCCGGTTTCGGTGCTGCTGCGGGCGGCGGGCGACGATGGCGTCGAACTGCAGGTGCGCAACGTAGGCACCGCCATTCCAGAACCGCTGGCCGCCACGCTCTTCAACCCTTTCAAGCGCCAGTCACTGGGCAACGAACGCAATCGTTCGGGCCTCGGGCTGGGTCTCTACATCGCTCACCAGATCGTGCAGGGGCACGGTGGTCGCATCGATTATTCTTTCGAGGAACCGCAGGTCGTCTTCCGGGTGTTCCTGCCGTCCCGACACAGCGTTTAAGGTCTTCTCGTGACACTCAACATCCTTATCGTCGACGACAACCGCGAAGCGGCCGAGCTGTTCCAGGAACTCCTGGAAATGCAGGATTACGCCGTGCGTTGTGCCTTCACCGGCCAGCAGGCCCTCGACGCCGCCCGCGCCGAAGCAGCCAACGTCTACCTGGTCGATCTCACCTTGCCGGACATGCACGGCACCGATCTGGCCCGCCAACTGGTCGAAATCACCCAGCCTCGCCCGATGGTCATCGCCGTGACCGGCCTGGCTTCGGACGGCAGCGACGAAATGGCCGTCTTCGACCACTTCCTGCAAAAGCCGGTCGACTTCGAAAAACTCGAACGCATATTGGCCGGCGTGGCAGCCCGATCATGAGCGGCATCAGCACCCACACCAGCGCAGCCTGGCTGGCCGCCGGCGTACGCCACGAACTCTTTATGCGGGTCCTGCCCGCACTGCGCCACGACATGGCCGGACCGTTGTCGGTGGCCCGCATGGGCAACGCAGTGCTGAAACGCTACCTCGCTGCCACGCCGGTCGATGCCGCCATGTGCCTGAAACGCATGGAGCAGACCGACGAACAGCTCAACGAACTGCTGGTGTCCATCCGCACTCTGGCGCGCTGGGATGTCGAAAGCACCGACCGCGTGTCGCCCAGCCCGGCCCTTCTCGCCACCCTGCACCTGGCGCGGCCCATGCTGGACCTGAACGGCGTTGTGCTGGAGACGTCCGACATCACCGCGCCCACGAGCTGGACGCCGCTGCAGCCCGCCCGCGCCCTGTTCATGGTGCTGGGTGTACTCAGCCACCTGCAGGACAGCAGTAACGGCCCCAGCCGCATCACGCTGTCGACACAGGGCGATTCGCTCACCGCTCGCGCGGAAGCGATGGCGCCCACGCTGCCCGGCGACCATCAGCCCGCGCAACGGCAGATGAAGATCGACGCACAGGCCCTGCAGTGGCTGGCCGACGACCTGCAGTGGCCCGTCACCATGGGCGACGGCTTCGTGACGCTCGGCCTTCCCGCCGAGCAATAGACAGTCTTTCGGCCGGGCTCAACCGGCCTTGCGGCGCACCACCCGGCGCAAGCTCTTACGGTGTTCCCGAAGAAACCCCAGCAACCGATGTTCCGCCGCATGGAGCCGGCGCGGCGTCTTCTGTTTGCCGGTCACCTTCTGCCAGAAGCCCAGCAGTTCCGTCTCGGCGCCCTTGGCCAGGGTTGCGCCCACCTGCAACACGGCGGGATGCACATAAGACTTCTTGCAGACCGCCGGCGTGTTGCCCAATTGTCGGGCCACCTCGGTCAGCACCGCCTTCGCGCTATAGGCGGTTTCGCCGGTGCCGCCACAGGCCAGCCGTGTCAGCTCCAGCGCCTGCACCGTGCCGTGCCAGGTACGGAAGTCCTTGGCGGTGAAGTCCTCACCGGCTGCGTCGCGCAGGTAGTCGTTGACGTCGCTCGAACCCAGACGGCGGATTTCGCCCGCCTCGTCCTCGTAATGGAACAGTTCCTGGCCCGGCAGTTGCTGGCAACTGCGCACGACCCGTGCCACCTGCGGATCGTCAAGTTTCACTTGCTGCAGCACGCCGCTCTTGCCGCGGAACTTCAGGGTCAACACGCTGCCCCGCACGCCGGCATGCGGCGTGCGCAGCGTCGTCAGGCCGTAGGATCCGTTGGTCTCGGCGTATTCCTCGTTGCCTACTCGCAGATAGGTCGTGTCCAGCAAACGCACCAGCGTCGCCAGCAGCACCGGACGCGACAAAGGCTGTCCCCGTCCGGGCTTCAGATCGCGCGAAACACGCGCCCTGATTCGCGGCAGCGCCTTGCCGAAAGCCTCGATGCGTTCGAACTTGCCCACATCCCGTTGCAGCCGCCAGTCCGGGTGATAACGGTATTGGCGCCGTCCCCGGGCGTCGAGCCCGGTCGCCTGCAGATGACCGTTGGGCAGCGGGCAGATCCAGACATCGGTGTAAGCGGGCGGGATCGCCAGATGGTTGATCCGTTCGATCTCGCTTTCGTCCTGGATCGCAGAACCGTCCTCCCGCCGGTACAGGAAACGTTTGCCGCGCTGCACCCGCGAAAAGCCCGGCATCAGCGGGCTGACATACAGCAGGCCCCCCGGCATGGCGGCCGGCGGCGGGACATCGGTGGTAGGCGCTTGCAAGATGAAAAATCCGTGGGGTCGATAGGTAGCCATCGGTGTATCGCGCCGATCGTCGGCCGCTTGTAGGACGCCAGCCGAAGCGTCAGGCAGCCGGCCAGCGGTCGGTGAAGACCAGTTCGTCCAGCGCACCACCGCCCTGCCGCCCGCCAAAGGTTCCGGATGGCACCGGCCACCGAACCCCAGGGCCATGTCGCGAGGCATGGCGCGTCTGCCAGACGCCGTGCCGTCGCCCGGAGCCAGCACCGCCACGAGCAACGCTGCGCGGGCGGGCAAACCTTCGATCTTCGATCTTCAGAACTCGCCAGGGTGCATCGACCCGACCGAAGGTGGCCGGTGGGTCCCCAGCAGCAGCAGCAGCAGCAGCAGCAGCAGCAGCGTGTCGCGCTGGCCGGCGGAAAAAGCAGTGGCGTCGTCGGAAGACATCCCGCCGAGGACGGCTAGAACAACGGCGTCTGGCCCGATGCCGCCTCTGCCGTCGACGGTGCTTCCGCAACAACCGGATCCGCCGCATCCGCGCGCACCAGGGAGCCGGCCCGCACCCCCAGCAAACGCAGCTTGCGCTCCAGTGGCACGCGTTTCAGACACAGCCCCGCCAGCCGGCGGATCTGCACCGCGTCGTCCACCGCCACCTCAACCGTCTGATCGCGGGTGGCGATCCGGAAATCGTCATAACGCAGCTTGATGCCGACGGTCTTGGTGCGCCAACCCTTGCGCTGCAGATCGTCCGCCACCTTCTCGCAAAGCGTGGTGAAGATGCGGCCCAGTTCGGCCCTGTCGCGCACCGCATGCAGGTCGCGCTCGAACGTGGTTTCGCGGCTCATCGACACCGGTTCGCTTTCGGTCACCACCGGCCGGTCGTCGCGTCCCCAGGACACCTCATGCATCCAGGCGCCGGTGGACCGGCCGAAGTTGGCGACCAGCCATTGCGGCTGTTGCGCAGCCAGTTCGCCGATGGTGCGGATCCCGTGCAGTTCCAGCTTCGCATCCGCCTTGGGTCCGATGCCGTTGATCTTGCGAGCGGGCAAGGGCCATATGCGCTCCTGCAGATCGGAAGCGTGGACGATGGAAATACCGTTGGGTTTCTCGAACTCGCTGGCCATCTTGGCCAGCAATTTGTTGGGTGCCACGCCGACCGAACACGTCAGCCCGGTGGCCTCGAAGATCTGCCGCTGGATCAGCCGCGCCAGTACCCGGCCACCCTCGCGCTGCCCGCCCGGGACATCGGTGAAGTCGATATACACCTCGTCTATCCCCCGGTCCTCCATCACCGGCGCGATGTCGGTGATGACGCCCTTGAAGGTGCGCGAGAAATGCCGCACCCGCTCGAAGTCGACCGGCAGCAGGATCGCCTGCGGACACAGCTTTGCCGCCTTCATCAAACCCAGTGCGGAGCCGACGCCGAACTGCCGTGCGGCGTAGGTCGCGGTGGTGGCCACGCCACGACCGACATAGTCGCGCAGGATGGGGAAGTCGGCGATCGGGATGTCGGCCAGCGAGCGCCCGTCCGGCGGGTCGACGAGCGCGCCGTCCGCAGGCCGCCGGCCACCGCCGATCACCACCGGCAAGCCTTTGAGCTGCGGATAACGAAGCAGTTCGACAGACGCGAAGAAGGCGTCCATGTCGAGGTGGGCAATGCGGCGCTGGTGGGGCGGGAAAGACACGCGTTGAGGATAGACGCTGCGATGCAAATTGGCGCGGTGAGGGCTTTTCGGCGTTGGGCGGACCCATCGACGCAGCTATCTATTTACATTTTACAAAATCAATTGCCAACATCTTTGTGATTAAAGATCACCATTCATGCAATTTGGCAGACTTAATATTTATTCGCCGTTAAACGGTTTGACGGCACAACCAACCAACCAAGCAATCCATATGAAACACGTTCAAATTGAATCCACCCTGAAGTGCCAATCTAACGACGCTTATAAAATGCCAAACTACATCAGCCGCGTCAACTAACCTGCTTGACCAACACGATCGGGCGACATGTTCGTCCGATCCAACAGGAGCCAGCCCATGCCTAGGCGTTCCAATAAAAAATTGCAGGTATTTCAACCTAACCATTTTCTGCGCATCCAAAATGGAAAGCTTATTTTTTGGGATTACAAGCAGCATAAACAGTTTGAAATCAGCAAAGAACATCTCGATCGGCTGATAGATTTTTCAAGCCCCCTCGCACCCAAAAAAACAAAAATTGATTCTGAGCTCATGGAATCCGGTGTACTTGTCTCACCATCCAATATGGAAAACTGGAAATGGGACTGGCTAGGACATATATTTCACCATGGAACATCGCACCCCTTAGGAATTGAAGATGGGGACATGGCCGAAACCTCATCTGAATATGCTCGCAGCTACGCCGAATTTTGTGAATCTATCAAGGCAGAGGCACCAGATCCGGAAATCGTGAAAGGCGGAGAAGTCATACCCCTACCTCCACCATGTGTGGATACCTTGCTCGCCACACCGTTCTGGGATGTTTTAAAACTGCGCAGAACCTGCCGTGACTTTGATGGCGGGTCGGTACCGCTCCAGACCCTGGCAGACCTGCTCTTTTGCACATTTGGCGATCAGAAAGTCATTGAAAAAAACCCACCGCCGAATATGCAATATTATGGTTATCGTCGTACCTCACCCTCCGCAGGAGGCTTACAGGCTGCAGAGCCTTACCTGTGGGCCCTGAAGATCGACGGGTTACCTCCGGGAATTTACCATTACCTTTCCAGCCGCCACCAACTTGAAATAGTACAGAAAAATCTCCCCCCATCGCCGCTCGGCGTATATCTTTGCCATCAAGACTGGGCCAACGACATGGCGTTCGCAGTCATTATGACCGCACGTTTTGACAAAATGTGGTGGAAATACCCACATTCTCGTGCATATCGGCCTATGCTGATGGACATTGGACACTTGTCACAAACCTTATGTTTAGGAATCACGGCTTACGGTTTACACCCTTGGTTGACTGGCTATTTTCATGACAATGAACTAACTGACTTGCTCCAATGCACGCCAGACGTCGAATTCCCGATACTCTTAGTCGGCGGAGGTTCGGGAACTGGCAGTTCATATGACCGTGAAACACGCGCACTTACGAATTTTCCGAGGCAAGAGCCATGAAGGCAACATTGAAAAACCTCGGCATTCTTGGCATAAAGCCAGGCCACGACGGAGCATTTGCATGGCTGGAATCCGGAAAACTTCAATTTTGCATTGAAGCGGAGAAAGATAATCAGCATAGATACAGTGAAATCAATGAAGCCACAACCATAAAAGCGTTTCAACAGCTACCAAGAATGCCTGACGTGTTAGCTTACAGTGGCTGGAGCGCAGGCAACCAGCCAACAGGTCGAGACATTGGCAGCGGCTATTTCGGCGTTGCGCCAGGCTCTTTATCCAATATTAACAATCCCTACGTCAACGGTAGAATCCAATTTTCTTCAACGCATGAACGCTCTCATATTTTGTGTGCCTATGCCATGTCGCCATTCCCACAGGGAGAACCATGCTACGCACTTGTATGGGAGGGACATATTGGCGCAATATACTTCATCGACGAGAATGTTAAAATCAAGAAACTGGGTGACATACTACCGTTCCCTGGGATCCGCTACGCATTTCTTTATGGTTTAGCGGATCCAACCTTCAACCTCCGGTTTGGTCAAGTACGCTTGGGCGACGCAGGCAAACTCATGGCAATTTGCAGTTATGCGTCAACAGAACCGGTTTGCGAAGACGGACATGCGCTTGTGGCCAGGATTCTTGACTCGGAAATTAACATCAGCGAACTCGACAAAAGATTGTTCAGCGAGAGCCGTTTTCACAACTGTGGAATTGATAGCCAAGATTTTGCGGGAATAGCCAAATTACTGTCCGATAAAATTTATTCATTCTTTGAAGAAAATGTCAGGAAACATGTCCAGCAAAAAATTCCTCTTATAATTTCAGGAGGGTGTGGATTAAATTGCGACTGGAACTCTCGTTGGATCGACAGCGGTATTTTTTCAGGTGTTTTTATACCCCCTTGTACAAACGACAGCGGGTCTGCCATTGGAACAGCAGCAGATGCGCAATGGGCGCTGTCCGGCATTGCGAAAATTGAATGGACACCTTATGCAGGCGAATATCCGCAAGATGACTTGGTGACGATCACAGGATTTACCGAAAGCGTGTACGAAGCAGAAAAGGTAGCGCAGGCCTTAGCCGAGGGCAAAATTATCGGATGGATGCGAGGCCGATACGAAATAGGTCCTCGAGCGCTGGGCGCCCGTTCTATTTTGGCATGTCCGACATCTCGAACAATGTTAGACCGATTAAATGCTTTAAAACGAAGAGAGGCTTTTCGGCCGATCGCGCCACTTTGTTTAATCGAAGAAATGCAACATTATTTTGAACCGTCCACTCCAAGTCCATACATGCTGGAGTTTAGGAAAGTTGTTTCGGCGGACATTCCTGCAGTTACCCATGTTGACGGCTCGGCAAGGCCGCAGTCAATCAGCAGCGAACAAAACCTTGAATTACACACATTGCTTGTCGCATTCCAGAAAGCAAGGGGCGTCGCGGTACTCTGCAATACATCATTGAATTATAATGGTTATGGATTTTTGAATAAACTCAGTGATTTACTGAATTTCTCACGCCAGCACGACCTGGACGGGTTTGTCTTTAATGACAGATTTTTTCTCAAGAACATCTGAATTCGTTTAGATGGACCACACGATAAAGATACCGGCAATCACATCCAGATTGCTATTTATCCAAATAATTGCTGGATTCACACAGTGGCTGGATATTTTTCTTATATTTTCAATTCCGTCTTTTCTCTGGAATTCAAGTCCCTCGCAGATTGCGCTGTTGGCTGCACTTTTTGGACTGCCATCGTTGTTCCTGGGCCCGATATTTGGCGCCTTCCTAGACAAAAGCGATCCTCGAAAACTAATGGTTATCGGCGTTGCCTTGAGGGCGGCGTTGACGTTGATGATCGCGTTCACCCCCCGATTTGAACTGTTTGCTGCTTTAGTAATGGCAAAGGGGGTTGCAAATCTCGTTTATTGGCCATCGTCTGCCCTGATCACCAATATGGCAATACTGGAGCCGCGCAGATTGTCCTATTTTTCGAGCCTAAGTCTAGGGGACCAACTGAGCAAGGTCGCGGCACCCGTCGTGGCAGGAACTTTGACGCTGGGGATATCTGCCCAGAAGGTTTTTCTGATATCAGCTGCGATGACACTTCTTACTTTGCTTTTATTACCCGGAGTACTCCGTCAGCTGACTTTGCCGTCAAAAAATAACGTACATACCTTTTCAGGATTATTTCAAGGGTTGGTGAAAGGTTGGAGCGCGTTTCAAACCCTCCCTGCACCGTTGATTTTCAGCATGACGCTTGGTATCGGCCTTTCATTAACGCTAGCAATATATGATTCTCATGTTGCGGCATATCTGGAATCAATTGGCTTGCAAGCCGCAGATTTTGCGCTGGTCTTATCAGCTACTGCTGCGGGGGCCATGGCAGCCGCCTCGATGGTAAAAATCATACAAAAGGCGAAGCCTGCGGCAATGCTGGTAAAGAGCGGCGCGATCATTTTTTTTATTTCGGTATTCATAACGACATTAATAATAACCCAGGGCCCACAGCCGACAAGTCAACCCATATTATGCGCAATATGGTTTGTCAATGGATTCGGTTATGAGCTGTTTGTTATTGGCGCCAGCCTGACATTTCAAAATCTCTGCCCGCCTGAACTGCTTGGCCGGGTCAGCACATCGCTGCGCAGCCTCCAACTGGCAGCGGTAGTAGCAGGGCCGAGCATAGGCGCACTGCTTATTAACCAACACGGTCGAGTCGCGCCTTTCGTGGCAGCAACATGTGTCGCAGGGCTGCTGATGATTGCGATGACGTTTTTCAGTCGTCGCAGGCTTTAGCCCCACAACCACCGCTGATCCAGCAACCTGCGGCCCAGCAGAACCAGCGCCGCGTCCCGACCCCATTTCACCGGCCCGGTCGCATGGAAGATGTCCGACTGCCGCCTCGCCCTGGCCTGCACCTGTGCCACCCGCTGCCAGCGATGCAGGGCATAACGGGCCAGGCTGGCACGCACGTCGTCGATATCCATGCCCAAAGTGCGCTGCAGTTCGGCGGCATCTTCCAGCGCCATGGCGGCGCCTTGTGCGAGATAAGGCAGCATCGGATGAGCGGCATCGCCCAGCAGGGCCACCCGGCCGCGGGCCAGGGCGTCGGGTCCGGTGACCGGCGAACGGTCGTGCATCATCCAGCGGCGCCATTGGGGCGCGGCTTCGGCCAGAGCCTGCAGTTGCGGGCTGCAGCCGGCCAGCACCTGGGTGACTTCGGCCGGCGATGCTTCGGCATTCCAGTCCTCGGCATCACCGTTGCCACTCGTTCCTGGCCGGCCTTCCGCCAGCACCACCAGATTCAGCAGTTCCCCACGGCGCACCGGGTAGGCCACCACATGCAGCCGCACTCCCATCCAGACGTTGACTCCCGCGCATGCGGCGTTCTGCGCGACACCGAGCGTGGCCCTGTCGATCAGCGTGCGCCAGGCGAAATGGCCGGTCGGGCGCGGCGGGCCTGCGTTCGGTTCGACCTGTTGGCGCAACACGCTCCACAAGCCGTCGGCCACCACCAGCGCATCGCCTTCGGATGTCACGCTGCGATCGTTTTCGCGCCTGCCGGTCAGGCCCACCACGCCGCCGTCGATCTCCGCCGGGCCGGCTTCGCTGCCGAGGTGCAGCACTGTCTCTCCGGTCTGCCGAACCGCGTCCAGCAGCAAACCGTGCAGATCGGCGCGGTGCAGGGTTGCATAGGGTGCGCCGTAGCGGCCGGCGATGTCGTCGCCCAGCGGCATGCGGGTCAGCTGCCGGTCGTTGCTCGCATGGCGGATGCTGATCCACTCCGGGAAGAACGCGGTATCCCGCAAGGCGTCCGACAGCCCCCACTGCTGCAGGACACGGGTGGCATTCGGTCCCAGCTGCAGCCCGGCACCGACTTCCGAGAAGGCCGGCGTCCGCTCGAACACCCGGGCACGCCAGCCGGCCCGGTTGCAGGCCAGCGCGGTAGCCAGGCCGCCGATGCCGCCTCCGGCCACCAGCATTTCACGCGCAAAGGCAATCGGCATCGGTCAGTCGAGCAGGCCTTGTTGCTGCTCCATTTCGGCGATGGGCAGCGGCCGGCCGAAAAGGTAGCCCTGGAAGGAACTGCAGCCGTGGCGGCGCAGGAAATCGAACTGCCCTTCGGTCTCCACGCCCTCGGCGATGACGTCCAGGCCGAGGCTCAGCGCCAAGGTCAGGGTGGTGCGCACGATGGCCGCGTCGCTCGGGTCACTGAGCACTTCGCGTACGAAGGACTGGTCGATCTTCAACTGGTCCAGCGGCAGGCTCTTGAGGTAACCCAGCGACGAATATCCGGTGCCGAAGTCGTCCAGCGAGAAACCCACGCCGCGCTGCCGCAGGCGTGCCATCTTGCCGAGGATGTCTTCGACGTCGTGGAACAGCAGGGACTCGGTGAGCTCGAATTTGAGCCGCGAAGCGTTGGCACCGGTTTCGTCCAGCACGGCCTCGACCTGGTCGATGAAGTCGGGATGGCGAAACTGCCGTGCGCTCACATTGACCGCAATGTTGAGATTGCGGGTGACCGCACGTCGGCTCCAGGTCACCAACTGCAGGCAGGCGGTGCGCAGCACCCACTCGCCGAGCGGCAGGATGAGGCCGGTCTCTTCGGCCAGATCGATGAATTCCAGCGGCGGCACCATGCCGCGCACGGGATGGCACCAGCGCACCAGCGCTTCCGCACCCAGGATGCGGCGGTTGGTGTCGACCACCGGCTGGTAGTGCAGCCGCAACTCTGCACGGCCCAGGCCTGCGCGCAATTCGACCTCCATCACCGACCGCGCCTTGAGGCGGGCCTGCATGGCGGGATCGAAGAAACGCACGGTGTTGCGTCCTGCGGCCTTGGCCTGGTGCACCGCCAGGTCGGCGCGTTTCAGCAGTTCGTCGGGCGGCAGGATCTGTTCGCCCCCGAAAATGGCCACGCCGATGCTGCCGCTGGCATGGTGCTGCCGCTCGCCGATGGCGAAAGGCATGCGCAGTTGTTCCAGCAGGTCGGCGGCGATGCGTTCGGCCTCGGTTACTGCCGGAATGAGGTCGGCGCCGAGGTTTTCGCACACCACCACGAACTCGTCGCCGCCGAAACGCGCGGTGCTGCGGCCGGGTGCGGCGCGCTCGAGCAGGCGGCTGGCGACCTGCTGCAGCAACTGGTCGCCGACGACATGACCCAGCGTGTCGTTGAGGTTCTTGAAATGGTCGATGTCGATGAACAGCACCGCGCCGTACTGGTGCAGGGCGCAGGCTTCTTCCAGCACCGCCTGCAGCCGGTTGACCAGCAGACGCCGGTTGGGCAGCGCGGTGAGCGAGTCGTAGAAAGCCAGGCGCTCGACTTCATGTTCGGCCCGCTTGCGATCGGTCACGTCGCGGGCGATTCCGATCACGCCGGTGGCCAGTCCCTGGGCGTCGTGCACCGGCATCTTGATGATGTCGTACACCCCGCTACGCTGGACGCCGCGCAGGGTTTCCTCGGCACGGTAAGGCTGGCCGGTCCGCATGGCCACCAGATCTTCGCGGCGCGACCGTTCTGCCGTTTCGGTGTCGTAGAGGTCGGCATAGCTGGCACCCACCAGCTGGTGGCGGGTCAGGCCGTAAAAGGCTTCGAAAGCATGATTGCAGGCGCGGTAGATGCCGCCGCGGTCCCGGTAGAAAACCATGTCGGGAATGGCTTCGAACAGACCCCGCAGTTCGGCCTGCTTTTCGGCCAGCGCCAGCGTCGCACGGTGGCGCTCGCTGTCGTCGACCGCGAACGACAGAAGACCCTGAACCGTGCCGTCGGCGGCATATTCGGGGACCATGGCGTTGTAGCGCCAGTGCACGTCGCCCGGCGAACGTTCGACCCGGTTCTCGAACGAGGTGGCCTGGCCGTCCAGCGCCGCCATCAGCCGGGGCAGCAGGCGCGCGTAACGCTCCGGTGGAATGAAATCGCTGAGCGGCCGGCCCAGCATCTCCTGGGGGTTGGCGGTGCCGTACCAGCGGATGTGGGCGTCGTTGATGAAACGGATGCGCAGTTCGCGGTCCAGGCGGGTGACCCCGAAATGGAGCTGGGCCAGCACGGTCAGCAGGCTGGCATCGTCGCCGGTGCCCCGGGCCAGCACTTCGGGGGGGCAGCAGCCGAGATCGACCAGCAGGCCTTCCCAGACGTCCGGACCGACAGGCGAGGCATGCAGCCGCAGGCGGCGCAGGCTGCCGTCGGGTCGGCGCTGACGGAGTTCGATGGCGATGGTCTGCCGGCCGACCATGGCGGCGTGCACCGTACGGCGCTGCAGGGCGCCGATCTGGCGGAGCAAGCCCCGTGGATGGGCCATGACCTGGTCTTTCTCCAGACCGCACACGGCCTGGCAGCTGTCGCCGATCCAGTCGAAGCGGCCCCTGGGAAACGGAGCATCGACCCAGCGAAACAGCACCGCGCCGGGCAGGTGCACGCCAGAAACGGGCTGTGAGCCGCGATCCTCGTCGGCGGCTGATGGGGTGTTCATCCGGATGCTTCCTCGCGCGGTACGGGTCCGGCGACAAGGCCGGAGCGGGAAGCAGTCTAACGCCGCGCCGGCCCGCCCCGGCGGCGTAGCGGGCAGCTTTTCAGCGGGCTGGGACGATCTTGACGGTGCGCCCATCTGTCGATGGTCCGCCGGGCTGGCCGGGCGTTGCACAGCTGCCGCAGCTGTCGCAAGAGGTGCAACCCGGTGCATCGGCCAGGACGCGGGTGATGCGCGCCGCACCGGCGTCCTTCAGACCCACCCGACGTCCGCCCTGCCCCAGGGCCGCCGCCAGCTTGCGCCGCCAGGCAGCCGGCATCCAGTACCAGGCGGCCCAGGCGAAGGCGGCCAGAACGATCAGGCCGACGATGGATTGCTGCAACATGACTCGTTAACCTCCGCCCAGTGCCAGGGTGATGCGGTATGCGACGAAACTGGCGCCGTAGGCCAGTGCGAACAGGTAGGCCGCCATGATGAGAGCGTAGCGCCAGGAATTGGTTTCACGCTTCACGGTCGCAAGGGTCGAAAGACACATGGGCGCGAACACATACCAGACCAGCAGCGAGATGGCGGTGGCCGTCGACCAGGTGCTGGCGATGACCGGTTCCAGCGCCGCGGCAGCGTCGTCGCCCGTAGCCGACATCGCATAGACGGTACCCAGCGCACCCACTGCGACCTCCCGTGCGGCCAGCCCGGGAACCAGTGCGATGGAAATCTGCCAGTTGAACCCGATGGGCGCGAAGATGACCTCGAGCGCCCGGCCGATCATGCCGGCCAGGCTGTACTGGATGGCCGGGCCGGTGGCGCCTTCCGGCGGACCGGGAAAAGTCGAGAAGAACCACAGCAGCACGGTCAGCGCCAGGATCATGGTGCCGACCCGCTTCAGGAAGATGCGGGCCCGCTCCCAGAGGCCGATGGCCAACTGGCGCGGGTTGGGCCAGCGGTACGAAGGTAATTCCATCATCAGCGGCGACACCGCATGGGTGCCACGCAGCCATTTGAAGATCCAGGCCACGCCCATGGCCGAGACGATGCCGCCCAGGTAGAGCGCGAACAGCACCAGGCCCTGCAGATTGAAAATGCCCGCCACCTGGCGCGACGGGATGAAGGCCGCGATCAGCAGCGCATACACCGGCAGCCGCGCCGAACAGGTCATCAGCGGCGCGATCATGATCGTGACCAGCCGGTCGCGCCAGTTGGTGATGGTGCGGGCCGCCATCACGCCCGGGATGGCGCAGGCGAAACTCGACAGCAGCGGAATGAAGGACCGGCCCGAGAGGCCGACCGTGCCCATCAGCCGGTCGAGCATGAAGGCCGCGCGCGGCAGGTAACCCGAATCTTCCAGCGCCAGGATGAAAAAGAACAGGATCAGGATCTGCGGCAGGAACACCAGCACGCCGCCGGCGCCGGCGATGATGCCGTCGACCAGCAGGCTGCGCAGGATGCCGTCAGGCATGTGTTGCTTGAGGACGTCGCCGACGCCATTGGTAGCCGTCTCGATCAGGCCCATGGGCACCTCGGCCCAGCTGAACACCGCCTGAAACATCAGGAACAGCAGCACCGTCAGGATCAGCATGCCCCACACCGGATGCAGCACCAGCCGGTCGATGCGGTCGTCGCGGGCCAACCGCGAAACGGGTTCGTGCACCGCCGCGGCAAGGATGCGACGTACCTCCTGCTGGGTGTCCAGCACCTGCTCCAGTTGCGGTGCGATCCAGTCCTTGCGGTGGCCGGCCCGGGTGTCGTTGTCGATGGCCGGGTGGTAGTCGGACAACAGGTCGACCAGTTGCGCGGCACCGTCGCCGCGCACGCCGACTGTCTCGATCACGGGCATGCCCAACTCCCGGGACAGCGCTTCGATGTCGACCACCACGCCTTGCTGGCGCGCCATGTCGGTCATGTTCAGCGCCATCACCATCGGCACGCCCAGGCGGCGCGCTTCGAGCACCAGGCTCAGGTTGAGCCGCAGGTTGGTGGCGTCGGTGACCGACACCAGCAGGTCGGGCAGCGGCTCGCCGGGCCGGCGACCGGTGACGATGTCCCGGGTGACGGCTTCGTCGGCCGACAGGGCATTCAGGCTGTAGGCGCCCGGCAGGTCGAGCACCTCTACTCGACGGCCCGAAGGCGTGCGCAGCAGGCCGACCTTGCGCTCGACCGTCACGCCCGCATAGTTGGCGACCTTCTGGCGGCTGCCGGTCAGCAGGTTGAATAGCGCGGTCTTGCCGCAGTTGGGGTTGCCCAGCAGGGCGACGCGCAGGGATGAAGAGGTTTCCGCGTTCATGCGCCCGCCTTGCCGTCGGCAGTGACCATCACCAGGGCGGCTTCATGGGCCCGCAATGCAAACGTGCTGCGCCCGATACGCACCGCGATCGGTTCGCCACCCGGGAAACCATGGGCGATGACACGGACCGGTTCACCGGGCACAAAACCGATTTCGGTGAGCCGCAGGATGCGGTCCTGGTCGTCCGGCTGCCCCAGGCTGCGCAATTCAAGCACTGTTGCCTGCGTGTGGCGCGGCAGTCGATTCAGGGAAAGCGCCCCGCTGGCAAGCGGCGGGACACGGACAGCGGAAGCGGGGGCGATATGGACGTCGGACACAGGATGGACTGGCTGAACGGCGGAAGATAAACAAGAATTATTCTTGAAAAGCCGCGCAGTGTAGCCCGAGGGGTTTTGCGCGCGGAGCCCGAAAGCACCGCGCACCACTCGGAATCAGCCCACCTGCAACAGTTGCCGCAGCACGTACGGCAGGATCCCGCCGGCCTTGTAATAGTCCACCTCGACCGGCGTGTCGATGCGCAGGATCACCCGTGCTTCGGTGCGCTGGCCGTCTGGCCGGGTAATGACCAGGGTCGCCTTGCTTTGCGGTTTGAGGTCCGGATCGGCAATGACGTCGATGGTCTCGTCACCCTTCAGGCCCAGCTCCTGCCACGACTCACCGGCGGCGAACTGCAGCGGCAACACACCCATGCCGACCAGGTTGGAGCGGTGGATGCGCTCGAAACTGCGTGCCACGACCGCCTTGATGCCAAGCAACTGGGTGCCCTTGGCAGCCCAGTCCCGCGACGAACCGGTTCCGTATTCCTCGCCGGCAAAAATCACCGTCGGCTGATTGGCCTTCATGTAGAGCATGGCGGCGTCGAAGATCGCCAGTTTGCTGCCCTTGTCGGGGCCTTCGCCCTGGTAGAGCGTGACTCCGCCCTCTTCCCGCGAACCGTCTGCGGTGGCTGGAATCATCAGGTTCTTGATGCGCACGTTGGCAAAGGTGCCGCGCATCATCACGTCGTGGTTGCCGCGGCGCGCGCCGTAGCTGTTGAAGTCGAGCTTGCCGACGCCGTTTTCCTGCAGCCAGAGGCCGGCGGGTGAACTGGCCTTGATGGAGCCCGCGGGCGAGATGTGGTCGGTGGTGATCGAGTCGCCGAACAGCGCCATGATGCGTGCGCCTTCCACTTTCGAGCCGGGCGCGTCCTTCTGTTTGGAAGGGTCGAGCTCGAAGGTGTCGAAGAACGGCGGCTGCGCGATGTAGGTGCTGGCCGGCCAGGTGTAGGTCTGGCCGGAAACGCCATGGATCTTCTCCCACAGTTCGCCCGGCTCGGATTTCACCCGCCCATAGTTGGCACGGAAAGCATCGCCGTTCATGGCGAACTTCATCAGCTCGTGCACCTCGTCGCTGCTGGGCCAGATGTCACCCAGGTAGACATCCCGGCCCCCGGTGCCCTTGCCGACCGGCTCGGTCATCAGGTCGCGCAGCACCGAACCGGCGATGGCATAAGCCACCACCAGCGGCGGGCTGGCCAAAAAGTTCGCCTTCAGGTTGGGGTGGATGCGTGCCTCGAAATTGCGGTTGCCCGACAACACGGCCGCGCATACCAGGTCGCTTTTGGTGATGGCTTCGTTCAGTTCCGGCGCCAGGTCGCCGGCATTGCCGATGCAGGTCGTGCAACCGTAGCCGGCCAGGGCGAAACCCAGCTTTTCCAGATAGGGCAGCAGGCCGGCCTTGACCAGGTATTCGGTGACGATGCGCGAGCCGGGGGCAAGCGACGTCTTGATATGCGGCTGCACCGTCAGACCCGCCTCGACCGCCTTCTTGGCCAGCAGGCCGGCTGCCAGCATCACGCTCGGGTTGGAAGTGTTGGTGCAGCTGGTGATGGCGGCGATCAGCACGTCGCCGTTGCCCAGGGTGATGTTGGTCGCATCGTGGCCGTCTTCGGTCGGCGCTTCGGATTGCGCCGCGGCCAGCGTCGGTTTGTTGCCCTCCATTTCCATCACCATGCGCGCCGCGCCCGGCGGGGTCGGCGGATTGGCGGGCACTTTGGTGGTCGGCTCTTCACCGGCGTGATGCACCAGCTGGCGTGTCAGCAGGAGGTCGGCCGGGCGATTGAAACCGTTCTCGCTGTTGGGTTTGCTGAAAAGCGACTTGAACTGACCGGCCACGTTGCCCAGCTCGATGCGATCCTGGGGGCGTTTCGGGCCGGCCAGGCTGGGCGTGACGTCGCCCAGGTCGAGTTTCACCACCTGCGAATAGGTGATGTCGCCCGACTTCGGCACGCCGAACAGGCCCTGGGCACGGAAATAGGCCTCGAAAGCCTCGACCTCTTCATCGGTGCGGCCGGTGCCGCGGAAATATTCGACCGTTTTCTCGTCGACCGGAAAGAAACCCATCGTGGCGCCGTATTCCGGCGCCATGTTCCCGATGGTGGCGCGGTCGGGCACCGGCAGCGTGCTGGTGCCCTCGCCGAAGAATTCGACAAATTTGCCCACCACCTTCTGCTTGCGCAGGATCTCGGTGACGGTCAGAACCAGGTCGGTCGCGGTGACGCCCTCTCGCAACCGGCCGGTCAATTCGAAGCCCACCACGTCGGGCGTCAGGAAGTAGACCGGCTGTCCCAGCATGGCCGCTTCGGCCTCGATTCCGCCGACACCCCAGGCCACGACGCCGATGCCGTTGACCATGGTGGTGTGACTATCGGTTCCGACAAGGCTATCGAAATAATAAATATTGGCATCGGAATGGTGAACACCCCGCGCCAGATATTCGAGGTTCACCTGGTGCACGATACCGAACCCCGGAGGCACGACACCAAATGTATCGAATGCTTGCATGCCCCATTTCATGAATTCATAGCGCTCCCGATTTCGCTGGAATTCAAGCTTCATGTTGAGGTCCAAGGCATCCTGGGTGCCGTAGTAATCAACCATGACCGAGTGATCCACCACCAAGTCGACCGGAACCAGCGGTTCGATTCGTTCCGGGTCTTTTCCTAATCGGGCCGCAGTACTGCGCATGGCCGCCAGATCGGCCAGCAACGGCACTCCGGTGAAATCCTGCAATACCACCCGCGCCACCACGAACGGAATCTCTTCTGTGCGATTGGCCACTGGCTGCCAGCCGGCCAACTGGGACACGTGTTCAGACGTTATTTTTCTCCCGTCGCAGTTGCGGAGCACCGACTCCAGAACGATTCGTATCGATACTGGCAACTTCGAGATATTCGGAAAGTCCTTGGCCAAGGCTGGCAGGGAATGAAACTTCCCTTCCCGTCCGGAAGCTGTTTGAAAGGTTTTGACGGTATGGGAGAAATCGTGAGGGGCTCGGGCGGCCATGGGAACTCCTTGAATGGGGACAACGGCGGCATTCATTTTGTCAGTGACGGCAGAACAGCGCGCAACCTGGGGTTACCAGGGGCCCTGGCCGCGTGACGAAACGGAGGAGCGCGGCGCCAAGGCGGCTGCCGGCCAGTCCGAAAAACAAAGACCCCCGCGGGCCCTGAAGGCTGGCGGGGGTCTTGTCAGGCCTGCGGAACCGGCAAACCCGGCTCTCGAAAGCTCAAACCACTCAGATGGCGAACTGGGCGCGATCCTGATCGGCGATCCACTTCGGAGCCTTGCCGCGGCCGGTCCAGGTGGCGCCGGTAGCCGGGTCACGGTATTTGGCAGCGACCTTGCCGCCCTTTGCGGAAGAAGCAGCGCGACCGCGCGCTGGCGGGAAAACGTCGGAAGCGGTCAGACCGAATTCTTCAATCAGGCCACGAACGCGAGAAACTGCATCGGACAGTTCACGTTGACGTGCATCGCTGATTTGAGCTTCAAGAGCTTCGCGTTGCTTCAGGAGTTCTTTATAGGTGGTCATGGTATTTTTTCGCAGAAAGTTGGTGGCGCGATTATAGACGCGGCATCCAGCCCAATGCCGCCGGTGCGATTATTTTTACAAACCCGTAAAAACCCCATGATTATCCCCCTCCGGCGCGGCAGGCATAGCCAGAACCTTGTCGATGCGCCGGCCGTCCAGATCCACCACCTCGAATATCCAGTCACCGCAAGGAATCAGCTCGCCCACGCCGGGCAGATGGCCGGACTCGGATAACAAAAGCCCGGCCAAGGTGTTGTACAGGCCGCGGTCCTCTTGAGGCAAATCACGAATATCAAGCCGCGATTTGAGTTCTGCGACCGGCATCAAACCATCCAGCAGCCATGAACCATCGGCTCTTTGCACTGCCCACGCTTCGGCCTCTGCACCGGGTTGCAACTCGCCGGTGATGGCTTCGAGCAAGTCGCGTGGCGTCATCAAACCCTGCACCACGCCATATTCGTCGACCACAAATATCATGCGGCCGGATTGCGCTCGAAACTGTTCCAGCAATTCCATGCCTGAAAGGGTTTCAGGCAGAAAGGATGCCGGCAACACATAGGCGTCGAGGCTGCCTTCGGCGTCGCTGCCGAGTTCGAGCATGCGGGCCAGGCTGATCACGCCGACCACTTCGTCTAGCGACCCGCGACACACCGGATACCAGGAATGCGCCCGGCCGCTGGCGGCTTGCCGCAGGCCGTGCGCGACCGTGCTGTTGGCGGGCAGCCAGTCGATATCGCCGCGCGGCACCATGAGCGAGGTGAGCGGCCGGTCGTCGAGATGGAACACGTTCTGAACCATGCGGTGCTCCTGGCGCTCGATGACACCTGCATCCAGACCCTCTTCCAAGCTGGCGGCAATTTCTTCTTCGGTTACTGCCCGACCTGCGTCGTTGTCGATGCGCAGCAGTTTCAGCACCGCCTGCGTGCTGACCGACAGCAGGCGCACGAACGGGCTGGCGATGCGCGCCATCCACTGCATGGGACGCGCAACGAAACGCGCCACCGGCTCCGGGTAGAGCTGGCCTATGCGTTTGGGCACCAGTTCGCCGAAGACGATGGTGACGAAGGTGATGATGGTCACGACCAGTGCCGTCGCCACCACGTCGGCGAACCGGGTCGGCATGCCGGCACGTTCCAGCAGCACCTGCACATCGCCGCTGAATGCCGCCTCGCCCAGGATGCCGTTGAGCATGCCGATGGAAGTGATGCCCACCTGCACCGCCGAAAGAAAGCGAGTGGGTTCCGCCAGTAGCGCCAATGCCGCCTGGGCCCCCTTGTCGCCCGCCTCCGCCATCGCATTGAGGCGCGCCTTGCGGCTGGAAGCCAGGGCCAGCTCGGACATGGCGAAAGCACCATTGAGCAAGGTCAGCAAGGCGATGAGCAAAAAATCCATGGAGTGGCGTAGAGAATCGGAAGATGGCAATTTACCTGATGGGCGATCTGCAGGGCTGTGACGAGCCCCTCGAACGGCTGCTGCGCGAGGCTGACTTTTCGCCCAGCCGCGACACGCTGTATGTACTGGGAGACATGGTCAACCGCGGACCCGATTCCGCCGGCACCCTGCGCCGCCTGGCCGCGCTGGGCGAGGCCGCGCATTGCCTGCTGGGCAACCACGACCTGCATTTGCTGGCGGTGATCCACGGCGTCCGCAGGCCCGGCAGGCGCGACACGCTGGCCGACCTGCTGTCTGCACCCGACCTGCCGGCCCTGACCGACTGGCTGCGTCACCGCCGGATGGCGATGCGCCTGCAACACGGCACGCAGGACATCCTGATGGTGCACGCCGGAATCTTGCCTGCATGGAATGCGCAGAAGGTGATGTCGCTGGCCGCGGAGGTGGAGACCGTGCTGCGCGATTCGGAACTGCCGGTGTTCCTGCGGACGATGTATGGGGACGACCCGGCCGAATGGCAGGACACGCTCGGCGGCACCGACCGACTGCGGGTCATCGTGAACGCGCTGACCCGACTGCGTTTCTGCACGCCCGAAGGCCGAATGGATTTTGGCAGCAGCGATTCACCGGACGACGCGCCACCCGGCCTGCTGCCGTGGTTCGATGTACCCGGCCGCAAGACGGCCGACGCCACGGTAGCGTTCGGCCACTGGTCACAACTTGGTTTGCTGGAACGCCCGGGTTTGATGGGGCTGGACACCGGTTGTGTCTGGGGCGGCTGCCTCACGGCCATGCGGCTGGGCGCAACTGCGGCAGACAACCAGCGTCTGCAGGTTCGCTGCGATCAGGCGCAGGCACCGGGATAGACGTTGGTGGCGCCCGGAACCTCGGTCGCCGGGCTTCAGCTTTCCTGTTCGACCTGGGCGCCAGCCGTTTCCGGCACTTCCGCAATGGGAGGCGGAATCGGCTTGAAAAGCATCGCGATCTTGCGTTTGGGCTTGATGTTGGCGTGCGCGCGGCTGGGCGTTGGAGCCTTGGCTTCCCAGGCGGGTTCGGCCTGGGTGCTGGACTCGTAGGGCTTGTCGAAGAACGGGTCACGATTCGCCGCCGGTGCACGGAACCGCGGCGGCTGGGCCGGCTGGAAACGCGGTGCTTCGCCACCGGAGGCGGGCTCGCCTTCGTTGTAGAGGCGGCGGCCGTCGTTGAAACGGCCACGCGGCTGCTGCTCCTCGAACTCGAAGGGTTCGAGTTCCATCTTCTTGCCGATGAGTTTCTCGATGTCGGCCGCCAGGCGCGCGTCGTTGCGGCTGTCGAGGCCGACAAAACTCACCGCCAGGCCGGAAGCGCCGGCACGGCCGGTGCGGCCGATACGGTGCACGTAATCTTCGGCATTGAAAGGCACGTCGAAGTTGAAAACCGCCGGCACGTCCTTGATGTCGAGGCCGCGGGCCGCCACATCGGTACACACCAGAAGATCGACTTCACCGCTCTTGAAGGCCTCCAGTGCCTTAAGGCGTTCGTCCTGGCTCTTGTCGCCATGCAGGGCCGCCGTCTTGAGGCCTTCGCGTTCGAGGGAACGCGCCAGCCGCGCACAGCCCAGCTTGCTGTTGACGAAAACGAATGCCTGGCGGATGCCGCGCTGCTTGAGCACCTGGTGCAGCGCCCGGCGCTTGTCGTCTTCGTTGACGCTATAGAAATGCTGTTCGACCGTAGATGCGGTTTCGTTGGACCGCGCGACTTCGATGGTTACCGGATCCTGCAGGTAGCTCGATGCCAGCCGCTTGATCTCGGGCGAAAAGGTGGCGGAGAACAACAGCGTGGTGCGCTGCTTCGGCAGGTACGAAAGGATGCGCTGCAGGTCGGGCAGGAAACCGATGTCGAGCATTCGGTCGGCCTCGTCCAGCACCACGTACTCGACCTGGTTGAGCACCGCATTCTTGGCTTCGATGTGGTCGAGCAGACGGCCGGGCGTGGCCACCAGGACTTCGACGCCCTTCTTGAGTTCCGCCGTCTGGGGTTTCATGTCCATGCCGCCGAACACCACCGCACAGCGCATCTGCGTGTGTTTGCTGTAGAGCTTGATCTGCTGGGCGACCTGATCGGCCAGCTCACGGGTGGGCAGCAACACCAGGGCACGCACCGGATGGCGCGCGGGCGAGGTGGAGCTGTTCTCGTGTTTCATCAGCCGCTGCAGCAGAGGCAGCGAGAACGCCGCCGTCTTGCCGGTGCCGGTCTGGGCGGCGCCCATCACGTCCTTGCCCTCCAACACGACCGGAATGGCCTGCGCCTGGATGGGCGTCATGCTTTCGTAGCCCATATCGGCCACGGCTCGTGCCAGCGGTTCAGCCAGCTTCAGTTCTGAAAAAGATGTCGTCATGCAGCCGCCGATTGTCGCACCCTGCGCGTAAATCAGGCAAAACCGCTTTCCGGCCTCTCGAAAAGGACTTTGGCGGCGTCGCGGCGAAGCGTCATAAATTGCGGGCTGCGAAGGTGTCGCAACCCTTTACGGTGCCGTTGTCGTAGCCCTGGCCGAACCATTTCTGCCGCTGTGCGCTGGTGCCGTGGGTAAAGCTGTCGGGCACCACCTGGCGGCCGGCGGAACGCTGCAATGCGTCATCGCCGATCTTCTGCGCGGCGTTCATGGCGGACGCGATGTCGCTCGGGTCCAGCCACTGCTTGGACTCCTGCGAGTGGTGCGCCCACACACCGGCGAAACAGTCAGCCTGAAGCTCGACCCGCACACTCATGGCGTTCTGCTGTGACTGGCTCAGCCGCCCCCGCATGCCGTCGACCTTGCCGGTGATGCCGAGTTCGTCCTGTACATGGTGGCCGACCTCATGGGCGATCACGTAGGCCTGGGCGAATTCGCCCGGTGCGCCGAGGCGGTCGCGCAAGGTGTCATAGAAACTGAGGTCAATGTAGACCTTCTTGTCGCCGGGGCAATAAAACGGTCCCATGGCAGATTCGCCGGTGCCGCATGCGGTGGGATACGAGCCCCGGAACAGCACCAGCCGCGTCGGCTGGTACTGCCCGCCGGCCTGCTTGAAGATGTCGCTCCAAACCACTTCGGTATTGCGCAGCACGGTCGACACGAAAGCTGCCTCGCGGTCGTTCGACGGGGGTTTCTGCGCCGGGCCCTGCTGCTGCTGCACGACCGGTGCGCCGCCGCCGCCGCTGAGCATGTTCAGCATGGTCAGCGGATTGATGCCGAATATCCAGCCGGCTACCAGCGCCACGGCCACCGTGCCCAGGCCGATGCTGCGTCCGCCAAAGCCGAAGCCGCCGCCTCCTCCCCCGCCACTTTCGTTGCGCCGGTCTTCGACGTTGTCCGACTGTTCGTTGCCTTCCCAGCGCATATTTCCCTCTTTTCGGCTCTCGGCCCGTTGTGATCGCGCATCGTGCGCCAACCAGTGCAAAGTTTTCCGCCAGTGGACACGTGCTTAACGACGTAGCATTGGTGCTGTTGCCTTTGCTTGCAAATGTTAAGTCGTGAATCTTCGCTTCTCAGAACGCAGTCTTGCGACGCAGATGGCCTTGGTATTCGGGGTGCTGACCACGCTGCTCGCCTTGCTGCTCAGTTTCTCATTCGGGGAAATGCTGCGTGGCCGCATCCGTACGGATGCGGGCGCTGCTCTGCGTGTGGTGGCCAATACCGCCGCCAAACAGCTGAACGCCCAACTCCAGGTCCGCATCGAACAGGCGTCGGTCCTGGCGCGTGCGCCGGGCTTGTGGGAACGCGGCATCGACACGCCCGCAGTGGCCCAACTCCTGCAGCGCATGCAGTCGGTCTCCCCCGAAAACCAGTGGATCGGCGTTGCCGACCTCGGTGGCGTGGTGCGCAATGCCACCGGCGGCCTGCTGCTCGGCAAATCGGTGGCGGAGCGTGACTGGTTCATCAACGGCCAGCACGGTTCGTATGTCGGTGATGTGCATCCGGCGAAACTGCTGGAGTCGCTGTTGCCGCGCCCGGACGGCGATGAGCCGCTGCGCTTCGTCGACTTCGCTGCGCCGGTCAACGTCAACGGCCGGGTGGTCGGCGTGCTGGGCGTGCATGCCAGCTGGGATTGGGCCGACCAGGTCATCAGCCTGGTGCTGCCGGCCGAAACGCAGGCCGCCGGCCTGCAGGTCTTCATCTTCAATCGCGCCGGCGAATTGATCTACGCGCCAGGCCACCAGACGCAACAACTGCGCGACAACGGTTTTGCGGGTCCCAATGCGCCACTGGACGACGAAGGACTTTTCACCGGCGTGCTGCCCTGGGCCGACGGCAGCGACTACCTGACATCGGTGGCGCCGGTGCCTGCGGCCAACAAGGTCACCGACCTCGGCTGGCGGGTCGTGGTGCGGCAGCCGATCACCCTGGCGTATTCGCTCGTGCGGGATGCGACATCCGCCGTGCTGATGATCGGAGCGGTGGCTGCCGTCGTGGCCTCGCTGCTGGCCTATCGCGCCGCACGCCGCCTGAGCCGCCACCTGCACGGCATCGCGCAGGCTGCACGGCGGGTCGAAGCCGGTGCACCGGGTGCCGGCATGCCGGTTTTCGGAGGAAGTTCAGAGGTCACAGCGCTGTCTTCCGCACTACGCAACATGACGGTGCAGCTGATGGCATCCAACAGCCGCATGGAGCAGCAGGTGCGTGTGCGCACCCGCGAACTGCTGGCGGCCAATACAGCGCTCGACCGCCAGGCCCGCAGCGACCCGCTTACCGGAGTACTGAATCGCCGCGGTCTGGAAGAACGTCTTCGACTGGCCGTGGCGACCGCCCGGCGCAGCCATCGCCCGCTGGCCGTGGCCATGCTCGATGCGGACTATTTCAAGCGGGTCAACGACAAGTTCGGCCACGAAATCGGAGATGCCGTGTTACGCAGGCTGGCCGACACCCTGAAGACCCGCCTGCGCACATCGGATGCCGTGGCCCGGCTCGGTGGGGAGGAGTTCATCGCAGTGCTGCCCGACACGGACCTGGCTGGTGCGCTGGCCCTGGCGGAATCCTTGAGGGCGGCCGTCGAGGCCCATGTCGATCCGCTCTACGGCAGCATCACCGTCAGCATCGGTGTCGCGGTGGAACTCGGCTCTGAGACAGATGGCGCTTCGCTGCTGCGTTGCGCCGACGAAGCGCTTTATCGCGCGAAAGCCGAAGGACGCAACCGCGTCTGCGCTGCCGAGGCATCCGCGCAGGACGCCTGAGACTCAGCGAAGGGCGATGGTTTCAGCCGCGCCGTCGTACGAGCGCGAAACGATCACCGGCGAGACGGTCACCGACGACTGGCGGCAGGCAGCGTAGGCCTCGACCCCTGAAACACCCAGGCAGCGCGCCTGTTCCATGCGCACCTGGCGGGCACCGGCTTCCCGTTGCTGGGCCCTGTCGACCTGCGATTGGGCCAGCCAGCCGACGGCACCCAGTTGCAAGGCGATCAACACGGCCCCGACGCCGCCCACCATGATGGCGAGGGGTGCATCGACGACCTTGAAATAAGACTTGATGGACATGGCGGCCTCTTTTTTTGAACTGCCGCCATCCTATAAATGTAACAAGCGTTAATACCCTGCCGAGACGCCCGGCAGCGCGTAGGACAAGCGCGCATGAGTCCCGCTGCCGAATGGAAACCAGCTGAAAGTCAGGTGCGGGGCAGGGTCACGCCGTGCTGGCCCTGATACTTGCCGCCGCGGTCTTTGTAACTGACGTCGCAAACTTCGTCGCTTTCGAAGAACAGCACCTGGGCACAGCCTTCACCGGCATAGATCTTGGCCGGCAAGGGCGTCGTGTTGCTGAATTCCAGCGTCACGTAGCCTTCCCATTCGGGCTCGAAAGGGGTGACGTTGACGATGATTCCGCAGCGGGCGTAGGTGCTTTTGCCCAGGCAGATGGTCAGCACGTTGCGGGGAATGCGGAAGTACTCCACGGTGCGCGCCAGGGCGAAGCTGTTCGGCGGAATGATGCAGTAGTCGCCGTGCATGTCGACGAAGCTCTTCTCATCGAAATTCTTCGGGTCGACCACCGTGCTGTGGATGTTGGTGAACACCTTGAATTCTGGTGCGCAGCGGATGTCGTAGCCATAGCTGCTGGTGCCGTAGCTGATGATCTTGCGACCGTCCTGTTCGCGGATCTGGCCGGGCTCGAAGGGTTCGATCATTCCGGTCTGTTCGGCCATGCGGCGGATCCACTTGTCGCTCTTGATACTCATAAAAGGTGCTCCCTGGCTGGAGGCGCATTCTAGAAGCAAGGGCGAGGGCGCCCCGCCCTCAGCCGGCCTGCGAGATGACCGTGCGTTCGATCAGCCGGTCATCGCCCAGCACGATCATGGCGAACAGCAGTTCGTCCAGGTTCTGTGCGGCGCGTGTCTTGCGTGCCAGCAGCGGCGTGGCTTCCGGATTGAGGATCACGAAATCGGCCTCGCAACCCGCTTGCAGGTTGCCGACCACACCTTCCAGGTCCAGGGCCGCCGCACCGCCGGCCGTGTGCTGCCACCACAACGCCTGCGGCGCCAGGGTGAGGCCCGGTTTGGTCTGGCCTTCGCGCCCCACGTAATAGGCCGCCAGCATGGTGTGAAAGGGGCTGAAGCTGGTGCCGCCTCCCACGTCGCTGGCCAGGCCGTACCGGAAGCCCGCCCGGTCGGCGCCGACATAGTCGAAGAAACCACTGCCCAGGAAAAGGTTGCTGGTGGGACTGACCGCCGCCGCCGTCTGGCGTTCATGCATCAGTGCACGATCGGCGTCGTCGAAATGGATGCAGTGCGCGTAGATGGCGCGCCGGCGCATCAGGCCGAATTCGTCGTACACCGAGAGGTAGCTGCGCGCTTCCGGGAACAGCTGGCGCACCCACTCGACCTCGCCCAGGTTTTCGGCCACATGCGACTGGATCCACACATCGGGGTATCGGGCGGCGAGCTCTCCTGCCCCGCGCAACTGCTCAGGCGTGCTGGTGGGCGCAAAACGCGGGGTGATGGCGTAACCCAGGCGATCCACGCCGTGCCACTTGCGGATCAGCGTCTCGGTGTCGATCAGGCTCTGCCCGGTTTCGTCACGTACGCCATCGGGCGAGAAACGGTCCTGAAGCACCTTGCCGGTGATCAGCCGCAGCTGGCGTTTCTTCGCCTCTGCAAACAGGGCTTCCACCGAAGCGGGATGCGAGGTCGCGAAAGCCAGCGCGGTGGTCACGCCGTTGCGCAGCAGTTCGTCGATGAACACCGGGGCAAGTTCATCCGCGTGGGCGGGCTCGACGTAGCGGCTTTCGTGCGGGAAAGTGTAGTTTTCGAGCCAGGGCAGCAGGCCCTCGGCGGGCGAACCGATGACGTCGGTCTGGGGAAAGTGGATATGCAGATCGACAAAACCCGGCGCGATGATGCGGCCGGGCAGGTGTTCCACCGGCACTTGCGGATAGTCCGGCGACACGGTGGCGTAGTCACCGACGGCGATCACCTTCTGGCGGCCCCCGGCGTCAGGGCCGACGACCAGAAGGCCGTCCTCTTCGAAGACGGCCTTCCGGCTGGAATCAAAACTGAGAATGCGGGCGCGGTAGGCTTTCATGGGCGACGAGCTTAAGTCAGCTTGACGCCGGCGCCATACCGGCCGGCAGATACGCCTTATTCGATCAGGCGGCCTGACCCACATGACCGAGCGCGGCTGACTGGGCCAGCGCGGCGCCGATGGCTTTTTCGCGGGCTTCCGGGCCCATCGCCACGCCTTCGGCGCGGATGATGGTCACGTCGGTCATACCCAGGAAACCCAGCACTCCGCGCAAGTAGGCTTCCTGGTGGTCCAGGGCGGTTTCGTAGGCGGTGCCGGCGTACATGCCGCCGCGGGTGGACACCACGATGACACGGCGGCCGCCGGCCAGGCCTTCGGGGCCGTTGGCGGTGTAGCGGAAGGTCCGGCCCGCCTGCGCGACGCGGTCGATCCAGGCCTTGAGCTGGGTCGGCACACTGAAGTTGTACATCGGCGCACCGATGACGATGGCTTCTGCGTCGAACAGTTCGGTCACCAGGGTTTCGTTCAGGGCCAGTTGGGCGCTGACGGCTGCATCGACGGTGGGCGTGGTGCCCGGGGCGGGACGCATGGCGCCCAGCAGCGCCCCGTCGAGGTGGGCGATGGGGTCCGCGGCCAGGTCACGGTAGGTCACGGCACCGGAGTTGCCGGCCAGCGCGGCGGCGACGGCAGCGGTGATCTGGCGCGAAACGGAAGCAGCGCCCAGGGGGCTGGAGTCGAGGTGCAGAACTTTCATGTCGGTATCCATCAGGTTGTGAGTCGGCGGCGATTGCCGCGATGACAGGCATCGTATTGGGGGTCGATTAGTGGATAAAGACCTCCCATGGCAAATCATCTTCCTGCTGTTGCAATAATTCCGGCATGGATACCAAAGTGCTGCCCGATCTGAACGACATGGCCTACTTCGCCAAGGTGGTGGAACACGGAGGCTTCAGTGCGGCGGCGCGGGTGCTGGGTGTGCAGACATCCCTGCTCAGCCGGCGGCTTGCTGCGCTGGAGGCACGGCTGGGCGTGCGGCTGCTCCAGCGCAGCACCCGACGCATTGCCGTCACCGATGTCGGCCAGACCTATCTGCAGCACTGCAAGGCGCTGATGGCCGAGGCACAGGCCGCCGAAGCGACGGTGGAAGCCACCCGTGAAACCCCGCGCGGACTGGTGCGGATGTCCTGCCCACCCGGGCTGCTGGAAAACGGCGTGGGGCAGGTGGTGGCGCGTTACCTGGCCGATTGGCCCGAGGTGCGGCTGCAGGTCGAGGCGACCAACCGGCGGGTCGATGTGATCGAGGAAGGATTCGACATCGCGCTGCGGGTTCGACGCCCGCCGCTGGACGATTCAGGCCTGGTGGTCCGGCCGCTTACCACCGGCCGCGCCGTGCTGGTCGGCAGTCCCGATCTCCTCCAGCACTGCGGCCGCCCTAACGGCCCGGACGACCTGGCGCGGGTCCCCAGCATGGGTTTCGGCTGGGTGGCCGGCCGCCACAGCTGGAACCTGGTGGCGCCCGACGGCAGTACCTATGTGCATGCCCACACGCCCCGGCTGACGGTGGACGACTTCAGCACCCTGCGCCAGGCTGCGCTGGACGGTGTGGGCATCGTCAGCCTGCCCGACTACATCGTGCGCGACGCGCTCGACACCGGACAGCTGGAGCAGGTATTGCCGGAATGCACGCTGGGCGAGGGCATCGCCCATGCGGTGTTTCCGACAAGACGCGGCCTCTCGCCGGCGGTGCGGCTCTTGATCGACGCCCTGGTGGACGGTTTCGCCACCCGGGGCATCTTCATCTAGGCATCCGTTTCAGCGGAAGGATTCAAACACCGAGTCCAGCCTGGCGATGTAGCCCCGGCGCGTTTCGTCGGTGATGAAGCTGCCTTCGAACGCGTTCAGGCCGAGCTGATAGGCGTGGCGCGCATCCAGTCCGGTGGCGGCGAAAACCTGCAGGAAGTTGTCGTTCATGTAGCCGCCGAAATAAGCCGGGTCGTCGGAATTGACCGTCGCCACGATACCGGCGTCGAGCAGTTGCCGCAGGTTGTGGTCGGCAAGGTCAGGGAACACGCACAGCTTCTGGTTCGACAGTGGACAGACGGTCAGCGGGATCCGCGCCGCCGCCAGGCGCCGCATCAGCACCG
Organism: Xylophilus sp. PBN-3R; assembly: GCF_057747805.1. NCBI lineage: Bacteria > Pseudomonadati > Pseudomonadota > Betaproteobacteria > Burkholderiales > Xylophilus > Xylophilus sp. PBN-3R. Next base: position 3,602,311 of record NZ_CM173225.1, read on the forward strand.
GGTCGTGCACCGACTGCACGCCGTGGTCGATGCGCTCGGCATGCAGCACGTCGAGCGCACTCCAGATATAGGCCGGCGGGCCCTCCTCGCCGGCATGGGCCACGCGGTGCAGGCCCAGTTCGCCGCAGCGTGCGAAGACCCGTGCGAACTTCTCCGGCGGATGGCCGACTTCGCTCGAATCCAGGCCCACGCCGATGATCTTGTCGAGATGGGGCAAGGCCTGCTGCAGCGTGTCGAAGGCGTCCTCTTCGCTCAGGTGGCGCAGGAAACACAGGATCAGTTCGGCATCGATGCCGTAGACCGCCTTGGCGTCGGCACAGGCGCGGTGCAGGCCACCGACCACCGTCGCCATCGGCACGCCCCGGGCAGTGTGGGTCTGCGGGTCGAAGAACAACTCGGCCCGTACCACGTTGTCCGCGGCGGCACGGGCGAAGTAGGCCATCGCCATGTCGTGGAAATCCTGCTCCTGCAGAAGCACGCTGGCACCCGCGTAGTAGATGTCCAGAAAGCTCTGCAGATCCTTGAAGGCATAGGCCTCGCGCAGCGTTTCGACACTGGCATAAGGCAGCGTGACACCGTTGCGCTCGGCCAGCGCGAAGATCAACTCCGGCTCGAGCGAACCCTCGATGTGGACATGAAGTTCGGCCTTGGGCATGGCCCGCAGCAGGTCGGGTAGTCGTTCGGCCGGAATCGCCGGAACGTCGAAGGGGGCGGCGATCGTGGTCATGTCGATATCTGCTGCGGAGCGGAGGTTTTTACCGGGCTGGAAAGATGCGTCGCGGACGTTTAGTAAGTGCCGGCGTAGGCGCCACCGTCGGCCAGCACGTTCTGGCCGGTAATGTAGGCGGCCTGGGTGCTGCACAGGAAGGCGCAGATCTCGCCGAATTCCTTCGGCGTACCCAGGCGGCGTGCCGGGATGGTCTGCTTGCGTTTCTCGGCGATCGTTTCCACGTCGGTGCCGGCTTTCTTGGCGGCACCTTCCATGGTCACGCGGATGCGGTCGGTGTCGAACGAACCCGGCAGCAGGTTGTTGATGGTCACGCCCTGGGCGGCCACGCTGCTGCGGGCCACGCCGGCCACGAAACCGGTCAGGCCGCTGCGGGCGCCGTTCGACAGGCCCAGCACCTCGATGGGCGCCTTCACCGAGCTGGAGGTGATGTTGATGATGCGGCCGAAACCACGGCCGGCCATGCCGTCGATGGTCGCCTTGATCAGTTCGATGGGCGTGATCATGTTGGCGTCGACCGCCTTGATCCAGGCGTCACGGTCCCAGTCGCGGAAATCGCCCGGCGGCGGGCCGCCTGCGTTGGTCACCACGATGTCGTATTCGGCGCGATAGGCGAACACCGCCGCACGGCCTTCCGGGGTGGTGATGTCGGCGGCGATGGCCTTCACTTCGACCGAGGTCTTGCCGCGCAGTTCGGCGGCTGCCTTTTCGAGCAGTTCCGCACCACGCGCAACGATCACCACATTGACGCCTTCGCCCGCCAGCGCAGTCGCGCAGCCGAGGCCGAGGCCCTTGCTGGCGCCACATACCAATGCCCACTTGCCCGTCAAACCCAGGTCCATACCATCTCCGTTGTGTTGTGTAAAAAAACCAAAATCATACGATCGGCGCCAAGCCGCACAGTGGCGCAGGGCTTCAGGCCCGGGCGCGGCCGAAGATGAAGATCCCGGCGATGACCAGCACCGTGCCCGCCGCCAGCCACGCGGTGAAGGGTTCACCCAGCAGCAGCACCCCCAGCAGGATGGTGGAAACCGGACCGACCATGCCGCTCTGCGCGGTCATGGCGGGGCCGATGCGTTCGACCGCCATCATCACCAGCAACACCGGCACCACGGTGCAGGCCGTGGCGTTCAGCACCGACAGCCACAGCACCTGAGGCGCCACGGCCAGCACGCTCGACCATGGCCGAAGCACCGCGAACTGCAGCAGGCAGCAGATGCACGCCACCGTGCTGGCCAGCCCGACCAGCCGCAGCGATCCGAAACGTTTCACCATCTGGCCGCTGTAGATCAGGTACACCGCATAACTGACGGCGCTGGCGAACACCAGGGCCGCGCCCCACCAGGCGGCACTGCCGGCGCCATGCAGTTCGCGTCCGAAGACCAGCACCACACCGGCATAACTCACCGCCATGCCGACCACCTGGCCACGCAGCACCGTGCGGCGGTACAGCAGCCAGCCGAGCAGCAGCACCAGCGTCGGATTGAGGTACAGGATCAGGCGTTCGAGGCTGGCGCTGATGTAGGCCAGCCCGGCGAAGTCCAGGAAACTCGCCAGGTAGTAGCCGGACACGCCCAGGCCGATCACCCCCAGCCAGTCGCGCAACAAAAGTCTTGGCGGCACCGCACCCTTGCGCGGCCGCCCGGCCCACCAGGCCAGCGCCATGAAGAAAGGCAGCGCGAACAGCATGCGCAACATGATCAGCGTGACCGCATCGACCTGGTAGCGGTAGGCCAGCTTGACGATGATGGCCTTGCCGCTGAAGGCGATGGCACCGACGGTGGCCAGCACCAGGCCGGAGGTGCGGGAAACAGGAGCGTTTGCAGGAGAAGCGGACAAGGAAGCGGGCACGAAATCCTTCTTGCGGTCGGTCTGGGTCTGCGCCCATTATCCGGACCCACTGCGCATGGACAAAAAAAAACGGCGCCCGCAGGCGCCGTTTCTGGATGGGAGAGACCCCGCCGAATCAGTCTTCGACGAAAGCTTCTTCGCGCTTGTTCTTCACCGAAGGCAGCAGCACGATGATCAGCAGCAGAACCGCTGCAGCCAGCAGGCCGGCCGAGATGGGACGCTGCACGAACACCGCCCAGCTGCCGCGGGACAGCAACAGCGCACGGCGCAGGTTTTCTTCCATCATCGGGCCCAGGATGAAGCCCAGCAGCAGCGGTGCGGGTTCGCAACCGAGCTTGTGGAAGATGTAGCCGATGATGCCGAACGCACCCACCATCCAGATGTCGAAGGTGTTGTTGTTGGTCGAGTACACACCGATCGCGCAGAACAGGATGATCGACGGGAACAGGTACTTGTAGGGAACCGACAGCAGCTTGATCCACATGCCGATCAGCGGCAGGTTCAGGATGATCAGCATGGCGTTGCCGATCCACATCGAGGCGATCAGGCCCCAGAACAGTTCCGGGTTGCTGGTCATCACCTGCGGGCCGGGCTGGATGTTGTGGATGGTCATCGCACCCACCATCAGCGCCATCACCGCGTTGGGCGGAATGCCCAGCGTCAGCAGCGGGATGAAGGAGGTCTGTGCACCGGCATTGTTGGCCGACTCGGGAGCCGCCACGCCACGGATGTTGCCCTGGCCGAAAGGAACTTCGCCGGGTTGCAGCTTGGTCTTCTTTTCGATGGTGTAGGCAGCGAAAGCAGCCAGCAGCGCGCCGCCGCCGGGCAGGATGCCCAGTGCAGCACCCAGAGCCGTGCCACGCAGGACGGCAGGGATCATGCGCTTGAAGTCTTCCTTGGTGGGCATCAGGCCCGACACCTTGGCGGTGAAGACTTCGCGGTCTTCTTCGGGGTTGGCCAGGTTGGCGATGATTTCGCCGTAGCCGAACACACCCATGGCGATCGCCACGAAGCCGATACCGTCGGTCAGCTCAGGAATGTCGAAAGAGAAACGTGCGACACCCGAGTTCACGTCGGTGCCGACCAGACCCATCAGCAGGCCCAGCACGATCATCGACACGGCCTTGAGCAGCGAGCCCGAAGCCAGCACCACGGCGCCGATCAGGCCCAGGATCATCAGCGAGAAGTATTCGGCGGGGCCGAACTTGAAGGCGACTTCGGTCAGCGGCGGGGCGAAGGCGGCCAGGATGATGGTGCCGACGCAACCTGCGAAGAACGAACCCAGGCCCGCAGCGGCGAGCGCCGGTCCGGCCCTGCCTTTTCGCGCCATCTGGTAGCCGTCGATCACGGTCACCACCGACGACGATTCGCCCGGCAGGTTCACCAGGATGGCGGTGGTGGAACCGCCGTATTGGGCGCCGTAATAGATACCGGCCAGCATGATCAGCGCCGACACGGGGGGCAACGCGTAGGTTGCGGGCAGCAGCATGGCGATGGTCGCCACCGGGCCGATGCCGGGCAGCACGCCGATCAGCGTGCCCAGGATACAGCCGACCAGGCAGTACAGCAGGTTGATCGGCGTGAAGGCGACGCCGAAACCGAGCGAGAGGTGATTAATCAGGTCCATTTTTTATCTCAGTCCCGTGTCAGCCGGTGATGAAGGTGGGCCACACCTGCATCTGGAGCTTCAGCGCCCAGATGAAGGCCACGTAGCTGCCGATGGCCAGCACGGTCGCCAGGATGATGGACGGCACGAGCTTGAACTCGCTGCCGGCCATGCTGCCGATGATGACCAGCACGAAGATGGCGATGATCAGGCCCATCGCCGGCAGGCCGATGCTCGGCAGGCCGCCCAGCAGGATGCCGAACAAGAGGTTGGCCACGATCACGAAGCCCAGCGGCTTCCAGGCCCACTTGCCGATCGGGTCACCGGTTTCGGTCTCGACCACCAGTGCGGTCATCGTCAGGCAGGCGCCCAGGATGGCCATCACGATGCCGAGCATCAGCGGGAAGTAACCGGGGCCCATGCGGGCACCGGAACCGATGGTGTAGTTGGTGGATCCCCAAGCGAACGCGATGCCTACGAACAGGAACATCAGGCCCGAGAAGAAGTCCTTGCGACTCTTTATCTTCACAGCTCTCTCCAAACACAAAAATTTGAGAATGGCGGATTGTGGAGGCGGGAAGGACGTATCCGGATGTGGATTCCACCTACCGGGGACCAAGGGATATCCCGCAAGGGTGGCGGGTTCCCTTATTGAAAAGGCTATTCCAGCGCGTCCAGCGGCGGAGTCGTCGCCAGCACTTCCTGCAGCGTCGTCAGTCCCTCCGCCACCCGGAGCGCCCCGGCCAGCCGCAGCGGCCGCATGCCGTCCGCCACCGCCTGCCGGCGCAGCGCGCCGATCACCGGCTCCTTGTTCACCCGGTCCTTGAAGACTTCACTGACGGTGAGCAATTCGTAAAGCCCCATGCGGCCGCGATAACCCGTCATGCGGCAATCCACGCAGCCCACCGGTTTGTACGGCTGATAAGGGCCGTTGAGTTTCCAGGGCTTGACCGCAGCGGCCAGCGTCTCGCGCGATGCCTCGTCGTCCGGCACCTTGCAGTTCTTGCACAGCGTGCGCACCAGCCGCTGCGCCAGCACGCCGAGCAGCGTGGCGTTCAGCAGATACGGCGGCACGCCGAGTTCCATCAGCCGGGTGACGGCCGAGGGCGCATCGTTGGTGTGCAGGGTGGAAAACACCAGGTGCCCGGTCAGCGCCGCCTGCACCGCCATGTCGGCCGTGGCCAGGTCGCGGATTTCGCCCACCATGATGATGTCCGGGTCCTGCCGCATCATGGCCCGCAGGCCCTCGGCGAAACCAAAATCGAGCTGCGGCTGCACCTGCACCTGGTTGAAGGACGGCTCGATCATCTCGATGGGGTCTTCCACCGTGGTGACGTTGACCTCCTCGGTGGCGACACGCTTCAGGGTCGAATAGAGCGTGGTGGTCTTGCCCGCTCCGGTGGGGCCGGTCACCAGGATGATGCCGTGCGGCCGCCGCACCAGCTCTTCCCAGCGGGTGGCGTCGTGCGGCATGAAGCCCAGCGCATCCAGGTCCTTCACCGCGGTGTCGGGGTCGAAGATGCGCATCACCATCTTTTCGCCGAACGCCGTGGGCAGGGTCGACAGGCGCATTTCGACTTCGTCGCCGCGTGGGTTGCGGGTCTTGATGCGGCCGTCCTGCGGGCGCCGGCGTTCGACGACGTCCATGCGGCCCAGCAGCTTGATGCGCGCGGTCATGGCGCTCAACACGCTGATCGGCATCTGGTAGACCTGGTGCAGCACACCGTCGATGCGGAACCGGATCACGCCCTGCTCCCTGCGCGGCTCCAGGTGGATATCGCTGGCGCGCTGGTCGAAGGCGTATTGCCACAGCCAGTCGACCACCCGCACCACTCCCTGGTCGTTGGCGTCGAGCTGGCGGTTGCTCTTGCCGAGTTCGACCAGTTGTTCGAAGCTGGCCGCGCCGGTGTTGCCGCCCGCCTTCTGCGCCGCCCGCACCGACCTGGCGAGGGCGAAGAATTCGATGGTGAACTTGTGGATGTCCACCGGGTTGGCCACCACCCGGCGCACGCTGCGACGGGCCTGGCGTTCGACTTCCGGAATCCAGTCGGTGATGAAGGGTTCGGCGGTGGCGATCACCACCTCCTGCGCCGTCACCTGCACCGGCAGCACCTTGTGGCGCTCGGCGTAGGCCGCGCTCATGGTGTCGGCCACCTTGCCGACTTCCACCCGCAAAGGGTCGATCCGCAGGTATGGCAGTCCGGCCTTGCCCGCCAGGTATTCGGTGAGCATTTCCAGGTCCATCGGCTTGCCGTCGGACTGCCGAACCACCGACACGTTGGCCAGCCTCAGCAATGCCGCCTGGCTGCTTTCGGCGCGGGCGCAGCGGGCTATCGTGCGTTCGGCCTCTTCGGCGCCGATGATGTCGTCTTCCCGCATCCAGTCGACCATGCGCCGCCAGGTCAGCGGGCCGATGATCGGCAGGGCGTCGGCGGATCGGGGCGCGGGAGTCTTCATGGTTTCAAACGGCGGAAGCCATGGAAGCGATGACGGGTTTGAACACACGCGGCCACTTGGGCGCCGGCAGGCCCCAGCGGGCGTGGATGACCTCGGCCCGGGCCAGCAGCGTGGCGCGGTCGGGCCGGCTGGGCGTGCGCTGGGCCAGCACCACCGTGTTGCCCTCGCGGGTGGGCTTGAAGGCCCACACGGCAGACTCCCCAAAGGCTTCGGAAATTTGTTCCAGGCTGCGCGCATAACTGGCGGCGCGGCCGAACAGGTTGACGGTCATGCAGCCGTCTTCGGTCAGCAGGGCCCGGCAGTCGCGATAGAAATCTGCGCTGTCCAGCACCGGCGCGGCGGCTTCCTCGTCGTACAGGTCGACCTGCAGGGCATCGACCGTTCCGGCCCACTTCGGTTTCTTGATCTCGGCGGCGGCGTCGGCCACGATGACCGAAAGCTTGGCATCGTCGGCCGGCAGCTTGAACCAGCCCCGGCAGGCATGCACCACACCCGGGTTGAGTTCGATGGCGGTGGTCTTCATGCGCAGCTTGCGGCGGCTGAACTTGGTCAGTGCAGCGGCGCCCAGGCCCAGCTGCATGGCGTGGCGGCCCATCACCGACGGAGCCTCCACGAACAGCAGCCAGGCCATCATGCGCTGCACATATTCGAGTTCGATGTCGTCCGGCGCGTCGAGCCACATGGAACCCTGGATCCATATCGAGCCCAGGTGCAGGCTGCGGACATCGCCGTAATCGGAAAACTGCACTTCCGGCAGTGCTGTGGGTGTGCGGCGGGTGGGTCGGCTCATGGGGCGGAAGTGTCGCCTAAAGACGTATCGGCCAAGGTACGCAGGCGCGGCATGGCTTCGTAGGCGTTTTCGGTGGTGGCACGTGCCAGTTCATCCGGGGAAATACCCCGCAGCCCGGCGACCACGGCACCGATGGCCGGGAGTTCCACCGGCGTGTTGCGCCCCTGCGGCGAACCGTCGGCGCGCTGTTCGGCGTCGCGATACAGCCAGTGAGGGGGAATGTCGGGCGAATCGGTCTCCATCACCAGCGCCTGCAGCGGCACGGTTTCGACCACCCGGCGCACCTGGCGGGCGCGGTCGAAGGTGGCGGTGCCGCCCACGCCGAGTTTCAGGCCCAGTCCGATGAAAGTCTCCGCCTGCTGCTGGCTGCCGTTGAAGGCATGGGCGATGCCGCGCCACCGATGGCGGCCGGCGCCGCTGCCGCCGACTTCACGCAGATGCTTCAACACCATGTCGACCGAGCGCCGCACATGCAGCAGCACCGGCAGGTCAAAACGCCGGGCCAGGCGCAACTGTTCGCGGAAGAAGTGCTGCTGGCGGGCGTCGTCCAGTCCGGGCACGAAGTAGTCGAGGCCGATTTCGCCGATGGCGACCAGCCGCGGGTCGTCGCGGCTGATTTGCAGCCGCGCTTCCAGCAGCGCCAGATCGTCGTCGCCCGCCTGACCGGTGAACAGCGGATGGATGCCCAGGGCATATGCATCGCCATGTCGTCGTGCCCAGCCGGTCACCGCGTCGAAATTGCACACGCCGATGGCCGGAACCACACACCAGGCCACACCGGCCCGGCGCGCCGCCTGGCGCATGGCATCGCCGTCGGTGTCGAACTCGGATGCATCGAGATGGCAGTGGGTATCGATCCAGGAACTCATTTGCAGAATGATGCCCGAGCCGCGCCGGACGGCCTGTTGCAACAGGCATTCGGACGCGCATTACCTTACAAATCGTGCTAGGGTGTGGACGACAGCTTCATCCCGAACCCTTTTTCAGGAAACCTTCGGAATGCGCAGGCCAGCCCTCTACAGCAGCCCCCGACGCCCCGCGGAGACTCCACCGCAGATCGATGCTGTGCTGGCGCAGGCTGTATCACCCGAACCGTCCGCCTCGGCCCCGCCCGGCCGGCGAACCATTTCCTCGACTTCCCGAAGTTTCCGAAAGCAACGCTTCTGGCACATCACCCGGCTTAGCCTGACACCCGCGCTGGCCGGTGCGGCGTTGATCGTGGCGCTGGTAGTCGCCTTCCGCCCCGCCGCTCCGGCCGTCACCCAGAAGGATATCGACGCAGCGGTGCGCCACACCCTGGAAAAAGCCGTGCTGCCGTCGGCCGTGGCGCGTGCCGCCGACAAGGTCGCGCCTTCCGTGGTGCGTGTGGTGGCCTACGACAAGAGCGAAAAAATCGGCAAGGGCAAATACAAACCCAAGGAAGAAGGCGAGATCGAGCGCGGCATCGGCACCGGTGTGGTGATCGTCGACAAGGGTGTCATCCTCACCAATCTGCATGTGGTGGCCGGCGCGGACCACATCCGGGTTACCTTCTCCGACGGGCTGGAAAGCGTAGCCAGCGTCATCAGCGTGCAGGCCGAAAACGACCTGGCCGTTCTGCAGGCCCACAAGATTCCCGACGACCTGGCCGCGGCGACGCTCAAGACCACCGCATCGCTGCGGCCGGGCGATGAGGTGGCGGCGATCGGTTTCCCTTTCGGCATCGGGCCTTCGGTGTCGTCGGGCATCGTCTCGGGCCTGAAACGTGGATTTCTGTCGCCTGAAGGCAAACAGCAGCTGTCCAACCTCATCCAGTTCGACGCCGCCGCCAACCCCGGCAATTCGGGCGGCCCGCTGGTCACCATGGACGGCGAAGTCGTCGGCATCGTCACCGCCATCCTGAACCCGACGCAGCACCGCACTTTCCTGGGCATCGGTTTTGCCGTGCCGATTGAGAACGCCGCCTCCGCCGCGGCCATGCCGCCTTTCTGACATCCGACGAGACCACCAGACCCCCATGGACACATCCGCCCGCGACCAGACCGCCACCCTGATGGAGCAGGTGCTCTTCGAAGTCAAACGCATCGTCGTCGGCCAGGACCGATTCCTGGAGCGGGTGATGGTGTCGCTGCTGGCGCAGGGCCACATGCTGGTCGAAGGTGTGCCCGGGCTGGCCAAGACGCTGACCGTGAAGACCCTCGCGCATGCCATCCAGGGCAATTTCAAGCGCATCCAGTTCACGCCCGACCTGGTGCCGGCCGACCTGGTCGGCACCCGCATGTACAGCCAGAAGACGGGCGAGTTCAGCACCGCGCTGGGCCCGGTGTTCTGCAACCTGCTGCTGGCCGATGAAATCAACCGCGCGCCCGCCAAGGTGCAGAGCGCGTTGCTCGAAGTGATGCAGGAACGCCAGGTGACCATCGCCGGCGAAACCCACCGGGTGCCATCGCCCTTCGTGGTGCTGGCCACCCAGAACCCGGTCGAGACCGAAGGCACCTATCCGTTGCCCGAGGCGCAGGTCGACCGTTTCATGATGAAGGTTTTGGTCGACTACCCGAGCGACGAGGAAGAGTTCGTCATCGTGCAGCGCGCCATGCACCCGCCCGCTCCCGCCACGCCGGTCGCCACCACCGCACAGCTGGCCGAATTGCAGGCCGCCTGCCGTCGGGTGTATGTCGACCCGTCGCTGCTGCAATACGCGGTGCGCCTGGTGGCCGCCACCCGCCGCCCGGCCGAACACGGCCTGCCCGACCTGGCGCGGCTGCTGCAGTACGGCGCCAGCCCGCGCGCCACCATCAACCTGGCCGAAGGGTCGCGCGCGCTGGCCATGATGCGCGGCCGCGACTATGCGCTGCCCGAGGACATGGCCGACCTGGTACCGGACGTGTTCCGGCACCGCATGTCGCTGTCGTACGAGGCGTTGTCCGAGGGCGTCACCGCGGACGGGCTGATCGAGAAGCTGATGGCCAAGGTCCCGAAGCCGCCCAAGCCTCTTCAGCATGAATACGAAAAACGCGCAGCCTGAGTCCGCCGCCGCGCTGCTGCGGCGCGTCGAGTGGACTGCCCTGCGCCGCCTCGACGGACTGCTGCAGGGCGGCTTTCCCACGCTGTCGCGCGGTGCCGGGCTGGATCTGGCCGACCTGCGGGAGTACCAGCCGAACGACGACGTGCGCCACATCGACTGGAACGTCACCGCCCGGCTCGACAACCCGCATTTGCGGGTCTTCACCGAAGACCGCGAGATGAGCGCCTGCCTGATCGCCGACGGCAGCGCATCGATGGATTTCGGCTCGACCGCGCGGACCAAACGGGTGCTGCAGACCGAATTCATCGCTTTGATGGCTCGCCTTCTGACCCGCCACGGCAACCGCGTCGGCGGCTTGCTCGGCGGCAGCGGCAATGCCGGCTGGCTACCGGCACGCGGTGGTCGCGCGCAGGTCATGCATTTGCTGCAACAGATGGAAAAACGCCTGCCGCCGGTGGCCGGCGACGAAGGCTTGGCCGGCTGGTTGCAGGCCGCCGGCCGTGGGTTGCGCCGCCGTTCAACCGTGTTCGTGGTGTCCGACTTCATCAGTCCTCCCGGCTGGGAACGGCCTCTGGCACGGCTGGCCGAACGGCACGATGTGATCGCGGTGCGGCTGGTCGATCCACTCGAACAATCGTTGCCCGACGTGGGACTGCTCACCCTGCGTGATGCCGAAACCGGCGAACAGCTGCTGGTGGACACCCACGACCGGATGTTCCGACAGCGTTTCGCCCGCGCCGCGGCCGCCCGCGAGCAGGTGATGCGCGAACGTTTCGCCGTCGCCGGTGCGGACGCGCTGGAGCTCACCACCGCCTGCGACCTGCCCGACGCCATCGCCCGTTTTGCCGACCTGCGCCGCCGCCGCGCCCGTCGCCTGCCGGCGCCGGCGCACGCAGCCTGAAGCCGCCCCAAGCCGCCTGAAGATCCCGATGCCGACCCAGCCGACAACGCCCTCCTCCTTCTCCGGCCTGATGGCATCGTGGCTGAGCCATGTTCGTCGCTGGATCGACGCGCTTCCGACTCCCGACTTCCTGTGGCCGCAATTCCTGTGGCTGCTGCTGTTACTGCCCTTGCTGGTGGCGCTGTACCTATGGATGCTGGGCCGGCGCCGCAAGCTGGCTGTGCAGTACGCCAGCCTGTCGCTGGTGCGCGAGGCGGTGGGCAAGGGGCCGGGCTGGCGCCGTCACCTGCCGCCGCTGCTGATGCTGCTGGCAGTGGCCGCCATGCTGCTGGCCGCTGCCCGGCCGGTGGCCACCATCGCCCTGCCGCTGCAGGAGCAGACCATCATGCTGGCCATCGACGTCTCTGCCAGCATGCGCGCTACCGACGTCCAGCCCAACCGCATGGTGGCGGCGCAACAGGCGGCCAAGTCATTCATCGCCGAACTGCCGCGCCGGGTGCGGGTCGGCATCGTGGCGTTTGCCGGCAGCGCGCAGGTGGCTCAGCTGCCGACGCAGTCGCGTGAAGACCTGGAGAAAGCCATCGACAGTTTTCAGCTGCAGCGCGGCACCGCCACCGGCAACGGTATCGTGATGGCGCTGGCCACCCTGTTTCCCAATTCCGGCATCGAGATGTCCGCGCTGGGCGCCAACCGCCCCAGTACCAACGGCGCCATGTCGCTCGACGAGAGCCGCCAGCCCGCTGCCGCCCCGCCGCGACCGGTGCCGCCAGGCTCCTACGGTTCGGCCGCCATCGTGATGCTGACCGACGGCCAGCGCACCACCGGCGTCGACCCGCTCGAAGCCGCCCAGCTCGCGGCCGACCGCGGCGTGCGTGTCTACACGGTCGGCGTCGGTACCCGCGATGGCGACACCATCGGGTTCGAGGGCTGGTCGATGCGGGTGAAGCTCGATGAAGAAACCCTCAAGGCCATCGCCACCAAGACCCAGGCCGAATATTTCTACGCCGGCACCGCCGCCGACCTGAAGAAAATCTACGACACCCTCAGTTCGCGGCTGACGGTCGAAAAACACGAGACCGAGATTTCGGCACTTTTCGCTTTGGTGGCGGCGGCACTGGCGGTGGCCGCGTCGATGCTGTCCCTGTGGTGGTTCAACCGGGTCGGCTGAAGCGGCTCAGCGGGCGGTCATTTCACTGGCCAGCGCAGCCCATGCCTGCGCACGCTGGCTTTCGCACATGGCTTGCGGCACGAAAACCGATGGCAGCCCACGGCTGATGCGCCAGAAATTGACATAAACCTCCCAATAGGGGCGGTGGTGCACGCCGGTCACCTCCCACGCCATCAGACGCTGCATGTGCTGAAGCGTCCGTTCTTCGTTGCCATGCCAGCGACCGAAATTCAGGGCGTTTTCGTAATAGGCCTGGTCGGGTTGCGAATAACCGATGTCGTGCCCGGAGGCTTTGAATATCTCGGAACGCACCTGCATGTGATTGACCACCGCGACAGCTTCGTTGCGCATCTTGGCCGAGGCGTATTGCACGTCGCTGGCATGGGACCAGACGTCCACCGGCATTTCGAATGCATGGCGGATTTCGTGTGCCAGGTGCTGCATCACCACGGCATCGGGCAAGGCCGTGTTGATGATGATCTGGTGTTTTTCCGGATCGCATAAACATCCCTGCGTCTGGGTCCATTGCACCGTCCAGCCCGCCTGCGACAACTGCGCCAACTGGCTGCGCAGGGTGGGCGACTGCGCGATGAAAGGTCCCAGCCGGGTCCACATTTCCGGCATGTTGCTCGCGGGATAAGAAGGCGCTGCGGCAAAGAAATGGTTGGCCGCCGGCGCCACCGGCACAGCCTGCATCGGCATCGGCAAGGGCATGTGCACCGGGCGCTGGGCGTGAAGCTGCTGGACAGGCGCAGGCCAGTTGCTGCCGTAAACCCAGTTCATGGCATATGGAAAAGACATGGTTGCATTCATCAGTGGAAGAGTGGTCGGCGAACTTAGGCGGCCGGCCCAAGCCTTGCATGGGTGCATCCGAAGCTCGCACCACGGTCCACGAAACCAACACCACCGACACGCGCCCCCCTGATAATCCGCCGCGCCATTCGCACAGTTGCCCCAAACGCCAGAACGTCAGGCCCGTCCCGTGAAAACCATCGAACCCGACAACGACGTCTACCGCACCTTGCTCGAATCGACCAAGGCCATCCCCTGGAAGATCGACTGGGCGACCGCCACCTTCGCCTACGTCGGGCCGCAGATCCAGAAGCTGCTGGGCTGGACACCCGAAAGCTGGATGACGGTAAACGACTGGGCGGCCCGCATGCACCCGGAAGACCGCGAATGGGTGGTCAACTTCTGCATATCGCAATCGCAGTCGGGTGTGGACCACGAAGCCGACTACCGGGCGCTCACCTCCAGCGGCGAATACGTCTGGATCCGCGACGTGGTGCACGTGGTGCGCAACGAGGCCGGCGAAGTGCTGTCGCTGGTGGGTTTCATGTTCGACATCAGCGAACAGAAGAAGACCGAGCAGAAACTTCTGCGTCTGCAAAAACAGCTCGAAGAATTCTCCTTCCGCGACGGCCTGACCGGCGTGGCCAATCGCCGCAAGTTCGACAGCGTTTTCGAACACGAATGGAACCAGGCGCAGCGCCTTTCGCGGCCGCTGTCGCTGGTGCTTTTCGACATCGATTTCTTCAAGCAATACAACGACTGCTACGGCCATGTGCAAGGCGACGAAAGCCTGAAACAGGTGGCTGCGGCGCTGGCCTCCGCGGCACGGGCCGACGAAGACTTCGTGGCACGTTACGGCGGCGAGGAATTCGTGCTGGTGCTGCCGGACACCACCGCCGAAGCGGCCCGTGCGGTGGCCGAACGTTGCCGCCAGGCGGTGGCCGACGCCGCCATCGCGCATGCGGCCTCTCCCGTCGCGCCCCTGCTCACCGTCAGCGTGGGCATCGGCACCCTGGTGCCCACCAGCGACGACAGCCCGCTGGCTTTCATCGACGCGGTGGACCGACAGCTCTACAAGGCCAAGCAGCGTGGCCGCAATCGCCTGGAGATGGATCCGGCCTGAAGCGAACGGGCCGGAAACACCGGGACGGCCGTCACGGTGTCCACGGCAGGATCACCACATTGCCGACCCGTTCCACCAGCCAGATGCCGGCCAGAACGACGGCGATCACCGAACCGCCCTGCAGCACGTATGGCCGGTATCCCGACCAGCGGCGAAGCACGAAAAGCAGCGGCACCGCCACGGCCACCAGCGCCAGCTGCCCGGTCTCGATGCCGAGATTGAACTTGACCAGCGCCCAGGCGAACGCCAGCGGCGGCAGGTTCATTTCCTGCAGCGCGCCGGCAAAACCGAATCCGTGGATCAGGCCGAACAGGAAGGTGACCAGGTAACGCAGGCGGCCGAAGACCGGGCGCAGATTGTCTGCGGCGGCCACGATGATGGTTGCGGCGATCGCCGGTTCGATGAACGCCGATGGCAGGGAAACCAGGCCGAAAGCCGCGAGCGCCAGCGTGATGGAGTGGGCCAGCGTGAACAGCGTCACCACGCCCAGCACCGGCGCCAATGCATCGCGCGCACGGCCGACCGGCACCCAGTGCGCGCCTTCCCGGCGCACCACCGCCGGCAGCAGCAGGCTGAGCAAAAACAGGATGTGGTCGTAGCCGGTGAGGATGTGGTGAATGCCTTCGGCGACGAAAGAGGCCGGCGCGGCGGCCTCCGCGGCGCCGGCCTGCGAATCGACGGTCGACGGGTGCGCCGGGTCGAGCGGCACCACACGGGGTTCGCCGTCGCCCATGTTGACCGTCATCAGTCCGCGATGGGTGGGATCGATGTCGGCGAACAGGGTGTAGCCGATGGCGAAGTCCGGCGTCAGCGGGCAGCCGGCCTCCATCTGCAGCACGACGTAGGCGCCATCGCTGCGACGTTCGAGACCATGTTGCGGCACGGACGGCACACAGCGAGCCGGCCATTGCAGGTGCGGCAGCAGATAGGCGTCGATAGCCGGGAAGGCCTGCCGCACTTCTCCCCAGCGCAAATCGCCGTCGCTGTTCGCATCGATCGGCAGGACCGCGTCGAGGTCACGCAGGGCGATGTCCCAGCGCAGGTGCAGGCGGTCGTCGCCCGTTTTGTCGAACTGCAGATAGGCATCGCTGGCCTTGTGGGCCTGGGCCGCGCCGACCCAGCACAGGCAGGCCAGTAGCAACAGCCGGAGCATCCGTTTCAAGCCGCGCATGGCAGGTGATCGTTCATGGCAGTGCATCGAGCCGGCGGTCCTTCAGGCCCATGGTTTTCTGGAGGTCGAGCAAAGCCGTCCGGCAGGCTGGTGCAGCCGCGGCCCTGGCGGCGCGGGCATACAGCAAAAGATCGATCGGTTCCCGCTGCAGCAGCAGGTTCTGCCCAGCCAGTGCCAGCGCGGCCTTGGGATCGTCCCGCACATGGAGCCAGTACATCGCGTGTTCACGCGCATGGCCGTCGATCCCGCCGGGGCGCAGCGCCGCCTGGGCAAACCGTTCGCCCAGCTCGGCGACATCGGCAGCGGCTTGCGGCGTGGCGGCTGCCCGGCCGGCGATGGCCAGCCTCAGCAGCACCGCGTCGTTGCTGCGCGGCTGGCCGGCGAGCAGCTTCAGCGCCTGCTGCGGGCGCTGCTGGTCGATGAGGAAATCGGCATAGGCGATGACGGTGTAGCCGTCGTCGGCGGCCGAAAGCGCGCCGGCAAAGGCAGCATCGGCCTGGCGGGGGTGACCGGCCCTTTGTTCGGCTTCGGCCAGTGTGGTGAACAGCCAGTTGCGGCTGCCGGGGTCTGCGGTGGTCTTCAGCAATGCCAGCAGCACGGTGCGTGCAGCGTCTGTGTCGCCTCGCAGGGCCTTGTTTTCCGCCAGGCAGGCCTGGCCGTGCAGGGCCACACCCAGGCCCAGCAACGCGTGGCAGGCTTCGTCCGAGGCCCGGTAATCGCCACGCAGGCGGCGCAACGTCGCCAGTGTCAGCCAGGCCTGCGGCTGGCGCGGGTCGAGCCGGACCAGTCTTTCGAGCCGGCTGGATGCGCGATCGAACGCATGAAGGAACTGCTCGACCGTGGCCAGCATCAGCATCACGGCGGACGGCGCTCGGGGGTCGTCCTGCCAGGGGGCCAGCAGCGCCAGAGCCTGGCCCGCAGCTCGCGGATCGCCATCGGACCGCGCCACATCCAGAAGTGCGCGAGCTTCTGTCACCGCCCGCATGGCGTCCATCGGACGCGCACCGCGTGCAGCGCCGGTATCGCGGCTGGCCTGCCGGCGCGCGAGCGCGCTGGCAGGCAGTTTTTCGATCAGCTCGTCGTCCGACGTCGGAACGAGGGGCGCCGCATGCACCCCCGCGGTCAGCGCCAGCAGGAGGGACACGGCGCCAAGGGCGGACCAGCGCCGTGTCGCAGTCGACATTACAGCGCGGTCGAGTCCTGGTCGTCGGGCTTCGGCGGAGCGAAGTTGGTCACGTCCAGCGGCGGCGAGGTCTCATCGCTCACCAGCGACTTGAGGTACGCGATCATCGACGCGACCGAGCTGCTGGCGCTGGCCGGCACCGGCACCAGCGGCGCATCCACCGTGCCGGGCACGCTTTGCGTGGTCATGGTGTTGCCACCGCCGCCGCCGCAACCCGCCAGCAGCATCGATGCCGCCAGGGCGGTGCCGGCCAGCGCGGCGTACCGGTTTCCTTGGGTCTTCTTCATGGTCATGCCTTGCATTGTTTGCCTGTGCCTTTACTGGGCACCGGGGGTGGGCGTGTACAGGTACGGGAAGGTGCCCAGCAGCGGGACGACAGCCTGGTCGACCGCGTCATGCAGCTTCAGCGCGGTCATGCCCAGCGGCACGGCGGAAGGATTGCACGCGGCACCCATCTGCAGGCTGTTGCCGGTGCCGTTCAGCACGCACAGACCGCCTTCGACCACCGCCAGCGAAATGTCGACCACGTCGTCCTTCGGGCGACGGCCGTTGGGGTAGCCGGCGTTGTCGCCACCGGCGACTCCCAGCCGGCCCTGCGATGCGGCAGGCGTGGCGGCGATCGAGGTATTGAGTCGCAGCACTTCAGAAGGCGTCGGGTTCAGCGGCTGGTTCACGCCCTTGATACCCGTCAGGAAGGTGGTCACCAGGTCGTTGCGCGGGATGTTGGTCGGCGCGGCCTTGATGCCGAGCGCGATGTCCAGCAGCGCCGGCAGCGTCGGGTTGGTCACGTAGTCGATGAACTGTGCATCACCCGACGGCTTGCTGCCGTTGAAACGGTCCTTCATGGGCAGGCCGATCACCAGTTCGTTGACCAGCGGCTGGCCGAGGCGAGAAACCTGGGTCCACGCGCCACCCGGCTTCGGTGTGGTGATGTGTCCGGCCACCGGCGTAGGGTCGATCAGCTGGCCCTGGCGCACGCTGGACGTGGTCCAGCCGCCGATCACCGGGTCGGTGGCCGCAGTGACGCAGCTGACCGGCACTTCCAGCGCCAGCGATGTGACGTTCACGCCGTCCAGCGAGTTGGGCGCGGCGTTGATCTTGCTCGAATCGGTCAGCGTGGCGGCATCTGCATGCACCAGGTCGAACACCACGCCCAGGTTCACGGCGAACGGATCCTTGCGTTGTCCGACAAACACCTTGCCCACGCCGCAGCCCGGGATGTTGACGTTGTAGATGTGCTGGGCCGCGTAGCCTGTGTAGTCGGGGATGGTCTTGGTGCCGATGTTGTCGACCGGCTTGGCGAACGTGGCAGACCCGCCCGCCGTATTGGTGACGGCGGCGCGCAAGCCGGTGCGGCGATCGCCCTGCACCATGGTCACGGTGTAGCTTTCGTTCACGTTGAGCGTGGCGGCGTTGGGCGCGCTGACCGCGCCGGCCTGGATCAGCGGAATCGGCACGCCCTTGGAGCCGATCGGCAGGGCGATGCCCTTGAGCGTGTTGGTGAACCGGAACTGGAAGGTGACGTCTTCACGGCCGTCGCCGTTGTTGTCGACATGGATCTCGTACAGCGCGTTCGGATCCATCTGGAAGTAGTTGGGGCCGCCGTACGGAGCCTGCAGCGGCTGGTAATTGGCGATCAGCGTGACAAAACCGGCACGTCCGGGTTCGTAGCTGTTGAACATGTAGAAATCACTGGCGTCGACCCGTGGTTGGCCTGCGATGTAGGGAGCCTCCCGATGACTCGAAGCGGATGCGATGCCCGGGACGGCGACCGCAAGAAACACCGCCGACAGGGGCAGCAGACAGGCCAGGGAAGACTTGTGTAATTTCATTTTTTCCTCGGATTGCGCATTGGGAGTGGTGGTGCAAGCACAGTCGTACAGCCGACTCGCCGTGCCGCACGCAAGATACGTATCGCAAACCGCACTGGATGTAAGGAAACGTCTTGCGGCACGTAGTCAAGGGAAAACACCTACGAAAACCGGGCTCCCTGCAGAATGGACCCACATCAATCCCTCGGCTGGACACGACGCACCGATGACACTCCCCAAAAAATCCGCACGGCGATTCCTTGCCGGTTCGCTGGCCTGCGCCCTGGGCCTGGTTTCCAGTCTGGCAAACGCTGCCGACCGCGTCACGCCGCAGGACCTGTGGGTGGAACCACCCACGCTGCAATCCATCGGCCTCGAATGGCGCATGCAGGGCGACGCCAACCGTAACGCGTCCGTCGAAGTCGCTTACCGGGAGGTCGGCAGCAACGCCTGGCGCAAGGCACTGCCGCTGCTGCGGCTGCAGGGCGAACGGGTGGGCAATCTGGTCCCGCCACGCGCCGACTTCCACCCCGACCCCAACCGCTACACCAGCCCCGACATGTTCGCCGGCAGCATCTTCGACCTGGCGCCCGGCACGAGCTACCAGGTGCGCCTGAGCCTGGCCGACCCCGACGGCGTCTCCGGCAGGAAGACGGTCACCACCACCGTCCGCACCCGGCCCGAACCCATGCCCGCCGCCGGCGGCAAGGTCTACCACGTGTACCCCATCGGCTGGACGGGCGTGAAGCAGGAACCAGCCTTCACCGGCCTGATGGAGGCCTATTACCAGGGCGCGGCCAGTTCCGACTTTCAGGGCACGTTCCCGCCCCGGGTGGTGCCGGGCGACACGATCCTGGTGCATGCCGGAACCTACCAGTCGGATCGGGTGCGTTACCTCAACGGACTGCCCCACCCCGGCTACAACGCCTTGAGCACCCTGTTCGACGGCACCTATTACCTGACCGCCAGCGGCACCGCCGAAAAACCCATCGCCATCAAGGCGGCCGGCGACGGCGAGGTGATCTTCGACGGCGACGGCGCGCAGACCTTCTTCAACCTGATGGGCGCCAACTACCACTATTTCGAGGGCATCACCTTCCGCAATGCCAACCTGGTGTTCCTGCTGGGCCTGAAGAACATCGCCGGCAGCAGCGGTTTCACCCTCAAGCATTCGCGCCTTTACGACATCGGCCGGGGTGTGCAGGCCGACTGGTCGGGCTCGAAGAACTTCTACATCGCCGACAACAGCTTCATCGGCCGCCACGACCCGCAGAAGATGATGGGCTGGATCGGCGCCGCCTGGGAAAAGCTGCCAGGCTTCCCGGAAAAACTCGGCGGCCCCGAAGGCTCGGAATACGCGGTCAAGCTCTATGGCCAGGGCCATGTCGTCGCCTACAACTACATCGCCAACTGGCACGACGGCATCGACGTCGCCACCTATGGCGACCCCGACGTGGACGACAAGGGCCTGGAGAAACGCGACCGCGTGCCGGTGTCCATCGACTTCCACGGCAACGACATCTTCAACATGAGCGACAACTGCATCGAAAGCGATGGCGGCGCGCACAACATCCGGGTTTTCGACAACCGCTGCTTCAACAGCATCGCCGGCGCACTGAGTGCCACGCCGATGATCGGCGGGCCGGTCTATTTCTTCCGCAACCTGGTCTACAACACCACCACCAGCGGCGTCATGAAGGTCAGCACCGCTGCCAACGTGGTGCTGTACCAGAACACCTTCGTCGGGGAAGTGCAGATGGATTCGGCCAACCTCTTCCTGGCCAACAACGCCATCCTGGCGGTGAAACCGGCGCTGCCCCTGTTGCGCCTGAGCAGCTATTCGAACCACGGCCGGTCCGACTACAACGCCCTGGCCTTCGGTGCCGATGCGCCGCACGGCCATGAATGGAACACGCCACCTTTCGACGTTGGCAGGGACTGGACGAAACCGGTCGTCAAACGACCGTTCAAGACGCTGCGAGAGGTGACCGACACCAGCGGCCAGGAACGCCACAGCCTCGAAATCGGTTATGCCGACTTCATCCGCCTGTCGCCGCCCGACCGTGCAGACATCCAGCGCATCTACGCGCCGGAAGACTTCGACTTCACGCCTTCGGCCGGTTCGAAGCTGGTCGATGCGGGCGTGCCGCTGCCCACCATCAACGACGGTTTTGCCGGCAAGGCGCCGGACATCGGCGCGGTCGAACTCGGCGGCGCCGTGCGGCATTACGGCCCCCGCAGCCCGGTGCCCGGAACACCGGTCGGTGACCCGGCCGTCCGGTCATTGGCCGGACCCGGTTGAGCCGCCAAGCCGGTCGCCGCAAAATCGCCGCACCCACCACTCCCCAGAACCCGTCATGTTGCCCAAAGCCCAGGCCCAGGCGGCCATGCGCGATGTGTCCCACGGCACTCCCTTGCCGCCGGACATCCTCGAATATTTCATCGGCCGGGGTTTTGTGGAAGCCGTCAGGCCGGGCACCGGTGAAACCGTGCCCGCCACTTCCGAAGGCGCGGAAATCCGCCTGACCGAAGCCGGCAAGGCCTGCATGCGCGGCGAAGGCGTATGAGCCTGCGACCGGCGTTTCAGCGCTGCGTCAGTTCGGTCAGGTAAGTGCGCAGCAACGCCACGCGGCGCGGCCGGAAACTCGCCCCTTCCGCCTCGACGGTGACGATGCGCTCGACCACGAACTGGCGGAACCCCTCGCGCAGGCAGCACCAGGCCAGCAGCACCAGCGCCCGGTCCAGGTAGACGATGGCCAGCGGCCAGATGCTGCGGCCGGTGACCTGCCCGTTGCGGTCGCAGTAGCGCAGCGTCAACGACTCTTCACGCCAGCAGGCCTCCCGGATCAGCCGCATGTCCGGCAGTGCCGGATACCGCTGGTCGAAGCGGTGCACCTGCGACACGGCATGCAGCAGATGCTGTTGCGCCACCGAAGGCAGCGTGGCGGCCACCTTGGCCAGCACCGCGGCGGCCGCATCCGCCAGCGCAGGATCACCCAGCTGCCGCACCTCGCCCAGGCCCAGCACCAGCGCCTCGATCTCGATGCGGTTGAAGATCTGCGGCGGCAGCGTGCCGTCCTCGATCAGGCAGTAGCCGTAGCCACGCTCGCCGCCGATGTCGGCGCCGCTGGCCCGCAGCGACTCGATGTCGCGGTAGATCGAGCGCACCGAAACCCCGGTTTCTTCTGCGAGCCGGGCCGCGGTGACCGGCGCCGGCAAGGTGCGCAAAGCCTGCAGCAGGCGAAAAAGACGATCGGAACGGGCCATCGGGTAGCTGACAGGAATTGGCAGTTGGGCTGGCTAGATTAGCAGCTGTCCCATCCAGCAGACACAACCCGAGGAGCCTTTCATGCTGACCCTTTTCCACGCCCCCATCAGCCGTTCGACCCGTGCCGTCGCCCTGCTCAAGGAACTCGATGCACTCGACCAGGTGAACATCGAGATCGTGAACGTCCGCCGCCAGGACGGCACCGGCCAGGCCGACCCGCACAACCCGCATCCGGAAGGCAAGGTGCCCTACCTGGTGCAGGACGGCGTGGGCATCGGCGAGACCATCGCCATCTTCCAGCACCTGGCCGACCTGTTCCCGGCGCGCGAGCTGAACATTCCGCACGACGACCCGCGACGCGGCGCCTACCTCGGCTGGTTTGCCTGGTATGCGGGCGTGATGGAGCCGGTGATCATTCTCGACACCCTGAAAATCACGCATCCGGCCCTGCTATACACCTTCCGCGGCAACCCGGAAATCCATGCCCGTCTGGAAGCCGCGCTGGGCGACCACGACTTTTTGCTGGGCGAACGCTTCACCGCGGTCGACCTGCTGCTGGCATCGCCCTACGCCTGGTTCGGCAAACCTGGCGTGCCGGTGATCGATGCCTGGGTGGACCGCTGCGCCGCGCGCCCCGGCGCACGGTTTGCGGCGGAATTCGACCAGCTGCAGGCGAAGATGGCCAAAACGGCCTGACCGCCTTTCGCCGGCAAGGTTCAGGGTCGGCGATAAGAGGTCGGCTGGCGGGCCCAATAGGTCGAAGTCAGCCGGTCCAGCCGCACCGCGCCGCCGGTGGACGGCGCATGCACGAAGCGCCCTTCGCCGACATAGATGCCCGCATGGCTGGGCCGGCCGACACCGAAGATCACCAGGTCGCCGGTGCGCAGCTCAGCGGCCTCGATGGGCCGGCCGAAACCCGCCAGCTCGCCCACCGTGCGTGGCGGCGAGACACCGGCCCGGCTGCGATACACGTAGCCGATCAGGCCGCTGCAATCGAATCCACCGGCCGGCGTGTTGCCGCCATAACGGTAGGGCGTGCCCACCAGGCCGAGCGCGTGGACGGCGATGTCGGACGACTGGTCGGTGCTCAACTCCGGATACACCACCACCGGCTTGCCGCGCAAATGGGCAGGCGGCGGGCTGGCGCAACCCGCCAGAAGCGCGACCACGGCAGAAAACATCAGGGCGGAAAAGACGCGCATGGCCGGCAGTTTAGGCGTGTGGCCTGCCAGCGACACCCATCGCCGGATCATGGTAGGCCCGGATAATGGCGGAGCCTGCCTACGGTCCCGGGTCCAAATCATGCCGAGCGCCTCGCCGGCATTCACGCCAACACCATGAAAATCCGCTTTTCAACGCGCATCGTCACGCTGTGTTTTGCCATCGTGTGCCTTGGCATCTGCCTGGTGACGGGACTTGGCACCTATTACTTCAACAAGGGCCTGTACCGCGCCACCAGCGAAATCTCGACCGACTGGCTGCCCAGCGTCACCACGCTCTCGAATATCCACAGCCGCCTCAACCAGGTGCGCCGCATGGAAGCGCGCATTCTCCTGAAGAACGTCCAGTGCCTGCAAATGGATTGCCGGGCCGCGCTGGCCCGGCACATCAGGGAACTCGCCCAGGTCGAGAAGGAATACGAACCGCTCGTCACACCCTATGAAGAAAGGGTGATGTACGAAGCCTACAAACGCCAGCGCGACATTTACCTGAACCTGGACGAACAGATGCTCGGCGCACCGCCGGGCGATCCGGCTGCCCTGCAACTTTTTCTGTCGGAGTCGTCGCAGTCATTCGAAGTGACCACCGAGATACTCGAACAACTGATCAAGTTCAACGGTGCAGCGGGCCTCAAGGCCCAGGCCGCGGTGCAGGCCTACCAGGCCAAGTCGCAGTTCTATCTGAATATCTCGAACACCGTCCTGGCCATTGCCTTGGCGGTATTGCTGATACGGCTGACGCTGCTGGCGATCAAGGACTGACCGCGGCCTGTGCGGCCGCCTCGACCGGCGGGTAATCGCCCAGCCCGTCCGGCCAGGGTGTCAGCACCTCGAAACCGGTCTCCGTCACCGCCACCATGTGTTCCCACTGGGCCGACAGGGAATGGTCGCGCGTGACCACCGTCCAGCCGTCGGGCAACTCGCGGGTATCGGGCTTGCCGGCATTCAGCATCGGCTCGATGGTGAAGATCATGCCCGGCTCCAGCTTCAGGCCTTCGCCGCGCCGGCCGTAGTGCAGCACCTGCGGTTTGTCGTGGTAGACCAGCCCGATGCCGTGGCCGCAATATTCCTTGACCACGCTGAAACGTTCGCGCTGTGCCACCGTCTGGATGGCGTGCCCGATGTCACCCAGCGTCGCGCCCGGCCGCACCTGGCGAATGCCGGCGCACATCGCTTCGTAGGTGGTATCGACCAGTCGTTTGCCCAGCGTGGTGGGTTCACCCACGTAATACATGCGGCTGCAATCGCCGAACCAGCCGTCCTTGTTCAGCGCCACGTCGATGTTCACGATGTCGCCGCGCTTCAGTTTCTTGTCCGACGGAATGCCGTGGCAGATGACATGGTTGACCGAAGCGCAGATGGTCTTGGGATAACCGTGGTAGCCAATGTTGGCCGGAACCGCATTCAGCGCGCCGACGATGAAGTCGTGGCACAGCCGGTCGAGTTCATCGGTCGTCACGCCCGGCTTGACGTGCTGACCGATCATGGCGAGCACCCGGGCGGCCAGGCCGCCTGCATTACGCGCCATGTCGATTTCCGCAGCGCTGCGGATGGGCACACCGCGGGTCATCAGGCTTGCGCCTTCTGCGGCATGGCCAGGATGGCCGCGTCGGCCTTGATCTCGTCCTGAATCAGCAGCCGGCAGATCTCGCCGTATTCCAGGCCGGGGTTCAGCTCGCACATCATGCCGATGCGCAGCCAGTGCTCGGCTTGCGCGTTGATGGAGCGGTTGAGGGCGCCGCTGGCGACACGGATGTTTTCGTGCATCGGCTCGGAAATCTTGACTAGACCCATCGGGTGACCTTGTATATGAAACGACTATGTTTCGTATATTTTACGACAGAAAAATGCATGAATTCGAATACGGACGTGCCGGATGCGATACCAAAAGGCCATTCATGCCAATTTTTGCCATTTCATGCCATTCGTGGCACCGTGTCTAAAAGCGAGGTGCACCATGCAGAGCATGAATATTTCCCTACCAGAACCCTTGAAAAACTTTGTGGACAGCCAGGTTGCGCAAGGTCGCTACAGCAGCGCCAGTGAATACATGCGCGAACTCATCCGCGCGGATGAAGTACGCCGGGCGCAAGACCAACTCGAAGCCCAGTTATTGAAGGGACTGGCGAGCGCTGAAACCGAACTGACAGCAACAGACTGGACGGAGATCCGCGCGGAGGCCTTGGCCAGGGTCCAGGCGCGCAAAAAAGCATCCTGATGGCCACCATCCATCTGCGAGCCGCTGCCAGAACCGATTTGGTGGACCATTTCGACTATCTCGAAGCAAATGCGGGGATGAACGTTGCGGAGCGTTTCCTGCTCAATGCGGAGGCCACCTTCAACGATCTCGCGGGGCAACCTGGCATGGGTGCTTTGCTCAAGTTCCGAAGTCCACCACTTGATGGAATACGGAAATGGCGCATTAGAAATTTCGACAACCACCTGGTTTTTTACATGCCACGCAACGACGAGGTTTCCATCTTGCGTGTGCTTCACAGCGCGACGGACTGGTGGAGATTGCTCGGTAATGAGGAACAAACCTCTTGAATGCGGCTTGGGGCCTGATCTGGCTCGACACATCGAGCCTCGCCTTCATGCAGCAGGTGCAGGGCACTGAACCTATCAAACCCCCGGCAGCATCCAGTCTTCGGCGCTCTCGAAGACGCCACCGTCGCCCATCTTTTTAAGGGCCACATCCGCCACCCAGCCAATCTGCGCCAGGGTCTGCCGCAGCAGGTGGATACGGTCGGCCCGGTCGTCGTCGTCCTCGTCGTGGATCAGGTTGGGGCGGTCGCGCGACACCCGGATGGCGGAGCTGGCAAGGGCACAAACCTCACGCAGCAGGAAACGGGTGCTGTCCGGCTCCGAGGGTGACGGGGGGACGAGGGTCGGTGGGTTCTTCATGCATGGCCTCCTGATCGTTGGCTCCGCGAAGGGAAGACCGCCGCCATGTCATCAGGGAGATGAAATGGCGGCGGCTCGAACAGGTTGACGTGCCGGATTTAACCGAGCGGAAAAGAACCGGTAGGGCGTGAGCCCTCCCATCCGAGCCGCCCTAAAGCGAATCGAATGCAAAGGCCGCAAACCCATTGCGGTAGCCGCGGCCCATGCCGCTCAATTAAATTTTCAGGACGTCAATCCCGGCCGCGTTTTTTGCGCGACGGCGGACTGTAGCGGAGGCGATGGGTACAGGGCAACCCCATGCAGATCAGACGCAAAAAAGCCCCGGCTAGCGGGGCTTTTAGGGCTTTCCGGACGCTCCGTGAAGAAGCTATCGGGTCAGCAATTTTGGCGGAGAGGGTCTCCGCTTCCGTCGAACTTCTTGAATCCTCACGGCAGATCATGGCTCGTCCATTTCAGCCATTTCTACTCTCAGGAGTTGCGACCAACGTCCTCACAGCCAACCATCTGATAGCATCCAAGCGCAGGCGCTTTGTGGGGTTGGATGTTGGGTTTGACCGGGCGCTGAGAGCTTTTGCCATGCCTCGTATAGCCCGTGAGTTGTCAGCCATCGAAGTCAGCCGCCTTGTTGCACCCGGCCTCGTCGCAGTTGGTGTGGTGCCCGGCTTGCATTTGCAGATCATGGCGTCCGGCGCGCGGTCCTGGATCTTGCGAGTCAAGGTCGGTGCAAAGAGGCGCGATATGGGCCTCGGCGGATACCCGGCTGTGACCCTTGCGCAAGCACGCGAAAAGGCCCGCCAAGCGCGTGCGGCGATTGAGGCAGGGGAAGACCCCATACTGCTGCGCCAGCGCGCGCAGAGCACCTTGCGCACAGCACAGACCTCGGAGAAAACCTTCCAGTGGTGCGCGGACCAATACATCGAAATGCATGGGGATGCATGGCGGAACGTCAAGCACCGCAGCCAGTGGACCAGCACACTCACCACCTACGCCTTCCCCATCATCGGGAAGGTTCTTGTCCGCGACATCAACGAGGCAAGCATCCTTGCGGTGCTGCAGCCCATCTGGAAAGAGAAGACTGAGACCGCATCGCGCCTGCGCGGGCGTATTGAGAAGGTGCTGGACTGGGCGAAAGGCAGCAAGTACCGCGATGGAGAAAACCCGGCGCGCTGGCAAGGGCACCTTAAGTCCCTGCTTCCAACCCCGAGCCGCATACAGAAGACCGAACACCACAAGGCGGTATCCATCGACGCTGCACCAACCTTCGTCACAGAGTTGCGTCAACGCGATGGAATGGCAGCGCGCGCCCTTGAGTTCGCCATCCTGACTGCTGCCCGGTCCGGGGAGGTTCGCGGCGCCACGTGGGACGAGTTCGATCTGCAGGCCAATACGTGGACCATTCCAGCAGAGCGAATGAAGGCCAATAAAGAGCACCGCGTTCCCCTCTCCAGTCAGGCTGTGCAGCTTCTCAAAGCGCTGCCTCGCGCCGACGGCGATTCGCCCTTCGTTTTCTTTGCTCCGCGCCTGGGCAAACTCAGCGACATGACCTTGACCGCCGTCATGCGGCGCATGGACGTCGATGCAGTACCACATGGCTTCCGGTCTACGTTCCGCGACTGGGTGGGGGAGCGCACGAACTACCCAAGGGACATGGTTGAGTTCGCTCTCGCCCACACCATCGGCAATGCTGTGGAGGCGGCATACCGGCGGGGCGATGCCCTGGAAAAGCGCCGCGCGATGATGCAGGCATGGTCGAACTTCCTCGATTTGCGTCGCACACCCGCCACTGTGTCCACGATCAATCCAGCCAGCCGGAAATACGCATGACCTTAGAAGAGTTTGTCGCCTCGCTCAACAACGCGCACCCCGCCGAAATCTACGTTCAAGCACTGCAGGATGCTTTGGACGCCCTGCACGCCCCAACTTGTGAGGACCCGCACGCTCGCTTCCTGGAGGTCTGCGACGTACTTGACCTTGCGTATTCAGGCGGTACGCCGGCCATAGAAGAGATGAAGGCCAATCCGCTCACGCCGCACTTGGCGGCGTACGCGCTTCGAGCGCTTCTCCGCTACCGCATTCGATACGAGGAGCGATCGGAGGAACACGCGGAGCTAAAGCGCAAGAAGAAGTTTGAGCTGGCCGATGAGCAGGAAAAGAAGGAAATGCGTAAGGAGCAAAGGATGCCAGCGCTCAAGCGACGAAAGGGGACGGGACTTCCGGCACGCAAGCGGGATGCGCTGTTGCGCGAATCCTTTGGTGCGACTGGTGAGCAAGGAGGTAATAGACGCGCCCCAGCCTGGAGCGTTGCCGACGAGATGCAAATTTTGGTGCAGTTCACAGCCCACCTGAACCAAAGCGAAGGCACACCCAGCGACGACACGGGGTACAGAAAAGGCACCTATCAAGCTGCCCTAGCCGGATATCAAGTTGCGTACGATTTTGCTTTCGGCGCTGATAGTTTGGATGGGCGAGCAGCCCGCGAACGTAAAGAAAACCACACGCGATTGCTTGGACTGATGCGTACCCACGGGTATGAGGATCTGCTTCGTGATGCCTGCACGTCTGTAAGGGCTGGTCAAGCCGTCTCAGGTGCACTTGGTCTCCGTATGCGCGTTGAGGACGCATGAGCACCATAGCGGCTCCTTAACCACTGGAGTCTGTTTTGACCACCCTGTCTGCTACCCCGGCCGCCCAGCGCGAGGGTGCACTGATGCGCCGCAAGCGCGCGGCAGCGCACTTGGACATGAGCCTCGCCACCTTTGACCGTCTTCGCGCAGACCCTACCGGCGCACTTCCGAAACCCATTCGCCTCACTGACCGGGGCACCTGCGCCTGGATCTCCAGCGAACTTGACGAATGGCTCGGCTCGCGCAAGAGGGCCGCACACTGATGAGCGCGCCGATGACCCCTTATGTGAAAGCCTTGTTGAAGCTGAATCGCACTAGCAAAAACATCGAAAAACTGCTTGAAAAGCCCTGCGGCAGCGAATCGGTCCAACTGGCACGCCGTGATCTTGCGTGTGCGATGTGGAACCATGCCGCAGCGGAATTTTGCGATGAGTTGGCTGAAGCGCAGGCAGCTTGGAAATCGGCGCGTCACCTGGGAGCACAGCATGCAACTGTTTAATCTTTCCTCGGACCAATACGCCGATCTGCTTGCCGAGTCTGATGTGCGGGTGCTTGCCGATCTTCCGTATCCCTGTGGGCTGAGGATCAAGGTCATCGAAGGCGGCAGGTGCTACGGCGACTTCCTGGGCGTGTCCGGCATGGGTGACACGCACGTAGTCATTCAGACGAACCTGGATGCCGAATTCGGATCGGTCCACGACGACGCGCGCAGGCTGCAATGACGCATAGCATTCTGAACCCATGCGGTCAGGATGCGAATGAAGGGCGCACTTTGTGCGCCCTTCCCATCTCCACCTTGATCTTCAATGAGCTTGAACTGATTCAGTCCGCAGGCTCACTGGCACTGGAGCACAAAGGTCGCCTTGCAGCTTTTGTTAAACAGGTTTCGGAGCAATCGGCCGGGACTCTGCTAAGCCGACTTCCGCATTCGTCTAGCCCACTGCGGGCTTGGGTCATCCACAACAGGTTGACAGAACTTGGTGTTCCGCCAGTTCTGCGTGGTGAGTGCCGCTACGGAGATCCTCAGATGGATTTCATAGCTTTTGCTGCGGATGTGAAATGGCTTCGTAGGCAGAGCCGCATGCGACCCATATCGACGGGTTGGCGCCGCATCTGGACCTATGCCACAACGGATCGCCGGTGGCATCAAGGAATCTTCCATATCTGGCGCGCCGCATACCTTGGAAACCGCCTCGCGCACTACGTGGCAGCAGGCTTAGGGCTCAACGAAGACCAGCGACGTTTGCTCATGACCTTACCCACAAAGGCACAAGCTGCGGAGCGCCGACAACTGCACGCATCGGCCCTCTCTGATATGAGAGACCGGATCTACAACCATGCCCTCAAGAAGCCCGACAAATCTCGGCAGAAGTCGCCGGATGAGATCACCCAACTTAGGTTGCAACTATGGGCCGTGCATATCAAATGCGGTCGCTCGCCGACTTCCACCGCGAAGGCCCTCTCCCTCATCAGGGGCCACCGTGTCACGCGGCAAGCGGTCTACAAGCAACTAGATGCCATTGAGGGACTGCCTCGCACGCAAGGCGGTAATTAGCGACGACGTGTTGAGCTGCCCCAAGTCAAAGAGCAGCAACCGCGTATCAACTCGCCAATGATCACTGTCGGGCAAGGCGCCGGACAGATGCTGATGCTTGGACACTTCCAGCGCAGCAACCTGGCATGCCCACGAATCGGCACGCGGAACGTTGGATTAAAGGTGCGCGTGAGATAGCCCGCGATTCTCCAGCCACGTCCTGTCGCTTAGGCGTTGGCGCAAAGCAATTTTTCACCTACCCCATCATGGTTTCGATGACTCAACCGCCACTGCGCATAAAAATGATTCGATGCTCGACCCTCATGGTGTACATGGCAGAGCCACCCGCGAATTGCGGGAAGTCGTCCCGGTTTAGGTTGGGCACCAACGTATCGCTGAAAGTCGGCGTGGAATATGTTTTCTTAGAAACCTGAATGCTGCTGGTCACGGGCTGCTGGTTGATGAACCCCGTGCCGGAAAGTGTCAGCGTCACTATAGTTTCGGGCTTGGCGATCCAACCGTCCGGTACCTGGGTGGGAACGTTGGTCCCGCTGAACCGGTAGGTCGCTGGGTAGAGGTTGACCGAGCCCGGATTTGTAGCAGTCGGCCAGTACATGCCTTCCAGCACTGAGTCGGTGTACGTGGAATAACCGCCCGCACGGCCGAGTTTGGTCTGGGCGAGCAGCGCGGGGCTCAAAGCATAGGCCACGTCGTAACCCGTGATGGTCGAGATATCGGCATATCGCAGCGTCGCTGTGCGGGTGGGCATGGAGGCCCAGGGATCGTAGGTCGCCGTAGGAGTTGGCATGTAAGCCAGCGACGAAATGCTGGTGCTGCCAAAGCTGGAACTCTGAAATTCGATGTCCGATGTGGCCCCGTTCCCCGAAAAGCTCGGGCAATTCGACTGGAACAGGGTCAAACCGGTGAAATCCCAAAAGTTGTCGAACTGCGCCTCGGGACGCATGAGGCGGCAGTCGCCACCGGTGCCATAGATTCCATTGGCCACGCCATTGCGCGTTAGGTCGGCGCGGAAGGTCAGCAGAGGCGCCGGTGTGGGGCCTGCCGATACATTCACGATGGCGTATACGGGCACGCTGGACGACTTCCCATCCGATACCGTCAGCTTGAATTTGTAAACGCCGGCCCGGTCCGGGATGAACCGGGGATCGCGCTGCGCGGTGGCCAGTCTATTGATGAGTCCGTTGGCAGCCCGGACCGGTGCGTCCCAGGACGCGGAGCTGCCGGAGGGGTACTCGTCGAGGGTCCACAGGTAGCTCAACGCGTCGCCGTCGGCGTCCGTGCTGGACGCAGCGTCAAGGGACAGCACGCGCGACAGGGCCAGTTCGGCAGGTGCCGCGATTTGTGCCACCGGAATCTGGTTGACGGCCACTGGCGCAGGCTCGGGGGCCGGCGGTGGCGCGGCCACAGCAGGTGCCGGTGCCGGTGCCGGCGAGGCCCCATTGGCGACTGATTCAACGCTACCTCCGCCACCACCGCAACCTGCCAAAACAACCAGAGCTAGAAGAGAAACGGAGTGGCGCATCGCAAGTTCACACAGGTAAAAAGTAAATCTTAACTATTGTGTTACTTTGTATCAAGCACCGAAACCGAAACCGAAACCGAAACCGAAACCGAAACCGAAACCGAAACCGAAACCGGGTCGGGTCGGGTCGGGTCGGGTCGGGTCGGGTCGGGTCGGGTCGGGTCGGGTCGGGTCGGGTCGGGTCGGGTCGGGTCGGGTGAACAGGATGGCATGGAATGCCGCGCTGCCCATAGGCGCGCAGGAGGCAGCTAAGGATCTCGCCTTCGTAGTCGTGAAAGGAGGTCGGCTGCGCGGCGACGAGCAACTGATCATGCTTTGAACCGTTGCTTATGCTGTGTCCCCTTTTCTAAAGAAAAGGGGCGGAGCCCTCCGGCGGAAAGACGGCGCCAGCGCTCACGATAAGGGGGTACGCGGAACCACCTGAGAAGGGGGTGCGACCATCACCACCTACCGCACCCCCTTTGAAATCCGAGCCAAAACCAGCAAATGTCCCTAACCGAAATTGAAGAGCCTAAACGCCGACGCATACAGGTATAAGAATTTCGACCATCCGACGCCCATGCAGAGCATAAAAGCACGGTGGTTTTTTCGAAGTCGCGCGTCACATCGCGGTCAGCCCGATCAACTCCCATCTCAACAACTATCGTCCGAGCGCGCGTAGCCGGCTGCGGCTCATTCCCAATGGCAAGGCATGACCTTGATACCCCCACAGGAACTCGCGGCTTGACGAAGCCCTCATTGACGTTTTTTCCACTACGTCCAGCAAACTGCTTATAGGTGGGCTTCAACGGAAGTGCCACCCATCTCAGTGCGTTTTTGGGATGTGGGGCTTTATGTGGGGTACAAACAAAAAAGCGGCCCGGAGGCCGCAATTTTGCTTACTTACTGGCGGAGAGGGTGGGATTCGAACCCACGGTACGATCGCTCGTACGCCTGATTTCGAGTCAGGTACATTCGACCACTCTGCCACCTCTCCTGTGTGTCGAGCCTCGGATTCTAGCAGGGAAATTTGCCAGATTTCCTCAAATTTCCATCACGCAGCCAATTTTTCCAGGCCGCCCAGGTAGGGACGCAACACCGCCGGCACCGTCACCGAGCCGTCCGCGTTCTGGTAGTTCTCCAGCACGGCCACCAGCGTGCGGCCCACGGCCAGGCCGGAACCGTTCAGCGTGTGCACCAGTTCGTTGTTCTTGCCCTGGTTGGGCTTGAACCTTGCCTGCAGCCTGCGCGCCTGGAAGGCTTCGCAGTTCGACACCGAGCTGATCTCGCGATAGGTGTTCTGCGCCGGCAGCCAGACTTCCAGGTCATAGGTCTTGGACGCGCCGAAACCCATGTCTCCGGTGCACAGCGACATCACCCGGTACGGCAGCCCCAGCTTCTGCAGCACGGCTTCGGCATGGCCGGTCATGGCTTCCAGCGCTTCGTAGCTGCGCTCGGGGTGGACGACCTGCACCATCTCGACCTTGTCGAACTGGTGCTGGCGAATCAGGCCGCGGATGTCGCGGCCGCCGCTGCCGGCTTCGGACCGGAAACACGGGGTGTGGGCGGTGAACTTCAGCGGCAGGCTGTCTTCCGCGACGATTTCGTTGCGCACGAAGTTGGTCAGCGGCACTTCGCTGGTGGGGATCAGGTAGAAGGCGGTCGAATCGGGGGCGGCCTCGCCGTCCTGGCCGCCCTTCCTGGCCGCGAACAGGTCGCCTTCGAACTTGGGCAGCTGGCCGGTGCCGCGCAACGATTCGGCGTTGACGACGTAGGGCACATAACACTCGGTGTAGCCGTGTTCCTCGGTCTGAACATCCAGCATGAACTGGGCGAGCGCACGGTGCAGGCGGGCGATCGGGCCCTTCATGACGGTGAAACGCGAGCCGGCGATCTTGGCGCCCGTGTCGAAGTCCAGGCCCAGCGGAGTGCCCAGGTCGACATGGTCCTTGACCGGGAAGTCGAAGGCCTTGGGCGCCAGGCCGCTGGGGCTCCAGCGGCGCACTTCGACGTTGCCTTCTTCACCGGTGCCGACCGGCACGCTTGCATGCGGCAGGTTGGGCACGGCCAGCAGCAGGGCTTCCAGTTCGGGTTGCAGGGCGGCCAGGCGGGCGGCCGATGCGTCCAGTTCGTCCTTCAGGCTGGCGACTTCGGCCATGACGGCGTCGGTGCTTTCGCCCCTGGACTTCAGCTGGCCGATCTGCTTGGACAGGCTGTTGCGCCGGGCCTGCAGCTCTTCGGTGCGGGTCTGGATGGTCTTGCGTTCGGCCTCCAGTGCACGGAAGGCGTCCACGTCGAGGAAGGATTGAGGGTTGCGGCGCGTCAGGAGACGGGCCAGCACGGCGTCGAGGTCGCGACGCAGCAGGTTGATGTCGAGCATCCGGCGATTGTAATTTTGTGCCCGGCCGGTTCGTCGCCACTACGATCGAAAGAGTCTTGATCACCGAAAGAAAGCAGCATGTTTCACGTCTACGGCGTTGCCGGACGCCTGTATGCCGGCAGCGCGGCCAACCTGCCGGTGGTGCCGGTGCAGCGCATCGAAAGGCTGGATGCGGTGCATACCTTCATGGTGGACGAACACCCGCAGGAAGAACCCGGCTCCGGCAGCGCGCCCCCTGCCGCGCCGCGCAACCACCTGGCCAGCGAGGCGGTGGCCGCCTACGGAGACGCGGCCGCGCCGCCCAGCAAGCTGCCGAAGGTGGTGGCCCAGGTGATGACCGGCACGGTGGTCACGGTGCAGGCCGACGCCACGCTGTTCGAGGCGGCCGCCTGGATGGGCCGCGAAAACGTGGGCCAGGCGCCGGTGCTGGACGAACGCCAGCAGCTCGTCGGGCTGCTGGGGCGCGAACACATCCTCAAAGGGCTGGCCGACCCGCACCAGGCGGTGCGCAACGTGATGGCGTCACCGGTGCCGGCCGCGCTGCCGGACACCGATGTGCATCTGGTCGCCAAGGTGATGCTGCAGAGCGGTTTGCCCGGCCTGCCGGTGGTGGATGCCGACGGCGGGCTGTGCGGTTTCGTGTCGCGGGGCGATCTGCTGCAGGTGCTGGCCGACGAGCCGGCGTTAGATTCCTGGGCTTGAGCCTTCGTCCATCCGCAAACCCTTGGGCAACGGAAACTTGATGGTCTCCTCGATGCCGTCCATGCGCCGCACCGCGACGGCGCCCAGCGCCTTGATGCGGTCGATGACCTCGCGCACCAGCACTTCCGGGGCGGATGCTCCGGCGGTCAGGCCGACGCGCTGCACGCCGTCGAACCAGGCTTCCTTCAGCTCGCCCGCGTTGTCCACCATGTAGGCGGTGGTGCCCAGGCGTTCGGCGAGTTCCCGCAGGCGGTTGCTGTTGCTGCTGGTGGGGCTGCCGACGACGATGAGCAGCTCGACCTGCGGGCTCATGATCTTCACCGCGTCCTGGCGGTTCTGGGTGGCGTAGCAGATGTCCTGCTGCTTGGGTTCACGCACCTTGGGAAACCGCGCGCGCACCGCCGCGCTGATGCCGGCGGCGTCGTCCACGCTCAGGGTGGTCTGGGTGACGACGGCGAGTTTTTCGGTCTGGCTCGGCTGCACCCGGGCGACGTCGGCGATGTCCTCGACCAGGTGGATGCCGTGATCCAGCTGCCCCATGGTGCCTTCGACTTCAGGATGGCCCTTGTGGCCGATCATGATGAATTCGTAGCCTTCCCTGGCCAGCTTGGCGACCTCGACATGCACCTTGGTGACCAGCGGGCAAGTGGCGTCGAAGATCGAGAAACCGCGGGCCCGCGCTTCTTCCTGCACCGCGCGGCTGACGCCGTGGGCCGAGAACACCAGCGTGGCGCCGGGCGGCACGTCGTTCAGGTCC
Source organism: Xylophilus sp. PBN-3R (assembly GCF_057747805.1). Lineage (NCBI taxonomy): Bacteria > Pseudomonadati > Pseudomonadota > Betaproteobacteria > Burkholderiales > Xylophilus > Xylophilus sp. PBN-3R. Next base: position 3,637,806 of record NZ_CM173225.1, read on the forward strand.
TCGATGAAGATGGCGCCCTTCTGCTTCAGGTCCTCGACCACGAAGGTGTTGTGCACGATCTCGTGGCGCACATAGATGGGCGCGCCGAACTTGGCCAGCGCCCTTTCGACGATCTCGATGGCACGGTCGACGCCGGCGCAGAAACCGCGCGGCTCGGCCAGCAATATCTCGTTGACGGTGGAAGTCGATGGGGTCACAGCACGCCGATCAGCTGCACTTCGAAGGTCACCGGCTGGCCGGCCAGCGGATGGTTGAAGTCGAAGAGCACCGAGTCGGCGCCCAGCTCCTTCACCGCTCCGGCATAACTTCCCTGGCCGTCGGGCGTGGGGAACTGCACCACGTCGCCGACGCTGTATTGCTCGTCCGGGTCGCCCAGTTCGCGCAGCAGCTTGCGGGCCACCCATTGCTGCATGTCGGGATTGCGGTCGCCGAAGGCGGCTCCGGCCGGCAGTTCGAAGGATGTGTGGGTGCCCTCGGGCAGGCCCATCAGGCGCTGCTCGACGGCGGGTGAAAGTTCGCCGGTGCCCAGCGACAGCGTGGCCGGCTTGTCGTTGAAGGTGTTGATGATGTCGCCCGCCGGACCTGACAGCCGGTAATGCAACGTGAGGAACGAGCCGGGCTCGACGACGGGGACTTCGGAAGCGGTGGGGGAGGACATGCGTGACCCTATAAACTGGCCCGTATTGTAGAAAACTGCCCTTTTCCAGTGGCGGCATCCGTTCTTTGCGGGGTGTGCCGGGGCGGTTTCACCGGAAGTTGCCGATGACCGTGCAGAGCCTGCCCCTCGATGCCCGCCCGCGCGAAAAGCTGCTGGCGCGTGGCGCCGCCGCGCTCTGCGACGCCGAACTGCTGGCCCTGCTCCTGCGCACCGGCCTGCCCGGCCGGGGCGTGCTGCAGATGGCGCAAGACCTGCTCGACCGCTTCGGCGGCATCTCCGGACTGCTGCACACCACGGCCGAAGAACTGCGGCAATTCAAGGGCCTGGGCGGCACCGCCAAGCGGGCCGAACTGGTGGCGGTGCTCGAACTGGCTCGCCGTGTGATGGCCCAGGGCCTGCGCGAGAAACCGGTGTTCGAAAGCCCCCATGCGGTGCGTGACTACGTGCAGCTGCAGCTGGCGGCCAACCGGCACGAGGTATTCGCGGTGATGTTCCTGGACACCCAGCAGCGGCTGATCGCCTTCGAGGAAATGTTTCGCGGCACGCTCAACGTCACCAGCGTGTATCCGCGTGAGGTGGTGTTGCGGGCGCTGCACCACAACGCCTGTTCGGTGGTGCTGGCCCACAACCACCCCAGCGGTGGCGTCAAGCCGTCGAAGGCCGACCACGCGCTTACCGAAAACCTGCGGGCCGCGCTGGGGCTGATCGACATCCGGGTGCTCGACCACATGATCGTGTCGCAGGGCCTGTCCCTGTCGATGGCCGAGGCAGGTTACCTATGAGCCAGGCACGACGTTCGATCACCGTCCATGCGCTCGACGACCTGCGTGCCATTCGCACCGAGCTGGCCGACCGCAAGGCGCGCGAGGCAGCCGAGGCAGCCGCCCGCGCCGCCGCCATGGCGCGCCGCGAAGCCCAGCGCAATGTGTTCGCCAAGGCCGTCGGCAAGGTGCACCCCTTGCCCGACCGCGGCCGGGTCTTCTTCGAGCCCGAACTGCCGCCGCCGATCCCGGTGCAGCACATGCTGGACGAAGCCCGGGTGCTGCTCGAATCGATCAGCGACGACTTCGATTCCAGCACCCTGCTGGACACCGACGACAACCTGAGTTTCCGCCGGCCCGGCGTGGGGCCGGACGTGACCCGCCGCCTGCGCAAGGGCGAATGGGCCATCCAGCGCCAGCTCGACCTGCACGGCCTGCGCACCGAAGGCGCACGCGAAGCGCTGGGCGCGTTCGTGCGTGAATCCGCCCGGCAGGGCATCCGGTGCCTGCGGGTGGTGCACGGCAAGGGCCTGGGTTCGGTCGGCAAGACGCCGGTGCTCAAGAGCCGGGTACAGGGCTGGCTGATCCAGAAGCAGGAAGTTCTGGCATTCGTCCAGGCCCGGCCGATCGACGGCGGGGCCGGCGCACTGGTGGTGCTGCTGCGTCCGGTGCGACCCAAGAAGGCGTCGGCTTAAACGCCCTTGTTGCGCATCCAGTCGCCGGTCTGGAAGAAGCTTTTCTTGAGGCGTTCGCGCAGCGCCTGAGGCACACCGGTCTCGCCCATCGCCTGGTCCATGCAGGCCAGCCATTCGTCGCGTTCGCGGATGCCGATGGAAAACGGCATGTGGCGGGCCCGCAGCATCGGGTGGCCGAACTTGTCGGTGTAGTGCTGCGGCCCGCCCAGCCAGCCGCAGAGGAACATGAACAGCCTTTCGCGTGCGTTGGCCAGTTCCGGGCCGTGCGCGGCACGCAGGGCGGCGTAGCCGGGTTCTAGATCCATCAGGTCGTAGAAACGCTCGACCAGGGCTTTCACCCGGTCTTCGCCGCCGATCCATTCGAAAGGCGTGTCGAACGGGGGTTTGTCTTCGATCTGCATGGCGGGCTCTCGGGGAATCTTGTAAAAAACAGGGCGACAGTATCCACATCCATGAAAGAGAACTCCCCCATGGCGAGCACCGACGCTTATCAGAACCCGGGCCCCGCCCGCACCGACATCGACGCCATGGCCGGCGCCACCCTGCTCGAGTTCGGCACCGGCTGGTGCGGCCATTGCCAGGCAGCCCAGGCGCTGATCGGCCAGGCGCTGCAGGGCCGTGGCGGTGTGCAGCACATCAAGGTGGAAGACGGCAGCGGTCGGCCGCTGGGCCGCTCGTTTCGCGTCAAGCTGTGGCCGACGCTGGTGTTCCTGAAGGACGGCCAGGAAGTCGCGCGGCTGGTGCGGCCCCAGGGCACGGCTGCCATCGCCGAGGCGCTGGCGGCGATCGGCGCCTGATCAGGAACTGTCGCGCTCGCGCAGCTTGCCGCTGATCGCGTCCTTCAGCCGGCCGTTCTGCCAGCCGCGCAGGTGGCGCTGGAACTCCGGGTTGTCATAGCGCGGCAGGCGGCGGATGGCGGCCCAGAAGTAGCCCACGATCATCAGGAATCCGCCAATGACGTAGGGTTTTTCGCGCATGCGGTTCAAGCCGGCCACCACGGCATACAGCGGGTGGTAACCGAGGTACCAGTTGCCGCGGCCCCAGCGCAGGCGCCCGACGAACAGGTCGCGGTCGGATGAGCCCATCACCCGGTGGTGCCAGAGCCAGGCCTCGCGGTCGTAGGTGCTGAGCGTTTCCCAGCCTTTCATGGCCGCGGTGTGTACGTCGATGCCGTCCCAGGCCAGGTGCTGCACGAAACCGCCGATGTCCTCGAAGGCCTCGCGCTTGTAAAGCTTGAACTGGCCCGCGACCTGTTCGCGGCCGTGGCTTTCCTCGATGAACCGGCCGTTTTCGGACCGGAAGACCTTGCCCGACACCGCTGCCAGCCTTGGCTGCGTTTCCAGCAGCGCCAGCATGTGTTCGAGGTACCTGGGCCCGAACGACATGTCGCCGTCGAGCTTCACGATGTATTGCCAGTCGTGGAAGGTGATCCGTTCCCGGCCGAACTCGAAAGCCGCGATGACGCCGCCGCCGAGCTTGCGGAAGCCCCGGTCCTGGCGGGCGATGAGACGGATGAAGGGATAACGCGCGGCGTACTCGGCAATGATTTCCGGCGTGTCGTCGCGCGAGCCGTCGTCCACCAGGATCCACTCGGTGGGCCGGCAGGTCTGGGACACGATGGAATCCAGCGTCAGGCGCAGGTATTTGGCCTCGTCACGCACCGGCGAAATGATGACCACCGGAACGATGCGTGGGTTCACGGCCGGGACGGACACGACCGGCACGAGTTCGGAAGGCGAGAAACGGGCCATGGCTGCCAATACAAATGCGGTACAAAGAACTGTACAAAAGAACTCTGTGCACATCCTAACAGTGACGCTAACAGAAAGTTACGCTAACCTCGGAGGCACTCGACCCGACATCCATGAGCGCCCCCATCCTGCCCACGTCCCATCCTGCGTTTGCCGAACCGAATGCCAAGGAGCGTCCGCTGCTGCCGGTCTGCTCGATGTTCGGCCTGGACATCCTGGCGCTGGACTTCGAGCAGGCGGCCGAGGCCCTCGAAAATCGCGCCGCATCGCCGGCACGCCCGACCTGCGTGGTGGTGACACCCAACGTCGATCACCTGACCCGGCTCGACCGCGCCACGCCCGAGTTCCGGGCGATGTACGCCAGTGCCGACGCGATCTTCGCGGACGGCATGCCTCTCGTCTGGGCCAGCAACCATTTCAGCGACACGCCGCTGCCGGGCCGAGTCACCGGCTCCGACCTGTTCGTGCGGCTTGCGCGCCGGGCCGGCGAGCGTGGCTGGCCGATCTTCGTGCTGGGCGGGCAGCCCGGCGACGAAGCCCGGTTGTCGGCCGAACTGGCGGCGCGTTTCCCCGGGCTGCAGGCCGAGGTGTTTTCTCCCTCGATGCAGTTCGACCCCGACGGCGCCGAAGGCCATGAGGCGCTACGCCGCATCGCCCTGATCAAACCCGCCATCGTCTTCGCCTGCCTGGGCATGCCCAAACAGGAACGCTGGGCCATGGGCCATCGCCAAGAGATCGACGCTTCGGTGGTGATGTGCGTGGGCGCGGCGCTCGAATTCGCGCTGGGCCGGAAACGCCGTGCGCCCGCCTGGATGCAGCGCGCCGGCTTCGAATGGTTGTGGCGCCTGCTCAGCGAGCCGCGCCGCCTGTGGCGTCGCTACCTGGTGCAGAGCCTGCGTTTCGCGCGGCTGCTGCGTCGGGAGCGCGCCGCCAGCATCCGGAACCGTCAGGCCGAACGGCCCTGATCCGGCGTCGTCCGTCCACTCATGTCGGGGCTGCAGAAGTCAACTCATCACGCGGTTTTGTTCAACGCGGCGGTTTCATTCGTCTGCGCGGTCACGCTGAGCGTCAACCTGCTGATCTGGGTCGGTGCGTATTGGCGGGCCGACTACGACAACTTCGATTTCATCTCCCTGATGGGGCTGCTGATCGGCCTGGTGGCTTTCCGCGACCTGGGGCAGGAACTGCTGGAAGTGCGGCTGCAGTGGCGCCAGCTGATCGGCTCGCTGGTGCGTCGATGGGCCGTCACCTTCGCGGTGGTGCTGTTCGCGCTGTACCTGGCCAAGCTCGGAGGCACGATCTCGCGGCTGGTGATGCTGGGCTGGCTGATCAGCACACCCTTCGTGCTGCTGCCGCTGCTGCTGCTGTGCCGGCGCACCGCAAGCCATCTCTACAACGCGCCGGGCCTGCGCCGCAAGGCGGTGTTCGTGTTCTTCGACGAGGAAGCCGCCACGCTGGCCGGCACGCTGAAGGACTCGCCCATCCTGGGCATCACGCCGCTGGGATATTTCGACGACCGCGAGGTGCCGCGCGGCGTCAACACCGCCGGGCTGGGCAAGCTGGGTTCGGTCGCCAAGGCGCATGAATGGATCCTGACCCACCGGGTCGACATGGTGTTCATCGGCCTGCGGGGTGCGCACGGGCCGCGCGCGCAGCAATTGCTCGACTCGATGCTGGATTCCGTGGTGTCGATCTATTTCGTGCCCGACTACCGGCCCGCGGGGCTGCGCCACGTGCAATACGCCGAACTGGCCGAAGTGCCGGTGCTGGTCGCCTACGAAACCCCTTTCCTGGGCCTGGCCCGGGTCAGCAAACGCGCCATGGACATCGCGCTGTCGCTTTTCCTGTTGCTGCTGGCCAGCCCGGTGATGCTGCTGGCGGCGCTGGCGGTGCGGCTCAGTTCGCCGGGGCCGGTGCTTTTCCACCAGAAACGCTACGGGGCGGGCGGCGTGGAGATCTCGGTCTACAAGTTCCGGTCGATGCGCAACGATCCGCTGCCGGCCGACGGCACGGTGCAGCAGGCGCGCCGCAACGATCCGCGGGTGACCGCCGTGGGGGCCTTCCTGCGCCGCACCTCGCTCGACGAACTGCCGCAGTTCTTCAATGTGCTGGGCGGCTCGATGAGCATCGTCGGCCCGCGTCCGCATGCGGTGCAGCACAACGAGCTGTACCGTCGCCAGGTGCGCGGCTACATGCTGCGCCACAAGGTCAAGCCCGGCATCACCGGCTGGGCGCAGGTGAACGGCGCGCGGGGCGAGACGGATACCCTCGACAAGATGGAACGCCGGGTCGAACTCGACCTTTACTACATTCGCAACTGGTCTCTCATGCTCGACCTCAAGATCATCCTGATGACCGCTCTGCTCGTGGTGCGCGACAACCATGCCTTCTGAGGACACCGTCGCGCAAGCCACCACACCCCACCTGCCCGCCTCGCTCCACATGGCCGTCCACGGCTCGCTCGAATCGGTGGAAGAGCGCTGGCGCGACGCCTGGAACCGCCTGGCGGGCACGCCCTTCCAGAACTTCGACTGGGTGAAGACCTGGTACGAGACCCTGGGCCGCCAGCAAGGCTGGAAGCCCTGCATCGGCGAACTGCGCGCCGACACGCCCGACGGCCCCACCGTGCTGCTGCTGCCGCTGGCCATGCGCCGCCAGGGCCTGTTGCGGGTGATGGGTTTCATGGGTGCCGAACTGCTCGACTACCAGGCGCCGCTGATCGACCCGGCCTTCGCCCGCGCGCTGACGCCGGCCCACGCCGCGCGTCTGTGGAACGGTTTCATGGGCATCTTTCCTTCGGTGGACATCATCCGCACCCGCCGCATGCCGTCCGCCATCGGCGAGCTTGCCAACCCGTTCGCCGCCCTGCCCGGCGCGCGCCACGACGAAAACGCCAACGCGGCGCGTCTGCCGGCGGATTTCGCCACCTTCGCCGCGGCCCGCGAGGCCCGGATGTTCGCCGACAGCCGACGCCAGCTGCGGCGCTTGGCCGAACTGGGCAAGGTGCAGGTGCTGACCGAAATCGAAGAACCCGCCCTGCGCGAAAGGGTGATGGCCGCGCTGGTCGAACAGAAATCGCACCGCTGGAACGAAAGCGGCGCCATCGACGCGTTCGCCCTGCCCGGCTACCGCGAGTTCTTCTCGCGACTGGCCGCCGGCCCGCTGCAGGGTGTCGATTCGGTGATGTCGGCGCTGCTGCTCGACGACCGCATCATCGCCACCCACTGGGGCATGCGCAGGGGCGACCGCTACTACTGGCTGATGCCTACCTACGACCACGAATGGGCGCGTTTCTCGCCCGGCCGGCTGCTGATGGAAGCGGTGGTGCGGCGCTGCATCGAGGACGGCCTGAAGGTGTTCGACCTGACCGCCGGCGACGAGGCCTACAAGAAGCAGTGGGTCGACGAAAAGATGAAGCTCTACACGCTGACGCAGTCGTTCAGCTCGCTGGGCAACACCGCTCGCAACCTGGAGACGGTCCGCGAATTCGCCAAACGCTGGCCGGCCCTGCGCCGTTTCATCCGCAAGCTGCGCGGCCAGACGACCTGACGGCCTGACGCGGTTCAGCCGGCTCGGGCGGCCCAGTAGTCCAGCGCGGCCCCGACCGTCAGCACCTGGCAGCCGGCATCCAGCGACTGCCGCACCGCCAGATCCAGCGCCTTCGGCGTGCAGCCGTATGGCCCGTCGCCGTCGTCGACCTCGTGGGTGTTGACCACCAGCCAGCCGCGTTTTTGGGCGGTCTCGGCCAGCACCTGCGTGAAGCTGACGCCGTCGGGCTCGCAGCGGTAGAACCGATGGCTCTTGAGGGCGTTCAAGTCGGCCGAGCCGACATGCACGCCGCCACCCGTCACCCGCGACGACCGGTAGCGCAATGCGCAGTCGCGTTTGGCCCCCACCGTGACCGCGCCCCAGGGAAAGGCGAAGTCCATCGTCGCCGGGTCCACGCCCAGGTTTTCCAGGAACCCGTTGCCGAGGTCGAGCTGGCTGCGACGCCGGGCGGCGTCCATGCGGTCGACCGGTACATGGTCGAAGCTGTGGGCGCCCAGCTGGTGGCCGGCCGCCAGCAGGTCGCGCAAGGCGGCTTCCGAATGGCAGGGCAGACCCAGTTCGAAGCCATCGGTCAGGCCGCCGGCGATGTACCAGGTGCCGCGGGCGCCGTGGCGTTCGAGTGCCGCCGCGCCGGCGACGCAGGCCGACATGGGCGCATCGTCGAAAGTGAAACTGACGACGCCCGCCTCGCCTTTCAGCGCCAGCATGCGCCGGTCGGTATAGCGTGAAAGGAAACGGCTGGCCCGGTAGCTCAGCGACATGGCTGCCGCCCTGGGGTGTCACCTGATACGGTCATAACGCATGGCCTCCAGTTGGGTGCGGGCGCGGTTGGCGCCCGACATGTTCTCGAAGGTATACGACAAGCCCAGCTGCAGGCTGTTTCTGCTGAAGTCTCCGGTGGTGCTGACGGCAGGGTCGGGCTGGATGCGTTCACGCAGTCCTTCGACCCGCAGCAGCATCCGCTGGGTGGGCTTGTATTCGATCCGGGCGGAGACCCGCATCACCTTGTCCTTGCCACCCGAAGTCGTGGCGGTGGTGTTGGTGAAGTTCTGATAGGCCTGCTGCTCGTACGCGCTGGTCAGCGCAAACCGGGTCTTGTATGTCATGTCGTACTGGACCCGGGCTTCCAGGCCGGTCGACACCACGTACAGCCGCAGGTCGGCCTGGTCGTTGCTCTGCGGCTGGCGGTAGCCGCGCAGGCCCAGGAAGGTCTTCGGCGAATATTGCCATTCGATGCCGGTGCTGACCGACACCAGCTGGGTGTCGCGGTTGCCCAGGCTGTTGAAACTACGGTCCAGCCGCCCGATGCGGCCGAACAGCACGGTGTTCTCGGTGTAGCGCCACGACACGTCGACAAAGGCTTCCTGGTCGGCATAACCCGAGTCGATGGACGCCAGGTCGGCAGCGCTGCGATTGGGGAACCGTACATCGGTCCTGCGCACGCCGGCGGTGAAGACCGACTTGCGGCCCGACGTATAGGTGAGCGCCAGTTGCAGCGTGCGGTCGTCCGAGTCGTAGCGCTGCGCCAGAGTGGCGTCGTCGTAGCGTAGCGAACCCTGGCTGACGGTCAACGGCAGGTCCAGTTCGGGGGTGATGCGCAGCGCCACCTCGACCAGGTCCTGGGTGGCCTTCGGTGTTTCGGGGTTGGTGAAGAAGCCGCCGTAATAGCTGTACAGGCGTTCGTCGAACCGGTGCCGGAAACGCCCGCGCAAGGCATTGCCGTATTCCCACTGGTAGGCGGCGTCGAGCTGGCGGGCGGTGTAGTCGAGCTGGCTCAGCGATCCATAACGCTGCTGCGACGCGGTGGCGCCCACCGACAAAAAACTGCGGTCGCTGGGCATCGGCATGCGCATGGCGACACCGATGTCGGTGCCCTGCACCGTGTCGCGCACCTTCAGCGGGCTGGTGCTGCCTTCGGGCAGCAAAAACGGGTTGTCGACCGACTGCACCGAGGTGCCGACCTGCATCGCCAGCTCGGTCGTGGCCGCGCCGCCCAGCGGCCAGCAAGATGCGGCCAGGCACACAAATGCGGAACGGCGACGCGCTGCAGCGGTCATTGAACGACGACTTCGTACCAGAGGCTGGCCTGGTTGAACTCCGTCTGCAACGGAAACTTCAGCTGGCCGCCTTCGAGCCGCACCTGGTCGGCACGCAGCGCAGGCAGGCGGCGTCCGCTGCCGTCCAGCGGGAACACCGTGGCGGCGCGGCCGGTGGTGGCAAAGCGCAGCTCGGAAGCCGCCTGTTCGACCCACATCGGGCCGGACGCGTCACGCGAGCCCGATGGCTGGCCAGGCGAGCCCGGGTCGCGCTCGAAGGTCCACAGATCGCGGCTGTCGCCGTAATTCACCAGGTCGACCGGACGCCTGGGAAGGGATCCCGGCTGGGTGCCGCGTACCGCACCGGACACCGACACCAGCAGCTGCCGTGCTTCGGCCAGCGGCTTGCCGTCCAGGCTGGTCAGCAGCACCGACGCCATGCCGCGGTATTCGTTGGGGCCGGCGCCGGCCTTGCGCATGGTCAGCAGCGCCGTGCCGTCGCCGAGCGTCCGGCCCGCACCGACGGCGCCGAAGAATCCCCGCGCCTGCGGCGAACGCAGCAACAGCGTGCCGCGCTGCCGGTCCGACTCCAGTGCCGGCGGGGCGGCCGGCGCGGGTGCCAGCGGCTGCCAGCCCGGCGCGGCCGGCGACACACTGATACGGCGCTGCAAGGCCATGTCGGGACGGGTGCCGGCGCGGGCGTCCAGCGTCTTGTCCATGCCCCAGCGGTCTTCGCTGGCGTTGACCGCCAGGCGGCCCGACAGCGGCAGGCCGATGGGCGGTGCCGGCGGCAGGGTTCCCACCAGAGGCGTGCGGAACAGCTGGGCGGCAGCACCCACCATGGCGTAGCGCCCCCAGTCCCCGGACAGGGTGAAGCTGCTGGGCACCTCGGCCCAGGTGTCGCCGTCGGCATAGTCGAACAAAAAGATGCCGTCCCAGTCCTGCTGCGCCGCCAGGGCCGCCACCACCGGTGTGCCCATGCCGCCCTGCCGGTTGGGAAAAGGCACGCTGAATTCGCTTATCACGAAGGGCTTGGCCGCATCGCGCCAATAAGACATCACCAGCAGGCGATCGAGCGCCTGCGCCGACACCGGCGAGACATCTCGGATACGCCAGTTGAGCGGGTTGAAGTCGTTGGCCGGGAAGTCCGGATGGTCGGCATAGAAATGGCCGTCGAGCCAGTCCATCGCGACACTGGCGTCGTGGTTCAGCGGGCCGCCGTAGTTCATCTGCGTGCCGGTGACCGGCACCAGGCGGTCGGTTTCTTCATGCACCACACGGCGCATGCGTTCGAAATAGGCGCGGTCGGTCTCGGTCAGGAAACGCAGGAAATCCTGCACCCGCAGCAGGCGGCCGGTGGCCGGCGTCTCGGCCGGTGCGGCCTGGGCGTGGCCCAGCCAGCGCGCCGCGATCGCCTGGGCGTGGCGACCCACCTTTTCCTGCAGCTGGCCCAGCCGGCCGGGTATCACCTGCTCGTCGCCCGGCATCGGCAAGTCGATCGGACCGTCGGCTGCCGGGCAGCCGTCCCATGCCTTGCAGGCCGCCTGCACCGAGCCGTAGCGTTTGGCGGCCCAGCGGTTCCACTGCTCGCGCAGCAGCGGTTCGTAGTTGCGCGGCACCGCCGAATGCCATTCGCGCCGCTGCCAGGCGGTCAGCAGCGAGGCTTCATTGCTGACCTCGACCAGCGCCAGTCCGGGGTGATTCTTCAGGCCCAGCCCGCGCAGCAGCCCGCGGGTGTAGCGCTCTTCCAGCTCGACCATGCGCGGCGTGAAGATGTAGAGCGGAGAGGTGTAGTCGGCGGCCGCGGCGCCACCGTCCATCTGCGGCACCTGGTCGATGTTCGGCCGGAAGCGGTAGCCCACCCGCAGGTTCAGGTCGACATAGAGGCCCTCGGCCGCCAGCACGTCGACGAGATGGCGCAGGCGGGCCAGCGCATCGGGGTTGAAGGTGGGAAAAGGCCCCGGCAGCAGCACGCTGCGCGGCGGGTTGGCGCGGGTGTCGGGCGAGGTGTCCATGTGGTGCAGGCGCACCGCGTTGAAACCCAGGCGGCGCAGGCGTTTTGCCAGCCGCAGCGCATCGATGTCGGACGGAAAGTTGGCCGCGAAGGTCAGGTTGACGCCGAACAGGCGCACCCGCTGGTCATCGCCGCCGCCGGGTTTGCCGTCGGCACCCACGGCGACCAGGTGGCCGCCCTGCGCCGTGATGCGGGCGGCGGCGTCGAGTGGCCGGTTCATGGCCGACCGGTCGGCGGCGCCGGTCAGGGCGTCCTCGTCCACCGCGAACCTGAAGAAGGGCACACCGGCACCGTCGTTCACGAAACCCTGCGGCGCAGCCACCGGCTGGGCATGGCCGGCGGTTGCACAGGCCAGCGCGAGGGTCAGTGCCAGGGACAGGCACGAGCCGGGCCGGAAAGACGTTTTCATGGGTTCACCTCGGCCCGCACGGTCGTGTCGCGGGGGAGCAGCCGCGCCAGCGTCACCTGAGAAGCCACGCTGGCCGCCGAATAGAAGAAAAGGATGTTGTAGAAAAGAAAGCCCCGGAAGGCCTCGCTCTCGGTCACGTTGCTGACCAAAAGGATGACAAAGAATGCAGCATGCATCGACGCCTCCTCACGATCGGCGGCCATCAGACGGCCCAGCAGCATGGCGTGGCGCACGAACACGCAGAACGCCAGCACCAGGCCCACCACGCCGAGTTCGTTGAGGATGTCCAGGTAGCCGTTGTGCGACTGCAGCGGGATCCAGTACAGCGCCTGCGCCACGTATTGCGCCGGGCCGTCGACACCCAGCCAGAACGCGCCGTAGCCGGTGCCGAGAACGACATGGCGCTGCACGTCGAGCAGCACCAGCTGCCAGATGTCGGTGCGGCCGGTGAAGTCGGCGTCCTTGCCGACCGCGCGGCCGATGGTGCCGGCGATGTCGTCCCAGCCCGGCAGCCGGCCGCTGAGCACATAGAACACATGCACCGCCAGGCCCGCCAAGGCCAGCAGCACCAGGCCCATCACCCACCACGGCAGGCGAAGCGTGAGGTATTGCCGGCGCAGCAGCAGGTACGAAACGCTGCCGATGCCGAACACCAGCAAGGAGGTGCTGCTCTTGGTCATCACCAGCATGAACAGGCAGAAAAGCAGGACCGCCGAACAGACCGAACGCGGCAGCAGCCGCGGGTTGACCCACTCGCGCAGCCACAGCAACGCGCAGATGGCGGCGGCCGCTCCGGTGGTGTTCTTCTGCAGGAACATGCCGCGCCAGGCGTTGCCCAGGTCGCGGTCGATGCCGACGGTGGGGTTGACCACCACCACCCCGACCGAAATGACCAGCAGCACCGTCAGCGTGGCCATCAGCACCTGCAGCAGCTGGCGCGAGCCGCCCACCGGCGGCGATATGGCCAGTCCGACGACGAAGAAACCCGCCAGCTGCGAAGCCCGCTTCAGGCTGACCACCGGGTAACCCGACCACACGGTCGACACCAGGCACCAGGCCACGAACACCACCAGGAAAAGGTTGGTAGTCCGCAGCCGCAGCAGGGTCCACTGCGGATGGCGCCAGGCCAGCCAGGCGCCCAGCAGGAAGATGGAGCCGAACTCGACCTGCGTCGCCAGCGAACCGGCGGTGAAGTCGAAGTCGGCCTCGTCGTGGTTCCAGCGAAAGTCCGGCGGCAGGAAACAGAAGATGAAACTGGCGGCCACCAGCAGCCGCGCCAGCCATTGCTCGCCCGACGTGGCGACGGTTTCCGTGCCAGGGTCCGGCGACGGCTGCGCCCCGACCGCGGCGAAGTTTTCAGCCGCCGTATTCATGGTAGCGATGGCCCGCCAGGGCACTCAACTTGCCAAGCTGCGCCATGGTGATGCGCACCCAGCGGAACGAACGGATGCGCGAGAACGGCAACAGCAGCAACGCCAGGCAGACCGCCACCGACAGCTGCAACAAGGCGCGCAGACCCAGGCTGCAGGCGCGCGCCAGCCAGGCACCGCCGCGCAGCTGGAAGGTTTCCGACACCACCCAGGTCTGGCCCAGCCGATAGGAGCGGCGCAACAGCCAGCGGGCGTTGGCGCGGGCCAGCGGCACTTCTTCCTGCACCGTCGCTTCGTCGCACCAGACAAACACCGAGCCGCGCGCCAGCATCTCGCGGAACAGCACGGTGTCTTCCGCGCCGGTGCGGCCGAAGGCGACGTCGAAAGGCGTGGCGCCCAGGGCCTTCACCTTGCCGGCGCGCAGCAGCACGTTGCCGGTGCGGGCGTCGCGGGTGCCGATGCGGGTGCCGGTGGCAAATCGCGGCCGGTCGAAATAACCGCCCAGGCGCAGCCAGTCCGCGGTGCCTTCGACATAACGCGGCAGCACCGGCGCGAACACCACGTCGGCATCGAACTTCTGCTGCGCGGCGCGCAGCTTGTCGAGCCAGCCGGCATCCGGCGACTCGTCGTCGTCGATGAAGGCCAGCCACGGCGCACGCGCCGCAGCCACCACCGCGTTGCGGGCCGAGGCGATATTGGGCACCGGCACGTGCAGCGCCCGCAGCGGCAGCCGTTGCGCCCATCCGGCCAGCACCTCGCGCGCCGAATGCGCCGGGTCGTTGTCCGCCACCACGAACTCGACGCCGGCGTCGGGCCCGATCTGCCGCTCCAGTTCGGCCAGCAGCATTCCCAGCAAGGCAGGTCGCTTGAAGGTGCAGATGCACACGCTCACCGCCGGCAGGGTTTCGGTCATTTCGGGACGCATGGTCGCAAGGGAATCAAGGAAGGCAAGGAGATTCAGGACAGGCGCGAATCGACCGCCAGGTCGGCACCGTTCAGCAGGTCGCGCCGGGCGCGCGGCAGCAGCACCAGCCACACCAGCATCACGTCGATCAGCTCGACCAGCGCCAGCGCCGCCACCGCACCCCACGCCCCCCAGCGCGGCAGGGCATAGCTGGCGGCCAGCACCATGACGACCAGGCACAGCAGCGCACTCATCATCAGCATGCGGTAGCGGTCGCCGCTGGTCAGCAGCGAAGTGCCGACCCAGCGCACCGAGTAGATGGCGAAATACACACCCCAGGCCACGATGAAAGGCTCCAGGTCGGCGTATTTGGCGCCCAGCACATGCGCCTCGAGCCAGGGCATCGACAGCCACAGCAGGCCCGAATAGACCGCGGTGATCAGCTCCATCGCGACGACCGAAACCAGGATGAAGCGGTTCAGCGGCTCCATCTCGCGGGTGCCCATCAGCCGCACCGCATGCGGCCGCGCCACCCGCGACCAGGCCAGCACCAGCAGTGCGATCGGCATCAGCAGCAGGCGCGATGCGTTCAGGTCGGCCGATGCGCCCACGCCCAGCCAGATGGCGCTGAGGTACAGGTAGCTGTAGTTGGTGAGCCAGGCCAGCACCGCGCCGGGCAGCGCCCATTTGCCGCGTTGCCATACGGCGTGGATGGCTTCGGCTCGGCCAGAAGGGTCTTCGCTGCCGGGCACCGCGCGCAGCGACAGCGCCGCCAGGTTGGACACGGCCAGCACCAGCATCACCGCCGGCAGGTTGATCCAGTGGATCCAGGCCAGCAGGCCCATGCCGGCGATCACCGCAACGGCGAACCAGCCGTCCATGCGCAGCACCGCCAGCGCACGGCCTTCCACGAAACCGACGCTGCGGCTGAACTCCCGCAGCGATGCCGCCCACACATACGCGGCGAATGCCAGGCCGAGCGCGACCGGATGCACGTCCAGCTTCAGGTATGCCACCACCATGCCGGTGATCACGCCGGCCAGGGCTGCGAACACACCCGAAAGCCGGCGCTGGTAGCGGTCGAGGTGAGCGATGAAACGCTGCCGCCGTTCGTCGTGCAGCCCCGGCGCCACGGTGGTGAGCGGACCGGTGATCAACGCCTCGGTCAGCGTGGCGGCCAGGATGCCGGCCACATACAGCTGCGAATAGAGGCCGTAGCTGTCGCGTGTGGTGAGCCGAATCAGCAGCAGGCCCAGCACCAGGTTGAGCGCCGACAGCATCCCCTGGTCCAGCACCGACGCGACGGAATCCTTGAGCAGACGTCGGCCCGACCGGCCGGGGCTGCCTACTTGCGGCGCAGCCATCGCTGCAGACGCCCGGACAGCGTGCTCTTGCCCTTGTGGCCACCCTTCACCGCCAGCAGCGGGCCACGGGCGTCGGCATCGAAGGTGTTGTAGACGATACCGACGGTCTGCGCGCCGGAGGTCGACATCTGCGCCTGGGTGCGCTCCAGGTCGTCGAGCAGGCTCACATGCTGGCGACCGACCAGCAGGCACTGGCCCACCTGGCGGGCGATGACCTGTGCGTCGGACGAACCCGAAGCACCGGGGGTATCGACGATGAAGACATCGAAGTCTTCGGCGAACGAGGTCAGCAGCCGTTCAAGGCCCTGCTCGAGCAGCAGTTCCAGCGGGTTCGGCGGCTGCGGGCCGGAGGTGATCACATGCAGCAGCGGAAAGCCCGGCGCATGTTCCCCGGCGTCGATCGGCGCACGGCCGGCCAGCATGGTCGACAGGCCGTTTTGCCGGGTCAGGCCGAACAGATCGCGCTGTCCCGAACTCCGCATGTTGGCGTTGACCAGCAGCGTGCGTTTGCCGAGTTGCGAATAGGCGATGGCCAGGCTGGCGGCCAGGTAGGTCTTGCCCTCGTCGTCGCCGGGACTGACGATGGCCACCGCCAGCTTGGGCAGGCCGGACAGGCGGATCGACAGTTCGGCACGCACCCGGCGCACCGCTTCTGCCTCGGCGCTGAACGGCGCCAGTGCGATGGCCAGCGACGGGTCCAGCCCGGTGCCGGGGCCGACGCCGGTGGCATAACGGAATTGCTGCGACAGCACCGACTGCACGTCGGCTTGCGACAGCAGGCCCATCTGCACCGCGGCCTCGCCGAAACGCTGGTTGTGGCGGCGCTGGTGTTCGACCACCCGCGCGACCTGGTCTTGCGTAAGCAGGCCGGCCAGCACGAAACGGTCGCCGATCTTGTCGGTGGGAACGGTGGGCGACGGAGCACCGGCCGGGGTTTCCATCGGAGGCGCGACCGGCGGCACGGCAGAGACGTGAGGCGCGGCCTTCGGCAGGGCCCGCACCGGCGCGAACGCCTTGTCGGTCTCGGGAATATCGGGAGTTTCGAATGGATCCACGCTTCAGCCCACCATGCCGATCTGTCCCAGCACCGGCAGCTTGAGGCCGCGCACCAGGTCTTCCCGGCTGCGCAACCTGCGTTTGCCGAACTCCAGCACCAATGCCAGGCACAGGCCCAGCAGAAGCCCCGCCACCACGCTGCCGGCCAGGCTGGTCAGCACACGCGGTTTGGACGGCGTGCTGGGCGTTTCGGCCTGGCGCAGCACCGTCAGGTTGACCGCGCTGATATTGCCGGCCATCAGGATGTCGTCGTACTTGGTGGTGGCCGCCGTGTAGACACGCTCGGCGCCGTCGAGCTGGCGCTGGTAGGCCAGCAGCGTGTCGCGCTGGCCCTTCTGTTCGAGCAGCTTCTTCTGACGGCGGGCGATCAGCCTTTCCACGTCGCGCTGCTGGGCGTCGAGGCGCTCGACGTCCATGCGACGGCTGGTCACCGCGGTGCGGCCCTCGCGGGCCAGGCGGCCCTGAAGTTCGGCGCGTTCCGCGACCAGCGCCTTGGTGCGCGGATGGTTCGGGCCCAGCACGGCCCGGGCGTCGGTCATGCGGCGATCGACGTCGCTCAGCCGGGCCTTCAGGTCGGTGATGGCGGGCTGGCTGCCGATGTCGGGCAGGTCTTCCGGGCGGCTGCCCTTCAGCAGGGTTTCGGTGCTGCGCTGCCGGCCCAGGGCCTCCTGGCGCTGGTTCTGGAGTTGCACCAGCGATGCGGTCAGGCTCGATATCTCGGAATTGCCCACGTCATCGCGCTCGTTGACGTTGAGGATGCCGGACTTCTGCTGGAAGGCGGTCAGCTCGTCCTGGATGCGGTTGACCTCGGCGCGCAGTTTTTCCAGCTGCGCGTTGTATTGCTCGCTGCGCGAACGCGCGGCGTTGGAGGCGATTTCAGCCGACAGGCCGATGTACGACCGCACGATCTCGTTGGCATAGTCGCGCGCCTCGTCCGGCGACTCGGAGGAATACGACACCTCGATCACCCGGCTGTTGCGCCGGCTCACCGCGGTGGTGCTGTCGGAAATGCCCTTGACCAGCGACGCATAGGCCTTGTCGGCGCCCACCTTGGCGACCATCTCGCGGTATTCGGGTCTGTCACGCAGGCCCAGGCGGTTGACCACCCGTTCGGTGACTGCGCGGCTGGTCAGGATGTCCACCTGGGTGCTGAGGTAACTCTCGTCCAGCGTGGCCGAGAACAGGCGGCCGTTGATCGGGTCCGAGGCCTTGTAGTCGACGTACACGTCCGACGAAGCACTCCAGGTGCGGGGCATCACCGTCAGCACCGCCGCGGTCAGCAGCACCGTCGCGGCGGCCACGCCCAGCACCAGCTTGCGGCGGGCGGCCAGCATGGCCACCAGTTGAACCGACGACATGCCGGCCGGAAGAGTTGCGGCCGCCATCAGAACAGGCTCTCGTTGACGAATACCGTATCGCCCGCCTTCACCGGCTCGGCGATGCCGGCGCGGAAAGGCTGGTCGGTGTTGTTGACCGTGCGATGGATGTCGATGCGTTTCAGCGAAGCCCGCAGGTTGGCGCCGCCGCCAAGGGCGATGGCGCGCATCACCGTCATGCCGGGCTCCATCGGATAGGCGCCGGGGCGGTTGACCTCGCCGTGGATGTAGAAGAGTTTCTTGCGCTCCACATACACCACGTCGCCGGTCCGCAGCTCGACGTCGAGCTGGCTGCGGCTGGCGCCGCCGGCCACGGCAGCGTCGCCCAGGCGGATCGGGATACGTTCACCGGCGGCGGGCGCCACCGCGTCCATGCTGGCCGGCACGGTGCCGGCGGCGGAAGCGGTGACCGCGTCGGCGTCCGCCAGGCGCAGCAGTGTCACCGTCTGTTCGGCCTGTTCGGTCAATCCGCCTGCGGTCGCCAGCAGTTCCAGCACCGTCAGGTGGCCGGGAATCGGATAACGTCCCGGCACCCGCACCTCGCCCAGCACCGAGACCATCTGGCTGCGCACCTGGATGGCGTCCACCGAGACTTCGGGTTTCAGCAGGAAACCGCCAGCCCGCAGCAGGTCGGCGATGCGCGTGGCGGCGGCGCTGGTGCTCAGGCCGGCGACCGGCACGTCGCCGATCAGCGCGACCGCAATCGATCCCCGGTCGTTCACGCCGACCTCGGCCGACAGGTCCGGCTGGCCCAGCACGGTGATGCGCAAGACGTCGCCGCTGCCGATGCGGCCGTTGGCAATGGTCGAACTGGGCAGCGCCTGGGTGGACAACACTCCCGGCGCCGCTGGCTGGAGCAGGCCGGTGCGGCCGGGATCGGACGGAACCTGCGCAAGTGCGGCACCACTGACCAACAGCGAACCCAGCCCGCAGGCCAGCCACTGTTGAATGCGGAGCGCCGGGCGGCGGCCCAGGGCGGTAAGGACGCTCCAGCTGTGCGACATCTGAATAAATATGTTACGAATTAAGACCAACTTCCAGTGTACCAATTCGGTGGCGGACGGACGACGCGAGCGCACGCCGTGTAATTCCCCGTACTGCGTTCGGGGGTCGGCCTGGGGTAAGCTGCCGACCCCTTTAGGTTTCCGACCCGAAACGACACGCCATGACACAGCTTTCCGCGGCCGAAGAGGCCCTGCGCGACGCAGCCCGTGATTACCACCGCTTTCCCACCCGTGGAAAGATCTCGGTCGAGCCGACCAAGCCCCTGGCCAACCAGCGCGACCTGTCGCTGGCCTATTCGCCGGGCGTGGCCTATCCCTGCCTGGACATCGAAGCCGACCCGTCGAAAGCCGCCGACTACACCTCGCGCGGCAACCTGGTGGCCGTCATCACCAACGGCACCGCGGTGCTGGGCCTGGGCGACATCGGTCCGCTGGCCGCCAAGCCGGTGATGGAAGGCAAGGGCTGCCTGTTCAAGAAGTTCGCCGGCGTCGACGTGTTCGACATCGAACTCGCGGAGCGCGACCCGGACAAACTGATCGAGATCATCGCTTCGCTGGAACCCACGCTGGGTGGCATCAACCTGGAGGACATCAAGGCGCCCGAGTGTTTCTACATCGAGCAGGAGCTGTCCAAACGCATGAACATTCCGGTGTTCCATGACGACCAGCACGGCACCGCGATCATCTCGTCGGCCGCCCTGCTGAACGGCCTGGAACTGGTCGGCAAGGACATCGGCGCGGTCAAGATCGCCGTGTCGGGCGCCGGTGCCGCGGCCATCGCCTGCGTCGACGTGATGGTCGGCCTGGGCGTGAAGCGCGAGAACATCTTCATGGTCGATTCCAAGGGTGTCATCTACGAAGGCCGCCCCGGCACGCTGGACGCATCCAAGGCGCGCTATGCCCAGAAGACCGAAGCCCGCACCCTGGCCGACGTGGTCGATGGCGCCGACGTGTTCCTGGGTTGCTCGGCGCCGGGCGTGCTGACCGCCGACATGGTCAAGACCATGGCCCGCCAGCCGATCATCCTGGCGCTGGCCAACCCGGAACCCGAGATCCGGCCCGAACTGGCCAAGGCCATCCGCCCGGACTGCATCATCGCCACCGGCCGGTCGGACTATCCGAACCAGGTCAACAACGTCCTGTGTTTCCCCTACATCTTCCGCGGCGCGCTCGATTGCGGCGCCACCAAGATCACCCAGGAAATGAAGCTGGCCTGCGTGCGTGAAATCGCCGAACTGGCCAAGGCCGAGACCAGCGACGAAGTCGCCGCCGCCTATCCGGGCGTCGAACTGGTGTTCGGCCCCGACTACCTGATCCCGACACCGTTCGACCCGCGCCTGATCCTGCGCATCGCACCGGCCGTGGCCAGGGCGGCCGAAGCCTCGGGTGTCGCCACCCGCCCCATCGCCGACTACGACGCCTACCGCAGCGACCTGACCCGTTTCGTCTACCAGACCGGCATGTTCATGCGCCCGGTGTTCGAAGCCGCCAAGGCTTCGCCGCAGCGGGTGGCCTTTGCGGAAGGTGAAGACGAACGTGTGCTGCGCGCGGTGCAGGTCGCCATCGACGACGGCCTGTGCAAACCCATCCTGATCGGCCGCCCCGCCGTCATCGAGGCCC
Organism: Xylophilus sp. PBN-3R; assembly: GCF_057747805.1. Lineage (NCBI taxonomy): Bacteria > Pseudomonadati > Pseudomonadota > Betaproteobacteria > Burkholderiales > Xylophilus > Xylophilus sp. PBN-3R. Next base: position 3,658,373 of record NZ_CM173225.1, read on the forward strand.
GCCTGAAGAAGGCCGGCCTTCGCCTGCAGGCCGGCCGTGACTTCGAGGTGGTGAACCCCGAGGACGACGCCCGTTTCCGCAAGTATTGGGAGGCTTACCACGGCCTGATGCAGCGCAACGGGATCTCCACCGAAGCCGCCAAGGCCGCGGTTCGCCGCAGCAACACGCTCATCGGTTCGCTGATGGTCAAGCTGGGCGATGCGGATGCATTGCTGTGCGGCCTGGTCGGCCGTTACGACCATCACCTGGAGCATGTGGGCCACATCATCGGCCTGAAGGACGGCGCCCACGGTTTCGCTGCCCTTAACGCGCTGATGCTGCCGCAGCACACGCTGTTCATCGCCGACACCTACATCAACGACGCACCCGACGCGGAGCAGCTGGCGCACATCGCCGTGGCCGCCGCCGAAGAGGTGAAACGTTTCGGCCTGCCGCCGAAGGTGGCCTTCCTGTCGCACAGCAATTTCGGCACCTCGGTTCGTCCTTCGGCGCTGAAGATGCGCGCCGCCTTCGAGCGTTTCCGCGAACTGGCGCCCGACATCGAGGCCGAAGGCGAACTGCACGGCGATTCGGCCCTGTCGGCCCGCGTGCGTGCCGACTCCGGCATCACCGACAGCCTGCTGACGGATTCGGCCAACGTGCTGATCTGCCCCAACCTGGACGCCGCCAACATCCTCTTCAACGTATTGAAGACGACCAGCGGCCAGGGCATGACGGTCGGCCCGATCCTGCTGGGGGCCGCGGCGCCGGTGCATATCCTGACGCCGTCTTCCACGGTTCGGCGGATCCTGAACATGACCGCGCTGGCAGCCGCCAAGGCTATCTGATTTTTTATCTCTTCTGGCGGGTTGTTTATAAGGCCAAATAATAGGGGTTGCTTGTTTTTGGCTTTGGGGCGGGGGTGAATTCTTTATCTCCGCTTCGCTTTGTTTATTTCTTCTTCTACTCCGCAGGGGTGAGCCGCTTATGCGCGGGGCAGTCACTTTCTTTTCTGGCAAAAAAGAAAGTAACCAAAGAAAGTTGCCTTGGGAGCGGGGAATCGCATGAGCGATGGTCGGGACTTCGTTCCGCTTCGCTCCCCTCTCGTCCTGGCCTAGACGAATTAATCACCCAGCCGTATTCATTGCACGTGAATCGGGACGCCCGTTCACCAAAAGCTTCACGCTCTGGCATCGGCCTTGTTTGATCGAACACCGCTGTACGGCTTGTGTAGGAAATACAGCTTGACGCCCGAACGAGTACCTGGGGTGATGCCGACGACCCATCCTGGTTGACCGATTTTTCCGTCCCACCACCCACCATTGCCAGCAAATCGGCAGTGCGCACAAACCCGCTCCGAGCTGTGTTTTCGCCGAAGAAGTTCGGCGGCGGTTGGTCGAATATGGCCGGTGCCAGAGCGTGAAGCTTTTGGTGAACGAGCGTCCCAAACCTCGAGCAAACGCGTCGACAAATGCGTTTACTACGTCTAGGGTTGGACGAGAGGTAGCGCAGCGAACGACGTCCCGATGTAGCGTCCAGCTACTCCCCGCTCCCAGGGCAACTTTCTTTGGTTACTTTCTTTTTTGCCAGAAAAGAAAGTGACTGCCCCGCGCATAAGCGGCTCACCCCTACGGAGTAGCAGAAGAAAAACCAAGAGCGAAGCGGAGCTAACCCACCCACCAACCGCAAATCCGTGTCGACCCGCCCGCGTCCATCGCATCGTGCCAAGCAGTAACCAAGAAAAGACCAAGCAAGCACCCGACCTCCGCAAGACCACCCCTGACACCCGAAACCGTGTCAGACCAAACCGCATTCCGCTTCGCCGCCCCCCCGAATCCGCAAGCTATGCCTATGATCGATTTCGGTCGTCGCATCCCCGGTGACCACTGAATAAAAACGGCAAGCCCGCCGCAAAAAATGTCCCCCGAAAATCATTACGACCTGATCGTCGTCGGCTCCGGGCCCGGCGGCGGCGCCCTGGTGCACCGGCTTGCATCCACCGGCAAGCGCATCCTGGTGCTGGAACGCGGAGACTACCTGCCACGCAGCCAGGCCAACTGGAACCCCCAGACCGTCTTCGTCGATGGCGTGTACCAGGCAAGGGAAACCTGGCACGGCTCCGACGGCAGCACCTTCACCCCCGGCCTGCACTACTTCGTCGGCGGCAATTCGAAGGTGTACGGCTCGGCCCTGCTGCGCATGCGTGAAGCCGACTTCGGCGAAATCCGCCATGCCGACGGCCTGTCGCCAGCCTGGCCCCTGCCTTATGAAATCTTCGAGCCGTACTACGCCCAGGCGGAAGACCTGTTCCAGGTGCACGGAGAGCGCGGAGAAGACCCGAACGAGCCGGCATCCAGCGGCGCGTTTCCGTTTCCGCCGGTTGCCCACGAACCGCGCATCGAGGCGCTGGCCGAAAGCTTTCGCCGCCAGGGTGTGCATCCCTTCCATCTGCCGCTCGGCATCCTGCTCGACGAGAAGGACGGCAGGCCCACCCCCACCAGCCGCTGTATCCGCTGCGACGCCTTCGACGGTTTCCCCTGCCTGCTGAACGGCAAGGCCGATGCGCAGGTGGTGTGCATCGACCCCACCCTGGCCGCCTGGCCCAACGTCACGCTGATGACCAACGCCTATGTGGCGCGCCTCGAGACCGATGCCGCCGGCAAGACGATCACCGGCGTGCAGGTGGAACACCAGGGCGTGCGCAAGGGCGAGAAGTCACGTTTCACCGCCGACATCGTGGTGCTGGCCTGCGGTGCGCTCAGCACCTCGCTGCTGCTGCTGCGTTCGGCCGGCGACCGCCATCCGAACGGGCTGGCGAACGGTTCCGACCAGGTGGGCCGCAACTACATGCGGCACAACCAGTCGGTTCTGATGGCGGTGGCGCGCGAGGCCAACGACACCGTCTTCCAGAAGACCCTGGCGGTCAGCGACTATTACTTCGGCGCGGACGATTGGGATTACCCGCTGGGCCTGATCCAGATGTGCGCCAAGACGCACCCCGCGCAGATCCGGGGCGAAGTCCTGCCGCAATGGCTCGAATGGCTGCCCGCACAACCCTTCGATTACCTGGCCCGCCATTCGATGGATTTCTGGCTGTCCAGCGAAGACCTGCCGCGGCCCGAGAACCGCATCAGCCTGCGCAGCGACGGCAGCGTGCTGCTGGCGGTGACACCCAACAATCTCGAAGCCCATCACCGGCTGCGCGCCAAGCTGGAATTTCTGCTCAAGCACGCCGACGTGCATCCGCAACTGATGGAACGCAAGCTCTACTTCGGCCAGGACATCCCCATCGGCGGCACCGCCCACCAGGCCGGAACCGCACGTTTCGGCACCGACCCGCGCAGTTCGGTGCTCGACCTGGACTGCAAGGCGCACGAACTGGACAACCTCTACATCGCCGATGCCAGTTTCTTCGTATCGATCGGCGCGGTGAACCCCACGCTGACCATCGTCGCCAATGCCTTGCGTGTGGCCGACGGCATCCGGCGAAGGATGGGTGCGTGACAGCCATGACCGTCTCGACCACCATCGGCCAGTCGCTGGCGGGCCAGTTGCAGGCGCTGCCGGTGGCGCTGCTGGCGCGCATCTGCCTGGTCGGCATGTTTCCTTTCAGCGCGCTCGACAAGTTCTTCAACCGGAGCGAAGCGCTGGCCCAGGCGCGTTCGTCCATCGTGCCGAACGCCCTGGCGCCGCTGCTGCTGGCAATGGGGGCGGTGCTGGAAGTCGTCGCGCCCGTCTGCATCGTCGGCGGCTGGATGGCCGAGCCGGCTGCGCTGATGCTGGCGCTGTTCTGCATGCTTACCGCGTTGCTGTTCCATCCCTTCTGGCTGAAGGGCGACCTGCTGCGCCAGGGTCCCAGCGTGGACCGCGGGCATTTTTGGGATTTCACCAAGAACTTCGGCCTGGCCGGCGGGCTGCTGCTGATCGCCGCCGGCCAGGGTTTCTAGAAAAGCTCAGGAGAGAAAAACACCATGGACATCCAGGACCTGCCGCCCGAAACCGCCTACTGGCACCTGTGGACCGACGCAGACGGCGTGAGCCACCAGGAGCTGTGCCGGCTCGACCGGTTCCACCAGCACAGCGTCGGCTCGGCCGCACCGCAGTGGAACGACGAACAGGCGCGCAGCGAGGCGACCGTCGTCTTCACCGTGCAGCCGGCTGGCTGGGTCGGCGACTGGCACGAGAACCCGGCGCCGCAGTGGATCGTGCCGCTGTCCGGCCGCTGGTTCGTCGAGTCGATGGACGGCACCCGCATCGAGATGGGGCCGGGTGAACTTTCCTTCGGCGAAGACCAGGACTGCAGACAGGACGCCCAGGGCCGCAAGGGCCACCGATCGGGCACCGTGGGCGACGAGCCGGCGCACCTGATGACGGTGCAGCTGCATGTGCCGCCGGTCAGGAAGCCGGGCCACCTGCGCTGAAGCGGATGGACCTCTACGACATCGTCGATGCGGAATTCCGGCCGCTGGTGTTGCCGAACGCCCGCCTGGAAACGCTGGCCACCGGATTTCGCTGGCTCGAAGGCCCGGTATGGTTCGCCGACCACCAGGCGTTGATCTTCAGCGACCTGCCGAACGACCGGGTGTTGCGCTGGACCGAACAAGGCGGCGCCAGCGTGTTCCGGACACCCGCCGGTTTCGAAAATGGCCATGCCCGCGACCGCCAGGGGCGGCTCGTCGCCTGTTCGCACCAGCGGCGCGACATCACCCGGGTCGAGACGGACGGCAGCGTCACGGTTCTCGCCGACCGTTTCCAGGGCTGTCGCCTCAACTCTCCGAACGACGTGGTGGTGAAGAGCGACGGCAGCATCTGGTTCACCGACCCGCCCTACGGCATCCAGACCGATTACGAGGGCGGCAAACAGGCGTCCGAATTACCGGCGCGGGTTTATCGGCTCGATCCCCGCGAGGGCACCCTGCGCGTGGTCGCCGAAGACTTCCAGGGACCGAACGGACTGTGTTTCTCGGCGGATGAAAAGCGTCTCTACATCGTCGAGACCGGCCTGCAGTTCGACGCCACGCCGATCCAGCACATCCGGGTGTTCGACGTGGCCGACGACGGTTCGCTGCACGGTGGCCGGGTGTTCCACCAGGTGTCGCCGGGCAATGCCGACGGCCTGCGCTGCGACGAGGCCGGACGGGTGTGGACCAGTGCGGGCGACGGCGTGCATTGCATTGCGCCGGACGGCCGGCTGCTGGGTCGCATCCGGGTGCCGGCGACGGTGGCCAACCTGTGTTTCGGCGGGCCCTTGCTGAACCGCCTGTTCATCTGCGCAGGCGAGACGCTGCTGGCGATCCACACCAATACACGCGGGGCGCGGCTGCTGTGATGCGGGTGTCGGGTCTGGACGAACTGGCGCGCCCGGTGCGTGACCTGGACCGGTCGCGCAGGTTCTATATCGAGGCGCTGGGGTTTGCCGATTACCTGCCGGTGCGGTCCTCCGACACCCTGCTGGCGGTGTCGCTGGCACGGGCCTGGAAGCTGCTCGCCAGGCCGCGGCTCCAGCGCCTGCAACTCGGCTCGCAGACGCTGCTGCTGGTCGGCTGCGAACAGTTCCTGCCACCACCGGACACCGGCGGTCGGGACTGCCGTTTCCAGCACATCGCCGTCGTCACCCACGACATGGCCGACGCATGGCAGCGGGTGGCGCAGCACGCATCGCCAATCAGCAGGGACGGCCCGCAACGGCTGCCCGCCGGCAGTGGCGGTGTCACCGCGGTGAAGTTCCGCGACCCCGACGGCCATCCGGTCGAACTGCTGGCGTTTGCGCCGGACGCGGTGCCGGCACGCTGGGCATCGGTCGCGACCGGCATCGACCATTCGGCCATCAGCGTGTCCGATGTCGAACGCAGCATCGGTTTCTATGGGCGTCTGGGTCTGCAGGCCACGGCACGGCAGACCAACCGGGGCGACGAACAGGCCCGCCTCGACGGCCTGGAAAGACCGGTGGTCGAAGTGGTCGCCATGACACCGCCGCAAACAAACCCGCATCTGGAACTGCTGGCGTACCAGAACACCGGAATCGCAGAGACCCGGCCCGGTCAGACCCCTGGCCCGCGCACCACCACCATCTGGTGCACCGACCACCCCGCGCCCCGCCTGCTGACCGACCCGGACGGCCACACCCACTTCCTGCTGCCGTCCGATACATGACATTGCCGACCCCGCATTCCCCCGCCATCGCTCCCATGCCGTCGGACGACGCTCCCTGGCTGCTGTGGGGCCCTTATGTCTCGGAACGCCAGTGGGGCACGGTGCGCGAAGACACCAGCGCCGACGGCAACGCCTGGGCCTCGGTCGACCACGACATGGCACGCAGCGTGGCCTATCGCTGGGGCGAGGAAGGCATCGCCGGCCTGTGCGACGAACGCCAGCGCCTGTGTCTTTCGCTGGCGCTGTGGAACGGCCGCGACCCCATCCTGAAGGAGCGGCTGTTCGGCCTGTCGAACGCCCAGGGCAACCACGGCGAAGACGTGAAGGAGGTCTACCACTACCTCGACAACGTGCCCGACCACCGCTACATGCGCATGCTGTACCGCTATCCGCAGGCGGCATTTCCGTATGCGCAGCTGGTGGAGGAAAACGCCCGCCGCACCCGCCAGGACCCGGAGTACGAACTGGCCGACACCGGCATCTTCGACAGCGGTGATTTCTTCGACGTTTTCGTCGAGGTCGCCAAACCCCGGCCGACCGAAGTGCTGGTGCGCTACACGGTGCACAACCGCGGCAGCGCCGAGGCCACGCTGCATCTGCTGCCCACGCTGTGGTTTCGCGCCGACCCCGATCAGGCCGAAGGACAGCTGAAGGCCGACGGCGAAGGCGTGGCCGTGCGGCATCCCACGCTGGGCCGCTACCGCTGGTGCGTGGACGGCGATGCGACCTGGCTGTTCACCGACAACCGCACCAACACCCGCCGATTTCCGCATGCGGTGGACCCGGCCGGCAGCGGTTTCTTCAAGGACGGCATCCACGACCGGGTGGTGTCGGGCCGGACAGATGCGGTGCGCGCCGAAGCCTTCGGCACCAGGGCCGCGTCGTGGCACCGGCTCGACATCGCGGCCGGCGGCAGCGCCACCGTCTGCCTGAAGCTCTTTGACGAGACCCGCCCGCTGCGTCCGACCGCCTTCGGTGCCGATTTCGACAACGCCTTCCGACAGGCCAGAGCCGACGCCGACGCCTTCTATTCCGCCCGACAGGACGCGGCGCAAGGCGCGGACCGCCTGGCCCTGCAGCGACAGGCCTGGGCCGGCCTGCTGTGGAACAAGCAGTTCTATTTCTACGAAGTGCGCCGATGGATCGACGGCGACGCCGGCGGCCCCGACCTGCCTTCCGAACGCAAGCAGGGACGCAATGCCGGCTGGCCGCATCTGCGGGCGCACGACGTCATTTCGATGCCCGACAAATGGGAATACCCCTGGTTTGCCGCCTGGGACCTGGCTTTCCACTGCATCGCCCTGGCGCCCATCGACCCCGCCTTCGCCAAACACCAGATCACCCTGCTGCTGCACGACCGCTACATGCATCCCAACGGCCAGCTGCCGGCCTACGAATGGAACTTCAGCGATGTGAATCCGCCGGTGCAGGCGCTGGCCGCCTGGAAGGTCTACCAGCGGGACGCCGCGCTGACCGGCAAACCCGACACCGTGTTCCTGCGACAGGTGCTGCACCGGCTGATGCTCAACTTCACCTGGTGGGTGAACCGCGAGGACCGCAGCGGCAACAACATCTTCGAGGGTGGTTTCCTGGGGCTGGACAACGTCGGCGTTTTCGACCGCAGCCAGCCCCTGCCGGGCGGCGGCGAGCTGGAACAGGCCGACGGCACCAGCTGGATGGCGATGTACGCCCTGAACCTGATGCGCATCGCCATGGAACTGGCGCAGGACGACCCGGTGTACGAAGACCTGGCCATCAAGTTCGCCGAGCATTTCTTCCACATCGCGGGCGCCATGGCCAACATGGGCAACGTGGAAGGCCTGGGCCTGTGGGACGAGGAAGACGGCTTCTATTACGACCTGCTGCGACTGCCCGACGGCGACTCACGCCGGCTGCGGCTGCGCACCATCGCCGGCCTGGTTCCGTTTTTTGCGGTCGAGGTGCTCGACGAAATGCGGCTGCGGAAACTCACCCGCCTGGGCCGGCACCTGGACAATTTCCTGCACAGCCGGCCCGACCTGGACGCACTGGTGAGCCACTGGCGCGAACCCAGCCGCGACACCCAGCTCGTGGTGGGCGAAGACCCGCCGCCGGACGCGCAGCCCGGGCCGCTGCGCATCCACCTGTTCAGCCTGCTGCGCGGGCACCGGCTGAAACGCGTGCTGAGCCGGCTGCTGGACGAGACCGAGTTCCTTTCGCCGCACGGCATCCGCTCGGTCAGCAAGGCCTATGCGAGCCAGGCTTTCGGCCTGACCGTGGGCGAAGACCGCTACGACCTGCACTACACCCCGGCGGAAAGCGACAGCGGCATGTTCGGCGGCAACAGCAACTGGCGCGGCCCGGTGTGGATGCCGCTCAATTTCCTGATCGTCGAGTCGCTGCGGCGTTTCCACACCTATTACGGAGACGACTTTCTGGTCGAATGTCCGACCGGCTCCGGACAGATGCGCAACATCGCGCAGATCGCCGACTTCCTGCAGCAGCGGCTGCTGTCGCTCTACCTGCCCGACGCCGACGCACGCCTGCCCGGCAGCGGCAAGCCCGGCGAGGCGGCCGACCGCGACCTCGGCAGCGATGCCGCGCCGTTGCTGTTCCACGAATATTTCCATGGCGACACCGGCGTCGGCCTGGGCGCTTCGCACCAGACCGGCTGGACCGCCCTGCTCGCCCTTCTGTGATCCATCCCTGTTCCTCGTATCCCTCTTTTCAGGAGACTCCCATGGCACGTTTCACCGGCAAGTCCGTACTCATCACCGGCAGCACCTCCGGCATCGGCGCGGCCTGCGCACGGCGCCTGGCCAGCGAGGGCGCCGACGTGGTGATCAATGGCCGCAAGGAAAGCGACGAGTCGGCAAAACTCGTCGCCGAATTGCAGGCAATGGGCCGCCGTGCCGCGTTCATCGCCGCGGACGTCGGCACCGCCGCATCCGCCGCCGGCCTGGTCGATCGTGCCATCGAGGCGCTGGGCGGCCTGGATGTGCTGGTCAACAACGCCGGGGTCGAGCGCCGCAGCGACTTCTGGGAGACCACGGAGGCCGACTACGACCTGGTGATGGACACCAACGTGAAGGGCATGTTCTTCGGCACCCAGGCCTTCGTGAAGCACTGCCGGGCGGCCGCCAAGTGCGGCGCGGTGGTCAACATGAGTTCGGTACACGAAGAACTGGCCTTCCCGCATTTCGCATCGTATTGCGCCAGCAAGGGCGCGGTCCGCATGCTCACCCGCGACCTGGCGGGCGAACTGGCACCGATGGGCATCCGCATCAACAACGTGGCGCCCGGCGCCATCGCGACGCCGATCAACCAGCACCTGATGGACACGCCCGAGCTGCTGGAACCGCTGAAGAAGAAGATTCCCCTCGCCCGCCTGGGCAAGCCGGAAGAGGTCGCCGGCCTGGTGGCGTTCCTGGCCAGCGCCGAGGCAGCCTACGTGACCGGCAGCACCTACTTCATCGACGGCGGGCTGACGGTGAGCTACACCGAGCAGTAGCCGCCTGCGGACGACCCACGACGGTGCGTGCGCCCCGCGGCAGGGCGCTCCGCCGGGGCCGCGGCATGCCGGGGCGCCGGATTTGCACGCAAAAATCGTATACAGATATGTGCACCGATCGCGCGCAATCGGGCATCGTTCTTGCTGCTGGGTAGGCATCGTCCATTCCTACGCCTCTTAAGCCGAGCCCGACGCCATGCACAAACGCAGTTTCCTCGCCTCCACCGCCGCCGCCGTCCTGGCCGCGACCCTGGCCACGCCTTCCTTTGCGCAGGCGGTCACACCCGTCAAGTTCCAGCTGGACTGGCGCTTCGAAGGCCCGGCAGCGCTGTTCCTGGTGCCGGTCGCCAAGGGTTACTTCAAGAATGCCGGCCTGGACGTGACGGTGGATGCCGGCAACGGCTCGGGCGGCACCGTGACCCGCGTGGCCTCGGGCAGCTACGACATCGGTTTCGCCGACATGGCGTCGCTGATGGAGTTCCATGCCAACAACCCCGACGCGCCCAACAAGCCGGTCGCCGTGATGATGGTCTACAACAACACGCCCGCATCGGTGATGGCGCTGAAGAAGTCGGGCATCGCCAAACCTGCAGACCTGGCCGGCAAGAAGCTTGGCGCTCCCGTGTTCGACGCCGGCCGCCGCGCCTATCCGATCTTTGCCGCGGCCAACAAGATCGGCCCGGTGCAGTGGACCGCCATGGACCCGCCGCTGCGCGAAACCATGCTGGTGCGCGGCGACATCGACGCCATCACCGGTTTCACCTTCACCTCGCTGCTGAACCTGGAAGCGCGTGGCGTCAAGGCGTCCGACGTGGTGGTGCTGCAGTACCCCGACTACGGCGTGAAGCTGTACGGCAACGCGATCATCGTGAACCCCAAGTTCCTGAAGGAAAAGCCGGAAGCCGTGAAGGCATTCCTGAAGGCTTTCACGCTGGGCATGAAGGACGTTCTGGCCAACCCGGCCGCTGCGGTCGAAACCGTCAAGGCACGTGACGGCATCGTCAACAGCGAACTGGAAACCCGCCGCCTGAAGCTGGCCATCGACACCGTGGTGAACAGCGCCGACGCACGCGCCGAAGGCTTCGGCCAGGCCGAACCGGGCCGCCTGTCGCTGATGGCTTCGCAGGTGTCGGACGCCTTTGCCACCAAGACCCGCGTGAATGCCGACACGGTTTGGACCTCTGCATACCTGCCGACCAGGGCAGAACTGAACATCCTCAAGAAGTAAGCCCCGCACTGGACGCACGCCGTATGGACAACCTCGCCGCATCCGAAGCCCCTTTCGTGGATTTCCGCGACGTCTGGCTCGCCTACAACGAGGAGTTGCTGCGCGCCAACCACTTCGCGGTCGAGAGCATCGACCTGCAGGTGAAACGCGGCGAGTTCATCGCCATCGTCGGGCCGTCCGGCTGCGGCAAGTCGACCTTCATGAAGCTCACCACCGGGCTCAAGATGCCGTCGATGGGCAGGATCCTGATCGACGGCCAGCCGGTGACCGGGCCGCTGAAGATCTCGGGCATGGCTTTCCAGGCTTCGTCGCTGCTGCCGTGGCGCACCACCATGGAAAACGTGATGCTGCCGCTGGAGATCGTGGAGCCCTACCGCTCCAGCTTCAAGCAGAAGAAGAAGGAATACGAGGAACGCGCCCGCAAGCTGCTGCAGAAGGTCGGCCTGGGCGGCTACGAGGACAAGTTTCCGTGGCAGCTATCCGGCGGCATGCAGCAGCGCGCCAGCATCTGCCGCGCACTCATCCACGAACCCAAGATGCTGCTGCTCGACGAGCCCTTCGGCGCGCTCGACGCCTTCACCCGCGAAGAGCTGTGGTGCATCCTGCGCGACCTGCATGCCGAGCAGGGTTTCAACGTCATTCTGGTCACCCACGACCTGCGCGAGAGTGTGTTCCTGGCCGACTCGGTCTACGTGATGAGCAAGAGCCCGGGGCGTTTCGTGGCCAAGCGCGAGATCGACTTCCCGCGTCCGCGCCCCCTGGAACTGACCTACACCAAGGAATTCACCGACATCGTGCTGGAGCTGCGCAGCCACATCGGCGCCATCCGCACGCCCGTCGGCACCGCCGTCCCGCAATAAGCCTTTCCGACCATGAGACTCAACAACAAACAGATGGAACGCTGGTCGCCCTGGCTGCTGCTGGTGGTGGTGCTGGCGCTGTGGCAGATCATCTGCAGCGCCTTCAACGTGTCGGAATTCATCTTCCCGAGCCCGGCGCGCATCGCGTCGCAGTTCATGGAATTCAAGATGATCATCGCCGGCCATGCCTGGCGCACCTTCTGGGTGACGATGGTGGGTTTCGGCATCGCCATCGTGGTGGGCGTGCTGCTGGGTTTCGTCATCGGAAGTTCGCGCCTGGCCTATGCGGCGGTGTACCCGCTGATGACCGCCTTCAACGCCCTGCCCAAGGCGGCCTTCGTGCCCATCCTGGTGGTGTGGTTCGGCATCGGCGTCGGCCCGGCCATCCTCACCGCTTTCCTGATCAGCTTCTTCCCGATCATGGTGAACATCGCCACCGGCCTGGCCACGCTCGAACCCGAACTCGAAGACGTGCTGCGCGTGCTGGGTGCCAAACGCTGGGACGTGCTGATGAAGGTCGGCCTGCCGCGCTCGATGCCCTATTTCTACGGCTCGCTGAAGGTCGCCATCACGCTGGCCTTCGTCGGCACCACGGTGTCCGAGATGACCGCCGCCAACGAGGGCATCGGCTACCTGCTGATCTCGGCCGGTTCGTCGATGCAGATGGGCCTGGCATTCGCCGGCCTGCTGGTGGTCGGCGCAATGGCGATGGCGATGTACGAGCTGTTCAGCCTGATCGAAAAACGCACGACCGGCTGGGCGCACCGCGGTTCGAACAACAGCTGATGACTCCCGACCAGATCGAGGCCGCCCTGCGCCGGGCCAACGGCGTCGCGCTGCGCGCCATGTCGTTGGGCCGCCATCCCTTCGGTGCGTTGCTGGTGGCACCCGACGGCGAAACCGTGTTGGCCGAGCAGGGCAACATCGACACGGTCAACCATGCCGAGTCGACGCTGTCCCGCACCGCCGCGTCGAACTGGCCGGCGGCCTATCTGGCGGACTGCACGCTGGTCACCACCTTCGAGCCCTGCGCCATGTGCGCAGGCACCGTCTACTGGGCGGGCATCGGTCGGGTGGTTTACGGCGCCGAGGAAAGCACCCTGCTGGCCCTGACCGGCAACCACCCCGAAAACCCCACGCTGGCCCTGCCCTGCCGCCAGGTGTTCGAGAGCGGACAGCGCACGGTCGAGGTGATCGGCCCGGTGGCGGCGCTGGCCGATGAAATGGCAGCGCCGCACCGGGATTTCTGGCGCTGAGGAAAGCCCCGCCGCCTACCGGTAAATCCGGAGTTTTCCGTCAACGGTCCATGCCAGAATCATTTTGACTGGCATCTTCCAGGCCATCTCAGCCACAGGACCCTGCTCACCATGGAACCAATCCTCCGCCCGCGACTGGCCGGCATGCTGGCCGCTTTCGCCCTTGCCGCGCCCATGTCCGCTTTCGCCACGCTGGGCAGCGACCAGGCCTCCATCGAGGCAGACCGGACGGCGATGGCCGGCACAGCCAACCCGGTGGTCAATGCGGCCGGGTACACGGTTCAGAGCTACACCCTGCCGTCCGGGACGGTGGTGCGCGAATATCTCTCAGGGGTCGGCAAGGTGTTCGCCGTCGGCTGGGAAGGCCCCTTCAAACCCGACCTGGGCCAGTTGCTGGGCGCCCGGCAGTTCGCGGCGGTCGACGAAGGCGCCCGCGAACGCAACCGCGAAGGCCGGCGCGGCCCGATGTCACTCAGGCCGGCCGGTGCCAGCAACCTGGTGATCGAATCCAGCGGCCACATGCGCGCCTTCACCGGCCGCGCCTGGCTGTCCGACCAACTGCCCACCGGAGTCGATGCCGATGCGATCCGCTGACACCCCTTCCCCGGTCTCGTCCGTTTCCTTCGCTCCCGTGGGCCAACGCCTGCGGGCACTGGCCCTGATGCTCTCGGCCAGTCTCCTGCTCGCCGCCTGCGGCGGCGGCGGCGGATCGGACACCCCTGCCGCGACGTCGACCACGCCGGCGGTCTCGTCGCCCGCCACAACCGCCCCGACCGGCACCAACGTGATGACGCTGGTGGTGGACAGCGGCCCCGCGGACGCCGGTCGCATCGCCAACGTGCCGTATGCCACCGTCACCATCTGTCCGCCGGGGTCGACCAGCAACTGCCAGACCATCGACCATGTGCTGGTCGACACCGGTTCCACCGGGCTGCGGGTGTTCGCGTCGGCACTGAGCAGCACGGCGGCCTTCCCGCCGGTCACCAACAGCGCTGCGGTGCCGTACGCCCAGTGCGCCACCTTCATCAACAGTTACACCTGGGGATCGGTGCGCAGCGCCGACGTGGTGCTGGGCGGGCTCGGCAGCTCGACCCTGCCGATCCAGGTGATGGCCGATCCCGCCTACCCCGCCGTACCGGCCGCCTGCAGCCGCACAGGCACGTCGCAGAACTCGGTCGCGCTGCTGGGTGCCAAGGGCATCCTGGGCATCAGCGGATTCGTGCAGGACTGCGGCAGCGCCTGCGCCAGCACCGCCATCAGCGCGGCTTACTACACCTGCAGCGGCGGCAGCACCGGAACCTGCACCCCGACCGCCGTGCCGCTGGCCCAGCAACTGACCAACCCCATCGCGCGCCTGCCCAGCGATAACAACGGCTCGATGATCCAGTTTGCGGCGGTTGCGAGCGCCGGCCAGGCGACCACGTCCGGTTACCTGGTGATGGGCATCGGCACCCGCGCCAACAACGCGGTCGGCGCGGCCACCGCCTATGGCGTCAACGGCAGCACCGGTTACCTGACGACCACTTACAACGGCCGGGTCTACAACCAGTCGGCCTTCGACAGCGGGTCGAACTTCTATTTCTTCAACGATGCGGCGATCGCCACCTGCGCCACGTCCGGCAGCACCGCCAGCGGAACCAGCACCAGCCTCTTCTATTGCCCGGCCAGCACACTCACGCTGTCCGCGGCGGTGGCGGGCACCAACGGTGCCAGCAGCACCGTGTCCTTCAGCATTGCGAATGCCACCAGCATGTTCAACAACACCAACACGGTGATTCCGAACGTGGGTTCGACCATCGGCTCGAACAGCGTCTTCCTGTGGGGCCTGCCCTTCTTCTACGGGCGCAATGTCTTCACCGCCATCCAGGGACAGGCCACGCCGCTCGGCACCGGGCCCTACGTTGCTTTCTGACGGGCTGCGCGCCTGCGTCTGCGGCCTGCTGGTCGGCCTGGCAACCGCCGTGCACGCCGACGACGGCGCGGCCCTGTGCGCCGCCACCGCCACCCGGCCCTCGGCCGATCCTCGCGCGGCTGCCCTGGTGGCACAGGCCATCGAACAGCACCGGCAATTCGGGCGGCAGGAAATCGACACCGAAGGGCGGCTGGTCCGCGCCGGACATGGCGAAGCCGAGTTCGACCGCAATGCCGGCGACCCCGAACCCGCGTGGCGCAAGGTGCAGCGTTTCTGGCAGGCCTATAAACCCGGCGGCGAGGCGCTGCGCATACGCGACAGCCACGGCCGCGGCCAGCGCGCCGACCTGCTGCGGCAGGCGGTGCAGGGCGCCAGCGCCGCACGGCTGGACAGCTTCGGCGGCGGCGAAACCCAGCTCGGCCTGAGTGCACGCGAGACCGATGCCATCCAGACATCGCTGGTGCGGACATCGCTGATCGACGTGCCGTGGTCCGCGGTGTTCGTCAGTTACCTGGTGCGCAGTGCGGGTTTCGAAGAAGGCGACTTCTTGTTCTCGGACGCCCATGCCGACTACGCCCGCAAAGCCTTCGCGGGCCTCGGTGCCTGGCGCGCCTGCGATGCCGCCGTCACGCCGCTGCGTCCGGGCGATCTGCTGTGCAACACCCGCGGCCGCGCCGCGACGATAGACACCTTCGGAGGCCTCGGCGAGACCCTGCGAGCCGGCGGTTCGTTGCCGATGCACTGCGATGTGGTGGTCGCAGCCGACGCGACAGCCCGGCAGGCCCGGACCATCGGCGGCAACGTGCTGCAGTCGGTCACCCTGCGCCGGCTCGAACTGCAGCCCTCGGGTGTGCTGTCGCCACGTTACCGCGACAACGCGGCATCGCCCGAAGGCAGCTTCAACGACCAGCCCTGGGTGCTGCTGATGCAGCTGCGTTGAAGCCGTTCGGGACGGTCTTTTACTGGCAGCTGAAACTGGCCGCGTCCTCGATGCTTCCCGATCCCTTGTAGTGCGCCTGCTGCGGATAGGGGCACAGCGGCCGGGTGCGGCCCGGCCAGGCGGTGGCGGGGCCTGCCTTGGCGACGATGGTGTCCGGCGCCACGCCTTTCTCCACCCAGTCGACCAGTGGCGCCAGCGAGTCGTAGAGGTCTGTGGACGGGCCGCCCGAATTGGAGCAGTGGTTCATGCCCGGCACCAGGTAAAGCCGCGCGAAGTCCCTGGTGGCGGTGATGCCGCCATTGGCCGCGGCCAGTTTCTCGTAATAGTCGATCGAGTCGTTGGCCGAGAAGATCGGGTCGCTGACGCCATGCACGATGAGCATCTTGCCGCCCCGGTTCCTGTAGGCCGTCACGTCGGTGGAGGTGGTGTTGTAGACCGCCGCATAGGCATCCATGCGGGCCGGATCGGTGTCGAAGTTGAAGTTGAAGTAGTCGAACGTGGGCGCCGCCGGAGTGAAGAATTCATACCGCATGGCGTCGGCCGCGATCAGTGTCTCGTCGCGCGCATTGCCGGTGGAAGTGGCCGAGGTGCCAAGGCGCCATTGCCGCCATCCGGCCGCCCCCACGCCACTGTCCCACGGCCAACTGGCATAGAGCATCTGGCCGGCCGCATTCTTCGGTCCGCCGAAGTCGCGTTTGAGCGCCGTCACCTGCGCGGCCGACAGGCAGCTGTCGTTCTTGGAACCCGTGCATTGAAGCACCGCCGGATCGAAACTGCAGGCCGCCGGATTGGCATGGACCATGCCGTCGACCACGCCGTCGAGGGCATCGCAGCGGGCCAGCACCGCGTTCGACACCAGGGTCATGTCGGTGCTGGACAAGGCCTGGCTGACGATGGGCGCACCGCCGCCATCGGTCGGTGCGATGCTGCGGTAGGTGTTCAACGCCCACACCGCCGCCACGCTGGCCTCCCGCGCCACCTTGATGGCCGGTGCGTTGGCGGCGATGCCGTCGAAGTACGAGGCGAATCGCTGCGGGAAAAGCATGGCCTGTCGCCCCCCGCCCGAACAACCGACGAAATACGAATGGTCCGGCCCCTTGCCGTAGGTCCTGTTGATCAGGTCCTTCGCTGTGACGGTCACCTTGTCGTAGGCGTTGTAGGCATGGTCGGTGCGGGCCTGCGGGTCCAGGCCGAAGGTGGCGTCGGTGCCTTGATGGCCACCATCGGTCGACACCACCGCATAACCCTGCGCCAGGCCGCCGGTCTGCAGGCCGGCGACGGATCCGCCTCCCGCCAGCGAACCCAGCGCGGCGGTGATGGCGCCGTCGTTGCCGCCGCCGCCCTGGAACAGGAACCGGCCGTTCCAGGCCTTGGGCAGCCGCAGTTCGAAACCGATGTAATAGGGCTTGCCATCGACGCCGGTGCGCGGATTGATGCGACCGGTCAGCAGGCAATGCGCCGGCAGCGTATTGCCGCTGACCACCGTTCCGGCTGCCACCGTGGTGGACGAGGTGATGGAGCCGGCGGTGACCGGCAGCGAAGCCAGCGATGCGCAGTCCCCGGTGAAGGCGGCCGCGACCGAGGCGGTGGGCCCGACGGCGACCTGCGTGTTGCCGCCGCCGCATGCGGCCAGAAGCAGGGAAAGGCTGGCAATGGGCCATGACTTGTTTTGCATCGACGGTCTCCTTGTTGCAAGACCTTGAAGTCTCGGACTGCGAGGCCGGCGTCCTGCCCTCCTAGAAGACGACAGGGTTTCGCCTGATACTGTGGCGGCTCAGCCCGGCCCTTGCGGTCCTTCCCACAGCGCGAGCAGGCGCCGCGCATTGACCTGGCCCTGGTCGCGATGGTTGGTGTTGAAGGTGGCGTGCACCTTGCCCACCTGGGCTTCGAGCTGGCGCAGCGGCGGCAGCATGCCGGCCAGTTCGGCATC
The DNA here is from genome assembly GCF_057747805.1 of Xylophilus sp. PBN-3R. Taxonomy (NCBI): domain Bacteria; kingdom Pseudomonadati; phylum Pseudomonadota; class Betaproteobacteria; order Burkholderiales; genus Xylophilus; species Xylophilus sp. PBN-3R. The sequence continues at coordinate 3,676,121 of NZ_CM173225.1, forward strand.
GGAATAGAGGTATTGGAAACGCCCCGACGAAGCGCCGGAGCGGTTGTTCCAGGCTGCTACGTTGCGGCCATGCAGCCGCACCAGCGCCAGCCTTGGATGCGTCGCCTGCCAGACCGCCGGCACGCTGTTGTCGAAACCGCCCTGCGGCGCGTCGACCACCACGTTGACCACCTGCAGCGCACGCAGCATGGCCAGGGTGTCGTCCCGCTGGACACCGTCGAACCAGCTGCGGTGGCGGAACTCGAAAGCCACGGTGGCGCCGGCCATCATGTCGACGCAATGCTCCAGGTGGGCCCGCACCGCCGGGCCCGGCCTCACCGTGGGCGCGAACTGGAAAAGCACCGCGCCCAGCTTGCCGGCCGCCTGCAGCGGGTGCAGCGCGGTGCGGAAACGGAACCACAGTTCCTGCCTGACGTCCGTGGGCAGGCCGCGCCACAGCAGCGGATCGTTTGCGGCCACCTCGCCGCGCAGGTCCGCCGGCAATGACTGCAGCGGAACGGCATGACCGGTGAACGCACGGAAGGCCTTCACATCGAAAGTGAAATCGCCCGGAGTGCGTTCGGCCCATCGCTGAGCGTTGCGCACGCTGGGCAGGCCGTAGAAGCTGGAATCGACCTCGGTCAGCGGGAACTGCGTGGCGTAGTGACGTAGCCGGGCCTCGGCGGTACGGGCCTCGGGCGGATAGAAAAGGCCGCTGGCCAGCAGCGTCGGATCGGTCCAGGAGGCGGAACCGGCAAGCAGGGTCATGGTCGATACAACAGCGGATGGCGGTGGCCTGGATCGAAAGTCTGGATGAATATACAGTACGCAATTCGAGATCGAAACTCATGCCTTCCCTGCCAAAACCCCTGGCGTCCGCAGCGTCCGCCGCATTCGACGCCCTCAACCAACAACAGCGTCAGGCTGCAGAGTTCGGCAACGGCCCGCTGCTGGTGGTGGCCGGGGCCGGCTCCGGCAAGACCATGACCCTGGCCCACCGGGTGGCCCGTCTGGTGCTGAACGGCGCCGATCCCCAACGCATCCTGCTGCTCACTTTTTCGCGCCGCGCCGCCGCCGAAATGGAACGCCGGGTGGGCGCCGTGCTGCAGAAGGTGCTGGGCACGGCGGGGGTTCGTGGTCCGGCGCCGTCGCTGCCATGGGCCGGCACCTTCCACGGTATCGGCGCGCGGCTGCTGCGCGAACATGCCACGGCCATCGGCCTGGAAGAAAACTTCACCATCCACGACCGCGGCGATGCCGAAGACCTGATGGGCATCGTGCGGCACCAGCTGGGTTTCGGCAGCGCCACGGCCAAGCGTTTCCCCATGAAGGGCACCTGCCTGGGCATCTATTCGCGCTGCGTCAACACGCGCGCACCGCTGGCCGAGGTGCTGCGCGAGGCCTACCCGTGGTGTGCCGAATGGGAGGACGACCTGAAGAAACTCTTCGGCGCCTACGTCGATGCCAAACAGCAGCAGAACACGGTCGATTACGACGACCTGCTGCTGTTCTGGGCCGACATGGCCGCCGACCCGCAGATCGGGCCCTTGCTGGGCGAACGGTTCGACCATGTGCTGGTCGACGAATACCAGGACACCAACCGCCTGCAGGCCGCCGTGCTGCTGGGCCTCAAGCCCGACGGGCGCGGGCTGACGGTGGTGGGTGACGATGCGCAGTCCATCTATTCGTTCCGCGGCGCCACGGTACGCAACATCCTGGACTTCCCGGCGCAGTTCGACCCGCCGGCCACTGTCATCGCACTGGAGCGCAACTACCGTTCCACCCAGCCCATCCTGCAGGTCAGCAACGCGGTCATCAGCCGTTCCACCGAGCGCCACGACAAGCGCCTCTGGACCGACAAGGCATCGACCCGACGCGCCGAACTGGTGGTCGTACCGGACGAGCTGCAGCAGGCGCGCTGGGTGGCCGACCGCACGCTTGCCTTGCGCGAGGGCGGGCTGAAACTCACCTCGCAGGCCGTGCTGTTCCGCACCGCCAGCCACAGCGCCGCGCTGGAGCTCGAACTGGCCCGCCGCAACATTCCGTTCGTGAAATTCGGCGGGCTCAAGTTCCTGGAGGCCGCCCATGTGAAGGACCTGCTGGCGGTGCTGCGTCTTGCGCAGAACCCGCGCAGCCGGCTGGCAGGTTTCCGGGTGCTGCAGCTGCTGCCCGGGCTGGGCGCGGCCACTGCCACCAGGCTGCTGGACGCGATGGAAGCCAGTTCCGACCCGACGGCCGTCCTGGCGGGTTTCGTGCCCCGCCCGGCGCTTGCCGGCGACTGGGCCGCGTTCGCCTCGCTTTACGCCAGCCTGCGCGACGCCGCCCAGTCCACCTGGCCGGGCGATGCCGAACGGGCGCTGGCCTGGTACCTGCCGCACCTGCAGCGCATCCACGAAGACGCGGAACCCCGCAAGGCAGACCTGGAGCAGCTGGTGCGGCTGGCGGCCGGACATGCCTCCCGCGAACGGTTCCTGGCAGAACTCACGCTGGACCCGCCGGAAGCCACCAGCGACCAGTCGGGTGTGCCGCTGCTGGACGAGGACTACCTGATCCTGTCGACCATCCATTCGGCCAAGGGCCAGGAATGGACCTCCGTTTCCCTGCTCAACGTGGTCGACGGCTGCATACCGTCGGACATGGCCACCGGCAGCAGCGCCGAGATCGACGAGGAACGCCGCCTGCTCTACGTGGCCATGACGCGCGCCCGCGAACACCTGCACCTGCTGGTGCCGCACCGTTTCTATGTCACCCAGCAGACCCGCAGCGGCGACCGGCATCTGTACGCCGCGCGCAGCCGGTTCATCGACGAACGCGACCTGCTCGATTTCGACCAGGTGTTCTGGCCGCCGCCACCGCCGCACACGGCGGCCCCGCGGGCTGCGGCGCGGATGGAGACCGGTGTGCGGGAGCGCTCGCGCGCAACCTGGAGCTGAGACCGACGACCACCGTGCGGAGTCAGTCCGAACTGCGCGGCGTGTTCCCCATGTCGTAGATATGCAGGCTTGCGAATTCGGCCTCTTGCTGGGGTCCCCAGCCCGGCGGGGCCTCGTCGCCGCGCTGGATGGTCTGCCAGACCCTGTTGTCCGGGCGTTCGGCCACCCCCTGCTGGTGAGCGTCCCGGAACTGTTTCGTCAATCTCTCCCACGCCACATCGACCGGTGGAAAACGATAGGCCGCATGGGCATGGTGGAAGGACAGATGGGCCATGCTGCCGTCGTTGCTGCGACGCAGGACGATCATTTCCTCTGCCTCACGGGTGTCCTCATGGTATTCGCTCTCAAGGCCACCGAACGGCGGACACATCCACGGGTCCAGCACGATGTCCTGGCCGGTGCCGGGAAAGGACAGTTGCACGAAGACATGGTCCATGTCTCCCGCCTCCCGCATCCGCAGCGTGGCGCCCGGTGGCAGCAGGCCCTGGGCCAGGACGGCGCCGAACGAGCCGATGGCGTTCTCGTTGCAACGACCGCTGCCTGCGGCGATCACCCTGCGGTAGGCGTCTGGCGCGCAGGCCATGCTGTTGATGACGTCCTGTAGCGGGCGCTGGTCCCGATAAAGCGTGAACGCATGGGAGATGTATTTATTGCTCGCCCGCTTCTGGTTGGCGACGGTGCAGACGTCGTTCGCCCGGATCGCCTTCACGGTCTGCCGCGCCTTTTCGCGGTTGGCCGTATCGGAAGCCGCGTCGGTCCGGAATTCGGCGGCGGAAGGCAGGACCAGCGGCTCGGGGTCGTAGACCGGTGCAGCCGCAGACGCTGTCAACGGGGATGCGGGAACGGAGGAAAAGACAGGTTCGTCATCCGGCAAGGCGGGCCCGGATGACCGGTGAAACGCCGGGCGGATCCATGGCGAGGATTCGTCGCTGTCCGACGAAAACGACCCGGCGCTGCCGGGCTCCGACGACGATCCGCTGCCGTCATCGCTCTGCGCACTCAATCGACGGCTGCCGGTGCCGCCGGCGCCCGCGCTGTCGGTTGCCGAGGCAAGGGCGACGCAGGTGAAAAAATACGCAAAAAGACCGTGGCCGAGGCCGCCGGCGGGCCTGGCCGGAAGCATGGTTTCCAGCGGATGAGGGCTGGGTGAACACGAACTGTCTTCGTTGCAAGGAGAAGGAGGATCGCGGTCATCCACAAGGGGATTGGGGAGGACGCCGGTGGCGCCGGGCAAGCCGCGGATGATGGTATCTCCAGGAAGCATGGTGGTTTCTTGCAAAATAAATGAAGGCCCCGATCGTCGGCAACGGGACGGACGGCGCCACCAGGCTTCCGAAGCGACCACCACCCCGACGAAGCTGTTTTCGCTTCTGTTTTACTTCTGCACCCCTGCGCCTGGCGCGACCCGCTCCGGATTCAGCAAAAATGCCGGTCGATGGCCGATCAAGACATTTCCGCCGCAACGCACCGAAGCGACTGCACCTTCACCCTGCACATCAATCCCCAGGAATGGGCGGTGCCGCTGCCGGCCGAACTCACGTTGCTCCAGGCGGCAGAACAGGCCGGAATCGAACTGCCGAGCTCCTGCCGCAACGGCACCTGCCGGGCCTGCCTGTGTCGGATGACGGCCGGCAAGGTGTTCTACGAAATTCCCTGGCCAGGACTCAGCCGCGAGGAAAAAGCCGAGGGCTACGTGCTGCCCTGCGTGGCCCGCGCAGATGGCGACGTGGCGCTGATCGCTCCAGCGGCGCTTCGAATCTGAATCAATGTTTCATGCCAGGCATATGCTCCGTCGCCGCTGACGCGCCACCGGGGGCAGAAGCCAGCACCGGCAACTGCAGCTGCGCGGTGCTCTTGCGCCCCTCGGTATCGACGAACTGCAGTGTCACCGGAACCGTGGCCCCCACCGGCAATGCCTGCTTCAGCTGGGTCAGCATGAGGTGATAACCACCCGGCTTCAGTTCGACCGCCTGGCGCGCCGGCAGGTCCAGGCCCGGCAGCGGACGCATGCGCATGACGTCGCCGTCCATCTTCATTTCATGCACCTCGGCCAGGCCTGCATCGGGCGTCGAAACACCCACCAGGCGGCCACCCGAAGGCGCGGTGATCTTCATGAAGGCACCGGTGCCGCTCTGGCCCTTGACCGCGGTGCGGACCCAGGCGTCCCGCACATCGACCGGCGCCACGCCGGCCGCCAGCACCTCCAGCCGGGCAGCGGGGAAGGCGGGTTTGTCGTCCGGATTGGCCGGCAGCTGCGCCCAGTCGGCCGCACCCTTGTCGCAGCTCTGCAGCACCTTGAAGAACAGGCTGCCGGGCTTGTCGGTCAGCTGGCCGCGCACGATGAATTCGGCACGTTCGCCTTGCGGCAAGGCGTTCTGCGGACGCTCCGCTTTCCAGGTGACGGTGCGACCCGCCGTGGCGGCCGACCAACCCTCGCGCGGCAAGGCCGACTGCAGGCTGAAACCCTCCGGCAACTGCACCGCGACGGCGTTGGTGGAAGTGGAACCCTGGCAGGGATGACCCACACGGAAAGCGGCGTCATAACGACTGCCTGCGGTGGCTCCGCCGGGCGGCAGGACGACGTGGGCGATGGCGGCAGCGGAAGTGGCCGCGAAGACGGATGCGGCCATCGCGGCCCTGAGGATGGAAGAAGACATGTTTTTCAACTCCGATGGATGAGGAAGATCGCCAGATTCAAAGATCCCATTTCAGCTCGGCCGTGTAGCTGCGCTGAGGGTAGGGATGAAAGTTCCAGTACTGGTAGTTGTTGAGGTTGTCGATACCGAAGGCTGCCGACCACTGGCGGGCAATCTGGTAGCGCACCCGCAGGTCGGCGGTGAAGAACCGGCTCACGCCCTGGTAGGTGAATCCGTTCACGTCGCTGTTGTCCAGCGTGCGGTATTGCCTGCCGCTGTAACGCGCACCCAGGCTGACGCTCCACTGCGGGTCGATGCGATAGCTGGCCAGCACCGTCGCCCGCCACCTCGGTATGTTGGGCTGCTGTTTGCCGATGGTGTCGCCCGGCATGGCCACGAAACCGGCGTTCTCCTTGATGACCGAATGTGCATAGGTCACGCTGCCGCCGAGGTCGAAACCACGCACCCCGACATCGCTGCCGTTGAGCGCCGTTTCCAGCCCCTTGGTGGCCACCCTGCCGATGTTCTGCACCCGGCTGACGTTTCGGTTGGCGGCGGTGTCGTAGAGCGTCTGCGAATAGAGCGCGTCGCGGGTGTCCTCGGCAAAAAAGGTCAGCCGCGCCAGTGCATTGCCCAGGTCTTTCTCGGCGCTCAGCTCGCCCGTCCACGATCGTTCCGGCCGCAGGTTGGGGTCGTTGACATACAGCGAATTGGTGGTCGACGTGGCACCGTAAAGCTCGGACACCGTGGGCATGCGCACCGCCCGGCCCACCGAGGCCTTCAGCACCGTGTCCGGCAGCGCCTGCCAGGACAGGGCGGCCTTGGGCGAGAAATGGTTCTCGCTGCGTTCCGGATAGGCCAGCGTGCTGGTCGACGAAAACGCGGTGCTGCCATTGCGGGCCTGCCAGTGTTCGGCCCGGCCGCCCAGCACCGCCTTCCAGCGCGGCGCCAGTTTCCAGCTGTCCTGCGCCCAGAAGCTCTGCAGCCGGGTGTCACCCCTCACCTGGCTGGCCAGCGAACCGGCGCCGTCGGCGAGGTAGTTTCCGGCGATGTTCGAGGTGGTGTAGCGCAGCCGGTATTGCTCCTGCTGGAAACCGAAGTCGACGATGTGCGTGCCGGCCATGCCGTCGGGCCGCCAGGTCCCTTTCAGCGCCAGCGTGTTCCAGCCGGTGCCGCTGCCGTCGGCCAGTGTGCCGGTGCCGCCGTTCAGCGCGGCCGGCTGCGGATTGCCGGCGGCGTTCTGGCGTTTGTCGTCGCGCTTGTAGTCGTACAGGCTGGCAGCCACTTCCCAGTCGAAGACGCCCTGGGTATGGCTCTTCAACGACAGCCCGTGTATGACATGCATCAGGTTTTCGCGGGTCACCGCGAAGTCTCCGCCGCCGAGCGCCTGCGAGCCGGTATAGGCCGTTCCGCCGATGTTGACCGCACCGCCATAGACGGCGTTGCCGGCGCTGTCGCGCAGCGAGGAAACCGAATTGCCGGCAGATGTGTTCTGCCAGAGCCCCAACACGTAGCTGGCGCGGACGGTGGGCGTGATGTCGTAGGCCAGCTTGGCTTTCAGGTGGTCCTGCCGGGTGTCGTATTGCGTGCCCGAACCCAGCACATACCAGGGCGCGCCGGTGGGGCTGGCGCCGGTGCCTGCACCGGTCACCGGCGTGCCTGCAGCGCTGGCGCTGCCGGCGCTTTTCAGCCGGGTGGCGAAAGTCAGCGGCTGGCCCTGGCTGTCGGTTCGGTTGACGTTGAGCCACCAGGCCCAGTCACCGTTCCTGTCGCCCAGCGATGCGCTGGTCTGCCAGGCCCGGAAGCTGCGCTCGTTGCCGTAAAGGCTGGATGGCTGAGTGGTGTAGCCGACCTTGGCATGGGCTTCGAACTTCGTCGGCATGCGGGTGACGTAGTCGACCACCGCGCCCACCGAATTGCCCGGATAGGCGGCCGAGAACGGCCCGTACATCACGTCGACCCGCTCGATTTCCTCGGGTGTGACCAGGCCCCAGCGCGGCGGGAACGACAGCCCGCCGACGCCGTTGCCGAGGAAGTTCGACAGCAATATGCCGTCGGCATAGACCGCCGACCGCGCGCTGTTGCCGGTGCCCGAAGCCCGGCTCGAAAGGATGGCGTGGTTGTAGTCGCCGATATAGCGTTTGCGCACCAGCAGGCTCGGAAAATACTTGAGCGCATCCTCGCTGTCGGTGGCGTTGATGCTGCGTTCGACCTGCTCGCGGGTGATGCCCTCCATGGTGGTGGGAATCTGCGTGGGCAGCGAGGTCGGCTGGCCACCGTTGACGGTGACCACGCCCAGGGTCTTGATGGGTGCGTCGGGTTCGCCCTGTGCAGACGCCGTCGGAACGGCGAAGGTGAATGCACAGGGGAAGGCCAGCGCCAAGGCGCGGACCAGGGATGTTCTGTCCATGGAAATCGGTCTCCTGAAACCGGCGCGAACGCCGGGGCTCCGCACCGGGCTGTTCGGCCGGGCGCGGGACTGCTGATTTCAGGAAACGCGGGGCGGCCCGCGCGCCGGCAGCGGCGCGGCGGTGATGGCCGCGATGCGGGCTGCCGGAATGGCGCGCAGCACATAGGCCAGCGGCTGCGGCGGCACGGATGCCAGGGCCGGGACCGAAGGTGGCGGTGCGCCGCCGGGGGCGCACAGCGGGCAGTCCATGCTGGCGGCGGAAGATTCGGCGCCGCCGTCGGTCTTCTTGATGAGCTTTGCGGTGCCGGCGCCCGAACACACCAGTTCGAACGAAACGGACGGATGCACCAGCGGCGAAGCCACTGCCGCGCCCAGGTACGACACGAACCACGCCAGCACGAAGCGGGCGATCAGTCGGGCGGTGCGCTGGGCGATCATGGACGGGGATTATGGGTGAATCACGCGGGTCGGTGACCTGGGTTCACATGTCTTCCATGTCCTGGAGGCCGTCGCCAGTGGCTTCGTGGATGGCATCGGTGGTGTTCAGGGCGTGCTGGGCGATGTAATCCAGGTTGCCTGCAATGACCGGCAGCGTGTAGGTGCCGGACACGATGCCGCGATACCAGATTTCCGCCGCGATCATGTGCGGCGCCATGCCTTCGACCGCGCCCACCAGGCAGTCGGCCAGCGAGGCCAGGCCGGCGTCGGAATACAGCTCTTCGGCCTCGTAGACCACCCGGTATTCATAGAAGCCGGCACGGCTGCCTTCGATTTCGATCCGCACGATCATGCGACGTTTCCTTCCGTTTTCAAGGTGAGCATTCTCGCGGACGTTCAGGGTTCTCGCCGGTTTCAAGCAGCGGTCGGCGGCATGCGGTAGTGGTAACCGTAGACGTCCTCGAAACCCAGCCTGGCATACAGCCGGCGCGCACCCTGGTTCTGCTCGCGCACCTGCAGGTAGCCGGCCGACGCGCCCTGCGCCTTTCCCCAAGCCATCAAGGCGCGCATCAGCATGCTGCCGTGGCCCTGCCCCCGATGGGCCTGCGCCACCACCACGTCGTAGAAACCGACCGCTTCGCGCTCGACCACCGCCAGGGCAAAACCGATGGCCTCGCCCTGGTGGCGCAGTGTGGCGAAACCGCAGGGCAAGGCGATGGACCGCACCATCGCATGGTGAACCGCCTGGTCGGCCGGGCGCACGCCGTTGGCCAGGGCGAAGCCGTCCAGCCATGCGTCGGTCGCGGTGGACGTCACCGCCACCGCATCGGTCGATGCCGTCGACGTCAGCGCGATGCGGGCCACCTGCGAAGGATCGAAAAAGGTGTAGCCGGCCCGTTCGAGCGCCCTGTCGGCATCGGGCAAGGCCAGTGGCGACAACCGGAAGATGCAGGGCAACCCGTGGCGGCGGTACAGCGCTTCGGCAGCCTCGCGCGCACCTTCCAGGGAGGCACCCGCGACAGCCGCATTGACCGAATTGGCGCGTTTGGTGAAACCACCGTTCAGGCGGCAGACCCAGCCGTCGATCAGCAAGGTGCTGCGAGCGGGCCAGGCATTGAAGCCGCGTTGTTCCAGGGATGCGATGTCGGCGAAATCCATCCCCGGATTCTCTTCACTTCTTCGGGGCCGAAGACGGCTCCCACGAATCCGGCGTGGTGGCCACCAGGCTTTTCAGGTCGGTCCAGGGTTTGGCGCCCGGCACCGTCGTGCCGCCGACGATGGCGACCCTGGCGAAGGCCACCATGCGTTCGCGCAGATAGGCCTTGTCGCTCTCCGGCCAGGTCTCCATGGAATGCGGCGCGCGGGCGACCACGATCTCCCGTGCACCCGGGATCCGGTCATAGGCGGCGATGGTGCCTTCCAGTGTCTCCGCCCGGTCCCACAGGCCCTTGCCGAAGAACGCGGCAGGCCACCTGGGCATGCCGGCCAGCGGGGCGGAGTTGGGATAGAACAGGATGTGGTGGTCCAGCGCCATGCCACCCAGGAACAGGTTGCGGTCGGCCAGATCCGGCGATGCGGGCAGGTAACCCGCGCCGCTGGCGAAGGACGACAGCAGGATCGCGCCGCGGATGTTCTGCCGTCCCTTGGCGGGCACGCATTCGGGCGTCGGCATGTCGTAGCTGCACGACTCGGAGAAGTTCCTGGTCATCGCCCATGCGGTCGACATCGAGCCGCGCGAATAGCCCGCCAGCAGCATCGGCAACCGGGTGAAGCGTTGCCCGCCCGCCAGCCTGCCGACCGCGGCTTCGCCCTGCAGCAACTGGCCCTGCGGGGTCAGCAGCCGCATGCCGCGCCCGCTGTCGAGTTGCTCCAGCACCCTGAACACGTCTTCGCCCTGTTCCAGTGTGTTGGTGTCGCTGAAACCGCCCGAAATGCCCTCGCCGCGCCGGTCGTAGGCCAACACGTCGAAACCTGCTTCGTTCAGCGCCTGCAGGTTCTGCCGGTACCAGCGCTGGCCCATGGTTTCGGTGGTGGCATTGGGGAACTTGAAGTCCACCGTCTTGCCGGTCGCGGGATCGATGCGGTAGGCCTGTTCGTCGGGATGCTGGATCGCCGTCAGCTGGCCGCCGCCGCCCGGCGCGAACACCACCAGTGCACGCATGCGTCCGCCCCTGCCGTCGTCCACTCCGGTGCCTTCGACGTACCACCCACGCAGGTGGATCGGGTCGGTCATTTTCAGGTCGATGCGTTCGAAGGTGTCGCGCGGCACGGTGAACTCGACGATGGAGGTGCGGCTGTCCGCCTGCGCGATCCCCTCGCGGTACGGCTCCCTGGCGAAGAACGCCGGACGCCGGATGTCGGCCAGGTTCACCGCCTGTTCGGGATCGATGCGGCCGGACGGATCGACCGTGCCGGTGGAACGGGTCGAGCGCGCCTTGTTGGGCGGCAGCCAGCGCTGCATCTGCGCATCCACCCGCTGGAAACACGCCGCGTCGGCCTTGCAGGCCAGCCAGCGTTGCTTGATGCGGGCATCGGTGAATTCGTCGACGTAGTAGTCGCCGACATATCCCGGAGCCGGCCGGTTGGCACTGACGCCGAGTGGTACGCAGACGGTCGCGCCGCCGGCCTGCGGCAGCAGGTAACCCGGCATTTGCTGGTTACGGTCGGTGCCGACCCAGGCGGTGCAGTCGGTGGCGGGCGGCGCGGCGCGGGCCACCCGGCCCGGCGTGGTGCCGGCGCATCCGCTCAGCACGACGACCAGCGCGGCAGCGGCGGCGGCCATGCCGCGTGAAAGGAAGGCGGAAGGAACAGGCATCGACATGTCTCCGGTCAGCCGGCCTCGATCGGGCCGATCCCGCGAGTCTTGCCCGGCTGCCTGTCAGTTGGCTGTCCGTCACGTCCGGCAAAACCCGCAAGGCGGCGCCGGCCAGCGTTGCACCAAGTAACCCCGGGCGCGGCAAAGCCTCCTATCTTCGGCAACCTGAAAGCCATCCGGAGAGAAGAATTGCTGCCCCTGCCCTTGCTGATCGCCGCCGTCAAGGCCCGCAAAGCCGTGTCTTTCGTATACCGCGGCGCACGCCGCACCATCGAGCCGCATGCGGTCGGCATCGGCCATGACGGCGGTGCCTGGATCAGCGGCTGGCAAACAGTCGGAAGGGAACTCATGCCCGGGCAGGACTGGGTGTATTGCAGCGTGGATGCGGTCGAATCGGTCGAGGTGACCCCCACGCATTTCAAGCGAGCCAGGCCGGGATACAGTCGTGAGGATTCGCGCTTCCAGCGCTTTTTTGCTGCCGTCTGAAGGCAGCCCCGCCCCCTCGCCATGAACACGATCTATCACAACCCCGCCTGCGGAACCTCGCGCAACGCGCTCGCATTGCTGCGCGAAACCGGCGAAGAACCGACCGTCATCGAATACCTGAAGACGCCCCCAGACCGGGCCACCCTGAAACGCCTGGCCGCCGACAGTGGCGAACCCCTTCGTGCCTTGCTGCGCGACAAGGAAACACTGGTGCAGGAGTTGGGCTTGCGCGACCCTTCTCTCACCGACGACCAGCTGATCGACGCCATGCTGGCGCACCCGGTGCTGATCAACCGGCCGATCGTGGTGACGCCGCTGGGAACCCGTCTTTGCCGGCCGGCGGAACGGGTATCCGAGATACTGCCGCAGCGCGCGTGACCAGCGCCTTTTCGCCCGCCTCGGTCAACCGGGCCTGCGCCTCCACCCAGGCCACGAAAGCCTGCCGGCCGGTGGTCGGCGGCAGCAGCGAATCCACGCACATGAAGTAGCCGCGCCCGGTCGAGACCGGCAGGTCGAAAGGCACCACCAGTTCGCCGCGGGCCAGTTCCTTTTCGACCAGGCAGGGCTGAGTGATGGCGATCCCTGCCCCGGCCTTGGCGGCGAACGCCAGATTGATGCTCAGGTCGTAACCCGGGCCCAGCCGAGGTGGCGCGGGCAACCCGGCGAGGTTGGCCCAGCGCGCCCAGTTCTCAGGAAAGTTGGTGTGGTGCAGCAGCACTTCGCCCCACAGGTCGGCTGGCTCCTTCAGGCGCGCCAGCACCTCGGGCGCACACACCGGCACGATGTCGCGGCCCAGCAGGTAGACCACCGACAGGCGCGCCGGCCAGCGGCGTCGCGGACGTTTGACGTCGATCCAGATGTCTACGTCGTCGCGGCTGAAATCCTCGTCGTGCCGGAACTGCCGCATCTCGATGTCGATGTCCGGATGCAGTGCCCGGAACAGCGGCAGCCGCGGCATCAGCCACTGCGTGCCCAGCGTCGGGATGACACTCAGCCGCAGCCGGTTGACCAGGCGTGGCTGCTGGAAGATCGCGGTGGCCGATTCCAGCGCCATCACATGGCGCTCGGTCAGCTGGCGTAGCTGCCGGCCCTGCTCGCTCAGCACCACACCGCGCGGCGAACGTTCGAACAGCTGGCAGCCGCCCAGGTGCTGTTCCAGCCGCTGGACCGCCCGACTGACCGCGGCCTGCGTGACACACAGAACTTCGGCAGCCTGGCGGAAACTTCCGAGCCGACAGACGGCCAGGAAAGCATGCAGCTCGACCAGCGAAGGAGAATTCAGCTTCATTACGGTTATTACATCATGTCATCACTCGGCATGATTTTGTCGTTTGCCGGCCCGGTGCGGCATGCCTACCCTTCGCGGCTTCGATCCAGTTTCCAGTTCTTGCCGAACCGTTTCCGACCATGACCATCGACCGCCGCCAGTTCCTATCCGCCACCGCCGCAGGCAGCCTCGCCGGCCTGTGCCTGCCAGCCCTGGCCGCCGACAAATATCCCAGCCGCCCGATCAACCTGGTGGTGCCGTTCACGCCTGGCGGTTCGGTCGACGTCTCGGGCCGCCTCATCGCCGACCGGCTGGCCCGAGTGCTGGGCCAGCCGGTGGTGATCGACAACCGCGGCGGCGCGGGAGGCGCCATCGGTTCGACCTATGTCGCCAAGGCGCCTGCCGACGGCTACACCCTCATCGTCACCTCGCAGAGCACCCATGTGGTCAACCCGGCGATGAACCCGAAGCTGCCTTATGACGCGGTCAACGACTTCGCCTGCATCACCCTGATCAGCCGCCTGTCGAACGTGCTGCTGTGCAACGCCGACCTGCCGATCCGCAACTTCGCGGAGTTGGTGAAATATGCCCGCGCCAACCCCACGGCGCTCAACTACGCCAGCGCCGGCACCGGTTCGGTGTCGCACCTGAGCATGGAACTTCTGAAGAGCCAGGCAGGCATCCCGATGGCCCACATCCCCTACCGCGGCGCCGGCGTCGCACTGTCCGACCTGCTGGGCGGCCAGGTGCAGCTGACCTGGAACAACCTGTCGTCGAACCTGGGCAACATCCAGAACGGCAAGCTGCGCGCGCTGGCCGTGGCAGCGCCCTCGCGTGTGCCGCAACTGCCGGAGGTGCCGACCTTCGCCGAACTGAAACTGCCCGACCTGAACCTGAGTTCGTGGAACGGCCTGGCCGCCCCCGCCAGGACGCCCGACGCCATAGTCCAGCAGCTCTACCAGGCCACCCGCAAGATCCTGGCCGAACCAGCGACCCAGGCCGTCTGGGTCGAGAAGGGAATGATCGTCCCCGAAGACATCTCGCCGAAGGCTTACGCCAAGGAAACGCAGGAACGCATCAAGTTCTATCAGCGCATCGCGCGCGACAACCACATCACGATGGAATGACCGTGGCGGCAACCGAAAAAAAGAACCTGACGCAGCTCGTCGACCTGCAACCGCTGCACGATGAACTGGCCAGCTTGCGCCACCATATCCACCAGCACCCCGAACTGGCTTTTGCCGAACACCAGACCTCCGCACTGGTGGCCGGCAAGCTGGAAAGCTGGGGCTACGACGTCACCCGCGGCATCGGCCGGACCGGGCTGGTCGCCACCCTGAAAGTGGGCGACGGCGCCAGGCGCCTGGGCCTGCGTGCAGACATGGACGCACTGCCCATCCAGGAAGACACCGGCCTGCCCTACGCCAGCGGCACGCCCGGCCTGATGCACGCCTGCGGCCACGACGGCCACACCACGATGCTGCTGGGCGCGGCGCAGCATCTGGCCGCCACCCGCAACTTTTCCGGCACGCTGAACCTGATCTTCCAGCCGGCCGAAGAGCGCGGGTTCGACAGCGGCGGCAAGGCGATGGTCGAGGACGGACTGTTCGAACGTTTCCCCTGCGACATGGTGTTCGCCATGCACAACCATCCGGGTGCACCGCAAGGCCACCTGATGACCCGCGCCGGCGCCTTCATGGCGGCCGGCGACCGGGTGTTCATCACCCTCAAGGGCGTCGGAGGCCATGCGGCGCGCCCGCACCTGGCGGTCGATCCGCTGGTGGCGGCAGCGGCGGTCGTGATGGCGCTGCAGACGGTGGTGTCGCGCAACATCGACCCCGCCGAATCGGCAGTGGTCACCGTCGGACGGCTGCGGGCGGGCGACGCGCTGAACGTGATCCCCGACGAGGCCGAGATCGGCATCAGCGTGCGGTCGTTCAGCCCGGCCGTGCGGGAGCTGATGAAGGAACGCATCACCACGCTGGTGCACTCGACCGCCCAGGCCTACGGCACCACCGCCGAGATCCGCTACATCGCCGGCTATCCGGTGGTGGTGAATGCGGCCGAGGCAGTGGCGCTGGCTGCCGCGGTGGCAACCGAACTGGTGGGAGAGGGCCAGGTCGACACCGAGTTTCCGCGCCTTATGGGCAGCGAGGACTTCGCCTACATGCTGCAGGCCTGCCCCGGTGCACTGGTGCGTATCGGCAACGGACCGGCGCAGGGCGGACGCGGCCTGCACAACCCCCGCTACGACTTCCACGACGGCAACCTGACGGTGGGAGCCGCTTTCTGGAGCCGGCTGGCGGAGACTTTCCTGGCCTAGGCCTTCGCTGTCAGCCGCTGGTCCAGCAGGCGGCGGATCTTCTGCGCCAGCGCATCCTGCGTATAAGGCTTGCCAAGCAGTTCGACGCCGGCATCCAGACGGCCTCCGTGCACGATGGCGTTCTGGGTGTAGCCCGAGGTAAACAGCACGGCGACGTCGGGCTGGCGTTCACGCGCCTGGCGGGCCAGTTCGGGGCTGCGCAAGGAGCCGGGCATCACCACGTCGGTGAAAAGCAGGTCGATGGCGATGCCGCTTTCGACGATGGCCAGCGCCGACGCCGCATCGCGCGCCTGCAGCACCCGGTAGCCCAGCTGGCCGAGCAGTTCGACCACCGTGGCGCGCACGTCGTCGTCGTCTTCGGCGACCAGGATGGTTTCTTCACCACCCACCATCGCCAGCCTGGCTTCCACCGGCCGGGCATCTTCGGCCTGCTTCACCCTCGGCAGGTACATCTTCACGGTGGTGCCGTGGCCCAGTTCGCTGTAGATCTTGATGTGGCCGCCCGACTGCTTGACGAAACCGTAGACCATCGACAAACCCAGGCCGGTGCCCTTGCCCTCGGCCTTGGTCGTGAAGAACGGGTCGAACACCTTGGCCAGCACCTCCGGCGGCATGCCGCTGCCGGTGTCGGTCACCGCCAGCATGACGTACTGGCCGGCCGTCACTTCGTCGTGCTGGCGCACATAGGCTTCGTCGAGCGAGGCGTTGCCGGCTTCGATGGTGAGCTTGCCGGCGCCGTCCATCGCATCGCGTGCGTTGATGGCCAGGTTGAGCAGTGCGTTCTCGACGTGCGACGGGTCGGCCAGGGTGTTCCACAGGCCACCGGAGACGATGGTCTCGATCTCGATCGACTCGCCCAGGCTGCGGCGCAGCATGTCGTCCATGCCGGACACGAACCGGCCGATATTCACCACTTTGGGCTCCAGCGGCTGCCGGCGGGCGAAAGCCAGCAGTTGGCTGGTGAGTTTGGCGCCGCGGGCCACGGCCGCCAGGGCGTTGGTGACGTGTTTTTCGCCGCGCTCGTTGCCGGCGTTCAGGCGGGCCAGCAGTTGAAGATTGCCGGACACCACCTGCAGCAAGTTGTTGAAGTCGTGCGCCACGCCGCCGGTCAGCTGGCCGACGCTTTCCATCTTCTGCGACTGGTAGAGCGCTGCCTCGCTGCGTTTGAGGGCATCGCTGGCTTCACGTTCGGCGGTCATGTCGCGGCCGACCGCGTGGATGCGGCCTTCGTCGCGCACCGCCGTCCACATGAGCAGGCGGGTGCTGCCGTCCTGGTGCAACGCGTGGCCTTCGAAACGCACGGTGGTGACGCCCTCGTCGAAACGACGGAGCTCGGCCGCGACGGTGGCGCGATCGGCAGCCGCCTGCAGCGACAGAAAGTCACGGCCCTGCAATTTGGCCGCCGTCCAGCCCAGCACGCTGGTCCAGGCAGGATTGCCGGTCAGCACCCTGTGATTGCCGTCCAGCACCGTCATGACGTCGGTCGAGAGGCGCCACATGCGGTCACGGTCGGCCGTGCGTTCAGCCACCTGCCTGGCCAACGAATCCGCGAACTGGCTCAACTGGCGCTGGGCCGCCACCTTGGCGGTGGTTTCGATCACCGTGTCGATCATGCCGCAGACATTGCCCGCCTCGTCCCTCACCGGGCTGTAGCAGAAGGTGAAATGCGCCGGCTCCAGAAAACCGGAGCGGTTCACTTCAAGCGGAAAGTCCTCGACATAGGTGGCCTCGCCGCCGTAGGCACGCTTGACCACCAGCGCCAGGGTGTCCCAGACCTCCGACCAGACGTCCGAAAACGGCCGACCCAAGGCTTCGGGTTTGCCCCCCAGGATCGGCCGGAAGGCGTCGTTGTAGATGGTGATCAGCGCCGGCCCCCACACCAGGCACTTGGGGAAATGGGAGGCCAGGATCATGTCGGTGGCGACACGCAGGCTGGCCGGCCAGGATTCGATGGCTCCCAGCGGCGTGGCCGACCAGTCGAACAACCGCACCTGCTCGCTCATTATTCCGCTACAGGCGGGAAAGTCGGTCGAGATACCGGAGCGTTGAGCGGATGATGATGTCATTCGGGAAAAGAGGGTTGGAACAACCATTGTAAGTAGGCGCCATCCTACAAAAACCAAGGCTTCCGAGTGGCAGTCAGCGATCTTGTCCCTGCCGGCTACCGGAAAAACGCTTTTGCAACCACTCGGTAAACGCCCGATGTGAGCGAGGACTGATGGCATGGACATTGCATCTTCCGATGTCCAAACCTTATCTTTGAAACGCTTGCACCGACATGGCGCTGAAATCGCATTCCCTCATCACCCTCGCCGCTCTCAGCCTCCTGGCTGGATGCGGTGGCGCCAATTCCCCGACCGTCGTCGGCACCGGCACGGTCACCCCGGTGACACCCGTCACGCCGGTTGCTCCGGTAGTGCCGGTGACCCCGGTCCGCACCGTGACCTTCGACCCGGCCCTCTGCACCCAGCAGGCGGGCGCGCCCTACGGCCAGACCGTGGGCATCACCGGCACCAACATGATGGTCACCTCGGCCGACGTGCAGGCGTCCGCCGCTGGCTGCAAGGTGCTGGCCAAGGGCGGCACCGCCATCGACGCGACCATCGCGGTGCAGGCCGTGCTGGGTGTGGACGAACCTTTCGCGTCCGGCCTGTTCGGCGGCAGTGTCATCACCTATTACGACGCGGCCAGCAAGAAGGTCCGCACCTTCGACGGGCTGTCGGCGGCACCTGCCAACACCGGCGGACAGCCCGATATCTACAAGGCCGTGGCGCAGGATGTCAGCCCTGTCTGCAAGACCGGCCTGACGGTCGGTGCCAGCATCTCCTCGCAACAGGGCAATACCAATATTTCCGGCCGCGCCGTGGGCGTGCCGGGCACCGTCGCCGTGCTGAACATGGTGCATGACGCCTACGGAAAGACCGCCTGGAATGCCCTGTGGGACGACGCCATCGCGCTGGCCAACAACGGCTTCCCGATGACGAAGTACATGTATTCCACCCTGTACGCCGACTCGGCAGAGTTCGACGACGACGGCAACCCGGTCACAGCCGGCACCGGTGTATCGGCCTGGGTCAATTCGGCCGGCACCGCCAAGGGCGCGCCGCGCTGCAAATATCCGGACATCAACGCCCGTTACTGCGAACCGAGCGACACCACCAAACAAAAACCCCTGGCCGTCGGCACACTCATCAAGAACCCCGAGCTGGCCAGCACCCTGGCCCTGGTGCGTGACGGTGGCGCCGCCGCCTTCTACAACCCGAGCGGCCCCATCGCCACCGCCGTCGTCGCCAAGCTGACCACCGGCCAGCTGCCCTGCGCGTCGATCCTGCCGACCGCCGGCACCGCCGCGGCGCCCTCGGTGGCCAGCACCATCGCCAAGATCCCCAGCCTGATGACGACGGCCGACTTCGGCACCTACAAGGCGGTAGAGCGCCAGCCGCTGTCTGCCACCCGTTTCGGAATGACCATCTACACCCAGCCGGCGCCGTCGTTCGGTGGTGTGGTGCAGCTGTACACACTGGGCCTGCTGGAACGCAAGAACATCGCGGCCACCGCTTTCAACGGCGTCGACTACCTGCACCTGGCGACTGAAGCCAGCCGCCTGGCCAATGCCGACCGCCGCAACATCGTCGGCGACCCGGCGTATTCCAATACCCGTGACCGCATCTCCGTGCTGCTGAGTCCGAGTTACCTCGACGCACGTGCGCTGCAGATCGGCGCGACCGCCATCGGCACCGTCGCCGCGGGTGGAACGGCGGACGGCATCCCGGCTTTCGCTGCCAACGCCAGCCCGTCGAGCTACGACACGCTCGCACTGCGCAAGACCTCGGCCAGGGCCACGATGCTGGCGGCTGCCGGCAAGCCGGCGCACGAGGAAGACTGGAACACCACCAGCAACGTGGCCGTCATCGACGGCTACGGCAACGCCTTGTCGATGACCACCACGATCAACACCCACTGGGGTGCGCACATCGAGGCGGCGGGGATGATGATCAACGACGCGCTGTCGAACTTCTCTGCCAGCACGCCGGGGCTGGATGTGAACGGTTATGCGGCCTACAAACGTCCTCGCAGCTCCATCTCGCCGTCCATCGCCTTCGATGCGGCCGGCAAGCTGAAGCTGGTCTGGGGTTCTGCCGGCGGCGGCCCGATTCCCGATTACATCGTGAAGACCTTCCTGGGTCACGAGGTCTATGGCATGGACCTGCAGGCGGCGATCAATGCGCCCAACTTCAGCGGCCAGAACGGGATCGCCGAGCTGGAAGCCGGCAGCACGCTCGCCGCCCAGGTGGCGCCACTGATTTCAGCTTATGGCAGCGGATCGAGCGCCGCGGCCACCGGGCTACTGAGCGGCCTGAGCGGGATTTCCGTCAGTTATGACGCCAATGGTTTCCCTGTCTACAGCGGCGCTGCGGACAACCGGCGCAATGGCGGCGCCAATGGTTATTGAAGTGTTTCCCTGATTGATCAGGCCGCCTTCGGGCGGCCTTTTTTATTTGTTCAATGCTCCAGCCGCGATAAGCCGAGCCGGAAATCAGAAAGCGCAGAAACCGCGTCTCCCATCTGCGCCCGCACGATAGCCCCGTCCATAAGAAGCGCGACCACACCGGCATTTTCCGGCTTGCCCAGCAAGGAAATGATGCCGGCCATTTCGGACTTGTGCGCCAAGCCCGACGCACAGGTATCAGAAAAATCCCCCGCTGTTTCCGCAGCTGAATTGATGAAGGCACAGCCGCGAAATACAGGAAAAGAAAACCATTCCTCCAGCACATCCGGCAAGGCGGAAAACCCGCGCGATTCGGCACCATGCCGTCCGAGCGAATCGATGAACCAGCCCATCCAGACATCGTGCCGATAATCCAGAAACGCACGGACCAATAAATCCTTGCCGGCAAAGTGACGATAGAAAGTGACCTTCGTCACCCCGGCTTCGGCAATCACCCGGTCGATCCCGGTCGCCCGAATCCCGTCTCGGTAAAAAAGGTCATGCGCCGTACGCAAAAGCCGATCACGGGCAGACGAAAAAGTATGTGCAACGGCGTTGGTCATGCGCCCATTGTAGACAGACCTGTCTACCTCCGTTATCGTGCGGACCATGACCCCCTCCAAACCCCCGCTCCCCCCATTCACCGCGGAAACCGCCGTGCAGAAAACCCGCATGGCCGAAGACGCCTGGAACACCCGCGACCCCGACCGTGTGGTCCAGGTCTACACGGAGGACACGCAGTGGCGCAACCGCTCCGACTTCCCCACCGGCCACGCCGAAGTCCACGCTTTCCTCACCGCGAAATGGCAGCGCGAACTCGACTACCGGCTCATCAAGGAACTGTGGGCCTTCACCGACAATCGCATCGCCGTGCGTTTCGCCTATGAATGGCATGACAACGGTGGGAACTGGTTCCGCAGCTACGGCAACGAGAACTGGGAATTCAACGCCCAGGGCCTGATGCGGCGTCGTTTCGCCAGCATCAACGACCTGGCCATCGCCGAGCAGGACCGCAAGTTCCACTGGCCCCCGGGCCGCCGCCCCGACGACCACCCGAGCCTGTCGGACCTGGGGCTTTAGGCAGAAGTCCGCGACAAGGTGCCGGGCGGCAAGGCACCCTGGATGGAGCCCGGCACCGCTTCCCGGATGATCTCGAGGAAACGGCGCAGCCGCGCCGGATAGAAACGGGCGTGCGGGTACACCAGGTACATCGGCAGCGGCGATGCCTGCCAGTCCGGCAGTAGGTGCACCAGGCGGCCGGCGGCCAGGTCGTCCGACAACAGCCAGGCCGAACCGACGCCCACACCCAGGCCGTCCACCGCAGCGGTGCGCAGCGCATAAAGGCTGTCGGTGCTCAACCGTGGCCTGAAGGCCAGCCGGTGCGACTCACCGGTCTGCCGCTGCGACAGGGTGAGTTCGGTGCGATAGAAAGTGCGCAGCGCCAGCCACGGCAAGGCCATCAGGTCGGACGGCTGAGCGATGAGCGGCCGGCCCTGCAGCAACGATGGCGCGGCGACCACGAAACGGGGAATCTCCGCCAGTTGCAGCGCCACCACGTTGGGGTCGGTCACCTCGCCTACCTGGATGGCGCAGTCGACGCTGTCGGCGATGAAGTCCGGCGTGCGGTCGTGCAGCAGCCATTCCATCGACACCCGCGGGTATCGGCCCAGATAGTCGCCCACGGCCCGCAGCAATTGCGACTGGCCGAAGGCGTGCGGCGCCATGACCCGCAAGGTGCCTTCGGGTTCGTCGCCGGCACCGCGCAAGTCGGCCTCGAAGGCCTGCCAGCTCGCCAACAGTTCACGGGCACCGTCGAAGCAGCGCTGGCCGTCTTCGGTGAGTTTCATGGCATGGGTAGAGCGTTTGATCAGCCGCAGGCCCAGTTGCCGCTCGAGTGCCTGCAGCCGGCGGCTGATGGTCGGCTGCGTGGTACCCATCTGGCTGGCCGCCGCCGAGATGCTGCCGCTTTCGACAATTCGCACGAAAGTCGCCATCAGTTCGATGCGGTCGGTCGAACCCAGGCTTCCGGGCGCATTTTGGCGATCGTCCATCGGAAGATTTTATGCGGATGACGCATGACGGCTAAACGCACAAACCGTCTATGCGCAACGCGTCGACCAAAGCACACTGGCGGCCGGTTCAGTTGATCAGGGTAAACACCATGTCCTCCATTCAAGCAACGCATGTGAATGCCGCGCCGCAACCTGCAACCCAGGCGCTGCCGGCGGCGTTGATCTTTCTGCTCGCCAGCAGCGCCGGGCTGTCGGTGGCATCCATCTACTATGCGCAGCCGATGCTCGGCGTGCTCGGCCCGGCGCTGGGTGTCTCGGACCGGCTGATCGGCCTCGTGCCGACACTCACACAACTGGGTTATGCGTTCGGCATCCTGCTGCTGGCGCCGCTCGGTGACCGGTTCGACCGCCGGACCATCATCCTGGTCAAGGCTGCGGTCCTGTGCGCCGCACTGCTGGTGGCCGGTTTCGCGCCTTCCATCTCGGTGCTGCTCGCGGCCAGCCTGGTCATCGGCCTGACCGCCACCCTGGCCCAGGACGTGATTCCCGCCGCCGCCACGCTGGCGCCCGAAGCCAGCCGCGGCAAGGTGGTCGGGACCGCGATGACCGGGCTGCTGATGGGCATCCTGCTGTCGCGGGTGGTCAGCGGTTTCCTGGCCGAGCATTTCGGCTGGCGCAGCATGTTCATCGTGGCCGGCATCAGCATCGCGCTGGTGGGGCTGGCGGTGGCGCGGGGCCTGCCGCGTTTCAAGGCGACCACGCAACTGGCCTATGGCGCGCTGCTGGGTTCGCTGATCACGCTGTTCCAGCGCCACGGCGCACTGCGCCGCGCCGCTCTGGCGCAAGGCCTGCTGTCGGTGGCCTTCAGTGCCTTCTGGTCGACGCTGGCCGTGATGCTGCACGGCGCACCGTTCCACATGGGCAGCGCCGCCGCCGGCGCCTTCGGCCTGGCGGGTGCGGCCGGTGCGCTGGCTGCGCCCCTGGCCGGACGGCTCGCCGACAGGCGCGGCCCCGAACTGGTCACGCGGCTCGGTGCCGTCGTCGCCATCCTGTCCTTCGCGCTGATGGGGCTGATGTTCGCCATGCCCGACATGGAAACCAGCACCCGCGTCTGGCTGATCGCCGCAAGCGCCATCGGTTTCGACCTGGGCATCCAGGCCACGCTGATCGCCCACCAGACCATCGTCTACAGCATCGAGCCGGCCGCCCGCAGCCGCCTGAATGCAGTGCTGTTCGTCTGCGTGTTCATCGGCATGTCGGCAGGCTCGGCCCTGGGCAGCCAGGCACTGGCCGGCTGGGGCTGGATGGGTGTCACGCTGCTGTCCACCGTGTTCGCCGCCGGTGCGCTGGTGGTGCGCCTGTGGCCGGGGGCCGCACAGGCACGCTGAGATAACCCGACCAGGCCCCGTCTGCACGATGCCGTTGGACAATATCCGGCCTGATTGGAGAACAACACACATGTCCGAGCACGTCGTCGTCCAGATGCCCGAGGGGGAACCGGGCCAACTTTTCCTGCTGTTCCACGGGGTGGGCAGCACACCCGAAAACCTGGTGTCGGTCGGTGAACGACTGGCGGAGGAATTCCCTTCCGCCGCGGTGATCAGCGTGCGCGGGCCGGATGTGTCGGACATGGGTGCCGGCTACCAGTGGTTCTCGGTTGTCGGCGTCACCGAGGAGAGCCGGGCGGGGCGGATCGCCGCAGCGCTTCCGCGGTTTGTCGAAACGGTCCGGGGCTTCCAGGAGAAGACCGGTACGTCGGCGGCGCAGACCGCGCTGGTGGGTTTTTCACAGGGGGCGATCATGGCCTTGGCAGCGACCCAGCGGCCGGGCGCGGTGCTGGCGGGGCGGGTGATTTCGCTTGCCGGGCGGTTTGCGGATCTACCCGCCGTGGCACCTTCCGAGACCACGCTCCACCTGATCCACGGGCGCAGGGATCCGGTCATTGCACATGAGCATTCGGTTGCCGCTGCCGAACGGTGGATCGGGCTCGGGGGCGACGTCACAGCCGATGTGATCGCCGGCCTGGGGCATTCGGTCGACCAGGAAGTCGTCGACCTGCTGGTGCATCGCCTGAAGACGCATGTGCCGAAGCGGATCTGGGAACAGGCCATGGCAGCGGCTTCGGCTGCTCCCTGAACGTCAACCGCCGGAAGCCAGGGAAACCGCCAGGGCGTTGTGTCGCGCCACCAGCGGCTCCAGTTCGACCGAAACCAGCTGCCCCTGCCGAACCACGATCCGCCCATCGACCACGGTAAATGCAGCCGCCGCGCTCGCACACAGAAGCAGGGACCCGACCGGGTCGTGCACAGCTCCTCCGGCGAAACCCAGGACGGACAAATCGAAAAGGGCCAGGTCCGCGCAATAGCCCACGGAAATCTGCCCGATGTCGTGCGCCCGGCCCAGTACGCGGGCGCCGCCCCGGGTGGCAAGGGAAAGTGCATCACGCGCCGTCATCTCGGATGGCCCGGCATCACAACCAAAAGGTTCCAGCGCCCGCCCGACCCGGGCCAGCAGCAAGGCCTGCCGGGCCTCGGACACCATCTGCGCGCCGTCGTTGCTGGCGCTGCCGTCGACCCCCAGCCCGACCGGAACCCCGGCATCCAGCATGCGCCGCACCGGCGCGATGCCGGAAGCCAGCCGCATGTTCGAACACGGGCAATGCGCCACGCCGGTCCCGGTTCGGGCGAAGAGCCCGATGCCGGCGGCATCCAGCTTGACGCAGTGCGCATGCCAGACATCCGACCCCAGCCAGCCCAGGGACTCCGCGTATTCGGCAGGGGTGCAGCCGAACTTCTCGCGGCTGTAGGCGATGTCGTGATCGTTCTCGGCCAGGTGGGTATGCAGCCGCACGCCGTAGGACCGCGCCAGTTCGGCACTGCTGCGCATCAGGTCGCGGCTGACGCTGAACGGCGAACACGGCGCCACCGCCACCTGGGTCATGGCGCCGTGCGATGCGTCGTGGAAAGACTCGATCAGCCGCTGCGTGTCCCGCAGGATGGCGTCTTCGCGCTCGACCACCGCATCCGGCGGCAGACCGCCATCGCTCTGCCCAACGCTCATGCTGCCGCGTGAGGCGGTGAAGCGCATGCCGATGGCCAATGCCGCCTCGATGCTGTCGTCCAGCCGCACGCCGTTGGGATAGATGTAGAGGTGATCGCTGCTGGTGGTGCAGCCCGACAACAGCAATTCGGCCATCGCCACCTGGGTGGACACCTGCACCATCTCGGGCGTCAGGCCCGACCAGATGGGATACAGCCCCTGCAGCCAGGAGAACAGTTCGGCGTTCTGCACCGCCGGAATCGCCCGGGTGAGCGACTGGTACATGTGGTGATGCGTGTTGATCAACCCCGGCACCACCAGGTGACCGCGCGCGTCGATCACCTCGTCGGCCATCAGCGGCATGGCGTCCGCCGGGCCGACCGCTTCGATGACATTGCCGCGGACGAGGATGGAGGCGTCGCGCAGTTCGCGGCCGGCGTCGTCCTGGGTGGCGATGCAGGCGGCGTTGCGTATCAGCAGGGTGCGTTCTGTCGTGGCGCTCATGGCGCGACACTCGCGCCGGCCTGGAACCAGCGGCCGAGCAATGCACGTTCGTCGTCGGTGATGCCGGTGGCATTGTTCATCGGCATGGTCCTGGCGACCACCGCCTGCTGGTACACGGCTGCCGCATGGAGCTTGAGGTTCTCCGGCGAATCCAGGCGCACGTTCTTCATCTGCAGGGCCGCACCGTGGCACTGGTAACAGCGCTGTTCCAGCACCGGCTGCACCTGCGCATAACCGACCGGCGCGGCGGCGACCGCGGCCGCCCGCGCCGGATCGACCGGCGCCACCGGCGCAGGACGCAGCCACCAGATGACGCTGCCCAGCACCGCCAGTCCGACCAGTGCATACGGATAGGGATGGCGGTTGCGTCCCAGCTTGTAGCCGTGGCGCAGCACGAAGAACTGCCGGATGGCCGCGCCCGAGAACATCATCAGGATCAGTACCGCCCAGTTCTGCGGATGACTCCAGGTGAAGCTGTAATGGTTGGACAGCATCGCGAACAGCACCGGCAGGGTGAAGTAGGTGTTGTGCACGCTGCGCTGTTTGCCGCGCGCGCCGTGGATCGGGTCCACCGCCTGGCCGGCCTTGATCGATGCCAGCACCGTCTTCTGGCCGGGAATGATCCAGAAGAACACGTTGGCGCTCATGCTGGTGGCCAGCATCGCACCTACGAGCAGAAACGCCGCCCGGCCGGCGAACCAGTGGCAGGCCAGCCACGAGGCGATGCACACCAGCACCAGCACCAGGCCGCCGACGATCGCGTCGCCGTTCTTCTTCTTGCCGAAGGTCTGGCAGATGAAGTCGTACAGCATCCAGAAGATCACCAGGAACGACAGTGCCACGCCGATGGCCGCGCCCGGCGCCCATTCCATGCGCGACTTGTCGACCAGGTAGGTGCCGGCGTTCCAGAGGTAGGAAACCGTGAACAGCGCAAGGCCGGACAGCCAGGTGCTATAGCTTTCCCAGAAGAACCAATGCAGGTGGCTGGGCAGCCTGGGCGGCTGCACCTGGTATTTGACGGGGTGGTAGAAACCGCCGCCGTGCACCGCCCACAACTCGCCGGTAGCGCCTTCCTTGCGGAGGGCTTCGTCTTCGGGTGTCGTCAGGCTGCTGTCGAGAAAGACGAAATAGAAGGAGGAACCGACCCAGGCGATGGCGGTGATGACATGGACCCAGCGCAGCAGCAGGTTGGCCCAGTCGAGCAGATAACTTTCCATTGGTCCTGACCTTGCGGCGAAGGGGTGTCGCCGTCTTTCCCGGGATGACCACTGCTCACCACTGCGGGCGCTCTGAGCAGCATGGGCCGCGAACCGGGGTGTCTCTCAAACGATGGTCGAACCGACGGTTGAAAAGAGCACCCATGCTCCGCTGCGGCCATGAATTTTTTGTGGGCGCGAGTGTATCCAGAAAGCCGGCCGCCGCCGCGCATCACGCTGGCAGCGTCTGCAATAACTGTGCCGCCACCGCCACGGCGATGACCTCGGGTTCCTTGCCGCCGATACCGGGAACGCCTATCGGGCAGGTGACGGCGGCGAGTTCTTCCTCCGTGAAACCGCGCGCCATCAACCGGCGGCGGAAGGTCGCCCATTTGGTGTGGCTGCCGATCAGGCCGATGAAGCGCAGGTCGCCCTGCTGACGCTGCCGCAGGAGGCAGGCGGCCACCACGTCCAGGTCTTCGGCATGGCTGAAACTCATGATCAGCACCCGCGACTGAGGTGCCAGCCCCGGTACGGCCGCATGTATCGGGTCGGAATGTTCGCAGACCAGTTCGGCGTCGCCCCGCGGGATGTCGGGCGGGAATATCTCGTCGCGGCTGTCGATCCAGGTCAGCGCGAAAGGCAGCGAGGCCAGCACCCGCGCCAGCGCCGAACCGACATGGCCGCCGCCGAACAGCGCGACCGGCGCGCCCTGGCGGGCGAGCCCGGTGCGCAGCCTGGCGATGTCCCTGGCAGCCACTGGCGTGTAGCGCAGGTGGACCACTCCGCCGCAGCACTGGCCGAGCGACGGGCCGAGGGCGTAGCGGCGTGGCCCGGCAGCCGGCGGCCCGCCCGCCAGGGTGGCGCGGGCCTCGGCGATGGCGTCGAACTCCAGCCTGCCACCGCCGATGGTGCCCACCAGGCGGTCGCCGAAAACCGCCATCCAGGTGCCGGCCTCGCGCGGCGCGGAGCCCTGGGTGGCGACGATCTCGACCAGCACCGCCGCGTCGGATGCCAGGCCGTCCAGCAGCCGTTTCAGCGGCGTCATCGGGGCTTGCTCCGGCAGACAGGCGGCGACAAGTGCTGCGACACTCGGCGCCCATGGCCCCATCGTCCAAATCCATCCCCCGCCGCATCGCCGCGTTTTTTGGCGGCATCGCGGCGCTGCTCGTGTCCTGCCGTTCGGGCCCGCCCGACCTGACGCCGCCCACCGCCGAGGAACGTGCGCAGGACGCCGGCGCGGTCGTCGGGCCGGTTCCGGGCAACCAGGGTTCGGCCCGCATCTCGTCGGCCACCACCGAACGCGCCTACCGGCAGGACGGCGCCAGCCACCTCTACGGCCTGAACGCGGCGCGCATCTACAAGGGGCAGTTGCCGCCCCTGCTGTACGCCATCGGCACCTTGCAGGTGCATCTGGATGCCACCGGCCGGGTCACCGGCATGAGCTGGATGCGGGCGCCGAGCCATGCGCCCGAGGTCGTGCGCGAGATCGAGGCCACGGTGCGCCGCGCCTCGCCCTTCCCGGCACCGGCCCGCATCGGCCGCATGACCTATACCGACACCTGGCTGTGGGACAAGAGCGGCAAGTTCCAGCTGGACACGCTGACCGAAGGCCAACGTTAACTTCCGCGGTAGGTGGAGTAGCTCCACGGGCTGACCAGCAAGGGCACGTGGTAGTGCTGGCTGACATCGGCCACTCCGAAGTCCAGAGACACCCGGCCGAGGAAGTTGGGCTGCGGCAGCGCCACGCCGCGCGCAGAGAAATATGCCTCCACATCGAACACCAGGCGATAGGTGCCGGCCTTCAGGCTGGCAGCGTCGTACAGCGGCGTGTCGGTCCGGCCGTCGGCGTTGAGGGTGTAACGGCGCACCAGCGTGCTTTCGTCGCCCTGCGTGGTGAAAAGCGCGACCAACATGCCGGCTGCGGGGCAGCCGTGCATCGTGTCGAGCACGTGGGTGCTGAGGCCCATCGGAATGCTCCTTGCTTGCAATGAATGAAAACCGCCTGGCGGCTGGCGAACCTGGACGAACCCGGTTCGCAGTCGACCAAAAGTGTATACACTTTTACCTTCACCCGACCCTCTTCCCCGACCATGCAGCCTCTTCCAGCCGGGTCCTCTTCGACGACCACCGCCATCGTCGAGTCCCTGACACGGGCCATCGTCGAACACCGCCTGCACCCCGGCGCGAAGCTGGCCGAACAGAAGCTGGCCGATCATTTCGGCGTGTCCCGCACATTGGTGAGGCAAGCTTTGTTCCAGCTGGCGCAAAACCGGCTGGTGCGACTGGAACCGGCGCGCGGCGCCTTTGTCTCGGCGCCTTCGGCCGATGAAGCCCGCCAGGTCTTCGCGGTGCGCCGCATGCTCGAAACCGGCATGGCCCGCGATTTCGTACGCACCAGCACCCCCGCGCGCATCAAAGCCCTGAAGGCCCATGTGGCGCTCGAGAAAGCCGCCGTCGAACGCGACGACGTGCCCGGCCGCACCGCCCTGCTGGGCGATTTCCATGTGCGCATGGCCGAGCTGATGGGCAACAGCGTTCTGGCGCAACTGCTGGACGACCTGATCTCGCGCTGCGCCCTCATCACGCTGATGTACCAGTCGTCGGCCGCCGCCGCGCACAGCTACGAAGAACACGCCGACATCGTGAAGGCGCTTGCCGCCCGCGATGCCGAACTGGCCGCGAAACTGATGGACGAACACCTGTGCAACGTCGAGGAAAACCTGGTCTTCGACCGCCGCATGCCCAGCAACGACATCGCCAAGGCGCTAGCCGCCTGACATCACGCCACCACGCAACCCAGCCATGGCCCAGACATTCGACACCACCCTGCCCTACCCCCGCGACCTGGCCGGCTACGGCCGCAATCCGCCGCAGGCCGACTGGCCCGGCAAGGCCCGCATCGCGGTGCAGTTCGTCCTGAACTACGAGGAAGGCGGAGAAAACGCCACGCTGCACGGCGACGCCGGCTCGGAGCAATTCCTTTCCGAAATGTTCAACCCGGCCGCCTACCCCGACCGCCACATGAGCATGGAAAGCATCTACGAATACGGCTCGCGGGTCGGCCTGTGGCGCATCCTGCGGGAATTCGAGAAACGCCAGCTGCCGCTGACCGTCTTCGGTGTCGGCATGGCGCTGCAGCGTTATCCCGAAGCGGCCCAGGCGTTCGTCGAACTGGGCCACGAGATCGCCTGCCACGGCTGGCGCTGGATCCACTACCAGAGCCTGGACGAAGCGGTGGAACGCGAACACATGCAGATGGGCATGGACGCCATCGAAAAGCTGACCGGCACCCGTCCGCTGGGCTGGTACACCGGCCGCGACAGCCCCCGCACCCGCCGGCTGCTGGCCGATGCCGGCGAAACCCTCTACGACAGCGACTATTACGGCGACGACCTGCCCTTCTGGATGAAAGTCGCCCGCAGCGACGGCAGCACCGTGCCGCGCCTGGTCGTGCCCTATACGCTGGACACCAACGACATGCGTTTCGCCATGCCGCAGGGTTTTGTGCAGTCGGACGATTTCTTCACCTACCTGCGCGACAGCTTCGACGTGCTGTATGCCGAAGGCGCCGAAACCCCGCGCATGCTGAGCATCGGCATGCATTGCCGGCTGCTGGGCCGGCCCGGGCGCATGGTGGCCCTGCAGAAATTCCTCGATCACATCGCAAGCCACGACCGCGTGTGGGTCTGCAAACGTATCGACATCGCCCGCCACTGGATGGCGCGGCACCCTTATGCGGAGGCCGCCCGATGAGCAAGCTGACCCTCGACCAGATCAATGCCGCCAGCCCGGCCGAAGCCGCCGCGCTGCTGGACGGCCTGTACGAACACTCGCCCTGGATCGTCGAACGCACGGTGCTGCGGTCGGCGCCTTTCAGCTCACTGGCGCAGTTCAAGCACGCGCTGGCGCAGACGGTGTCGTCGGCTGGCGAACAGGCGCAGCTGGACCTCATCCGCGCCCATCCCGAACTCGCCGGCAAGGCCATGGTGTCGAAGTCGCTGACGGCCGAATCGACCGGCGAACAATCGCGCGCCGGGCTGACCGAATGCAGCCCGGAAGAATTCGAGCGCATCCAGCAACTCAACGCGCAGTACAACGAACGTTTCGGTTTCCCTTTCGTGATGGCGGTGCGCGGCCCGCGCGGCACCGGGCTGGCCCGCCAGCAGATCATCGACACCTTCGCCCGCCGGCTGGACCACCATCCGGACTTCGAGCGTGAAGAGGCGCTGCGCAACATCCACCGCATCGCCGAGATCCGGCTGGCCGACAAGTTCGACGTGTCGCCCACCATCGGCAACCAGGTTTGGGACTGGCAGGAGCGCCTGGCCGAATTCAGCGACCCGGGTTTCAAGGAAGCCGGCCAGCTGACCGTCACCTACCTGACCGACGCCCACCGCGCCTGCGCCAGCCGCATCGAACGCGACATGCTGGACGCCGGCTGCGACAGCGTTGCCATCGACGCGGTCGGCAACGTCGTCGGCCGCTACGAAGGCAGCCGCCCCGACGCGCCCGCGCTGATGACCGGATCGCATTACGATACCGTGCGCAACGGCGGCAAGTACGACGGCCGGCTGGGCATCTACGTGCCACTGGCCTGTGTGCAGCAGTTGCACCGGTCCGGCCAGCGCCTGCCCTTCGGCATCGAGATCGTGGCCTTCGCCGAAGAAGAGGGCCAGCGTTACAAGGCGACCTTCCTGGGGTCGGGCGCACTGGTCGGCGACTTCAGGCCCGAATGGCTGGACCAGCGCGATGTCGACGGCATCAGCATGCGCGAAGCCATGGAACAGGCCGGCCTGCGGATCGAGGACATCCCGGCGCTGCAACGCGACCCCTCGGCGTACCTGGGTTTCGTGGAAGTCCACATCGAACAGGGACCGGTGCTGAACGAACTGAACCTGCCGCTCGGAATCGTCACCTCGATCAACGGCGGCGTGCGTTTCCTGGGCGAATTCACCGGCATGGCCAGCCATGCGGGCACCACCCCGATGAACCGCCGCCGCGATGCCGCCACCGCCGCTGCCGAACTCGCCCTGTACCTGGAAAAACGGGCGGCGCAGGACGGCGATTCGGTCGCCACCATGGGCCAGCTGCAGGTGCCTTCCGGCTCGATCAACGTGGTGCCGGGCCGCGCGCTGTTCAGCCTGGACCTGCGCGCACCGACCGACCCGCAGCGCGATGCGCTGGTGGCCGACGTGCTGGAAGAAGCCCGGGCCATCGCCGCCCGCCGGGGCGTATCGCTCAAGCTGGACGAAGCCATGCGCGCGTCGGCCGCACCGAGCGCACCGGCCTGGCAGCAGCGCTGGGAACGCGCAGTCGAAGCCCTGGGCCTGCCGCTATACCGCATGCCCAGCGGCGCCGGTCACGACGCCATGAAACTGCATGTGGCCATGCCGCAGGCCATGCTGTTCGTGCGCGGCGAAAACGCCGGCATCAGCCACAACCCGCTGGAAAGCAGCACGGCCGACGACATGGAGCTGGCGGTTCTGGCCTTCGGCCACATCCTTTCGGGCCTGGCTTCGGACGCCACCTGAACACCTTTATCCACACGGTTTCCCGATGCCCGAATTCACCCAAGACTACGCCCGGCTCGACGCCTGGATCGACGCCCATTTCGCCGAAGAAGTGGCGTTTCTGCAAGCGCTGGTGCGTGTGCCGACCGACACCCCGCCCGGCAACAACGCACCGCATGCCGAGCGCACCGCCGAGCTGCTGAAAAGCTTCGGTTTCGAGGCCGAACACCATCCTGTACCGGCGTCCGAAGTGCATGCGGCCGGCATGGAATCCATCACCAACCTGATCGTGCGCCGGCCTTACGGCGAGCCCGGCCAGGGCCCGGTGATCGCCCTGAACGCGCATGGCGACGTGGTGCCGCCCGGCGATGGCTGGACCCATGAGCCCTATGGCGCCGAGATCGTCGATGGCCGCATGTACGGCCGCGCCACCGCCGTCAGCAAGAGCGACTTCGCCAGCTTCAGTTTCGCGGTGCAGGCGCTCGAATCGCTGGGCGCAGCGCTGCAGGGATCGGTCGAACTGCACTTCACCTACGACGAGGAATTCGGTGGCGAACTCGGCCCCGGCTGGCTGCTGAAGAAGGGCCTAACAAAACCCGACCTGCTGATCGCCGCCGGCTTCAGCCACGAGGTCGTCACCGCCCACAACGGCTGCCTGCAGATGGAGGTCACCGTGCACGGCCGCATGGCCCACGCCGCCGTGCCGGCTACCGGCATCGACGCCCTGCAAGGCGCGGTCGCGGTGCTGAACGCCTTGTACGCACAGAACACGCTCTACCGGCAGGTCACTTCGGACGTCGAGGGCATCGAGCATCCTTATCTGAACGTCGGCCGCATCGAGGGCGGCACCAACACCAACGTGGTGCCGGGCAAGGTCGTGCTGAAGATCGACCGCCGCATGATTCCGGAAGAAGACCCGGTGGCGGTCGAGGCCGACATCCGCAAGGTCATCGCCGACGCCGCGGCCACGGTACCGGGCGTGACGGTCGATCTGCGCCGCCTGCTGCTGGCCCGCTCGATGCGGCCGCTGGCAGGCAACCAGCCGCTGGTCGATGCCATCCAGCGCCACGGCAAGGCGGTGCTGGGCGAGGACGTTCCGGCCATGGGCACGCCGCTGTATACCGATGTGCGCCTGTACGCCGAGGCCGGCATTCCGGGTGTCATCTACGGTGCCGGTCCGCGCACCGTGCTGGAGTCGAACGCCAAACGCGCCGACGAGAACCTGCTGCTGGATGACCTGCGCGCCGCCACCAAGGTGATCGCACGGACGCTGCGCGACCTGCTTGCCGGCTGACCGCGTCGCGACTTTTCGCGACTTTCCATTTGTCGAATAGCGGGGTAGGAAGACTGCTACACCGCTGCTCGACACATGGACGGCTGGCACGCCTTGTGCTGCAATGAATCCGTCATGACTCACTTCAGGGAGTGCTCGATGGAATCACGTCTTTTTGCGGATTCACCGGCTACGGCCAGCAGCGTCACCCTGCCGTTCACTTTGCCCATCGCACAAGTGCGCAGTGTTTTCACCCCCTCGGACGTCGAGCGCAAGCTCGACAAGCTGCACGGCATGACCGGTGACCAGCGCGAACATGAAAGCCTGCGCAACACCTACGAACGCATGTTGGAGCGCGGCCCGGACCGCTTCCAGGTCAAGCCCGCGGGCATCCCCGACATGGCGCAGCTCTACGACGACCTGCCCAACTTCACCGAAGTGCTGGACGACGTGCGCCGCCATGTCGCCCTGTCGCAGGACAGCCGCGACGGCCTGGAGGTGACACCCATGCTGCTGCTGGGCGCACCCGGCATCGGCAAGACCCATTTCGCACGCGCCCTGGCCGACCTCATCGGCACCGGCATGAACCTGGTGCCCATGGGTTCCATGACTGCCGGCTGGCTGCTGTCGGGCTCGGCATCACAGTGGAAGGGTGCCCGGCCCGGCAAGGTGTTCGAGACCCTGGTCGACGGCCAATATGCCAACCCGGTGATCGTCGTCGACGAGATCGACAAGGCCAGCGCCGATGCCCAATACGACCCGCTCGGCGCGTTGTACAGCCTGCTCGAACACGACACCGCGGGCGCCTTCGTCGACGAATTCGCCGAGGTGCCCATCGACGCCAGCCAGGTGGTGTGGATCACCACCGCCAACGACGCACGGGGCATTCCGGACCCCATCCTGAACCGCATGAATGTGTTCGAGGTGCCGACACCCACGGCCGACCAGGCCCGCCACATCGCCCTGCGGCTTTACCAGTCGATCCGCGCCAGCCACGACTGGGGCAGCCGCTTCGACGACGCGCCGGCGGACATGGTGCTGGAACGACTGGCCGGCCTCGCACCCCGCGAGATGCGGCGTGCGCTGATGGTGGCCTTCGGCAACGCCCGGCTGGAAGGCCGCAGCACCCTGCGCAGCGCCGACCTGCCGCGCGGGCCGTCGGCACGCAGCCGCATCGGCTTCATGAACTGAGCGGATCAGGTCCGACAAGGGCATTTGGCGGCGAGAATGCCGGTTCAAATGCCCTTGTCCACCAGTCTCATCCTGATCGCCGTACTGATCGCGGCCAGCGCCTTTTTCTCGGTCGCCGAGATTTCCCTGGCCGCATCACGCCGGCTGCGCCTGCGGCAGATGGCCGACGAAGGCGAAAGCCGCGCCGAGCGGGTGATGCGGATCCAGGAACAACCAGGGCCGTACTTCACCATCGTGCAGATCGGCCAGAACGCCATCGCCATCCTGGGCGGCATCGTCGGCGAAGGCGCACTCAGCCCGACCTTCATCCAGTTCTTCTCGCTGGGCCTGGGCGAAGAGGCATCGGCCACCGCCGGCTTCATTTGTTCGTTCTTCGTGGTGACTTCGCTGTTCATCCTGTTCGCCGACCTGTTCCCCAAACGCCTGGGCATGACCGCGCCCGAGGCGCTGGCGGTGCGGGTGGCGCGGCCGATGCAGCTGCTCATGACGGTCTTCGCGCCGCTCGCGTGGATCTACGGCAAGGCGGCCGACGGCCTGTTCGCGCTGTTCGGCCTGCCGCTGAAACGCGACGACCGTGTCACCTACGAAGACATCCTGGCCATGACCGAAGCCGGCGCGCTGGCCGGCGTTCTGGCGGCGGGCGAGCAGCAGCTCATCGCCAACGTCTTCGAGCTGGACACCCGGGTCATCAGCAGCGCCATGACGCCCCGCGACCGCATCGCATTCTTCCGGCGGGACGACCCGGATTCGGTGATCCGCCTGCGCATCGCGGCCGAGCCCTTCAGCACCTATCCGGTGTGCGACGGCGACATCGACCGGGTGGTGGGTTATGTGGATGCCAAGGATCTCTTCCAGCGTGTGCTCAACAACCAGCCGATTTCGCTGGCCGACGACGCGCTGGTGCGCAAGGTGCTGATCGTGCCCGACCGGCTGACGCTGGCCGAGGTGCTGGAGCAGTTCCGGCTGGTGGGCGAGGACTTCGCGGTCATCGTCAACGAATACAGCCTGGTGGTGGGTGTGGTCACCCTCAACGACGTCATGAGCACGGTGATGGGCGACCTGATCTCGCCGCTCGACGAAGAGCTCATCGTGCGACGCGACGAGAACTCCTGGCTGATCGACGGCGTGACGCCCATCCAGGACGTGATGCACACGCTGGGCCTCGAATCGCTGCCGCACGAAGGCGAATACGAGACGCTGGCGGGCTTCCTGATGGTGATGCTGCGCCGGGTTCCGCGTCGCACCGACAGCGTGACCTGGGGCGGCTACAAGTTCGAGGTGCTGGACGTCGACAGCTTCCGCATCGACCAGGTGATGGTCGCCCGGGTCTAGCCGCGCGCCCTGGACTTGGCGCGTTTGCGGCGGGTGTGCCGGGCCGGCTTGGCCTTGCGGTGATGGGCAGTGCGCTCCGACTTGGCGAACGATTCGTCGGTGGGTGCGCCCTTGCTGTGGGGCTTGCGCATCTTCTCGCCGCTGCCGTGCGCGATACGTTCCTGCTTGGCGTGGATGTTGGCGTAGAGACCGGGTTTTTTCGGTTTGGCAGGCACGGGTGACTCCTGGCTGTTCAAGTCGCCCAGTCTGGCGAGGACACGACGATTCGAAGTGACCGGATGTTCAGCGGGTGCTGGTGTCGAACTGCCATTTCTTCTGCGCGCCGAATACCGCGTCCGGGTATGGTGCCCTGCCCCGGCTGCCGTTGTACCGCCCCAGCGCCATGAAGCTGTCGCCGCGTTCGCGGTCCAGGTAGAAACGCAGGATCACGCAGCCGAAACGCAGATTGGTCTGCATGTGGAACAGGTGCGCCGGCTCGCCGTTGCCGATGGTGCGCATCCAGAAAGGCATGACCTGCATGAAGCCGCGCGCACCCACGCTGGAGACGGCGAACTTGCGAAAACCGCTCTCGACCTGCACCAGGCCCAGCACCAGCGATTCGTCCAGCCCCGCCCGGTGCGATTCGTACCAGAGGGTGCGCAGGAAGTCGTGGCGGGTTTCCGCGTCGGCCATGCGAGGCCGCAGGCGGCCCGACATCTCGGCCAGCCAGCGCAGGTAGGCCATGCGCCGCGCGGTGTCGGCGAATTCGGGCACCGGCGGCGCCCGGTCTGAAATCGCGGCGCTGAGCGCGCTGCGCACCGCGTCGGCCAGCGGCTCTTCGAGTTGCGCGCCAGCCCGGGCCGCCTGCCAAGGAAGCAGCAGGCCTCCGGCGGAAAAAGCCAGCCAGGCGCGCCGCTGCATCATTTGCCGATGCGGCCCTTCACGTGGGCCGCCACTTCGGTCAGAGCCACCTTGGTGGCCTCGGTGTCGCGGCGCGCCTGGTATTCGACCGTGCCTTCCTTCAGGCCCCGGTCGGACAGCACGACCCGGTGCGGCACGCCGATCAGCTCCCAGTCGGCGAACATGGCGCCCGGGCGTTCGCCGCGGTCGTCCAGCAGCACGTCGATGCCGGACGCCAGCAGGTCGTCGTACAGCGCCTGAGCCGCTGCGCGCACCGGCTCGCTGCGGTCCATGCCGATGGGGCAGATGACTACGGTGAAAGGCGCGATGGCGTCGGGCCAGATGATGCCGCGCTCGTCGTGGTTCTGTTCGACGGCCGCGGCCGGCAGGCGGGTCACGCCGATGCCGTAGCAACCCATCTCGAAGTGGCGCGGCTTGCCGTTCTCGTCCAGGAAGGTGGCGCTCATCGCGGCGCTGTATTTGGTGCCGAGGTAGAACACATGGCCGACCTCGATGCCGCGTTCGATGGACAGCGTGCCCTTGCCATCAGGCGATGCGTCGCCGTCGACCACGTTGCGGATGTCGGCCACCAGCTCCGGCTCGGGCAGGTCGCGGCCCCAGTTGATGCCGCGGATATGGAAGTCGGGTTCGTTGGCTCCGGCGATCCAGTCGGCCATCAGGGCGACTTCGCGGTCGGCGATCATCTTCACCGGCTTCTTCAGGCCGATGGGGCCCAGATAGCCGGGCCTGGAGCCGAAATGCTCCTCGATCTCGCCGACGCTGGCGAACCGGAATCCGCCTTCCAGGCCGGGCAGCTTGCCGACCTTGACTTCGTTCATGTCGTGGTCGCCGCGCAGCAGCAGCAGCCAGA
This sequence comes from Xylophilus sp. PBN-3R, assembly GCF_057747805.1. Classification (NCBI taxonomy): domain Bacteria; kingdom Pseudomonadati; phylum Pseudomonadota; class Betaproteobacteria; order Burkholderiales; genus Xylophilus; species Xylophilus sp. PBN-3R. Next base: position 3,713,707 of record NZ_CM173225.1, read on the forward strand.
TTTCGGAGGGCGCGGGCTCACCGGCTTCGGTGGTCTTCTCGGCGGCCAGCACGATCGACTTGACGGTGCGGCCGAGCTCCAGGCCCAGCAGCGCGGCGACATCGGCACAGGTGCTTTTGCCCGGCGTGGCGACCTTGGTCATGGTCTCGGCGGGCTCGGCACGGACATGGGCGGGCGCCAGTGCCTCGGCCTTTTCCATGTTGGCCGCGTAATCGCTCTGCGGGCAATAGACGATGGCGTCCTCGCCAGTGGCGGCGATCACCTGGAACTCTTCCGACAGGTCACCGCCGATGGCGCCGCTGTCGGCCGCCACGGCGCGATAACGCAGGCCGAAGCGGTCGAAGATGCGGCGATAGGCGGCCGCCATGTTCTGGTAGCTGGCCTGGGCGGCTTCGGGGCTGCGGTCGAAGCTGTAGGCGTCCTTCATGATGAATTCGCGGCCCCGCATCAGGCCGAAACGCGGACGGCGTTCGTCACGGAATTTGGTCTGGATCTGGTACAGGTTCTTGGGCAGCTGCTTGTAGCTGCGAAATTCTTGCCGGGCGATGTCGGTCACCACCTCTTCGCTGGTCGGCTGGATCACGAAGTCGCGGCCGTGGCGGTCGCGGATGCGCAGCAGTTCGGGGCCCATCTTCTCGAAGCGGCCGGTTTCCTGCCAGTACTCGGCCGGCTGCACCACCGGCATGGTGATCTCGACCGCGCCGGCACGGTTCATCTCTTCGCGCACGATGGCCTCGACCTTGCGGATCACGCGCAGCCCCATCGGCATGTAGTTGTAGATGCCGGCGCCCAATTTCTTGATCATGCCGGCGCGCATCATCAGCCGATGGCTGGCCACCTCGGCATCGGCAGGCGCTTCTTTGAGGGTGGAGACGAGGAAGGATGATGCTTTCATGGGGGCGTTCTAGCGGACGGCGGTGCGCTGGCAAAAAGACGGGAGAAGACGGCTGAAAGAAGCAGAAAAGCCCGGCTGGCCGAGGCCGTGCGACCGGCCTGCCACCAGCCTGGCGACTGAGTCCTTACCCGCTTATTCACGTGCGGAGGGCACGTGCATAATGGTCTCAGTTCAAAATTTGGGGTTTGATTATGCTTGACCGGGAAGGCTTCAGGCCCAACGTCGGCATCATCCTGCTCAACCAGCGCAACCAGGTTTTCTGGGGCAAACGCATCCGTACGCACAGTTGGCAATTCCCGCAAGGCGGCATCGATCGCGGCGAGACACCGGAGCAGGCCATGTTCCGTGAATTGCACGAGGAAGTCGGCTTGTTGCCAGAGCACGTACGTGTCGTTGCCCGCACCCGCGACTGGTTGCGCTATGAGGTGCCGGATCGATTCATACGCCGCGACGCACGCGGCCATTACAAGGGCCAGAAACAGATCTGGTACCTGCTGCAGTTGATGGGCCACGACTGGGACCTGAACCTGCGCGCAACCAACCATCCCGAGTTCGATGCCTGGCGATGGAACGACTACTGGGTGCCGCTCGACGTGGTGGTCGAGTTCAAGCGGGGCGTCTATGAAATGGCGCTCACCGAACTCGCTCGCTTCCTGCCCCGTCAAGACCCGCGCAATCGTTACCTGCGCAGCAGCATGCGTCCCGGCCGCGATGGCGAAGGCGTGCTCGGGCCGCACGGCTCGCCGGCCGGCGCATTCGAACTGCCACCTGGCGCCACCTTTGATCCGGACCCGGCCGGCAGCACCAATGTGCCGCCCACCGGCATCCTGATGGAACCTCCGCATGCTCCCCGCTAAATATCGCCGCATCGCCCTCGCGCTGTCGGTCGCCCTGGCCGCACCGGCCATGGCCGGCCTGCTCAGCAGCGCACCCGAGGGCGGTTATCCCGAAATCGAAACGCCGCCGCCCCCGGTATTCAGCATCGACAAGACGATCGAGATCCCGCAACGACCAGGCGGCAACATCCGGCTGGGAATCGATCCGGCCACCGTCACCGTCGAATCCGACGGTGTGGTGCGTTACGTCGCGGTTGCTCGAAGCACCAGCGGCGATGCGATCACCGCCTTCTACGAAGGCATCCGCTGCACCACGGCCGAAGTGAAGATGTATGCGCGGCATTTCGCCGACGGCGGCTGGCGGCCGGTGGCAGAGCCCAAGTGGCAGTCCTTGTACGACCCGGCTCCGCAGCGCACCTCGCTGGCCATTGCCAGGGCCGGCGTCTGCCAGGACGCCTCCAACGGCGGCAGCGCACGGCAGATCGTGCAGAACCTCCAGAACGACCTGCTGCGCTACCGGCCCTGAGAAACGACCGGCTGCTGACCGCCCGCTCAGCGAGTGGTCAGCACCAGGTTGTCGCGGTGGAGCATCTCGGGCTCGGCCGCATAACCCAGCAGGCCCTCGATGTCGGCCGATGCATGGCGGCACAAGAGGCGGGCCTCGGCGCTGGCGTAATTGGCCAGCCCGCGCGCAATCTCTACTCCGGCAGCATCGCGCACACCGATCACGTCGCCGCGCGAGAAATCACCTTCGACCGACACCATACCGATGGGCAGCAAACTGGCAGTGCCGGCGCTGACACGGGCGGCCGCTCCGTCATCCACCGAAACTGAACCGCGCATCTGCAGGTGATCGGCGATCCATTGCTTGCGCGCCTGTTGTTTGGGCGTCTGCGCCAGCAGGACGGTGCCGATGGACTCGCCCGACACCAGCCGCATCAATGCATCCGGCTCTCGCCCCCAGGCAATGACGGTCGAGGCACCCGAACCGGCCGCACGCCGTGCCGCCAGGATCTTGGTCAGCATACCGCCCCGCCCGATGGAACTGCCCGCGCCGCCTGCCATCGCCTCCAGCACCGGATCGCCGGCCCGGGCTTCGTGCACGAAGGTGGCTGCAGGGTCCTTGCGGGGATCGGCGGTGTACAGGCCCTTCTGGTCGGTCAGGATCACCAGCAGGTCGGCCTCGATCAGGTTGGCGACCAGCGCTCCCAGCGTGTCGTTGTCGCCGAACTTGATCTCGTCGTTGACCACCGTGTCGTTCTCGTTGATGACCGGCACGACGCCCAGCTTGAGCAGCGTCAGCAAGGTGGAACGGGCGTTCAGATAGCGTTCGCGATCGGCCAGGTCTGCATGTGTCAGCAGCACCTGGGCGCTGCCGATGCCGCTGGCGCGCAACTGGGTCTCGTACATCTGCGCCAAGCCCATCTGGCCGACCGCGGCCGCTGCCTGCAGTTCCTGGATGGCACTCGGACGGCTGGTCCAGCCCAGGCGTTTCATGCCTTCTGCAATGGCCCCGCTGGACACCATGACCAGCTCGCGTTTGCCACCGTCGGCCAGGCCGTTGACCAGGGCCGCCAGTTGCCTGCACCACTCGCCGATGGCCTCGGCGTCCAGACCGCGCCCTTCATTGGTCACCAGGCTGGAGCCGACCTTGACCACGATGCGGCGCGCGCCGCGGAGCATGTCGGCCGATGCCGTTGTTGTCATCGTTGTCATCGAAGGCGGCGTCGGGTCAGTCGTTGTCGGAGGTGGATTCGCTGTCGGTCCGGGCGGCCGGTGCTGCCGCTACCACGGGTGTCTCGCGGGCTTCGTCGAAACGCGGATCGACCTCTTCCGGGGGCAGCGCCGCCTTCTGGTCGGCCTGCACATGCTTGAAGATGGCGTGGATCAGCGGTTCACAACCTTCGCGGGTCAGCGCGGAAATCTCGAACACCGGGCCCTTCCACTTCAGTCGCTTGACGAAGTCCTTGACCAGCGCGGCGCGGTCGTCGTTGTCGACCATATCGAGCTTGTTCAGCACCAGCCAGCGCGGCTTGTCGAACAGCTTCTTGTCGTACTTCTTGAGTTCTCCGACGATGGCCTTGGCCTGCGCCACCGGATCCACAGCTTCGTCGAATGGCGCCATATCGATGACATGCAGCAAAAGACGGGTGCGCTGCAGATGTCGCAGAAATTGGTGACCCAGGCCGGCGCCTTCCGAAGCGCCTTCGATCAGGCCGGGAATGTCGGCGATCACGAAACTCTGCTCGGGCCCGACCCGCACCACTCCCAGGTTGGGGTGCAGTGTGGTGAAGGGATAGTCGGCGATCTTCGGGCGTGCGTTGGACACGGCCGTGATCAGCGTCGACTTGCCGGCGTTGGGCATGCCCAGCAGACCGACGTCAGCCAGCACCTTCAGCTCGAGCTTCAGGCTTTTGCGTTCACCGGGATAGCCCATCGTCTTCTGACGCGGCGCACGGTTGATGGCGCTCTTGAAACGCATGTTGCCGAAGCCGCCGTCGCCGCCGCGCGCCAGCGTAATGACTTCACCGGGCACCAGCATTTCATACAGCACGTCTCCGGTTTCGGAGTCACTGATGATGGTGCCGACCGGCAGTTTCAGGGTGATGTCTTCGCCTGCGGCACCGAACATGTCGGAACCCATGCCGTGCTGACCGCGCTTGGCATCGTGCCGGCGCGAAAACCGGAAATCGACCAGTGTGTTGAGGTTGACATCGGCCACCACGAACACGTGGCCGCCACGTCCGCCGTCACCGCCATTGGGACCGCCGAACTCCTTGTATTTTTCGTGCCGGAATGACACGCAGCCGTTACCGCCGTCGCCTGCTGCGACATCGATATAGGCTTCGTCGACGAATTTCATGGAGTTCTCCTGTCCCGAAGAGCAAGCGGCCCGGACATAAAAAAGGGCCAGAAAGCACGAAGCCCCGACCAGCGGGGCTTCGCAGGTAACGATCGACCGAGCCTTAGGCTGCGGGGGTCACGAAAACCGTTTGCTTGCTTGCCGCACCCTTGACGGCGAACGACACGTGGCCGTCGACCAGGGCGAAAAGCGTGTGATCCTTGCCCAGGCCGACATTGGTGCCGGCGTGGAAACGAGTACCACGTTGACGCACGATGATGGAACCAGCGGAGATCAACTCACCGCCGAAAGCCTTCACACCGAGCATTTTGGGCTTGGAATCGCGCCCGTTTCGCGTAGAGCCGCCGCCTTTTTTCTGTGCCATGACCCTGCTCCTTAACCGGCGATCGCGCCGATTTGCAGTTCGGTGAACTGCTGGCGATGGCCTTGACGTTTCTGGTAGTGCTTACGACGGCGCATCTTGAAGATGTGCACTTTGTCGTGCTTGCCATGCGACACGACGGTAGCCGTGACGGTGGCGCCGGACACCAGGGGCGCGCCGATCTTGATTTCAGCGCCGTTGCCGACTGCCAAAACCTGATCGATCACGATTTCCTGGCCTACGTCCGCAGCAATCTGTTCTACTTTAATTTTTTCGCCGGAAGCAACGCGATACTGCTTGCCGCCGGTTTTTATGACCGCGTACATACAAACCTCTTCATGTGAAGGTATCCGCGGACGAATTTCCGCAGAGCCCTCGATTGTAGCGCGCCCGGCGTGATCTGCCAAGCGTGCTTCCTGAAGGCCGGCTGAACAGTGTCGTTTTCCATTCCTATAATGCAACGCGCCTACCTTTTTGCGCAGCATTTCCCCACTTATTTCTTGACTGCCATCGCCACCCCCGCGGCCGCCGCGAAACCGGCCACAGCCCTCACCCTCATCGCCCATGACATGCGCGAGGTGGATGCCGTCATTGCCAGACGCCTGGACTCCGGCGTTCCGCTGGTAGGCGAAGTGGCCCGATACATCATCGCGGCCGGCGGCAAACGCCTTCGGCCCGCGCTGCTGCTGCTGATCTCCGGCGCACTCGAATCCCAGAACCCGCTGCGCCACACGCTGGCTGCGGTGGTCGAATTCATCCACACCGCCACGCTGCTGCATGACGACGTGGTCGACGAATCGACGCTCCGCCGAGGACGATCCACTGCCAACGAGGTGTTCGGCAATCCGGCCAGCGTGCTGGTGGGCGACTTTCTGTATTCGCGTTCCTTCCAGATGATGGTCGAGTCCGGAAACATGCGGGTGATGAGCATCCTGGCCGAAGCCACCAATGTCATTGCCGAAGGCGAAGTGCTGCAACTGATGAACATGCACGACGCCGGGCTGGACGAAGCCGGCTACCTGCGTGTGATCCGCTCCAAGACCGCGAAGCTCTTCGAAGCCAGCGCGCGGCTCGGCGCCATCGTCGCCGGTGCTTCGGCCGAAATGGAAGAAGCCTGTGCCACCTACGGCCAGGCCCTGGGTACCGCGTTCCAGGTGATCGATGATGTGCTCGACTACGACGGCGATGCCGGTGAAATGGGCAAGAACCTCGGCGACGACCTGCGCGAAGGCAAGGCCACCCTGCCGCTGATCATCGCCATGCGCCGCGGCAGCGCCGAGCAGGCCGGCCTGATCCGCGCCGCCATCGAGGAAGGCGAAGGCGACCTGAACGCCATCGTCGGCATCGTGCGCGAAACCGGAGCGCTCGAAGCGACCCGTGAAGCCGCGGCTGGCGAAGCGCAAAGGGCCATCGATGCGCTGGCGCCGCTTCCCGAGAATTCGCACTCGAAAGCTCTGCTAGAATTAGCGGCTCAGCTGTTGACACGCCGTTCGTAAGTTCAGAGAACAAACGTAAGCGGCAAGAAAACGGTTGATCGATGCGCCTGCCACCGCCGCAGGCTTCATCGGGGTGTAGCTTAGCCTGGTAGAGCGCTACGTTCGGGACGTAGAGGCCGGAGGTTCGAATCCTCTCACCCCGACCAGATTCTCCTTGCCTTCAAGGACCGACAAAGCCCCACTTGCTGGGGCTTTGTCGTTTTCCAAACCCGTTTACCCGCAGCCAGCAGCATGTCCCTCTTTACCCGCCTCTTTCCCCTGTGGGCCGCGCTCGCCGCCGCCCTGGCCTATGTTTCCCCCACTTCCTTCGTCGGCCTGCTGCCCTATGTCACCTGGCTGCTGATGCTGGTCATGCTGGGCATGGGAGCCACCCTCACCTTCGCAGACTTCCGACGTGTGCTGGTGCAGCCAGGTCCGGTGATCGCGGGTGTGGCGATCCATTACCTCGTCATGCCGCTGGCGGCATTTTTGCTGGCCCGCCTGTTCGACATGCCGCCCGAACTGACGGCCGGCATGATCTTGGTCGGCAGCGTAGCCAGCGGAACAGCCTCGACGCTGATGGTCTACATCTCCCGCGGCGACGTGGCGCTGTCGGTGACCATCGGCGCGATGTCCACCCTGGTGGGCGTGGTGGCCACGCCCCTGCTCACCCGCCTCTACGTCAACGCTGCCGTGGCGGTCGACGTGGCCGGACTGCTGCTGGCCATCCTGAAGATCGTGGTGGTGCCGGTGCTGCTGGGCCTGTTGCTGAATCACTTCGCACGGCCCATGGTGCGGGCGACCGAAAAGGCGCTGCCGGTGGTTTCGGTCGCCGCCATCCTGGCGATCATCGCGGCGGTCGTGGCGGGCAGCCACGCCAGCATCGCGAAGGTCGGCCCGACGCTCTTCATCGCTGTCGTCCTGCACAACGGCCTGGGCCTGCTGGGGGGATATTGGGGCGGCCGCCTGCTGAAGTTCGACGAGTCGGTTTGCCGCACGCTGGCACTGGAGGTCGGCATGCAGAACTCAGGCCTCGCAGCTGCGTTGGGAAACCTGTATTTCTCGCCGCTGGCAGCCCTGCCGGGCGCGGTCTTCTCGGTCTGGCACAACATCTCCGGCTCCTTGCTCGCCGGACTGTGGGCCCGCCGCAAGCCAAGGGACTGAAGAACAGCGGTGTGCCGGGCAGTCGGCAAACCACCGCGTGCCTCAGTCGACTCCGGGCGGCGGCGACTGCAGCCACGGCACCAGTTCCTGATGCGCAAGCGGCTTGCAGAAGTAATAACCCTGGCCTTTCCGGCAACCAAGCTCTCGCAACAGCGCAGCCTGCCCGGCGGTTTCTATTCCCTCGGCGACCGTGTTCATGCCAAGGCTTTTTGCAACCCGGATGGTGGCCTCGATCAGCACCCTGTGATGCGCGCTGCTGACGGCCTCGCTGACAAAAGAGCGGTCGATCTTGACGGTGCTCACCGGCAGTTGATGCAGGCTCGAGAGCGACGAATAACCCGTGCCGAAATCGTCCAGCGCCAGTGTCAGCCCCAGCGCCTGCAAGGCTCGCAATTCGGCCTGCACCGCCTCGTCCTGCGCGGCCAGGCTTTCGGTGATTTCCAGTTGGAGATGATCAGGCGGCAAGCCGCTCGACTTCAGAACGTCTGCGACGACCCGGGCGAAACCGGGCTCGATCAGTTGTCCCCGTGAAAGATTGACAGCCAGCAGGCGAGGTGCGTTGCGGCCCAATGTCGCCCGCCATTGCACGAACTGCCGGCAGGCGGTCCGCAGCACGAACTCGCCTATTTCGCCGATCAGACCGCATTCTTCCGCTACGCCGATGAAGTCCACGGGCGCGATGAGACCTCGCTCCGGATGGCGCCAACGCACCAGCGCCTCGACCCCAGCGGCATGCGGCGGCGCGCCGTTTTCCGGGCTCTCCTGCTGGAGATCGACCACCGGCTGGTACACCACGAACAACTCGCCGCGCAAAAGCGCCTGACGCAATTCGATCTCGACCACTCCACGGCGCAGCGCCCGTTCGTGCATCGCCGGCTCGAACACCAGGTACCGTGCCCCGCCCGCCCGTTTGGCTTCACGCATGGCGATGCTGGCATCCTGAAGCACCGCGTCGGCGTCCTGGGTCATGTGTTCATGCAGCACCAATCCCATGCTGATGCCGATATGCAGCCGGTGAGCCTGGACACGGTAGGGTTTGCTCAACACGGCCAGCAGGCGCTGGGCAATACGGTGCGCATCATCGGGCGAGCGCGCATCGCCGATGACGACGACGAACTCGTCGCCACCAATCCGGCCGGCGATGTCCGGCGCCGATCTGCTGCCGGAGTCGGTCGACGAAATTTCGCCACGACTTTCCTGGCGCAAGGTCGAACGGAGCCGCTCGGCCACCAGGCTGAGCACTTCATCCCCGGCGCCGTGCCCGAGCGAATCGTTGATTTGCTTGAACCGGTCGCAGTTGATGAACAACACGGCGATGTGGGCCGCACCACCAGCCGCCTGGCGCCGCATCGCGGCATTGACGATGTCCCACACAGCCGCACGGTTTGGCATCTGCGTGAGCACGTCCACCCGGGCCGCCGCCCGCAGACGGAGTGCCAGGCCGGTCTGTTCACGCTCTACCTCCTGGGTGGCGTCACTGACCATGGCCATCAGTCGATGCGCGTCCAGCTTCAGCACGCTGAGCGACAGGGTCTGCGTCGACGGACTGCCGGCCCGCATATGCTGGACCGAGAGCCGCACACCTTCCAGGATCGATCCGCTTTCGTCGGCGAACTCCGCGATCTTTTGCGGCAGCCAGGGAGCGACGTCCTTCAACGCTGAGAACAGGTTGTCCAGATTGCCGTCGGCTGAAAGCGGCATCAGCAGCGTGGCCGACTTGGGATTGGCCAGTTCGATAGTGCCGTCCATCGCCGCCTGCAACAAGCCGATCGGGGCCCGATACATGAACTGGATCAGGGCTTCATAGGCCCTGCCGGAGTCCACCGGATTCTGTGCTTCGACGACGTCGGTCATACCGGCTTCCACGACGCGGTCCGATTACGCCCGGCCGCTTTCGCCGCATACAGGGCGGTGTCCGCACGTTTCATCAGGCCGTGGAGATCGGACCCGCTGCTGACCACCGTGGCGATGCCCACGCTGATGGAGTAGCGGATCCTGGCCTCGCCGACGTCGACCTGCTGCGCATCGGCCAGCAGCCGCAGACGTTCTGCGCCGAGAAGCGCCTGCTCCTCGTCGGTGGAAGGCATGAGAACCGCGAATTCCTCCCCTCCGATACGGGCGACGACATCGACTTCACGGAAGCAGGAGGCCAGCAGCCTGGCGAATTCACGCAACACCGAATCGCCGGCAGCATGGCCGTACCGGTCATTGACGGACTTGAAGTGGTCCAGGTCCACCATCAGCAGCGACAACTTCCGGGCATGGCGCAGACCACGGGTGAATTCGAGTTCGCCGGCCTCGAAGAAGGTACGCCGGTTGGCGATGCCGGTCAGGTGATCGCACGAGATGATGCGGCGCTGGGCCTCGCTGGCTTCACGTTTTTCGGTGATGTCCCGGATGACCAGGCTGTAGGCCTTGCTGCCCGGCTGGTTGAAGGGCGGGAGCGCTGCCATGAACCGTTCGAGGTCGGGCGGGCCGATAGGCGGCGCGCGCAACGGAACGATCATCGCGCTGCCCCAGAACCTGCCGCCGTCGGCTTTGCGCTGCCATCCCTCGTCCAGGCTCCAGCCGCTCTGGTCTGCCTCGCGCAGCCGGTCGGTGATCCTTTCCGGGGTGATGGAGTCCTCGGGGTAGAAGATCGACATCGACTGCCCGACCACGTCCGGACGTCCGAAACCGGTGATGCGGCCGATGCTCGGATTCCATTCGTCGATGCAGCCTTCGGCATCCAGCCGGGCCAGCGCGTAGTCGGTGACCCCCATCATGATGGCGTTCAGCCAGGCTTCGTTCTGGCGCAGAAGGCGCTCCTGGGCGACCTGCTGGGTGATGTCGGTCAGCACCGCCATCAGCCGTTCCTCGTCGAGCTTGAGGACGCTCAGGGACAACATGGCCGGCTGGGACCTGGCATGAAGCGACGACCCCAGCGGGACCCGGATGCCGTCGCAGACCATGCCGTAGGCGGCATCGAAGTTCTGCACCAGATGCTGCAGGTCGGGAACCACGCCTTCGAGAGCGGCAAAGAGATTGGTCAGGTTGCCGTCGCTCGAGAGCGGCATCAGCAGTTGCGCCGACAACGGATTGATCATGGCGATTTCGCCCTGCAGGTCTGCCTGCACCAGACCCACCGGCGCGATGTACAGAAACTGCACCAGTGCTTCGTATTCCTGCGAAAGGTCCAGGCCCGAGTCGCTCATTGGCTACCGCCGACTCACGAGCACGTATCGCAGTTCTTCTCCGGGTACGGCCACCAGCCGCAGCCGCACCTTGCTGGGACGCATGCGCAGGGTGAAGACGTAATCGAGCTCGGCATCCAGGACTTCGCCGGCTGCTGCTGCGTCCTCGAACCGCTGCGCAACCATGAAGTTGTTCATGCACTGGGCGACCGTGCTGAACAGCGGCGCCCCGACGACACGTTCCGGCGAAAGGCCGGCCATTTTTGCCTCGAACGCGTTGTAGATGCGAACGATGGTCTGGTCGTCGAAACCTATGACGCCGAACTCGAGTGCATCGAATTCCTCAGTGCTGCATTGCTTGAGCCTGACGCCGATGTCGGGATGATGGAAGTCGATTGGGGACTGGGAGCTCATGTTTAGCCAGTTCTTGATGTGCACGCGACTGGGAGGACTTGTTTGCCCAGCGTACTTGCAAAAATTCGTATTGTTTGTAGGAAATTTCTATTACACGCCATCGTAGTTTTGAAACACCATGTCGCCCGAAAATTCTCCCGACCGCCTGCCGGCCAGGTGGTCCTGATCGTTTCGGCCAATGCAGCCCAGGCAATCCGCCATGGCCGTGCGGTCCGTCGCTGCCTAGACTGGTCCGACAACCGCAAACGATCCGACCATGGCCCTCGAAACCGCTCAGTCTCCCGCCCCGCATTCTTCTGCCGAAACCCGTGCTCCCCTGACCGGCGTACGGGTGCTCGACCTCACCCGCCTGCTGCCCGGGCCGGTGTGCACGCTGCATCTGGCCGACCTGGGCGCGGACGTGGTCAAGATCGAGGACATGGGTGCCGGCGACTACGCGTCGCCCGCCTTGCGCGCACTGGTCCACCGCAACAAACGCGCGTTGCGGCTCGACCTGAAACAGTCCGAAGGCGTGGCTGCGCTGAAGGCCCTGGCGGCCACCGCCGACGTGCTGGTCGAAAGCTTCAGGCCCGGCGTGATGGATCGCCTGGGCGTGGGTTACGAAACCCTGGCCGCACTCAACCCGCGCCTGGTTTTCTGCAGCATCACCGGCTACGGCCAGACCGGCCCGATGCGCGACCATCCCGGCCACGATCTCAACTATTGCGCGCTGGCCGGCATCACCGACCAGATGGGCCGCAACGGCGACACACCCGCGCTGCCCAATCTGCCGGTGGCCGACCTGATGGGCGGTTCGCTGACCTCGGTGATGGGCATTCTGGCGGCGCTGTTCGACGCCGTCCGCACCGGCAGGGGCCGGCATGTCGACATCGCCATGGCCGACAGCGCACTGGCCCATTCGCTGGTGCCGATGGTCAGCCTGGCGCTGCACGGCAGGACCCGGCCGGCGGGACGCGACAAGCTTTCCGGAGGCCTGCCCTGCTACAGCCTGTACCGCGCGGCGGACAACCGGTTTCTGGCGGTGGCCGCCTACGAGGCCAAGTTCTGGGAACGTTTCTGCGAAATCATCGGCCGCAATGACCTGAAGCCGCACCACCACCCGGCCGACCGGGCGACCAGCGACCGGGTACGGGCCGATGTAGCAGCGCTGATCGGAGCGCATCCCATTGCGCACTGGCAACAGGTGTTCGCCGACGGCGACTGCTGCGTCAACGCGGTGCTGCAGCCGGCCGAATCATTGGCCGACCCGCATTTCGAGGCACGCGGCATGGTTGTGCCCGCAAACGCCAACGGCGGTGCCGTGGCGCTGGGCTGCCCGGTGAAGATGACCGGCTACCGGTTCGCCGTGCATCGCCTGGCGCCCACCCCCGGCCAGCACAGCGACGAAATCATGGCAGAGGCCGGCTATACCACCCAGCTGCGCGACGACATGCGGAACAAGGGCGCGCTGGGGTAAAAACAAGGCCCTCCCAAGTGCCGCGCCGCCGCCGATCCTTGACTGCCTCCAGCTTCACCCACCAGACCATCGCCATCCAGCAGGTCGAACAGATCCTGCTGGGCGCCCGCGCCCGTGGCGCCGACATGCCGGCCCTGCTGCGGCGCGCCGGCATACCCGCCAGCCTGTTCGACTCACCGCTGGCCCGGGTGACCCAGGCGCAATACCTGGCGCTGATCTTCGCCCTGCGCCACACCCTGCGCGACGAGCTGTGGGGCCTGTGCAGCCGGCCCCTGCCGCCGGGCAGTTTCGCCTTCGGCTGCCAGCCGCTCATCAGCTGCCGCACGTTGGGCGACGCCCTGCGCCAGGGGCTGCGTCATTACCGCCTGCTGCTGTCCGACTTCGTGCCCCGGCTGCAGGTGCGCGGTGGCATCGCGGCGGTGCACCTGCAGCCGCGGGTGGACAACACCGCCGCCCTGGCATTCGCCCAGCGGGCGTTTTCCTTCTTCGCCTACGGCCTGGCTTCGTGGCTGGTGGCACGCCGGGTGCCGCTGCTGTCGGTGGACTATCCGCAGACCTACACCGGCACCGGAATCAGCAGCGATGCGGTCACCCTTTTCGGCGCGCCGGTGCATTACTCGGATGCCTGCACCGGCTGGAGTTTCGAGGCGCGCTGGCTCGACCTGCCGGTGGTGCAGACCGACCAGAGCCTGCGTGAATTCATGCGCCAGGCCCCGGCCAGCCTGCTCGTGAAATACCGCGACCAGAGCAGCGTGACCGAACGCATCCGCCGCATCCTGCGCCGGCACCTGAGCGACGAACTGCCCTCGCTCGAACACATCGGCCAGCAGCTGGCCATGACCCCGCAGACCCTGCGCCGCCGCCTGCGCGAAGAGGGCCAGGGTTTCCGCGGCATCAAGGACGACCTGCGCCGCGATGCGGCCATCGAATACCTGGCGCAACCCGAACTGACGCTGCCAGAGATCGCTGCGCAGCTGGGGTTTTCGGAGGCCAGCACCTTCCACCGTGCCTTCAAGCACTGGACCGGTCTGGCACCGGGCGAATACCGCCAGACCCACCTGCGGAACTGAGCGTACGCAGCCGGAGGGCTGGCAGTTTTCGCCAAGCAAGTTGATCGCCCGCGCCATTGGCCGGGCCGGCGCGGCGAAGCATCCTCGGGACATCAGATAACCGAGGAGACAAACCCGTGAAACGCACCGTTTACGTCGCCGGCGTCGGCATGATTCCGTTCGCCAAACCCGGCAAGAGCGAGGCCTACAACCTGATGGGCGAAAAGGCCGCGCGGCTGGCCCTCGACGACGCCCGCGTTCCTTATTCCGAAGTGCAGCAGGCCTATGTGAGTTATGTCTACGGCGACTCCACCGCCGGCCAGGCGGCCATCTACGGCGTGGGTCTCACCGGCATCCCCGTCTTCAACCTCAACAACAACTGCTCCAGCGGCTCCAGCGCGCTGTTCCTGGCGCGCCAGGCGGTCGAAAGCGGCATGGTCGAATGCGCCATTGCACTGGGCTTCGAACAGATGGTGCCGGGCGCATTGAAGGGCGCCTATGACGACCGGCCGTCGCCCATGCAGCGCTTCGCCGACGCCATGATCGACATCCAGGGTTTCGACCCGGCCAAGCCCCGCGCGGCCCAGTTGTTCGGCGGCGCCGGCCGCGACTACATGAAGCAGTACGGCATCCGGCCCGACACCTTCGGCCGCATCTCGGTCAAGGCACGCCAGCATGCGGCGCGCAACCCGAACGCCGTCTTCCGCGACACGGTGACGCTCGACGAGGTGATGGCCTCGCCGTCGGTCTTCGATCCGCTGACCCGCCTCCAATGCTGCCCGCCGACCTGCGGCGCCGCCGCTGCCATCCTGTGTTCCGAAGACTTCGCCCGCCGCCACGGGCTGGACACCCGTGTCTTCATCGCCGCCCAGGCCATGACCACCGACACGCCGTCCACTTTCGACAGCGGCGACATGCGCAAGGTGGTCGGCTACGACATGACCCGCGCCGCCGCGCAGCAGGTGTATGAATCCGCCGGCATCGGCCCGGAAGACATCGACGTGGTCGAACTGCACGACTGCTTCACCGCCAACGAACTCATCACCTACGAAGGCCTGGGCCTGACACCCGAGGGCACCGCCGAGAAATTCATCATCGAAGGCGACAACACCTACGGCGGCCGGGTGGTCACCAATCCTTCCGGCGGCCTGTTGTCCAAGGGACATCCGCTGGGCGCGACCGGCCTGGCACAGTGCGCCGAACTCACCTGGCAGCTGCGGGGACAGGCCGACCAGCGGCAGGTCGAAGGCGCGCGGCTGGCGCTGCAACACAACCTGGGACTGGGCGGCGCCTGTGTGGTGACGCTCTACCAGGCCGCCTGATCGATCCGGAGACTGCACATGATCGACCGCCAATACATCGGCCACAGCCTTGCGCCCTTCAGCGTGCAGGTCGAAGCCGGCCGCCTGCGTTTCTTCGCCAAGGCGATCGGCCAGACCGACCCGGTCTATTCCGATGAAACCGCCGCCCGCGCCGCCGGCTACCCCGGCCTGCCGGTGCCGCCCACCTTCCTGTTCTGCCTGGAGATGGAAGGCCCCAACCCGGCCGAAATCCGCGAGCTGCTGGGCCTGGACTACCGCCGGCTGCTGCACGGCGAGCAGTCCTTCACCTACCACGCGCCGGCCCATGCCGGCGACACCTTGCGTTTCCAGCAGCGCATCGAGGACATCTACGACAAGAAGGGCGGTGCGCTGGAGTTCGTGGTGCGCCTGACCACCGTCGACAACCAGCACGGGAAACGGGTCGCCGAAATGCGCTCGGTCACCGTGCAGCGCAACCCGTGATGGAAAGGACCACCGCCATGAATATTCCCGACTACGACACGCTGCAGCCCGGCGACGTGCTGCCCGGCTTCGAGACCGAAGCGCTGTCGCGCCTGACCCTGGCGCTCTACTGCGGCGCGTCCGGCGACCACAACCCGATCCACGTCGACAGCGACTTCGCACACTCCGCGGGCCAGGCCGACGTGTTCGCCCACGGCATGTTGTCGATGGCCTGGCTGGGCCGGCTGCTGACCAACTGGGTGCCGCAGCAGGCGCTGCGTGAATTCGGGGTGCGTTTCGTCGCCGTCACCCAGGTGCACGACCGCATCAGTTGCACCGGCACCGTCGTCGAAAAGTTCGAAGCCGACGGCGAACGGCGGGTCCGGCTGTCGCTTCAGACTCAGGACCAGAACGGCCAGGTCAAGCTGACCGGCGACGCCGTCGTCGCCCTGGCCTGAAGCATCCATAAAAATCTCGGAGACAAGACACATGAAGAAGCTGCAGGACAAGGTCGCCCTGGTATCGGGCTCGGGGCGTGGCATCGGCCGCGAGATTGCATTGAAGCTAGCCAGCGAAGGCGCGAAGGTGGTCGTCAACGACCTGGACGAAACGCCCGCGCAGGCCGTGGTCGCGGAGATCCAGGCGGCCGGCGGGCAGGCCGTGGCCTGCATCGGCAGCGTCACCCAGAAGGACTTCGCCCAGCGTTTCGTCGACACCGCCATCGGTGAATTCAAGGGCCTGGACATCATCGTCAACAACGCCGGTTTCACCTGGGACAACGTCATCCAGAAAATGAGCGACGAGCAGTGGGAAGACATCCTCGCGGTGCATCTCACCGCGCCCTTCCGCATCCTGCGGGCGGCGGCCGACTTCATCCGCGACAGCGCCAAGAAGGAAGCCGAAGCCGGTTTGCCGGTGTTCCGCAAGGTGGTCAACATCTCGTCCACCTCGGGTGTCTACGGCAACGCCGGCCAGGCCAATTACGCGGCCGCCAAGGCTGGCATCAACGGGCTGACCAAGGCCATGGCCAAGGAATGGGGGCGCTACAAGGTCAACGTCAACAGCGTGGCCTTCGGGCTGATCATGACCCGGCTGACCGAGGCCGATGCGCAGGCCGACGCCAGCATCGACATCGAGGGCCGGCGCATCAAGGTGGGTGTCAATCCGCAGATCCTGAAGAACGCCGAAACCCTGATCCCGCTCGGCCGCGGCGGCACACCCGAAGAAGCGGCCGGCGCGGTCTACATGTTCTGCATTCCGGAGTCCAACTACGTCAGCGGCCAGGTGCTGGTGTGCGGCGGAGGCCGGCCATGAACGCCGCCGTGCCATCGCCTTCCGTGCCCACCAGCCTGGCCTCGCCGTCGCGGCCCTGGATGGACCCCGAACTGCAGATGCTGCGCGACAGCGCCCGCCGTTTCTTCGAGACCGAATGTGTGCCGCACCAGGAAACCTGGGCCGCGCAGAAACACGTGGACCGGGAGATCTGGCGGCGCGCCGGCCAGCTCGGCCTGCTGTGCGCCGGCATTCCCGAAAACTACGGCGGCGGCGGCGGCACCGTGCTGCACGAAGCGGTCATCTGCGAAGAACAGTCGCGTGCGCTTGTCAACAGCTTCAGCATCAACGTGCACAGCGGCATCGTCGCCCACTACCTGCTGGCCTATGGCAGCGAGGAACAGAAGCAGCGCTGGCTGCCGCTCATGGCCAGCGGCGAGATGGTCGCGGCAATCGCCATGACCGAACCCGGCGCCGGCACCGACCTGCAGCGCATCAAGACCAGCGCGGTGCTGGAAGGCGACCACTACCGCATCAACGGCGCCAAGACCTTCATCACCAACGGTTTCCATGCAGACCTGGTGTGCGTGGCGGTCAAGACCGACCCGGCAGCGGGCGCGAAGGGCGTGTCGCTGCTGATGGTCGAGACCGCCGGACTGCAGGGTTTCCGCCGCGGCCGGCTGCTCGACAAGATCGGCCAGCGCGGGCAGGACACGGTGGAGCTTTTCTTCGACGACATGCGGGTGCCGGTGGCCAACCTGCTGGGCGGCGAGGAAGGCAGGGGCTTCGCCCAGCTGATGCAGCAACTGCCGCGCGAACGGCTGCTGCTGTCCATCGGTTCGGCCGCCACCATGCAGCGCGCTGTCGACGAGACCCTGGCCTACGTGCGCGACCGGCAGATCTTCGGCGACTCGCTGCTGAAGCTGCAGAACACCCGTTTCAAGCTGGCCGAATGCCAGACCCACGCCAGCATCGCCCGAGCCTTCATCGACGACTGCATCGCCCGGCTCGCGCGCGGCGAATTCGACATTCCGACGGCCGCCATGGCCAAGTGGTGGATCACCGAAACCACCTGCAAGGTGATCGACGAATGCCTGCAGCTGCATGGCGGCTACGGCTACATGAACGAATACCCCATCGCCCGCATGTTCGCCGACGCCCGGGTGGGCCGCATCTACGGCGGCGCCAACGAGGTGATGAAGGAGATCGTCGCCCGCGCGATGGAGCGCGAGTGAACCGCTGAAGGCTTCTGCCCGGCCGAAGCCTCGCTTCGGCAAATAGGCATGGCGGCGCCACGCTGCCCTGCCTAGCATCGAAGGCAAAGACAGGGGCCGCTCCGGACCCACCATAAAAACGCGTCGAGACAACGCATCGGGATTCCGCCAATGACCGACAAAGACACCGCTCCGGCAGAGCCACTCGAGCCATGGGCCGCCACCTGGCCGCGCGGCCTGCCGCGCCGGCTGCACCAGCCGCAGGTGACGCTGGGCCACTACCTGACGGTGGCCGCGCAGCGTTATCCCGACAAGCCGGCCATTCTCTTCTGCGGCGGTGTCACCACCTTCGCGTCGCTGCGCGCCCAGGCCGACGCACTGGCCGGCCACCTGCAGCACCGGGCCGGCGTCAACCCGGGCGACAGGGTGCTGCTGCTCAGCCAGAACTGCCCGCAGTTCAGCGTCGCCTTCTACGCCATCCTGCGCTGCGGCGCGGTGGTGGTGCCGGTCAACGCCATGTCGACCGCCGCCGAGAC
This sequence comes from Xylophilus sp. PBN-3R, assembly GCF_057747805.1. Lineage (NCBI taxonomy): Bacteria > Pseudomonadati > Pseudomonadota > Betaproteobacteria > Burkholderiales > Xylophilus > Xylophilus sp. PBN-3R. The sequence continues at coordinate 3,732,178 of NZ_CM173225.1, forward strand.
GGCGCATTACCTGGAAGACAGCGGGGCCGCTGTCGCCCTGGTGGCACAGGAGCTTCTGCCCGCCGTGCGAGGCGCGCTGGACGACGGCCGGCTGCGCCATGCCGTGCTGCACTGCTATGCCGATGCGGCCGATGAAAATGCCGACCCGCCCCTGCCGCCGCACCTGGCCATGCCGCAGGTGCCGGCCGAACATCCGGCCACCGTCAACTGGTGCGACGCGCTGGCCGGCGACCACCGCCCGCGGCCCGACACATCCAAGCCCGACGACCTCTGCGTGCTGCCCTACACCTCCGGCACCACCGGACGTCCCAAGGGCTGCAGGCACACGCACCGCACATTGCTGGCGTCCACCATCGGCGCCAGCCTGTGGCGCGGCCTGCATGCCGAATCGGTGGTGATGGGCGTGGCCCCGCTCTTCCACCTGCTGGGCATGCAGAACGCGATGCTGATGCCGATGTCGGCCGGCGCCACCGTGGTCATGCTGCCGCGCTGGGATGCCGGTGCCGCCGCCCGGCTGATCGAGCGCCACCGGGTGACCACCTGGGCCGCCCCGCCGGCCATGCTCAACGATTTCTTCGCGCACCCCGAAGCGCAGGCCCGCGACCTGTCCAGCCTCGCCGTGCTGAATGGCGGCGGCGCCGCCATGCCGGAGTCGGTGGCGGCCATGCTGCAGCAGCGTTTCGGTCTGCACTACGTCGAGGGTTACGGGCTGACCGAGACCGCATCCTTCCTGCACTGCAACCCGCCCGGCCGGGGCAAGAGGCAATGCCTGGGCATACCGGCATTCGGCGTGCATTCCCGCATCGTCGATCCCGAGACGCTGGCCGACATGCCGCAGGGCGAAACCGGCGAACTGGTCACCTCGGCGCCGCAGGTGATGCTCGGCTACTGGCATGACGAAAAGGCCGACCGCGGCAGTTTCTTCGAGCGCGACGGCCGCCGTTACTTTCGCACCGGCGACCTGGCCTTCATGGACGCGGACGGCTATTTCTTCATGCGCGACCGGCTCAAACGCATGATCAACGTCAGCGGTTTCAAGGTCTGGCCGGCCGAGGTCGAAAGCCTGCTCTACGAACACCCGGCGATCCACGAAGCCTGCGTGATCGCGGTGCCCGACGCGCGCCAGGGCGAGTCGGTCAAGGCGGTCGTGGTGCTGCGGCCGGCCGCCCTGCTGGACGCCGAGACGCTGGGCCTGTGGTGCCGCGAGCGGCTGTCGGCCTACAAGGTGCCGCGCCACATCCAGTTCCGTACCGCATTGCCCAAGTCGGGCACCGGAAAGATCCTGTGGCGCGCCCTGCAGGAAGAACCCGGCCCCAACCCATAAGAAGAACCGGAGACACACCGCCATGCATCTCACCCAAGGACTGCAAAGGTCGCTGCAGCGCCATCCCGACAAGGCGGCGCTCTGCCATGTCGGCGCCGACACCACCCACCGCTGGACCTTCGCCCAGATGCTCGACCAGGTCGCCCGTCGTGCCGCCGCACTGCACGGCTGGGGCATCAGGCCCGGCGACCGGGTCGCGCTGGTATCGCCCAACGACGACAAGCTGGTCATCAACCTGCTGGCCTGCTGGTGGATGGGCGCGGTGGCCTGCCCGCTCAACCTGCGCTGGAGCGTGCCGGAACTCGACCACGCACTGACCGACTGCGGCGCGGCGCTGCTGCTGGCCGATGCCGCCAGCGCACCGGCCGTGGCCGGCATCGGCACCCCGGTGACGGTGATGGACAACCCGCAACTGGCCGCCCGTGCAGCCGCGCTGCAGCCGATGGAAGACAGCCGCACCGGCGGCGACGCACTGGCCGCCATCCTCTACACCGGCGGCACCACCGGGCGGTCGAAGGGGGTGATGCTGACCCACGCCAACTTCTGGACCGCCTGCATGACACGCGGTGCCGAATTGAACAACTCGCCCGACAGCGTGTCGCTGCTGGTCGCACCGCTGTTCCATGTGGCGGGGCTGGGCCGGCTGATCGGCCAGAGCATCATCGGCGGCAGTTGCGTCACCCTGCCGCAGTTCCGGCCCGATGCGGTGCTGGACGCCATCGAAAGCCTGGGCATCAGCGACATCATCGTGGTGCCGACCATGCTGCAGGCGCTGCTCGACGCCCCCGGCTTTTCGCCGGCCCGGGTGCAGAGCCTGGACCGCATCGCCTTCGGTGCCGCGCCCATGCCGGCCGACCTGCTGCAACGGGCGCTGGCCACCTGGCCCGATGCGGAGTTCTTCCAGGCCTACGGCATGACCGAGACCGCCGGCGCGGTTTGCATCGACATACCGTCGCGCAGGCGCGGTTCGGCCGAGACGATGGGCACGGTGGGACGCGCCGGGCTGGGGTCCGAGATACGCATCGTGGACGTGGCCGGTGTCGAATGCCCGCGCGGCGAATCCGGCGAGATCGTGGTGCGCGGACCGATGGTCACCCAGGGCTACTGGAACCTGCCCGCCGTCAGCGCCCAGGCGCTGCGCGACGGCTGGCTGCACACCGGCGACGGCGGCCGCATGGACGCCCAGGGCTACCTTTATCTCACCGACCGGCTCAAGGACATGATCATCAGCGGCGGCGAGAACGTTTATTCGGCCGAGGTCGAAAACGCACTGCGCGGCCATCCGGCGGTATCGGAGGCGGCGGTCATCGGCGTGCCGCACGAACGCTGGGGCGAGGCAGTGCATGCGGTGGTGGTGGTGCGGCGTGACAGCTTGCGAGCGGACAGCAGCGAAGACACCGACGCCCTGGCCGAGCAGCTGACGGCCTGGTGCCGCACCCGGCTGGCCGGCTACAAATGCCCGCGCAGCTTCCACTTCACCGACACCCTGCCGCTGTCCGCGGCCGGCAAGGTGTTGAAGACCACCTTGCGCGCAGCCCACCGTTCACCCTCTCCGGCTGCCACCGGCACAACCCCATGACCGAGACATCTCCCTTCGACTTCAGCGGCCGCCATGTCTTCGTGGCCGGTGGCAGCAGCGGCATCAACCTGGCCATCGCCGAGGCGTTCGCGCAACGCGGCGCCATGCTCTCCATCGCCAGCCGGTCGATGGATCGGGTGCAGGGCGCGGTCGCCCGGTTACGGGCCCATGGCAACGACGTCGAAGGCTACAGCGCCGATGTGCGTGAGTACGAGGCCATCGAGGGCGCGCTGTCGCAGGCGCACGGGCGTTTCGGTGCCATCGAGGTGCTGGTTTCCGGCGCGGCCGGCAACTTCGTCGCGCCGGCCCTGGGCATGTCGAGCAAGGGTTTCCGCACCGTGGTCGACATCGACCTGGTGGGCGGTTTCAACGTGCTGCGCGCGGCCCATGCTTTTTTGAGGAAACCGGGCGCATCGGTCATCAACATTTCCGCTCCGCAGGCCTTCAACCCGACTGCCTACCAGGCCCATGTGTGTGCCGCCAAGGCCGGGCTGGACATGATGGTGCGGGTGCTGGCGATGGAATGGGGGGCGGACGGAGTTCGCGTCAATTCCATAGTGCCCGGCCCCATCGGCGACACCGAGGGCGTGCGCCGGCTGGCACCCGGCGACGACGCCATGGCGGCCATGGCCGCCAGCGTTCCGCTGGGCCGGATGGGCCGCACGTCGGAAGTGGCCGACATGGCGCTGGTGTTGGCATCGCCGATGGCCTCGTTCGTCACCGGCGCGGTGATTCCGGTCGACGGCGGCAGCTCTTTGCCCGGCGGCCGCGACCTGAGCGCGGCCCTCAAGAAAAACTGATCCAAAGGAGACAAGGACATGACCACCAACCCGTTGGCAGCGGCCGCAGCACTGCTCGAATTCAAGGTGGCCGACCAGGTCGCCACGCTCACCATCGACGACCCGCAGACCCGCAACGCCATCGGCCCGCCGGTGCGTGAACTGATGGCCGATGCAGTCCGGAAAATCGAGGACGACCGCAGCATCCGCGCAGTGATCATCACCGGCGCGGGGGGCCATTTCTCGTCTGGAGGCGACCTGCGCAACATTGCCACGGTCGGCCTGGACAACGAAGGCTGGACCGACCGGCTGCACGACCTGCACCGCTGGCTGCGGGCCCTCATCACACTCGACCGGCCGGTCATCGCGGCGGTGGACGGCGCGGCCTACGGCGCCGGCATGGGCCTGGCGCTGTGCGCCGACTACATCATCGGCACGCCGCGCCTGCGCATGAGCGTTTCTTTCCTGAAGATCGGCCTGGTGCCCGACTTCGGCATCTTCTACACCCTGCCCCGCATCGTGGGCACCCAGCGCGCCAAGGAGCTGATGCTGTCCGCCCGGGAGGTCCGGGCCGACGAAGCGCTGCGGCTGGGCATCGTGTCCGAACTGCAGCCGCCCGAACAGCTGATGGCCAGGGCCCGCGCGGTGGCGCAGAGTTTCGTCGACACCTCGCCGGTGGCGGTGAGCATGATCAAACGCGCCATGGCCGCCGACGACGACCTGACCACCCGGCTGGAACTGGAAGCGGTGTCTCAGGCAGTCGCCATGGGCACCCGGCAGCACAAGGACGCGGTGGCCGATTTCCTGGCCAAGCGCCCGACCCGTTTCGTGTGGCCCGCCTGAAGCCGGTCGCACATCCGTCTCGAATCACACATCGCGCAGAACAGAAGGAGCAGAAAAACATGAGTACATCCCCCATGCTGGAAGGCAAGGTCATCGTGGTGACCGGCGCGGGCGGCGGCATAGGCCGCGACATCGCGCTGGCCATGGCCAGGGCCGGCGCCAAGGTGGTGGTCAACGACATCGGCGCATCGCTGTCCGGCGAAGGCGCCGATGCCGGGCCGGCGCAGAAGGTGGTCGACGAGATCCGCGCCGCCGGCGGCGAGGCCGCGGCCAACACCGACAGCGTGTCCGACGCCGCGGCGGCCGGCCGCATCGTCGGCACCGCGCTCGACGCTTTCGGCCGCATCGACGGCGTGGTCAACAACGCCGGAATCCTGCGCGACCGCTTCTTCCACAAGATGAGCGAGGACGAGTTCGATTCGGTCATCAAGGTGCACCTGTACGGCAGCTACCACGTCAGCCGCGCCGCCGCGCCGCATTTCAAGGAACAGGAATCGGGCATGTACATCCACATGACCTCCACATCCGGCCTGATCGGCAATTTCGGCCAGGCCAACTACTCGGCCGCCAAGCTGGGGCTGGTGGCGCTGTCGAAGTCTATCGCGCTCGACATGCAGAAGTTCAACGTGCGTTCGAACTGCATCGCGCCTTTCGCCTGGAGCCGCATGATCGGCTCCATCCCGGCCGAGACCGATGCCGAAAAGGCCCGGGTCGAACGCATCAAGCAGATGACCCCCGCCAAGATCGCACCGCTGGCGGTGTGCCTGGCCAGCGATGCCGCGGCGGACACCAACGGCCAGGTCTTTGCCGTGCGCAACAACGAGATCTTCCTCATCAGCCAGCCGCGCCCGGTGCGGTCGGTGCACCGTTCCGAAGGCTGGACACCCGAGGCGGTGCTGAGCCACGCGCTGCCGGCGCTGAAGGCGCAGTTCCATCCGCTGGACCGGTCGAGCGACGTGTTCAGCTGGGATCCGATATGAGCTGTCCCGAATTTCTGCGCAAGCTGCGCCTGCCGGTGATCGCGTCGCCGCTGTTCATCATCAGCGTGCCGGCGCTGGTCATCGCCCAGTGCAAGGCCGGCATCGTCGGCTCCATGCCGGCGCTGAATGCGCGGCCGGCCGAACTGCTGGACGACTGGCTGGCCGAGATCACCGAGGCGCTGGCGGCGCATGACCGGGCGCATCCGGACCGTCCCGCGGCGCCCTTCGCCATCAACCAGATCGTGCACAAGACCAACGACCGGCTGGATGCCGATCTGGCGGTCTGCGAACGCTACAAGGTGCCGCTGATCATCACCTCGCTGGGCGCCCGGCCCGAAGTCAACCAGGCGGTGCACGGCTGGGGCGGAATCGTGATGCACGACGTCATCAACGACCGGTTCGCCCACAAGGCGATCGAGAAGGGCGCGGACGGACTGGTAGCGGTAGCGGCTGGTGCGGGCGGCCACGCGGGAGTGAAGAGCCCGTTCGCGCTGGTGCAGGAAATCCGCAGCTGGTTCGACGGCCCGCTGGCGCTGTCGGGCTCCATCGCCAACGGTGCGGCCATCCTGGCGGCGCAGGCGATGGGGGCCGACTTCGCCTATATCGGCTCGGCCTTCATCGCCACCGAAGAGGCCCGCGCCGACGAACGCTACAAAAAGATGATCGTGGACAGCGACAGCGACGACATCGTCTATTCGAACCTGTTCACAGGGGTGCACGGCAACTACCTCAAGCCGTCCATCTCGGCGGCCGGCATGGACCCGGACGCACTGCCCGACAGCGATCCGTCGGCCATGAACTTCGGCAGCAGCCGCAAGCCGTGGAAGGACATCTGGGGTTGCGGCCAGGGCATCGCCGCCGTCGGCGCGGTGGAGCCTGTGGCGCAGCGGGTGCTGCGGATGGAGGCGCAGTACCGGGCTGCACGGGCGCGCCTCCTGGGGCCGGTGGAGGCGCTCGCCGAAGCGGCCTGATGCTGAAGAAGAGGCCGCCCGGCAGCAGCCTCCCCCGTCCGCTATTCGAGGCGGATATTGGTGTCCTTGATGATCTTGCTGTAGACAGCAAGATCGTCACGGACCATCTTCGCAAAGCGTTCGGTCGGCATGCCGCCGGGTGTCATGCCTTGCCCTTCGATCTTCTCGATCACGTCGGGCAGCTTCAGGATGCGGTTGCTTTCATCGGCGAACTTCTTCGCGATGGGCGCCGGCACGCCGGCCGGCATGAACAGCGCGAACCAGCCCACCGGTTCGAAGGACTGGTAGCCCAGTTCGGCGAAGGTGGGCACGTCGGGCACGACCTTGTTGCGCTGCACACCCGTCACCGCCAGGCCCCGGAAGGCATCCAGGTGCGGGCGGATGGTCGACATGTCGATGAAGGCACAGGTGAGCTGGCCGCCGCGCAGGTCCTGCAGCAGCGGTGCGGCGCCCTTGTAAGGCACGTGGATCAGGTCGGTGCCGGCCTGCAGGTTGAGCAGCGAACCCTGGATATGCGACGAGGTGCCGATGCCGTACGAGCCGAAATTGTGTTTGCGCGGCTGCGACTTCACCATGGAAATGAACTCGGCCAGGCTCTTGACCGGCGACGACCTGGGCACCACCAGGATGGAGTTGGTGCTGGCCACCTGCGCCAGCGGCTGCAGGTCGCGGTTGACGTCGTAGGGCAGCTTCATCAGCGCCGGCACCTGCACGATGGCGGTGATGGCGAGCAGCACGGTGTAGCCGTCGGCCGGCGCCTTGGCCACCATGTCGTTGCCGATGGTGCCGGATGCGCCTGGCCGGTTGTCGACGATCACCGTCTGTCCCCAGGCTTCCTGCAGTTTGGTAGCCATCATGCGGGCCAGGTTGTCGGTGCCGCCACCGGGTGGGTACGGCACCACCATGCGGATGGGCTGGCTCGGGTAGGTGGCTGCGTTGGCATTGGCGGCATTACCGCCCTGGGCCCAGGCACCGCCGGCCGCACCCAGCCCGAGCGCGGATACGCCCGCCACGAAGCGGCGGCGCCGCATGTCGCTTGAGTTCATCTGTCTTGTCTCCTTCGTTTTTGGCAGTGTGGGACGAGCTCGGCGTGCGACCAATGGCCGGTACGTTTGCGGCCATTGGCAGAAAGTGACAGATGGGGAAAGTGCCTAGAGCGGCTCTATCGATGACCTCCGCGCCGTCCCACTCGCGGCCAAGCGCGAGGCGGGCCATCAGCTCGATCAGGTGCAGAACGGCCAGGAACCGGATGACTGGAAGCCCCGAATACCGTGGGGAAAGGAGTGAAGGAAATTCGAATACGGGATGCGGCCGGGGCATTTCGGCTTATCTAGCCCTTTACGTATCTCGGAAGACCAGCAGGACGGATCTGGACTTGGCCACAAAACGTTATCGTGACTTACTCAAGGAGCTGGACTCATGAACAAGCAACGCTTTGCCAGCGTCTGCGATGCCATCGAGGACACCCCGGAAGAAGCGGAAAACATGAAGCTGCGATCTGTCTTGCTGACAGCGCCGAAGAAACGCCTTGCGCGAACCGACATGAGCCAGGCGCAGGCCGCCAAGCCGCTGGGTGTGACTCAGCCTCGCGTGTCGGATCTGATGCGAGGCAAGATCGAATTGTTCGGCCTTGATGCATTGGTGAACATGGCCACGGCTGCCGGGCTTCATATCGAAATGCGGGTGCTGGAAGCCGCTTGAACCATTCGGAACAGCGGTCTTGGCTGATGCACCGGCAGGTCGCTACAGCAGCCGCTCCTCCAGCTGCACATTCGCCAGGTGCCGGATCAACGCCGCCGCAATACGCGGCAGCGGCACATGCGCCCGATTGACGATCTTGGTCTCGCGCCGAGCCCAGGCATCCGTCAGCCCCACGATGCGCAGCTTCAAGGTACGCGCCTGCCGCAGCGCGGAAGACCGCGGAATGATGCCGATGCCCACGCCTGCCTCCACCAGCAGGCAGATCGACTCGAAGCTGTTGACCTGCAGCCGGAAGTCCAGGTTGCGGCCCATGGCACGGGCGAGCGGCGGCAGGAAACCGGCCAGCGCGCTGCCCTCGGCCAATGACACATGAGGCTCGTCCAGCGTGTCCAGGAAGGTGGTGGTCGGCCTGTGCGCCAGCGCATGGCCCTCGGGCACCACCACCACCAGGTCGTCACTGACGAAATCGCGCACTTCGAGTCCCTTGGTGTCGACGTCGCCGGCCACGATGCCGATGTCGGCATGTGCTTCGTGGATGGCGATGACGATCTCCCGGCTGAGCCTTTCGCGCAGGTCGATGCTCACATCCGGCTGCTGCGCCAGGAAGCTGGCCAGCGCGGTGGGCAGCGCGCTGCTGATGCTGGTGGTGTTGGCCAGCACCCGCACGTGGCCCTTGCTGCCACCGGCGTATTCCTGCAGGTCGATCTTCAGGTGGTCGACCTGCTGCAGCACCAGCCGCGCATGGTGAAGCAGCGCCTCGCCGGCCGGCGTGGGTTCGACACCCTGGGGTTTCCGATAGAAGAGTTTGGTGCCGATGTTGTCTTCGAGCTGCTTGATGCGGGTGCTGGCGGCGCCGAGCGAAATGCAGGCACGTTCGGCGCCGCGCCGCAAGTTGGATTCTTCCGCCACGAAGACGAACAGCCGCAGGTCGAAAAGGTCAAAGTGCATCGTCGAAGTCGTCGGGAAGAGGCCCAAAAAACCATTGTGCGGCAGGCCATGCGACCGGCGCATCGGGGTCGAACCGAACACCCCCTTCTGCAAAAACGCATGGCGGCGTGCCGACGTCCACGCCATCCTGCGAACAGGAAGACGCTTCACGACGAAGAAGCGCGCGACAAAAAACACTGGAGACAAACCATGAATTTCATCCACTCGCGGCGAGTGCTGCTCGGCATCGCCGCAGCATGGCTGCTGCCGTTCGGACCGGCGACAGCGCAGCTGATGTCGTCGCAGGGTCCCGTTCGCCTGGTCGTCGGTTATGCGGCCGGCGGCCCGGTGGACACCGCCGCGCGCCAGTTCGGCCCGGTGCTGTCGCGTGAACTGGGCCGCACCGTCATCGTCGAGAACCGTCCCGGCGCGGCCGGCTCGCTGGGCGCCGAGGCGGTGGCCCGGGCGCCGGCAGACGGCGCCATGCTGTATTTCGGCGCCAGCCCCACGCTGACCATCACGCCGCATGTGCTGAAGAGCCTGTCGGTCGACCTGCAGAAGGACCTGACACCGATCGCGCCGCTCATCACCTACGCCAACGTGCTGGTGGTCAATCCCAGGCTGCCGGTGACCGACCTGAAGGAACTCATCGCCTACGCCAAGGCACGCCCGGGCGAGCTGACCTACGGATCGGCCGGCATGGGTGCATCGAACCACCTGAGCGGCGAGCTGTTCGTCCGCCAGAGCGGCATCAGGCTGACGCACGTGCCGTACAAGGGCAGCGGCCCGGCCATGCAGGACGTGATCGGCGGCCAGCTGTCGATGATGTTCGACATCGTCAGCACCGCCCGCAACTACAGCGCCGCCCAGCGGGTGCGTCCGCTGGCGGTGACCTCGAAGGACCGCAACGCCGGCCTGCCCGACGTGCCCACCATGCAGCAGGCCGGCCTGCCCGGCTACGAGGTGATCGGCTGGTACGGCGTGTACGGCCCGGCCGGACTGGACGCGCCCCACGTGCGGCAGATCAACGCGGCCGTCACCAAGGCCATGACCGACGAAGGCCTGCGCAAGCAGTGGGCCGAGGCCGGCTATGACCTGTGGCCCGGTTCGCCCGCGGTGCTGGCGGCCCAGCAGCGCAAGGATTTCGAGTTGTGGCGGGGCGTCACGGCGGACATCAAGTTCGAATGAGGGACCGCATGCAGAACGACAGCATTTCGACCGAAACCGGCCGCGCACGGCCGCCGCGGCGTATCCACGAGGCCTTCGACGACTGGCTGGCGCGTGACCCCGACCGGGTGTTCCTGCATCTGCACGACCGCGTGATGAGTTTCCGCGACCTGGCCTTGCTGGTCGACGCGCTCGAACACGAGCTGCGCAGCGAGGGCACCCAGGCCGGCGACCGCATATTGACCGTCGCCGAGAACTGTCCCGAACACGTCGCCCTGGTGCTGGCCTGCAGCCGCATCGGTGCCTGGTCATGCGGGGTGAACGCACGCATGGCGCCAGGCGAGGTAGCGGGTTTTGCGGACAAGGCAGATGCCCGCCGCATGTATTTCACGACTGGCGTCTCTTCGGCGGCAGCCCGCCATGCGGCGCGTTACGGCGCTGGCGAAAGCGTGTTGCCGGGCCTGTTGCGCAGCCCGGGCCGCGAACCCGCTGCGGCACCCGACACGGCCGGCGCGGACATCGCCGCGATTATCTTCACCTCGGGCACCACCGGCGCACCCAAGGGCGTGATGGTCACCCACGACGGGCTGCAGCATTTCGGGCGGGTATCGGCCCTGGCCCGCCGGCTGGGACCGGAGGACCGGTCATATGCCTACCTGCCCATGACCCATATCTTCGGACTGGGCACGGTGCTGATGGCATCGCTGTTCGCCGGCTCCGGCCTGGTGATGCGCAGCCAGTTCGATCCGGCCGATGTGTTCGATGCGCTGGCGCACCACAAGGTTTCGCAGCTGCAGGGTCCGCCGACCTTCTTCTCGCGCCTGCTGGCCCATGCCGAAGACCACGGCATCGGCCGGCCCGACGCGCCGCAGCTGCGTTACCTGTATACCGGCGCCGGCCCCCTGGACCTGGGCCTGAAACGCCAGGTCGAGTCCCGTTTCGGCCTGCCGCTGCACCACGGCTACGGCCTGTCGGAATACGCCGGATCGGTGCATGTGACGGCGCTCGGCGAACACCGCGAGGACACCTCGGCCGGCACCCGTTTCGAAGGCGCCGAATCGCGCATCGCCGGACCCGAAGGGCAGGACGTGGCGGCCGGCGAGCGTGGCGAGATCTGGATCCGCGGCCGGGGCCTCATGGCAGGTTATTTCCGCGATGCCGAAGCCACCGCCAAGGTGATGCGCCCCGGCGGCTGGTACGCCAGCGGAGACCTGGGTTACCTCGATGCCGGCGACGCACTCTTCGTGGTCGGCCGCATCAAGGAAATGATCATCCGCTCGGGTTTCAACGTTTATCCGGGCGAGGTGGAACTGGCCTTGCGGAATTTCACCGGCATCCGTGCCGCGGTGGTCGCCGGACGCCCGGCCGAGGACGGCAACGAAGAGGTGCTGGCCTTCGTGATCCTGCAACCCGGGCAGACGCTCGACCGCCCCGCCCTCGACGCATGGCTGCGCGAGCAGCTGGCCCCCTACAAACGTCCGTCGCAGATCCATGTGGTGACCGAATTTCCCATGACGCTGAGCGGCAAGGTGCTGAAGCGCGAGCTGCTGGCCGCCCTGCCGCCGGACACCGCACCAGTCTTTTCCTGAAGAAAAAACCATGACCACCGAAACCCTCAACGCAAGCGAAACCGGCGTCCAGGCCTGGCACCAGGCACAACTCGACCAGGGCCGTTTCTTCATCCAGCGCGGCACCGTCGACGGCCGCCATGTCTATTACCCGCGCGAGTTCAGCCCTTTCGACGGCAGCCGGCCCGAATGGGTGGAACCGGCCGGCGGCGGCACGGTCTACGCGGTCACCACGGTTCGCCGCAAAGCCGAGGCAGGCGGCGACTACAACGTCAGCATCGTCGAGCTGGACGAAGGTGTGCGCCTGATGAGCCGGGTCGAAGGCCTGCCCCATGACCGGATCCGGATCGGCCAGCGGGTGAAGGCCCGTGTGCAGGTGAAGGATGGCCGTGGCCTGGTGATGTTCGATGTCGAAGGAGCCGCGGCATGAACGCCATCCACGTACCCGACGGCATGCGGGCCCTGCGCGGCAGCGCCGCCATCGCCGGTGTGGCCACCTTCGGCTGCGGCGAATCCCCGGGTTTCACCGACATGGAACTGCTCGCCCGCTCGGCGCAGGCCGCCGTGGCCGATGCCGGCCTGAAGATGAGCGACATCGACGGCTTCTGCACCGCCAGCGCGGGGGCCACCATGTGGGCCATGCCGGCCATCGAATACCTGGGCATACGGCCCCGCTACATCGACAGTACCATGCTCGGCGGCAGCAGTTTCATCGCTCACCTGTTGCCGGCCATGATGGCCCTGCAGGCCGGCCAGTGCAACGCGGTGCTGGTCTGCTACGGCAGTGCGCAACGCAGCGCGACTTTCGGCCGCAGGGAGATCGGCCAGAGCCGCAAGTTCCTCGACCCGCAGCCCTACGAGACACCGTACGAACCCATGTCGCCGCCGTCGGCCTATGCACTGGCCGCCTCGCGCCACATGTTCGAGTTCGGCACCACCCGCCGGCAACTCGCCGAGGTGGCGGTGGCCGCACGCGCCTGGGCCGCGCTCAACCCGGAAGCCTTCATGCGCGGGCCGCTGACCATCGACGACGTCCTGGCCGCGCGGATGGTTTCCGACCCGCTGGGCGTGCGCGACTGCTGCCTGGTCACCGATGGCGGCGGCGCCTATGTGCTGGTGCGGGCCGACCGGGCGCGTGACCTGCCGCACAAACCGGTCTATGTGCTGGGCAATGCGACCGCCGTGTGGAACCGCCAGATCTCGTCGATGCAGGACCTGACGGTAACCAGCGCGAAGGAATCCGGCGCGCATGCATTCGCCATGGCCGGCATGCGCGCGACGGACATGCACATCGCCCAGCTGTACGACGCCTTCACCATCAACACGCTGCTGTTCCTGGAAGACCTGGGTTTCTGTGCAAAGGGAGAAGCCGGGGCTTTTGTGGAGAACGGCGGCATCGCGCCGGGCGGGCGGCTGCCGGTCAATACCAACGGTGGCGGGCTGTCTTGCGTGCACCCCGGCATGTACGGGATCTTCGCGCTCATCGAGGCGGTGCGGCAGTTGCGCGGCGATGCCGGCGAGCGCCAGGTGGCCGGTGCGAAAACCGCTGTGGCGCACGGTAACGGCGGCACCTTGTCGAGCCAGTCGACGGCGGTGCTCGGCTTGGCCGAGACCCTTTGAAACCATCTTCAGGACGACACCCCATGAGCAACCCTCAGGACCATCCGAGCCGCACGCTCGCCACCTTCGCGGCCACGCTGCGCTACGAAGACATTCCCGAGCCCGTCCTGCGCCGCTGCGAGGACCTGTTCCTGGACTGGTTCGGCTCGGTGCTGGCCGGCCGCAATGCGCGTGCGGTGCAGACCATCGGTTCCTTCGCCCGGGCCATGGGGCCGGCCGACGGTCCGAGCGAAATCTTGTTCACCCGAGGCCGCACCAGCCCTCTTTTCGCCGCGATGGCGAACGCCGCCGCTTCGCATGTGGCCGAACAGGACGACGTGCACAACGGCTCGGTTTTCCATCCGGCGGCGGTGGTGTTCCCGCCTGCGCTGGCGGTGGCCCAGGCCATCGGCGCATCGGGCCGCGAACTGCTGGTGGCGAGCGTGGTCGGCTACGAGGTCGGCATCCGCGTAGGCGAGTTCCTCGGGCGGTCGCATTACCGCATCTTCCACACCACCGGCACGGCCGGCACCATCGCGGCGGCCGCCACTGTCGGCCGCCTGCTGGGGCTGGACGCGGACCGCATGCTGCATGCCTTCGGGTCCGCCGGCACGCAGGCGGCAGGATTGTGGGAATTCCTGCGCGACGCGGCGGATTCGAAGCAGTTGCACACCGCCAAGGCGGCGGCCGACGGGCTGATGTCGGCCTACCTGGCGAAGGATGGGTTTACTGGCGCGCAACGCATCCTGGAGGGCGCGCAAGGCATGGCCGCCGGCATGTCCACCGACGCCGATCCGGCCAGACTCACCGACCGGCTGGGCATCCGCTGGGCGCTGCCGGAAACATCGTTCAAGTTCCATGCCTCCTGCCGCCACACCCATCCCGCCGCCGACGCGCTGCAGCAGGTGATGCGGACCCACCACCTGGGGCCGCAGGACATCGCCGAGGTGACGGCCCGGGTGCACCAGGGCGCCATCGACGTGCTGGGACCGGTGACCGACCCGTGCACGGTGCACCAGAGCAAGTTCTCGATGGGCACGGTGCTGGGCCTCGTGGGTGTTTTTGATCGCGCCAGCCTGGCCGATTTCGACGCGCACTTCCAGGACCCCCGTGTTGTGGCGGTACGCGAAAAGACCCGCATGGCGCTGGACGAAGAAGTCGACGCCGCCTATCCGCAGCGCTGGATCGGCAAGGTCGATGTCCGCACCACCGACGGCCGCACCCTGCACGGCCGGGTCGACGAACCCAAGGGCGACCCCGGCAACACGCTGGACCGCGCCGAGGTCGAGGCCAAGGCGCGACAGCTGGCGGCCTATGGCGGCGGCGCCACCGAAAGCGAGATGGACGCCGTGGTCGCCCGCAGCCGGAGCCTGGCCGACTGGCCGCGCGCGGAAGCGCTGCTGCCCTGAACAACATTCCCTGGAAAAGAGACCGAACACCATGATCCGAGATCCCGAGACCCTCGAAGCCCTGCTCGACAGCGTGCGCCGATTCGTGCGCGAAACCCTGGTGCCCGCCGAGCAGGAAGTGGCCGACACCGACGAGATTCCGGAAAGGATCGTCAAGGGCATGAAGGAAATGGGCCTGTTCGGCCTCACCGTGCCCGAAAGCTATGGCGGCCTGGGCGTGACGATGGAAGAAGAGTCGCTGGTGATGTTCGAGCTGGGTCGCACCAGCCCGGCTTTCCGCTCGCTGTTCGGCACCACCGTCGGCATCGGTTCGCAGGGAATCCTGATCGACGGCACGCAGGCGCAGAAAGACAAGTACCTGCCGCTGCTGGCCACCGGTGAACTCATCGCGTCCTTCGCGCTGACCGAACCCGAAGCGGGCTCGGACGCCGGTTCTCTGCGCACCACCGCCCGTCGCGACGGCGACCATTACGTGGTCAACGGCACCAAGCGGTTCATCACCAACGCACCGCAGGCCGGCATGTTCACCCTGATGGCCCGCACCGACCCCGCCAACAAGGGCTCGGGGGGCGTGTCGGCCTTCATCGTCGACCGCGACACACCCGGCATCACCATCGGCAGGATCGACCGCAAGATGGGCCAGCGCGGCGCGCACACCGCCGACGTGATCTTCGAGAACTGCCGGGTGCCGGCCGAGAACGTCATCGGCGGCAAGGAAGGCATGGGTTTCAAGACTGCCATGAAGGTGCTGGAAAAAGGCCGCATCCACATCGCCGCCATCTGCGTCGGCGTGGCCGAACGCATGCTGGAAGACGCCCTGGCCTATGCCATGGAACGCCGCCAGTTCGGCCAGCCCATCGCCGAATTCCAGCTGGTCCAGGCCATGCTGGCAGACAGCAAGATGGAGGTCTATGCCGCCCGATGCATGGTGATCGACGCGGCTCGCCGCCGCGACGACGGCGAGAACGTGTCGACCGAGGCCTCGTGCTGCAAGCTGTTCGCGTCGGAAATGTGCGGCCGGGTGGCCGACCGCGCGGTGCAGATATTCGGCGGGTCGGGTTACGTTGCCGATCACGGCATCGAGCGTTTCTACCGCGATGTGCGCCTGTTCCGTCTTTACGAGGGCACCAGCCAGATCCAGCAGTTGGTGATCGCTCGCAACATGATCAAGGCGGCCGCTGGTTGAGTAACCCTCCGGATCAGGCGTAAGAGTGATTTCCCCTCGTGCAGGCGCCACGAGGGGCGATGGTAGGATGCTTTTTTACGCTAACTTACCGCTTCCGGGACCCATGGCCGTAATTGATGCCCTCAGCAAAGACAGCGCCCCCGTTGCGCTTCCCGGGCTGGGCCGGACGCTGATCGCCGCCGGGCTGATCAGCCAGAAAGCCGCCGAGGATCTGGTCCGCAAGGCCAAATCGACGCGCAGCAGTTTCATCGCCGAGCTCACCGGCTCCGGCGCGGTTTCCGCTTCCGACCTGGCACATGCGGTGTCCGCCGCCTTCGGTGCCCCGCTGCTGGACCTGTCGGCCATCGATCCGCAGCGCCTGCCCAAGGACCTGCTCGACCCCAAGATCTGCCAGGCCTACCGGGTATTGGTGCTCAGCAAACGCAGCAACCGCCTGATCGTCGCCACCGCCGACCCTTCCGACCAGGAAGCAGCCGAAAAGATCAAGTTCTCCACCCAGCTGGGGGTGGACTGGGTCATCGCCGAATACGACAAGCTTTCCAAGATGGTCGACGCGACCTCGACGTCGGCATCCGACCAGCTCGACAGCATGGTCAGCGGCGGCGACTTCGAATTCGACGACGAACCCGAGGCGCTCGACCCCAACGCAGGTGAATCCGCCTCGCTGGCCGAGGTCGAAGACGCGCCGGTCGTCAAGTTCCTGCACAAGATGCTGATCGACGCGTTCAACATGCGTGCATCCGACCTGCATTTCGAACCCTACGAACACAACTACCGGGTGCGTTTCCGGGTCGACGGCGAACTCCGCGAAATCGCCTCGCCGCCCATCGCCATCAAGGAAAAGCTGGCATCGCGCATCAAGGTGATCTCGCGGCTGGACATCTCCGAGAAACGGGTGCCGCAGGACGGCCGCATGAAACTCAAGGTCGGCGCCGACCGGGTCATCGACTTCCGGGTCAGCACCCTGCCCACGCTGTTCGGCGAAAAGATCGTGATCCGGATCCTGGACCCGAGCAGCGCCAAGCTGGGTATCGAGGCCCTGGGCTACGAACCCGAAGAAAAGGAACGGTTGCTGCACGCCATCGGACGGCCGTACGGAATGATCCTGGTCACCGGGCCGACCGGCTCGGGCAAGACGGTTTCGCTCTACACCTGCCTGAACATGCTCAACAAGCCGGGCGTGAACATCGCCACGGCCGAAGATCCGTCCGAAATCAACCTGCCGGGTGTCAACCAGGTCAACGTCAACGACCGCGCCGGCCTGACCTTCGCGGTCGCGCTCAAGTCCTTCCTGCGCCAGGATCCCGACATCATCATGGTCGGCGAAATCCGCGACCTGGAAACCGCCGACATCTCGATCAAGGCCGCGCAGACCGGTCACCTGGTGCTGTCGACGCTGCACACCAACGATGCGCCGACCACGCTGACCCGCATGCGCAACATGGGGATCGCGCCCTTCAACATCGCGTCGAGCGTGATCCTCATCACCGCGCAGCGGCTGGCGCGTCGCCTCTGTCCGGTCTGCAAGGAAGAACACGAAGTGCCGCGTTCGGCCCTGCTGGATGCCGGCTATACCGAAGATCAGCTCGACGGCAGCTGGCGCCCCTATCGCCCGGTGGGCTGTTCCGCGTGCAACAACGGCTACAAGGGCCGGGTTGGCATCTACCAGGTGATGCCGGTCAACGAAGCCATGCAGGCCATCATCCTGCGCGACGGCAGCGCACTCGACATCGCGGCGCAGGCGCGTCTGGACGGCGTGCGATCGCTGCGCGAATCCGGCCTGCACAAGGTGCGCCTGGGCATGACCTCTCTCGAGGAAGTGCTGGCCGTCACCAACGAATGACCCACAATCCGCTGACCGCCAGCCGGCGGCCATCGACCAGGAGCTGAGCAACATGGCCACTGCCGCATCGCGGGGCATCAAGGATTTCGTCTTCGAGTGGGAAGGCCGGGACCGCCAGGGCAAGCCGGTGCGCGGCGAAATCCGCGCCAGCGGCGAGAACCAGGTCACCGCGACCCTGCGCCGCCAGGGCGTGCTGCCGACCAAGATCAAAAAACGCCGCATGAAAAGCGGCAAGAAGATCAAGCCGAAGGACATCGCGGTGTTCACCCGCCAGCTGGCCACCATGATGAAGGCCGGCGTGCCGCTGCTGCAGTCGTTCGACATCGTGGGCCGGGGCAATTCCAACCCGAGCGTGGCCAAGCTGCTGAACGATATCCGCCAGGACGTGGAAACCGGCACCTCGCTGTCGGGAGCGTTCCGCAAGCATCCGATGTACTTCAACAGCCTGTACTGCAACCTGGTTGAGGCCGGCGAAGCCGCCGGTATCCTCGAATCGCTGCTCGACCGGCTGGCCACCTACATGGAGAAGACCGAGGCCATCAAATCCAAGATCAAGTCGGCCCTGATGTACCCCATCTCGGTGCTGCTGGTGGCGGTGGTGGTGGTGTCCGTGATCATGATCTTCGTGATACCGGCCTTCAAACAAGTGTTCTCGTCCTTCGGCGCCGACCTTCCGGCGCCCACGCTCGTGGTGATCGCCATGAGCGAATTCTTCGTCAGCTACTGGTGGCTGATGCTGGGTTCGGTGATCGGCGCTTTCTATTTCCTGCGGCAAAGTTTCCGGCGCAGTGAGAATTTCCAACGCGCCGTGGACCGCTACATCCTGCGGGTGCCGGTATTCGGCGCCTTGATCGACAAGTCATGCGTCGCCCGCTGGACCCGCACGCTGTCGACCATGTTCGCCGCCGGCGTGCCGCTGGTGGAAGCGCTGGATTCGGTGGGCGGCGCCTCCGGGAACTCGGTCTACATGGTGGCAACCGAGAAGATCCAGCAGCAGGTCGCCACCGGCACAAGCCTGACGGTGGCCATGAGCAACGCCAACCTCTTCCCGAACATGGTGCTGCAGATGTGCGCCATCGGCGAGGAGTCGGGTGCGCTGGACCACATGCTGGGCAAGGCGGCCGATGTATACGAAGGCGAGGTCGACGAGATGGTGGCCGGCCTGTCCAGCCTGCTCGAGCCGATCATCATCGTGTTCCTCGGCACTCTCATCGGCGGCATCGTGGTGTCGATGTACCTGCCTATCTTCAAGCTCGGCCAAGTCGTCTGACCTGCCGGCCGCCGCCCCGGGCCGCGCGGCCGGCGGCGCATTATTTCCGGCGATGAAAACAGCGAATGCAAGGCTTGGGCATAAGCCGTTGTGTCTATTGGTCCGGCCCGGCGTTCGGTGAACAATCTCCCTTGAAAGTTAACCAAAACTGACAAGGCTGCTGCGTTTATGTCTGCCACCGGTAATTTGAAGACGTGGCTACCGTCGGCGGGATGGCTTGAAAAACGCAGGATGCTGCTTCTTGCCGCTGCGGTTTTGTTCGCTGCCAACCTGGCGCTGACATTTCCCGGGAAACTCAACTACGACAGTGGTCCGCAACTGGCCGAAGCCATTGCCGGTCGATATACCGACTGGCATCCGCCGGTGATGGCCTGGCTGTGGTCCTGGATGCTGCCAGCAGAAACCGGTGCATCCAGCATGCTGGTTTTTCAGCTGGCATTCCACTGGATGGGTTTTCTGCTGATCGCCGATGGGCTGTTTTTCAGGGGCCGCAAAAAAACCGCGTGGATCATATTAATCGCAGGTGCGCTCCCATTTTTTGTTCGTTATAACGGCGGAATTATCAAGGACGTCGGCATGGCGTCGGTGTTCGTCGCGGCATGTGGCCTGGTTTTCTGGCACCGGGCACGGGATCGCCGGCGTTCCTTATCGGCCACCGTTTTGCTGCTGTTTCTTTTGGCCTATGGAACGCTCGTGCGTACCAACGCCATATTCGCCATCGGCCCCCTGCTGATATACGGATTCGCGACCAATATCAGTACGTCCATGGCGAGAGAATGGCTGATGGCTTCGCTGGTCGCGGCGTTGCTGGCCCTGCCGATCAGCAGCGGAATCAACCGGTATCTGCTGTCGGCCGAAAACTCCGGATCCATTCAGTCCCTGCTGCTATTCGATCTCAACGGAATTGCCAGGCACTCCTCGGACGAAAGCATATTGCCAGCCGCCATCAACATGCCTGCGGATAAATTGCATGACTGTTATACGCCGTATTTCTGGGATACATGGAGTTATTGGGGCTCCTGCAGTTTTGTCTGGAAAAACCTGGGGCCGCCGGATTCGCCGGCTCGGGGTGAACTCAAGAAATACTGGATGGCTGCCATATTCACCCATCCCCTGGCCTACCTCGAACATCGGCTCAAGGCGTTCAATTCCATGACCTACTTCCTGGTGCCGGCCAGGCCCTGCAGGCTGGCATCGCTTTGCCTGACTTCGAGCCGTGGCGCTGGAGCACGGGATGAACAGCAGGCGATCTTCGAAGATTATTTTTTGGTCAACATCCTGGTGTGGCCGATTACCTGGTTCGCTGTGGGCGGTGTGTTTCTATTCCTGACGCGGGGCGCATTGCAGGACAGCACACTGATCGCCGCACGTGGCCTGGCAATTTCCGGGACACTTTACCTGGGTTCCATGCTGGTGGTGGGCGTGGCCACCGATATTCGATATGCCTACTGGAGCACCCTGGCAGTGTTGGTCGCGGTCATTCTGAGTGCAGACGCCCTGTCGCGGAATATCTGGAAAATCGATACCGGCGGCCGCCGGATCATCGTCGCCGCAGCCATTCTGGTATGCGCCGGAATGCTCACCCGTTTGTTCGATTACAAGGGTTTCGTATCATGAACATGGTGGCGGATCCCGGGCACCCGGCCATCAATCTGCGGGCCGTGTTGAACTTCAGGATTGCCGTATTGCTGCCTTGCCATAATGAGGCACTGTCGATCCGCACGGTGGTGGCAGACTTCAGCCGGGCATTACCGCAGGCGAGTGTTTATGTGTATGACAACTGTTCGTCCGACAACACCGCCGAAGAAGCGCGAGCCGCAGGCGCCATTGTTCGTAACGAACCCTGGGCCGGCAAAGGTAATGTGGTAAGGCGCATGTTCGCCGACATCGATGCGGATGTCTATCTGATGGCCGATGGAGACGGCACCTATGACCCGGAAGTCGCCTCGGTCATGGTGCAGAGATTGATCGACGAACAACTCGACATGCTGGTCGGCACCCGCATGAATATCTACGAAGAGGCGCACCGTGCCGGCCATGCATTGGGCAACCGGCTGTTCAACTGCATCTACCGCGCGCTCTTCGGGCCGCTGTTCAACGATATATTCTCAGGCTATCGCGTGTTCTCCCGCCGGTTCGTCAAGAGTTTCCCCGCGGTATCCAGCGGTTTTGAAATAGAAACCGAAATGTCGGTACATGCCAGCCAGATCCGCATGCCGGTGGCAGAAATGCACACACGTTATGGTGTCAGGCAGGAAGGATCGGTCAGCAAACTGCGCACGGTGCACGACGCATTGAGAATCCTGCGCACCTTCATCCTCCTGTTCAAGGAAATAAAACCTCTGCTGTTCTATTCCTGGATCGGATGTGCGTTCCTGCTGCTGGCCTTGATATTGGGTTATCCACTGGTCGGCACTTACCTGGCGACGGGCCTGGTTCCGCGGTTTCCTACAGCCATGCTGATCACCATCCTGTCATTGCTGGGCGCGATGAGTTTCACCAGCGGCTTGATCCTGGACAGCGTCGCGCGCGGCCGGCTGGAACATAAACGCATGGCTTATCTGGGTTTCGGACCGGTCCGGAAATTCTGAGAGTCGAGACCGGCCTGCCGGACCAGGCGGCATCCCTGCCGAGTTACGATTGATCCAACATCAGTCGCCCGCCACGCGCGGCAGCAGGGAAGTCAGGAATGAACGGTTTCACGCCAAGCGGCCCTTCGGGTGCCAAGCAGTTTCGAGTCATCGGATACATGCGGAACCCTGTCCATGCTTGACGGCCTGCCCATCGAATTCACCGTCACGGCGGCGGTCGTCTTCGGCCTGTTGATCGGCAGTTTCCTGAACGTGGTCATCTACCGCCTGCCGGTCATGATGGAGCGTGAATGGGCCGCCGAACTCGCCGAAGCGCAGGTGGACAAGAGTGCGCCCGCCTCCACCTATGCGGTTGTGGCCGAGCCCGAACGTTTCAACCTTGTGGCGCCCCGCTCGCGTTGCCCCCATTGCGGGCACGGGGTGCGCTGGTATGAAAACCTGCCGGTCGTCAGCTGGCTGGCGCTGCGGGGCCGATGTTCGGCCTGCAAGGGCGGCATCAGCGTGCGGTATCCGCTGGTCGAGGCGGTCACGGGGGCGCTGTTCGGTTTCTGCGCATGGCGCTGGGGTGTCACCGGTACCGCATTGCTGTGGTGCGGTTTTTCGGCCGCGCTGATCGCCCTGGCGATGATCGACTGGGACACCACCCTGCTGCCCGACAGCATCACCCTGCCCCTGCTGTGGGCCGGTGTGCTGGGTTCGGCGCAGCAGTGGCTGTCGGTCCCGCTGGTCGACGCTGTATGGGGCGCAGCGGCGGGTTATCTGTCCCTGTGGCTGATCTATTGGGCGTTCAAGCTGCTGACCGGCAAGGAAGGCATGGGCTTCGGCGACTTCAAGCTGTTCGCCGCCCTGGGGGCCTGGTTCGGCTGGCAGGCGCTGATACCGCTGATCCTGATGGCGTCCGTGACCGGCGCCATGGTCGGTATCGCGCTGAAGCTGCGCAGCCAGTTGCGCACAGGCGGTTATGTGCCCTTCGGCCCCTTCCTCGCCGCCGCCGGGCTGGTGGCGCTGGCGGTCGGTCCGCAGGCCTTGCGGCAGTTCAGCGCCCTGTAACCGGTGGCACCTCCGCGCATGCGCACCCTGGGCCTGACCGGCGGCATCGGGAGCGGCAAAAGCACTGTTGCCGCCATGCTGGAGGCCCGCGGCGCGCGGGTGATCGATGCCGATGCGCTGTCACGTGCCACGACCGCGCCCGGCGGCAGCGCCATCGCGGCGATCGCCGCCAGTTTCGGCGACGGTTTCATCACACCGGATGGCGCGCTGGACCGCGAACGCATGCGGGCGCTGGTGTTCCAGGATCCGGGCGCCCGGCACCGGCTCGAAGCCATCGTGCACCCGCTGATCAGCCGGGCCGGCGTCGATGCGTCGAACGAAGCGCGCAGCCAGGGCATACGGCTGCTGGTGCATGACGTGCCGCTGCTGGTCGAATCCGGCCGCTGGGTCGACCGGGTTGAACGGGTGCTGGTGGTCGATTGCGAACACCTGACCCAGGTCGCACGGGTGATGTCCCGCAGTGCGCTGGACGAGGGCACGGTGCGCCGCATCATCGCCTCGCAGGCGTCTCGCGCCGAACGGCGCCAGGCCGCGGATTTTGTGCTTTTCAACGAGAAGCTGAGCATCGAGCAACTCGATGTAGCCGTCGGGTCGATCGCCAGCATCATGGGACTATGATGACCGCCGTGATTTTGTACGAATACCCCTTCAACGAGCGCATCCGGACGTACCTGAGGCTCGAACAGTTGTTCCGCCGCCTGGGCGAACTGGTGCCACGCGAACATCCGCTGGATCATCATTTCGCCCTGGTCTCGATCTTCGAGATCATGGACGTCGCGGCGCGCGCCGACCTCAAGGCCGACGTGATGAAGGACCTTGAAAAACAGAAGCAGCAGCTGGATGCCTTCCGAGACAACCCGGCCATCGCGCAGAGCGTGCTGGAGGGTGTCATCGCACAGGTGGACCATTGCCTGGCATCCCTGCTGCAGCTGACCGGCCGCGCCGGGCAGTCCCTGACCGAAAACGACTTCCTGATGGCCATCCGCAGCCGCGCCGGCATTCCTGGGGGCACCTGCGGATTCGACCTTCCGGCCTATTACGCCTGGCAGCACCAGAGCAGCGCGGCTCGGCGTGCCGATGTGTCGGGCTGGGCATCGACGCTGGCGCCGCTGGCCGAATCGATCTACCTGCTTCTGAAGATGCTGCGCGATTCGGGCGTGCCGCAAAAGGTCATGCCGCAGGGTGGCAATTTCCAGCAAACCCTGCCGCAGGGCCGCAGCTTCCAGCTGCTGCGGCTGCGTATGGATCCGTCCTCGGGCCTGGTGCCGGAAATCAGCGGCAACCGGCTGATGGTGTCGGTCAGGCTGATGCGGCAAGAAGGCGACGGCCGCCTGCATTCCGCTGGTGAAGACACGGGTTTCGAGCTGTCGCTTTGCGCCTGATCGGGGTCGGCGGCAAAATCTTCGGGTTATGACGAACTCTTCCGATATTCCCGAGATCAAGAAACGTATCGTGCGTTGCCCCGGTTGCGGCGGCGACAGCGTCTATGCTGCAGAGAACCCCTACAGGCCTTTCTGCAGCGCCCGTTGTCGCGGTGTGGACCTCGGCGCCTGGGCCAGTGAAAGCTTTCGTGTGCCGACCGAAGCTCCGCCCGAAGACGAAATCTACGGCGATCCCCGACACCAGCACTGAGCGGGTCAGGCCTCGATGTGCGTAGGGCCTTCGAAGCCCTTTTCTTCGGCCATCCAGGCCAGCACCGGGAACGCGCCCGGCAGCACCGGCGACACCGTCAGCGGCAACGTCTGCCACTGCATCCGCTGACCTTCGCGCATCTCGAATTCTCCGCTCCACTCGGTGACCCGGCACCAGTGCAGCCGGACCAGTGCATGCGGGTAGTCGTGCTCGGTGACCTTCCACACCTCGGCCTTGCCGATCACCACACCCAGCTCTTCTTCCAGTTCGCGGCGCAGCGCCTGCTCGACCGTTTCGCCGGCTTCCAGCTTGCCGCCCGGGAACTCCCAATAACCCGCGTAGGGTTTGCCTTCCGGCCGGCTGGTCAGCAGCATGTCGTGTTCGCCGCGCAGCAATATGCCGACCGCGACTTCGGTGTGCTTGCGCGGAACGGAAGTCTCAGCCATCGTCACGGCCCGCCTTGTCGCGGGCGAACTGGTAGGCCACGCGGCCGCTGCGAGAACCGCGCTCCAGGGCCCACACCAGGGCTTCCGGCCGGGCCGCGGCGATCTGTTCGGCCGTCTGGCCGAACGACGACAGCCATTGGCCGCAGATGGTCAGGTATTCGTCCTGGGTGAAGGGATAGAAACTGACCCACAGGCCGAAGCGCTCGGACAGCGAAATCTTCTCTTCGATGACTTCGCCAGGATGGATCTCGCCGTCGGGGGCGTGCGAATACGTGAGGTTCTCGGCCATGTATTCGGGCAGCAGGTGGCGACGGTTGCTGGTAGCGTAGATCAGCACGTTGGGCGTGGCCGCAGCCACTGAACCGTCGAGCGCCGACTTGAGTGCCTTGTAGCCGGATTCGCCGTCCTCGAAACTCAGGTCATCGCAGAACACGATGAACTTTTCAGGCCGGTCGGCCACCATGTCGACGATATCGGGCAGGTCGGCCAGGTCGCTCTTGTCGACTTCGATCAGGCGCAGGCCCTGCGGCGCGAAGGTTTTGAGGCAGGCCTTGATGAGGGACGACTTGCCGGTGCCACGCGCACCCGTCAGCAGCACGTTGTTGGCCGAACGGCCTTCGACGAACTGGCGGGTGTTGCGTTCGATCTTTTCCTTCTGCGGCTCGATCTCGCGCAGTTCGGACAAGGCCAGCCCGGACACATGGCGCACCGGTTCGAGGCGGCCGGCGCCATTGCTGCGGCGGCGGTAGCGCCAGGCGATGGCCTCGGTCCAGTCAGGCGGTGCCAGCGGTGCCGGAAGGAAAGCTTCGAGCCGGCCGAGCACCTGCTCGGCGCGGGTGATCAGGCGTTCGAAACTGTCGTTCATCACGAGCGGTAGTCGGCGTTGATGGTCACGTATTCGTGGCTGAAATCGCAGGTCCACACGGTGTCGGTGGCGGTGCCGCGACCCAGTCCCACACGCACGGTGATCTCGCTCTTCTTCATCACGCGCTGGCCGTCCTCTTCGCGATATTCGACACGGCGGCCACCCCTGGTGCAGACATGCACGTCGTCCAGGAACAGCTCGATACCGGTCTGATCGAGATCGGTGATGCCGGCATAACCGACCGCCGCCAGGATGCGGCCCAGATTCGGGTCGCTGGCGAAGAACGCGGTCTTCACCAGAGGCGAATGGGCGATGGCATAAGCCACGAGCCGGCATTCGGCGGCGGTACGGCCACCTTCGACGGTGACGGTGATGAACTTGGTCGCGCCCTCGCCGTCGCGCACGATGGCCTGGGCCAGCAGGCGGGCCACGCCGAGCAGTGCCTGATGCAGCAACTGGCCGTCTTCGCTGTCCAGCGAATCGATGACCGCGTTACCGGCCTTGCCGGTCGCGACCACCACGAAGGAATCGTTGGTCGACGTGTCGCCGTCGATGGTCACGCGGTTGAACGAACCCTCGGCCAGCGCCAGCGCCAGTTGCTGCAGCACCGGCTGCGACACGGCGGCGTCGGTGGCCAGGAAACCCAGCATGGTGGCCATGTTCGGCCGGATCATGCCGGCGCCCTTGCTGATGCCGGTGATGGCGATCTGCTTGCCACCGATCAGGGCCTGGGCGCTGAAGGCCTTGGGCACCGTGTCGGTGGTCATGATGCCTTCGGCGGCACGGCCCCAATGGGCGGGACTGGCGTCGGCTATTGCCGCAGGCAGACCGGCCTCGATGCGGTCGACCGGCAGCGGTTCCATGATGACGCCCGTCGAGAACGGCAGCACCGCGCCGGCGGGCACGCCCAGCAGCCGCGCCGCCGCATCGCAGGTGGCGCGGGCGCGAGCCAGGCCGTCGGCGCCGGTGCCGGCATTGGCGTTGCCGGTGTTGACCACCATCGCGCGCACCGGCTGGCCGGATGCGAGATGTTCGCGGCAGACCTGCACCGGCGCGGCGCAGAAGCGGTTCTGGGTGAACACGCCGGCAACCGTCGTGCCTTCGTCCAGCAGGAATACGGTCAGGTCCTTGCGGTTGGCCTTGCGTACGCCGGCTTCGGCCACGCCGATGGAAACGCCGGCGACAGGGAACAGCGCCGCGGCGTCGGGCGCGGAAAGATTCACGGGCATGGAAGACTCCGAAAGAGGGCCTTGGCTCAGCTCAGCTGGCCGTGGCAGTTCTTGAATTTCTTGCCGCTGCCGCATGGGCAGGGATCGTTGCGTGCCACCCGCATGCCTTCGGCCTCGACGGGCATCACCGGCAGTTGGTCGGTGGTGGTTTCGACGCCGCCGGTCTCGGTCGGCGCCTGGTAGGTCAGGTTGCCGACCGCCTCGGCACGGCTTTCCATCAGTTCGGCGGCTTCGCCGATCTGCTCCTGCGACTGCACCTTGACGGTCATCAGCACCTTGGTGACTTCGGTCTTGACCGAATCCAGCATCTGGCCGAACAGCTCGAAAGCCTCGCGTTTGTATTCCTGCTTGGGCTGCTTCTGGGCATAGCCGCGCAGGTGGATGCCCTGGCGCAGGTAGTCGAGCGAGGCCAGGTGCTCACGCCAGTTGGAGTCCATGGCCTGCAGCAGCACCACCCGTTCGAACTGGGTGAACTGCTCGCCGCCTACCTGCTCGACCTTGGCCTTGAAGACGGCGTCGGCCGCGCCGATCACCTTTTCGAGCACGTCTTCATCGGTGATGGCGCTGGCGCCTTCGACTTCTGCCTTCAGGGGCAGTTCGACCTGCCAGTCCTGGGCCAGGGCGGCTTCCAGGCCGGCCAGGTCCCACTGTTCCTCGACCGAGTCGGCGGGCACGAACTGCCGGGTGACGTCGGTGAAGGTGCTTTCGCGCAGGCCGTCGATTTGCGGACCGAGGTCGGCCGCATCGAGGATCTCGTTGCGCTGTGTGTAGATCACCTTGCGCTGGTCGTTGGACACGTCGTCGTATTCGAGCAGTTGCTTGCGCATGTCGAAATTGCGGGCTTCGACCTTGCGTTGTGCGCTCGCGATGCTGCGGGTGACGATGCCGGCTTCGATGGCTTCGCCGTCGGGCATCTTCAGGCGCTCCATGATGGAGCGCACCCGGTCGCCGGCGAAGATACGCATCAGCGAATCGTCCAGGCTCAGGTAGAAACGCGAGGAACCCGGGTCGCCCTGGCGGCCCGAACGGCCGCGCAACTGGTTGTCGATGCGGCGCGATTCGTGGCGTTCGGTGGCGATGATGCGCAGGCCGCCCTGGGCCGAAACTTCGTCGTGTTCCTTCTTCCACAGTTCGCGGGTGTCGGCCATGCGCTGCTCTTTGGTGGCGTCGTCCAGCGAGTCGTCGGCCTCGATGGCGGCCAGCATTTTCTCGAGGCTGCCGCCCAGCACGATGTCGGTGCCACGGCCGGCCATGTTGGTGGCGATGGTGATCATCTTCGGTCGGCCGGCCTGCGCCACGATGTCGGCTTCGCGGGCGTGCTGCTTGGCGTTCAGCACCTGGTGCGGCAGGTTCTCGCGCTGCAGCAGGTTCGAGATGATTTCGGAGTTTTCGATGGACGTCGTGCCCACCAGCACCGGCTGGCCGCGGCCATAACATTCGCGGATGTCGAGGATGGCGGCTTCGTACTTCTCGCGGGTGGTCTTGTAGACGCGGTCCAGCTGGTCGTCGCGACGGCTGGTGCGGTTGGGCGGAATCAGCACCGTCTCCAGGCCGTAGATTTCCTGGAATTCGTAGGCTTCGGTATCGGCGGTGCCGGTCATGCCCGCCAGCTTTCCGTAGAGGCGGAAATAGTTCTGGAAGGTGATCGAGGCCATGGTCTGGTTCTCGGCCTGGATCTCCACGCCTTCCTTGGCTTCGACGGCCTGGTGCAGGCCTTCGCTCCAGCGGCGGCCCGACATCAGGCGTCCGGTGAACTCGTCGACGATGACGATCTCGCCGTTCTGCACCACGTAATGCTGGTCGCGGTGGTACAGCTGGTGTGCACGCAGGGCGGCGTACAGGTGGTGCATCAGCGAGATGTTGGCCGGGTCGTAAAGCGAAGCGCCTTCGGGCAGCAGGCCTTGCGCGACCAGGATGCGTTCGGCGCTTTCGTGGCCCTGCTCGGTCAGGAAGACTTGGCGGCTCTTCTCGTCCATGGTGAAGTCGCCGGGCTTCTCGACGCCTTCGCCGGTGCGCGGGTCGGCTTCGCCGATCTGCTGCACCAGCAGCGGCACCACGTGGTTCATGGCCACGTAGGTGACGGTGTGGTCTTCGGCCTGGCCGCTGATGATCAGCGGGGTGCGGGCCTCGTCGATCAGGATGGAGTCGACCTCGTCGACGATGGCGTAGTTGAGGCCGCGCTGAACGCGGTCGCCCGACTCGTACACCATGTTGTCGCGCAGGTAGTCGAAGCCGTATTCGTTGTTGGTGCCGTAGGTGATGGCAGCGCCATAGGCCATCTGCTTGTCTTCACGCGACAGGCCGGGCAGGTTGATGCCGACCGACAGGCCCAGGAAGTTGTACAGCCGGCCCATCCACTCGGCATCGCGCTGTGCCAGGTAGTCGTTGACGGTCACCACGTGCACGCCCTTGCCGGACAGTGCGTTCAGGTACACGGGCAAGGTGCCGGTCAGGGTCTTGCCTTCGCCGGTGCGCATTTCGGCGATCTTGCCGTAGTGCAGCGCCATGCCGCCCAGCATCTGGACGTCGAAATGGCGCATCTTCATGACACGTTTGGAGCCCTCGCGGACCACGGCGAAGGCTTCGGGCAGCAATGCGTCCAGCGATTCGCCCTTCAGCACCCGGTCGCGGAATTCATCGGTCTTGGCGCGCAGGGCGGCGTCGTCCAGTTTTTCCAGTGCCGGTTCCAGGGCATTGATGCGTGCCACCACGCCCCGGTATTGCTTGAGCAGTCGATCGTTGCGGCTGCCGAAGAGTTTGGTCAGAAAGTTGGTAGCCATGCGTGTGGAGCTCTTCCGTTGCGTGATGCGACGGGGCTCGTCCATCCTCAGAGTGAAGGGGTGACCCGGAGTCCGGTCAAACGGCAAATTCTAGCCGGGCCTCGGGACGTCTGCGGATAATGGGGATGCCGCCGTCCAAAGCAAGCGCCGCGGCCTCTTCCAAACGCACCATGTACCGTCGCCACCAAGCCGTCACCCTGCAGCAAGCCTCCACCGAATCGCCTGGCCTGGCGCGGCTGGCCGGGCTGGCGCGGGAATCGGGCGACCGGCTGAAGCTGTGCGAATCGCTCATTCCGCCGATGCTGCGGACCGCCATCCAGGCCGGGCCGATCGACGGCGGCGACTGGTGTCTGCTGGTGCAGAACAACGCGGTGGCCGCCAAGCTGCGGCAGCTGTTGCCGGCGCTGGCGGCTCACCTGCGCAGCCGCGGACGCGACATCCGGTCGATCCGGGTCAAGGTGCTGAAGATGCGCTGAGGGCGCTCAGCCGGTTTCAATCACTGGCTGTCGGTCAGCCGGCGCCACGAGATGCGCCGCGTGCCGCTGGCGCCCGGCGGCGAAGGCACCGTGTTGACGTTGCTGGTGCCGTCCGAGGTCCGGGTGAGCGCCAGGATGGACCCGCCGGCGCCCTGCGTGACGGTCGCGCTGCTCGACAGGCCGGAAGTCGAGAGCACCAGCCGCGCCGAGGTCGCACCTGTCACATTGAGCCCGTTGGCGTAGTTCACATAGTTCAGATAGCTGGAGCCGCCGATGCTGCAGGCACCCGCGGTGCTGGGCGAATTGCTGACGAAGATCAGCACACCCAGCTGCAGGGTGGAATCCGCATCCACGCGTTCGCCCGATGTCGGCAGGTCGATGTACCAGCCGTTCATGGTGGCCATGGTCCAGGTGTAGGTCACCGAACTGCTGGCGCTGCCGCCGGCGGCGGGCAACGTCTGCCGCACGAAACATCCGGAGGAAGTGGCTGCCGTCGAACAGGTGTTGCTGCGCGGGTTGCCATAGAGCCCAGCGGTAGCCGTGCTGGTGGTCAGCGGGTCCTTCATGGCGTACATCGACTGTTGCTGCGTGGTCGAGATGTCGGACACGCCGAGGTAGGCGCCGGTGCCCACGTACAAGGTTCGCACTCCGTTGGGCAGGCCGATCTCGGGTCTCGAAGTGATCGGCTGCCGGTTGCCCGATGCATCGGCCAGTGTCGCCAGCAACTGCACCGGCGCATTGCCGCCGCTGGCGGTCAGCGCGCTGATGTCGAAACGCCAGACGTTGCCGTAGAGGTCGCCACCATAGACCTGCGTGGCCAGGTTGTTCTGCGCGCTCTCGACGTAGGCCGAGATCTTCGACAGGCCGCTGGGGCACGGCGCCACCGGACAGCCGGTGACCACCGCCGTGCCGGACCCGACACCGGTGTCGATCTTCTTGATGACGGCCCCGGTGCGGGCATTGAGCACCCACAGGAAGCCGCGGCCGGTGCCAGGCGAGACATTGTTGTAGCCCGAGGTGACCAGCACCACCCAGGTGCCGTCCGACAACTTGGTGATGACCGGCTTGCCGTACGAATACCCCAGGTCCTGGTCGACGATGTAGGGCGACACCCTGGTGGTGTCGGAAGTGAACTCCCACAGCATGGTGGGCGCGGTGGGCACGGTGACGTCGAGCGCATAGAAGCCCCGCCCTCCTCCGCCCAGCCCGCCGACGAGGATGGTGCGCCAGGCGCCGTTGATGTAGACGTCGTCCTGCGCCAGGTTGCCGTCCACGAAGGGCTGGTGGGTCAGCGGATAGTTCTTGTCGGCCAGCTTGTAGAGCTGCGGCAGCAGCATCGACGGGATGTAGGCCCAGGTCTCGGCGCCGTTATCGGCATTGAAGGCATGCAGCATGCCGTCGTTGGCACCCACGTAGACCATGCCCTGCCGACCGGACTGCGACGACTTGAACGCCGTGTAGCCGGTGTCGGCGTAACTGGCCTTGGGTGCCTGCACATACACCGGCTGCGAATTGACCACATCGCCCAGCACGTGGGTGCGCGGAAAGTAGTAGTCGCTGGTGGTGCTGCCTTCGTTGCTGCGGTCGCCGCGCAGGAAGTTGACCAGGTTGATGCCACCGGCACCCGTGGTGCCGCCCGCGGTGGTGCTGTTGACCCGCCCGGCTGCGGTCAGGCAATTGGTGCCCGAGGTGCAGATCTGCGACAGGCCGTTGATGGCGGGGATCTGGAAATAGGCCTTCAGCGTGTTCGACATCGAGGCCCACTGGAACGGCATCAGCGCGCTGCTCGTCAGCGGGTCGTAGGTGTAGATTGCGCGGGCTCCGGGCGCCAGGTTGTCCAGCAACGGCGTGGTGGTCAGTGCGCCGGTAGCGTTGGCGCAGTCGGTGCCTGCGCCGGACTGCGACCAGGTCGCCGCGCCGCTCACCAGGCCGGTGGTGCCGTCGATGCTGTAGCGGGCCAGGTCACCGAACCATTTGCCCGAACAGAAGGTGGTGCCGAAAGAGAAATTGCCGGTGCCGGCGCTGAGTTTCTGC
Organism: Xylophilus sp. PBN-3R; assembly: GCF_057747805.1. NCBI lineage: Bacteria > Pseudomonadati > Pseudomonadota > Betaproteobacteria > Burkholderiales > Xylophilus > Xylophilus sp. PBN-3R. Next base: position 3,764,427 of record NZ_CM173225.1, read on the forward strand.
GACGAGATGGTGGCGGCGGCCGAACTGCTGGATGCGGCGTTGACGTTGTTCAGGAAATCGGTGAGGCCCGACTGCAGTTCGGTGGCGTTGCGGGCACTGTAATAGGTGCCGCGGCCGTTGACGGCCGCATGCCACAGGTCGTCGATGGTGGTCTGGGCATTGTTGGTCGGAACCGGCCAGTTGCAGGCACCCGACGCCTGCCAGATGCAGACACCCGCGCCCTGCGTGCTGCTGCTGGTCAAGGTGCCGTTGGCGACGTCGAAGTAATCACCGCTGGTGGAGCTTGCGTAGCCGCTCTGGTACTGCATGTAGCCCGACGCACCCAGCCCGATGGTGTAGGTGTTCATGCGCTGCTGGCCGTTCGAATACATGTTGCTCGACACATCCACGCCGGCGGCGTTGGTGGTGTTGTTGAAGGTCGACGAGCGCAGGTCGGTGGCGTAGTAGTACTGGGCGATGTCGGCCAGGGTGTTCGAGGTGTTGTTGCCGTCCAGGTAGGGGCGTACCTCGCTGCCGTCGGTGTTGCCGACGGCTGAACCGGTGACTCGCAGCGGCGTGGTGTTTTCGTTCCAGTAGCCGTCCGTGGACAGCATGGTGTAGTTGCGCTGGCAGGCGTACTGGATGGGGTCTACCGTGGTCTGCCCGTTGATGCGCGACGAGTTGCCCGCGTAATACCGGCCGGCCGAGGCCAGTGCGGCCTTCAGCGGAGTCGAACTGGAAGGACTGGCCGCGAACAGCTTGGCGTACCAGGCCTGCTTCTGGCCGCCGGCTCCGGTGGTGTTGTCCAGCACGTTGAGGAAGTCGTTGTTGTTGTTGTTGTTGATCGACATGTAGCCCAGCCGGTAGTTGTTGTCGAGAACGTTGAAGGCCAGCGATATGGCGGTCTTGGTGGCCTGCATGCGGGTCTGGTAATACGCCAGCCAGTTGGAATAGTTGCCCATCTCCTCGGCGTAGGTGCAGGTGGTGCCCGCGCAGTCGGTTCTTGTAACGGCCTTGGCCGAGGTGCCCGGATAGACGTAGCTGTTGTTGAAGAAGTTGATAAAGGTCGACACCTGTGTGCCCGGCACGAAACCCAGGTTGAGACCCAGGCCCGGATAACGCGCATAGACATAGCTGTTGTCAATGCGGTTGGCCTGGCAGTTGTTCAGCAGCACGCTGTTGCACCAGCGCAGGTAGGCGGGATAGGGATAGGCGGTGCTGGGCGCGCTCTGCGTAACGCAGGTGCGCAGGTTCTGGCTGCTGCAGTATTCGCCGGCGATGAACTGCCAGTAGGTCGCGCCCGACAGTCCCGGCGCCGTGTTGAGGATCGACTGGACGCCGAAACCGTCTACCGGCACTCGGGTGAAGCTGCTGGTGTAGCTCGACGTCATGCTCGGATAGCTCGTCCCGTCGTACTTCACCGGCGGTGTGTAGGTGACCGCCGGATCGTAGGCCAGGCCGTTGACACGGCTGTTGTAGAAGGCAGCGCTGATGCCGGTGAAACTCAACGCCCAGTCCGGCAGGTAGTTGTAGGCCATGCTCCCCGAGTCGTCGAGGACGTAGAGGATGTTGGGCTTGACCAGCGTGGCGGTGGAAGTCTCCAGGGGCGACGAAGCCAGGTCGGTGAGCGCTGCGCGGGCGGGTGAGGCGGCAAGCAGCAGCAGGCCCAGCAAAAGCCCCGACAGAAGCGCACCCAGCTCAGCGACGGTTCGGTTCGAAGATTTCATAAGGCCACCATGGCTTGGATGTAGGCAGTGGTACCGCGCGGCCCCTGCACCTGGACCGTGATGCGGTAATAGGTCGAGCTGCTGCAGGCGAGGTTGCCGGCGCCGGTGTTGCTGTCGAGTGTCTTGGTGCCGCCGCAATAGGCCGACGACGGCGCGGCGGAACAGCCGGTGAGGCTGCTCGGATCGCCCACCGCCGAACACATGCGCTGGATCAGGTAGGCCGCGGTGTTGCCCGCGTTGTCAGAGGGCTGGCTGACCGGCGTGACGTTGGCGCTGCCCGAGTTGCTGACCAGGCTGGTCCACAGGGCACCCCAGCTCTGGCCGCTGGCCGGGTCCTGCCGGGTCGCCAGGTAGCCGCGGGCCAGTTGGTTGCAGGTCAGCACGGTGGCGCCCGCGCTGGTGCAGGTAGTGGCGGAGGCGGACGAAGCCTGGCCCGTATTTGCCTCCAGCCAGGCGATGGCGGCTTCGACCCCCACATCGGCCCCGGTCACTGCGGCCTGCTCGAAAGCCAGGTTGCCGCTGACCAGCGTGCTGGTCGACACGGTGCGCATCAGGCTGACCGCCGCCAGCGCCATGATGGCCAGCGCGATCAGCGCGACGATCAGAGAGAAGCCGCGTTGCCTCGTGAGTGAAGTCCGGCGTATCAGCATGCGCCCGCCCCGCCCTGATAGGTCGGCTGGCCACCTTGCCAGATGGCGTTGCGGATAGGGATCATGGTCTGCACCGTGGTGTAGCGGTAGTTCTGCCAGGTGGAGAAATCGCTCAGGTTGATGGGGAGGGTCGTGGACCCGTCCCACACGGGCGCGGAGGTGGTGGGGGCCGTCTTGTCGAACTGCTGGCTGCGTGCCACCAGCGCCAGCCGCACCCCGACCACCCGGGCCCAGGCGCAATACAGCGGAATGGTGGCGGCGGTGGGTGTGGTCTGGTCGTAGGTATCGACCACGCCGTCCATCACCGAAGTCGAGCCGGTGATGCCCGAGGTGTCGCGTGCGTACTGCACCCGCATCGACACCAGGTTGCTGGCCACCGGCACCCAGGCCGGGCTGTTGCCGGTGCTGGCGTAGGTGCTGGCATAGCTGGCCGAGCCGCAGTTGAAGAGCAGGTAGTCGCACACCACCAGGTCGCCGTTGCGGACGGCATAGGCCCGCACGCTCGGTGCGCCGCCCAGGTTGTAGACGATGCTGCCCGAAGGCAGTCCGGCGGTGCCGCCTGTCAGGGTCAGGGAATAACCGCTGATGCCGGTCACCTTGCCCACCTGCAGCGCACAGGTGGCGGCGCGTGTGGCAGGCGCGGCGACGACCTGATCGCCGGTGGCGAAAGACAGGGGCGTCGTCACGACGTAGGTGGTGGCGGTGGTGGCGGCCGAGACCGCATCGCCTTCCGACGGACTGCCCGAGTTGCCGGACGAGACCAGCAGCGTGTCCGTATTGGCATCGCCCGCCGGAACGACCGAGGTGGCCGGGTTGATGATCACCGGCGCCATGGCCGGCAGGGTGACGCTCTGCGCGTCCGCAGCCGTGTAGGTCAGCGTGCAACCCGAGATGTTGAACGACTGCAGGCCCAGGCCGGCATGTTCCACGTCCAGCTCCAGCGCACGCAAGGCGGCAATGCTGTTGAGTTGCGCATCGCCGCCGCCGACCGCGATGCGCCGGCTGGTCGCGGTGCTCGCCAGCACCTGCAGGATCACCACCACGCTGAACATGCCGATGACGATGCTGACCATCAGCTCCATCAGGCTGAAGCCGCGCTGCCGGCGGTGGGTCCTGGTGCGGTTCATTTGATCTGCGCCGTTTCGACGTACTTGTGCGCCGAGGCGTCGCCCGGCGCCTGCCACCAGATGGTGATGGTGACCAGGCTGCTGGGCACCGACGGCGTGGTGCCGCTCGGGATCGGGACGATCTGCACCGTGGGTTGCGGCGTGGTGGACACCCTCGGCAACCTGGCCGCGGTCACGTTGACCATCCACGCGGTGTAGCCGGCACCGGCCGGGGTGTCGGTGAAATTCGCCTGCAGCGTGGCGGCCGTCCGATCGCTCAGCCACATGCGGCTGATGAGGTTCTTGCAGAGCAGCGCCGCCGTCGACCGATAACCGGCCCCCGAAGTTTCCTGCACCGCCACCGATTGCAATCGTGCGATTCCCAGCACACCGACACCGAAGATCAACAGGGCCACCAGGGCTTCGATCAGCATGAAACCGCGCTGATGACCCGGCCGGAGATGAACACGTGTCCCGCACGGTGCGTGGATCGGGGCTTCGGGCGGAGTCATCTTCACCTCGGATCGCAGCTAGTAGCAGCGGGTCGGGTCAGTGACGGCGGTCTGTTTGGTGTCGCACATGCGCACCTCGCCGCCGACGGTCACCACCACCCGCAGGCACCGCACATCACCGCCGTCCACCAGGCAGGTGCCGGCGGGCGACTTCACGTCAACATAAAAATAACCGGCCGCACTGGTGGGATTGGTGGTGGCCGCCTGCCGCCCGGCCGCATCGAAAGCCACTACCGCCACCCCTGTCGATGTCGCCGACGGCTTGGAGGCCAGCACGCTCACCTTGCTGATCGCCGACGTCACCGGGCTTGCCTGGACGACCCTGGGCGAAACGGTGAGGCTGGGCGCCGCGCCGCAACTTCCGGCCGGCGTCACCGACGCATCGGCATTGGCGACCCAGTAAGGCCCTGTGACGCTGAGCACGCAGTTGGCGTCGAGGGTGGACACCAGCTGCAGCCGCACCCGGGTGTTGCGTTTTATCGCTTCCGAACGTGCCAGTTGCAGGCCTTCACGCAATGACTCGGCCATCATGCGCACCTGGTTGTTGCGGATCCATTCGGAAAAGGAAGGCAGCGCAAGCGCCAGCAGCACCGCGAGGATCGACACCCCCACCATCAGTTCGACCAGGCTGAAACCCGCGTCCGCCGAACCGCGCTGCCTGTGGCAGACGTGGCAGGCGTGGCGGGCGGTTCGCATCAGCAGGCCCCGCCCTTGTTGACGATCCAGCACGACTTGGTCGCATTCCAGCTGGAGGAAACGCCGCTGACGACGCTCCCTTGCGTGCCATCCTGGTTCACGGTGTAGCTGAATCCGGTCATAGCGCCGTAGCCGGTGGCGGTGAGCACATAACTGGCACCGGCGGAGCCCGGTACACAGGCAAAGGTAAAGAACTTGCCGTCCGCCGGATTGGCGATGCCGCAGCCGGTCGAGGCGGAGTTGTAGTAATCCTTCTTGTCCTGGAACCACTGCTCCATGCGCACCTGGGTTGCGGCCAGGACCGAAGTCGCCTCCGGTATCCGCCCGCGCCGGATGTAGTCGGTGTAGGCCGGCAGCGCGATGGCGCTCAGGATGCCGATGATGGCCACGGTGATCATCACTTCGATGAGAGTGAAACCGGCCGTCCGCGAGGCGAAGGACGGCAAACCGCGGAAGCGGGCCAAGGAGCTTGATTTCAAACTGCCGTCCTTTCGTTTCAGTCGATACCGGTTTGAACGGGCACGTGTCCAAGTAAACCTCGAAATGCCTTGCCTGTCGAAGAAAACGTGTCCCCAAGTAACATGATTTACCCTACAGGACGAAAAGTCTGTGGCTGTATCAGCCAGCAGGGGGTTACCGGGTTCCGGCCAGGGCAAGCCAGAATCTCCTGCATGGAAAACGCTCTCCCGACCTCTTCTCCACGCCGCTGGCCGGCGCCTGCACCGCTGGCCCTGGCGATCAGCCTTGCCCTCGCTGGATGCGCCACCGCACCGGCTCCCGTATTCAAGGCAGGTCCGCGGCAAACCAGCGAACCTGCCACGGCGGCGACTACAGCTAGCCCGTCCGCCCATTCGGCAGCCACTTCCGCTGCCGCCGGCTTCGACCGCTGGGTCGCCGACTTCCGACGGTCGGCAAGCGCCGCCGGCATGGACGACAAGACCCTGGCCCTGGCTTTCGATACGGCGAAGGAGCTGCCGCAGGTGGTCGAACTGGACCGCCGCCAGCCCGAATTCACCCGCTCGGTCTGGGACTACCTCGACAGCGCGGTATCTGCGCAACGCGTCACCCGCGGGCAGCAGAAATTGCAGGAGGTGCAGGCATCGGCCGATGCCGCCGCCACCCGCTACGGCGTGCCGGCCAGCGTGGTGGCCGCCATCTGGGGCATGGAAAGCAATTACGGCAGCAACTACGGCGACATTCCCACCATCGACGCCCTGGCCACCCTGGGTTTCGAAGGCCGGCGCGAGGATTGGGCCAAGGGCCAGTTGATGGCGGCGCTGAAGATCCTGCAGAACGGCGACATCGACCGGGCGCACATGATCGGTTCCTGGGCCGGGGCCATGGGCCAGACCCAGTTTCTGCCTTCCGCGTTTCTGGCCTATGCGGTCGATGCCGACGGCGACGGCCGGCGCGACATCTGGGGCAGCATGGCCGACGTGACCGCATCCACCGCCAACTATCTGGCACGCTCCGGCTGGCTGCGCGGCCAGCCCTGGGGCTACGAGGTGCGGCTGCCGGCCGGCTTCGACCTGGCACGGGCCGACAGCAGCGTGCGCCAGGCCAGCAGCCAATGGGAAACCGAAGGCCTGCGCACCGTCGACGGCAGCGCCCTGCCGCCGCTGACCGACGCCACGGTGCTGCTGCCGGCTGGTGCCCGTGGGCCAGCCTTCCTGGTCGGACCCAACTTCCGCGCCATCCTGCGCTACAACAATTCCACCAGCTATGCGCTGGGTGTAGGGCTGCTGTCCCAGCGACTGGCCGGCGGCCCTGGCGTGTCGGCCGACTGGCCGCGCGACCTGACGGCACTCAGCCGCAGCCAGGTCCAGAGCCTTCAGACTGCGCTCAACCAGCGTGGTTTCGCCAGCGGCACGGCCGACGGCCTGATGGGCCCGGCCACGCGCGAGGGCATCCGCGCATGGCAGCGCAGCCAAGGCCTGCCGCCTGACGGCTACCCCACGCTCGAGCTGCTGCAAGGTCTGCAACCCTGAAGACAGCGACGGGGGTGTGATCTTCAGATGGGCAATGCGGAAGTCGTCTTGACCCGCTCCAGCACGAAGCTGGTCTTGCAATCCAGCACGCTCGGGTGGCGGAGCAGCGTTTCGAGTACAAAACTGGAGTAGTGCGCCATGTCGGTCACCACGACCCGCAGCAGGTAGTCCATGTCGCCGGTCATGGAGACACATTCGAGCACTTCGGGCCAGTTCTGCACGGCCGCCTTGAAGGCGTCCATCGGGCTGCGTTTGTGCGACTCCATCAGCTTTTCAAGCCGCACGTTGATGTACGCGGTCAGGCTCAAGCCCACTTTTTCAGGCGGCACCACGGCGGCATAACCGGCGATGACACCGGCGTCTTCAAGGCGCCGTACCCTGCGCAGGGTGGCCGAGGGCGACAGCGCGATGGCCTGCGCGATCTCGTCGTAGGTGGCCCGGCCGCTCGTCTGCAACATGCGCAGAAGGCGTAGATCGAGAGAATCGAGTTCAAAAGCTGTGCCCATGATCGGCATCTTGCACGAATCGTGCGTCGAGCCGCAAAATCGAGGCGCAGATTGCAGGAAAGCTGCGAATGTACCGGCCTAGCATCGAACCATGCGCGCCACCCGAGTGCGCGCCCCCAATGGAGCAAGACATGGCTGACCTCTTCGAGAACCCAATGGGCCTGATGGGCTTCGAATTCGTCGAATTCGCATCGCCCACACCCGGCGTGCTGCAACCGGTATTCGAGGCCATGGGTTTCACCAAGGTGGCGAATCACCGCTCCAAGCAGGTCAGCCTTTACCGCCAGGGCGAGATCAATTTCATCGTCAACGAAGAGCCGAACAGCCCGGCCGCGTATTTCGCCTCCGAACACGGCCCGTCGCCGTGCGGCATGGCTTTCCGGGTGAAGGATTCGCACAAGGCCTATGCCCGCGCGTTGTCGCTCGGCGCACAGCCGGTGGACGTACCCACCGGCCCGATGGAGTTGCGTCTGCCCGCCATCAAGGGCATCGGAGGCGCTCCGCTATACCTGATCGATCGGTTCGAGGAAGGCAAGTCGATCTATGACATCGACTTCGAATTCATCGAGGGCGTGGACCGCCATCCGGTCGGCCACGGTTTCAAGATCGTCGACCACCTGACACACAACGTTTACCGCGGCCGCATGGCCTTCTGGGCCAACTTCTACGAGAAGTTGTTCAACTTCCGCGAGATCCGCTACTTCGACATCAAGGGCGAATACACCGGCCTGACTTCGAAGGCCATGACCGCGCCCGACGGCATGATCCGCATCCCGCTGAATGAGGAGTCGTCCAAGGGCTCAGGCCAGATCGAGGAATACCTGATGGCGTTCAACGGCGAAGGCATCCAGCACATCGCCCTGCTGAGCGACAGCCTGCTGGAAAGCGTCGACAAGCTGAGGGCAGCCGGCGTGCCGCTGATGAAGGCACCACCTGAAACCTATTACCGCATGCTCGAAGAGCGCCTGCCCGGCCACGGCGAAACGCCCGGCGAACTGCAGACACGCGGCATCCTGCTGGACGGAACCACCGAAAACGGTTCGCCCCGGCTGCTGCTGCAGATCTTCTCGGGCACCGTCTTCGGCCCGGTGTTCTTCGAATTCATCCAGCGCAAGGGCGACTACCGCGAAGGTTTCGGCGAAGGCAACTTCAAGGCCCTGTTCCAGTCGCTTGAACGCGATCAGATCGAACGCGGCGTGCTGCAGACCGCATGAAAACCGACGTCGCCGGCGCCGGTTGCAAACACGGGCTGGCGGCCGGTGACGGCGCAGCGCCCGAACGGCCTGACTGGACCATCGACCAGGGCTGGCACAACTACGGCCCGGAAGAACACGCCATCTGGAAGACGCTTTTCGAACGGCAGTCGCGCCTGCTGCCGGGCCGAGCCTGCGACGAATTCATCCGGGGCATGCACAACCTGCCTATCGGGCCGGAGCGGATTCCGAATTTCGAGCAGTTGTCCGAGACGCTGGGCAAACGCACCGGATGGTCGGTGGTGGCCGTGCCAGGCCTGGTGCCAGACGAGGTGTTTTTCGAACATCTGGCCAACCGGCGTTTTCCCGCCGGTCAGTTCATCCGCCGCGCCGACCAACTGGACTATCTGGAAGAGCCGGATGTCTTTCACGACGTATTCGGTCATGTGCCGATGCTGATGAATCCGGACATCGCCGACTACATCCAGGCCTACGGACAAGGCGGCCTGCGTGCCGCCCGCCTCGGTGCGCTGGAGCAGCTGGCGCGGGTGTATTGGTACACCGTGGAATTCGGGCTGGTGCAGCAGGACGACGGGCTGCGCATCTATGGTGCGGGTATCGCGTCGTCCGCCACCGAGTCGCTTTTCTCGGTGGAAAGCGCATCACCGAACCGCATCGGTTTCGAGCTGGAACGGGTGATGCGCACCCGTTATCGCATCGACGATTTCCAGGAAAGCTACTTCGTCATCGACCGCTTCGACGATCTGTTGGAGCTTGCCCGCATCGACTTCGAACCTTCGTACAAACGGGTGCTTGGTTCGGACGACTTCGAGCCGGGCGACGTGTTGTCGACCGACCGGGTTTTCAGCCAGGGCAGCGGCCTCTATCACCGCGACCGCAAGCGGGTCACCTGACCGTGAAATCGACCGCCCCGGTGACGGCGTGGTCATCCTCCGAAACCGCACGCCAGTCCACCCGGTAGCTGCCGGCCGGCAGCGCCTGCCGGGGAACGATCAGCATGGTCTTGCCGTCCTCGCCGGCCGAAACGGTCGCTGCCATCGCCATCGGCGCATGTCCGGCCATGCCTGGCATGCCCGTCATGACCAGCCTGGCGGCCGAGGTCCTGGTGAGCAGAATCTGGTCGAAATGCAGTTCGATCCTGGCCGGGGACGTCGCCACTTCCGAGCTGTCAGCCGGCACTGCAGCCAAGAGTCGGGGGTGGGCCAGCACCGCGGTGCTCAGGAGCATTGCTGCCGTGGCTACGAGAAGGGAGAAACGCATGGAAAAATCCTCGGGAAACAAAAGAACTAGAACCACATCCTGACCCCGGCCACCCAGCGGGTCTGCATCGCACGCTCGCCCGCGGCACGGACCATGCCGGCAGTCGAACCGTAGAAACCAATGCGTTCCACGCCGAGGTAGGGGGCGAACTGCCGGTCGATTTCATAACGAAGGCGAATGCCCGCGACCGCACTGGCCAGGCCGCTGCCGATGTGGGCTTCGGGGTCGCTTCGGCCATGGAAGCTGGTCTCGATCCGCGGCTGCAGGATCAGGCGCTGGGTGAGGATGAGCTCGTATTCGCCAGCCAGCCGCAGCGCGGTGCGGTCGCCCTCGCCCACATAGGCCGTCGCTTCCAGTTCGAACCAGTAAGGGGCCAGCCCCTGCACCCCGAAGGCCAGCCAGCTTCGCCCCGGCCGGCCGCTGCCGGCATCCTGGCGCAGGCCCAGTTGGGTGTCCCAATATGCACCGATGGCATGGCCCCAGAGCAGTTCGGTACGGGCATTGCCGATCCTGCCCCGCGCGCCCTCGCCTTCTGCCTTGAGGACCAGTTTGTCGTAGGCGGTGCCATATGTGGCGCGGCCGTCGAAGAGGGTCTCGGCGGCGCGCGAATTGCCGGAACGTTCCAGCCGGTCGATCAGCACCGAGCCGAAGGCTCGCTGGTCGGCCATCATCAGGTGATGCGGCGTGACGCCGTCTGCATGCGGCAATGCGTAGAGGCCGTGACCCAGCTGGTAGCCGCTGGAGTAGGCGTCGGGATCCCGGGCATCGGCGGGCGCATCGCCGCCCGCCATCTGCATGGACATTGCGCCGTGATCCATGGACTGCGCCGATGCAGCACAGGCGGACATCGCCACCACAAGGCTCATGAACGCCCTCATGCGACCACCACTTCACGGAACATGCCGGCATCCATGTGCAGCATCAGATGGCAATGCCAGGCCCAGCGCCCGAGGGCATCGGCTGTGACACGGAAACTCATCCGCTGCGCCGGCTGTATCGGCACCGTGTGGCGGCGCACCTGGAAGTCACCGTCGGCGGTCTCGACGTCGCTCCACATGCCGTGCAGGTGCATCGGGTGGGTCATCATCGTGTCGTTGTGCAGGATGACCCGCAGCCGCTCGCCGTGGCGGAAGTGGATGGGGGTGGACCTGCCGAATTCCACACCGTCGAAAGACCAGGTGTAGCGCTCCATGTTGCCGGTGAGATGCAGTTCCATCTCCCGTTCCGGCATGCGGGTGTCGACCGAGCCGCCCACGGTCCTCATGTCGGCCAGGGTGAGCACGCGCCGGCCGTTGTTGCGCAGTCCGATGCCCGGGTCGTCGAGGTTGGTGCGAGGCATGTCCACACGCATGTCGGTGCCGGGGCCGTATTCGGTACGGGCGTGGCGAACGCGTGTGCCGGGCGCCGCCAGCGGATCGCGCGGCTGGCTGGCGTGGGCGCGATGGTCGATCGGCTGCATGGCCTGCATTCCCTGGAGGGCGTCGTCCATTGGCTGCATGCCCGCCATGCCGGGCATCAAGCCGTGGTCCATGGCGCCCATCATGTCGGTCATGGCCAGCCATTCGACCTTGTCCAGCGCTGGGGTCGGCGCCGTCAGACCCTGCTGTACTGCGAGCGTCGCGCGGGCAAAACCGCTGCGGTCCATGGTCTGGGCGAACAGGGTGTAGGCATCTTCGCGAGGATGGACCACCACATCGCAGGTTTCTCCGGGGCCGAAGCGGAACTCGTCGACGGTCACCGGCTCGATGGCCAGGCCGTCGATTTCGACCACCCGCAGTGGAAGACCCGGGATCCGCAGGTCATAGAAGGTATTGCCGGACCCATTGGCCAGGCGCAGCCGCACGCTTTCACCACGCCTGAAAATCCCGGTCCAGTTGCCGTCGGGGGCGCAGCCGTTGACCAGATGGGTCAGCGTCGCCGATGAGACGTCGGCCAGGTCGGTGGGACTCATGCGCATCTCGTTCCACATCCGGCGCCTGGCCAACGCTTCCTTGAAGCCGGTGGCGGACACGTCGCGGGCGAAGTCGATGGCCGTCGGCCGGTGATAGTTGTAATAGTCGCTCTGCACCTTCAGCCTGGCCATGATGCGCATCGGATCTTCATCGCTCCAGTCGGACAGCAGCACGGTGAAGTCGCGGTCTTCCAGGAGCTGTTGCGAGCGGGCGGGATCGATGACGATGCTGCCGTAAAGGCCCCGCATTTCCTGGAAACCCGAATGGGAGTGGTACCAGTAGCTTCCGCACTGCTGAACCTTGAACCGATAAGTGAAACTGCCGCCCGCGGGAATGCCGGCAAAACTGATGCCGGGCACGCCGTCCATCTGGTACGGCAGGATCAACCCGTGCCAGTGGATGGACGTCGCCTCGCGCAACCGGTTGGTGACACGGATCGTCACGGTGTCGCCCTCGCGCCAGCGCAGTGTCGGACCGGGAAACGAGCCGTTGACCGTGGTCGCCAGCACCGGGCGACCTGTGAAGTTCACCGGCATCTCGTCGATGACCAGATCGAACTCCGTGCCCCGCAGCACATCAGGCGAGCCGAAACGTCGGTCGGCGGCACCCGCAGCACCGGCCCATGGCGCCAGCAGGCCGCCGACGGCCAAACCCTGTACAAAACGCCTGCGGCCGATCGAATTCATGGGATGCTTGCTTTTTTGTTCACCCCGCAAGATTAGGCTGCGGCCGGCGACTCGCGCCTGACCCGAACATGACAAAGCCGTCATCTTCGCGCCGGCTTGCCGACCAAAACCACGCGTTTGAATCACGCCATGAAACTACTGGTTGTCGAAGACGAGAACAAGACCGGCGACTACCTGCGCCAGGGCCTGACCGAAGCAGGCTTCGTGGTCGATCTGGCGGCCGACGGCCTGGACGGATGCCACCAGGCGCTCAACGAAGAATATGACCTGATCGTTCTCGACGTCATGCTGCCCGGCATGGATGGCTGGCGCGTCCTCGAAACCCTGCGCGGGCGCAAGGTGCTTGCACCCGTGTTGTTTCTCACTGCACGCGACAGCGTGGCAGATCGTGTGAAGGGCCTGGAACTGGGCGCGGACGATTACCTGGTCAAGCCCTTCGCTTTTTCCGAATTGCTGGCGCGTGTGAGGACCCTGCTGCGGCGCAGTGCGGTGCAGCCGGTGGAAGACCGCATCCAGGTGGCCGACCTGGTGCTGGACACGACCCGGCGCCGCGCCACACGGGCCGGCCGTCGAATCGTGTTGACGGGCAAGGAATTCGCACTGCTGGAACTGCTGAGCCGTCGCCAGGGAGAAGTGCTGCCACGCTCCCTTATCGCCTCCCAGGTGTGGGACATCAACTTCGACAGCGACACCAATGTGATCGACGTGGCGATCCGGCGGTTGCGCGCGAAGATCGAAGACGGTTTTGAGCCGAAACTGATCCGCACGGTGAGAGGAATGGGCTACGTGCTCGAAGACCCCGACCATGCGGAGCCAGTGCCTTGATGGACAGGCTGTCGCTCACCGCCCGGTTGACTGCGCTGTTCTCGCTGGTCTCGGCGGGCGTGCTGCTGGGACTGGCCTTGCTCATCGGCCAGGCAGTCGACCGGCATTTCGAGGAGGAGGATTACGCAGCGCTGGCCGACAAGGCGATGCTGGTGAGGCGCATCGTGGCGGAGCCGTCGGCGCAGTCCCTGCACTCCAGATTGTCGGATGCGCTACAGAACCACATCGGTTTTGTCATGCGGCTGATGTCACCCGATGGCACCGTCCTCTATGCCACGCCCGGGTTCGATTTCGATCAGCCGTGGCACGGTCAGCCACCGCACATGGGCAGCCACGCAAATTCTCCTGGGCATGAGGCTGAATCGCTGCGCCCCATGACTGCGCAACGGGGAGCCCTTCGATACCGGGCCGTCCAGACGCCGCTGTTGTCGTATGACGGTCGATCGCTGAATTTGATACTTGGTACCGACACCGAGATCCACGACCACTTCACACGCGAATTTCGGATCACCCTGGCTTATTACGTCGGTATCGCAGCATTGCTGAGCGGTCTTTTGGGCTGGTGGGCGGCACGCAAGGGCTTGCGGCCCCTGCGTGGAATGGCGACAAGGGCTACCGCCGTTACCGCACAGCGCCTGGACGAACGCATGGAAGTCGACGCGATACCGGTGGAAATGCGAGAACTGGCGCGCAATCTGAACGCCATGTTGGCCCGACTTCAGCATGACTTCACCCGGCTATCGGAGTTTTCATCCGACCTTGCACACGAACTGCGCACACCTATTACCAACCTGTTGACGCAGACACAGGTCGTACTGTCGCAAGCCCGAAGTCCGGCCAAATACCAGGAAGTGCTGGAATCGAATACCGAAGAACTTCAGCGACTGGCACGGATGGTGTCCGATATGTTGTACCTCGCTCAGGTCGAGCAAGACATTACCCTGGCGCACCCGGAACTACTGCACCTGCGTAATGAGGTTCAGGCCTTGTTCGATTTCTACGAGGCAATGGCGGAAGAACGTGAGGTGCGACTTGCAGTCTGGGGAGACGCCAGAGTGATCGGCGACCGTTTGATGGTACGGCGCGCCTTGGGAAACCTTCTGTCGAACGCCCTTAGATATACGCCACCGGCAGGCTGCATCACGGTCACGATGTGTTCTGAAGCCGGCAACACCAAGGTAATCGTGGAAAACGATGGGCAGGATATTCCGCCGCAAGTGCTGCCATCACTTTTCAACCGCTTTTTCCGCGGCGACAAGTCGCGTGTACGTTCTGATCTCGACGGTGTCGGCCTCGGCCTCGCCATCAGTCGGGCGATTGCAAGGGCGCACGGCGGCGACATTTCGGTGCAGTCACACGGCGGTAAGACATCATTCACATTGTCATTGACATCAGCTTGATGGGTTGATTGCAATTTGCCATGATGTTTTTGCCGACGATTCGATTCGTAGTGGCACAACTGGCTGCAACATCCATTTCCGTTCCCCCAAAGACAAAACCCCTCAATCTTTCGACTGAGGGGTATTGCTGGCTGTAAGAGCCTGACGATGACCTACTTTCACACGGGAACCCGCACTATCATCGGCGCGGAGTCGTTTCACTGTCCTGTTCGGGATGGGAAGGAGTGGTACCAACTCGCTATGGTCATCAGGCATAAAGGGTTGCTGTCCTGCTGTTGAGTTCAGGACGGCGAATTCATAGAGTTTGGAATCAGCTTATATTTTGATTACGTCTTGGCATAACACCTTGAAGCTGTTTCCCTTTGGGGGGGGCTATCAAAGTTATAGGGTCAAGCCGCACGAGCAATTAGTATCAGTTAGCTTAACGCATTACTGCGCTTCCACACCTGACCTATCAACGTCCTGGTCTAGAACGACTCTTCAGGGGGCTCAAGGCCCCGGCAGATCTCATCTTGAAACGAGTTTCCCGCTTAGATGCTTTCAGCGGTTATCTCTTCCGCACTTAGCTACTCGGCAATGCCACTGGCGTGACAACCGATACACCAGAGGTGCGTCCACTCCGGTCCTCTCGTACTAGGAGCAGGCTTCCTCAAATCTGCAGCGCCCACGGAAGATAGGGACCAAACTGTCTCACGACGTTTTAAACCCAGCTCACGTACCTCTTTAAATGGCGAACAGCCATACCCTTGGGACCGGCTACAGCCCCAGGATGAGATGAGCCGACATCGAGGTGCCAAACACCGCCGTCGATATGAACTCTTGGGCGGTATCAGCCTGTTATCCCCAGAGTACCTTTTATCCGTTGAGCGATGGCCCTTCCATACAGAACCACCGGATCACTATGTCCTGCTTTCGCATCTGCTCGACTTGTCAGTCTCGCAGTTAAGCACGCTTATGCCATTGCACTATCGTCACGATGTCCGACCGTAACTAGCGTACCTTCGAACTCCTCCGTTACGCTTTGGGAGGAGACCGCCCCAGTCAAACTGCCTACCATGCACTGTCCCCGATCCAGATAATGGACCTAGGTTAGAACCTCAAACGCACCAGGGTGGTATTTCAACGTTGGCTCCACAAGATCTAGCGACCCTGCTTCAAAGCCTCCCACCTATCCTACACAGATCCGTTCAAAGTCCAATACAAAGCTACAGTAAAGGTTCATGGGGTCTTTCCGTCTTTCCGCGGGGAGATTGCATCATCACAAACATTTCAACTTCGCTGAGTCTCGGGAGGAGACAGTGTGGCCATCGTTACGCCATTCGTGCAGGTCGGAACTTACCCGACAAGGAATTTCGCTACCTTAGGACCGTTATAGTTACGGCCGCCGTTTACTGGGACTTCAATCAAGAGCTTGCACCCCATCATTTAATCTTCCAGCACCGGGCAGGCGTCACACCCTATACGTCCACTTTCGTGTTTGCAGAGTGCTGTGTTTTTAATAAACAGTCGCAGCCACCGATTTTTTGCAACCTTTCTCAGCTCCAGGAGTAAATCCCTTCACCTACTAAAGGCACACCTTCTTCCGAAGTTACGGTGTCAATTTGCCGAGTTCCTTCTCCCGAGTTCTCTCAAGCGCCTTAGAATACTCATCTCGCGCACCAGTGTCGGTTTGCGGTACGGTCGTCAATAGCTGAAGCTTAGTGGCTTTTCCTGGAAGCAGGGTATCACTCACTTCGTCTGTAAGCAGACTCGTTATCACCCCTCATCTAAGCCCGGCGGATTTGCCTACCAGGCACGACTACAGGCTTGAACCAACATGTCCAACAGTTGGCTGAGCTAACCTTCTCCGTCCCCACATCGCACTATTGATCGGTACAGGAATATTGACCTGTTTCCCATCAGCTACGCATCTCTGCCTCGCCTTAGGGGCCGACTCACTCTACGCCGATGAACGTTGCGTAGAAAACCTTGCGCTTACGGCGAGGGGGCTTTTCACCCCCTTTAACGCTACTCATGTCAGCATTCGCACTTCTGATACCTCCAGCATCCTTTACAAGACACCTTCACAGGCCTACAGAACGCTCTCCTACCACGTGCAATAAATTGCACATCCGCAGCTTCGGTAACTGGCTTAGCCCCGTTACATCTTCCGCGCAGGACGACTCGATCAGTGAGCTATTACGCTTTCTTTAAATGATGGCTGCTTCTAAGCCAACATCCTGACTGTTTTAGCCTTCCCACTTCGTTTCCCACTTAGCCAATTTTAGGGACCTTAGCTGGCGGTCTGGGTTGTTTCCCTCTTGAGTCCGGACGTTAGCACCCGGTGCTCTGTCTCCCGCGCTGTACTCTTCGGTATTCGGAGTTTGCCTTGGGTTGGTAAGTCGCCATGACCCCCTAGCCAAAACAGTGCTCTACCCCCGAAGGTAATACGCGAGGCACTACCTAAATAGTTTTCGGAGAGAACCAGCTATTTCCAAGTTTGTTTAGCCTTTCACCCCTATCCACAGCTCATCCGCTAGTTTTGCAACACTAGTCGGTTCGGACCTCCAGTACCTGTTACGGCACCTTCATCCTGGCCATGGATAGATCACTTGGTTTCGGGTCTACACCCAGCGACTGGACGCCCTATTCGGACTCGATTTCTCTACGGCTTCCCTATTCGGTTAACCTTGCCACTGAATGTAAGTCGCTGACCCATTATACAAAAGGTACGCAGTCACCCTTGCGGGCTCCTACTTTTTGTAAGCATGCGGTTTCAGGATCTATTTCACTCCCCTCCCGGGGTTCTTTTCGCCTTTCCCTCACGGTACTAGTTCACTATCGGTCGATGATGAGTATTTAGCCTTGGAGGATGGTCCCCCCATATTCAGACAGGATTACACGTGTCCCGCCCTACTTGTCGTCAACTTAGTACCACACGTCTGTTTTCGCATACAGGGCTATCACCTGCTATGGCCGACCTTTCCAGATCATTTTGCTAACAGTCGTGCTATCACTGACAGGCTCTTCCGATTTCGCTCGCCACTACTTTCGGAATCTCGGTTGATGTCTTTTCCTCGAGCTACTGAGATGTTTCAGTTCACCCGGTTCGCCTCGCATGACTATGTATTCATCATGCGATACCCTAAAAGGGTGGGTTTCCCCATTCGGAAATCTCCGGATCAAAGCTAATTTGCCAGCTCCCCGAAGCTTATCGCAGGCTATCACGTCCTTCTTCGCCTATCATCGCCAAGGCATCCACCACATGCTCTTATTCACTTGACCCTATAACTTTGACGTTTCTTATCGAAACACCGCCGTCGTTTCAAGGAATTGCCAGGTCTTTCACCTGGCGCGTTATGCCGTATGACCCTTGCGGATCGATACATTTGAATTCCAGACTTGGTCTGAATATTCGTTTTGACGCAATCAAAAATTCATGCTGCTGATGGCACGGTGAAGAACCTCGGTCCTTCTTTCCATCAGCAGCGCTGATTCGACTCTATGAATTTTTAAAGAACAGCCGATCAATCGCACTATCGCGATCAACAACAAAACAGCCTCTCGCAAAGCTGCTTTGGTGTTGAATTATAT